>NZ_CP101115.1:0-3560693 GCF_024296945.1 Acinetobacter sp. Z1 | reverse complement strand
TGCATCCCCTAATATCCATTTTTAAATTCAAAAGTAACCACCCTCATTGCTAAGGGGTCGCCATTCTAACCAAGTTATCCACATCTGTCAGGGAAATTTAGGTGACTTTCGATGAAAAAGAAAGCACTTGTTTATAAATTTAAATTCAAAAGTGCATGTGAATAACTTTTTGCACAAGCTGTGGATAATTTTTAGATCAAAGTTATCCACAAAGTATAAAAGTTATAAAAACACAGTTATCCACAAAGTAAGTTTTTGTTTAATTTTAAAATAAACCGTGTTTCCACAGAAAAACGCGCCCTTAATAATAATAAATTTAAATTTTAAAATTTGAATTTACTTATAAGATTAGGCTGGTTTGTGGATAACTGAGCATATCGAAATTTAAATTCAAAATCCAAGAATTAAATTTAAACCAGAATAGCTACTGTTGATAAGTATGCTATTAAGCTGTGAATATAACTTAATAGTGATATAATTTAAATAGATAGCGTGTGTATATTTTTTGTTTTCAATAAAAAGTATTTAGTTCAACTTTTTCTGATTTCAGCAAAACAGAACAAAGAAAATGTAAAGTTTTGGATTTTTGATTGACAGCGTAAACATTGCGCAATAAAATCGCGGACCTTTACAGAAAGATCATTTTGGAGTTTCGAAATGAAACGTACTTTCCAACCATCAGAATTAAAGCGTAAACGCGTTCATGGTTTCCGCGCTCGTATGGCTACTAAAGCAGGTCGTCAAGTTTTAGCTCGTCGTCGTGCAAAAGGTCGTCATAGCTTAACTGTTTAATACTGTTAAGCTGACCAGACTTGGGTGATGACACTTTACAGTTTCGGTACGGAATCTCGTATTCGCTGTGCCGCTGATTATAAAAGTGTATTTGATGGTGCGCTTTTTAAAGTGCATCAGCCCCATTTCCTTTTTTTAGCAAAATTAACCGAACAGCCTAAAAGCCGTTTGGGTATTGTTGTTGCTAAAAAGAAAGTGCGTCGTGCGCACGAACGAAATAGAGTAAAGCGTCTTGCTCGTGAGAGCTTTCGTTTACATCAAGCGCAATTTAATGCTGATATCGATATTGTGGTTATGCCTAAAATAGGTATAGAAACCATAACAAATCAAGAATTACATCAACAATTAGATTTTGCTTGGCAAAAATTACAACGCTTAGCAAAGAAGCATTCCAAAGTCGTTGTAACATCCCTCCAAATTTAGAGATCTCCAATGGTACGTTTGCTGCATTGGCTGATAAGATGTTACCAAATCGCAATTAGTCCACTATTGGGTCCTCGTTGTCGCTATATTCCCACATGCTCCCAATATGCAGTAGAAGCATTACAAATACATGGTGCAGCAAAAGGTGTATGGCTATCGACTAAGCGAATTTGCCGTTGTCATCCTTGGGGTGGTTCAGGCTATGATCCCGTTCCAAGAAAAGCGATTCGTTTTATTTCGTTTCATCAAATAGATTCTCAAATGCATCACGTTGCTGTACCCTTTCGTGATCGTTTATTCAAGCAAAATCTCTCTAACCATTTGGGATAATAGATATGCAACAATGGGCCAGATTTGCAATCCTTGGAGCCATGTTTGTTACCGCATATTTGCTAATTTTGGCTTGGCAAAAAGATTATGGTCATGCTCAAACAGCACCGCAACAACAAGCGGCAGTTGTGAGTTCGCATGAAGTATCTGCAGATTTGCCAAATGCTCAAAATGCAACAGCGGCTTCAGACTTGCCACAAGCAAATGTGACTGCATCACAAAGCACAGAAAAGGCTTCTGTGAACCAGCAATTGATTTCTGTGCAAACAGATCTTTATCATCTTTGGATTAATCCTAAAGGTGGTGATATTGTTCGTATTGAGTTATTAAGCCACGATCAAAGCAAGAATGGTGATCAACCATTTGTGATGTTGGAAAATGATGCGAAACGTACTTACGTCGCTCAATCTGGTTTAATTGGTTTAAATGGACCGGACAGTAACCGTAACGGTCGTCCAATGTATGATGTTGAGAAATCAGCATATACTTTGGCGGATGCAAAAAACGTCGCAGTTAAAGATGGCGGTACAGCTCAAGTTTTAACTGTTCCATTGGTTTTTAAAACACCTGAAGGTGTGGAAGTGATTAAAACTTTCACTTTTACCAAAGGTGATTATCCAATTACAGTGAAGCATCAAGTCATTAACCGTAGTCAGCAAAACTGGCAAGGTCAAATGTTTGGTCAGTTAAAACGTGATAATTCAGATGATCCAGGCAAATCTGATCAAGGTATCTTTACGCTAGGCACATTCTTAGGTGGCGCTTGGGGTACTCCAGAAGCAAATTATAATAAATTAAAGTTTGCGAATTTCTCTGATGAGAAACTTAACCTTGAAGCGAAAGATGCTTGGGTTGCTATGGTTCAGCACTATTTTGTTAGTGCTTGGATTCCAGGTAATTTAAAGTTAACTCAAGCAGATGGTCAGCCTTATACAGCTAAATTAGAATCGCGTCAGTCAACTGATAAGATGAATATTATTGGTTTTACTTCGCCAGTAATCAATGTACCTGCGGGTACTTCGATGGAAGTAGATGCCAAATTATATTCAGGTCCAAAAATTCAATCTGAATTAAAAGATCTTGCTGTCGGTTTAAATCAGACAGTTGATTATGGTTGGTTATGGCCAATTGCGAAGCTACTTTTCTTAGGTCTACAATTCTTCCATAACATAGTTGGTAACTGGGGTTGGTCAATTATTTTATTGACGATTTTAGTGAAATTGATTTTATGGCCACTTTCTTCAAAAAGTTATCGCTCAATGGCGAAAATGCGTGTGATTGCGCCAGAAATGCAACGCATGAAAGAAGAGTTTGGTGAAGACCGTATGCGTTTCTCTCAAGAAATGATGGCGTTATATAAGCGTGAACAAGTTAATCCATTGTCTGGATGTTTACCGCTGTTATTACAAATGCCGATTTTCTTAGCGTTGTATTGGGTATTGATGGAATCGGTTGAACTTCGTCATGCACCATGGTTAGGTTGGATTCAAGATCTTTCAGCAATGGATCCATGGTTTATCTTGCCGTTGATCATGGGTGTAACCATGTATGTTCAACAAATGTTAAACCCGCAGCCAACAGATCCAATGCAGGCAAAAGTATTCCGTATCATGCCAATCATGTTTACGGTATTTATGCTGTTCTTCCCTGCTGGTTTAGTACTTTACTGGATCGTCAACAACAGTATTACGATTTTACAGCAGTCGTTTATCAATAAAAGTGTAGAAAAAGATCGTCTCAACAAGGTTGAGTCTGCTTCTTAATCGGGAACTTTTACTGAATTAATCCGCTTAAGATGGTAATCTTAAGCGGATTTTTCTTTGTGTATATTTAGGGTTTACGCTACAAAACCCTCGTATTTTTAGGTGAATTTAAAATGCTACATCAAACCACAATTGCTGCGATTGCTACTCCATTAGGTCGTGGTGGTGTGGGGGTGATTCGTCTCTCTGGACCTAAGGCTTATGTGATTGCCGAGCAACTGACCCAAAAAAGTCTGCCTGCGGATCGAATGGCTGGATTTCGTCAATTCCTTGATGCTGATGGCTCGGTCATGGATGAAGGGATTGTACTGTGTTTTCCAAACCCTCATTCGTTTACTGGTGAAGATGTGGTGGAGTTACAGGGGCATGGTGGTCCTGTGATTCAAAATGCTTTGCTGGCACGTTTACTTGACTTGGGTGCTACTACTGCAAAAGCAGGTGAATTTTCTATGCGTGCTTTTGAAAATGGCAAAATGGATTTGGTGCAAGCAGAAGCAATTGCCGATTTGATTGATGCCACTTCACAAGCAGCTGCTCGTTCTGCAGTTCGATCCTTACAAGGTGCATTTTCAACCAAAATTAATACGGTTTTAGAAAAACTAATTCACTTACGTTTGCATGTAGAAGCTGCAATTGATTTTCCAGAAGAAGAAATTGATTTCCTCGCGGATGGTAAGATTTTAGCTTTATTGGATGATGTAAAAGATTCTGTCAAAGCGGTACAACAATCTGCACGTCAAGGTCAGTTATTACGTGAAGGTTTACAGGTGGTGATCGCGGGTAAACCCAATGCAGGTAAATCTAGCTTATTGAATGCACTTGCAGGACATGAGCGTGCCATTGTGACCGATATTGCAGGGACTACTCGTGACGTTTTGCACGAAAAGATTAGTCTAAATGGCTTGCCAATTACCCTAACCGATACGGCAGGTCTGCGTGAAACGGGCGATATCGTTGAGCAAGAAGGGATTCGTCGTGCGATTAAGGAAATCGAGCAGGCAGATTTATTGCTGTTGGTTTATGACTTAAATCAAAAAGATGAGCCATTGGCATTAGCAAAAGAATATTTCGCAGAGCATATTGAACCAAAGCGTTTGATGCTTATTGGCAATAAATGCGATTTAACTGGACAACAAGCAGAAATAACTGATTATCAAGGTTTCCGCCAGATTCGAGTTTCTGCAAAACAAGATATGGGTGTGCAATCACTCATAGATGCGATTACAGCGCATGCTGGCTTCCAGCCAGAAGAAGATACCTTTATTGCAAGAACACGTCATTTAGACGCAATGAAGCGCACTCAGCGCTATTTAGCAGAGGCACGTGAGCAACTCGTTGTATTTAACGCGGGTGAGTTGGTGGCGGAATCTTTAAGACTGGCTCAGAATGCTTTAGGCGAGATCACAGGCGATTTCAGTGCTGATGATTTACTCGGAAAGATTTTCGGTTCGTTCTGTATTGGAAAGTAATCTAGTATTTTAGTGATTTTGAGAATTATAAAATAAGATTAAAGTACTAATTAATAATAAATTAGTACTTTGATTATGGATTATACTGATAATTAGTTTAGCGTAATTATTATACTTTTATTACTATTTTTCTTATTTCAAAACTTCTGATGAGTTAAAAATGATTGCTTATAAAGTGATTTTTGGGTCAATTACAAAAACAAATCGAGAACAAGCCGAATGGTTAATTGAGGATTATCTTTCTGTTTTATTACATAATGGACAAGTGTGTGGTGAGTATTATTTAATCGTACATAATGGACTACTTTGTACGTATATTAATTTGCAAGGAATTAATGCAAATTTAAAAAAATATCATTGCAAATATGGCATAGATCGACTGAAACGCGTTATTGAGTTATTTGGTTGTGAACCATTATGGGAATGTATTGATGATGATGTTCCTGAACAAAATACCCATTGGCAAAACGCTAGCTTTCTTTATCTCTATACCCATATGAATGATTGGCAGTCACCCATGCGTCGAGGGGATAGTGGTCACCCAATTCCGATTTTTCTTCTTTCTGGAGAGCATCAGCAACGAGAAGAAATATATTTTTGGCAACAAGAATATAAAAACTGTGATCAAGCTTGGATACATAGTGGTGCTTTGGAAAAAATAGCCTATAAACAATTGGCAACCCCAGATAGTGAATTGTCAAAAGCTGGACAAAATATATGTAAATATATTGAAGAGGTTACAGGTATACCTACATATTATTATCTTCAACGTTATTGGGGACGTAGGAGAAATGAAGACAAAAGGCTCTGCCCATCTTGTGGTCAAAACTGGAGCACTGGTTTTGAGGATGATGAATTCTATAATTTTGCTTTTAAATGTGATTCATGTCGTTTAGTCTCCCAACTTGCCGTGTCTTATGAAGATGAGAGGCATGCAGTTATGGGAGAGTGGCGTAATTCCAAAATCAAATGAAAGGCTATTAAAAAAGCTTAAGTTTTATTCAAACTTAAGCTTTAGTTTTTTAAGCTTCTTCTTGCTCTTCAACTTCTTCTTTCACCATATCCAATGAAGCCGCAGAATTGACAGGCATTCCTTCTTGGCGCGTACTTTTAAGTTTAATTTGTAAACGTAATTCATTGACAGAATCAGCGTTACGCAGTGCTTCATCGTAGCTAATAGCTCCTTCATTATAAAGCCCAAATAAGGCTTGATCGAAGGTTTGCATCCCTAACTCACGTGACTTGCTCATGATTTCTTTAAGAACATGGAATTGTCCTTTTAGAATATTGTCACCAATCAACGGCGTATTCAGTAAAATTTCAATCGCAGCTCGACGCCCTTTACCATCTTCAGTGCGCACCAGACGTTGTGAAATAATCGCTTTCATATTGGATGAAAGATCCATCAATAATTGATTGCGACGTTCTTCTGGGAAAAAGTTAATAATACGATCTAAGGCCTGGTTGGCATTATTTGCGTGTAAAGTCCCTAAACAGAGATGTCCTGTTTCAGCAAAAGCAATCGCATGCTCCATAGTTTCTGTATCACGGATTTCACCAATTAAAATCACATCAGGTGCTTGGCGCAGGGTGTTTTTGAGTGCGTGATGCCATGAGTGACAATCGACACCGACTTCTCGATGGGTAATCATCGATTTCTTATGTTTATGTACGTATTCAACTGGATCTTCAACCGTAATAATATGCCCTGCTGAATTTTCATTACGATGATCAATCATTGCTGCTAATGATGTCGATTTACCTGAACCAGTTCCACCCACCACGAGGACTAAACCACGTTTTTCCATAATCACATTTTTAAGCGATTCAGGAAGTTTTAATTTTTGAAAGGTTGGAATTTCTGATGTAATGGTACGAATGACCATACCAATTTGCAGCTGCTGTTTGAATACATTGACGCGAAAGCGCGATACATTGGGTACATTGATGGCAAAATTACATTCCCAATCATTTTCAAAGTCTTGTCGTTGTTTTTCGTTCATTAAACTATAAGCAAATAACTTGGTTTTTTCCGCAGTTAATTCTTGTTGTCCTAACGGTCGCATCAAGCCTTGTAATTTAATACTCGGTGGAAAATCTGCTGTAATAAATAAATCTGAGCCACCATATTCAACTACTTTGGTGAGCATGTGAAACATAAAGGTTTTTGCTTCTTCTAATAGTTCCGCGTTATACATGAATTTACCCAAACTCAAAGATATGACTGTTGTTCAGTCTAGTGATGTGAAATCTCTTTATTCAAAACAACAGATCCATCTGTATGTCTGATAAAAATATAATCTCTGTAGCTCATTTTATTTCGATTTAATTTAAAAGAATTAGTGAACAAAGCTTGTAGTGATCGTTGAAATGGGATTATTCCAAAAATAAACCAAATGTTCTACTTTGATTTTTGCATATTGCTTGAATATCAATATGCTGTGAAAAAAATTGTCAATTTCTAACCAAAAATATCTTTTTCACGAGTTTGAGGATTAAGTTGATTGTTATAAATAAACGTTCCACGTGAAACATCAGGTTTTTTGGTTGGGTTTTAGTTGTTGCTCAGTAATCTCATGAGATTAAGCATCTGTTAGTCATTACAATCGCGGTTAATTTTTGATTTGAATTGAGTGTGCATCATGTTTAAGAAAGTTGGAATTTTCTCTATCTTGAGTTGTATTTCTGCTTTGAGTTTCGCAAATGTAGAGACTGTCAAAAGTAATTTAAATCAAAATTATCCTAATATCCAAGTGACTAACATTCAAAAGACCGAAATGGCAGGTCTATATAGTGCAAATTTAGATAAGCAAATTATTTATTTGGATGAAAATGCACAATATATGTTTGTAGGTTCTATGGTGCGTATGAAAGACCAAAAGAATCTCACCAAAGATCTAGTGTTAAAACAAAATTCTATCGATTGGAACAAACTCCCTTTTAAAGATGCAATTAAAACTGTAAAAGGCAATGGTAAACGGGAGCTTGCAATTTTTTCAGACCCTAATTGTCCATATTGTAAAAAATTAGAGGCAGAATTAGACAAATTAAACCATGTAACAATCTATACGTTTATTTATCCATTAAAACCGCAATCGATTGCTGTATCAAAACAGATTTGGTGTGATGCAAATCAAGCTTATGCATGGAAAAATTTACTAGAAAAAAACATTCAACCTAAAGCCAAGACCTGTGCTAATCCGATAGAAAGAAATTTAGAGTTAGGGCGTAAACTAGGTGTAACTGGCACACCAACTTTAATTTTCGCCAATGGTTTAAAAATGGTCGGTGGACGTAGTGCAGAAGATATCCAAGCGATTTGGAAAGAATTAGGGTTATAAAAAAGAACTCCCAAATCATGATTTATGATGATTTGGGAGAGTTTTCAGTTTAGCTTTTTTTGGTGATGAGTTTATAAAGAAATAAAATGATTACAGCACCCAATACGGATGCGATAAAACCTGCTGCTGAATTTTCACCGTACAACCCAAGTAAACGACCACCATAGGTTGCTAATAATGAACCTGCAATACCCAGTAAAGTCGTGACAATAAAACCTGCTTTGTCATCACCAGGATGTAATGCACGCGCAATTAAACCAGCAAAAAAACCTACAACGATTGCTACAATCAGAGTCCACATTGTCTTTTCTCCTTGTTTTAACAATAGTATTTGTTGTTATCCTGCTTGATTGAACCAAGCTTTGTCTGTAGTCGATTGCTCAGTTATGTCGTATTTTTGTGCATTATTGAGCGGTCTTTGATGAATATCGTTATAAAAAAGGCGCTTAATAGCGCCTTAATTGATCGTTTAAAGTCCGATTTCACCAATAAAAGGTAAATGGCGATATTTTTGATCATAATCTAGACCGTAGCCAACGATAAATCGATCTTCAACTTCAAAGCCTAAAAATTTTACTTCTAAATTAATTTCACGGCGTGAGGGTTTACTCACTAAAGTACATAGTTCGATTGAATTGGGCTTACGTGTTTGCAGCATTTGTATTACTTTGTTGAGGGTGTTACCTGAATCAATAATATCTTCAACCACTAATACATCTTTACCGTGAATTTCACCATCCAAGTCCTTTAGAATTTTGACATCACGGCTAGACGTGGTACCACCGCCATAGCTTGAAACGGTCATAAAATCGAGTTCATGTGGTTTTTCAATCGCACGGCATAAATCTGCCATAAAGATGACTGAACCACGCAATAAACCAATCAATACCAGTTCTTTATCACTTTGAGCATAGTGTGCATTGATTTTTTCACCTAGCTCTTTCACTTTGGCTTGGATCTCTTCACTGGAAATCATTACGCGCATCGCAACAGTCATCGATAGATTCCTAAAACTTTAAAATTGGGAAAATAAAAAAGGTGTTGACCTGCAACACCTCGAAATCTTGAGTTAATGTGAGAATTTTAAAACAAAATTAACTTTCATGCATCTTTTGATGTTGAAGAATATGTATCCTTTTGAGCAGAAGAGCTATCTCGTCTCAATAAGATGGCACAACCAACCATCAACATTAATAATCCAACTTTTTGTTTATAGGATGTTTTAGTTTTGACTATAGGCTTTTTGTCCATAGATATAGGTTGCCTCGATATTACGGTCATCGCCCATAGTAAACAGCGCAAATAAGCTGTCATCAATTGATTTAGAGCGTGACTGACGTAGTTGTTGTAAAGCCGTTGCTTGCAGATTCAGCACGACAAAATCAGCTTCTTTACCGATATTGAAATTGCCGAGCTTATCATCGAGATCAAGTGCTTTTGCACCACCTAAGGTTGCATGATACAGCGACTCAAAAGCAGAGAGTTTATCACCTTGTAACTGCTGTACTTTATAGGCTTCATTGACGGTTTGTAATAAGCTAAATGAAGTCCCTGCCCCAATATCTGTACCCAAACCAACTTTGACTTGTTGTTGCCATGTTTTATTGAGAGGGAATAAACCACTACCTAAAAACAGGTTCGACGTTGGGCAAAAAGCAATTGCAGAGTCAGTCTCATGCAAGCATTTCCATTCTGCATCTTCTAAATGTACGCAATGCGCGAATACCGAACGCTGACCAGTTAAGCCATAATGATGATAGACATCGAGATAGCCTTTCTGCGCTGGGAATAAATCTTTAACCCATGCGATTTCATCTTTATTTTCACTTAAATGGGTGTGTACATAAACATCAGGAAACTCAGCTTTCAACTGCCCTGCTTTTTCAAGCTGCTCTGGTGTCGAGGTCGGTGCAAAACGTGGGGTAATCGCATAAAGAGCACGCCCTTGACCATGCCACTTTTCAATCAGTGCTTTAGAGTCTTCATAGGCACTGTCTGCTGTGTCACACAAGGCTTCGGGTGCATGACGATCCATCATCACCTTACCCGCGATTAAACGCATCTGGTGCTGTGCTGCGGCTTCAAATAAGGCATCAACAGATTCAGCATGCACCGTACAGAATACCAATGCTGTGGTCGTGCCATTTTTGAGCAGTTCTTGCACAAAGAATTGCGCAATTTCTGTCGCATATGCTTTGTCTTTGAACTGGATTTCAGTTGGAAAAGTATAAGTATTGAGCCAACTCAATAATTGTTCACCATAAGCACCGACCATTTCGGTTTGTGGAAAGTGAATGTGCGTGTCAATCATGCCAGGGATGATCAATTGTTCTGGATAATGTTGGATTTCAACATCTGTAGGAAGATGATCTTGAGCGGTATCCCAAGTGCCAAACCAGCGAATTTTGCCTTGTTCAGTGATTAGCACGCCATCTTCGATATAACGAACTTGGTCGGCAATTTCAGTAGCTTGAGAAACGGTTTTTTGAATATCTAAGAAGCGACCACGAATGACCGTGATGGGAGTAGCCAAAGTCATAACAACCTACAATCTTTTTCGAATGATTATACCTGACTTTGTGAAACTTACTGGACTATTCGCCTAATTTTAGCGTTTAAAGCGTGTATAAATATGAGTAATTATTTGAGTCGATTCATTTTGATTGAAAATTAGTATGAATAATTTATCGACAGTAAATGTCTTTGTTGAAAATAATACCGCAAAAGGAGATTGGTCATGTCAAAAATTCATCTTGCAATAAATCATGGCTTTAAAAAGTTTAAGAATAGTTCTGTTTTAATTGAGGAAATGAAAAAGCAAATTCAAACCATGTGGATATTATTCGCTTATACCGATGATCAAGGAGATCCAATGCAAAGTTTTGCTCTGATTGAGGTCATTATAGATGATATCAGTATCCCTAAAAATGAAAGGATTTTAACTTACCATTCAGATGATTTTTTATCTGAGGAGTTTATTGCATTTGATGAAGATAATGACGAGATTCTTTATTATCAGATTCTTGAAGATGAACAGTTTGATGTCAAGGGATTAGAGTTTTTTAAATGGGAGTGTGATGAAAAATTTGATGGGAAAATTCTATACTTTCGAGTTCCAATAACAAAAATGGATAAGATAAAGCAGGAGGTTTTTTTGGGATGGACTGATTTTGAAAACAATCCTCAGAATCTTGAGTTATACACCGCTAGTCTTAGTCAGTTAGTTGATGTGAACGAGCATACCATTAAGGATATTTATTTTTCTTACGTACCTTTCTTGAGCTTAGAATAACTGAGTCTAGTGTTAAAAAAATAAAATTTAGCTTCTTTTAAATGATTTTGGCTGAAAGATTTTTTGAATATAAAACGATTCGTAATCAATACATAAACAAAAAGGGCCTTCATTTGAAGACCCTTTGAAGCTGTTTAATATTATTGAGCTTGGCGTTTGTTATGACGTATAGAGAGATAAGCAGTGATGCTCAATACCAGTACGATAAAGCCGAGTGAAATCCAAATTGGCATGTGGAATACATCGAGCAATAACATTTTCGCACCGATAAACAATAAAATGATGCCTAAGCCATACGGTAAGTAATGCATTTTAGATGCAGCACCTGCAAGAAGGAAGAACATTGCACGTAAACCTAAGATCGCCATTAAGTTTGCTGTTAAAACAATAAATGGATCAGTGGTTACCGCAAAAATTGCAGGAATTGAATCGACCGCAAAAATGACATCCGACACTTCCACCAAGATTAAGACCAAGAATAGTGGTGTTGCCCAAAGCAGACCATTTTGACGGACAAAGAAACTATTACCATGTAATTGCGGTGTGATTCGCATGTGTTTGCGTAACCATTTCAGCAAACTGTTGTCTTCGATATTGGTTTCTTCTTCTTGACCTTTTAGGAATTTGAAACCTGTATAAACGAGGAATGCACCAAAGATATAGAGAATCCAAGAGAATTCTTGAACGAACCAAGCACCGATAAAAATGAAGATCGTTCTTAAAACAATTGCACCAAGTACACCATAAAGTAGAATTTTACGTTGCAAAGAAGGTGGAATTGCAAAAGCTGCGAAAATCATCAACCAAACGAAGACATTATCGATCGCTAGAGACTTCTCAAGTAAATAGCCTGCGAAGTATTCCATGGTTTTTTGATTGGCGATGTTGGCGCCCAGTGTCTGTTGTAGGTAGAGCCATAAACCTCCACCAAATAATACTGCTACAGTGACCCATGCAATACTCCAATAAGCTGCTTGCTTAATTGGGACATTTTGGTCTTGTTTTTGTTTAAAACCTAAAAAGTCGATGAGTAGCATGACTGTTACCATGCCAAAGAATACGACATACAGCCATAAGTTACCGATAGTTTCCATCACAACTCCCTATCTGGCAAATGGACATAAAAAAACCTCGACCAGTTGCCAGATGATTAATAAAACATCTGTTTCAACATGATCAAGGTCTTGCCTACATCACAAATAATCGTGATGCCCAGAGTCCGACTTTTTGCAAAGTGTAATGACGATACGCTGGCGCCTAAGTATTTAAACTACTTAGATTTAAGGAGGCTACTCCCCTTGTCAAACTAATTTTGTATGGACGCTGACATCCAAATATGTTCATAGAATTACATAATTTATGCATTTGTGCAAATTTTGAATGAATAAATTTTCAACAATATTTTATTATGCTTGGTGTTGCCCTTTCATTCTAAAGAATTGTCTTAGCAATAATGATGAACAAAATACAGCGTAGAGAAAAAACATATGAGTGCTGAAAAACTTCACCACATAATATTAAAGGCCTTTGCCCCCCGAAATCCTCAAGAATCACATCGTGCTGCTACACCCTTAGAGCTTTGATTTGGTTTTTGTTGTCGCCATTGCGACAGCAGGTCAACAACTGCATCATGCTATGATTGAAGGTCATTTATGGCATGCGTTACCGACCTACTTTATGGTGTTTTTTGCACTTTGGTGGGCGTGGATGAACTTTTCTTGGTTTGCTTCAGCCTACGACAATGATGATGCCCTTTATCGGTGTTTGACTTTCGTGCAAATGGTTGGGTCTTTAGTGATGGCAGCAGGTATTCCTGCGGTATTCCAGCAGCATAATTTTGACATGATCATTATAGGCTACGTCATTATGCGTTTGGCTTTAGTGATCCAATGGATTCGTGTTGCCAAACATGATCCTTTACGGAAAGTGACAGCTTATCGTTATGCCATTGGCATTGTTTTGGTTCAATTAGCTTGGTTGATTAGTAATTTTACTTCGATTCATCTCGGTCCATTGATATTTCTACTACTGGTGATATTTGAATTGGCAGTACCGTTGTATGCAGAAAAACATGCGGCGACGCCTTGGCATCCTCATCATATTGTTGAACGTTATGGCTTGTTGACGATTATTGTATTAGGTGAGTCGATTATTGGATGTTTTGCTGCTACTCAAGATGCATTTTCGAATCAAGTATTGAACGTTGAGGAAATTTTTCTGATTGTGGGTGGGCTATTGATGATGTTTGCGATGTGGTGGGTTTATTTTGATCGTAGCCATCACCACCATCAACGCCGTGGTGTACAACCATTTTTATGGGGTTATGGACACTTTCTCATTTTTATTAGTATTGCTGTGTTAGGGGCTGCATTAGCAGCTGCGGTCGATGTTTCAACTAAACATGCAGAAATTTCAGCTCAAATGATGGGTTTAATTATTACCGCAAGTTTGGTTGTTTATAGCACCTGCGTATGGCTATTTTATGAAGCGTTTTATTTAAAGGGATGGAAACGTTGGATTTATCCAATCACGGTTTTTGTTCTGTTGTGTATCCCATTTATCTTTAATCAGATTGGACACATTGTGTTTGCGATGGCGATTGTCTACATCCTTCGTCTTTTGTTGACTAAAGCATTTTTGATGAATTGTGATGATGAGCAAAGCATCGCAACACATTAAGCTTCCTTTCCATTTGAACTACCACCAAGTTTGGCGTTTTAATACGCTAACTTGGTAGGCTCAAAAAATTTTCAAAATTTCATTTCGAAGAAACTGATGGCGAGGATTCTGTCTGACGTGTTCGTGCCAATACATACCCATTTTAATTTTAGGAAGCTCGATGGGTAACTGATGTATTTTTAAATCTTGCGCATAATGCAGATGTTTTAAAATACTATGAGGAATGGTGAGAATCGCCTTGGGATACTGAGCCAAGACTTGTAAGGCTGTGGAATAGTGCTGACAGCGCATAAAAATTTGTCGAGAAAGTTGTTGTCGATTGAGATAAATATCTTCAAGCAATAATCCTGTTCGCCGAGAGGACACACCGATATGTGGTGAGGATAAATAGAGCGATAAATCCATCTCTGTTTGAAGTGTACACGCCACAAAATGATCTTCAATCAAGTTTTCAAACTGTAAATTTTCTTGATAGGGTTGTACTAGATCAATCACAAAATCAATTTGTTGCGCTGAAAGATCAGCCAGCATATTTTTTCGATCAAGTTTGGAACTCAAAAACTGAATATCGAGATTGAGTTGACTAAAGTGATGCACTAATTGAGGAAAAATAATGGGTTCAATTTCATCATGAATTGCGATTTTCAAGCTTTTCAGCATGCTAGGATCAAAGTCGTGTTGTGGAATCGCAATATTTTGAATCGTTGATAACGCCGTTTGAATCGGTTGATAAATTTGTTCGGCAAAAGGTGTGGGAAGCATTTTTTGCCCACTGCGCACAAATAATTCATCTTTAAGTTGCAAACGCAAACGTTGTAAAGCATGACTGACCGCAGATTGACTAATACAAAGTAATTGAGCGGCTTTAGAAATGCTTTTTTGCTCAAAAATCGCAATAAAAAGTGGATACAGATTGATATCAATACGATGGAAGTTACCCACTTCCAATGGGTTTATATTATGAACCTGATTCATAGTATTGAATAAAATAAAATCATTTCATTCATAATAAGTTTCCGCTTAAGGTGATGTAAAGCAGCGAATTCAGTTTCGCCACATATTTACCTTGAGGGAAATGATGATGTTTGCATTAACTGAACGTGCACAGGATTTTATCGCGCGAACACAAGCTTTTATTCAACAAGAAATAGAACCGATTGAAAAAGTATTTTGGGATGAAGTGCATCAACTCAATGTCGATGGTGACTGGACCAAATGGCAGTGGCCAGCTCAACTCGAACAGCTCAAAACCAAAGCCAAAGCAGCAGGCTTATGGAATATGTTCTTGCCTGATACTGAACTGGGTGCAGGTTTATCGGTACAGGAATATGCACAGATTGCTGAATTGACAGGACATAGTCTGCTTGCTCCGACAGTATTTAACTGCAATGCACCTGACAGCGGCAATATGGAATTGCTATGGCGTTATGGAAGTCATGATCAAAAACGACAATGGTTGCAACCACTACTGAATGGTGAGATTCGGTCTGTATTCTGCATGACTGAACCTGCGGTCGCGTCGAGCGATGCGACTAATATGCAAGCCACGGCAGTGATTGAGGGTGATGAAATTGTTCTGAATGGGCGTAAATGGTGGTCATCTGGATTGGGTGATCCGAATGCCAAAATCATTATTTTTATGGCTTATACGCCAGACCCCAACAAAGATCGTCATCATCAACACTCAATGGTATTGGTACCGATCGACACGCAAGGCGTAACGATTGAACGGATGTTGCCTGTTTTTGGTGATTACGATGCACCGCATGGACATGGACAGGTCAGTTTTGACAATGTGCGTGTACCTGTGAGCAACTTTATTGGTGGTGCGGGTCAAGGATTTGAAATTGCTCAAGGGCGTTTAGGGCCTGGTCGTATTCATCACTGTATGCGTTGTATCGGTGCAGCGGAAAAAGCGTTAGAACTCATGATTGATCGTGGCATGTCACGCAAGGCATTTGGTAAAGAAATCCTTAAACTTGGCGGCAATTTAGAACGTGTCGCGGAAGCCCGTGTGCAGATCGATCAAGCTCGCTTATTAACGCTGTATGCTGCTTATAAGATGGATACCTTAGGCAATATGGCAGCACTCACTGAAATTTCTGCAATCAAAGTCGTTGCACCGACTGTATTGCAAAACGTCGTTGATATGGCGATCCAAATTCACGGTGGTGAAGGTGTGTCACGCGATACGCCACTGACAGCATTTTTCAATCAAGCACGTAGTTTACGTTTAGCTGACGGACCTGATGAAGTGCATAAGGGCATGATTGCTAAATTAGAATTGAAAAAACGTGGCTATGGTCGTTAATAAGGATAATAAAATGACAATGATTGATATCGGCGGTCAGGTTCGTCACGGTGAAGAATTGGATATTTCCGCTGTTGAAAAGTGGTTAAAGGATCAAGGTGTTGAACTGCAAGGTCAAGCACAAGTCACTCAATACTCAGGGGGGGCTTCGAATTGGACCTATCGTTTGCAATACGACAATCAAGATTTAATCCTACGACGTCCACCGAAAGGTACTAAAGCCAAATCAGCGCATGATATGGCTCGTGAATACAATGTGCAGAAGCATCTAGCACCGTTCTACCCTGTCTTGCCTGAAATGGTTGCATTGTGTCAGGACGAGCACATAATCGGCTGTGACTTCTATGTCATGAAGCGGATTGAAGGCATCATTCCGCGAGCTAATTTACCCAAAGAATTACAATTGGATCAATCACAAGTTCAACAGTTGTGTCTGAATGTTTTGGATAAATTAATTGAATTGCATCAAGTGCCATATCAAGGTACAGAACTGGAAAAACTGGGTAAAGGCGAAGGCTATTGCCGTCGTCAAGTTGAAGGTTGGGATGCACGTTATAGTAGAGCGCTTACGCCAAATGTACCTGATTTTAGCTTTGTGCGGGAATGGCTACAGCAACATATTCCAGCGGATTCTAAAACTTGCGTGATTCATAATGATTGGCGTTTTGATAATGTCATTTTAGATCCGCAACAACCAACGACAGTGATCGGAGTGCTGGACTGGGAAATGGCGACTATTGGCGATCCGCTCATGGATTTAGGCAGTGCTCTCGCCTACTGGATTCAAGAAGATGACGATACTTTGATGAAGTCTAGTCGTCGTCAACCAACCAATTTACTAGGCATGCTGACACGTCAACAGGTGGTGGACTACTATTTGGAAAAAACAGGCATGCAACCTGCCAATTGGGCATTTTATGAAGTGTTTGGTTTGTTCCGTTTGGCGGTGATTGCGCAACAGATTTATTATCGTTATTACCATCAGCAAACCGATAATCCAGCCTTTAAGGATTTCTGGATCATGATTCATGCCTTACATATTCGGGCACTAAAATTAATTGCACAAGACAATGCTGAAGCACAGCAGTTAATTCCTGAATATGGGGTAAAATTACAGGATATTTTAAAACGATGACCACTATCTATTTGGTACGACATGGGCAGGCATCATTTGGTGCGGCGAGTTATGATCAGCTTTCAGCCAAAGGTGAACAACAGGCGCAGGTAGTGGGTGATTTTTTTAAACATACCTTGAAAGAACGTCCTTTGGTGCTTGCAGGATCAATGCAGCGGCATCAGCAAACAGCACAATTAGCATTGGCTCAAAGTCTTGATGAAGCACCAATTCATACAGAGTCGGCTTGGAATGAGTTTGATCATCAACAAGTATTTGCCAAATATGATGAACGTTTTAATCAACCTGAGTTATTGAAGCAGGATGCTGAGTTAATTGCCAATCCACGTGCTTATCTTGCCAAAATCTTTGATGGCGCGATTGAACGCTGGATAGGAGAGCAATATGACCATGAATATCATGAGACATGGTTAGGCTTTCAAACACGTGTAGAAGGTGCTTTACATGATTTATGTCAGCACATTAATGCCACACAACCCCGTCAGGCGGTGGTGTTTAGTTCAGGTGGTGTGATTTCTGTGGCGGTTGGCAAGGTTCTAGGTTTGAATGCCAAACAGATTTTTGCACTGAATTGGTCGATTGCCAATGCCAGTATCACCACATTGCGTTGGACAGATGGTCGTTTGCAATTACTCAGTTTTAATGAGCATCATTATTTGAAAGCCCGTGATGCTGAACTCTTAACATGGATATAAATAAGAATAGGTGAAGGAAATGACAAAGACGATTTTAATTACAGGTGCAAGTTCAGGTTTAGGCGCTGGGATGGCACGTGAATTTGCAGCCAAAGGATACAATTTGGCATTGTGCGCACGCCGTTTAGATCGTTTGGAATCCTTACAGCAAGAATTGCAAAACCAATTTGCAATTCAGGTCAAAATCAAAAGTCTTGATGTGACCCATTACGATGATGTTTTTACGGTTTTTAAAGCTTTTCAGCAGGAATTTGGGACAATTGACCGAATTATTGTCAATGCAGGTGTAGGTGATGGTCGTCGTATTGGTAACGGGCATTTTGAAGTAAATCGTGCCACAGCGGAAACCAACTTTATTTCAGCATTAGCACAGTGCGAAGCAGCAGTTGAAATCTTCAGAGCGCAAAACAAAGGTCATTTGGTGGTGATCTCCTCAATGAGTGCAATGCGTGGTTTACCGAAGCATTTGTCGACCTATGCTGCGAGTAAAGCAGCAGTGGCACATTTAGCGGAAGGCATTCGTGCAGAGTTGTTGTATACGCCAATTAAAGTTTCAACCATTTTCCCCGGCTATATTCGTACTGAAATGAACGAAGGTGCGAAAAAACTACCGTTTGAAGTGGATGAAAAGACAGGTTGCAAGGCGTTGGTGAAAGCGATTGAGAAGGAATCAGTAAAGGCTTATGTTCCGCAGTGGCCCTGGTTGCCAATGGGCATAGCAATGAAGATTTTGCCTTTAAAGTTTGTGAATAAACTGAGTTAATTGCTATTCAAAATAGATTGGAGATATCTCTATTTGGAAAGTTTGACAGCCTCATACAGGCTGAATCATTGACCTGTTTGGATATAGGCGTTTCCTTACTTTTCAAAGATGAAAAGTAACAAAAATCTTTTGTTGAGCAGAGGGTACATCCATGTAACCCCTGCTCAACTGGCGGCATCCATGCCGCCTGTCACGATAGTGAATACCGTGACAAAATTAGGTTATGAAAATAGGCTACTGGCTAAATTACGACAAAGCCGTAATTAACTTTTGGTGTAACCCACCAAAACCACCATTGGACATGATCACCACAGCATCGCCCTCACCTGCTTCATTGACCACACGTGCAATAATATCATCCAAAGAGCGGCTGACTTCAGCCTTGTTTGAAGATGCGGAGATTACAGGTTGTAAATCCCAGTCTAAACCTTCTGGTTGATACCAAATCACTTCATCCGCTAAACGTGCAGAGTGAGCCAAACCATCTTTATGGCTGCCCATACGCATAGTGTTAGAACGTGGTTCAATGATTGCCCAAAGTTTACGTTCACCAAGACGTTTACGTGCGCCGTCGAGTGTAGTTTCAATCGCTGTTGGATGATGGGCAAAGTCATCATAGACTTCGATGCCACGAACCGTTCCCAAAAGCTCCATACGGCGCTTTACACCACCAAAGTTAGATAATGCTTCACAGGCTTGCTCAAGGCTGACACCGACATGCTGAGCAGCAGCAATCGTTGCCAAAGCATTGGCTACACTATGCTGTCCTGTCATATTCCATTTTACTTCCCCGATAGCTTTGCCATTTTCAAGGACTTTAAAATGACTACCATCGGCACTGATCAGTTCAGCAGATAAAGCGGCTTGGTCATTTGGCTCAAGACTGGTACGAAGCACAGGTGTCCAGCAACCCTGTTCCAAGACTTCATCAATATTGCTTTCAGTAATTGGTGCAATAATACGACCTTCACTTGGAATGGTGCGCACTAAATGATGGAATTGTTTTTGAATTGCAGCAAGGTCATCAAAAATGTCTGCATGGTCAAATTCAAGGTTATTTAAAATCGCGGTCTTTGGATGGTAATGAACAAACTTAGAACGTTTATCGAAGAACGCAGAATCATATTCATCTGCTTCAACACAGAAGTATTTTCCGCCACCTAAACGTGCGCTTTCACTAAATCCGAGCGGTACACCACCAATTAAGAAACCTGGATTTAAACCTGCTTGATCTAGTACCCAAGCCAACATCGTAGTCGTCGTTGTTTTACCATGTGTACCCGCTACACCTAGGACATGTTTACCTTGTAGCACATGATCAGCTAAGAATTGTGGGCCAGAAATATAAGGTAAACCTTCATTTAGCATATATTCAATCGCATCAATACCACGTTTCATTGCGTTGCCGACGATGACAAGATCAGGATGTGGTTGCATATGGCTACGATCATAGCCTTGCATCAACTCAATACCTGCATTTTCGAGTTGCGTTGACATCGGTGGATAAACATTGGCATCTGAACCTGTGACTTTATGTCCTAAATCTCGTGCTAATAGAGCCAAAGACCCCATAAATGTGCCACAAATACCCAAAATATGCAGATGCATCATGCTTCTCTCTTTATCCAATCACGCAATAAACGTGTGTAATGCAATTAAAAATTTGCTTGAAAAGATAGCAAGGCTGTTATGGAAAAGATAGTCAAAATTCGTTGTTGTTTACTTAAAATTAAAGCCAGAAATGTTAAGATTTCAACGTTACCGTTGCAAAAAAATAGACACTATCCTCTTCACCGTTTTGCATAAATTTAACAACTTTATTTATTGGAAATATAAAACTTTCACCATCTGTAAGAACAGCAGCAACTTCAATTGAATGGGCTTTGTCTTTAAAAAACTCAGGATTTATTTCTTTAGCTGTCTCATAGTCGACCCAATACCATTTTTTATTTTTATCATTTTTTCTTATAACCTCGCCAACATACGCCCCTGTGCGTAAAATGGTCTTAAATCTTTGATCATCTGAAATTTGATCTACATTGGTCTTTCTTAAATCAGATAAATAAGTATCAATCAGTTTTAAGCTTTCAATAGAATAGTCTAGTTTTTTAGGGTTTAAAGTCTCAAACTTATATACAGGGTCATTTTTTTCACTATAAAACATATCTGCTAAATCAGATAGCGCCTCATTTTGATTGTCGAGATCTATTTCAATAGAATGACTTACAGTCATTGAGAAACATAAAATAGTCGTAAAAAATAATTTTTTCATAGCATTCTTAATTTTTTCAAACTCTATCCAAAAACTGATTTTAATATAAAATTATTGCAAAATTTTTAGAGTAAATATAATTGAGCCCTACTCTTTTAGCGCTGTGTTTATTGATTATTTCCAATTGTTTTATGACTTTGGCTTGGTATGGTCATTTAAAATATTTGCATAACGCCCCAATTTGGCAAGCGATCTTATTGAGTTGGTGTATTGCATTATTGGAATATAGTTTCATGATTCCAGCAACGAAGTTATTCAGTCAACATGGTTGGAGCTTGGGGCAAATGAAAATTACCCAAGAAGTTGTGACGCTGATCGTTTTTGTTCCTTTTATGCTCTTCATGTTTAAACAACCCTTTAAGTTAGATTATGTCTGGGCAATGCTTTGCTTATTAGGTTGTGTCTATTTTGTTTTTCGTAATCAGAGTTAATATTTCTTCTTTTAGTTAAAACGTTCTGTAGTTGGGGATGCTTGAAAAAAACGCTATAATATTTTCCAATTTATTCCTTTGTGTTTGGCTTAAGTCGGCACACTCTTCTATTTTTATCATGTTTTGGAAAAGCCAATGAATGCGGTCGCAACAGATAGCCAACCTTTAGTCGGGATTATCATGGGTTCTCAATCAGATTGGGCAACGCTTGAACATACCGCTAACATGCTCAAACAATTGGGTGTGCCTTTTGAAGCTGAAGTGGTTTCTGCGCATCGTACCCCAGATCGTTTATTTGAATATGCTGAAACTGCACGAGATCGCGGTATCCAAGTGATTATTGCGGGTGCTGGCGGTGCTGCACATTTACCAGGAATGTGCGCAGCAAAAACAGATTTACCAGTACTTGGCGTTCCTGTTAAATCTTCAATTTTAAATGGTGTCGATTCATTGCTTTCTATTGTACAGATGCCAGCAGGTATCGCCGTAGGAACATTGGCGATTGGTCAAGCTGGTGCAACCAATGCAGCGATTATGGCAGCGCAAATTCTCGGTTTAACCCGCCCAGAGATCGCAAAAAACGTTGCGGATTTCCGTACGGCACAAACTGAAAAGGTGTCGAGTAAAAATATTCCTGGTCAAGTGTAACGAGGTTGATCATGAATAAAACCATCGGTATTTTTGGTGGCGGACAGTTGGGGCGTATGATGGCTCAAGCTGCTTTACCGCTTAATATTCAATGTACCTTTTTCGAAGCAGAAACAGATTGCCCTGCAGCTATTCTAGGTCCTGTGTTTTCAAGTAAAAATGAGCATGCATTGCAAGATTTCATTGCAAGTGCAGATGTATTTAGCCTTGAATTTGAGAATACGCCTGTTGCTGATGTAGATGTTTTGACTCAAACAAAAACACTACACCCTCCTCGCCTCGCTTTGGCAACTGCACAAAATCGCTTAGCTGAAAAAAGCTTATTTGATGAATTGAATATTCCTGTTGCGCCGTATCGTGCTGTTGATAGCTTAGACAGCTTAAAACAAGCAGTTGTTGAGCTTGGATTGCCTATTGTCTTAAAAACTGTAACAGGTGGCTATGATGGCAAAGGTCAGTTCGTGTTACGTACGGAAGATCAAATCGACACGGCTTGGGCTGAGCTCGGTCCTGCGAAAAGCTTGATTGCAGAAAGTTTTGTCAAATTCAGCCGTGAAGTTTCGATTATCGCGGTACGTGGACAAAACGGTGATGTAAGAACTTGGGCATTGGCAGAAAACCATCATCATCATGGCATCTTGTCACATTCGATTGTGCCTGCGCCAAATAGCGTTGATTTACAGCCTGTTGCACAAGACTATATTACCCGTTTGTTGAATCACTTAAATTATGTGGGCGTACTCACGCTAGAATTGTTCGTGACCGAGCAAGGGCTTTATGCTAATGAAATGGCGTGTCGCGTACACAACTCAGGACATTGGTCGATTGAAGGTGCGATTTGTTCGCAATTTGAGAATCATATTCGTGCAGTTGCAGGCTTACCACTTGGTGCAACGGATGTTGTTCGTCCAACAGTAATGATCAATATTATTGGTCAACATCCGAAATCAGAAGATGTTTTGGCGCTCAAGGGTGCGCATTTACATCTTTATAATAAGTCTGAGCGTACTGGTCGTAAGTTAGGACATATTACTTTGATGCCTAACAATTCGGACGATTTAACAGATTTGTGCCGTCAATTGGCTCAAGTTTTACCAGTACCATTAGCCTTAACGGCTGATATGAATATCTAAGTTATCCACAGTAACTTTAAAAGCGATCTTAGGATCGCTTTTTTTATTGCAGATTAATTTTAAATTTAAACTTTTAAATTTAAAACAAGACAAACACTGGTTGTGGATAAATTATTTTAGATTCTGAATTTAAAATAAAGATAGTTATTTGAATTTAAAAGCACATAGGTGCGGCTTTGTGCTTTTAAATTCAAAAATACTGCCGAGTTTTTAAATTTAAAATGATTGGTTGGCTGTGCTTTTGAATTTAAATGATCGCTTGTTGATAACTTTCATGTTGAAAAATTTGCGTAAATTATGAATTTAAAGGGGTAATTTGAATTTAAAACTTGCGGAATGAATTCAAAGTTACGTTTCCAAACTATACATCTGTTAAGAGCATGCTAATGTGGATAGGAAATTTAAATTCAAAATTTTTGGTTTAATCATGAAACGTCATTTTTCTTTTTTTCTAGGCACTGCCTTATTTACTTTTTTCAATCAGGCGCATGCTGAGCTTGTGATTAATGGTGCAACGATCTCGACACCAACTACTACAGCTTCAGTAACCAGTAATTATACGCCAAACTCAAACTTTCAAGGTTGTATCGCTAATTTACGTTCGCAAGCAATTGCATCAGGTGTCTCTGGTTCGAGTTATGATCGCTATACTCAAAATCTAACGCCTGATTATTCTGTAATTGATAAATTAAATTATCAACCTGAATTTTCCACACCAATTTGGGATTATTTATCTGGATTAGTTGATGAAGAAAGAGTAAACGCTGGAAAGCAAAAGCTCGCTCAACATCGTGATGTATTAAGAAGAGTAGAGCAGGCTTACGGTGTTCCGGCTGAAACTGTTGTTGCTGTTTGGGGTGTCGAAAGCAATTATGGTGATATTTCGGGTAAATATCCTTTATTACAAGCGTTAGGCACTTTAAGTTGTGAAGGTCGCCGCCAAAGTTATTTCCGTGGTGAGTTTTTTGCCACCATGCGTATTTTACAACGTGGTGATCTAACGCAAGATCAACTTTATGGGTCTTGGGCTGGCGCTTTCGGTCATACTCAGTTTATGCCTTCGACTTATGAGCGTTTAGCCGTTGACTTTGATGGTGATGGTCGCCGTGATTTGGTTTCGAGTACTACAGATGCCTTAGCTTCGACAGCGAATTTCTTAAAGCGAGCAGGGTGGCAGACAGGTATGCCGTGGGGCTTTGAAGTGAAAATCCCAGCAGGGATGTCGATTTCTGGTGAAAGCCGCCGTAATAAAAAACCACTGAATAGTTGGATTGCGCAAGGTGTGACCCGTGCAGATGGTACAGCTTTAATTCAAGGTAATCTTTCAGGTAGTACATCGGCAGGATTAATTTCTCCAGCGGGTGCCAATGGTCCATTGTTCTTGGTGTTCAAAAACTTTGACGCGATATACAGCTACAACGCTGCGGAAAGTTATGGTTTGGCAATTGCCCATTTATCCGATCGTTTACGTGGTGGAACACCATTTTTAATTGCTTGGCCGACCGATGATGCAGGTACATCTCGTGCAGAGCGTCGTGAAATTCAACAGTTTTTAGTGCAGCGTGGCTATGATATTGGTGCAGTCGATGGATTAATTGGAGACAAGAGTCGTCAAGCTATTCGTCAAGAACAAACAAGACTTGGCTTAAACCCAACTGGACGTGCAGGGCAGCAGATATTACGAGCCTTTCGTCAAGAAATGGCAAAACAAATGATGCAATAACTTATTTATCAATCTTTTAAAAAAAGGTCTACTAAAAGTAGACCTTTTTCTTATGGTTCAACATCTAATTTCACAGCTTCTAAAATATCAAAAATTACCGCGGTCACATCTTGACTTAAATCACGATCATTAAAAATTTCATAAGCTGTAATTGTGACGTCAGTATCACTCGGCAATTGTTTTTGTTCTTCTTCTACCAAATGTTCAATCGGCAACAATGTTTGTTTTACTTCGATATGTAGAATCTCATCATGAGTCACATTTTCATCTTCAAGTTCAACTTCTTGTTCATTGAAGTAGGGAATCAGAATTGAGTGGAGATAAGGGCTAATATCCTGAATATTCAGAATTTCAACATCACGAGTTTGTTCAATCGTACTGATGTGGTCGTTCACTTCAATGAGGATATGATAGTAACTCATGTTGATCTCCATTAAGACTAAGATGATGTTTTATCAACACAATAGCATGAATAAATCCAAATAATCGACTCATAGTTAATATCTTGTGTGAAAACATAAAATTAGTAAAATAAGGCTCAAGATTTAAATCATTCTATTGTGAAAAACCCAATAGTTTTAAATCGGTATCTGTTAATTTAAAGTCTTTTGCATCCTGCTCTTTAATACGGGGATACATCAGTGATTTTGGGTCTTGTGTATGTTTTAACCCTAAAGCATGACCAAATTCATGAGCTAAAGTCAGTCGCAAATCATCGATTGATGAAAATTCATAGATAAAAATTTGGTTATCTTTAAATTGACCTTTGTGTAAAACTACTGGTTTAAAGGTTTGATTAAATTGAGCTACAGCATCCGCTAACTCTTGATGACGTTGATCAAAAGCTTTCATTTGCTGATCAAGTTGCTGTTTTTTTTGATTATATTCTTGATTTTTTTTTTGTATATCAACTGACTGATTTTCTAGATGCTGTCTGAGTTTTTCTATCTTTGCTAATTCAGCAGTATTCTTTTTGCTTGTGTTTAGTTTAGATAATTGCTGTTCATAATTTTCATGATCAACTTGATATTGAATTTTCTGCAACTCCAATTGGGTGGCAGTTTGAGTCAGATCCGCTTTGAACTCTTGAATTTGTTCATTTTGATTTAACCAAACTTGCTTATTTTGCTCCAGTTGGCTCAGATTTTCCGAACGTTTCATACTACGAACTTGGCGTTGATCAAAAACAATATTGATCACAAATTTTGCATTTGGATCATAAGAAAAATATTTTTGTCCCGTATCTTTTTCCCAAATAGCGGCTGCTTGTTTACTCAAATCAATGACATCTTGTTTGCTGATATTTAGTCGAGGATCTACGTTGGCAATCCGATAATGCAGGGGATTTGCGGTGCTATAGCGTATTTGACTCTGAAAAGTATTTGACGAAACTTGAGCGAAAGTATACGTCGTTGCCAGCATGGAAAAACACGAAGCAAAAAGCATAAAAAAAGAACGCATTGTTGGGAGATGAAACTTGAAAAAGGCTGTATTTTAATCAGTTGTTTTTAGTAGTCAAGCTGATGAATATAGTATCAAAACATCAATTTTAAGAATATTTCTGAAAATATAGGATAAAAAATCAATAAGAAATGATTAAAATTAATTTAATAAAAAATAAATATATGTGTGTATGTTAATCAAAATAAAAGTGATAACAAATATTTAGTTTTAATAAAATAAATAATTAAGAAATTAAAATAATGTGAAATAAAAAATAATTTTTTATGCATAAATCACGTAATTTTATTGTTATAAATAACAAAAAATATACTTTTTGGTAAATTCTGTAAATACAGTCGGATCTTTCATGCTCACCGTTATTTGATGGATTGAACCAATTCTCGATCAGCGACTGCCAGCTCAAATTGATTTAAATTTTGTTTTTGGATTACTGGATACATGATCGATGTCGGGTCATCTGTATGCTCTAAACCTAAAGCATGACCAAATTCATGAGCTAATGTTAAACGTAAATCATCTTTTGATGAAAATTCATAAATATCAATTTGTTTAGAGTTGAAATTACCCTTGTGAAATAAGCGGGGTTGAAAGACTTGATTAAATTGGCTCGCGTTAAGTACTAATTTTTGATTGTTTTGATTTAATTTATTAATTTCTTGATTCAATTGCTGAGTTTTTTGATTATG
This sequence comes from Acinetobacter sp. Z1, assembly GCF_024296945.1. Classification (NCBI taxonomy): domain Bacteria; kingdom Pseudomonadati; phylum Pseudomonadota; class Gammaproteobacteria; order Moraxellales; family Moraxellaceae; genus Acinetobacter; species Acinetobacter sp. Z1. The sequence goes on along the minus strand of NZ_CP101115.1, from coordinate 3,533,343 downwards.
TAGTTGAACCTCTTGTTGTAGAGCAATCGATTGTTGTTGTAAGTTTTTTTGGCGCTGTGATAATTGCTCAGCAGCACTTTTGGATGAAGACTTCAATTGATTGAAGAGTTGGGCTTCAGCATTATATTTTTGAAATTCAGCTGCAAGACGTGTCTGTTTAGTTGCGATTAATGCTGTTGATTTTTGAATTTCATCTCTAAATTGTTGCAACTGCTGATTTTGCTTTTCCCAATGGGATTGATCTAGTTTCAGCTGATTTAATTCTTGTAGACGTTCAAGGCTTCTTTGTTGGCGATCATCAAAAACAAGATTAATTGTGAACTCAGCTTGAGGGTCATATATAAAGTTTTTTTTACCCGTTTCTCGTTCCCAAATTTCAGCAGCTTGTTGTGTTAATTCTATAATTTGCTGTTTCGTGAGTTTAAAGCGTGAATCGATATCAGCAATTCGATAATGCAAAGGCGTTTTTATGGATTCATGCTGATGAGTGCTCGCATTGTGTAAATTATTTTGTGCGAAACTTAGAGTAGGCAGGCAAGTACATAAATATGCCATGATGATGGCTAAAGATTGATAGCGCATGATCTAAATTCCCCCAAGTAAAGACTTATTTTTCATCATTATTTTGAGGACGTCAAAATGCTATCTAGTTAATAAATAAAGGTAAAAATTGTGACTTTTTCCCAATAATTAAAAAATTGAATCGAACAATTAGCATTCTTTAAAATAAAAAAATATGGTAATTTTTTGATCTAAAGTGCAAAAATATCAAGGTATTAAATCAATATCATGCGTAAATCGCTGAAATGATAGGCTGAAAACTCCAAACTGTTAACTTTTGTAAAGTTTTTTAAAAATTGAAAAGTTTTTTACTTTTTAGTTAAAAATCGCCCAATTGTGACGTTTATCGTCCATCTAAATTGAGTCATTTTTTGAGTCATAACGAGATAAGCATTTGCTTTGATTATCTTACTGATAAAAGCGAGCGGTCAGCTTGGGTTAAACGGAAATGTGCAGTATCCTGATCTTTCATTATTGGATGCATCAGTGCTTGTGGATCATCACTGTGTTCTAGACCCAAAGCATGACCTAGCTCATGCGCAATCGTTAATCGTAAATCATCCGTTGATTCAAACTCATAAATTAATATTTCTTTGCCATTAAATAAGCCTTTATGAAATAAATGAGGTTTAAAACGTTGCTTGTATTGCTGCACGGATGCATCTAATTGTTGGTTAAGAGCGTTAAGTTCATCTACTTTTTGATTTAACTGATTAATCCTTTGATTATATTGGTTTATCTCTTGTCTCACTAATTCAATATTCGTTTGTAGTAGTTGTTGTCTTTGTTGAAAATATACAGAGGAAGCTTGACTTTGTTGAGCGGAGAGTCGCTCTTGATTGTATTGCTGAATTTGTTGATTAAGTTGCTGTTGTTTTAAATCCAGAAATTGCTTACTACGGATAACCTCTTGTTCAATTTGATCTAATTGCTGTTTTTTATCTTTCCATACCTGTTGATTGGCTTCGAGTTGAGTTATATGTTCTCGACGTTGTTCACTTTCTTGTTGCCGCTCATCATAAATCAGACGAATTGCAAGCTGGGCATTCGGATCATAAACAAAATAATCTTGACCTGTACCATCTTTCCAAATTTGTGTCGCTTGTTGACTAATCTCTTGTACTTGTTCAATACTGAGTTTAAAGCGAGGATCAACATCAGCGATTCGATAACGTAAACGATGATCGAATGGATGTATGATTCGATCGAGCAAAGCATTAAATTTAAGTTGAGGATGTTGTCGAGTTTGATAACCAGACCATAAGATGAAAACGACGATGACAATAACAATGATTCGATTCATTTAATACTTTTTTGGAATAAGTGTTGGTAAAGACTAGGTACAATTAAAATGCCCCAAAGCAGAGTAGTGAGAATACCTCCTAGCTCATAAAAAATTGCGCCGAAACCAGACATGAATGTCCAAGAAAAACTAGGTAATAGATAAATGAGTAAGAGGGGAAAAAAGCTATAAACATAGAGCTTTCTTGCCCATTCTTTGAATGTAAATAAACCGATTAATCCAGCAAATAAGCCAATCAAAAGAATACAGGTAATGACTAATTCCCAGTTTTGCGGATCTATTGATAAAGCCTCATTGATCCAAATAGACCTTTCATCATATGCATCAAATATGCTGCCAATAATGCCGAAGACTAAAGAAGAAATAAGCATCAATCTAAATTTTATTTTTGTGATAATCGGGTCGGTTTTCATTTTTTATAGCGTAATGTTTTAATGTTCTGGATTATACATACAATATTTTAGCTGTATCAAATTGATATCTTTGAATTGGCTCAGTTGAATCTATTTTAATGCGAGGGATTACTTGTCAACAATGCCTACAGCTGCCATATTTAAGGTACTGAAATAGAAAAATTACCGATAAATAAAATGCAAAGGACGTTGCATGCTGAAATATTTACTTAAAGCACCTGATTCAACTTGGGTTGCCTCTTCGCCAGCTAAGGCAAAAGCTGAAAATTTAAAAATCAAATATTTGGGGACAGCAGGATTTATTGTTTCTGATCAGCATCGTACGATCGTACTTGATCCTTTTATCAGCCGCCCAACCTTAACTCAAACATTTACTCAACCTTTATTAAGTGATCCAGAATTAGTTAGACAATATATACCAAGCGCAGATGATGTATTGATTGGGCATGCTCATTATGATCATATTTTAGATGCACCAGAGGTATGTAAACAAACAGGGGCACGTTTAATTGGTTCTCAAGCAACCTTAATGTATGGACGATCAGCAGGTTTGCTGGAATCGCAAATGCTTGAAACGAAGGGACGAGAAGTCATTGATTGTGGTAAGTGGCAAGTTGTTGGTTTGCCATCCATTCATGGTAAGGCTTTATTTGGGCGAGTACCATTACCAGGTGATATGACCACACCACCACCATATCCACCAAAGTTTCATCATTTACGGCATGGGCAGGTATTCAATTGGTGGATTGATACAGGCAAACTTAAAGTCGTTCATATTGATTCTGCTGACTTTATTGAACAGGAGTTGCAGGGTAAGCAGGCAGATATTGTTTGTTTATGTGCGATTGGGCGTAAATACCGTCCTAACTATGTCAAAGATGTGGTGCGACTACTAAAACCTAAATACATTATTCCATGTCATTGGGATAGCATGGTCACGCCGATTGATGCACCACCACATTTATTACCTGGGGTGAATATTCCTGAATTTCTTGATGAAATAAAAGCTTGTGGGGTAGTTCCTTTGTTTATGCCGATTTTGGGTGAACTGTATTTCGATCAATCTAAATCTACCTAATAATTACTTTCTATAAATAAGATTTAATTCATTTATCAAAGTCACAGCCTCAAATTTTGTGTAAAGTTTAAATGTTTTGCGCAGGCAAGATTCTACTTTGTTTTTGGACAAAGTAGACAAAACCATTTGTTGGGCTGACAGTAGTACATCCATATTACCGTAGCCCAACAGGGCGGCTTCCATGCCGCCTCTACTGTAGCTAAAACTAATTTGAATTTAAGTATGGATATAAAAATTTAATGCAAAAAAACCGCGCTTTCGCGCGGTCTTTTTTTAAAGAGACAAATTATTTTTTGTCGTCTTTTACTTCTGTGAACTCAGCATCTACAACGCCATCGTCCGCTTTCTGTTGACCTGCATCACCACCTTGGAATGCATTTGGATCAAAACCTTCTGCGCCGCCAGCACCTTGTGCTTGTTCATAAGCACGTTGCGTGATTGGCATTAAGATGTTTTGTAAAGCTTCAGTTTTCGCTTTGATGTCTTCAACATCATTTTCTTTGGTTGCTGCTTCAAGCTCAGAAACCGCAGTAGCGATAGCAGTTTTTTCATCTTCAGTTACTTTGTCACCAAGATCTTTAACTGCTTTATTCGAGCTAGACACAAGAGCATCTGCTTCGTTACGAGCTTTCGCTAACTCTTCAAACTTACGGTCTTCTTCAGCATTCGCTTCAGCATCTTTGATCATTGCTTCGATTTCAGCATCAGACAAACCTGAGTTTGCTTTAATCTGGATTGATTGCTCTTTACCAGTGCTCTTATCTTTAGCTGATACTTTCAAGATACCATCAGCGTTGATGTCGAACGATACTTCAATTTGCGGTACGCCACGTGGAGCAGGTGGGATATCGCCTAATTGGAAGTTACCCAACAATTTGTTTTGTTGAGCCATTTTACGTTCACCTTGGTAAACCGAAATATCTACAGCAGGCTGGTTGTCAGCAGCAGTAGAGAACACTTGTGATTTCTTCGCAGGAATCGTGGTGTTTTTCTCAATGATCGGAGTTAATACACCGCCCATTGTTTCGATACCTAAAGTTAACGGTGTTACGTCTAATAAAAGTACGTCAGTTTTGTCACCAGACAACACCGCACCTTGAATTGCTGCGCCAATCGCAACTGCTTCGTCAGGGTTCACGTCTTTACGTGGCTCTTTACCGAAGAATTCTTGTACTTTCTGTTGAACCATTGGCATACGAGACTGGCCGCCCACCAAGATCACGTCAGAGATGTCAGAAGTCGAAAGACCAGCATCTTTAAGCGCGATACGACAAGGTTCAATGGTACGAGCAACTAAGTCAGCAACTAAACCTTCAAGTTTTGCACGTGTTACGTTGATCACTAAGTGTTTAGGACCAGTCGCATCAGCAGTGATGTATGGAAGGTTGATTTCAGTTGCATTTGATGAAGAAAGCTCGATTTTTGCTTTTTCAGCAGCTTCTTTCAAACGTTGTAACGCAAGTGGATCATTTTTCAAGTTCACACTTTGTTCTTTCTTAAATTCTTCAACCAAGAATTCAATTAAAGCGTTATCAAAGTCTTCACCACCAAGGAAAGTATCACCATTTGTTGATAACACTTCGATTTGTTGGTCGCCATCAAGGTCAGCGATTTCAATGATTGATACGTCAAACGTACCGCCACCTAAGTCGTAAACCGCGATTTTACGATCGCCTTCTTTTTTGTCCATACCGAACGCAAGTGCAGCAGCAGTTGGTTCGTTGATGATACGTTTAACATCAAGACCTGCAATTTTACCTGCATCTTTAGTTGCTTGACGTTGTGCATCATTAAAATAAGCAGGAACAGTAATTACTGCTTCAGTTACTGTTTCACCTAAATAGTCTTCTGCAGTTTTTTTCATCTTTTTCAAGATTTCAGCAGAGATCTGTTGAGGTGCAAGTTTTTTATCGTTTACTTCAACCCAAGCATCGCCATTGTCTGCTTTGATGATTTTGTAAGGTACAAGACCGATGTCTTTTTGTACCGCTTGATCTTCGTAGCGACGACCAATTAAACGCTTGATTGCGAATAATGTATTTTTTGGGTTAGTTACCGCTTGGCGTTTCGCGCTTTGACCAACAAGGATCTCGCCATCTTTATAAGCGATGATCGATGGAGTAGTACGTGTGCCTTCAGCATTTTCGATTACTTTTACTTTATCGCCTTCAAGTACAGCAACACATGAGTTGGTAGTACCTAAGTCAATACCAATAATTTTTGCCATTTGGGATGTTCCTCTAAAATTTTGTGAATCCCCAATTTCTCCAGTGACAAAGGGGAGAATCAAAAGGGGATTTTCTTGTTATTCGATATGAGAGTTAATCGGTTTTTTTCAAGCATTTTTGTGAAAAAAAATCAAAAAACTCTCAAATTTCCACATTTTTGAGCAAATAAATGCTTTGCTCGCAGATTATTGACCTACCATTACCATCGCTGGACGAAGTAAACGACCATTCAAGGTATAACCTTTCTGTAAAACAGTACCGATTTGGTTCGCTTGAGCATTTGGATCGATACCAACTGCTTGATGTAAATCCGCATTGAAACCATTTTGGGTATCTGCTTCGACGACACCAAATTTTTCCAGTGTGGTGAGTAGCGATTTCAAAGTGAGCTTAATTCCTTCAAGTACAGGCGTTTCTTCTTCACCCGCAGCTTGAATGGCACGTTCTAAATTGTCGACAGAATCTAATAATTCTTTGGCAAATTTTTCCAGCACAGTTTCTTTATGCTTTTCAGATTCACGTTGAATGCGTTCGACACTTTTTTGTGCTTCATAAACCGCATTGGCAGTACGTGCTTTTTCGAGCTTTAAGCTCTCTTCGAGTTTGGTGATTTGCGCTTGTAAATCTTCAACGCTAAGCTCGTTTGCTTGCTCTACACCTTCAGCTTGAGTTTGTTCAGTTTGTTGCTCATTTTGAATGTCTTGAGCTTGCTCATTGTGCTCATTAGCCATTGATGATCTCCGTTGAAAAAAGTTCTTAAACATGTACAGTCCTTTTTGCAGTGAATGCTCATAGGGTCAAACCCGAACTGCCACATCTTGGTCATTTATAGATAAGGATGAGGTATGGGCAAGGCGACAAAATTCAAGCGTTCAGATCCATTTAAATCTTTTAATTTTGCTGATTTAAGTAAAAATTTAAGTTTTCGATCACAAAAGCAATAAATTCTTGGGTTATTTTAGGTAAATGTTGTCTAGAAGCATATACCAATGACAAGGTCAGATCGGGCGCCGAAAAATCGGTAAACACCTGATGTAAATGTTGTTGAGCGATATCCTTACGCACTAATAAAGTGGGCAACATGGCAATGCCTTCTGCTTTAAGACACATTTGATAAAGTGCAATCACATCATTACTTTTAAACGTAACATTTAATGGATAATTCTGTGGTTGCTGATCTGTATCAAACAAAGTCCAATACTGATTATGGGTATGGTGCGCGATACACTCATGTTGAATCAGTTGGCTTGGATGTGACAGGGGAGTGTGGTCTTGTAAATAATGTGGATGGGCGCAAAAAGTCGATTCGATTTGGCAGACAGGACGAGCAATCAGCCCATCGGCAACTTTCTGTGTGATTCTGAGCGCAAGATCAACCTGAGCATCTATGAGATCTACTGTATTTTCAGTTAAATAAACATCAAAGTGGATATGTGGATAGAGTTTTTTAAATTGTTTAATACATTCATTCACACCAAGCTGAAATAAAAACAAACCACAGGTAAAACGAATCGTACCACTCTGTTGTTCGGGCGCAGCTAAACCTTCTAATAATTGTTGCTGTTGTAAAATATTTTCACAATAAACCAGTGCTTTCTCACCCGCAGGGGTGAGTGAAACTTTGCGCGTGTTACGTTGGAAAAGTCGAGTCGAGAAAGTATGTTCAAGATGATCTAAATAGCGAGAGACCATTGCTTTGGAATAGTCTAAATGTTCAGCTGCCTTGCTCAGATTGCCTTGTTGAGCAATACAGACAAAGACTTGAATGGCTTTTAAAGTATCCATGTTGATAGTTATTGTTGCAAAATATGCAACATTTTATCTTAATTTAGAGTGTTTATTTGGCAAAAATTGCAACGTAAAGTATCTTCTATCAGATAGGAGATGAATAAATGAACGTTAAACCTTATGCATTAGCACTTACTGTATTGGCTGCAAGCTCAACCAGTTTTGCACAAGAATTAAAAATTCAGAATTTTTTAGCAAAGCCTGAGCATTTTGGCGTAACTGCGACTTTAATCGAAGGTGATAAAGAAGTTTTACTTGTAAATGCACAATTTTCTAAATCAGAAGCATTACGTATTGCTGCCGATATTCTAGATAGTGGAAAAAGCTTAAAAACCATTTTTGTCAGCTATGGCGATCCTGATTTCTATTTTGGCTTAGATGTATTTAAACAATATTTTCCGAATGTACAAATTATTGCAACGCCTGAAACGGTGAAACATATTCAAGATACGCAAGCGCTAAAAGTCGCTTATTGGGGACCAAAAATGGGTGCCAATGCGCCGAGCAAGATTATTGTTCCGCAAGCGTATACGGCTAAAACATTAAAGTTAGAAAATGAAAATATTGAAATCAAAGGTAATAAAGAGCTGACTTATTTATGGATTCCAAGCGCTAAAGCAGTTGTAGGTGGTATTCCTGTGTCTTCAGGCATTCATTTATGGATGGCAGATACACCAACCACTAAAGATCGTCATGAAGTTATTCAAACTTTGGAAAATATCAAATCCTTAAATCCAAAAGTTGTGGTGCCAGCGCATATGAAATCAGGTGCAGCCGAAGGATTGGATGCAGTTAATTTCTCGCTTGACTATTTAAAGCAATATGAAAAAGCAGTTAAAGTCACAAATGACTCAACAACGCTCATTCAAAAGATGCAAACTCAATATCCTAATTTAACCGAAATAAGCAGCCTAGAATTGGGTGCAAAAGTGGTTAAAGGCGAGATGAAATGGCCTTAATATTGGGCTGAAACAAAAAACTGTGAATACAATTCACGGTTTTTTGTTTTGATTTAGACTAAAGATTCAGCCAATTACAATGTAAGCTTATAAGAGGATTTCACAAGCTTTATATAAATTATAAAAATTGAAGATAATGCTTTTTTCTGATGTTGTCGTAGTGCTGATATCAATAAAACTTTTGATTAGATAAATGTTTAGCTATTTTTGAACAATTAAAAAAATGCGTGAAGCTTAAATTGAATCGATTTAATAAAAATTGCAAAAACCTCCTGCATCAATAACAAACTGCAACTAATCCTCATCACGGTAAAGAAAAAAATTGTGAATGATAGGCAACGCAAAGACAACTTTGCTTTTTGTCATAATGAAAGGAAATACGTAATGAAAAAGTTAGCATTGATTTCTATGGTTGTATCGGGTGTTGCTTTCACAGCTGTGGGTTGTTCAACTCAAGGTGGTTTGGATGCTTCTGGTTCTGCTCAAACAAGCGCAAGCCCAACAGGCGTTCAAGGTGGTGTAGGCGTGCAAGCAGGCACATCAGTTGATGTTCAACCTGGCAATGCATCTGCTGATGTTTCTGGTTCAGTATCAGGCTCTGCGGGTGCGGATGCATCTGCACAGTAAGTTAATCTTTGACTTAATTAGACGATAGATTGTCATGTCGATGCCAACACATCAATCTATTCATATACTGCTATATATGAAAGTGATTAGGTCAAGTAAATAACTAAATTTGAAAGAACTAGGATCCAACCGACCCTGGTTCTTTTTATTTGAATTGAACACTTCTCTTTGATTTGGATAAATGGAATAGACATTTAATCGAAGCAATAGATTTTTTCAGCTAGCAATCATGAAATCTGATAGATCACAATTCTATTGTAAAGTTTGGATACTAGATCAGCAGAAGGATTTTCAGTATTTATTTCCCTAAACGTACAAACAAAACGAATCACTAAAAGTCAGTTTTAAGTTGTGATTATAAATACAGATAAATTAATCAATTGGCATAAAAAGCACATACGCATAAGCAGAATGGTTAATGACTTTTTAAGATCATGGCTTTAGGTTACAGCATGATTTTAATTCTTTATCTTGATCTCAGACTTTATAAAGGCATATAGTCGATGTGGACAAGAACTATGGACAGCGCGATAAAGGGGAAGAACGTGACAGCATTACCTCAGAAAATTCAAACAATCTTAGATAAAGGACAAGGTCCAGCTGCACGAGCACTTGATAAGTTACCTAAAATTATTCAAGAGTCTCTGGCTAAACTTTTAGGCTATCCATACCAATATCCAGATTTAGACGCATTTATAAAATGTTTAATGGCTGTTCAAATTAAGCAAGGTCATATTGGCTTTATTGGAGATGATCCGATCGAGTCACGACGTCAGTTTGATACCCAAATGTTAGCAATCTTAAATAAAGCTACATTTATTGAATCCGTTGAAGATATTCGCTTACCCTTACAAAGCGGCACTGTATTCGCGCGGCATTATCATCCAGCACCCAATAAAAAGCTTCCAATGATCGTGTTTTATCACGGTGGTGGTTTTGTGGTGGGAGGTTTAGATACCCATGATGAAGCATGTCGTTTAATCGCTAAACATGCCAAAGTACAAGTTCTCAGTATCGATTATCCACTAGCACCAGAAGCATCGCCGCAACTGCTTATTAAATCTTGTGAAGATGCTTTGGCATGGGTGTATCAAAATCGTCGTCAACTGAAAATTTATAAAAATCGTATTGCTGTTGCTGGTGATAGTGCTGGCGGAAATATTAGTACAGTTGTGGCGCAGCATGCCGCTGGGAAATCTTATGCACCACAAGCACAACTTCTCATTTATCCAGTAGTAGATTTCAAAAGTAGACATCCATCATTTTATGCTTATGGGCAAGGCTTAGTATTAACCAGCAAAGATGTTGACTATGTCACTGACTATTATGCAACTCAACACAACATTGCTTTAGATGATCCATTAATTTCTCCAACCTATGGAAACCTTAAAAAGCTTGCTCCAGCATACGTTATTACAGCTGGTCACGATTTACTTCATGATGAAGGTGAAATTTACAGCCATAAACTGAGACAGAGTGGTGTGAAAGTTCAATATGTAAATTATCCTGATCAAACACATGGTTTCATTAACTTAACGCCTGTGTTTAATAAAGCTAAACGTAATACGATTGAAATTGCCAAAAACTTTAGAAAATTTTGGGATAAACATAGTTAATAAAGTCTAAGCCGATGTTTCACGTGAAACATCGGTTTTTTGATTTAAAGATAACAAATAGAAATAGTAAAATAGAATCAGCAAAATTAAGATGATCATTCACAACAAATCTATGTTCAAGCCGAGAAAAGCAATGATGAAAAAGTTGTTCATGACAACAGGTTTAATTTTGGCAAGCAGCCATTTATTTGCAAATACCATGGTTGATATGAAAACCAGTATGGGGAATATTGAAATCGAGCTTTATGATGATAAGGCACCTGTCTCTGCAAAGAACTTCGAAAGCTATGTAAAAAGCAACTTCTATACGGGTACTATCTTTCACCGTGTGATTCCAGGTTTTATGGTTCAAGGCGGTGGTCTTGATGCAAATATGGTTGAGAAGAAGACTAAAGCGCCGATTGTAAATGAGGCAAACAATGGTTTGAAAAATACTCGTGGCACTTTAGCAATGGCGCGTACCAGTGATCCGAACTCAGCGAGTAGTCAATTCTTTATTAATGTCGCAGATAATAACTTTTTAAATAAGTCACCGATGGATGCGGGTTACGCCGTTTTCGGTAAAGTGACTAAAGGTATGGATATAGTTGATAAAATCGTAAAAGTGCCAACTGCTAACTTTGGTATGCATCAAAATGTACCAAAACAACCGATTAAAATTATTAGTGTACAGATAAAGAACACTAAGTAAAAAACAAAGCAGAAATATGAATTAAATATTTCTGCTTTAATTTTATATGGTTACAGCTATATTGTTCGCTTGTTGAACATGTTTGTGTGTAAAAAAAGAACACTCAATAAAACAAGGGTTTAAAAAAGCTTGCACACCAAAAAAAATCTCCTATAATGCACACATCCCGACGCGATGAAGCAAAAATAACTTAGCTTTACTGGTTAAGTTGTTAAACATTCATTGCGTTAATTTATCGCTGACGAGGCGATAAAGAGATCATTAAGAGAATAGAAGAACAACTTGTGTGGATTTTTACTGGTTAATCGATCGAAAATATTTCATTGATTGAATGGTAGAAATTACTCGAAGTTTATTTGAGAAATTAAAGTCAGAAAATTGATGAGCCAGATTTGGTGCTTAGAATAAAGCACAAATGATATTAAACTGAAGAGTTTGATCATGGCTCAGATTGAACGCTGGCGGCAGGCTTAACACATGCAAGTCGAGCGGGGAAATGTAGCTTGCTACATTACCTAGCGGCGGACGGGTGAGTAATGCTTAGGAATCTGCCTATTAGTGGGGGACAACATTCCGAAAGGAATGCTAATACCGCATACGTCCTACGGGAGAAAGCAGGGGACCTTCGGGCCTTGCGCTAATAGATGAGCCTAAGTCGGATTAGCTAGTTGGTGGGGTAAAGGCCTACCAAGGCGACGATCTGTAGCGGGTCTGAGAGGATGATCCGCCACACTGGGACTGAGACACGGCCCAGACTCCTACGGGAGGCAGCAGTGGGGAATATTGGACAATGGGGGGAACCCTGATCCAGCCATGCCGCGTGTGTGAAGAAGGCCTTTTGGTTGTAAAGCACTTTAAGCGAGGAGGAGGCTACTAGTATTAATACTACTGGATAGTGGACGTTACTCGCAGAATAAGCACCGGCTAACTCTGTGCCAGCAGCCGCGGTAATACAGAGGGTGCGAGCGTTAATCGGATTTACTGGGCGTAAAGCGTGCGTAGGCGGCTGATTAAGTCGGATGTGAAATCCCTGAGCTTAACTTAGGAATTGCATTCGATACTGGTCAGCTAGAGTATGGGAGAGGATGGTAGAATTCCAGGTGTAGCGGTGAAATGCGTAGAGATCTGGAGGAATACCGATGGCGAAGGCAGCCATCTGGCCTAATACTGACGCTGAGGTACGAAAGCATGGGGAGCAAACAGGATTAGATACCCTGGTAGTCCATGCCGTAAACGATGTCTACTAGCCGTTGGGGCCTTTGAGGCTTTAGTGGCGCAGCTAACGCGATAAGTAGACCGCCTGGGGAGTACGGTCGCAAGACTAAAACTCAAATGAATTGACGGGGGCCCGCACAAGCGGTGGAGCATGTGGTTTAATTCGATGCAACGCGAAGAACCTTACCTGGTCTTGACATAGTAAGAACTTTCCAGAGATGGATTGGTGCCTTCGGGAACTTACATACAGGTGCTGCATGGCTGTCGTCAGCTCGTGTCGTGAGATGTTGGGTTAAGTCCCGCAACGAGCGCAACCCTTTTCCTTATTTGCCAGCGGGTTAAGCCGGGAACTTTAAGGATACTGCCAGTGACAAACTGGAGGAAGGCGGGGACGACGTCAAGTCATCATGGCCCTTACGACCAGGGCTACACACGTGCTACAATGGTCGGTACAAAGGGTTGCTACCTAGCGATAGGATGCTAATCTCAAAAAGCCGATCGTAGTCCGGATTGGAGTCTGCAACTCGACTCCATGAAGTCGGAATCGCTAGTAATCGCGGATCAGAATGCCGCGGTGAATACGTTCCCGGGCCTTGTACACACCGCCCGTCACACCATGGGAGTTTGTTGCACCAGAAGTAGGTAGTCTAACCGCAAGGAGGACGCTTACCACGGTGTGGCCGATGACTGGGGTGAAGTCGTAACAAGGTAGCCGTAGGGGAACCTGCGGCTGGATCACCTCCTTAACGAAAGATTGATGGCCGGTAAGAATCCACAACAAGTTGTTCTTCGAAGATGTATCTGAGGGTCTGTAGCTCAGTTGGTTAGAGCACACGCTTGATAAGCGTGGGGTCACAAGTTCAAGTCTTGTCAGACCCACCACTACTGACGAAGTGATGAATAATCACAAGCTGCTAGATTGAAAGATATGTCGTTCATTATGATTTAAGCTGGGGACTTAGCTTAGTTGGTAGAGCGCCTGCTTTGCACGCAGGAGGTCAGGAGTTCGACTCTCCTAGTCTCCACCATGAATTAAAAAGAGTTTGTAAGAACGAAATTAATTCAAAGCTAAAGTAAATTATAGAAATTAATAAATACCTAAATAAGTCAAAAGAGATTTTGATTTGAGTTTATTAACTTCTGTGATTTATCACAGTTTACTACGCACCGACGAGGTGGTAGTTAATCATTAACAGATTAGAAAATTGAGTCTGAAATAAATTGTTCAAACTCGATTAATTCAACACTAACAGTAATACGTAAGTATTTCAGTTGGATGAAGAGTTAATCTGAGAACTAGCAAAAACACTGAATCAAGCGTTTTGGTAATGAATTTAGATTGAAGCTGTATGGTGATTAAGTTCACAGACAACGAATAGTAGCAATTAAGTTTGCAACGCTAACACTCACTTGTATGTGTTAACGACTGTTTGGGGTTGTATAGTCAAGTAATTAAGTGCATGTGGTGGATGCCTTGGCAGTCAGAGGCGATGAAAGACGTGATAGCCTGCGAAAAGCTCCGGGGAGGCGGCAAATATCCTTTGATCCGGAGATTTCTGAATGGGGGAACCCACCCGCTATAAGGCGGGTATCATAAACTGAATACATAGGTTTATGAAGCGAACGAGGGGAAGTGAAACATCTCAGTACCCTTAGGAAAAGAAATCAATTGAGATTCCCTTAGTAGCGGCGAGCGAACGGGGAGCAGCCCATTAAGTTGTGTGTGTTCTAGTGGAACGCTCTGGGAAGTGCGAACGTAGAGGGTGATATTCCCGTACACGAAAGGGCACACACAATGATGACGAGTAGGGCGAGGCACGTGAAACCTTGTCTGAATATGGGGGGACCATCCTCCAAGGCTAAATACTCCTGACTGACCGATAGTGAACCAGTACCGTGAGGGAAAGGCGAAAAGAACCCCTGTGAGGGGAGTGAAATAGATCCTGAAACCGCATGCATACAAGCAGTGGGAGCCGACTTGTTCGGTGACTGCGTACCTTTTGTATAATGGGTCAGCGACTTACATTCAGTAGCAAGGTTAACCGAATAGGGGAGCCGTAGAGAAATCGAGTCTTAATAGGGCGTTTAGTTGCTGGGTGTAGACCCGAAACCAGGCGATCTATCCATGAGCAGGTTGAAGGTTGGGTAACACTAACTGGAGGACCGAACCCACTGTCGTTGAAAAGCCAGGGGATGACTTGTGGATAGGGGTGAAAGGCTAATCAAGCCTGGTGATAGCTGGTTCTCCCCGAAAGCTATTTAGGTAGCGCCTCGGACGAATACCATTGGGGGTAGAGCACTGTTTCGGCTAGGGGGTCATCCCGACTTACCAAACCGATGCAAACTCCGAATACCAATGAGTACTATCCGGGAGACAGACTGCGGGTGCTAACGTCCGTAGTCAAGAGGAAAACAATCCAGACCGCCAGCTAAGGCCCCAAAATCATAGTTAAGTGGGAAACGATGTGGGAAGGCATAGACAGCTAGGAGGTTGGCTTAGAAGCAGCCACCCTTTAAAGAAAGCGTAATAGCTCACTAGTCGAGTCGGCCTGCGCGGAAGATGTAACGGGGCTAAAACTATGTGCCGAAGCTGCGGATTTACGCATTAGCGTAAGTGGTAGGGGAGCGTTCTGTAAGCCGATGAAGGTGTATTGAGAAGTATGCTGGAGGTATCAGAAGTGCGAATGCTGACGTGAGTAACGACAAAACGGGTGAAAAACCCGTTCGCTGAAAGACCAAGGGTTCCAGTCCAACGTTAATCGGGGCTGGGTGAGTCGACCCCTAAGGCGAGGCCGAGAGGCGTAGTCGATGGGAAATTGGTTAATATTCCAATACTTCTGTGTAATGCGATGAGAGGACGGAGAAGGTTAAGTCAGCCTGGCGTTGGTTGTCCAGGTGGAAGGCTGTAGGCATGCATCTTAGGCAAATCCGGGGTGCTCTATGCTGAGAGCTGATAGCAAGCTGTACTTGTACAGTGAAGTGGCTGATACCATGCTTCCAGGAAAAGTCTCTAAGCTTCAGTTACACAGGAATCGTACCCGAAACCGACACAGGTGGTCAGGTCGAGTAGACCAAAGCGCTTGAGAGAACTCTGCTGAAGGAACTAGGCAAAATGGTACCGTAACTTCGGGAGAAGGTACGCTGCTGACGGTGATGGGACTTGCTCCCTGAGCTATTGGCAGCCACAGAAACCAGGCCGCTGCAACTGTTTATTAAAAACATAGCACTCTGCAAACACGAAAGTGGACGTATAGGGTGTGATGCCTGCCCGGTGCTGGAAGGTTAATTGATGGGGTTAGCGTAAGCGAAGCTCTTGATCGAAGCCCCAGTAAACGGCGGCCGTAACTATAACGGTCCTAAGGTAGCGAAATTCCTTGTCGGGTAAGTTCCGACCTGCACGAATGGCATAATGATGGCGGCGCTGTCTCCAGCAGAGGCTCAGTGAAATCGAAATCGCTGTGAAGATGCAGTGTACCCGCGGCTAGACGGAAAGACCCCGTGAACCTTTACTGCAGCTTGACATTGAACTTTGACCTTACTTGTGTAGGATAGGTGGGAGGCTTTGAAGTTGGAACGCTAGTTCCAATGGAGCCGTCCTTGAAATACCACCCTGGTAATGTTGAGGTTCTAACTCTGCCCCGTAATCCGGGGCGAGGACCATGTCTGGTGGGTAGTTTGACTGGGGCGGTCTCCTCCTAAAGAGTAACGGAGGAGTACGAAGGTGCGCTCAGCGTGGTCGGAAATCACGCGTAGAGTATAAAGGCAAAAGCGCGCTTAACTGCGAGACCCACAAGTCGAGCAGGTACGAAAGTAGGTCTTAGTGATCCGGTGGTTCTGTATGGAAGGGCCATCGCTCAACGGATAAAAGGTACTCTGGGGATAACAGGCTGATACCGCCCAAGAGTTCATATCGACGGCGGTGTTTGGCACCTCGATGTCGGCTCATCTCATCCTGGGGCTGAAGCAGGTCCCAAGGGTATGGCTGTTCGCCATTTAAAGAGGTACGCGAGCTGGGTTTAGAACGTCGTGAGACAGTTCGGTCCCTATCTACCGTGGGCGCTGGAAATTTGAGAGGATCTGCTCCTAGTACGAGAGGACCAGAGTGGACGAACCTCTGGTGTACCGGTTGTCACGCCAGTGGCATCGCCGGGTAGCTATGTTCGGAAGGGATAACCGCTGAAAGCATCTAAGCGGGAAGCCTACCTCAAGATAAGATTTCCCTAGGACTTTATGTCCTCTAAAGAGCCGTTCGAGACTAGGACGTTGATAGGTTGGGTGTGGAAGCACGGTGACGTGTGAAGCTGACCAATACTAATTGCTCGTGAGGCTTGACTATACAACACCCAAACAGTTGTTGTATTCAAGATAAATTCAATACTTAACTTGATTTAGTGTACAAACTAGTTACAATACAGACCAATTATCTAATCCGTTAATAACTCTTTGGACCGTAAGTAAGGCATACGATGATTACATCGTGAATAAGACCCGAAAACACCACAACAGTTTGCTGGCGACAATAGCAAGAGTGAACCACCTGATCCCTTCCCGAACTCAGAAGTGAAACCTCTTCGCGCTGATGGTAGTGTGGCACTTGCCATGTGAGAGTAAGTCATCGCCAGCTTTTAAATCTAAAACACCCCCTGATCGAAAGATGAGGGGGTGTTTTTATTGTTTAATGAAAAGGTAAAGTAGTAATATTTAAACCTACCACCTTGAGTAATAATGAGTAAGAGATCATAAAAATGAATTGAACTTTATATAGTATGGCTTGATCTTGATGCATCTATTGTTCTTTATATGTTGAATATAGTCTAGTTGAAGATAGGATAATATTAATGACGCTTGTAGTAGCCTGGGTTAGGCATTATAAAAAAAGCAAAGAATTATATATTGCAAGTGACTCTCGATTGAATGGAGGACGAGCATGGGATATTGGTACTAAAGTACTAGATTTGGGCCGAGGTGATGCTGTTATTGCATTTGCAGGATCGACTGCTAATGCTTATCCTTTGATGCTACAACTTCAAACGGCTGTTCGAATGCATCCTAAAATTCGATCTAGAGCTTATGAATTAACAGAGTTAAAAGGACATGTATTACGAATTTTTAATGCTATGTGGAAAAGTATTACCAATTTACCAAGAGGGCAAATAATTCCTGATCCAGCAGAAGTCAGCTTTATTTTGGCTGGATACTCATGTAAAACTCAGTCATTTAAAATTTGGACAGTTTATTTTCATAGTCTATCTAATGAATTTCGATTTCGCAGTGCTTCAAAACATCGGAAAAAAGGTGGAGGCAATAAGTATTTTACATTTATAGGGGATGATGCAAATTTGGCACAAAATAAAGTCTATGAATTGTTAAATACTCGAAATAGAATAGAAATAGAAGGGCTGATAATGGAGCCATTTGAAGTATTGATTGAATTTATTAGAGATGTGAATCGACCTTATATTGGTGGATCTCCACAAATTTATAAAGTTTATTCACATCTAAATACAATGCCTTATAATGTTTATTGGCCAAGTCGCGAATCTAATCAATTAGCTTTTGGAGGGAGAGTTTTGTTATCTTATGAAAGGAATGAATATTTAGCTATTGATCCTGATACATTTGAAGTTGCACTTCCAGAATGGCCAATTATGAATACGGCGTTAGATGATTAAATATTTTCTTATATGTATTATAAAGCTGAGTATTACAGCACTTGAGCTTGTATAAATAGCTTAAAGCGTAGATATTACTGTCTATTAAAAAGTTTATAACTTGAAATGTTTTTTAGATATAAAAAAAGAAGCCCCATCATCCTGACGGTGCTTCTTCATATTCAGTTTATGTCGTTGATATCCTATTAACGACCACGTCCTGTGTGTTTTATTATTCTCAATGAGACTTCATGTCTTTCTATAATTGATATATTAGCGGTCAACTCGGAAATGGAACAGACGTCAATCTCCCTGATCAATGTACGCTTAGACCTACAATTAGGCGATATTATATTTCTGTAGTTTGCTAATCAGCGCTGTTAATCCTTTAACTTCAAATTCATTGGCATCAAAGTCCTCGTCTTTATTACGTTTAAAGATGTCGCGAATTTCAATAACGGCATTCGGATCAACAAGCCCTAAACTAGAGGTCACTTGGCGAATTTGACTGATTGAACGTGAGCCATTGGTTGAACCATAGCCGATAAAAGCTACAGGTTTGCCTTGCCATTCTTTACCTACATAATCCAATGCATTTTTGAGCGCTGGGCTATAGCCATGGTTGTATTCAGGGCTAATAAATATAAATCCTTGTGCTTGCGCAATTTTATCTGCCCATTGCTGTTGTTTCGGCTGATCATAGATGCCTGTCGCAGGTGGGTGAGAACCTGCAAATAGTGGTAAGTCCCATTCCTTAAGATCAACGATTTCTGTTTGAATATCTTTTAATGCGAGTTCAGTTGTCGCTTGCTGTACCCAATTGGCGACTTTGATCGCTGTGCGACCTTCCCGAACACTACCAACAATAATATAAATCAGCATGTTTGAATTCCTATGCGTTATTGCTTTGATTTTTAAAAATGAATGCTTTTAATTGATCTTATACTTTTCTTTAGCGTAAAAAAAAGCTCTCATTTGAGAGCTTTTATGTTACATCAATTTGATACCTTGCTGACCTGCAGGGGTGACTTTAAAGATTTCCACTTCAAAGGTAATATTTTTACCGGCCAATGGATGATTAAAGTCGATTTCAGTGATGTCTTCATTGACTGATTTTACGATGCCAAACAAGGTTGCTTTGGCTTTATCTTCGAATTCAATCATATGCCCAACAATCGGACGTTGTTCAAATTTTACAGTATCAAAAGTTTGGATATTTTCAGGATTCCAAGGACCAAATGCATCTTCAGGTGGCAAGTGAACGGTACGACGATCGCCAGCGCGTAAGCCAAAAAGTGCTTTTTCGAAGTGAGGAAGTAAATTACCATCACCGATCACTAAAGTGACAGGCTCATCACGCCCACGAGTATTGTCGATTTCAACACCATTTTCGATGGATACTGAAAAATGTAATGCGACTTTTGAGCCATCTTGAATGCGAATTTCTTCGTTTGGTTGAATAATTTCAGTCATCTTATGCATCCGCGTTTTGGCTGCGTTTCTTCTCAAGGAAGAAAGTATCGATTAGCAGCAAAATTGTACCCAATGTAATCGCACTATCTGCAAGGTTAAAAGCAGGGAAGTGACTATTTTGATAGTAAAAATGGATAAAATCGACCACATAGCCCAAGCTGACACGATCAATTAAATTCCCTATAGCACCACCTAAGATCAGCGCAATCGCCATTGGTAGAATAACCAGTGTCTTTGGCATCCGCATCAACCAAAATACGAAAATGATTGAAACGAAGCCAGCCAATGAGGTGAAAAAGTAACGTTGCCAACCACCAGCATCAGATAAAAAGCTAAATGCTGCACCATAATTATGAAGTAGAGTCCAATTTAAAAAAGGCAATACAGGTACAGGGTCTGCATAGTTTAAATGCGAGCTTGCAATCCATTTGGTCCATTGATCCAACACAATGGCAAGAACTGAAAGTCCAAGCCAAAGTAAGTTGTGCGGGTAAAATTGGAACAAGCCCTTTTTTGCTTGTGTATTAGGCATACTTTCTCACTTCGCCACTACCAGTGACATTGACGATACAACGAGCGCATAAACCAGCATGACCAACGTGTGTATTCACATCTGGCAATACATGCCAACAACGTACACATTTCTCACCATCTGCAGCTGAAATTTTCACACGTAATCCTGAAAGATCAGTGCTTTCACCTTGTTCAGCATATGGGTGAACGATGACTTGAGATGTGATTAACACGAAACGTAATTCATCAGCCAATTGGTTTAACAGTTTTTGTAATGCTTCATCTGCCCAAAGTTCGACTTTTGCAGATAAGTTACTGCCGATGAGTTTAGCGTTACGTGCGGCTTCAATCTGTTTATTTACTGCTGATTTTACGCTAATCAATGTTTGCCAATCTGCTTCAGACAGTAAGTTTGCTGTTGATGCAGTTGGAATATCATACCATTCAGCCGTGAACACATATTTACCTGTTTGCTCAGGAATCAGTGGCCAAGCTTCTTGTGCGGTGAAGCTCAAGATTGGTGACATCCAACGAACAAAAGCTTGCACGATATGATATAGCGCAGTTTGTGCAGAACGACGTGCTTGTGAATCTGCTTTAGTGGTGTACTGACGATCTTTGATGATGTCGAGATAGAAGCCACCTAAATCATTGATACAGAAATTGGTCAATGCGTTGGTCACAATGTGGAAATTCATCTCTTCATAGGCTTGCTGAATGGTTTTTTGTACATCAGCAGCACGTTGTAAGATGTATTGATCCAATGCAATCAACTCATTTACAGGTAGAGCATCAGTTGATGGTTTGAAGCCATTCAAGTTTGCCAACAAGAAACGTAAGGTATTACGAATACGACGATAACCATCTGATGCGCGGCTAAAGATTTCTTTACCTGCGGTCATTTCATAGCGATAGTCAGCAGATGCAATCCAGAAACGTAAACCATCAGCACCCATATCTTTGATAATGTCTTGTGGGGTGATGATGTTGCCTAATGACTTAGACATTTTACGACCTTTCTCATCCACCACGAAACCGTGAGTGAGTAAGCCTTTATATGGCGCACGTTGATTAATCGCAATTGAAGTTAACAATGACGATTGGAACCAACCACGATGCTGATCTGAACCTTCTAGATATAGATCAGCAGGATCTTGTAATTCTTTACGTTCACGCAATACTGCGTAATGTGTAGTACCAGAGTCAAACCAAACGTCTAGCGTATCGCGTACGGCATTGTATTGTTCAGCATCAGCACCAATAAATTCACTTGCTTCGCGATTGTACCAACCGTCAATCCCTTCCTGTTCGATCAGCTGAGCCACTTCTTCGATCAATTCAGGCGTACGCGGGTGTAAGGCATTAGTATCTTTGTGTACAAAGAATGGGATTGGTACGCCCCAAGTACGTTGACGTGAGATACACCAGTCAGGACGACCTTCGATCATCGATTGAATACGATTTTTACCCCAATCTGGCACAAATTCGATGTCATTTTCAATCGCATTTAGTGCAGTTTGACGCAAACCTTGGGCATCCATGCTGATGAACCACTGTGGTGTCGCACGGAAGATAATTGGGGTTTTATGACGCCAGCAATGTGGGTAGCTATGTTTAATCGGTTGATGTGCCCATAAACGACCCACAGCACCTAATGCTTCGATAATTTTTGGATTGGCTTTATAAATGTGCTCGCCCGCAAAAATCGGTGCAGTCGGTAAATACACACCATTGCCACCGACTGGATTATCGACTTTTAGATTGTACTGTAAGCCAACTTTATAGTCGTCCACACCGTGTCCAGGCGCAGTATGTACTGCACCCGTACCACTGGTTGCAATCACGTGCTCACCGACAATCACTGGGACTTGACGATCAGTAATTAAAGGATGTTGCAATAATAGGTTTTCAATCACAGCACCTTTAAAATCAGCCAGTATGACTGGATTTTCGAGCTTATAACGTTCGATTGCTGATTCAACTAAATCTTTGGCAAGAATAAAGTTTTGCAAGGAGTGGTCAGTTGTAACTTGAACAAGTTGATAATCAATGTCGGCATGTACAGCAACGGCTTGGTTCGCAGGAAGTGTCCAAGGCGTTGTTGTCCAAATCACGATGTCTGTTACATCTTGCACGTCGATATTTAAACGTGCACTTAAATCTTTAAGATCAACAACCGTAAAGCCAACATCAATCGCATCTGATTTTTTATCTTCGTATTCAACTTCTGCTTCTGCGAGCGCAGAACCACAATCCAAACACCAGTTCACAGGTTTTAAGCCCGGTTCGATATGACCGGCTTTGGCAATCGCACCAAGCGAACGAACAATATCCGCTTCTTGCTTGAAGTTCATGGTGAGGTATGGATTATCCCAGTCACCAAATACGCCCATACGCACAAAGTCTTTTTTCTGTAATTCGACTTGCGTCAATGCATATTCACGACACGCTTTACGGAAAGTTGATGCATCGACTTTGACACCCACTTTACCGACTTTTTCTTCAACTTTAAGTTCGATTGGTAGACCGTGGCAATCCCAACCTGGTACATAAGGCGCATCGAAGCCATCCATGATACGGCTTTTAATAATGATATCTTTTAAGACTTTATTGACTGCATGACCTAAATGGATTTGACCATTGGCATAAGGAGGGCCGTCATGAAGAACATATTTTTTCTTACCAATACGCGATGTGCGAATCTGCTGATAAATGTTGTCGGCATACCACTCTTCTAACCATTTGGCTTCACGCACAGCCAAATTTGCTTTCATGGCAAATTCAGTATCAGGCAAATTGAGTGTGGCTTTATAATCCACTGCATTTTCAGGAGTTTGCTTATCGCTCATGCAAGTTTTCTTCCAGTTTTATCAGTCTAAACTGACATGTATTACAAATGAAATTTAAATTTAAAAAGGAAATTCAGGTGTGCGTTCACGATAGTCTCGTAATTTTTGCACATCATCATCGATTCCAGCTTTGAGTGCTTCAAGCGAAGGGTAATTCAGTTCACCATGTAGATAGTGAAGGAAAGTTACCCGCATCAATAAGCCATACAGATTAGCAGAAACATCAGGAAAATGTACTTCTAATCGCCACTCTGGATGTTCTTGTTTGATGGCTGGACGTGTTCCGACATGACCTGCGCCAAATAAACTGTCGGCTTGATAGCCTGCAATCCCGTTTAAAGCAGGATCAGTGTGTTTTGCTTTTGCTGTGAGTGAGGCATTTTCACAGACGACATCCACTGCATAAATTCCGTTTAAACACGGTTTATGACGGTTTAAACGAACATTGATGGTTGGAAAATCTAGGGTACGTCCAATTTGATCGCCATATTGCACTCGCCCTGTAATGCTATAAGGGCGACCCAATAATTTTGCCGCTAATGCCAGATCACCTTCTTGTAGAACCTGACGAATACGGGTTGAACTGACGCGTTCATCATTTAAAGCCACGGTATTTAAATTAGTGACATCAAAGCCGTAATCACGCAAGAATTCACTATTGCCTTGGCGGTCTTTACCAAAATGGAAGTCATCACCCAGTACTAAACTTTGTGCATTGAGTTTTAATTTGAGTAAGTCAGCAAATTCGGTGGCATTTAAACTTCTAAAATATTGATCAAACCTTGCGACAGCAATGTAATCTACACCGAGCTCTGTTAAATATTCTACTTTTTCTCTAAGCGAGCTAATACGTGGTGGAGCATCATAACCTTTAAAAAATTCAAGCGGTTGTGGCTCGAAAATCATCACTAATGTTTTTAAGCCTTTGGCATCTGCCAATGTTTTGAGCTGGCTAATCATCGCTTGATGACCAAGATGGACACCATCAAAATTGCCAATCGTTACCGCAGTTGGTGGTAACTGAAAATCTGGCGATAATGCGTTGAGACGAAGCAACTTCATGGGCGTTAAATTCAGCGAATTTTGCAAAGGCTATATATTGCCATATTCTCAGCGTTTCGTCTTGTTGTTGTGTTTTTACACAGGGAAATTTCAATATTTAAAGTTTTATTATCAATAAAATTTATTCATTAAATAAAAATAAATCAATTTTTCTTATTTATGGATTGAATTAAAATAACTACATAGTCGCTTGATATTGAGAAAGAGATGAAAAAGCCGTTTTATCAGCTAGAACAGAGCACCGATGTGATTCGCCATTTTACCCCAAACTGGTTTACTGCAACTATGGGTACGGGTGTAGTGGCGATGATTTTAGCACAGCTACCTTTTGCTTCATCTCTGTTATTTATGCTTGCGACTAAATTATGGCAGTTGAATATTCTGTTATTTAGCACATTCACTATTCTTTATGGCTTACGCTGGATTCTATTTCCAACTGAAGCAAAACAGATTTTTAGCCATCCAAATATGAGTCTGTTTTTGGGCGCAATACCAATGGGCTTAGCCACGATTGCCAATGGTTTTCTCAGTTTCGGTACCCATTTATATGGTGATATAGCTGTTCAGATTGCGACTTATCTTTGGTATATCGATGTTGTTCTTGCAGTCCTGATTGCGTGGGTAGTGCCTTTTTGTATGTTTAGCTGCCAAGATCATCAATTAAAACGGATGACTGCGGTATGGTTACTCCCGATCGTAGCGTGTGAAGTCGCTGCTAGCTCTGCGGGGCTGCTATTACAGCATTTAGCAGCAGATCAGCATGCGTTAACCATTTTGATCACAGGCTATGTGTTGTGGGGTATTTCAGTATTACCTGCTTTTGCAATCTTAACCATTTTGATGCTACGCCTTGCCTTGCATCAATTACCAGAGAAAGAAGTCGCGATTTCAAGCTGGTTGTGTCTAGGCCCGATTGGTACAGGTGCGTTGGCGTTATTATTATTGGGTGAACAAGCCCCACGCATTATGCAGGCGATGGATTTCGAAGGCTTAGCGACATTACTTCCAGCCTTGGGTATTGTGGCAAGTTTGGTGCTATTAGGTTTTGGTTTATGGTGGTTTGGGATTGCGATTTTGACCACACTGCGGCATATGCGTACTGGCATTCCATTTAACTTAGGTTGGTGGGGACTGACTTTCCCCTTCGGTGTGTTTATCTTGGCGATCTTTAACTTGGCGCATCAATTACATATCGATTTCTTACAGTACGCGGCTGTGGTTTTAAGTCTGTTGTTGGTTGGCTTGTGGGCATTGGTAATGAAGAAAACACTGGCAGGAGCATATAGTGGTCAATTATTTTTCTCTCCCTGTTTGGTCGCCTTACAGCAGAAGATGCAATAATATCGTGGTGTGCTGAAGCACACCTTTTTTGTGTCTCTATTTTGATTTGAACGAGTCTTTTTTATGAATGCTGATGTTGCTCTGATTATGGCTTTGCCTAATGAATCCAAAGGGTTGTTTGAACAAGCAGGCATTGACGTTCATTACAGTGGCATCGGCAAAATTAATGCAGCATTCAAGGCATTTGAGGTGATTCAAAAGACAGGCTGTAAAACGCTGATCAATCTAGGCAGTGCAGGTAGTTCACATTTCGACGCGCACAGTCTGGTTGAGGTGGTCACTTTCGTACAACGCGATATGGATGTATCGCCACTCGGTTTCGCCGTAGGCGTGACACCGATGGATGATGAGATTCCTGCGGAGATTTATACCCAAGCCCATTTTGAGCTTTTGCCTAAAGGGATCTGTGGTACGGGTGATTCTTTTGAAACAGGTTTGCCAAAAGTGAGCTGTAATTTGGTGGATATGGAGGCCTATGCTTTGGCCAAAGTGTGCCAAAAGCTCGGAGTACGTTTGATTTCAGTCAAATATATTACTGATGGTGCCAATGATACGGCTCATTTAGATTGGGAAGAAAATCTGTTGCTCGGTGCACAAAAATTATTGGCGCTGTATCAGGCGCATTTTTAAATGTAAAGGTTTAATACAGTAGTATCTATGGGTAAATTTTTATCTTTTTAAGTTGTTGATAGTTAATAATTTTATTGGTTTATTGTCGTGGTACTTATAATGTTAAATGATCTCAATATTTGATAAATTTTCTTTTATACTAATTTAAAATTTATGATATTTAGTTCAGCCCATGAATCTAACAATAGATACAATTTTAAGAAAAGTAGATAGCCTAAAGATTAGCTCAGCTTTTTTCTTTGTGATGAATAAAACGGATCATTTAAGGTATGCGGTTGTTTATGAAATAGATAATAAAGAATTCAAACATCTAGAAAATTCTAATGATATTTTCCTAGAGATACATGATCTTATGAATAGTGCTGAGTTAGATAATGGAATTTATAGTTATTCTTCGATTGATAAAAAAATAATCCATCATACTGACTACAATCCTGAATTATTTTGGGACGATGCAATGGAATTGATCTTATATCAAACCTATGATGTGACTCCATCTAGTCAAGAAAGAAAAATTCAATTAGAAGAAAGCCTTCAACAAGAAAAAATAAAGAAAACACTTGTATATGCTTGCTATCTTGATTTAGTAGATGAAATAGATTTATTACTCTCCCAAAAAGTTAGTAAAAGTGAATTAAATAGGAATCTTAAAGGAGTAGGAACTCCGTTAGGATTAAGTATTCAGAAAAATAATACTGATTTAGCTAAGAAACTACTAGAACTCGGGGCAGACCCTAATAAAAAATCATTTGTATACACACCACTTGAATTGGCATTTAGATATTGTGATGAAATAGTATTTTATTTTTATAATCACTATAAAGACTATTTTATAAAGATAATAACGCAAAAAGGATTAGCGATTGCTGGACTTAATCAGAATTCTGAAATTTATAAATTATTGATAGACTTAGGTTGTGATCCATTAGGTAAAGATCCAGTTTTTCAAATGCCACATGTTTTTGTAGATTATAATAATTTATACGGATTACAGTTTTTAGCTGAATATGGAATAGATATGAAGCATAAAAATAAATATAAAGAAACAGCATTTGAGAGGGCACAAAAACAAGGGAAAGATGAGCTAATAAAATACTTAAAGGCTTTTAATTAGTTTTCCTACAATTAACATAATACACCTTACACGAAATACTTTAAGCCACTCTTGTATTTAGCGCACATAAGTATTTTTTCATTACGCCCTGAATAAAAAAAGCGACTCACAACGTCGCTTTTTAGTGTATTTCAATCGTTAAAATTAAGGCTTTTAATGAAAGAAAAATTTAACGTGGAATCACACCATATAGCATCAAGTGAACGGTGTGCTCGATAGTACGTTGGTACATACTACGGTTACGCAAAGTTTTACCTGTGACCATTTCCATTTGTGTTGAAAAATCAGCATAGTTTTGTGTAATCGCCCAAATATTAATAATGAGTAATTCAGGATCAATGTCTTGAGATAATTTTCCTTGTTCTTGCCACGTTTGAATGACTTTAGTTTTGCGTTTAAATAACTTCTTCAAAGGCCCTTTTAAGATCGGCAAAATATGCGGTGCGCCCTGAATAATTTCCAATGCAAACAAACGCGAAGCCTTTGGCTGATCACGCGAGCTTTCAAGCTTTTGAGTTAGATAATTGGTAATTGCTTCGGTAGGTTCAAGTTCAGATTCTAAATTTTGCAACGGTGCTAACCATTTCTGTAAAACGGTTGTAAGCACTTCAACATAAAGGGACTCTTTATTTTCATAATAATAGAAAATATTAGACTTATGCATATTAGCAAGCTGTGCAATCTCGTCCAAACTGGCACCGCTAAACCCATAGACGGAAAAAACATCTAGGGCAGCATTCAGCAGTTGATTGCGCTTTTGTGTACTTTTTTTCTGTTCCATCTGCGAGCTTGATTCAAAAAATGTCATTGACATTGTAAGATAATTTGTCGGATTTGTGCACAATGGCAACGTTTTTTTGTCGAAAAAAACACAGTTCCAAGATGAATTGTTGCGATGTGTTTGATAATTCTTGAAATCTAAAAATACATTTACATATTTTGTTAATAATTCGCTCTATTCTCGTAGATCAAAAAATCATTTTTGCTTTTTTATGGTGCGGATTGTGAGGGCAGATGCGGTTTAAGTTGCCAAAACCGCATCGAGAACTTGTTGTTCTAATTGTGAAAAAGCAATACTTTTCTTACGAGGTCGGGGTAAATTCACTTGAAAGCTCTGCGCAATATGCCCTTGGTCAAGCAAAATGATGCGATCAGCCAACTGTACGGCTTCACTCACATCATGCGTTACCAAGATTGCGGTAAAACCTTGTTCTTTCCAAAGACGTTCAATCAGCGTTTGCATTTCTAAGCGTGTTAGTGCATCCAAAGCCCCTAATGGTTCATCGAGCAATAAAATTCTTGGCGAATGTGATAAAGCACGCGCTAAAGCCGCTCTTTGACGCTGACCACCTGAAAGTTGAGTCGGCCACTGGTTTGCCTTTTCTTTTAATCCCACTTTTTCTAATAGTGTTTCTGCTAGTTGATATTTATCTTTTGATAAACCTAATTGTGCATTTTGTAATATATTTTTCCAAGGTAATAAACGTGGGTCTTGAAACATCACACGAATATCATCACTGGTAATGCCTTCACGGAAATGACGAACAGATTGGAATTTAATTTCGCCGTAACTGGCTTTTTCTAGTTGGGCAATTAATCGAAGTAAGGTACTTTTACCACAACCACTCTGTCCTACTATGGCAACAAATTCACCTGCCTGAATATTCAAGTCTAAATCTTCTAAGACTTTCACATCACCATAAAATTTATAGAGTTGTTCAATCAGAATCGTTGCACCATTCACTGGGGTTGCAGTTGTTTCTGCTTCTGTGACAGGTTGAAGCCGATGATCTTCATAAAAGTTTAAATTTAAGTTACTCATTTTGATTTCTCCCTTTTACTTTTGATAGCCTGCATGCCAGCGCAATAAATAACGCTCTAGGGCTTGAGCCAGTACATCCGCGAGTTTTCCAAGCAGGGCATAGAGCAAAATGCCAACCAAAACGATATCTGTCTGTAAAAACTCACGTGCGTTCATGGTCATATAGCCAATGCCTGCTTGAGCTGAAATGGTTTCGGCAACAATTAAAAGCACCCAAACTAAACCCAAAGAAAAACGTAAGCCCACCAAAATCGATGGCATCGCTCCCGGTAAAATGATTTCTTTATAGAGCTGCCATCGGTTAAGCCCATAACTTTTACCCATTTCGATCAATTGAGGGTCAACCGAACGGATGCCATGATAGGTATTGATATAAATAGGGAAAAATACACCGACGGCGACTAAAAAAAGTTTGGCGGTTTCATCAATACCAAACCATAGAATCACCAGGGGAATTAGTGCTAGTGCAGGGAGGTTGCGCACCATTTGTAAGGTGGTATCCAGTAGCGTGGATGCGATACGCGAAGAACCATTCAATAGCCCTAAAATCAGTCCTAAACCACCGCCAATCAACAAACCGAGTAAAGCACGGCCTGCGCTGACTTTGACATGATGCCAAAGTTCACCACTGATTAGTAAGTGCCAAAAAGCACTGACCACAGCGGTTGGTGCAGGTAAAATCCGACTTTGCAATAAACCACTACTCGATGCGATTTGCCAAATAAGCACCAGTAAAATTGGAAATAACCAAGGGAGTAGACCTTTACCAATACCTAATGTTCCACGTGAAACATGATCTAAAAGCAGCTTTGCACTCATGCTGTCTCCTTAGTCAAGGTTTTTGGCTCTTTCACATCTGGAACATAGTTATTGGCAATGATTTCACCAAAAGGTCCTGTTAAATGTGGTTGTGCCAATTTTTCTCTTGTTTTGAGTGGTAATAATGGAAATACCAATTCGGCAAAACGAATCGACTCTTCTAAATGCGGATAACCTGAGAAGATAAAAGTATCAATGCCTAAATCGGCATACTCTTGAATACGTGCCGCAACTGTTTCAGGATCACCGACTAAGGCTGTACCTGCGCCGCCACGGACTAAACCAATACCTGCCCATAAGTTGGGTGAGACTTCAAGTTGGTCTTTACGCCCGCCGTGTAGAGCTGCCATGCGTTGCTGACCGACAGAATCCATTTGTGCAAACTTTTTCTGAGCTGCGGCAATAGTGTCATCATCTAAATATTGAATCAGCTCATCTGCCGCTGCCCAAGCTTGTGCATCAGTTTCACGAACGATGACATGTAAACGAATTCCATAATTGAGGGTACGGCCTTTGGCTGCTGCTTTTGCTTTTAAGTGTTCGATTTTTTCTTTTACTGCAGCAGGAGGTTCGCCCCATGTTAAGTAAGTATCCACTTGTTCTGCTGCAAGTTCAGTTGCATCTGCTGAAGAGCCACCAAACCACAACGGAGGATAAGGTTGCTGTATGGGTGGATAAAGTAATTTAGCATCATCAACGCTCAAGCGCTCACCATGAAAAGTAAACGACTTGCCTGTATGTGATCGAGTGAGAATTTCACGCCATATTTTTACGTATTCTGATGCAGTTTTATAACGGGTACTGTGATCTTCATACAGACCATCACTTTTCAGTTCTTGTTCATCACCGCCAGTAACAAGGTTCAGTAAAATACGGCCATTAGAGAGACGATCGAACGTGGCTGCCATGCGAGCAGCGAGTGCAGGAGTGGTAATCCCAGGACGGAGCGCCACGAGAAATTTAAGATGCTTGGTGGCATCAATTAAACTCGCGGCGGTAATCCAAGGATCTTCACAAGAGCGTCCAGTTGGAATCAACACACCTGCATATCCAAGATTATCTACAGCCACAGCAATCTGTTTCATATAAGCATGATCGACCTGACGTGCACCCTTACTGGTGCCTAAATAGCGACTGTCACCGTGAGTGGGGATAAACCAAAAAATATTCATGTCGATGTTCCTATATATTATTGAGCGGGCCAAACTGCCTGTTTGATATTGATTGATTTGGGAATAAGACCTTGCTGGGTGAAAATGTCTGCCAATTGTTGTTGCTCGGCGATCACTTTACTGTTGAGTGGAGCCGCAGTAGAAGGGCGAGGGCGACGTTGAATAAAGAGTTCACTGGTGGAAGTATTTAAACCTGTACTCTGTCCAATGTTCTTTGCCGTTTCGATCTGATGTGATTGCACCCATTTATCTGCGAGATTGATTTGCTTAATTAAATCTAATGTTGCTTTTGGATGTTGTTGTAAGAAGCTCGGTGCAGCGAGGTAAAAAGTATAATTTGGGCTCAAACCCTTACCTGTTGTGAGTATCCGAGCTTGATCTTCCAATTGGGCTGAAGCATAGTAAGGATCCCAAATGGCCCAAGCATCTACTGCCCCTTTTTGAAAGGCAGCTCGTGCGTCAGCAGGTGTTAACCAAATTGGCGTAATATCGCTCCATTTCAATCCAGCCTTACGAACAGCCTGCACCAGTAAATAATGTGAGCTTGAGCCTTTTTGTAGAGCAATCCGTTTGCCTTTCAAATCTTTCAGTTGCTTGAGCGTTGAATTCTTCGGTACTAGAATCGCTGAGGAAAGTGGCTTCGCTGCCTCATAAGCAAAGTAATATAAAGGTTTGCCTGCTGCCTGTGCATAGACGGGTGGTGTATCACCTGTTACCCCAATATCCAAAGAGCCTATCGCTAGAGCCTCCAAAATTTGTGGTCCTGCTGGAAATTCATTCCAGCTAATTTTGGCGTTTGGAAATTCTTGCTCAAATAACTTTTGCTGCTTGGCGATTGCAAAGTTAATCGAACTTTTTTGAAAACCAATGCGTAGTTCTTTCACGCTAGGATCAATTGCCCAAACTGAGCTGCTAAATGCTGTACTCAAGCTCGTCATCACCAACAGATATTTTAAAGGTTTAAACCAGCTGTTCTTGTTCGATTGAGCATAGTGCATTATGGATTCCTTATATTTTTTTGATGAGCTATTCAATGCGGTTGTAGATGCATTGTCTAGCTGCTTTTATTTCACATGATTTTTAAGGACTGCATCTTGAATCACAAGTTGCTTCGGAATGAGTTTCTGAGCAAAGAAGGCATCGGCAACATATTGTTGTTCTTTAGCGACTTTTTCAGAGATCGGTTGAACACCAAAGCCCATACGTGAGATTGACGTTTTCAAAATATCGAATTCAAGTGCTGTTGGTTTTTCTAATAGTTTTGCAGCGTCATCAGGATGCGTTTTAACCCAATCTGTGGTTTGGTTTAGAGTATTAACCAAAGTATTCAGTACTTCAGGATGCGTTTCAGCAAACTTCCGATCAGCCAAATAGAATTGATGGTTACTCACCAAGTGCTCACCATTTGCAATCACACGTGCTTGGATTTGATGTTCTGCTGCGGCGAAAAACGGGTCCCAAATTACCCAAGCATCGACTGCTCCTTTTTCAAAAGCAGCACGGGCATCTGATGGGGGAAGATAAATCGGTTGAATATCATTTAAAGTAAGATTATTTGCTTCCAAAAGTTTGAGTAATAGATAGTGAACATTCGAGCCTTTATTCAGGGCGACACGTTTGCCTTTCAGGTCTTGAATGGATTGAATCGGAGAGTCTTTTTGCACAATCAAGGCTTCCGCGGTTGGTGCAGCGGGTTGATTGGCTACATAAACCAAATTAGGATTCGCTGCCTGCGCAAAAATGGGTGGTGCTTCACCTGCTTCACCAAAAACTACGCTTCCAACATTCAATCCCTCCAATAATTGTGGTCCTGCTGGAAACTCGACCCATTTTAGATTCACACCTTGAGCTGCTAGATTTTTTTCTAATTCACCTTTTGCTTTCACGATTGGCAAGATGCCGTACTTCTGGAAGCCAATATTTAAAGTTGTGGTTTCTTGTTTTGTGGATGAGGTCTGTTGTTGTTCAGGTTTTTTTGTACAACCTGCAACGCCCATTAAACTCGCCAGACTTGCTGCAATAATGGTGTATGTTGCCCATGAACGATTGATAGAAATAGCCATGTTGGTTGTGCTCCCCGACAAATCAAACGATTTAAATAAGATGAGCGACTAAGCTAAAACTTTTTTTTATTGCGGAAAAAATAAATAATCGGGCTTTGCTTATGAAGAAAACTGCAAAACAGAAAAATGCATAATCATATCTATGGGGGGAATAATGGGTGCTGGCTTAATAAATGTTAAGTTTATGATTTTATATGGTTTTCAAATAATAATAATTAAAACAGTGTTTTTTTTAAAAGTTATATAAGCAGAAAAGATGAGCTTACATAGATATCATTATCAGAAATAACGATATCTATGCATCGTAGTATTACTAAATTAAAGCCTTTTTAAATACCAAAGAATTGCGTTGATAGTTATACAAGGCTTGGCGTGCATTCGGTAAATCATCCACACTTGCAGGAACAAAGCCATGCTCTAAGAACCAATGCGCCGTTCGGGTGGTGAGTACGAATAACTGTTGAATGCCTTGTTGTTTAGCTTTGCTTTCTAAAAACTGTAAAATTTGGCTACCACGATTAGACTTCCGATAGCTTGCATCTACGGCCACACATGCAATTTCGGCTGAATGAATTTCACCTGATCCAACCGGAATTGGATAAAGTGCTGCGCAAGCTAAAATCATCCCATCTCGTTCAATCACCGCAAATTGTTCAATTTCACTTTCCAGCAATTCACGTGAGCGATAGACCAAAATACCTTCCTGCTCAAGTGGACGTAGTAGGTTTATTAGACCGCCGACATCATGAATATTGGCAATTCGTACTTCTTCATAATGCGCATCCGTGATCATGGTACCAATACCATCACGTGTGAATAGTTCTTCAATCAATGCACCATCATAGGCATAGGAAATCAGATGCACACGATGTACACCAGATAAAGACGCCTGTTGTGCTTGTTTGAGATGCAAAGCGAATTCTGGATACTGAGTTTGATATTGTTGAATATACGGCTCGAGTTGGTACGAGCTTAACTCTCGTAACAATTGTGTTTTTTCATTCAGTAAACCTTGCTTTTCGCCCAAGAAAATCAACTTATCAGCTTTTAACGCAGTCGCTGTTTTGGTTGCGACTTCTTCGGCAAGTAAATTAAAAACCTCGCCTGTGGTTGAATAGCCTGTGGGTCCCAGTAGCACAATATTATGATTATCTAAGTGGCGTTGGATCGCATCCGTATCTATAGAACGTACTTCACCTGTTAATTGAAAATCAACGCCGTCACGGATTCCATAAGGTTTGGCGGTGACAAAATTGCCTGAAACCACATCGATACGTGCACCATACATGGGTGAATTTGCTAATCCCATCGACAGTAAAGCTTCAATTTCTAGACGTATTGAACCGACAGCATTCATCACACCACGTAAAGACTCGCGTGTGGTAATGCGACGGCTTTGGTGAAATGGTGTCTCAATGCCTCGTTCAGATAAATTTTGATTAATTTGAGGACGTGCGCCATGAACCAAAATTAATCGGATGCCTAATGAATGCAGTAAGGCAATATCATGAATAATATGTTGGAAATTTTCATGCTGAACGGCTTCACCGCCAAACATCAATACAAAAGTTTTATGGCGGTGTGCGTTGATATACGGTGCAGAGTGGCGAAACCAATGTACATAATCTTGCGCTGTACTTTGTAAAGTTTCAGAAATTTGGTTCGCCATGTGGATCTCGAATTTACATCATTGGTTTGATTCTATCGAAAAAAATGAAAAGATAAATCAATTCCTAGAACAACAATTCAAGTATATGGCGTTATTGCTTCAAAATGGCTTAAAAACCCATAATTTTAACAATGCTATTATCATCAGAGTTCACCAAGATATAGTCATTATTAATTTTATACCATTGCTCGTTGCGTCCAGGTCGAGGTAGATTATTGTCTTTATAATCAACCTTATAGCCATTTCCGCGATAATGCTGCGGCATCACATAACCTGCTTGCCAACGATGTTGTTTTAGACGCTCTACACCACGTTCTTCACGCATGCGACGTTCACGCATACGATTTTCATCATTTGGACGATCAACGTTACGACCTTGCCAACCACCACGAGGATTTTCCTCATGGTCGAAGTGTGGACCTGCGAAACTACCCATACTCGTGAACAGGGTGGTTGAACCTAAAACCAAGATAATGAAAAAATTTTTCATGATGCACCTTAATGGACTTCGGATGTCTCTCATGTGAAAACTGTACCTTAAAAATGCAGAGAAACTGTGAAGATCAATTCATTCTTCCATTAAAAAGATGAAGATTTTCGAGCAATTTCTATGCATCAACAGATTTAAGGTTAGTGCTTAATATTGTTTAAAATTATTATAATCAATGAATTAACTTTGTGCATCAATACTTTGACCATTCATATCTAAGCTATCATCACCCATCAGGTACAGATAAGCGGGCATGATGCTATCGGCAGTAGGTAATGTTTTAGGGTCTTCATCA
Source organism: Acinetobacter sp. Z1 (assembly GCF_024296945.1). Taxonomy (NCBI): domain Bacteria; kingdom Pseudomonadati; phylum Pseudomonadota; class Gammaproteobacteria; order Moraxellales; family Moraxellaceae; genus Acinetobacter; species Acinetobacter sp. Z1. The sequence continues at coordinate 3,497,901 of NZ_CP101115.1, read as the reverse complement.
GGATAAGCTTTTGCGCGCATCGCTGTGCGAGTACCTCCTGGATTAATGCAATTGAAACGAATATTTGGGTAGCTATTTTCAGCAGCAAAAATCTTACTCATGGCTTCAGTTGCCACTTTAGATACCGAATATGCTCCCCAAAGCGCGCGTGCTTCACGACCGACACTTGAACTGGTAAACACCACAGAAGCATGTTCTGATTTTTCAAGTAAGGGTAGTAACGCTTGTGTTAATGCAAAGGGTGCGCGTAAATTCACTGCTAAAACATCATCCCAGACATCGACAGGATAATGCGCTAATTCAACACGATCACCGAGCATGCCAGCATTATGCAAAATACCATCTAAGCGACCAAATTGTTGCTCTAAAGTGCTGACCAAAAGCTCATAGTCATGGCTAGAAGCAGTTGAAAGCTGTAGTGGCAAAATGGCAGGTTGAGGCGCACCTAAGCCCTCAATCTCATCATAAATAACTTCCAGCTTATTCAGTGTACGACCATGTAAAACAACAGTTGCACCATGAAGAGCATAACTAAGAGCGGCAGCTCGACCAATTCCATCACCTGCGCCAGTGATGAGAATAATGCGATCTTTGAGTAGATCTGGGCGAGGTTGATATTCTGAGTATTTCATTGTTATGCCTCCTATAGTTATCTTCAATGTTTAATTCATCATACCCTGATTTTCTGACAATACAGTGATTTTCTGTTTAAGCAGTTGATGTAATTCAGGGATGGTATAAATAATCGAATCCGCTTGCCATGCATCAAGATCATTACGTGATTCAACAGGTAAATAGCCGTAAGCCGCTAAAATGGTATACATCGATGCATTTCGACCCGCATCAATATCACGCGGATGATCACCCACATAAATAATATCTTTAGCATCAATCCCGAGCTTTTGAGCTGCTAAATACATGGGTTCTGGATCAGGTTTGGTATGCGTGACATCTTCAGGGCATACCAAAACTGCACAGCGCTGAGTCAGATTTAATTCAGCCAATAATGATTCACTTAAACCACGTGGTTTATTGGTGACAATGCCCCACGGAATTTGTTTGGCCTCAAGCGCTTCGAGCAAAGGATACATGCCTAAAAATAGGTCGGTATCTACTACAATATTGTCACCGTATAGATCTAAAAAACGCTGACGATGGGCGAGAAAAATTGGATCAGTGACTTCTAGTTCAGGATAAACCAGCTTCACCATGGCGCGTGCGCCTTCAGATACTTGAGTACGAATGGTTTCAGCATCTACAACTGGACGTTGTTCATCGCGGCACATTTGTTGAATGATACGAATAAAATCCGCCGCAGTGTCAATCAACGTTCCATCAAGATCAAATAATACCGCTTTCATTAGGCACCCGTATTCATGGTATGAACCATATAATTCACATCAACATTTGGTGCTAACCAGTAATATTTAGTGATTGGGTTGTAATGTAATCCCGTCATTTCTTTTAGTGTCAGACCGGCATTACGAATGTCATGTGCCATTTCTGATGGGCGAATGAATTTATGATAATCGTGCGTACCTTTGGGTAATAATCGCAATACGTACTCAGCACCAATAATCGCAAATAAATAAGATTTTGGATTGCGGTTAATGGTTGAGAAGAACACATGACCACCTGGTTTAACCAAGCTTTGGCATGCTTTAACAATAGATGCAGGATCTGGTACGTGTTCCATCATTTCCATACAGGTCACGACATCGTATTGACCAGCTTGCTCTTGAGCGAGTTGTTCAACTGGAATCTGACGATATTCAATATTTTGTACATTGTCTTGTTGAGCATGCAAACGACCCACCGCAAGCGGTGCTTCACCCATATCAATACCCAAAACATCAGCACCTCGACGTGCCATGCTTTCCGCCAAAATACCGCCGCCACAGCCGACATCGAGCACTTTTTTTCCAGCCAAGCCACCGACACGTTCATCAATCCAATTTAGACGTAAGGGATTGATCTGATGTAGAGGTCGGAACTCAGAATGTTGATCCCACCATTTGGCAGCCAATGCTTCAAATTTTGCGATTTCTTGTGGGTCAACATTCAATTGCGACATGACTTACCTCTGTATTAGGATGATTATTTCGGTTTAATCTGTTGGTAGTGTAGCGCTTCTTGAAAAAAAAGCGATAAATCCAATAAAAAACTTCACACAAGCAAAACGAATTGCTCGTGTTTGTTTTATATTTAGCATATAAACTTACGAAAAATGCTTAGAGGAAAAGCAAAGTCAATGAAAAATTTAGTATTAAGTGGTTTAACAGCAGCTGTAATGGCATTTTCTGCAAATGCAATGGCTGCAGATTTTGTTGCTGGTAAAGACTATACGGTTGTTGCCAATCCAGGTAAAACAGCAGCACCAGCAGGAAAAATTGAAGTACGTGAATTTTTTTGGTACGGATGTCCACACTGCTTTAAACTTGAACCACACATGCAGACGTGGTTAAAGAAAGCACCGAGTGATGTATATTTCCTTCGTACCCCAGCAGCGATGAATAAAGTATGGGAACAAGGCGCTCGTGGCTACTATGTTTCTGAAGCACTTGGTGTACGTAAGAAAACCCATATTCCATTATTCCATGCCATTCATGAAGGTGGTCAGCAAATTTTTGACCAAGCATCACAAGCAAAATTCTTTGCGCGTTATGGTGTACCTGAGCAGAAATTTAACAGCATGTTTAACTCTTTCCCAATCACTGCAAAAGTGGCTGAGTCAAACAAATTGGCGCAACAGTATCAATTGACAGGTGTGCCAGCGGTTGTGGTAGCTGGTAAGTATGTGGTGCAAGGTGAAGATGGAAAAGTAACTCAAGTGGTAGATTACTTGTTGGAAAAAGAGCGTAAAGGAAAATAAACCTCACGCTTTTTGATATAAAAAAGGACTGTAAAAACAGTCCTTTTTATTTATGGTTGATCCATTTGAAAGTCTTTCAGATCAATTTGAACTTTTTGTGTTGGCAACGATAAGGCCTGATTCACATATAGATTAATCAATTTCTCACGTGAACCAATCGAACGTTGATAATAGCTTGAATTTAATAATAAAGCCGCGCCGTAAGTGAGTGACCAAATATAAGAAAGATAATCACGAATCGACATATCATAATTCTGTGATTTTAAATATTTCTCAGTCATTTCTTTCAGTGAAACAATACGTTGTTGACGAATAGCATATAACTCATCGAACAAATGTTTTAACTTCGATTCCGTCATCGTTAAATGTTCTTCTAACTGATGCAGCAGAATCGTGCGACTCGGTGAAGTTAAATGATAGAGCATATAACGCGGTGCATATTCTTTGACATCAGTGTTGTAGTTTTCTGAAATTTTTAAAATTTCTTTTTCGTTTTGAATGATCAGTTCTAGCAATAATTCATTTTTACTACGGAAATGTTTGTATAGCGTACCTTTAGCAATATCTAGCTCGGCAACCAGTTCATCTAAGGTCATTTCTTGGTTGTTTTCTAATAATAGCTTTTCCGCAACCTGCAAAATTTTTTCTTTACGGATTAAGAACTGAGTATGACGATCAGGATTCATGATGCTTGTAAGCTCCTCATAGTGTTCTAAACGGTATTTGCATTAGTGTTTAATGAATACTAACGCTAAGCAATGCTTTTATATATCAAACTTTCGCTTGGATAGGATCAGGCGTTTTGTGGTTCCCAATTTGAGATGCCACGGAATAACAAGCGCACTTGAGTCGCTGCATTATCAATAAACAAATTTTGCTGTTCTAACAGGTGATCAATGGTGAATTGTTTCGGTAAGTTGATCCATGTCATTGCCCAAGTAAAAGACATATTAATTAAGATCGTGGATAACACTTGCAAATCTTTGGCTTCTTGAATGTGTTTAAACGTATCCAATTTGCAAAGGTCGATAGCAAGATCTTCAATCAAAAATTCGATTTCGCGTGCAATCGCAATTCGTACGGTTTCAGAACCACCCCAACGTTCAGAAATCATAAATTGCCATTGTTGTGGGCTATGATTCACAGCTTGTACAAACAATTCAATACTGGTACGAGTTTTAGCAGATCCGCTGTGCTTTAAATAGCTTTGTCCTAACTGATGAATCAGACTTTTTAAATGCAAAGAAACTTGATCAACCAGTTCTTGACCTAAAGTGTCCATATCTTGGAAATGACGATAAAACGCCGTTGGTACTAAACCAACTTCTCGCGCAACTTCACGCAAACTAATACTACTAAATGAGCGCCCAGATGTACTGAGATGAAGTGCTGCATCAAGTAAAGCCTGTCGACTCTGTTGTTTTCGTTCATCTCTAATCGACATGAATAAGATCCATTAAAACCGTACGCTAGAGTCTAGCAAAAAAAACATGATTTTTTTAGCTTTTATCCATTGCTAAATCATATGCATTTGTGGTTTTAGCAAAATAAATCGTTTTTTTAAAAAATAATAAATGCTAGATCGTGATCAATTTTCAAGAAAATTGAAATGTTTATAGGAAAGAACAAAAAATATTCAAAAAAATAAGTGTACAAGTGTTGACTCAGTGAACACAAATAAATATAGTGTACACATGTTCACTACATGAACATTTGTTCACTCAAAATAAATAGCCAGATACAAAACGAGGAACGTATGAGCGCACAGTTAAGTTATCAGCCACATTGGATTCGAGAAGATTTTGTTGATTTTATCCTTGCAAAGGTTAACCCGATGTGGACTTTGCGTCGCATTATGGCAAAAATCGAAGCGATTGAGCCTATTGCCGATGAAATGATCAAGGTCACTTTAAGCAGTAACAATAAATTTACAACCTATCAGCCTGGTCAATTTGTGATGGTGACGGTTCGTATTGATGGTGTGCAGCATCAACGAGCGTATAGCTTGGTGAGTTCACCAAGTCACGACAAATTGGTATTAGGTATCAAAAAACAAGGTCGAGTATCTAATTATTTAGCCAACAGCGCACGTGCTGGTGATGTGATTGAAATTACTCAGGCGATGGGCGAATTTACGCTAAAAGACTTTGATACAGAAGAAGGTAAACAACCGATTCTTTTGGTATCTGCGGGTAGTGGTATTACGCCGATTATTCCGATTGCGAAACAGGCATTAGCACGTTCGAATCAACCTGTGACATTGATTTATTACTCACGTGATCCAGCGTTCCGTACTGAATTGGAAACACTGGCAGCAGAATATGCGCACTTTGACCTACACATTATTGTCGATAGTGCTGAAAAACCTGCTTATTTTGATGAAGAAACTTTGGACCGTTTGTGTGCCGATGCTGTTCAACGTCAAACCTATGTGTGTGCTGCTCCAGGATTGATGAAAGCGACACGTCAAATTTGGGCGAAACGTGGTTGGTTAGACCGTTTAACGCAAGAAAGCTTCTTGCCAGTGACGATGGATGTGGATGCTCAAATCCAACCGGTCAATTTCCGTCGCAGCATGCAAGAGTTTGAAGGCCGTGGCAACCTATTGGCCAGTGCTGAAGCTGCGGGTTTGAAACCATCTTTTGGTTGCCGTATGGGAATTTGTAATACCTGTGTTTGTACCAAGATCAGTGGTGCAGTGAAAAATCAACTTACAGGTGAAATCGATAACCAAAACAATGTGCAAATTAAGTTGTGTGTGAGTGAAGCAGTCAGTCCTGTTGAGATTGATCTTTAATTCATATTGACCAGATAGAGAATAATATTATGAACATGATGACAGCAAATCCGACAAAAACAATTCCTCCAATCAAATTTGGCGGTAACACAAGCCGTGCATTAACACCAGAAGAAGTACAAGAGTTTGGCCGTAAGATTGATGCCATCCGTACTGAAACCATGGCTAAAATTGGCAAAGAAGATTCTGATTATATTTATAAAGTACGTAACTTTGTACGCTACACCGAAATTGCATCACGTGGCATGTTGATGTTTGGTGGTTGGATTCCACCTGTATGGTTATTGGGTACCGTTATGCTAGGCGTATCTAAAATCGTTGAAAATATGGAACTCGGTCACAACGTGATGCACGGTCAGTTTGACTGGTTAAACGATCCAACCTTGAACGGTGCAACCTATGATTGGGATACCGTGTGTACTGGTGAGGACTGGAAATATACCCATAACTATAAGCACCATACCTATACCAATGTGGTTGGCATGGATCATGACATTAGCGGTTATGGTGTGATGCGTATGAGCCGTGAGCAAAAGTGGGAACCCCGCTTTTTATTTAACGTACCAACGGGTTTCGTATTATCTACGGGTTTTGAATGGCTACTTGCTTTACAACGTCTAGAGATGGAAAAAGTATTGTTTGATGGCACCAAGACTTGGAAAGAAGTGTATGTAGAATCAAAAAATCTACGTAAAAAGATGGTACGTCAGTTTGGTAAAGATTATGTATTGTTCCCATTGATCGCGGGCCCAATGTTCTTGCCAGTATTAGCAGGTAACTTTGTTGCCAATCTGATCCGTAACTATTGGGCATCGACCGTGATTTATTGTGGTCACTTTACAGAAGATTCTGAAATTATCACTGACAATATTGATAATGAAACCAAAGCAGAATGGTACTTACGTCAGATTCGTGGTTCAGCAAACTTTACTGGCGGTAAAATCATGCACTTCTTGAGTGGTAACTTGAGTCATCAAATCGAACATCACTTGTTCCCTGATGTACCTGCCAACCGCTATCAAGAGATGGCACCTAAAGTACGTGCAGTCTGTGCAGAGTTTGGTCAACAGTACAATACAGCGCCGTTTGGATCTCAAATTGTGAGTGTATATAAACGTTTGGCGATTCATTCTTTACCTGACAATATGGTTGACCGTTTAGTAGCGATCAAGCATAGCTTTGTCGACGCAGTGAAAAGTATGTTTAGTAAAGCTGCTTAATCAATTTAGAGCATTGTTTGAGTCATCAAGCGATGCTCTTTACCAACAAGTAAAAGGGAAAGTACGAGTAATTGAGATATACTATGGTGCAATTATATTTGTGCCATCGTTTTAAGGAATCATTATGCGTATTGACCAAAGAGAGTTAGACCAGTTACGTGAAGTAAAAATCACCCGTAACTATACCCGTTACGCAGAAGGTTCAGTTCTGGTTGAATTTGGTCATACCAAAGTATTGTGTACGGCAAGTATTGATAATTCGGTTCCACGATTTTTAAAAGGAAAAGGACAAGGCTGGGTCACTGCTGAATATGGCATGTTACCGCGCTCAACCCATACCCGTAGTGACCGTGAAGCGGCGCGTGGTAAACAGTCGGGTCGGACACAGGAAATCCAACGTTTGATTGGTCGTAGCTTACGTGCCATGGTGGATTTGAAAAAACTGGGTGAGAACACGATTACGATTGACTGTGATGTGATTCAAGCTGATGGCGGTACGCGTACTGCGGCGATTACTGGCGCAGCTGTGGCTTTAGTCGATGCAATGAATGTATTGCTGAGCAATAAAAAGATTAAACAAGACCCTTTAAAAGGTCTCGTGGCAGCCATCTCAGTCGGGATGTACCAAGATGAAGTGCTCCTCGATTTATGTTACGAAGAAGATTCAAATTGCCAAACGGATTTGAATGTGGTGATGACACAAGCGGGCGAATTTATTGAAATTCAAGGAACGGCCGAAGAGAAACCGTTTACTCGTCAGCAATCAAATGCCATGTTAGAGCTTGCAGAAAAAGGAATCGCAGAATTGATTCAGAAACAACAGCAGGCACTCGGTTGGTAATCTCCAGTTGATAGTGCGGGCGGTCTGGTATGTTTAGACCGCCTTTTTTTTTGTCTTATATTTTCTGTCATCAAATTGCGATCTAATCATCATCGAATTGTCATTTACATCGTATTGACTATCTGCACGAATATTTAACGGATAGTAAAATGCGCAATTTCCTTTTAATACTGCTTTGTAGTAGCTGCTTATTGTTAAGTGCCTGTAACGACAGTGATGGCGATAATAATAATTCTACGCCAACACCAAAACCGCCTACATCAAACTGTAAAATTCATTGTGCGCCATAAACTACAATAATAAGGAAATTAAAAAATGAATCGTCGCGACTTTTTATTAAATTCAACCAAAGCCCTGTTTGGTACTGCTGCACTCACTAGCTTTCCGATGAGCATTCAAAAAGCACTTGCGATTGACGCCAAAGTTGAGACGGGCACGATTAAAGACGTAAAACATGTGGTGATTTTGACCCAAGAAAATCGTTCTTTTGATAATTATTTTGGCACTTTGAAAGGTGTAAGAGGGTTTGGAGATCGTTTCACCATTCCATTAACTCAAGGACGCAAGGTCTGGGAACAATATGATGCCAATAAAAATAAAGTTTATCCTTATCATTTAGACAGTAAACGAGGTAATGCGCAGCGAGTCAGTGGAACAAATCATTCTTGGACAGATGGTCAGTATGCATGGAATCATGGTCGTATGGGAAACTGGGTGCAATATAAACAACCGCAATCAATGGGCTATTACAAACAACAAGAACTTGAGTTTCAATTTGCTTTAGCCAATGCATTTACCATTTGTGATGCCTATCACTGTGCCATGCATACAGGAACCAATTCAAATCGTATGTTTATTTGGACGGGCACCAATGGTCCAACGGCTGCTAATGTGGCTAGCGTCGTCAATGATTTAGATTCGATAGGTCCTTCAACGATCGGTTATGACTGGATCACCTATCCTGAACGTTTACAACAAGCTGGTGTGAGCTGGAAGGTTTATCAAAACATGCCAGATAACTTTACCGATAATCCTTTAGCAGGTTTTAAACAGTACCGCCGTGCCAATGAGCTTTCTGGAAAACCTGTGAATAATAATTCAGTTTGTCCTGCTTATGATGCTGCAATTGATGCGGCTCAACCGTTGTATAAAGGGATCGCCAATACCATGCCTGATGGTGGTTTTCTCGGTTCTTTTAAAGAGGATATTGCTCAAAATAAGCTTCCACAAGTCAGTTGGTTAGTTGCGCCTGCAATCTATAGTGAACATCCTGGACCATCTAGCCCAGTGCAAGGCGCATGGTATACCCAAGAAGTTTTAAATGCGCTTACTGAACGTCCAGAACTTTGGAGTCAGACGGTTTTCATCATTAATTTTGATGAAAATGATGGCTTCTTTGATCATGTCCCATCTCCAAGTGCACCTTCAATTGATGATGCATCAGGCGTAGTGTGCGGTAAATCAACCTTGACCAAAGAACAAATGTCTTATGAGTATGCGACACATACCAAAGCATCAACAGGTCAACCCAATTTTACTGATAAAGATGTAAGTAATGGTGTTGGGGTTTATGGACCTGGTGTTCGTGTCCCTTTTTATGTGATTTCTCCGTGGAGTCGAGGCGGTTGGGTTAACTCTCAAACCTTTGATCATTCTTCGGTGATTCGTTTCCTTGAACAATGCTTTGGCGTACAAGAACCGAATATTAGTCCATATCGTCGAGCAGTGTGCGGCGATTTAACCTCAGCATTTAATTTTAAAACCCCAAATCTTTTACCTTTACCCAATCTTTCAGGTCAAACCACCAAAGCCGAAGCAGATGCAATTCGTAAAGCGCAAGAAGGCATGCCACAAGTCAGCCGTCCACTCAATCAAGCCTATCCAGCTCAGGAAACTGGTATTCGACCATCTCGTGCATTGCCTTATATTTTGCATACCAGTGCCAAAGTAGATGCTACAAAGAAAACGGTAAAATTGATGTTCTCTAATACAGGAACACATGCTGCTGTCTTTCATGTTTATGATAAGTTGAATTTAGATGCTATCCCACGCCGTTATATGGTTGAAGCAGGGAAGCAACTGGATGATCTGTGGCAAACAAAAGAGAATCGATATGATTTATGGATTTTGGGGCCCAATGGCTTCCATCGTAGCTTTACGGGTAATGTTGCTCAAGTAAGTCAGTTTGAAGCATTGCCAGAAATCCGTGTGTGTATGGAAGAATGTGATCCGAAACTGTTCTTGAAAGTACGCAATGATGGAACACAAACAGCAAAATTGCTTGTAAAAGCGAATGCTTATTTACCGAATAAGACATGGGTGATTGAAACTTCTACGACTGAAAAAGAACTGAGTTGGGATATGTCTGAATTTGGGGGATGGTACGATTTCACGGTGACGATAGAAAATGAACCAAGTTATAGTCGTCGTTTTGCAGGTCGTATCGAGACCAAAGAGGATTCGATTTCTGATCCATATATGGGCTTTGTTGGATCATAAGTGACTTTTCTATAAGCGGAAAAGCAGTCTACATTTAATTTTAGGCTGCTTTTTCATTTTCAAATCAGCGAAAAAAAACCAATAAACGCTTAGAGCAATAATCACGGCCCATGTAATAAAGCCAGCGATAAAAACTTCTGTGCTCTCAATATCAATCCGATGGCTCACTCGATAAGTAGATACAACAGAATATCCAGTGCCACGAATCTAACTCTCGATAATGACTTCAAAAATGATGTGTAGAGAAAAGAGAATGATTTGAAAAAATCAAAGAAAACAAGGCTTCAAAAATAGATTCCATTTTTTATTCTTTAAGATCGGTTCTTGGACAATCTATCTCTACGCAGCAAAAAATAAACATGACAAATCAATATTTTTATCTACAGAGACGCATTACAAATTTTCAAACTGTAACAATGCTCGCTTATTCAGCCCATTTTAGTTTGATAGAGTGACTTAAATCGAAAATAACAAGGAGCGGAAATCATGGTTCAAGTATTTCTCGTATTTTTAACGGCAGTGACTTTTGTTTTAATGGCTGCTGATCCAAGACCAACAGATTTAACACAAGCTAAGTCAGCATGGAGTGAAAAAGCCGAAGCATCTATCGATACTTCGACTCAAAAGCATTCAACTGAGATGGATGATGTCTAAGCATTAAAACGCATAGATAAATCCACAGCTCTCACATCCTTAGTGAGTACACCCATTGAAATGTAATCTACGCCAGTTGTTGCAACTTCGCGTAAATTTTCAATGGTGATATTGCCTGAGGCTTCTAATTTGCAACGCCCTGCGACATGTTTAACCGCATCAATCATCTGTTGTTGGCTGAAATTATCCAACATCACAATATCAGCACCTGCTTCAAGCGCTTGATTCAGTTCGTCCCAAGTTTCAACTTCTACTTCAACGGGTTTACCTGGTGCAATGTCATGTGCTTTGCTAATCGCTTGGGCAATACCACCCGCAGCCATAATGTGATTTTCTTTAATTAAGAAAGCATCAAATAGACCTAGACGATGATTTTGACCACCACCGACTGCGACTGCATATTTTTGAGCGATGCGTAAGCCTGGTAAGGTTTTGCGTGTATCAAGTAGTTTGGTATGTAAGCCGTCTAGCTGTTTGACATAATTTGCCGTTTTGGTCGCCACAGCCGAAAGGGTTTGTACAAAATTCAAAGCAGGGCGCTCAACGGTCAGTAAACTACGCGCAGAACCTGCAAGCTTTAAAAACGCCTCATTTGCCGCTACAAGTTCACCCTCTTGCTTTAGCCATGTAATTTGAACATTACTATCATATGCTTGAATGAGTGCATTCACCCAAGGTTGACCCGCCAATACCATATCTTCACGGGTGATAATCGTTGCGGTAGCTTGCTCTTGTTCTGGAGTAAGTAAGGCAGTGATATCGCCGTCACCAATATCTTCCTGTAATGCTTGTTGAATATTGATTTGAATAGATTGTTCAAGCAAAGATTGAGGAATACTCATACCTGTTCCAGTATATTTTGACCAAAAAACTTGGCGCTTATATTAGCACCCTCAACATAAAAAATAAGTATTCCATCTCGATTATTCCTGATAAAGCATGTCAAAATGGAACGATATAAATATTAAATTGCCGATTCGAGTCTTCATGCCACAGTCTAGATTTACTCAGGTCCAAGATGGGAAATTGTTGGGTGCGACGCAAATTTCTTCACCAAATTTTAACGCACGTCCTAACAATACTGATATTCAACTTATTGTAATTCATAACATTAGTTTGCCTCCTTCTCAGTTTGGTGGCGGCTATATTCAGCAATTTTTTCAAAATAAACTAGATTGGTCTTTACATCCTTATTTCCAAACTATTGAAGGTATGCAAGTCTCCGCCCATCTTTTAATTTTACGTACGGGAGAGGTGATTCAATTTGTAAATTTCAATGACCGATCGTGGCATGCAGGACGTTCAAGTTATTTGGCACAACAAGAATGTAATGATTATTCAATAGGTATCGAGCTGGAAGGAAGTGATGATCTCCCTTTCGAGATTGAACAATATCAAGCATTGGTTGAAGTGGTTGTAACCTTACGTCAAAGCTATGAAAAAATTCAAAATCATATTGCAGGTCACTCAGATATTGCCCCTAAACGTAAAACTGACCCAGGTTTACATTTTGATTGGCAACTATTTCGTCAAATGCTAGCTAAAAAAACTTCATCGAATTTATGATTTCACAACGAAATCTGGTTTGAGTTTCATTACAATAACGCTTTTTAAAGATAAGCCGTAGGTGAATACGATGGCATTGTGGCGATCGACTATTATTGTCAGTGCAATGACGATGTTATCTCGAGTTTTGGGATTAGTACGCGATATCGTGCTATTGAATGTATTTGGTGCGGGTAAAGATTTCGATACTTTCGTCGTTGCCTTTCGTATTCCTAACTTTTTTCGGCGCTTATTTGCTGAAGGGGCATTTTCTCAAGCTTTTATTCCTGTTCTAACAGAATATAAGACCAGTCGAACTCATGCTGAAGTTCAAATTTTGATTAGTCGTGTTTTTGGCTGTTTGCTGACGGCGATGTCATTACTGACCTTTGTGGCGATGGTTGCTGCACCTGCGATTATTTATTTATACGCGCCTGGATTCCACAGCGATTCAGAAAAATTCCATTTAGCCGTGGATATGTTTCGTCTCACGATTCCATATTTGATGTTTATGTCATTAACTGCTTTTTCGAGCAGTATCTTAAATAGTTATGGCTCTTTTGCTTCACCTGCTTTTTCTCCAGTACTGCTGAATATTGCAATGATTGCAGGTGCGTTGTGGCTAACCCCGTATATGGCTGAACCTATTATGGCATTAGGTTGGGCTGTGGTTGTTGCGGGTATTTTACAGTTGGCGATTCAGATTCCTGAGTTATGGAAAAAGAATTTACTGATCCCACCAAAAGTTGATTTTAAACATGAAGGTGTAGATCGCATTTTAAAATTGATGTTACCTGCATTATTTGGTGTTTCTGTTACGCAAATTAATTTATTGCTGAATACGATTTGGGCATCATTCATGCAAGATGGTTCGGTGTCATGGTTATATAGTGCCGAACGTATGACTGAGTTGCCTTTAGGTCTGATTGGTGTCGCGATTGGAACGGTGATCTTACCTTCGCTCTCTGCGCGTCACGCAGAACAAGATCAAGAGAAATTTAAAAGCATGATTGATTGGGCAGCTAAGATTATTATGCTGGTCGGTATTCCTGCAAGTATTGCACTGTTTATGCTGTCGACACCGATTATTCAAGCCTTATTTCAACGTGGTGAATTTACCGTGGAAGATACGCGAATGACCGCGCTAGCACTACAATGTATGAGTGCTGGGGTGATTTCATTCATGCTGATTAAAGTATTTGCACCCGGTTTTTATGCACAACAAGATACCAAAACACCTGTCCGTGTTGGTTTGATGGCTGTCGCTGCAAATGCCATTTTAAATGTGATCTTTATCGGCTTCTTCAAATTGATTGACTGGCATGCTGAGCATATGGCTTTAGCCTTGGCATCATCAGGTTCAGCTTTGGTGAATGCGGGTATGCTTTATTTCTATTTACACAAACGTAATATTTACCGTTTTGGCTCGCATTGGAAGAAGTTAGCTTTCCAATACGCGATCGCGAATTTAACCATGATTGCGGCACTTTGGTATGGTTTAACTTGGTATCAAGGTGATATCTCGCAGTGGTTACGTATTGCTGAGGTTGCTGGTTTATGTGTGCTTGGGGTTTTCGCTTATGCGATTGCCTTATTTGCAACAGGTTTCCGCCCTCGACATTTAAAACATTAATAAATAAAAAACCCTCCGTTTTGGAGGGTTTCTACTATTTAACTTCAAGTAATTCAATATCGAAAATCAATGTACTATTAGGACCAATTGCATCACCAGCACCGACCTCACCATAAGCGAGTGTTGACGGAATAAAGAAACGACTTTTGCCGCCTTCTTTCATGGTTTGAACACCCTCTGTCCAACCTGCGATGACTTGATTGAGCTTAAAGTCAACAGGATGATTACGAGCAATTGAACTATCAAACACAGTTCCATCTAAAAGACGGCCTTCATAATTGACTTTGATTGTAGACGTTACTTTAGGTGATTTACCCGTACCTTGTTGTAAAACCTGATACTGTAAACCTGACTTCGTGGTTGTAATATCTGATTTTTTTGCATTTTCAGCTAGGAAGCTTTTACCTACTTGATCATTCTTTTGAGCCAGTTCTTGAAACTCAACCAATTGTTTTGCTTCTAAACGCTTTTTATATTGGTTTAGTACTTTTGCCATTTCCTCATCGGTTAAAGAGGGCGCTTTACCATTAACCGCTTCTTGTAAACCTTGTATAAAGGTTTCGATATTTAAATCTTTGAGTGTTTCGGCACTTCCTTTGCCCATTAAATAACCGTAACTATATCCCAATTGATCTTTTTGTGGGCTTTTTAAGCTAATCGGTGCAGCGTGTGCTGTACCTATGATTGATGCTATTGCTATTAAAGTGAGTTTTTTCATTATTTCATTTCTTCCAAAATAAAGGAGAGCCTATGCTCTCCTTATATCATTTATTTAACCGCGATTAATTCAACATCGAAAATCAATGTACTGTTTGGTGGAATAGATCCTGGTACACCTTGTTCACCATAACCAAGATTTGATGGAATATATAATACAGCTTTGCCGCCTTCCTTCATTAATTGTAGACCTTCAGTCCAGCCTGGAATTACTTGGTTAAGCGGGAACTCGATTGGTTCACCACGGTCATACGAACTGTCGAATACTTTACCATCGGCAAGTTGACCTTTGTAATGCACTTTGACGATTGAAGTTGAAGCAGGTTGTTTTCCTGTGCCTTCATTAATGATTTTATATTGTAAGCCTGAAGCCGTTGTTTTAACGCCTTCTTTTTTGGCATTTTCAGTTAAGAAAGTATTGTTTGTGGTTTCAGTTTTTTTAGTTTCATCAATCTGTTTTTGCTGTAATTCTTTTTGGAATTCCATATACGCAGCTTGTAATTCTTCTTCAGTATACGCGGCTGGTTTTTGGGCATGCCCATCACGGAAACCTGTGATAAACGCATTCGTCTCTAGCTCAGGCGGTGTTTGTTTTGCAACCTCATAGCCTAATGCATAACTGATTTTTGCAACAGGCGCTGCATTTTTATCAGCTTTCGCACCAAGTTCAGTAGTTGGATGCTTAGTAGCATAATAAACAGGAACAAGGGCAGCACTCGCTAAAACAGCTGCAACAATGACAGGTAAAGCTTTACTCATGAGACGTCCAAAAGTGAGATTTTGATAAAAAATATGGCAATGATCTTAGCATGTCTAAGCTTAAGCAATGAATAACTCATATAAAAAATACGTGTATTTTTTATATGGATTATGTTTTCAATACATAAAAGCCAGATACTGGGATCTGGCTTTTATCATACTGATCAATAAAGCTTAATCTTCTTTATTTGCTTTGTAAGCATAAGCATAGTTGTAACCATAGCCGTATCCTGCACTTGCACGCTGAATATCGTTGAGGATAAAGCCATTCACTTTTACACCAGCCTGATCAAAACGATTTAAACTCAGCTCAAGCTCTTTAATTTGTGATTTAGCATAACGAGCGACAAGTAAATTTACACCTGCATATTGGGAAATAATAATACCATCGGTCACAGCCAGTACAGGTGGTGTATCAATAATAATATGGTCGTATTGTTGATCTAAATTTTCCAATAAAAGCTTAAACTGTTGTGATGAAAGCATTTCAGAAGGATTGGTCGGATTCTTACCACGTGTAATTATGCTTAATCCAGCAACATCGGTTTGGTGAATCACTTGCGATAAATCAGCTTGATTACTCAGTAATTCAGATAAGCCAGGTTTCACATCGAGATTAAAGTATTTATGCATATAGCCGCGACGCATATCAGCATCAATTAGTAGAACTTTTTTATTACTTTGCGCAAAAATAGTCGCTAGATTGGTTGAAATAAATGATTTACCCACTTCAGGTGCTGGACCGGCAATCATAATGATGTTGTTCTTTGCGTTTGCTAAAGCAAAGTGAATTGCGGTACGAATACTTCTCAAACTTTCGACAGCAATATCATCATTATGTTTAACCGCAAGAATAGGAATATTTTTCTTTTTCTTCAAAATACTCATACGAGTTTCTTGAATTGGTGAGCGAGGTACAGTGGCATATACAGGAAGGTCGAACTCTCTTTCGATTTGAGTCGAGTCTTTGACACCTGTACGTAACATATTACGTAATAATGCAAGTAGAGTTCCTAAGAAACCACCCAAAAAAATAGCAATAATGAGGATTAATACTTTCTTTGGTTTGATTGGTTCTACAGGTTCAACCGCGGTATCTACAATTCGTACATTGCCAATTTCACCCGCCTTGGCAATGCGAAGTTGTTGGTATGAGTTTAATAGAGCGGTATACAGTTGAGTTTTAACTTCAACTTCACGATAAAGTTGTAAATATCGTCTTTGCAAATCAGGTAGCTGTTTAAGCGTGCCGTTCAACTCAGTAATTTGTTTATTCAAAGCAGTAATCTGAGCATTGATTTCACGCATTGCTGGATGTTCAGTTGTGTATTTAGCGGCCATATCAGCGAGTTGCTGTTCTAACTCAATTTTCTTGGTTTCTAAAGTCATACTTTGAGTCAGATATAACTCTGATTCTTTGGTCACATCGACCGTATTATAATTTTGACGGAATTTATTAAATTCCCTTTCTGCATCGTCGAGTTGTTTTTTTAGATCAGGAAGTTGTTCGTCTAAGAACTTGAGTGTTTGTGCTGTTTCAGCTGAGCGACGTTCCACATTTTGGGCACTGTAGGCTGCCAAAATCGCATTTAATACTTTAGTGATATGTTCTTTATCTTGACCTTGATAATTTAATCCTAAAATTCCTGTTAATTTACCGCGTTCAGCAACAGAATAGTTCGAGCTAATGGCTTCAACTGCGGCAGGTAAAGATTTTCTGACGATTGTATAGCTTGTTTCTAACTGATGCTTAGAGAATACGCCAATATTCCAGCTACCATATCGATTAGTCATTTGAGTGAGTTGATTTAAAGGTGCTGTTAAAATTAATTCATCAGTCTTACTATCTATAAGATTTATTTTATTACTGTCAAACTTTAATAAAATTGATTTATCTAAATAACTGCTAGGTACATCAAATTTTTGAATTTCAAATGACTGTTCATCATCGTTGAAAATCACTGCTTTCGGCGTATATTCGGTGCTGTAGTTTTGTTTGTTAATTAAACGATGACTCAACGTGTCTTCAGTGCTTGAGATATTAATATCAAGATGAAGTGCCTGAATCACCGAACCAAGAACCAAGCGCGACTTTAAAATTTCAATTTCAGATTGTGCTGGTGACTTTTGTTCGATCATCTGTGATAGATCACCTAAAAGAGCCGCCGAAGCTCCTTTACTATCTTCTACCTGAACTAGTGCATCTACTGAATAAGTGTCTGGAGTAACACGAAGGTAAAGTAGTGCACAGACCAAACTCAAAATAATACATAAAGCAATAAGCTTCCATTGTGCTATTAAAGCAAAGAATAGCTCTTTCAGGTCAATCGTATCTTCAGTATTGGTATTTTGGTTCATAATCTAAAATCTAAAAAGTTAAATATATTTTTTCCAGTCAGTAACACACTGTTGAATCAGCTGACAAGTTTCATCAAAAAAAGCTTGATCGTGTTGATAAGGATCTGGCACGTTTTTACTTTGCCAATGCCCTAAACGGAATATTTTCCCTTTAGCAAAAGGCCATGTTTGTTCAATATGTTTTTGTTGATTATTACTCATCACTAATACAAGGTCAGCTTTTTTAAGCTGCTCGGCATTCAGTTTTTTTGCAATGTGTCCAACCATATCTATAGATAGTCGTTGCATACATAATTGCGCTTTTGCGTCCGCTGGATGTCCAGTAAGACCTGAGATACCCGCAGATTCAATGTGCAAAAGCGGATGTTGTTGTTTTAAAAGATATTCAGCCATAGGGCTACGGCATATATTACCAACGCAAACAACCAAGATATTTTGTATATTCATTAAGACTATTGTCCTAAGCGATCAAAATTATAGAGCGCGCTTGAGAATGGTATAACCTGATTGATCACACGCTGCCAACGGGTTAGGCCAGTTGCATCAACATATACAATGTCATTGCTTCTGAGTTTAAATTGATTGGCAAGACCAAAATCACCTAAGCTCATCAGATTCATATGATAAAGTGCAGTACTACGATCATTAGGATTGGTTCGAAGTACATAAATACGGCTTGCACTTGCAGAAAGAGGATTTAAACCTAAGCTTTCTCCCAAAGCATCGCTCAATGTCATTCCTTGATCACGCATCGGTAAAGCTTGGTTTTTACCTGACTCACCCATGATATAGATTTTTTGATTTTCTTTAGTACTCACGTAAATCGTATCATTCGGTTGAACAAGGAGTTTGTGTAAAGAATAACCTGCTTTTTCAAGTTCAATCGTATTAAGGTCGTATGTGGTGCCGTTCCGAATCAATTGAATATATGTGCTATCACCTTTATCTGTTACGCCGCCAGCCATACCTAAAGCTGTATAGATACTAATAGGTTGATCACTGAGGAAGAATTGTCCACCCTTAAGCACACTGCCTTGCACTGAATAGCGCTGCCCTTGATAAGAAAGTACCCTAACAATCACATCAGGGTTTTTTAAGTATTGTGAAAATTGTCTGCGCAAATCTGTATTCAGTTCTGCTAAAGTTTTTCCTGAAGCTTTGTAACGCCCTACCAATGGAATCTGTACAAAACCGTTGTAATCAATAGGATATCCATTTGCTTGTATAGATTGATCGTTGGTTAAGTTGTTGACAGGTGGAGTGATTTCGGGATATGCCCATAATTGGATAGACAATACGTCACCGGCACTTAATCTATACGATTGCTGCTGTTTCTTAAAAAGAGAAAAATAGTTGTTTTGATAATTTATTTGAGCAGGTTGAAACGCAGGTAAACTTTCCTGTGTGATTTTTATAACATTTACATTTGATCCGAGATCAGTTGTATATACACCTTCATTCGGAATGTCATAGGTTTGAAAGCCAGAAGTAACAGCACAACTCGCAGCACTAATACTAATCGCAAGAATGGAAAAAAGTTGATAATGCTTCACACTTGACCCTTGAATATTTATATCTAATTAATATCAGTTGTCTCACAACAACATGTCTTTAGACTTAGAATTTCGCTAATTCTAGCTTAAAAAAATCAAAAAAGCATTGAAGAATCATTTCGGTTTGTATTTGAAGTTTATCTAAGCTGGATTGAAAAAATTTTGTAAAGGAAAAAGATGATGTAAGGTTAAACGGAGTAAACCGATTTTCAACCTCTAGTATTTACGCTTTTGGTATTGTATGTAGTCATACAATTTCAATATGGCGCTTAAAAAAAATCTGATATAGTGTGGACCAATTAAAATCTGTGATTTAGCCGGCTATTTTTAAAGCTAACTTTACAACTCATTTTATAGTTGATGTCATGAATGCAACTTTTCTTAGGTAAGGTTTTGATTTTTATAATTTTGGCTAAAATACTACTGATATTTGTGTGAAACAAGTTTTTTGAATAGGGTTGAAAATGTCTATAGATAACCATCAATTAGAATTAATCGGTCGGAAACAAGAGCTTTTTATAGATGATATTCTGTATTGGAATGATAAGCTAATTGAAATTGTTTCTGCATCGAAGTTCTTGGTTTTAGGTGGTGCAGGTTCAATTGGGCAGGCTGTCGTCAAAGAAATTTTCAAACGCAACCCTAAAAAACTACATGTTGTCGATATTTCTGAAAATAACCTAACAGAGGTAGTTCGTGATATTCGTAGCTCGTTTGGCTATATTGATGGTGATTTTCAAACATTTGCACTAGATATTGGTTCTGCTGAATATGATGCATATATTCAGAATGACGGTGATTTTGACTATGTTTTAAATCTTTCAGCTTTGAAGCATGTACGTAGTGAAAAAGATCCATTTACATTAATGCGAATGATTCATGTTAATATTTTAAATACTGAAAAAACGATTCAGCAGTCTATTGAAAAAGGCGTAAAAAAGTATTTCTGCGTTTCAACTGATAAAGCTGCAAACCCAGTAAATATGATGGGTGGCTCAAAACGTATTATGGAAATGTTCCTTATGCGTCAGAGTCAGTATATTAGTATCTCAACTGCTCGTTTTGCGAATGTTGCATTTTCTGATGGTTCTTTACTACATGGTTTTAATCAACGCATACAGAAAAATCAGCCAATTGCTGCGCCAAATGATATTCGCCGTTATTTCGTTACTCCAAAAGAGTCAGGTGAGCTGTGTCTCATGTCTTGTTTACTAGGTGAGAATAGAGATATTTTTTTCCCTAAACTTAGCGAGCACTTACACCTTATTACTTTTGCAGATATTGCAGTGAAATATCTTAATAACCTTGGATATGAGCCGTATTTGTGTGAGTCTGAGGATGAAGCGCGTAGCTTAATTCAGACTTTGCCAAAACAAGGAAAATGGCCTTGTTTATTTGCTGGAAGCACAACTACGGGTGAGAAAGATTTTGAAGAGTTCTTTACCGATAATGAAACTTTAGATATGCAACGTTTTCATAATTTAGGTGTTATTAAAAACGAACTAAATGTTGAAGAAGACAAGTTGCATGTATTTGAAGAAAAAATTCATGCAATGCTTTCAAATAAGCAGTGGAATAAAGAAGAAATTGTTGATCTATTTAACTATATGATGCCTAACTTTGGACACAAAGAAACAGGTTTATATTTAGATGGGAAAATGTAATGGATACTTCTAAATTTAATCAGTTTGTACGAGACATTTATCGTACCAATAATTTTATTCCATTACATGAACCTCGTTTTCTTGGTAATGAAAAAAAATATGTATTAGATACGATTGATAGTACTTTTGTCTCTAGTGTTGGTGCATATGTAAACGACTTTGAAGCCAAAGTTCAACAGTTTACGGGCTGTGCTAAAGCTATTGCGACTGTTAATGGAACAGCTGCATTACATATTGCTCTTTTACTAGCTGGTGTAAAGCGCGACGATATCGTAATTACGCAAGCTTTGACTTTTGTCGCAACTTGTAATGCCTTGTCTTATATTGGCGCGGAACCATTATTTATTGATGTTTCATTAAAGACACTCGGTTTGTGCCCAAAGGCATTAGACGCTTATTTGCAAGAAAATGCTTTTATTGATGACCAAGGTGTATGTAAACACAAAGCAACTAATAAACGTATTTCTGCAATCGTTCCAATGCATACATTTGGCCATCCAGTTGAAATTGATGAGCTTCAACAGGTCGTAACCAAGTGGAATATTGCATTAGTTGAAGACGCTGCTGAAAGTTTAGGTTCTTACTACAAAGGTAAACATACCGGAACTTTTGGTCTAGTTTCAGCACTTAGCTTTAACGGAAATAAAGTCATCACTACAGGCGGCGGTGGTATGATCTTGTGTCAAGGTGAAGAACTTGGAATAAGAGCGAAGCACATTACGACAACTGCAAAAATACCGCATCCTTATGAGTTTTATCATGATGAAAATGGTTTTAACTACCGTTTACCAAATTTGAATGCTGCTTTAGGTTGTGCACAAATGGAAGGCTTGGAAGGTTTCCTTGCTAAAAAGCGTGATTTAGCTCAGCAATATCAAGATTTCTTTAAAGATAGTGATATTTCATTTGTTGTGGAACCTGAAGACTGCCGATCTAACTATTGGTTAAATGCCATTGTTTGCAAAGATAAAGCACAACGAGATTTGATTTTGGATGAAACCAATTCAAATAAGGTGATGACTCGCCCAATCTGGACTTTAATGACCAGATTGCCAATGTACCAAACTGCATTACAAGGCGATTTAACTAACTCATTATGGTTGGAAGAAAGAGTTGTAAATATTCCAAGTTCAGTTCCTCTGGAGTAATAAAAATGAAAAAAATAGCCGTTTTTACAGGAACTCGAGCTGAATATGGTTTGCTGTATTGGTTAATGCGAGATATTCAGCAAGATCCAGAGCTAGAGTTACAAATTCTAGCTACGGCTATGCATTATTCACCTGAGCATGGCGAAACTTGGAAAACTATTGTTCAAGATGGTTTCGAAATTACCGAATCGGTAGAAATGCTATTGTCATCTGATACGTCGTCCGCTGTTGTGAAATCGATGGGTGTTGGCTTACTTGGATTTGCAGATGCATTGAAACGTATGCAACCTGATTTATTAGTTGTTTTGGGTGATCGTTTCGAGGCTTTGGCAGTGACTCAAGCTGCTTTAATCATGCATGTACCTGTTGCACATTTGCATGGTGGTGAAATCACTGAAGGTGCATATGACGAATCAATTCGTCATGCGATTACTAAAATGTCTAATATTCATTTTGCCGCGGCAGAGGAATATAAGAAACGAATTATTCAATTAGGCGAGCAACCAGATAAGGTATTTAATGTTGGCGCGCTAGGGTTAGATCATATCCAGCGTACAACATTTAAAAATATTACAGAATTAAGCGAATTATATGATTTTGATTTTTCAAAACCATATTTTCTCATTACTTATCATCCCGAAACTAATTTACTAGAAGAAAATGTTGCGCCTTTATTTGATGCACTTAAGCAAATAAAAGATGTCAATTTTGTCTTTAGTTATCCAAATGCCGACAATGGTAATACTAATATTGTGAAAGCAATGCTTGATTTAAAAGCACAGTTGCCAGATCGCGTATTGCTTGTAAAGAGTTTTGGTATTCAAAATTATTTAAGTGTTTTGAAAAATGCTTTAGCTATGGTGGGTAACTCATCGAGTGGCTTATCAGAAGCTCCAGCATTACAGGTACCAACAGTAAATATTGGTAATCGTCAAAAAGGACGCTTACGTTGTGAGTCTATACTTGATGTTAGATTAGACGAAAATGAAATTTTAGAAGCATTGCAAAAAGCAATTAATTTCCCAGATGATGAATTGAGTCAAGTTGTTCCACCTTTAGGGCTTGGCAACACTTCTCAGAAAATAATTGAACTTATTAAAACGACGGATTTTAAAAAGAAGGCGCCATTTTATGATCTTTAATCAAGACGAAATTTATGTTATTGCAGAAATTGGTGTAAATCATAATGGCTCTGTAGAGTTAGCAAAAGAGCTTATTTTAAAAGCCAAAGATTGTGGTGCGAACGCTGTTAAATTTCAAACCTTTAAAGCAGATAGTTTGTTATCTGATCAAACTGAAATGGCTGCATATCAAAAGGAAAATACAGGTTCTAGCCAAAGCCAATTAGAGCTTGTAAAAAGTTTAGAGCTCACTTATGAGCAGACAGAAGAAATACAGAAGTTTTGTGATGAACATCAAATTACTTTTATTTCAACACCGTTTGACTCTGACAGTTTGAAGTTCTTAGTAAATGATATCGATGTACCTTACTTAAAAGTATCATCTGCTGATATTTCGAATTTACCGTTTCTTTATGAAATTGCATGTTCAAAAAAACATGTCATTTTATCTACAGGAACAGCGAGTTTAGGTGATATTGAACAAGCCTTATCAGTATTTGCTTTTGTTATCGATAAGGGAACAGATGTTCGACCGTCTCAGCAGTTATTTAGAGAAGCTTATTCTAAAATTTCAGTACGTAAACAGTTGAAGGAACAGGTTTCTATTTTACACTGTGTAACTCAATATCCGGCACTATTTGAAGAAAGTAATCTTAATGCCATTTCAACTTTAAAAAACGTATTTGATTTGGCAACAGGATTTTCTGACCATACGCTTGATGAATATGCAGCGGTTATTGGTGTAAGTCTTGGTGCTCGCATTTTTGAGAAGCATATTACATTAGATAAAACGATGGCTGGCCCAGACCACGCAGCATCAATGGAGCCAGATGAATTTAAGCATTATGTCGAAATTTTGCATAAAACATATGCAGCTTTGGGCGATGGTATTAAATTTATGCTAGAGCAAGAGAGCGATAACTATTACCTAGTACGTCGTAGTATTGTGGCTAAAACAGATATTGCGGAAGGGGAGCTTTTAACCTCTGACAATGTCACAGCAAAACGAGCAGGTCGCGTTTGTTTAGAACCAAATAAGTATTGGGATGTTGTTGGTACAAAAGCAAAACGTAGCTTTAAAAAGAACGATTTTATTGAAATTTAAATGAAAAAACTGGCGATTTTTGGTTCAGGTGGCTTTGCAAAAGAGCTAGTAGATTTAGCAATAGATCAAGGCTACCGCCATATATTTTTTTTAGAAAGAAATGCCAAAGATGGTGACACCTTACTTGGTTTTTCCATTTTGCCTGAATCAGCAATATCGACATTAACGGATACGGTATATGCGATAGGTGTTGCTGATCCGAAGATTCGTAAAAGAATATATGAAGCTTATCCCGATTTACCTTATCCCAATTTGATTCATTCTCAATCATCACTTGGCTATGGCATTCGAGAATTGCTAGAACATAGTAAAGGTGTGGTAATTGCGGCTGGAGCGAGAATTACAAATTCATGTCGTTTTGGTCATTTTATTATAGTAAGTTTTAACAGCACAATTGGGCATGACTGTATTCTAGAAAACTACGTTTCTGTCATGCCAGGTGTTAATGTGTCTGGTTGTATTCATTTGAAGCAAGGCACTTACATTGGAACAAATGCTGCTATTTTGCCGGGCAAAAGCCCAGAGCAATTGAAATATTTAGGTGAAAACTCCGTTATAGGCGCGGGTGCTGTGGTTGTGAAACATACGGAACCGAATAAGGTCTATATTGGATCACCTGCTAAGGAATTAAGTCGTGACTAGAGATGTTAATAATATAATTTTGCATAAAAATGATTCAATTTTGAAAGCTTTAGAACTACTTGATTTATATGCTTTAAGAATTGTTCTGGTCGTTGATGATCACAATCAATTGATCGGAAGTATTACAGACGGTGATATTCGTAGAGGTCTCTTAAAAGGCCAAGATGTGCATGCGGCTGTTGAAACAATCATGCATACTAATCCTTATAGTATTGAAGAAGGTAGCTTAAATAACCACCAGATTTTTGAGATCATGCGTGAAAAAAGTTATCTCGCATTACCTGTAATTAAAAATAATAAGCTGGTTAATATTATTACGCTTGGTGACTTGATTCGTAAAAAACGTAAAGAAAACCCAGTTTTTATTATGGCCGGTGGCTTTGGTACGCGTTTGCGCCCACTCACAGATACATGCCCGAAACCGATGTTACCAGTTGGTGGAAAGCCTTTACTAGAAACCATTATTTCAAGCTTTAAAAATCAAGGCTTTTACAAATTTTATATTTCTACCCACTATTTACCAGAAGTGATTAATGAGCATTTTGGTAATGGTGAGAAGTTTGACGTACAGATTGAATATGTACATGAAACTGATCCGCTGGGGACTGGTGGTGCATTAAGTTTATTGCCAGTATTAGATATTACGTTGCCGTTCATTGTGATTAATGGTGATGTATTAACAAACATGAATTTTGAAAAATTATTGGACTTTCACGAAAAGCGTGAAGCTATTGCAACGATGTGCGTGCGAGAGTTTCAATATCAAATTCCTTATGGCGTAGTTAACTCAGAAGATAATGTAATACAAAGCATGACTGAAAAACCAAGTTATTTCTTTGATATTAATACAGGTATTTATGTCATTTCACCTGAATTGTTGACTCAAGTTAATGCGCAATTTATTGGTATGCCGACTATTTTAGAACAGCAAATGGAAAAGAGAAATAAAGTCTTAAGCTATCCTTTACATGAATATTGGCTCGACATCGGTCACATGGAAGACTATAACCGTGCTCAGAGAGATATTGTTAATTTAGATTTTGGTAAGTTCTAATGATTGGGCAATATCGAGTTACAGCTTTGATTCCTGCTCGTGGTGGCAGTAAACGATTACCGCGTAAAAATGTAAAATTATTAGGTGATAAACCCTTAATTGCATGGTCAATAAAGCCAGCAATTACGTCTAAGTATATAGATCGGGTAGTTGTATCAACTGATGATGAAGAGATTAAGCAAGTTTCTGAACAATATGGTGCAGAGGTTCCATTTTTGCGGCCAGAACATTTATCAAATGATCACGCTTCAAGCTTTGATGTTATAAAGCATGCTATTGGTTTCTTAAAGTTGGATCAACCAAATGAACTCATTGTTTTACTTCAGCCCACATCTCCTTTACGTCTAGTGTTGGAGCTAAATACGGCTTTAGAGTCTTTTATTGCGAAAAATGCTAAAGGAGTTGTTTCGGTTTCTGAAACTGAGCACAGTCCAATGTGGTCAAATACATTGCCCGAAAATGGTTGTATGTCTGATTTCATTCGTCCAGAAGTGCTGGGCAAACGAAGTCAGGATCTACCTAAGTTTTTCCGGTTAAATGGTTCAATATATATATACGAAACACTAGCTTTATTAGAGAAAGGAAGTGTCTTTTTTGATGAAAATGTTTACGGTTTTGAAACATCGTTAGAAACATCGGTTGATATAGATACAGCATTAGATTTTTTAACGGCTGAAATGCTTATTAAGCATAGGGCCATTGAATGAGGATTATAAAAGATAGCTTTATTTACTTGATTGGGGAGCTTTTTGCGAAAAGCCTCCCTTTTTTGATGCTACCATATTTAACACGAAAACTTGGTCCAGAAGGATTTGGTGAGTTATCTTATTATCTAACTATATTATCTTTATTAACTATTTTTATTAGCTTAAGTCAAGATGGTGCCGTTACTCGGTATTTCTATTTTTATGGTAAGAGAGCTCTAAATACAGTTGTTAAAGCAGGCTATTTATTTAATATATCTGTTTCTTTTATACTATTACTTATTTGCTGGTGGTTCAAAGCTGAAATTATGGCATACGTTGTGTTGGCAACAATGTTTCAGTCTTTTGTAAATGTTCAACTTTCTTTGCGACAGTGCCAAAAGCAACCACTTAAATATATTATAATTCAAATTATATTATCTTTTACCAATGTTCTATTTACGATATTTGCTCTTGAATATTTTAATCAGGAGTTGGTGGCTTATCGTATATTAGCAATAGTATTTGCAAATTTAATAACCTTTTTGATTGCAAGTTTAGTATTGGGAGATTTATTTAAAGATATTTATAGATTTACATGGTTACGATTACGGTTGTCTTTACTTTATATAATTTCATTTGGGGGGGGGCTTATCCTTCATCAGTCCAGCTTTTTTATTAAAGGTCAGTTGGATAGAATTATTATTTATCAAAAATATTCTAATGCAGATTTAGGTTTATACTCTGCAGGTGTGCAGATAGCAGCCATACTACCAATTATTCTTATGGCCTTAAATAAGGCAATTATTCCTTATTATTATCAAGGTTTGAAAGAAGGTAGTTTGAATATTGAGAAAATTAAGAAATATACCTTATATACTGTGCCTGTTTGTGTTGTTCCTGCAATAATTGGTTTTATGTTGCCTGAAAGCTTTTATCTTTGGTTTTTGGGTGAAGAATATAATGGTTCGAAGTATTATGCAGTCTTATATTTGATTGGGTATGGAGCTAATCTGCCCTATCTTATTTTAGTTAATTATTTCTTCTATAATGGTAAGAATCTAATAATTTCAAATATGAATTTTATTTCTGCAATTGTGTACCTGATGTTTCTATATATTTTTTCATTATGGGGGGTTGAATATATACCTTATTCACTTATATTGAGTAATATGGTTTTAATTTTTTTAATGTGGAGGGTGGTGAAAGATGGAAAGTAAAAATAATGACGTATTAATGATTTGTCAAACACCATTTCATTTGTGGCTGGTTAGTAAAATTATAAAAGTAAATGAATATAAGAATATTGATATTCTTGTTTTAGTGAATTCAAATAATGCTAAAATTAAATATTATATAGAGTTGATAGAGAGTGAGTACTCTGGAGTGGAGGTTAAATATTTTTTTATTAAAAACAATAGTAATCTTGATATATTATTTTCTCTTTTAAAACTTAATTTTTTTCTATCTAAATTAGGTTCATACACAAAGATATTTGCAGCAGGTATTAATAGCTTATATGTACACAAAATAATTTCAAAAATTAAATTCGATATTTTAGAGACTTATGATGATGGAGTTGCAAACGTTTTTTATGATGGGATTTTTTATGAAGATAACATTGATATAAAAAGAAGTTTTTTAAGGTTATTTTTTAATATTAGAGTCGATGTTGGGTGGATTCGAAATAATACCAATTTACATTATACTATATATAAGAAATTGAGAAATATTTCTAAGGCTATCAGATATGTAGGTAGTATAGGTAGTATAGGTAGTATAGGTAGTGTAGGTAGTGTAGGTAGTGTAGGTAGTGTTGGTAGTGTAAGAACTTTTCTTCTGGGCCAGCCTTATAAAGAATTTGGAGATCATCTAGAGCATAAAATTAAGAAAATATGTTCTAATTTTAAGGTAGACTTTTATTATCCACATCCAAGAGAGATAGTTTATAATGTTCCTTGTGAAATTATCAGTAGTCAAATGATCATAGAGGATTACATTGAAAATTTTTCTAAAGAAAATCCTGATATTAGTATCATAGTAATAGGGTTTATCAGTTCTGCTTTACTTAGTATAAATACCCCGAATTTAAAAAAAATAGCATTGTATGATGATTTCTTATATAGCAAATATAGTGGAATTTATAGTTTGTTTAAAGAATCAAAAATCGAAACAATGGATATTAATTCTTTTACATAGGAGTAGATAAATGATTATTTCAAAACAAAATTTGGGCGACTTTTTTTTTGTTGCAGCAAACTTGTTTTTATTCCTATATTTGGTTTTTGGTGGATTTCTATTTCTTGGTGTATATTATTTAACAATTATCTTTGGTGCAATTTTTTTTGGTCGACTTAATGTAGTTATTCTTTGTGGTATTTTAATTAACGTATGTTGTATGTTGTTTTTTGGGTTTCTTAGTGTAAATTTTGAGTTTGATAAACTGCTATTATACATATTGGGTTTCTTATCTTCTTTTTCTTATGCGCTATATCTTGTCTCCTTAAATAACAAGGTTTTTCTGTCCAAATTTGTTTATCTTTTATTCGCGAGTTATGTTTTATATTTTGTTGTCAGAAATGGTTTTTCAAATATAGAGCTATTTAATGAGATATTTTTTGGGTCTAGTAGAAATCTTGTAAGTGGTGTTTTAAACCTTCTCCTTGTTAATGTGATGGTTTCTTCTTATTTTGATAATAAAAAATTAAACTTAACTTATTATATTTTAAATATAATTTTGTGTTTTATTTTGTTTGGTCGCACGGGAATTTTTATTTCATTTTTTTTATTTGTTCTAGGGTTGTATTTTTCAGGGAGAAATAAATTTTTAATAGGCTTTATTTCAGTTGTATCTACTCTTATATATTCTTTTCAAGAAAAGTTATTTTTGTTTTTGGATGAAAATACTAATTTTTCTCAAGGTTTATCTAGTCCAAGAGAGATTATTAAAGATGAGTATATAAGTTCAGTTCAAACAAGTTCAGATTTTTTTTGGGGTAGTAATGTTTACAATTGCTGCTCCTATTTAGCAACTTTGGAGTATAATCTTCATAACAGCTTTATTTTTATGCATTCCAGATTTGGTTTTTATGTTTTCATATTTAATTTTATTATTTTTATTTTTTTGGCATTAAGAGCTAAGTGGTTTTTTATTTTTATTTATTTTGTGGTGGTTTTTAGATACTTTTATGATCAAGTTGGTTTGTTTAGTATCCTCGATCTCACATTATTTTACATTTTAATTGCTGCTTATTTTTATCAGGTTGATAAACGTAATTTTGTTTTGTAGGTGAGTTATGGGTTTTTCTAAAGTTTCAAAATTTGTGGTATCAATAGATAATCCAAATGGGTGTCGTATAACTTCATTTTTTTCAACTAATGGATTGAATAAATTGGAATTTACCAGAGTGGGAGTGGATGGGCGAGAATTAAATAGTATTGATTATTATAATTTAGGTGTTAAAAAATCATTTCCACCATTATCACCATCTGAGCTCGGATGTACTTTATCGCATTTAGAAATACTCGCTAGGTTTATGGAATCAGACGATGAGTATGCACTAATTCTAGAAGACGATGTTATTTTTAAAAATGATATAAATTTTGAAAATATGGATCTTACTATATTAAGCTCAAACTTTATTTTTTTGTTGGGAGGAATTAATTTAACTTTGTGTAAAAATTTAAGGGGTAATAATTTTTTACTAAATGGGATTAATGTTTTAAAAGTAAATAAAAATTTTAGAAGATTCTTGTATTATACAATGGGTTATATTGTTGATAGAAAAGCAGCCGAAAAAATATTGTCTTATCATAAAGGCAGTTGTAAAAAAGCAGACGATTGGGCAGGCCTTGCAGAAGAGTATCCAGAAATACAGTTTTACATAACAGATATGTTGGAACACCCGGATATCGACCAGATTACTAATGGTAATAGCAGCATTGGTAATGAAAGATTACATCATTTCTTTTATGTGAAATTAGGGCTTAAATTATTTGCGAAAATCATCACTCGTAGGTTGGATGGTTATGTGAATATGGTTTTTTTTAAAAAATTTAGGGGTTAGTTTATATGTCTAGCGATTTGGTTTCAATTATTATGCCTGCATATAATGCTTCTGCTACTATTTCTGATTCAATAGAAAGTGTTCTGTCTCAGTCATATAAACAATTTGAACTAATTGTTATTGATGATTGCTCTTTGGATAATACTAAGGAGATTGTCGAAAGATATGTTGCATTAGACCAAAGAATAAAACTTATTAGTAAAGATAAAAATGAAGGTGTTGCCTATGCTAGAAACAATGGAATAGATCATGCAACAGGTAATTATGTTGCTTTTTTAGATTCAGATGATATGTGGGATACAGTTAAACTTGAAAAACAAATTAATGTTTTTTTAGAAAATAAAGAAATTTCTGTGGTATTTAGCTCATATTATCGCTTTAATACTAATGGTATTAATAAGTTGGTTAATGCTCCTGTGTTTGTTAATTATAAAAAATTATTAAAGGGGAATTGTATTGGTAATTTAACAGGGATTTATAAACTAGATAAAGCTACATTGATTCGACAAAAAAAAATTGGGCATGAAGATTATTTATTTTGGTTGGAGGTGCTTTCTAACTGTCCGAATGCAGTTGGAATAGGATTGCAAGAGCCATTAGCATTTTATAGAGTCGTAGAGGATGGTCGTAATTTATCAGGTAATAAAGTTAGAGCAGCTTTCTGGACATGGAAAATTTACAGAAGATATTTAAAAATAGGTTTAGGTATGTCTATTTTTTACTTTTTTTGTTATATCATTAATGCTACGGCAAAGAGAGTGTGAGATATGAAAATTCTTCTCACAGGATCATCTGGCTTTGTCGGTAAGTCTTTAATCCGCTCACTCATTCAGAGTAATAAATATCAAAACATATATGCTTTAAACAGACGACATTTGCATACACTACCTGACATGGTTGAGCAGTTAGTAACGATTTCTGAAGAAAATGTTTTTTCGACGCCTATCCCTACTGACATTGATGTGATCATACATTTAGCAGGAAGAGCACACGTACTCAATGATAATCTACAAAACCCTCTAGAGCAGTTTAGAGCGATAAATGTTGAGGGTACATTACAACTTGCTCGACAAGCATTAGAAAATAAAGTTAAGCGGTTTATTTTTATCAGCTCTATTGGTGTGAATGGTGCTGTAACTGTGAGCACACCTTTTGACGAGTCAGATATACCTCAACCACATGCAGATTATGCGATTTCAAAACTTGAAGCTGAACAAGCTTTGAAAACATTATTTGCAAATACGGTCACAGAATTAGTAATTATCCGTCCTCCATTAGTTTATGCAGCTGACGCACCGGGTAATTTTGCTAGGTTACTCAAATTGTCCTCAACTAAACTACCATTGCCATTTGCTAACTTAAACAATAGGCGTTCTTTTGTTGCTTTAGAAAATTTAGTTTCATTTATTGAGACCTGTATAGATCATCCTCAAGCGAAAAACGAACTATTTTTAATCGCAGATAGTGAAGTATTTTCAACTGAGCAACTTGCTCAATTATTAAGAGAAGGTATGGGGAAGAGGCCAAATTTAGTTTATATTCCTCGATTGTTTATGAAAATTGGAGCTGTTTGTCTTGGCAAATCTAAACTGTTTGAGCAGTTGTTTTCATCTTTAGAGGTCAATACGACAAAAGCACAAAATTTACTGGCCTGGAAACCCGTCGTAAGAGGAAGTGATGCTTTGAAAAGAGCAGGAAAAATATATCTTGAGAAAAGTGAGTAATATATGTCAATAATTTGGATGTTATTAGCCAGTTTCTTAATATCATTCTTGCTAACCGGCTATATGCGTCATTATGCGCTAAAGAAAAATATTATCGATAATCCAAATGAGCGAAGCTCGCATACGATACCGACGCCTCGTGGTGGTGGTGTATCGATTGTGATTACTTTCTTATCCTTTATAGTTTTATTAATGTTTACTCAGCACCTTGCAATTTCTACAGGTTTGATTTTACTTTGTTCTGGGTTTGGGATTGCAGTTTTAGGATTTTTAGATGACCATGGTCATATCAATTCTATGCTGCGTCTTGCGATACATTTCATTATTGCAATAGCCGTTGTTTTTGCTCTAGGTGGTTTTTCGGAAGTAGCATTATTTAATGGAACCCTTCATTTAGGTTGGTTTGCAAATATCATTGCCGTACTTTTTCTTGTATGGTTATTGAATTTATACAACTTCATGGATGGTATTAATGGAATTGCAAGCGTCGAAGCGATTACTACAATAATCAGCCTTGCAACAATCTATCTGTTATTTTCCTCATCACTATCTATTGAACTATTACTTATTTTAGCTGCCAGTGTATTCGGCTTTCTGCTTTGGAATTTTCCGAAAGCTCGTATATTCATGGGGGATGCAGGGAGTGGTTTTTTAGGAATGACTTTAGGCGTTTTAGCTTTGATGGCACTTAAAGTTGATGCTGCATTATTTTGTTCATGGATTATTTGTTTAGGCGTGTTTGTTGTCGATGCAACATTTACTTTAATTCGTAGAGTTACGAATGGACATAAGATGTATGATGCGCACAGATCCCATGCTTATCAATATGCTTCACGTCTATATAGCCATACTACTGTGACGATCTCAGTATTACTTATTAACTTATGTTGGCTTGCACCAGTGGCTTATTTGGCTTCACAGCGTGTTTTAATTCCAGAAGTATTGTTGTTAATTGCCTATCTTCCACTTATCTTGCTTGCACTATTTTTTAGTGCTGGGAAAACTGAGAATGCCTAAACGGGATGCTCTATTAATCTTAGGTGCAGGTGGGCATGGCAAATCTGTTGCAGAAGCCGCACTTCTATCTGGAAAGTGGAAATCAATTGTATTTGTAGATGATTGTTGGCCTCATAAAAAAGAAATTGCAGGCTTTCCGATAATTGCAAATATGGAAACAATTTCAAATATTATTAATGAAGTATCAGCAGCAATTCCCGCTGTAGGCAACAATAAACTTAGACAAGTTTGGTTTCAGCAGCTAAAAGAATTATCAATTCCTATTGCTAGTGTAGTCCATCCTTCAGCAGTGGTTAGTTCAACCGCTTTAATCGGTGAGGGTGTGGCTATCATGGCTGGATGTGTGATAGGCGTGGATGTGAATATTGATGATGGTGTTATCGTGAATATGGGCTCTTCAGTTGATCATGATTGTCATATTGGGATGTTTGCACATCTTAGTGTAGGCGTTAAAATCACGGGAAATAAAACTGTGGATTCTTTAAATTTTTTAGAGGCTGGTTCAGTTATTACTCACTAAATCAGTTATTCTAATGTTTTTAATTCATGACATTTTGCTAAAAAGATTATGTAATGAAGATGTAAAAGTCATTTCTAGTTGATAAAGAAATGTTTATAAAGTCCAAACTGTAAATGAGCTGCTTAGAAGATTACTGTGAAAAAAATTATTCATCAATTTGCTTCAGCACCTAGATTGTTCAAACAATTTTTTCTTGTTGCTCTAGATGCCTTTGTTTTTCCTGTGATTTTATGGCTTTGTTATGTCATTCGCTTATTTGATTTAGGCGCTGATGTGATACCAGGTATTAAACATGGTATTTTTCTAGTCACATTGATTGCGGTAACTAGTCTGGCATTTACAGGTGTTTATCGATTCATTGTTCGAACGTTTAATGAGTTTTTTATCATAAAATTAGCATTAGCTGTTTTTATAACCATGGCTAGTTTATATGTTCTAAATTTTGCAACACATGCATATATTCCTATGTCTATCCCATTCATGTTTGGTTTTATGATGTTTGCATGGGTATGGATTAGTCGAGCGAGTATTCGGTTTATTGTAAAAGCGTCTTTCTATTCTGAGTTCGGTCGAAAAAGAATTGCAATTTATGGTGCAGGAGATGCAGGGCAGCAGATTGCAGAGGCCTTAAATCGTTCAGATGATCATTTTCCAATATTCTTTATTGATGATTTTGCTTCATTACAAGGACAAATTGTTGGTGGATTAAAGGTTTTTCCAGTTGAAAAAGCTTTACGGCGGTTTAAAAAAGATCGAATAGATGAAATTTTATTAGCACTTCCATCAGTTGGGCGTGTCAGAAAGACAGAGATAATTCAACAATTTGAATCTGCTCATTTGAAAATTACCGAGTTACCAGGTTTAACTCAACTTGTTGATGGTGAGATCCGCATTTCTGATATTCAAGAAGTTGATATTATTGACTTATTAGGACGAGATCCTGTCCCGCCCGTTGCTCATTTATTGGCTAAAAATATAAATAACAAGATTGTAATGGTGACAGGGGCTGGTGGTTCTATCGGTTCTGAATTGTGTAGGCAAATTATTAAGAATAAGCCAAAAATGTTAGTGCTTTATGAACTCACAGAGTTTGCTTTATATGATATTGATAAAGAGTTAAGACAAACAGCAAGTTGTGAAATTGTACCAATTTTAGGAACCGTGCAAGATCAACAAAAGCTTGAAAGAATTATTGAACAATATGAAATTCAAACGGTTTATCATGCCGCTGCTTATAAGCATGTGCCCTTGGTAGAATGCAACCCCATTGCTGGATTAAAAAATAATGCGATAGGCACAGCGAATAGTTTGAATGCAGCTGTAAAAAAAGGTGTAGAAACATTTGTTTTGATTTCTACTGATAAAGCAGTGAGACCCACTAATGTCATGGGCGCATCCAAACGTATGGCTGAACTTTATTGTCAGGCTGTAGCAGAAACTCAACCGAATACACAAATTAGTATTGTGCGGTTTGGTAATGTTTTAGGTTCTTCTGGTTCAGTTGTGCCTTTATTTAAGCAACAAATTGCATTAGGCGGTCCAATCACGGTTACTCATCCAGACGTTACTCGCTATTTTATGACGATTCCTGAAGCATCACAGTTGGTGATTCAAGCAGGAGCATTGGGTTCAGGTGGCGATGTATTCTTACTTGATATGGGAGAGCCTGTGCGTATCCAAGATCTTGCTCGTCAAATGATTAAGCTGAGTGGTTTGAAAGTTCGTGAAGCAGGTACTTTAAGTGGTGATATTGAAATTGCTTATAGTGGGTTAAGACCTGGTGAAAAGCTCTATGAAGAGTTGCTAATTGATCAAGACAATACTGAATATACAGAACATACGCGTATTCTACGGTCCTTTGAAAAGCATTATCCATTACAAGAAATACAAGCTGTATTTAGTAAAATTAATCAAATGACGGCTGTGGATCATGATGTAGACTGGGCATTAACTCAGTTGGAGCATTATGTTGATGGATATAAGCGTAGTGGCGAAGTGAGAGTCAATTAAATTGAGAGTAAATATGATTAAGAAAGCTATTTTACCTGTTGCAGGTTTAGGTACACGTTTTTTACCAGCAAGTAAGGCGATTCCTAAAGAAATGGTCACCGTCGTTGATCGTCCTGCGATTGAATATGTTGTACGTGAAGCTGTCGCTGCAGGGATTGAACAGATTATATTGGTCACACACTCTTCAAAAGCATCAATTGAGAATTATTTTGATCGTAATTTTGAACTTGAAACGACATTAGAGCAAAAAAGGAAATTTAATTTACTCCAAGAAATTACTGATATTTTGCCGAGTAATGTCAGTGTTGTAAGTGTGCGTCAGCCACAGCCACTCGGATTAGGTCATGCTGTTCTTTGTGCAAAAGATATTGTTGGTGATGAGGCGTTTGCAGTTTTATTACCAGATGTTTTGGTTAAAGATAATGAAACAGAAAATGATTTATCCTTAATGATTCAACGCTTTGAACAGTCGCAGGCAGCGCAAATTATGGTGGAAGCGGTGCCTGATCATTTGGTTGATCAGTATGGTATCGTAGATGTAGCAAACTCTCCGAATGAAGGTGAGAGTATTGTTATGCAAGGCATTGTTGAGAAACC
This sequence comes from Acinetobacter sp. Z1, assembly GCF_024296945.1. NCBI lineage: Bacteria > Pseudomonadati > Pseudomonadota > Gammaproteobacteria > Moraxellales > Moraxellaceae > Acinetobacter > Acinetobacter sp. Z1. Next base: position 3,461,101 of record NZ_CP101115.1, on the reverse strand, counting down.
AGCCGTGGGAACAGCCCCTTCGAATTTATCAGTTGTGGGTCGTTATATTCTCCCTGCCAAAATTATGGCAATGTTGGAAAATACACCTCGTGGTGCGGGTAATGAGATTCAATTAACAGACGCCATTGCAAGCCTACAAAAAACAGAATCTGTTGAAGCATATCGAATGAAAGGGCAAACCTTTGATTGTGGTAGTAAGATTGGTTATCTTAAAGCTGTATTACATTATGGTATTGAACATCCAAAACTGGGTGAAGATTTTAAGGGCTTAATTCGTGAGTTAGCCCTATAGTTTAGGGTGAGCAATTATGAAAATCGCAGTTTTTGGCAATACTTTATATGCTGGGGTGATGTCTGCCCTTCTATCTGAATCTGGGCACTTTGTTTATTGGTGTTCAGATATTCAGAAACAAGAAAATGATTTGCAATATGCATTTCACGATGAGAACGTGAGTCAATTATTAACAAAACAACTTCAAAGTGGATTTCTTAATTATTGTGATAATCAGGATATTCCTCTAGATACCGATACTTATTTCTTTAGTTTTAATCAAACTCAAGAGGCTCAAGTTTTTCAGTTATTAAATGATCTGAAACAACGCCCGATTATTCATCCTAAACTCATGATTAACGCTTCTACCTTTGGGTTACAAGCCACAGAGCGCTTTAAAAAAATTCTATCAGAAGATGACTGGGTTTATTTACCAGATACAATTCAGGAAGGGAATGCTCTACACAGCTTGACTCAATCGAAGCAGTTGTTTGTTGGCTGTACGCAAATTGAAGTTCAGATCAAAGTTAGAGAGTTGCTCAGACCTTTTTTCCCTCTAGAACAACAATATTTATTTATGCCGATTTTGGATGCTGAGTTTACCAAACTTAGTATCTCAGGCATGTTGGCGACACGGATTAGCTATATTAATGATTTGGCAGTCGTGGCAGAGAAGTTAGGCATAGATATAGCCTCAGTTCGTCAGGGAATGGCTGCTGATAATCGTATTGGGTCAGCTTATTTAGCACCTGGTGCTGGCTTTGGTGGTGAAAATTTTTCACATGATATTTTGACACTCTCAAATACAGTTACAAACACAGGGGTTAAAAGTCAATTGCTTGCCCAAGTTTGGGATATTAACGAACAACAAAAAGAAATTTTGTTCCGTAAATTATGGAATTATTATCATGGTGATTTACATGGTAAGTCAGTTGCGATTTGGGGGGCTTCTTTTAAAGAGAACACATCGAGTATTCAACAATCTCCGATTCATCAAATGTTGGCGGCTCTTTGGGCGCAAGGTGTTACCGTCTATTTACATGATCCTCAAGCCTTAGAGGAAATTCAGATGATGTATGGACAGCGCGAAGATTTGATCCTTTGTGATGATCAATATAATGCAGTTAAACATGTTGATGCCTTATGCGTTTTGACGGCATGGAAGCAATATTGGAGTCCTGACTTCAGACGTTTGCAGCGACTGATGCAACATCCTTTAATTTTGGATGGTCGCAATATTTATGATCCACACTATGTTAAATCTCAAGGTTTTGCGTATATGGGCGTGGGGCGTTAAGTATGACTAATCAGATTTATTCTGTTCCTGATAAAGATCAAACTTTAGCATTTGATAAACTGTCAATTTTAAAAAAGAAGATCAAAGATACCCATCTCAATGATTTATTTGCCAAAGCTCCGAGTCGGTTTAAAGATTTCTCTGTTGAATATGATCAAGTTGTCTTTGATTTTAGTAAACAGCGTATTGATTTAGATACATTTAAAAATTTGATTGACTTTGCGCACGAGCAAAATCTAAATCCGTGGATAAAAAAATTATTCTCTACTGAGCAGATTAATTATACTGAACATAGAGCTGCAATGCATTGGGCCTTACGGTTGCCTAAATCGAGTTCTGAGTTTTCTGAAATCAACCCATCTGTACAGACACAGTTAGAGCGAATGTACGCTTTAGTTGAGAAGATTCATGCTGGGCAATTCCGTGGTGCAACAGGTGAGGTCATACGAGATGTCGTTAACATTGGTGTTGGTGGCTCTGATTTAGGTCCACTGATGGTGACGCATGCACTCTCTGACTTTAAAGTGAAAACTGCAAAACCTTTGGACGTTCATTTTGTTTCGACCATGGATGGTAGCCAGTTGTCTGAATTATTACATCGGCTCAGACCTGAAACAACGTTGTTTATCATTTCATCGAAGTCGTTTGGCACCATCGATACACTTTCTAATGCGCAAACTGTGCGACAGTGGTTAGAGAAAGCATTAGGTCATAATGAGAAAATTTTACAGAACCATTTTATTGGTGTATCAACCAAACCTGAAAAAATGACGGAATGGGGTATTGCTGTAGATAAGCAGCTTTTACTTTGGGATTGGGTGGGTGGTCGTTACTCACTTTGGTCATGCATTGGATTACCAATTGCGCTAATGGTTGGCGTAGAAGGCTTTAAACAATTACTAGCTGGTGCTTATGCAGTAGACCAACATTTTCAATCTGCACCTTTTCATCAAAACATTCCTGTTCTAATGGGGCTGTTAGGTGCATGGAATAATAATTTTCTGGATATTCAGACCCATGCGGTATTGCCTTATGATGGTCGATTAAAATATTTCGCTGCTTATTTACAACAGTTGGAAATGGAATCGAATGGAAAATCGATTCAAAGAAACGGTGAAAAAGTAAGCTTTTCTACATGTCCAATTGTTTGGGGAGAGGTTGGACCCAATGCACAGCATGCTTTTTATCAGCTTTTGCATCAGGGTACGCATTCGGTGAGTTGTGATTTTATTGCACCTGTAAGACGTTATAACGCGAATCAATTTACCTATGTTGAAAGTGCGGATGCATTGGTTGAACAGCATCATTTGGCGTTATCTAACTGTTTAGCACAATCTCGTTTACTGGCTTTTGGTAATCAAGCATTGGCAGCAGATGAACTGGAAGACTTACCCGCTTATAAACAATATGAAGGTAATCAACCGAGCTCAACTATTTTACTTAAAGAGCTGAACCCCTACAGCTTAGGTATGCTGATTGCGATGTATGAGCACAAGGTTTTTGTGCAGTCGGTGTTGTGGAATATTAATCCTTTTGATCAGTGGGGCGTTGAAAAAGGCAAAGAGATTGCTAATCAACTTTTACCGATCCTAAATCGTGAGCAAGAGGATTTATCTGCATTTGATACATCGACGCAAGGTTTGTTGAAAATATTATTAGGAAAAACTGATGGCTAAAGTTTTAGTAACTGGCGGTGCGGGCTATATTGGCTCACACACTTGTTTAGAGTTATTGAACGCAGATCATGATGTCATTGTTTTTGACAATTTATCAAATAGCAGTGAAGAGTCTCTACATAGAATACAGCAACTCGCAAATAGAAGTTTAGTATTTGTGCAAGGAGACATCCGAAATCAGCATGAGTTGGATCAGGTCTTTCAGGATCATAAAATCGATGCGGTGATTCATTTTGCTGGTTTAAAAGCAGTGGGTGAAAGTCAGGAGAAGCCTTTAATCTATTTCGATAATAATATTTCGGGTAGTATCCAACTTGTGAAGGCGATGGAGAAAGCGGGTGTCTTTACTCTAGTCTTTAGTTCTTCGGCGACGGTGTATGGTGAATTAAATCCATCTCCTTATCAGGAAGATATGCCATTAAGTCTACCTAATAATAATTATGGTTATACAAAATTGGTCATTGAACAAATGCTTGAGAAACTAGCTTTAGCTGATAATAGATGGTCAATCGCTTTATTAAGATATTTTAATCCTGTTGGAGCGCATAAAAGCGGGCTAATTGGTGAAGATCCACAAGGGATTCCAAATAATTTAATGCCTTACGTTACTCAAGTTGCAGTAGGACGACGTGAAAAACTGTCTATTTTTGGTCAAGACTATTCAACTCAAGATGGTACTTGTGAAAGAGACTTTATTCATGTGGTTGATTTAGCTAAAGCACATGTTCTCGCGATTAATAATCGCCTCGCAAATCAAGGTTGCCGAGCTTGGAATATTGGTACAGGCAAGCCAATTTCAGTTTTACAAATTAAAGAGACATTTGAAGAAGTCAACGGTGTAACGATTGCAACAGAATTCGTCGAACGTAGAGCAGGCGATTTACCAGCTTTTTATGCAGATGCCTCTCGCGCTAAGAAAGAATTGGGTTGGAAACCTCAATTTACCTTGGAAGATATGCTTGCTGACAGTTGGAACTGGCAAAAACAAAATCCAAATGGATATCAATAATTATTGTTTCATATAAACAGGGAGTGACGGCTCCCTGTTTTTTTAATTCTTAGATTATCCTTGAATTAAAGCAGTTAACTCATCTACATAATGCTGCATCGGTTGAGGATTTTGGTCTGCACGGCTTTCGATGTTTAAGCGTAATAATGGTTCGGTATTCGAGGCACGAACATTTAAACGCCAATTACCAAAATCTAAACTCACACCATCAGTACGATCAACCTGTGGATTTTGGTCAGCATAATTATCAAAAATCTTTTGCACCGTTGCTTGTGTATCCGCCACTTTAAAATTGATTTCGCCACTACATGGGAATTTGGCAATCATGTTCTCAACGAGTGTCGAGAGTGATTGCCCTGTTTCAGAGAGTAGAGCTATGGTGAGTAACCAAGGAATCATACCGCTATCACAATAAGCGAAGTCACGGAAATAGTGATGCGCACTCATTTCACCACCGTAAACCGCATTGTGTTCACGCATCACATCTTTGATAAAAGCATGCCCAGACTTTGATTGCACCGCGATACCTTGATATTGCTCTACAATATCAAAGGTATTCCAAACTAGACGTGGGTCATGCACAATTTTCTCGCCTGATTGTTTGATCAAGAATGCTTGTGCCAATAAGCCAACAATGTAATAGCCTTCGATGAATTGACCTTTCTCATCAAATAGGAAGCAGCGGTCAAAGTCACCGTCCCATGCAATCCCCATATCAGCTTGGTGTTCAAGTACCGCATTACGTGTACTGTCACGGTTTTCAATGAGGATTGGGTTTGGGATACCATTTGGGAAAGTACCATCTGCTTCATGATGGATTTTGATAAATTCCACTGGAATATTGAGTTGCTGGAATTTCTGTTCAATGGCATCAATCACATGACCCGCTGCACCATTACCTGCATTCATCACCAGCTTGAGTGGTTTAATTTTTTGTGGGTCTATATATGTTAATAAATGATCGATAAACTCAGGCAAAATATTATAGTTTTCAGTTGTACCTTTTTGCTCAACTTCTATAAAAGCACCTGATTCAGCGAGAGCTTGGATGTCTTTTAAGCCTGTATCAGCACTGATTGGACGTGCATTTTCACGAACCAATTTCATGCCATTGTAGTCCATCGGGTTGTGGCTCGCCGTCACTTCAATGCCACCCTGAACATCAAGATGAAAAGCGCCGAAGTAGACTTCTTCTGTACCTGTCATGCCTAAATCTAGAACATTGACACCTGCATCATTAAGACCACGAATCGTTGCTTGTTTTAAAGCTTCACTACTCAGTCGGATGTCACAACCAATCACCACTTTTTTAGGTTGATAGATTTGTCCGTATGCACGACCAATTTTATAGGCGATTTCTTCGTTCAGTTCTGTACCTAATTTTCCGCGAATATCATACGCTTTGAAGCAAGTTAGTTGAGTCATTTAAAAGAGCTGTTTGTAGTTTATCAATATGTTGAAGTATACAAAGACTAAGTGGAATTGAACATTGAATGATACAGAATTAAGCAAAGAGAAAATTTAATTTTTAGGTGGTTGACTTTTTCTCATTTCAATCACTCTTAGCTTAGAAAGTAAAAAAGGTTGTTTCACGTGAAACAACCTTTTTTGATCCACAAAGTCTACCTTTTCAAAGGGAGATTTAGTGGGATTTTAAGCTGATTTTGCTAGAACTTCAGCCATCGCTTTTGCAACTTTATAAATATTATTCATATTTAAACCTGCAACGCAGATACGACCACTGCGAACAAGGTAAATTGCATATTCTTCACGTAAGGTGTCGACTTGTTCACCTGTCAAACCTGTGTAGCTGAACATACCTTTTTGGTTTACAAGGTAGCTAAAGTCTCGGTCAGGAAGTGCTTTCGTCAACTCATCTTTTAAGATGCTACGCATTTTGATAATACGCTCGCGCATCTCTTTAACTTCGTTTTGCCATTGTTGATTTAGATCAGCGTCATTTAACACTTGATCAACCAACCATGCACCAGTTGTTGGTGGGCTAGAGTAGATACGACGTACCGTTGCTTTTAACTGACCGAATGTGCATTTTGCTGCTTCAGCATCATCACACACGAAAGTTAAACCACCAACACGCTCACCATAAAGTGAGAAGATTTTAGAGAACGAATTGCTCACGATGAAGTTCAAACCAGCTTGGTCTAAAGCACGAATCGCATAAGCATCTTGTTCCATGCTATCGCCAAAGCCTTGATAAGCGATATCAAGGAATGGAATCAAGTTACGCTCTTTTAATACAGCAATAACTTGATCCCACTGTGCTGGATTTAGATCCGCACCTGTTGGGTTATGGCAGCAAGGATGTAACAACACAATGCTTTGCTCTGGCAAAGTTTTTAATGTCGACAACATGCCATCAAAATCAACGCCACGTGTTTCTGCATCGAAATATGGGTAGTAGTTGCTCTTGATACCAGCACCGTTGAAGATCGCAACATGGTTATCCCATGTTGGCTGGCTCACCCAAACCTCTGAATTTGGGAAATAAGTTTTTAAGAAATCTGCACCAACTTTTAATGCACCTGAACCACCCAGCGTTTGAATGGTTGCAACACGACCTTGTTGAATTGCAGGGCTGTTTGCACCAAACAATAAAGCTTGGATTGCGTCACGGTAAGGCTTAAAGCCTTCCATTGGAAGATAAAGTTTGGTCTTATTATTTTTAGGTGCAATACGTTTTTGCGCTTCGATAATGGTATCAAGCTGAGGAACGATACTGTCTTCGTTGTAGTACAAACCAATACTTAAATTAACCTTTTCAGCGCGTGGATCAGCGTTGAACTGTTCCATTAAAGAGAGAATTGGGTCGCCTGCATAAGGTGGGATATGTTGAAACATTAACAATGTCCTTTTATTCAACAAGGTGCATGGATGTGTCTTGTGGAGCGCTGCTCCAGATGCCCAATAATGTACCAATAAAGCGATGATGAAGCACGCTGTTATTTACATTTCTAGTGCAGTATTTACTTACAAAAATTTGTAGCAAAGTACTCGATTATAAAGATTGTCTACAATCAAGCTGTCATACCATAGTCGTAGCATAAGCAATATCAATGCGTCAGAAGATATACAAAATTCAGTGTAGACTAATTGCAATAAAATTATAAGCATATGTTTTATTTGTAATTATTATGATTTTGATGATGATTTGGAGTGGATCTAATCAAAATGGATAGTCAGTCTAACTGACTACACGGGTCTATTTTATTGTCGACAATCCTATTGCATTATTTCTGTTATGCCGTTATAAAATCATCAAAACTGTAGAGATTGTCGACAATATGCAAGATACCCTTGTTCCTCAAGCCATCAGCACGAGTCAGAGTATTACTCTGACGGAACACGTATTTAAGCAAATTCAATCGGCGATTGTATTAGGACAAATTCCTGCGGGCAGTAAAATTTCTGAGCCTGAGTTAGCGCGTATTTACGGGATTAGTCGTGGTCCATTGCGCGAGGCGATTCATCGTCTCGAAGGCCAAAAACTGGTTGAGCGTACAGCCCATGTCGGTGCGCGGGTGGTGTCACTGTCGCTACAACAGTTTAAAGAACTCTATCAGATTCGCGCTTCGCTTGAGGGTTTAGCCTGTAAATTAGCAGCTCATCATATTGATAAAAAACAAATTTTAGCATTGCGTGATGTGTTGCGGATGCATGCTGAAGATGAAAATTTTAAAGCAGGTAAGGGTTATTACCTACAAGAAGGTCAAGACGATTTCCATTACTGCATTATCAAAAGCAGTGGCAATAAAACCTTAGAAAAAATGTTATGTGATGAGCTGTATCACCTCATCCGTATGTACCGAATTCAGTTTTCAAACACCCCAAATCGACCGAGCAAAGCTTGGGACGAACATATCCGCATTTTAGATGCGATCGCAGAAGGTGACGGTGAACTTGCCGAAATGCTAATGCATCGTCACATCAATGCATCTTACAAAATTGTTGAGCAAACATTGCTGCAAACCCAAGGAGAACATCAACATGGCTAAATCTGCTGGTCAGCTATTCCGCGACGCGGTCGCAAATGAAAAACCATTACAAGTGGTCGGTGCGATTAACGCCAACCATGCATTGTTAGCAAAACGTGCAGGCTATAAAGCAATTTATTTGTCAGGTGGTGGTGTTGCCGCAGGTTCGTTAGGTTTACCTGATTTAGGGATTAGTAACCTTGATGATGTATTGACGGATGTACGCCGTATTACTGATGTCTGTGATCTACCATTATTGGTTGATGTGGATACAGGTTTTGGTGCTTCAGCGTTTAATATTGCACGTACCACCAAGTCGATGATCAAGTTCGGTGCAGCAGCAATGCACATCGAAGACCAAGTGGGTGCTAAGCGTTGTGGACACCGTCCTAACAAAGCGATTGTTACGCAACAAGAAATGGTGGATCGTATCAAAGCGGCAGTGGATGCGCGTACTGATGAAAACTTTGTGATCATGGCACGTACCGATGCTTTAGCGGTTGAAGGTTTACAAGCAGCAATTGATCGTGCAGGTGCGTATATTGAAGCTGGTGCGGATATGTTATTCCCTGAAGCAATCACTGAATTGGCGATGTACAAGCAATTTGCTGACCTGACTAAAGTTCCAGTATTAGCAAACATTACTGAATTTGGTTCTACACCTTTATTTACCACTGAAGAATTGGCTTCTGCCGATGTCAGCATTGCGTTGTACCCACTTTCAGCATTCCGTGCGATGAACAAAGCAGCGGAAAATGTTTATGAGACTCTGCGTAAAGAAGGTACACAAAAGAGCGTTGTTGACACTATGCAAACCCGTCAAGAATTGTATGAACGCATTAACTACCATGCGTTTGAACAATACCTAGATGGAACTTTTGCGAAGAATAAATAAGTTTAAAAATCTCCCCGCTTGCGAAACCATGTTCCTCATCTTTAAAAAAGAGGGGAATTGCCTAAATCTTGGATGATTTAGGATGAGTGGAAAGTCCCTCTTTAGAAAGAGGGATTTAAGGAGATTAAGAACTTGGTAAGTTTTAACCTAAGAATATAAAAAGGACAATCTTATGAGCAGTAATGAAACACCAGTCGGCTTCAAGCCAAAAAAATCAGTTGCTTTAAGTGGTCAAGTTGCAGGTAACACTGCACTTTGTACCGTAGGTCGTAGTGGTAATGACTTGCACTATCGTGGTTACGACATTCTTGATCTTGCTGTGGGGAGCCAATTTGAAGAAGTTGCTCACTTATTAGTACATGGCAAACTGCCAAACAAAGCTGAGTTGAAAGCCTATAAAGCAAAACTTAAAGCACTTCGAGGCTTACCAGCAGCATTGAAAACCGCACTTGAGCAGTTGCCGCCATCTGCACACCCAATGGATGTAATGCGTACAGGTGTGTCAGTTTTAGGTTGTTTAACGCCTGAACATGAAGACCACAATGAAGCAGGTGCAAAAGACATCGCTGACAAATTGATGGCAAGCTTGGGTTCAATGTTGTTGTATTGGTACCATTTCAGCAACAACGGTCGTCGTATCGAAGTTGAAACCAATGACGATTCAATTGCTGCGCATTTCCTCCATTTACTTCATGGCGAAGCGCCATCTGAAGAATGGATTCAAGCAATGCATACATCTTTGATTCTGTATGCAGAGCATGAATTCAACGCTTCTACGTTTACTTCACGTGTTGTTGCAGGTACAGGTTCAGACATGTACTCAGCAATTACTGGTGGTATCGGTGCGTTGCGTGGTCCAAAACACGGTGGTGCCAACGAAGTTGCTTTCGTGATTCAACAACGTTATGACAACGCTGACGAAGCAGAAGCAGACATCCGTAGCCGTGTAGAGAAAAAAGAAGTGATCATCGGCTTTGGTCATCCTGTTTATACCATCTCTGATCCACGTAACGAAGTGATCAAGCAAGTGGCGCGTGACCTTGCTGAAGCGCAAGAGAACAACAAGATGTACCTCATCGCTGAACGTTTAGAGTCAGTAATGAAAGAAGTGAAGAACATGTTCCCGAACCTCGATTGGTTCAGCGCGGTGAGCTATCACTTGATGGGTGTGCCTACAGCAATGTTCACCCCATTATTTGTGATCGCACGTACAGCGGGTTGGTCAGCACACGTGATTGAACAACGTCAAGACGGTAAGATCATTCGCCCAAGCGCGAACTACACTGGCCCTGAAAACTTAGAATTCAAACCATTGGCGGAGCGTGGTTAATGTCAAATCAATACCGTAAACCGCTGGCAGGTACCCAGCTCGAATACTATGACGTGCGTCAAGCCGTTGAAGACATTCAGCCAGGCGCATATGAAACTTTGCCATACACTTCGAAAGTGTTGGCAGAACAGCTTGTGCGTAAAGCTGATGCAGAAAATTTAACTGATTATTTAACGCAATTGATCGAACGCCGTCAGGACTTGGATTTCCCTTGGTATCCTGCGCGTGTGGTGTGTCATGACATCTTAGGTCAAACCGCGCTCGTTGACCTTGCGGGCTTGCGTGATGCGATTGCTGAAAAAGGTGGTGATCCATCTAAAGTCAATCCAGTGGTGCCAACTCAGTTGATCGTCGATCACTCTTTGGCGGTGGAATTCGGTGGCTTTGATCCTGACGCGTTTGAAAAAAACCGTGCGATTGAAGATCGTCGCAACGAAGACCGTTTCCATTTTATTGAATGGACGAAGACTGCATTTAAAAATGTTGACGTGATCCCTGCGGGCAACGGCATCATGCATCAAATCAACTTGGAGAAAATGTCTCCAGTGATTCAAAACCGTGATGGCTTAGCATTCCCTGATACCTGTGTTGGTACAGATTCTCACACACCACATACCGATGCGCTTGGCGTAATTTCAATTGGCGTGGGTGGATTGGAAGCTGAAAATGTCATGCTCGGTCGTGCATCATGGATGCGCCTACCAGACATTATCGGTGTTGAATTTGTCGGTCAGCGTCAAGCAGGTATTACCGCAACGGATATCGTACTCGCTTTAACTGAGTTCTTGCGTAAAGAGCGTGTTGTTGGTGCCTATTTAGAGTTCTTCGGTGAAGGTGCTGACAGCATGTCTGTGGGCGACCGTGCTACGATTTCGAACATGACACCTGAATACGGTGCAACTGCTGCGATGTTCTACATCGACCAAAATACCATTGATTATTTACGCCTGACGGGTCGTGAAGATGCGCAAGTGGCACTGGTTGAGCAATATGCAAAAGAAATCGGTCTTTGGGCATCTGATATGACCAAAGCGCAGTACCCACGTGTACTTCGTTTCGATCTTTCAACAGTAACTCGTAACATTGCAGGTCCATCAAACCCACATGCACGTGTGTCTACTGCTGACTTGAAAGCGAAAGGTATTGCAGGGAATTTGGATGTTACGAAAGCACAAGAAGCAGAAGGTTTAATTCCTGATGGTGCAGTGATTATTGCGGCAATTACCTCATGTACCAATACCTCTAACCCACGTAATACCGTGGCGGCGGGTCTATTGGCGCGTAAAGCCAATGAACTGGGCTTAGTGCGTAAACCTTGGGTGAAATCATCATTTGCACCAGGCTCTAAAGCAGCGGCTTTATACCTAGAAGAAGCAGGCGTATTGGGTGATTTAGAAAAACTTGGCTTTGGTATCGTAGCGTATGCATGTACTACTTGTAATGGTATGTCAGGCGCACTTGATCCAGTGATTCAACAAGAAATCATTGACCGTGATTTGTATGCGACAGCGGTACTTTCGGGGAACCGTAACTTCGATGGTCGTATCCATCCTTATGCAAAACAAGCGTTCTTGGCATCGCCTCCACTTGTGGTCGCGTATGCGATTGCAGGGACAATTCGTTTTGACATCGAAACCGATTCTCTTGGAAATGACAAAGATGGTAATCCAATTTACCTGAAAGACATTTGGCCATCGGATGCTGAAATTGATGCTTTAGTTAAAGAATCAGTAAAGCCTGAGCAGTTCCGTAAAATCTATATTCCAATGTTTGATTTGGGTGTGAATGAAGAAGCAGCAAGCCCATTGTATGACTGGCGTCCAATGAGTACTTATATTCGTCGTCCACCGTATTGGGAAGGCGCATTGGCTGCACCACGTACTTTAAGCAATATGCGTCCGCTTGCGATCTTAGGGGATAACATCACCACAGATCACTTGTCTCCATCGAATGCGATTGTGTTAGACAGTGCTTCAGGCGAATATTTGGCGAAAATGGGCGTGCCTGAGGAAGACTTTAACTCCTATGCAACTCACCGTGGTGACCATCTCACTACGCAACGTGCAACATTTGCCAACCCGAAATTGTTTAATGAAATGGTGGTTCGTTCAGATGGCACCATTAAGCAGGGTTCAAAAGCGCGTGTCGAGCCTGAAGGCGAAGTAATGCGTATGTGGGAAGCGATTGAAACTTACATGAACCGTAAGCAACCGTTGATCATTGTGGCGGGTGCGGATTATGGTCAAGGTTCAAGCCGTGACTGGGCAGCGAAAGGTGTTCGTCTTGCAGGTGTTGAAGCAATCGTGGCTGAAGGTTTTGAGCGTATTCACCGTACTAACTTAGTCGGTATGGGTGTTTTACCGCTTGAGTTTAAAGCTGGTGTAAACCGTAAAACGTTAAAGTTAGATGGTACTGAGCTGTATAGCGTGATTGGTAATATTGCACCGCGTTCGACTTTAACTTTAGTCATTGAGCGTGCCACAGCGGATGGTAAAGAAGAGATTGTTGAAGTGCCTGTAACTTGCCGTTTAGATACAGAAGAAGAAGTTTCTGTATATGAAGCAGGTGGTGTACTTCAGCGTTTTGCACAAGACTTTTTAGAAGGTCAAGTGGCTTAATACTTTAGCTAAAAGTAATTGATATTGTTTAAAAAAAGCCCTACATTTATGTGGGGTTTTTTATAGTGATCATCTTTAAATCTTAAGAGAGATTAATCTTGAGTAGAATTGAAGTTAAGGAATTAGTTGAGTTTAAACACGCATGTTTACAAAACTCTGAAGAAATAATAGCTCAAAAGTATTTAATAGAGGGTGGGAGTTATTTTTTCTCTTTATATCATACCGAGGATGAAGAGTATTTATTTAAGAAGAATCTTGCAAAAAGTCTTGATGTTCATCTAAGAGATATATGTATTGTTGGATCAGCTAAGCTTGGTTTCAGTATTAAGCCTGATGTGGCTCAACCTGGCTTTTATCCATTCAAGTATTTTGATGAGGACTTTGATAAAGGAATAAAAAATAAAAAATCAGATATTGATGTTGCCGTAATTTCTAACGAATTATTTGATAGGCAAATGCTTAATATATATAAGCATACAAGTTGCTATGAAAATTTTATAAATAGAAAAGAAATAAATAGCCTAGGGTTTTATATGCTGAAAGGCTGGGTGTATCCTAAAGTTTTACCTAAAAGTTATCAATTAGATGGTGAGTATTTGAAGATAAAAAGTGGTTATGAGTTCATATATGGTCGAGAAATAAATATTGGTATTTATAAGTCGTGGTATTATTTTGAAAATTATCATCAAAATAATATTAAAAATTTATGTTTAAATTTAATTGCAACTCTTTAGGTTAGGGGGATTTTTATGGAAAATGTTTTAGCGAGTATTCCGTCTACTAATGTGAAAATTATTGAACTTTATAATAAAATTACTTCTAATTCTTTGGATACATCTCCAACTGATTTTCAACGGAAGTTAGTTTGGAAAAAACAGCATAAATATTATTTTATAGAGACTATTTTAGCTAACTACCCTTTTCCAGAAGTATATATTGCAAGTAAAGAAATTGATGTTAGTAATATAACGGCTACAGAAGTTGTTGTTGATGGACAACAACGGTTGACTACTATTGTTGATTATATTAAAGGTGAAGGAGATTTCGTTGATCAAAATAAAATTCCTTCTTTTGATAGTTTGGATTTAGAAAAAAAGAAAAATTTTCTTAATTATTTGGTTTCAGTAAGAGACTTAAAAAATATAAAAGAAGATGTCATGAAAGAAATTTTTCAAAGAATTAACAATACAGAATATTCATTAAATGCGATTGAAAAAATAAATGCACAATATGGTGATAGCGAATTTATTGTTTTCTGTAAGCAATTAATTGATTCTGATTTTGTAGTAAGTCCTAAGTTTACAGATATTATTTTTGATAGTGGTAATAGGGAAAAGTTTATGATATTTATTCAAGATAATGAAATTTTCTCTGAAAATGATCGTAAGCGTATGGCTGATTTACAGTTTATGATGACATTGGTTGCTACTTTAATAGAAGGTAGTTATTTTTCAAGAAATACAAAAACGCAAAAGTATATTGAAGAATACAATAATGAGTTCATAAGTTTTAAAGATATGGAGAGGCTTATGATGAAAACTCTTGATTGCATAATGGGGTTAAGTTTAACTAAAGGAAGTTATTGGTATAATAAGTCCAACTTCTTTACACTTTTTGTTGAAATTTCAAAATGCGTTCAGACATCTCAGTTAAAAATTACGGAAATTTCTAATAATTTAAATAATATTGAAGAGAAAAGTAGGAATTATTTTAGAAGAGAAATTGAAGGTTTAACTAATGATGAAATCACTTATTTTGAATATGCGAAAGAAGCCGTAAATGAAAAAAATGTAAGAGAGTTTCGTGGTGATTTTTTAAGGAAAATATTAGATTATAATTGACATGAATGGTTAATATCTTTTATTGAGTAAATTAACCTTTCCGCCACCACTATTCGTCAGAAAGGTCAATAAATAATCAAAACTATCACGCTATAGTATATAAACCATTTCTAAAATCTATGGAGAACAAAGATGGTTACTGCTGGTGAAAAACCTGGAACAGGTTTCTATTTTTGTGTTCAATGCGGACACCGCACCTATTTAGAAATTGGTACTGATCGTTTACCTCCGTGTACCAAATGCCTTGGCAATCAATTCAACAGTAAGAATGCCTAAGCCGCAAACACCAAACAGTTACCCACTGTTTTGATGAAAGCCCTGTCACTCGATAGGGCTTTTTTGTTACTGTAAAATATGAAATAACAAGATATCGATATCTGACAAAAATAAGGAAAACCCAGATGGAAACAATTTTAGGACTTTGTATCGGCGTAGGATTAAGCGCAGCCTGTGGTTTTCGTGTCTTTGTTCCTTTATTGGTGATGAGCATTGCAACTTTGTTGGGTTGGTATGAACCTGCCAAAGGCTTTGAATGGTTAGCGATCCCTGCCGTGTCTGCTGCACTTGGATTTGCAACCATCTGTGAAATCGCAGCTTACTATGTGCCGTGGGTCGATAATCTCTTGGATACCATTGCCACGCCTGCTGCTGTAGTGGCAGGCACACTCAGTACCATGGCAGTCAGTAGTGGAGAAATGTCACAGTTTGCAACGTGGGCAGCCGCGCTGATCGTGGGTGGAGGAACGGCAGGTGTGGTGCAAATGAGTACGGTAGCTGCACGAGGTGTCTCAACAGCAACCACTGGTGGACTGGGTAATTTTGTGGTGGCAACAGGTGAGTTGCTTGGCTCAATTGTCTTGTCGATTTTGGCATTTGTGATGCCTATGGTGATTACGGTATTTGTGATTATTCTCGTGATTGTGGTTGCACGTTGGGTGAGCCAAAAAAAACAAGAAAAGATCAGTCATTCAACATCGTGAGTTTTTAAATTCAGTACAATCAGGAAACTTAGACCTAATTTTATAACCTAAGTTTCCTTTGTGTATTACCATTTCACACGTTTTAATAGGATGTCTTTATACATAATAAAATCGCAGGCGAGGCTAAAGAATGGCTGCTTAAAGGTTGCAGGTTTATTATGCTCATAAAAGAAATGACCCACCCAAGCAAAGCCATATCCCACTACAGGCAAAGCCCAAAGTAATTTGGCATTTCCAGTTGCAGCAGATGCAGCAGCGATACCAATCACACAGCTTGTCCCCACGAAATGCAGACGACGACAAGTCGCATTTTCATGTTGCGAAAGATAAAAAGGATAAAATTCAGCAAGGGTTTTATAACGAACTTCACTGGCTTCCATCTGCACAGTATTGTTTTTCATCAGTTCTTGAGTATTGTGAGACATACGACTATTCCTTTCGTTTAAAGTCGTCTTCATTTTGAACACTCCACCTGAAATGGTCTTGAACGAATATGCTATCTCCTCACACGGAATTAGACTCAACCACATCACAAAAAAGCTTGGTCTATGCGTGGGATGGCGTGATTGTTTATGTGACTCAAGATCATTTGAATAAAGCACACGCGCATTTTCCAGCACTATTACAAATCGGTTTGGGCACTGCTTTTGCATTGGCTGTTGAGGATCAACCTGCCCGTTATTATGAAATTGTAGTGATGGCACCCAATATTAGTCACAGTACCGATTCACAGAATCAACCTTATATTGCAATTTTGATCGATCCTGATCATGTGCTTTATGCTTATCTGCATCCTTTATTGAATGGACAGACATTTAATTCATTATCTGCTGATCGACTTCAATCTTTTCAAAAACAGTTTCAGCAATTGATGAGTGCTCGACTCAGTTTAGAACAAGTAAAGCAATTGCTGATGAATGTGTTATTGGCACTCAATCCTCAGCCATTGGAGGCTTTACCGTGGGATCAACGAATTCAACTGGCATGTGAATACATCAAACGCTGTGTACCCCATCAAATTCCAACTATCGCAGATGTTGCGCTACAGGTTGGGATATCAGAGTCATGTTTGATGCATCTGTTTAGTCAGCAACTCGGACTTTCCATGCGGCAATATATCTTGTGGTGGCGTATCCGCTATGCCATCAAGCTGTGGATGGAGGGCAAAACTTTGATTGAGATAGCAGTTGAATCAGGCTTTTCAGATCAAGCTCATTTCACCCGAACATTACGCCGTATGGTGGATTTTGCGCCGTCGATGCTGAAAGCCAATACGATTTTTATCATCGATGAAGCTACCGAAAAATAAACTAAGCATTGAAAGAGTTCGGTCAAAGTATTTTTAAGATTCGATGCTAAGATTTTCATGAGCACTCAAAAGAATGATAGATATGAAAATCGTCGCCATTCAGCCTGCATTGCAATTAGGACAGGTTGAAGCAAATTTAAAAAAACTCGAACAATTGATTTTAGCGGCATATCAAGAGCATTCGCCTGATGTGATCGTACTTCCTGAGTCGATGACTTCTCCGAATGTCTATTCACCACAAGCTTTGCTGACACCACAACCATTACAGGGTCAGCCCTTACAGCTTTTAATTCGCTTAGCCAAGCAATTGAATGTGGTGATCACAGGTGGCTTCGTAGCAATTCGTGACGGGCATACCTATGGCACTTATATCATGGTGGAGCGGAATGGCGATTATCATCTGCATGACAAAGATATTCCAACCGCATGGGAACAAAATTTCTATCGTGGTGGTTCGGATGATGGAATTGTGGATTCAAGTAGCTTGAACTGTAAGGTTGCATTACTCTCAGGTTGGGAGTGGGCAAGGTTCCGTACCGCCAAACGTGTTCGAGAACAACATGCACAGTTGATTTTAGGTGGAATGTGTTGGTATTCGATGCCGATCAATTGGTATGGATTGTTGGGTACATGGATGCGTCGTGAACATGAAATTTACAAACAACAAAGTGAAGCGCTACCTGCACAAATGGCCCGTTTAACGGGTATTCCAGTGGTACACGCTGCCCATGTCGGAGAAATTTTGAGTGATATGCCGTTGTTACCTTATGTCAAATGGTTAACGGAAATGGTGGGCGAAACGCAAATTTGTGATGCTGCTGGAAATGTATTGGCGCGGATGAGTTTAGCCGATGGTGAGGGCTATATCGCCGCAGAAATTGAATTGGCTGAACCTAAACCTGTCGAACCTTTAGCATCTAGTTATTGGATTCCTGACATGACGCTGACATCAAAATTAGCATGGCATGTCGGCAATCTTCATGGCGGACTGATGTATCGTGTGAGACATCGCCTAAAAAAGTTTCCTTGGCAAAAACAGTTGAAGTAAACCAAAGCTAGTTTCTCATTCAACAAATAGCGATGGCATGGTGATCTTAACCATCGCTTCTGAGTTGCAAACACAGTATTTTTCTCAATCAAAGCTCGAAAAATCATCTTCATGCGAGTAAATTACACCCACATTTTGAGTGTGCATGGTTGATGATGGCGTTTACTTGGATTTTATTTACCTTGATGGCTGCTTTTATGCAGGCGTGGCGCAATGCATTTCAAAAACAACTCAGCACCACAGTCGATGTCTATGGCACGACATTGGCACGCTTTCTATTTGCACCGATCTTTGCTTTTAGTTATATCGTCATTCTTTATGCTCAGCAGCCTGTCAGTGTTGAAGTCAGTTTTTCTAATAAATTTTGGTTTTATGTGGTGATCGCAGGGATTAGCCAAATCTATGCAACGGCTTTAATGGTCAAATTATTTCAACAAAAGAATTATGCCATCGGGGTCGGACTCGCCAAAAGTGAAGCTATTTTAGCGGCATTGGTCGGTGTGCTGTTTTTACAAGAGCATTTAACAGCATGGGGCTGGGTCGGTGTTTCGATTGGTGCAGTCGCGGTATTTTTACTAAGTAAAGGAAGACAACATACTGAACTTTCAATGAAAACATTGATGATTGGTTTAGGCAGTGGATTATGTTTTGCCATCACCTCATTGTTGGTACGTGAAGCAAGTTTAGAGTTGGGCATGTTGCCATTTCTACATCGTGCCGCATGGGTGCTGTGTAGCTTGATTAGCTTCCAGTGCATTATATTGTTGCTATATCTTGGTCTGTTTAGTCGTCAGACTTTATACAAAATGTGGCAACGTCTTGGACTGACTTTCAAAGTGAGTGTCTGTAGTTTTCTTGCTTCATTGGGTTGGTTTAGTGCGATGAGTATGCAAACCGTGGCAATCGTGAAAACACTGGGTCAAGTTGAGATTTTATTTAGTTTACTGATCTCTGCATTTTTCTTTAAGGAAAAATTGGCGAGAACTGATCATTTGGGTTTGTGGTTGGTGATTGTTGCTGCGATTATGGTGATTTGGGCTTAAATTTTATAGGCTCATGAAAAAATACACATGTAAATTTGAATTTATCGGAATTTAAATCAGTTATTTTTTATTGAAATGGGAAATAATTCTAATTTTAAAGTTTAGTATGCGAAATTATTTCATTCATGGCGAAAAATACCATTTTTTAGGAAAACAATCCCATCCCGATCTGCCTAAACTATGTCTCAAGGGTGTGAAAGGGATCGAAAAGAGTAGCATGCACCGAAGCTTATAAAGCAAGTGTGTACGAACCCAAAAGGTCTCGATTCGGCTTAGGACGCTATAGATCAAAAGTTTATAGGCAAAGGTTATGGCTTACAAAGTCATAAGTGTTGAAGTAAACAAACACAGTTTTCCCTGGACACCCTAAAAAATTCAAATATAAACAGAATATGACCAATCAGAATAAAATAATATTAGGGTCTGTTGACATTTGCTGTGCAAAAAAATAGCGAGAAGGTAAAATTCAATCGCCAAACCAAATTTACTCCTCGCTATGACTCGTACAATGCTGAATGATCAACACTGGTTAAAGCTGAAATCTATTGTCCACAATTTGGGGATCTACCTCAAACATAATCTTCGAAATTTTATTGAAGCCATTCTCTATAGAATTAGAACAGGTTGTCCTTGGCGAGATTTACCTGAATCTTTTGGTAAGTCCAACACCATATTTAAACGATTCACCAGGTGGTCTAAAGATAATAAGCTACTAAAAATATTTAAATTATTATCAAAACATGCTGATCTAGAATGGGTGTTTATTGATGCTAGCCATATTCGAGCACATCAACATGCTACAGGACTCAAGGATCAAGCTATTTCAAGAAGCATCGGTGGAAACAGTACTAAAATCCATTTAGCTGTGGATTCAAATGGGAACCCAATCCAATTTCTCATTCATGATGGCACCACCCATGATGTGAGTGTTGCACCTGCATTAGTCGATAGCATTGATTTAAAAGATACCGATGTGCTTTGTGCAGATAAAGGATATGACTCAGAATTATTGAGAGAGCAGATAGAAAAAACAGCGACTAAAGCAAATATTCCAAAGAAATCCAATACACGATCGAACAATGATTATATGGACTGGCACTTATATAAAATCAGGCACTTAGTGGAGAATACCTTTGCTAGACTCAAGCAATTTAGGGGAATTGCAACACGTTATGACAAGCTAAAGCGGAACTACGAAAATTCAGTTGCTTTAGCCTGTATATTTATTTGGCTACCGCTATGAAATGTCAACACACCCTAACTACCTCAATAAAATTAAAAATGAATGTGAGAGAAATCTTAAATTAGAGTGAATTTGAATATAAATCGACATTTTTATATTAAAAAACAAAATGATATAATTTAGAACAAAAGGGCTTTGTTGCACAAAGGTTTGAAAGACAATACTACCCTAATTGAGCTAAATTTAAGTGACAACTTGGGTATGAGGTCGACCTAATTCTGTGAATTTATTCAAAACTGCTACACGTGCATGAATCTCATTCACCTGACTAGGAAAACTCCTTGCTGTTAATTTATCGCCTAATAATTTGATGCAATGCATTTTGGTTTCCACTAAACTTCGACGATGATAACCAGACCATTTTTTCCAAAGTGACCTACCTAGCCGTTTGACTGTTTTTAATAATTCATTCCTCTCTAAAGATCTCAATTTCTTATCTTTCCAAAGCTTTGCATTCTTCCTAGGTGGAATGACTGCATGTGCATCTCGATCTAAAATGACTTGTCGGCAGTGCTTTGTGTCATAAGCACCATCTGTATAGACTGAATCAATTCGTTCATCCAACGGAATTTGATCAAGCAAATCACCAAGTACCTGTGAATCACTCACATTGTTTGTTGTGAGCTGAACTGCTCGTATTTGAAGGGTCTTAGCATCTATACTAATATGAAGTTTGCGCCATTGGCGACGATATTCAGGCTGATGTTTCTTACGCTTCCATTCGCCTTCACCTAAAAATTTTAACCCTGTAGAATCGACGAGTAGGTGTAACCCATCACGACTTTTCTGATAGCTTATCGCAATATCAATATGCTTTTGTCGTCTACAGAGGGTGGAATAATCTGGTGCTGTCCAATTCAAGCCACACAGTTTAATGAGACTTTGAACAAAGCCTGTGACCATACGTAAAGAAAGATGGAATAGAGATTTGATCATTAAACAGCATTGAATTGCTGTATCGGAATAAGTTTGATTTCGTCCATGCTTGCCTTGTGGCTGTGCATACCATTCGGTTTTGGGATCAAACCAGATTGAAATATTTCCTCGCTTGATTAAAGCTTGGTTATACGAGGACCAATTGGTTGTACGGTAGATTTTAGGGGCAGGCTTCTTCATCTGGAAATTATATTGCTGAAGAAACCTTCAAGAATAGCTTTGTGCAACAAAGCCGAACAAAAGTTAAAATCAAAAGATGATCATACTGGAATAGGTCAGAAAAATAATGAATGCATTCGATCTTAAAATCCGCTATCCGCATCAAATAAATCGAAATGATGCAGATCATATCGGTATATTTAATGCAGAACAGATTATGAATAAATTTGATGAAATCGGTTGGAGACAACTAATGGTTCGTCAGCTACAGCTAGACGGTGCAAGCACCTGCTTCATTGTGCGGGACGAATATACTGAGCAGACTTTAAGGATTAGTATTGATGCTTTTGCCGAAGCTAAACAACTTGAATTTAAAATCGACAGTGATATTCCTGTTCTCATACCGAAGAAAGATTTATTTGGATTGGTGACACGTAAAACAAAAGAAACCATTACATTTAAACAACTGGCTTTAAGTCGAGCGAAAGAATATTTAGTGCTATTCCTAAATCGTGATTCGATTGTTTTAGAAGAGTTATATAAGAAAAGCTTAAATAAAAGTATTCAAACTGCATCTTAATTCGTGGAATCATTATTTTAATTCGCAGTGCTTAGGCATCGATAAATGATGCCTGAGAAATTCGATTTTATGGATGAAATCGCTATAATCGAGGCGCAATTTTTACTGTTTTGATCTCCATGCCTTTAAATGACAATTTTATTTACGCTCCCCCACAGCAAGCTTTAGAAATTATCTATGAAGATGATGATTTAGTGGTGGTGAATAAACCTGCGGGATTGTTGTCAGTCATGGGACGTTTGCCAGAACATCAAGATAGTGCCTATTTACGGATATTAGACAAACATCCGAATGCCAAAGTAACGCATCGTCTAGATATGGCGACCTCAGGTTTACTGATGTTCGCAAAGCATCGTGATGCAGAAGTCGCAGTCAGTAAAATGTTTCAAGCACGTACAGTAAAAAAATATTATGTGGCATTGTTGCAAGGAAAAATTGAAGCTGAAGGTAGTGTAGAGGTTCCTTTAATTACAGATTGGGAAAATCGTCCACGTCAGATGGTGCATTTTGAGTTAGGTAAGCAAGCCAAAACCCTGTTTCAGTTAATGGAATATGATGCGGAAATGGATCAAAGTCGGGTGCGTTTAGAGCCTGTGACAGGACGTTCGCATCAATTGCGTGTCCACATGATGCATATTGGACACCCGATTATGGGAGATAAGCTTTATCATCCTGAGCCTAGCAAATTCCCTTTAAAAAGAATGGCATTACATGCAGCCTATCTTGCTTTCCAACATCCATTACAACACAAAGATTTAATATTACAGTCAGATATTCCTTTTTAAAATTTTAATCAGACTAAACTATTTTTTATTGCTTGAACTGCTTAAAATATCTGCTAAATGATGAAAATAAGAGATAAAGATGCGTCTGTTGCAAACAATATTGATTGGATTGTTGAGTAGTTTTTCTTTATCTGCATGGGCATGTTCAGATTTGCCCAATATTTGCGAAATGCATGCCCAGCATCATCAACAAATGCAAGACTATGGTCGCCAAGCGGCTGAAAATTATTATTGGCAACAACAAGAACAATATGAAGAACAAGAATCGCGCACCTACTATTCTAGCTACGATCCAATGCAATCCAGAATAGAAATTGCAACAGATTTACTGAATTCTGATTTACAAAAAAAATCACAAGAACAAAAGCTTAAACAAGATCCGCGCTATGAACGTTATATCAATGGGGGATGGGAGTTTTTTCAAGATAGCGCAAATCCGAAAAAGGGAGAATATTGCACTGCGTTCTTTTGGAAGAAACAAAGTTTAATTAAAGTGTCGGGACCGGGAGGTGATTACGCAGGGGCGATGCTAACCTTTTGGGGTGAAGACATCCCACAACCTAAGAAAACCGAAATGATTCAGGTCACGCTGAAACAGAGTACAGGTGATGCGCAAAGCGTTCGCGTGTTTAATTATAAATTACCAAACTACCCCTATGCCGCAATTAGTTTTGCAGTGCCAAGTGCTCAAGCATTATTTGATAATATGCTAGAAAATGAACATTTTATCATTGAGCAAAACGGTAAAAAAATTGTAGAAGCGGAATGGACTGATGGTTTAAAAGCGCGTGATCAATTAAAAAATTGTGTTACAGGAAATAAAATTTAATCTCAACACCAGGTCTAAAAACTGACATAAAAATAGGTTAATCTATAGCCAAATAATTAAATTGAAACCAAAACAAAGGATACTCAAATGACACGTGATTACGACCAATTTCCAGAAAACGATAATGGTAATGTGCTGTGGCAGATGGTTGAAGATGGTAATGATTTGACCGAGCCGCATGAGGTTGAATTTTCAATTGTTTTCGAGAAACAGGAGCAAGTTGAAAAGTGTGCCTTGCATCTGTTGCATCAAGAACAAAAAATTTCACTGTTTCAAGAAGAGCTACATTCTGATGGTTCAGATATGTGGGTGTTAAATATCCATATCAATATGATGCTGGAATACGAAGATATTGCAGATTTAGAAGAATGGATGACGCGAATTGCGCAAGAGTTCGATGGTGAATACGACGGATGGGGTTGTATGAGCTATATTTATGATGATGAAGACGAATAATGATACAGATTCAGCCTGCGTTTGCAGGCTGAATAGTATGATTAAAATTTAAATTGTGCTGACAGTGAGGCGTTGATTGGTTCGCCTGGCTGAATCCAAAGGTCGCTATAACTAGACAAGTAATAGGTTTTATCGAATAGATTGTTGAGATTGAACTGATAACGCAAGCGATCTGATGGAGAATAATAGGCATTCAGATTGACCAGTGTATAACTTGGTAAATTAAAACCATTATCTAAATTATGCCCACTACGTTCACCGACATAACTGATATTGCCTCCGATTCCTGCTTTTACCGCACCTTGTTGTAAAAACTCAAAATTGCTCGAAACGGCAGCCTGATGTTTAGGAATATTACTTAAACGTGAACCTTTGGCTATATCTTGGTCTTTTTCAATTTGTGCATTGGTATAACTATAATTTGCGTTGACTGACCAACGATCATTCAGTTGGCTATTTAAATCTAACTCGATTCCTTGGCTACTGACTTCACCCGCAGCCGTTTGAAAATTAGGATCGATTCGATCTGTAGTGAGCACATTTTGTTTCTGCATTTTAAACAAGGCGAGACTGAGCAGGCTACGATCATTAAGCTGATATTTGCTTCCAATTTCATAGCTTTGACCCTTTTCAGGCGCAAAGTTTTCACCAACACGATTCATACCACTGTTCATGGCAAATGAGCGACCATAGTTACTATAAAATGCCCAATGATCTGAAGCTTTGAAGTTCACACCTAAGCGTGGGCTGGCTTGATGAAGGGTTTGCTGATGTTGTTTGTGGGTCAGTTGGTTTTCAAATTTTTGTTCGACTTGATCAAAACGAGTACCGACTAAGACACTCCATTGATCATTCAAAAACATTTGATCTTGTAGATTGAGGGCGAAGTAACGTTGACGTTCATCAGTGTCAGTAAATGGCGCTAAACTTGGCGAATACTGGCCGTATTGTGGCTGATAAATGTTAATGATATTCGGATTGCTGGCACTATGATTACGACGTAGTTGGTACTGACGATAATCGAGTTGCCCTATTTCAGTTGAAACTAAAAGTTCATGTTTTGCCCATGATTGCTCAAATTTACCCAATAATTCTGCCTGAAATAACAGATCTTCACTTTGATAATCTCGATAGCGGCGTTGACGCTCTAAGGTTTGTCCATCGGGTTGCATACGGCGAGGTTCAGTGGATAAACCAGTAAGTTGAGCATCTTTATAGCTTAACGCGCTGTTGAGTTTCCATTCATCATTGAACGCATGGCTCAAACGCAATTGATAGAAGTGATCTTTGACTCGCATATCACCATCATTCGGTTCACCTGTGAAAGTTTTAGGATTCATCACAAACTTTTTTTGCACGGTGCTAATGCCACGATCAAATGTACCAAGTTGCTGGGTAAATTCACTATCAAAATCGAGCTGGGTTTGATCTGAGATTTTCCAAGTGAGTTGCGGTGAGAAGAACCAACGTTTGCTGCTGACATGATCTCGGAAACTTTGATTATCTTCATGAGCGACGGCAAAACGATAAGCAAGTTCATCACTTAGTGGTGCAGTATTTTCGATACTTATCCGATATTGTTCATAGCTGTTGGCTCTTAAGTTTATTTCACTCGCATTTTGCCATTCAGGTTTCTTACTATTCAAATTCAATAAACCACCTGTTTCTCCTCGACCGTACAAGGCTGCCATGGGACCTTTGAGGAAATCGAGAGATTCAATATTGACCATATCTTTGGGTGCGCTGATGCCTCGATTAACACTTAAACCATTGCGAATCATTGCCGCACCCCAGTTCGGATCCGTGCTAAAACCACGAATCGAATAGTTATCCCAAAAGCCACCGCCCAAAGTACTTTGATGAAAAACTCCACTGACCAGTGTCAATGCATCATCTATTCGTTGAACATCTTGTTGTTCAAGTTGTTGTTTCGAAATAAAGGCTCGATTAAAAGGCACATCCAATACATCATGTGAAAATTTTGTGCTTGCAGTGCTTTGAGTGTCACTTTCTAGCGTGCTATTTGCTTGAATCCGAATGGTCTCAAGAGTCGCAGTTGGATCGCCTGCCCATGAAAAAGTTGAGAAAAAACCAAGCCCCAAACAAGACCAAATCCCGAGTTTGTATTGCATAAATGAATCAGCCAAAGAAAGACAAAAGAAAGTAAATGTAATACTATAACATTACATTAATTAATCTAGCTTTACTATGACGTTAAAAGACAATATTCAACGTTTGCAATCGATCGATGCTCTACGTGGTTTAGTGATTTTGATCATGTTACTTGATCATGTCAGAGAAACATTTTATCTACACAAACAAGTCCCTGATCCTATGGATGTTGCAGTTACTGAACCTGCTTTGTTTGGTAGTCGTGTGTTGGCACATTTGTGCGCGCCAATTTTTGTATTCTTAACGGGTATTTCAGCATTTTTATTTTATTCCAAA
This sequence comes from Acinetobacter sp. Z1, assembly GCF_024296945.1. Classification (NCBI taxonomy): domain Bacteria; kingdom Pseudomonadati; phylum Pseudomonadota; class Gammaproteobacteria; order Moraxellales; family Moraxellaceae; genus Acinetobacter; species Acinetobacter sp. Z1. Next base: position 3,434,356 of record NZ_CP101115.1, on the reverse strand, counting down.
ACACAAAGTGTGCAGCAAACACGTGCATTTTTATTGAAACGTGGTTTATTCCTGATTGTACTTGAACTCACGTTGGTTAATTTTGCTTGGACTGCGACCTTTCCACCTGATGTGATTTATTTACAAGTGATTTGGGCCATTGGGATTAGCATGGTGGTGCTCGCCGCATGTATCAGTTTACCTTTGCCTGTGATTATACTCAGTGCATTTGCCATTATCTTTGGGCACAATCTTTTAGACTCCATTCATTTTACTGACGGATCTTTCATTCAAACCCTTTGGTTGATCTTACATGAGCGAGGTTGGATTGAGATCGCAGGAGTGAAGCTACGGACGTCTTATCCTGTGCTGCCGTGGATAGGGGTGATTTTATTGGGATATGCCTTAGGACATTTATTTAGTCAAAAATATACAACTCAGCAGAGGAATAACTATTTATTCGGTATCGGTTTGATCAGTATCGGCTTGTTTGTGTTGTTGCGCTTCGTCAATGCTTATGGTGATCAACCGTGGCTACATTTTGATTCCTTTAAACTGACGCTGATGAGTTTCTTTAATTTGACCAAATATCCGCCATCTTTACTGTTCATTTTATGGAATGTAGGTGTGGGCTTGATTTTGTTGGTGGCATTTGATCGCTGGCAACAGCAACGATGGTTTAAACCTTTAGTGGTATTTGGTTCAGTGCCGATGTTCTTTTATTTATTGCATTTATATGTATTGAAGTTGGTCTATGTGATTGCAGTCAGTATTTGGGGCGTAAATCAGGGAGACTATCTTTCAGTCAATCATGTGTGCATGCTATGGCTCATCACGATAGCAATGTCTTTTGCGCTTTATCCAGTGGTGCAATGGTTTTCACGCTTTAAGCATCAAAATAAACAGATTACGATTTTGAAATATTTCTAAGCAACGGATCGAATGACAAACTAAAAACCACCTTAATATTGGGTGGTTTTTATTTGCTCACATCTAAGTAAAGACTTTCTTTGACTTCTTCCATCACCACATAACTATGGGATGATGCCGAAGCAGGCAGTTTTTTCAGTAAATCACCCAATAAGCGTCGATAAGCACTCATTTCTTTGAGTCGAGCTTTGACTAAATAATCAAACTCACCTGAGATCAGATGACATTCCAAAACCTCAGGGATATCGACTAAATCGCGTGCCACTTGATCAAACACATCGCCTGATTTTGCAGATAGTTTGATTTCTAAAAACACCAACAGACTGCGATCTACATGTACAGGATTAAGCCGAGCGTAATAGCCCATAATAATACCTTCACGTTCCAATCGTTTGACGCGTTCTGAACAAGGCGTGGTAGATAAATTCACACGTGAAGCCAACTCACTAATCGCGATACGTCCTTCACGTTGCAGAATGTCTAAAATCAAGCGATCAATACGGTCTAATTTACGCATAAAACATTCCCTTTTATTTTAATTTTTTCATGATAAAAACATTAAATTACCTAGATTATAGCCATAAAAACAGTCAAAAAAACTATTGAAGCAAAAATATACTAGTTAAATAAACTAGTGGGCGAGAGGGACCTATTATGCGCGTCATCGTTTTAGGAAGTGGTGTTATTGGTGTAGCAAGTGCTTACTATCTTGCGCAACAAGGTGCCCAAGTGACTGTACTTGATCGTCAGTCTGGTCCAGCAAAAGAAACCAGTTTTGGTAATGCTGGGCAAATCTCGCCAGGATATTCAACACCGTGGGCTGCACCGGGGATCCCATTCAAAGCTGTGAAATGGATGTTTCAACATCATGCACCGCTTGCCATCAATGTCGATGGCAGTATGTGGCAGCTCCAGTGGATGGCTCAAATGCTGAAAAACTGTAATCCTCAAAGTTATGCAGTCAATAAAGAGCGCATGATGCGTGTGGCTGAATACAGTCGAGATTGTTTGCGTCAACTGAGAAGTGAAACAGGCATCCATTACGAAAATCGTTCTAAAGGTACCTTACAAGTGTTTCGTAATGAAGCACAACTCGAGGCAGTGCAACGAGACATCCAAGTACTGAAAGAGTGTGGTGTTGATTTTAATTTACTCAATGCTCAAGAACTGGGCAGTGTAGAACCAGCATTGGCACACACCGATAAATTAGTAGGTGGTTTACATTTGCCGAACGATGAGACAGGTGATTGTTATTTATTCACCAATGCCTTGGCGAAAGTGGCGCAAGACTTAGGTGTCGAATTTAAATTCGATCAAAACGTGGAGCATCTGATCGTTGAAGGTGACGAAATTAAAGGTGTGATGGTCAACGGTGCGATTTTAACGGCTGATCGTTTCGTACTTGCCTTTGGTAGTTATTCACGCGATTTCTTAAAGCCTTTGCAATTGAATCTGCCTGTTTATCCTGTGAAAGGCTATTCATTGACAATTCCAATTGTTGAACCAAAATTTGCTCCGCAATCAACTGTTTTAGATGAGACCTATAAAGTTGCGATCACACGTTTCGACCAACGTATCCGTGTGGGTGGTATGGCGGAATTAAGTGGCTTTAACTTAGGTTTGAATGATGATCGTCGTGCAACTTTGGAAATGGTCACCCAAGACTTATTCCCAGGTGGTGACTTACAACAAGCATCATTCTGGACAGGTTTACGTCCAATGACACCGGACAGTACACCGATTATTGGTGCAACCAAATATAAAAATTTGTTCTTAAATACGGGTCACGGCACTTTAGGTTGGACCATGGCATGTGGTTCAGGCAAATTGATTAGTGATTTGGTGATGAATCATCGTACCGAGATTAGTACGGATGGTTTATCAATCCAGCGTTATTCACACGCGGCATAATTTGATTATACAAGGACGTTGATTATGCCTCGCCCAATTACTGCGGTCATTCATACTCAGGCTTTGCGCCAAAATCTTGAGGTCGTGAGAACTTCTGTTCCAAACAGCAAGGTGTTTGCAGTGGTCAAAGCCAATGCCTATGGACATGGAATCGAACGAGTTTACGATGCTTTAAAAACTGCGGACGGTTTTGCCTTACTTGATATAGACGAGGCGAAACGTTTGCGTGCATTAGGTTGGACAGGTCCAATCCTATTGCTGGAAGGGATTTTTTCGCCACAGGATTTATTTGACTGTGCTCAATATCAGTTGAGTTTCACTGTACATAGTGAGCATCAAGTTGAATGGATACAGCAGCATATCTATCCAGCTCAGTTTGATATTTTCTTAAAAATGAACAGTGGCATGAACCGTCTAGGTTTCAAGCCTCTACAATACCGTAAAATTTGGCAGCATCTGCAACGCCTCAATAATGTTTCCAACATCACCCATATGACGCATTTCTCTGATGCCGATGGGGAGCGTTTCGGTCAAGCTGGCGTGGACTATCAACTCGCAGAATTTGAAAGCGCGATTCAGGATTTACCTGGCGAAAGATCAGTGAGTAATAGTGCTGCCATCCTCAGATATCCCTCTCAACTACACTCCGATTATGTCCGTGGCGGCATCATGCTGTACGGAAGTTCTCCTGATTTTCCTCAGCATAGTATCCAAGATTGGGGACTTACACCGACCATGAGTCTGCGTAGTGAACTGATCGCAATCCAACAGTTAAATGCCAATGAAAGTGTCGGTTATGGCTCGAATTTTGTTACTGCGCATGCAATGACCATTGGCATTGTTGCGTGTGGCTACGCTGATGGTTATCAGCGTATTTCTCCTACAGGCACGCCAGTGTTAGTCAATGGAATCCGTACCCGAACCATTGGGCGAGTCAGCATGGATATGTTGGCAGTCTATCTAACGCCAGTTCCGAATGCTGAAATTGGCAGTGAAGTTGTGCTTTGGGGGACATCCAAAACAGGTCAAATTCTATCCATTGATGATGTTGCCGCGGCTTCAGGCACAGTGGGCTATGAGCTTATGTGCGGCGTAACTGCACGCGTACCATTTATTATTCAAGATTAAGGAATTCATCATGTCACATTCAGATATCCAGAAAATAAACACGAGCGAAGTCATGAGTGCCGTCACCGTTTTTAATAAGGTGGTGTATCTCTCAGGACAAGTGCCTAAAAATCCAGACCTCGATATTGAAGGACAGACTCGAGATATTCTGGCGACGATTGAGCAGCTCTTGGCTTCGGCAAATAGCGATAAATCACGCTTATTGTCGGTTCAATTGTTTTTAAAAGATCTCTCAGATTTTCCGACAGTCAATGCGATCTATGTCGATTGGTTAAAAGACTGTGTAGCGCCATCACGCGCTACGATTCAAGCTGATTTGGTCAATCCAAATTGGTTGATTGAAATTGCAGTGATTGCAGCACAAAAATAAAGCGAATCGCTTTATTTTTGTTTAAATGAGATTAAAAAAGAAGAAAAGTAACGTATTTGTTATAGATAAAAGCAAGGCAAATACGTATTTTCTTGCAGTCAAAATGAATGGGTCATTTATAAAGGACAGCTGGTTAAGCTCATAAATTAGCGACCGATTCATTTTAGGAAATAGTAAAAAGGAACTTTTTTATGACGGTGATAGATAATCAGTCTTCAGGTGATGATGCACCTCAAGACTTACAACGAAAACTTTCCAATCGCCATTTGCAATTGATTGCCATTGGTGGCGCGATTGGGACTGGACTGTTCATGGGTTCAGGAAAAACCATCTCCCTTGCTGGCCCATCAATCTTGTTTATTTACATGATTATTGGTGGCATGTTCTTCTTTTTGATGCGAGCACTCGGTGAATTGTTGCTTGCCAATTTACAATACAAATCTTTCGTTGATATGGCACACGATCTGATTGGACCGTGGGCAGGATATTATTTGGGTTGGACCTATTGGTTAGGTTGGGTTTTGGTCGGTATTGCGGACTTAGCCGCCGTGATTAATTATCTCGGTTTTTGGCTGCCCGATGGAACGATGTTTACTCCAATGGGACAGGCACTGATTAGTGCAGGCTGCGTATTATTCGTTTTGGCATTGAATTTACTTACCGTCAAATTGTTTGGTGAAGTCGAGTTCTGGTTCGCACTGATTAAAATCTTGGCGATTATTGGCTTGATTGGGGTTGGGGGCTATATGATTTTTAGTCATTTTACCGCACCTCATGGCACAGTGGCTTCACTCAATAATATTTGGTCGCATGGTGGTATGTTTCCGAAAGGTGTTGATGGCTTCTTGGCTGGTTTCCAAATTGCCGTTTTTGCCTTTGTCGGTGTGGAGTTGATTGGAACCACTGCGGCGGAAACCAAAGATCCTCATAAGAATCTTCCTAAAGCGATTAATGCGATTCCGATTCGTATTATTTTGTTCTATGTCCTAGCTTTATTAGTGGTGATGGCTGTGACACCGTGGGATCAAATTCGCGCAGATAAAAGCCCATTCGTTGAGTTATTCCTGAATGCGGGGATCGTAACCTCAGCGATCATCATGAATTTAGTGGTGTTGTCTTCGGTGATGTCGTCGATGAACAGTGGTGTTTTCTCTACCAGTCGTATGTTGTTCGGTTTATCTAAAGATGGTCAGGCACCGAATTCATTTGGTCGCTTATCCAAAAGTGCGGTGCCTGCAAATGGTCTGATCTTCTCATGCGTATTTATCATGGGTGGAGCTGTACTTCAGTATTTTGTTCCGAACACAATGGAAGCATTCACTTTGGCAAGTTCGCTGTGTGTAATTCTGTTTATTAGTGTATGGAGCTTGATTATGGTCTGCTACATCCGTTATCGCAAATTACGCCCAGAGTTGCATGAACAGTCAAAATTTAAAATGCCGGGTGGTGTGTTCATGTCTTATGTCGTGATCGCATTCTTGTTATTCGCTTTGGTGATTTTGGCACTTGAACCTGACACTCTGAAAGCACTCTATGTGAGTCCGTTGTGGGTGGTGATTTTAGCGGTAACGTATCGAGTATTATACAAACCACGTATGCGTAAACTTGGACGTGAATTAGCTTAATCGATTCATTTGCATCTCCCATAAAAAGAGCTGATCTAACTAGATCGGCTCTTTTTATATCTACGCTGAGAAGTATTAATCAACCAATAAATGCTGATATTTATCAGCCTGTTTACGTAAATAATCCCAGACCAGTTTTATCCGTGGCTCATGCTGTAAATCTACAAAGGTAAGCATCCAGAAAGTATGATTAAAACGTACTTGTTCAGCTAAAACATCCTGAAGTTCAGGTTTATCATGGGCTAAAAATTTCGGCAAAATTGCCAATCCAGCACCTGCACTTACTGCGATTTGCTGTGCCAAAATACTGCTACTGCGAAAATTTGCGGTGAGTTTTAAGGGTAAGCGTTCTAGACAATACAGCTCAGGGCTATAGACCAAATCATCAATATAATTAACAAAACGATGTTGGGTTAAATCCTCTAATCCACGAATTGGTGGATGTTGAGACAGATAGTTTTGACTGCCATAAATCTTTAATGAGTAATCTGACAGTCGCGTGATGATATAAGGTCCAGACGTTGGTCGATCAATAGACACCACAATATCCGCTTCACGATGCGAGAGCTTAATCATCTTTGGCACAGGAATCAGGTCAATCGTGAGTTGAGGATAGTGAATCGAAAACTCTGCCAATAGTCGTGCAAGAAATGCGGTACCAAATCCTTCAGGTGTGCCAATTCGCACACGACCTTGCAAAGGTTGATGCGGTTTCTCAATCTGAAGAAAAGCCTGCTCCATTTGCTCAACCTGCGGAACAAGGGCTAATCCTTCCATCGTTAGTTCATAACCTGATGCTTCACGCTTGAACAAAGTCATGCCTAAAGCCAGCTCCAATGCTTGAATCCGTCGAGCTACGGTACTGTGTTCCACGCCAATAATGCGTGCTGCATTGGTCAAGGTTTTGGTTCTTGCTAAAACCAGAAAAAACTGTAGATGATCCCAATCCACTTTCATTGTTATTGTCATCCCTGTGCATATTTGCACATCAATCGTGCATGAATTTGCGTTGGTGGTCAAAGCATTCTTTGCTAGTCTCAAACAAATGTTAAAAAAAGAAAATACGACGAATCGCTATTTTCGAACATCTGAACACAATAAAAATAGGCCTATGGAGAGGTTATGAATACAATCCAGAAAATCGAGCTGGACACAGCTAAGCTACTCATTAATGGACAGTTGATCGAGTCTGAAACCCAACAATGGCAAGATATCGTCAATCCTGCGACACAGGAAGTCATCGGTCGTGTGCCTTTTGCGACGACTCAGGAAGTGGATGCAGCGATTCAAGCTGCACAAGATGCTTTTGCCACTTGGCGTCAAACACCGATTCAAGCACGTATGCGTATTATGCTGAAGCTACAAGACTTGATTCGTGCCAACATGAAAGAGATCGCGAAAGTACTGACTGCTGAGCAAGGCAAAACCTTAGCAGATGCAGAAGGTGATATCCAACGTGGTTTAGAAGTGGTTGAACACGCTTGTTCTGTCGGTACTTTGCAAATGGGCGAGTACATCGAAGGCGTAGCACGTGGTGTAGATACCTATACTTTGCAACAACCATTGGGTGTTTGTGCGGGGATCACTCCTTTTAATTTCCCAGCCATGATTCCATTGTGGATGTTCCCAATGGCGATTGTTTGTGGCAATACCTTTGTACTTAAACCCTCTGAACAAGACCCATTAACCACGATGATGTTGGTCGAACTTGCGATTCAAGCAGGTGTACCTGCTGGTGTGTTAAATGTGGTTCATGGCGGCAAAGAAGTAGTCGATCGTCTCTGTACACATCCACACATTAAAGCGATTTCCTTTGTCGGTTCAACTGCGGTGGGTACGCATGTGTATAACCTCGCAGGGCAACATGGCAAACGTGTGCAATCGATGATGGGGGCGAAAAACCATGTGGTGGTGATGCCTGATGCCAACAAAGAACAAACCCTTAATGCTTTGGTCGGTGCGGCTTTTGGTGCAGCAGGACAGCGTTGCATGGCACTTTCAGTTGCTGTGATGGTAGGTGAAAGTAAGCAATGGGTTCAAGAGCTGGTTGAAAAAGCCAAAACATTAAAAGTTAATGCAGGACATGAGCCGAATACAGATATCGGACCTGTCATTTCTCAACGTGCCAAAGCGCGTGTGATTGATTTGATCAATAGTGGTGTCGAGCAAGGCGCAGAGCTGTTACTCGATGGTCGTGATGTGCAAGTTAAAGGTTATGAGTCAGGTAATTTTGTTGGAGCGACCATTTTTAATGGCGTGACCACAGACATGCGCATCTATAAAGAAGAAATCTTTGGCCCTGTATTGGCAATTATTTCTGTTGATACCTTGGAAGAAGCGATTGAGCTGATCAATGCCAATCCATTTGGTAATGGTGTTGGACTCTTTACTCAAAGTGGTGCGACAGCACGTAACTTCCAAAACTTAATTGATATTGGTCAAGTGGGGATCAATATTCCAATTCCTGTGCCAGTGCCATTCTTTAGTTTTACAGGTTCGCGTGGTTCAAAACTAGGTGATTTAGGTCCTTATGGTAAGCAAGCGGTACAGTTCTATACACAAACCAAAACCATTACTAGTCGTTGGTTTGAAGATAGCCATGAAGTTGGCGGTGTAAATACCACCATTAGTTTACGTTAAGGGGGAATCAGGGATGAATATCGCCTTTATCGGTCTTGGAAATATGGGCGGCAGAATGGCCCATAACCTGCTCAAAGCGGGACTCACAGTCTATGGTTATGACCTCAGCGACGTAGCGAATCAACACTTTGCTGAAGCAGGTGGTGTGGTCTGCGACAGTCCACAAGCAGCAGCCCAACAAGCAGATGTGGTGATCACCATGTTACCAGCAGCCAAGCATGTCAAAGAGGTTTACCTCGGTGAGGAGGGCGTGCTGGAAGTCTTGAAGGCAGGGGCATTGTGTATTGATAGCAGTACCATTGACCCACAGACCATCAAAGACATCGCTGCGCTTGCGCAAACTAAAAATGTTCACATCTGTGATGCGCCTGTGTCAGGTGGCACTATTGGCGCGCAAGCAGGCACTCTCACTTTTATGGTGGGTGCCAATGATCAGACCTTTGAGGAAGTCAAACCTGTGCTCAGCCACATGGGTAAAAATGTCATCCATTGTGGCGAGGTCGGTGCGGGGCAAATTGCCAAGATTTGCAATAACTTAATTCTTGGAATCTCGATGGCTGCTGTGGCAGAGGGCATGGCATTGGGTGCGAAACTGGGGATTGATCCGCAAGCATTGGCAGGTGTGGTGAACACCTCAAGTGGGCGTTGTTGGAGTTCAGAGATCTGTAACCCGTGGCCACATATCAATGAAAATGCACCTGCTTCTCGTGGCTACCAAGATGGTTTTGCGACACAACTGATGCTCAAAGATTTAGGTCTGGCAGTTGAAGCGGCAGGTCAGGTCAAACAGCCTATTTTGTTAGGTGGTATGGTGCAGCAGATGTATCAGCAGATGTGTATGCGTGGAAATGCGCATTTGGATTTCTCCAGCATTATCCAGCAGTACCTTCCAGAAGAAGTCTAAGTACCAAGCTATAAGCACGAAGCCATAGGATGGCTTTGAATCATGAAACTCTGTCGTGAATAACTACAAATCCAGACTGAGGGAATAGAGATGTTGAATTATAAAGATGTGGCACAAGCATTTGATTTTGAAAATACGGCTCAACACATGTTGTCAGGTTCGGTGGATGCACTCAATGCGTGCTTTGAGTGTTGTGACCGACATGTAGACGGTGAAAAAATCGCCTTGTATTGGCAAGGCAAAGATGGACGCAAGGAGCAATATAGCTTTGCTCAACTAAAACAGTGGTCCAGTCAATTTGCTAATTTTCTAAAATCACAAGGTGTGCAAGCAGGTGACCGTATTTCGGGCTTATTACCGAGAACGCCTGAACTGATCGTGACGATCTTTGCTGCTTGGCGAATTGGAGCCGTATATCAACCGCTGTTTACGGCTTTTGGACCGAAAGCGATTGAGCATCGCATTCAACTTGCACAAAGCAAGTTAGTCGTCACAGATGTGGGCAATCGCAGCAAGCTCGATGAAGTTGAACAATGTCCTGCCATCGTGACTGTTGCTGATACAGAGGGTTCAGCGCTCAAATCCAGCGATTTTAATTTTTGGCAGGAGCTGAATCAGCAGTCTGATCAATGCGAATTAGTCATGCGTAATTTGCATGATCCGTTCTTATTGATGTTTACCTCAGGTACTACTGGACCTGCAAAACCGCTCGAAGTTCCACTAAAAGCCTTGATTGCATTTGGTCGCTATATGCAAGATGCGATTGGCTTAACTGAAGATGATGTCTTTTGGAATATTGCTGATCCGGGTTGGGCCTATGGTTTGTACTATGCGATTACTGGGCCGTTATTCTTGGGACATGCGACGTTGTTCTATGAAGGTGGATTCAGTACAGATAGTTTGTGTCAAATCGTCAAGGATTATCAAATCACCAACTTGGCAGGTGCACCAACGGCTTATCGTATGATGATGGCTGCTGATCCAGCACAAATGGCGCCGTTAAAAGGTCAGTTCCGTGTGGTCAGTAGTGCAGGTGAGCCACTGAATCCAGAAGTGATTCGCTGGTTCAAACAAGTTTTAGATGCGCCGATTTACGATCATTACGGACAAACTGAAGTGGGTATGGTGGTCTGTAACCATCACGGTTTAAGCCATGAAATACGTGCAGGTGCGGCAGGTTTTCCAAGTCCGGGTTATCGGGTTGCTGTGGTCAATGAACAAGGCGAAGAGCTTCCGCCAGACACTGCCGGAATTTTAGCGGTGGATATCAGCCAGTCGCCAATGATGTGGTTTGGTGGTTATAAAGAAAGCCGTAAATCACCTTTTGTTGGCAATTATTACTTAACAGGCGATACCGCTGAGTTACATAGTGATGGCAGTATGAGTTTTGTGGGACGTAGCGATGATGTGATCACCACATCTGGTTATCGCATCGGTCCATTTGATGTTGAAAGTGCTTTGCTTGAACATGATGCGGTAATTGAAGCCGCGGTGATTGGTGTGCCTGATCCAGATCGTACCGAACTGGTTAAAGCCTTTGTGATTTTAGCGGCAGGTGTACAGTCTACAGTTGCTTTGGCAGAAGAATTAAGCCAATTTGTGAAAAAACGTCTTTCTGCACATGCATATCCACGTCTAGTGGAGTTTGTCACCGAGTTGCCGAAGACGCCGAGTGGTAAAATCCAACGTTTTTTATTGCGCAATCAGGAAATTGATAAGCAACAAGCAAAAGCAGGGTAAGGGAAACAACAATGCAATTTACCGAAGAACAATTGTTAATTCGTGATATGGCGAAAAGCTTCGCCCAAGAACAAATTAAACCGAATGCCAGTGATTGGGACCGAAATGGTACTTTTCCCAAAGCTGCCTTGGCGCAGATGGGGCAACTTGGTTTTATGGGAATGCTAGTCCCAGAGCAATGGGGTGGGTCAGATACGGGCAATTTGGCCTATGTACTAGCACTTGAAGAAGTTGCAGCAGCAGATGGTGCGACCTCGACCATTATGAGCGTGCATAACTCGGTGGGCTGTGTACCTATTTTAAAATTTGGTAATGACGAGCAAAAAGAACGCTTTTTAAAGCCCTTAGCACAAGGTGAAATGATCGGCGCATTTGCATTAACCGAACCGCACACAGGTTCAGATGCCGCAGCCATCAAAACCCGCGCAGTTAAAGATGGTGATGATTATATTCTGAATGGTGCAAAGCAGTTTATTACTTCCGGTCATAATGCAGGGGTGATTATCGTCTTCGCCGTGACTGACCCAAGCGCAGGTAAAAAGGGTATGAGTGCTTTTCTCGTGCCACGTGATACACCGGGGTACGAGGTCATTCGTGTCGAAGAAAAGTTAGGTTTACATGCTTCGGATACCTGTCAGATTGCTTTGACCGATGTACGTGTGCATAAAAGTTTGATGTTGGGTAAAGAAGGTGAGGGTCTGAAAATTGCACTTGCCAATTTGGAAGGTGGTCGTATCGGGATTGCAGCACAAGCAGTGGGTTTGGCGCGTGCAGCTTTAGAAGAAGCCACGCACTATGCCAAAGAACGTCTGACATTTGGTAAACCAATTTTCGAGCATCAAGCAATCGCCTTCCGTCTTGCTAGTATGGCAACAGAGATCGAAGCTGCACGACAACTGGTTCATTATGCTGCACGTCTCAAAGAAGCGGGTCAGCCTTGTTTGAATGAAGCATCGATGGCCAAATTATTTGCTTCTGAAATGTCAGAGCGTGTTTGTTCAAGTGCCTTACAGGTCTTTGGTGGTTATGGCTATCTGAAAGATTTTCCAATCGAGCGAATTTATCGTGATGCACGAATTTGTCAGATTTATGAAGGTACTAGCGATATTCAACGTTTAGTGATCGCACGTAGTCTATAAAACTCAAACAAGGATTGAATGATGCAGTGGCAAACTATTTTATTGGAAAAGCGTAATGGTGTAGGGTTAATTACCCTCAATCGTCCTAAAGCTTTAAATGCGCTAAACAGTGAATTGATCAGTGAAGTGAATCAAGCCCTCGACCAACTGGAAAAGGATCGTGAGATTGGTTGTATCGTATTAGCAGGTTCAGAAAAAGCTTTTGCAGCAGGCGCGGATATTAAGGAAATGGCACAGCTGAATTTTCCTGATATTTATTTTGATGATTTTTTCCATCTTGCTGATCGTATTGCCCAACGCCGTAAACCTTTGATTGCTGCGGTGAGTGGTTATGCTTTGGGTGGTGGTTGTGAATTGGCACTGATGTGTGACTTTATCTACTGCGCTGAGAATGCCAAGTTCGGCCTACCAGAAGTGACTTTGGGCGTAATTCCGGGAATTGGAGGAACACAACGTTTAACTCATGCCATTGGTAAAGCCAAAGCCATGGAAATGTGCTTCACCGCTCGACAAATGGGTGCAGTAGAAGCTGAGTTAAGTGGTTTGGTTGCACGTGTATTCAACAAAGAAGACCTACTCGAACAAACCCTACAAGTTGCGGAACAAATTGCGACACGTTCGCTGACCGCAAACATGATGCTGAAAGAAACTATTAATCGTGCTTTTGAAGTCAATTTGACCGAAGGATTACGATTTGAACGACGCATGTTCCATTCTATTTTTGCCACTGCGGACCAAAAAGAAGGCATGCAGGCGTTTGTAGAAAAGCGGCAGGCAAATTTTAAAAATCAATAAGAGATCAATAAAATGAACAAAGAAAATCACTTAATGATTGAGCAACAAGGTGGTCTAGGCATGATCACCTTAGATCGAGTGACACATCTGAATGCATTATCACTAGAGATGATTGAGGGGATTCGAGCCCAACTTGAGCTTTGGCGAGATGATGCTGCTATCCAAGCGATTTTAATCAAATCGAACAGCCCGAAAGCCTTTTGTGCAGGAGGCGATATTCGCTATCTGTATGACAGTTATAAACTGGGCACGACAGATCATCAGGGGTATTTTAGTGCCGAATATAAGATGCTCACCAGCATACGGGAGTACCATAAACCTGTCATCGTTCTGCTCGATGGTTATGTGCTTGGTGGTGGTTTTGGCTTAGCGCAAGCCTGCCACATCATTGTGAGTAGTGAAAAATCACGCTTTGCCATGCCTGAAACAGCGATTGGTTTTTTCCCAGATGTCGGCGCTACTCATTTCTTATCGCGCTTGGATGACATTGGCATGTATATGGCGATTACAGGTGAGCAAATCAGTAGTAGTGATGCCCTTTATTTGGACTTGATTGACTATCATGTACCGAGCGAAAAACTGCAAGCCTTGCAAGATGCATTGATTGCAGAAACTGATTTAAACCAACAAAACATTGAACACATTGTCAGTTGCTTTATCACCCGCCCAGCAGAAAGTGAACTAAAACAGCATGCTGAAGCGATTCGTAAACATTTCGGTTTTCAACATTTGGATGAGATTGAGCAAAGTCTTGCAAATGAACAAGATGAGCAGTTACACGCATGGGCAAGCAAATTACTGCATCTACTGCAACAACGCTCTTTTGTGGCAAAACAAACCAGCTTGAAACTACAACATCTTGGACGCGGACTTTCTTTGCAACAATGCATGCAACTTGAGCGTGATTTGCAGGATATTTGGTTTGAGCATGGTGACTTTATTGAAGGCGTGCGTGCACTGATTGTCGATAAAGATAAACAACCGCAATGGAAACAAGCCAATCCAGAACTAGAGCAAATATTAGAAAAGCTGAGCTAAAAGTACGGCTCATCCGATTGTTATCACAAAGGAGAAATACAAACAGGACGTAGACTTTTGATCAAGCATGATCATCAGCATAAAAATTCAGAATAAAAATTTCCAAGAAAGGAAAATGAAGATGCAAACATTACATGGAAACGGTTCACATCCTAAAAAGTCATCACATCGTTTGGCAGGTATCTCCAGTATGGTGGGTACCACCATCGAGTGGTATGACTTTTTTATCTATGGTGCAGCGGCGGCACTGATTTTCAATAAATTATTTTTCCCAAATCTTGACCCACTGACAGGCGTACTCGCAGCATTTGGTACCTATGCAGTAGGCTTTATAGGACGACCCTTAGGTGGTTTAGTGTTTGGACATTTTGGTGACAAGATTGGTCGTAAGTCCATGTTGTTACTGACTTTGATGCTGATGGGTATTCCAACTGTATTGATTGGACTGTTGCCTACCTATGAATCAATTGGCTATTGGGCTGCGATTTGCTTGGTCATCTTGCGTTTTATCCAAGGTATGGCTATGGGTGGAGAGTGGGGCGGTGCTGTGCTGATGGCAGTTGAACATGCACCTGAGGGCAAAAAAGGATTTTGGGGCAGTTTACCTCAAGCCAGTACAGGTGGTGGTTTAATGCTGGCTTCAATTGCGCTCGGTTTAGTATCCTTACTGCCTGAACAAGCACTGTTTAGTTGGGGCTGGCGCATTCCATTCATCGCAAGTATCGTATTACTGGCTGTAGGCTGGTATATCCGCGTCAAAGTACCTGAGTCACCTGACTTTGAGAAAGTCAAAGAGCAAGCTGAGAATATTAAAGTTCCTGCGTTACAGGTGTTCAAACAACATCCAAAACAGTTGATTACGATTATTGTGGCACGTGCTGCTGAAAATGCGTGGTTTTATATTGCATCAACATTTACTTTGGCTTATACCACGACTCAACTTGGAATCCCTCGACAAGAGATTTTATTTGCCACCATTTGTGGTGCAGCAGTCATTCTATTTATGACCCCATTGTGTGGACATCTGTCCGATAAGGTAGGTCAACGCAATATGTTTATGTTTGGCTTGTGTGTGCTGGCAGTATTTAGCTATCCATTCTTTAGTATGTTAAACACCAAAGACCCTGTACTGGTGTGGACTGCGATTGTTTTGGCCATTGGTGTGGTGTTCCCAATTATGTATGCACCACAAGCACAATTGTTCGCACGGCAGTTCCCTGCTGAAATTCGATATAGTGGCATCTCAATTTCAGTGCAGTTAGCAGGTGTATTGGGTGGTGGTGTTGCACCTTTGATTGCAACCAAGTTATTGAGCGTCGGTAGTGGCAATCCATATTTGATTATGATTTATATCGGTTCGATGGCAGTGGTTGCAATTATTGCGACAACCTTTATGCCGCGTGACCGAATTGCGCAAACTTATCAGCAATCAAATGAACTAGATTTAAAAACGAAGATTACCGAACAGCCTTAGCTGCTAAATGTATAGATAAGAAAAAAGCCCTAATCTTTCGATGAGGGCTTTTTTTGAATCTGGAGCGGGAAAGGAGACTCGAACTCCCGACCCCAACCTTGGCAAGGTTATGCTCTACCAACTGAGCTATTCCCGCTTATTGAGCAGTTTTTACGAAAACTTACACTAAAAAATTTGAGCGGGAAAGGAGACTCGAACTCCCGACCCCAACCTTGGCAAGGTTATGCTCTACCAACTGAGCTATTCCCGCATGCCGTGTATAATACATTAAGCAAAAATAGGGTCAATAATTTTATGCAAAGAAAATGATTAATTGCATAAAATAAAAGCACTTCTAGCAGAAAAAATCTAAAAAAGTGAAATTTTGTATAAGCATTTTACTGAAACGGTGCTCATGTATACTAGTAAGCTATCGCAATCTGACCTACCGAGTGACTGATGACTTTAGAACAACAATTGATTGAACGTATAAATAGCCTCACTCCAACTCACCTTGAAGTGATCAACGAGTCAGCAGGACACGGTGGTTATTTTCCGGGTAAAGAATCTCATTTTAAAGTTATTGTAGTGAGCGAAGCATTTCAAGGCTTACGTTTAGTACAACGCCATCAAAAAATTTATGCGGTTGCGGCTGAGCTGATGAGTCCAGGCAAAATCCATGCGCTAGCAATTCATGCCTATATTCCGACTGAGTGGCAAGGACAAGCACCAGCAAGCCCAGATTGTGCACATGCACCAAAAAACTAAAGGTTGATTATGGACGCTCACTTAATTACTAAAATCATTCATATGTCAGCAGTAAGTTTGTTGATACTAGTCTTTGTTGCACGCGCTGCGACTTTATTTATTGATGTTAAAAATCAGCAACCTAATGCAAATGCACGCAAAAGCTTAGTTGGAATGCAGCATCTCTCTTTAACATTGATTATCGTTACAGGTGCAACGCTCTTATTTATGAATAATTTTGATGTAAAACCTTGGTTTTATGCCAAAGTCATTCTGTTTTTTGTACTGTGGTCATCATTGATCAAAACCTATAAAAATGACGACACTATTCTTTTGGTGCAACGTCGCGCTGGTTTATTGATCGGATCGGTCGCATTAATTGGTATTCTTGGCTTGGTGATGATTAAACCTGTTTTTGCTTAATTGTTTGACATTGTTTTAGTAATTGTTTTGGCTCTAGGTTAAACTGCGTGCAGTTTACAAAAAATATTGTAGAGGGAAATCATGTTAACGCGTGTGGTATTTAACCAAAAAGGTGGTGTGGGGAAGTCGAGCATTACAGTCAATTT
This sequence comes from Acinetobacter sp. Z1, assembly GCF_024296945.1. Classification (NCBI taxonomy): domain Bacteria; kingdom Pseudomonadati; phylum Pseudomonadota; class Gammaproteobacteria; order Moraxellales; family Moraxellaceae; genus Acinetobacter; species Acinetobacter sp. Z1. Next base: position 3,417,388 of record NZ_CP101115.1, on the reverse strand, counting down.
GGCGGCGATTAGCGCTAAACAAGGTTTAAGAACGTTGGTGATTGATCTCGATCCACAAGCAAATTCAAGCCAGTACCTTTTAGGTGAAGATGCGACATATTCTGCTGATAAAGCAGCGTTAGAGCCTAATATTGAAAATTTCTTCGAAGACACTTTAGCTGCAACTCAGCAAAAAGGATTGATTGGAAATGCAATTGGATCAATTCTGAAAGCACCACGTAGTAAAGGTTTAGATAGTTACGTTCACCGTACTGCATTTGATAACTTAGATGTTATTCCTGCGAGTCCAAGCCTAGGTGCGCTTGAACATGCTTTAGAAACCAAGCATAAAATTTATAAATTGCGCGATTCAATTCAGTCGCTGAGTGCGCGTTATGATCGTATTTTCATTGATACGCCACCTGCATTTAACTTCTTTACTTTGTCTGCTTTAATTTCTTCTGATCGCGTGTTGATCCCTTTTGATTGTGATGTGTTTTCTAAACGTGCGTTACAAACTTTGATTGAAAACGTACTCGAAACGCAAGATGATCATAATGATCGCTTAGAGATTGAGGGAATCGTTGTGAACCAGTTCCAATCTCAAGCAAAATTGCCACGTGAAGTGGTTCAGCAATTAAAAGATGAAGGCTTACCAGTGCTAGAAAGCATGTTGCCACCTTCTGTCTTAATGAAAGAATCACATCAAAAGAATTTACCTTTGATTCATTTAGCATCTGAACATAAATTGACGCAAGCTTATGTCACCTTGTTTGGCGAGATTGAATCAAATAAATAAGAGAATCTTATGAAACGATTATATTGGATGCCTGTGTTGGCAGCGTCGATGTTATTAGGTGCATGTGCATCTACGGTTAAACCAAGCTATGTTTCTCCAACACAATACCAAGCATTGAACTGCCAACAATTACAAGCTGAATATAATCGTATCCAGCTTTATATCGAAAATGGGGTTCAAACACCGAAACGCACAGGTGTAGGTGTTGGTCTAGGACTCGGTGGTGGATGGGGTAGAGGTGGATGGGGCTTTGGTCCTTCGATTTCAGTGAATATGGGACAATCGATGAATACCAAAAACACTGAACTTGCCAATGTACTCGGTCAGCAAGATGCAATTGTACAAGCTGCTCAATTCAAGGGCTGTCCAATTATCGTCAAGCAACGTCCTAAATCATAACTTTCAGACTGCTTGTCATCACAATGCTGTGGTGGCAGGCAATTAAATTTTAGCAAAATGTTTCAATAAAATATTATAAAAAACATAATATTATAATTTTCTCTCCTTAATTTCTTCATCTTTTAAAGTTTAGCCTTAATTATAAAACTTGTTTGTCTACACTAAATTCGTTTAAGGTGGCGACCATGTAAGGTTAATGGGTATATCTATGATTGAGAGTTGGTTTTTTGTTTTGGCGATGATCGCAGTGTTACTTATTCCAGGGCCTACAAATGCTTTATTAGCCAGTTCAACACATCAACAAGGTGTTTTAAAAACAATCTCATTCATTCCTGTTGAATGGTTGGGTTATGCCTATGGCATAGGTTTATGGGCACTGTTCATTCATTTATTTGACCCGATTTGGCCAGCTTTAAATATTATTTTGCATGTGTGTAGTGTGGCATATGTATTGTGGTTAGCCTTTCACTTATGGAAAAGCTCGCACTTACAGAAACATTATCAACACCATCAGCAAATTAGTCGGGCTAAGCTGTTTATCTCGACCTTAAAAAATCCAAAAACGCTACTGTTGGCTGCGGGTATTTTTCCCGTAGAAACATGGAATTCTGCCGAAAATTCAATACTTGTATTTGCTGTCTTTACCGTTGTGCTTATTCCAGTTTCAATATTTTGGATGATCTTTGGACGTGCGTTGCTAGCAGGAAATCTGATAGGAATTAATGCCGATCATTTATATAAAGGATCGGCAATGTTGCTGATGATTTGTATGCTACCAATGATTTTTCGATTCTTTTAAAACAACTACTTAAAGCTTTTTAAGCTTTATTGCTTTTGATTTTCTGGCGAATAAAGCCAATAATTCCCGGTAGAATACTGATGATAATAATACCGAAAATTAAGTGGGTGAAATTATCTTTCACAATGGGCATGTTTCCAAACAAATAACCTAATGTAATAAATGATGCAATCCAACAGAACGCACCGACGACATTATAGGTTAAAAAATACTTATAATTCATGCTGCCAGCACCCGCAACAAAAGGTGCAAAGGTTCGTGCAAAAGGAACAAAGCGAGCAAAAATAATGGTTTTACCACCATGGCGCTCAAAAAATTGCTGTGTTTGAAGTAGATGTTTTTTATTGATGAAGCGAGAATTGGTTTCAAAAACACGTGGGCCGATATAACGACCAATATGATAATTTAAGGTATCGCCCAATACCGCCGCAATAAATAGCAGTATACCCAATAACCATGGGTCCATCGCTCCAGTTGAAGCAGCCAAAGCACCCGCAGCGAAAAGCAAACTGTCGCCTGGCAAAAATGGCATGACGACCAGACCTGTTTCAACAAAGATAATTAAAAACAAAATGGCATATATCCATACACCATAGTTTTTGATAAATTCTAAAAGATGTTCGTCAACGTGCAGAATAAAATCAATCAGTTCCATGAAACTTTTAACAGTATAAATTTGAGCTAAATCCTAGCAGTGCGGTTATAGAATGTCAGTATAAAAAGCAAATTAATTAGTAACAGCGATCGAAGCGTGATAAGTAAAAAAATAAACAGAAATTCATGGTTTTTGTTGCAAATATAGAACAATGCATTCACTAATTTGATGTTTATTGCAATATAAAAGATACATACACTGTTCTTATGTTAAAAACAAACAGAGTAAAACAATCATGTTAAATCCAAATGTTGTTGTAAAAAATATCGTCACTCAGTCAGGTGTAGAGAATACGGTGACACTGATCGCTCGTATCCTAATGGCTTATATTTTCATTATTGCAGGCTGGGGTAAGCTGACGGCTTATGGAGCAACGGCAGGCTATATGGAGTCAATGGGTGTCCCTGCTGCACTTTTACCGCTGACTATTTTAGTTGAATTTGGTGGTGGTTTGGCATTGTTATTTGGTTTCCAAGCACGCTTTGCAGCATTTGGCTTGGGCGTTTTTAGTATTATCACGGCGTTTATTTTTCATGGCGCAGATGATCAATCTCAACAAATTAACTTTATGAAAAATTTAGCAATGTCGGGTGGATTATTTTATTTGATGTTACATGGCGCGGGTCGTCTCAGCCTTGATCACGCAATCGAAAAATAACACGCATACCATGTACACCCCGTAACCAACGGGGTGATGCTATTTAAGATAGTATAGAAAGAAATCGTTTGATTACAAATAGAAGCCGACATCGCTTTGAATTTCTGTTTAGATCTTCATAAATGCATAATTTAGGAGATGACAATGAAGAAAACGATTTTAAGCTGTGGTTTTGCCATATTAGCGGGTTTATCGACATTCACATGGGCTGGTAAAGACGACCATGTTATTGTACAAGAAGCAGCGAAAAATATTGTGAGTGTTGCTCAGGCTACGAAATTGGCAGATGAAACAGGCGTGACACTCACTGGTCAAATTACAAAGCATTTAAAAAGTGATCACTACGAGTTTAAAGATAAAAGTAGTGTGATTGGCGTTGAGATTGATGATGATATTTGGCGTAAAGCTGCTTTAAAGGTCGGCGACCATGTTCGTTTAGTGGGTGAGGTTGACACGCATCGCTATAAACCAACAGATATTGAAGTAATTAGCATTGAAAAAATTGTCCATTAAGCAAATAAAAAAGGAAGCTGAAGCTTCCTTTTTTATGGCCTATATAGTTAAAGCATGAAGTGAATTTGCATTTCCCCTACGAGGAAACCTAGCACTGCACCGACAATAATCAATGACCATTCATCTTCTTTAAATGCAGGGCGAAGCATTCCTTCAAATTCTTCAGGGCTCAGCTTTTGCATACGCTCTACTAAGGTGTTGCGTACATTCATCGCATCTTCTGCATAAGATTCGACATAACGCATAGTATCTGGCAGTTGTTTTAAAATACGTTCAGCTACTTCTGCTTTTAGGTTTTGATATTTTTCACCACCAATGGCATAGACCACCAATGGACGAACAATACCAGCTTGTAAATCAATTTCTTGTTTAACTTGACGGCTGACCAATTCAATGACTTTATCTGAATGCGTGCCAGAAAAAAGCTCTTCCATCATATTGCGAGAGGTGAGTAATTGTTTTGAGATTAATGCAGCGTAATCTGCGGCAACTTCATTTTGACGTTTAATGAAAAGACCTTGCCACGTATAACCCATAATCTTTTTTGGGTACAAGGGTCTGAACATCATTTGTAAAGCCATCCAGTCACTGAAGAAGCCCACAAATCCACCAAACATTGGCAGCATCCATGGGTATTTGCCTTGGGTCACGATCCAACATAGCATTTGTACAACGCCGATTGCAAAACCAAAGACGAAACCCACATTACTGAAAAATTTAAACTCTTGTTTGCCCACTTTTTTAAAGATTTCGTTCAGAAGACGTTTATCTTTAAGTAAATTGTTGACCACCATATGCTTAATATCGAAGTACTTGGTCACATCTTTTTGTACTTCACTCATAATATGTTCAACAATTTCAGGCGCTTTAGTCTGAACTCGTTTAATTAATTTTTGACGGGCAAATTCAGGCATTCCTTCCCATAAACCCGGTTGATATTGTTGCGCAACTTCACGGGTAATATCTTCGGCAGCAGCCATGAGAGGTTTTTCAATTTCTTTGGCAATACGTTTGGGGTCGAGTCGTGCAAAAATTTCTTCAGGTTTGATCAGCTTTGAGGTCATCAGCTCAACAGCTGTCGTTGCCATTTTTTCCGCTTTACGTGGAACAATCCCTTGCCAACCGAGTGGTAATCCAAATAATCGTAAGCCTTTAAATTCAAGTGGGGCAAACATCATTTGAATGGCAATCACTTTGGTAATATAACCAATAAAACCACTAATAAACGGGATTGAAATATATAACCAGAAATTCTGTTGAAAATCCGCAATCATTTCTTGAAACATTATTTTATTGGTCCTTCAAGTCCTAATTGTTGCTCGTAATACGGCAAGCCATAGATGATAGTGAAAATTTTTTAGGATATCGGCAATTTGCCAATATCTTTAGGCTTTAATAAATTTTTAGTTACCCTTTTTTTAAGGATATCGCGATCGCATAAAACGCAAGCGATGATGCTGATTGAATACCTTTCCATGGTAAAGCAAAATTTCGCTTTATCATCTTAGCACCAATTTTTGCTTTGTGTTGAGCAGAATCGGCAAGAATTGTTGATTTAACTCTCTCTATTGGCAATGACTTTATGAAATTTTAGTTTAAATATCAGTGTCAATTTACAAGCACATCTAAAAAATAAGATAGATGATGAATTGCGATGCGTCAAAGCGTGAAAAATGTTAGAATGTGGCGCTTAATTCTCTTGCCATTCTGATTAGCCATGACGACCAATACTCAAATTACTGAAGATCGCATCCTTATTTTGGATTTCGGCTCTCAATATAGCCAGCTCATTGCACGTCGTGTGCGTGAAGCAGGTGTCTACTCTGAAATGTATGCATTCGATATGTCTGAAGAAGATATTCGAGCGTTTAATCCTAACGGGATTATTTTATCAGGTGGCCCTGAGAGCGTACATGAAGAGGGGAGTCCACGTGCACCTCAGATCGTATTTGAATTAGGTGTACCTGTTTTAGGTATCTGTTATGGTTTACAAACCATGTCTGAGCAACTTGGCGGTAAGGTTGAGCCGGGTACAGTACATGAGTTTGGCTATGCAGAAGTTGATATTTTAGTTCGTGATAAATTAATTGGTAACTTACAAGACCGTGAAAACCAACTGCATGTTTGGATGAGTCATGGCGATAAAGTCAGCGCGATTCCTGAAGGTTTCAAAGTAACTGCAAGTACACCAAGCTGTCCGTTTGCTGCGGTAAGTGATGAAACCCGCCGTTTCTATGGTGTTCAGTTCCATCCTGAAGTAACGCATACGGCGAAAGGTGCAGAACTTCTTTCTAACTTTGTACATCAAATTTGTGGTTGTCGTGGTCTTTGGACACCTGAACACATTATTGATTTACGTGTAGAACAATTGCGTCAACAAATCGGTGATCAAAAAGTTCTTTTAGGCTTATCAGGTGGTGTTGATTCATCTGTTGTTGCTGCGCTTTTACATAAAGCGATCGGTGACCAACTGACATGTGTATTTGTAGATAATGGTTTACTTCGTTTAAACGAAGGTGATCAAGTGATGCAAATGTTTGCAGATAACATGGGTATCCGTGTGATTCGTGCAGATGCAGAACAACGTTTCTTAACTGCGTTGGCAGGTGAAGTTGATCCTGAGAAAAAACGTAAAATTATTGGTCGTGAGTTTATTGAAGTATTTGCAGAAGAAGCACGTAAATTAGATGGTGTTAACTTCCTTGCACAAGGTACGATTTACCCAGACGTGATCGAATCTGCTGCAAGCAAACAAGGTAAAGCGCACGTAATCAAATCACACCACAATGTGGGTGGTTTACCTGATGATTTAGAGTTTGAATTGGTAGAGCCATTACGTGATTTGTTCAAAGATGAAGTACGTAAATTGGGTACAACTTTAGGTTTACCGCATAGCATGATTTACCGTCATCCATTCCCAGGTCCGGGTTTGGGCGTGCGTATTTTGGGTGAAGTGAAAAAAGAATATGCCGATATTCTTCGTCTTGCGGATGACATCTTTATGCAAGAGCTTCGTGCAAGCGGTTGGTATGACAAAACAGCTCAAGCATTTGCTGTATTCCAACCTGTAAAATCAGTGGGTGTAGTTGGTGATGGTCGTCGTTATGCATGGGTGATTGCACTTCGTGCGGTTGAAACCGTTGACTTCATGACAGCGCGTTTTGCTCACTTGCCATACGAGTTAGTAGATAAAATCTCAACCCGTATCATGAACGAAATCAAAGATGTTTCACGTGTTGTGTACGACGTGTCATCTAAGCCACCAGCAACGATTGAATGGGAGTAATTCAGGAATTTCAAGAAGCGAACTTCTTGCCTGAATTGCGCCAAGAGCTGTGCTCGAGGCATTAAAGATTTTTAAAAATCAAGAAAAGCCGACTTGGAAAAGTCGGTTTTTTTACTTTAGAATTTAATAAATTTTTTAAAACACTACGTATAAGAATTATTAATCATTTTTAATTGAACTAAAGCACCAAGTTCAAGATAATCCATGTCAAATAGGCTTATTTTATAGTATGCATTACATCTGATTTACTTGGTCAATACACTAATCATATATTTGATTTTTAAATTTAAAAATTTTGTAAGCGGGTTTGTGTATTTTATTAAAATATTTACTTAGATTTTTATTGTAATAAATATTATTAAGAAATATTTTTGAAATTAAGAAATGAGATTTATATAAATCTAATTATAAGTAAATGAGACGTCATAAATTATTTATTTTATTAAAATTATATAAACTTGAATATTCAGAGAGCTAATAAATCTGCCTTATTAGCACAATAAGGCAGTGTATAATTAATTTTATTAAATAGTTGTTCCGCAAATATCTGTTGTTCCTGCTGGATAGATAAATTGTAGTTTTGAATGATCGGATATTATTTCAAATGATATTTCTTTACCAAGAGCGCTAGAGTTGGTATTGTAAAATCCTTGTTCAATTGATATTCCAAACGTCATTTTGCTTAAAGGGGTTGTGTAGTTCCACGTGTATCCTTTATTTACTCCATTTACAATATATCCAATTTTTTTACTGAGTTGATTATAATAAATCCCAACTCTCACAGTTTCATTTGCAATGACTTCATTTTGTGACTGGTTCGGGGATATATTTCCAGAAATAAAGCTTGAAAATAAATTTTGTTGTGAACCATAAGCAGTTCCAAAACTTGGTGCCGCAAAAATAATACCATCAAGATTACTTGTTCCTGTTATAAAGCCTGAAGCCAGTTCATTTGAGTTTAGATTTATTGGTTTCTTAAAAACATACTCAAAAGCAATTATGTTGGAATTACTAATGTTGATATCAAGTTTAGTTTTTATTAGTGTTCCTATATTGATATTTGCAATAGCCTTGGTTAACACCTTTTGACCAGTAATTGTTACATAGTTGCTTGGATTTGGTGTTCCTTCGGGTGTCTGAGATATATTTGGATCAACTTCTAGATCGCCAATTTTACATTCACTCCAACTATTTGCACTAATAATTAATAAGCTAAGAAACAATATATTTTTTTTCATTACTTCACCCTAATTTTATTAAAAAGTGAAATTATATGATAAAAATTTTATGTGTAGAGTTTTTTCAGATAAAGAGGTTGTCTAAAAAGGTAATTATTTTAGGGGCTGTAGTAGATAAGTTAAATATCAGTCCAATTTAATAGTGTTTTCAACTTTTGCTTTGGGCTGCCATAATTAAATCGAAACCTTGCGAAGCAATGCTTCTCATCTTTAATAAACATTGAAAAGGCATTTCGGTCAATATCATTGTATTTTCGAAGTACTCTTTTTGCCTGATTCCAAAAGTTTTCAATTCCATTTATATGATTCGAACCATCAGCAAAATGGCTTGAATGATTGATTCTATAGTGACTAAATCCCGCAACATCTAAAGCATTATAACTATGCCAGTAATCTGTATAAACAACACTATCAGGAGTGATTTTATTTGATATTACAGGCATTAGGGTACTCGATTTAGTATCAGGTACAATGACCGTATAGACTTTACCATTACGCTTGAGTAAACCAAAAACAATCACTTTACCAGCAGCACCTCTACCACACTTACCTTTACGTGCACCACCAAAATAGCTTTCATCTAATTCAATCTGTCCTTGAAACACTTCAATGGCATCTTGGTCAAGGTGAAACATAATGATTTGACGAATTTTCCTATAGAACAATGCTGCGGAATTAGGTTGTATTCCCAATAAATCAGCAGAAGTTCTATCGGTAACTTCAGCAATGAAAAACTCTAACAACCTTATCTGAATTTTTCTATTTAATTTACATCTAGTTATCTTCATAAAAGTAGATTATCACAGGGCTAATCTACTACAGCCCCTTATTTTATATAATGAAGTCAATATTTTGGTATTTCATTGATTTATTGGGAGTAAATTTTGGTCTTTATTGGGTTCGTTTAACTAATCGGATTGTTTTTATATTCAAATTTTTGTGTCATAAACTAATTTTTTCTTTTCTGAAATTGCATAAGGTTATATGATTTTCTTAAAGTAAATGGTGTTGTGAATCAGTCTCTTTAATAAATGTTAGAGTGTATGTGTATCTAGCTTAGTTTTATTAAGGTTTTGAATTAAACTTGAATGAAAATCTGTAATAGCTCTCTTTTATCTTATATTTCTTACTTTAAATGTTATTAGTGTAGTCATTAGTTTACTTGGTTGTGGGCCTAGAACATAATTTTTAAAATTGCTTATGATTTTTTTCTGATTGAGTAATACTATTTTTTGCAAAAACTCATTAATTCCAATAATAGGGGGATTCCTATAATTTGCAAAGATTTTAAAAACCTATATAAGTAAGAAATGTAAAGATTAAGGTTAGAACTTTGTTTCAATTAAAAGCTAGATAAACTTGTAGATTAAGTAATGACAAATCATATAAATTCCTAAAGGCATATTTTCAACTACTGATTAAAAAACTATTTATACATATAAGTTGTTGTTAATAAATAATAAATCTAAAAAGATGAATTTCACTCACTTTTTTATGAAACTAAATCATTTTTATTCATGTTGATGATCAGGTATAAATCACATCATAAAGAAATTAGATTTATCACGGAAATTAGGGTGTAAGATCAATGAGTAAAGAATTTAAATTTACGCTTAAGAGTATTCGTTTCGATGAAGACTATCGCCCTTCAGACAATACTCGTATTACCACCAACTTTGCGAACTTGGCTCGTGGCGAAAGTCGTCAACAGAACTTACGCAATACCTTAAAAATGATCGACAATCGTTTTAATACTTTGGCATATTGGGATAACCCAAATAGCGATCGCTATTCTGTCGAACTTGAAATTATTTCCGTTGAAATGAAAATTGGTGCTGAAAGCAATACAAATGCATTACCTTTAATTGAAATATTAAAAACCAATATTGTTGATAAAAAAACCAATCAACGCATTGAAGGCATTGTTGGGAATAATTTTTCTTCTTACGTGCGTGACTATGATTTTAGTGTGTTATTGCTTGATCATAATAAAAATCAGTCTGAATTTAAAACACCAGAAAACTTTGGTGATCTGCACGGCAATTTGTTCAAGAGCTTTATTAACTCAGATACATACAAAGCTAACTTTAAAAAACAGCCTGTGATTTGCCTCAGTGTTTCGAGCAGTAAGATCTATCAACGTAGTGATAATCAACATCCAGTTCTAGGTGTCGAATACCTGCAAGATGAATACTCGTTAACTGATGAATATTTCCAAAAAATGGGCTTAAAAGTTCGCTACTTTATGCCTCCAAATAGTGTTGCGCCATTGGCTTTCTATTTCTCAGGTGATTTGTTAAGTGATTACACCAATCTTGAGTTGATCAGTACGATCAGTACGATGGAAAGCTTCCAAAAGATTTATCGTCCTGAGATATACAACGCAAACTCTGCGGCAGGAACGTCTTATCAACCGAGTTTAAAGAACCAAGATTATTCACTTACTCGTATTGTGTATGACCGAGAAGAGCGTAGCCGATTGGCGATTGAGCAAGGCAAATTCGTTGAAGAGCAGTTTATCAAACCATACCAAAAGACGCTTGAGCAGTGGGCTAAGGGCTACGCTGATCAAAACTGTGCTGCTGTTTAACTATTCATATTGAGAAGATGATTGACAATGAAACTATTATTACCGACTTCAACAGCTGGCAGTTTACCTAAACCTTCTTGGCTTGCCGAACCAGAAAAGCTTTGGTCACCTTGGAAATTGCAAGATGAAGAGCTGATTCACGGCAAACAAGATGCGTTACGTTTGTCATTGCAAGAGCAGCAGCACGCAGGTATTGACATCGTTAGTGATGGGGAACAAACCCGTCAGCATTTCGTGACGACATTTATTGAACATCTTGATGGTGTTGATTTTGAAAAACGTGAAACTGTTCGAATTCGTGATCGTTATGATGCGAGTGTACCGTCAGTTGTTGGTGCAGTGAGTCGTCAAAAACCTGTTTTTGTTGAAGATGCTAAGTTTTTGCGTCAACAAACCAAGCAACCGATTAAATGGGCGTTACCAGGTCCAATGACCATGATTGATACGCTTTATGATGGTCACTACAAAAGCCGTGAAAAACTCGCTTGGGAATTTGCCAAAATTCTTAATCAAGAAGCGAGAGAGCTAGAAGCTGCGGGTGTAGATATTATTCAGTTCGATGAACCAGCATTTAATGTTTTCTTTGATGAAGTGAATGATTGGGGTGTTGCGACTTTAGAGCGTGCACTTGAAGGTCTTAAATGTGAAACTGCTGTTCATATTTGCTATGGTTATGGGATCAAAGCCAATACCGATTGGAAAAAGACTTTGGGTTCAGAATGGCGTCAATATGAAGAAGCATTTCCTAAGCTGCAAAAATCGAAAATCGATATTGTTTCATTAGAGTGCCAAAACTCACGAGTGCCAATGGATCTGATTGAATTGATTCGAGGTAAAAAAGTAATGGTGGGGGCGATCGATGTGGCAACCAATCAAGTTGAAACCCCTGAACAAGTTGCAGATACCTTACGTAAAGCGCTTCAGTTTGTCGATGCAGATAAGCTTTATCCATCAACCAACTGTGGTATGGCACCTTTAGCGCGTGAAGTTGCGCGAGGTAAGTTGAATGCTCTAAGTGCTGGTGCAGCCATTGTGCGTAGCGAGCTTTCTGCTTAATATGCATCGAAATCTTAATATGTAATAGATTGCCGATTTTATTTGATTGAATCGGCAATTTTGGACTTGATTAAAAGCACATATCACTTCACTCAGTATTTATTTAAATCAAATATTTATCTGTACAAATCGAATGGTCTAGCTCAGTTAAAAGCACGGCTCAATTGCAGGAACTCAATGATGATTGAATCAACAGACTTTAAAAATGCGATGTCTTTTTTGACCAGTGCCGTGAGTGTTGTGACGACTACAGGTTTATCAGGTCGTTATGGATTTACTGCATCCGCAGTATGTAGTGTGACGGATTCACCGCCAACATTATTGGTTTGTATGAATAAAGCATCGAGTTCACATGCACATTTTGTCGAAAATCAAATTTTAACTGTGAATGTTTTAGGCGCACATCATGAACATATTTCGAAAGTATTTTCGTCTCAATTAGCGCCAGAAGAACGTTTTAAACATGGAATTTGGACAGAGTTGGAAACAGGTGCTCCTGTTTTGGATGATGCTTTGGTGAGTTTTGATTGCGAGATTGAACAAATTCAGGAAGTTGGAACACATACTATTTTTATTTGTCCTATTGTGGCGATCCAACGCAGTCAGCATGACCAAAGCTTGGTTTATTTTAATCGTGCTTATCATCAGGTGGGACAAACAGAAACGGCCTAAAGCTTTTTCATTACAGAAATAAGTTCTGAACAGCTTATGCCATTTGATCAATATGGTTAAGAATCATTAAATCAATAATTTTATAAAAATATAACTTTCAATCATTTATACATTTTTAGATCAACATAATATGATGAGCTTTTTAGCTCATTTTTTTATTTAATATTTTAAGATATATCTTTTTAATAAATAATCCATTGAATATCAATTGAATAAAACAAAAAAAATATCTTAACTTGATTAAAGATTCATTAAGATATATCTTTGTATGCATAAATTAAGCAATTGCGAAAAATAAAAATGAGACATCATTCCAATCATCATGAAAATGAACGTGACACTCACCAGCGAACAGGTCGTCGTGGGCGGTTGTTTGAATCTGGACGGATGAAACTGTTGGTTTTGCATTTAATCCAGCAAAGTCCAAAGCATGGTTATGAAATTATTAAAGAAATTAGTGATCTTGTTGGTGATGGCTATACCCCAAGTGCAGGGACGATCTATCCAACACTCACCAGTTTAGAAGAAATGAACTGTATTGCTCTTATTAATACTGAACGTAAGCAATATCAAATCACGGAATATGGTGAGGCTTATTTGCTTGAGCAAAAAGAGATGCTAAGCGCTTTATTGGAAAAGCTGCGAGTGAAAAGAGAAATTCATAATAATGACGATTTGATTGATATTCATCGTGCGATGGAAAATCTCAAAACAGCATTGCGTTTAAAGTTGAATGTCTCGGATTTATCGCAACATCAGATTCACCAAATCGCTGAAAAGATTGATCAAGCTGCGATAGCAATAGGTCGGTTATGAATTGGGAGTAAGTATGTTAGAGCTCAAACAAAAAATTAAACAGGCTGGTTTGCGTGTGACGCATCCTCGCATTGCGGTTTTATCTTTGCTCACTCAACAGAAAGCAGATCTTACCGTTAAGCAAATTTACCAACGCTTAAATTTACAAAAGCAGCAATTAAGTTTGCCGACAGTGTATCGAGTTGTGAGTGATTTGGTTCTAGCAGGATTATTGGTGAGTTATCAATTTCATCGTGCTGAAACCAAATTTAATCTCCCCAATATGAGCAAGAATCAATTGCTACAAATTTACTGTGCAGATTTGACGAAGGCAAAGCAGGGGCGACTCTTACAGTCCTTAGAAGCGGTGTTTAATCAGTTTCAGATTGATCTTATGCAGATTGAAATCAAAGAAAGTACTTAAAACGTTTTTGGAGTAACTAGATGAAACAACATCAATATCATGTCACCTTGCAGCATTTAAAAGATGCGCAAGGGCAAGTGTCTAATTACAGCGAGCGATTAGAATTTTATACAGGTAATCATGATGATATTTTTGAGATCGTTGAACGGTTGAAGAAAGCAGCTTTATTTGATGATCAAACCACTAAATCATTTGCGGTTGGACTTAAATTATTTAGTGAGGTCATGCTGGAAAATCGAGATCATCCTTTATTTGAGGAATTTCTACCGCAGTTTGGTCAATTTATGAAACATTTAAAGCAACAGGTAAAGAAATAGTGCCGAATTTAAACGATATGAATTTAATGGACAAAAAACGATTTATAAAGAAACTACCTGCAAAATATGCAGCTTGGATATTGCCTTTAATTCTGTCCTTTATTATGAGTGGCGCTTTGTCATTGATTAATATGTGGATGAGTATTGGCTTCATTCCAGCATTTTTAAGTAAATGGTCAGCAGCATGGATGTTCTCTTGGCTGATTGCTTATCCATTGGTTTTGTTTTTATTGCCAATTGTAAGACGTTTAACTGGATGTATTGTTGATATGCAAACTCATTCATGACAATGTGGTGCCCTTCTATGGGCAGGAGGTCAGAAAGATAAGTTTGAATAAAGATTGTCTCATTGATAACACTCTGCGTATTACTAAAAGACTATATTGATTCATATTTCTGTTGATAAGATCAATAAAACAACTCATTGCAATAGCATAGGTAAAGAGAGCGACATCATGAGCAATAATAACGATTACGATATTTCTGATTCAAAAGACTGTGAAACTTATATTAATCAGTTTATTCAAGATTTTACGATCCGTTCAGCAGAGATTGGAAAAGGGACAACGATTAAACGTGCATTGCCAAGCCGTCAAAAACGCCTAGTGGGTGCGTGGTGCTTTCTAGATCATGCAGGTCCAGTCAGCTTTCCAGCAGGAGATGGTTTAGATGTTGGACCACATCCTCATATTGGTTTGCAAACATTTACATGGATGATTGAAGGCACCATGATGCATACCGATAGCCTAGGTTCAAAACAACTAATTCGACCAAAACAAGTGAATTTAATGACTGCGGGTCATGGTATTTCGCATACTGAAGTTGCGCCTGATACTGAAACCAAAATGCATGCTGCACAACTTTGGATTGCTTTGCCTGATGACAAGCGCGATATGCAGCCTAATTTTCAGCATTATCCAGAGCTGCCAACTGTGGTCAAAGATCAGGTTGAATTCACCGTGCTCGTGGGTGATTTCTTAGATACAGTTTCTCCAGTTCAAGTGCATACTCCGTTATTAGGCGTAGACCTCACAGCTCAAGCTGATACCAAAACTCGTATTCCACTCAATCCAAAATTTGAATATGCATTTATGGCGCTTGAAGGCACAGCACGTGTAAACGGTCATGAATTAAATGCCGATAATATGGTGGTGCTAGAAACTGGATTGACTGAGATTGAGGTTGAAATCAATTCTGCTAATAGAGTACTTCTGATCGGTGGAGAACCGTTTGAATCACCTATTTTACTTTGGTGGAATTTTGTTGGAAGAACGCGTGAAGATTTAGAGCAAGCACGTGAAGATTGGATCAATCATTCAACTCGTTTTGGTGAAATTCCAGATTATCAAGGCAAGCGCTTAGAAGCACCAGTATTACCAGAGCAGATGAGGGCGTCGAAATGAGTATTATTGCAAGTGCGAAAGTTGTGACTTTGGCTGAATCTTGGAAAGGTGAAGTTACCAGTGGAACACACCAATTTTTGACAGATAAACCAGAATCTTTTGGTGGTCATGATACGGGACCAGCGCCTTATGATTTTCTGACAAGCAGTTTGGCCTCATGCACCATGATTACCTTACGAATGTATGCACAGCATAAAGAAATTGATTTGGGTGAGTTTACTGTTGAAGTCGATTTTCATACCAATCGAGAACAACAAGAACGAATAGAGCGTCGGGTAATATTTGTACAACCGATTTCACAAGACTTAAAAGAAAAACTTCTTAATGTCTGTAGCAAAACACCAGTTACTAAAACTTTGTTACGCAGTTTAGACATTCAGACAATGATTCTTTAAGGTGATAATGCTATTGTGCTTGGGCAAAACATAATTCTAAACGCAACTGTTAGAGGGATTGAAACAGCAGTTGCGTAGCACAAAGCAGGCACACAAATGATTACCTTACATTATCTGCAATGCTCACGTTCGTTTCGAATACTGTGGGCATTAGAGGAGCTTGGTATGGACTACCAAGTTGAGTATTATCAAAGGTCGCCCAGTTATGCAGCTCCTGAAAGTCTCAAACAAATCCATCCATTAGGCAAAGCGCCAATATTAGTGGATGAGGATGATGTGATCGCCGAGTCCGCTGTGATCTTGGATTATCTGCAACAGCAGTATGATGCGCTTCAGCAATTTAAACCTCAGCAAGCTAAAGATCAAAGACAATATGCTTACTGGATGCATTATGCAGAAGGGTCTTTAATGCCGTTATTGGTGATGACTCTAGTCATCAACAATGTAAGTAAACATGTGCCTTGGGTAATTCGTCCGATTGCTGAAAAGATTACTGATGGCATAAAAGGTGGATTTATTCGTCCTCGTGTTAAAGAGCATATCCTCTATTTAGAGCAGTTTTTATCTGAAAATGATTATTTTGCAGGTGATTTTTCATTTGCCGATATTCAAATGGCATTCCCATTGATTGCCTTGCAAAAGCGCTTACATGGTAAATATCCGAATATACAAGCTTTTGTACAACGTGTTCAGGAGCGAGCAGCTTTTCAGCGTGCGGAACAAAAAAGTTTGGATTCTGAGTGTTCTTAATATCCAAGCAAAAATAAAAAAGGAACGATTTATCGTTCCTTTTTTATTATCAATACAATTTTTAACGCTTAATCACGATGGAATCAATACCGCTATGTTGTAAGGTTTGCTGCGCTGCAAGAGCAGCATCTTGGCTATCATACGGTCCAGAGAAAACACGATACCAAGTTTGTCCATTTTCAACACTTTTCACCACATCGGCAGATAATCCATTCAAAATAATTTCTGCACGACGTGCATCGGCACTATCAGGGTCAGGATAACTACGGACTTGTAAAATATACGTTGCTGGCGCAGGAGCTGTTTGTTCAGAAGAACCGATAACAGCTGGATCTTCTGTTGTCGTTTCTGGTTTTGGCGATTCGATAATGACCACATTGCCCTGTTGTTTGGTTTCAGGAACAGCTTGTTCAGGAATTGGGGTCACTTGCTGTTGAGGCAATAAATCATAGAAGCGATAATCTTTGTTGGTATCTTCTTCTTGATAATGTTCCGATGGAACTTGATTCTTAGCAGGAACAGGCTGCCAAGGTTGCCAAAGCATGAGCATCACGCCTACACACAGGATCGCTAGAATTGCGACAAGCATGCCTAGCCACTTTGGAATAAGCGGTTTTTGCGGCTTGTTTGGTCGTTCAGATACACCACGTTGCGTTTTTCCAAACACCTGAAATTCCTCTTGATCCTATTATGTTATTTGTAACTTGAATCTTCTAAGAAACAAAGCATTATGTGTAAAATAATGCTTTGTTTACGATATAAAATGTAGCAATCTTGAGTGGCTTCAAACCTATCTTTGCATCTGAGCTGCTATAAAGCCAAATATGACACAACGGTCTAGGTGATGTATTACATTGACTCAGGCGCTGATACACCCAGTAAGTCTAAACCATTACGTAAAACTTGCTGTACGTTAATTGAAAGTAATAAACGTGCTTGAGATAAAGGGATATTAGCTTCATCAACAAATTTAACGCCATCTTGTGCATACCATCCATGAAATAACGCAGCAAGATCTTTCAAGTAGTTACCAATTTGATGCGGTTCACAGACATTTGCAGCACGAATTACAATTTCAGGATAAGCTGCTAATTTAGCTAGAATTTCTGTTTCAGTATCCAATGCTAACAGGTTAGCTACTTGGCGTGCAGATGCGACGTCAAATGCAATACCTTTCTCTTTGGCACGGTTCACAATACTGTTGACACGGGCATGCGCATATTGAATGTAATACACAGCATTATCTTTACTTTGCGAAACTGCAAGGTCTAAATCAAAGTCGATGTGTTGTTCAGATTTACGCATCACATAATAGAAACGTGCTGCGTCATTACCGACTTCTTTACGTAGGTCACGTAAAGTCACGAACTGACCTGAACGAGATGACATTTGTACCATTTCACCGCCACGCCACAAGCTCACGAACTGAACTAAAAGTACAGTCAGTTTCTTCGAGTCATAACCCATTGCGTCGATTGCCGCTTTCACACGCGAAATATAACCGTGGTGATCTGAACCCCATATATCAATCAGGTCAGTATAACCACGTTGTAGTTTATTCAAGTGGTAGGCAATGTCTGATGCAAAATAAGTGGTTTGACCGTTACGACGTTTTACAACACGGTCTTTTTCATCACCAAATTCAGTCGATTTAAACCAGATATTGCCGTCTTTTTCGTAAAGGAAGCCGCGTTGATCTAAAGTCGTAAGCGCTTCATCAATTTTCTCAGCGAGAGATGCTTCACTAAACCATTTGTCAAAGGTTACACCAAAGTCAGCAAGGTCATCTTTAATATCATCTAAAATCGCATGTAATGCGGCTTGATGGAAAACGCGATAGCCTTCGGCTAAATGCTGTTGTGAATTGGCAATTAAGCCATCGATATGTTTTTCTTTATCCCCAGAAAGTACGACTTTGTTGCCATCAGCATCGAGTTCTTCTGCGTATTGAACATCTTCGGGTACATCTTTGTAGATGTAAGCGACTGGACGAACCAGTGTTTCACCATGTTTATCTATAATGCTTTGTGCAATTTCTTTAACGTAGTCGCCTTGATACGCATTTTTAGGGAAAACTAATGTTTGTCCTGTGAGTTCTAAGTAGCGCAAATAGGTTGAGGTTGCCAAAATGTCCATTTGACGACCAGCATCGTTTACATAGTATTCACGATCAACTTTTGCGCCTGTTGCTTCAAGTAAGTTCGCAACAGTCATACCGTAGGCTGCACCACGACCATGTCCAACATGTAAGCTAGACGTTGGATTGGCAGATACAAATTCAACTTGGATTTTCTTTGCTGCATTTGCTTGGCTACGACCGTATTGATCTTTTTGTGCTTGAATTTGATCAAGAACGACGAAGCGCTGATCTGCATTTAAAAAGAAGTTAATAAAACCAGGACCTGCAATTTCAGCTTTGCTGATATCAATCACTTCTGGCAGCGCAGCTAAGATTTTCTCAGCAAGATCACGAGGTTTCATGCCAGCAGCTTTAGAGCCGATCATGGCAATATTTGAAGCAAAGTCTCCGTGACTTCGGTCTTTAGTACGGGTTAAATGGCTCGTATTGGTAAAATCTGAAGGAAGGATCCCTTGTTGTTGAAGGGATTGCACCGCATGATCAAGAGCTGCTTGTATTGCCGTATTCATAGTTACCGAAATAAATGTCGCGGAAAAACGTTAAATATAGCAAATTTCACCCAGTTTAGGGGAGTGATTTGTACATGAGGATATATAAATTTAGTTAGATGTCATCTGTAGCTTTTTCCGATGACTAAGAGCGATATTATGATTTTGGGCTAATGTTATGAATCAATCAAAGGGCGATCGAATAAGACTAAAGTAAGGTAAATGGTATTGATAGCAGTATTTCACAAAACAGTTCGATCATTTATTTAAAAAATGGCTTGAGTGCGGCAGAATTAATCTAAATCAGCTTCTATTTTCTGGGTGTAAAATATAATTTTATTGATATGAATATGAAAAATATATTAATTTTGTAAATTATCAACAGTGTATATATTTATTAAATACTGTTGTAGATTGGCATCACTTTTTAAAATATCATTTTTATAGAAAATAGTATTAAGCTAATAGGCACACTGAGTTCTAGGAGAGTTCGCAATGAATTTCCTTCGACTCTTAGCTGGAAAATGAGATAGGCAATGACATCAGGAAATCATAGTAAACACCCTCTTTACATCCCTTATGCTGGTTACACGTTATTAGAATTACCACTATTAAATAAAGGTTCTGCTTTTACGGAAGAAGAGCGAACTAATTTTAATTTACACGGTTTACTTCCTCATATTATCGAAACGATAGAAGAACAAAGTCAGCGTTCGTATCAACAATTCCGTGCTTTTAATGATGATATTAATAAGCATATCTATCTTCGAAATATTCAAGATACCAATGAAACCTTGTTTTATCATTTAATCGAAGATCATTTAGAAGAAATGATGCCTGTGATTTATACACCGACGGTAGGTGAGGCATGTCAGCGTTTCTCTGATATTTATCGTCGTCATCGTGGTATTTTTATTTCTTATCCAGATCAAGATTTTATTGATGATATTTTACAAAATGTGAATAAAAATAATGTAAAAGTAATCGTGATCACCGATGGTGAACGTATTTTAGGTTTAGGTGATCAAGGCATCGGTGGGATGGGAATCCCGATTGGCAAGCTGTCTTTATATACGGCTTGTGGTGGTATTAGTCCCGCTTACACGCTGCCAATTACCATTGATGTTGGTACCAATAATCAACAATTATTAAATGATCCAATTTATATGGGGTGGCGTCAGCCACGTATCAATGGTGATGAATATTATGCTTTTGTTGATAAGGTTATTGAGGCAATTAAACGCCGTTGGCCAAAAGCATTAATTCAATTTGAAGACTTTGCACAAAAAAATGCAATGCCGCTTTTAGAGAAGTATCGCGATAAAATTTGCTGTTTTAATGATGATATTCAAGGTACTGCTGCGGTTTCCGTAGGCAGTTTGATTGCGGCAAGTAAAGCAGCAGGCAAACAATTAAAAGATCAAACCGTCGCATTTTTAGGTGCCGGTTCAGCAGGCTGTGGTATTGCTGAACAGATTGTTGCGCAAATGGTGGCAGAAGGTCTGACTGATCCTGAAGCACGTGCTCGTGTCTATATGGTCGATCGTTTTGGATTAATTACGGAAAATCAGCCGAATTTACTCGACTTTCAACGTAAGCTTGCTCAAAAAGCAGAATTTGTTGATCCTTGGGCGAGTATCGACAATATCATTTCATTATTAGATGTTGTGAAAAATGCCAAGCCAACGGTTTTAATTGGTGTTTCAGGACAGCCGGGTTTATTTACTGAAGAAATTATCAAGACCATGGCTGCACATTGTGAGCGTCCAATCGTGATGCCACTTTCAAATCCAACATCTCGTGTAGAAGCTGTGCCAGCAGATATCATTGAGTGGACAGAGGGGCGTGCTTTAATTGCAACAGGTAGTCCATTTGCTCCAGTGAATTATCAAGCGAAACTTTATAATATCGCTCAATGCAATAACTCTTATATTTTCCCTGGGATTGGTTTGGGCGTTGTGGCAAGTGGAGCAACCCGCATTACTGAAAATATGTTGATGGCTTCGAGTCGGGCATTGGCAGATTGCTCACCTTTATTGCAAGATCCTGAAGCAGATTTGCTTCCGTCTTTGGGTGAGATTCAACAAGTATCCAAAATTATTGCATTAGCAGTTGCTCAGGCAGCAATATTGGATGGTGTTGCTGTCAATATCAGTGATGATTTATTGCAACGAAAGATTGAAGAATCATTCTGGCAGCCTGCTTATAGAAAATATAAACGTATTCCATTCTAGTGAAATGAAAAAAGGAGCTTAAAGCTCCTTTTTTATGCATCCAAAATTTCTTCTAATAGTTCATCACTTGGTGCAAAGTAATAAGCGCCATCAATTGCGGTGGTGAAATGTAATAGGCGATCATGGATACCATCCCCCGATGTACCAAACATGCGTTGTAGCATGGCATCAATAATACTTAGGTTGTTGGTATAAGCGACAAAAAATAATCCTTGTTCTCCTTTGCCATCACCATAAGGCAAGCTGTGGCGCAAAATTTCCATCTCTTCACCATCTTCATCTTCGATGACTGTACGAGCAATATGTGCATTTTGGGGTTTAATATCATCATCTAACTCAATGGATTCAAGTTTAGTTCGACCAAAAACTTGTTCTTGAGCATCGACTTTCAGTTGTTGCCATTTTGCTAAATCATGAATATAGCGCTGAGCAAAAATGAAGCTTCCATCGGCAAAAGCTTCTGCATCTTCAGGCAGTAAGGCGGTTTCAGCACGATCATCTGGAAACTGTGGGTTTTCAGTGCCATCAATAAATCCTGTCATATCGCGACCGTCAAAAAATCTAAAACATGGGCGCTCATCCAGTACCTCAACTTTAGTTTGGATTCCTGCAAAGAAAGCTTGGCTCATCGCGAAACAAATATCAGCCCGAGCACTGGCGATGTGAATAAAAATATCTGCTGGTTCGACAGGCATATTGAATGCACCTTGCTCTGGATTCAGTTGTTTAAAACCTGTGGGCGTTTCAGTGTAGAGTTGCGACCAAAGTTCAGGACCAAAAGCAATCGCAGTTTTAATTTGGTCATTGGGGTGTTGGGTGATTAAGCGATCACGCGTGGAGAGTAATGCTGCAATTTGTTGCTTTAATTCTGAAATGGTTAGATCTTTTAAACGAAGAACAATAAAACGTGCATGATCAGAGGGTAATGGAAGAATGACAGATTGCGCAGTCATTAAAATCTCCTGAGTTATTTTTTAAAAATTTAAAAAGAAATGATTGTGCCTGATGTAAGCATGGCTTAACAGTTCATTTGCTCATTTTATTGAATGAAAAATTTACGATTAGGTTTAAATAAAACGGTATAATTCAACTTTTATTGTGCTTGTTTATTATGTCTTTTCAGGTTTGGTTTGCTTTTATGTTGGCATGCTGGGCGATTAGTGTTTCGCCTGGTGCAGGTGCTATTGCCTCGATGTCCAGTGGCTTAAACTATGGTTTTAGGCATGGTTATTGGAATGCGTTAGGATTACAAATTGCACTTTTGATTCAAATTTTGATTGTGGCAGCAGGAGTGGGAGTGCTTTTTGCGACAACACCACTCGCTTTTCAAATCGTGAAGTGGTTCGGGGTGGCTTATCTTATGTATTTAGCTTATCAACAATGGACTGCGCCTATTAAAACTATTCAAATTGAACATGAACAGAAGAATAAATCAGCGCTCACTTTAGTGTTTCATGGCTTTGTGGTGAACATGAGTAATCCCAAAGCTATTGTTTTTTTATTGGCGGTGTTGCCGCAATTTTTAGATTTATCTCGACCTCAAGCACCACAATATTCGATCATGGCGATAACGATGGTGACGATTGATCTGATTGTGATGGCTGCTTATACCGGCTTGGCTTCAAAAGTATTGCGATTATTACGCTCACCTCGGCAGCAAAAGTATTTAAATCGAGGCTTTGCGGTAATGTTTAGTTGTGCTGCGTTATTGCTGAGTGCAATACAGCAATCAAGCTAAACAGATTGCGATCGACTTTTTAATTTTTGCGCCATGAAGATGATTGCGAAACAAAGAGACATGCACAAAACGATACTCAAACCTGTGGCAATATCGAGAGCAGCGCTAGACCATAAGCCAACTGTTACTCCAATTTGAGCGAGAATAAAGGCCCAAATCACCATTTGCTTAGGTGAGTTAGCAAGCAAGCGTGCACTCAATGCAGGAATAACCAATAATGCACCCATCAGTAATGAGCCAACTGCACGTAGAGCAAGGACTGTAAAGAGTGCCAATAACAACATGAAAATCAAACGCTGCCAATGAGCATTTACACCTTCACTCATCGCAATATCCGGATCAATCGCGATCTGAATTTGGGCAGACCATGAGCGATAAAGCACGACTAATGCTGCTGCGATAACAACTGCAAATAGCGGTAAATCAGCCCACTCAATACTGAGTAAGTCTCCAAAAAGATAACTTAATAATTCGGGTCTTAAACTCGGAAGCTGTTGAATGAGGAGCAAGCCACTACAAAGCAGAGTTGCTGAACATAACGCTAATAAAGCATCATTTGGCAATCGAGAATCATGCAAAATCCATAAGATTGCAACCAATAGTGCAGCCAAACAACCGACACCTAGCCAAAGCGGTAAATGCAAAATACCTGCAATTGCGACGCCCAGTAACGTACCATGTGCCATCGTGTCAGCAAAAAAAGACATACGACGCCACAGCATTAAACAGCCCAGTGGAGCGGTGAGAAAAACTAACAATGTTCCCATCATCCAAGCAGGCAATAGTAGTTGTAACCATTCCATCATGGCTTAGACCTTTGGTTCTGGATGAATATGAGGGCGAGGATCATGTGTGCATGGTTCAGCATGATCACTATGACCGCAGTGATTATGGTGATGTTGATAGAACATGCGTTGAGTACCAAAGATTGCTTGATACTCTGGATGTTGTTGGATGCTTTCAGGTAAGCCACTGCAACAAATATGTTTGTTTAGACAGACTACGCGATGTGTGCCTTGCATCACCCATTGTAAGTCATGCGAGACCATGAGGACTGCACATCCATAACGTTCAGGCAAACTGCGTACATATTCATACAGTTCAGCTTCGGATTGAATATCTAAGCCTTGCATCGGCTCATCCAGTACCAAAATATCTGGTTGACGTAGCAAAGCACGTGCTAATAGCACCCGTTGCCGTTCACCACCTGATAGCTGTTGTACTTTTGATGATTGCAGCTTTTGAATGCCAGTATCTCGAATAATTTCTTCGCGTAGCGTGGCTGTGCAAATTTCTAAATCTAGTAAATCTTGCACACGCAAAGGTAAGCTGGCAGAAGGATTAAATTTCTGTGGAACATATGCCATTTTTAATTTCTTAGAAAAATGGACGGTTCCTTTATTGGGCGACATGATGCCTAATAAGATTTTTATTAATGTCGATTTACCTGCACCATTAGGACCAATCAGCGTGACGATTTCTTTTGCGTCTAAAGCAAAATCAACATTTCTTAAAATATCTCTTTCGTCACGCTGGACTGAAATATTTTCGAGTCGAATAAGCGCGGAACTCATTGGCGTGCGTTGCACTGGTGACATTTTCCAGAAATTTCAATAATACTGTGTTGCGCTAAGAACTGATCAGACGCAGCCAACTGATCAAGTTGTTGAATGAGTCCTTGTGCAGAAGCTTCTTTTACTGAGTGGCATTCTGTACAAATCAAAAATGCAGCCTGATGACCTTCACGTGGGTGACAACAGGGAATATAGGCATTAATTGAAGTTAATCGATGGATTAAGCCCTTTTCTAATAAAAAATCTAAGGTTCGATAAACCGTAGGTGGTGCAGCAGGGCGATCAGCTTGACCTTTGATTTTAGCCAATAAGTCATAAGCACCCATTGGTGCGGATGCATTCAAAATGAGTTCAAGTACTTCTTTGCGTAAAGGAGTCAGACGAGCGCCAACCGCAGTACATAATATCTCTGCTTCTGCGAGTCGCGTTTTAATATCGTGATGACCGTGAACGCCATGTAAAGCATTATCATGTTCATGTGAACAAGAACTCATAAGTTGACCTCATTGTTTTTGTAGGATCTATTGATGCTTCTACTCAGTTTAAGTCGCTTAATCGAATATTTGATGTTTGTTTTTTCAGAAGATCTGAATCGAGCAAGCCACACTGATACTCACTAAGATACTTTCAACGAACAGTGATTTCTCACAATCAATAGACTGCCTATAATAACATGCAATTAAACGATAACTATCTATATATAGTTGCTGTAGAAGTACATCGGTACATGCAGCAAAAATAGGCATAGGTATTTTTTAACTTTTGTTATATTATAACATGCTTAATTCTGCTGAGTAATATTGAAATGTTGCGCCTTTTTATCTTTGTTTTCTTTTCGATGTTCAGTACATGGGGGTGGACTCAAAGTTTAGTGGTGTCAACACATCCAATTTACTTAATTGCTAAAGAAGTTACCGCTGGCGTTGAAGAGCCAGTCCTTTTGTTGAATGATCAAACAGGACACGATGTACAACTTACACCTGCACACCGTAAGCTAATTCAAGATGCCAGTTTAGTGATCTGGTTAGGAAAGGCGCACGAAGCACCTTTAGATAAATTATTACACCAAAACCGAAAAGCGATTGCTTTGTTGGATTCAGGAATACTAACCGTATTGCCACAAAGAAGTTTGCGCGGTGCAGCATTAGCAAATACTATAGATAGCCATGTTTGGTTAGATCCGAATAATGCTGTGCGTATTGCATTTTTCATTGCGACTCTACGTTCTCAGCAGTATCCTGAAAACAAAACTAAATACTTGGTCAATGCAAAAAACTTCTCTCAGCAGATGTTGCAAGCTTCGCAGCAGTATGACAGTTCCAATAAAAGTAAGCCGTATTGGTCTTTTCATGATGCCTACCAATATTTAGAGCGAGCGCTGAATTTAAAATTTGCGGGGGCTTTAACAAATGATCCACATATTCCACCAACAGCCGCTCAAATTAAATACTTAAATGATAATCGTCCTAAAACAGAAATGTGTTTATTGGCTGAAACTTCAGCAAGTAAAAGTCAATATCAAAAGTTGAACCCTGTCATCTTTGAATCGGTAGATGAAAGTATGCGTGGAGAAGATAGTTTTATCTCAGCTTGGAGAAAATTGGCTTCAAAAACCGATAAATGCGTATTAAGTGCTCAAAAATGATGAAAAAAATAAAAATCAATTGACTCTATCGTCAGTAAATATGCTAGTGAAAAAAGCAGACTTAAGTCGAGAAAAGATTGCATGTTCAGGGGTGTAACTCTATAATGCGATCGATTCGAAACGATCATCAATAAAACTTGTCAAGCAGTTACGCTGTAAGTGGATAAAAAATGAGCCAAACTAGTCGCTTGATTGACCGACGATTAGCAAAAGCTTTGGTCTTCTTACAAGCAAGTATGATTCCTGTTGCAACATTGATTGCATGGGGTCTTAAAGATACGACTGCTGCTTTGAGTGCCGCGCTTGGGGCTTTGGTATGTTGGTTAGCACATTGTTATTTTGCTTGGCAGTCGTTTAGAACGGCAGGCGCAAGAGCATCAAAACAAGTCATGCTAAATATGTATCGGGGTATGCTCGGTAAGTTTGCGATAGTAATCGTAGGATTTATATTAATTTTGAGCAATGTTAAACCGCTGTCACCGGTTGCGTTGTTTGGTGGATTTATCCTCGTTCAAGCGATGTCGTGGGTCGCGCCATTTTGGGTGTCACGTCTACAAAAACGAGTATAAAAACACATTTTAGATTTTTGGGAGTAGGGGCGAGATTATTGCAGTACGCATGATTCGTTTTACTTCTTTTTAATGATTGACATTGACCAGGTGTGATTTATGGCTGCTGAAGAACATGCCCTGACTTCGACCGAGTACATCAAGCATCACTTAACTAATATGACCTATGGCAAAATGCCAGATGGAACATGGAAGTTGGCTGAGACTGCTGAAGAAGCTCAATCGATGGGGTTCACTGCAATTCACTTGGATTCAATGGGTTGGTCTATCGGACTTGGTGTAATTTTCTGTTTGTTGTTTTGGACAGTTGCGAAAGCTGCAAATGCAGGTGTTCCAACTAAATTCCAATCAGCGATTGAAATGATCATCGAATTTGTAGACTCAAGTGTACGTGATACTTTCCATGGCAAATCACGCTTAATTGCGCCATTGGCATTAACCATTTTCGTGTGGATTTTCCTCATGAACGCAATGGACTTAATACCTGTTGACTGGATTCCATATCTAGCTCAACAAATTGGTGCAAGCGTGTTTGGTATGGATCCTCACCACGTTTACTTCAAGGTTGTACCATCTACTGATCCAAACATTACCTTAGGTATGTCTTTGTCAGTATTTGCACTGATCTTGTTCTATAGTATTCGTGAGAAAGGCATCGGCGGTTTCGTTGGTGAATTGGCACTTAACCCATTTAACCCAAGTAACAAATTTGCAAAAGCGTTATTGATTCCAGTGAACTTAATTTTGGAATTAGTAACTTTTCTTGCTCGTCCAGTTTCGTTGGCTCTACGACTGTTCGGTAACATGTATGCGGGTGAGTTAATCTTCATCTTGATCGCGTTATTACCGTTCTGGATCCAGTGGGCGTTATCTGTGCCTTGGGCTATCTTCCACATTCTTGTAATCACGCTGCAAGCATTTATCTTTATGATGCTGACCATCGTTTACTTGAGCATGGCAAGCGAAAAGCATTAATGGTATTGCCTGACTGTCACCTGATGGTTGGGCTTAAATTTTAGTTTAATTTGGTAATAACCTAACCTCTGAGGAATTTTTCATGGAACTCACTTTAGGTCTAGTTGCAATTGCATCTGCTATCTTGATCGCTTTCGGTGCTTTAGGTACTGCGATTGGCTTCGGTCTTTTAGGTGGCCGCTTCTTAGAAGCTGTTGCTCGTCAACCAGAATTGGCTCCACAACTTCAAACTCGTATGTTCTTAATTGCGGGTCTTCTTGATGCTGTGCCTATGATCGGTGTTGGTATTGGCTTGTTCTTCATCTTCGCTAATCCATTTGTAGGTTAATAGCTTAATTCCTAAATCCACATATTGAGGAATAGCGAAATGAATATCAACCTCACATTGTTCGGTCAAGCGATTGCATTTGCGATTTTTGTCGCATTCTGCATGAAGTTTGTTTGGCCACCACTAATCAATGCGATTAGTGAGCGTCAGCGTAAAATCGCTGATGGCTTAAATGCTGCTGAAAAAGCAAAAGCTGACCTTGCTGATGCGCAAGCACAAGTTAAGGCAGAATTAGATGCAGCAAAAGCACAAGCGGCTCAATTGATCGAACAAGCGAATCGTCGTGCAGCGCAATTGGTAGAAGAAGCGCGTACCCAAGCTTCGGCTGAAGGTGAGCGTATCCGTCAACAGGCGAAAGAAACTGTTGATCAAGATATCAATGCTGCTCGCGAAGAATTACGTCAACAAGTTGCTGCTTTGGCAGTTGCTGGCGCAGAGAAAATTCTGAACCAACAAGTTGATGCAGAAGCTCATAATGCCATGCTGAATCAGCTGGCTGCTAAACTTTAAGCGAGGCGAATATGGCTGAACTCTTGACGTTAGCACGCCCGTACGCCAAAGCAGCATTTGCTTACGCTTCTGAGCAAGGTGCAACTGACAATTGGTCGAATGCGTTACAAGTGCTCAGTGCTGCGGTGCAAGACGAAGCATTTTCCGCTTATTTAAATCGCCCTGAGCTGACTCCTGCGGAACAAGTAGGTCTTTTTGCAAAGGTTTTAGGTGAAGATCAAACTCAATCAGTGTCTAATTTTTTGACATTGCTTGCAGATAATGATCGCTTGGTTTTATTGCCTGAAATCGCAGCAGAATATGAATTACTTAAATCGCAGAACAACAACACATTGGAAGTTCAGATCGAATCTGCTTTTCCAATTGATGCGAAACAAGAGCATATTTTAGCTCATGCGCTTGAAAAACGTTTTAACAGAACTGTTCATGTGACTGTTAGCGTTAATCCAGCGTTAATCGCGGGTGTTGTGATTCATGCAGGCGACCAAGTGATAGATGACTCTGCGCTTAACAAGCTTGAAAAAATGCGGACTCGTCTTCTTGCGTAATAGCAATAAGACTGAACTTAAAAAAGATTGAGGAATAGCGCAATGCAACAACTGAATCCATCCGAGATCAGTGCGCTCATTAAACAGCGTATCGGCGATCTGGACACCAGCGCGACCGCGAAGAATGAAGGTACTATCGTCATGGTATCTGACGGTATCGTGCGTATTCACGGTCTTGCAGATGCAATGTACGGTGAAATGATCGAATTCGACGGCGGCTTATTTGGTATGGCACTGAACCTAGAACAGGATTCAGTGGGTGCCGTTGTTTTAGGTAACTACCTAAGCCTTCAAGAAGGTCAAAAAGCTCGTTGTACAGGTCGTGTATTAGAAGTTCCGGTTGGTCCTGAACTTCTTGGCCGTGTGGTAGATGCTTTGGGTAATCCAATTGATGGTAAAGGCCCAATTGATGCGAAATTAACTGATGCTGTTGAAAAAGTAGCACCAGGTGTAATTTGGCGTCAATCGGTCGACGAACCTGTTCAAACTGGTTATAAATCAGTTGATACCATGATCCCTGTAGGTCGTGGCCAGCGTGAGTTGATTATTGGTGACCGTCAAACTGGTAAAACAGCAATGGCGATTGATGCGATCATCGCTCAGAAAAACTCTGGCATTAAATGTGTATACGTTGCGATTGGTCAAAAACAATCAACAATTGCAAACGTTGTACGTAAGCTAGAAGAAACTGGCGCTATGGCTTATACAACTGTTGTCGCAGCTGCGGCAGCTGATCCTGCAGCAATGCAGTATTTAGCTCCGTATTCTGGTTGTACAATGGGCGAATACTTCCGTGATCGTGGTGAAGACGCGTTAATTATTTATGATGATTTGTCTAAGCAAGCTGTTGCTTACCGTCAAATTTCATTGTTATTACGTCGTCCACCAGGTCGTGAAGCGTATCCAGGTGACGTATTCTATCTTCATTCGCGTCTTCTTGAACGTGCTTCTCGCGTTTCAGCAGATTATGTTGAGAAATTCACGAACGGTGCAGTAACTGGTCAAACTGGTTCTTTAACTGCATTACCGATCATTGAAACTCAAGCGGGTGACGTATCTGCATTCGTACCAACCAACGTAATTTCGATTACTGACGGTCAGATCTTCTTAGAAACATCATTATTCAACGCAGGTATTCGTCCTGCGGTGAACGCGGGTATCTCTGTATCGCGTGTTGGTGGTTCTGCTCAAACTAAGATCATCAAAAAATTGTCTGGTGGTATCCGTACTGCTTTAGCACAATACCGTGAATTGGCTGCGTTTGCTCAGTTTGCTTCTGATCTTGATGAAGCAACTCGTAAGCAACTTGAGCATGGTCAACGTGTAACTGAGTTAATGAAGCAGAAACAATATGCTCCATACTCAATTGCTGACCAAGCTGTTTCTGTATATGCATCTAACGAAGGCTACATGGCTGACGTAGAAGTGAAGAAAATCGTAGACTTTGATGCTGCGTTAATCTCTTACTTCCGTTCAGAACATGCTGCGTTAATGCAACAGATCGATGAAACTGGTGATTACAACAAAGACATCGAAGCAGCATTCAAAGCAGGTATTGAGAGCTTCAAAGCGACTCAAACTTACTAAGTTTAGATTTAGTTAAGTTTGGTTCACGGATCAACCTTCGGAAGCTCGAAAGGGCTTTCGAATACTAGGTTAAGCGTATGGCAAATTTAAAAGAAATTCGCGCCAAAGTAGCTAGTATCAAGAGCACGCAAAAGATTACTCGCGCGATGCAAATGGTAGCTGCTTCTAAAATGCGTCGTGCGCAAGAGCGCATGGCTCAGGGCCGTCCGTATGCCGATAATATGCGCCGTGTAATTGCTCACTTGGTACAAGCGAATCCTGAATACAAACATCGTTATATGGTTGATCGCCCTGTTAAGCGCATCGGTTATATCGTGGTGTCTTCAGATCGTGGTTTGGCAGGTGGATTGAACATTAACTTGTTCAAGAAAGTTGTGCAGCATGTCAAAGCACAACGTGAGCAGTCAATTGAAGTTGAATTTGCTTTGATTGGTCAAAAAGCGGTTTCGTTTTTTAAGAATTACGGCGGTAAAGTGCTTGGTGCAACCACTCAGCTTGGCGATGCGCCAAGTCTGGAACAGTTGACGGGTTCAGTACAGGTCATGCTTGATGCATTTGATAAAGGCGAACTAGATCGTATCTATCTCGTATCAAATGGCTTCATCAATGCGATGACCCAGCAGCCTAAAGTAGAACAACTTGTTCCTTTAGCACCAGCAGAAGAAGGCGATGACCTCAACCGTACTTATGGTTGGGACTATATCTACGAACCAGAAGCAGAAGTATTGTTAAATGGTTTGTTGGTTCGCTATATCGAGTCTATGGTTTATCAAGGTGTGATTGAGAACGTTGCATGTGAGCAGTCAGCTCGTATGGTCGCTATGAAAGCAGCGACTGACAATGCAGGCGATCTCATCAAGAGCCTACAACTCATTTATAACAAGCTGCGTCAAGCCGCGATTACTCAGGAAATTTCCGAGATCGTTGGTGGTGCCGCTGCCGTTTAACATTATTTTTGAATTGAGGAGACAGCAATGAGTAGCGGTCGTATCATTCAGATCATCGGCGCGGTTATCGACGTCGAGTTTGAACGTAATAGCGTTCCTAAGATCTATGAAGCTCTCCAAGTTGATGGTACTGAAACGACTTTGGAAGTTCAGCAACAGCTTGGTGATGGTGTAGTTCGTACTATCGCAATGGGTTCTACTGAAGGACTTAAACGCGGTCTTAACGTGACTAGCACAGGCGCACCGATTTCTGTTCCAGTTGGCCCAGCTACGCTTGGTCGTATTATGGACGTTTTGGGTCGCCCAATTGATGAAGCAGGTCCTGTAGCGACTGAAGAGCGTTTGCCAATTCACCGTCAAGCACCTTCTTATGCTGAACAAGCAGCTTCTACTGATCTTTTAGAAACTGGTATTAAAGTCATCGACTTACTTTGCCCGTTTGCGAAAGGTGGTAAAGTTGGTTTATTCGGTGGTGCTGGTGTTGGTAAAACCGTTAACATGATGGAGTTGATCAACAACATCGCTAAAGCTCACTCAGGTTTATCTGTGTTTGCTGGTGTTGGTGAGCGTACTCGTGAAGGTAACGATTTCTATCACGAAATGAAAGATTCTAACGTACTTGACAAAGTAGCAATGGTCTACGGTCAGATGAACGAGCCACCAGGTAACCGTTTACGCGTTGCGTTAACTGGTTTGACCATGGCTGAATATTTCCGTGATCAAAAAGACGAAAATGGTAAAGGTCGTGACGTATTATTATTCGTTGACAACATCTACCGTTATACACTTGCAGGTACTGAAGTATCAGCATTGTTAGGCCGTATGCCATCTGCAGTAGGTTATCAACCGACACTTGCAGAGGAAATGGGTGTTCTTCAAGAGCGTATTACGTCTACTAAATCTGGTTCGATCACATCGATCCAAGCAGTATACGTACCTGCCGATGACTTAACAGATCCATCGCCTGCAACAACGTTTGCTCACTTAGATGCTACAGTTGTATTGAGCCGTGATATCGCATCTTCTGGTATTTATCCAGCGATCGATCCACTTGACTCAACTTCACGTCAGTTAGATCCATTGGTTGTTGGTGCTGAGCATTATGAAATTGCACGTTCTGTACAGAACGTATTGCAACGTTATAAAGAGCTTAAAGACATCATCGCAATCTTGGGTATGGACGAGTTAGCTGAAGAAGATAAATTGGTTGTTTACCGTGCGCGTAAAATCCAACGTTTCTTCTCTCAACCGTTCCACGTAGCTGAAGTATTTACTGGCGCGCCTGGTAAATTAGTACCACTTAAAGAAACGATTCGTGGCTTTAAAGGTCTATTAGCTGGTGAATACGATCACATCCCAGAACAAGCGTTCTATATGGTTGGTGGTATTGACGAAGTGATTGCTAAAGCTGAGAAACTCTAATTCGAGGAGATCATCTCATGGCGACTATGCAATGTGACGTCGTAAGTGTTAAAGAGTCAATTTACTCTGGTACAGTGACGATGTTAATCGCTAAAGGTGCGGGTGGTGAGCTTGGTATTTTACCAGGACATGCTCCACTTGTTACTTTACTCCAACCAGGACCGATTCGTGTTCAGTTGGAAAATGGTACAGAAGAAATTGTCTATGTATCAGGCGGTGTGTTAGAAGTTCAACCTCACGTTGTGACTGTGCTTGCAGATACTGCAATTCGCGCTGACAACTTGGATGAAGCGGCAATTATGGAAGCTCGTAAACAAGCTGAACAATTGTTAGCAAATCAAAAAAGTGATTTGGACTCTGCTGCTGCTCTTGCTGCGCTTGCAGAAACTGCTGCTCAGCTTGAAACGATACGTAAAATCAAGAATCGTGCAATGTAATTGTAGATTCAAGATTGAGAAAGCCACCGTAAGGTGGCTTTTTTATTTTTAGGCATCTTGAATAATTATAAATTTGCTATAAATTACAAATCTTAATTTAGAATTATTAGTCCAAAGAGAAAATCATCATGAAAATGATAAAAAGTCTTCCATTCTTTATCGCTATGGCTTTTGTAGGGTGTGCATCAGTACCAACAGCAAATAACCAACTGAATGAGCAAGCCAAGAACTTAACAGCACCTTCTGAAGGCCAAGCAGCAGTTTATGTATATCGTTCAAATAGTGTGGTTGGCGCTGCACTTAAAAAAGATGTATGGATTGATGGTGATTGCCTCGGAGAAACGGCTCGTGGAACATTCTTTTTAAAAGAAGTTTCCGGCAATCAGAAGCATACAGTTTCTACAGAGTCTGAATTTTCTCCAAATCATTTAGAACTTATGACTGAAGCCGGTAAACAATATTTTATCCAACAATACATTAAACCTGGTGTATTAGCGGGTGGAGCAAATCTAAAACAAGTCGATGAGCAGACTGGTAGAAAAGCTATAGCTCAATATCAACTTGCACAGTCTGGTAAATGCAGTAAGCAAACAATCACACTTGATAAAAAATAATAAAAAACCATCCTTAGATATTTTTTGATTATTTAGTACGAAGATTAACACTTAGCATGAAAAGGAAGATTGTGCTAAGTGTTTGAATCTGAATTATTTCCCAATAATAATGTCGCAAGCTTTACCATGTCCATTTGGATGGTATTAAGTTGTTTTTCAACTTGGGCAAAATCAATTTTTGAAAGATCAACTTGTCCTTGTAATAATGGCATATTTAACAGCTGCTGATTCGCAGTTAACAAGCTTTGGCGAATTTGATCTACTTCACCACTTTTCAAATTTAGTGATAACAAAACATCTCGAAGTCCATTCAATTCTTGCTTTAAATTATTAGTCGCGCTTTCTAAACTTTGAATATTTTTGTCTTGAATGGCTTGTTGAAGATTGAGCTGTGATTGTTTAAGTGTAGTTATATAGTCGTCAGTTTCGATTTGTAGTTTTGCAATATCATAGGCAATATTGAGCATATTGCCATCACTTAAGTTTTGAACTTTTTCAGAAATTGTTTGAGTGTTTTCAGAATCTGTAATTGTCTTTTCAATCTCGGTCTTCTGTTGGTTTTGTTCATTCTCTTGAGGGGTTTGCTCACAACCCACAAATGTAAAGACTGTAGCAAATGTAAATGCCGTTAGAATAACCTTAGTAGATAGTTTTGCCATCATTATTAACAGCACCGAATTACAAGAAGATCGTCACTATAATAGGAAAATATGAATAAAATAATGATTTTTGCAATTCAGCAACAGTTTTGTTAACTAGAAAATTAAATGGTATTTTTTCAGTCAAGCCCAAAATCTATTTTTGAGCTTGGCAGTTTTACTCAGATACTCATATCTGCAAGCCAAAGGAAATAACCGCCATAACTATTGAATTTGAACTCACCACCTATAGCTTTTCCTTGTTCGGTTAGTTGATGTTTACCTTTCTCATTTATAGTTAAGATGCCTTTTTCAACGAATTGTTCTAATAACTCATTAGTTTTAATTTTATGTTTTGCCGCAAGTTTTGATGTCGTCAATTTGCTTAAGTCTTCCTGCTCATTATTTTCTTGAATGACCTCAGCCCCTTTGACTTCATCAAGTGAAATACGAACCTCATCACTTATACGAATTATTCTTTGGGCTTCTTCATATGCATCTTTGAAAACTAATTCATCTTGATCTTTCTGAATCAAAATCCCCATTTCATTATTATTAACTTGGCTAAATTCATAGAGATTTAAACTGGAAATAATACATGTCGATTCATTGATATAACATTTTGCATGTAGATTTTTACAGAAGCTGACTCTGACATAATCTAGCTTTTGCATCCACTTAATCTCATCAGGATGTAAGTCACTTTTACCATAAATGATACGAATATCAATTTTTAAACGGTTTTTATCTTCTAAAAGCTCCTTAATACGATCATTAAGCTTTAGGAATGGACTAATTAAAACTAATCGTTCTTTTGCATTTTTAATTAATTCTTCTAAATAAAAATTAGTTGCACTTGTATTAAGAAACTTTGCCATAAAACCCCAGTTTTATTTTAATAAAATGAATTAAATAAAATTATAATAGTTATTTAAAAGAAAAGAACAGATTAACTGCTCTTTTCTATCATTGTAAGTGCTTATTTTGCTAATTCAGCTTCAATCGCAGTGATGATACGCTCATCATCCGCTGTAATATCTGGTGCAAAGCGTGCCACAATTTCACCATTTTTATTCACTAAGAATTTTTCAAAATTCCACAATACTTCAGGTGGATTATTTGGAGTTAAACCATAATCAACCAGATCTTTCCACCAAGGACCTTCACCAATCCGTTCAGGAATTGCCTGTGTTAGTGTTTGATATAGCGGATGTTTGTCATCACCTGCGACTGAGATTTTTGCAAATAAAGGGAAATGTACATCGTAGTTGAGTGAACAAAATTGTTCGATTTCATCATTTGTGCCTGGCTCTTGCTCTAAGAAATTATTCGCAGGGAAGCCTAAAATTTCTAAACCTTGATCTTTTTTCGCTTGGTAAAGTTTTTCTAAACCTTCGTACTGTGGCGTTAAGCCACACTTAGATGCAACGTTAACAATCAGCACAACCTTACCTTGGTATTGATCAAGATCAACCTCTTGACCTTTAATATCTTTCACTGGAATGTGATAAACCGATTGACTCATTGGCTACGTCCTAATTTGTTGTTGTGAAAATACTTGTTTGTTTTAACTGCTAATTTCGTGGAGTGCAATGCTCTTGAGATGAATCCATACAAATTATGCGTAAAAGTAGGAGTGAACTCTATATTGAGGCATTTTTAAGTTGGATTGGAGTTTGTCCAGTATAACGTTTAAAGAATTCAATAAAGCTAGAGCTATGGTGATAACCTAAGCGATATGCCAATTGTTTAATGGTCATGCCTTGACGTATTTGATTGATGGCAAAAATGATTTTGGCTCGATTCCGCCATTCTGATAGTGAAAGTTGTAATTCTTGTTGGCTTAATCTCAATACGTGGCGCTCGCTTACAGCAACGTTATACAACACTTGTTGTAGGCTCAAGTTGAATAAATCAGGATCAGCAAGTTGCTCTAAGATTGGCGCGAGGATGGGATGGGCGCTTTGAGGTAAATAATGAGAGTGTGCTGGTGCTTGTTTTAATTGATCAAATAAGACTTGCAATAGGTGCTCAAGGTACGCAGGTGATGAGTTCTTTTTTTGCTGCTCTAAAATTTGAATGACTAATGCACGAAAAAACGGTTCAATGCTAAAACAACGACAAACATCTCCTAATACATTGCCAAATTGAGGATGTAATCGGATACAGATGTAATGAATTTCATGTGCTACGGGTAATGATTGATGTTCAGTGCGTGGTGGTAGCCATAGCCCATAACTTGGTGGTGATAAATAGTATTTTCCTTCTATATCAAATTCTAAAGTACCGTTTAAACTGAAATTAAAATCGCCCCAAAGTGAAGTATGAGGACTGACAATATCATCTTTTTGGTAAAGAAATTCATGGACTTCAATACCTGTTAAAAAGGGGAATTGTTCAGCTTCAGCATACTTCATTTGGCGTTCTCATTTAATTTTCGCAAGTCATTTTAGGGTTGTTTAAGCCTTTAGCTAATGTGAAAATACTGATGAGTGCTAATGCAACAAAGCTAATCACACCATAAATTAAGATATTTTCATTGAAGTGGTCAACCACGTAGCCTCCTAACAATGAACCCACAGCGATCATGACTTGGAACATTCCCACAAATAAGGGCATCCCTTTTTCGACTGCATGTGGCGCATGAACAAACATCCAAATATTAGCTGAAGTTGGGAATGCTCCAAAAGCAAAACCCCAAAGCGCAGTCAGTACGATGGCACCAAATTCATGGATTGCAAAGATTGGAAAGCCAAAAAATACCACAGCGAAACAGACACTCACAAAAGCCAGCGTATAGCGAACATTTAAGTTGCCGCTATAGCCTGCAAAGGCATTTCCAAAAATACCTGCAATACCGTAAAGCAAGAGTAGGGAGCTGATGGTGGTGCCATCAAATCCTGCAATATTTTTAAAGAAAGGTGCTAAATAGCTATAGGCACAAAAATGGGCAAGACCTATTAACAATACAATCAACATACCACTACGCGCTTTGGGAATTCTGAGTAATGCAGGCAGATCACGTAAATGAATGGCAGATTCTGGAATTAACTTGGGTAAAAAGACGATTTGTAATAACAACACAATCAAGCCAATTGCAGCTGTTATTCCGAAGGCACTGCGCCAACCATAAAATTCGCTCAGCCATGTACCGATAGGAACACCTAAGACCGTTGCAAATGTGACACCTGCCATCACGACCGCTGTTGCTTTAGCGATAGGAAGGTGAGCAGGAGCGAGTTTACCGCTTAGAGCAATTGCTGTTGCCCAGAATCCACCTATGGCAATTCCGAGCACTAAGCGACTCAGCAGCAGAACATTAAAACTCTCTGCAAATGCAGTAATGGTATTGGCGATGACCATAATTGCGGTGAGTAAGATTAAAACGTAGCGTCGATCAAGTTGTTTAACATAAATGGGCAGTAAGGGAGCGGCAAATGCTGCCATGACGCCAGGTAAGGTGATGATTAAACCAGCTGTACCCACAGAAATATTCAGATCTGTCGCAACACTATTAAGCACACCAACAGGAAGAAATTCACTGGTGACTAACGCAAAAGCGCCAATCGCAACAGCTAAAATTGCATACCAACTCCCTTGAGTTTTCGATGACTCGGTCGGTGGCATTTCGGGAGAATGAGAGTTTTCCATAAAAATTCCTTTATTATTAAGGGCATAACAATAAAATTCTGAACAAAGTTTGTTTTTTATAACGATCGTTAGGAAATAAAATAGTTGATAAAAAACGATGCGTCAATTAATTTAATAATGATCGTTATGAAAATATCTGTGACCTTTATGACAAATGTACATGAGACTCTGCCGACACCTTGCGATGACAGCTTGAAAAAAAAGCGTGGTCGTCCGAAGTGTTTTAATGAGCAACAGGCTTTAGAAAAAGCAATGTTGTTATTTTGGGAGCATGGTTATGAAGCGACTTCAATTAGTGATTTAACCCAAGCTTTAGAACTCACAGCACCAAGTTTGTATAGTAGCTTTGGCGATAAAGCTGGGCTGTTTTATAAATGTATTGATTATTATTTGGCACATGAAGCTTGTCCAATTGTTCCTATTTTTTTAGAAGCCAAAACCGCTAAAGTTGCATTTGAGCTTTATTTATATGACAACGTTAAGCGTTTGGCCCAACCCAATAAACCAGCAGGTTGTATGTTGGTTGTTGCGACTATGAGCTGTTCCGATAATGCACAGGCGGTGCAACACAATATTCTGGAAAAACGTTTGCAGACCAAGCAAAAACTGTTTGAGCGTTTAGAGCAGGGAGTTGCTAACGGTGATTTGTCAGCAACAGCGCCTTTACAGGAAATGACAGATTTCTATGCAACAGTTGTGCAGGGTCTGACTATCCAAGCACGAGATGGGGCGACTGTTGAACAACTTCATAAGGTGGTTGAACATGCGATGCGTGGGTGGGATTTATTCAATCTTAATGTCCATACAGCGATATAAATGTCTGAAATACGATATTTCAATTATTTTAGACATCTTTCAGAATACTCTTGTTGTTGAGATTTTGTGAGAGCGCGGATGAGTCAGTTAAATAAATACCAAAAATGGGCATTTGTATTACCCTTAATTGCAGTCTTAATTTGGTCACTCAATATTGCGGTGACACGCTATGTTGCAGACTTTATTTCTCCAGTAAGTATTAGTTTTTATCGTTGGTTTGTCGCATTTTTAATTTTGACACCTTTCATGCTACCGAAAGTATGGAAACAGCGTGATTTGATTGGTCCTTATATACCGAAGCTAGCTGTTTTAAGTGCTTTTGGCATGGTGCTCTACCAAGGTCTTTCGTATACAGCAGCCCATTATACAACTGCGACTAATATGGGGATTGTTAACGCATTTGTGCCTATTTTCACGATTTTTATTTCATATCTTATTTTGAAAGATAGACCTAACCGTTTTGCAATCTTTGGTAGCGTATTGTCATTCGCTGGTTTAATTTATGTGATGAGCCAAGGTCATTTATCGAGTTTATTTGCTCAAGGTGGGCATTGGGGCGATGCGGTGATGGTACTCGCAGTTGGCTTTTATGCTTTTTACGGCGTGTTCTTAAAAAAATGGCAACTACAACTGCCACTCATGACGAGTTTATATATACAAATTTCGTTTGCATTGTTGTATCACCTCCCATTTTTGTTATGGCTTGGATTAGATGGCATTAATGCGGAAAATGCAGGAAGTGTACTGTATGCAGGCGTGTTTCCATCGCTGATTGCACCTTTATTATGGATGGTTGCTGTTCAATCTATTGGTCCAAATAGAACTAGTATTTTTATGAACTTGATGCCTGTTTTTACCGCACTGATTGCTAGTTTTTGGTTATCTGAGCATTGGACAATTTACCATACGGTCGGAGGCATCATGATTCTGATTGGTATTATCTTGGCACAGAAGAAAACAATCAAAATGCCAATTCAGATGGCTAAATCCAGCACATAAATACTAAAATATGAGATGCGTTTGCTTAAAATACAAACAAACGCATCAAAATATTGATCTAATGATTATTCTTTCTATATGATTTACAAATATATTTTTAACAGATGCGAAATTTACGAATAAAAAAAAGCTGAATAAAAATATAAATATAATTTTATTTCACTTTTAAAACTGACAAAAATAGTACGCTTTTCACTTTTTTTGTTAGATAAATAATATATTTGTATAAGTTGAACGATTGATCCATAATACTTCACACAGCGAACTGATTCGTCATTAGAATGAATGAGTTGCTCACCAAATTTACGAACCCTCTGGATGTGATTATACACATCCTTTTTATGCTCAGTTATCCCTATATAACTGAGCTTTTTTTTGTCTTTTATTCACCTAACTAAGCGCGAATGATTTCGCCTGTGAGAGCATTCAAAATTCGGCTTGGTTCTTGGCTTAGCCCGAGTTTGCCTTCTAAATAGTTTAACGAATGGCCAAAATAATTTTGGGCTTGCTGTAATGTATGGGCAGGACTTAATCCAGCAGGATTTGCACTGGTCGAGACAATAAATCCGCCAAAAGAATCGCAAAGCTGTACACATAAAGGATGTGTGGTGACACGAACAGCAACTAAAGGATGCTGTCCTTTAATCCAAGTCGGAATGTGTTGGTCAGCAGGAAGTAACCATGTTGTCGCACGTTCAGTTGCTTGCCGATTTGACCAACTAGCAATAATTTGTTTACGAAGATCAGAACTAAGATTCTCAAGTAAATGCTCGACCTGTTGTATATGTCCAGCCAATAAAATCACCCCTTTTTCTACGGGACGATGTTTTAGTTCAAGAATGGTTTGAAAAGCTTGCTCGTTGTATGGATCACACCCTAGGCCCCATACAGCCTCAGTTGGATAAGCAAGAACTTGCCCTTGTGTTAAAAGTTGGGCGGCTTCAAGAGGTGAGGTGGTGATCATGGAGTTTTAGAGTAGGTTACAAGAAGAGATCTTAATTAGTTTACCGAATTAAATCACGTGGTAAAGCCTATTTACTTTTACGAAGACAGCTTTTCTCGTTTATTTATTAATAACATGGAAATCTCATACCGTTCTTGGATTGTAGTGTGAGTAAAATTTCTCTGCGCAAACGCATAAAATCTTGATATGCAATCTCATATTCTAGATTGGCGGATGCTAAAGCAAATCGTTCAAATTGGTGTTCAAGCATATTGCAAAAAGCAAGATGAGCAGTTTTCTCATCAGACGCATTTTCTAATTCTAAAAAGAATACTTTTTCTTCTTGTTTGATTGTATGTACGGTTTGTCGATAATTTTCTTCAGATAATGATTCAATGCGCGCTTGAGGATTAAAAACACTATATGGAAGAATAGCTTGAGCTGAATTTGCCATTATTAAAGTGAATATTGTAATGCTGATTTTAGACATGTATCGCACCAACTGATTAAGTGATTTAGCTTCTAAAGTTTTATGTATTTGTTTTATCTATAATTAGTACTCTAAACGATTGGACGACAACGCAAATAGCGACCGCCTTGTTGCATACATAAACCGAGTAATTCAAGTTCCATTAATTGAGAAGTCAGCTCCGCAATTGAAGTTTGATAACGTTGAGCCAATTGATCAAGATCCTGTCCAACCCAATCCAGTATTTGATAAAGTGCAATCAAATGAGCAGGAAGATTCACGGGTTCAACAGCGGGGTTCTCAGATGGTTTATGTTGCGTCTGCCAATGGGTTGGCAAGGCTAAATCTTCAATAATCTGCTCAGGATGATCAACTAAAGTTGCTCCTTCACGAATGAGTTGGTGGCAACCTTGATGATGTTCACTATAAATATGCCCAGGTATTGCGAAAACCATTTTCCCTTGATTGGCTGCTTCATTTGCTGTGATCAAAGAACCACTTTTTAACGCGGCTTCAACCACCAATACCCCTAAACTTAAACCACTGACAATGCGATTACGTCGTGGGAAATGTTGCTGTAATGGCATGGTGGTTGGAAGGAACTCGGTGATAATCGCACCTGTCTGAGTAATTTCTTGTGCTAGTTGTTTGTGTTGAGCGGGATAGACGCTATCTAAACCGGTTCCAGTCACGGCAATGGTTCGATGATGTGCTAAGCCACCTTGATGAGCAGCATGATCAATGCCATGCGCTAGACCGCTGGTGATATAAAAACCTTTTTCACTTAAATAATAGGCAAAATCATAAGCGACCTGCCGTCCATGTGGACTGGGCTTACGGCTACCAACCATTGCGATTTGAGGTTGTAACAGTGCTTGCGCTTGACCTTGCCCAAATATAATCGGTGGATGATCTGAGTAGGGCAGTAATTGTGTTGGATAACCGATATCTTCAGTAGTTAAAATAAAATCCGTATGCTTGCAAATGAGTTCTATGAGTTGTTGGAATTGTTGTTGACCTTGCGCTGTTTGGAATTCTTCTAAACGTTTCAAATGATTAGCATGTAAGCCTAGTTTTTGCCATTCAGCCCAACGGTGAGGTTGAGTTGCTTGTTCACAATCACCAAAATGACGCAGAATTTTTTGAAAGCTAGTTAGGGAATGTTGAACCAGATACCACACCATTACAGTGTGGTAGTGGTGTGGTTGTAATTGCTTTAGCATAGAGTTAGCAATTAGTCGTCAAGGCGCGGTGGCTTAATGTCTGAACCAATTTTAATTGGTAATTCACTTTCTAAGACATAAGCGTAGCTGATACGATCAAAGCTCTTAAAGATCATTACACTACCTAAATACTGCCCAGGTAATTTCACTTTTTCTTTCGTTTTTGGATCCTTAACCACTTCGCCATCTTGATAGATGCTGAAGACTTGTCCAGTTTCAACGCCATCCGCCGTACCGCGATCTACGGTAACTACACCATTTTTAGCTGCAGTACCAATTGATCCCATAACTCGAATGATTTTACCGCCATCTTTCACTTGATTCGCATCAATCGGATAGAACAGTGTCGGTAACATAGCATCTTGTTCAGCCATGATACGATCGCCACGACGGACTTCACCATTGTAGCTATCGGTCAGTTCTAAAGTAGTGATGTCATTTTCATTACGAATAGTCACACCAGAG
This sequence comes from Acinetobacter sp. Z1, assembly GCF_024296945.1. NCBI lineage: Bacteria > Pseudomonadati > Pseudomonadota > Gammaproteobacteria > Moraxellales > Moraxellaceae > Acinetobacter > Acinetobacter sp. Z1. The sequence continues at coordinate 3,373,700 of NZ_CP101115.1, read as the reverse complement.
GCAACTTGAGTCAGTTCAACACCAAGATTCTGCTTTTTACCATTTTGATCAATCGCAAAATAAGGTTCGCCTTCGCGGAATACGCCGTAACGTTGTCCATTTTCAAGACCTTTACCGCGCACATAAACGCTTTGACCTTTACCTGCTAAGACACGATTATCAGCAGTACCTAAAATATAAGGTGTATTGGTAATCGCATCAGCCGGAAGAATAGTCGTACGCTCTAACCATTGTTGAATATGCGCCAATGGAATGACAGGGACACTATTGTTTAATGCTTCGATACGAACACGTGGACGTAAAGTTGTAGAAGAATTTCCAGAATAGCGACGAATAATTCCTTCACAACCATCACCTTCGTCTTTTCCAACTAATGGCTTACCATTCAATGTACAGAGTAATAAGCGGTCACCTGGATAAATCCAATGTGGATTTTTAACGTGTTTGTTGCTTGCCCAAATTTCAGGCCAACGCCAAGGTTTACTTAAAAACTTGCCTGAAATATCCCAAAGCGTATCGCCTTTTTTAACTACATAGACATGAGGTGCGCCCACTTTTACCGAAGGTGGGTTCACATTTGGACTCGCAGCATGGGCAATATTCACGCTCATGCCTAAACCCGCACAAATTGCGGCAGCAATCAGTTGTTTTTTTAACCCCAAGGCATGAAATGAGTGTATGCCGTTTAAAACCTTTTTCATTATCATAATTCCTAAAAATTATGTGTGTAGTTGCGTTATAATAACGACCTTACACACAATTTTTTGATCAAGCATTCCCTTCAGTTGGTTTTCTGATCAATGGCATAAATGAGGAACAGTATGGCCTTATTACCTATTTTAAGTTTCCCTGATCCCCGTCTTCGAACCATTGCTAAGCCAGTCGAAGAAGTCACTGATGATATTCGTCAGCTTGCAGCAGATATGTTTGAAACCATGTATGAGGCACCGGGTATAGGTTTAGCGGCATCTCAGGTTGATCATCATATTCAGCTTATTGTTATGGACATCTCTGAAGAGAAAAACCAACCGATGGTGTTCATTAACCCCAAAGTCACTCCACTGACCGAAGATACTCAGCCTTATGAAGAAGGCTGTCTCTCTGTGCCTCAAATATACGACAAAGTTGAGCGTCCGTCACGCGTAAAAATCGAAGCAATTAACCTTGAAGGTCAAGCATTTGAGTTAGAAGCTGACGAACTTCTCGCTGTTTGCATCCAACATGAAATGGATCACTTAAATGGCAAACTTTTTGTTGACTATTTATCACCATTAAAACGTCAACGTGCACGTGAAAAAGTAGAAAAAGTGGTGCGTCAACGTGAGAAAGAGAAAGTAGCAGTTAAACGCTAACGACATTTAGGTTCATTGAGATGCCTTTATTGTTTCGTGCTGGTTTGTTACTTGCATTTACCGCAATCTGTTTACAGGTTGCGGTTTTCTTGCAGCCACTACTACCGAAGCAATATCAAATTGCACCAGTCTGTGAAACGATTACTCAGGCATTATTTATAAGTAAGATAAGCACTGATGCCCAAAGCTCAGCGCATTCTTCTCATCATCATTCGCATCAGTTTGAGCAAGATCAAGTATCGATGCCCAAACATGATCATCATGATCCGAATCATCAATGTCAGTACTGTACGGTATATGCCAATTTAGTCTTGCCACCTGATTTAGGTATCAAAGAAGTGTTGGTTCGTATTCAAATTCGTCTGATTGCCTATCAGCACGCTTTTAAGCATGTTTATTTTGCACTTCAACGTCTTTTCTTATTGCCACAAGGTCGGGCGCCGCCGCTCTTTGCATAAATTAAAACTTTATTGTCGTTAGGGTTTTAAAACCCTGACCCCGTTTTATCTATGTTTTAAGAGAGACCGATAATGGCTCAACCTAAATTTTTATTACAACCGCTGACGGTTGCGATTCTTGCTGCTTCAAATACCGCAATGGCGTGGGCAGAACCTGTTCAGCATGAGCAGACACATATCTCAATGGCACCGATTGTGGTCACGGCACAACAACCGAATGAGCGCAATGGTTTGGTGGTACAAGCTGATCCGAAGAAACCGATTCAACCCATCCCTGCGACAGATGGTGCCGACTATCTACAAAGTATTATGGGTTTTAACTCAATACAAAGCGGTGGCACCAATGGAGATGTGACCTTCCGTGGTATGTTTGGTTCCCGCATCAAGATTTTAACCGATGGTACGGAGAACCTTGGTGCATGTCCTGCGCGTATGGATGCACCGACCTCTTATATCTCTCCTGAAAGCTATGATCGTATTTCAGTGATTAAAGGACCACAAACTGTTCAATATGCCAATACTGGTTCAGCAGCAACGGTGATCTTTGAGCGTGAACCTGAAAAGCTCACCCAAGACAAACCCTATCGTGGACAGGCCAGTGTATTGTGGGGTTCATTTGGGCGTTTAGACCAGAATGTTGAAGCGGCGATTGGTGACGAGAAAAAATATATCCGTTTAAATGCCAATCGTTCTGAATCAAATAGTTATCAAGATGGCGATGGCAAAACTATCCCATCGTCATGGGAACGTTGGAATGCTGATGTTGCATTGGGTTGGACACCAGATGAAAACACTTGGCTTGAGTTGACAGGTGGCAAGGCTGATGGTGAGGCTGAATATGCGGGTCGTGGTATGGATGGCGCTCAATTCGCCCGTGAAAGTTTAGGTCTGCGTTTTGAGAAGAAAAATGTCACTGATGTAATCAAGAAAATTGAAGCTCAGGTGAACTACAGCTATAACGACCATATTATGGATAATTATAGTCTACGTACACCGCCTTTGGTTGAAATGAGCCATGGCGGCATGACCATGTTGATGCCAAACCCGATGGCGATGCAAGTGACACGCCGTACCTTGAACTCACGTTTAGCGATGACGTCTGAATGGGATCAGTGGAGCTTAATCACTGGGGTCGATTCTCAGTTTAATAAACATGGTGGCAGTATGTCTTCGCCGACCATGTCATCGATGAATGTACCCTTCCGTCAGGATATGCGCTTCCAGTCTTATGGTGCTTTTGGTGAGTTGACTTATCAATTGAACCCGCAGAATAAAATCGTGACAGGTGCTCGTGTAGACCAAGTCACTGTTGATGATGAGCGTGCTGATTCTAAAGCAAAAGGTTTCAATACCCAGCTTGAAAAAACCTTACCCAGTGCTTTTATCCGTTTGGAAAATCAAAATGCCGAGCATGGTGTGAACAGTTATGTGGGCTTGGGTTATGTTGAACGTATGCCAGATTATTGGGAGTTATTCAGTCCTGAACATGGTAATGCAGGTTCGAGCAATACCTTTAATGGAGTACGTCCAGAGAAAACCTTGCAGTTAGATCTTGGTTTTACTCAGCAGCAGGCGGCATTTAACTCATGGGTGTCGGCATACGCAGGGTTGATTGATGACTATATTCTGATGAATTATCACGATCATAGCCATATGCATGCAGGTGGACATGGCGGGCATGGCAGCAGTGGCATTACTGCTGGCGCGAAGAATGTGGATGCAACCATTGCGGGTGCTGAGGTAGGCATCGGTTATCAGTTTACCGATCACATTCAAGCAGATGTGAGTGCGATGTATGCGTGGGGGAAAAATACCACGGACAATACACCCTTACCACAAATCGCACCTTTAGAAGGGCGTGTGAATCTACGTTATGTCGCTGATAAATATACACTGGGTATGTTGTGGCGTGTGGTTGATCAGCAAAATCGTATCAGCTTGCATCAAGGTAACATCGTGGGTTATGACTTGAAACCAAGTGCAGGTTTCTCAACGGTTTCATTGAATGGTAGTTATAGTCTCAATAAAGATGTCGATCTTTCGGTAGGGGTAGATAACGTCTTGGATAAGACTTATACCGAGCACCTGAATAAAGCGGGTAGTTCGGGTTTTGGTTTTGCCAGTGAAGAGCAATTTAATAGTACCGGTCGAAACTACTGGATGCGTATGAGCATGAAGTTCTAATTAACAAAAAAACAAGGTGGCTCAGCCACCTTGTTTTATTTTTAAGTTAAGCCAAACAGTCTTGTTTAGGCATTAAGCTATCGCAGTACAACGGATTAAGTGCGCATTGCAAATCATCAATTTGTTCTTGAGTGACATAGCCTTTGGTGGTGAGATATTCAGCCACGCGATCATCCCGCAAGCTTAAAAATGCCGCATCATAAACGCCTAAATCTACAAATAAAGCTGCTGTTTCCAAGCTATTGAAATGATCTAAAAATACATCGTTTTCATGCATCAAAAAAATGTGTGTTAATTCTGCATTAGCATCTACGTTTAAACGTTGTGCTAATTGCTCTGGGCGAGTTTTAATAAATAATAAATCGGAAAGCTCATCAAATTGGCTTTTATCTAATTGGTTTTCACCATCTTTCACATGCCCCAACCATGCTTTGAACACTAATACTGCACCGCCACGTAGTAACATGCTCCACATCTGATGACGTGTTTCATGGTCGAGATGGGAGGATTCTGCCTCTAGGCTATCTAAAAATTTTTCTTCTTGTTGTGCCAGTTTTTCAAATAAGCCTAAACCTTGAGGTTGATAAGCGGTCGGTGCAAACACATCGAAATTAAGTTCATTAAATACATTTAATGCTAATGGCACAGCTGATTGATAAAGTGTATCTAAAGCACGTAAATGTATTTCATCAAGATTGCTTTGGGTGAAAATATTCTTCCAAGCGAGTTCTGGTAATAAAGCATTGGCGCTGTATTGGCGATAGAATTGTAACGCATTATGTTCTGAAGTGGCTTGATTGCTATTCATGATCATTGTCCTTTATGACGTTTGTGTTAGAAACCCAAAAGGAAAGACATAGGTTTCTATCAATTCGATCAATTTATGCGTGATTCAGAAAACAAGTAGAATACGACTAAAGTTGTATGTGTGGTTTTTTGTGTTAAATATTCCAATAAAAACAGAATATTAACTAATTGTAAGTAAGTGTACAAACGTTCACTAATGTAAGTGAACGTTTTTGCCATAGTCAAAAATTATTTGAGCATATTGGTCAATTTTTTATCAACCCATCTCTAGGTTTATGAAGTATTTTGCCTATGTTGCAAAATATTATGCTAATTCAGCCGAATTTAAGGCAGTGGCATAATTTTTAAACCAGATAACCATGCTCTCAAGCCTGCGGGTTTGAGTGGCTTTCTGAGTAAAACAATATTTTGTTGTTTTAAACGTTGTGGTAATTCTGGATCAGAGTCCGCCGTAATCAATGCGACAGGAATATGAGCAGGACGATACTGCTCTATAAAATCTAAGCCACGTTGATCATTATTCAAATGCTGATCAATCAACCAAACTTGAATGTCTTCACTTTCAATTAGCTTGCGTGCTTCTGATGGTTCAGTGGCGGTAAAGATTTGATAGCCCCATTTACTGAGCAATGTACGCATGCCTTCAAGAATCGTCTCATCATTGTCTAAACATAAGACTTTATAAGCGGTGTGTTGAAGTGCGGTTACTTGTGTTACAGATATAGGAATGACAGGAGCTTCGACCAAGGGTACTTCAATCAAGAAGCAAGAGCCTTTTCCGAGTTCAGAATAAACATGTACAGGAAAATCGAGCAAGCTCGTCATGCGTTGTACAATTGCAAGTCCTAATCCAAGACCTTGTTCACCCCAAGGAGATGTATGCCCACAGCGCTCAAATTCTTGAAATAATTTAACGCGTTGTTGCTCATTAATCCCTGGACCTGTATCCCAAACGCCAATGCGAATATGGTTTGGACGTTGTGCAGAGCGCAGTACGCCTACCACAACACGACCTTGTGCAGTATAACGTAATGCATTGCTGACAAAATTTTGAATAATGCGTCGCATCCATTGTGGATCAGTATCAATCCAAAAGTTAGTGTCATGAACGTTGAATTGAATATTACGTTGTGCAGCAATCGATTTGAATTGCAGTTCTAAATCATTCAATAAGTCATGTAGTGAATATGCTTGACGTTTAGGTTGAATGGTTCCACCTTCTAAACGAGCAATATCCAAGAGGGCAGAAAGCATGCTTTCTGCGCCGTATAAAGCACGATCTAACTGTTGTAAAGTCTGTTGATCCTCGGAAGAATGTACACTTTGTTCGAGTGCAGTACTAAATAAACGCGCAGCATGCATGGGTTGTAATAAATCATGACTAGCTGCTGCAATAAATCGACTTTTTGATTGATTGGCTTTATCTGCTTGCTCTCTAGCAAGCTGTTGTTCAGTCAGTGCATCTGCAAGTTGTTGGGTTCGGTCACTGACTCTTTCTTCTAACACCGCTTCATTTTCACGGAAAGCGGTAATATCAGCAAAAGTCGTAACAAAACCACCGCCTTCAATCGGATTTCCACGCATTTGAATCACTAAGCCATCTTTACGAATGCGCTCAAATTCATGTGCACTACCGACTTTCATCCAATGAATACGTTTGCGAACATGTTCTTCCACAGGGCCAGGTCCGCATTCGCCACGTTCAGCGTTATAACGAATTAAATCTGCAATTGGACAGCCGACATAAACCAAATCTTTAGGATAATCAAAAAGTTTTAAATATTGATTATTCCATGCAACTAAGCACATATTCTTATCAACCACACTCACACCTTGCGTCATGTGATCAATCATGGTCATTAGTAAATTTTGATTAAAACGTTGCCATTGTGATGCCTGATCGAGGATGTTGGCGACTTGCCCTAGCGCTAAGCCATTATTAATCATTGCGGTTGTGAGCAGGGTACGAGCAGAGGCTGCACCAATAATTCCTGCTAAGTACTGTTCGGTAAAGCGCCACCACATACCATTGGCAACATGGTTTTCATTGAGTATGAGGTGATTTTGTTCACAGAATTGTTGAAATGCTTGAATGGTGGGTTTGTCACCAGTAATTCGTTTGGCTAAAGCGAATAAATCGCCAACTTTTAGGCGCGCCGCATTTTGTGGTAAATCATTGAGATCAATTGATGATGGTGTGGATGGCAGTGGTTTACTTTCATAGTAAAAAAAGCTTTCGGCCTGAATTTGTTCCGCGACACTTGGGCGATAAAGTCGAGAAATCCAAATATAAAAAACAATATTAAGTCCTAATGCCCACATCACCCCGTGTGTCAGAGGAGCAAATGATTCAAATCCCAGAATCGCTTCAGGACGTAAAGCATTGATATCCCAAGGACCAAATAATAATAAATGCTGTGAAAATTGTTGATATTGCTCAGGGAGGCTACGCAATACCGTTGGAAATAACAGCGTGTAGCTCCACATGATGAAGCCCACAATTAAACCGGCATAGACACCTTGTCGACTTGCGCCACGCCAGTACAAACCACCAATCAGGGCAGGAGAGAATTGTGCTACGGCACTAAATGCCAGTAAGCCGAAAACGGATAATTGATTAATATCATTAAAGAAATGGAAAAATAAAAAACCTAATAGCATGACACTAACAATGCTAATTCGACGAGTTAGCTTCAAGACTTTAGGTAATTGCTGATCATGCCTAGAGATCACATTAAAACGCCATAATGCTGGCATAATTAAGTCATTGCTGAGCATAATTGAGAGTGCAACAGAGGCAACCAATAACATGCCAGTTGAAGCAGAAAAACCGCCTAAAAAAGCCAATAATGTCAGCCAATCTTGTTGGTAGCTAAGCGGCAGTGCCAAAACCGCGACATCAGGCGTTCCCAATGATTCAGGCAGTGAATGCAATGCCCAGCTGGCAATTGGGATAATCGCCATGATGGTCAAAATCAAATAGGCTGCGAACCAACGACGCGCCCCTCGGATGTGTTTTTCATCACGTAATTCGACCACCGCGACATGGAACTGGCGGGGTAAACAGATCATGGCGAGAGCAGCGAGTAGCGTTTGAATCCAGAATGTTTCAGGAACGCCAAGTTGCTGTAAGTCATGGAAGTGCTGACTAACATCTGAACTAACTTGTTTAATATTATCGGGTGACTGTAATAAGAAAAAACCCGCAACACACAGCAGTGCGAATAATTTTACAAAAGATTCAAATGCAACTGCCAACATCAGACCACCATGTTGTTCTGTATGGGCAATATGACGTGTTCCAAAAATCATCGCCAATATTGCTAGTACAGCAGTCAACATCAGTACCCCATTGGTGGTGGTATCAACATGAGCATTTTGTTCAAGAATAACTGAAGCACTTAATGCAATTGCACGTAATTGCAAAGCCAGATACGGCACAATTGCAATCACAGCTAAAATTGTAACCAGTGCGGCTAGGCTGCCGCTCTTACCATATCGTGCTGCAACAAAATCGGCGATCGAGGAAATAGCATGATTCTGACGGATTCGACCTAAGCGCTTCCAAATATCATAACCAAACCAAATGAACAGCAGTGGTCCTAAATAAATGGGTAGAAAAATAATCCCTTCACGAACGGCTGCGCCGGTTGCGCCATAAAAAGTCCACGAAGAGCAATAAACGCCTAAGGTTAAGCTGAACATGAGCATACGACCACGAGGGCTTAATCGGCTTGCATGTTTTTCGCCGAAGAAAGCACAGCCGAATAACAACACAATATACAGGGCCAGAACCCCAATAATCAGCCAACTGTTCATATTGCCTACATGATCAAATTCCATTTTTTATCATACCCGATACGATGACGCTGGTAAGCAGAGTGCGTGCATTTAGAGACCAAAGTCTAAGTTACGAGTCAAGCATAATCTTGTTACTTTGGATAATGAAAAATCCCATGCGAAATGGGGTCCACGGCTGGACACAAAAATAAGGAGTTAATTATGGATGACTCACAGGTAGAACGTATTCTACAAAATCCAAAGTTTCAAGAAATGGTTAGCAGAAAACGCACTTTAAGTTGGACATTAACAGCAATTATGTTGTTTATCTACGTCGGATTTATGCTTTTAGTTGGCTATAACAAAGAGTTTCTAGCAAGTTCATTTAGTGGTGGCATTACAACCTGGGGCATGCCCCTCGGTTTAGGCATCATCGTGTTGTCATTTTTATTATGTGGTGTGTATTCATATATCGCCAATACGAAACTTGATCAACTCAATGAAGAAGCACTCAAGGAAGTTGAGGCAATCACACATGAAAAAGGGATGCACTGAGATGAAAGGGACGTCTATTAAAGCGATCATTTTCGCACTCGCAACGTTGTGTAGCTCAGGTATTGCATTTGCTGGTCCTGATTTAGGAGCAGCAGAGCAGCAAGCCACCAACTGGCATGCGATCATTATGTTTATGATCTTTGTTGGTTTCACGCTTTTTATTACCAAATGGGCAGCTAAGCAAACACAATCTACCCAAGATTTCTATACTGCGGGTGGTGGAATCAGTGGTTTCCAAAACGGTTTAGCGATTGCGGGTGACTATATGTCAGCAGCATCGTTCTTGGGTATTTCAGCATTGGTGTTTAGTTCAGGCTTTGATGGCTTGCTCTATTCACTTGGTTTCATGGTCGGTTGGCCGATTGTTTTATTCCTTGTTGCTGAGCGCTTACGTAACTTAGGAAAATATAACCTTTCTGATGTGGTGTCATTCCGTTTGGAAGAGAAGCCAGTTCGTACTTTAGCGGCAGTGAGTTCATTGGTTGTTGTTGCTTTCTATTTGATTGCTCAAATGGTGGGTGCAGGTCAGTTAATCAAACTATTATTCGGTTTGAACTATAATATCGCGGTTGTGATTGTCGGTTTATTGATGATGGCATACGTGATGTTTGGTGGTATGTTGGCAACAACTTGGGTTCAAATCATCAAAGCGGTGATGCTACTCAGTGGTGCAACATTCATGGCATTCATGGTGATGAAAGCTGTGGGCTTTAGCTTTAGCAATATGTTTAACCAAGCGATTGGTGTATATAGCCAAGCGCATAATATGAGCTGGGATGAAGCTGCAAAAATCATGGGGCCGGGCAAGCTTGCTGCGAATCCAATTGATGCACTTTCTCTTGGTTTAGCATTGATGTTTGGTACAGCAGGTTTACCACACATCTTAATGCGTTTCTTCACAGTAAAAGATGCGAAAGAAGCACGTAAATCAGTTGTTGTTGCAACAGGCTTTATTGGTTATTTCTATCTTTTAACTTTCATTATTGGTTTCGGTGCAATCTTATTCGTTGCAAACAACCCTCAGTTCCTTGATGTTGCGAAAGCGGCTATGACAGGAAAATTAGAATTGGTTGGTGGTAACAATATGGCGGCAGTTCACCTCAGTGATGCGGTTGGTGGTGACCTATTCATGGGCTTCATCTCAGCAGTTGCTTTTGCCACAATCCTTGCGGTTGTAGCAGGCTTAACGCTTTCAGGTGCATCTGCAATTTCACATGACCTTTATGCAAACGTATTCAAAAAGGGGAAAACCACTCCTGCATCTGAATTGAGAATGTCAAAAATTGCAACTTTAGGTTTAGCAATCTTTGCCATGATCTTAGGTATTTTGTTTGAAAAACAAAACGTTGCATTCATGGTCGGTTTGGCATTCTCGGTTGCATGTTGTGCAAACTTCCCAGTACTGGTGTTATCTATGTTCTGGAAAGGCTTAACCACGCGCGGTGCGGTGATTGGTGGTGTGGTTGGTTTGGTTGGTGCGGTAAGTTTAATTATCTTATCAAAAGCAGTTTGGGTTGATACCTTGGGTATTTCTGAAACGGCACCGAATCCATTTAATGGACCTGCATTATTTGCAATGCCATTATCATTCCTTTGCTGTTGGTTCTTCTCTGTAACAGATAAAACTGCTCGTGCAGAGAAAGAGCGTAAAGCTTTCGATGCTCAGTTTGTTCGTTCGCAAACAGGTATTGGTATCTCTGGTGCATCAGATCACTAATTAAATTCGATATCTAAATCAAAGCCCTCAATATTGAGGGCTTTTTTGTTGCTTAAATTTTATTGATGCATGCTCGCCAGTTGTTGTGATTGATTGCGATATAAAGACAAGCCCATTTTCTGTAAATGTCGTCCTTTATTTTCCAGAAAATGATTTAAGGATGGGAGATATTTAGCGCCTGTATACAGCGTTAAGTTTCGTCCAATCAGATAATAGGCAAACCATGCGGCAGATTGAGGTTTTAAACCTAGTTTCTGCATTTTATTGCGACCAATGAAAAATTGGGTAATTTCTAAATGTTGTTTATACGCTAACTTCTGTTGGAAAGAGCGAAGATAACGATATTTACGTTCAAATGGCTCTTTCGATAGGCTAGAGCCGAGTGAAATACTACTTGCATCAGATTCGGGATGTACAAATTGCATCCAATAAATCAATTTCCACCCTTCTGATTCTTTATTGACGAGCCATTTTTCTTCAATACCCATCAGCCAGCCAGCGTATTTCCAGAAATGTAAAAAGCTGTCGACTTCATTCGCACTAGGAAAAATTCCTAAAGCACGAATACCAATTAATACCACTCCGCTAAACGCGATATTGGTCATGGCTTGATCATATTGATTAATCGGTAAGCCCCATGTTTCTGCATCCCATTTCTCAGATTTATTTAGTTGTAGACGAACAAGCGAGTGAATGAACCGAACAAAAATCGTCGAGGTAAACCCCTTGCTAAAACGTTCAAAACCGTTTTGTTCAGTGATATCTACCCACCATTTTGTTGTCTCAGCCAGTCGTGTTCCTGCCTGTTTTTTTAATGCACCGGTAAGCACCAAAGGTTGATTAAAACCTGGATACATATAGCCCGTCATTAAAGATAGATCACGAAGAATTAATCCATTATTGATGCCTAATCGATAAGTAAATTTCAAGGCTGCATCAATTTTAGTTTGGTCATACCAAATTGGTTTTTGTTCGATTAGATTAAAGAATGCTGTAAGTTCAGGAATCTGCTGCGGTAGTTTATCTAAACCCTCATACAGCGCTGTTTCAAAATACTTACGATGTTGTTTTGGATTTTGTAAAACCCATTTCATAAGCTGATCCATGGCTTCGTCACCACTCTGCAAAGCAGTATTGAGCGCAAGATACTCTTCATAGCTGGGTTGAATCTCTTGTTGAGTCATATAACCGAGAATTTTGGTTTTGATATTGGACTGAATCATGTCCTCAAACGAGGCGAGACGTTTTGGTTTGACGATGCTTTGCATGACTTAAAGCCTTTGATTGTTATTTAATCAAAGCTTAATATGAATAAATATTCGTATTCAATTCGCATTTTTATTGAGGCCTTGTATGAGAAAAAGACCACAGCAGCAACGTGCCAAAATGATTGTCGATAGCATATTAGAAGGAACACAAAAGTGTATTTCTGAATATGGGGTGTTACATGTGACTACACCTAAAATTTCAGAAAAATCAGGGGTGAGTGTTGGATCGATTTATCAGTATTTTGAAAATAAAGAACAAATTGTGGCAGAGCTTTTATTGCGCAAAAGTGAACATTTGGGACAAGCATTAAAACAACTGGTGATCTTACAACAACAAAGTTCTATTCAAGACATCATCACATTAAGTATCGCCTTTGGCTTTGAAACTTTGAAATCCGATCAAGGTTTTTTTATTGAAATTTTAAAAAATTGGCATGCATATAGTGATTCTGAAGCAGCACAAATATTGGAAAGACATTTTCTAGAAATCGGGATGTATTTATTTGGACGTTATTACCCGCATTGGGATTTTGAGACTTTAAAGCATAAATCTTTTGTGATTATTAATAGTACTTTATTCACGATGATGCGCTATGCAAGTAAAAATACTTTCTTGATCGAAGAACAGCGATTACAACAAGAATTATCTAAAATGATTGTTTCATTTCTCGATACAGTATGATGCTATGAGCAAAATGACAAAGATAACAAGCGCTAGGAAAACAACATGCAAACGCTAAAGCTTTTTTGGAAAAATTTTCGTGTATTACCCTCGGCATGGTTGTTATTGGTCCAACTCGCGCTTTTGATTTTAGCTGTATTTACCTATTCAGATAGTGAATATCGCGCTTTAACGTGGTCACTTGGTGTATTAGCACTATTGATTATTGCGAAGGTGATCCGCCAAACGCCAGTATTTACATTTTGGGGATTGTTTTTTGTCGTTGGTGCTTTTGCTTTTTCGATTTTAATTTATGTAGGCTATGACAATAAAACAATTCAAATTACTGCTTATAGCTTTGAAGCCCTTGCATATTTTTATGCAGCTTATGGTTTATTACGTTATATGTTTGCAGATCGTTATTTGACTAAGGATGAATTGTTTGCAGCAGGTGCAGTTTTTACCTTAATTGCTTGGGCATTTGCATTTTTATATAGCATTTGTCAGCTTCTACTGCCGAATAGTTTTCAAAATCCGAATAATCCACAAGAATTACAGCGTTGGTTGGATCTTTTGTTTCTTAGCTTTAGCCTTCAATCTGCTACAGGTTTGTCTGATCTTTTACCGATTCGTCCTGCTGCGCGAGTATTGGCAATGTTACAGATGTTCTGTGGCGTAATGTATTTAGCAGTAATCGTGTCTAGATTAATTGCATTGCAATATATTCCATACTCAAATGCTCAATCTACAGATAAAGAATAGTATGTTACAGCTTTACAACTGCGTTAATTTTCACGTTTCTTATAATAAATATCGAGTTTTACATTTTCTAAACTCGCTTTTATTCACATTGTGAATGTCTTATTTGACCAATAGGTCTATCCATTATCATTACAATAACGTGGGGGAATTATGCCTTCCAAGCCATCTTCGCAGTTTGCGAATGTGAATCCAAACGTGTTTTTAAGCACGGTCATTATCATTGCAATTTTTCTTGCAATCGTGGTGATCGCACCAAGTTCATTTGAAATTTTGACTCAACAGTTAAAGCAATGGATTACAGATTCATTTAGCTGGTTTTACGTTCTATCTGTTGCAGTCTTCTTGATCATGCTGATTTATATTGCATGTTCTGCCAGTGGAAAAATCAAATTAGGTCCTGACCACAGTCAACCTGAATACAGTAATGGTTCTTGGTTTGCCATGTTGTTTACCGCAGGTATGGGTATCGGTTTGATGTTCTTCGGGGTAGCTGAACCGGTTATGCACTATGTGAGCCCACCCAGTGGTGATCCTGAAAGTGTAGCCTCGGCTCAACAAGCTTTGCGGATCACTTTTTTCCACTGGGGTTTACATGCTTGGGCAATTTACGCCGTGGTTGGTTTGGCTTTAGCTTATTTTGCCTATCGTCATAACTTACCGCTCAAAACACGTTCAGCCTTATATCCACTTATTGGTAAAAAAATCTATGGTCCATTAGGCGACAGCATTGATACATTCGCAACTATAGGAACTGTATTTGGTGTTGCGACCTCTTTAGGTTTTGGCGTAACTCAAATCAATTCTGGGCTACATTACTTATTTGGCGTAGAGCAAAATAGCTATGTACAAGTTGGTCTCATTATTTTTGTCAGTATTCTGGCTTCGATGTCGGTATTTCTCGGTTTGGACAAAGGCGTAAAACGCCTATCAGAGTTGAACCTCATCTTAGCTTTAACCTTATTGGCATTTGTGTTTATTGCTGGGCCAAGTATTTATCTATTACAAACCACAATCCAAAACACAGGTTCATATATCTCTAATTTATTTAGTATGACCTTTAACCTATATGCTTATCAGCCGAGTGGATGGATAGGTGGATGGACCATTCTCTATTGGGCTTGGTGGATTTCATGGTCACCATTTGTAGGAATGTTTATTGCGCGCGTATCACGTGGAAGAACCATTCGTGAATTTATCATTGGTGTACTTCTGATCCCAACAGGTTTTACCATCATTTGGATGGGTTTTTTAGGCAATGCTGCATTGTTCAGCATCATGCAAGAGCATAATTCTCTTTTGTTAGGAGCTGTCCAAAAAGATTCATCGGTAGCATTATTTGAATTCTTAAACCATTTACCTTTTTCTGGTGTAATGAGTTTACTTGCCACAGTTTTAGTCATGCTGTTCTTTGTCACTTCGGCAGATTCAGGTGCACTAGTAACAGACTATTTGACCTCGAAAACTGAAAATTCGCCGACATGGCAAAGATTGTTTTGGACTATGTTAATGGCAGTTTTAGCCATTATTCTCTTACTTGTCGGCGGTTTGGCTGCGCTACAATCCTCCATCATTATGAGTGCATTGCCTTTTACAATTGTGATGTTGCTAATGAGCTGGGGATTGCTCAAAGCTTTGAAGATTGATGTCACCAAAATGAAAGCGATTCAAGAAGCACGTATTACGCCTCGAGCAATCAACAATCCACGCAGTTGGCAACAGCGTTTAGGATTAATCATGCATTATCCACATACGCAGGCTGAAGTGCAGCAGTACATTGATACTGATGTGCGTAAAGCGTTTGAAAGTATTCAACGTGAATTTAAACGTCGTCATTTAGAAGTGGATATTCGAGAAATTGAAGATGGGCTGCAATTACATGTAGATCATCATCATGAAATTAACTTCACCTATAAGGTGATCAATCATGCGACTGTGCCGCCAAGTTTTATGCTTGGTAGAGCTGAAGCAGATGACACTAAGTACTTTCAAGCGGAAGTGTTTTTGCGGGAAGGTGGTCAAAATTATGATGTGATGGAATGGACGCAGGAAGATTTAATTCAAGATATTATTGATCAGTACGAGCGTCATCTTTACTTCTTAAATATTGTGAGGGGTAGCGCTTCTTAATAAAAAAGATGTGTAGGGCAGTATTGAAAACAACGGTTTTGAGTGATCAAAACCGTTGTTTTTATTTTATGTGATCAAATTTCAATCATAGTCTTAATGCAATGAAAACTTTTCACGTTGATTGACTTACTTAAAATGACGGAAAAATATAAAAATGACATTTTCTTGCTGATAAATACAACAGATTTAATGATAAAGTTATTGAATAACAGTAACTTAATTTGCTTTTATTCATTTTTTAGATAATGAATAAATTTTAAATTATATAAATCAGTGAATTAGATAAGCTAAAGTTTAAAAATAAAACAACCGAATTATTAAATTTTTAAAAGTGCTTGCACCTGTTTGGAAATACTGTAGAATGCACATCCATCGGCGGTGATGCAGATAAAAACTTGTTGAGAAACAAGGATTTGGCTAGATTGGTTAGATTCTTGAGTTGGTTGATAAGTTTGCTAAATATCTAAATTACCTGTTGACTTTGAAGAAATTCAGAGTAATATAGCCGACCTAGCTTGATGATGACGAATCATCGAGAAGATCATTAAGAGAATAGAAGAACAACTTGTGTGGATTTTTACTGGTTAATCGATCGAAAATATTTCATTGATTGAATGGTAGAAATTACTCGAAGTTTATTTGAGAAATTAAAGTCAGAAAATTGATGAGCCAGATTTGGTGCTTAGAATAAAGCACAAATGATATTAAACTGAAGAGTTTGATCATGGCTCAGATTGAACGCTGGCGGCAGGCTTAACACATGCAAGTCGAGCGGGGAAATGTAGCTTGCTACATTACCTAGCGGCGGACGGGTGAGTAATGCTTAGGAATCTGCCTATTAGTGGGGGACAACATTCCGAAAGGAATGCTAATACCGCATACGTCCTACGGGAGAAAGCAGGGGACCTTCGGGCCTTGCGCTAATAGATGAGCCTAAGTCGGATTAGCTAGTTGGTGGGGTAAAGGCCTACCAAGGCGACGATCTGTAGCGGGTCTGAGAGGATGATCCGCCACACTGGGACTGAGACACGGCCCAGACTCCTACGGGAGGCAGCAGTGGGGAATATTGGACAATGGGGGGAACCCTGATCCAGCCATGCCGCGTGTGTGAAGAAGGCCTTTTGGTTGTAAAGCACTTTAAGCGAGGAGGAGGCTACTAGTATTAATACTACTGGATAGTGGACGTTACTCGCAGAATAAGCACCGGCTAACTCTGTGCCAGCAGCCGCGGTAATACAGAGGGTGCGAGCGTTAATCGGATTTACTGGGCGTAAAGCGTGCGTAGGCGGCTGATTAAGTCGGATGTGAAATCCCTGAGCTTAACTTAGGAATTGCATTCGATACTGGTCAGCTAGAGTATGGGAGAGGATGGTAGAATTCCAGGTGTAGCGGTGAAATGCGTAGAGATCTGGAGGAATACCGATGGCGAAGGCAGCCATCTGGCCTAATACTGACGCTGAGGTACGAAAGCATGGGGAGCAAACAGGATTAGATACCCTGGTAGTCCATGCCGTAAACGATGTCTACTAGCCGTTGGGGCCTTTGAGGCTTTAGTGGCGCAGCTAACGCGATAAGTAGACCGCCTGGGGAGTACGGTCGCAAGACTAAAACTCAAATGAATTGACGGGGGCCCGCACAAGCGGTGGAGCATGTGGTTTAATTCGATGCAACGCGAAGAACCTTACCTGGTCTTGACATAGTAAGAACTTTCCAGAGATGGATTGGTGCCTTCGGGAACTTACATACAGGTGCTGCATGGCTGTCGTCAGCTCGTGTCGTGAGATGTTGGGTTAAGTCCCGCAACGAGCGCAACCCTTTTCCTTATTTGCCAGCGGGTTAAGCCGGGAACTTTAAGGATACTGCCAGTGACAAACTGGAGGAAGGCGGGGACGACGTCAAGTCATCATGGCCCTTACGACCAGGGCTACACACGTGCTACAATGGTCGGTACAAAGGGTTGCTACCTAGCGATAGGATGCTAATCTCAAAAAGCCGATCGTAGTCCGGATTGGAGTCTGCAACTCGACTCCATGAAGTCGGAATCGCTAGTAATCGCGGATCAGAATGCCGCGGTGAATACGTTCCCGGGCCTTGTACACACCGCCCGTCACACCATGGGAGTTTGTTGCACCAGAAGTAGGTAGTCTAACCGCAAGGAGGACGCTTACCACGGTGTGGCCGATGACTGGGGTGAAGTCGTAACAAGGTAGCCGTAGGGGAACCTGCGGCTGGATCACCTCCTTAACGAAAGATTGATGGCCGGTAAGAATCCACAACAAGTTGTTCTTCGAAGATGTATCTGAGGGTCTGTAGCTCAGTTGGTTAGAGCACACGCTTGATAAGCGTGGGGTCACAAGTTCAAGTCTTGTCAGACCCACCACTACTGACGAAGTGATGAATAATCACAAGCTGCTAGATTGAAAGATATGTCGTTCATTATGATTTAAGCTGGGGACTTAGCTTAGTTGGTAGAGCGCCTGCTTTGCACGCAGGAGGTCAGGAGTTCGACTCTCCTAGTCTCCACCATGAATTAAAAAGAGTTTGTAAGAACGAAATTAATTCAAAGCTAAAGTAAATTATAGAAATTAATAAATACCTAAATAAGTCAAAAGAGATTTTGATTTGAGTTTATTAACTTCTGTGATTTATCACAGTTTACTACGCACCGACGAGGTGGTAGTTAATCATTAACAGATTAGAAAATTGAGTCTGAAATAAATTGTTCAAACTCGATTAATTCAACACTAACAGTAATACGTAAGTATTTCAGTTGGATGAAGAGTTAATCTGAGAACTAGCAAAAACACTGAATCAAGCGTTTTGGTAATGAATTTAGATTGAAGCTGTATGGTGATTAAGTTCACAGACAACGAATAGTAGCAATTAAGTTTGCAACGCTAACACTCACTTGTATGTGTTAACGACTGTTTGGGGTTGTATAGTCAAGTAATTAAGTGCATGTGGTGGATGCCTTGGCAGTCAGAGGCGATGAAAGACGTGATAGCCTGCGAAAAGCTCCGGGGAGGCGGCAAATATCCTTTGATCCGGAGATTTCTGAATGGGGGAACCCACCCGCTATAAGGCGGGTATCATAAACTGAATACATAGGTTTATGAAGCGAACGAGGGGAAGTGAAACATCTCAGTACCCTTAGGAAAAGAAATCAATTGAGATTCCCTTAGTAGCGGCGAGCGAACGGGGAGCAGCCCATTAAGTTGTGTGTGTTCTAGTGGAACGCTCTGGGAAGTGCGAACGTAGAGGGTGATATTCCCGTACACGAAAGGGCACACACAATGATGACGAGTAGGGCGAGGCACGTGAAACCTTGTCTGAATATGGGGGGACCATCCTCCAAGGCTAAATACTCCTGACTGACCGATAGTGAACCAGTACCGTGAGGGAAAGGCGAAAAGAACCCCTGTGAGGGGAGTGAAATAGATCCTGAAACCGCATGCATACAAGCAGTGGGAGCCGACTTGTTCGGTGACTGCGTACCTTTTGTATAATGGGTCAGCGACTTACATTCAGTAGCAAGGTTAACCGAATAGGGGAGCCGTAGAGAAATCGAGTCTTAATAGGGCGTTTAGTTGCTGGGTGTAGACCCGAAACCAGGCGATCTATCCATGAGCAGGTTGAAGGTTGGGTAACACTAACTGGAGGACCGAACCCACTGTCGTTGAAAAGCCAGGGGATGACTTGTGGATAGGGGTGAAAGGCTAATCAAGCCTGGTGATAGCTGGTTCTCCCCGAAAGCTATTTAGGTAGCGCCTCGGACGAATACCATTGGGGGTAGAGCACTGTTTCGGCTAGGGGGTCATCCCGACTTACCAAACCGATGCAAACTCCGAATACCAATGAGTACTATCCGGGAGACAGACTGCGGGTGCTAACGTCCGTAGTCAAGAGGAAAACAATCCAGACCGCCAGCTAAGGCCCCAAAATCATAGTTAAGTGGGAAACGATGTGGGAAGGCATAGACAGCTAGGAGGTTGGCTTAGAAGCAGCCACCCTTTAAAGAAAGCGTAATAGCTCACTAGTCGAGTCGGCCTGCGCGGAAGATGTAACGGGGCTAAAACTATGTGCCGAAGCTGCGGATTTACGCATTAGCGTAAGTGGTAGGGGAGCGTTCTGTAAGCCGATGAAGGTGTATTGAGAAGTATGCTGGAGGTATCAGAAGTGCGAATGCTGACGTGAGTAACGACAAAACGGGTGAAAAACCCGTTCGCTGAAAGACCAAGGGTTCCAGTCCAACGTTAATCGGGGCTGGGTGAGTCGACCCCTAAGGCGAGGCCGAGAGGCGTAGTCGATGGGAAATTGGTTAATATTCCAATACTTCTGTGTAATGCGATGAGAGGACGGAGAAGGTTAAGTCAGCCTGGCGTTGGTTGTCCAGGTGGAAGGCTGTAGGCATGCATCTTAGGCAAATCCGGGGTGCTCTATGCTGAGAGCTGATAGCAAGCTGTACTTGTACAGTGAAGTGGCTGATACCATGCTTCCAGGAAAAGTCTCTAAGCTTCAGTTACACAGGAATCGTACCCGAAACCGACACAGGTGGTCAGGTCGAGTAGACCAAAGCGCTTGAGAGAACTCTGCTGAAGGAACTAGGCAAAATGGTACCGTAACTTCGGGAGAAGGTACGCTGCTGACGGTGATGGGACTTGCTCCCTGAGCTATTGGCAGCCACAGAAACCAGGCCGCTGCAACTGTTTATTAAAAACATAGCACTCTGCAAACACGAAAGTGGACGTATAGGGTGTGATGCCTGCCCGGTGCTGGAAGGTTAATTGATGGGGTTAGCGTAAGCGAAGCTCTTGATCGAAGCCCCAGTAAACGGCGGCCGTAACTATAACGGTCCTAAGGTAGCGAAATTCCTTGTCGGGTAAGTTCCGACCTGCACGAATGGCATAATGATGGCGGCGCTGTCTCCAGCAGAGGCTCAGTGAAATCGAAATCGCTGTGAAGATGCAGTGTACCCGCGGCTAGACGGAAAGACCCCGTGAACCTTTACTGCAGCTTGACATTGAACTTTGACCTTACTTGTGTAGGATAGGTGGGAGGCTTTGAAGTTGGAACGCTAGTTCCAATGGAGCCGTCCTTGAAATACCACCCTGGTAATGTTGAGGTTCTAACTCTGCCCCGTAATCCGGGGCGAGGACCATGTCTGGTGGGTAGTTTGACTGGGGCGGTCTCCTCCTAAAGAGTAACGGAGGAGTACGAAGGTGCGCTCAGCGTGGTCGGAAATCACGCGTAGAGTATAAAGGCAAAAGCGCGCTTAACTGCGAGACCCACAAGTCGAGCAGGTACGAAAGTAGGTCTTAGTGATCCGGTGGTTCTGTATGGAAGGGCCATCGCTCAACGGATAAAAGGTACTCTGGGGATAACAGGCTGATACCGCCCAAGAGTTCATATCGACGGCGGTGTTTGGCACCTCGATGTCGGCTCATCTCATCCTGGGGCTGAAGCAGGTCCCAAGGGTATGGCTGTTCGCCATTTAAAGAGGTACGCGAGCTGGGTTTAGAACGTCGTGAGACAGTTCGGTCCCTATCTACCGTGGGCGCTGGAAATTTGAGAGGATCTGCTCCTAGTACGAGAGGACCAGAGTGGACGAACCTCTGGTGTACCGGTTGTCACGCCAGTGGCATCGCCGGGTAGCTATGTTCGGAAGGGATAACCGCTGAAAGCATCTAAGCGGGAAGCCTACCTCAAGATAAGATTTCCCTAGGACTTTATGTCCTCTAAAGAGCCGTTCGAGACTAGGACGTTGATAGGTTGGGTGTGGAAGCACGGTGACGTGTGAAGCTGACCAATACTAATTGCTCGTGAGGCTTGACTATACAACACCCAAACAGTTGTTGTATTCAAGATAAATTCAATACTTAACTTGATTTAGTGTACAAACTAGTTACAATACAGACCAATTATCTAATCCGTTAATAACTCTTTGGACCGTAAGTAAGGCATACGATGATTACATCGTGAATAAGACCCGAAAACACCACAACAGTTTGCTGGCGACAATAGCAAGAGTGAACCACCTGATCCCTTCCCGAACTCAGAAGTGAAACCTCTTCGCGCTGATGGTAGTGTGGCACTTGCCATGTGAGAGTAAGTCATCGCCAGCTTTTAAATCTAAAACACCCCTAACCTAACGGTTAGGGGTGTTTTTTATTTGATATTTATTCTAATTATATAATTGTGATTGATTAAGAAGATGTTATGGATGAAATCTCATTAGAAAAAATTAAACCAAATCTTAAACAAGTAGAAAATACACTATCGAATGCTACTCGCGTAGACATTGATCGAATTGAATATAGGACTTTCGATGAAGGGATGTGTGATGTTGTCTATTTTATTTGTAAAAAATCACAAGGTTTGAATTCATTAGAAGCATTTATAACACTGATTATTCATGAACTTCATTTTTATGAAGAATGGGATATTCTTGAAACAACTACAACAGATTTAAAAAATATTTTTGATATTTGGTTGTTACCTATATTAGAGAAAGCTAATTTCAAAAAATTGACTGAATTAGAAGTCCAAAAACAAACACAATGGATAATGTATTCTATTCAAAAATTAATAAAGGAAAGTCAGAATGCAAAAAATCTAAAATATTTTGATCGTTGGGGGATTTATCATAATGGTGGTAGGGTTCTTCCAGTTGAAAGTTTTACTTTGCCTATTTCTTCAGATCTAAAATTAGCATTAGAATTAACAGCAGAGTGGAATGAGGTAGAAATATTTTATGAAACGTTCGATGAGTATGTGTTGTTCTCATGGTTTACGGGTGCATAATCAGTGAATAAAGCTATAAATATGGGGAGAGCTTTTCATAAATCCTACGTTTTCTACTTTCCTACTCAGCTGACAAGCCTATAATGATTGAGAATCATTCCAAATCTAATAAGGAAATAACATGTCGACCGATCAACAATTTCCAACGCCTGCAAACTTAGGGATCGCAGTATATTCAAATAATGCTGAAGCGATTGGTAATACACCATTGGTTCGTATCAATCGTCTGATTAAAACTGGTGCAACGGTATTGGCAAAAGTTGAAAGCCGTAATCCTGCATTCTCTGTAAAATGTCGTATTGGAGCAGCCTTGATTGCGGATGCGGAAAAGCGTGGTGTGTTGAAAGCGGGTATGCATATTGTTGAACCAACCAGTGGCAATACAGGAATTGCATTAGCATTCGTTGCAGCGGCAAAAGGTTATCCAATCACTTTGACGATGCCAGCCAGTATGAGTTTAGAACGCAGAAAAGTATTAAAAGCTTTAGGCGCGAATCTTGTTTTAACTGAACCGGCTAAAGGTATGAAAGGTGCAGTAGATGAAGCGGTTCGTTTAGCAACGGAAAATCCTGAGCTTTATTTTCTACCACAACAATTTGAAAATCCAGCCAATCCACAGATTCATGTCGACACTACAGGTCCAGAAATCTGGCAGGCAACCAATGGGCAAGTTGATATTTTAGTTGCAGGTGTTGGCACTGGCGGGACAATTACAGGTATTTCTCGTTATTTTGAGCAAGTACAGAATAAGCCAATTTATTCTGTAGCCGTTGAACCTGCTGAATCTCCAATCATTACTCAAACGAAAAATGGTGAAACTATTACGCCTGCACCGCATAAGATTCAAGGTATTGGAGCGAACTTCATCCCGAAGAACTTAGATTTGGATTTGGTGGATGAAGTTGTACCTGTGAATAGTGCTGAAGCGATTGAGTGGGCAAGAAAGTGTGCAACTCAAGAAGGTATTTTGGTTGGTATCTCAAGCGGTGCAGCTTTAGCAGCGGCAGCACAGATTGCAGAACGTCCTGAAAATGTAGGTAAAACCATTGTGGTGATCTTGCCTGATAGTGGTGAGCGTTATTTATCTTCTGTTTTATTTGAAGGTTTATTTGACGGAGCTTGATTGTATTGTTCAGTGAGTAAAAACCATGCCTAAGTGCATGGTTTTTTTATTACTTCATATTATAAAGCTTTCTTTAAGGTCTTTTCATGGCGTTTAACTGAGCGTGCATATTTCTTCGCTTTATGGCGAGTCCAAAAACTACGTTCATAGCCAGTCGGTCCAACATTGTAATACGCTACAGCTTTAGACCAACTTCCAGCAGATTTGTAATAGCTGGAAAGAATATAAGCACCACAGTTGATATTAGTGTTTTCATCATACAAATTGCCAGGGCAAGATGTACTCCAATAACTGGAAATAATTTGGCTTAAACCAATCGCACCGGTAGGAGAGCGCGCTGAGCTATTATAATTTGACTCTTGGCGAATCAGTGCAGCAAGTAAAGTCGGTGAAACATCATAACGCTCGGCACTTTGTACAATCATGGGTGATAAACGATTGGCAGTATTTGGAGCAACAGAATAGGCATTTTGCAAACCTGAAGACAATTGACTAGATCGATTGGCAAATGATCCACTTAAACTACTGCATGCTGTCATACTGATCGCTATCATGATCAAACTAATTTTTAAAATCATTCCATTGAATTTATTGATACGACTATATTGATCAGTATGATTGAATAAGAATTGCAAAATAATAAACCAAAAGTACAAAGATGAATTGATGGTATTAACACCCTGTAAATGAGTCAATAATAGTTATTTTATGATCATGTGAATATCGTCTTCATCTATAAAAAAAGCCCCGACATCCTGTCGAGGCTTTTTCATATTTGGTTTCTTGCCGCTAACTCCTGTCAACGACCACGTCCTGTGCTTCTTGTTGTTCTGAATGAGACTTCCTGTCTCTCTATAATTGCTATGATAGAGCTTAATACTTTAGTCGTATATTCGCCAATCACCACAACTGATGTACGCTTATGCGTACATGATGTAATCATAACGCTTCTTTTAAAGTTTGCTCATGACGTTTTACCGAGTTGGCATAGCGATGTGCTTGATTGCGCATGTAGAGACTTCTTTTATAACCCGTTGGACCGACATTGTAATAACCGAGTGCTTTGAACCAATCACCAGTCGCTTGATAGTATTTTGCAAGAATGTATGCTCCACAATTAATATTAATCTGTTCATCATAAAGATTTCCAGAACAGGTCTGTTGCCAAAATTTGGGACGTACTTGGGTCAAACCCACAGCATCTGCTGATGATCTGGCATTGGCGATATAGCTAGATTCTTGTCGAATCAGTGCAGCTAGTAAATGTGGAGAAATGTTATAAGATTCAGCGCTTTGCAGGATCATCGGTGCGACACGATTTGCAGTCGTTGGATGAACAGAAAAAGCGGTTTGAATGCCTTGTGAAAATTGTTGTGAATGGCTGATTGTTGGTGATTTTGTTGTTGTACATGCAACGATGAAGTAGGTACTAACAACAATAAAGCTGAGTTTAAGACATTTGTTTTGAAACCGATTAAAAGAAAATCTGTAGCGCGTTATCATCTTGAAAAAAGTATATCCATCATATAAAAGCACGCGGATAGTAAAAAGTGGACTAGTTCGGGTCAATGATGGTTCATAGGCAAAATCGTTGGTTTTTATATTTTGAGCTTGACTTAATTTAGAAAAAAGAAGCCTCGACTTCCTGTCGAGGCTTCTTCGTATTTGGTGCTATCATCAACTCCTGTCGATGACCACGTCCTGTGCTTTTTGTTGTTCTGAATGAGACTTCCTGTCTCTATGTCTTGCATTCTAGATAAGTATTGGCATGCTGTATATGCGTCAATCACCTGATTTCGTGTAGGCCGTGGCTTACATAGTTGAATATCTCAGTGCTTCAAATTTGCCGTCTTTATTATCCATGCCACTAGCTTTTGAGCAATCGGTGCACAGACTAATACACTTGGAAACGCAAACATCCACGCCACAATCCAAGCTGACATCCACATTGAAAAGAAGTTATCAATTAAACCTACCGCTTTAAAGGTGGTAATTCCTGAGATGAGAAATGACATCATGCAAGATAATATCAATGGAAATAAAAGACTTGCTGCCTTCACGTAATCACCTCTGAATTGCATTTAAATTTAATGCAAAATTTTGCCCGAATAATTGAGCGGTTTTAATATCACCAAAATCAAACGCATTGGCTGCACTTTGATGTTCAGCTTGCGCCATTAAACCTGACCAAGAACCAAGACGATTGAGTGCCTGAGTATAAGGTACACCTTGATGTTGTTCAGGTAGAACAGGATTACCAATCCATATCATACCGTGTTGCATACAAAAGGTGAAAAGTGAAATGAGTGTAGACTGTTTATCTCCAGCAGGAAGTGATGAAACCGTAAATCCTGCCGCGAGTTTTCCTTTTAGGCTTTGCATTTTCCATAATGGTCCTGTGAGATCCATTAGTTGCTTTAATGTACCTGAGACACCGCCTAAATAAGTTGGGCTACCCCAAATGAGTCCATCATATTGGGTGATGAGGTCTGGATGAGCCATCAATGATTCCGCTGTTAATAAATCAATTTGAATATTCTCTACTTGTGCAGCACCTGTTTGTATTTGCTCTGCAATAAATTGAGTATGACCTTGGCGGCTATGATAAATAATTGCGATAGATTTCATGGTTTTGTCCTCGATTAGAAAAAATTAAATAATTCAGCGGTGAGAAATAAACCACACCCAAAAATACTGTGATTGATCAAACTTTTGATGCGGTTAATAAAAGGCTGAGGTGTCTTTGAGGCAGCGATACCTAATCCCATCGCGGGTTGCATGATCAGGAAAGGTATCAAAACAGTGATGACACCAAAGGAAAGCGCAGAAGGAAATTGAGGTTGAGCCAACCAATTTTGGCCTACCATTAAAATAAAGCTGAAAGAGAAAATGACACCCACACTGTAATGAGCAATCCAGCCA
The DNA here is from genome assembly GCF_024296945.1 of Acinetobacter sp. Z1. Classification (NCBI taxonomy): domain Bacteria; kingdom Pseudomonadati; phylum Pseudomonadota; class Gammaproteobacteria; order Moraxellales; family Moraxellaceae; genus Acinetobacter; species Acinetobacter sp. Z1. Next base: position 3,347,183 of record NZ_CP101115.1, on the reverse strand, counting down.
AGTAGATATTCATGTCGAATTTCTGGACTTTGAGCAATGGATTGATGCTGGATTTTTCCACACAAAATCCAGCCAACCCAACGTCCAAGTAAAGCAAAATTTAACGTTGGGATATTGAATCTTTTTAATATCAACAACCAAATATCCATGATGATGGTTGCACAAATACCAAGTCCAAAAATGTAGATCAATCGTTCCAACACATTCATTTCATCACCTTGAGCCTTTGCCAATAAAATCTGATAAATTGATTGTGCAAGTTCAAGTCAACTTGAAGTCAAGGGGTATGTATGGATATTGGTGAAGTCGCAAAAAAAGCAAAGCTCACGACATCGACATTGCGCTTTTATGAAGAGAAAGGGTTAATCAAATCGATTGGTCGTCATGGCTTACGTCGTCAGTACGGTAAACAAGTTTTGGATCAACTGGCTCTCATTGCATTAGGGCGAGCAGCAGGCTTTTCATTGGATGAAATTGCAAGCATGTTTGGGCAAGATGGAAAGCCTGAATTGAATCGGAAAATGCTGAATGATAAGGCAGAACAATTAGAACAAATGACACGACGTTTACATTTCATTAGCGAAGGATTGAGACATGCTGCGGAATGTCCCGCAGAAAATCATATGCAATGTCCGACTTTTCAGAATTTTTTAAAAGCTGCGATTGCAGGTGAATATCAGCCCACAAAACTCTAAATAAAAATGATTTTTAGAGAGTACTGGATTGTATCGCCATAAAGATTTCATTTTATTGAAGTCAAAGCTTCATAAAAACTTGTTCTAATTTTTCTTAATTTTTACCAAATGTATAAAATCATGAACAAGAAAACTTTATTGGCTTTATTGTGCTGTAGTGCTTTGGCTTTAACGGCATGTAATGATGATCAAGATCAAAAAACATCGGTAGATCAAGTGACTGAGCCAACCTTGATGTCTTTTGCTAAGCTGCCTGTAGAAACCTATGCGATTGGACCAGATTCAGGCAACGCTGTCAGTGGCGCTAATGGTATTTATCCACCATTTAAAGGGCAACCTGTACAAGGTTTCTCGGCTGCTTTGAAGAATGAAGATGGTAGTTATATGGCGATGTCTGATAATGGTTTTGGTACGCAAGACAATTCAGCGGATTATTTATTGCGTATTTATAAAATCAAGGCTGATTTCAGAACAAAAAATAAAGGCACAGGGCAAGTGTCCGTCCAAAGCTTTATTCAATTACGTGATCCCAATAAGCGTATTCCTTTTGAAATTGTGAATGGAAATACTTCAGAACGTTTATTAACGGGTGCCGATTTTGATCCTGAGTCGATGCAACGTGCAGCAGATGGGAGCTATTGGATCGGTGATGAGTTTGGTCCTTACTTATTACATTTCTCAGCAGAAGGAATTTTATTGGATGCACCAATTGGATTGCCTAATCCTTTAAATCCAGCCCAAGAACTACGTTCTCCTCAAAACCAATTTAACAAAGCTAGCATCAATTTTGTTGAGCCTTTGGTACAGCGCAGTGGCGGCTTTGAGGGAATGGCGATTTCTCCAGATGGCAAATATCTATATCCTTTACTGGAAAAGCCATTGCTGAATGATGCTACAGGTCAACTTCTGATTTCTCAATTTGATATTCAGAAGAAAAGTTATACGGGGCAATATTATTGGTTCGCTTTAAATAGCAAGGCAACCAATATTGGTGATTTCCAATTGTTTAGTGGTAAAGAAGGCATCATCATCGAACGTGATGCGAGCCAAAATAATTTAGGCGGGTATAAGAAGCTGATACGGGTCACTTTGTCCGAGCCTAAACAAATGGTAGTACGTGAAGATTTGGTGGATTTAATCAAAATTGCCAATCCAAATTTACTCTATGGCACAGCGCGTGACGGGGATATTGGAACAGGTCAGGTCTTTGCTTTCCCATTTGAAACGATTGAAGATGTAATTATTGAAAATGGAACGACATTAACTGTATTGAATGACAATAATTTCCCAGGTTCATCGGGACGTAATGCCAAACTTGCTGACGATAACGAAATTATTCAAATTCGTTTGCCGAAAGCATTATTTTAAACGTCGGGTAAAATTAGCCGAAATGGTCATTCCTCATTTCGGCTGAAAGCGTATACTGATCAGGCAGAAGGAGTCCTCATGTCTGAATCAGTTACACGCCCAACCCATATTGAATATGGTTCAAAATCGTTTACTGCGATTTTATGGTCTTTGTTCTTTGCTGGTTTTGCTTCCTTTTCATCCTTGTACTGTGTACAGCCGATGATGCCGATCTTTGCAAAATTCTTTCAGGTCACACCGACTCACAGTAGTTTCCCTTTATCTTTTTCAACCATTGCACTCGCGATTGGTTTGTTGTTCACAGGATTCATTTCTGATCGTTACGGACGCAAAAGTATTATGGTGTTTGCCTTATTTTTTGTTTCCGTATTATTGCTGATTAGTGCTTCATTTCCGATTTGGGAAATCTTTCTGACTACTCGTATTTTTATTGGCTTAGCAGTGAGTGGTGTAGCAGCGGTTGCAATGACGTATATTGGAGAGGAGATCGCACAAAAAGATATCGGTTTTGCCATGGGGCTGTATATTTCAGGTACGGCAATTGGTGGAATGGGAGGGCGTTTAATCGCGGGGGTTTTAGTTGATTTTATTTCTTGGCAATCTGCTACTTATATTATTGGTTTTCTAAACCTCATTATCGCTTGTTTGTTCTATTTTTTATTACCTAAATCGCAGCATTTTAAGCCTTTTCCCTTTCGATTTTCTCGCTTTAAGGCAGCATTTGAGCAGAACTTAAAAGATCCAAAACTAAGGATTTTATTTGCCCAAGGTTTTATCTTAATGGGCTGTTTAGTGACCGTGTTTAACTACATTAGCTATCATTTATTAGAAGCACCATTTCACTTATCACAAGCATGGATTGGCGTGATTTCGATTGCTTATCTCGCAGGCATTTATAGTTCGCCTAAAGCCGCGCAGTGGGGTTTTAAGTATGGGCGTGATAAAGTCTTGCCTGTATTGCTAATGATGATGATGGTCGGATTATTGATTACCTTAATTCCATCACTTTGGATGATTTTGTTAGGTTTAACGATTTTTACCTTTTCATTCTTCGCGGCGCATTCGACCGCAAGTAGTTGGGTTTCTGTACAAGCGGTTCAATATCGTGCAGTGGCTTCCTCGCTGTATTTATTTTGCTATTACATGGGTTCAAGTTTGCTTGGGAGTAGTGGTGGTTTAATTTGGGAAAAATTTGGTTGGATAGGAATTAATTTGGGTGTAGGGATAATTTTAATAATTGGTTTTACACTTGCTTTATATTTGACCCATCTAGAAAAGAACAAAATAACACGACAACTAGAGTCGCAGAAACTTGATCAAAGTCAGTGAAATTGAGTAAGTTAATCAAGTGCCTTGTTGGGCATGAATATCATATTAAAATTGGGGGGAAATATGGAATTACATAGTCGAGTTTATTATAAACATCCTGATGCAAAGGTAATGGGGCAACTCGAAACGCTATTCAAAGATCATGATGGAAGTTCTGAGAGATTTTTAGAAGTCGCATTAAAGATTAATCCAGAAAGTATTGAATTGGCACAAGATTTATTGGATCAAGTCGATTCGATTCAATATGATTTAGGACCAGAAACTTTAAATTATATTGCTGGCTATGCCGTTTTAGATTTTACCCATGGCTCAAATGGTGATGAAAACATTGAAAATATTTTATTATTTTTAAAAGGATTATTACCTGATATTCATGCACAAGCTTGGGGCTGTGGTGATGACGATCCATGGGAGTTTTGGTTCAAATTTGATGGGGATGAACTTATTCGTGAAGATGATGAGCCATTCAATGATCCTGACGAAGATGAAGAGATTAAAGCTTCTATTTATGCATGGTGGCATCAAGATCTACCTTCAGAGATTAAAGAAGGTTTCTTGAACGAAGAACAATAATTATCAATAAGTTATGCCTATATTCCCTCAAGTGGTTACAAATACCTGCTGAGGGAATATCTTTGTTTGTTTTTTAACCTATAAAAATGAATCAAATTCATGTTAAAATGATCGGCTTTCATCTTTGATGCTATCCCAGCATTTCAGCTAGCCGAGATTCGCAAGCCATGTCTACTGCCTATACCATGCAGACCGCGCCAAAAGCGTTGTTTGATTACGACAAATATTGGGCGTCGTGTTTTGAACCCGCACCATTTTTGCCGATGTCACGAGAAGAAATGGATCTGCTTGGCTGGGATGCGTGTGACTTTATCCTCGTTTGCGGTGATGCTTATATTGATCATCCTTCCTTTGTTTCAGGTGTAATTGGACGTGTATTAGAGGCGCAAGGCTTTCGTGTTGGTATTATTGCGCAACCTGATTGGACCAATGCAGAAAGTTTCCGTGTATTAGGAAAACCAACGATTGCTTGGGGCGTGACCGCAGGTAATATGGACTCAATGATCAACCGTTATACGGCAGATCGTAAAATCCGTTCGGATGATGCCTATTCTCCAAATAATGAAGCGAATAAGCGTCCAGATCGTGCTGCAACGGTATATTGCCAACGTTGTCGTGAAGCTTACCCAGATGTGCCTGTATTGCTGGGTGGGATTGAAGGTAGTCTACGTCGTATCGCACATTATGATTATTGGTCAGACAAAGTTCGCCGTTCAATCTTGATGGATTCTAAAGCTGATTTATTGATGTATGGTAATGGTGAGCGTGCCATTATTGATGTGATGCATCGTTTAGCCAAAGGTGAAAAAGTTCACGAGATCACAGATGTTCGCGGTACAGCATTTATTATCAATAAACATAATAAAAAATCGAAAGCAAAATTCGTTGAAATCGCCAGTAACGATGTCGATACCATCGGACGTGTTGATCAAATCATCAATCCTTATGTGATGACTGAAGATATTGATGGCTGTGAAGTTGAAAAAGAAAAAGGCAACTCACTGGCGCAGTATCAAAACTTCCAAAAAGAATTTGTGGCAAACCCAATTGTACGTGAAGGCGACAATCTAGATCCAGATACGCAGATCGTACAGCTGAAACCTGCACCATCAAAAGCAATTAAACATAAATTACCGCCACGTGAATTGGCGGTAATTCGGTTACCTTCTTATGAAGAAGTGGCTGAGGATCAGGTACTCTATGCACATGCCAACCGTATTTTGCATCTAGAAACCAACCCAGGTAATGCTCGTGCATTGGTACAACGTCATGGTGAGCGTGATGTTTGGATTAATCCACCACCGATTCCGTTAACCACGGAAGAAATGGATTATGTATTTGATTTACCTTATGCACGTTTACCGCATCCGTCTTATGAGAATGCGCGTTTCCCTGCTTTTGATATGATCAAATTCTCGGTCAATATCATGCGTGGTTGTTTTGGTGGTTGTACTTTCTGTTCGATTACAGAACATGAAGGTCGTATTATTCAAAACCGTTCTGAAGAATCAATTCTTCGTGAAATTGAAAAGATCCGTGATACTGCACCTCAATTTACAGGCATTATCTCAGACTTAGGTGGTCCAACAGCAAACATGTATCGTTTGCATTGTAACGATCCTGAGATTGAAAAGAATTGCCGTAAACCATCTTGTGTCTATCCGGGCGTTTGTCAAAACTTACACACCGATCATGCACCATTGGTTCAGCTTTATCGTAAAGCACGTGAAATCAAAGGTGTGAAGAAGATTTTGATTGGTTCAGGTCTCCGTTATGATCTTGCAGTATTAAATCCTGAATATGTCAAAGAATTAGTCCAGCACCATGTCGGTGGCTATCTGAAAATTGCACCTGAACATACCGAAAACGGTCCATTATCCAAGATGATGAAACCAGGAATCGGTACCTATGATCGTTTCAAACAAATGTTTGAGCGTTTTAGTAAGGAAGCAGGTAAAGAACAATATTTGATTCCATACTTCATTGCGGCGCATCCGGGAACGACCGATTACGACATGATGAACTTGGCGATTTGGTTGAAAAAGAATGGTTTCCGTGCTGATCAGGTACAGACTTTCTATCCTTCACCAATGGCGACAGCGACCACGATGTATTACACAGGCAAAAACCCATTGTCTAAAGTGGCGCGTTACACTGAAAATGTTGATATTGTAAAAGGTGAAAAACGCCGTCGTTTGCACAAAGCATTCTTGCGTTATCATGATCCAAACAATTGGCCATTATTACGTGAAGCGTTAAAGGAAATGGGACGAGTTGATCTGATTGGTAATTCAAAACAGCATTTGATTCCGACCTACCAACCACATGGTACGGCTGAGGGTGAGTATAAGTCTGCGCGTAAAAAGAATTCGACTGTTGCTGGAGACTCGGTAAAACGTGGACAACCACAAACTCGTTCACAATCGGGTCAGAAGCATCCGCAAAAGGGACAAGTATTAACTCAGCATACAGGTTTACCACCGCGTGAGACTGGTGAGAAAAGACCATTTTCTGGAAAGCCAAAGTCCAAAGCGAAAACCAATCGTTAACTTTAAACAAAAAAGAAGGCATTAAAAAATGCCTTCTTTTTCATGTAAATTTGAGGTCGATCACAATTTACTCATAAAACTATAAGTTATAGAAACATATACTGACAATAACGACTTGAATCTTGAGCCTGTAATGATTATAAATAAAGGGCAGAGGGCTTTTATGACTTTGGTCTACTTGTTAAATACCATTAAAAAATTTAAGTTTGAACTGCTAAAATTACTTTGCTATCGCTCGTTGTTGATTAGAAGTGTTGATTAAAAAAATGGCTTGAAGCCAAACGATTATAAAAAATCTAAAGGGATTCGTTAGAAATGTATTATTTTATAACAATAGTAGGACTACTGCTGATTGCAGCGCTTGCATTACGGCGTTTACATCAAAACCAACGTCAAGACAGTCCATTAAAACGCCGAGGTATTCTCAATATCTCTGAGCAAATTACCTTGATGCGTTTACAGGCTGTGTTACCACGCCACACAATTTTGGCACATGTTTCTTTTGACGCGTTGTTGACTACTAAATTTGTTCATACCCGCAAAAAGTACCAAGGTTTAGTTGCTGATTTTGTTGTACTTGATCAGCAACATCAAGTGCTCGCGATTATTGAAATTGCAGATGAATCGTATGTGAATCGTCTGCATCAAAAACATTATCAAGATAGCTTATTGGAGTTGGCAGGTTATCGCGTGTTGAGATATAGCAGCATTCCAACTGAACATGAGTTAAGAGTGGATTTAGTTCCTGATTTATTTGAACCGAATATCGCTACTGCTGCGTCTCACACGACCATGCCACAGACAGATCGTATGATGAAATACAATAATATTCTTGCGGTGAAGTCTACTTAATCTGGGCGAACTGCGGTAACGGTCATTTCGACTAAAACATCAGGTGTATAAAGTTTAGATTCTACGCAGGTACGTGCTGGGGGATGACCTTCAGCAATCCAAGCATCCCATACCGCATTCATTGCTGCATAATCTTTCTCGATATCTTTCAAAAAAATAAGTACAGATAATATATGGGTTTTATCTGTACCTGCTTCTGCAAGTAAACGATCAATATTATCTAATGTTTGCTGTGTCTGAGCGGTCACATCTACACTGGTATCATCTGCTAATTGACCTGCTAAATGAACCAAATTTCCAGAAATTGAGACTTCGCAGTAACGTGAGGTGACATGCAAACGCTGCACAGACATAAGCTTTTACCTGATTTAAAAAACGATAGAAAAGATTGTACTTGATACGATTCTGATGCAGTGTAAATTTGTTTTAATTAGGCTGAAAAGTTTCTATTTCCATTAATTTACGTTGTTTGAAAATCAAAATAGAGCGGGATTGTGGGCAAATAATAATATTGCCTAGATTCAGAAATTGAATTTTGGCTTGTCGAAGTTGATTTAAGCAAACTGCAATTGAACTTTGGTTCGGACACAGTTGTTTGAGTTGGCTCAAAGCTGAAGTAGTCGTGTGATACATGGTGTTATTCCTTATCATCATCGTTAAAACTGGGCAAGATATGACCTTGCCCGATTCGTTTATATGTTTTGTTGTTCGGATTGATACCAATTGACATGGCGTGTGATGTACATGACGCATGCGATTAGAATAAAAGACAAAATGGAGCCAAATAAGAAAGTTTTTCCGCTAGATTGTAGTAATAGATACATCATGCCGTATAAAGCACTGAGTAAAACACCGAAGAGTATGGCGGCTTTAAAACCTTGAACGACAAAGTATAAATACCACGTAATCAAGCCAATACATGCAACTGCCGCAATCAGATAGGCGAGGGAAAAAGCGTAATATTCACTGATGGATAGGAGTAAAACAAAGAACACGCCTTGTGCCATCGCAACTAGAGCATACTGAACAGGATGAATTTTAAGATTCTTCAAAACCTCAAATAAAAAGAAGCAACCAAAGATAATAATGATTACCATAATGCCATATTTGATAGCACGATCAGTTTGGGTATAAATATTGACGGGTTCTAAAAATTGAGTCGAAATACCAGAAATGTTGTTTGAGGATGCGTTTGAAACAGCATAAGTCGCTTCAACATCACTGATCAGATTGCTTTGAGTATTTAAAGCTTGGTAAAAACATTGACTATTTTCACAGGTTGAGAGTCGATCAAGGTTACGTTTACCTAAAGCAATATTTTTCCAGTCTGCTTCAAAAAGTTGTCTTTTGCTGAGTTTCTTAAACGGTAAACTTTGACCATCGTATTTCACATCACCCCAATTGCCTTTAGCTTGGTAGGTCATTTCGTAACTGGTTGGGATAAAGGCAAATTCGCTTAAACCTTCTAGATCAAATTGTAGGCTAAAGCTAAAACCTTGTTGGAATTTTTGGATCAGTTCAGGATATTGTTTTGCTGTGATATGCATCAAATCAAAGCTATGCTGTCCTTGGCTTTGCTCAGAAAAGTCAAATTTATAATTTTTTCCATCAATATTAAAGGTTGGCTTGGCGTTTAGACCGCGAGCATCTTGGATAGGAAAAATGATTTCAGCTTGATCCCAAAGATAGTTGTGTTGTGGTTCAATCGTAGCGCCTTTAAATACGCCTTTTCCTTGCATGTGATTTTGATAACTAATCGCTTTATACATACTACGTTTGTAGGTATTGTCTGAAACTTTAAATTGAGCTGTCCAGTCTGTTGTTTCTGCACCTAAGCTAATAAATGCCGTTTGCGTGCAATCGTAAGTTTTCTTTTTTTCATCGGTACATGTAGTTTGAATTTGATAGGGAAGTTTTAAATACGGTGCAATCACTTGTTGTGGGCGAATTTGTTCTTTTGCGATGTCCTGAATCACTTGTTGTTGATAGCTTTGGCGTTCATCTACTAAGTTTGAGATGAAAAAAAGACCAATATAAAAAATCAAAATCAGGAACAAAATCGCTCCTATTTTTAGATTAATAAAGTTTCTGCGCATGGTGGATTCCATTGTCATTGTGTTATGACAAGTATCTCGAATCGATATGCGTTCTAAATGAGTTGCAATTGAAGCTTATGTGAAGTTTCGATGAAGTATAATTTTTACCAGTACCCCTGATTTGTGTTGCTCTAAAAAATCTAAATCATTTTCAGGGATATTTTGAATGCTGACGTGACCTTGATGCTGTTGGATAATCTGCTGCACGATACTCAGACCAATACCTGTACTTCGTTGCTGATTATGCGGGCGAGGTAATGAAAAATAGGTTTCAAAGACACGATTTAAAGCGTATTCAGGAATGGCTTCCCCCTCATTGAATAATAGAATTTCAATACCATGAGTGACGGTATTTTCCCTGAGTTGAATGGCGAGTACACCTTGTTCAGGGCAAAAGTCTCTTGCGTTATCTAAGACATTATTGATTGCTTGTTTAAGCCAAAAGGGATCAGCATAAATTGAGCAATCTTCAGGAAGATTTAGCTCTATTTGAATCTGTTTAATTTGGAGAGCACTCTGTTGTTGTATCACGCAATCCCGAATCAATTTTGATAAATCAATATTTTGAAACTCTAAAGTATGCTGATTCTTCTCTAGGCGTGTGAGCAATAGCATGCGTTCGATTAAAGATTGTAAGCGATTACTTTGCTCAACAATATGCGCTGCAAATTGTTGTTGATCTGCTAATGGCAGATCATCTTGTAATAGTTCTGCACTGGCTTGAATTGCCGTGAGTGGGCTTTTTAACTCGTGGGTTAAAGTGTTTACATAATTCTCGACATAAGCACGGTCTTCCAGTTTTTCCCGCATGTCGCTGAGTGCTTGAGTTACTTGGTTGAGCTCTTTGGCGGAATAGAAAAATGGAGCTTGATTGACGGGTGCTAGCGCTTGAGCATAACGACGTACTTTATCAATACTGTGTCTTAACCAATATGCCACCATGCTTGCAAGTAATAAACTTAATGCAGCAATCCATAGCGCCTGGTGAATTAGTTGACGTTCTGCGCGAGTGATATAAGGCTGTACGGATTGATTTGGTTTACCGATACTGACTACACCAAGTAATTGTTGTTTGTAGATAATGGGTGCGGCAATATGCATCACGCTACTGTTTCGATCATAAGGATTAGTTGCAGTAGAACGTGCGCCGTATTTGCCTTGCAGCGTCAAATAAACATCATTCCATTTGGAATAATCTTGCCCCACGGCTTGTCCTTCTGAATCGTAGATGACGATGCCGTGTTGATTTGTAATATACAGTTGTTGGTTAATTTCATCTTTTTGATGCTGCCAAATTGTGGCATTGAGTTGGCGTGATAATGCTGCTTGAATTTTTTGATCAAATTCAGGTGTACTGACTTTTTGTTGTGCCACATCTTCTGCAATCAGTTGGGCAATAATATTGGCATTCTCGGCGAGAGTATCTTCGACCACTTGACGTACATTTGGTTTAACCTGTTGATTCAACGTGTAGGCAATAAAGCTCAGGCTCAGCACAACCACTAAGCTAAAGAAAAACCAAATGCGGATAAAGATGGACATATCAAAAATTTTTTTAATTGTTGTGCTTGAGTTTAATACTAATCGAAATAAATAGTTCAGGTAAATTGAAAAATGAGCTAGAGAATATTAACATTCAACATAGTACCTTTTAAAAAATGATAAATTTAAGGAATTAACTTTGAATAAAATAATTTTAATTTTTAGTTTGTTTTGCGCGTCAAGCTGTTTTGCGATTCATCCAGACCAAGAATATATGGAATTCTTAAAAAGGTATGAAGAACTTGCTAATTTGAATGATGCTAAAGAAATGGACATGTATGCCGATGATGCAAAGATTACCATTAAGGGAATTTCATCTGATGGTATCGAACGTTCGATGAGTATGTCAGGTAAGAAAGCAAAAGAATTCTATTTAGAAAATATGGAAATAATTAAAAAAATAGGGTCTCAAATAAAATTTAGTAATGTAAAAGTAGTTAGAGGTCATAACTCGACAAAAATAAATGCATCAAGGTATAGTAATGAAAAATGCTATACTGATAATGACTATAATATGGTAGTAACTAAAAAGGCAGATAAAAAGCTTTATATCACAGAAGAATATTTGACAATACCACAAGAAAACTTATGTAGAGAAGGGATCAAAGATGATTTGGCTCTTCAATTATCTTTATATGCGAATGTCATGCAGAAAAATCTTCCAATGCAGGTTGATAGAGAAACGAATTTAGAAAAAATTACTGCTCAAGATAAAGAGCTGATGTTTGTTTTTCGATTTATTCATTTTACAGCAAATGATTTTTCCAAAGAGCAATGGGAAATTAGTGGGGTACCGCAACTTATTCAAAATGTTTGTAAAGATATACCAATGAAAGAAAGACTAGATAAAGGTGCACAGTTTAATTTTAAAGTTTATTATTCAGATTATACCCCTATTACTGATATTAAAATGACGAAGCAGGATTGTAGTATTTAATTAACCTTGAATTAAACTATACCCAAACCCTCGATGAGTCCGAATTGGATCATCAGGGGTAATTTGTTTAAGCTTTTGTCTTAAACTTTTAATATGTGTATCGACTGTACGTTCTAGGCTATGCTCAGGATGTTCCCAAATATGATCCATCAGTTGTTGTCTGCTAAAGACTTGTTCAGGATGCTGAATAAGTAAAAATAACAAACGATATTCATAGCGTGTCAGTTGCAGTATTTGCCCATGATATTGAATCTGTAGCGATTGTGGATTGCACGTCCATGTTGCAGATTGTAGGGGTATTTCTACTTTGCTAATTGATGTTTGTGATGAGATATTTTGCGCCTGTATTTCCATTCTGCGCCAAATGGCTTTGATTCGTGCCACAATTTCTCGAGCGCTAAAAGGTTTTGTACAATAATCATCAGCGCCGATTTCTAAACCAACAACCCGATCAATTTCATCATCACGTGCGGTGAGGAATAATAAAGGTGTTTGATATTTTTGGCGTAGCTGTTTGCAGACTTCAAAACCATTTAGATCAGGTAAACCGACATCTAAAATAATAAAATCAAAAGCTTGTTCCGAAAGAAATTGTAATGCCTGAGCACCTGTATTTGCCCAGCTTACACTCCAGCCTTCGCGCTCAAGCGCATAACGTAGCGGAAGAATAATCGCAGCTTCATCTTCAACACAGAGAATTTGTTTTTGATTCATCATGATTAACTAATCAATATTTTCTAATTTTATTGAAGTAGTTTAGCGGAAGATACGGTACAGAAAAGTAGGAATACTCATTTTTATAATTATTTAATAAAACAAAGGACACTTGAAGTGCCCTGTAATATTCGGATTTGATCGTCACGCCAACCACAGGAGCAAATGCTAAAAGCGAGGATTTCTTTAGCAAGAGCAAGTAACATGGATAATGTCACTGCGTTGCTTAGAGTACTGAAAACTGCATAAAAAGCAAACATAAATTTGAACAAGGATTGTGCTTTTGCCTAAAAAAGCAACGTTACCATAAGGAAAGTTGTGATTCTTCTTGTTTGCTCTGTAATTGATAGACGCCAACACCCACCAAGCGAAATTGAAAACTCGAATCAATATGCATTTCTGCGAGCAACCGCAAAACTACTTGCTCTAAATCTTGCTGAGAGCCAAGAGGGAGTTTAAAACTTTTACTATGTTGTAGCGTTTGAAAATTTTTGAGTTTGAGTTTGATGTTAACCCCACGAGCAGTCAGTTGCTTTCGTTCTAAGCTGCGCCAAACCTGTTCGGCTAAAGGTTGCCAAGCATGATTACATTGGATCAAGGTGTAGTCATCATCAAAGGTAATTTCCTTCGAGATTTGTTGTCGCTCACGCTCTGCTTTTACTGGACGATGATCAATGCCTTGCGCATACAAATACAGTTGTTTGCCGTATTTGCCGAAATGGTGGATGAGTATATTTTCTTCGATTTTTTGCAGATCGCCCAGAGTATGCAGATTTAATTGAATTAATTTTTCATGCGTGACTTTGCCCACACCAGGAATTTTATTCAATGCTAAGTCTTGAATAAAATGTTGGATGTGATGGGGTTTGATTACAAACAATCCATTCGGTTTATTCCAATCAGATGCGATCTTAGCCAAAAACTTATTAGGTGCAACACCAGCTGAAGCGGTCAGTCCTGTAACGGCAAAAATATCTGCGCGAATTTGTGCCGCCACCTCAGTTGCACTCGGAATATTTTTCAGATTTTCAGTTACATCTAAATAGGCTTCATCCAAAGACAATGGTTCGATGAGGGGAGTATATTGCTGAAAAATTTGATGAATTTGTGCTGAAACTTCGCGATATTTTTCAAAATGAGGTTCAATCACCACCACTTGTGGACAAAGCTTTTTTGCTTGTCCCATCGACATCGCAGAACGTAAGCCAAAAACGCGGGCTGGGTAGGAGGCTGCTGCAATGACTGCACGCGGATGATGCGAGGAAATGACCACAGGTAAATCTTTAAGTTCAGGTCGCTCACGCAGCTCAACTGAGGCATAAAAAGCATCCATATCGATATGAATGATTTTGCGTTGCTCAATCGGCATTGCTGATGCCTTGTTCTTTTAGAAAGATGCGCCATTGCTTCGGTGAATCTGCATACACATTTAAATCCACAGGTTTTGAAATACCTGCTATTTTTCCAGTTTGGGTGTGCTGCCAAAATAGCCACTTACGTCCATCTTTTAGCTCAGGTTTAGCCTCGTAATCCCGTACCCAAAGTGGTGTGTCGGTAAAATTTCCCATCAAGACGATGTGATAAAAGCTCTTAGAAATATAAAAAATCGGTTGTTTACCATAATGTTGTTGTAATTGATCATGCATGACCTGAATTTCTTTGAGTAACTGCTCTTTGGTATAGGTATTAATACAATTACTGTCGTATTCCAAGTCAATCACGGGTGGCAACGCATCTGCTTTTTTGGGCACGGTTGCAATAAAATTCTCAGCTTGGACTTTACCGTCACGACATAGACGATAGAAATGATATGCACCGACATGCAACCCCTGTTCGCGAGCTTTTAGCCAGTTGTCCTGAAATTTACGATCTTTAAAATCTCCGCCTTCAGTGGCTTTGAGGTAGACAAACTGATATTGCATCGGAGAGATTTTTTTCCAGTTAATCTCACCTTGATGATGTGAAACATCAAAACCACGAATGGAATAATCTTGTGCAGAAGCTTTCTGTTGATAGAACAAGCCGAAATAACTGACGAGACCTAGCATGAGCGCTAAGCCAATGCTGGTAAAGGTTGGATAATATTGAGAAAGTAAGTATTTTGTCGATTTTTTTGCCATGTTGTCAGAGATTACGCGATATCTAAATGAGAGTCGGATTTACAATACTGATCATGGATAGATTGTACTCGTTTTGCTTTGGGATGAACCATCTGACTACCAAATTGTTCCACAAATCTACACGATGCATAATCTTCAGCCTGTCGCTGATATTCACGAACCCAATTTTCTCTGAGAGCTATGCGCTCGTTTGGTACGGGCCATATACCTTGTCTTAAACGCTCTACACCTATTCGCCAAGGTTTAGGGCTGATTCGGGCACGAAAGCAATTTTGATTTTGGCACATCAGGTCATAATAAGGATCAGCATAAATCGCTTTAAAAAATAATTGAACTTGCTCACCTCGAGGTTCAAAGATTTGATGCATAACCAAAATCCTATAACCATTCGGAGTGCGATAAACACGTAAATGCCATGTTGGATAATGGATTGAGAATGTTCTAATTTTCTCTAAAGCGAGTTGTTCAGGTGTGCCTTTACGTTTCTGTTGGAATTTAAATATCCGTTTTGCAATCGTGCTTGTGAGCAAAAGCGAAAGGACAAATCCAATGCCAAAGATAAACCAAGAAGAAAAATAGAATGCGCCAAAACCGCTGCAAGCCAGCAATACAAAGAAAGCGATTAGATATAAGTTGGAATGAGGTTGCGTCACAAAATCAATATCAGCAAATAATACATCAGGTGTGTTTAGACATAAGGCACCATAGCTATTACGTGTAATAATCATATCATCGTATCGGCTAATGATTTCCTCTCGAATGGGTAAACCCTCTGCGCCGTTATAAGCAACTTTATGGTCGATACGTCGAATGTTTTGATCAATTTTAAGTTGTTCGATCGCTTCAAGGACACGTTGCTCAGCATGCTGTTGAGCAGCTTCTAGACTTATATCAGACCAACCAAAGCGTTTAATCGTATATTGACGAGCTTCAAATTTAGTTTTGGTTTTGGCTTCAGCCCAATATTTTGGGATTATCATCTCGAAATCCTTATTCTTATTTAATAGCTTAGTCTTAAATTAATCGATCGTTTCTTTGGGTATTTGCCAAAAAACCGCAGCAGTAATGATATTAATACAGCCTAAAGTAATTAATGTGGCATGAAATGCAGTGGTGATGGATGCGGTTGAAAAATGCTGACCATATAGATTGATCAGTGTGCCTGCCAAAGCAACCCCGATACTCATTGAAAGCATCATAATCATTGATAAGAAACTATTACCACTACTCGCATCATGCTGTGGTAAATCTTTAAGGGTGAGGGTATTCATGCCAACAAATTGCAATGAGTTGAGCGTTCCAAATATAAATAAATGCAGTACTTTTAACCATAATGGCGTAGCCACGGTCATTAATGAGAAACTGGCAATACACAAACCGACTAAGATTGTGTTCGTCAGGAGAAAGCGTCGATAGCCGACGCGTTGAATCAGCGGACGAATCATTGGTTTAGAGAATAATGAACCAAGAACCATTGGGATCATCATTAAACCTGTAATGAACGGCTCGAATCCAAAAGCCACTTGCAGCATCAGCGGTAGGATAAAAGGAATTGCATTGCTGCCAAGTCGAGCAAAGAAATTTCCTAATACCCCAATCGAAAAAATCTTATAGCGAAATAAACGTCCATGAAACAAAGCATTTTGATGGGTATGCGCATGATAAGCATACGCAATTGTAGCAATCGCTCCAGCAATCAATAAAACGATACTGACAAAACCTGAATATTGGGATGCTGCAATATTTTCAATCCCTAAAGAAAGCCCAATCATCGCAATCATGAGCAGAACAAAACCACTCAAGTCAAAGGTTTTGACGGTTGGTTCTTTTTGATTTGGCATGACTTTGAAAGTCATGATCATGCCTAAGATTCCCATCGGAATGTTAATCAGAAAAATCCAATGCCATGTGGTGACTTCTACAAGCCAACCACCCAATGTCGGACCCATGAGTGGACCAATCAAACCAGCTAAGCTCATCAAACTCATGGCAGAGAGGAACTGAGAGCGGGGAATGAGTTTGAGTAATGCCAAACGTCCAACAGGCATGAGCAGCGCACCACCAATCCCTTGAATGACGCGGAAAAATAATAACTGTTCTAAATTTTGAGATAAGCCACAGCCCAATGAAGCTAAACTGAAAATGACCATCGAACTGAGATAAATATTGCGAATACCAAAACGATCAGCAAGCCAACCACTTAATGGAATACAGGCTGCAACAGATAATACATAAGCGACAATAACGCCATGCATTTGCAGCGGATTTTCATTAAGTTGAACCGCCATCGCTGGAATCGCAGTATTGACGATAGTGGTATCTAAGGCTTGCATAAAAAAGCCAATCGAAACCAAAAGCACCAACAAGCGATATTCAGGTTGTACAGTTTGGTGGGTGGTGGTGGTCATATATTATCTTTATTTATTAATTTTATTTCCTTTGGAAGATGAGGATAGTGAATTAATCCAGCTTGATCTGATAAAACTAATATTCCACACTCTAAATAACCCCATTCTTCTTTTGGGTGCGATTTTGAATATTTAGAGTCTTCTATAATTACAACAATAACTCCAGTCATATTACCACTTAATTCAACATGGTCACTCAGTTCTACCAACTCTCCAGTATTATATTTCATTGTTAAATTCACTATTTAAGTTGTTATAGCTCCATTTAAGTTTAATGCAACTGTGTTTGAAATAAAGACAAAAATTGTCAAAGAGACGTCATCGAACTGACATCAAAGTGTCATCGAATTTGAATCTCAAAATACTAGATTAGCCTTACAAAATAAATGTATGGAATTTGATCATGAAATTTAAGATTTCTGTTTTATTGACAGCGTTACTGTCGGTGGGGCTTGTTGCTTGTAATGATGATAATAATACACAAGCTAATCCAGTCGAAGTGGTTGAACCTACACCTGAAAGTATTAAGTTAAGTTTATTGGGACGTTACGAAACAAATATTTTTGCCCAAAGCGCAGCAGAGATTCCTGCTTATGATGCGGCAAGCAAACGTTTATTTGTTGTGAATGCACAAAAAGGCTTAGTTGATGTTTTAGATGCGAGTAAGCCTGAGAAACCTGTACATATTGCTGAGTTATCAGCACGGACATATTTAGCTAATTCTGAAGTAAATAGTGTCGCGGTAAAAAATGGCATTGTTGCACTTGCAGTTCAAGCACAAAATAAGACAGACACAGGTATTGTTGTTTTGTTTAATGCCAAGGACTTAAGCTTTATTAGTCAAGTGAAGGTTGGTTCGTTACCCGATATGTTGAGCTTTAGTCCTGATGGGAAAAATATTTTAGTAGCCAATGAAGCTGAACCGAATGATGACTATTCAATTGATCCTGAAGGTTCAATCAGCATTATTGATATTAGTAATATTCAACAGCCGAAAGTAAGCACGGCTGACTTTAAAGCATGGAATGCTCAAAAAGCAGATTTAATTGCAAAAGGTGTACGTATTTTTGGACCAAATGCTACGGTTGCTCAAGACTTAGAACCCGAATACATCACTATTTCAGGAGACAGCAAAACGGCATGGGTGACACTGCAAGAAAATAATGCAATTGCAAGAATTGATATTGCTCAGCAGAAAGTCACTGATATTTATCCATTAGGTTATAAAGATCATGGCTTAATCGGTAATGAGCTGGATGTGAGTGATCGAGATAGCAAAATAGACATCAAAAACTGGGCTGGTTTGGTCGGCATGTATCAACCCGATTCGATTGCTAATTACCAGTCCAATGGTCAAACCTATTTAGTGACTGCCAATGAGGGTGATAGTCGTGAATGGTTAAAAGATGAAGATGCTTATTTTGCTGGGGATATAAGTAAAGGTTATGTCGAAAATATTCGTATGAAGCATTTATTTAATAACAAAGGCTTCAATACGGATGGGGATTATCCTGCTCATTTACAAAAGATTGCAAACGGCGTGAAAGGTGCGAAGCTTAATCCAGTTACATTTGCATATTGTGGGGCGACCACAACAGAAGCAGGTGATTGCCGTAAAGATGCAAATCTAGGTCGTTTAAATATCGCTTGGAATATGGGATATCAAACCAATGCAGATGGTTCAGCAAAACTCGATGCAAATGGACGTTTAACTTACGATAAATTGTATGCCTATGGCGCACGTTCATTTAGTATTTGGAATACGCAAGGTCAACTGGTTTGGGACTCTGGCAGCGAGTTCGAAAAGAAAATTGCTGAATTATTTCCAAACTATTTTAATAGTGACCACGAAGGTATTGCTCTAGATGATCGCAGTGATAATAAAGGTCCTGAACCTGAAGGGATCATTGTTGGAACAATCGGCAAGAAAACCTTTGTATTTATTGGTTTAGAGCGTATGAGCGGTATCATGGTTTATGACATAACAACCGCGAATAAACCAAAGTTTATTGAATATTTCACAACGCGTAATTTTGTTGAAACAGATCCGAAAAAACAGGGCGATTTAGGGCCTGAAGGTTTAACCTTTATCTCAGCAAAAGATTCACCTAATGCGAAGCCACTACTCGTGGTGGGTAATGAAGTCAGTGGTTCTACAGCAGTTTATCAAATAAACGTGCAATAACAGAGCAAGAAAAAGCGGATCAACTTGATCCGCTTTTTTTCTAATCTAAATTTTTAAATTTCAATATGTACAGGAGCATTGAGGTTTTTGATGACATTAGAAATTTGTTCAGGATTTTCACAAACGATCACTTTGGCACGATGCTGTGGCGGTATAAAACCCTCCTCCACTGCATGATCCAATTGCGCAATCAATGCATCATAAAAATGATTGACGTTGTAAATGATCATCGGTTTTTGATGCTGATTAAGCTGTCCCCATGTCGCAATTTCCAAAATTTCTTCAAAAGTACCGAGACCACCAGGTAGCGCGATAAATGCGCTAGCACGTTCAGCCATTAATGCTTTACGCTCATGCATAGTTTGGACGACATGCAACTCCGTTAATTTATTGTGCGCAATTTCATAATCCAACATAAATTCAGGAATCACACCGACAACTTCACCGCTATGTTCCAATACGGTATCTGCAACTTGTCCCATTAAACCAATACTGGCACCGCCATAGACGATTCCGAAACCTTGATTGGCAATATGTTGTGCTAACTCAATGGCTTTCTCACGATAAATGGGTTTATTACCCGTACGAGAACCGCAATATAAAGCAATAAGAGATTGAGTTGTTTTCGGGAGAGAAGAGGTCTTGTTTTCAGTCATTCTTAATACACTATTCATTTCGTTTATTTTTCACCTTATCATTTTCATTGTGCTTGTCTAGGCTAAATGACTTTTATGACAGTTTAATGCACACTTTACATACAATGTGCTTTTACAAACTTTAGAAAAAATTTGAAAACATCATCCACATAAAATAGATGAATTTCGATGAAATCTTGCCTATACTGAAAATC
The DNA here is from genome assembly GCF_024296945.1 of Acinetobacter sp. Z1. Lineage (NCBI taxonomy): Bacteria > Pseudomonadati > Pseudomonadota > Gammaproteobacteria > Moraxellales > Moraxellaceae > Acinetobacter > Acinetobacter sp. Z1. Next base: position 3,326,965 of record NZ_CP101115.1, on the reverse strand, counting down.
CTTTTATTAATTTATGTCCCTCTATGAGTAGTGGTTGTTGTCGCTCCGCTTTGATCTTATTTTCTAAAAAAAATGTTTTGGCTGTTTGTGCCGATCTTTTAAATGTTCAATTTAATAACCATATTGCTGATTTTGCAGAGGAGTCATTTTAATGATGTTCGAATGGATGTCTGACCCTTCTGCATGGGTAGGTTTAGCAACGTTAGTGGTACTAGAAATTGTACTGGGTATTGATAACCTTGTTTTTATTGCAATTTTAGCTGAAAAACTCCCTCCAGAACAACGTGATACTGCTCGTAGAGTCGGCTTGATTCTCGCTTTATTAATGCGTTTGGGATTACTCGCTGCCATCGCATGGGTGGTAACACTGACTGAACCATTATTTTATGTGTTCGATCATGCTTTCTCTGGACGAGACCTGATTCTATTATTCGGTGGTGTGTTCTTATTATTTAAGGGAACCATGGAGCTTCATGAGCGAATCGAGGGTCATCAAACGCATAAAGAAGAAAATCCTGTACATGCGACTTTCTGGATGGTTATTGTTCAGATTGTCGTTTTGGATGCAGTCTTCTCTTTAGATAGTGTGATTACTGCGGTTGGTATGGTGAAGCACCAAAGCGTAATGATGCTCGCAATGATTATTGCTGTAGGTATTATGCTGTTGGCAGCAAAACCTCTCATGGACTTCGTCAATAAGCATCCAACAGTGGTCATTCTCTGTCTTGGCTTCTTGATGATGATTGGTTTCTCATTGGTGGTTGAAGGTTTTGGTTTCCATATTCCGAAAGGCTACTTATACGCTGCGATTGGTTTCTCTGTATTAGTCGAAATGGTCAACCAAACCATGCGTCGTAATCAAGAGAAATTAGTCACGACGACAGATCTGCGTTACCGCACCGCATCAGCAGTATTACGTATGCTTGGAAACAAAGGTAATGGCAATTCAGAAGGGCAAAATAAAGAAGCGGGAGATGTTCTCGCAACTCAAGCCTATGCCAAAGAAGTCTTTGATGAAGACAATGGTGTTTACCACAGTGTACTCGTACAAGGGGTTTTAGGATTATCTGAACGACCTGTAAAGTCGGTGATGACTCCACGTCCAGAATTGGAATGGCTTGATTTAGATGCTAATCCAGCTGAGTTAAAACAACGCTTAATGGCAATGACTCATTCGCGTTTGATTATTGCTCGTGGTGAGTTAGATAACATTGAAGGTATTGTATTAACTCATAAAGTACTCAATGAATACATTGAAACTGGGTCAATTGATTTCAGCAAACACCTACGTGAGCCAGTCATTGTGCATGAAAATGCGCAAGTCTTGATGGTGATGGAACAATTGCGTCAAGCACCATTACAGATGGCAATTGTACTGAATGAATATGGTTCAATTGAAGGTATTGCGACACCGATTGATGTTCTTGAAGCGATCGCGGGTGAGTTCCCAGATGAAGATGAGCTTGAAGCTGCGGCAGCGAGTCTAGAAGATGGCTCTATGCTGTTAGATGGCTCAACTGACATTCGTCATGTCTCATTACTTTTGGGTAAAGACTTGGTAGATGAAAGTGAAGAGTATTCAACTTTATCAGGTTATATCTTATTCCATTTAGGTCGTTTACCTGAAAATGGTGAAATGGTTGAAGCAGATGGTTACGACTTTGAAGTGGTGACAATGGATGGTCATAAAATTGAAAAAGTCCGTATCATTCACAAAGATCAGCCTGAAAAAAGTAATTAAGCCTCGCTAAATTATTTATCCCTGAGTAGAGTCTAAAGTGTAAGAGTAATCTGCAATTTAGCTTTTCTCAGGGATTTTCATTTGAGATTTTGAAATGTCATTACTACAAGATTGCCCATGTGGGCAAGGGCAATATGCTAACTGTTGCCAGCCTTTACATTTAAGACTAAAAATTGCCAATACGGCTGAACAACTGATGCGTTCTCGCTATAGTGCTTTTGCGTTGCAGCAAATAGATTATATTTTGCAAACCACAGCTTTGGGGCAGCAAACAGCTTTAGATCGAGAGGCGATTTTGGATTGGAGTCAGTCAAATGATTGGCTTAAATTAGAAGTGATACAACACCAACCAAAGGTGGATAAAACCCATGCTTTAGTGGAGTTTAAAGCCCATTACTGTGATAAAAATCAGGATGGAAAACAACAGCATATTCATCATGAAATTTCACATTTTGTCTTGCATCAACAGCAGTGGTATTTTCTTGATCCGACTTTAAATATGCAAGTTACGATGAAACAGCCCTGTATTTGTGGTTCGGGGAAAAAATTTAAGCAATGTTGTGCACAATTCATCTAAGTTTGTCTTAAAATAGCGCACACTTTTATGCCTGATTGAAGGATGTAGGCAGATGTTGCTCACCGTTATTTATATTATTGCCATTACTGCGGAAGCAATGACCGGCGCTCTTTCAGCAGGTCGTCGCAGTATGGATTGGTTCGGTGTGACACTGATTGCCTGTGTAACCGCATTGGGCGGTGGTTCAGTTCGAGATGTTTTATTAGGACATTATCCTTTAACTTGGGTGAAGCATCCTGAGTATTTGGTTCTGACGTGTTGTGCTGCATTTGTCACGATTATTATTGCCAAATGGATGCAACATCTTCGTAATATCTTTCTTGTACTTGATGCCTTAGGTTTAATTGGCTTTACCATTATTGGTTGCCAAATTGCCTTATCGATGGGACATGGTTTTGTTGTGTCGGCTGTTGCAGGGGTTTTGACAGGTGTATCAGGTGGTATTCTGCGTGATATTCTGTGTAATGACGTGCCTTTGGTATTCCGCCGTGAGCTATATGCCAGTATCTCTTTTGTTGCAGTAATCTGTTATTGGGTCTGCTTAGAGGTTGGTTTACCGCATGATCTGACCGTTATTTTTACGTTGGTCTTTGGTTTTACTTTACGTTTGATCGCGATTTATTTTGGCTTAGAAATGCCGAAATTTATTTATAAAGAAGATGATGCCGAATCTGCTTCGTCTACGGATGAGCATTGATTAAGAATTACCTTAATTGAAGGTGATCATATGTTAAAGAGAATTAATATAAGTACCTATCACTATCATTCGGTCGCAATAGATGGTTACGTACCCTTTGATATTTATTTCAATAAAAAATCCCCAGATTTATATTGGAGAGGGGGTAATGGCTCTACGTCTTTGATTGAAATAGGGCTTTTAAAAACAGGTGAATTATCAACAATTACGTTAGTTAGCTTTAGCTGCCATAAGCTGATTCAAACAGGAAAGAATTTGTTTTCTAGTGATTTAGCACAAGTATATTTACCAATTTTTGATGTGTCATCTTGGGCAGATGATTCGAATGATTTTTCTAGCAGATTTAAGGATGCATTTGATACAGAGTTCCAATTATTCATGGGTAAAAATTATATTGAACTCGTATTTTTACCTTTAGAAAATACAATTGAATATGTGCGTGATTGTAATTTCAGTTTTGGTTTTAACGTTAATAATGAATTGACCTCCTTGCAAATCTTGAATATTGATGAAGTTAAAATGAAATTATTCAGAGAAAGTCTCTGATTTGATATCTGAAAAGTTGGTTCAGTACCTTATTCATTACAAATTCTCCAAACAAGACACCATTTGACGTTTAAACAACAACAAGGGCTTGTCACAATGCCTTCATCCACATAGCATACAAAATATTGACGATAACAATGATTTTGGATGACTCGCTGAAATGACCAGCCTTGCACATCAAGCAACAGAAAACCGATCCGTAGCTGAATTCACAGAACAAGCTTATTTAAATTATGCCATGTACGTGATTATGGATCGTGCATTGCCGCATATCAGCGATGGTCTAAAACCTGTACAGCGCCGTATCGTCTATGCGATGAGCGAGTTGGGCTTGAAATCGACAGGCAAGCCCAAGAAGTCAGCACGTACTGTAGGTGATGTATTGGGTAAATACCATCCACATGGTGACTCAGCCTGTTATGAAGCCATGGTGTTAATGGCACAGCCATTCAGTTATCGTTATCCATTGATTGAAGGTCAAGGTAACTGGGGTTCACCAGATGATCCGAAATCATTTGCTGCAATGCGTTATACCGAAGCCAAATTGTCTGCTTATAGCGAATTATTACTGAGCGAACTTGGGCAAGGAACCAGTGAATGGCAAGATAACTTTGATGGTTCGATGAAAGAGCCGATTACTTTACCTGCACGTATTCCAAATATTTTGCTCAACGGTACAACGGGTATTGCCGTTGGTATGGCAACGGATATCCCACCGCATAACTTACGTGAAGTGATTAAAGGAACGATTGCTTTAATTCGAAATCCTGAAACTACAGATGAAAAATTAGCAGAGTATATTCCAGCCCCTGATTTACCGACCAAAGCTGAAATTATTACGCCACCCGAAGAATTATTAAAAATTCAAACGACTGGACGTGGAAGTTATCGCGCACGCGCAGTGTACACGGTAGAAAAAAATGAAATTGTGATTACTGAACTGCCTTATCAAGTTTCAGGATCAAAAGTCGTCACTCAAATTGCAGATCAAATGATTGCGAAAAAGCTACCTTTGGTGGCAGATATTCGTGATGAATCCGATCATAAAAATCCAACACGCTTAGTTATCGTACTGCGTTCTAATCGTGTGGATGCAGAAACGGTGATGAGTCATTTATTTGCGACGACTGATTTAGAATCGAGTTATCGCGTCAATCTGAATATGATCGGGGCAGATGGTCGCCCACAAGTCAAATCGATTCGCCGTATTTTGTTGGAATGGATTGAGATTCGTAAGCAAACCGTGACGCGTCGTTTGCAATACCATTTAACTAAGATCGAAAAGCGCTTACATATTTTGGCAGGTCTCTTGATTGCCTACTTAGATATAGACACCGTGATTCGAATTATTCGCGAGGAAGATCAACCAAAACCTGTGTTGATGCAGCATTTTGGGATTGATGATATTCAGGCTGAAGCAATTTTAGAGCTCAAGCTTCGTCATTTGGCTAAGCTTGAAGAAATGGAAATTCGCCGTGAGCAAGAGGAATTAGAAGCAAAAGCTGCGATTATTCGTGAACAATTGGCAAATCCTGAATCATTGAAAAACTTAATTATTGGTGAATTAAAAGAAGACGCGAAAAAGTTTGGTGATGATCGTCGTTCACCGATTGTTGCTCGTGCGGAAGCTGTGCAAATCAAAGAACAAGACTTAATGCCAGCAGAAACGGTAACGGTTGTTTTATCAGAAGCAGGTTGGGTGAGAGCTGCCAAAGGTGGTGATGTCGATGCTGCGAATTTAAATTATCGGGCAGGCGATCAGTACCTAAGTCATGCCGTTGGAAAGACCAATCAGCGTGTCTATTTCTTGGATGAAACAGGTCGAAGTTATGCCTTGCCGATTAGCAGTTTACCTTCTGCGCGAGGATTGGGTGAGCCTTTAAGCTCGAAACTTGCACCAGCCAGCGGCGTATCCTTTATTCAAGTATTTATTGAAGATGATACAACTGAGCTTCTTGCAGTCAGTTCAAAAGGCTATGGGTTTAAAACACAGGCAACGCAACTCGATACCAATGCTAAGGCAGGGAAAGCATTTCTAACAGTTGGTGATAAAGCGACAGCAATGCCATTAATCCCGATTCGACAAGCAACACATGTAGCGATCTTGAGCTCTGTGGGTCGATTACTGGTTGTGGATTTAAATGAGTTACCTGTATTAAATAAAGGTAAAGGTAACAAGTTGATACAACTTGATGAAAAAGAGCAAATTATATCCATGACAACCTTGAATTTAGATGAAATAATCCAAGTCGCTGCAGGACAACAGCATCTAAAACTGAAAGGGGATGATCTCCAAAAATATATAGGAAAAAGAGCAACAAAGGGGCAACTTTTACCACGGGGATATCAAAAAGCAAATAGACTCCTCATTCAGAGATAGAGCTAGTATTCTGTAAGATAAATACGTTATATATGTGAATGTATGCATATTGTTTGCATACATTGACAAGACAATTCAAATATTTAAAAAAAATGTGTTGTCATGGAAGTAACGTTGTTACATTTTTAAGGATTACCACTCGGAGATAATGGCATTATGGAAAAGATTTGGTTTGCTGAATACCAAAAGACAGGAATTCCAGAAACAGTTGCACTGCCTGCTGAAAACACCTCACTTGTTGATATTTTTGAACGCAATTTCCAAAAATTTGGTTCACGTGATGCCTTTATCTTCATGGATAAAGTTTTAACGTATAATGAATTAGAAGTCGCTAGTCGTAAGTTTGCTACATACTTACAAAGCTTAGGTTTGGCGAAAGGAACACGTGTAGCGGTGATGATGCCGAACGTATTCCAATACCCAGTGGTTGCTTTAGGGGTGTTTCGTGCAGGTTTAGTACTTGTAAACGTAAATCCACTCTATACAGCACGTGAACTTGAGCATCAATTGAATGACTCTGGTTCTGAAGCTCTAGTGATCATCGAAAACTTTGCAACCGTTTATCAAAGCATCATTGGTAAAACACCAGTGAAGCACGTTATTGTTGCAACTGTGGGTGATATGCTCGGTACTTTAAAAGGTACGATCGTAAACTTTGTACTACGCAAAGTACGTAAGCAGATTCCATCGTGGAATATCCCTGGACATGTTAAGTTTAATACTGCATTAAACAGCGCAAATCCAAGTAACTATAAGCGTCCAAGCTTAACTTTAAGTGATACTGCTGTGCTTCAATATACAGGTGGTACAACAGGTGTTTCTAAAGGTGCTGAATTAACGCATCGTAACCTAGTATCAAACTTATTGCAGTGTGATGGTATCTTCTCAAGTAAGTTCGGTACGGGTGATGGCGCTAAAGATGATCGTATTGTCTGCGCATTACCGCTTTATCATATCTTTGCATTCATGGTGTGTGCGCTTTACGGTATGTATAAAGGTCAAGCCAATATCTTGATTCCTAACCCTCGTGATCTACCAGCAGTTGTTGGCGAGTTGCGTAAATATAAACCATCATTCTTCCCAGCAGTAAATACATTATTTAATGCGTTAGTGAACAATGAAGAGTTTAAGCAACTTGACCATAGCAATCTTAAGATGGCAATGGGTGGTGGTATGGCAGTATTGCCTTCGACTGCAGCTGCTTGGAAAAAAGTAACGGGTACAATCATTATCGAAGGTTATGGTTTATCTGAGACTTCACCTGTTGCAACAGCAAATCCCCCAGCAACAACTGAGTTCAGCGGCACAATTGGTATCCCATTGCCATTAACTGAAGTTGTATTGCTTGATGATGATGGCAATGAAGTTGCTCAAGGCGAACAGGGTGAAATCTCAATCCGTGGTCCTCAAGTAATGAAAGGCTACTGGAATCGTGCTGATGAAACTGAAAAAGTGATGACTAAAGATGGTTTCTTCCGTACGGGTGACGTAGGTGTGATGGACACACGCGGTTACTTCAAAATTGTAGACCGTAAGAAAGATATGATCTTGGTATCTGGCTTTAACGTTTATCCAAGCGAAATCGAAGAAGTGGTTGCGAAACATCCAAAAGTATTGGAAGTGGCTGCGATTGGTGTTCCTGATGAAAAATCAGGTGAAGTGCCAAAACTATTCATCGTGAAAAAAGATCAGTCTTTAACAACTGAAGAAATCTTAGCGTATGCAAAACAAAACTTAACAGGTTATAAATGCCCACGTTATGTAGAGTTTATGGATGACTTACCAAAATCAAACGTAGGTAAAATCTTACGTAAAGATTTACGTAAACCTGCTTAAGAATCCCTCTTAGCCTCCTGAAAAAGGAGGTAATAAAAAGCGCCGCAATTGCGGCGCTTTTTATTTTTATTTATTTAGATTTATTGGATTTCATCAGCCAACGATCAATATACGGTCGACCGATCCCCACAATTCCTACAAATACCACCATGGTTGCAAGTTGAAATCTTAAACGTGTTGGATCGATGCCATTAAAACTAAAATAGTTATCTGCAACAGCATAAACAACAATAACGGTTAACCAATGCCAAAGTGTTAAACGTTTAATCCCAACAGCATAAAAGGCAATCGTTAAAATAACGAAAGTACCTAAGGTCGATTGCCAATTTAAATTGGCACAAATGACACTCAGTAGAAAAGCCATGATTGGCAATACAACTTTAAGTACACGATTGACAAGAAGCTGATGTTGCTGCTGTTGAGCAAGTACATCAAACATTTCTTTTTGATCTTGTTGAGACATAGCTAGGCCTAATGCTGTTTGGAAAACACAACTTCTACACAAAGATAGGGTGTAAAATAAACGCTTGTTGAACAAGCACTAATGAAACTTCAAAAAATTATAAGATATGATAGCATGATCAGAATAACTTCAAATGATGGATATCAACATGCAAGGTATTAGCGGCATTATATTGATTATTATCGTCGCATGTTTGTTGCCTTACGTATTTACTTTGATTGCAAAATCTAAAGGTGGTTTTCAAGCAAAAGATAATCAAAATCCACGCGAGTTTTTAGCTAAAACGACAGGCTTGGCAGCACGTGCAAATGCTGTACAACAAAATAGTTTTGAAAGCTTACCTTTATTTATCGCTGCACTTTTGATGGCGGAATATATGGTTGTTCCAGAGCGATTTATCCTTACGTTAGGTTGGGCTTATATTGTATTTCGAGTGATTTATGGCATTTGCTATTTAGCTAATTTGGCAACTTTGCGTTCAATTATTTGGTTTTTTGCCTTACTTTGTCCAATTTTCTTATTGGTGATCACGATTAAGATGGTTTAGCTTGTCTCTCAGTATAAAAATCATTGAGCCTCAGCATATCTAGCATCATTTTCATCGTATTCACGTTATAATCGTTCGGACTTAAATTTGACTTCACAATTTACGAGTGTTGATATGAGCTATAGCAATATTCCTGCGGGTAAAGACGCACCAAATGACATTTATGTGATCATTGAAATTCCTGCAAACGCTGCACCAATCAAATATGAAATCGATAAAGATTCTGATGCATTATTTGTAGATCGTTTCATGGGTACTGCAATGTTTTACCCAGCTAACTATGGTTATGTGCCAAACACATTATCTGAAGATGGTGATCCATTAGATGTACTTGTTGTAACGCCACACCCTGTTGCTGCTGGTTCAGTGATTCGCTGCCGTCCAGTAGGTAAGTTGAATATGGAAGATGATGGTGGTATCGATGCGAAACTCATCGCTGTTCCACATGAAAAATTATCACCATTGTATAAAGATGTTCAAGAATATACAGATCTTCCACCTTTGCTTATCAGCCAAGTTGAGCATTTCTTTGCACACTATAAAGATTTAGAGCCTGGTAAATGGGTAAAAATCAGTGGTTGGGAAAATGCTGCTGTTGCGAAAGAAGAAGTATTGAAAGCAATTGAAGCTGCTAAAAAGTAATTTAGTCAGAATTTAGCCAGCGTTTATATGATGTATAAATCGAGGCTAATAAAAAAAACCTCCATTCGATTGAATGGAGGTTTTTTTATGACTTGATCCGTGAATTAGAAGAATTTCACAGGAATATCAAGCCAGATACGCCATTCATTCGTATCACCGATATAACCTGATTGGTATTCATCGCTAGCACGGTAGTAAGAGTGACGTAAACGTAAGCTTGCATCTTTAGCAAAACCAGATTGAACTGTATATTTTACTTGGTTAAAGAATTCACGTTCAGTTGCATTGTCTGCTGTACGTACACGAGCTACAACAGTATTGCCAGATTTAACTGCAGCATTGGTATCAATATCCCAACCATATACAAATGCAGTGGTCCAACTTAAGCCAGGAACACCAAAGCTGCCGAAGTCTAGACTGTATTGTAGTTGAGCTGATTTTTCACCATTACCAATGAAGTCAGAAAGATATGAGTTTGGCATGTAAATCGTTTGATGACCATCACCAACACCTTTACCTAAACCATAGTCATAACCTGCATTACCGCTGTTCTGTTGGTAAGCAACCATTACGTTATGTGGGCCAGTATTATATGTGGTTGAAATCGCCCAAATTGAGTTTTGGTATTTATCATCTGCTGAACCAATGTACGAGTACAAGCTGTTATTAGCCTGACGATCCCAATCAGTGTGATAACCACTGAAATCGTAAGTCAAAGAGCTTTTATTCGCTAATGCTTGCTTGTAGTTCGCATTTACATAGTGGCGCTCTAAACGATCTTTAATATCTGTACCGTAGTATGCTGTATTTAATTGATCATTTACTTTGTATTTCGCACCCCAAACTACTGCACGGTCTAATTGATTACCGTCAGAATTAATTTGGTCAGAGTACTGGTTTTTGGTGAATTTACCGACAGTAACTTCTAAACCTTCAATTTCGCGGCTATTCGCTAAAAAACCTTCAAAATATTCTGGTACTAGACGTGCCGTGTTACTTGCAAGTACTGGTAAATCTAAGATTTGCGTACCGTAAGTTACAGTTGTATTCGATACACGTGCCTTAACAAAACCGCCACCACGTGCCCAATGGTCATATGCTGAGCCATCTGGGTGTTTTGGAATCATGCCGTTACCAGCATTATTGTTTGAACCAAGTTTAAAAGAGGCATCACCAATGATACCAGCACCAAAGCCAACAACACCTTGAGTAAAACCAGAATCTAATTTTACCATCGCCGTTTGTGCATATGAGCTAGTGTCTTCGACACCATTTTTCTTGTCACGACTTAAATAACCAGTACGGAATAAAACTGTTCCACTGGCATCTTCAACAAATCCTTTTGCTTCGCTTTGTTCGCTTGCATATGTTGAGGAGATCAATGCGGCATTAATCAAAACCGCTAATGTTAGTTTCTTTGCCTTTGGCATAGGTAGCCTCATAATAAATAAAATCAATTTCGGTCAGAATCGAAATTTTGACCAATTGTATAAGTTATACATAAAAAAGATAGATTTTTATTAAATTATTTTAATCATTTTTACACAATTTTTTGCTAACATTTTATGATTTATTTATCGTTTAAAATTGAATCTTATTTTAATTAAAACTATGATTTTATTTGATATATTGTTATATTTACAATGCAATATATATTGATTATTTTTTAGTTAAATTTCATAAAAATACGTGATTTGTTCTTGTTTTTTCTCTTTAATTTTAAGTATTTATTTTTTCTTTGGTTGAAAGATGAACATCTGATTTGCAAAAAATTACATCCCGACGAATGACACTAATTGGGGTACGGAAAACGAACCATCTATTAAGCAAAAATTAAGTTTCATTTTTGCACTTTTAAAGAGCATATGCAGCATGATTAGCTTATTTATTTGTTATTCAAAGAATTGATTATATTTTATAAAGTATTGATGCCTTATTTTTGTGCAAAAAATATCCATAAATACCATAGTGCATCTTATTGACTCGTAAAAATAATTGTATTGCTAAATTTCCTCTGTTAAGAGCACATCTATATGGCGTTAAGAGCACTCTTATTGAACATAGTCTATATTGGCTAAGGTTTTCTCATAGTTGGCACGGCATTTGCTTATTACAAAACGATGCAACTTAAAACATAAATCAGTCGAATATCCATCATGGGGGAGATCAATATGATGAAATTTGCATGTAAAGCGATCGCGTTGAGTATTTTTGCTGTGACTTCGACTTTTGCTATGGCCGAAGAAACAACTCCTTTATCTCAGTATGGCCTAAGCTTTTCTGGTAGTGCTGCGCTCACTTCAGATTATCGTTTCCGTGGTATGACACAAACTGAAAACGATGCAGCAATCCAAGGTGGTTTTGCTTTAACTCATTCATCTGGTTTATATGCAGGTGTGTGGGGTTCTAATGTTGAGTTTGGTGATATAAATCCAAAGGCGCATTTAGAGCTTGATCCATATATTGGTTATGCAACAGCATTGCCATTCGCTGGCAAGCCAACTCTAGATGTAGGTTTATGGTATTACGGTTATCCAAGTTCATCTGATTCAAATTGGCTTGAACTCTATGCCAAATTAGGCTTTAAAGATTTAGTGACATCAGGTGATAGTCTTTTAGCTGCTGTTAACTATACCAATGATTGGGGTGGTACTGATGAAAACGGCTGGTACTTGAACGCGACTTATAATATCCCATTTGCTGACACAGGTTTTGGTGGCGTAGCAAGTGTTGGTTATACCAAAGTAGATGATACTGATTTTAATAGTGATGCTACTGATGGTCTCGATGATAATTATGTAGACTGGAAAGTTGGCGTAACCTATAGTGTTAAATCAGTATCAGGTTTAACTGCTGAATTAGCGGCTATTGGTACTAATATTGATGCTAATGTTCAACCATTGAAACGTGGTGTAGAAACAGGTGCAGTATTTACGCTAACAAAAACATTTTAAGCATTTTCGATTAATCAAAAAGCCAGCGACTTCGCTGGCTTTTTTTATGTGTTTTTTCTTCTCATTTCATAATTTATTGAATTGCAATATTAAATTTTATAATGCTCCAGAATGAACGCTTTTGCGCTACTTTGGTTAGATAATCAGAGGTGGTTATTTTTAAAATGATAAATAAAAAATACAATCAAACTTATTAATATAAATATTTGTTTTTATTAAATAAAATAATTTATATTGATCGCTTAATTATGGCACAGCATTTGCTAAATACCTAATGACGCAATTTAAAGTTAAATCAATTGAATATCTAAATAATGGGGGAGATCAATATGATGAAATTTGCATGTCAAGCGGTTGCTTTAGGGGTTATGGTTTCAGCAACATCTTTAACAATGGCAGAAGATAATAAATTACCATTTCCAGGAACAATTACTGGCAATGTGAATGTTGTATCGAGTTATAACTTACGCGGTATGACAAATTCACCAGAAAGTGACACACCTGCTGTACAGGGTGGTCTTGATTACACACACGATAGTGGTTTCTATTTGGGTTATTGGTTTTCAACATTGACGGCTGCATATGCAGATTTTAATACTTCACCAACATATGAGAAAGAAGATAAGAAGTCATTTGAAAACGACTTTTATGCAGGTTATAAAGGGAAAATCACTGAAGATCTTGGTTATCAAGTCGGTGGAACAGTTTATTACTATTATCCAGGTTGGGAATCGACAGGCTATGAAACTATTTTAGGATTAAGTTATAAAGATTTTAGTATTACTGCGCAGACTTTATTAAATAATGTGACCTTCGGTAATAAAGGTGATACCTATTTCTTGGCAACTTATGCACCAAAATTAGCAGGTGGATTTACAGGTAAAGCACAAGTCGCAGCTTATTATTATGGCGATGATGATGAGTATTTAACTTATCAAGCAAAAGCAGGTGATATCACCAAAACTGATTTTGCATTTCGTCATGCTACTTTAGGTTTATCGCATCCTTTAGGTGAAACGGGAGCAACGTGGAGCCTAGATTATATTTTTGGCGGTTATACACGTGATGAAGCTAAACAGAAGAATAAAGTTGTTTTAGCTTTAGGTTATGCCTTCTGATTTTGACCATAATTAAAAGCGACCTAAATGGTCGCTTTTAATTAAGAATGCTGTCCTCGATAAGATAAGGCTTCGGTTAAATGGCTACTACTGATAAATTCACTTTCAGCTAAATCAGCAATCGTTCTAGATACTCGCAGTACCCGATGATAGGCACGAGCTGATAGATTTAGGCGCTGTTGCGCGAGTTCAATAATCTTGGTTGAGCTGTCATCTAAAAGTGCATATTGCTCTAATAATTTTGGCGATAGTGCCTGATTTAAACATTGTTGTCTTTGAATTTGACGCTCATATGCGTTGATAACACGTTGTCTTACCGTAGTTGAGTTTTCCGCAGGTGTCCGATCTTGTAATTCTTGCGCTTGTAAAGGTGGAACATCAATATGTAAATCAATACGATCTAGTAAGGGTCCTGAAATTCGATTTTGATAACGTTGAATGCTGTCTGGTGAACATTGGCAACGACTGTCTTGATTAAATGCATATCCGCAAGGGCAAGGATTCATCGCTGCGATAAATTGAAAGTTTGCAGGGAATGTCATTTGTCTAGCCGCACGTGAAATAATGATTTCTTTAGATTCAAGCGGCTGGCGGAGAACTTCTAAAACTTTTCGATCAAATTCAGGTAGTTCATCTAAAAATAAAACACCTAAATGTGCCAGAGTTATTTCACCTGGTTTGGGTTGCGAACCACCCCCAACCAGTGCAATTGCAGATGCTGTGTGATGGGGTGATCTAAACGGACGCTGTCCAAAGGTATGTTGTGCATTTGCGACGGAATAAATGCTGGCAACTTCTAGATTTTCCTGAGCATTGAGTGGCGGTAAAATTGATGGTAAACGAGAGGCAAGTAGGGTTTTGCCTGTTCCTGGTGGGCCTTTAAATAGTAAGGAATGTCCACCAGCCGCAGCGATTTCTAAAGCACGACGTGGACGAAGCTGCCCTTTGACATCTGCTAAATCAAATTGATATTTCGATGATGCGCAAATTGATCTTTGTGGTGCGGCTTCTAAATGTGAATTGCCCGAAAAGTGTGCGCAAACATCTTGTAGATGCATCGCACCATATACTTCAAAATTTGGAAGTTGATTAGCTTCTTCTAAATTTACATTAGGCAATAACAAACGGTGTTTAGCTTGCTGACAAGCCATCGCAATCGTGAGGGCACCAGACACAGAGCGTAAGTGCCCATCTAGTGCAAGTTCACCAATAAACTCAAATCCTTCCGTGCAATTCTCTGGCAATTGTCCAGAGGCGATTAAAATTCCCAAAGCAATCGGTAAATCTAAACGAGAACCATCTTTTGGTAGGTCGGCTGGGGCTAAATTGATGGTTAAGCGTTTGGTTGGAAACTGAAAACCACTATTTATAATTGCCGATCGAACACGATCTTTACTTTCGCGAACAGCTGCTTCAGCTAGACCGACTATGGTGAGTGAAGGTAAACCAGAACTGATATGGACTTCCACTTCGATTTGAGGGGCATGCAGCCCCAATAAACCCCTTGTATAAACTTTTGCAAACGACATTTTATTATTGTTCCATTATGGTGCTTTATTTTTAATCATTTTGATGTGCGAAGTGCACCGAGTTGGTGCTTATTTTTTGTTCTGCACCATTTCTTCAAGTATTTTCATTTGTTGCTGTAATTCAGTGAGACGTTGATTTGCAGTGTTTAGAGCTAATCTTTGTCGATCTAATTCTTGCTTGGACACCAGATCTAATTTTTCGATACTTTCATTGAGTAGCGCACGTAAATTTTTTTCTAAATCTTTTTTCGGCTGATCAACTTGTTGCAAAATGGCTTGTAAAAGAGTTTCAATCATAAAAAGCTCAATAGTTTATGTGTATTTGCTGCTCAGTGTATCATTGCTTAAAGCAATCCTCTAGCAATGTTGAAATGTACTCTATTGTGAAAACACGAATTTAGCTAAGCGTAGGCAAATGCAACTTATTTTCGTTTGAATATCTACATCTTCAAGCCTAAATAGGTTATAAAGAAAGCTCTTGTTCGATATTTAAAAATCCCCAACCTTTAAATATTGGCATGAAAATTGAACATAAAACCTTACTGGTGAAAATAAGCCGAAGGAAAACAAACATGAAGCTTGTAACTGCAATTGTAAAACCATTCAAATTAGATGATGTGCGTGAAGCATTATCTGATATTGGTGTTCAAGGGATTACCGTAACCGAAGTTAAAGGTTTTGGTCGTCAAAAAGGTCATACTGAATTGTATCGTGGTGCAGAGTATGTAGTTGATTTCTTGCCAAAAGTTAAGATTGAAATTGCAATTAGTGATGAAATGGTTGATGCAGTCATTGAATCGATTACTCGTGTCGCAAGCACAGGCAAAATTGGTGACGGGAAAATCTTTGTCACGAATTTAGAACAAGTCATCCGTATTCGTACTGGTGAAACAGGGCCAGATGCTGTCTAAATTGGCACAAAGTTTGCTGAGTTAGAAATTAGAGACATAGCTCACAAAATAAGGTTGGGGGACACGAATGAAAAAAATGCTTATGGCGCTCAGTCTGACTGGCGCACTCTTAGGTGGTTCAGCAGTGGTTTGGGCAGAAGAAGCTGCTTCAACACCAGTCGTTGCTGAACAAACTGTAGCAGCATCTGATACTGCAACTGATTCAACGACGTTAGTCGTAGCTGAGGCAGCACCTGTGGAAGCTGAAGTAGCTCCAGCAGCTGAAGCAACAGCAGATACAGGCGATACAGCTTGGATTCTTGTTTCAACAGCGCTAGTTCTGTTGATGACTATTCCTGGTTTAGCGCTGTTTTATGGTGGTATGGTTCGTAAGAAAAACGTACTTAGCACCATGATGTTTAGCCTTTCTGCAGCAATTTTGGTTAGCTTGATTTGGGTGATTGTTGGCTACTCATTAGCATTCTCTGGTACAGGCGCTTATGTTGGTGATTTAAGCAAAGCGATGTTAAATGGCGTTGCTTTTGATGCACTAAGCGGCACTATTCCTGAAAGCTTATTTGTTATTTTCCAAATGACTTTTGCGATTATCACTGTAGCGATTATCAGTGGTTCGATTGCAGATCGTATGAAATATTCTGCATTCATGGTATTTATCGCAGTTTGGGTGATCTTGGTTTATGCGCCAATTACTCACTGGGTATGGGCAGCAGATGGTTGGTTATTTAAAGCGGGTGCATTAGATTTTGCTGGTGGTACCGTTGTTCATATCAACGCTGGTGTTGCAGGCTTAGTTGCTGCATATATGCTTGGTAAACGTACTGGCTTGGGCCGTGAATCAATGGCTCCACATAACCTTACATTAACTGTCATTGGTGCGAGCTTAATCTGGGTAGGTTGGTTTGGTTTCAATGGTGGTAGTGCTCTAGGTGCAGGCGCACGTGCAAGTATGGCAATTTTAGTGACTCAAGTTGCTGCTGCCGCTGCAGCATTCTCTTGGTTGATCGCTGAACGTATTATTCGTGGTAAAGCATCTGTTCTTGGTGGAGCTTCTGGCGCTGTTGCAGGTTTGGTTGTAATTACTCCGGCAGCTGGTTTCGTTGGTGTGGGTGGCGCTCTTGTGATGGGTCTCATTGGCGGTGTTGTTTGCTTCTGGGGTATTACCGCACTTAAACGTTTACTTAAAGCTGATGATGCATTAGATGCCTTTGGTCTACACGCTGTCGGTGGTATTGTTGGTGCTGTGCTCACAGGTGTTTTCTATAGTGATGAAATCATCGAAGCTGCAGGCGTAGTGCTTGCTCCAACATTTGCTGGTCAATTATGGGTTCAAGTTGAAGGTGTATTAGCTACGATTGCATACAGTGCGATTGTGACTTTCATTATCCTTAAAGTGATTGATCTTGTGATTGGTATCCGTGTAAGTGCTGATGATGAGCGTATGGGTCTTGACCTTAGCCAACATGGCGAACGTATCGAATAACTGACTTAGTTTATAGAAAAAAAAACAGCCTATTAAGGCTGCTTTTTTATGCTTCTAGGATGCTAGTTTAGCAATCAGCGAAACTTTGCTACACTTAAGCAAAGTGAGTAAATAATTACACAACTATGCATTGTCCATTTTGTAACGCTGCTGATAGTAAAGTTATAGATTCCCGTTTGGCTGCCGAGGGTAGCCAAATTCGCCGTCGTCGAGAATGCGTCGTTTGTGGTGAACGATTTACCACTTTTGAAAGTTATGAGATGGTGATGCCACGGGTGATAAAATCTGATGGGAAGAGCGAACCTTTTGATGAGGCAAAGTTACGTCGATCATTAATGCATGCTTTGCAAAAACGTCCTGTTACCCAAGAGCAGATAGAAACCGTACTCAGTGATATACAATCTCAGATTCGTCGTTTAGGTGAGCGTGATGTGAAATCAAGAACAATAGGTGAAATTGTCATGCAAGCTTTGTTTGCTCTTGATCATGTTGCTTATGTCCGTTTCGCTTCTGTTTATCAAGATTTCCAAGATGTAGAGGCATTTCGCCGTCAAATTGAACAAATGCAACAACGTGAAAACGAAGCTTAAATTAGAGAAGTCATGTCTGAGCCTACCCAAGATCAATTATTTTCACATCAGTATTGGATGCAACGTGCGATTGAGTTAGCTCGCCTTGGGCAATACTCGACTAAACCAAATCCGAATGTCGGTTGTGTGATTGTCAAAGAAGGCAAATTGATTGGTCAGGGCTATCATCCCAAAGCAGGTCAGCCGCATGCTGAGGTTTTTGCATTACGTCAAGCAGGCGAAAATGCAAAGGATGCAACCGCTTATGTGACTTTGGAGCCTTGTGCTCATTATGGTCGTACACCACCTTGTGCAGAAGCCCTCGTAAAAGCACAAGTGAAAAAAGTGATCATTGCATGTTCTGATCCAAATCCCTTAGTGGCAGGTAAAGGTGTCCAAATTTTGCAAGCTGCGGGCATTGAAGTTGAAACTGGAATTTGTACAGAAACTGCGAGAAAGCTAAATTTTGGTTTTTTAAAAGTGATGTCTACAGGTTTGCCTTATGTGCGTTTAAAAGTTGCTTCAAGCTTAGATGGCCGTACTGCAATGGCCTCAGGTGAATCGAAATGGATTACTGGAGCTATCGCACGCCAGGATGTACAACATTGGCGTGCCATTTCAGGTGCCGTGATTACAGGGATCCAAACGGTTTTAGCCGATGATTGTGAGCTGAATGTTCGTGTCTTAGAAGGTGTCGAACTTGCAAATATTGTTCAACCCAAGCGAATTATTTTAGATCGTCAGGCGCAACTACCATTAACTGCCAAGATTTTACATAATCCTGAAACTGTGATGGTAATGACCCCATTTCGTCAAGAACTTGACGATTTAGGCGTGATACAATTAGCGCCGCAACCTTTGAATCAATTATTGCAGACCTTATCTCAACAATATCAAATTTATGATGTATTGGTTGAGGCTGGTGCAACGTTATCGACCGCCTTTTTACAGCAAGGTTTGGTTGATGAAATGATTAGTTATATTGCTCCAACTATACTCGGACAATCTGCTCGCGCTATGTTCAACGCTGAATTTAGTCAAATGGCAGAGCAGCGTCGTTTTGAATTGGTCGATGTAACCCAACTTGGGCAAGACATTCGCCTAAGATTGCTCCCTATCCAAGAGATGATATGAATCCAGAAGCATCGGTTTATCACAAACGTCGTCACGCCGCACGTACAACTGACGAATACCTTTTTCATCAGTTAGTTCCCTATCTTGGGAACAAGCGTCGACTTTTGCACTTGATTTTGGAAGCACTTGAAATTACAGGCACGCTGAATAGTAAAAAGAAAAATCCGCCAATTTTTGCAGATTTTTTTGCAGGGAGTGGTGTAGTTTCTCGATTGGCTCGTCAGAATGGTTACCGTGTCATCGCCAATGACTGGGAACCCTATAGTCATGCATTGAATCATGCCATTTTAGCCTGTGTCGATGCACCCGCATTCAAAGAGTTGGGTGGCTATCAAAAAGCCATTGATTATTTAAACCGTTTGCCAGAAGTCAAAGGTTGGGTGACACATAATTTATGCCCACGGAATGATGATATTTATGATCCAGCACGTGATCGTTTGTTCTTCAAACGCCGTAATGGGATGCGTATTGATGCGATTCGTCAGCAGATTGCAACTTGGCAGGCACAGGGTGCAATTAATGATGTAGAAATGAGTGCTCTTTTGGCTCCGCTACTGTATTCCGCAAGCTTTGTCAGTAATACCAGTGGTGTCTTTAAAAGCTTCCATCAAGGCTGGGGCGGACGTACTCAAACTGCTCTAGAACGGATTGAGTCATTACTTTGGCTGACACCGAGTCGCTTCTGTGAGATTGGCGATGTAAAGCGTCCTGCCGCTGAAGTGTGGTGTGTAGATTCACAACATTTGGCTAATCAAATGAGTGGATTTGAAGTTGATGTGGCTTATCTTGATCCACCTTATAATCAGCATGCGTATAGCAGCAATTACCACGTCTTAAATGCCTTAACGTTATGGGATCAAGTCGATTTACCTTCACCTGATACCAAAGGTTTCAAGAGCGGAATTGATCGCGCATGGCGTAAGGAACGTCCTAGTCCATATAATTCGTCAAAACATGCTAAAGATGCGTATGAAAAATTATTGGAAACCATCAATGCACGTTATATTTTGACCAGTTATTCGACTGATGGAAATATTGAGCCTAAAGATTTACTCACAGCAAATTTAAAACGCGGCAAAGTTACGCTCCTTACGCAAGATGTCCCACGTTATCGAGTGAGCAAACAGCGTCAATCTGAACGCGCACGCGTATTAGAATTTATTGTGATTACTGATACTTATGCTAAATCTGGTCCGCCGTTACGGCAGTTGCTTGGACAGCTGTATCATTTTGCTGAACTAGGTGGTGTGGATACCACAGGCAATAGCACTCAGCTTGCACTTTGGTAGATTCAAATAGACACTATTTTGCTTGACCAATTAGTGTCTAGATCTTTTGTCTAATTTTTATGCTAATGAGAATAAACATTTGTTTTTATATGAATTATAAAGAATATTGAACGTGTTTTTGTCACAATGCGAGTACACCAACTTTACCTCATTTATTTATTTTAAAGTTAATTTAATTTTTATAAACAATAACTTATTTAATTTATTCGATACTTTTTAAAAAATTCCATTTGATCATTATTTTACTATTTGGTTAAAAATTACCTTAAAAATGTTGATCATTTTCGAAAATGAATATATTTTGCCGAGCTTATTTTAGGTCATATCTACATGCAGTATTGACCAAGAGAGGTTGTGATGAGTCGCTCGGAACCCACTTTGATGGGACAATGTGTAGCTGAGTTTTTTGCTACTGCAATTTTTTTATCTTTTGGTATCGGTGTGGTTGCTGCACTTAAACTTGCTGGAGCAAGCTTGGGTTTGTGGGAAATCAGTATTGTTTGGGGCTTAGCTGTCGCTTTAGCCGTATATTTATCAGCTGGTATTTCTGGCGCACATCTCAACCCCGCTGTCACAATTGCATTGGCGTTATTTGCAGGTTTTGATAAGCGTAAAGTTCCTTTTTATATTATTTCACAAGTGGCTGGCGCAGCTGTAGGCGCGCTGTTGGTTTATAGTCTGTATAGTAATTTATTTGTGGATTATGAGCAGACGCATCATATGCTTCGCGGTAGTGTCGAAAGCTTAGAATTGGCAGGTATCTTTTCTACCTACCCTCATCATTTGTTGTCGATTGGACAAGCCTTCATGGTGGAAATGTTCATTACGATGTTGTTGCTGTGGTTGATCATGGCGATTGGTGATGACAGCAATGGTTTGCCACGTGGCGCTTTAGCCCCAATTCTAGTGGGTTTGTTGGTCGCGGTGATTGGTGCTTCTTTTGGTCTATTAACAGGATTCGCCATGAATCCAGCTCGTGATTTTGGTCCTAAAATCGTGGCTTATTTCAGTGGGTGGGGAGCTGTTGCTTTTACTGGTGGTCGTGATATTCCATACTTTATCGTTCCAATTATTGCCCCGATTGTGGGGGCTTGTTTGGGTGTATTAGGCTATAAATTATTCTTTAGTCATTTCTTGGTTAATCATAAAGTTGAACAGAATCAACAGACGAATCAGAAAGTTTCTGAAATACAGTAAACTGAACTGAAGCATTGAAAGGCAGCCAAAAGGCTGCCTTTTTTATTTGAGGAGATTTCAGCTCTCAGTGCCTTGTTATATCTAGGTCTTTGCTTTAAGGTATCCCATTCAAGATGGTACGTATTGCAATAAAGATAGGTTGAAACTCCCATGTTTACAGGCATTATTGAAAGTTTAGGTAAGGTTGAGAGCCTACAAAGTGTAGGCGGTGATGTTCGTCTACGTATTCAAACTGATTTGGATATGTCTGATGTACATTTGGGTGATTCGATTGCGACCAATGGCATCTGCCTCACTGTTATTGAGTGGGGCGAAAACTGGTATGCAGCAGATGTATCGCGTGAAAGCTTAAACCGTACTACGCTCGGTCAATGGAAAGTTGGTCAAGCGGTGAATGTTGAAAAGGCAATGCTACCAACTACACGTTTTGGTGGACATATTGTCAGCGGTCATGTTGATGGTTTGGGTGAAATTACACTAGTTCGTCATGATGCTCGCTCATTGTATTTTGAAGTTACCGCACCTGTGGAATTAGCGAAATATTTGGCAGAAAAGGGTTCAGTGACTGTTGATGGGATTAGCCTAACGATTAATCATCTGCGTGGTAATATTTTAAGTCTGAATCTAATTCCTCATACAGCTGAACGTACCAATATTGGAACGTGGCAGGTAGGAAGTAAAGTGAATTTAGAAGTCGATGTTTTAGCACGTTATATTGAGCGATTATTACTAGGCGATAAAGCTGCTGAGCAGAAAACTGAATCCAATATCAGTATGGCATTTTTGGCTGAGAATGGCTTTTTAAAATAAAAACGAAGCATAAAAAAACCCAGTTTTAACTGGGCTTTTTTATTATTTCTCATCTGAGAATTGACTATTTTTCAAAATATAGTCAATCTCATCTTGAGCTAATGCATGAAGCTTGGCGCGGAACACTGTGACAGCTTGATCAATTAAATTTTCTGCTTCTAACTCTAATCGAACGCGAACACTTTCAAGCTCAGAGAGTATTTGCTGATCCTCAATCACCATGCGTTGACCTTGAGCGTAGTCAATACTTGGTTGTTCAGGGTTTACTTGGTAACGCTCAGTTTGTTCGGCAATTTCTTGTTCGATATGACTGCGTAAGGCAACTAAATTTTCAGTTTGCTGTTCAAATTGATGAGCTTCATCGGCTAGTAATTCAGCGGCATAAGCGGCATCAGCAGCACGTTTCTCTGCTAAAGCTTTTTCCAAAGCCTGCTGTTTACGAATACGGGCTTGTTCGATGAGTTCAGCTTTTAGATCGGCATATGCTTGTTCAATTCGTTGTTGAGAACGTTGTTGAGCAGTTTGTTCATTATGTAGCCAAGTTTGAGTCTGAGTCTGTGGTAGCAGTAGATCACAAATACGAGCTAAATCTTCCTGATAGGTTTGACGGACTGTCTCAGGTGTATTTAACCAGCGTTTTTTAAAGTCTTGACCTACATTTAATGCCACACGACACTCCTCAAAATAATATTATTTCAACGCAGTTATAATTTAAACGTTCGAGGTTCGATACCTAAACGACGATACGCTTTAAATTTTTCTCGTCCAATTTGTTTGGCTGGTTCGTTATTCTCAATAATTTCGATAATGTGGCGAAAATTTTGAGTTTGTTCAAGTGCATGATTGTTAAAATTAAATAACACCCAATCATTCGATGGCGGTAATTCTGCTGAAATACACACAGGACTATTGGGTTGATCGATGCCATGTGGAATAAAGCTTTGAGCATCAAAACTCCAAAGCTTTTCATCTAGTTCAGTTTGCAACTCTGAATCAATACAATACCACCAGATATGTGCATGTTGATTCAGAATTTTACGACATAAACGACAAGCACTTTCGACTTGTCGTTCGGTACTATTTTCAAATAAATAAAAGCTGATTTGTGCCATCTCTTAGTAATTCGTTTATACGCGATTCGCTAAAAACTGCATTAGTAATGGTACTGGACGACCTGTTGCACCTTTGGCAGCACCAGAAATCCATGCTGTACCTGCAACATCTAAATGTGCCCAACGATAATCACGCGTAAATCGCTCAAGGAAGCATGCCGCGGTAATGGCACCACCATAAGGACCACCAATATTGGCAATATCAGCAAAAGGTGAGTCAAGTAACTCTTGGTATTCTTCCATCACTGGCATGCGCCATACACGGTCAAGGGATTGCTCACCAGCTTGTTGTAATTCATTGGCAAGCTCATCATCAGGCGTGAATAACCCACTTACAACCTTACCTAGCGCAACCACACATGCGCCTGTAAGGGTCGCAATATCAATCACCAAC
Source organism: Acinetobacter sp. Z1 (assembly GCF_024296945.1). Classification (NCBI taxonomy): domain Bacteria; kingdom Pseudomonadati; phylum Pseudomonadota; class Gammaproteobacteria; order Moraxellales; family Moraxellaceae; genus Acinetobacter; species Acinetobacter sp. Z1. The sequence goes on along the minus strand of NZ_CP101115.1, from coordinate 3,303,039 downwards.
GCGGGATTGTAGCGTTTGATATAGGTCAAAGTATCACATAGTACTAAGCGACCTTCGGCATCGGTATTTAAGATTTCTACGGTTTGACCGCTCATGGTCGTCACGATGTCACCAGGACGCGTAGCATGACCGGAAGGCATATTTTCTGCCGCAGCAATTGCACCAACCACATGAATTGGGAGTTGTGCTTCACAAAGCGCTTGTATCGTACCCAATACTGAAGCTGCTCCACACATATCGAACTTCATTTCATCCATGCCTAAGCCGGGTTTTAATGAAATACCACCAGTATCAAAAGTTACGCCTTTACCGACTAAGACTACAGGCGCTTGATCAATTTTTGCATTATATTCAAGTGTAATAATTCGACCCGGTCGATCAGAGCCTTTGCTTACAGCAAGGAAGGCATTCATTCCTAGATCAGCCATTTGCTGTTCATTCAAAATGGTTACTTTTAATAACTCAGGATATTGAGCTGCAAGTGCAATTGCTTGGTCTGCAAGATATTCAGGAAAGCAAATATTTCCTGGACGATTGCCTAAGTCACGTGCATAGTTTTGCCCCGATTGTACGGCATGGATAAGATTCAGTTGAGCTTCATCTAAACTAGTTTGTTGTGCACCTAAATGAATTGTTTCGAGCTTGAATTCATTTTTCTTTGATTTGAATTCGTCATAACCATAAGCAGCTTGAGATAAGCTTTGAACAAATAAATAGTGTAATTCTGAAGGCAGAGCAGAAATATCCACCATAATTTGTTTGAATTTGGTTTGTGATGATTTGATAATGCTTTGTGCAAGTTTTGCTAATTTTATTGCTTTGAGTTCGTTACTTTTGCCTAGACCAAGAAGTTGAGCATGGAGATGCTCATTTATATTGGCAATAAGCGGCAAGTTCTCATTAAAACCCGCTTTGAATTGACTGGCTGTAAGAATATTTTCTAAGTGATTGATTTGATAGGCTTGTAAGTTTTGTTGTAATTGTTCTGAATCAACCAAAATCCACAAAGATTCACTAGACGCTGGCGTTGAAAATGCGGTATCAAGGGTAAATTTCATTGTTTGTATTATACCTAATAAGCAAAAAAGATAGATAAGTCCATTAAACACTTTCAGATATGAGGTTGCAATCCGCAACAAGCGATAGGTTTTATATTTTTAACATTCGGGTAAACTAGCATTACCCTTCGATTGGTCTATTTTGGAAGTATTACTTTGATTATTCGGCGTTATCTCGTCAAGCAAGTGGTCTCCACCTCTTTGGTTGTGACTGCCTTACTCACGTTAATTATTATGGGTGGACAGTTAATCAAGATCTTTGGACGAGCTGCACAGGGTCGTTTAGATGCGGGTGTGTTGCTGAGTATCATCGCGTATCGTTTGCCAGAGTTTCTGACCTTAATTTTGCCATTGGGCTTTTTTATTGGCTTGATGCTGGTTTTTGGTCGTCTCTATGTTGACCATGAGATGGCTGTGTTGAATGGCAGCGGCGTAAGTCGAAATCAGTTGGCAAAATTATTATTGCCAATGACTTTTGTTTACTTGATTGTGCAGTCGCTACTCATGGTTTGGGGTTCAGCTTCAGGTGTAAGAGCCTATGAAAGCTTAATGCAGACCCAAGCGGTACGTGCAGGCTTTGATTTAGTCCGACCTAAAGAGTTTATTTCCGCAGGTCCTTACACAATTTATGCGGGTTCACTTTCAGAAGATCGTAAAAATTTAAAAGATATTTTTTATTATCAAAAATCAGATCGAGAGGGTAAGCCAGATGTGATGATTTTGGCGAAAGAAGCCACACGTGTAGAAATGGCAAATGACACTGCCAACGTGGTTGACTTGGTTCAAGGTCGCCGTTATGAAATTTTCCCAAATCAACCTCGATATACTCAAGCTGAATTTCAGTCATATCGCTTACGACTAGAAAATGACAAAGATGTTAAGTTTGAAAGTGATGAAGTGAATGCGCTACCAATGTCAAAGCTTTGGCAGAAAAGAGATGATTCGGTGGTAAGAAGTGAATTGGGATGGCGTATTTTTGGTCCTTTTGTGATTATTGTAGCGTTATTACTCGCAGTTGCATTGTCTGAAGTAAATCCTCGCCAAGGACGTTATTATCGCTTGATTCCTGCGATTTTTATCTTTGCTAGTTTAATTGTATTAATGATTGCAATCAAAACTCGTATTAGTAAAGACGAGTTAGATATTTGGGCTTATCCTGCTGTGTTACTGATTTATGCGATTGCTGCCGCAATCTTTTCACGTAAACAAAAATTAGCACCTAAAATCAAGAAAAGTATTCAACGAGTGGGGTTGTGATGTTAGCACGTCGAATAGTCGCCAAACATGTGACAAAAACCACTGTTCTAGCCATGCTTGGAACAACGCTAGTCTTATCTTTCCTACAAGTATTGTTTACTTATTTAGGTGAATTAGGATCACTTAAGGCAAACTATAATGCGTGGCAAGCATTTCTGTATGTTATGTGGGGTGCACCACGATATTTATATGAAATCTTACCTGTAGCAGCACTGATAGGTTCTGTTTTGGGTCTAGGAGCTCTCGCTTCAAATAGTGAGTTGATCGTAATGCGCTCGGTGGGCATTAGTCTCTGGCGTATTGTTGGTTGGGTCATGCGCTCCGCTTTTCTGTTAATTATTCTATCTTTTGCCCTGAGTGAGTGGGTTATTCCACATACCAATGAGAAAGCACAAAGTATTAAGAAACAACGGACTGCTGCTACTTTGGGTGAAGTTAAAGGATATTGGTCTAGAGAAGGGCAGCGATTTACATACATTGATTACGCCAATTCGCAAGGGCAATTGCGTGATATTCAATCTATTGATTTTGATGATAATTATCGCCTTCAATCCTTTATAACTGCCGATAAAGGTCAATTTGTTAAAGATGGGCAATGGACTTTACAAGATTCACATCAAGTCGATTTACTTGCTCAAGGTAATGCAATTAAGACAGATCATGCTGAGCAAACATTAGGTTTAGCATTACAACCTAAATATGTGCATATGGTGACCTTAGATCCTGAAGATTTATCTCCAAGCCAGTTGGTGAGTTTTATGCAATATCTAGAAGAATATAGCCAAGTTCCAAAAACCTATGAGCTAGCATTTTGGCAGAAAGTGGCTTCACCCTTTGCCTTAATTGCACTGGTTTTAATTGCTTGCTCATTTATTTTCGGACCATTACGTCAACAATCAATGGGTTTTCGATTGGTGATTGCATTATTCACTGGACTTGGTTTCTTTTATCTACAAGATTTTTTAGGTTATGCAAGCTTGGTTTATGCACCTTCACCTGCATGGTTTGTACTTATGCCAATCTTTTTAATGTTTATGATTGGTAGCTATTTATTGTATCGCGCAAGATAACATCGAATTATTTTTAGGTTTTTGAAAGCGATCAGTGCTTTCTGTAATGCCATAGAGAATTAGCTCAAAATTCGGTAAAATATGCCGATCAAATGATAGACAAACAGAGAGTCCAATATGACGGATGCAAATGCTGGCAAAATTCCTCACGTTCTTGTAATCATGGATGGTGTGGGACATCGTGAAGCAGTTGAAGATAACGCGTATTTAGCAGCGAAAACGCCAAATTTAACCGCCATGAAAGCGAAGCATCCAAACAGTTTGATTTCAGGTTCAGGTGAAGATGTTGGATTACCTGATGGTCAAATGGGAAATTCTGAAGTTGGTCATATGAATCTGGGTGCAGGACGTGTGCTTTATCAAGATTTTACACGTATCACTAAAGATATTCGCACGGGTGATTTCTTCGAACACGAAGTGTTGATAGATGCAGTAGAAAAAGCCAAAGCAGTCAATGGTGTCGTTCACGTGATGGGTCTACTCTCTGAGGGTGGCGTACATTCACACGAAGATCATATCGTGGCGATGTGTGAGCTTGCATTAAAACGTGGTGCAACGGTTTATTTACATGCTTTCTTGGATGGTCGTGATACGCCACCACGCAGTGCCAAGCCTTCATTAGAAAAACTGGATGGCTTGTTCGTGCAATATCCAAATCAAGGTCGTATTGTTTCGATGATTGGTCGTTATTTTGCAATGGATCGTGATAATCGTTGGGACCGTGTTGAACAAGCCTATCGCTTAATCACTGAAGGCGAAGCTGTACGCGTTGTAAATTCGGCAGTTGAAGGTCTAGAGCAAGCTTATGCTGCTGAAGAAAATGATGAGTTTGTAAAAGCAACACGTATTGGTGATATTGCTAAAGTACAAGATGGCGATAGCATCGTGTTTATGAATTTCCGTGCCGATCGTGCGCGTGAAATTACCCGCGCTTTTGTTGAAAAAGACTTTGCTGGATTTACCCGTAAAGTAGTGCCTGCATTGTCTAAATTTGTCATGCTAACTCGTTATCAAGCGAGTATTGATGCACCCGTGGCATATATGCCAGAAGGTTTAAAAAATTCAATCGGTGAATATTTATCAAGTCTAGGTAAAACACAGTTACGTATTGCTGAAACAGAAAAATATGCACATGTGACTTTCTTCTTTAGTGGCGGACGTGAAGACGAATATGCAGGCGAAAAACGTATTTTGATTCCATCACCGAATGTTGCAACTTATGATTTGAAACCTGAAATGAGTGCCATTGAAGTCACTGATGAGCTTGTTAATGCGATCGATTCAGGTGAGTTTGATTTGTTGGTGGTGAACTATGCAAATGGCGATATGGTTGGGCATACTGGTGTTTTCGATGCGGCAGTGAAAGCAGTTGAAACTGTAGATGCTTGCTTAGGGCGAGTTTATGATGCTGTAATGGCAAACAAAGGTCATATGTTAATTACGGCCGATCATGGTAATGTAGAACAAATGCAAGACTATGTGAGTGGTCAGGTTCATACGCAGCATACAACTGAATTAGTCCCATTTATTTATGTTGGTCCAACGCAGGCTGTTATTGCGGAAGGTGGTGTCTTGGCTGATGTCGCACCAACTTTATTGAGCTTAATGAATCTCCCTGTACCACAAGAAATGCAAGGCAAAAATCTAATTACTTTAGAATAAATCCCCCTAACCCCTCTTTTTGAAAGAGGGGATTTTGTAGAAGGTGAAACAATGACGCCACACAACAACATCTATCGTGCTTTACTTGCCAGTTTGTTGATGTGTTGGGGGCATACCGTAATTGCTGCACCATTGAGCCCGCCTTCTGGCTGGTCAGATGAAAATCAACATTCTCGCAATGCCGAAGTTCCGCTGGAGTCTATTCAGCAATTTGTGCAGATTTATGGGATTGTGCGAGATAACTATGTTGACCCAAAGACAGATGATGCTTTATTTCAGCAGTCCATTAAAGGTTTAGTCAGCGGTTTAGATCGTTACTCTCGTTATTTATCTGCAGAAGAATATCGCCAACTCATTCAATATACGGAAGGAGATTTGGCATCTGTAGATTTTAATTTGAATTATGATAATCATACGCGCTCATGGCAAATACAGGATCTAAAAGCGGGGTCTGATTCAAATAAATTAGGCTTAAGGAATAGTCAAAGCATACTGAAAATTGATAACCAAGAGTTAAAAAGCTTAAATCAAGATCAAGTTCAAGGCTTACTTTATGGTTCGATTGGCACTACTGTTCAAATTCAGCCAGAAAATAATAATAGTACAGTGATTCTAGTTAGAAATAAGAAAGTAGAAACTGATATAGAGCCTGTTTTACTGCATAACCAAGTGCTTGTGCTTAAAATTAGAGTTTTTCAGCAAGATACTGCAAATGAAATTAAACGCTTAATTGAAGAATATAGCTCGACTAAATTAAAGGCTGTTGTTTTAGATCTACGAAATAATCCAGGAGGATTGCTTTCAGCCGCTGTGGAATCAGCTGATTTATTTTTGAATCAGGGATTGATTGTCACTACAAAAAGCCGTTCGGAAGGGGATCAGCAATTTCAGGCGTTGCCTTCAAATGATTTTCAAAATATTAAATTAGGTATATTGACTAATCGTCGTTCTGCTTCAGCAGCAGAGGTTTTTACAGCCGCGCTGAAAGAGCATAAACGGGCTTGGGTGATTGGTGAGAATAGTTATGGCAAAGGGGTCGTTCAGAAACTATTTCCTCTACCGAGTGGAGCCGCATTGCAAATGACGGTTTCCCATTATTACACCCCGAATGGAAATATGATTGAAGGTCAAGGGATACAACCGAATCAGATTTATCCATTATCTGCTGAAATGAAAGAAGATAGTTACTTGGAGCATGTCACTGAATTTGTTTTAAAAAGCAAAATTTAATAAGAAGAAGCCCCAATTATTGGGGCTTCTTTTTATTCGTTATTCATCGTCTTCTGTATCTAAACCAAACTTTTTCAAACGGTAGCGTAAAGATCGGAATGTCATTCCTAATTTTTTAGCAGCTAATGTTCTATTCCAATGGGTTAAGTTGAGTGCATTCAGAAGAATTTCTTTCTCAATATTCTCTAAATAGCGCTCTAAACCTTCTGGTGGAAGCTTCTTAGAACTCATGGCTGGACTAGCAGAGTGTTGCATTTGCTCAGTTTCATCTTGATTAGAAAATGAAATATTGGTTGGCGATGCAATCGGAGCTCGTAACGGCGCAGTTTGTAAATGTGCGAGATCAATATTGTCATCATCACTGAGAGTGATTGCACGTTCAATAATATTGCGTAATTCACGCACATTACCAGGGAAATACTGCTGCAATAAAAATTGTTCTGCACGTGAGGACAATGATTTGGCCGTTAAATCCCATTCTTGGCTAATTCTTTGAATAAAATGATTTGCCAACAAAAGAATATCTTGACCACGTTCGCGTAAAGGCGGTAACACAATATCCATCACATGAATACGGAAGAATAAATCTTGTCTGAAGCGACCTTGTTGAACCAATAACTCAAGATCTTGATGGCTGGCACTTATTACACGGAAATCAACATCAATTTCTTGATCCGAGCCTACAGGACGAATTTTCTTTTCTTGTACGGCACGAAGCAGTTTCACCTGCATACTTACAGGTAATTCTGCAATTTCATCTAAAAATAAACTGCCACCATGCGCGGAAAGAATTAAGCCTTGCTTGTCTTGAGTCGCACCTGTAAAGCTTCCTTTTTTATGTCCAAACAGTTCACTTTCCATCAATTCAGTTGGAATAGCACCACAGTTAATGGCAATAAAAGGACCTTCGCTACGATTACTTAAGCGATGCACTAGGTTGGCTACGACTTCTTTGCCTGTTCCTGATTCACCAGTAATAAAAACAGGTGCCTGAGAACGTGCAATTTTCTTTAATGCAATTCTTAATTGCTGAATCGGTGCTGAACGACCAATCAATAGTTTATTTTCTAAAGCTGTTTCAGCCGCCTCTTGTTCTGGCTGAGGTCGATTCAAGGCTTTTTGAATGAGTTGATCTAAATGAGTCTGATTAACAGGTTTGCTCACAAAATCAAATGCACCCGCTTTCAGTGCTGCAATTGCAATGTCCATATTGCCATATGCAGTGAGTACCGCGATTGGAGTATTAGGATAGTTCTGAGTCACATGTTTAACTAAATCTAGACCATTCCCATCAGGAAGATTTAAATCGGTTAAACAAGCATCGTATTGAAACTCAGTAAAGAATTTTTTTGCTTGCTCGACTCTATAGGCAAGGTGAGTTTTGATACCCATTCGTGCGAGCGTCATTTGCATTAAAAGACATAAGTCTTCTTCATCGTCTACGAGTAGAACGAGAGGTTGTTTAGTTGCCATTCCCCGAAAAACCTAATTTAATCAATGAATTTTTGAGCATTCAATCCTGAAACATGCCCCTTGTTGTCGCTCAACATACGTAAGCTTTGCATGATTTGCCTCACAAAATGTATGAGACAGATATAATCCTAAACCAGTTCCTTTAATTTCGGTACTAAAAAATGGTTTGAATAGCTGAGAAATATCTCGTTTTGCCACACCTGAACCAAAATCGACCACATCAATACAGGTTCGGCCTTCTTTTAAATCAACATTCACTTCGATGTATTCAGCCTCTGCTGAGTTATGCCGTAAAGCATTACGAATCAAATTGATTAAAACCTGTCTAAGTTGTTTTTCATCAAATAAAATATTAATTCGATCCGTGAGATTAAGTTTTATTTGTTGTTTTGCATCGATTAAATCTTCGTTTAACAAGCTTTCAAAAAATTCTACTAAGGAAATAATTTGTGGTTCAGAAGGTCTGTTACCTGCCATTCCCAGTGTATCTTGGATGATACTATCAATTCGTTTAGATTGCTTGCTAATCATACGTGATAGCATTTCTTGTTGATGTGCATCACTTTCTTTTAACAACTCATTGGCTTGAACAATGGCAGCTAAAGGGTTGCGAATTTCATGTGCGATACTTGCTGATAATTGTCCTAAGGCTGCCAGTTTAAGCTGTTGAACCTGCTGAGTTATTTTTTGTGCATCTTTAAGAATTAGTAAGACAAGTGCTTGTTCAGGAACAATTAGGTGTTTTACCTTAACGTTTACAGTGTAAAGGCTTTGTTGTGACTCAAAGCTAAACTCTTCACCATCTTCTAAATCACTAAAGCGAATGAGTTCAAAAAGATCGGGTTGAAGTTTGATCAGTGGTGTTTTTTCTAATGAAATAGGCAAATGAATACCCAATAAGGTATTTGCTGCTGGGTTGGTAAGAACAATATGATTACTTTCATCTAAGACTAAATAGCCATCTTCAATTTGTTCAAGAATATAGCGATTAATATTTTGAAGCTGATGAATTTCAATTGATTGGTGAAATGTGAGTGTTTCTAAAATTTTAAAACGTTGTACTGCAATTCGTCCAATCGCATAAACTACGAAAAACAAGAAAGCAAGTAAGACACTATTGCCTAGATGATTTAAATTATTGTAATCAAAAAAATTGCCTATAAAACGCTGATAAACCACCATAATGACTGCAAACAGTGTAACAATCAGTGAAAGATGAGCATTCAGTAAGATGGCAGAAGAGAAAATAATAATGACATAAAGCAGACTTAATTGTAGATTTGGTCCACCCGCTGAAAACGTAATTAAGCCCAAACAAATAACATCAATAATAAAGATAAAAATGAGTTGTTTGCTTACTTGAAGTGGGACAATTTTTAATAGGAATAACTGAAAAATATTAATGCTAATATAGCAAATCAGTGTATAGAAATATAAAAAAGGATACTGATAATTAGCACTGAGTTGTTCTGCGGTAAGTAAGTAAATCAGCAAAAGACTGATCGAAATAATCAGTCGATAGCCACTATACCAAACGCCAAGTCGATAAACGGTTTGAGACACTGAGGAAGCAATTTTTCCCAACATTGGCGATACTCGTATAACTAAGGTTTGATCAATCCATAACGAATCGCAAGATGGGTGAGTTTGACATCGCTATCAATCGCCAGTTTTTCAAAGATACGATAACGGTAGGTATTTACAGTTTTAACGCTCACAAATAATTTGTCTGCAATTTCTTGCGCGCTAATACAGTTCACCACCATCATGGCAACTTGCATTTCACGTTCAGAAAGCGCATCAAATGGAGATTGTTGGGTATCTGAAAGATATGAGCTTGCCAGTTGCTCTGCAATGTCTGCACTGAAATATTTGCCGCCTTGCATCACCTTGTTAATGGCACGAACCATTTCTGAAATGGGTGCACCTTTGGTGATGTAGCCTTTGGCGCCCGCTTTAAGAAGCAAGGAGGGATAAGGTTCTTCAGCTAAACCACTCACTGCGATTACCTTTGTTTCAGGTGCCGATTGCAATAAGCGGCGCGTTGTTTCAACACCCCCTATACCTGGCATATTGACATCTAACAAAACAACTTGTGGATGTTTCTGACGAACTAATCCAATTGCCTCTTCACCTGATTCGGCTTGACCAATAACCTCAACATCTGGGTGATCTTCTAGCATGCGGCAAATCCCTGTGCGTACGAGTTCATGATCATCAACAACGAGAACAGTGATCAAGAAGACCTCCTTTTATTTCAAAAAACTGGTTTTTTGTTACATAAAGCAAAATTAGCTTGCAATGAAACGACAAAATTAGCAATCCTATTATTCGTGTTTAGAGAATAGTTGTACACAATTGTGTCTATAAAAGCTTTACCCGATTTGTTCAAATGTAAGGCATAATGATAGTAAGCGCAAATGTGCAGCGTCCTGAGTTGAGTATTGTGTCGTGAGAAATTCTAAAAAATCTGTCATGCATGTTTTAAGCATGTCTATCTTGTTGGCGTGGAGTTCAACAAGTTTTGCTGAGTTGGTTGTAAATAACAACTCGGCTACTTCGAGTGCCAATGAATCTTCTGCTTCATTGAATTGGTCTGCAAATGACGTTAGCCAATTTATGGAAGATGATGATTCATTAGAGGTTAGTCCGCAAGGCTCAACCTCTGTGACGACGACCTTAAGAGGTGGTGGTACAGCAACAATTACTTCATCCGCAACGCCGCAGAAAAGCTTACAGATTCGTGATACATCAGGATACAGTAGTCAGCCTTCTGTGAATGCTCGTGCCGCTTTGGTGATGGATGCTCAAACCGGCGAAGTGCTTTACAGCAAAAATAGTAATATGTCAGTGCCAATTGCATCGATTACTAAAGTTATGACAGCTGTGGTCACTGCTGATGCGCGTTTGAATATGTCTGAAGAAGTTACTTTGCAAATGATTGATTTTGCAGGTGCTGGCGGCAAAAATTCAAGCTCAACTTTACGGGCTGGCGATACCATGAATCGCGCTGAATTACTGCTATTTGCTTTAATGAAATCTGAGAACCCTGCTGCTGCGGCATTAGCACGTACATATCCTGGTGGTCGTTCAGCTTTTATTGCTGCAATGAATGCTAAAGCCAAACAATTGGGTATGACATCTACTCACTATGCAGAGTCTACAGGCTTAGATCCGCATAATGTTTCTTCTGCACGTGATTTAGGTATTTTAGTTAGTGCTGCATCACAATATGGATTGATTCGTCAATTTTCAACCACACCGACCTATGATTTTAATCTCGGCTATCGTGTTTTAAAATCGAATAACACCAATGCTTTAGTACGTAATGGTGGTTGGAATATTAACTTGTCTAAAACGGGTTATATTAACGAGGCAGGGCGTTGTGTGGTAATGCATACGACTGTAAATTCTCGCCCAGCAGTCGTGGTACTCTTGGGTGCACCAAGTTCGCAATCTCGTACTAATGACGCGACTAATTTGCTCAATTGGCTGAGTTCATTACCAAAAAGAGTTTAATAATTTAAAGACTCAAAAGCTTCTCTTTATGAGAAGCTTTTTTTATATATCAAAACGACAGTTTAAGACGTAAAGTTCAGTTTAAGATCTTTTATTTTTAGTATATTTTGCTAAATTATGATCTCAGTATATTTAATAATTCATTTGAAATTAATAATTTAAAATTGGGGATCTAAGATGACAATGTATGTAATTCGTGAAAAATATTTTGGTTATAACGATGAAGTTTTTTATGCGTCGGGGAGTCGAATTTCCAGTGTTTTTGAGAGTAAAGAACAAGCTGAAACGATTTATAAACAACTTGAAATTAAAGCTGCACGTAACTTTTTTTTATATGAAGTTGAATCATTATTTGATGCAGATGAGTCATTATTAAAACAATTGGATGATTTTGTCTTTTCACGTTGTGGTGAACATATTTATCAGGATGGAGGAGTTTCACGAGAAACGCTGCCTGAAAGCTTAAATGATGAGGATACTTTTGAGTTTATTCAACTGGCCAATATGCAAAGTTATCAATTGATTCATTTTGATCAAGATATTAAGTTCTACGGCCTATGGTCAGTAAAAAAGCAGCAATGGGTGGAGGAGCATGATGAGTTTTTTGCAAGTTTGGTTTATTCGCAGCAACCTGAACAATTAAAAAGTAATGTCGTAACGATTTTTGCCGATTACGATTATGGTGATATTCAGATCAAAGGTTCATTTGAGGAGTTGTCTGATCAGCCAGCACTTTTACAGGCAATGATTCATTCTCAGTCAGGTTTAAAATATAATCAGAAAACACAGACTTTAATTATTATGCATGGTTGGGAAGAAGAGCCTTTGTATGCGGTTAATCCTTTGCTCAAACAGCCTTTATTTGAGATTAAACAGATAGCTTTAGAAGAGATTCAAGCAATTGAGAAAGAGCTGTCTAAGCAGTATAGTTATGAAGATGAATATGAGTGAAAAGAAAAATAATCTATCTTTTTGAGTAAAAAAACCAGTTGCAAGCAACTGGTTTTTTATTTCTTTAGAATTTATTCTTACATATTTGAAAGAATAGAATCTTTGACTTGATCCATTGTCGCATCAATTGACAACATCACAGCATCAGCACATTGCTTAATTGCTGTATCAGGATCTTTCAAACCATTACCAGTCACAGTACATACAATCACCGAACCTTCAGCAATTTTACCTGCTTTAATGTCACGAATTGCACCACCGATAGACGCTGCTGAAGCAGGTTCTACAAACACACCTTCATACATAGACAATAAGCGTTGAGCTTCTAAAATCTCACTATCTTGAAGTTCATCAAACCAGCCTTTAGAATCACGTACAACAGCTTTAGCATGGTTCCAGCTTTGTGGATTACCAATACGAATGGCTGTAGCAACAGTTTCAGGACTCTCAACTGGTGCACCACGTAAAAACGGTGCTGCGCCCGCAGCTTGATAACCTGCCATGATCGGTAAACCTTCAGGTTTAGGACCTGTGAATTGATCTGTTGCCGCATCATAGATGACTTGTTCGAATTGATCCGCAGGTTGGTTGGCAACGGCTTCGGTATAACCCATCCAGTGTGCCGTGATATTACCGGCATTACCTACTGGTAAGCAGTGATAATCAGGTGCACGACCTAAAGCTTCCACGATTTCGTAAGCAATGGTTTTTTGACCTTGCAAACGGTATGGATTAATCGAGTTTACAATCGTTACAGGCGCTTGATCAGCAACTTCTTTTACTAAACGCATACCATCATCGAAGTTACCACGAATTTGCATCGTGATTGCACCGTACATCATTGCTTGAGCCATTTTACCCATTGCAATTTTGCCTTCAGGGATCAAGACAAATGCTTTGATGTCTGCACGTGCTGCATATGCTGCCGCTGCTGCTGAAGTGTTGCCTGTAGATGCACAGATAATCGCTTTAGAGCCTTCTTCAACTGCTTTAGTCACTGCCATCGTCATGCCACGGTCTTTAAAAGAACCCGTTGGATTTAGACCTTCATACTTCACATAGATTTCAACATTCTTGCCAATAATACGTGGAATATTCTCTAATTTAATGAGCGGAGTATTACCTTCGCCTAAAGAAATAGCACGTGTAGTTGCAGACACAGGTAAACGGTCACGATAACGATCTACAAGACCAGTATAACGATTGGCATTCGACATGATGGTGTTCCAATATGAGGTAGAGCGGGGTGAGGGAGGTCATTTCCCTCAACCTGATTAACTATCGAGCGATTCTAAACGAATTCTTACGATTTCGCCACGAATTGCAGGTAATGCTTGAATTTGTGCTAAAGCTTCATCCATTTTTGACTCGATGATCGGATCGGTCAAGATTACGATTGGAATCAGATCTTTAAGGCGAGATTGCTGCATGATGGCATCAATACTGATACCAGCGCGACTCAAGATCGAGGTGACATCTGCCAACACACCTGTTTGATCTTCAGCATTTAAACGGATGTAATAACCCGTTGTCATTTCTTCACGGCTGAGAATCGGTACATTGGTCAATGCTTCAAAAGCAAGTTGCGGAATTGTACCTGCACCGTCTTCTGTGTAAGAAATATCACGGACAATGTCAATCACATCAGCAACAACAGCCGATGCTGTTGGACCTGCACCCGCGCCAGCACCGTAGTAAAGTGTTGGACCAACGGCGTGCGCTTGTACCAATACGGCATTTTTAACGCCATTTACATTAGCAATTAATTCTTCTGCAGGAATCAGTGTTGGATGTACACGTAACTCAATTCCTTTTTCTGCACGACGAGCAATACCTAAGTGTTTGATACGGAAACCAAGCTCTTCAGCATATTTCACATCTTGTGCTGTAATTTTGCTAATGCCTTCGGTATAGACTTTATTGAATTGAAGTGGGATACCAAACGCACACGACGCTAAAATTGTCAGCTTATGCGCGGCATCAATCCCTTCAACATCAAAAGTTGGATCAGCTTCAGCGTAACCGAGTTCTTGAGCTTCTTTAAGTACATCATCAAAAGCACGACCTTTTTCGCGCATTTCGGTCAAGATAAAGTTGCCTGTACCATTGATGATTCCTGCCAACCATTGAATATGGTTTGCAGCAAGACCTTCACGGATTACTTTAATAATTGGAATACCGCCAGCAACCGCTGCTTCATAGGCGATTTGCACAGCATTATCTTCGGCAGCCTTGAACAGCTCATTGCCATGTTCAGCAAGTAATGCTTTGTTCGCAGTGACAACTTGTTTGCCATGCTTAATGGCTTCCATGATGACTTCATAGGCAGGATGAATCCCACCCATCACTTCAACCACGACATCAACATCAGGTTGACGTACGATTTCCATGAGGTCTTCACTTTGCTTAATGCCATCAAGTTGTAAATCTGGACGTGGACGGCGGGTGCCTACGTGTGTAATTTGAATTTCTCGACCGGTACGGCGTTTAATTTCAGCAGCATTTTCTTGTAGTAATTTAAGGGCTCCACCACCTACAGTACCAAGACCGAGTATCGCCAGACGAACTGGTTTCACGTCACACTCCATTTTATTCAATCATTTTAATGAAGCTTGATCATAGCTAAAAAAGTGAGCAGACACTAGGGCTAAGATCATCTTTAATCTGTCGCCCGAGTCGTTTGATTTAGTCTTTTGAAAATATTTTATTTTTCGAGTCGTTTTGTGATTTCCTCAGGTGTCATATAGCCCCCTAAATACTCACCATCAACGTTGTAAATTGCAGGTGTTCCATTTACACCCATGTTTAAACCCAATTGATATTGATCACGAACAGGGTTTTTACATGCTGCTGCAGCAACAGGAAGGCCTTGTGTGGCTTGATCAAAAGCTGACTTACGATCTTCGCTACACCAAATGGCTTCCATAGTTGGCATAAATTGCTCGCCACGTGGCCATGCAATATAACGAACCTCAATGCCTTTGGCATTAATTTCAGCTAGATGTTCGTGTAGTTTATGGCAATAAGGACAGCTTGAATCGGTGAATACATAAATCACATGTTTTGCCTTGCCATCTTTAGCAGGGTAAACAATCAAATCTTCAGTTTTTAGAGCAGCTAAGTGTTTTTTATTTTCAGTTGCTTGTAATGATTCACTCACATTCTTCAGTTGCTTGTCGCCTAAACGAATTACATCACCTTGAATGATATATTGACCATCGCTGGTGGCATATACTGATCCCATGCCTTCTAAACTGACCCAGAATAAATTAGGTACTTCCGTTTTTTTAATCGCAACGATTTTGGCATTAATATTCGCGGTTTTAAAATGTTTTTCTAAGGTTGAGATGAGACGTTGTTGAGCATTACGTTCATTTAAGGTAGATGCTTCACCTGTCGCAGGTGCACTTGCTGTAAGAGCATCTTGTTTTTGTGCTGAATTTTCTTTTGAACATGCACTGACTAATAATGTTGATGCCAATGTACAAGCAAGTACGAGCTGAGAGCGAGTAAACGACATAAAGAACCTTTTGATAGTGTATTTATAAACTTGCTCAAGCATACCAAAAAATTAGATTTACTTCGTTAAATCTTGCTTGAGCTATGTGAACGAAATCTACTTTGCTGTATATCTTCGATAAAAGGCTGTTTTAACCCCTTGGATGGTATTTGCTGTGTAGTTCTTGCATCCGATGTTGCGCAACATGCGTATAAATTTGTGTGGTTGAAAGATCACTATGTCCGAGCAGCATTTGCACTACGCGTAAATCAGCGCCGTGATTGAGTAAGTGTGTCGCAAAGGCATGTCGTAGTGTATGCGGAGATAATTCAGCTTGAATATTGGCTTGCAGAGCATAACGTTTAATGGCGTACCAAAAATTTTGTCGACTCATGATCCCGCCGTGTTGAGTCAAAAATAAATAATCGGTACTACTTTTATAAAGCTGTGGACGTGATTCTGATAAATATTTTTCCACCCAATCGCATGCATACTGTCCGAGAGGTACGAGACGTTCTTTATTGCCTTTGCCTGTGATACGTAAAAAACCCTGTTTTAAATTAATGAGCTCTAAACGCAAATTGAGTAATTCAGAAACACGCAGTCCACATGCATATAAAACTTCTAACATAGCACGATCTCGAAGACCTAAAACATGCGTGATGTCTGGTGCATGAATCAAAGCTTCTACATCTTGTTCCGATAAATCTTTGGGTAAGGCACGACCAATTTTAGGCGAATGATGCGTTGCTACAGGATTGTCATCTCTTAGTTTTTGTTCTCTTAAAAATTTAAAGAATTGTCGTAATGCTGATAGACATCTTGCAATTGAACGTGGGCTTTTCCCTGCTTTGGTCAGCGCAATGAGTACATCTGCGATATCGTCACTTGACCATTGTGGTAATAGTGAGGTGGTGTGTAATTCACTACATTGGATCAAATCAGACAAATAGGCATTGCGTGTGTGTGGGCTGACTGTTTGAGCCACTAAATAATCTCGAAAACCTTGTAAAAACCCCAAATGTTCAGGAATGGTGACGGCAGTAGGAATACGAGGTTTTTTATTCAATATCATCAGAAAATTCCTTTATTCAGTTGCACTGTAAAAGAAAAATGAATTGTTGTCGATCTGTGACAAAGCGAAATGGCATTGAGATTGTTTTTGGTAATTATTCTCATTTGCTTGTATACTAGCCACAAAAGCGTTAAGGGTTAGAAGCGGTGCGATTGTCAGCATTAAAAGTCAAGCAAACAGCGATGATTACGAAAGTAAATCGCTTAGTCGATGAGGCAGAACAGCCAGATTTAGTTGCCGTTCGTTTAGAAAGTTTGGGCTTTGTACCTGGTACTCAAGTGCAGGTGATCACTAAAGGTATTTTTGGTGGTGATCCGATTCTAATCCAAATTGGTTTTACTCGTTTTGCGTTACGTAAAACCGAAGCAGACAAAATTGAAATTCAGCTTGAAGGAGCACCTGCATGAGTGATGCGCTACGTGTTGCCCTTGTGGGAAATCCAAACTGCGGTAAAACATCTTTATTTAATCATTTAACAGGAACTCGCCAAAAAGTAGCGAACTATGCGGGGGTCACTGTTGAACGTAAAGTTGGACATTTTCAGCTTCCTTCAGGAAAAAATGTTCGTGTCTTGGATTTACCAGGAACGTATAGCTTAAAAGCGACCAGTCCTGATGAAGAAATCACTCGTGATGTTTGCCAAGGTAAGATTGCGGAAGAAGGGCAGCAAGATGCCTTTTTATGTGTGGTTGATGCAACTAATTTGAAGCTACATCTAGGTCTCGTTTTAGAAGTCATCGAGCTTGGTCGTCCGATTCTTGTTGTATTAAATATGATGGATGAAGCACGTCGTCGTGGCATTCAGATTAATACACAGAAGTTATCTGAACGCTTGGGTGTGCCAGTGGTAGAGACTGTTGCGGTACGTAATTCAGGGATCGAAAATTTACTGCACGCATTAGATCAAGGTAAATACACAGTTCCACAAACCGAACTGAGTGGTTTGACAGGCGAACATCATCAAAAAATTGAAGTGATTTTCAAAGATGTCGTTAACTTTATTGATCAAGAAGATAAGCGTACAGATTTTCTAGATAAGATCTTTTTACACCCTGTATTAGGACTACTCAGTCTAGCAGTGATGATGTTCATTGTATTCCAAGCGGTATTTGCTTGGGCTGCACCTTTTATGGATGGAATTGAAACATTCTTTGGGTGGCTGGGTGAAACCTTGGGTGAGCACATAAGCCAACCTTTACTTCAAAGTTTAGTTGTTGATGGAATCATTGCAGGTGCTGGCGGTGTTGTGGTGTTCTTGCCACAAATTTTGATTCTGTTTTTCTTTATCTTGGTTTTAGAAGAATCAGGCTATTTACCTCGCGCAGCGTTTTTGCTTGATAAGTTGATGTTTAAAGCGGGTTTGAGTGGACGTGCTTTTATCCCTTTACTCTCAAGTTTTGCATGTGCAATCCCCGGTATTATGGCAACACGTAGTATTAGTGATCACCGTGATCGTTTCACCACGATTATGGTTGCACCGCTGATGACATGTTCGGCACGTTTGCCTGTATATGCTTTGCTGATAGCCGCATTTATTCCGACTCAAACAGTGTGGGGTATTTTTAATTTGCAAGGTTTAGTTTTATTTGGATTATACATGGCGGGAATTGTTAGTGCGCTATGTGTGTCTATGGTGATGAAATTTCTGCAAAAAGATAAATCACAGCATGCGCTATTACTCGAGCTACCAAGTTACCGTATTCCAGATTTGAGAAGTGTTGGGATTGGCTTACTGGATCGCGCCAAAATATTCTTAAAGCGCGTGGGTGGTATCATTTTCGCACTTTCAATTTTACTTTGGTTCTTATGTACTTTTCCTCAAGCGCCAGATGGAGCAACTCAACCTGCAATTGATTACAGTTTCGCAGGTATGTTAGGCCATTTATTACAACCTATTTTTGCACCTGTTGGTTTTAACTGGCAGATCGTGGTTGCACTGATTCCTGCAATGGCGGCGCGTGAAGTGGTGGTTGCTGCATTGGGTACTGTATATGCATTATCTGGTGCAGATGATGATGCGGTCGCTCAAGGTTTATCACACTTAATTAGTGCGGATGGAACAGGCTGGTCGCTTGCAACTGGATTATCACTCTTGGTGTGGTTTATCTATGCGCCGCATTGTTTGGCAACATTGGCAACGGTTCGCCGTGAAACAGGCTCATGGAAACACGTCGCAGTCATGACAGCTTATTTGTTTGGCTTAGCTTATTTAATGTCTTTCTTTACCTATCAAATTGCATCACGCATTTGGGGGTAATGAAATCTCACTTATACCTTCCTTCAAGTAAGGAAGGTAATTATTGGAGAGGCTTATGTTTGAGTACTTAATTATTGCTGTATTGGTGCTATGGAGTGCTATTGTTGTTTTTAAAAAAGTATTTCCTAAAACTGCAAGTTCAGCATCTCTAGCGGTCTCGAATTTTTGTCAGCGTTTAGGTTGGCAACGTTTGGCAGTCTGGTCTAAACCTAAAATAATAGTCGGTTGTGGCGGGGGCTGTGGTTGTTCAACAGATGAAGCTGAAAGTAAAAAAGCAGAGTCTATACAAGCGGTTAAATGGCGTTAAAAAATAGCAATCGCCTATATTTATTAATGATATAGGCGATTGTTGAAAGAAAATGATAAAAATGAATCAAATTCAAAAGATTGAAGAAAAACCGTTAAGCCTTAAGCATAAAATCATTCTGATTGGGTTTATGATCTTGGTTACGATAATCTTTCTACTCGGATTGAAGGATGAACCAACACCTTATCGAGCTGGATTGAATTGGCTAGGTACAATTTTTTGTTTCATCTATTTATGGTTACGACCTGAAGCTATTGCGCTAAAGATAAAGGGAATCCAACCGAAGAAAATTGACCGATTGATGTATTTGGCATTAGCTTTGTGGGTGATTGCATTGTTTACTTCATTCTGATTCAGCTATTCGATTTAGCTTTTACGCACTGACACAAAAAAGCATGAATAAAACTAAAACTGAAAAAGCATTTAAAACAGTAAAGTGCTAACATTTTTGCCATTCTGTGAACTGGAAAAATGGGGCAAAAATGTTAATACAACGTGGTGGATTAAAAGTTGTGGCTGGCTTGGGTATTTCAGGTGTGTCCGCAGTCAATTTTCTATTTGAAAAAGGCTACCAAGTTGCTGTCACAGATTCTCGTGCGATCCCTCCTGGGCATGATCAAATTCCAACAGGTGTTCGAACCAGTTTTGGAAAATTAGATACTGAGCTCTTATTGCAAGCAGAAGAAATTATTCTTAGTCCCGGTTTGGCACCCCAACTTCCTGAAATTCAGCAAGCCATTGGAAAAGGTATTCCAGTTGTTGGTGATATACAAATTTTACGTCGTGCAACAGATGCACCGATTGTTGCCATCACAGGTTCTAATGCTAAAAGTACAGTGACCACTCTCATTGGGTTAATGGCTGCGGATGCAGGAAAGAAAGTTGCAGTTGGGGGTAATTTAGGTCGTCCTGCATTAGATTTATTAAAAGATGAGCCTGAACTCATTATATTGGAATTGTCTAGTTTTCAACTTGAGACAACATCACACTTAAATGCTGATGTTGCTGTTGTCTTGAACATGAGTGAAGATCATTTAGATCGTCATGGTGATATGTTTGGTTATCACAAAGCCAAGCATCGAATCTTTCAAGGGGTAAAAAAGGTTGTTTATAACCGTGATGATAATTTAAGTCGTCCGCTTGTCCCTGATGTCACTCCAATGCAAAGTTTTGGTCTAAATGCCCCAGATTTAAATCAATTTGGGGTACTTCGAGATGCCGATGGCACGATGTGGTTGGCACGTGGTCGTGAACGTTTGCTTAAAACTTCAGAGATGTATATTCAAGGTATGCATAACGTTGCCAATGCTCTAGCGTGTTTGGCATTGGGTGAAGCGATCGCTTTGCCAATATCTTCTATGCTTGAGACCTTAAAACACTTTAAAGGCTTAGAGCATCGCTGTGAATACGTTAAAACAGTCGATGATGTACGTTACTACAATGATTCAAAAGGAACAAATGTCGGTGCAACCCTTGCTGCTATTGATGGTTTAGGTGCCGCAATTGAGGTGAAACAAGGTAAATTAGCACTTATTTTAGGTGGGCAGGGGAAAGGGCAAGATTTCAAACCATTACGTGAAGCAATTCAAAAATATGTGAAGAGTGTAATTTTGATTGGTGAAGACGCAGCTGTGATTGAGCAAGCTATTCAAGGCAGTAGTATTATTCAACATGCCAGTAGCTTAAAAGAGGCAGTAGAATTAGCTCAAAAAGTAACGCAGGCTGAAGATGTGGTATTGCTATCGCCTGCATGTGCAAGTTTTGATATGTTTAAAAGCTATAATGACCGTGGGCATCAATTCGTGGCATGTGTAAATGCCTTGAATGAAAATAAAAACTAGGAATAGAATTATGGCTGATTTAGCCCAAAACATGACTCAAAAGATTTCGCAGATATTGAATCGTTTGCCGAAATTTCCTGCGGAATTGACAGCACGAAATATTCTTATTTTTTGTGTGATTTCTTTATTATGTTTCGGTTCAGTGATGGTTGCATCGGCCTCAATGCCTTACGCTGAATATATTCATGAAAATCCTTTTTATTTTGTGATTCGTCATGGGATTTCGATTGTTGTTGCAGCAGTGGTCGCTTTTTTAACCTATCGTATCTCTTTGAATCTTTGGTTTAAAAATGCATTTCCTTTGTGGCTTGTGACCATGGTGCTATTGCTCGCTGTTTTGGTGGTCGGTTCAGAAGTGAATGGTGCACATCGGTGGATTAAAGTCGGTGGTTTTACGTTACAGCCGACTGAGATTGCCAAAATCGTGATGGCAATTTTTACCGCAGATTATGTTGTACGTCGTGCAAAAGAAGTTAGAACGCATTGGAAAGGTTTGTTACGACTGAGTGGAGTTATGGCGCTCACTGTCGGTTTTATTGTGGCAGAGCCTGACTTAGGTGCAACAGTCGTTATTGTTTTGATGATGGTTGGAGTGTTCTTTTTGGCAGGCGCACCCGCAACTCAGTTCTTAATTATGTTAGGGGCAATTCTTGCAGGGATTACCGCACTGATTTTATTTGAGCCATTCCGTTTTCAACGTTTAATTTCATTTACCAATCCTTGGGCAGATCCATTAGGTGTCGGTTATCAATTATCGAATGCATTGATGGCATTTGGACGAGGAGAGTGGGTTGGAACAGGTTTGGGGCATAGTGTCCAAAAACTTTCTTATCTTCCAGAAGCACATACAGACTTTATGCTCGCCGTTCTTGGTGAAGAATTTGGTTTTGTTGGTGTGACGTTGGTCATGATTCTCTCATTCACGATGTTGGCTTGCTGTATTCGTATTGGGCATCGTGCTTTGCAGCATAATTATTTAAGAGCAGGGTACTTAGCTTACGGTATTAGTATTATCTTCTTGCTGCAAATCTTAGTAAATGCAGGGATGAATATGGGCTTACTACCAACTAAAGGTTTGACCTTACCATTTATTAGTTATGGCGGTTCATCGTTAATGATGTGTGCGGCAATGATTAGTTTAATTCTGAAAATTGATGCATCTACACAAGAGTTGAATCCTGTGAAAGAAGAGTCAAATTTCTAACGATTTTCTGATTGAAAAGCCCTGACGATGCTCAGGGCTTTTTTTTGCTTATAAATAAGTAGCTGTGAGATGAATCCCTTTTGGAATTAAGTCCACATTCCATTGCTGCACAGCGTGTTGTAGCATAACTCTAGGCTGATCAAGTTCGACGAATGGCTGCCCTAGCGCTAATACCGCTTGCTGTAGAAGTTCTGGAGCTCTGTGAATATCCAAGGCTTGTGCCAAATTCTGTTTCGATAGTTTTTGCCCTTGATCATTCATCGCAAGCGGTAAATGCATATAGTTTAAACGCGGATAATTCAGCAAGGAACCCAACCAAATTTGTCGCGCTGTATTATCCAATAAATCTGCGCCACGAACGACATGAGTGATGTTTTGTAGATAGTCATCTACTACAACAGCCAATTGATAACTAATGATCCCATCACGACGTTTGAGAACGAAATCGCCAAGATCATGCTTGAGGTTTGAGCATTGCTGACCCTGTAAGCGATCGTCAAAACAAATCAATTGATCGGCAACTTTTAAACGAATCGCTTGCTCAGCAAAATCAAGATTTAGATCACGACAAGTGCCTGTATAAATATGATTAGAGCCGAGTATTTTTCGAGTACATTGACATGCATAGATTGCGTTAGCATTTTTTAATTGTTCTAACACATGCTCATAAAGACCTAAACGATCTTTTTGGAAGAGAATTTCAGCATCGGGTTCAAATTGAAAGGCATCAATACAGCTAAGAATGTGATTTTCGCTATCAGGATAGATGCGGGGAATATCTGTATCTTCAATACGAACCAGCCATTTACCCCGATTGGCTTTGGCATCGCAATAACTAGCAACTGCGGTGAGCAGGGAGCCAAAATGCAATGGGCCTGTAGGAGAGGGAGCAAATCGTCCAATGTAAGACATAAAGATTTTATGCTTGTGTATTTAAATCCTCCCCTAACCCCTCCTTTATAAGGAGGGGAATACCCGAATATCGTAAGTCTTTAAATTCGTAGTACTCCTCCCTTTTCAAAGGGAGGTTGGGAGGGATTATTAACCGTTGTTTTGCTTTTCTTTGATTTCAGCCAAAGTTTTGCAATCAATACATTGAGTTGCTGTTGGACGAGCTTCTAAGCGACGTAAACCGATTTCAATACCGCAAGTTTCGCAGTAACCGTAATCTTCGCTTTGAATTGCTTCAAGAGATTGTTCGATTTTACGAATGAGTTTGCGTTCACGGTCACGCGTACGTAATTCAATCGCAAACTCTTCTTCTTGAGTTGCACGGTCATTGACATCAGGAAGCGCAGTTGATTCATCTTGCATTGTATTCAAGGTGCGATCAACTTCTGACATTAACTCGGCTTTCCATGCATTTAAGATTTGGCGGAAATGCTCAAGTTGCCCTTCAGACATATATTCTTCATTTTTTTTCGGCTGATATGGTGCAATCCCAAATAAGCTTGCAGTGGTGCCACCTTCTGAAGCTTTCGGTTTGGTTTTACGCACACGTTTTACAGGCGCTTTTTGGTCGTCAATCACTTCTGTATTTTCGTCCAAGACTTGATTTTGGTTGTCATTCGCCATATAGGGCATTCCTCATCTTACACGTACTATCTATACGCAAAAAATATGGTGATATGCAAGTGTTTTTATAGAAACCTAAGATGGTTTTTTCCATCAAGGGTCGCCATCATATAGAGTTTTTGGACAAGATGGTAGTCATTCCCGCCCAGATTTTGTGAGAAATCGTCAATGTAATTTGTAATCAAAAATTTAGTCATAACCTAGAACTTCAGAGCTACTCAATCTTTGCGAGCTAGAAAGCCGATAAACTTGTGTTTCTAACTCGCCATTGGCTTTAAGGCGAATATAGCGATAGCCTGGATGTTCTTCATCTAATGCGAATTTATCGCTTTTTGGCTTAAATTGAATACAGGTTGATGGTGTTGATAAAAACTCGACACCCTGCCAACTATGAATAGAGTCTTGATGTACATGACCGCATACAATAGCTTTGACATTATGAAATGATTGAATAGTCTCTAGTAAATCAGAGGAATTCTTTAATTTATGTTGATCAATCCACGCGGATTGCATTGCAAATGGATGATGATGGCAAGCAATGATGACATGCCGATCTGATAATCGAGTGAGTTGCTCGGTTAAATACTGCAACTGTGCCTCAGTAATTTTCCCATCAATCCGTTGTGGTTGGGCGCTATTTAATAAAATAATACACCAAGCACCTAACTCGACGACTGTAGGTTGAGTAGGATCGACTTCATGAAAAGGGAAATGAGTAACATCATCATGGTTCCCCGGAGTATGAAAAAAGGGAATACCTAGACTTTGCATATATTGTAGATAGCGTTGATACGTCACGGGTGTTGGATTTTGTGCCAAATCGCCTGTATGTACTATTAAGTCAACTTCAGGGTGCTGTTGGCGCATCAAGTCGATTACAGCATGAAAACTTTGCTCAGGTTGCATCCCGACAAATTCTAAATGCGGATACTCTAATAAATGTGTATCAGTAATCTGTATCATCACAAAATCTTTTTGTGATAATGATGAGACTTGGAACGTCACCTTCTTACCCCTTTTAGATTTATTATCATTGTTGTATATGTTGAGCTAACCACTGTAATGCCATAATTACAGGTGCATTGCTCAAACGTCCATTTTTTAAAAGTGTTGATAATTGGTCATAGTTGAATAAATGAAGTTGGATATTTTCCCCTTCATCAGGCATGCCAAAAATTCCACCTTCATTCGGTAAATTTACTTCTGCTGTATATAAATGAAAAAATTCTGAACATGCACCAGCTGAGGGGTAGAAGCTGAATAAATGTTCTAATTCAGTGATTTCACAACCAGATTCTTCTAAGCTTTCACGGCGGATACAGGTTTCAGGTGATTCGTTTCCATCCAGTACACCTGCAATCACTTCGAGCTGCCAAGCAGACTCTGCATCGTTAAGTGCGCCAATACGAAATTGTTCAATTAAAGCAAATTTTTGTTTTTGATCGTTATAAAGTAAAACACCAGCAGCTTCAGGGCGATGTATTAATTCACGATGAATCAGTGGCGAATAATCACTTCGATTGAATAATCGATGCTTAAGGCTCACTTTCTCAACTTGAATGAATCCTCGAAATAAAAACTCTCGAGATTCTATCGTAACGTCGGATGCTGAATAGCTGGCGTGGTCAAGAATAGTCATCTGCAATCAGGATGAGATTGTACATATCTCATCCTAACCGAGAATGATTCACGGGAAAATCTTTTTTTAGTCGATTTAAAGCTTGTGGTATAGTTTTTGACCATGTTCCTGATAAGCGGTTTTCATCGCACTGAGACCTGCTTCAACTTCTGTTTCAGCATCATTTGACTGATTGGCATTGCGTTGATTTTGCGCATAATCTCGCACATTTTGTGTGATTTTCATCGAGCAGAATTTTGGTCCACACATTGAGCAGAAATGAGCAGATTTATGCGCTTCTTTCGGAAGTGTTTCATCATGCATACTGCGTGCTGTGTCTGGGTCTAAGCTTAAATTAAACTGATCATCCCAACGGAATTCAAAGCGTGCTTTTGATAGCGCGTTATCACGAACTTGAGCACCTGGATGACCTTTGGCTAAGTCAGCTGCATGTGCTGCAATTTTGTAGGTGATGATGCCGTCTTTCACGTCTTTTTTGTTTGGTAAACCTAAGTGTTCTTTAGGTGTTACGTAGCATAGCATTGCGGTACCGTACCAGCCGATCATCGCAGCGCCTATTGCAGAGGTAATGTGGTCATAGCCCGGTGCGATATCAGTTGTCAGTGGACCAAGTGTATAGAAAGGTGCTTCTTTACAGACCTCAAGTTGTAGATCCATATTTTCTTTAATCATATGCATAGGCACATGACCTGGACCTTCAATCATCACCTGTACATCATGTTCCCAAGCGCGATGTGTGAGTTCACCTAATGTCTTAAGTTCACTGAATTGTGCTTCGTCATTGGCATCCTGCACACAGCCTGGACGTAGACCATCACCTAAACTGAACGACACATCATAGGCTTTCATGATTTCACAAATTTCATCGAAATGCGTATACAAGAAGTTTTCTTGATGATGAGCGAGACACCACTGCGCCATAATTGAACCGCCACGAGACACAATACCTGTGAGACGATTTGCTGTCATTGGAACATAACGCAGTAATACACCAGCATGAATGGTGAAGTAATCTACACCTTGTTCAGCTTGTTCAATCAAGGTGTCTTTAAAAATTTCCCAAGTGAGATCTTCGGCAACACCATCAACTTTTTCCAAAGCTTGGTAAATTGGAACAGTGCCGATTGGAACAGGGGAATTACGGATAATCCATTCACGTGTTTCATGAATATTCTTACCCGTCGATAAGTCCATGATAGTGTCGGCGCCCCAACGCGTTGCCCATGTCATTTTAGCAACTTCTTCATCAATCGATGAACCTAGAGCGGAGTTCCCAATATTGGCATTAATTTTTACTAAAAAGTTGCGACCAATGATCATTGGTTCAATTTCAGGATGGTTAATGTTGGCAGGAATAATCGCACGTCCCTCAGCAACTTCTTGACGTACAAATTCTGGAGTAATTTCTTTTAAATTCTGTGCGCCAAAGTTTTGTCCAGCATGTTGGCGCATATCTACGCCTTCACCTTGGCGTTGATTCTCACGAATCGCAATATATTCCATTTCAGGGGTAATAATGCCTTGCTTGGCATAGTGCATTTGGGTAACGTTTTTACCTGCTTTAGCTCGACGAGGATTTTGAATATGAGCAAAACGAATGTCAGCAGTACGAATATCTTTTAAGCGAGCTTGACCAAAATCAGAGCTTAAACTTGAGAGTATGTCGGTATCATCACGTTCTTCAATCCAAGATTGACGGACAGATGGTAAACCTTGATTTAAGTCAATTTGTACATTTGGATCGGTATAAACACCTGATGTGTCATAAACCATAACAGGTGGATTGTATTCACCACCTAAGCCTGTTGGCGTTTCAGTTAAACTAATTTCACGAAAAGGAACTTGGATATCTTGGCGAGAACCTTGTATATAAACTTTTTTTGATGCGGGTAAAATACGAGTTAAATCTTTAGCATCTTGCTCATGTTGAGCAGAAATATCAGCAGAGGGAAGATTCGTTAATTGGTTCATGGCATGATCCTTATGTATTACATTAACGAATCAAGCACGAGCAAAAACGATAGCGAATTTATCTCTTTGATAAATAAAGGCGAGGCTTTTGTTGGGCTTGATTCCTACGCAGGTGTTAACCTGATCAGGTTCAACGGTACTCATCTTTAAATCTTGCGATTAAGATAATCTCAGCAGTTTATTAACTGCGCTCCGTCAAGCTAGGCATTTAGACTAACAGATTTTTAGCTTAAATTCTTTAGTTGTACTCTACTTCAGTGCAAATAGCATCTCGATGACAGTCTTTTTTATTGTCTGTTGCCCAAATGTTTTTTAGACCTAAAAATTGTTGCAACAGTACATGCGGTGAGTCGTTAGTGCCCATCACTTGATTGTGTTCATCAGTAGAAAATTGAATAAAATTGAGAAATTTTTGGGCAGGGATCTGTAGAGTGGTATCTTGCTTTTTGGCTAACTTTTGAATTTCGATTAAAGCCTCCTTATCAATCCATTCATCTTTAAAAAAAAGATCAGAAACAGGTGTGTTATCAGAGCCAAAGAAAATTAAATAGCGGTATTCATTAAACAAATTCTGTGCATCTGCTTTAAATGTTGCATTGGAATATTGTTTTAAATATTTTTCCCAAAATAATGCTCTTTCGACCAATTCAGCCCATGATACAGCGAGAGCAGAGTCATTATAGAGTGGCTCTTGATTATCCTTTGCCATGCGGTGCATAAAAATCTGTTGATCTTTAGGTAAGGCTCGCGCAAATATATCTAAGATATATTGTGGTTGCCTACGATATTCAAATATACCTTCTCCGATATATTGAAATTCTATATAGGCTTGTCCTTGATGTTTCAATAAATACTGATCACGTTTACCTAGTTTTTTAAATAGTTCAGGATCACCTTGAAGAGCAGTTGATATGCTTTGATCGAGATTATTATCTTTATTTTCCAAAATGCTGTATGTGTAATCACCAAATGCGGTGGAACTGAGCTCATCTGTATCTGATTTAAGAAAACGGTGATACATTTTGGTCGAAGCATTTAACCACTTGAGTTGTTGAGGAGATTTGACCTTACTAACACACTGTTTGAGTTGTGCATTGATTTTGTCTAATGTCTCAATAGTGCTGTTCTCATTCATTTTTTGCATTGCTTGATCTAAGTTTTGACAACTATCTTGAGATACATTTTTTTGTTTAGCTTGTTCATTAATAGATTCTGTTGGTTTTTGGCAGCCTGATAATAAGATACTGCTTATGATACAAAGGGTAAAAATACGCATAATAAGTTCTTGGATATAAGTTGTTATCGCGGCATGATTATAGGAGTTGAAGTATAAAGATGAAATCAATAGATTAGCTGTCATAAAAGTTTCATCATTCTTATGTTTAAATCACCAATCATTTTTCCATGTGTCTAGTGGAGGCATACTGTGAGTCCAAGTAACCCTGTGTTAAGTCACCATATTTCTTCACAATTTAATGAAGACTTACAAGATGTACATACCAAATTTATGACCATGGGAGGATTGGTAGAGCAGCAGGTTGCCAATGCAATCCATGCTTTATTAGATACTGATGCAAATTTGGCCATTGATGTTCAGTTCAAAGATAACGTTGTCAATCAATATGAGCGAGATATAGATGAAGGTTTGACCTTGATTTTAGCTCGTCGTCACCCAGCGGCAATTGATCTACGTATGGTGATTGCGATGAGTAAAGCCAATACTGATCTTGAGCGTATTGGAGATGAAGCTGCAAAAATTGCTCGAATCGCGCAGAACTTGTGCGAAGAAGGCGAGTCACCTCGTGGTTACATGGAAACGCGTCATATTGGTAATCAGGTTCGTGTCATGATCCATGATGCTTTAGATGCGTTTGCGCGTTTAGATGTTGATCAGGCTTTAAAAGTTGTAATGGCAGACGTAGATATTGATCGTGAGTATCAATCAGCGACTCGTACCCTTATGACCTATATGATTGAAGATCCACGCCATATTGCTCGCGTGATCAACGTGATGTGGGTGCTTCGTTCATTAGAGCGTATTGGTGATCATGCGCGTAATATTTCTGAGCAAGTGATTTACATGGCAAAGGGTATGGATGTTCGACATACCAGTATTGAAGAGATTGAGCAAAAAGTGAATCAAAAATAAATTATTCAATTGATCTCAGTTTAAACCGCAAAATTATTTTGCGGTTTTTTGAATCCAAGAATAAAAAAATCCCAGACTTCGGGGGAAAAGTCTGGGAGAGAAATATCATGCATTGTTGAGATATCAAACTATCTCTTTGTCCTTCTGCTTTCTAATATATGAGTAATCGCCAGAGCTGTCATGTAGACAAGTGTGTATACTCTGTAATGCTTTATTACTTGTGTAAATATCACGTAAAAAAAGAGCTGAAAACAGCTCTTTTTTTTCAGGAATAGAGGAATATTTCTTATTTCTCTTCAGTCCAACCTTCAGCTTTTTCAACGCTTTCATCATTGTTAAAGAATTTCTCACGTTGTTCTTCAAGAAACTTCTTGGCATCAGGTTCAAATACATTTAAACGCTTTTCGTTAATCAGTGTCGTCTGATGTTTTAACCATTCTTGCCAAGCTTGTTTAGATACATTGTCAAAGAACTCTTGACCTTTTACACCTGGAAATGGTGCAAAGTCTAAACCCTCAAGTTCTTGTTTGTATTTACGGCAAAATACTTGTCTAGTCATGATTCATCCTTATGCGTATAGCTGTTCTAGGCGAGTATGGGCGCGAGCAATTGCAGCTTCTACCTGTTTTGGCGCTGTTCCACCAATATGATCACGTGCATTGACAGAAGCTTCAAGCGTGAGCGCTTTGTCAAATACATCAGCTTGAATCAAATCAGAGAACTGTTGTAATTGTTCAAGTGTTAATTCAGAAAGATCTTTGTCTTCAGCAACACCTAAAGCAACAGCTTTACCTACAATTTCATGGGCATCACGGAATGCGACACCATTTTTTACAAGATAATCAGCAAGGTCAGTTGCAGTAGAGAATCCACGTAATGCTGCCTCGCGCATAATTGCAATATTAGGAACTAATGCAGGGATCATGTCAGCAAATGCCATCAACGAGCCACGCACTGTATCAATGGCATCGAATAAAGGCTCTTTGTCTTCTTGGTTATCTTTGTTATAAGCCAATGGCTGACCTTTCATCAACGTCAGTAAACTGATCAAATCACCAAAAACGCGACCGGATTTACCACGAATGAGTTCTGGTACATCTGGATTTTTCTTTTGTGGCATGATTGAAGAGCCTGTGCAGAAGCGATCAGGAATATTCACAAACTTGAATTGAGCTGAAGTCCATAAAATGAGTTCTTCAGACATACGTGATAAGTGCATCATGATCAATGCGGCTGCTGCATTGAACTCAATAGCAAAGTCACGATCCGAAACAGCATCAAGTGAGTTTTCAGATACCGCTTCAAAACCTAAAAGTTCAGCAGTATAAGCGCGATCAATTGGATAGGTTGTCCCAGCCAATGCAGCTGAACCTAATGGCATACGATTTACACGCTTACGACAATCTTGCAAACGTTCTGTATCACGGACTAGCATTTCAAACCAAGCCAGTAAATGATGACCAAAAGTAACGGGTTGAGCCGTTTGTAAATGAGTGAAGCCTGGCATAATCGTGTTGGTATTCTTGCTTGCTAGTTGCAAAATACCTTGTTGTAGGCGCTGTAAAATTGTCAAAATGTCGTCAATTTCATCGCGTAAATATAAGCGAATATCCGTCGCAACTTGGTCATTACGGCTACGACCTGTATGTAGTTTTTTACCTGTGATACCAATACGTTGAGTCAAGCGAGACTCAATATTCATATGTACATCTTCTAAATCAATACGCCATTCAAAATTGCCCGCTTCAATTTCTGCTTGAATGGTCGTTAAACCTTGAATGATGTCATCACGTTCAGCTTCAGTCAGTACACCAACTTTAGCAAGCATGGTTGCATGAGCAATCGAGCCTGCAATATCTTGTTTATAAAAACGTTGGTCAAATTGCACAGATGCGGTAAATTCAGCAACAAATGCATCTGTTGCTTCTGAGAAGCGACCGCCCCACATTCCTGAGGTTTGATTAGGGCTTGCTGTAGAAGAGGATTGAGAAGATGTGGTCATGGCGGCTCAGCAAAATAAAAAAGAGTATAGCAAATCCAAACGCAGTTGCCGAAACTCGACGCAAGAAGTTATCGCAAACACGTCATATGAATGCGTCAGGCTCCTATTTTTTTACGAAAATCGGGCAATGGCAACACTTATTGGAATTAATTGTTGCGAGTAATGTTCTAGCAATGGTTCTCGCTTTGGCTGAAGCACAGTCATGGCAAGCCTTAGAAAGTATTCGTGTGTTGCAATATATGTTTTTTATTAACTGGGTTATTTTGTCCTTTTCAGCACTTGTTGACTATTTTCAAGAGTTTTTCGCCAAATTTAGCCAAAAACTGGCTTTGATTTTAGGTTTTATTTTACTTCAACTGATTGTTTTATTTACGACTTGTGCTGTAAATATAATACAATACTGGTCGTTGGATCGAGGGCAATTCTCAGACGCAATATTGTTCCATGGCACCAGTTTAAATTTAGGTTATGGAGTATTGCTGGGTGCGTTTTGTTTGCGTTATTTATATATGCGAGAAAGATGGCTCAATCAGCAATACAGTGAATTAAATGCGCGTATTCAAGCAATGCAGGCACGTATTCATCCGCATTTTCTATTTAATAGCTTAAATAGTGTGGTGAGTTTGATTGCGATTGATTCTGACAAAGCTGAAAATATGTTGATTAATTTATCTCGATTATTTCGAGCGAGTTTTCAAGAACTCAAGCTGGTGAGTTTGGCTGAAGAAATTGATCTCTGTCAGCAATATTTAAGTATTGAAAAGATGCGTTTGGGAGAGCGTTTGACCGTAGAGTGGAACATACAAGCTACGCCAATTGAATTAAAACGTGCCACGATTCCATTATTAACATTGCAACCTTTGCTAGAGAATAGTATTTTTCATGGTGTTGAAACGTTTTTGCGACCATCGACAATCACTGTATTGGTTGAAATATTGCAAAATCAGGTCAGTATAGTCATTACTAACCCATATTCTCACGATACAATAAAATCGAAAAAGGGAAATGGTATTGCAATAGAAAATGTGAAACAACGCTTGCAAGCCTATTATGGGCGAACAGTAAAGTTTCAGGTATACGGGGGACAGTCGTTCTATACCACAGTGGTGAATTACCATTATCGAGTAAAATAATAAACCCAGTTAACCATAAAAATTATGGATGAAGTTAACGGTGACAAGGAGGAGAGGATGAAAGTTCTGATTGCTGATGATGAACCTCTCGCAGTAGAGCGTTTATCACGTTTGGTGACCCAAATGGGGCACGAAGTGATAGCGACAGCGCATCATGGGCAAGATGTGTTAAATCATATTGAAAATGATTCACCTGATGTTGTGTTATTAGATATTCAGATGCCGGGAATGAATGGTTTGGAGTGTGCTGAACAGCTCCGTCATTTAAATCCAAGACCTGCTATTATTTTTTGTACAGCATATGATCAACATGCATTGGAAGCATTTAAATTTCAAGCACAAGGCTATTTGCTTAAACCTGTTGCACAACAAGACTTAGAACAGGTGTTTAACCATTTAACTCAATTAACCCAAGCACAAATGACTGGTTTAAAACAACAAGACGATATGTACGATACTAAAACTCAACGCCATCAAATTGCTGCGAAAACATATCGCGGAGTAGAACTGATTCCATTGGAAAATGTTTATTATTTTTTAGCGGATCAAAAATATGTCACTGTTCGTCATAAAAATGGCAGTGTTTTAATTGATGAGACTTTAAAAGACTTAGAGTTTGAGTTTTCTGACCGTTTTATTCGAATTCATCGTAATGCATTGGTTTCACTAGACTACTTAGAGGGTTTAGAGCTCATTGCTGCTGGTCAGTATCAAGTCAGATTGCGAGAGCTTGAAGAGCGACTGTCAGTCAGTCGCCGACATTTGCCGAGCTTAAGAGAGTGCATGCATCAATTGTAAATCTCTTCTTTTTAACTGAATGAATGAGCACTTTATGAATTTTTACTTGCAATTTTAGGGGATCAAGTTAAGTTTGGAGGAATTGTGTTGATCAATACTTAACTTAGATTTATGAAAACCCTAAAAATTGCGACTAGACAAAGTCCGCTTGCGCTTTGGCAAGCAGAACATATTCGTTTTCGTTTAAACGAACTTTATCCAGATTTAACGGTTGAATTAGTTAAGTTTGTCACTCAAGGCGATAAAATTCTAGATACACCTTTAGCTAAAATTGGTGGTAAAGGATTATTTGTTAAAGAACTAGAGGCTGCTCTTTTAGACGGACGTGCTGATTTGGCTGTTCATTCGATGAAAGACGTGCCGATGCACTTACCTG
This sequence comes from Acinetobacter sp. Z1, assembly GCF_024296945.1. NCBI lineage: Bacteria > Pseudomonadati > Pseudomonadota > Gammaproteobacteria > Moraxellales > Moraxellaceae > Acinetobacter > Acinetobacter sp. Z1. The sequence continues at coordinate 3,268,993 of NZ_CP101115.1, read as the reverse complement.
AAAATCTTAGCTTGGCTGTGATTTGTGAACGTGAAGATCCTTTGGATGCTTTCGTATCAAATCAATATTCAAATTTTGATGAATTGCCTTTAGGTGCCAAAGTTGGAACATCAAGTTTACGCCGTAAATGTCAAATCTTACAGCTACGACCTGATTTAGAGATTATTGACTTACGAGGCAATGTGGGTACTCGTTTGTCTAAACTTGATGATGGTTTGTATGATGCAATTATCTTGGCAAGTGCTGGTTTAAAGCGTTTAGGGTTGGCAGATCGAATTCGTCATAGCCTTGATCCTGTCGTTAGTTTGCCAGCAGTGGGTCAAGGTGCTTTAGGTCTTGAGTGCCGTGAAAACGATCATGAACTATTAGCCTTAATCCAGCCTTTGCAACACCAAGAAACCTCAATTTGTGTTCGTGCTGAACGTGCGTTCAATGCTTATTTGGAAGGCGGATGCCAAGTTCCAATTGCGGGTTATGCAACATTGGTCAATGCCCAGCTCAAAATAGAAGGGCGGGTTGGAAGTGTTGATGGTAAAACCTTACTGAAAGAAACGCTTGAAGGCTCAGCTGATGAAGCAGAGCAATTAGGTGAACAACTTGCACAACGGTTACTAGCGCAAGGCGCTGGTGAGTTGTTAAAAGCTTTGTATTAATGCTTTTTATAAATACTCGACCTGAAGACCGTGCAGTCAGTTTGACTCAGGCGCTCTCAAATGCGGGTTATGAAGTAGAAAATTTGCCCTTGCTTGAATTGGTTGATGAGCCGTGGAATGATGTTCTACAGCAACTTTATCAACAGCTTGAGCAAGTACAGGTGATCGTTGTGGTAAGTCCGACTGCTGTAGATGTGGGGATGCGCTATTTGCAGCGTGCAGGAATACACCTAGATCAATTAATTCATATTCAATGGATTGCAGTAGGGCAAACGACAGCACAAGCTTTGGCAAAGTTTCATATTCGTGCTGTTGTACCTGAAGTTGAAACTTCAGAAGGCATGCTTGAATTACCCATTCTCAAACAGCAAAAAAATGTGCAGAAAATTGCTTTTTGGCGTGGTTTGGGTGGACGGCAATTTATGATGCAACAACTACAACAGCAAGGTGTTGTCGTTTTGAATTTTGTACTTTATCGCCGTGAATGCCCTGTAGCAAGCCAAACTCAGTTTGTAAATATCTGTGCCAAAGCGAGTTCGGGTCAACAGATTGTGGTGCTTATCACGAGCGAAGCCAGTTGGAATAATTGGCAACAACTTTGCGAAAAAAAAATAATAGACGTTGAATGGATTTATCTCGTTTTGGGAGAGCGACTCCGTAAAATTGTAGAGCATACTCAATCTAAACTGAGTAAGACAGTTAACATTATTCAGCTTGAAAGTTTATCTGCTTTAGAGATTATTCAACGCATGAAAGATTGGCAGGGAAATGTATGAGAAAGATTGTTTATCTAATATTGCTACTCAGCTTATTATGGTTAGCTAAGCTCAGTTATGATGTTGCTCAATATTCTCAGATTGTTCCTCAAATACAACAACAACTTAGCCAAACCGAACAACGGTCTGCATTACTGAATGATCAATTGGTGGCGTTGCAGCGTCAAGGGCAAAATGCCGATTTGAATGTTGAGAATGCTAAGGATGTGAATACAACAATAAATCAAACCACATTATCACCTGTTCTTTTAGTGAAACAACAGCTTGAACTGGTTCAATTTGCATTAGATCAGCAGCAATTTTTGTATGCAATCGATCATTTAAATCAGGCACAACAGCAGGTTTTGAAGTATGCAGTTTCACCTGCACTGCAACAAAGTTTAATTAAAGCTTTAGAGCAAGATAAACAAGCCATTCAGCAATATGTATTGGCACAAACTCAGCAACAACAGCAGTTAGATAATATATTGCAGCAGTTAGACCAAAAGCTGGCGGATGAAATTCAAAATCCAACAATAAAAATTCAAAAGAATGAAAATAATGCATGGTGGCATTGGTTTAAACTGGAAAAGGTGCAACGTGATTCACCCGATTTGATTAATCGAGGTCTTGTGCTGAAAGAGGCTCAATTGCGTTTGCTGCTTGCATCTCAAGCTTTGCATGAAGGTCAAATGCTTGAATACAAGAAATCTGTTCAAGAGGTTTTACAACTACTTCAAGGTTTGCCAGATCGAAATACTCAACAGCTTAAATTGCGCCTAGAGAAGCTTTTAAATCTTCCATTACAGCCTGCTCCGAAACTTACAACTTTAAGTCTGTTGGGGTAGTTGATGATGAAAAAATTATTGCTGACCTATTTATTTTTTAGTCTTTTGCTTTTTGCATTATTTGCCGTTGCTAGTTATGGCTATGGTAGTGGATACGTTTATATCATTCTGCGCGATTGGCAGTTTCAAAGTAATGTCCTCGGATTACTGACATTATTTATTGTTATTAGTTTATTTGCGCAGTTGTTGTGGCATTTTGGTCGACGTTACTTTGCCAAGGTACAGCGCAAAAATGACACTGTTTTACAGTTTAAAAATCTGCACCCTTATGAGCAATTAGGTATTGTTTGGCTGTTAGATGCTGCAAAAGATCAACAAGTATTTATTGAGCGTGTTTTTACTCAGTCGGGTTTACTCAGCAATATTATTGAAGCGCAATTTGACTATAAAAATGGAGATTATGTAGCAGCACTCAATTGCTTAGATCAATCAGCACCTATGGCATTTGAGTTAGCAGAATTACAGCGAATCGATATTTTTCTTGAGCAGCAAGAAACTGAAAAAGCATTGACTCATTTGGAGTTCCTAGCACAGCATCAACTCTCGCCTTGGTTGTTAGAAATTGAAACAGCTTATCAACATCGAATTACGGCATTATGGGGGAAACTTGCTCTACAAAAGCCGTGGTTATTTTTGCAAACCATTCAATATGGGTTGTTGGATGCCGAACATCGTGACTTGTGGCTGCAACAGCTATTAATTCAATTTGACCAAGCTTCAGTTGATGATTTAAGTTCATTACAACAACGTTATTTAGCTTTGCAGAGTGAAATACAAAATCGCCCCTATAGCAGTAAAGTTTTATGGCTAAAGATATTGGCACGCATGCCAGAAATGAGCTTGCAACACGAAGACTTAGCCTTGCATTTACTACAAGAACAGTTTGATCCTGAAGTGTTCTATTTATGGTTTCAACAACAATTACTTAAACAAATTCCAGATTATGCTTATGTTGAACAGCGGATTATTCAGTTGGAACAACGTTATACAAGTGTTCCAATGCTTGCATTTGCAAAATGGCATATTTATATGGCAACACAGCGTGTAGATGCAGCTGAACAGTTATTAACTTTATATCCTGATAATATTTTAATGAGTTACCTAAGAATTAAATCAGTGCTTGGTGATAATATGGATTTAATCAAGCAGTTGAATTTAATCTTTGAAAATGATGTCAATTTTCTTAATTTTAAGATTTGAGTGAAATATGAAAGAACTGTCTGTCTTTCCTGTGGTACATGTTCAAAATGTAGCGTGGGGTGATATGGATGCATTTGGGCATGTCAATAATGTTCAGTATTATCGTTATGTTGAAAGTGCACGTATTACTTACCTAACAGCTTTAAAAATCTTTGATGAAGATATATTGACTGTGGTCTCTTCTAGTCAGTGTAAATATTTAAGTCCTGTTTTTTATCCTGATGTGCTGCATATTGGTGCGCGTATTGAGGAATTAAGAAATAGTGCATTTCGCATGAGTTATATTTTATGGAGCGAAGCACAAGATCAAATCGTAGCAACTGCAGAAGCCGTCATGGTTTGTGTAGATAAGCAAAACTCAAAAAAAATATTGATTCCTGACAATATTAGAGAACGGATTATTCAACTTGAGCAATCTGCTGAACATCATCTAAATGTATAATTATTATAAAGACTATTATGTCTATTTTTAAATTATAGCGTATGAGTTTTATAATGAGCTTTGTCTGAAATCAATTCAAATAAAGTTCATTGCTTAGGGTTGGGTGTTTAATATAATTATAGAATTAAGCTGGATTTAATATTTAGAGTATTTCAATAATATGCTTTTATAATTTGGAGATAAATAAAATATAAATACTCTGTGAGACATTTTTTTTGTTTTATTGTAAATATGATGATGTTTTGGCATTAATTGCGATTAAATCAGTTGGGTTAATATTGATTAATGAATGTTATATAAATAGTATAGGGGTGAATTTTGAATTCATTTTATTTTTGAGTGATATTTCCCCTTTGAGTTGGAGTGGTTCTGATGAAACCAGATATTAGTGATTTATCTGTAGAAGATCTAAAACGTTTACAGGTAGAAGCAGAAGCTTTAATTGCAAGCAAAAAAGACCAAGCAATTGAAGATGCATATAATCAAATTATTGCGATTGCTGAAGCTGTAGGTTTTAGTGTTGAAGAGCTTTTAGAGCTTGGTGAACAAAAACGCAAAAAAACAACGCGTAAAGCTGTAGAGCCGCGTTACCGCAATAAAAGTAATACAGAAGAGACTTGGACTGGTCGTGGTAAACAACCGCGCTGGTTAGTCGCTGAATTAGAAAAAGGTGCCAAACTTGAAGATTTCTTAATCTAAGCAAGTTTTAAAGTCATCGTTTTGTCACAAGATGATTTTATCCTTTAATAAAAGCCAAGCTTAAAAAGCTTGGTTTTTTTATATGAGAGAATTGGCGATGTCGAAAAAGTATGCATAATGTCATTCAGGGGGCGAGTGTCTCAAAAAAGGATGATAATTTGCATGTTGGTAAGGGTGGAATGAAAAAAAATACCAAGCAATGGAAGTGGTGGATTTTCGCCATTTTTGCATTTTTAATTTTTATTATTTTACAAATACCAGCAACATGGCTAATTGCGAAATTTTCAAAAAATAATCAAATATTACATAATGTCAGCGGAAATATTTGGCAGGGTCAAGCGGATTGGCAAAGTGGTCAGTTGCGTGGTTCCGTGCATTGGAAAACCCGCCCTCTTGATTTGTTTTTATTTCGGTTAGGTGCAAATCTTGATATTCATAGCGGTAATACGCAATTCAATGGTGTTTTTGCTTATGGTCTAGGTCAAAAAATCATGATCAAAGATTTGCAGGGTGAGATTTCACCTGAAACCTTAAAATTTTTTGCAAATTGGCAATGGCCTGAAAATGCCATCCAATTGAAGGATGTGCAATTTAACTATCAAAAAGAAAAAGGTTTTAGTGCATCCGAAGGTAAATTAAATTGGGGTGGTGGACCTCTGAGCTATACTTTTGGGCAACGCCAAGATCGTATGAATATGCCTTCACTGGCAGCTGAAATAAAAGATGAAAATGGTCAGTTGCAAATCGATGCGCGTGATCAGCGTAGCCAAAAAATGGCAAACCTTAGTTTAGATGCCAATCTCATGCTAGATGTACAGCTGACACAGAGAATGCTGTTAAATATTCCATCTTATCAAGGTAAAGCAGGGCTAGATACCTATGTCATTAGTTCACGCCAACCTTTGTTACAAGGTGGTTTCTAATGAAAGCGATCACGCAAAAAATGCAGCAATTTCGTTGGCAGAAAGTAGATAAGCTAAGTGCATTGGTACTTGCTTTATTGATTCTGTGGTTATGTTGGAAGTTGGCTTCTTTATTTTGGTGGGTGATTGCTCCGCCACAGCCGATGCAGTTCGAACGAGTTGAATTAGGTTCACAACAAGCTCAAGTACCGAATATCAGCTCATTTGCCTTATTTAATGAGCCTGCAATGGCATCAGCACAAGATAATGTCAATTTAGAATTACAAGGTGTGTTGATTGGCTATCCAAGCTATTTGTCTTCGGCTGTGATTAAGTTGGATGATAAAGCTGAACGTTACCGTGTTGGGGAAAATGTAGGCTCGACTTCATACCAACTTGCAGAAGTGTATTGGGACCATGTGGTATTAAAGCAAGGTAATGGTGCCACACGTGAAGTGAAATTTAAGGGCTTGGAAAATGGGTTGTATCAACCGATAACACCTATCTTAAATAATGAAAATAATGTGCCATCTCAGACACAGGCGCCAACGCCAGCTCAAAACTCTACTCAGTCTGCATTAGGGCAAGCGATTCAACAAATGCAGGACAATCGTGAGCAATATTTGAAGAATATGGGCGTAAGTGGTGGTTCGGAAGGTTACGAAATATCAGATCGAACACCCTCTGGTTTAAAAAATACTTTGGGTTTACGCTCGGGTGATCGTATTCTATCGATCAATGGTCAGACAATTGGACAAGGACTAAGCGAAGTACAATTATTAGAGCAAGTACGTCGTGAGGGACACGCCAAAATAGAAATAAAACGTGGTGATCAAGTGATGACCATACAACAGAGTTTTTAGTGATAACACGTCACCATAAAAGTTAGGAATAAGTGCAGGTTATGGCTTTATTAAATCATCAACGTCCACTTTGGGCATTACTTGCCGCAGCGCCTTTGGTTGCGACAATCAGTACCAATGTGCAAGCACAAACATGGAAGATTAATCTACGTGATGCCGATTTGACGGCATTCATTAATGAAGTTGCTGATATAACAGGTAAGAACTTTGCGGTTGATCCTCGTGTACGTGGAAATGTTACGGTTATCTCTAATAAGCCCCTAAATAAAGATGAGGTCTATGATCTCTTTTTAGGTGTTCTTAATGTGAATGGCGTTGTGGCATTACCCTCTGGAAATACAGTAAAACTTGTTCCAGATAGCAATGCGAAAAACTCAGGCATTCCCTATGATTCGCGAAGCCGAGCGGGTGGTGATCAGATCGTAACGCGTGTTATATGGCTACAAAACACGAATCCAAATGATTTAATTCCTGCATTACGTCCTTTAATGCCACAGTTTGCACATTTGGCTGCAGTGGCAGGAACCAATGCGCTGATTGTTTCTGATCGTGCAACCAACATTTATCAATTGGAAAATATCGTCCGTAACTTAGATGGTACTGGTCAAAATGATATTGAAGCTGTTAATTTACAGTCGAGTCAGGCTGAAGAAATTATTGGCTTACTTGAAACAATGAGTGCGACCGGTGCATCTAAAGACTTTATCGGTTCACGTGTTCGTATTATTGCGGATAATCGAACCAACCGTATTTTGATTAAAGGTGACCCAGATTCGCGTAAACGCTTACGTCAAATGATTGAGATGTTGGACGTGCCATCGGCTGATCGGTTGGGTGGTTTAAAAGTCTTTCGTTTGAAGTATGCGAGTGCAAAAAACTTAGCTGAGATTTTACAAGGCTTGGTAACAGGACAATCTGCTTCTTCATCTTCCTCATCTAATAACAATAGCGCTAATCGATCAAACTCGATCAATAATCTGACTTCCAATAATCAAAACTCAAGTTCATCAAGTAGTTCATCTGTTTCGACACCTTCAATAAATTTAAATAGTAATTCAAACAACGGTCAAAACTCGGCAATTACTAGCTTTAATAGTGCAGGTATTAGTATTATTGCTGACCCAACCCAAAATGCATTGGTGGTCAAAGCCGATCCGCAGTTGATGAGAGAAGTTGAAGCTGCCATTCAACAATTAGATATTCGTCGTCAACAAGTCTTGATTGAAGCGGCAATTATTGAAGTCTCAGGAGATGATGCTGATCAATTGGGGATTCAATGGGCATTAGGTGATTTAAGTAGTGGTGTAGGTCTTCTGAGCTTTAGTAATGTAGGTGCAAGTCTGGCATCTATTGCGGCAGGTTATGCTACGGGTGGCGCAAGTGGTGCAGCAGCAGCGATTGCTGGTGATGCCAATAAAGGCAATGGCGCGACGTTTGGAGTGGGGAACTTTGAAAACTCACGTAAAGCTTATGGCGCTCTGATACAAGCCTTGAAGACCAATACCAAATCAAACTTCTTGTCTACACCTTCGATTGTGACCATGGACAATGAAGAAGCTTATATCGTTGTTGGTCAAAATGTTCCTTTTGTGACAGGTTCAGTTGCGACCACAGGAAACAGTACAATAAATCCTTACACAACCGTTGAGCGTAAAGACGTGGGTGTTACCTTGAAAGTGATTCCGCATATTGGTGAGAATGGTACGGTTCGCCTTGAGGTTGAACAGGAGGTTTCGGATGTCCAGAATAATAAAGGTCAGGCAACAGATCTAGTCACCAATAAGCGTGCCATCAAAACGGCAGTGCTTGCTGAACATGGGCAAACTGTCGTATTGGGTGGTTTGATAGCGGACAATACTTCATTATCACGTCAAGGTGTTCCTGGGTTGAGCAGTATTCCATATCTTGGGCGTTTATTCCGTGCTGATGCGCGTAGTAATATCAAACGTAATCTGTTGGTGTTTATACATCCTACGATAGTCGGGGATGCGAATGATGTGCGTCGTCTTTCTCAGCAACGTTATAATCAGCTGTATAGTTTGCAGCTCTCTATGGATAAAAATGGTAATTTTGCAAAGTTGCCAGAAAATGTTGAAGATATTTATAGTCAGCAAGCAAAAACAGTGACTTCGCCGTACCAAAAAGTGCCAACAGCCGCGCAAAAAGAAACAGTGGTTGTAACAACGCCGGTGGTTGTTGTGGAGCCGCAAGTGCAAAAGAAAACGGTGCTATTGCCAGCGAAAGCAACTGAACGTAGCAAAAGCACGGTAACGACTACAACGATTCGTCCAGCCTCTTCACAGTAGATGAACAGAAGCGCATATGTCAAAATGTTATGATTGAAAGAAATTATGATAAGGATAGAGCATCTATGACTTGGAAATTACAAGCCATTACAGGTGAATTTACGGGGCAGGAAATTAACGTTGAAGGTGACATGCTGGTTGGGCGTCATCAAGATGCGGATGTTTTATTGCAATCAGCAGATATTTCTCGTCGTCATGCTGCATTGGTGCTAAAAGGTCAGCAACTTTGGGTGCAAGATCTAAACTCTTCAAATGGCACTTTTATTAATGATTTAAAAATTGAACAAGAAACTGAGCTACATGATGGCGATATTTTGCAATTCGCCAGTTTTATGTTCTCAGTATTGGCACCCGTTGAGATTGAAAAAGATTTGCCGCAGATAGAAATTGAGCCTGTTGCGGTAGCGGCACATGATCAAGGCATGCCGAGTCTTGCTGAGAGAGCGGCTGAACCTGTGAATCGTGATGGAATGCCACAACAAGTGAATATTCCAAAACCAGCTCCAATTCCAGAAGGTGTGAATGTTCAGGCTATTGCTGATCCACAGCCTGTCGCGGTTGAAGAGCCTGTGTCTAGAGTTGCAGAAGTACAAGAGCAGCAAAAAAATGCTTCAGTTGGTTTGATTTCAATTGTTGTGCTGATCATTCTGGCTGTAATTGCTTGGCTATTCTTTAAATAATTATATTAAACTTTTACAATTAAGCATGTTTTGAGCTGCATCCAAAGTTTTTTGGGTTTGTCTCTAACATGCTTTTTTTATTTTTGAGTAAACCTATTATGGCAGTTGCGCAGTTACAGCATCGTAGTCTTATTTTATTTGATCTTGATGGAACGCTAGTAGATTCAGCTGCTGATTTATATCGAGCAATGAATCTTAGTCTAGAAGAGCTTAACCTAGCACCAGTCACAGAGCAGCAAATTAGGGCTTGGGTAGGTAAAGGTGCTGCCAAACTTTGTGAGACTGTATTGGAATATTTGTTTGATGAGGTGGACCCGCATCAGCTAGCACAATTATTAACTACATTTGTAAAAGTGTATGCTCAAGAATTATGTGTAAATACAACGGTGTATTCGGGTGTTTTAGCGTTTTTAGAATATTGCCAAAATCAGCAGATCTCAATGGCATGCGTGACGAATAAACCTGAACGCTTAGCGAAAGGTATTCTAGATGTTTTGGCTTTAAGCCCTTATTTTGAAATGGTGATCGGTGGAGACAGTTTAGCTGAAAGAAAGCCCCATCCATTACCATTGTTGTATTGTATACAACAGCAAAATACCACTGCGTCAGAAACATTGATGATTGGTGACTCAAGTAATGATGTGGAAGCAGCAAGACGAGCAGGTATTGATTGTATTGTGGTCAGCTATGGCTATAATCATGGAGAGAACATCTATGACTGTCAACCGCAGCAAGTGGTCGATAGTTTAGCAGAGTTGATAGAAGAAGATTTAGTCAGGAGAAAGGCATGAGAGTAGTTATGGTTTTGCGATGGCGGGCTTGAGATAGCACTAAAGCAAAAATAGCATTGAAATTAAAAAACCATAGAGATGATTCATGACGACCTTAGCACAATTTGAGCAATTAAAATCAGCAGGCTATAACACCATTCCTGTATATCGTCAGCGTTTAGCTGATACCGAGACCCCGCTGTCAGTTTTTGCGCGTTTTAAAGAACAAAAACAAGCCTATTTATTTGAATCTGTTGAGGGTGGTGAAAACTGGGCGCGCTATTCAATGATTGGTTTGGGTGAATCTACCGTTTTTTCATGTAATGCTGGTGTTTTAACTATCCAACAAGCTGATGGCTCAGTTTTAGAGCAAAACTGTGCGGATCCTTTTCAGTATATTCGGGATTTTCAAAGTCAGTTTAAAGTGCCTACTCAACGTGATTTACCTGAACTACCGAGTTTTACGGGTGGTTTGGTTGGATACTTGGGTTATGACGCTGTGCGTTACATTGAGCCTAAACTCAAAAATGTTCCAACTGCTGACCCAGTAACATTGCCAGATTTATGGTTGATGCTCTCACAAACAGTGATTGTTTTTGATAACTTAAAAGATACGTTGTTTTTAATCCATCATGCTGATGTGAATCAAGACGATGCTTATACAAAAGCACAAGAAAAATTAGATCAACTTGAACAGTTGCTTGCAATTCCTGTGAGTTTGCATGCTAAGCCACACACAGCACCACATTTTGAATCGATTACGGGTAAAGAAAAGTTTCTTGAAACAGTTGAAAAAGTAAAAGAATACATTCGTGCTGGTGATGTGATGCAAGTTGTACCAGGTCAACGTATGGTATCTGACTTTGATGGTGAGGCATTACAGGTTTATCGTGCCTTACGTCACCTCAATCCATCTCCTTATTTATTCCTTGTACAAGGTCAAACGCTCACAGATCAAAAACCTTTTCATATTGTGGGTTCATCTCCAGAGATTTTATCTCGTCTGGAAAACGGTATTGCGACAGTGCGTCCTTTGGCGGGCACTCGACCACGCGGTAAAACCAAAGAAGAAGATCTAGCATTAGAGCAGGATTTATTGGCTGATGAAAAAGAAATTGCAGAACATTTAATGCTGATTGATCTTGGACGAAATGATGTTGGGCGTGTTTCAAAGATTGGTAAAGTACAAGTCACTGATCGTATGGTGATCGAGCGCTATTCACATGTCATGCATATTGTATCTAATGTGCAGGGTGAGGTTCGTGATGATGTGGATGCTTTAGATGTATTTAAAGCAACATTTCCAGCAGGGACACTTTCAGGCGCACCAAAAATTCGTGCCATGGAAATTATTGATGAAGTAGAACCAGTTAAGCGTGGTGTATTTGGTGGAGCTGTTGGATATTTAGGCTGGCATGGTGAAATGGATATGTCGATTGCGATTCGTACCTGTGTGATTCGTGATAAAAAGGTCTATGTGCAAGCTGGAGCGGGGTTGGTTGCGGACTCAAACCCTGAGTCAGAATGGAATGAAACCCAAATAAAAGCTCGCGCAGTGATCAAAGCGGTTGAATTATCATCAAACGGATTGATTTTATGAGTTTTTCGCAGTTTTTCTAAAAAAACTGCTTGCATCATGTGTGAGTTTTGCTAAACTGCACACCGTTCCGATACGAAACGTACGAAACACTAAGAAACGCCGGCATAGCTCAGTTGGTAGAGCAACTGACTTGTAATCAGTAGGTCCACAGTTCGAATCCGTGTGCCGGCACCATCTTAAAAGTGTGATAGTATGAGGTAAAAGAACAGCACTGTGTAAGTGTGATATGGTGAGATTCCCGAGCGGCCAAAGGGGGCAGACTGTAACTCTGCTACGAAAGTTTCGAAGGTTCGAATCCTTCTCTCACCACCATCTAACTTCGATTGAAGTGGTAAGTACCAACGCGCGGGAGTAACTCAGTTGGTAGAGTGGCAGCCTTCCAAGCTGCATGTCGCGAGTTCGATCCTCGTCTCCCGCTCCATCATCGAAGGTGTCGCTCTTATAGCTCAGTGGTAGAGCACTCCCTTGGTAAGGGAGAGGTCTCGAGTTCAAATCTCGATAAGAGCTCCAGATATACAGTTTAGTAGAATTTCTACAAAGTTTTAAAGAAGCAGGCTATTATAGTCTGCTTTTCAAGTATTGGGTGTCTAGTTTTTTAGGCTAATGTCGATAAAGAAAGTTTTTCAGGGTTGTTTTTCTCTAAACTAGTGTCGACGTAAACGAGGAAAATCAAATGGCTAAGGCTAAGTTTGAACGTAATAAACCACACGTAAACGTGGGTACAATTGGTCACGTTGACCATGGTAAAACAACTTTAACTGCTGCGATTGCAACTATTTGTGCAAAAACTTACGGCGGTGAAGCGAAAGATTACTCGCAAATCGACTCAGCTCCTGAAGAAAAAGCACGTGGTATTACAATTAATACTTCACACGTAGAATACGATTCTCCAATCCGTCACTACGCTCACGTAGACTGCCCGGGCCACGCCGATTATGTTAAAAACATGATTACTGGTGCTGCTCAGATGGATGGCGCGATCCTTGTATGTGCTGCGACTGATGGTCCAATGCCACAAACTCGTGAACACATCCTTCTTTCACGTCAGGTTGGTGTACCTTACATCATCGTATTCTTAAACAAGTGTGACCTTGTTGATGATGAAGAATTACTTGAATTAGTAGAAATGGAAGTTCGTGAACTTCTTTCTACTTATGACTTCCCAGGCGATGACACTCCAATCATCCGTGGTTCAGCGCTTCAAGCATTAAACGGTAACGATGGTCCTTATGGCGAACAAGCTGTAATCGACTTAGTTGCTGCACTTGATTCTTACATTCCAGAGCCAGAGCGTGCAATCGACAAAGCATTCTTAATGCCAATCGAAGACGTATTCTCTATTTCAGGCCGTGGTACAGTTGTAACTGGTCGTGTTGAATCTGGTATCGTTAAAGTTGGCGAATCAGTTGAAATCGTTGGTATTCGTGACACAGTAGTAACGACTGTAACTGGCGTAGAAATGTTCCGTAAACTTCTTGACGAAGGCCGTGCGGGCGAGAACTGTGGTGTTCTTCTTCGTGGTACTAAGCGTGAAGACGTACAACGTGGTCAAGTACTTGCTAAGCCAGGTACAATCAAGCCGCACACTAAATTCGATGCAGAAGTATACGTACTTTCTAAAGAAGAAGGTGGTCGTCATACTCCATTCCTTAACGGTTACCGTCCACAGTTCTACTTCCGTACAACTGACGTAACTGGCGCGATCAAATTGCAAGATGGTGTTGAAATGGTTATGCCTGGTGACAACGTAGAAATGTCAGTGGAATTAATTCACCCGATCGCAATGGACCCAGGTCTACGTTTTGCGATCCGTGAAGGTGGTCGTACTGTAGGTGCTGGTGTTGTTGCTAAAGTAACTGCATAAGCCCAACGTTGTGTTACACTCAAATCGAAAGCTTCGGCTTTCGATTTGCATAATAGGCTAGTAGTTCAATTGGTAGAGCGTCGGTCTCCAAAACCGAATGTTGGGGGTTCGAGTCCCTCCTGGCCTGCCACTTTTTTTAAATAAAAAAGCTTGATTCTGGCTAAGTTGTCATATAATAAGTCGCGAATTCTACGACGAGTAAAAAAATGTCGAATGATAAATCGCGTGACGCATTAAGCGACGCGCCAATCCCTCAAAGAAATAATGCTGTAGAAGTTGTTAGTTCAGGTTCTCCGTTGGACGCTGTCTTATGGTTAATTGCTATCGCTTTGTTTATCGGTTCAGCACTGGTAAATCAACATTTACCAGCCTATTGGGCACCTGCAAATGATATTTGGGTGCGCGTTGGGGTAATTTTGGCTTGTATCGTCGTTGCTTTAGGTTTATTATACGCCACCCATCAAGGCAAAGGCTTTGTGCGTTTATTGCAAGATGCGCGAATTGAACTGCGTCGAGTGACTTGGCCGACAAAACAAGAGACGATCACGACTTCGTGGCAAGTTCTTTTGGTTGTGGTTGTTGCATCATTGGTTTTATGGTGTTTCGATTACGGGTTAGGTTGGTTTATTAAGTTAATTATTGGGTAAGAGCGCGATGAAACGTTGGTATATTATTCATGCCTATTCAGGCTTTGAAAAACAAGTGATGCGTTCGCTTAATGATCGAATTCAACGCAGTACTGTTGTTGATAGCTTTGGTGAAGTCCTCGTTCCTACTGAAGAAGTAGTTGAAATGAAGGATGGTAAAAAGCGTAAATCTGAGCGTAAGTTCTTTCCTGGCTATGTATTGGTCGAAATGGAAATGAATGATGATACTTGGCATATCGTAAAAGAATGTCCAAAAGTTCTTGGTTTTATTGGCGGTACGCCAGAAAAACCAGCGCCAATTTCACAACGTGAAGCTGATGCGATCCTTGCTCGTGTGCGTAATACTGGTGAAGCGCCTCGTCCTAAGACGATGTTTGAACCAGGTGAAGAATTACTCGTTGTTGATGGTCCGTTCACAGACTTTAAAGGGGTTGTGGAGGAAGTTCAATACGAAAAGTCACGTTTAACGTTGACGATTAATGTATTTAATCGACCAACTCAAGTTGAATTGGAATTTCGACAAGTCGAAAAAACAGTTTAATTTCAGTTGTTTGAAAAGCGCCCGATTTGATCGGGCATTGTTGTTGTAATACTTCGGTGTTACTTATTTTTTTGGGGAGCCTAACGGCGTCTGTACCCAGAGGTAATTTCAATGGCTAAGAAGATTGACGGCTATATCAAGCTGCAAGTTCCAGCTGGTAAAGCGAATCCATCTCCACCAATTGGTCCTGCTTTAGGTCAACGTGGTGTAAACATCATGGCATTCTGTAAAGAATTCAATGCTGCTACACAAAAACTTGAAGTTGGTTTACCAATTCCTGTCGTGATCACTGTGTACAACGATAAGTCGTTCACTTTCATCATGAAAACTCCACCTGCATCTATTCTTCTTAAGAAAGCTGCTGGTATTCAAAAGGGTTCTTCTGTACCAAACAAAACTAAAGTTGGTAAGTTGACTCGTGCTCAATTAGAAGAAATCGCGACTACTAAAGAACCAGACTTAACTGGTGCTGATTTAGACGCTCGTGTGCGTACCATTGCTGGTTCTGCACGTTCTATGGGCTTGGAAGTGGAGCTATAAGACATGGCAAAGTTAACTAAACGTCAAAAAGCCATTGCTGCTGCTGTGGAAGCAAACAAAGTTTATACTTTGGAAGAAGCAGTACAAGTTCTTAACAGCCTTCCAGCTGCGAAGTTCAAAGAATCTTTAGATATCTCGGTAAACCTTGGTGTTGACCCGCGTAAATCTGACCAAGTTGTTCGTGGCGCGACTACACTTCCTGCAGGTACTGGTAAAACTGTACGTGTTGCTGTGTTTGCTCAAGGCGCTGCTGCTGAAGCTGCTAAAGCTGAAGGCGCAGACATTGTTGGTTTCGAAGATCTTGCTGAAAGTATTCAAGCTGGTAACTTAGATTTCGACGTGGTTATTGCAGCTCCTGATGCAATGCGCGTTGTTGGTAAGTTGGGTACAATTCTTGGTCCACGTGGCTTAATGCCAAACCCTAAAGTGGGTACAGTGACTCCAGATGTTGCTAACGCAGTTAAAAATGCTAAATCTGGTCAAGCACGTTACCGTGTAGACAAAGCGGGTATTATCCACGCTGCTATCGGTCAACTTGGCTTTAGCGAAGAAGCTGTTCGTCAAAACGTTGAAACTTTAATTGCAGATTTGAAAAAATTGAAGCCTGCAACTTCTAAAGGTGTATACGTTAAAAAGATTACTTTGAGCTCGACTATGGGCCCTGGTTTAATCGTTGACGTAAGCAACGTTTCTAAGTAATTAGAAAGAATTTTGAAGCCTTAGACTTTTTCTTTGAAAAAGTTTAAGCAAACTTTGAATTGATAAATGAATGTTTATCAGCGTCAAAGACCTCAGACGAAGTGATGTCTTTATTGATGATCTTCTTAATTTTCCAGTCTGAGTAGACGCGGTGGTGTGATTTGTTGCTCCTCCGCGTGTAAGTCTGAAAAGACTTGCGAATTGGGAGTGCACTCATATGAGTGCATAGATCACCGTTAGGAGGTTTTACAATGGCTCTTCTTATCGAAGGCAAAAAACAGATTGTTGCAGAAGTAAGTGAAATTGCTTCTACAGCTTTCGCTGCCGTTGTTGCTGACTATCAAGGTTTAACCGTTGAGCAATTAACAGCTCTTCGTGTTGAAGCTCGTAAACTAGGTGTTGCTACACGTGTTGTGCGTAATACTTTAGCTAAACGTGCTCTTCAAGATACGCCATTCGCTATCTTGAATGATGACCTTGTTGGTCCAACAATCTTAGCATTCTCAACTTCTGAAGACGATATGGGTGCAGCTGCACGCTTGTTCGAAGAGTTCGCTAAAACTAACAAAGCATTTGAATTAAAGGCTGCTGCATTTGAAGGCAAACTTTATCAAGGTGCTGATGTTAGCGTAATCGCGAATCTTCCGAACCAAGAAAAAGCGCTTACTATGCTCGCATCTGTTCTTCAAGCTCCTATTTCGAAATTGGGTCGCTTACTTACAGCGCTTCAAGAGAAAAACGAGTCAGAAGCTGCTTAAGCTTAAATCTACTTTCACACCATTCAATATCCATTTGGAGTTACTCTCATGGCTTTAACAAACGAAGAAATCTTAAATGCAGTTGCTGAAAAAACTGTTCTTGAACTTGTTGAATTAATTTCTGCTTTTGAAGAAAAATTCAATGTATCAGCTGCAGCTGTTGCTGTTGCTGCTGGTCCAGCTGCTGCTGTTGCTGAAGAACAATCAGAATTCAACGTTGAGTTGACTTCTTTCGGTGCTAACAAAGTTGCTGTAATTAAAGCAGTTCGTGAAGCTACTGGCCTTGGTCTTAAAGAAGCTAAAGATCTTGTAGAAGGCGCTCCAGCCGTTCTTAAAGAAGCTGTTTCTAAAGAAGAAGGCGAAGAACTTAAGAAGAAGCTTGAAGAAGCTGGTGCTACAGTTACACTTAAGTAATGCTGTAGGGAGTCGATTTTTTGATAATCGGCTCCAAAAAATGGCTGATGGCTCTTGGGTCATCAGCCTTTTTGCGTTACAATAATCGGCTCGTTTTTTGTTAGTTTTGCATTTTTCAATGTGATTTTTATAACAAACGAATAAATATCAAACGCTTACCAATATTTTTTTGCTTATAAAAATATTGTTAAGCGTTTTAATACCACTAAAAATTGCAGCATTTGTAAACAGTGGTGGCCATATCGGCTTGCGTAATTCCTTCTAAGTACGTTCTGCAGGCGACTTAGTTTACTTTCCGAGGACTCCAGATGGCATACTCATATACCGAAAAGAAACGGATTCGTAAGAATTTTGGTAAATTGCCCCACGTAATGGAAGCACCGTACTTACTTTCGATTCAAGTCGATTCGTACCGTACTTTCTTACAAGGTGGCAAAACTCCAAAAAATCGCGAAGATATCGGTCTTCAAGCCGCATTTCGTTCAGTTTTTCCTATTGAAAGTTATTCTGGCAATGCTGCTTTAGAATTTGTTGAGTATAGCCTTGGTAAACCAGAGTTTGACGTGCGCGAGTGTATTTTGCGTGGTTCAACTTATGCGGCACCAATGCGCGTAAAAATTCGTTTGATCATTAAAGATCGCGAAACAAAATCAATTAAAGATGTGCGCGAACAAGAAGTATACATGGGTGAAATGCCACTCATGACCGATAACGGTACCTTTGTTATTAACGGTACTGAGCGTGTAATTGTATCGCAGTTACATCGCTCTCCAGGCGTATTCTTTGATCATGATAAGGGTAAAACCCATTCAAGCGGTAAAGTGTTGTATTCAGCACGTATCATTCCTTATCGTGGTTCATGGTTAGATTTTGAGTTTGATGCTAAAGACCTTGTTTATGTACGTATTGACCGTCGTCGTAAGTTGTTAGCGACCGTTATTTTGCGTGCTTTAGGTTATGCAAATGCGCAGATCTTGAATTTATTCTATGAAAAAGTACCTGTATATCTTGATATGGGTAGTTATCAAATTGACTTAGTACCAGATCGCTTACGTGGTGAGATGGCGCAGTTTGATATCTTGGATAACGATGGCAAAGCAATCGTAGAACAAGGCAAGCGTATTAATGCACGTCATGTACGTCAAATGGAAGCTGCAAACTTAGCTAAGCTTTCTGTGCCTGATGAATATTTGTATGAGCGTATTACAGCTGAAGACATCACTTTGAAAGATGGTGATGTAATTCCTGCAAATACATTGCTTAGCCATGAAGTGATGGTAAAAATCGCTGAAGGTGGTGTTAAGCAGTTCAATATTCTATTTACAAATGATATTGATCGTGGTTCGTTCATTGCAGACAGTTTACGTGCCGATACAACATCGGGTCGTGAAGAAGCATTAGTAGAAATCTACAAAGTAATGCGTCCAGGTGAGCCACCAACAAAAGAAGCAGCTGAAAACTTATTTAATAACTTATTCTTCTCTTCTGAGCGTTATGACCTTTCTCCAGTAGGTCGTATGAAGTTTAACCGTCGTTTGGGTCGTCCTTACGAAGTGGGAACTGATCAAAAGTCACGTGAAGTTGAAGGTGTGTTATCACATGACGATATCATCGATGTATTACGTACATTGGTTGAGATTCGTAATGGTAAGGGTGAAGTGGATGATATCGATCATTTAGGTAACCGTCGTGTACGTTCTGTTGGTGAAATGACAGAAAACCAATTCCGTGTTGGTTTAGTTCGTGTTGAACGTGCTGTTAAAGAGCGTTTAAGCCAAGCTGAAACAGATAACTTGTCTCCACAAGATTTGATCAACGCAAAACCTGTTGCTGCTGCAATCAAAGAATTCTTTGGTTCAAGCCAGTTATCTCAGTTCATGGACCAAAACAACCCATTGTCTGAGATTACACACAAACGTCGTGTATCTGCGCTTGGTCCCGGTGGTTTAACACGTGAACGTGCAGGCTTTGAAGTACGTGACGTACATCAAACTCACTATGGTCGTGTATGTCCAATTGAAACGCCTGAAGGTCCAAACATTGGTTTGATCAACTCGCTTTCAGTTTACGCAAAAGCGAACGACTTTGGTTTCTTGGAAACACCATACCGTAAAGTCGTTGATGGTCGTGTAACTGACGACGTTGAATACTTATCTGCAATTGAAGAAGTGGGTACTGTTATTGCACAGGCCGATTCTGCGGTTGATAAAGATGGTACTTTAACTGAAGAGATGGTTTCTGTACGTCATCAAGGTGACTTCGTTCGTATGTCGCCTGAGCGTGTAACTCATATGGACGTTTCTGCGCAACAGGTTGTATCTGTAGCAGCGTCATTGATTCCATTCCTTGAACACGATGATGCGAACCGTGCATTGATGGGTTCGAACATGCAACGTCAGGCTGTTCCGACGTTACGTGCTGACAAGCCGCTTGTTGGTACAGGTATGGAAGCAAACGTAGCACGCGACTCTGGTGTGTGTGTGATTGCAGATCGTGGTGGTGCGATTGAATATGTAGATGCATCTCGTATCGTGATTCGTGTAAACGAAGATGAAATGATCGCGGGTGAAGCAGGTGTAGATATCTACAACCTGATTAAATATACACGTTCAAACCAAAATACATGTATCAACCAAAATGTCATCGTGAACTTGGGCGACAAAGTTGCTCGTGGTGATATCTTGGCTGACGGTCCATCGACTGACATGGGCGAACTTGCACTTGGTCAAAACATGCGTGTCGCGTTCATGACATGGAACGGTTATAACTACGAAGACTCGATCTTGCTTTCTGAGCGTGTACTTCAAGAAGACCGTTTAACGTCGATTCACATTCAAGAATTGTCATGTGTAGCACGTGATACGAAGTTAGGTGCAGAAGAAATTACTGCTGATATTCCTAACGTCGGTGAAGCTGCACTGTCTAAGTTGGATGAGTCTGGTATTGTTTATATCGGTGCTGAAGTGACTGCGGGTGATATCCTTGTTGGTAAGGTAACGCCTAAAGGTGAAACTCAGTTAACACCAGAAGAAAAACTACTTCGCGCAATCTTTGGTGAAAAAGCGGCTGACGTAAAAGATTCATCTTTACGTGTTCCGTCTGGCACTAAAGGTACCGTGATTGACGTTCAAGTCTTCACACGTGATGGTCTTGAAAAAGACGAACGTGCTCAAGCTATTGAGAAAGCTCAGCTTGATGCATACCGTAAAGATTTGAAAGAAGAATACAAAATCTTCGAAGAAGCAGCACGTGAACGTATTGTTCGTTTGTTGACTGGTCAAGAGTCTAACGGTGGTGGTACTACTAAGCGTGGCGATAAGCTTTCTGTAGATGTATTGTCTGGCTTAGAGTTGGTTGATTTACTTGAAATCCAACCGAATGATGAAGCTATTGCAGAGCGTTTAACTCAAATTCAAGTGTTCTTGAAAGAGAAGAGCTATGAAATTGATGAGAAATTTGCAGAGAAGAAACGCAAACTTTCTACAGGTGATGAATTAACAACAGGTGTTCTGAAAGTTGTTAAGGTTTACTTGGCAGTTAAACGTCGTATCCAGCCTGGTGATAAAATGGCAGGTCGTCACGGTAACAAAGGTGTTGTATCAAACATCTTGCCTGTAGAAGACATGCCACATGATATTCATGGTGTGCCAGTTGATATCGTATTAAACCCATTGGGTGTACCATCTCGTATGAATGTGGGTCAGATTCTTGAAACTCACTTGGGTATGGCAGCTAAGGGTCTTGGCGATAAAATTGAAAAAATGTTGAAAGAACAACGTACAGTGATCGAACTGCGTTCATTCTTAGACAAGATTTATAACAAGGTTGGTGGTGAGCAAGAAGAGCTTGATAGCTTAACTGATGCTGAGATCTTAGCGCTTTCAGGCAACTTGCGTGCTGGTGTTCCATTAGCAACGCCTGTATTTGATGGTGCTGAAGAAAGCCAAATCAAAGATTTACTTGAACTTGCAGACATTTCACGTACTGGTCAAACAGTATTGTTTGATGGTCGTACAGGTGAACAGTTTGACCGTCCTGTAACTGTAGGTTACATGTACATGCTCAAATTGAACCACTTGGTTGATGACAAGATGCATGCGCGTTCAACAGGTTCTTACTCACTTGTGACTCAACAGCCGCTTGGTGGTAAAGCACAATTCGGTGGTCAGCGTTTCGGTGAGATGGAAGTATGGGCACTTGAAGCATACGGTGCAGCATATACGCTCCAAGAAATGCTTACTGTGAAGTCGGATGACGTCGAAGGTCGTACCCGTATCTATAAGAATATTGTAGATGGAAACCATTATATGGATCCAGGTATGCCTGAATCGTTCAACGTATTGACCAAAGAGATCCGTTCTTTAGGTATCAACATTGAACTGAAAAATGGTGACTAAATCCCCCTCGGTCCCCCTTTAAAAAAAGGGGGAAGTTCCCCTCTTTGAAAAGAGGGGCTAGGGGAGATTCCAGAATTTCAGTAAAAACAATATTTGTGACCCAGTTGGGTGAGCGTAGCTCCTCAACACACGGAGAAAAAAATTGAAAGACTTGCTCGATATCATGCGTAAGAAAACGGATTCAGAAGGTCATGCACCCGTTGAATTTGACCGTATCCGTATTGGTCTTGCGTCACCAGAGATGATTAAGTCATGGTCTCACGGTGAAGTTAAAAAGCCTGAAACCATTAACTATCGTACGTTTAAACCTGAACGTGACGGTTTGTTCTGTGCCAAAATCTTTGGTCCAGTAAAAGATTACGAATGCTTGTGTGGTAAATACAAGCGTATGAAATACAAAGGCGTCATTTGCGAAAAATGTGGCGTTGAAGTAACAACTGCAAAAGTTCGTCGTGAGCGTATGGGTCATATTGACCTTGCATCACCAGTTGCACATATTTGGTTCTTAAAATCATTACCGAGCCGTATTGGTTTACTACTTGATATGACATTACGTGATATCGAGCGCGTATTGTATTTCGAATCTTATGTTGTTACTGATCCTGGTATGACTCCGTTTGAAAAGTATCAACTTTTAACAGACGAAGAATACTACAATGCACTTGAAGAACACGGTGATGAATTCACTGCGAAAATGGGTGCAGAAGCGATTCAAGATTTATTGAAAGATATCGATCTTGAAGCTGAAATTGCGCGTTTACGTGAAGAAATTCCACAAACAACCTCTGAGACGAAACTTAAAAAAGCGTCTAAGCGTTTGAAATTGATGGAAGCATTCAAAGATTCGAATAACAAGCCTGAATGGATGGTGATGAATGTACTTCCAGTACTTCCACCAGACTTACGTCCGCTTGTACCACTTGAAGGTGGTCGTTTCGCGACTTCAGACTTAAACGATTTATATCGTCGCGTGATCAACCGTAACAACCGTTTGAAACGCCTTCTTGATCTTGCTGCACCAGACATTATCGTACGTAACGAAAAACGTATGTTACAAGAGTCTGTTGATGCATTGCTTGATAACGGTCGTCGTGGTCGTGCGATTACAGGTTCGAATAAACGTCCATTGAAATCTTTGGCAGACATGATCAAAGGTAAACAAGGTCGTTTCCGTCAAAACTTACTTGGTAAGCGTGTTGACTATTCTGGTCGTTCGGTAATTACCGTAGGTCCTACTTTACGTCTGCATCAATGTGGTCTTCCGAAGAAGATGGCACTTGAATTATTCAAGCCATTTATTTTCGCAAAATTACAAGCTTCAGGTCAGGCAACAACCATTAAAGCTGCGAAGAAAATGGTTGAGCGCGAGACGCCGGAAGTTTGGGACGTTCTAGCTTCTGTAATTCGTCAACATCCAGTCATGTTGAACCGTGCGCCAACGCTTCACCGTTTAGGTCTTCAAGCATTTGAACCTATTCTGATCGAAGGTAAGGCAATCCGTCTTCACCCGCTCGTATGTGCTGCGTTTAACGCCGACTTCGATGGTGACCAAATGGCGGTACACGTTCCATTGACATTGGAAGCACAGTTAGAAGCACGTGCGTTGATGATGTCAACCAACAACATCTTGTCACCTGCAAATGGTGAGCCGATCATCGTTCCTTCTCAGGACGTTGTCTTGGGTCTTTACTACATCACACGTGATGCGGTAAATGCCAAAGGTGAAGGCATGGTGTTTGCTGATACGCATGAAGTTAACCGTGCATTAGCAACGGGTAAAGTTGCGATTCATGCTCGTGTTAAAGTGCGTGTACATCAAACAGTGATTGATGAAAATGGTCATCGTGAACAACAAACGATTATTGTTGATACGACACCGGGTCGTTGCTTGTTGTGGGAAGTTGTTCCACAAGGTTTAAGCTTTGACATGATTAACCTTGAGATGACTAAGAAAAACATCTCTAAGTTAATCAACTCTTGCTATCGTAAACTTGGTTTGAAAGATACTGTTATCTTCGCTGACCAATTGATGTATTTGGGCTTCCGTCAAGCGACGCGTTCAGGTGTATCTGTTGGTATGGAAGATATGTTGATTCCACCGAACAAGTACACAATTATTGATAAAGCTGAAACAGAAGTTCGTGAAATTGAACAACAGTTCGAACAAGGTTTCGTAACTGCTGGTGAGCGCTATAACAAAGTGGTCGATATTTGGGCGCGTACCAATGACCAAGTAGCGAAAGCGATGATGGATAACTTGTCATTCACAACTGTTAAAAACAAACAGGGTGAAGACGAGAAACAGAAGTCATTCAACTCAATTTATATGATGTCTGACTCGGGTGCCCGTGGTAGTGCGGCGCAGATTCGTCAGCTTGCTGGTATGCGTGGTTTGATGGCTAAACCAGATGGCTCGATCATTGAAACGCCAATTAAAGCAAACTTCCGTGAAGGTTTGACAGTACTTCAGTACTTCATCTCAACACATGGTGCACGTAAAGGTTTGGCCGATACTGCATTGAAGACAGCGAACTCAGGTTACTTGACACGTCGTCTAGTAGACGTAGCACAAGATTTAGTTATTACTGAATCCGACTGTGGTACAGCTGGTGGCTTAGTGATGACTCCATTCATTCAAGGCGGTGACGTTATTGAACCATTACGCGATCGCGTATTGGGTCGTGTTACTGCTGAAGATGTACGTCGTGCATCTGATGATGAAGTTGTGCTTCCACGTGGTACATTGATTGACGAGAAAATTGCTGCTCAGCTTGAAGAAGCGGGTGTCGATGAAGTTAAAGTACGTTCAGTGATCGCATGTGAATCTACATTCGGTGTGTGTGCACGTTGTTATGGTCGTGACCTTGCACGTGGTCACTTGGTGAACCCAGGTGAATCTGTCGGTGTAATGGCTGCACAATCAATTGGTGAGCCTGGTACACAGTTAACAATGCGTACCTTCCACGTGGGTGGTGCGGCAAGCCGAACTTCTGCTGCAAATAGTGTTCAAGTACGAAACAAAGGTACTGTACGTTTCCACAACGTGAAAACGGTACAACATGCCAAAGGTCACTTGGTATCAGTTTCACGTTCAGGTGAAATCGGTATTGCGGATGACTTAGGTCGTGAGCGCGAGCGTTATAAACTTCCTTACGGTGCAAGCATCTTGTTAAAAGATGGTGAAGCTGTAGAAGCTGGCGGTATCGTAGCGACTTGGGATCCACATACACATCCACTTGTTACAGAAGTTGCGGGTAAAGCACGTTTCAGCCAAATCGCTGATGGTGTAACTGCAACCTCTAAAACAGATGATGCTACAGGTATGACCACTGTTGAAATCTTACCAGTAACAGCACGTCCTGCTTCTGGTAAAGATTTACGTCCTGCGATTGTGTTGGATACAACAGATGGCGGCGAACAATTCTACTTCTTACCACAAAACACGATTGTAACCGTTCGCGATGGCGCAACGATTGGTGTGGGTGATGTACTTGGTCGTGTACCACAAGAAACTTCACGTACCCGTGATATTACCGGTGGTCTTCCACGCGTAGCTGACTTGTTTGAAGCGCGTAAACCGAAAGAACATGCGATTCTTGCAGAAGTATCGGGTGTTGTAAGCTTCGGTAAAGAGACTAAAGGTAAGAACCGTTTAGTGATTACACCAGATGATGGTTCTGAGATCTACGAAGAATTGATTCCAAAATGGCGTACAATCAATGTGTTCGAAGGCGAGCATGTGAACCGTGGTGAAACCATTTCTGATGGTCCACAAAACCCACATGATATCTTGCGTTTGAAAGGTGAAGTTGCATTAACCAACTACATCGTGAATGAAGTTCAAGACGTTTACCGCCTCCAAGGTGTAAAAATCAACGATAAGCACATTGAAGTTGTTGTACGTCAAATGTTGCGTAAAGTTGATATTACTGATGGCGGTGATACAAGCTTCATCAAAGGCGAGCAAGTGGATTACATCCGTGTTGTTGGTGAAAACCAAGCTGTCTTGGCTCAGAACAAGTTCCCTGCGAAGTTTGAACGTCAATTGATGGGTATCACGAAAGCATCGCTTTCTACAGACTCGTTCATCTCTGCTGCATCGTTCCAGGAAACCACACGTGTGTTAACTGAAGCGGCTGTAACAGGTAAAGAAGATGATTTACGTGGTTTGAAAGAGAACGTTGTTGTGGGTCGTTTGATCCCAGCGGGTACAGGTCTTGCTTATCACCTAGAGCGTCGTCGTCAGGAATCTGAAGCGGCAGAAATTGAACTACATAACGATTTCAGTGATGTTGACCAAGCATTTAGTCAAGCATTGAACTCAGATCAGTTCTAAGTTTTAATGAATAAAAAAGGCACCTTAGGGTGCCTTTTTTGTGGAAATAAGAAGCAAATGTTACAAAAACGCATTATAGCATTAGTATTTGATTACTGAATCAAAGTAAACAGTTCATGAAAGCAGTCTATGCTACCCACATCTGAGAGAGGAGTAATTCCAATGAAAAAAATGATGATGATTGCTGGTGTAGGTTTGATGTCCACCACCTTATTTGTGGGTTGCCAACATGCGAGTCCAGAAAGTAAACGTATCGGTTCTGCTGCGATTGGTGGTGGTGCGGGTGGTGCTGTCGGTAAAAGTGTCGGTGGTAATCTAGGTGCTGGCTTAGGTGCAGCACTTGGAGCAGGTGTTGCTGCTAATGCGAAAGGTGCAAATAGCAAAAACACGCGTAATAGTGCGATCGGAGCAGGTGTTGGAGCTTGGCTTGGTGGTGCTGTACTCGGTGGTGAAGCAGGTGCTGCAACAGGTGGAGCACTGGGTGGTAGTGCAGGTGCTGCATATGGCGAGAAAAAAGGTAAATACTAAAAAATAAGCTGAGCCTTATTTAAAAATCAAAAAGAAGCTCTCATCTAAATGAGAGCTTCTTTTTTCATTTTGATGATTTAATTTGATGATGATAAAAATGTGAAGCCTTTACAAAATATCAAACGATTAGGACATTGCGATAACACAATATGATCAAAATACTCATCAAAGAAGATTATGCTTTAATTAGAAAAACAGGAGTGAGATGATTATGAAAAATACAATAGGTATAGTTTCTACTTTAGTGCTATCGGCGGTTATGTTCACTGGTTGCCAAAATATGAGTGCATCTGACCAACGAATTGGTGCAGCAGCGCTTGGTGGTGCTGTCGGTGGTGGTATAGGCAATCATGTCGGTGGTGGTCTTGGTGCTGGTGTCGGTGCAGCGGCAGGTGCTGGTGTCGGTGCAAATGCCAAAGGTGGTAGTAGCAGTTCTACAACAAGTAGTGCGATTGGTGCAGGTATTGGTTCTGTGATCGGTAAATCAATTTTTGGTGGTAATTCTGGCGCAGCAATTGGTGGTGCAATCGGTGGTGGCGCTGGTGCTGCGATTCAAGAAAAGAAATAGTAAGTCTTGAAATTTTAATCAATAAGCCTGCATTTTTGCGGGCTTATGTTTTTTTAATTACACCATCAAGAAACAGTGGCTTTGGGTTTTTTTCGACGGATATATAATACTTTTTCAACTTCCGCGATACGTGTGCCCGTATCATCCACAATATTGAGCGTGTAATGGCGAAAAACAGGCTCATGATTCTCAGCCAATTTTTTAATTTCCATTATTTCACTGGCACTGAGTTGGATGTCTGCATAGACGGTATTACGACCAGGGGAGAGGAAGTTAATAGACGCACTTTTATCCCAAATAATATATTTATGACCTAAGTGGTGCATTAAAAGAAGCATATAAAAGGGATCAACCATTGAATATAAACTGCCACCAAAATGGGTGCCGACGATATTTCTATTTTTTCTTGTAAGCGGCATTTTGATTCGAATATGGTAGTTGTCTAAATCAAATGTCTCAATCGAAATACCTGCTCCACGGTATGGAGAGTAGTGATTGATCATAAATTTAGATATCGCTGGAATGGTTCGAATTTTTTTGAAAAAGTCTTTCATGGTCAATTTTTTTTCTTGCAACTCTATTCATACTCCATAAGTATCATTTTTAGTGCACCGCTGGCAATGGTTGATTTATAACCTCATCGCTTAAAACAAAATGGGAAAGAATTATGCAAGCACAAGTAAAAACAGTTACGACTTCTGACCAACAAACTCTATGTGTAAAAACATGGGGAGATGAAAAGAAAACGCCTTTGGTCTTAGTGCATGGCTATCCTGATAATCAGGAAGTATGGGAACCCATCATTGAACGATTAGTCGATGACTATTATGTTGTGACTTATGATGTACGTGGTGCAGGTCTATCATCGATTCCAAAACGTATTAAAGATTATCGTTTGCCACGTTTATCGTTAGATTTACAGGAAGTTGTTGATCAAGTACTACCGAATCGTAATTTTCATATGGCAGCACATGATTGGGGATCATTACAGTCATGGGAATCAGTGACCGAGCCAAAACTTAAAGGTCGCTTATTATCTTATACGACCATTTCAGGTCCTTGCTTAGATCATGCTTCATTATATTTACGCGAAAAATTTAAAGCAGCACCAAGTAATGTCCTAAAGATGTTGACTAAATCTTGGTACATCGGTGCGTTCCATTTACCTTTGATCGCACCAACGGTGTGGACGTTTTTTAGCCCAGAAAAATGGGGTAAAATTTTAAATGGCTTAGAGAAAAAGAAAGATTTACCTCTAAATGCCAATATTGTAGCGGATGGTAAGTATGGTATTAACTTATATCGCGCGAACTTTATTCCATCTCTTACCCAACCACGTCAACGTTATGCACAATGCCCTGTTCAAGCAATTGTGTTAAAAAGAGATGCGTTTGTAAGCCCAGAATATATCACTGAATCAATGCCAAAATGGGTTGAAAAATTTGAATATACTGAGCTTGATGCGAATCATTGGGCGGTACTGAGCCAGCCAGAAAAAATTGCTGATTATATTCGCCAATTTATCGTGAAAAATGCATAAATAAAAATCAACTGACAGCAATCGTAGAATTTAAACTCTGTTAGAATGGCGCCCTCGTTTCATTTAGTTCAAAGTTATGTTCGCGATTCTTGCAGCGGTTGCTGTCATGTTCGGCCTTTCCTTGGGGCGAGTTCCAG
Organism: Acinetobacter sp. Z1; assembly: GCF_024296945.1. Lineage (NCBI taxonomy): Bacteria > Pseudomonadati > Pseudomonadota > Gammaproteobacteria > Moraxellales > Moraxellaceae > Acinetobacter > Acinetobacter sp. Z1. The sequence continues at coordinate 3,240,306 of NZ_CP101115.1, read as the reverse complement.
TTGTTTTTGCACTTGTAATTGGAGCTTTAACGGGAGGTTTGTTGGCTGGCCTAGGGGTACAAGGTACTTTAGATGCATTTAATAATGGTCTAGGAGGCGGTGCTCAAATTGCACTTGCTTATGGGGTACTCGGTGCTTTTGCTTTGGCGCTTGCTCGTTCTGGCTTACCTGATTTACTCGCTTATAAATTAGTTAAAAGTCTAAAAAATGATGCAGATGTTTGTGCTCAGAAAAAGGTGAAATTTCTCATTTTTCTCACCGTTGGTGCGGCTGCAGTGGCATCACAAAATGTCATTCCAGTGCACATTGCATTCATTCCAGTTTTAATCCCACCGTTATTAACTGTTTTTAACCATCTGCGCTTAGACCGTAGAGCGATTGCATGTGTGCTGACTTTCGGCTTAGTTGCAACGTATATGTTCCTGCCAATGGGGTTTGGTGCTATCTTCTTGAATGATATTTTGGCGCACAATATTAATCATTTTGGTCAAAGCTATGGCTTCCATATCAGCAATGACCAAATTCCGTGTGCAATGTTGATTCCTGTATCAGGGATGTTCTTGGGGATGTTAACAGCGGTTTTTATCAGTTATCGTAAACCTAGAGATTACCAAGACAAAGCATTACATAATGTAACTCGTAGTATTGTGGGTGAAATGACCCAAGAACAACAAGCACCACAGATTGCAAAGTTCACATTATTCATGGCCGCATTTGCGATTCTTGCAACGATTGTCGTGCAACTCTATTCAGATTCAATGATTGTCGCTGGCTTAGTCGGTGTAGCAATCCTCAGTTGTGCTGGAATCTTCAAGTGGAAAGAAGCCGATGATGTGATTGTGACAGGTATGCGTATGATGGCACTGGTAGGTTTTACCATGATTGCTGCACAAGGTTTTGCTGCGGTCATTGAAGCAACCAATCAAGTTCCTGAGCTTGTCAAAGCAACAGCAGGTTGGATTGGGGATAGTAAAGCCTTAGCGGCATTTGTCATGCTTTTGGTCGGTCTGTTGATCACGCTTGGTATCGGTTCTTCATTTTCTACTGTACCCATCTTAGCCATTATGTATGTGCCATTATGTTTACAGTTTGGTTTTAGTCCAATGGCAACGATTGCAATCATTGGTACTGCTGCTGCATTAGGTGATGCAGGCTCTCCAGCTTCAGATTCAACACTTGGACCAACATCGGGTTTGAATATGGATGGTCAACATGATCATATGAGAGATAGTGTTGTACCGACCTTTTTGCATTTCAATATACCTTTGATCATTTTTGGCTGGATTGCTGCGATGATTTTATAAAAAATTAAAACTCTATTTAGGCTCTATTTATAGAGCCTTTTTATTGTTTGAGAAATACATCACAGAAAAATTTTTTTTAATAATACAGATATCAAAATAATAATATGTGTTATGACATTTTTTGTCTCTTTATTGATCTATTTGTATAATGCTGTCATTTTATTATTTTCAGATTATTTATATTTTTAAGTTATTTTAAAGTGTATTATTTAAAATAACTTTACTATTTTGATTGGATATTTAAAGTATACAAAAAAGCTAGGTTTTATAGTGACTTAAATTGACTAAATTTGTCGGAATTATAATTTTTTACATATTTTTACAAATATAATTTTATATTATTCAGTGTTTTATAAATATAAATAAAATAGTCGGATTTAATCTGTATTGCATAATGTAAAAAATAATGTCTATTATTATGTACAAGATAGATAATTTGTTAAAGAGGTTGTTTGAATGTTAAAAAAAATATTAGTTGTTGCATTATTGGGGTTATCTTCAACGGCTTTTGCAGGCGGATTTCAAGTCAAGGTCGGTGCGAGCTTAATTGATCCAACGGCAGATACAACTCTAAAAGCAGATGCGGTAGTTAAAGGTGATTATGAATTTGCATTTACACCTTCGGTTGAATATTTCTTTGGAGATACTCCATTTTCAGCTGAAATTTTACTAGCAAATCCAATTAATCATGATGTGTTATTGAATGGTGAAAAAGTGGCGAGTGTTCGCCAGTTGCCACCAACCATTACAGCAAAATATAACTTTAAAAACGCAAGTCGTTTTACACCATATATTGGCGTTGGTGGTACAGCTTTTATTGCATGGCACGAAAAGGGCGTTGCTGATGACGTAAAAAATGCCTATGGATTTGCAGGCCAATTGGGTTTTAACTTCCAACCAGCAGATGCGAAAAACTGGGGTGTATACATGGACGTCCGTTATGCAGACATCAGCCCTGAAGTGAAGTTAATTGATGGGACTAAATTTGATTTAGATCTTAACCCAGTAGTTTATACCTTGGGTTATAGCTATAAGTTCTAAATTATATCCTAGTAAAAACCTCACTTAATGTGAGGTTTTTTTATTTCTCAGATTTTCAATTTCAATATAAAAAGCTACAAGTTGTAAGCATCGGATTTTGTATTCTCAAAATAAGGTCATTGTTTTAGGAAGCAAAAAGTGAAAATTGTTATAGCACCAATATTATTGCTTATGTCTTTATTGATGTTTTCTCAAACGCACGCTGCTAGTTTTTCCTGTAAAGCCGTTAAATTAAAAACAGAGCAACAGATTTGTAATACTCGTGAACTTAATGATGCTGATGTCAAGCTTGCAACAACATACCAAATTATTTTACATGCTTTACCAATGGGCGGCCGAGATGCGGAGAAAGATCGACAGTTTGCATGGTTAAAACAGCGTAATAGCTGTGGAGCAAAGAACAGTTGTATTAAAACCGCGTATCTACAGCGCCAACAGCAGCTTGATCAACTATTACAAGAGCGTGTTTTAAGCAATGGACCATTCTAATTTGATTTTTAATTGAAATAATCGTTTTTTAGGATTGAAAAATCCAAGATATGCACCATTCATAAATCATTCCAAAGATTAAGCCTCACAGATAAGGAGTGATTTATGAGTGAACAAGTTGCACAAAATTATAGTTTCCAAGCTGAAGTTGCTCAGTTATTGCATTTGGTAACGCATTCTCTTTATTCCAACCCAGAAATTTTCCTGCGTGAGTTGGTTTCTAATGCATCTGATGCGTGTGATAAATTGCGTTTCGAAGGGATTAATCATCCTGATTATTATGAAAATGATCCCAATTTACGTGTGCGTGTCAGTTTAGATAAAGACAATAAAACACTCACGATTTCGGACAATGGTATTGGTTTAAGCCAGCAAGAGGCGATTGAAAATCTAGGTACGATTGCAAAATCAGGTACCAAAGATTTTATGTCAAAATTAAGCGGTGATCAGAAAGCTGATGCGCAATTGATTGGTCAGTTTGGTGTTGGTTTTTATTCAGGCTTCATTGTTGCTGATAAAATTACTGTTGAATCACGCCGTGCAGGTTTAGATCACGCGGAAGGTGTGCGCTGGATTAGTGGCGGCACGGGTGAGTTTGAAGTCCAAACAATTGAGAAAGAAAGTCGTGGTACGGATATCATTTTGCATTTACGTGATGATGCACTCGAATATTTAGAGTCTTGGAAAGTTAAGCAGATCATTAATAAGTATTCAGATCACATCAGTTTGCCAATTGAAATGCAAAAAGAAGTATGGCAGGAGGAAGAGGTCGCTGAGGGTGAAGAGCCTAAAGGCGGTCAAATGGTCAAGACGGATGAATGGGAAGCGATTAACTCTGCAAGTGCATTATGGACACGCAGTAAAAATGAAATTACTGATGAGCAATATATTGAGTTCTACAAAAACTTAAGTCACGATTTTGCAGAACCTTTGGCATGGGCGCATAACCGTGTAGAAGGCAGTACTGAATATACCCAATTATTGTATATTCCGAGCCAAGCCAAACAGGATCTTTTCACTCGCGAAGCGAAAGCTGGCATCAAGTTGTATGTAAAACGTGTATTTATCTTAGATGAAGCGGATAATTTAATTCCAAATTATTTACGCTTTGTACAAGGTGTCGTTGATAGTGCTGATTTGCCACTGAACGTCAGCCGTGAATTATTGCAAGAAAGCCGTGATGTAAAAACCATTCGTGAAGGTAATGCACGTCGCGTGTTGACATTGATTGATGGTTTAGCGAAATCGGAAGATGAAAAAGACCAAGAGAAATTCAAGAATTTCTATACCGAGTTTGGCTCAGTGTTGAAAGAAGGTCTAGGTGAAGACACGGGTAATCGTGAGCGTATCCTCAAATTATTGCGTTATGCGACTTCAACTAGCGATGAAATCAATACTTCTTTTGCAGACTATAAAGCACGCATGAAAGAAGGGCAGAAAGCGATTTATTACGTAACTGCGGATAGCTTAACTGCTGCAAAAAATTCACCACAGCTAGAACTGTTTAAGAAAAAGGGCATTGAAGTTTTACTCATGGCAGATCGTGTCGATGAGTGGGCAATGAACTTTGTATTTGAGTTTGATGGCACACCATTACAAAATGTCTCAAAAGGTGCGGTTGATCTAGGCGACTTACAGGATGCTGAAGAGAAAAAAGCTTTAGAGCAAGCAGCAGAACAATTTAAGCCCGTTGTTGATCGTTTAAGTAGTTCATTAAAAGATAAAACTAAAGAAGTACGTGTGACTACACGTTTGGTTGATTCACCAGCATGTTTAGTGACCAGTGAAGGTGAGCTTTCTCCGCAACTCATTCGTATGTTGAAACAAGCAGGACAAGCAGTTCCTGAGATTAAACCAACTTTAGAAATTAATCCTGAACATCCATTGGTGAAAAAATTAGAGAACTCAGCTCAGTTCGATGATTTGGCCAATGTGATTTTTGATCAGGCGGTGATTGCTGAAGGTGGATTACCAGAAGATCCTGCGGCCTATGTGAAACGTATCAATAGCTTATTATTGAAATAAGTGCTTTGATAAAAAACCTCTGTTTCGGCGGAGGTTTTTTTATGCGTATGGATAAGTTTCAACTTATCCACAGTTGTGCTGCTATTTTCATCAGAAGTGCGCTTCAAAGCTCATCTGATAGCTGAAATGATTGTCTTGTTTATCCGCAGGAATATTTAAATAATTTAGATCATTTTGCATATACAGTGAGTTACGCAAAATTGATCATTTCCAAGAGACATAAGATTCTGATTAATTTAATCCTAAGTCACTTTTTTTAAATGCCCAACTGAGTACTCAATAGGGCATGTATTGTAATCATCTATAATTAGAATAAGGTTTCAAGTCGAACGAAGGTACTCACAAAGTGATTACGATCAGCGCGGTGGTCGTTGAGATAACTCACATCACCTTGTACATAGAACCATTCACGCCAAAGTGGTTGACGCCATGATACAAATGGACCCCAGCTATTTAAGCGTAAATCATTGTTGTTATAATAACCGCCTGTGTAAATCCCATAATTAAAGTTGTTATGTGCAAAGAATTGATGCTGACGGAATATTCGATTATCCCACCATAGATCATCATCTTGCTTATCTGCATAAGTTAAAGTGAATTGATTTGATAAAAAAGGTTGATTTGGTCGAGCATGAATCAACTCTAATTTCGTGCGGAGATAATTTTCACTTTTACTGCCATAACGATAGATTTGTTCAGCGTTAAAATGAAAATCGTTATCTAATTCCCAGTGCTTTTCACCTTTTAAACGAAGATAAACATCATCTCCTGAACGTAGACCTATATCTGCATCTGTTTCAAAGGGAATTTTTTTAGAAAAATTTGACCAACGTAGCGCGATCGAACCATTACTGTCACGTGTTTGTTTAGAATCAAATCGTTTATCAGGATCTTGATTCGGTTGGTTATTGGTATTAGTAATATTGTTATCAAACTCATCATCCAAAGAGTCATCACCAAACACCACACTTAGTTTTTTTTCTAATGTTGGAAGTTTAATTTTACCGCGAATACGAGGTTTAACTTCGTACTGATCATATTCATTCCAATAGTTATCCAGCATAAAGCGAATCGTAGCATTTGCAGGTTTTTCAGGATCAACATCACCAAACCAATCATCAATTTTGACAGAAGTTTTGTCAGCCCAATTGCGAATATCACGTTGTTTGCGATCAAGCCAAGTTTTGTCTTCAGTTTCAGATGTCGGTGGAACAATCGGGTAGTTAGCCTGTTCAGGGAGTATTGTTGGCGTTGCATCCACCAACTTTGGAACATAGTCTAAAAAATCCTCGCTATTTTTGCTATTAGGCTCATGCGTTTGCTGCTCAGTAGCATGTGTCAGTGTCGCCGTACCTAAAGAAAGTGCAATTAAGCTATAAAATATACGAATTGATACCGTTGGTTGCAAAATATTCATGATTCAAACTTTTATGTTGTTCTTCGTTTAACTTTTGATTATTTCATTAATAAAATCAATAGATAGACACAAAAAGCTGCAAAACAGAATGATATTGTTGTTCTGAAATTAAATAAACCATCAACTACTCATCAAGTAGTGATGACTTATGGTATTCGTAGATTTAATTATTTATGTAACGTCAGCGGCTTCTAATGCTTGATATAAGTCGTGTACTGAAATGGGTTGTGGTAGACGACTAATCACTTGGCGAATCAGTTGCCATGTATAACCATCCGCACGATCAAGTAATAAATAAGGATAAGCTTGATCCTCATTTGAAAGTTTAATACGTTCAGCCCCATGTATCACACGAATTTTCTGATGCTCTTTCAATAAAATGACTGGGGTCAAAAAAGTTGCAGTGGTTTCATCAAAAGGAATAAATTTTTTGGTGTTAATGAAAGACACGGGAATATAAGGATATGCTCGTTCATCACGCTGCCAAACTAGATTACCGTTCATGATGCATTCATTAAATAGTAGCTCATGTTGATGGTAATGTTGTTTGAATGTGACCCAATCAGTTTGATGAATTGAACTGGTTTTAGTATGTCTTTGATCGGTGTACGTTTGGAAAACAGTAGTCGCATATTCAATACTATGAGTACCAATCAAGACGACATAATGAGAAAATTGCCCTTGGGCATAGAGCTGTTCCGCCACAAAAATTTGTGCTTTTGACCAAACTGGTTGTACATCATTTTCAGCTTTTAAATAGAGCCAATCAATTTTGATATTTTGATCAATTTCGTCATGTAAATCTACACGATACAACGATGGAAAGGTTTTTGGATCGATGCGTTCCAACCGACAAACTAAGCCATCTAAATTAAAATCTTTCAGTGCAACAGGCTTGGCTTTATTATTTAAATTTGCAATAGACTGATTTTGTCTAAAACTTGATTTTGCACGTAAATTGGTTTGTGATTCCAGTGGTTTTGCAGTTGTCACGGGTTGAATTTTTTCTTCGATGATGGCCTGAAGCTGCGATTCAAAATGGATACTTTGTTCTCTGATAATCGATATTGTATCTTTTGCTGGTGTTTGATTGGAATTCACAGCTGCATCAGCGGTTGGTGTTTGAATAGGTTCAAGTACAGGAATAAGACTTTTCAGCTCTTCATCCGTTTTGACATAACTTTGACCAGTATTTTTTAACCAATCTAATGCTTGCTCAGTTGAAGTAAACCAAGGGCTTTTCAGAAAAGATAATGATGGACGAATAACCCATATCTGCCAATGTTGAGCTTGACGTAATGCTGCCCAACCCATTTCACCAGAAGCAAATAACGTATTTTCAACACGCCCCATAAAATTAAATGTGCCGCGATAGGTCATACTAAAACCAAATTTCTCTAATTCTTCCGCAGAAAACTCTTCTTGTTGAATAAATTTTTTGAAAGGCGTGAGTTGATCTTGAAAAGTAGGATCATCACAAGATGCACAAATATCCTTAATTCGCTGTTTCGATTTTGCGATTTCAAACAGTGATGTTTTATCATTATTAAGCCCAACAACGAGATGCTTGAGCTCATCAACCAATAATGCTTTCTCTAATACGTCCATTGATAGTTTCCTTAGAGATAGGCTTGAGCCTGTTTTAAATAATGAATGAGTACAATATTCACAGCATCTTCTATCAGTTTGTATTCAGTCTTGCTTACTAAAGTATGCTGTTTTGCCAATGCTACAAGCTGTTGTATGCATATTTGTTCTGGTTGAATCTGACCATTTATTAAGGCTTGTAACTCTTGCATTTTAATAACAAAAGAATGTCACTTTATGACGATTATAGAAGAAAACCATGCAAAATCTATAGGGTGTAAGTTAGTAGAAAATCTCATTTAAATAGTCTAAATAGAGATTTTGATCATGTTTTAGCTTTGAAATATAAACATTTTAAAAAATTGAATCGGATAAATAGATGGTTTTATGAATAAGTATCTATAAATTTATGTGTGGGTTGTGATTGTCTTCACATAATCATGACTCAAAAGTTGAGCAATAAATTACTTCACTTTGTTACAGAAATTTTATCAAAGGATAAATGGTGCTGATTTAAGGATAATTGGTTGAATTAGCATCATAAATATAGAGGGGTTAGAAAATTTGAATCTCAAATGATCATTTGAGATTCATCTCTTAGAAAAAATTAATGCTTAATTTCACACTGTTCATCATTACATTGAGCTGCATCGGTTTGCTCAATTTGTTCAGTTGATGCAGATTGAGCTTGTTGTAATGCTTGTAAAAAAACTTCTCGTGGTTGGGCACCCGACAATGCAAGCTTTTGATCAAATACAAAGAAGGGAACACCCGTGACTTTGAGTTGTTCGTGCGCAATTTTTTCATCATGACGAACAAAATCAGCGAGTTCATCTGTATCCAATACATATTCCACTTCTGCATTATCTAAACCGATACGAGAGGCGATTTCCTCTACAACTTCACGTTCACCAATCGCAAGACCTTCAGTCATGTATGCATGAAAAAAGGCTTCTTTCGCTTCATTGCCTAAGCCCTTACTTTGTGCAAGGTGAATGATGCGATGTGCATTAAAACTATTGCCTGAATTGGCTTTTTGCCACTGGAAATCGATGCCTTCCGATGCCGCCATAGCTGCAACATTACGTTCCATTTCTTCCATTTCTGCAAAGCTACGACCGTATTTCTTAGCTAAACGTTCAGTGTTCGATGTGTCATGCTTTGCAGGGGCATTTTGATCAAGTTCATAACTATGCCAATGAATTTCAAGTTCGATACCAGCTTCTGCTGCCACATGTTCAAGACGTTTTTTGCCAATATAACAAAAAGGGCAGACCACATCTGACCAGATATCTACGCGCATAGTAAATCTCTACAATTATCAATAACAGAGATAATAAGGGCGAACCTGCTGAATTTAAAGCGAGTAAAATGTAATGCTCCGTTACGAGAAATGAAATAAAAAATACTTCAGTCGAATAGATTATTGATTAGAATCAAATCAAGGACATAAAAAATATAATTAAATTTGGAGGCAGCATGCGCCGTTTTATCATATTGATAACTGTAATCGTGGTATGTATCGGTTCTTTTTTTCTATACCAGCAGATTAAAAAAAGCAATGCAGTGAATAATCAGCATATGTTTGAAGTGGTTATGGCTGAGAAAATGAAAATGCTCTATGGTCAAGCTCAAGATTGGACCACACCTGTCACATTGGACATACAGGATGATCGCTTATCTGGTGATTATAAATTAATGTCAGAGTTTCTACTGACTTATTGGATGCAAAATATCGAAGCCAGAAATGAGTATCTCAGAGCGTTAAAAGCTGCACATTGGGATACTTTTTTAGATGTTGGGCGTTTGGATCAAGATCGTAAACAAAACTATCAAGAAACTGAAAAAATGTTTGTAGATGTGCGTCGTATTTCCTCTGAATATGAAAAACGCCGTCAAAAAATACATGCTGATGCGATTGATCAAGCCCAAAAAATTGCAATCGAGAAGGAAATGAGAGCATCTTTACAAACGAAATTGGCAAATAATTTAAAATCCGACAAAGCGCATGACATTTTCCCGATTGAGCAACAAATTATTGAAAAAGCTCAAGCGATGTTTGACATGCTTAAAAAGTATCAATGGCAGGCGAAAGATAAAACCATCTTATTTCATGAGTCAGCACAAGTGAAAAAATTCAATTCGCTTTATCAAGATGTACTTAAATTGAATGCCAAGATGGAGAGAATTAAGAAAAACAATGTTGAGGTTTTGGAAGATGAATTATAGCGTTATCTGAATGGGTACTTGGGAAAATGAAGCCTAGCAACAAGTAATCGGTATAGCTAAGTGATAATTCTATTTGAATCAAACAATGGAGAATGAACGTCAAAACCATGAATTTATGGCAGCTTTTTAATAAAGTTCGACCTTTCGTTGCACCTTATAAATTACTGGTCATCGTTACCCTGATTCTTACGCTGATTGGCGCATTAACTGCTCAAGTAAACGCACTCACGCTGCAATATGCTGTTGATCAGATTAACCACCTAGTTGAAGCAGGACAAGGGCTGAACGAAGGCTGGCATATTTTGGTGACGATCAGTGTGATTCTACTTTCCAAGGAAATCATAAGCACTCTGATCCAATTTGGACAAAAGTTGTTTGGTGAACGTTTAAGAATCATGGTATCGCAAGATGTTGCGCAATCGATTATTGAAAAATTTCTAAGTTATCGACTTTCATTTTTTACTCAAGATGATAATCAAGCTGGCAAATTACAAACGCGTATTGATCGCGGGATAGGTTCGATTACACGTCTAATTCAAATCTTTTTTATTGATATTCTTCCTCTTTTTAGCAGTGCTATTTTGGCATTGGGATTGATGTTCTACGCTAACTTTTGGATTGGATTAGTCGCATTATCGATTGTTCCTATTTATTTTTGGCTGACGTTCAAACAAGCACAAAAATTAGGGGGCGTAAGAAGAAGTTTACGCGATGGACGAGAGCGTAAAAGTCAGGGAATTTTGAGTATTATCAATTCAATTACGGTGATTAAATCTTTTAACCGTGAAAAAGTAGAGGCTGAGAAGCAGCTCATTTTACAAAAACAACTGACTGATAATCAGATGCACATCCGTCAAATTAGCTTTATTTTTGATGGAGTAAAGACTTTTACCGAACAAATTGGCATTGTATTTATCATTATCCTTACCGCTTATTTTGTCCTAGTGGGTGACATGAGTATTGGTATGATCATGTTTCATATTTTATTATTCAATAATGTTTCTGCTCCAATTCGTTCATTGCATCGTATTTATGATGAAGTCAATGATGCCATGATATATGCAGAAAGTTTCTTTCAGATTCTTGAGGCAGATCATGAGATCGAAACTTCGGGTCAACACAAACCCTTACAACTTCGTGGACAATTTGAATTAAAGCAGGTCGATTTTCATTATCCAAATGGTCATCATGCGCTCAAGAATATTAATATGATCATTCAACCCAATAAAATTACTGCATTGGTTGGGTTATCAGGTGCAGGTAAATCCACATTAATTAGTCTATTGGATAAGTTTTATCTACCTCAATCCGGACAAATTTTGATGGATGGAATTGATCTTAAAGATATAGATACAGAATATTTGCGAGATCATATCGGCTTAGTATTACAAAAAAATCATATTTTTCAAGGAAGCATTCAAGACAATATTTGCTATGGAAAAATGGATGCTACCGAAGAGGAAATTATCCAAGCAGCAAAAAAAGCATCGATTCATGATCAAATTTTGAAATTGCCCAAAGCTTATCAATCCGACGCTTTGTTACTTTCAGGTGGGCAACAGCAACGTATTGCGATTGCACGTATGTTCCTCAAGAATCCGCCAATTATATTTTTAGATGAACCAACAGCAAGTCTAGATGCAATTGCTACTGAACAGATCAAACAGAGTCTAGATGAAATTAAACAAGAGCGTACCGTCATTATTATTTCGCATAGTCTTTCGCAGATTATTGATGCTGACTACACCTATGTGATGCAAGATGGTGAAATTGTTGAGCATGGTGAACATCATCAACTTTATCAGCAGCAAGGTGTGTATAAAGACATTTTTGATGCGATGGCGAAAAGTTTAAATATTGAGAAGATTGCCAAGACTTTTGATAATGAAGGTGAAGAAGAGACACATAGTTGATTTAAATCAAAACAATGTAACGCATTGAATATTTAAGGTCTTTGAAATAGTCAGAGCTGAAAATTCAAAGACCTATTATTATTTAATCAAAAATCTTTTCAGCAGCTTGGAACGGTAAGCTCACGACATCAATTGCGACTGCGAAAGGTAATAAAACTAACTTTTCAAAAGGGTTCATACCTGATTTCGACTTATAGCTTTCCTGTTGGTTGGTATAAATCGTAACTTGATAAGATTTACTTAATGCTTTCAAAGAGCTGAGATTATTGGCAGTAGGGTAAACCACACCCGCTAATTTAATATCAAAACAAAAGCGCTGCGCTTTCATACGTTCATCACTTGATGATGAACACTCTTTCGCTCCATTTTCAATAAAAAACTCTAAGTCTTTTTTACTCAAATCTTCTTTTAGCTTTACATATGAAAGTGGCAAAGTACCTGAAAAGTAACCATCATTCTTTTCTGAATAAAAATTTAGGTCACGAGTAATCTGAATATTTTTAGGATCGAGTTTATTGATCAAGCTTACAAATTGCGCACCACCTTGCGTCAAAATATAACTATTTTTTTGACCTGCGATAACAATGCTATCTCGCGGTAAATTTGCTGAAGCTTGTGCAGGTCGTCCAAAAGCAATTACGGTATCTTCAACTAATGTCACTTTTGTTGTACGCGTATAGGTTTTATTGTCCTTGCTAATTAGGGTTTTGGTTGCACAGCCTGTTGTAGTTAAAAGTACCCCAAGAATAGCAATACTTATTGATGATTGAGTCAGTTTTAAAAACATTCCTTTCTCCTAATAATTTGAATTCTAAAAATTAAAAAATATTTAGTATTTATAAAATATTGATAGGACAATAATAAAATAAGTTCAGAGAAGCGAGGTTTTTTTTGCTAAAGGTGTCAAATTTTACAAAGATTAAACAGGTGAGCATATTTGTACTTGCCTAGATAAAGTACAAAATTCGAATGAAATGTACCGTTTATCTGACCTGTACTGATTTAAAAGGCACTTTGTTGTAGCCTATTTAATAGATGCTTTTATTTTTCATTTTTTGGCGACTGATTTTGGAGTAAGTAAACGTGAACATTCTAAAACAATCAGCTTTTATGATTATATTTGCTTCTGTGCTTGGTTTGCCAACAGTTCAAGCAGATGAAGTGACAACACTACCAACCATTCGAATTATGGCTGAGTCAGAGTTACGTGAGGAAGTTGGTTTTGTACCATTTCAAGAAGATAAAAAAGTAAGACAAGCTTTAGAGCATCAGCAATATAAAGTTCATACTGGCATACAGAATGCTGAAGTAAATGAAACTACTGGTACATTTAATTACCAAGCAAAAGTCTTACAGCCTGATATCTCTCAATATCCTGCTTATTTACAAGAATATATTTTAGCTGTTGCTTCAGGTTTTCAATCATCTGATCCAACCAATGGTTTGTTTAAAATGCTAGAACCTTTGAAAATTAACCCAGACAATGCTAATGCCTTTCGTGAAGGAACGATGAAAGTCAGTATAGATGATATTGTAAGGTTGCAGCAACAAATTCGAGATGGTTTAAATAGTCCACAAAATAATTTTTTCACACGTTAAGTTTTAAATATATAGCTTAAATCAGTAATCCCCGCGATATGCGGGGATTTTTTATTACTGTTTAAGATAACGCTCAAAAATGATTGAAAAATCATAATCTTCTATTTGCTTACGACGTTCAGTGAACTTAGTTTCAACTTGAATCGTTGTCTGCGAAATAATATCAGGTAGGTTCAGTAAAATTTGTTCAGGTAGTTCACGTAATGAGAACATATTATTCACAGCTTGCTGAGTAATCACCAACGAATTCATTTGACGCTCGATTTCTTTACAAGCTTCACCAATGCTAAATAATGCCTTATATAAATCTCGCACTTTCTCAATTTGAGATTTTTCAATATCTATTGAATAACTGGTTGCGCCAAGTTTAAACTTTATTTCTACATCACGATCTACAGTTCCAGCTGTTTCGAGTAGAACTTGGCTAATTTGGTGATGTTTATATGGATAGCGATAGAGTGTACGTTTTTTACTAACAGCACTGGTACCATCAAGGTGAATAAATGAAGTGTTCGTAAAGCAGTACTCATCAGTTTTTGCTTTGATTAAAAAGAAAATCTTTTCATTGTCTTCATGGAAAATGTAGTCATCAATATCAGTCTTATCATAATCTTGAGGTTCAATAATCTTCCCGATATCACTGGTTCCCATTAAATCGGCTGCCATATTTTTAAACATTGTTAGAACCTTATAGTTTTTGGAACTTAGGATAATAATTTGCTGGGTGTTGTTCTGTCTACAGTGGACATTTGTATTTTAAAAATTCAATATAGTCTAGAAAAGAATTTCTATCACATAAAAAAATCCCCGCACTTTGCGGGGATTTTTCGTTTATCTCAGTGTCAATTAAACACGTTCGATAATTGTCGCGATACCTTGACCAAGACCGATACACATGGTTGCAAGACCGATTTGTGTATCTTGTTGTTCCATTACGTTCAACAAAGTCGTTGTGATACGTGCACCAGAACAACCTAATGGGTGACCCAATGCAATCGCACCACCATTCAAGTTGATGATGTCTTGTTTGTCATAAACGCCTAAGCCTTTCATGACTGATAAGCCTTGTGCAGCAAATGCTTCGTTTAATTCGATAGTTTGGATATCCGCCATCGTTAAACCAGCACGTTTAAGCGCTTTTTGAGTTGCTGGAACAGGACCGTAACCCATGATCGCAGCATCACAACCTGCAATCGCCATAGAGCGAATCACAGCACGAGGTTTCAAACCTAAAGATGCAGCACGTTCAGCTGACATCAACAACATTGCAGATGCACCGTCAGAAAGCGCAGAAGAAGTTGCTGCTGTTACTGAACCACCTTTAGGATCAAAAACTGGTTTCAATGCTTTGAATGCTTCAAGGTTTGCATCAGCACGAATTACTTCATCGATGTCGCAAAGGATCTTGAAGCCATTGGCATCATGACCTTCAACACCCACGATTTCGTTTTTGAAACGGCCTTCTTGTGTTGCAGCCCAAGCACGACGGTGTGATTCAACACCGAATGCATCTTGTTCTTCACGAGAAATTTGATTCATACGACCTAACATTTCAGCTGTTAAGCCCATCATGTTCGATGCTTTTGCATAGTGTTTAGATGCTTCTGGGTTAAGGTCGATGCCGTGCATCATACCTACGTGGCCCATGTGCTCAACACCGCCGATGATGAATACATCACCTTGATTTGTAGCGATCTGTGCAGCAGCCGTATGGATTGCTTGCATAGAAGAACCACAAAGACGGTTTACTGTTTGACCGCCAGCAGTCTTAGGAATGTCAGCCAATAAACCAATGTTACGAGCAATGTTCATACCTTGCTCTAAAGTTTGGTTTACGCAGCCCCAGATTACATCTTCAACTTCGTTAGTATCAAACTGGTTACGAGCAACAAGTGCACGTACTAATTCAGCAGATAAACTGTCGGCACGTACATTGCGGAACATACCGTTACGTGATTTGCCCATGGCAGAACGAACGCCATCAACAATCACAACGTCACGTGGATTTAAAGTAGCCATTCACGTCGCTCCTTAACCGTAGAATTTTGTGTTGTTAGCAGCCATGTCACGCAACATTTGTGGCGCTTCATAAGCCTTACCTAAGTGTGCATATTTGTCGCAAAGCGCAACGTATTCAGCAACACCTGTTTGGTCGATGTAACGGCATGGACCACCACGGAATGGAGGGAAACCTACACCCATGATCATCGCCATATCTGCTTCAGAAGCAGTTGCAACGATGTTGTCTTCTAAGCAACGAACTGTTTCGTTACAGAAAGCAAGCATCATACGGTCAATGATTTCTTGGTTGTCAAACTCGCGTTTTTCACCAGTAACGAAAGGCGCAATGATTTCGTAAGCTGTTGGATCAACAGTTTTCGCTTTCTTACCTTTCTTGTCTAACACGTATTTATAGAAACCAACGTCATTCTTTTGACCAAGACGTTTTGCTTCATACATTGCTTCGATCGAACCTTTGTAGTCAGGCTTCATACGGTCAGGGAAACCTTCAGCCATCACTTCTGCGCCATGAACACCAGTATCGATACCAACAACATCGATTAAGTATGCAGGACCCATAGGCCAGCCGAATTTCGCCATCACATTGTCAACTTGTTGGAAATCCGCACCATCTTTTACAAGAAGATCGAATGCACCAAAGTAAGGGAACAATACACGGTTAACCAAGAAACCTGGGCAGTCATTTACAACGATTGGTGTTTTACCCATTTTTTGAGCAAGAACAACAGTTGTTGCGATCGCTTCTTCAGAAGTTTTCTCACCACGAATCACTTCAACCAATGGCATCATGTGTACTGGGTTGAAGAAATGCATACCTACGAAGTTTTCAGGACGTTGTAAGTTTTCTGCTAAACGTGTAATTGAAATCGTTGAAGTGTTTGAAGCAATAATCGTGTTGTCACGAACATTTTTCTCAGTTTCTGCAAGTACGATACCTTTTACTTTAGGATTCTCTGTTACCGCTTCGATCACGATGTCTACTTCTTTAAACTCATCGTAGCTTAAAGTTGGACGGATGCGAGCAAGCGTTTCACCCATTTGCGCAGGTTTCATTTTTTTGCGTTCAACTTGTTTAGTTAACAAGCCATTCGCTTCTTTCATACCTAAAGCAAGTTGTGGGTTACCAATATCTTTCATGATGATTGGAGTGCCTTTGCTTGCCGCTTGGTAAGCAATACCACCACCCATGATACCAGCACCTAAAACAGCTGCTTGGTTGACAGGGTGAGCACCTTTCTCATATTTCTTCGCAGTCTTCTTCACAACTTGGTCATTGATGAATAAACCAATCAATGCACCTGCTTGTGGAGTAATTGCTGCTTTTGCAAAACCTTGAGCTTCTGCTTTTAATGCATCATTACGTGTAAGGCTTGCACCTGCTTGTAATGAGTCAAGTAACAATTTTGGCGCAGGGTATTGTGCAGGGTTTGCTTTTGCAAGTACCGCACCTTTTGCGGTATTGAACGCCATCATTTGTTCAAGTGGGTTCAATTTAATTGCGTCTAATTTTTCTTGACGTTTTGCTTTCCAGTTCAAACGACCCGCAATCGCTTGTTTAACGAGGTCAACTGCAGCTTCTTGAAGTTTGTCAGCAGCTACAACCGCATCTACAGCACCATCTTTCAGTGCAGCAGCTGGTTTTTTAGGGTTCGCCATTGCCATCCATTCAACAGCATTGTCGATACCAATGACACGGCTTAAACGTACGCTACCACCAAAACCAGGATAGATACCGAGTTTGATTTCTGGTAAGCCAACTTGAGCTTGCTCAGACATGACACGGTAGTCACACACTAAGCACATTTCGAAACCACCACCAAGCGCTGTACCATTAATCGCAGCAACTTTAGGGATGTCTAAATCTTCAAAGCTATTGAAGACGTCATGTACAGGCATAAGCCAATCAACAATTGCTTGTTCACCAGCAGCGAAGTTATCGCCAAATTCAGTGATGTCAGCACCAACAATAAACGTTGATTTACCAGAGGTAACAACTAAGCCTTTAATGTCGTTATTGGCTTTAACTGCAGCAATTGCTGCTTGGAAGTCTTCGATGGTTGCACGGTTAAACTTATTAACCGACTCACCTTGTAAGTCAAAGCGGAATTCTGCAATTCCGTCCGCAAGCATTTGGACGGTAATGGCATTGCCAGCGTGGATCATGCCTGATCTCCCTTGTTGTGGAGGATTCTGAGTTGATGTCATAAAGCGAATGTGCGATTAAGCACATAAAAATGCTTCGCTAATCTTACGATAACTATATCCAAAAAGGACATAACAAGTTGTATCAAGCCGTGACGCTAGGGTCATCTATTCTATTGCTATTCGGAAATCGAATGTTTTTCAAAAAAAATACTTTAAATTTTTATTAAAAAACAATGGTTAATGTTTTCCTTCTTGTTTTTTTGATGTCTTATGGATTGAATTTACTATTCTTAGTTTATTAGTCCAATCTTATTGTTTAGCGAAATTTAAAAAAATATTTTATTGAATGGAAATAGAAGAAAAATATTTATTTGCTTTTTATTAAATTGGTCTATTTATTGCATAATCTTATTATGTGTTTATATCTTTATTTATCCTTAAGTTATGCTTTACTTTACAACTTTGACATAATGTTAATTTAAGGAATAACCGATAGGCTGACAAAAATTGTTAGTTATGTTCGTATTAATTAGAATTATTAAAAAACTTGTAAATTGTAATTTTTTATTTAGTAATGTTTAACTACTCAAACAGCTATAAGGCGTTAATCAAAAGATTATAAAAAGTAAAAAATTAACGATGATAAAGGTATGTTTGGATACAGGTGGATAGGAATGAAACCAACAGACCAAACCTTGATGAAACAAATGCATATTTCAAGTGATGAAATAGAGTACAGGAAATCCTTACTCTGTTTAAGTAATGTAGAGCTGCAAAGAATGATGCAGCTCGGCAATAAATTAGAGCATTTATTTGATCAAGTGATTATCGATTTTTATCAACAGCAAACGTCTATTTCTGAAATTGCAACATTAATAGGAGATGTCGATACTTTATCTCGTTTGCAACGTGCTCAGAGACAATATTTAACAGAACTTTTTTCAGGAAATTATGATGCTAATTATGTCAATAATCGACTTAGAATTGGTCTAGTTCATAAGAGAATTGGAGTTGAGCCAAAATTATATTTATCAGCAATATACCAACTTAAATATAGATTAATTATGCTTATAAATGAACAGCTTGGAAATACTGAAGACTTCCTTCAAATAATTACAACATTAGAAAAATTGTTTATGTTTGATATTTCGTTGGTAGTCGAGACCTATATTTGGAGTTTGGTCAGCGAATTAAAAGCTTCTAAAGAAAAGATCGAGCAGTATGCGAATGTACTTGAGGATAGAGCACAGCAGATGGAGGCGTTATCTCAAACAGATGCGTTGACTGGTTTACTAAATGTCAGACATTTAAATAGTACATTACATACAACCATTTGTACTGCTGAACGCTCATTAGAACCTGTAACAGTGGTTTTTATTGATATTAATAATTTTAAAAATATAAATGATACTTTTGGACATTCTAAAGGTGATGAGATTCTTAAAGTGGTTGCAGATGCAGTAAGGCATGTAGCTCGACTTGATGATCATTGTTTTCGATATGGTGGCGACGAATTTTGTATCATATTTCCTCGCTGTACAGAGTCGCAAGCAATGGAAAGTTTTGTACCTAGATTATTAAAGTATATTGTTCGCTTTGAACCAAGCATTACTCTTAGTATCGGTATAAAACAAACTGATCATGTAGAAGGTTATATTGATGCTTCCACTTTAATACAAGAAGCTGATGCTAGGATGTATCAGGCTAAAAACGAGCTAAGGAGTAAATAATTTTTTATTTTAAGTTGTTGATTTTTATTTTGTAAATTATTTATTTGACTTGATATAACTTGAATGTATTAAAACATCCTAGAATTTATAATGGATGATGTTAAAATTTGCCGATTAGTTTTTTTGTGTCGATTTCAATGATTAAATGGATCATATTAGCGATTTTTATCATTTCGGCGTTGTATGTACATCGCCGTGGTAAGGTTAGACATTCGTTTTATCGTCAGTTTTTTGACCATTCAACATTGTTCGCACCGATCAATTTTTTAATGTATCTTTTTTCCAAAGTGCCGAATCAACCCTATATTGATACGCAACACTTTAAGGATTTGAAAATTCTTGACGAAAATTGGGAAATGATTCGAGATGAAGCGCAAGCCTTATATAATAAAGGTGGCATCAAAGCTTCAAGTAGTTACGATGACTTAGGTTTTAACTCATTTTTTAAAACAGGTTGGAAACGTTTCTATTTAAAATGGTATGACTCTGCGCATCCATCGGCTGCTGAGCTTTGCCCTAAAACAACGGCACTGTTAAAAACACTTCCAACGATTAAAGCGGCGATGTTTACAGAACTTGCTCCTGATAGTCGTTTGGTACGTCATCGAGATCCATATGCAGGTTCATTACGTTATCATTTAGGTCTAATTACCCCAAATGATGATCGTTGTTTTATTGATGTCGATGGTCAGCGTTATTCTTGGCGTGATGGCGAAAGTGTAGTGTTCGATGAAACCTATATTCATTATGCAGAAAACACGACTGATCAGAATCGTATTATCTTTTTTGCTGATGTTGAGCGACCGTTAAAAACACGTTTAATGGAAAAGTTTAATCATTGGTTTGGTAAAAGTGTCATGACGGCTGCGAGTTCACCAAATGAAGTCGGTGATCAAACAGGTGGCCTGAACAAAGCATTTGGCTATGTTTACCAGTTACGGATTAAAGCGAAAGCATTAAAAAAATCTAATCGTCAGCTTTATTACTTTTTAAAATGGTTTATTATGATTGGATTGTTTTTCCTTATTTTTATAAGACCTTATGTATTTTAATTTTATTTATCAAAACGCCTGCAAGGGCGTTTTTTTATGGATGTTTTTCACGTTGAGAAAGTAATTTTATATTTTTGATTGTATCAAATGGTTTAAATGAGGATAATTTAGCTGATTTTTTTAATATGAGAAAAGATAATGAAAAAACAAGCATTGATAATATTAAGTCTTTTAAGTTTAGTGGCTTGTACTGAAGAAACTGACGATATTTATGGGACAGTTGATCCGAAAAATAAAGCCTTTTACAGCTATGATCTTTCAGCTGCAAATCAATCTAATAAGCTCACAAAGAAATCGTATCAAATAGATAAAAAATATTGATCTTTTGATTACGTATACTGAAACACCAAAATTACAGACAGAAGCGCTTCGAAACTTTATCACCAGCAATGGCATATCAATTATATTTCCACCGCAAAATACGACTGGCGCTTATATTGTGGGTCGTAAAACGGTATTCAATGATAGTGTTCTAGAATATGAGCCTTATAATTTGGAGCAGAGAACAGCATTTAAACTTACTTATCAGCTTAAGAAAGTTGACTTATCTGGCTTAGCGGTTTCTGACTATATACGATACTTTTTAAGACAAGCAACAGCATCATCGTTCATAAGCGATGTAACACTAGATATTATTCAAGGGTTATTGTTCGCCACTCAGGATAAATTCCCTTCAGGCGCAACATGTTGGCAAAAACAAGTTCAGTTGAGTACTCAAGATTATATTGAATCTTATCCAACACAAAATCTTGCACATGTTAGTACCAGTAGTACTATTCAAAATCAGGGAATTTGGCAAAATGCAGCGTGGACTGCATTTCAACCTAGTACAGAGTTTAATTTAGCAGATACACGTATTCGCCATCAGTCTCGTGAGTATTGGGGCTTTTACCATACGACGAGAGAAGTTAATCCAATCGTTCCAACAAATGAACTAGCCTGTGATTTCTTTAATAAGTCTGCATTTAATAGTGCTGATCAAGTATTGAGTCGATTTTTTAAATAATAGATATCATTTGAGTGATTGAATTGATGGATTTTAGCTCAATTGACTTGAAATTGATTTATGCAGACTACATCATCAAAAGCATTACTGATCATGAAAGTCTGCTGTGAATTCAAACGCGCGTGAACACATTGAAAAAATACTGACGCATATGACCCAATTGCCTGGTGTGTATAAAATGCTGGGCAAAGATGGGGAGTTGCTATATGTCGGTAAAGCGAAGAATCTAAAAAATCGTGTCTCTAGCTATTTTGTAAAAACTATTGAGCATCCCAAAACACAGGCTCTGGTTGCACGTATTTATGATATCGAGACATTGATTGTTCGTTCCGAAACAGAAGCATTATTATTAGAACAAAACCTTATTAAATTACATCGTCCGCCCTATAACATCATGCTGCGGGACGATAAGTCTTATGTCTATATCTTTGTTTCCTCAGATAAACCTTATCCTCGTATTGCCAGTGGTCGAGGTAAAGGTAAGCATCAAATTGGTAAGTTTTTTGGGCCTTATCCAAGTGCATATAGTGCCCGTGATACTCTATTAACCTTACAAAAATTATTTAATGTACGGCAGTGTGAGAATAGCTATTTTTCTCAACGTAAACGTCCTTGTTTGCAATATCAAATTAAACGGTGTACAGCACCGTGTGTGGGGTTAATTAGCCCAGAAGACTATAAGGAAGATGTTGATAATTCGATTCGATTTTTACAAGGTGATACCAAAGAGTTGAATCAGGAATTGATCGGCAAAATGGAACAAGCGGCTGAAGCGCTTGAGTTTGAGAAAGCGGTTTTTTATCGAGATCGTTTGTCTTTATTACGCGAAGTTCAAGCCCAACAAGCGGTATTCAAAATCAAAGGTGAAGCCGATATTTTAGCAATCGCTTATCAAGCGGGTGTGACTTGCGTACAGATCATGTATGTTCGTAATGGTCGAATGCTTGGTGGCAAAAGTTATTTCCCTGACATGCTTGGTGATGATTTAGCGCAAATGTTGAGTGACTTCATGGCGAACTTTTATTTTCAAGTGGCTGATGAAGTTCCGACAGAATTGATTGTGAATGTCGATGTGCCAGACAAGAAACAACTTGAGGATGCATTGCAGCAAACCTTTAATAAAAAGGTACAAATTAAGCATAAAGTACGTGAAACACGCGCTGAATGGCTAGAGTTAGCGCAGATGAATGTGCAGCATGCGATCAAAGGCAAATTGAGCAATCATTTAGAACTCAATGAACGGTTTCATCAACTTGAACAAGTGGTTGGGAGACCAATTGATCGGATTGAGTGTTTTGATATTAGTCATACCATGGGCGAAGCACCAATTGCGTCCTGTGTGGTGTTCGATCAGGGTGGTGCACGCAAACGTGATTATCGTCAGTTTGCGATTCAGGATATCACCGGGGGAGATGACTACGCCGCAATGCGTCAAGCATTGATACGCCGTTATAAAAAGAATATGTTGCCTGATTTACTTTTGATTGATGGTGGTAAAGGTCAATTAAACATGGCAATAGAGGTCATGCAAGAGCTTGGACTTGATGCTTTTATGATTGGTGTCTCTAAGGGGGAAGGACGTAAACCAGGATTAGAAACGCTGCATTTCACCGATGGCACCAAGATTCAATTGGCTGAAGACCACAAGGCTTTGCATTTGATTCAGCAAGTGCGAGATGAAGCGCATCGTTTTGCGATTACTAAGCATAGAGCAAAACGTGATAAACGTCGGAGTAGTTCGGTATTGGAGGCGATTCCAGGACTAGGGCCAAAACGTCGTCGAGATTTACTGACTCATTTTGGTGGTATACAAGGCGTGCTCAGAGCTTCTGAAAAAGAATTGATGCTCGTTCCCGGTTTGGGTGAGATTTTGGCACGGACAATTTATAAGATTCTACATGAGTAATTTGACCAATTGACATAAAGAGTCAACGATTTTTCAGTCAATGATCATTCACAAATGTATAAAAACATTGAAAGATAAGCTGTATTGAAGATTAAAGGAAAAATCATGTCATTACTTTCGTTGTATCAACAGATTGAGCAACAAGAATGGATTGATATTCCATCAGGGTGGTTACAGGGTAGAACGGTATTTGGTGGTTTGATTGCAGGTTTGCTCATCCAAAAGGCAATCTACGCGGTGAATGATGCAGCAAAACAATTATTGAGCTGTAATGTTAGTTTTGTTGGACCAGTTCAACATGGTCAAGCCAAGTTAACTGCAGAAGTGCTTAGAGAAGGAAAGTCGGTCACAACTTTAGAAATCAGACTATGGCAGGATGATGCTGTACAAACGATTTTAATCGCAAGTTTTGGTTTGCAACGCGAATCAAGAATTCATGTTGAAAATTTACCTCAAATTCCAAATTACCCCACAGCCGAGCAGTTGGAAAAGACATTTTATCTAGAAGGCTTAATGCCAGAATGCTTGCAACAATTTGAATTGTGCTGGGCTGAAGGAAGCTATCCAATGGCAGGAAGTAAAGTTCCTGATTTTGGTGGATGGGCGCGTTTTGCCCCAAATTTACATGCTAATCGTGAAATGAAATTGGCAGATTTATTTGCGTTGATGGATGTGTGGCCACCGGGTGTATTACCCATGTTTAAAATTCCAGCACCTGCCAGTTCATTAACATGGCATATTACTTATCTGCATCCGATTCAACATCAAATTCATGATTGGTTCAAATATAAAGTCGTGACTGAATTTGCTGAACATGGTTATGCAACAGAATATGCTCATGTGTGGGATCGTGAAAATCGCTTAATTGCGGTGTTAAGACAGACAGTTGCTGTTTTTGCCTAGTCGACACTAGGTTGCATTTCGTATAAAGTTGCTTACAGATGGATACAATCTCGACACATCCTTTCTGCGACATGCATATTTGAAGCAAACAACATGGCGGTGTTTATGAGTACAGGGCGAATCCTGAACATTCCGAATATTTTGACTTTGGCACGTATTGCGCTTATTCCTGTATTTTTGGTGATTGCTTACTGGCCACCTGCGATCGGAATTGAGGAGCATCATGGGGGAATGATGCGCCATTTGGTATTAACTGCAATCTTTGTACTTGCAGCAATCACCGATTGGTTCGACGGTTATTTAGCGCGTACACTCAATCAAACCTCTGCTTTTGGACGATTTCTTGATCCAGTTGCAGACAAATTGATGGTTGCTTCTGCTCTCATTGTATTGGTGCAATGGCAACCAACAATTTCAATGGCTTTTGCTGCAATTGTGATTATTTCTCGTGAAATTACCGTGTCTGCATTACGTGAGTGGATGGCTGAACTCGGCGCACGTACCAGTGTTGCGGTTTCGACCGTTGGAAAATATAAAACTGCATTCCAAATGATTGCAATTAGTGTGTTCCTACTCAATTGGGAACCATTAGAAATGTGGGCGTATGCGTTACTTTATGCAGCCGTTATTTTGACCTTATGGTCGATGTTTATTTATATGAAAGCTGCATGGCCATATTTAAAACAGCCTTAAATGTATTGACCCTCAAAGTCTTATTGAAATTGAATAGAAAGCTTAATAATCAAAGCATTCACTATAGAATTGTTAAAATATAGTGGATGCTAAAAAAAGATAAGTTAGGAACACGATTACATGTCATCTTTATTGTATTTATCAAATCAAGAACTGTACTTAATACAAAATCAAAAAACACAGACCATTGACTGCCAAGCGGTCACGCAATACAAGAAAAATTTGCAAGAAATTAAACAGCGCAAACAATGGAAAACCACGGGAACTGGCGCTCAATTCATGGGCATGACCAATCGTGATGATCCAAATGAATTCTCATATATCTTTCCAGTCGATGCAGTGCTCACAAATGATCAACGGATGATTTATGCCGCACGATTACAGGATGGCTGCGCAATCTATATTAAATCGTTAATCGAGCAGCAATTGCCAGAAGCTTTGGTGCTGAGAAATAGTGAATTTATTGTGCACCATCTTGATTATGAGGTTCAAAAACAACGATTAATTTTATCTGTAAGCAAGGGTTATGCCTATGAACGCCACCTTTGTGTTTTGGGTTTAGATTCAAGCCGTATTCAATATATTACTGAAGGGGATTGCCAAGACGAGCATCCATGTTTTGATCCTCAAAATCCTGATATTGTTTATTATGACAGTTGTGGATTTGCATATGATCAGCAAGGCAATGTTAGTGTTGGGCCCAAAGAAATTTGCCGTTTAAATCTCAAGACTGGGGAATTAGAGACGATTATCAGTGATCCGCGTTACGATTTTTATAAACCGAAAATTGATGTAGCGGGTCAGCTTTATTTCCTGAAACGTCCTTATAAAAATCATCAGCATAGTGGTAATTCACTCAAAGATATTTTATATGCTCCGTTTAAAATTATTCGAGCAGTGATTGGCTGGTTAGATTTCTTTACGCAGCGTTATACAGGAGAATCACTGAAATCAACCTCAGGTGGAAATCCTGCAAAAGCCAAACAAAAATCTGAAGAAGAATTATTTGTTGAAGGTAATTTGATTAAAGCGCAGAAGGCGTTGCAACAAAATCAAAGTGCAGGTGAAAAGTTTGCAGGTGTGATTCCGCGTAATTGGGAGCTGATTCAATCTACTTCTAATGGGGAACAGAAAGTATTGAAACGCGGTGTATTAGGTTATGCACTCAATGCTGATGGTTCACTTTATTATTCTAATGGTAAATATTTGGTCGCGATGAGTGCTGATCAAACAGAGCAGATGTTGGTCGAAGCTAAATTGATTAATAAAATTATGTGTTAATCTTTTTTTCAGTCATCAAAGCCTTCTTTAGAGAAGGTTTTTTATTTCATGTTTTCTTTAACAAGAAAAAAGCCCATACAAAGATGAGCTTAGTTCTCTGAGGAAATTCACGCTTTTTGGGAAAGCATGCTGAAGAACATAATCATAATATGAGAATTTATTGATATTTACAACGCTAAAAAATGTAAATATTTTTTAATATTCTCATCTTAGTTACTTTGATTTTCGATTAATGTTGAAAATTTATGCTCAATTTGTGCTGCATTACTTTGTAATATTTCAATTAATTTTTGGACATTTAAGAAATCAAAACGATTTTTAGAGGCAACAAGTGTTAAGGCAATAGGGGCTTCTTTGTTTGAAAAACGAATTGGCACGGAGAGACCACAAACCATAGGGTCAATCTCACCTTCTGATAAATAAAAGCCCTGTTTTTTAATTTTTCTCATTTTTTGGGTGAACTCATCTAAGTTCTGCGCAAAACCAACCTGTGCAAGTTCTTTAGTGAATTGATGATAATAGGCTTGAAATTGCTGTTTACTTAAATGCGAAATGACAATTTTTGGAGAAGCACCAATAAAAACGGGGCGTGGACAACCTCGACCAAATGAGAGCAGTTCCGCTTCTTTGTAAGTTTCATGATGTAAGTCGATACAATAATCATGATTTAAATAGGTTAGTAAACAACAAAGCTCGGTACGTTCCACGATATCACGCATGAAAGGGATACTGATTTGAACCAATGGGTCTGTGCTATGTGAAATATAGTCAAGCACTGCGATTTTAGAACCTAAAGTGTAATCGCCTGAAGTACCACTAATACGTTTCAAGATATCGGTAGAAACTAATTCTTTAAGATAACGATAAGCAGTCGGTTTGGAGAGACTGAGTTCATCACAAATGATATCGACATTGATAATCGGACGTGAGACTGAAAATAAATCCAGCACGGTGAGAATTTTACCAAAACTCGAAATTGCCATGATGAGCCATCTACTCCATTAAATAACGTGAAAATCGAAACATTCTTGCTTTATATCAGAAATGCCGTATGTCGTGTATGGGATTTTCAATCTGATTCGTTTGGATCACCAAACGAATTGAAATTATGAGAAAAGCACGAAATTTATCAATTGAAATGAATTCATTTTAATTGATATTATCAAATGGTGATAATATTTGTTGACTATATTGCTATTTTTTGAAAAAATTACAAATACAATGTCTTATTTGGATAATTGGCTGAATACTATTTATTCAAAAATTCTTCCAGCATTGCGTATTAACCTCCTTTATTGGCTTTTCTTTTAAGTAACTGATTTGGATATCTCTAAATCAGAGCGTTGATTTGTCACTTTCATTAATGTGATGAACACTGATGTTAAGCCAGTGTGATACAGAGACCCGTTCATGTTATTGAAACAGTTGTTGGCTTTCCGACCAAGTCGACTTGACCTCATTTTTGCATGCAAGACATTTGTAGCTGGCATGCTGGCACTGTTTATTTCATTTGAACTGGATCTGATTAATCCAATGTGGTCGATTGGCACGGTGATGATTATTGCGAATCCCTATTCAGGGATGGTGTCTTCAAAATGTGTTTATCGTTTAGTGGGGACCTTCGCAGGTGCAATCATTGCTTTATTGCTGACACCTCATTTTATTAATACCCCTTGGTTATTCACCATTATTTTATCTTTGTGGGTTGGCTTTGCTTTATATGTTTCTTTGCTCGATCGTACACCGCGAAGCTATGTATTTATGTTAGCGGGTTATTCGACAGCAATGATTGTCTATAACGCGATTACCTATATTGATACCTATAATATTTTTGATATTGCCGTGGCACGCGTATTGGAAATTTCGGTTGGCGTAATTGCAACCGCAGTGGTTTCTGCGACGTTTTTCCCTGTTCATATCGGTGCACTGATTAAACAACGCGTCAATAAAACGTTAAATGATTTAGAAACGACCTTTGAAAAACTTATTACGGTTCAACAGACATCAGAAAATTATACGCAAATTTTGTCGGTCATCACGCGTGATGCTTCAGATATTCATGCTTTGGCTGTGCATTTGGCTTATGAAAAAGGTGAGCTAAAAGGCATGACCAAACCCTTGCAGGAGATGTTGCATCAGGTGTCGTTGGTAGTCGCTAATTTGGTGGCTTTATCTCAAAGGATCAAGCAACTTGAACAGATGCAGTTGGTAAATCTTGTTGCACATTTAAATGCTATTCGCGAGTATACCTTAGCCTTTTTGAAGCAAGAGCGCAGTTTAGTACCTAGTGATTTATTAACATTACCTCATGGCTTTGAAGATGATTTTAATCAATTGATTGATCGTGCAAGTGCGGATCAACAGATTGTACTTGCTGCTTTAAAAATGGATATACGTCATTTTATTTCGAATATCTTGGCGGTCAAACTACTTTGGCAGCAGATTCAGCAGGGTAATAAAGAGATACCACCTGAAATTACAGCGATTACAACCAGATATCCAAGTTTGCATCGCGATCATGGCATAGCAATTCGCGGAGGGATTAGTGCCGTATTGATCACTTTTATTGTGACCGCTGCATGGATTGTTTCAGGCTGGAAAGCAGGCTTTATGATGGCGCAAATGGGTGCAATTACAGCATGTATTTTGACGGCTTTAGACAATCCTGTACCTGTATTACGGATCTTTATTTGGGGGAGTTTGGTTTCAGCGGTTTTGGTATTTGTATATGCATTCGGTATTTTTCCGCACGTTACCCACTTTTGGCAGTTGGCATTGGTTTTATTTCCTGTGTTCTTAGTCGCTGTAAGCATGATGGCGAATCAGATGCTGATGCCCGTGGGTATGGTGCTAGGAATTAACACCATGATGGGATTGAATCTGCATAATAAATATAGCATCGATGCTGTTTCTTATTTAGATAGTTCATTTGCCATGATCCTCGGTGTGCTTGTTTCACTGATTGTGATTGACCTTGTGCGTGCGGTTTCACCTGATACCAGTGCGACACGAATCTTAGCATTGCATTATCAAGCCATGCGTCAAGCACTGAGTCTGTCATATGGCATCGAGTTCAAAATTCATTTACGCAGCATGTTAGATCGTGTCGGTGTGTTGAATACAAAAATGGTACAGCATCCTGATATTAAGCAATCGATACAGAATGCATTGATTGAGAGTAGCTCAATTATTGATTTAGTGCGTTTACAAGAAATTAGTCAAAAGCTTCCTGAGCATATTTATTTACAAAACGAAGTGAACATTTTGCAACAGCAACTTGCTGACTATTTTCAAGCGCAAGAAAAGCAATTATCACTCAATCATTTTTCAGTTCAGATTGTTCGTCAAATCAAGTTGTTGCAAGAAATTGCACAGCAGCTAGATGACGCTCAGTTAAGTCGAAGACTATTAATTTCTCTCAATAATATCTGTGAAAGTATTGGGCATGTCGCGACAGATCAAATGAGTTCAGAAACATATGACGTAGGTATAGCGCATGGGTGAGATTAATGTTTATGGGATCTATATTCCCATTCTTTTGGTTCAAGCAATTATAGCCTATGTGATTTTTAAGCTTATGAGTCCATTGATTGATCGTTTGGTCGCGAAAGAGTGGATCGCTCTACCAAGCATATTTAATTTGTGCTTTTACTTGGGTTTGCTGTTATTGGTGCATTGGATATTCATTTGGCTGTAGGTCGTACGTTTCAAAATAGAGATTCAATCCTAAATTTAATCATTTAAAGATATGTGGTAAAGGTAATCAACATGAATGCATTTGATGTGCGAAAAGTCATACGTCCTGTGGTATTGGTGCTTTCGGTTTTAATTGCGATTTATGCAATCGTGCATTTATGGAATTACTATAATGCTGCGCCATGGACACGTGACGGGCGAGTCCGTGGTGATGTGATACAGGTCGCTTCTGATGTCAATGGTTTGGTAACAGAGGTCTTGGTACAGGATAACCAAACGGTTAAGAAGGGACAGGTGCTCTTTAAAGTTGATGTTGCACGTCAAGCACTTGATGTTGAGCAAGCTAAGTCTGATTTAGCTAAAGCCAAAGCGGGTCTCGCACAGGCACACGCAAATTTGGCCGGTGCTAAAGCCAGTTTAGTCAAGACCGAAGCCAATATGAAACTTGCAGAAAAAAATGCAGCACGTTATGCCAGTTTGATGGATGGTGCGATTTCTAAGCAAGAACAAGATCAAGTGCTTTCAACACGTGATCAAGCCTTAGCTGAGCGTGAACAATACACAGCAAGTATTGAACAAGCCAATGCTGCTATCCAACAACAGCAAGCGCTGATTGAGGTTGCAAATAGTAATTTGCATTTGGCTCAGCTCAATTTAAATCGATCAGAAGTCGTTGCTCCCGCAGATGGAACTTTAGCAAACTTTGATTTACGTGTTGGTAATTATGTGAAGATTGGACAAGCAGTTGCTGCATTGTTAGATCGTCATCAGCTTTATGTCGTGGGATATTTTGAAGAGACCAAATTGAATCGTATTCATGTCGGAGACGTTGCAACAGTTCAATTGATGGGTGATCGCCAGTTGATTCACGGGCATGTTCAAGGAATTGCGACAGGCATTGAAGATCGAGAGCGTTCAGGTAGTTCTAATTTATTGGCAAATGTAAATCCAACCTTTAGTTGGGTACGTTTAGCACAACGTGTCCCTGTAAAAATCATGCTTGATGAGCAACCACAGAATCCGTTGGCTTTTGTTTCAGGGCGCACAGCGACAGTTCGAATTATTGAGAAGTAGCGATATACAACATTTTCTCAAATATTCATCCACGCTCAATTTAAATATGCAATTTGACCTACTTTGAGAGAAACCAAAGTAGGTCAATCGGGACTATTTCTTCTTTAGATGCTTTAGCAGAAACAAAACAATTGTTTATAACAATAGACAAAATAAAAAGATTGAGTATTTACGGTTAAGGCGTAATGCCCGCAGGATCACGATACCAACTTTGGATGAGTAGAGCTGCTGCAAAACTATCGGCTGATAAGCGTTTAGCCTGACCTTTATTTTGATAAGACTCTAATTCTTCTCTCGCTTCGCGGGTTGTCAAGCGCTCGTCTACCATCCATGTTTCCACATTGGTTTGATGGCGTAGGCGACGTGCAAATTTCCGCGCACGAGCAGAGAGTTCAGACTCACTATCATCCATATTAAGCGGTAAACCAACTAAAAATAAGTTAGGTTGCCATTCTTTGACTAGTTTCAAGAGTTGATTCCAGTCTGGAATACCATCTTTCATGATAAATAGAGGAAGGGGATTGGCACTTTCAATACTGGATTGACCAATCGCGATCCCCATTTTTTGTGTTCCAAAATCAAATGCCATAATGGATTGTGAGGTTTTTAAATCAAGCATGACCGATCTCTGAAGCAAACCAAGTACGGTCTACACCAATTTTCTTGTATGCTGCATCCCAACGATCGTCATATGGTAGGTTAAAAATCAAATCCATGTCTGAGTCACAAATCAGCCAATCACCACGCGCCATTTCTTCTTCAAGTTGATTCTTCCCCCAACTTGCATAGCCTAAAGCAATTTGATAACGCCCAACCCCTTCATTATGCGCAATTGCATCTAAAATATCTTTACTGGTCGTGATACAGACATTTTCACCTACAGCAATTGATGAATGCCATGTTGGTTGACCTGTATGTAGTACAAAACCTGCTTCAGGGCGTAGCGGACCACCTTGTAAAACCGCATGTGGTTGTACATTATCTGCATCGATTTCTAAATCATTTAGCAATTCTTTGATTTGTAAATCGGAAGGACGATTAATCACAATGCCTTGAGCGCCGTCTTCATCATGGCGTGCAACATAGATGACTGTATTAGCAAAGAAGTCATCTGCCATGTCTGGTGGAGCGATGAGACAACGATGAGTTAAATATTGTTTCGTCACCTAGGCGGTACTCCATCAAAATATTATGTTGATTGATCTATATAGGTTCTTTTTATCAACATACAAGAGTTAATCGGATTTCGCCAATCATTTTCTAATATTTTATAAGCGCATTTAGTTAGGTTGGAATTTAAGTTGACGTAGTTGTTTCGCGTGCTGCAACGTGGTTTCACTAATTTCAACGCCACCTGACATGCGAGCAAGTTCTAAAATACGTTGCTCTTCATTAAGTTCAATGATGGTGCTGCTGGCGGGATCGGTTTGTTGTTTTTTCACCAGTAAATGCTGATCGGATTGAGCAGCAACTTGAGCTTGATGTGTAATACAAAGTAATTGAACATGTTGAGCTAAATCTGCCAATAATCGACCGACCACTTCCGCCGTTCCACCACTAATACCAACATCAATTTCATCAAACACCAATACTTCAGATTCGGTTTTTTCTGCATTCATCACTTGCATAACCAATGCAATACGTGAGAGTTCACCGCCTGATGCAACACGTGCTAAAGGCTGAGCTGGAATGCCTTTGTTGGCGGTAAATAGAAGTTGAATAAAGCTCAAACCTTCGGCATTTTCTGATTCCATCGGTTCAAATTTAAATTCAAAATAGGCTTCAGGCAGAGCAAGTGCTTTTACTTGTTCAGTGAGTTGTTTTGCCAGTGGAATCGCTGCTTCACGTCGAATTTCATCTAAATATTGTGCTTTTTGTTTATAGTCTTGGTATGAGATTTCAACCTGTTCAGCCAAAGTTTCAGGATCTTCTAACTGATGTAATTGTTCTAATTCTTGTTGCCATGTCTCATATTCTTGTTTGAGTAATTCTGGCTGAGTGCGATGTTTACGCGCTAAGCGATGAAAGATTTCTAAGGTTGCATTGAGCTGTTCCATCCGTTCGGGATCAAAACTTTGACGATCAATAAATTGACGTAAGCTCGCAGTAGCATCGTCTATTTCGCTTTGTGCATTTAACAAGGCGTTATAAATATTGGCTAATTGTTCGCTACGGCCAGCATGAGATTCTAGCCGACGAATGATTGAGGCAACTTCTTGGGTAATATTCTGTTCCGCTTCATCCAAGACATTGAGGCTATAACTACAGTCTTGCATGATATGTTCGTGATGGCTAAGTCGATCAAACTCTTGTTCGGTTTCTCGATAATCCGTTTGAATAATCTCTTCAAGCTCTTCAATTTGTGAGGCTAAATTTTGAATTTTTTGAATACGTGTCGCCTGTGCATCTAAAGCAGATTGGTGTTGTCGAATGTTTTTCTGCCAAGTCGAATAGGCGTCACGCACAGCATTGGCTGGTTCTGCAAAATTATTATAACGGTCTAACCAATGTTTAGGATAGGGTGGTTCAAGTAACTGTTGTTGGCTGTGCTGACTATAAAGTTGTACCAGTAAACGTCCAATTTCTTTCAATTCAGCTAAGCTACTTGGGCGCCCATTGATCCACGCTTTACTACGACCTGTGGCAAAAATGACACGTCTTAGATGAATCTCACCAGAATCATCACCAAGTTCATGTTCTGTTAACCAATTTGCTTCAGCACTATCAGATTGATAACTAAAAACGGCAGTAATATCTGCTTTATCAGCACCATAACGCACATAGTTGGTATCTGTACGTTCACCCAAGCAAGCAGATAGTGCATCTAACAATAATGATTTTCCTGCACCTGTTTCTCCAGTCAGCACATTAAAGCCTTGTTCAATATCCAATGCCAAATGATCTGCAAGTGCAAAATTAATTAAAGTTAAATGGGTGAGCATATATGCATCCAGTGCATGAAATCTTTTGCTTAAAGATAGAGAAATTTTAGCAAGGCGACAAGAGTATCTTGT
The DNA here is from genome assembly GCF_024296945.1 of Acinetobacter sp. Z1. NCBI lineage: Bacteria > Pseudomonadati > Pseudomonadota > Gammaproteobacteria > Moraxellales > Moraxellaceae > Acinetobacter > Acinetobacter sp. Z1. The sequence goes on along the minus strand of NZ_CP101115.1, from coordinate 3,206,180 downwards.
TTGATCCGAGCAAATCAGTGCTGATTTTTTGAAACTAAGATGTTTGCAATCTTATTGTAAATAAATAACTTGATAATTTAGGGGAATAAAATTCTGAGCTATAGTGTGAAACTCAATGTTTAGTGGATATATCCGCTTTTTTATTTTGCGAAATTCTTTAGTCGAAAGGTATGAAAATTGCTGAGTAAGCATGATAAAAATGGATTGATTAGTGACGCAGGCGCAATTAAACTACATCCATCATAACCTAATATAAATGCTGCATTATTTGGAGAGTAGGCATGAGTTCAGTGCAGTTTGATCATGTTACGGTCATTAAAAAGTCAAATGTATATTTTGGCGGGGCATGTATCAGCCATACCGTACAATTTGAAGATGGTACGAAAAAGACGTTAGGTGTGATTTTACCCACTGAACAACCTTTAACTTTTGAGACCCATGTGCCTGAGCGTATGGAAATCATTTCTGGCGAATGTCGTGTAAAAATTGCAGATAGTACAGAAAGTGAATTATTTCGTGCGGGGCAGTCTTTCTATGTTCCTGGCAATAGCATGTTTCATATCGAAGCTGATGAAGTGCTCGATTATGTTTGCCATCTAGAAGGCTAACCTATTCAACTGTAAATCGAGTACACTATATCTAAAGAGAATCCTGTAAGTCATTTACAGGATTTTTTTATTAAACTCTTTTGCGGAGCTATTCGCTCTTCACCTGTAAAGTTACTTTGCAGGATTTTTATTTTTCTAAATTTCATTTTTTCTCTCTGAGTTCATGAGGGAATGCAGACGAGGTCGTTCATGGCAAAACCTGAATATTATTATGGCGTTCATTCGGTGGAGTCATTGCTAGAGTTAGAGCCTGAACGAGTTTTGACTTTATTTACTTTAAAAGGTCGTGACGACCAACGGCTACAAAAGATTTTGCAACTTGCAGAACCTTTTGGGATTAGCGTACAAAAAGCAAGCCGTGATAGTTTGGAAAAGTTGGCGGGTTTGCCTTTCCATCAAGGCGTAGTTGCAGCTGTGCGTCCGCATCCAACCTTAAATGAAAAAGATTTAGATGATTTAATGCAACAAAATCCAGATGCTTTGTTACTGGCGCTAGACCAAGTCACTGATCCTCATAATCTTGGTGCTTGCATTCGTACTGCTGCTGCGATGGGCGTTCAGGCAGTGATCGTTCCGCGTGATCGTTCCGCAAGCTTGACACCGACTGCTCGTAAAGTGGCAGCAGGCGGTGCAGAGAAAGTTAAATTTATCCAAGTGACTAATTTAGCGCGAACCTTAGCTCACTTAAAAGAAACGACTCATACACGAGTGATTGGCACCATGTTGGATGAGAAGGCTCTGCCGATTCAACAATGTGATTTTAAGGGCCCTGTTGTGATCGTAATGGGTGCAGAAGATACGGGGTTGAGACCGATTACCCAGACTCAGTGTGATCATACAGTCTATATCCCGATGTCTGGTGATTTACAAAGTCTAAATGTAAGTGTAGCCACAGGCATGGCACTTTATGAAGCATGCCGCCAACGTAGTGTTGTATAATTAGGTCAAGTATTGCCAATGTAATTCCAAATGACCGTTCGTACGCAAGGTTATCTATTTGTATTGATTACAATGTGCATTTGGGGAGGATTTACGATTTTCTCCCGTTTAAATGCACATTGGCATATTAGTATGTGGGATCTTGTCGCAATGCGTTTTGCAATTGCCTCTCTGATATTATTGCCTGTTTTAATTTATAAAAAAGATTTGGCCTTCTTATGGCATCCTAAGCCTGTGATCTTGGCATTGATCGGTGGTTTAGCCTATTGTTTCACGGTATATACTGCTTTTTTACATGCGCCAGCAGCTCATGCCGCTATTTTTCTAAATGGTTGTATTCCTCTATGTACCGCTGTAGCAGCTTATATCTTATTTAGACAACCCTTTGATAAACATACTTGGTTGAGCTTGATTATCATGATGGCTGCATTGGCATTGATGAGCTATTTAATGCTACAAGATCAAGCTTCAGTATTGGGATGGGGGGATGTACTACTTTTTATTAGTGCTGCATGGTGGGGTATTTTTACTGTTTTACTCAAACAATGGAAACTATCAGCTTGGCATGCAACTGCGGGAGTGGTGATTTGGTCAGCAATCATTTATTTACCCATTTATATTTTATTTATTCCTAAACATTTTCAGGATGCGGTGCCAATCCATTTGCTGATTCAAGGATTATTTCATGGTGTATTAGTGGTTATTGTCGCTACATTAACCTACGTTGCAGCCATCCAACGCTTAGGTGCATTTAAAACAGGAAGTATTGTCACGTTAGCTCCTTTTATTGCAGCTATTGTTGCTGTGCCCTTATTAAATGAAAACCTAAACCCTGCAATTATCTCTGGTTTAATTGGTATGGGGATTGGAGCATTACAGCCTTGGCGATGGTTGCGTAAAGATAGTTTAATAACCAAGCTTGAGCAGCAAACAAAAAACTAAAAAACGTGCTCGGATTTCTGTAAGTATTTAAGGTGTAGTGGCTTTAATTGTTGGTGTAAGTGCTCTAACAATCCATCATTAAGTACAACATCATTGGCAAGTTGCAATTTTTGAGCTCTTGGCATTTGAGCGGCAATAATACTCCGAATTTGTTGTTCAGTTTGACCATCACGTTGACTTGCACGTTGCAACTGCGTTTGCTCTTCAGCATCGATCAGTAAGGTATGATGGGTGAGTTCATGTTGATTCGTTTCAAAAAGAAGAGGCGAGACTAAAATCACATAAGGACTTTCAGCTTGTTTGAGTTGTTGAGTAATTGATTGACGAATAGCAGGGTGAGTAATTTTTTCTAAAGTTTGACGGGCTTCAGGAAATTGGAAAATATGATCGCGAAGTGCTCGGCGATTTAGACTGCCATCTTCGAGTAAAACCCAATCTCCAAAAATGCGCTGTATTTCTTCTAAAGCAGGTTGTTTAGGTTCTACAACTTCACGAGCAACGATATCCGCATCAATAACGGTGATACCTTGAGACTCGAACCATTGCGTGGCAGCAGATTTACCGCTGCCGATACCACCAGTAATTCCCAAGATAAAACTCATATATCAACCACCCAAATACATTTTCATAATTTGATCACCCCATAGAAAAGCAATCCAACCTGCGATTGCAATATAAGGACCAAATGCAAAAGGCTGATTTTCACCTCGCATCTTCATTAAGATGATACCAATGATTGCGCCAACCATAGAAGACAATAATACAATTAAAGGTAACATCATCGGACCCATCCAAGCGCCCAAAGCAGCGAGTAACTTGAAATCACCGTAACCCATACCTTCTTTGCCAGTTATGATCTTGAAAACATAATAAACAATCCAAAGACATAGGAAGCCAATTAAGTAACCCCAAATAGCAACATGAGCCGTCGTATAAATTGCAAAGCTGTTAATTCCTAAGCCTAATGCAGCTAAAGGTAATGTAAATCGATCAGGTAGAAGCTGAGTATCGAAATCAATAAAAGTTAAGGTGATGAGTGTCCATGTGAGAATCAAACCAAACAGCATTTGGATGGTCGCACCAAATACAACCACAACGATCAATGAACAAATCATGGTTAATAGTTCAATAAACGGATAGCGAATACTAATTGGATTGTCACAAGCGCCACACTTTCCGCGCAAGATAAGCCAACTGATGACAGGGATATTCTGATACCAGCGGATAGGTGATTTACATTTAGGACAGGTGGATGCCGGTTGGCTTAAAGTTAATTGGTGTTCATCTATAATCGGTTGTTCAGAATGTAGTAGCATTTGACATTCTTGATGCCATTCTTGTTCCATCATTTTAGGAGTTCTAAAAATTACAACATTTAAAAAACTACCGATACATAAACTAAAAAGCCCAACTGCAATATAAAGCGCAGTTGGGTTTCCGATAAAATAAGAAAGTAATTCTTGCATTAGACCACAGAACCCATTTGGAAGATTGGTAGATACATGGCAATCACCAAGCCACCAACAAGAACGCCTAAGATTGCCATAATCAGTGGTTCCATCATTGATGTAAGACCGTCGACAGCATTATCAACTTCATTTTCATAATGGGTTGCCACTTTATCTAACATACTATCTAGAGCACCAGATTCTTCACCAATCGCAACCATTTGAATTGCCATTGATGGGAAACGATTTGATACACGCATTGCAAATTGAAGCTGTTGCCCAGTCGCAACATCTTCACGGATTTTCATCACGGCTTCTTCATACACTACATTGTTGGTCGCGCCAGCTGTTGACTCGAGTGCATCAATTAATGGAACACCTGCTGCAAATGTTGTTGCTAGTGTGCGGCTATACCGCGCAATAATCGCTTTATATATCAGATCACCGAATATTGGAGCTTTAAGTGCCATTTTATCGAGCAGATCACGAAATTTTTTACTACGCTTCTTTGCTTCTAGGAAACTTGCTATCACAGCGGCAATCGCAATGATTAAAAGAAACCAATATTCTTGCATCCATTTGGACATATTCACCACCATTTTGGTAAAAGCTGGGAGGTCTGCACCGAAAGAGCTAAAGAGATCCTGGAATACTGGAACCACTTTGACCATCAAAATGATGGTAACTATTACAGCGACTAAAATTACCGAAATAGGATATTTCATGGCTTTTTTAATTTTCTGTTTAAGTAACTCGCTTTTTTCCTTATAGATCGCTACGCGATCAAGCATAGTTTCTAAGGCGCCTGATTGTTCGCCAGATTCGACCAATGAGCAGAATAAATTATCAAAATATTGCGGATATTTTTTCAATGCACCTGCAAAGGTATTTCCGCCTTCAACTTCACCTTTAATGCCTAATACCACTTCACGCATCGATGGATTTTCTAAGCCTTCAGCAACAATTTCAAAGCCTTGAACCAATGGTACGCCTGCTTTCATCATAGTTGCGAGTTGGCGCGTGAAAATAGTGATATCAAGCGTTGTGACTTTCTTTTTCATCAAACCTTCGAGAATATTTTTACGTTTCTCTCGAATATTTTTGATTGTAACACCTTGCTTTCGTAATGTGACTTTCGCTAAAGCCATATTACGAGCAGGAAGTTCCCCTTTAACCTTCGCCCCTTTACGATCAACCCCTTCATAAGCAAAAGTAGGCATCATTTGCGCTTTTTTAGCTGCCATGATTAGTAATCCTTGTTATTAATTTTATTCACTTGTTACTCGGTTGACTTCTTGCAAAGAAGTTATTCCTTGCATCACTTTTTTCAGACCCGAGCGACGTAGGTTATTAAAGCCTGCTCTTTCCGATGCAGAAGCAATCTCTATGGCATTGCCATCTTCCATGATGATCTTTGAGATTTCTGGTGTCACTTTCATTACTTCATAAATACCAACACGTCCTTTATAACCTTCTCGACATTCAGCACAGCCAACAGGTTGATAAATTGTGAGTTCTGGATCTGCTAAATCTTGTTCTGTGAAACCAAGTTCTAAAAGACTTTGTTTAGGAACATCTGTTGGTATTTTACATTGTGCGCATAAACGACGTGCTAAACGTTGAGCAATCACTAAGTTGACAGACGTTGCAATATTAAATGAAGGAACCCCCATATTACGTAAACGTGTTAATGTTTCAGGAGCACTGTTGGTATGGAGTGTTGACATCACCATATGTCCTGTTTGCGCAGCCTTGATGGCAATTTCAGCCGTTTCAAGGTCACGAATCTCACCAACCATGATAATGTCGGGATCTTGGCGTAAGAATGCTTTCAATGCAGCAGAGAAGGTAAGTCCTGTTTTGGGATTCACGTTGACTTGGTTAATCCCTTCCAAGTTGATTTCAACTGGGTCTTCGGCAGTTGAAATATTGGTATCTTCAGTATTGAGAATATTCAAACCAGTATATAAAGATACAGTTTTACCTGAACCAGTTGGGCCTGTAATTAGTAGCATGCCTTGTGGCTTATCAAGTGCTTCTAAAAATAGTGCTTTTTGCTCATCCTCATAGCCTAAAGCCTCAATTCCGAGCATGGCACTGGATGGATCTAGAATACGTAAAACGAGTTTCTCACCAAACAGGGTGGGTAGCGAATTGACACGGAAATCAATGGCTTTGGTTTTAGATAGCTTTAACTTAATACGACCATCTTGAGGCATTCGCTTTTCAGAAATATCCATTTGCGACATTACTTTTAAACGCGATGCTAATCGATTTGCCATCTGCAAGGGTGGATTTGCAATTTGTCTTAAAACGCCATCGACGCGATAGCGGACACGATACATTTTTTCATAAGGTTCAAAATGTAAGTCTGATGCGCCCATACGAATCGCATCAATCAAGAGTTTGTTGATATATTTTACAATCGGTGACTCATCACTTTGTGTATTATCATCATCTTCTGATGGAGCTTCTGTACCGACATCAACATCTAGATCAAAATCTTCACTATCACCAAAATCAAAACTTGAACTATCACCAAACTGTTGTTCAATCAGTTTGTCTAATTTATTGAATTCGACAATGACAGCTTCTATGTTGAGTTTTGTATTAAAGCGAATCGCATCTAATGCATCAATATTGGTGGGATTGCTGGTAGCGACATACAAAATCTGTCCACGCTGAAGCAAAGGCACCACACGATGTTTCTGAATGAGTTTGTTATCGGTTAACTCACGTGGTAGTAAAGCAGTATCGTAAACCCCTAAATCAAATAGTGGTTCTCCAAACTCGACAGAGATACTTTCCGCAATGGTAAGCGGAGCAAGACGATGATGTTCTATTAAATGAGCAACAATATCTTGGTGAGCCTTTTTTGCTGCATCAATTGCATTTTGCATATTTGATGCAGTCATGTGACCATCTTCAACTAAACGTCGAATAAACCCAGAAAATTTTGGAGACGTATGTAATCCTGACATCTGTCCGCCTTATGACAATATGGTTATAATAGCTATGAAGAAAATTATACTTTTGTTACGTAAAAATACTACTAGAGAAAATGTCGTTTTTGACGTGATTCAGTTGAAAAACTTTGAACTGATCGAATGTTTTAACAAATAATTTTTCAAAAAGATATCTTGTTTAGAAAACATAAAGAAAAAAGAGCATGGAATTAAATTGATTTCTATGAAATACATAGCCTACTTGCTTTCTGAAATATGCATTATTGCTTGATTAATTAAATTACAATGTTGATTTAAATTTAAACACTATAAAAAAATGAATTTTCTAAAAATACGTGTAAAATGTGCAGCATTTTTTAGAAATAAGTAATAGGTGGGCGACGTATGTCGGTTTCGACGATTACCCCTTGGGTTGTTGGCAATTGGAAGATGAATCCAAAGCATGCTGACGCTCTCCAATTAATAAAAGAATTTAAACAGTTGTTGCAACAAGAAAATGTTTCTCCTGAGCATTGTCATATTGGTGTTGCGCCTATAACTATCGCTTTGTCTAATATCCATAATGAATTGGGTGATGCGGTACGACCGATTTATACGGTTGCTCAAGATGTATCAAAAGTCGCAGGTACAGGTGCCTATACGGGTGAGGTGAGTGCAGAACTATTAAAAGATAGTCAGATTGAATATGTATTAATAGGGCATTCGGAACGCCGTGAGTTATTCGGTGACAATGTTGAAATCCTAAAAGCAAAATTGCAAAATGCTTTGAATGCAGGTTTAACGGTGATTTATTGCGTCGGCGAAAGCTTAACACAGCGTGAGCAGGGTGTGGCTGAACAAGTGGTCTTGCAACAAATCTGTGATATTGCTTCTATTGTAAAAGCTGAACAATGGCACAATATCGTGATAGCTTATGAACCCATTTGGGCGATTGGTACAGGTAAAACTGCTTCACCCGCAGATGCACAAGCAATGCATGCAAAAATTCGTGAGGGTTTAAAGCAGATTAGCGCCTTGGGTGAGACGATAGCAATTTTATATGGCGGTAGTGTGAAAGCTGAGAATGCAGCAGAATTGGCTGCTTGCCCAGATATTAATGGTGCTTTGGTTGGTGGTGCATCTCTAAATGCTCAATCTTTTTACCAAATCGCAAAAGCATTTGCTCAAAGCAAATAACGAGGAATAGAAATGTATAGTTTTATACTCGTTGTACACATCATTTTGGCAATTTTAATTATTGCTTTGGTTTTAGTACAACAAGGTAAAGGTGCGGAAGCAGGTGCATCATTTGGTGGTGGTGGTGCTGCAACTGTGTTTGGTGCTTCAGGAGCGGGTAACTTTTTGACACGCTTAACTGCAATTTTTACTGCACTGTTTTTTGTCACAAGCTTAACGTTAGCAGTATTTGCAAAAAAGCAGACAACTGATGCATATAGTTTAAAATCTGTACAAAGCTCAACCTCTGTACCTGCTTCATCGCCTGAAACTTCATCAAACGCACCAAAAACAACTGAATAAGTTAAATTAACCCTTTTCTTTTGTGAGTTTAGGGCATAGAATGCGTCCCATAAAGCTGCGGTGGTGGTGGAATTGGTAGACACGCTACCTTGAGGTGGTAGTGCCTTCGGGCGTGGGGGTTCAAGTCCCCCCTTCCGCACCAAACTTAATAACCAGTAAGTTCGGTGTTTGCAGTGATATTGATGCGGGATGGAGCAGTCTGGTAGCTCGTCGGGCTCATAACCCGAAGGTCGTTGGTTCAAATCCAGCTCCCGCTACCATTTGATTAAGGTGCAACTTAATCAAGCGAATATGAAAACTTGGATTGACTTTTTTTCATATTTGTATATAATTTTTGCACGTTGTTGCGGGATGGAGCAGTCTGGTAGCTCGTCGGGCTCATAACCCGAAGGTCGTTGGTTCAAATCCAGCTCCCGCTACCAAGTTTCTAAAAGAGGCTCACAGTTATGGTGGGCCTTTTTGCACAGTGGGCAATGCTTTTCTGTGTAAAATATAGGGGCGATTTACGCCCTTTTTTATTGGTTGTTTAGCTATCGTGTAGTGTTCGACATCAATTGGTCAAATAGTCGTGCTTCACTATACGGTTAAGATTGATTGGCTCGCATGAGAGCGACGAGAGTAAATGAAATTATCAAATAAATCTCAAGCATTGCATGATCTAATCGCACCAGCTGTGGCTGCTTGTGGTGTAGATCTGTGGGGGATTGAATTCCTGCCACAAGGTAAACGTTCTTTATTACGCATTTATATCGATAGAGCTGTTGATGAGAATGTTGAACCTGCCCTAAATGAAGATGGTGAAGTTGAACAAGGCCGTGGTATTGGCGTTCAGGATTGTGTTTTAGTGACACAACAAGTCGGTGCAATGCTTGATGTTCATGATCCAATTGCTGGTGAATATGCTTTAGAAGTGTCTTCTCCTGGGTGGGATCGTCCATTTTTCCAGTTAAATCAATTGCCTGCTTATATTGGGCAACAAGTGGCTTTACGATTAATTGCTGCCGTCGAAAACCGTCGCAAATTCCAAGCAAAATTACTTTCTGTAGATCTTGAAAATGAAATAATTCAAGTTGAAGTGGAAGGGAAACATGTGCTTGAAATTGATAGTAATAATATTGATAAAGCAAATTTAATCTATCAAGACTAATATTAATTTAATTTTATAAGAAATCGGTAGGTGACTTATGGGCCGCGAAATTCTTACCGTTGCAGAAACGGTTAGTAATGAAAAAGGTGTTAGTCGTGAAGCGATCTTCGAGGCATTAGAGCAAGCACTTGTTGCTGCAACGAAGAAAAAATTCTACGAAGGCACAAATTCAGAAGAAGCTCAACTTCGTGTTGAGATTGATCGTAAGACTGGTGATTATCGTACATTCCGTCAATGGACTCTCGTTGCTGATGAAGATCATGAAATGCCAGCATGTCAGGATGCAATTTCTGATGTAGATGCATCAAAATGGTCGATTGGTGATATTCGTGAGCTTGAAGTTGAATCGATTGAATTCGGTCGTATTGCTGCGCAAATCGCTAAACAAGTGATTGTGCAAAAGATTCGTGAAGCAGAACGTGCATTGGTTGCTGATGCTTATGAATCTAAAGTGGGTGAGTTGATTTACGGTGAAGTGAAAAAGCAAACTAAAGATGGCTTTATCATTGATCTTGGTGACAACGCTGAAGCTTATTTAGCGCGTGAAGAAACCATTCATAAAGAAATTTTACGTCCTAAGCAACGTGTAAATGCCATTTTATACAACGTTAACCGTGAAGGTCGTGGAGCACAATTGTTATTGTCTCGTGCACGTCCTGAAATGTTAATCGCTTTGATGAAAAAAGAAATTCCAGAAATTTCTGAAGAAATTATTGAGATTAAAGCTGCGGCGCGCCAACCAGGTGTTCGAGCTAAAATTGCTGTAAAAACCAATGATCATCGTATTGACCCTGTTGGTGCATGTATTGGTATGCGTGGTACACGTATCCAAGCAGTTCAACAAGAGTTAAATGGCGAGCGTATTGATGTAGTTGTGTGGTCAGATGACCCAGCACAATACATTGCAAGTGCTCTAGAGCCAGCTGATGTATCTGGTATCGTTTTAGATGAAGATGCGCGTAGTGCAGATATCATCTTTGCAACCAATGATCAATTGGCTCGTGCAATTGGTTCTCAAGGGCAAAATGTTCGTTTAGCGTCGGAATTAACCGGCTATAAACTCGACATGATGTTAGAAGAAGAGTATCGTGCTCGTCAGCAAAATGAAGCTCAACAATATTTAGATATGTTTGTATCACGTCTCGATATTGAAGAAGACTTGGCAATGGCTTTGGTCGAAATGGGCTTTACCTCATTAGAAGAGATTGCTTACGTACCAGCTGAAACATTTGATGAAATTGAGCTTGAAGCTGATTTAGTTGAATTGTTGCAAAGTCGTGCAAAAGAAGCTGCGTTGACTGATGCCTTAAAACAGCAAGAAAATATTCAAGAGCCAAGTGCAGAACTTCTCGGTATGGAAGGTATGACGACTGAGATTGCATATGCATTGGCGGCGCGTGGTGTGATTACTGTAGATGACTTAGCTGATCAAGCAACTGATGATATTTCAGATATCGAAGGTTTAGGTCATGAAAAAGCAGGTCAACTCATTATGAAAGCACGTGAATCATGGTTTAACTAGGAGATAATAGATGACGGACAAGTCGATTCAAGAGTTAGCGCTCAGCGTAGAACGTCCTGTAGAGAAACTCCTAGAGCAGGTTCGCGATGCAGGTCTACCACAGCGTAAAGCAGATGATATTATTACCGCTGAACAGCAAGATACTTTGATCAATCACTTGAAAAAAGTACATGGTCAGGACAGTGGTAACACAGGAAAAATTGCGTTGAAACGTAAAACAACGAGTACTGCTAAAGTAACAAGTACTTCGGGTAAAGCTAAAAACATTAATGTTGAAGTTCGCAAAAAACAAGTTTTTGCTAAGCCAAATCCAGAATTACTTGCTGCTGAAGCAAAAGCACGCGCAGAAGCTGATGCCAAAGCACGTGCAGAATTAACAGAACGTGACAAAGCAGTGCAAACTGCACGCGATGTTGCTGAGAAAAAAGCCAATGCAACTTTAGATGCAATGCGTGCAGCGCATACGTCTAATAGTGCAGCGCAAGCACCAGCTAAAACGGCTGTTGTGGTGAAAAAGCGTGGTAGTGACAAGGTGATTAAAGCACCAGTTATTAAGCCTACAGAAACCCCTGAACAGAAAAAAGCACGTGAAGCACAAGCAGCTCAGTTGAAAGCAACTGAAGAAGCAGTGCGTCGTAAAGCAGCTGAAGAAGCGCAACAGCGTACACTTGAGCAAATGCGTCAGATGGCATCAAAATATTCAAGTGATGATGCAACGACAACGATTCGTGTTATTGATGATTCGCCTTTAGCTGCGGGTCTCGTTGGTCAGGCATACGAAGATTCTTTCAATAAAGAAGACCGTGAAATCAAACGCGGTGGTGCTACTGCAAATCCACGTGCGAGTAAGAAAGGTGGTCGTGGTGGTGATGCTCAATCAGAGCAAAGCTTTAGCAAAAGCCATCATAAACGTGGTTTAAAAACAAGCCAAGCAAATAAACATGGCTTTGAAAAACCTGTTAAAAAGCAAGTTTATGATGTTGAAATTGGTGAGAAAATTGTAGTTGCTGATCTTGCACAAAAGATGGCAATTAAAGTTCGTGAAGTTATCAAAACACTCATGAAAATGGGTGAGTTGGTTACTCAAAACCAAGCGATTGATCAAGATACTGCGGTACTCGTTGTTGAAGAAATGGGTCATAACCCAGTATTAGTTTCTGATACACAAGCTGAAGATAATTTATTAGAAGCAGCTGAAGAAGCACGTGGTGAACAAACGACTCGTCCACCAGTAGTGACAATCATGGGTCACGTTGACCATGGTAAAACCTCATTGCTGGATCGCATTCGTCGCTCTAAAGTGGCAGCGGGGGAAGCAGGCGGTATCACACAGCATATCGGTGCTTATCACGTTGAGACTGAGAAAGGCATTATTACTTTCTTAGATACACCGGGTCACGCCGCGTTTACGTCTATGCGTGCACGTGGTGCAAAAGCAACGGATATCGTGGTTCTTGTTGTAGCTGCTGATGATGGTGTAATGCCACAGACTGCTGAAGCAATCGACCATGCACGTGCAGCGGGTACTCCAATTATTGTTGCTATCAACAAAATGGATAAAGAGTCTGCAGATGTTGACCGTGTATTAAATGAATTAACCACTAAAGGTATTGTGCCTGAAGAGTGGGGCGGTGATGTTCCAATCGCTAAAGTTTCTGCGCATTCTGGTGCAGGTATTGATGGTTTACTTGATCTTATCTTGATCCAAGCTGAATTGATGGAGCTTAAAGCTTCAGCAGAAGGTGCAGCTCAAGGTGTGGTTATTGAAGCACGTGTTGACAAAGGTCGCGGTGCAGTAACCTCAATTCTTGTACAAAACGGTACATTGAATATTGGTGATTTAGTTCTTGCTGGTTCTTCTTACGGTCGTGTACGTGCGATGGTTGATGAAAATGGTAAGCGTATCACGTCAGCAGGTCCTTCAATTCCAGTTGAAATTTTAGGTTTACCTGATGCGCCAATGGCAGGTGATGAGGTTCTTGTTGTCAATGATGAGAAGAAAGCACGTGAAGTAGCTGATGCTCGTTCAGACCGCGAACGTCATAAACGTTTAGAGCGTGCGAGTGCAATGCGTCTTGAAAACATCATGGCGTCTATGGGTAAAAAAGATATTCCTTATGTGAATGTTGTACTCAAAACTGATGTTCGTGGTACGTTGGAAGCATTACATGTTGCGCTTGATGAGCTTTCTACAGATGAAGTTAAAGTCCGTGTAATCGGTTCTGGTGTTGGTGCGATCACTGAGTCAGATGTAACTTTAGCGGAATCTTCAGAAGCAGTTTTATTAGGTTTCAACGTACGTGCGGATAACACAGCTCGTCAAAAATCTGATCAAGATGGTATTGATATTCGTTACTACAGCGTTATCTACCATTTAATTGATGATGTTAAAGCAGCAATGAGCGGTAAGCTTGCACCTGAACATCGTGAAACGATTCTTGGTGTTGCAGAAGTACGTGAAGTGTTCCATTCAAGTAAATTTGGTGCAGCAGCAGGCTGTATGGTACTTGAAGGTGTCTTACATCGTAACAAACCGATTCGCGTATTACGTGATGATGTGGTTGTATTCCAAGGTGAGCTTGAATCTCTTCGTCGCTATAAAGAAGTGGTTGAAGAAGTTCGTGCTGGTATGGAATGTGGTCTTGCGGTGAAAGGCTATAAAGACATCAAAGAAAAAGATAAGATCGAAGTCTATGATGTTCAATTGATTAAACGGAGTCTTTAATGGCGGGTAGCCAACGCTTAAAGCGCATGGCGGATTCAGTACAACGAGAGTTGTCTGAGCTGATCCGTCAGGAGCTTAAAGATCCTCGCTTAGGTGGTCTAGTGACCATCTCTGCGGTGAAAGTCAGTGCAGATATGGGTTATGCTGAAGTTTATGTCACTGTGATGGGACGTGAACTGGGTGATGATCAAAGTGAAGCAGCAAATAAAGAAACGTTAGATGTGTTGAATAAAGCTTCTGGTTTCTTGCGTCACGAATTGAGTCGTCGTATCAAGACGCGTATAACACCTAGATTGCGTTTCCATTACGATAAGACCAATGCATATGGTAACTATATGTTTGGTTTGATTGCGGAAGCTGTGAAAGATTTGCCTGAACAAGAGCAAGACAAAGAATAAGTTAAAAAGCCACCTTAGGGTGGCTTTTTTATGCCTCAATTATCATGAGGATTTTTATTTTTAATATCTTTATGTCTTAAACTAAAACATGCGGTTTTAAGTAAACTTCATGGAAAATAATAGTTTTCCTTGTTTCTACATTGCAGATAGAAGCTTAAATTAGTGATATAAGTTTAATCATTGAATGGACTAATTTGTTAAAGATTTATGATTAGCCTTGAGCCCACTAAACTGTTCTACTGTTAAATAAAAAAAGACCAACTATTGTTGGTCTTTTTTTTCTGCAACGCGACGATATCGCTGCCAAGGTAATGGACGATTTAAAGCTTCTGGTACATCCCCACTGGTTGAGCGCAAACGTAAATGAATCGCAGCCTGCGCCATTAAATTCGCAGATACTGGTGCAGTGATAAAGGCAAACAACGTAATTAGTAATTCGGCAAAACCAAAACGACCTTCAGTTGCTCCAAAGATCATTGCCGCAATAAGGAAGCTCCCTAAGCCAAGTGTACTGGATTTGGTTGGTGCATGTAGACGCATGAATAAGTCGGGTAGACGTATCATTCCGATTGAACCAATCAGCATAAAAAATGTGCCAAAGATCAAAAAGAATGAAATGATAATTTCAAAAATTATTTGCATAGCGTATTCCTTTTAATCAATGACATGTCCAGTCGTGAAATATCGAGCAAGTGCAACTGTCGAAACGAAACCGAGCATTGCAACTAATAATGCACCTTCAAAAAGATTGGTACTGGTCCAATAAATTCCTAAAACGATAATCAAACATGTTGCATTTAGAAAAAGTGTATCGAGTGCTAATAAGCGGTCAATTACAGAAGGTCCGATGATCAGACGGATAAGGCAGATGAACATTGATATTGTTATAGCAATCAAGCTGATCCCAAGTGCATAAGGTAAAATAGTCATTTCATAGCTCCTTCTGCAACCTTTACATCAAAAATCTCGATTAGTGGTTTTTCATAGCGATTCTTGATTTCTTGAATATCTAATTCAATATCATCAGAACTTAACGCATGGACTAAGATGTCACCTTTTTCTTGATCAATACCTGCAGATACAGTTCCTGGTGTCGTGGTAATGATCATTGCAAGTAAGGTGTTGACTTGCTCGTGTTCGGTTTCTAACGGAACGCGATACCATTTAGGATGAAGGTTTTCCAAAGGACCAAGCACCATTTTTGCGACTCGAAAGTTTGAAATCACGATATCCCAAAGCACTACAAATACTAATTTAATTGCAGGTGTCCAGTGGATATGGGGTGTTCTCGCAATAAAAGGTCGAACTAAACGTGGGATTAAAATCCCCAATAAAAATGCAAGTAAGATATCTGACAGATCTAAACTATTCGCCAGCATTAACCAAGTGATGAACACCAAAAAAGACACGAATGGGTGAGGGAACCAACGTTCAAGCAACGTAATTTTTTGCATTAGTGTTCCTCCATTGGTTTTAATAGGGTTTCATTTGGTATCGTAGGTGCATCTAAAGTTTGTTCAGCAATTTGACGTTGCTTATATTCAGAAATATGTTCGCCTTGCAAGGTTGCTTGAGAGATCACATCTGGAATAAGCAAAGCATTATGGTCTTCTACTTCGCCACCGTACTTGGTTTCTGGTAAGTAAGTTGGATCATAAGGTTGAACACTAATCGCTTTACCTTGAGCATCAGTTTTCAGAATAGCTTGCTGATAAAGTGCATGATTTTGGATTTGCTGAGCCGTTGAAACCGCATAGGTTTGAATTGGTGCAGCAAAAACAACATAAGACATTAATCCTGCAAGCAGTATATAAATCGCTTGATCATTGCGCTTAGGCGCATGTTCAGGCAGAGCTTGATATTCCGTATAAGCTTGTTCATTTGGGTTTTCTTCTGGTGGACTTGCCCGCCAAAACAAAATAAAGCCGACACGAGTGAGAGCAATAATACTGAGTAAACTGACAATCAAAATGACAGCAATAATCCACGCTTGATAAGCCGATTCTGCAGTTGCTTGTAAAATAAATACTTTACCTAGAAAGCCACTAAAAGGTGGTAAACCAGCCAGCATGAGCGCAATGGTAAAGTAGGTAAAAGCAGCCGCTTTTTCTTGCTTGATTCGAGGAGCAACTTTTAAATGATCTTTAAATGAACCTCGTTGCGATGTCATCCAACCACAGAACAAATAGAAGGCAGCAGCAATCAAGGTACTATGAACCAAATAATATAAAGCTGCGGCCCACGCTTCAGTATTGAACATCGCAATCGCAATTAGTAATGTACCAATAGATGACAACACCATGAAACCAACAAAACGACGTAAACGATCAGCACCCAATGCTCCAATTACACCGTAAAATGATGTAATTAAGCCAATAATCATCAGACAGTTTTTGAAGATGTTCTGTGCCATCGCATCATCGAACACTGTGCCATTGACACGTAAGATGGCGTAAATACCCACTTTAGTCATAATGGTAAAAATAGCAGCGACAGGTGTGCTTGCAACGGCATAGGTTTTCGGTAACCAGAAGCCGACTGGTAGCATTGCAGCTTTAATTCCAAATACTACAAAAAGCAGTAAACCACCTGCAATCGCAAGTTTATGTTGATCACCATCCAAAGTTGGAACCAGTCGATCGACATCTGCCATATTCAAGCTACCAACACTGCCATAAATCATCCCTAATCCAAGCAGGAATAGGGCAGAGGCAAGTAGGTTGATCGTGACGTAATGCACACCGAGTTGGAATCGAGGACGACCTTGACCATGCAACAGCAACACATAGGAAGCCATCAGCAAAACTTCAAAGAAAACGAAGAGGTTAAATAAATCGCCTGTTAAGAATGCACCTGTTAGTCCCATCAATAAAAAATGGAACATGGTATGGAAATAGCGTCCACGAGTATCCCAATTATCGCTTGCATACCATATAACAGGCACGGCAAGCACATATGTCAGTACCAACATAAATGCGGATAAGCGGTCAAGGACTAAGACGATCCCAAAAGGGGCAGACCACTCGCCAAGTTGATAGACCGTAATTTGTCCAGTGTTTGCTATTAGCAGATAACTAATCGCTGTTATTAAACCTAAAACAGCAGCAGTTAAACTGATACCACGTCGCCAAGGTTGACGCCAATCTTGTTTTAATGAACCAGAACCAGGATTTCCAAGCAGCAACAATATGAAGCTAGTAAAGGTTGGGATGAGAATACTAAGTATCGGAGCATGAGCAAGCCAAAAATTATGAAAATCAAACATTATGGCTCATCCTCGCGTGGGTCATAAGTTAAGGTTGGGTCTTCTTTAGCATCAACATGATCGGTACCAGACTCATAGCGACTACGTAGTGCCAATTGCACGATAAAAGCAGTTGTCGCAAAACCAATAACAATTGCTGTCAGTACTAAGGCTTGAGGCAATGGATCAGTCACTTTGGTTGCTTCTGTTAGGATTGCGGGTGAATTGGTTTGTAAACGCCCCATAGCGAATAGAAATAAGTTAACCGCATAGCCAATCATGGCTAAGCCTAAAACCACTGGAAATGTTCTAGCGCGCAGAATCAGATAAATACCTGTTGCGATTAATAAGCCAATCCCAGAAGACAGTAAAAATTCAATACTTATCATTTTATTTATCTCCACTTGGGATTGGACCCGACATACTTGAGTGACGAGAATCACCTAAGACCGAAATCAACAACATAGCTGCACCAACAACGGTAATGTAAACACCAATGTCAAATGATACTGCTGAGGCTAGATGCATTTTTCCAAGTAAAGGTGGTTCTACATAAATATGTGCACTGGTTAGGAATGGACGTGCCCATAACCAGGCTGCAATTCCACTTAGACCTGCGATAGTTAAGCCTGCACCAATCCATATCTCATATAAGCGACCAGATTTTGCTTTAATCAATTGCTCAGCTTGATCTTGACCCAATACGATATATTGAATGATTAATGCCATTGAGGTGATTAAGCCCGCAATAAAGCCGCCACCTGGATAATTATGCCCGCGCATGAAAATATAGACGCTGATCACTAAGGCTAAAGGCAGAACCCATGAAGCACTAATACGTAGCATTAATGGTGAAGGGTTAAAGCGGTAAGATAGACCTTTAGTCATGGTGGTTCCGTGAGCACGCATTCCGTCCATCAAACAAAGTGCGCCTACAGCGGCAATACCTAATACCGTGATTTCACCGAAGGTATCGAATCCACGGAAATCGACTAAGATTACATTGACGACATTTGAACCGCCACCCAGTGGAATGGATTGCTGCAAGAAGAACCATGAAATCGAATTATGATCACGCGTTAGAATCAACCAAGTGATCCAACCAATACCTACACCGCCAACGATAGCCAATATTGCATCACGATAACGACGAGAACGACTTGACTCATATGGTGTTAACTGTGGAAGTAAAGACAAGCTCATGAGTAAAAGTACGGTAGTAACCACATCAACCGTAATCTGGGTTAATGCTAAATCAGGTGCGGATAAGGTCACAAACACCATCGTCACAACCAGACCAACTGCGCCACTAATCAGAACAGCTTTAATTCGTTCATGATGGAACCATAACATCATCCAACAGCCTGAGAATAACGTCAGCCACAGTACAATCGCAATCCACGGTGCATGGGTTAATTCACGGGTGCCAGTTGTTAGCCCTTGGTTGAAGAGGGGGAGTGCCACCATGATAACGCTGAATAAAACAATCAATAGAACATAGTTTTGCAAAGAACCTGTTTCGGTCGCTTGTTTTATCTTTCTACTGATCAGTAATAAATGCTTTAAGAAAAGCTCGAATAAGATTTTGCCTTGTAATCGACCTAAATAAGGATCTAAATCTATTTTTCTAATGCGTCCATCTTTAGCAAGTGTAAAGTAGAATAAAGCACCTCCGACCAAAGCGATTAAACTCATAATCAGTGGGGCATTAATACCATGCCAAATCGCTAAATGTGTACCTTCAAATTCAGGTTGAGCTAAACTTGCACGAGTCACACTATTTACTAATGTGCCTGCGAGTAATGCGGGGAAAATACCCACTAATATACATAGCGTTGCTAAAATAATGGCAGGTAGACGCATACCCAAATGCGGTTCATGTGCATCTTTCTTTGGAACTTGTTTACCTAGATCACCATCAAAAAACACACCATGAACGAGACGAATTGAATAACTCACTGCAAAAATACCAGCCAAAGTTGCAACAATCGCTGAAATTACCATCACTGGTCCCGACAAATTAGCCAATAATTCCGTAAAGAACATTTCTTTGGAAATAAAGCCATTGGTCAAAGGTACGCCTGCCATAGAGGCAGCAGTGATCATGGTTAATGTGCCTGTAAAAGGTAAGAATTGCCAAATCCCACTGAGCTTGCGTAGATCACGTGTTCCAGTTTCATGGTCAACGATACCTGCAAGCATAAATAATGCTGCTTTGAATGTGGCATGGTTAATGATGTGGAAAATTGCCGCAGCCACAGCAAGTGGTGAACCAATACCAAGCAGACAAACAATCAAACCCAAGTGGCTGATCGTTGAATATGCCAATAGACCTTTAAGGTCTTCTTTGAAAATGGCAAAACCTGCTGCCATACACAATGTAAATAGACCGACGAAAGTGACAATATTGTGATAAAGCGCAGCGCCGATAAAAATAGGGGCTAAACGAGCAAGTAAAAAAATACCTGCTTTTACCATCGTCGCTGAATGTAGATAGGCAGAGACTGGTGTAGGCGCTGCCATTGCATTGGGTAACCAAAAATGGAATGGAAACTGCGCACTTTTAGTAAATGCACCTAATAGAATGAGTAATAGTGTAGGAACAAATAATGCATGTTGCTGAATGGTATCTTTCATTAATACCAGTTGATCAATTTCGTACGTTCCAGTGATTTGTCCCAGTAGAACAAAGCCACCGAGCATGGCCAAGCCACCCATTCCTGTGATGGTAAGTGCCATACGCGCACCACGTTGTGCGGCATCGTATTGACTCCAGTAACCAACCAAAAGAAAGGATGAAATACTGGTGAGTTCCCAAAAAACCAATAAAATAATCAGGTTGTTTGAGAGTGAAATTCCCAGCATAGCAGCCATAAACAACATCAAGAGTTGATATAACTTACTTAGAGAGTTCTTGGGACTTAAATAATAATAGGCATAAATATAAATGAGCGTGCCGATACCGCTAATCAGCAAACCAAACAATAACCCTAATGCATCTAGGCGAAAACTAAGATTAATTCCGAGTTGTGGAAGCCAATCCCAACTTTGTTGTAGCGTATTTCCTTGAAGAACCGTTTCTGCTTGTGTAAGAAGCAATATAAAACAACTAAGGCTGATGCCTATGGCCCCAAGTGCCGTCATGCCACGCGAAATGCGTTGCAATTGTGAGACAAGGGTGGTGCCGAGTATAAGCGGTAATAAGATAATAATCGGTAGCACACTGGTATCCATGTCGATGATTTAGGTCGGAGAAGACCTAAGGGTGAATTTTCTTTCAAGACTTAAGGCATTCAAAGAGAAAGCCAAAATTTCAAATCTCGAAACCCAATCAAGTAAACGGAAAGAGCAAGTTGTATTGCGCAACTTGAAAATAAAAAATGTGATTTATTCTACTATAAAATATCAACAAAAATCTGATGTTATTACATGAAAATAACAACATCATCATTGCTTAAAAGTACGTAGTTCGATTTCTAAAAAGAGGTTTTCTGAGATGTATCATCAATTTTTAATAAGCTGAGTAAATGACTCTTTTGCTCTGCACTAAGCTCCTGTATTTGAATAAATAAATCCTCAACTTTGTCGACGGAATTTTCCGAAGTAAGCAATTCTTGATTTTCTGTATTGAGATCAATATGAGTAGTTTGGGTTAACTCATGGTAAAGCTGCGAAAGTTGTTGTTGTGATGTTTGAATATCTAACTCAGAAATCGATTTTGAATCTAAACGTAGACATTGATAGTTAATTGCATGTTCCAATAATTCATCACGATTGCCTGAAGCAATGATTTGTAATCTTGGGAACGCTTGATGCAAACGCTCTAAAATTTCAGCACTCATGTTCTGATCTAATTGATGCTCAATTTGATCAATCATTAATATACCTTCACCTTCTAAACATGGATCAAAACAATGTGGATTGAGCAAACATAGTCGCCGTGTAATATCTCCAACTAAAGCAATCCACGTTTTAAGCGAAGCGGATAATTGTTGAAAAGGGATCACTTGCTCTTGATAGCGGACGATCAACTGAAGTTTAGGTACATATTGAATATAGAGATCATTCAGATCAGGGAAAATAGTTTGTAAACTTTTCTTTAATGCATATAAGTTAGGTGCTGAAAGTTGTTTGGGATGATGAATCAACTCTTGCTGTAGTTGTTGCAAAATCTCTGCTTGATGCTGCTGGCTAAAATCATTGCCCATCAAACGCCGAACAATATGTGCTGAATGTGCATTCTCAACATCACTGATTTCGCGCAACCATTCAAAAAATCGAGAAAAAGTGGTGTAAGGCAAAGCAGTGAGATCATAGGCAGAAATTTCCTGCAAAATTCCAGGGACATTTTTACTTTGTAAATTAACCTCTTGAACAAAGCGTTCAGCAGGATAATAGGCAATTAAGGGTAGACCAAACAAAGGATCTTGATGACTGGTCTTCTGATATAACGTCACCATTTGATCAAGTTGTTGTGTTTCAACTTGGCTAATACCAATACCTTGGCTATTAAAAGTTTTAAATAATTTCCAACTGCAACTTTGGGTATCTTTTTCTTGAGCGGTGCTGCTTTCATTGAGACTGGTGCTGAGTTCACTACTCATTCGCACATTTATTTGTATTTTAGCTTGCAAACGAGTCAACATAATATCTTGATCAGAAATCACCACGCCTGCCGTGCGAATATCTTTATAGCGCGCAGAAAACCAAGTCAAAGACTGATAAATATTTTTTAAAATTGTACTTTTACCTGTAGCTTGATCGCCGAGGATTAGAGTAATAGGAGACTTTTGTGGATGAAATTCGATTTTTAAATCTCGAAACATTCCTACATGTTTAAATTGCACCGACTCAAGTTGCATAGGCTCACCTTAATTCTGAGCGCTTTAACCTACGGACTGACGAAGACTTGAGGGAGCGCACCGTTTTAATTGTTGTATTAAGTCATAAAGATGATGAATATTTAAACTTACTTTAGCACGGGTACACGCGACGTAAAGTAATCTTAACTCTTCATCTGTAATTTTATGTTCTAGCCCATTAATCTTGAATTGGTAATCATCTTCAATATGGACGCGATTCCATTCTAATCCTTTGGCTTTGTGCGCAGTTGAAATTACATAATCTGCTTGTTCAATCGGTGTGATTTTTGCCAAAGCTTTCTTGAGTGGTTCAGTGCCATGATCATCGACTAATTTAACTAAAGGCTTGATATCACTGCCATCGTTGGTTTCACAATATTCATGTACATCATGCCAAGAGTTAAACCAAGCGAGTTCAGGTACATCGGTAATGCGTTTGCCTTGTTTCAGTAAACTGGCTGCATCAACAAATCGGCTGAGCTTTTGGTGATCGGCTTGCAAACCGACTTTATCACCATGCACTAAGCCTGAAAGTAATAGTTCCATTGCTCTTGCATTGGTACGGCACAGAATAGCATCACGCATTTTAGTGTGGGGTTTATTCACCACACTAGATTTTTGGTTTGGATTGCCAAGGAGTGGCACAGTTTCATTTAGTGCGCCCAAAATAGAATTCGCAACATCAGCAATCGCATCACCAAAGCGGAATGACGTGGTTAAACGACTTTCATGCAATGGCATTTGTTGCATCGCATTGACCGCACCACGCCAAGCGTAAATTTGCTGATGTGCATCACCAACGTAAATGACTTGGGTACTTTTTTGACGAAGTAATATGCCAAGCATCAAAGGATCAGCATCTTGTGCCTCATCAAATAGAACATAATCTGTTGGAATATTTGGTTCTGATAAAGCCCATAATTTCAAATAAATATCATGCCCAATCCCTGCTTGATGATTTTGATCAATCGATTCTAACCAACGGCGTTCAACCGCAGGGTAGAGGTGCTGTTGTAGGGACTCAATGTCATCTTGATGCAACCAGCTGGGCGCTTGAATATGGCGAGGTGCTGGATATTGTGAGCTAGTCGAGCAGAAATAGCTGACAGCATTGGCAACCAAACTTGCAAGTCGACTTGGCATCAATACATATTTTTCGTAACGACCACCCATCAGACGGCGTAGTGTAATTGGTTCTAGGCGATATTCTTTGGCGATAAAACTTGGGCTTAAACGCGGTAAGCGTAATTTATCTGTGACACCACGTGGCACGCTGCGAAAGGCAAGAGAGTGAAAGGTTCTGCAATTCACATTAGCATGAAATTTACTTTGTGCTTCTGATGCGATGGCTTTATTAAATGCTAAGTACATACCACGCCGTTCAGGCATGGCATCACTGATCATTTGTAAGGTTGTCGTTTTTCCTGTGCCAGCATACGCAATCACTTTAAAGGATTGTCCTAAACGGGCATTGTCTATGGCAATCGCTTGCTCATAGGTGGCTTTTGGTTTCTCAGAATTTGACACAGGCTCTGGTTACGCCTCTTTACTACGGTTGGCTTTCTCCACTAAGCCTGATAAACCTTGGCGACGCGCAAGTTCATCTAGCACTTCTTGTGGATTAAGATCGAAGTAACCGAGCATGACAATACTGTGGAACCATAAATCTGCGACTTCATAAATCAGATCATGTTTATTTTCGAGTGAAGCAAGCAAAGCATAATCTTTGGCTGCGATAATGCTTTCAATACTTTCTTCGCCAACTTTTTCTAAGATTTTATTAATACCTTTTTTATATAGGCTCGCAATATAGGAACTATCAGCTTCCGCATTTTTGCGTTCTTGCATTAATCGACCAAGATAGCCAAGTACATCAATTTGTTCACTGTGATTGTGATCATGCGTTTCAGTTTTGGCTGCTGCACCATAAATAGCTGTTGGATCTTTCAATTGAGCATCGACAATTTCCCAACCTTGAGAGGTCAGTTTGCGATAGAAGCAAGACTCACGACCTGTATGACAGGCAATGCCACCATGCTGTTCAATTT
Source organism: Acinetobacter sp. Z1 (assembly GCF_024296945.1). NCBI lineage: Bacteria > Pseudomonadati > Pseudomonadota > Gammaproteobacteria > Moraxellales > Moraxellaceae > Acinetobacter > Acinetobacter sp. Z1. The sequence goes on along the minus strand of NZ_CP101115.1, from coordinate 3,181,813 downwards.
GCAGAATAATCACATCAGCATCGCAATCCAAACGAATTTCATGCACTGTTTGAAAGTGTCCTGATTCTTCGCCTTTGTGCCACAACTTTTGACGTGAGCGTGAGTAGTACACCGCCTGATTTTTTTCAGAAGTCAGTTGTAAAGCTTCACGATTCATCCATGCAACCATTAACACTCGACCAGTTTGATGATGTTGCGCAATGGCAGGAACAAGACCATTGGAATCAAATTTAACTTCATCTAACCAGTTTGACATGAGTGAAAATCCATTGAGTGGAGAGCAGGTAGTTTAGCGGTTGTGGCAGAGGTTGGCTATGCTTGTTGGGTAAAAAGTCGAAGATAGGGTGTTAACGATAGTTCGAGATTTCAATCAAATTTTGATCAGGATCACGAAAATAAATTGATAAAATTTTTCCCATTGCTCCAGTTCTTTCGATTGGTCCTTCAATAATTTCAATATTCAGTTGTTGCAGATGTTCAATCACTTCTTTTAATGGTGATTCAGCAATAAAACATAAATCGGCTGAACCCGCAGTCGGGCGAAGTGCTTTGGGTTCAAACTCTTTTCCGACTTGATGTAAATTGATTTTTTGATTACCAAATTGCAGTGCTTTGCGATTTTCTCCGAAAGTAATCATTTCAAAATTCAGGGCAGACTGATAAAACTGACAACTGATTTCAATATCAGCGACTGTCAAAACCAAATGATCTAAATGACTAACTTTCATACTTAATTCACTTTTTGCTTTTTATTCACATTCAGTTAAGGATTGATTATTTGGAATCACGGCCTTTTCATGGTGCTGATACTCAGCAATCTGCCGATAACTCATTTGTTGGAACATGTTGGTTTTTAAGCCTGAAATGGTGATTGTCATTTCTTTACGGAAATAGGGGATTTGATACATCCAAGGAAAAGTGAGATCACGTATGCCACCCGCCCACCAGTGATTGGATTGATACAACGGCGTGAGTAAACGACTGAGAAATTGATAGAATTGAGTCGAAGAGCGACGCTGTTGATGATAGTGTTGCCACAATATCGACCAGTCAATTTGCTGATTTTTCTTGGCTGTTTGTAGAGATTGCGAAAAAGCCCACGCATCTAACAGTGCCATATTCGCACCTTGCCCGAGTTGTGGACTCATGGCATGTGCGGCATCACCAATCACTCCAATGCGACCTTGCCCAAATTGAGACATCACTACATCACGGTATTGTGCGGACAACCATTCAGGTTGGATTTGTTCATCGTACACAATCTGTTTCAGCCATTCTGCGACATCAGGCCAACGATCTGAGACTTGTTTTAACCATTGTTGTTTTGCAGATTCATCTTTTAAGAATGATTGTAGTTGCGATGCAGGTAAACTCCAAAACACACTGGAAAGCCGTTGTTGCGGAGCCGTAGGAATAGCACCTGTCGGCAATACACCCATCATGATTTTAGAGCGATCATAAAATTGATGCAGAATTTCAGGGTTCAAGCTTAAGCATTCAGGTACGATTGTCCATGCAGCGCCCCACGGATAGGGCTTATCGATTTTAACCCATGCTTTAGGGCGGAGTTGACTGCGTGCACCATTGGCGATCAATACCGCATCGAAACAGTCATCAATTTTTTGTTGTTTGAATGATCCAAGGACTCGGACTTCATTATGACGCTCATCAATGCTTTCAATATTATGTCCCATCTTCCAAGTCACATGACTTGAATATTCAGCTAATTTTTCAGTTAAGACATGGCATAGAGTGGCACGATGAATCCCGAGACCATAAAGGTTGTTACCCGCCTGATGATAGTGGCTATTTATCAATAAGCGTTTATTTGGGAGTTGCCCTTCTAAACCTGTGACTTTTGCACCTAATTTCAAAGCTTGATCAAGTACACCGATATGCTCAAAGACAGCCAAGCCAGCGGGTTGCAGCAATAAGCCTGCACCAACAGGAGAGAGTTCATCGACCTGTTCAAAAATTGTGACTTGATTGCCTTCGCGTGCAAGTAGAATTGCGGTTGCGAGTCCTGCTGTACCTGCGCCAATAATGGCAAAATGAGGTGTTTTCATTGTTTGTTCTTTTAGAATGTTTATAGATTCAATTGAATAATGATCTTAACGTATCTAAGTGGTTTTTTTAATAAAATCATGCAACAAAAAAAACCCTTGTTTGTACAAGGGCCTTATAATTTATTTCATAATCCGCCACAGCGCCAAAAGACTACTTAACACGATAAGAATAATAGATACAAACCAAGGGCTAATAATCGCAATTGTTAACATAATCAACATGGTGCTACCAAACATCCAGCTACGGCGTTGTTGCTGTTGCATTTGCAAACGCATTTGTTGTATTTCGCGGAGTTGTTTGTCTTGCCATGCCGATTGGTTTTTTAAACCATTTAAACTGTCAATTAATAATGTTGGTAAATCTTGAGCGCCTAATAATAGATCGGGAATTTGCTGTCCAATTTCTTTGATATTTTTAACTGGATTCATATTGGCTTTGACCCATTCGGTTAGGATCGGTTTTGCCAGTTTCCAGATATCCAGTTGTGGGTAAAGATCTGTGCCTAAGCCTTCAACATGCACCAATGTTTTGAGTAACAACATCAATTGCGGTGGAATTTCTAAATGGAAACGACGTGCAATATCCATCACTTGAATCAAAATTCCTGCGAAGTCCAATTGATCCATTGGTTTTGACACCATTGGCCCAACAGTACGACGCATTTCACGTGATAACGCATCTTGATCCGTGCCCGGTGGAATCCAACCTGCTTGATGTACGATCTGAATCAATTGCATAAAATTGCTGTTCATCACCGCAAGTAACATACGAGCAATCGTCATTTGATCGTGCTTCGACAACTCACCCATAATCGCGCAGTCCAACGCAATAAAGCGTGGGTTACTTGGGTTAATGGTCTCGACAAAGACATTACCTGGATGCATGTCAGCATGGAAAAAGTTGTCACGGAAGACTTGGGTAAAGAATATAGTTAAGCCTTTCTCCGCCAAATCAGCGCGGTCCATACCCAAACGATCAAAGGTCGCGATATCTGAAATCGGAACACCCGTGATACGTTCAGCCACCATCACGTCTTTACTGTCCATATAGACTTCTGGCACGTACATCATGCTTGAGCCAGTAAAATAGTGACGCATGCGGCGGGTATTGTCTGCTTCAAGACTCAAATCAAGCTCATTTAAGATAATTTGACGATAATCTTGAATAATTTCAGATAAGTGCAACGCACGAGCAGCTTCTAAACGGTTTTCAAGCCAGTCACCGAGCCATGCCAAGATTTCAAAGTCTTGCAGAATTTGATTACGAATGTCTGGACGAGTGACTTTGACTACGACCTCACGACCATCATGTAATGCAGCCGTATGCACTTGTGCAATTGATGCAGCAGCAAGAGGTTGCTCATCAAAGCGAGAGAATAATGTGGATACATCTGCTTTAAGTGATTCTTGGATACGTTGTTTGGCTAACCGAGTGTCATAGGGTTTGACGCGATCTTGCAACAACACCAATTGTGATAACACTTCTGGTGGAATCAAATCACGACGAGTAGACAGTAACTGCCCCAATTTAATTGCTAATGGCCCCATATCCTCTAAAGCTTCTTTAAGCTTGAGCGGATTTTTTTTCTCGCGACTAGACCAAGCCGCAGGATGCATTTTGATTACATTTAAGGCATGGCGTGCTTTGGCTGGTAATTCTTCCGCAGGGAACAAGGTGTCAAGGCGGTAGTGTGCTGCTATACGCCAGAGTTCGAGTAACCGTGTAACATGCGGAATCATATAAAATCTTACCTAGTCTTGAGAGGATTGTTTTTGTGGGTTGAAAGAAGCCTGTAATTGCTGAAACTTTGCTTCTAAGCGATCTAGCTCTTGATTGAGCTGGCGAGTTTCTCGATTCAGATCATCCATTTGCCAACGTGGTGCAAATAAGCCACTATCTTCCTTAAGTGCATCTTCGACAAAGAACAAATGACTTTGCAACGAGCGTTTTATTTGTTGAGGCGCAAGCTGAATTTTGCCCAACTCATGTGCCAGTTGTGGACCGATCCAAGGGGATAGATGCGCCGCAAGATCAGGCTCGACCTGTTGCATAATTCTTTGAATGTCTTGCAAAAGATGATAATCACCCTGTAAAGGAATATTACCGATCTGATCCATATCACTCAACAGCAGCTTTATTAGCTCTACTACATTCGAAACCTTCAAAGTTGCTGTAGCATCGCTAATCTTATTTTGATTATCGAAAGGGCGTTGTTCGAAAATTGAAGGCGTTTGAGCCTGTCCTGTGACGGTAGGTTCTAGGCGAACTTTATTTTCATCAAAAAACACATCAACTGAGAGTTGTGGGCTATCGATCACAACGCGTAATAATTGACCTTGCAATTGATTTAATTGGATACGTGTAATCGCATCCAAATCAATCACATGATGAATGATACGTTCGACTGCACCCAGTGCTAAAATCGACCACATATCTTAAGCCTTACAGTTTGAATCCACGGTGAACTGCAACAATACCACCAGTTAAGTTGTGATAGTCACAGCTTTGGAAGCCGGCATTTTCCATCATACCTTTGAGTGTGCGTTGATCTGGATGCATACGAATTGATTCTGCAAGGTATTTATAGCTTTCAGCATCATTGGCAACCAATTTGCCCATAATTGGAAGTGCGGTGAATGAATAAAAATCGTAGAGTTTTGAGAATGGTTCAAAAACAGGTTTTGAAAACTCAAGTACCAATAAACGACCACCTGGCTTGAGCACGCGATACATTGCTTGTAATGCAGCATCCTTATCAGTCACGTTACGCAAACCAAAACTGATTGTCACTAAATCAAAACTGTTGTCGGCAAATGGTTCTAAGGTTTCAGCATTGGCAAGTACGAAATCGACATTGGTACAGCCTGCATCAATCAGACGATCACGACCTACATTGAGCATTGACTCGTTAATATCTGAAAGAACAACATGTCCTTGCGGACCCACTTCACGACTGAAGACTTTGGCTAAATCACCTGTTCCGCCCGCAATATCCAATACATGTTGACCGCGACGTACACCAGACATATTAATTGCAAAACGTTTCCAAATACGATGAATACCGAATGACATCAAGTCATTCATAATGTCGTATTTACTCGCAACAGAATGGAATACTTCTGCTACTTTTTGTGCTTTATCATCACTGCTTACAGTTTGATAGCCAAAGTGTGTGGTTGCACCAACATTACCTGTATTTGCGCCACGAGGTAGATTGTATTTTGGAACTGAACCTGTTGGCGTTGTTGCAGCCTGTTGTTGTAAAGATTGTTGCTGACCTTGTGGTGCTCCCTGTGGAAGCGGTGTGCTGAGGAAAGGACTGACTTTGTCTGAACTTGGGTTTTGCTCAACTTCTGGGGTAGGCTGTTGGTTTTCGTTAGACATTGTTTTCTCCTAAACTTTCGCTCTAGCGGCACGAATCAGCAAGCATGATGACAGATTTTGTAATTTTTTACAGGCTTTAGCATGCAATTGATATGAATAATATACAGAAAGTCACTTTCTCAAAAGTGTTTTAATTCTTGTTATGCGTATAGCAAAATCCCTCTTTTAGCAAAGAGGGATGATGAGCTGAATTTAAGGACGAAATGGGTCAGGATGTCCTGCGTGAACTTTCTCAATAATTTCACGCTCTTTTTCAGTAAATGTTTTGATGAAAACAGCCGCAGATTTCATCGGTTTCATGGCAGCAAAACCTTCTTGGATAAATTCATACATACGTTCAAATTGATATTTGTTGGCGATGCCTCTACACATTTTAAACGCTGCAAACATCATGGTAGAACGCATGTATTTATCAAGTGTAATCCCTAACTCATCAAGCAAAGCTAATTGTTGATAGCGTGCATCACCTTGATCAAGTTTGATCAGCGTTTGACGCATAATTTCATCAGTCAGCGGAGTGTCGAGTGGATAATCTTGCAACAATTGACTTGCAACTTGTTCATCGAGCTCAGTTGCAAGCACGGCAAGGCTTACGGACTTAGTTCCTGTTTTAATTGCATTTTCAGGAAGTAAGCTCTCAGCTTTATGCGCATATTTTAATAGGCGTTCAATCTGTTGAGCCATCGCATCAAAATCTGGACCACCATATAAACGGTTGAGAAAATATTGCGCCATCAATTGATTTTCAGGTTGTGCAAAAAAATCTTGGTGAGTTGCTGCAATGCGAGCTTTCATCCATGCTTGAACATCATGTAAACGTTGTGCCAACGCAGGATCTTGATGATAGTTTAGAGTTTGATATTGTAATAAAAGATGATCAAATGCAGCGAGTTTTGACATGTTCGAACTCAAAGAAATAAAACGTTAAAATCATAAAGCGCATCATAACCAAGAACTATGACAGCATAAACCCTAATTGTTTAACAATAAGTCACTAGTGCTATACACTGATTTTGTCTACATAAACTGTACAAGCGTTCTGATTTGAACAGAACTGTTTTCAATATACTTATTTTTAATAAAGAGCCATTTAGAGCACCACATGACTGAACAACAACCACAATTTGAATTACGTGATGAAGATGAATTATCTTTAGATTTGATTGAAGCCCAATACGCACTTAAAGATAGCCGTGACAAGAAGAATGCAAAAAGTGTTTTAGTTTTGGTCAGTGGAATAGAGCTAGCAGGAAAAGGCGAGGCTGTGAAGCAATTACGTGAATGGCTTGATCCTCGTTATCTGAAAGTGAAGGCAGATGCACCAAAGTTACTGAGTTCTAATCAAACTTTTTGGCAGTCTTATACTCGCTTCATTCCTGCTGAAGGGCAAATCGTGGTGATGTTTGGCAATTGGTACAGTGATTTACTCTCAACTGCGATGCATGTTTCAAAACCTTTGGATGATAATTTATTTGATGCATATATTGAACAAATGCGCTCCTTTGAAAATGATTTAGAAAATAATCATGTACATGTCATCAAGGTTTGGTTCGATTTGTCATGGAAATCATTACAAAAACGTTTAGATCAAGTGGATGCTTCCGAGCAGCATTGGCATAAATTACATGGCTTAGATTGGCGTAATAAAAAACAATACGATACTTTGCAAAGCTTAAGTCAAAGATTTACCGATGATTGGTTCATCATTGATGGTGAAGATGAGGCGTTGAGAGATCAGTGTTTTGCACAATATGTCTTGCAAACCCTAAAAGCTTTGCCAAGTCACCAAACCAAAGTAACTGAAAAGTGGCAACAAGCAGAAGTTCCAAAAGCTTTACTAGAGCCTGAGAAAGCCAGTTTAGAAAAATCAGACTATAAAGAAGAGTTAAATAAACTCAGTAAGAAGGTCGCTGATGCTTTACGTTATGATGATCGTAAAGTCATTATTGCTTTTGAAGGAATGGACGCCGCAGGAAAAGGCGGTGCAATCAAGCGCATCGTCAAAAAACTAGATCCTCGTGAATATGAAATTCATAGTATTGCTGCACCAGAACGATATGAGTTAAGACGTCCTTATTTGTGGCGTTTTTGGAGTAAGTTAAGTGACGGTGGCAAGATTACAATTTTTGATCGAACGTGGTATGGGCGTGTTTTGGTAGAGCGGATTGAAGGCTTTGCAAATGCCGTTGAGTGGCAGCGTGCTTATGATGAAATTAATCGGTTTGAAAATAATTTAGTCGATTGCCAAACAGTGTTAGTCAAAGTTTGGCTTGCCATCAGTAAAGATGAGCAAGAGCTTCGATTTAAAGAGCGAGAAAAAACGCCACACAAGCGATTCAAAATCACTGAAGAAGATTGGCGAAATCGCGAAAAGTGGGATGACTATTTAAATGCGGCTGCTGATATGTTTGACCGTACCGATACCGATTATGCACCATGGTATGTGATTGCAACGGACGATAAATACACAGCTCGGATCGAGGTTTTGAAGGCGATTTTAAAACAATTAAAGGCGGATTAATCCGCCTTCGATTTTGATATTTGATCAAGCCACAATAGTATTGCGACTTTTTTGCTGAATGCGTTTTGCCAAGTTATAGCAATCTTGAATATGTGCTTCAGTGATTTTACGCATCATAAAATAGCCCAAACTCGCTGCAATGAGCTGACCGCCCAAAGGAATAAATTTGGTCACTTGTTTGGTGGCGATTTTAGTGAAGAAGCCATTAAAAGACTTTTTCATGGCTGTGCGGGCAACCACAAATCCTGAAAATTCGAATCCACGTTTACGTAGTTCATCCCAATGTACTTTTTTAGTTTCAGGGTCATACACACTGATATGTTCAGGTGCAAGACCAAAGCGTGCATTTATATCGGGAATAATTTGAGTCAACATGCCGAGATCGACGACAACATCAAAAAAAGGAATCGGTACAATCGCTGCGCCTGCTGACCAATATGCACGCTTCTTTGTGAGTTCTAAGCATTCCTCACGAATCTGTTCCAAGTTTAAACTTGGGTCAATCGAATCAGGAATTTTTTCAATTTTCATAAAGTTATACCTAAAGTCTATTCCTTGAGATTACATTCAATCGTATTGAATCATGAATTTCAAAACAATTTTTTTATTTGATTGTGTGTTTAACGTGACATAGTTACACGAAGTTGTATAGTGATAAATATGTACGTTTTCGTGCATTTATATGATCAATTTTTTGATGAGGTTGGATTGTTACATGGGTATTCATGTTATTCAGAGTCAACGCCTTGATGTGTTATTACAAGGTGTGATGACATCAATTACCCAGACTATTACCTCGCCATTTCAGGTGTTTAAAACCCAACATTTTATTGTGCCAAGTGCTGCCCAAGAGCAATGGTTAACGCAGAAAATTGCTGAACAGCAAGGGATGACGGCAAATTATCAATTTCATCAACGGATTCGGGGCTTTCAGTGGTATGCCTATCAACAGGTTCTTGAGAATAAAGAAAAGGTTCGTAAAGCCAATATTCCGCGTTTGATTTTGAAATGGCGTGTGCATCAAGCTTTACAGCCATTCATTCGTGCTGACAAAATCAATCTTGAGCCAGAGCATCCGTTATATTCAATTGTGCAGCGCATTTATGACAGTGCAGATCAGTTGCAACAGGGCACAGAAAAGCAACTTAAAAAACAAAGTATGCTGTATTGGGTGGCAGAACAAGTATCCCATCTATTTAATAACTATATGATTTATCGTGGTTACTGCCAGAGTAACTGCAAAAGCAATTGTATGTGCTCAGGAAATTGGCTTTCAATTTGGGGACAGAATAAAGCACTCAATATCGAAAATTTGATCTCGAAAACAGATCAGCAAACGTCAGCATTTAGTCTGCAACAAACTGAACAATTAGAAGCATGGCAACGTTGGTTGTGGCAAAACCATTTTCATGATGACTTTGTAGAAATGCAAAGCATTGATGCTGATTTTTGGCAAATTTTAGATAATGAACAGACTCGCACACAAGCATTAGCGCAATTACCGACACAAGTGATTGTGTTTACTTTATTGGATTTACCGCCGAGTCAATTACAGTTTTTACGCCGTTTGGGACAATATCTAGACGTGTTGATTTTGCACTATAACCCTTCTCAGGAATATTGGGCAGATAGTGTCGATCCCTTGTGGAAACAACGTTATGACTTGGGGGTGAAAGAACGTTTTATTGGCAAAAATCCAAAAGCGACGGATGCTGAAATTTCAGCATTTTTTGAAAGCTTTAGTCTAGGTTTTAATGCCTTAAATCGAGAATCTCGTCATCCATTACTTACACGGCTTGGTAAACAGGCACGAGATAATTTCTCTTTATTATCACAACTGGCTTCGGGGGAAGAAGGGAACTGGGTGGATGCCTTTGTTGATCATTTTCCTGAAACGCTATTGGGCAAGATACAGTCTGATATTTTTTATTTAGCTGAACCGATTGCTGAGCAATACCCACTTCAAGTGGATGATCATTCGATTCAGATTCATGTTTGTCATTCTAGTTTGAGGCAGCTTGAAGTCCTGAAAGAACAATTAATACATTGGTTATCCGTACCAGATTCTGTAGCACGTCGCCCAAATGATATTTTGATTCTTACGCCAAACTTAGCTGAGTTAGAACCCCTAATTCGAAGTGTTTTTCCATCTGTTCCAAATCAACACGATGTGTTTCTTCCTGTCAAAATTGCAGGTGTAGCACAGTTAGATGCTTTAAATGCATGGCGTGCAGTTTTAGGACGTTTGCAATTGCCGCAAGGGCGGTTTAGCCAAGATGATTTTGCAGATTGGCTCAATCTTACTGCGACACAACAACGCTATGCTTTGGATTACTCGCAAGCACAGCGCATTTTAGCATTGCTTAATGATGCAGGCTTTAAACGTGGTTTGGATGAGGTGCATCTTAAACAAAGTCTAAGTGCGGAGGATACGGATTACCGCTATAGCTTTAAGTTTGCATTAGATCGTTTAGCGCTAGGTATTGCTGTACCAGCACATGTGATGGTGCAGCAGACTTTAAGTTATGCATTGGTGCAGCCGAGTGATTTTGAATTGATTGGTATTCTGATTCAGATTTATCAGGATTTATCAGCACGACGAGACTGGTTGGTGGCACATGAACAGGGTCAACGTTTATCTGTAGAATCATGGTTAAAACTGATCAAACAAGATGTGCAAGAGTTTGAGCAAGCTGACATTGTGGCTTTGAAAGCGGTTCGTGAAATTATTCAAAAACAAGAGCGTATGCTGACTTTAGCGAGCTATTACGATGATACTGAAACACAGCTCCGCCAAATATCATTACCTTTGCCGTATATCCTTGAAGAAATTCAACGTACTTTAGAGAGTCAATCTACGCAAGTTGAACCCACAGGGCAAATCACCTTTAGCCAAATTGGACAAATCCGTCCGATTCCTTATCGCTTAATTGTGCTGTTGAATTTGGATACAGGTAAATTTCCAAATCGCGACAGTCATATTCCTTTTGATTTGATGGATGCACTACGTCAGCAACTAGGAGATCGTTCTCGCTTAGAAGATGATCAGGGGGCTTTTCTAGATGCTGTGCTATTGGCGCAGGAGCAATTATGGTTGTTCTATAATGGCTTTGATATTAATGATGGCGAAGTTCGGGAGCCATCCAGTGTCTTACAAGGTTTCCGTGATCATTTGGGATTGATTATCAAACCGCCTCTTTCTCAATCTCTCTCACAGGGAGAGAATGCAGTAGCGCCAAAGGATGATTATTTGACGGGAGAATATGCAGCACTGCAAATTCCACCACAACTCTATCCGCTTTATCATCTGCATCGCTTGCAGCCTTTTGATCCACTCGGTTTTTTAGCAGAACAAAGTTATACGCGTTTTCAAGATCATTGGTTTAAAGTGGCATCACAAATTCAACAGGTTAAAGGTGAGCGTCAAGCTTGGGTGAATACGCCTTATTCTATTGAACAGAGTGAAATGGTGATTTTAGATAGTCAACAATGGATTCAGGATGTCACCTTTCCAGCAAGACTATATCTAAAAACCTTGGGTGTGGAGAATCTCAGTGCTACCGACTTGGTTGATCAAAACGAGCCTTTGTTATTAGATGGTTTAGGTAAATATGCAATCCGCCATTTTTTACAGCAACAAGATAATCAAAGCTCACCAGAGATTCTGCAAGATCAGTTACCTGTAGGTAAGGTACAGCAAAGTGCTTGGCAACAAAGCCAACAAGAACAACAACGTTTGTTGGAGCGATTGCAGGAATATGCAGCAGCACCGACTGAAACAACGCAGCGAGTTTGGCGCGTTTCCAAACAACTGCAAATGAGTTGTGTGACTCCGAAACAAATGACGCAAGACTGGGTGAGTTTAGATGCATCAAGTGCTCGTGCTAAACGCTTTGCCAAAGTGTGGTTGGAATATTTACTGTGGTTGATGATATTGAATCATGATTCGGCGACAGAGAAGCGCCGTATCGTGGTATTTAGCGATCAAACCGTGATCTGTGAAGGCTTGAGTTCGCAGCAAGCGCAGCAATATTTACAAGCATGGTTACACCTTTGGCAAACTGGGCAACAACAACCAGTGGTATTGCCATCGGCGTTATTACTAAAGCCTTTGGAAAAAGGCAAGCACTATGATTGGATTGAACAGAATAGCCAGCAGGTTTTAGTCGAAGACAGTCAAAAGCAAGTTTTGAAAGATTGGAATGATACAGGTGATTTTTCGGGTTTTGATATGACACAAAACGAAGCGTGTAAACTACATCGTGATTGGCAATTTATTTTACAAGAACAAGATGCAGCAGCACTATTACAATACGCCTGTGATCATTATAGCTATGCGCTGTATCAACCTGTTTTTGAATTTTTACGAGTGGAGTAAGACATGAGTTCAAAATTTCCTGTGTCTTATCAACCCATTTGTGATATTCAATTTGAAGGTCTACATTTGATTGAAGCATCGGCTGGAACGGGTAAAACGTATACTTTGTCGAGTTTGATGGTTCGCATTTTCTTAGAAAAATATTTGCCTAACCAAGTAATTGCGACGACCTTTACTCGTGCTGCTGCCGCAGAGTTAAAAAGCCGTATCCGTGCTCGATTGATTGAAGTTCAACAATATTTAGAACCAATGCGAACGGTATTGGAAAGTGATATTTACATACGTGCAGCGCAAGAATCTGATCCGTTGAAGCAGCATTTACTCAAAACTTTTGCACCACGTATTGCCTATGCCTGTGAACGTTTAAAACTGGTGATCGACCAGTTAGATGAGCTGTTCGTAGGAACACTGGATAGCTTTAGCCAAAAGTTATTACGTGAGTTTGCCTTTGAAAGTGGCAAGATCGAACGTGCTCAAATCACTGAAGATGCGAAAGCTTATACACGTCAATTGATCCATGATGTATTACGAGAATGGATTCAATCACAACCCCAACATGTAATTGATGCACTTTATAGTGTGGGTGCGCTTAAAAGTGTGGATCATTTTGTCGGGATGGTTGAAAGCTCTTTAAATTTTAGCTCTGCACAATTTAAATTACCTGACATGCCTGTAATTGAGCTTGCTCAATTACAACAGTGGCAACAACAAGCACAGCAAATTGAACTCAGTGCTTTGGCTGAATATTTTAATTTAGATGGCGCATATTATTCTCATATTAATGGTACTTCTTTTCGTAACAATGCCTTTAATAAGCTCTTTTGTGAGTCTTTACCGCAGCTATTAAAAGCGCTTGCAGATTCGCAAAATGTACAGGTTTTTGATGGTTATCTTTCTGATGCTCGAGAGACTGTTTTTAAATTTTTAGACAAGCTCGACAGTCAGAAGATTTTTAAAAAATGTCCCGCTGAAGTCTCGGATGGTTTTTATCAGCATCCTACGATTCTACACATTCAAAAACTTTGCCATTCTTTAAAAGAAACACAACAACAATTTGAACAACTTCAGGTGTATCTAAAAGCGTATCTGTGTATTGAAGTCAAAAAACGCTTGCCGCAAGTATTACAGCAAAAAGGTGAAACCACATTTTCCCAACAAATCAAAACATTGTCAGAAGCATTAAAAGGTGAGCAAGGTCAACGTTTTGCGGTGTTTGTACAGGCACGCTATCCTTTGATTTTGGTGGATGAGTTTCAAGATACCAACCAAGATCAAGATGATATGTTAGCGACCATTTGGCGACATCCACAACGTTACCAAAAAGGCTGCATGATCATGGTGGGCGACCGTAAGCAGGCAATTTATGGTTTCCGCGGTGGTGATATGCTGACCTTTTTAAATGCTTATCAAGACATTATGTCGAAGCATGGGCGTGAATATAAGCTGATTCATAACCATCGCTCAGTCAAAGAGTTGGTTGAAGTTGTGGATGTACTATTTCAACGGCAAATGGATTTTGGTGAACAGGTAGTTTATGACCCAATTCAAGCGGGGGCACGTCCGCATCCAGCATTGATTGAAAATGAGCAAGTCAATCCTGCACCATTACGTTGGTTACAACTACAAGATGGAAATGAACAAGCAACCCAAGTAGCTTGGAAGATTCAAAGCTTACTCAATCAAGCCCATTTGCAACAGCTATATCTAGATGGAGAAAATCACCAAGTTATCAGTGAAGATGACATTGCGGTACTTTCACGTAGTCATCGTCAGCTAGATGAAGTTCAATATGCTTTAGAGCGATTAGGTATCCGTGTCAATCGTCCATCAAAGCGTAGTGTGTTTGATTCAAAGATCGCGCAAGATGTTGGCGCATTACTGACGGCATTACTGCATCCTTTTGATGAAGCCAAATTAAAACGAGCTTTACTCAGTCGACTGTTTGGCTTTGATTTATCGACACTCATCGAATTGGAACAGAGTGCAGAAGGGTTGAGTCATTATATTCAGCAGTTCGATGACATCCGTGAAATGTGGCTTAATCAGGGATTCTTGGCGGCATGGCAACGTTGTTTAAATCAATTTGAAATTTGGCAGCAATTGGTCGCAACGCAAAGTAAAGATAATGAACGTGCGGTGGTGAATCTACGCCATCTCACTGATATTTTGAGCCAGCACAGTGAGCATGTTCAAGGCATCCAAAACCTCTATCATTGGTATTTAAAACAACTCCATTCTCCAAGTGACCGAGAGTGGGAGCTGGAGCATAAGCTATCCAGTGAAGCGGGTGTGCAGTTGATGACCATTCATCAATCCAAAGGTCTAGAATTTAAAATTGTATTTTTACTTGGCGCGAACAAAGCATTTTCTGAAATGCAGAAGACTTTAAATTTCTCCACCACTGAAATTCAAATCCCCGAGACAGGACAGACCCGAACGCAACGTGTTGTGGCAATCGCAGATAAAAACTTTTTGCAACAAACAGAACTCGATCAGCATCAGCAACGTGCACAGGCTGAACAAAATCGATTATGGTATGTGGCATTAACGCGTGCAAGTCACCGTGTTTATGCGGTATTTGAACCTGAAAAAGGCGATAAAAATAAATTATCAGGTTTGGCATTTTGGAAAAACCGCGGGGATATTTTTCAGCATCAATATAGTGTTGAAGATCATTTGTTGTTGGAACGCCCAGCTTCTTTACGAACACAAGAAACTCAGCTAGAGCGATTATTAGCCGCTGAGCCTTTACCTACACAACGTTTTTATGCGCGTGGAAAAACCAGTTTTAGTTATTTGGCGCAGCATCTTAAACATAAAGCCAATCGCCTTGATCGCTTAGCGAATGCGGATCAACAGTTTGATCAGGCTGAAGATGAAATCAATCTCTTAACAGTTGAAAGTGTTGCCGTATCACAACCGATTGCTTGGATTAAACAATATTTTCCAAAAGGGACGTTGGCAGGAAATTTCCTGCATGAGATTTTTGAGCAGATTGACTTTCAGCATCCTGAAACATGGATCGAGGAAATTCGTCGCCGTTTTAAAAATACCTATCAAGCTTTATGGGTCGCATTATTAGAACAATATCAGCAACATTTTCCTGAACAAGAGAATGCTGAGCAACAGTTATATCAATGGATTGCGTTGTGGTTAGCAGATGTATTGCAAACACCACTCAACCAAGGTTTTCAATTACAACAATTAGTCGTAGGACAGTATTTATCAGAGTGTCCGTTTTACTTAGCGTTATCCGATCGTGTGTTAGCGATGCAGCGTGTACAACAGTTATTTGAAGAGTATGACATTCAAATGCCTGAGTTTATTGATGCGAAATCAGCACGCTATTTGAATGGTTCGATCGATTTAGTCTACTTTGATGGGCAGCGATACCATATTGCTGATTATAAGAGTAATTACTTAGGTGAAGATCAAGCAGATTATCAATCTACACACATTGCTGAAAGTATGTCTTTATCCAGTTATTGGCTTCAAGCCGCTTTATATTTAGTGGCATTGCACCGTTATTTAAGTGTGAAATTGCAAAATTATCGTATTGACCAGCACTTAGGTGGCGCATCTTATTTATATTTGCGCGGCATGAATGGACAAGCTGATCAAGGCTATTTTTATTGGAAACCTGAGGATGAGTTTATCTTGCGTTTGGACGCAATATTGGGATATTTCTTTGAGGATAAACTAGGGAATGTTGTGTAGATAAAATGGCTAAATTTAAATTAAACAAAGTCTTATCATGTGGATAAGCATGTTTATAACCTTGTGGACAAGCGTGTGGGTAAGTTTGAGGATAACTCTGTGGACAAGCTAATCAGTGATCAGTCAGAACAAATGACTTGGATAAATGTGTGGAGTCGTTATCTCACACAAGTCCAATTTTCTCAATCTGCTCAAGCAGATAGTGCTGCACATGTATTACAACAACTGATTGAAGCTAGTTTAAATGGCGATAGTTGTATTCAAGTTGATTCAGTTCAACTCGAAACCTTGGGTGATTTAGCAATTTCAAGCGAAAAAGCAGCCACTCAAGTTGCCCCATGTGTCTACGATCAGCAGGGCTTGGCATTATACCGATATTGGCAGTTAGAACAACGCCTCGCACAGCAGATTTGCCGATTAAAGCGACAAATGACACCAGCAATCGATATTTCTGAATATGAATCATTGCTTGAAGATGAATTTCAACAAGCTGCTCTGAAAATGGTATTGCAACAATGGCTCAGTATCATCACAGGTGGGCCAGGTACAGGTAAAACTTATACCTTGGCACGTATCATTGCGGCACTCAACCAAATGATTCCTGATATCCGAATTGCAATGGCTGCACCCACCGGAAAAGCCGCGCAGCGAATGCAAGAAGCACTGCAAAACTCATTTAAAGATCCTAAATTAATTGCTTCTGGTTTGGTCACCGATGAGTTACGCAATCAAAGCACACAGACCTTGCATCGTTTATTGGGAATGGGAAATCGACAAATTCCTCGCTTTAATGCGAAGCAGCCCTTGCCTTATGATGTGATTGTTGTCGATGAGGCATCAATGTTGGACTTAAATCTCGCCACTGCATTGTTTGAAGCTGTACCTGAATCTTGTCGAATTATCTTACTAGGTGATGCTAATCAATTGGCTTCGGTTGATGTAGGCTCAGTTTTGGCAGATTTACAGCAAGTTGATGCTTTGGCTGAGAACCGCGTGCAGCTTAAAAATAGCCGTCGATTTTCAGATGAAGCCAAAATCGGACAATTTGCACGATTTATTCAAGCACAACAAGATTCATCACGACCAGAATTGATTTTGACACAACTTGAAGACGAAATTGTAAAAGCTGCGCCGTTGCAAGATATTACATTAACTAAAGAAATGTCAGATGTGATCCAACTCGAGTATTTCGCTACTGCACAAAAAATGGATGTTGAACAATATCAACAAAAATTAATGTATGGTTTTCGAGCTTATGTTGATTCATTAATTGCCTATTTAAATGCTGAGCAACCGACAGAATATATTCAACAGGTGATCAGTACTTTTGATGACTACCGAATTTTAGCGGCAGTGAAACATGGTACTTTAGGTATTGAACAAATCAATCGATATGCTGAACGCTGGTTAAATCAGCAACTCAAGCAGATAGCGATTGCTGAATGGTATGTGGGTCGTCCTGTAATGATGACTTATAACGACTATCAGTTAGGAATTTCAAATGGCGATATTGGAATTTGTTTTAAACATAGAGCTCAGCCACAGCAATTTGAAGTGTTTTTTCCAAGTTTAAACAAATGGATTTCAGCACACCGTTTGCCTAGAAATATGCAAACCGCTTTTGCTTTAACTATTCATAAATCTCAAGGTTCAGAGTTTACACATACAGCGATTGTATTTGATGCAAATGCAGAAAAACTATTAAGCCAAGAGTTAATTTACACAGCCGTCACCCGAGCTAAAAAAGTGGTGACACTACTGGCAGACCGGAAAGCGTTGTTACAATCACTTACAGTACGAACAGTTCGCCGCAGTGGTTTAGTGCAAAAGATCAATTTAACGTGATTGTGTAATTATTCTTTAAAATTCACTATTTTGTAAGCAAAAGCTTACAGAGATTCGAGATATTGTCGCTAGAGTGAAATAAAGGTTTTTGAGATCATGTATACACAAAGAGCCTAGCAAGGAAAGCTAGGTAAATCGCAAAAATATTATAATAACGTCAATGAGACAGCGAACTTACAGTGAGGTAAGTGATAAAAGAGGAAACTTACAGCCGCTAAGCCTTGTAGTTTTGGGAGAGACTACAGGGCTTTTTTATTTATTATCAAAAAACGTTCATAACTCGATGATAATCATTGTATTTATTTTATTCAAATCTATTGTAAGCCTCATATGAGCATCTTCATTTTTAAACTTAATTTTTCAAGGGCTATTTATACTAAATATTTAAACTAAAAATATGATTGTTCTACAATTTTTATTTATTATTAAGTTAAATGTTATACAGACCTGTACGTTTTTGCTTACAAAGAGATAAGCAAAATGCTATTTTTCTCCACAATTGATTGTGACAGAATAGTCGGTATAGAAAGATAGCAAGCATCTGAATAAAGACTAAAATGATGATGTGTGTAGTACATTCAGAGGGCCGAATGTAGAAGATAAAAACAACGAATAATAAAAATAAAGTAAAAATGATAATAATAAAAAACTACGCGCAAATGCCCAAGCTACAACTTGGGCTTTTTTGTGCTTACTATTCTTTAAACGTTATCATTTTCTGTACGATCAGTGGCAAATAACGAACGGCGTTGATTTTTGGGAATCTTCGGGCAGTTCGTTGAGATTTGATATAGTGTTTTTGCTAGTGCTGGTAAATGTGTTCCAACAACAGATTTTCCAGTCGTCAACAGAGATACACTAATATCACGCTCAGGATCAGCCCAGCATAAAATATTAGAGAAACCAATATGTCCAAAAGCTTGCCCTGTCATTGGTCCAAATAAACCAATCGGATTGCTTCCTAACATTGGACCTAATGCATATCGCATTGGTGCTAATAAAGTACGATCCAAGCTTACACCAGAAGTAGGAAGGGTTGATCTAAACACTGTTTGTGGTGACATGATTTGCTTACCTTGGTATTCACCACCACTTAATAACATTTCGAAAAAGCGTCCAGCTTGTTCAGCACTGGTATAGATGTTTCCAGCAGGACAAATCGTATCCATAAAGCGGTTGTCATTAGTCACATCGACCGCAAGTTGTAGCCCGCCACCCAATACGTGATTGAGATAGTGATCCGTGCCTAAACTTGGATGGATTCCTGTGGCATAGTTTAATGCCGCATCGGCACGATATTCTGGTTTGAGACCGTAGTTAAAATAGTTAAGTCCCATTGGTTTTTCGATTTGTTCAGCCAAAAAGTCACGAACATTTTGTCCTGTTACACGTTTAACGATTTCACCCAAGATATAACCTGCGGTAACTGCATGATAGGCGAGGTGAGTACCTGATGGTGAAACAGGTTTAGCAGCACAAAGTAACTTTAAAACTTCATCTTGGTTGAACAGAAGTTCAGGAGTAACTTCTTGATCAATACGAGGGATTCCACCACGGTGAGAAAGTAAATGAAAAATGGTGGCACGACGCTTTCCGTTGACACCATATTCAGGGATATAGTAGCTGATTGGATCTAGTAAATTTAGATCACCACGTTCATCCAGCATATGGATGAGCATTGCAGTGACCATTTTAGAGGCAGAAAATAAACAAATTGGAGTATCTGGTGTTCCGATTTGCGCATCAGCAGCTAAACCTTCTGGAGCATTTCCCCGTGCATAGCCAACACTTCGGTTGAGTAGAATCTGTCCATTACGGCGTAAGCATAAGGTTACAAGCGGGTAATTACCTGTTTTATAAAGTTGTTCGACACTATTCCAAATTTTTTGGATTTGACGTTCCGTCATCCCACCCAATTCAGCTGCGACCTCATCTTTGGAGCGAATCACTTGATTCAGGTCTTTTGGAACATAACAGGTATTGGTAGATAAAATTTTCACGATTCCCTCGCATTTTTTCGTTTTCTTTCACTTCTGTTATAAATTGAAAACAGATTCATCCTAGTGTGCCGTTTTTGTTCAACGCTGTCAGCTGCCGAATTGCCAGTAAACATAAAACATTTTTGCAATATAACGATAGATCACTTAAAATAGCGCCTTGCTGTAGTGATGCACGGCAGTCGGTTGCTTGCAACTGATCATTATCATTTAACTTTTAAGCATCTCGGAGAAATCGAATGGCTTTAACTAATACTGATCGCGCAGAGATCATCGCTAAATTTGCTCGTGCTGAAAATGACACTGGTTCACCAGAAGTACAAGTTGCTTTGTTGACTGCTCAAATCAATGATTTGCAAGGTCACTTTAAAGAGCACAAACATGACCATCATAGCCGTCGTGGTTTGATTCGTATGGTTAACCAACGTCGTAAATTACTTGATTACTTAAACGGTAAAGATCACGGTCGTTATGTTGCTTTGATCGGCGCATTAGGTTTACGTCGTTAATTCGATTTTACTTTGTTTTCGCTATTTCGCATGTTGTTATGCTTTATCGCTGAAAAGAGAGTTTCATCTAATTTATTTTAGGTGATTTTAAGAAGGGGCGCTTGTTCGCTCCTTCTTTGCGTTTAACTTTTTTAAATATTTGATCTAGTGCGATGGCTTCTAAGCTTTGTCATTTATCTACACAGCAGTTGTGGTCTGAATGCCAAACCTTAGGGGTCTCACTAGAATAAAATTAGGAAAATACAATACATGTCTATGTTTAATATAGTTCGTAAAGAATTCCAATTTGGTCAACACCAAGTTGTTTTAGAAACGGGTCGCGTTGCACGTCAAGCAAATACAGTTTTAGTCACTATGGGTGGTGTAACTGTTTTAGTTGCGGTTGTTGCGCAACCTAAAGCAAAAGCAGGTCAAGATTTTTTCCCGTTGACTGTTAACTATCAAGAAAAACAATATGCAGCGGGTCGTATTCCTGGTGGTTACGGTAAACGTGAAGGCCGTGCATCTGAAGCTGAAACTTTGATTTCACGTCTAATCGACCGTCCAATTCGTCCGTTATTCCCAGAAGGTTATTTCAACGAAATCCAAGTAACAGCAACGGTTGTTTCTTCTGATAAGACGATGGATGCTGATATTGCAGCAATGCTTGGTGCTTCAGCGGCATTATCTATCGCTGGTACACCTTTCCGTGGTCCAATCGCTGGTGCACGTGTTGGTTTAATCAACGGCGAATATGTTTTAAACCCGAATTTTGAACAATTAAAAGAAAGCGATCTTGACCTTGTGGTTGCGGGTACTGAATCAGCTGTGCTTATGGTTGAATCTGAAGCGAAAGAGCTTTCAGAAGATCAAATGTTAGGTGCTGTACTTTTTGGTCATGACGAAATGCAAATTGCAGTTCAAGCGATCAAAGAATTTGCTGCCGCTGCAGGCGCAGTTGAATCAACTTGGGTTGCTCCAAACAAAAACGAAGCATTGCTTGAGCAATTAAAAGCAGCATTCGAAGCTAAAATCTCAGAAGCATATACTATTGCTGTGAAACAAGATCGTTATGCTGCTCTTGACGCGCTTTATGCTGAAGCAGTTGCGCAGTTCGTTCCAGAAAATGACGAAACGGGTATTGCTGATGAAGTAAACGAATTATTTGAAGATCTTAAATACCGTACAGTACGTGACAACATCTTATCGGGTAAACCGCGTATTGATGGTCGTGACACGAAAACTGTTCGTGGTATCGACGTGCAAGTGGGTGTATTAGATCGTGCTCACGGTTCTGCATTATTTACACGTGGTGAAACTCAAGCGTTGGTAACAACAACTTTGGGTAATACTCGTGATGCGTTAATGGTTGATACCCTTGCTGGTACTAAAACTGACAACTTTATGTTGCACTATAACTTCCCTGCATACTCTGTAGGTGAAACTGGTCGTGAATCTGGTCCTAAACGTCGTGAAATCGGTCATGGTCGTTTAGCGCGTCGTGGTGTGCAAGCAGTTCTTCCTGCGGCTGACCGCTTCCCATATGTGATTCGTATTGTATCTGACATTACTGAATCTAACGGTTCATCTTCAATGGCTTCTGTATGTGGTGCTTCATTATCACTTATGGATGCAGGTGTTCCATTAAAAGCGCCAGTTGCGGGTATCGCAATGGGCTTAGTGAAAGAAGGCGAGCGTTTTGCAGTTCTTTCTGACATCTTGGGTGATGAAGATCATCTTGGCGATATGGACTTTAAAGTAGCAGGTTCTGCAAACGGTATTACTGCACTTCAAATGGATATCAAGATCGAAGGGATCACTGAAGAGATTATGGAAGTTGCATTAAACCAAGCTTTTGCTGGTCGTATGCACATCTTGAATGAAATGAACAAAGTCATTTCACGTGCGCGTGCAGAAATTAGTGCCAATGCGCCGACTTTCGAAGTAATCAATATCAATCCAGACAAGATTCGTGACGTGATTGGTAAGGGTGGTGCAACCATTCGTGCGATTACTGAAGAAACTAAAGCTGCGATTGATATCGAAGATAACGGTACAGTACGTGTATTTGGTGAAACTAAAGCTGCTGCTCGTGCTGCGATTGCGAAAATCCAAGCACTTACTGCTGAAGTTGAACCAGGTAAGATCTATGATGGTAAAGTGATTCGCATCGTTGAATTTGGTGCGTTCGTTAATATCATGCCAGGTACTGACGGTTTACTTCATATTTCGCAAATCTCAAATGAGCGTATTGCAAATGTGACTGATGTATTGAAAGAAGGTCAAGAGCTTAAAGTACAAGTTGCTGATGTTGATAATCGTGGTCGTATCAAGTTGACAATGAAAGATATTGAGCAAGCTCAATAATAGTAAGATCTCAGCTTAAAAAAAGCGCATTGTTTTAACAATGCGCTTTTTTATTAACTTAATGAAAGTTATAGATATAAAAAATCAAAACTATAAACATAAATCAAATTTATATTAGACATTAGTCTATAGCTCAAATTGTATTTATCACAATTAACGTAGAATCCTCAAACTTTCCGCTCCTACCTGTGTTTATTAGGTTTTAGATAGACAGTCGGAAGTCTATTTTTCATCCCAATATGAAGGAATATCGCGCATGCACGTCGACCATGTAGCCGCAGGTCAAGATGACCAACAGCCACCAAAGAAACCCAAATTTTATCAAATCCTCTATGTGCAAGTGATCTTCGCAATTGTTGCGGGGATATTATTAGGTCATTTTTTCCCTGAATTTGGTGAAAGCTTAAAGCCGCTTGGTGAAGCCTTTATTAAATTGGTTAAGATGATTATCGCTCCTGTGATTTTCCTTACCGTTGTGACTGGTATTGCTGGGATGAAAAATCTCGGTAGTGTTGGACGTGTAACGGGTAAAGCGATGATCTACTTTCTGACCTTTTCAACACTTGCGCTGATCATTGGTCTGATTGTTGGTAATTTGATTGAACCTGGACATGGTTTAAATATTGACCCAAGCACTTTGCACAGCACTAAAGTAGATGAATATGCGGCTAAAGCACATGAATCGACTATTACTGGTTTTTTAATGAATATCATTCCTGATACGTTGGTCAGTCCATTCGTGTCTGGACAGATTCTTCAGGTTTTATTTGTTGCAGTGCTATTTGGTTTGGCATTGGCTAAATCAGGTGATCTTGGTCGTCCTGTAACCGATTTTCTTCAACAATTAACCAATCCTGTTTTTACCTTGGTTGGTATGTTGATGAAGTTCGCTCCAATTGGTGCATTTGGTGCGATGGCATTCACGATTGGTGCGTATGGTATTAGCTCTATTGGTAATCTCATGTTGCTGATAGCAACGTTCTACATCACGGCTTTATTGTTTGTCATCATTGTTTTAGGCGCAGTGGCAAAATACAATGGTTTCTCTATTATTGATCTGATTCGTTATATCAAAGATGAATTGTGGTTAGTACTTGGAACGAGTTCATCTGAAGCAGCACTCCCATCACTTATGGCGAAGATGGAAAAAGCGGGTTGTGAAAAATCAGTTGTTGGTTTGGTGATTCCAACTGGTTATTCATTTAACTTGGACGGTACCAATATCTATATGACCTTGGCTGCTTTATTCATTGCACAAGCATGTAATATTGAACTGAGCTTTACTCAGCAGATCACGATTTTATTGGTTGCGATGCTGAGTTCTAAAGGTGCAGCAGGTATTACTGGTGCAGGTTTTATTACCTTAGCGGCGACACTTTCAGTTGTACCTGCGATTCCAGTTGCGGGTATGGCATTGATCTTAGGTATTGATCGCTTCATGTCGGAATGTCGTGCATTAACCAATTTAGTTGGTAATGCGTGTGCAACAATCGTGGTTGCAAAATGGGATAATGCTTTAGATAAAGAGCAATTAGACCAAGCTTTAAAACATGGTATCGTGAAGCAAGACGTTTAATTTTTAATATTGTTAAAAAGCCTTCATGCAATACATGAAGGCTTTTTTTGGGATTATATTTTGCTATGTAATATCCATAGCTTTTTACGAAGCTTCATGGCAGCATTTGCTTAGATATTCACACTCATAAAGACCTATGCAACTTTATTATTTTTATCGCCATAATACTGAAAATACCATTTTTATTAGCGCAGAAGAACATTTAGAGCATACGCTTGAATTTTTATGGGTGGATAGCTTAAGACAAGATCTTGTGAACCATACCGAGACATGGCAAAAGAATATTTACGAGTATACTGGACTTGTACCAAATGAATTTCATATGCGCGATTTACTCAATATTGAGCATCCCTGTGCATTTGACACTGTTGAGGAATATGATCTTCTGGTATTTAGAAAGCTGATTAGCCCAGATGATCAGATTCTTGAAAGTGATAGCACCACTGAATCACATGAAAGTATTTTTGGTTTAGCGACCACGCCAATGAGTTTTATTTTTACACCCACAGTTTTGGTGAGCGTAAGAGAGCAGGGTAATAAAGCGGTAGAAAGTTACATCCAGCGTCTGCAAATGATTATGGGGCGAGCAATTGTAGAGCAAAATAAACCGCGTAAATTACCCACTACACCAGCTGATCTATCCTTAAGATTACTTAATAGCATGATTGATGGTTATCTGAATCTACGTAAACCATTGACGCGCCGTGTGGAATATTGGCAACAGCAGCTATTACAAGGCAATCGTCGCTTTAAGCAGTGGCATCAGTTGTTCCATGAGGATATGGCATTTCAGCAAATCGAAAACTTATGTGAAGAACAGATTGAAACTTTGCAGGAGTTTAGAGATGAACTCGTGGATAATTATCATCATGTATTCGGTGAGCGTAAACATAAAGCACAGGACATTCTCTTGGTTCGTTTGAATGATTTGATGAGCCATGTTGAGCGCGTGCAAAAACATACCTTACGTTTAAGGAATGCAATTCAATCTGCAATAGATTTACATTTCTCAGCAATCGCCAATCAAACCAATGAAAACATGCGTATCTTGGCAATCATTACTGCGATATTTGCACCGCTGACTTTGTTAACGGGAGTATATGGCATGAACTTTGAGTTTATTCCGGGACTGAAATCACCTGTTGGCTTTTGGATCATGCTTGGGGTTATGTTGATGAGCACCGTATTCTTGCTCTATTATTTTTATCGACAGCATTTGGTTGGACGTGGTGAGCGGAGTGTGATTGATTTATTAGCACAGCAGCACAGACAGCGGAATTTTAATTTGCTGTGGTTCTTGGATTATGAACCGATTAAGCAAACGCTAAAAGAAGTCGAGAAAATGACTAAACTGAAATAAAGAGTTTAGTCATTTATGAATGCGATACATTTGATTAATGAAAATGTTTGAGTTGTTTGCGTAGCTGTTGCACCTCATCAATCAAGTCTAACATTACGGCGACAGCAGAGAGACTTGCATCGAAGTCACGTTGTAAACGATATGCTCGACGAGCGCGTGCAACATCTTCACCGATGAATTGATAACTTTGTGGATCGACCTGAATTTGTAAAATTTCATAATCAATGAGTTTTAAAACCCAGTCAGTGCTTTGTCCACAAGCCTCTGCAAAGTGCTCAAGATCAAGTGCCAATTGTTCATCAATGATTTCAACTTGGCAGTGACCGTCATATTGAATTTCTTTGTATTGAATGGTTGTCATGATCTTACTCCTTATGAGGCACGAGGTCTGAACGATGAAAAGCTTTCAGCAAATGTTTGGTAAGCTTGTTGTTCTTGTTCGGTATGTGCTGGCGGTAAAACAATATTAATTATTAAATACAGATGTCCAACGTTTTTGTTTGGAATCCCTTTATCTTTTAAGCGTAATTGTTGTCCATTTTTGGCATTTTTCGGTAAGTTCACTTTAAACAGCCCAGCAGGAGTATGAACTTCAATACTTTTTCCGAGACCTGCTTCCCAAGGGCTAACATCAATGGTTTGATAAACATCAGCGCCTTCGACACGGATTCGATCAGTCTCTTTGTATTGGATTTCAATATAAAGATCACCATTTTCGCCGCCATTGATACCGATTTGTCCTTGACCATTTAAGCGGATTTGTTGACCTTCTTTCATTCCTTTCGGAATTTTAACTTCTAGGGTTTTGCGTTGGACTTCAGGTTCGCCATAAACACTATAGGTTGGAATTTGCAGCGTAATTTGTTGTGTTGAACCATGATAAGCAATATCTAAATCCACCTGAATACTGGCATGTTGGTCTTCGCCACGATAGCTGCGTTGTTGACGCTGCGAACGTTGTTGCCCTCCGCCGAAACCTGAACCGAAACGACCAAATAAATCTTCAAAGCCACTAAAATCTGCACCATCTCCTGAGCTTTGACGATAGAATTGTGAGCCATCAAATCCGCTTGGATTACCTTGCCCAGAATGCGAAAAACCTTGTGGATGATCGAGCATCTGATCATATTCAGCTTTTTTTTCGGTATTGCTTAAAGTGTCATAGGCAACATTGATCGCCTGCATTTTAGCTTCCGCATCTTTTTCTTTGCTAATGTCAGGATGATATTTACGCGCCAATTTTCGATAGGCTTTTTTGATTTCATCTGCAGAAGCTTCTCTGGTCACACCCAATTCTTCATAATAGTTTTTTGGCATTGATTATCGTCTTATCTATTGCTTTTCATTCTATTATTTGACGATTGAGGGAGAAAAAACAGAGGGGAAGTGTGTTGATCTTGTTTCAGACGAGAAAATCAACAATAAATCTTCTCTATAGATGAATGAACTCCCATGAATGAATAACATGGGAGTTGTTAAAATTTAACTCAAATGCTCACCAAATAAAGCTAAAGCTTCTTCAGCGGTAAATTCATAACGCGTGTTACAACATTGGCAATCCATTTGAATTGGATTTTGAACTTCAAGAGATTCATGTACTGCTGTTACACCAATTTGAATCAATGCATTCGCACAGCGTTCACGAGAGCAAGTGCAACCAAACTGTAACTCTTCAACATCAGGTAGGCGAACTTCTTCTTCATTATACAAACGATAAAGAATTTCATCGGCTGAAAGATCGGTGAGTTCTTCAGGCTTTAAGGTTTCGGTCAGCATGGTCAAACGTGGCCATAAATCTTCGTCAACCAATCTTTGTTCTTCTTCGTCATTACGAGGAAGTAGCTGAATCAATAAACCACCTGAACGCTGACTATTGGTTGCCAACACAATGTGAGTCGGAATCTGTGCAGATAAGTCGTAGTATTGGATTAAACAACCAGCCAAGGTCGGTTGATCGAGCGGTACGATACCTTGATAACGTTCACCATGCTCTGGTTCAATATTAATAAACAGAATAGGATTGGTTAATGCTGCAAGTACAGTGCTACTGTCCGTACCTTCGGCGAAGCGTGGGTCTTCTTCATAATCCGCCAAAGCACGGACCTCACCTAAATGGTTACACTCAGCCATTGCCCATTTAAATGTACCATTTGCTTGAATCTGCAAGCTAATACGGCCTTGAATCTTCAATGTGCTTGCAAGTAAAGCTGTTGCACTTAACATTTCACCCAATAAGCTTTGTACCGCAGGCATATACTCTCGTTTCGCCAAAACAGTTTGCAGTGCTTCTTCCAAATGAACTATTTCACCGCGAATAGGACTATTTTCGATAAAAAAGCGTTGGCGTAAATCAGACATATTTTTCTCCAGTACCCCTAAGGGGAAAACAAAGCAACGCTTTGCCTTTAAAAGCGCGAAAGGCTTTATAAAAGGTCTATGGTTATGCAGTCAATAATGGTGTCAGTTTGTCAAAACTCAAGATGTTTGATTGGGTGAATTTGCATCAGTTTGTGTGTTTTGCTCATGCTTCATTCGATTTGGAATGAAAGTTTTCGTGTTTTCAAATAAGTATTGCAGTTCTGCAATGGCATTCGGATAACTTTCAACAATATCTTGTTTTTGAGAAAGGTAATGTTGCTGCATCAGCAGTTGTTCATCTTCCTGTTTAAATAACTCAATTTGTGCCTGTGCTTCATCACTTGAAATACCTGTCCTAACTAAAGCGTGCATAGCCACATTTAATGAAGATGCGTAGGTTTCTCGCCAAATATTTGGAATACCTAAACTATTGATCAAGTGAGCATGATGACGGTCACGTGCTCGCATAAAGATGGTTAAATCAGGATAGTTTAAGCGTAGGTGACGGGCTAAATTCATGCTGTCTTCAACATCATCAATGGCAAGGATGAGGAGTGTGCAGTACTCGATCCCAGCGGCACGTAAGTTTTCAACTTGCGTGACATCAGCATCAATAAAACGGTGTCCATATTGTTCAATAAAGTCTGCATTCGGCTGATTGCTATCAATCACACTGAATTGCTTGCCTTGTGCATGTAAAGCGCGTGCAACCACTTGTCCAAAACGACCAAATCCGACGATCACAATAGGGTGTTGTGGAATATCGATCTCATTTGTAGCCATATTGTTCTGATGGAGTCTAGGCAAAATCTTGCTATTCAATAACCAATACAATGGTGGCGTTAACAACATGGAGCCGAATATAACCAGTAAGCTAGATTGTAGCAGCGGTGTTGTGAGTAAACTTTCATTTTCAGCTAATTTGAGCAGAATAAAGCTTAGTTCACCACTTTGCGCAAGTGTAATTGCGAGCAACATGCTGAGTTTGGTATCACGTTGTTGATAATAACTTACTGCTGCAATCACAATCACTTTGATCAAAACCAAAGCTAAAATACATGTGACAATAAAAAGAGGTGTTTGACTTAAAGGTTCTAGCGAAATTCCTAAACCGATCGCAAGGAAAAATAGACCAATCAAGGCATCTTTAAAGGGCAGAATAATCCGCTCAATTTCAGCTTTAAACTCTGTTTCAGCTAATAATACACCTGCTAAAAATGCACCAATCAAGCTATGAATATTTAAAATATCTATAATTAGGATGACAGACAGTACAACCAGTAAGCTCAGTACAGGAATTAAATGAATACTGTTTTTATGGGCTAAGAATCGAAATGCAGGGCGAACCAAATAGCGACTTGCCAAAAATAATCCTGAAATCGTGGCAATGATTGCAGCAAAATAAGCCACACCATGTCGTGTAGACGCCGTATCTTCGAGTAAAGGAAACATTGCGATCAAAATGACAGCAAACAATGCTTGAAACTGTAATGTAGCTAAACTCATTTGCCCTAAGTGGGCGTTGAGTTGTTGTTTCTGCTGTAGGAACTGTTGTACTAACGCCACTGCTGAAAAAGCGAAAGCACAGCCAAGAATAATGCTCGTAAGAAGTTGTTTGAATAATAAAAAGCATATTGCAATGAGAATAGGAGTGATAATTGCGAGTTGAAGACCGCTATTTCTAAGTATTCTTTTGCGTTCTAACCAAAGCTGTACTGGTCGAAATGAGAAACCGAGAAACAACATAACACTCATCATGCCCAAACTGAGCAGTTGCTCGATGAGTCGAGGCTCTTCAATCAGACCAAGCACACTTGTACCCAGTAACAGTCCTGCAATGAGGTATCCCAACACTGTGCTTGAAGCATAATGTTTTGTCAAAGGAACAGTAATTAAAGTTGCTATCAGTAAAACAATAATCGGTAGTAATAAAGACATTCAATGCCTCAAGTTTTTCTATTTAGCCTAGACAAAGTATGGTGCAGAGCGTGTATCCATAGGATGGATCAACTTAGAAAGATCACTTGTCATTGTAACTGCTCAAGTCTAGCTCATTAACTAAACTCTTGTGGATCAACATCAATTGATAATCTAAGTTGATGTTGTCGAGGTAAATGTACCACTTGTTGCCACCATTGACGCAAATAAAAGTGCAGTTTGGCGCGATCAGCAGACAAAATCACCATATGTGCTCTGAAACGACCTGCTTTTCGTTCCATAGGTGCAGGAATCGGTCCCCAAATATCAACCAAGTCGCCTGCCATGAGTCTCAACTGTTGTGCAATATCAGCTAAGAACTGTTGGCTATATTCCCGATCTTTCGATTCGATTCGAACCAAAGCCGCATAACGATAGGGCGGCAGTAGTGCGATTTTACGTTCGGCTAACATCTGCTTAGCGACTGCGCGGTAGTCATGTTTAATCAATGTGGTAAGCATCGGATGATCAGGACGGAGACTTTGTAAATACACAGTACCTTTATGTTCTCCGCGTCCTGCACGACCTGCGACTTGAACAATTAATTGTGCAGTGCGTTCAGGTGCACGCAAATCCACACTGAGTAGACCTGAATCAATATCTAAAATAGCAACCAAGGTGACATAAGGGAAATGATGACCTTTTGCCAACATCTGTGTACCCAATAAAATGCTAGGTTTATTTTGTTGAATGCGATCATAAATTTTCTGCCAGCTGCCTACACGACTGGTACTGTCACGATCAACACGAATGACTTCATTATGAGGAAACAGTTCTTGTAAATGTTCTTCAAGCTTGGCTGTTCCAACCCCAATCGTTTTTAAACTTTGCTTTTGACACTCAGGACAATGATCTGGCAAACGATTGATCGTTCCACAATGATGACAATGCAAATAATGATAAGGTTGTGAGTGTAGTGTGAAATGGGCATCACAATGAGGGCAATTGGCTTGCCAGCCACAACTTTCACACATCAGAATCGGTGCATAACCGCGTCGATTTAAAAAGATGAGTACTTGTTCTTTACGTTCTAAAGTCAGTTTGATTTGATCAATCAATGTTTGACTCATACCATGCTTTTTTTTACTAATTTTTAAATCAATGACATGCATTTTGGGCAGTACTGCAACGCCTGCACGTTGATTCAGTTCAAGCAACTGTAATTTGCCTGATTCAACTAGATGATAACTATCAATACTTGGCGTTGCTGAACCGAGAATGACAGGACAGCCTTGTAAATGACCTCGATATAAAGCGACATCACGGGCATGATAGCGAAAACCTTCTTGTTGTTTATAGGATAAGTCGTGTTCTTCATCTAAAATGATCAAGCCTAGTTGAGGCAATGGTGTATAGATTGCAGAACGTGTGCCAATAATAATTGAAGCTTTACCTGTTTGCGCGTGTTGCCAAGCCTGCAAACGCTTTGAATCATTTAAACCAGAATGCATTAAAGCCACATCACAATGAAAGCGTGATTTAAAGCGAGCAACCGTTTGTGGGGTTAAACCAATCTCAGGAACCAGAACCAAGACTTGTTTACCTTGTTTTAATACTTCATACATGACTTGCAGATAAACTTCGGTTTTACCACTTCCAGTTAAGCCATCGAGTAAAAATGCTTGATAATGATTTTGAGCTTTGAGGATCTGTTGGATCGATCTTTTCTGATCTTCATTAGGTGTTAAGGGGACTTGAGCAAGCTGTACAGGTATTGGGGTGAAATCATGTGGTTCGAGACAACATTCGACTAAGCCTTTTTTTTCTAATGCTTTAAGCGTCGCCGTTTCGATGCTACTCAGATTTAAAATATTTTCTGTTGTGCCATGAGGATGTAATTTTAAAACCTGATATGCATCATATTGTTTTTGAGAGCGTTTCAATAATACATCTGGATTATCATGCGGAATAATTTTCCAAAGATGAAACAAAATATCTAAAGCACGGCCTTGTCTTAAAAAACTTGGTAAAGCACTTTGAATCACTTCACCGATGGGAAATTGATAATACTGAGCTGACCATGTCAACAAAGTTAAAACTTGTTGATCTAATATTGCTTCATTATCGAGTAATTCTGTAATCGCTTTAAGTTTGAATTGCCCTGTAAATATTTCGTTGGTATCAACTTTTTCAGTAATGATACCAACGAGGTTTTGTCGTCCAAATGAGACGGCAACACGTGCGCCGACTTGAGCTTGCTGATATTGTTCAGCACTGACCGTGTAGTCAAACGTGTCATACACATAAACGGGTAGGGCAACTCGAATACGGTAAGGAAAAGCGTTAGAATTTTCGGTCGGCATAGAGGCTTCAATCACGTGTAAAATGGCATGACTTCATGTCATGGAATTATGCTAAAGTGCTGTGCGTTATGTTGATAAACATAAATGAATATGAATGATTCAACTACACGGATGCAACAGTAACGACAACTATTTTGGGACAATTAGAACAGAACCATGCCTGCTTATCAATTTACTGCTCTTGATGCTTCTGGAAAGCAACATAAAGGTGTGCTTGAAGGAGATTCTGCACGCCAAATTCGTCAACAGTTGCGAGATAAAGCATGGACACCGCTTGCGGTCGATGCGGTTGAGCAAAAAGATAAACAACAACAGCGTTCATGGTTTAAAAAGAGCTTTAGTGCTTATGACTTAGCACTCATGACGCGCCAACTTTCAGTGTTAGTTGCAGCAGGTATTCCTTTGGAAGAAGCATTACGTGCTGTGAGCAAACAGAGTGAAAAAGCGCATGTACAAAACCTCTTGATTTCCGTGCGTTCCAAAGTCTTAGAAGGTCATTCATTGGCACAGGCGATGTTGCAATCGGGACGTTTCCCAGATCTTTATATTGCCACTGTCGCTGCGGGTGAACGCTCAGGACATTTAGATCTGATTTTAGATCAACTTTCTGATTACACCGAAAATCGTTTCGCAATGCAAAAGAAAGTTCAAGGTGCAATGATTTATCCAATTATCCTGATGTTAATGTCATTTGGGATTGTGATGGGTTTGATGACTTATGTTGTACCCGAGATTGTAAAAACCTTCGAACAAAGTAAAGAGGCTTTACCGTGGATTACGGTTCTGCTGATGAAGATTAGTGCCTTTATTCGCCAAGCATGGGTAGGGATGCTGATTATTGCATTTATCGCGATCGTCTTATTCACTCGCTTTTTGAGAACCACTGCTGGACATTATGCATTTGACCGATTAACACTCAAATTGCCACTATTTGGTAAACTTTCACGTGGTATAAATGCAGCACGTTTTGCCAGTACCTTATCGATTTTAACTCGCTCAGGCGTACCATTGGTTGAAGCTTTACGTATCGGTGCGGAAGTCAGTAATAACTGGGTGATTCGTGATGCAATTGAAGTGGCGATGGAGCGTGTAACAGAAGGTGGTAATTTAGCAACACAGTTAGAGCGTTGCGGTTATTTTCCTCCAATGATGGTACAAATGATTCGTAGTGGCGAAGCTTCGGGTGAGTTAGATCGAATGTTAGATCGCGCTTCAACGATGCAAGATCGAGAAGTCACGACCTTTATCTCCACTTTATTGGCATTACTTGAGCCACTGATGCTGGTTTTTATGGCGGCGATTGTATTGGTAATCGTGATTGCGGTAATGTTGCCAATTATTAATATGAACAATATGATTTAATAAATTGCATGAAAGAGATGAAAATGAATAAGCAAAAAATGTATATGAAGCAATCTGGTTTCACATTAATTGAAGTGATGGTTGTGATTGTCATTTTAGGTGTTTTGGCTGCTTTGATCGTTCCAAATGTTATGGGACGTGGTGAAAAAGCCAAAGTAGACACCACAAGTATTACACTTAAAGGTGTAGCAGGTGCTTTAGATCAATATAAACTCGATAATGGTCGTTATCCATCAATGCAAGATGGCGGTTTAGATGCTTTGGTGAATCAACCTGCTTCTGCTAAAAACTGGTTGCCAGGTGGATATGTGAAAGGTGGTTATCCGAAAGACAGTTGGGAAAATGACTTGCAATATGTCATTCCAGGTCGTGAAGGTCGCTCATTTGATTTATATTCTTTCGGTGCAGATGGTAAAGAAGGTGGCGAAGGAAACGATGCCGATATTTATTACCAGCCATAATCACTGAGTTAAAATGTCACTTCACTTTAGAGTAAATAAATCGAGAGTGAAGTGATAATGTTTCCTAATTCGATAAAATTAATTAAGATTTTGAAAAATAATAATAAATTAAAATATTAAATATTTGATAGTTATAATAAGAATTATTCCCATATTTAATAGTTACAAGAAAAAGAAATTATGCATAAAAATAGACTATTTCTTTAGATCAAAGCTTTGCATAATCAATTCAGACCATTTAATTCAGGTATGGGGAAATCAGATGAAAGCATTTTTTATGTTGGATGAACTAAATCAGTTTCATTGGGCAATGCTTAAATCTGTATTGCTTATTTTAAGTTTATTACCGATGAGTCAAGCTGCATTAAGTTTATGGCAAGCTGCTGAAGGCAGTAGTCAAATTATGATTGGTTTCTTTGCTTTGACGATGTTAAGTGCATGGTTTCTGCTTTGCTTCCTAAGTGCCTTAAAAACAACGGTATGGGACAATCAGGAGATGATTTCCAAGTATGAGCAATTGTTGTTTAAAGCCTACCGCTATATTCCTATGTTATTTTTGTCGAGTTTAGTTGCTTATCTCAGTGTGCAATTTTCTTTCGTAATCTAATATGATCATGATTTAATAACGAAATAAAAAAGAGCGCTTTGATTGCAAAACGCTCTTTTATTTTATCTTCTTGATTTAAATGAAATATCAACTTTACGTGGACGATAAATCCAACCTAAAATTAATAATAAAACTGAGAAAATTAGAATTGGATAATCACTTAAACGACTGTAAAGCGTTTGTCCTTGCATTGCAGGTAAATCACCACGTAAAACGGCTTCTTTATCAATCGGTGCTTGTTTAACAATATGACCATTGTGATCAATAAATGCAGTTACACCGGTATTGGTGGCACGAATAAACCAACGACCGTTTTCTTTGGCACGCATTTGTACCATTTGTAAATGTTGCCAAGGACCTGCTGTACCTGTAAACCAAGCATCGTTAGACACAGTAATTAAAAAATCACTATTGGTTGCATTACGACGAGTCAAGTTAGGGTAAGCAACTTCATAGCAAATCGCAGCTGCTAGTGCATGACCTTTCACGATTAATGGTTTTTGATCAGGTTCGCCGCGAGAAAAACCACTCATACTGACATCATTTTGCATTGCAGGCAGAACCCACTTCAGCATACCTGATAATGGAATATATTCACCAAAAGGAACCAGTCGTTGTTTTTTATACAAACCGTGTGATTCACTGCCTGATGACATAATGCTGTTGAAATACAGAGGCTCACCAAATTGTTGAGACTTTGCTAAATCCCAATAAGGAATTCCTGTGACCCAAGCAGTATCAGTTTTTTTTGCATGTGCCGCCATGGCATCCAAAAATTCTGGAATATCTGTTTGAAACATCGGTATCGATGATTCTGGCCAAACAATCAGATCACGTCCCCATTCTGCACGGGTGAGTGTTGCATAAATCTCTAAGGTTTTAATCTGATACTCGGTTAACCATTTCAGGTCTTGCGGAATATTACCCTGAACCAAAGATACACTGAGTGGCTTACTCGCCTTAGGCTGCACGAATTGAATAAATCCTGCCCCCCATGCACCCAAAACCAGAAGGGTAGACGGAATTGCCCAAAACCAACGACCTTTTAAGATTTCAACCAAAGCACATGCAATCACGATCACTACAAATGAGATTGCGTAAATCCCAAATAACGGAGCGTAACCATCAAGTAAGCGTTCAGTAAATGCATAACCAGCAAATAACCAAGGAAAACCCGTGAATACCCAAGTTTTAGCCCATTCAAATAATACCCAAAGCGGTGCAAAGGTGAGTGGGGTTTCTGGGAAGAAGCGACGATAAAGCCAAGTCTGAAAAGCTGTAAATAAGCCCATTGCGGTTGCCATAAAGGCAATCATCAAGATGCTTAAAAATGCATTGGTGTCTCCATAGGTATGAATAGAGGTAAACAACCAAAATGCACCAACAAACCACAAGCCAAAACCGTAAGCCCAACCAAGCGCAAAAGCTTGTCTTGGTGTACGTTGATGCAATACTGCATATAACAAGGCAGGCGATAAAATTGCGAGCCACCAAAAGTAATATGGGGCTAAAGCAAAACTAAAGATTGCACCTGAAGTGAGTGCAATCAACAGTGGGAAAATAAAAGGTAACTGTTTTTGTGATTGAGAAGTGTTTAACAGCTTTTCAAAATAGGTTCTCATTGACGTACAGCTCGAATCAGATGAATAGTGCGTGCATCTGCTTCAATAATGGTAAATTGCCAATCGCCAAGCTCAATGGTCTGACCTTGTAAATCGCTCACTAAACCAATTTCTTGTAGCAGTAAGCCGCCCATAGTTTCAACTTCATCATCAGAAAAATCAGCATCTAAAATAGTGTTGAAATGTTCGATTGGTGTAAGTGCTTGAACAATCCAAGTATTTGCTGTGGTTGGATCATTATCTGGGACGATATACAGTGCCTCTTCATCGGCGATATCATGTTCGTCTTCAATTTCACCCACAATTTCTTCAAGAATATCTTCAAGGGTGACTAAGCCAGACGTTGATCCATATTCATCAATCACGATTGCAATATGAGTCTGAGTATTTTTGAGCATACGCAATACTTGATCTGAACGCGCACTTTCAGGAACAAACACCGGTTGACGCATGAGTGCGCTAATATCAACTTTGACATTTCGCTCAGTTAGGAACGGTAATAGATCTTTTGCTAGCAGAATACCCACAACATTATCGGATTGATTAGCAGAAAATACTGGGAAACGTGAATGCGCAGATTCAATTAGAACATCCAAGATATCAAGTAGTTGATCATCCTCTTGTAAGCTAATAATCGCTGTGCGAGGCGTCATCACCTCTCGAATCTTTGTGGCTGGTAGATCAAGCACACCTTCAAGCATAGCAACGGTGTCTGGTTCTAAAAAGCGACGTGAATCTTGTACTAATCTAAGTAATTCATCGCGGGTTTCAGGTGCGGTACCTAACCATTTTCTTAAGCCACGCATACCCCACGACGGACTGGATTCCTCGACCATGATCTTTCCTAAAGACTCTCTATATCAATTAGATGATTTTCATCATACCGAAGAAAAAGCGGATATGCATCAATAAAACGATGCAAAAAATGTACAGTTTTTCAAAAAGCTGCCGATGATTTTTATAAGTGCGATTTATGTTAAAATGTGAATATTAAAATATTTGAGTTTTACGATGTCTGAACAACCCCAACTTGCTACTGTTCAATTAAATACGAGAGGTTTACGTTGCCCTGAACCGGTGATGATGTTGCATCAAGCTATTCGTAAAGCAAAGTCAGGCGACATCGTTGAAGTATTGGCAACTGATCCATCAACATCATGGGATATTCCTAAATTTTGTATGCATTTAGGTCATGAGTTGTTATTGAAAGAAGAAAGCCTCGATGAAAATAGTCATACTGAATATCGCTATTTAGTCCAGAAAGGCTAAACAAGCTTTCGTTTTAAACGATCTGAAAGAAAGTTTAAAAAAATCGAGTTTTCGAACGGTTGCTGAGGATTTGCATGGCCAGATCGAACTAAGCCATGCGACAGTGCTGTGTATCTTTTCTTACTTATTAAATCGATTTAGAGATTGAGATAGCCAATAATCTAAACTTAAGTATCGTCCTCCACCGAGTACAAGCAAAGCGAGCAGCATAATCAAATAAGTTGCAGCAAATTCGATTCCATTATTTAAGATGACGAATGAACCGCTCGATGTAAGCCAGTCATAATTTCCATAGT
The DNA here is from genome assembly GCF_024296945.1 of Acinetobacter sp. Z1. NCBI lineage: Bacteria > Pseudomonadati > Pseudomonadota > Gammaproteobacteria > Moraxellales > Moraxellaceae > Acinetobacter > Acinetobacter sp. Z1. Next base: position 3,143,858 of record NZ_CP101115.1, on the reverse strand, counting down.
TTTGTAAAATTTCGCGTGCTTTTTCTAATTTTTCTGTAGATGCCAAGACTTGTGCATTTGCAAAAGGAGCATGTGCATCTGCGATCGCTTGCCAACCATTTGGTAGATGTACCGTCAAGATCGCAACGAGCATCGTAATGATCAGTGGAATACTAATTAAACGGGTAAATAGCCCAAGAGCCAATAATATTGCGCCACCAAGTTCTGCTGAAGTTGCAAGAATAGCCATGAGGGTAGGGAAGGGCAAGCCTAAGCCCCAATCAGGATTGGCAAACCATTCAACCGTATCATTAAAATGCATCAGTTTATTTTGCCCCGCCATCCAGAAAATAGGAACAAGGTAGATTCTTAGTGCCAGTGCAGCCATGCCATCTAAATGTTTAAAGTGTTGTAGGCATTTTTGATAGCGTTGTAATACTGAGTTGATTAAGTACTTCATGAGAATTTCACACCGAGTAGCATTCAATTGTTATTAGTCGGTTGAAGAGTTGGTTTATTACAATAATTTTTTTAGTTTTAACTGTAATAAATGGATTGGTCGCTCGTCTAATGATATGTACCCTAGTACAAACCCAAGAATTGACTCAAAAAGGAACTTCAAAATGAATAAATTAAACTCAATGACATCAGTTGCTGCATTAGTTGCACTTTCAATGGTTGGTGCAGCAACTCAAGTCTCCGCTGCTTCAACTACAACTGAAACACATGTAACTAAAACAGCAGATGCAAAGTGTGGTGAAGCGAAATGTGGTGCTGACAAAGCGAAAAAACAACATAAAACAACGGAAGCAAAGTGTGGAGCTGATAAAAAAGCTGCCGATGCTAAATGTGGAGCAGCAAAAAAAGCAGCTGATGCAAAATGTGGTGCAGATAAAAAGGCAGCTGATGCAAAATGCGGTGCTGCTAAATAATTTGCCAGAGAATCAATATATCAATGAATGATGTAGATCAATCGTAATTCGGGTCTACATCATTCAATAAGGAATATTCCATGACGGTTTTAACAGGTGTTGGCTTAGGTTTAAGACGCGACTTTATCGACAGCTTTTTAAACTTGGACACTTATCCAGACTTCATCGAAGTTGCACCTGAAAACTGGATGGGTTTTGGTGGTCGACATGCCAAACTGCTTGAACAATGTGCTGAAAAAGCACCTCTGATTTGTCATGGACTTTCTTTATCGATTGGTGGTCCACATCCACTGAATATTGAATTTATTCAACAGATAAAAACATTTTTAAAACGCTATCAGGTCACGACTTATTCAGAGCATTTAAGCTATACCAATGACGGCGGCTATTTATATGACTTATTGCCGATCCCGATGACTGAAGCAGCGGCAAGATATGTATCAGAACGCATTGTTCGTGTTCAAGATATTCTTGGGCAAAAATTGGTGCTTGAAAATGTTTCCACTTATTTGATGCCACATGCTGAAATGAGCGAAGCAGAGTTTGTTGCCGAAGTCATTCAAAGGTCAGATTGTGAATTACTTTTAGACGTAAATAATGTCTATGTGAACAGCATTAACCATCAGACCGATCCTTATGAATTTATCAAAAAAATGCCGCGAGATCGTATTCGCTATTTGCATATTGCTGGTCATGAGCAAGTGGGCGATCACTTACTGATTGACACGCATGGAGCAGAGGTTTGTGATCCAGTTTGGGAATTATTGCAGTTTACTTATCAACAACATGGTATAAAGCCAACATTATTAGAACGTGATTTTAATATTCCGGCATGGCAAGAATTACAAGCTGAACTTGCGAAAATTGAAAGCATACAAAAACAATATTTAATTCAGCCAGCATTCTCTAACACAGCATGTCTTGCAGAATAATGAGGATCATAAAATGAATAATAAATTCCACTCTTTTCAAGATACCCAAAACGCATTTTGTAATTGGATACGTGATCCTAAACAACCCATACCTTCCTCCTTTGAAACTGAACGTATGCGTGTTTATCGAGAGTTATTATTTAATAACGTAAGTTCTTTTGTCGATTTAGTTTATCCAGTCGCACGATCGATTTTACCTAAGCCAACATGGCAACAACTATTAGAAGAATTTTTTCAAAAATCTATGAATCAATCGCCATTCTATAATGATATTTCACTGCAATTTAGAGAATACTTAAGCGACCAACAGCATCCTGTTCTACAAACTTACCCGTGGTTAGCCGAGTTACTCCAATATGAATGGCTAGAATTGTATTTGGATACTTTAGATATTCCTGAAAGGCATATTAGTCATAATTCAGTATGGCAATTTACCACCCAAGTGTGGGTTTTGGTCTATCAATACCCAGTTTATCGCTGGACACTCGATCAAACTGACTTTGAGCAAGATCCTAGCGCAATTATGGTGTGGCGAAATCTCGATAATCAGGTTTGTGTAGAACCACTTTCACCTTTATTTGCGTATCTGATCGAAAAACTTAATCAAGAGCCATTGGCTGAGAGTGAACTGCGTAAACTGATTAGCTCGACTTTAGCTGATCTAACTGCGCAAGAGATTGATTTACAGATCAATGCATTATCTAATTTATTGACTCGCTTAGAATTGATATATATTCCTCAAGATTGTGTTAAATAAGGCATCAATATGCATCTAGCCTCGGTTGATAATGATGATTTAAATCAACAATTGCACAATACCGAATATTTAAATGATCTTCGACAGCAAATGATCAAATTTGCAGTGCTACAACTTTCATCCTTTCAGCAAGCTGAAGATGTTGTACAAGAAGCATTAACGAGTGCTTTTGAACATCTAAAATCATTTTCAGGACGTGCTGCTTTTAAAACTTGGGTTTTTGCTATTTTAAAAAATAAGATTGTCGATCTAATTCGACAAAAAAGTCGCTTAACGACCATGTCTGAGCTTTTTGATGATCAAGAATCTGATTTGAGTATAGATGAATTATTTGATAAGGCTGGACATTGGCATAAATATGAAGCACCTCAGGCATGGCAAAGCCCTGAAGAAATGATGGAACAACAAGATTTTTGGATCGTATTTGATGCATGTTTAAATCATTTACCCGCCAAATATGCGCAAGTTTTTATGTTAAGAGAGATGATTGAATTAAGTTCAGAAGAAATATGCCAGAAGTTAGAGCTCACCATTTCTCATTTAAATGTTTTGATGTATCGAAGTCGCGCACGTTTACGAGAGTGTTTAGAAAATAAATGGCTACTTGAAGGAGATTGTTCATGCTGACTTGTCGCCAAGCAACACAGTTACTTTCTGAACAGCAAGATCGGCAACTGTTATTGAAAGAACAAAGTGGTTTACAACTGCACTTGATGATGTGCCGTTCATGCCGTCGATTTGGAAAGCAGATCAAGACGATTAGTGTGTTGTCTAAAGCATATAAGCAATTTGATGTCGATGAAGATCCTCAGAAATAAAAAAAAGCCTCATATTTCATGAAGCTTTCTTATCTTGCTTTGTGCTAAAACTAACTTCAGCACAAATTAAAGATTACATGTTTGGATAGTTTGGACCACCACCACCTGAGGCAGGAAGAACAAAGCAATGCTTTGTCCTGCCGCAAGTGTAAAAGCTATGCTTTTACAGAGAAGGTGGCTGTTTTATTACATGTTTGGATAGTTTGGACCACCACCACCTTCAGGTGTTACCCATGTAATGTTTTGTGATGGGTCTTTGATATCACACGTTTTACAGTGTACACAGTTCGCAGCGTTGATTTGGAAGCGTTTAGAACCATCATCATTTTCCATGATTTCATAAACCCCAGCAGGGCAGTAGCGTTGAGCTGGCTCATCCCATTTAGGTAAGTTTACATTCACTGGAATTGATGGGTCAGTCAGCTTTAAGTGTGCTGGTTGATTCTCTTCATGCACCGTATTCGATACGAATACAGAAGATAAACGATCAAAAGTCAACTTGCCATCTGGTTTTGGATAGTTCGGTTTGAATGTTGATGCATCAACTGTTTTAAGTGCAGCAAAGTCTTGTTTTAGATCGTGCAGTGTAAATGGTACTTTAAGGATGTTTTGATCGATAAAGTTGAATGCACCACCGAACCAAGTACCAAACTTATGCATTGCTGGACCAAAGTTACGTGCTTGATATAACTCTTCTTTTAACCAAGAATTGTTATATTTATCAGTATAAGCTGTTAACTCTTTCGCGAAATGATCGTCGCCTTCGAGTACGCGTGCAATCGCAAGATCACCACCTTTAGCGACACCAGCAGCGATGGCTTCAAATACAGCCTCGCCACATAACATGCCTGACTTCATTGCAGTGTGTGAGCCTTTGATTTTTGAGAAGTTCAAGAAACCAGCATCATCACCGATCAAGCAGCCGCCTGGGAAAGTGAGTTTAGGTAAAGAATTGAAACCACCTTTCACAACCGCACGCGCGCCGTAAGAAATACGTTTACCACCTTCAAGGAATTGCTTAATGGTTGGGTGTGTTTTCCAACGTTGCATTTCCATAAATGGATACATATGTGGATTTTCGTAAGACAAGTCTACGATCATACCCAAAGTTACTTGGTTGTTTTCAGCGTGATATAACCACCAACCACCAGCAGAACCTGTCTCAGACAACGGCCAGCCCGCACCATGCATTACAAGACCTGGCTTATGTTTCGCAGGATCAATTTCCCAAAGCTCTTTAATACCGATACCGTAATGTTGTGGATCAGCATCTTTATCAAGATTGTATTGAGCAATTAAACGCTTACCGAGGTGACCACGGCAGCCTTCAGCGAATAATGTGTATTTAGCATGAAGCTCATAACCAGGAGTGAAGTTATGTGTTGGCTCACCATTTTTGCCAATCCCCATATCACCTGTTTGAATCCCTTTTACTGTACCATCTTCGTGATAAAGCACTTCAGATGCAGCAAAACCAGGGAAGATAGAAACTTCTAATTCTTCAGCTTTTTGACCTAACCAACGAACAACGTTACCTAAAGAGATAACATAGTTACCTTCGTTGTGCATTGATTTAGGAACCATCCAATATGGCATTTTTTGTGCTTTAGTATCAGACAATAAGAAATAAGTTTCATCATCTGTTACAGGAACGTTTAATGGCGCACCTTCTTCTTTCCAGTTCGGAAAGAGTTCATTCATAGCACGGGGCTCAAGTACAGCACCTGAAAGGATATGCGCACCTACTTCAGAGCCTTTTTCAACAACACATACAGAAAGATCAGGTAGGTTGTTTTCAATCGCTAATTGACGAATTTTAATCGCAGCAGATAAACCCGCAGGTCCTGCACCTACGATCACTACGTCAAACTCCATCGCTTCACGTTCGATGTGTTCCATGTAGGACTCCTCATATTTTTAAGGGTGGCAACCGTAATATTGCGATTCGGTGCTGCCATGAGTGTTCTTAATTGCTAAACACAAACCATACTCTTGTGCTTGCAAACGTTTGGGGTAGTATAGTTTTAAACCATGATCTCGCCAATTGGCTGAGCGGTCATATTTTCTCGTCAGCAAGGCATAAACTATGATAAATGAAAATGATTCTTCACAGAATACAGGAAAAATCGTGTTTTCTGATGATAAAAACTTAATGAACATTGCACAATACTTAAAAGATGTACAGCAAAGTCACAAAAGGTCAATTCCACCTTTAGAGCAATGGCATCCAAAGCATTGTGGCAAAATGGATTTGAAGATAAAAGCTAATGGAGAATGGTGGCACGAAGGTCAATTGGTTAAACGACAAGCACTCCTTGATCTGTTTAGTAAAGTATTATGGAAAGAGAATGATAAATTTTATCTGAAAACGCCTGTTGAACAGATTGAAATTGAAGTTGAAGATGAACCTTTATTGGTTAACCAAGCAGATCAAATTGAAATAGACGGTCAGCTTTACTTACAACTGACGACGATTAATCAAGATGTCGTGATTATCGATAAAGAGCACCCTATTTTTATGCGTGAGTACGAGGGAGAACTGCGACCTTATGTGCATGTTCGCTTCGGGATGAATGCATTAATTCAACGTCAAAGTTTTTATCATCTCGTGAACTATGGTTCTTTGTCTGAAAATTCACAAGGTGACACGGTTTTAACATTAAAAAGTGGTGATTTGGTCTTGCATTTGAGCACCTGAGGTTTAAGCTTGAAAGAGTAATTAAACCAATACCAATGTGTGTATGACTGCTGTTCAACCTATGCCGATTTTACTCAATCCGATGCCACATGCATTTGCTGATGCACCTATTGGGGTTTTTGATTCTGGAATTGGCGGTTTGTCGATCGCGCAAGAAATTGCTCGGCATTTACCCAATGAGCGTATTCTTTATTATGCTGATACTGCACATGTACCGTATGGCGCACGTTCAGATCACGAGATTCGCCAGTTTACGGCTGAGGCAATTGAATGGCTGTATCGGCAGGGGTGTAAAATCGCAGTCGTTGCCTGTAATACCGCATCTGCATTTAGTTTAGATTATCTACGTGAGCATTATGGCGAACGTTTTCCAATTGTGGGATTAGTTCCTGCTTTAAAACCAGCAGTGTTACAAACGCAAAGTAAGGTCGTTGCCGTACTTGCTACGCCTGCAACGTTTCGTGGTCAGTTGATTAAAGATGTCATGAACAGATTTGCTGAACCTGCTGGGGTGAGTGTTTTAACAATCACCAGTTTAAAGTTGGTGCCTTTTGTTGAATCAGGCGCTGAAATGAGTGAAGCATGCTTAAATGAGCTGCACATGATTTTAGAACCTGCTTTAAAGCAAGGGGCAGATTTTTTAGTACTTGGATGTACGCACTATCCATTTCTAAAAGAAGCAATTGGTCGGGTTTCGGGTGAAAAGTTGAATTTAATTGATTCAGGGCAGGCGGTAGCACGACAAACTGCATATATTTTGATAAAAAATAGGTTATTATGTGACAAAATAAGTCATAATATTACACGTATTGAATGTTATGTCAGTGGTGGTAATGCTGTTGAGTTAAAGCCTGTACTCCAGCATCTTATGCCAGAACAATTAACATGGACGATTCAAAATTTGGAAACTGTTTAGCTAAAATGCTTTACTAAACCATATTTAATAATTTTTTGGGGTTATCTATTCATCTTTTTTTAGCTCAGTTGCTTTAAATGATGGATACGTGAATTGGGGTCAGCCTATGCAAGACACTCGCTATCAAGTTTTTATCTCTACTTCTGGTAATGAAATGCAGCCAGAACGAGCGGTATTGACTCAAACTTTGGTTGGCATGGGCTTTTTCTCGTGGGGTTTAGAACAACGAACGCCGTTAAGTACTTCAATTGCGCGTCGCCAAATCGATGATTGTGATTACGTGGTGATTTTGCTTGGTAGTCAATATGGGGAACAATCAGTTTCAGGTGTTGGATATATGCACTTGGAATACATTTATGCAATGACGAAGCAAAAACCTGTGATTGTATTTATGCATGATGATCCTGAATCTCGTGAAATACATTTACATGACAACAAACCTGAACTAAGAGAAAAATTCAAAGAGTTTAGAAAGCAACTGCAACACGAAGTTGACCAAGTCTTTTGTTATCGTACTTTGAGAGATTTAGAGCTTGCGGTGCGTTCAAATATGCCGCAAATGTTAGAGCGTTACCCTGTTGTGGGTTGGGTACGTCCTCAAAATACTCAAGTTTTACAAGATGAAATTGATAACTTACGCGCTAAAGTCAAACAACTTGAAACAGAGATGGGCAGTCGTGAAGCCGACCCTATTTCTTCTGTAGCTAAAGTTTCGATGCATGAGCTATATTCATTTGAATATCGTATGCATGCCTATCAAGATGGTAATTTCAAAGAAGTTAAGCCATTTCGTAAAATGACATGGGCGCAATTACTCAACGTATTAGGTGCTTCATTTATCATTCCAACACCAGAAGAATATTTTTCTAAACGTATGAATGAATATTTAAATGAAACGGGGTTGGATGATGCGCGTAAAGATATGCCAAGGGCTCATGCCGTTTCTCGTGCGCAAATCAATATTCGTGCATTACATGAAATTAAATTACAAATGCGTCAAAATGAGTGGATCATCCCGACTGGACGTGATGATCGTCAGCGCATGTTATGGCAATTGACACCTAAAGGTCAGAAGCTATTGGAAAGTAATATTTTAGATAGTAATCGTGTTTTTCAAATGAAGACAATGCATTAATTCAATTTAAAAATAAATCATAAAACTGCTAAAGTATTTGAATAAATTCAGCTATAGCGGAAGCAATCCATGTCAGTTCGACCAAAACCCAAAGTGACCGTGGTTTTAGCAAATTTAGGCACGCCAGATGCACCGACTGCACCTGCAGTACGTCGATTCTTAAAGCAATTTTTATCTGATTCGCGAGTGATTGAAATCCCTAAACCCATTTGGTGGGTGATTTTACATTTATTCGTTTTGACCTTTCGCCCAAAACGTGTTGCTGAAGCTTATGCCTCAGTTTGGTCAAATGACTCTCCAATGCGTGAGATCGTGCTTGAACAGACGCGATTAGTCAAACAACGGTTACAAGATGAGAATCATCAATTTGATCTCACAGTTTTACCTGCGATGACGTATGGTCAACCTAGTATTTATAATGTTTTCGAGCAACTTCAGAAAGATCCTCAAGAGCACGTTATTCTTTTACCGTTGTTTCCACAATATTCGGCAACATCAACAGCACCACTCTATGATGCTTTTTCCAAATGGATACCCACACAACGTCATTTACCTGGACTTACTTTAATTAAAGATTATTATCAGCATCCGATGTTTATTCAGGCATTGGCGGATAGTGTTTTAACTTACCAAGCACAACACGGTAAGCCTGAAAAGCTTCTGATGTCCTTTCATGGTATTCCACAGCCTTATGCAGATAAAGGCGATCCTTATGCTGATCGTTGTCGCATCACCGCTCAATTCGTCGCTGAAGCCTTACATTTAAATGAAGATGAATGGGCGGTGAGTTTCCAGTCACGCTTTGGTAAGCAAGAATGGGTCAAACCTTATACCGATGTCGTTTTGCAACAATGGGGCGAACAAAAAGTGAAATCTGTTCAAGTGCTCAGTCCCGCATTTTCAGCAGATTGTCTCGAAACCTTGGAAGAGTTAGCGATTGAGAATAAAGAGACATTTCAGCATGCAGGTGGTGGTGAGTACGCTTATATTCCTGCATTGAACAGTGATCAAGCACATATTGATTTGCTTGCGAGTCTGGTTCAGGCTAATCTTGACGCTCTCACTCATACCTTAGCCCATCGTTAAATCGATTTTCTATTACGCCAGAGGTTTTTATGCTGCAAGTCAAAATTGTACCCGTTACTGCATTTGCCCAAAATTGTTCTATTCTTTGGGACAGTGAAAGTAAAGAAGCGGTTTTGATTGATGCAGGCGGTGATGCCGCTGTTTTGAAAAAAGAAATTGAAAACTTAGGTTTAACCGTTAAGGCGCTATGGTTAACACATGGACATCTTGACCATGCAGGTGCGGTTGGAGAACTTGCTGAAGCATGGAAAGTACCTGTGATTGGTCCACATAAAGAAGATCAATTTTGGTTGGATATGATTCAGGAAGTTTCAGCGCGTTATGGTTTTCCTATTCCGCAACCTGTCAAAGTCAATCAATGGCTTGAGGGCGGCGAAACATTGAAACTAGGTGAAGATGAATTTGAAGTTCGCTTTGCGCCTGGTCATACGCCTGGTCATGTCATGTTCTATAATGCCAAGCATGCTTTGTTATGGACAGGCGATGTTTTGTTCAAGGGTTCCATTGGACGTACAGATTTCCCAAAAGGGAATCATCAGCAGCTATTAGATTCTATTAAAAGAGAATGTTTTAGCTTACCCGATGAAACACAATTTATCTCTGGGCATGGCCCGATCAGTACAATCGGCTATGAGAAACAATTTAACCCTTTCGTTGCAAGTAAAGCAGGTTAATCTTCGTAATCATCTTCTTGACGTTTATCGCCTGCTTGAGGAGCATCTTGAGTAGGCAGCTTATATTCATCACTTGCCCAAGCACCAAGATCGATCAATTTACAACGCTCTGAGCAGAATGGACGAAATGCGTTGTCTTCCCAAGTACTGGCTTCACCACAACGAGGGCAGGGAAAAGTGCGAGGCATAGAAAATTCCTAAAACATAAAACAAATAGATTAGGCAAAAGTAAGGTGAGTTGTTAGACTTATGCCGATTTTTATATAGTTTGATGAGATTATGTCGATTCGTCAATTTCAAGCGCAGCGTATGCAAGCCCCTCGTGATTTTATCGCCGTTCCTAATACACCGATTTGTGTAGAAATTGGTGCTGGAAAAGGTAAACATGCTTTGCTATTTACAGGGCAAAATTCGCAAAAAACGTTGTACGCAATTGAACGAACCAAAGAAAAATTTATGGCGATGCAGAAACAGCATCAACTCGAACCTAGAGAATTATTACATCCAATTCATGCAGATGCTTTACCTTGGGTTGTGCATGCCTTGTTTCCTTCACAAGTAGAACAATTTTTTATTCTTTATCCGAATCCTGAACCACATAACCCTGCACAACGTTGGCTCAATATGCCGTTTTTTGAGTTCCTACTTTCTCGACTTCAATCAAATGGCATGATTACGCTCGCAAGTAACATTCCTGAATATATCGATGAAGCTGAACAGCAGTTGCTTCAGCTTTGGAAGTTGCCTTATGAAAAGCAAAAAATAGCAACGGACTCTGCACGTACACATTTTGAAGTTAAATATTTAGAACGTGGTGAACTTTGCCAGCAATTAATTATTCGTAAACCTGACGGCTATTCGACACGCTTTGATGATTTTGCACCTTTGCAAGGTCAAAACGCTCAAGAGCAATCTGATGTCTAAACGTATTGCGATCATTGGTGCTGGTCCTGCGGGATTAATGGCCGCTGAAGTCTTAAGTCAATATGATTATCAAATTGAAATATTTGAACAAAAACCTTCTGCGGCACGTAAGTTTTTGATGGCAGGAAAAACGGGTTTAAATATTTCGCATGCCGAGCTAATTGATACCTTTATTCAACGTTATGATCATGCGGAGTGGTTAAATCCTTGGGTAAGACAGTGGGACGCTCAGTGGATTCAAAGCTGGATGCTGGGTTTGGGTATTGAATCCTATGTGGGGAGTTCGGGTCGAGTTTTTCCGATTGAAATGAAAGCTGCCCCATTACTTCGTGCTTGGTTAAAACGATTGGCAGATGATGGCGTTAAATTTCACTATCGCCATCGTTGTATCGATTTAAGTAATAACCAACTGACGATTCAAAATCAAAACCAGCAATTCAATGCGACATATGATGCAATTATATTGGCATGTGGTGCTGTGTCGTGGTCGCAACTCGGTAGTGATGGTGCTTGGCAGCAGTGGTTGTCTGAGCATCAGATTGAACCGTTTCAAGCCAGTAATGCAGGTGTGTTAAAAGCATGGTCACCGTTTATGCAAGATTGTTTTGGGCAACCACTTAAACGCGTTGATGCGTGGGTGAATGCAGAAAACAAAACGCATGGTGATATTGTGATTACTCACTATGGTTTTGAAAGTGGTGTGATTTATAAATTAGGGCGTGATTTAAGAGACCAGAAGAGTCAAAAGCAAGCTTTGAATATACATTTAGATTTATTGCCTGATATGACTATTGAGCAATTAGAAAAAAAATTACAAGCAAATAAAAAACAATCTTTAACCAATGTTTGGCGCAAAGCTGGTTTGGACAGTGTCAAAATTAATTTGCTGCGTGAAATCACTGATAAAAATATATGGTCTGATGCAAAACAGATGGCACAGCAGATTAAACAACTCAATATTTCACTCGATGGATTCCGCCCAATCGAAGAAGCGATTAGCTGTGCGGGTGGTGTGAAACAGATCGCTTTATCACCACAATTACAGTTGCGATCGAATCCTTATGTGTTTTGTTGTGGTGAGATGCTGGATTGGGATGCACCAACAGGGGGATATTTACTTACTGCGTGTTTTGCAACTGGGCGAGCAGCAGGAGCAGGAGTACATCAATATTTAGCATAGAATTCTATAACGTTATGTTTTAAAAGTATTTGTTAAATTTAATGTATTTTTCATGTTTTAAATAACGCGATTTTTATCTCTTGGCGAGTTTCTTGCAAAGTTGGGATTTATCTTATTAATTGATGAATGTTCAATGTTGCAAAAGTTTAAGTCCAGTCTATTCCTTCAAGTCATTTTTGCATTAATCCTCGGTATTATCATTGGAATCAGCTTTCACGATTTTTCTTTAGCTTTGAAGCCGTTAGGCGATGGCTTTATTGCATTGATCAAGATGTTAATTGCACCAATTGTTTTCTGTGTGGTCGTACTCGGACTGTATGGCGCAAATGACCTTAAGAAAATGGGAAAGGTTGGTGCAAAAACGATTTTATATTTTGAGATCGTGACCAGTTTTGCATTGGTTTTGGGGATTGTGATTGCATATGTCTTCAAACCTGGCGTTGGTATGAATATTGATATCGCTCAGTTAGATGGCAAAGATTTAAATGTGTATACCGAACGTGCACATACGATGAGTTCGGGATCAGATTTTTTACTACATATTATTCCTAAAACATTTGTAGATGCTTTTGCCCGTGGTGATATTTTACAAGTTTTATTGATCGCGATTTTGTTTGGTGTCGCCTTACTCATGATTCCAAAACATTTGGCAGAATGGGTATGTAAAGCAATTGAAGCTTTTTCTGAAGTGTTTTTTAAAATGATGGCATTAATCATTCGTTTAGCACCCGTTGGAGTATTTGGTTCAGTCGCCTATACCACTGCTAAATTCGGGTTAGATTCGTTGATTCAGCTGGGTTATTTAGTCTTATTGTTTTATGTGACTTGTATTTTGTTTGTATTGATTATTTTAGGTGGAATCCTTAAATTTATAGGTTTAAATATATTTAAATTTCTCAATTATTTTAAAGCAGAATTATCAATTGTATTGGGAACAGCATCCTCCGATTCGGTGTTACCACAGATAATGAAAAAATTGAAAAATTTAGGGATTAAGGATTCGACGGTGGGTTTGGTCATTCCGACAGGTTATTCTTTTAATCTAGATGGATTCTCTATTTATCTAACCCTTGGGGTTATCTTTATTGCACAAGCCTGCAATATTGATTTATCAATGCATGATTTACTGGCAATTTTACTAGTTTCTTTAGTAACTTCAAAAGGCGCACATGGTATCCCTGGTTCAGCATTGGTGATTTTAGCAGCGACTTTATCTGTTATTCCTAGTCTTCCAACTATTGGTTTGGTTTTATTATTGTCCGTTGATTGGTTTATTGGAATTGTACGTGCTTGTACCAATTTGATCGGAAATTGTGTGGCAACAGTTGCGATTGCGCATTGGGAAAAAGATATTGATCATGCACGGGCCCAAGCTGTATTAAACCAAAAAGTTGAAATGAATTCCTAGCTTAAATAATGATCTGAGATAATCGATGTTTTTCGAAAAAATGCATTTGTAATTTGCATGGTGCTGAGTTCTAGCCTATATTTTTAATGGAAAATTCATCAAAGGGATTCGCAATGTCTCAAACTTTACCCGTGTATCGTGGCAGTTGTTTATGTGATGGGATTCATTACGAAATCCAAGGTAACATTGGAGAGATTATCCAATGTCATTGTCAACGTTGCCGTAAAGCAAATGGTACGGCATTTGCGACCAATGCACCGATCAAAGTCACTGATTTTAAAATTATACAAGGTGAGCATTTATTAAAAAAATTTCAATCTACCGCAACGACGCAACGTTGTTTTTGCTCAGAATGTGGTTCACCGATTATGAGCATAAAAACAGATACACCAGAATATTACCGTTTAAGAATTGGTACTTTAGATACGCCGTTACAGCAAAAACCAAGTATGCATATTTTTGTTGCGTCTAAAGCAGAATGGGATTGTATCGCGGATGATTTACCACAATATTCTGAACGCCCTTAAAGGCGGTGTAAACTTATGATTTTTGATACATCTCATTTAGAGGCAAATGAAATCTATCGTCTTTTGGTCGGCGGAATTACACCGCGACCGATCGCATGGATTAGTACCTTATCCGCTGAAGGTGTAGCTAACCTTGCACCTTATTCATTTTTTAATGTCGCCAGTTGTAATCCACCTATTCTATGGTATTCACAAGTCAATCCAAGAAGTGGTGATGATAAAGACACGTTGAGAAATTTAATGGATACCAAGCAATGTGTGGTGCATATCGTAAACTCACAGTTGCTGGAAAAAATGAACTTATCCTGTGCGCTCTTGCCCGCTGACCAAAGCGAGTTTGATTTTGCTGATATAGCGTCAGAACCAAGTCATACCGTAGCTTCATTAGCGGTAAAACATGCGCCTGTACGTTATGAGTGCCAGCTTAGAGAAGTGATTCAACTCAGTACGCTGCCATCGGGTGGAACGGTGGCATTACTTGATGTGAAATCAATTTATGTCGATGATCGTTTATGGAATGGTCAGATGATTGATCAGCAGTTACTCGACAGTGTAGGGAAAATGGGTGGTGATTTTTATAGTTTAACTAATTATTTACGTCAATTAGAACGACCTTAGAGATACTGCTTTAAGTTATCCCAGTGGTTTCGATATGCTTGCGCATGATACTAGATAATTCGACTGGGCTGATTTTTGAGACATAGATTGATTGACATTGATTAAAGCGTGCAAAGCTGTGCAGGGTCTCAAGAAATGGTGTCAGCCACAATGCCATGTCTATTTGTGTATTTTCGATATGTAAATGAATGAGTTCAAATTCAGTACTTTTACGGTGAGCTTTGCAATCAACCCGACCAATAAATACATCGCCAAATAAAATGGGCAAGCAAAAATATCCATACTTTCTGTTCTCTTGGCGCGTGTAGCATTCGAGTCGAAAATCAAAGTCAAAATGTGTTTTTACACGGTCACGATGAATAATTGAATTATCAAAAGGGGAAAGTAATGACACTTTGACTGAATTTGGATTGTCGTTCCATTCCATTAATTCATTGAGTATATAAATCGTTTGCTGGTCATGCGTTACAATTTTTTGAATCATTTTTTCTTCAAGCATTTGCTTAAGAATAGTTTCTACATTTTTTCGTAATAACGTACCTGTTTTCAAATGTGTAATTTGTTTCAACGTGGTAAAACCATACGCTTTAAGGTAGGTTTTGACTAAGTATTCAGCGTATTCTAAAGCAGTTGGAAGTGTTGTATTCACCGTAGTTGGAAGGACTCTTTCGCGAATATCATAAACTTTTTCCATTCCCTTTCGGGCGCTGATCATTAAATCGCCTTGCATGAAAAGTTGTTCAAGCGCGATTTTTGTGGGTTTCCAATTCCACCAACTGCTATTATTTTTACTGAAACTTTCAAATTCTCTCGATTTTTGCGGGCCATCGATTCTTATCTTGTCATATACATCACGCATGACTTGAGCATCAGCCTTAAAGTAACGAGATTCACCATTTTTTATGCTTAACATTTTGGGAAGCACAAATCGAAAATCCTGCATCGGCAAATATGAGGCAGCATGAAACCAATATTCAAATATCCGAGCTTCATCAACTAATTGATCGAGCCATCGTGATTGATAATCTGGAATTCGAGTCCAAAGCGTATGATGATGTGCTCGAGCGACAACAGATAAGGTATCGATTTGTACGTAACCTAACTGTTCAATTGCAGAAAGCACAGCTTCTTTCCCTGATCCAAATGGCTTCTTTTGAGTTAATCCTTGAGCTTTTAATGTCATTTGTCTTAGTTTTTTTGATAGATCCGTTTGTATTATCGACATAATTTCTCTCAGTTATTTCTATTCAAAAATTGAGTATTTCATATTACTTTTACTCTAAATTCTAAATCATTTCTTTTGTTGGTTGAGATGCTAGATGATTATTTGCGCTATTTTATCAAATAATAAAATCAACTTCTTTTTCTATACAGCGTTGGCTATGATTGGAGCATAAATATTTTAAATCAATTTATTAAGAGCACTTATGAGTACTGAGTTTTCATTAGATAAACAACAGCAAAAAGAAATTTTACCCTTCGCACCTAAAAATTTATGGTTACTATTCTTTCAACCGAAAAAGTTTTTTTCTTTACCAGCTATTTATCATCCTCGAAGTATCATCCTTGCTGCCTACATTATTGGCATGTTTTCTGTCATGGATCGAGTCGATCAAAATTTGCTTAAAGCCGAATTCAGCAATCGTCAATCGTTCATGCTTGATGTTGCCGATGCTTGGTGGAGTTATTGGTTACTCGTTTTGGGTGTAGGAACACTGTCTGCCGTAATTGTTTGGCTCATACATGGTTGGTGGTATAAAAAGCGTTTACAATTTTCTGGTGTCAAAGATGCAGATCCTCAACTGGCAAGGCATGTTTGGGCATTACAGTCATTAGTTGCTGCTTTACCCGTTATTGTGGTCACGGTGTTACAAACGTTGTTGTATAACAACTATCTCGATGCTTATGAAAACTCGACCATTCTCAACTTCGTGGCGTTGCCTTTTATGTTTTGGTCATGTTGGGTGAGTTATCGAGCAGCAAGTTTGGTGTTTAATACGAATGCTTGGGCAAAGTTTTGGTTCTTAGGATTACCCGTTGTATTTTATTTGCTCGCGATGGGGTTGTTGACGGCTTTATTTATAAATGCATGAATGGATAAAGCAGGAAGGCATCTAGCCTTCCTGCTTTTAATATCAACGTGCAGTTAATGCTTCACCTTCAAACTTCACACCATCCCAACCATTTTGCATAAATTGGCGAATGTTCTGATGGTCACTTGCATCAGGCGTGGCAACAACTGAAGCATAATGTTCAGCAAATAAAGCTAAAGTATCTTCTGTATTTAAGCCTTCGATTTTAGCAAAAGAAAACACTTTGGCACTGCCTTGGTTTTCAGTGGCAGCGTTGTATTGTGCGCCGTTTTGAAAAGCGGTCGGAGTATGCACATAACGTGTTTCAATAAATGTTAATACATCTGCAAATTTTGCTGAGCCATCTTTTAATTTTGCCAATAATGCTTGAGCCATGTTCAGTTCCATGTTGATTGAATCAATAGCAAGCATCATAGCATCGAAAAGCAAGAAGAAAAGTATTCTGCTCTATCAACTAGACCTGAGTACATAAGCAGTTTATGCTCATGAAAGTTTTTAACTTAATGAAAAATAATGAATAGACACCATTTTAAGTTATCTTCACAGCGTATTTTTATGCGACTTTTAAGCGGTATTTTAAGTTGTGGTTTTGTGCTAAGTATGCGGCGTTTGATTCTAAGATTATTACCATTCATGCGTTTGCAAAGTCGAGTTAGCAATATCGTTTATTTATCTTGGCTTGTCGATGTTGAACAAGTCCGCCAACATTATCCGAAGAATATGCCCATATGGGAAAAGCAGGGCAAAACAATTTTTACAATTCTCACTTATCAACATCATCATTTTGGATTTCAGTTTTTAGGTCGATTGAGAACATTAATGCCATCCCCTAAACAAAGTAATTGGCGGTTCTATTTAGATCAATCGTTTCCTAAAACCGTAATTTTTGAACAAGTCATTTTAGATCAATATTTATATGTCATCGGAGGACGTCTCGCCAGTGATGTACTTCCAGCACAATACGCTTCAAAATTTCATCATCAAAAGAATGATCTACAGCAAAGCATTAAAACTGAGATCGTTGTAGATGAAAATTACTCTCTAAGTAGTGAGGTCAAAATCACAACACAGAAATGGCTTTCCAAGGAATGGCAAGCCCTGTTTGCTTCTTGGGATGATGCGGTACAGTTTTTGGTAGATCAAGATCATGCATGGGCAGAATGGGTTGATCAACCGACAGAGATGTCACAAGGTGATATTAATATGCCTATACAATTTCAACAGATTGAAGGAGCTGAAATTTGTGCATTACAAGCACCAGCCTTATTGAAGCAATTTGGACTAAACAGTGATGCAGAGGCTTTGGCTTTTGTGGTGCCAGCATTAGATTTTTATGTGATTGGAGAAAAAAAGCTAGCAATTGGTACATACATTGTGGATAACTAAGTGTTTATACACAGTCTAATGACGTTTCAAAAGATGTATTGGGTTGTCTAAAATTTATGTTATTTTAGGGAAAAGGAGATGGTATTCCTCCTACTACAAACCGCCACTATGGCTAATGATGCCTACGTTACCCTGAACAGGGGGCGTAGGTTTGTGCGTGCTCTGTTCCCTTTTTGGAGTTCGCGCATGCAAAAATCTTACAATAATATTGATCAATTGATATCTAAAGCGTATTTATCTCCGACGCTGTCTTTGGAGTAAATGATGTATTTTCCACTACTTTCAATCGCTTTAGGTTCTGTCTTAGGCGCATGGCTGCGTTGGTTTCTTGGTTTAAAACTAAATCCGATCTTTCCGAATATTCCTTTGGGAACAGTGACTGTTAATTTTGTCGGTGGCTTTATTATTGGTTTTGCCATTTCCTATTTTTCTCAAAGTTCATTAAGTCCCAATTACAAACTATTTGTGATCACAGGTTTCTGCGGCGCATTAACGACTTTTTCGACATTTTCTGCAGAGATTATTAGCTTATTACAAAGTGGTAAATTGGGTTATGCCTGTGTAGCCATTCTGATTCATGTGATTGGTTCTTTGATATTTACAATCATTGGTATGAGTTTACATCAATGGCTGAGCGCTGCTTAGAAGGAGACAATAGGATGAATACTGGATTTTTAATTACCTTTTACACCTCACAAAATCGTAGTTTTGAGGGGCAGCCAATCAATGAATGGCTCGTTGCAGTAGCAAAGCAAATGAAATTACGTGGAGCTACAGTAGTAGGTGGCTTAGAAGGTGTAGATCATCATGGTCTATTTCATTCTGCTCGTTTCTTTGAATTGGCTGATCGACCGATCCAAATCCAATTTGCGGCAACAAATGAACAAGCAACTGAATTATTAAGTTATTTGGACACTCAACAGATTTCACTCTTTTACGTAAAGACGCCAATCGAATTTGGTTTTATTGGACAAGCTAGCAACGATAACTAATTTTTTAGGCATAAAAAAAGAAGTCTAAGTGGAGGAGATAGGCTTAGACTTCGAATAGATACAGACTAAATCACAAAACTTAAATGAAGATTAAGCTTTGCGGCTAAAGCGTGAAAAGCGTTTGTTAAAGCTTGCAACACGACCTTCATTACTTGCTTGACGTACTTCGCCAGTATAGAAAGGATGAGAGGCACTTGAAATATCAAGGGTTACATATGGATAAACTGTACCTTGATATTCTTTCGTTTGTTTAGTTTGCAATGTGCTACCAATTAAAAAGTAAGCATCGGCATTGGTATCATGGAAAAGGACTTGTTGATATGCAGGATGAATATCTTTACGCATTTTGATTGACTCCTATTAATATTGAAATGTTATAACATAACTATACATGAAGTCAATTTTGAGTTTTTCAAGCCTATTCGAAGCTATGCTAGAGTCGGATTCATTGTATGAAATAGCAGATCAAAGTCGTAAAATTATTTTACTAAGTGAATAGCTGTATCTATTAAGTGATTAAATGAAAATTAATTCTGATTCACCTTTTTTATTCCAGCCTTAATTCTTTTTATTGTTTTTTTCGCTTTAATGTATAAATGCAATTACTCTGAATCGAACATTAATCGTATAGAACCTATTCTTAGAAAGGATTCTCAGATCTTAGCGCAATTTGGTTATATCAAAGATTATCGAATCGATAAGTCAACAATTCTTTTCGGAGATTATCCAGCTAAGGATAAATACATATATCGCTTGAAAGTTTATGGTGAAAGGGACAATGGCACGATCACGCTTGAAGTGGATGAAAATAAGCTGAGCGCAGATTATCCTTATAAATTGAAAATTGATTAGCTAAAATGCCAATCATAAGACTGGCACTTTAAAAGTTGCTTAACTGGGTACCAATTCTTCAAATAGATCGTTAAGGTTATCATGCACTTTGAGGTGAATAAGGTTCCAGTAATGCCCTGAAATGGTTCGATTAACCATTAATGTATCTGGAGATGGCTTAAACACATCCCAATATTTCAATGACTTTTTAACAAGTCGCATGCCATCATGATGTGATGAGTTTTCAGCAAAATCATACTCTGTGCTAAGTGGGCGTAATAAAATCTCAATCCACTGCACATACAGTTCACTTGGGAATTTTTGTTTTTCTGCAATCGAATGTAGTTCAACTAGCAAATCTTCAACTTGAGCAATATCCTCTTGTCTTGCTGCATTCACCAGTGCTTTGAAGTGCTGAATGATTTCAGGTGAAAGCGTTTTAACGCTGCCATAATCATAAATAATCACGCTGCCATCTTCACGGAACGCAAAATTGCCAGGATGTGGATCACAATGGAAACGTTTTAGGAAAAACATTTCCTGTCCTAATGCTCGAATTAGACGACGACCTATTTGATTACGGATTTCAACCGACCATGAACTTGCGGTTTCAATGGATTCGCCTTGTTCAAGGCTTAAAGTGAGGACGCGCCGAGATGAGTATTCTTTATAAACTTGAGGAATGATAATTTGGGTATCAAGCTTTTCATGGAATGTTTTAAAGACTTCTAAATTCTGCGCCTCAATTTCGTAATTTAATTCAGCTGAAAGACTTTCTTGGATTTCTTGAAATAGTTGATCTTGTAGCTTTTTATCAATCTTGATGACACCCATTAAGCGCAATGCCAAACGGACTTGTTTTAAGTCACTTTCACAGGCTTGGTCGACGCCTGGATATTGTACTTTCACCACAACGGCTTGCCCATTTGGGAGTACTGCACGGTGTACCTGACCAATAGAGGCTGCTGCAAAAGGTTCAGATTCAAAAGAGCTAAAGATTTGCTTTAAAGGCTTTCCGAGTTCTTTTTCAACTTGTTGTTGAATCGCAGCGAATGGCATAGCAGGGGCTTGGCGCTGTAATTTGGCAATTGCTTTCGCCACTTCAGGTGGGAAAATATCTTTGTATTGAGATGCAATTTGCCCCACTTTCATCACTGCACCTTTCATTTCTCCAAGGGTGTCAGCAATCTGCAAGCCGATATCTTGGAACAACTGGCTACGCGCTGCATTTTTTTGTTCTTCATCTGCAGTCAGATTTCGAATTGAATTGGCCACACTTTTGCTGGCAATACTTGCGGTCATACCCGCCAGTTTTAAAAAACGCTTACTGGGAGAGCTTGCATGTTTTGCCATATGTGCTTGACCTCAGACGACCATTTTAAAGTGATTCTTTGATCATAGGCGACAAAACTTAAATTGCCTATAACAAAATGTTAAGTGATGTAAGTATTAAATTATGCTGAGCAACAGAAAAACCTGAATAGCAGCAATCTACAAGAAAGGAACTTTAAAATAAGGACGTTACCTCCATGTAATGTCCCTAGTGGCAGTACATTTATGCCGCCTGTTATTGGAATCGGAAATAATTTATATATTTTGTGCCAAACGTTTATTGTTCAAATATAAACGACCAATCAGTAGAACGCAGGCAATGGTTAAACCAATAATTAAACCGAGCCAAACGCCTGCAACGCCCCAAATGGTATAGCGAGCCAAATACAAACCGATTGGGAAGGCAATCACCCAATACGCCATGAGGGTAATCCACATCGGCGCTTGTGTATCTTGCATACCACGTAAGCATCCTGCGGCGCTGACTTGCCATGCATCCATCAATTGATATGCCATTGCAAACCACAGTAAGTACATCGCGACTGGAATAACGTTAATATCAGTGGTATAGATCGCCACAATATAAGGACGAGCGACAGCAATTAAGGTCATGGTAATGGCTGCAAAAACAGTTGCGCTGATCAAGCCAACAGTTTGTACTTGACGCATTGCTTGCCAGTTCTGTTCACCATAATACATACCAACTCGAATTGTCAGGGCGATGGCAAGTGATAAAGGAATCATGAATAACTGTGAAGTGACAGAAATCGCAATCTGATGCGCTGCGATCGCATTTTCACCCAATGGGCTCAGCACAATTGCACCAGTGCTAAAAATACTGACTTCAAAGAAAACAGCTAAACCGATGGGAAAGCCGAGTTTTAAAATTCGTTTAACCCACGTTGGATCAATTTTTTCCCATTTTGTGAAAATTGGTGCTTGTTTGTATGCTTTTGCTTTTGAAATATAAATGGCTAAGGTAATGAACATTAACCATTGTAAAATTGCCGTTGCGAAACCACAGCCCGCACTTCCTAAAGCTGGAATTGGTCCAAAGCCATACATGAAAATCATATTTAATGGGATAAGAACTAACAGTGCAGCTAAGCTAATCACAGTTACAGGACGTGGATGCCCTAAAGCTTCTGAGTAACTGCGTAAAGCGGCATACATCATCACCGCAGGCATACCAAAGCCAATCGCGTGTAAAAAGAGACTCGCCTTTGGTAATAAGCTTTCAGGCACACCAAACAAGGGTAAAAACATAGGCATACATTGCAAAATAAGCATTGCAACAATACCGAGGATTACAGCAACCCATAGTGACTGACGAGCAATCGTTGGAATCTTTTCAGGTGTTTTAGCACCACGTGCTTCCGCAACCAAAGGTGTCGTTGCAATCATGATTCCTGCAAATAAAAGCATAATAGGAATCCACAAACCGACGCCAACTGCAATCGCTGCAAGATCGGCAGCTGATAAGTGCCCCGCCATTATGGTATCAACCAAACCTAGACCAGCTTGAGCAAACTGTGTGATAAGTATGGGAAGCATGAGATGGAATAGTTGTTTAAGTTCAAATCGCTTGGTTGTAGCGTGGGACACAAAAATTACTCTTATTAAAATGAGGGAAATCAGCGCTGTAGTGTGAGTAAAACGCCAATAAAGATGACAATACTACCGATTACGCGTTGCCAATTAATCGATACTTTTTCGGTTCCTAACCACCCAAATTGGTCAAGTAACATTGAAATAAACAACTGTCCGAAAATGACTAAGCCTGAAAAAGTTAAAAATCCGAGCTTTGGTGCAGTATAAATGCTCATACTAATCGCATAAACCCCAAGACAGCCGCCAATCCATAAAAACCATGGAATTTGTGAAAGTTCACTTAAATTTGGTTTGCTTGCACTTTGAAAATAAACCAAAACGGCTAATACGACTGTACCGACTAAAAAAGAAAGAAGAGCCGCTTGCAGTGGGGATTGTAGATGTTCACGTAGTTGCGCATTAATCGCGGTTTGAAATGCCATTGCCACTCCTACACCTAAAGCAAGAGGAAGAAAAAGAAGCAATTGACTTGAAATTTTAATCATATTATCCGTCTAATTGTTGTTTGTCGTCCCAGTCTAACTGAATACGTAGATGATGATAAGCCGATTGATGGAGTCATGTTAAAATAACAAAATTCTAGTATCGAGCTTCTATTTTGAGTCAATTAAACCCAGCCAGTATTCCACTTTCACTTTATATTCATATGCCTTGGTGTGTGCGGAAATGTCCGTATTGTGATTTTAACTCGCATGCTGTTCCTGATGGGCAATTGTCAATGGATTTGGAGCAGCAATATCTTGCTGCCTTAGTGGCTGATTTTGAAACTCAAGTCGAAATGGCACAAGGTCGAACAATTCATAGTGTCTTTATTGGCGGTGGGACGCCTTCGTTGATTTCTGCACAGGGTTATCAATGGTTATTTGATCAACTTAAAGGACTTTTAGCTTTTGACGAAAACTGTGAGATTACTTTAGAAGCAAATCCTGGCACTCTTGAGCATGACCCATTTAAAGACTATTTAGCCGTTGGAATTAATCGCCTATCACTGGGTGTGCAAAGTTTTGATTCTGAGCATTTACAGCGTTTAGGACGTATTCATTCAGCGAATAATGCTTTAGATGCGATTCAACAGGCACGTCAGGCGGGTTTTGAGCGCGTTAATGTCGACTTGATGCATGGTTTGCCACAACAAAGCCTAGAGCAAGCATTAAATGATCTGAAACTTGCTGTAGAGCAAGGTGCGACACATATCAGTTGGTATCAGTTGACTATAGAGCCAAATACTGTTTTCTTTAGAACTCAGCCTGTCTTACCTCAAGATGAAGTTTTAGAAGAGATTCAAGCACAAGGTGAAGCTTATCTGAAAGCCAATGGCTACATTAATTATGAAGTTTCTGCATGGCGGAAAGAAAAGCCTTCAGCACATAATTTAAATTATTGGCAATTTGGGGATTATCTAGCGATTGGTGCAGGTGCTCATGGAAAAGTGACACGACCTGATGGAATTTATCGTTTTCAGAAAACCCGTTTACCGAAAGATTATTTAGCTAAAGTGCCTGCTGAGCATGGGCAAATGAAACGCATTGAAGCAGAGGAGTTGCCCTTTGAGTTTATGATGAATGCTTTGCGTTTAAATAATGGTGTCAATGCTGAGTTTTATGTGCAAAGAACGGGTCTTGAATTGAATGATTTAGATGCAACGCTAAAACAATTGCGTGAGAAGAAATTATTGATTGCCGATGTAAATCGAATTGCTTGTACAGAGCAGGGGCATATCTTTTTAAATTCTGTTTTGGAAGCATTTTTATAATCGAAAATGAAAGAGCCTTAAACAGCGATATTTAAGGCTCATATTACTTTGTCATCATTTAGAAAGATAATGAGCACAAAATAAAAAAAACCTCATCAGAATATGATGAGGTTTTTTTAGAATTTGGTGGGTCGTCCGCGATTCGAACGCGGGACCAACGGATTAAAAGTCCGCTGCTCTACCAGCTGAGCTAACGACCCTGAGCGAGGATAAGTAAAACAACGTTTTACCTGAGCGTAAGAGAAAATCTATGATTTTCTGTAGCTTAACCTCTTACAGGCGTTTGTAAAATACATTTTACAAACTCTCAAAACATAATATGGTGGGTCGTCCGCGATTCGAACGCGGGACCAACGGATTAAAAGTCCGCTGCTCTACCAGCTGAGCTAACGACCCAAACAAGTATCTAAGCATCGCTTAAATATGCTACACAAGAAAAACTAATTCGTTCTAAATGTGTCTTTGTTTTGATGTTGCGTATTCTAGCAAGTTATTCAGCTAACACAAGAGGAAATTTAAAAACATGTGCATGATTGTTTATAAAAAGCACGATTTCCTCTTGTTTAGCTAAAAAATAAACTAGAAACGGTATTGATAACTTTGAATATTCTCAAAGATCTCGCTATTTACATCACAATAACTCGTTGCGCCAGGTAATAAAACCAGTAGACGTTCAGATGTTTTATTTGGATCAAATGCATCTTCTTTCAGTTTATTCTTTTGGTATTTAAATGTACCAGTTGTTTCAACTTTCTCTTGCACGCGTAAGAAAACAGGAATCGCGTAAGACGGCAAGCATTTCTTGAAGACACCGACCATTTCACTTAAATCAGTTTCATTCAGCTCTTGTCCATCTACCAGTGTAATCGCTGCCATACCTGCACGACCATTGGTATTTGGAATTTCTACGCCATAAACCACAGCTTCTGCGATTTTTTCATATTCGCACACCATGTTTTCAACTTCAGTTGTGGAAACATTTTCGCCTTTCCAGCGGAAAGTATCTCCTAAGCGATCTACAAACTGTGCATGACGGAAGCCAATATCACGGACTAAGTCACCTGTATTGAAGTATGAATCACCTTGTGTAAATACATCTTTCAAAATGACAGATTTATTCTTCTCAGGATCTGTATAACCATCAAATGGTGAGCGGCTCGTGATCTTACCGACCAGTAAGCCGACTTCACCTGTTTTGACTTTTTTGCAATAGCCTTTTTTATCGCGCACCAGTTCGTTCTTTTCTTTGTCAAACTCAACAATCGCGTAAGGTGTTGGAGAGAAGCCAACCGTATTATCAAAGTTAAAGATATTACTAAAGCCAACGTTCCCTTCACTTGATGCATAAAGTTCTAAAACTTCCTCTACACCAAAGCGTTCTTTGAATTTACCCCAGATATTAGGACGCATCCCATTACCGATCATTTTAGTCACACGATGACCACGATCTAAATCAGTGGCAGGTGCATCGATCAAGTAACGACATAGTTCACCAACATAACCGATAGCGGAAGCATTAAACTTCTGAACATCTTTCCAGAATGAGCTGGTTGAATATTTACGTTTCACTGCAAGTGTTGCACTACCCGCAATCACGCCACACCAGCACACAACCACACCAGTAGCATGGTAGAGAGGCAAGGTCACATACATCACATCATCTTTACCAAGATTTAAGATATGACCATAAGTACCGTAAGCAAGTGTCCAACGGCTATGTGTGAAGATGACTGCTTTTGGTAAACCTGTCGTGCCAGAGGTATAGATATAAAATAATCCATCTTTACCTGTTACAGTACGTGTGGTTGATGGATTGAATTTTGGAAATTGGTCAATTTGCTCAGCGAGATTAACGTAACCTTTTGGTGCTTTGCCTGCATTTTTACGTGTTTCTTGATCGGCAAACCAATGGAAGCGATCTTCTGCTATCTTTAATTCTTGACGGGCTTCATCAATTGCAGCACGAACTTCTTCGCCCGCAATAACAGCAATTGGATTGACCAAATTGATACTATGAGCCAGTACTTTACCGACTTGTGAGGTATTAACGAGAGCAATCGTTACGCCAATTTTAGCCAAAGCAACGATTGTTGCAATGAGCTCAGGACGGTTTTCCACCATCACTGCAATAACATCACCTTTTTTAGCACCAATCGATAAATAGTAATGTGCAATTTGGTTTGCCCATTCATTTAAAGCTTGATAGCTATAGCTTTGTTCTTCATATAGCAGTGCGATACCCTGTGGATTACGCTTGACTGCTTTTTCAAAGGCGATCCCTAAACCTGCTGGTGAAGTTGGCGTACGAATATAGGCCTGCTTAAGTCCATTGAGGATATGAGGTACTTTAGTGATGAAATTTGGGAGTCGAGTTGCAACATCACCAAGCGTAATAATATCGGTCTGCGTAGTTTGGCTCATATCAATCCTGTTTATTTTTCGATCAGTCCAAATGGCTATCTGTTAAAACACAACCATTAACATCATTGTTGTTGATGCTGTTTGTAATGGTAATTCCCTAGAGTAATCAACCTAATCTGACAAAATAACAAAAAAGCCTAGTCATCGAAATGACTAGGCTTTGGCTTATTACGTGCAATTTAGCAAATTACTCGTTGCCTACGGTTGCTTTTTTCGGTGGACGACCACGAGGGCGGCGAGGACGCGCTGATTTATCTTTATCAACTTCACCTTCTTCAGTCACAGCAACTTGCTCTTTTTTATCAGCAAGTTCAGGCGCCTTGGCAGTAACTTCTTCAGTTGCTTCTACGGCAGTAGTTTCATTTTCAGCAACTGGCTGTTGTTCTGAAATTTCAACTGCTGCAACCTCGGTAGCTGTTTCAACTGTTTCAACTGTTTCCGCAGTTTGAAGTTCTAAAGGCTGTTGTTCAGCTGCTGTAATTGTTGCTTCTGCTTGAGTTGCAACAACTTCTTCAGACACTTTTACTTCTTCTTTCGATTCAGTATTTTCCACAGCAGGTGAACTTACATTAGACGCAATATGTGCTTCTTTTGCTTGTTCAGCCGCTAATTTCGCTAAACGGCGACGTTCACGTGGATCATTTGCTACACGAACTTGCGTGTCTACAGATGGTGTTAGAGCCAATACTGGAGCTGGTTCGACTTCTTCAGTAGGCTTTTGTGTTGGAAGTTCAACATCACGAGTAACAGGACGTTTTTCCTCAGTAACAGCAGTTTCAACTGTTAGAGTACTTACATACTGATCAACGAACTTTTGTAAAGCACGGTTGAATGTTGTAATCAAGCCAAACTGCTCGATTAAAATCGTGCAATCTTCACCATATACATGACGAATTAAGCTACCCACAGTGTACTGTCCTAAGGTTGGAACTTGAGATGGTACAACTTTAGGTGTACTCGCTTTCTGCTGCGATTGAGCTTTACGTTGTTCGCGATGGCGTGAACGTGGGTCGTTACTAGCGCGTTTTGCTGGCGTAACTGCTGGTTCTGCTACCTCAGTTGTTTCGACTACAGCTTCCTGAACTGGAGCAGGGGTTTCAACTGTTTCGACAACTGTCGTCGGTGCAGTTTCAACTTTTGCAGTCGGCTCTGGCGATTGCTGTGCATTGAGCGCAACAATTTCGCTTTGTCCTTGATCAATGTTCACAATCAAGGCTGTGTTCATTGCTTCTGCACGAGGAGCTTCAATCACATCAACTTTGACTTGCTGAGGATTATTGACCACTGGAGCAGTAGTTGGAGCTTCATTCAAAACGCTTTGGTCGCGATGACGATTTGGACGGTTTGAACGTTGTTGATTGTTGCGATCACGACGTGGTAATGGGTTTGAGTCATTACCATGTACAGCGGCATCATTATGTTGCGGCTGATTTTGATGCTCTTGTGGTTGTTGGCGTTTTTGTTGACGCTTTAACTCACGTTGCTCTTGGCGTGATGGCTGTTCTTGACGTGAAGAGACTTGAGCAACTTCTTCATGTACTTGGGCTTGTTGCTCATGCGCATGAACGTGTTGTTCACGTTGTTCTTTATGTTTACGTTTCTTTTGGTTTTGAGATTGGTTTGGACGATGAGATTTTTCGTCTTTCTCAAATGGTTCTCTCGCTTCTTGCTTCACAGGTGATTGTGACATATAAGCGTTATTAGCGACTGGAGCGACAGTTTCAGTTGGTGCAACTGCAACATTGACCTGACCAAATTGACCACGGCTCACTGCACCGTTATTAATCATTTGTTCAATTGATGCTGCGGCATTTTGAGCAGAACGTGATTGATCAATGGTTTGAGCTTGTTTTTGAACAAATAGGTTTTCTAACCAAGCGCACGGACTAGCAGACTTTTGTGTGGTCGCTTGAGTTTGCTTTGGTTGAGCGGCTTGTTGTGGCGCATTTTTCTTTTGCGCTGTGGCCGCATTGCTTTGAGTAGGTGCAGGATGATGATGCTCTGCTTCTTCTAAATGCCAATCCGAAGATTCATAACCTAATTCTTTTTCACTTGAACGTGTTGCTTCAGTACGTTCGTAGCTTGATGGGGCAAAGCCATCTGGATTGAACTGAATTTGATAATGTGGTGTTTCTAAATGCGGGTGAGGTAATACCGTTACACGAACATTTGAAGTTTGTTCTAAATAAACCAAGCTATGGCGTTTTTCATTCAATAAGAATGCTGCAATTTCAACAGGTACTTCAACTTGAACTTCACCTTGACGTTCACGTAAAGCAATTTCTTCGACCTTACGCATAATCGAAAGTGAAAGCGAACGTAAGTCACGTACCATACCTGTACCATGACAGCGTGGACACACATAACCAGTCGCTTCTTCTAGAGAAGGGCGTAAACGTTGACGGCTCATTTCCATGAGACCGAAGCGTGAAAGCTGACCGAATTGAATACGTGCACGATCGCTTTGCGTTGCTTCACGTAATTTTGCTTCAACCATACGCTGATTGCGGTCTTTGGTCATATCGATGAAATCAATAACAACCAAACCACCAATATCACGTAGGCGAAGTTGACGTGCAATTTCTTCAGCCGCTTCTAAATTGGTATTGAGCGCCGTTTCTTCAACATCATGACCACGTGTTGATTTTGCAGAGTTAATATCGATTGATACCAACGCTTCAGTTTGGTCAATGACAATTGAACCACCAGATGGAAGTTTTACTTCACGTTCATAAGCAGTTTGAATCTGGCTTTCAATGCCAAAATGTGCAAACAGTGGCTCATTCAAGGTATACGTTTTTAATTTATCGAGTTGACGTGGCATAACTGCTTTCACGAAGTTATATGCTTCGTTATATGCTTGTTCGCTATCAATCAGAATTTCTGCAACGTCATCACGTAAGTAATCACGAATTGCGCGAGTTACAACACCCGCTTCTTGATGAACCATCATTGGTGATGGACCAGAACTTGCCGAACCTTGGATTTGAGCCCAAAGGTCGAGCAAATGTTGTAAGTCGAGTTGTAACTCTTCTTGGGTACGTCCAATTCCCGCTGTACGCACGATTACGCTCATGCCACGCGGTAAATTCAAAGACGCTAAAATTTCTTTCAACTCTTCACGAACTGAACCTGAAATTTGACGGCTAATACCACCACCTTTCGGGTTATTTGGCATTAAAACTAAATAACGACCTGCAAGTGAGATAAATGTTGAAAGTGCAGCGCCTTTATTGCCACGTTCTTCTTTTTCAACCTGAACTAATAATTCAGTGCCTTCAGTAATGAGTTCACGAATATTTGAGGTTTGACGAGGGTCTGCTTTGAAATACGAGTTTGCAATTTCTCGCATAGATAAAAAGCCTTGACGCTGTGCGCCATACTCAACGAAAACCGCTTCTAAAGACGGTTCAACGCGAGTGACATGACCTTTATAAATATTTGATTTTTTTTGTTCACGAGTGCGGTTTTCTAAATCGAAATCGTAAAGACGACTACCAGTGATAAGTGCAACGCGAACTTCTTCGGCGTGGGTTGCATTAATCAACATACGTTTCATGGGTGTGACACCTAATAGTGATGCACACAAACAACAGGCTCACTCGATTTGAGCAAACATCAACTTGGCGCGATCAAGATTCAGGAGCGACTTGATATATGAAGCTCTGAAACCACTGACTGTAATATCCAGCTTTGGGTTTTGATTCGGTTACTTCGATGTCAGCAACGCTGCTTTAATCTTAGGGCTTAAGATATTTCATCCATGGCATACATCTGTGAAATACCACAAGACCCGACATAATCAAAGTTTCCTGTACGCTTCACTGGCGGGTGAGCGGTGCATTGGATGGCGACTTTCACTGTCATTAAGCATTGAAGTCGATCCATCTGGAAGTCTTGATACGGAATTATCATCGTATCTGTGCTTAGCAGTTCCAATGCATCAACGCTTTAGCCTGAATGCGACATCAGGGAGCAAATTGTCTGATGTGGATCAGTTTACGTTTAATAACCAACAAATTTGTTGGCGACATATTTTTTATGAACAAACTGTATGTGCTGATGCACAATTAAACGCAACAGTTTGTCATTTTGCCGATATAATAAGCCTTCGGCGTCGGCATAATTCTTTAGGACCTATTCGAGCTATTGGTGAATATCTCATCGATCTGAAATTTTATCTAAATAAAATTTTTGATTTGAAATTCACTTACGAGGGTATCCGTGTGCTGAATATACCAAACCTTGTCGCATCTGCCTATGGGCTAAGTTTAGGTTTCTTGTGAAATAACTTAGCTAAATGATCAATTTTTAATCATATTTAGCAAATCTTGGATTAATCGAGCGTATGAATTCTACACAACAATGGCAAAGTGTCACTTGGTTTGACGTTGACGAACATCAAGAAGGGCAGCGAATCGATAATTTTTTATTTACCCGATTAAAAGGTGTTCCAAAAAGTCGCATCTACCGTTTGATCCGTGAAGGTCAAGTACGAGTGAATAAAAAAAGAATAAAAGCAGAAACACGCTTGAGTATTGGTGATCAAATTCGAGTTGCACCTATTCGCTATGAGCAAAAGGATGAAAGCGATGTTCCTGTTAGTGATGGTGTCGCACAAAGTCTACTCAGCCGTGTAGTCTATGAAGATGAAGGTTTATTGGTGATTAATAAACCTTCAGGTATCGCCGTGCATGGTGGTAGTGGTGTTGCTTATGGCTTGATTGAGGCTTTACGCGCAGCCACAGGTAAAAAATATTTAGAATTGATTCATCGTATTGACCGAGATACCTCTGGTTTAGTCATGATCAGTAAAAAGCGTAGTACCTTAAAGTTGCTGCAAGACTTATTACGTGAGCACAAAATTCAAAAGACCTATGCTGCGATTGTCAAAGGGCAAGTCAGCCTAGATCAACAATTGATTGACGCACCGTTATTACGTTATGAACTTGCCAATGGCGAGCGTCGTGTACGTGTGACTAAAGATGGAAAGCCAAGTAAAACCGACTGGAAAGTGATAGAACGTTTTAAAACTGCAACTTTAGTGCATGCTTCTCCGCTCTCGGGACGTACACATCAAATTCGTGTGCATGGTCTGAGTATTGGTCATCCTTTAATTGGAGATGATAAATATGGTCATAACACCGCGTATGCGGGACCAGAAGCACGACGCTTATGTTTACATGCAATGCGCCTCGAAATTCCGAATTATCCAATCATTGAAGCACCTATGCCTGAAGACATGCAACAAGTGATCGACCAGTTGAGAAAGCAAAAATGAGTCAAAACATTGAGTTAGTCATCTTTGATTGGGATGGTACTTTATTCGATTCGGTTGGGCAAATCGTAGCAAGTCTGCAACATGCTGCACAGCAATTTGAGCAGCCGCTGACAGATGAAGCCGCCAAAAGTATTATCGGTTTAGGTTTGCCCGAAGTGATGCAAATCTTATTTCCACAGGTACCGCATTTACAGCAAGAAATTTTGCAATGTTATGCAGACCACTATGTGGCTAACTCTAAAGGTGACGCTTGGTTTCACGGTGTTGCAGAGCTATTGGCTGACTTAAAGCAACAAGGATTAAAACTGGCTGTTGCAACAGGTAAAAGCCGAAAAGGGCTCGATCGCGTGTTAGCACAAACCGAGAGTCATGATCTTTTTGATATTACTCGTGCTGCGAGCGAGACTAAGTCGAAGCCTGATCCACTGATGTTGCAAGAAATCCTTGCGGCGTTAGATGTTGCTGTCGAAAATGCAATTATGATTGGTGATACCAGTTATGATCTTGAGATGGCGCAGCATCTGAATATGCCTCGGATTGGTGTGAGTTATGGCGTGCATAGTATTGAGACGTTGCAGCAATACCAACCTTTAACTATCGTTGATAATGTGCAAGATTTACATGCGTATTTGCAAAATGTATTGAATGTCACAGCTTTAACTGAAAGCTAATTGATCTATACGATGTAAATGACAATGATGGAGTTGCCAGCAGCTCCATCAGCAATAATAACAATAGGGATCGCATGAGTCGCTCAATCCGTTTACTGCATTTACTACAGCTTTTAAGAGAATACCGCTATCCAGTGACTGCCCAAGTGTTGGCCGAGCGCTTGCAAATCAGTCAACGCAGCGTATACCGTGATATTGAAAGCTTACGTGATCAAGGGGTCAATATTGATGCCGCTGCGGGTTTAGGTTTTCAACTGAAAGAAAATTTTTTATTACCGCCAATGACGTTAAATGAAACCGAAATTGAAGCTATTTTTTTAGCTTTAAATTGGCTTAATGAGATTCCTGATCAAGCCCTAAAGTCGGCTTCAAGATCGGTACTTGCTAAATTAAATGCCGTATTACCTGAGCATTGTCAGCATTTATTACAACAAACTACTTTAAGGTCAATGCAGACGTGGCTACCAGTCGATGAAAGATGGGTTGAACAAGTTCGGGTGGCGATTCGTCAACAGGTCAAAATTGTGGTTGATTATGTTGATGAGCAGCAGCGAGTGAGTACAAGGGTTTTATGGCCTTTCGCTTTGGGTTACTTTAATGATCGTATCGTTTTAGCAGCATGGTGTGAATTACGCGATGGCTTTCGGCATTTTAGAGTTGATCGAATTCAGCAACTGAGTTTAAGCCAAGAATTATATCCACATTTTAAACAGCAACTTTTTCAACAATGGTGGATCGAAGAAGTTTGTCATTCGACTACTGACAAAAACTGACAATCAAAAGTATTAAATTTAAATAAGACCAATAAACAAACAAGGAAATATCAAAATGGCTCTTAAACTTTATACCAATAGTTTTTCACGTGGCGTTGTGGTCGATTGGCTGTTAATCGAACTTGGCATTGAATGTGAACGCATTGAAGTGGCTTTTCAGACTGAAATGAAGACGGCTGAATATTTAAAAATGAATCCTTTTGGAAAAGTGCCTGTTTTAGTAGATGGTGATGTTGTGATCTACGAGTTAGGTGCTGTTTGTGCCTATCTAGCGGATAAATTTAGTGAAAAAGGTTTATCTCCAGCCTTAGATGATCCGCAACGTGGGGTTTACTACAGATGGTTGTTTTTCATTTCTGGTCCATGGGAGGCGGCAGCAACAGACCGTATGTTAGGTTTGACTGAAGTGACAGCAGAACAAAAAACCTCGATTGGCTATGGAGATTATGATGACGCGTATAATGCCTTTGTTCTTGGATTAAGTGAGGCAGCGCCTTATTTATGTGGTGAACAATTTACTGCTGCGGATGTATTGGTCGCTGCCATGTTATTTTGGCAGTTAAAAATGGGTGAGGTACAGTCACACCCTACAATTGAACGTTATTTAGAAAACGTGAGTCAGCGCCCAAGCTATGCAAAGTTTGCTGAATTTTTTAGTCATGCGGGATAAAGAAGTATAGTAAAAAGCCGATTTGAATCGGCTTTTTTTATTTAACTGGCATAGAGTGCAAGTTGATCAAGTTCAAAGACTTGTCTAATTTCTTCTAAAAACTGTTCTGCGGCAGGGCTAGGCTCAGTTTTATGAAAACTCATGAACACGTCTAAACATGGCAGTGCATAGTCCAAAGGTCTAACCACAATTTGATCTGTGGCTAATGCCTGCATATAAGAGGGTAAAATTGCGCAACTTTGCCCTGTATGAACGGCATGAATACTTTCAGCAATACTATTGCTTTCAGTGATATTTTTAAATTGGAGCTTTTGCTGCCCGATATATTTAAAGATGGTTTGAGATAGCGGCTGAGAAAGCTTATGAGACAGAATATTAAGCTCTAATCCATCTAGCTGTGCCACCTTGATTTCAGTTAATTTCGCCAAAGGGTGCTGTTTTGGCAGCATAAAAACCAAAGGTTCTTTTAAAACCAACTGACTTGCAAAGTGATCATTTTGGAAGTCTTGATTAATAAAAATAATGTCTAAATCACCTTTCTTTAATTCAGCAATTTGATCACTTTCTTTTAGATTGAATGTATTAATTTGAAGTTTTGGCGTTTTCACGCGTAGCCGCGGTAAAATATATGGAAATATTCTAATTTCAGCTGAAGGCACAAAACCAATTCTCAAACATTGAACTTTCGCAGCAGCGACTTGTCGTGCCATCGTCACGGCTTTATCTGCTTGAGTTAAGGTTAAACGAGCTTGTTCTAAAAAAACTTGACCTTCTTCTGTTAGCTCAACTTTTCGCTTGGTTCGATAAAATAATTGAACCCCAATATCATCTTCTAAATCTTTGATTTGTTGGCTTAAAGAGGGTTGTGCGGTATGTAGTTTTAATGCAGCTTTGCTGAAACTCAGCTCTTCAGCAACCGTGATAAAGTAACGTAAATGTCGTAATTCCATAAGACTGATCCAAGTATGTCTTACTATTGTTTTAGGCGTTTTGTGTTTTAGAAAGTAGTTCTAGTGGCGCATTATATATTAGCTGCTTTTATAAACAATAAGGCTTATTCTAAAATATAAAAAATGTATTAAAAAATGAAGACAGTTCAAGATTTTTAATTTTTTATAAACGAATAGAGCTTACCAAAAAATTATATTGACTCAATCAAAGAAAATCAGCATAACTAACAATCGAATACTCGGATGAGATTTAATGATACTGATCTCATGAACGCTTTTAAAAAATCATACAAAAGATTGATTTGAAAAAAGTTACAGTAGAGGACTTATTGCGATCCTAAAGTCAACCTGATGTGATCAGACTCACCATAGAAGAAGTACATGAAAGATAAGCCGACATTAACCTATCAATTGCCGACCCAATCTTGCTTGAGCCATACTTTTGGAAAGCCGCCTTTTCCACATGAGGCTTCTGATCATTGTGGTGTAGACCGTTTTTATAATTCAGAAAGACGCTTAACTCCTTATGACCGTAAGGGCTTGTTAAAGTGGTTGGCTACACGTAAATCGTTTACATGGAAAGTTGATCAAACTCATGAATCCAATTTACGTAATCAAATGCTTGAGTTACCACAAAATCGACCTCATGCTGATTTAAATAATTGGCAGATTTGGTTTGTTAGTCATGCAACAGTACTCATTCAAATCGGTCCTTATAACTTTTTAACAGACCCTGTGTGGTGTGAATACGTTAGTCCGAAACATGGACAAGGTCCTCGACGTGTTTGTCCAGCAGGAATTGCATTAGAACACCTTCCAACCATTCATGCCGTGTTGCTCAGCCATAATCATTATGATCACATGGATTTAGCGACATTAGATTGGTTGCATGAAAAGTTTAAAATGCCAATCTATACGGGGTTAGGAAATGGCTACTATTTAGCTAAGCATTTGCATGTGATTGAAATGGATTGGTGGCAGGAAATTCCATTTCATGATGAAATAAAAATTGCTTATACACCTGCACAACATGCATCTGGTCGAGGAGTGCGAGATCAAAACCGAGCACTATGGGGCGGGTTTTCCTTATTAGCCAAAACAGGACATTGTTTTTTTGCTGGTGATACGGGCTATGCAGGGCATTTCAAAAAAATTCATGAACGCTATGGTGATGCACGGATTGCGCTGTTACCTATTGGTGCTTATGAGCCGCGAATGTTGATGCGTTATGTACATATGAATCCACAAGATGCATTCCATGCGCATTTAGATTTACATGCACATCGCTCACTTGCGATTCATTATCGAACTTTTCAACTGACCGATGAAGATCGTGATGCACCAGAACATGAATTACAGCAAGCAATGAAAACATCTTCTAAATTGGTGAACCCTTTTTATTGCATTCGTGAAGGGCACTTTATTCGGGCTTGATTGTTCACCAAATGTTGATTTTTGATTGGTACTGAGAGAAAAATATAATGTTAGATGATGTGCATCCTGAAAACTATGCAGAGCTGCTTGTAGTTTGGGAGGATTCAGTTAGAGCCACTCATGATTTTATTACTGCGGAAGATATTGAATTCTTTAAACCCATTATCATGGAACAGGCTTTTCCTGCTGTCACACTAAAATGTGTCAAAGATGATATAGGTGTAATTCTTGGCTTTGTCGGAGTTGCAGATCATAAAGTTGAGATGCTGTTTATCCAAAATGCTGCAAGAGGACAGGGAATTGGCAAACAGTTATTAGCTTATGCCGTGGAGCAACTCGGTGCGACAAAAGTGGATGTAAATGAGCAGAATCCACAGGCTGTTGGCTTTTATCAGCATTTGGGGTTTAAAGTAGAATCTCGTTCACCTTTGGATGATATGGGAAAACCTTTCCCAATTTTGCGTATGGGTTTGTAGATTGCATACTTTTTATTGCTGACAGGTATTTTTGGTATGGAGTAGCGAACTTATACACCATAAAGCAATTACAGATAGGCTACCAAGAGCAATATTCATCACGACTGGATTAAAGGCTTGATAGATTTGATTGGGATAAATAAATATGACCAAAATAAATAACCCAATCAGACTCAGAATGTTAAACCAATGCAAATATTTATGTGTCATAAATAAAAAGAGACTGCCAAAAATAATCTCCGCAATCCCTGAGAATGAAATGATCCAAGGGATATAACTCATTGGAATCTGAAAAAATTGCCAAACATATTGCTCACCTTCAACTTGAAAAATAAATTTGGGAATTAAGCCCTGATAAATCCATAGTGATGCAATGATCAGTTGGCTGAAATTTAAAATCTTTTGCAAAGTTTGATGGGGATTATTCATATGCAGGCATCATCCAAGAGAAAATGTTGCTGAATATTAGGTGTTACTAAATAACACTGTTCAGTTTTTCCAAATAGACGATAGCGATTTAAGGCAATGCGGCGATATGTAAAATCTCGAATTACTTGAGGAATGATTGTCGCGTATTTCAAACGAGAATAGGGAAAATCTAGGTGTTGAATAATTTCTAGAAAAGCTGTTGATTCCGTATAAATCTTCCCTTTTTTCAGCAATACCATCGTTTCAAAATGATCAGTTGGAAGTTGATATTGGGCGAGCAGTTGTTGTCCAGTCTTGGATTGAACTGACACCAGTCTGAATTGACAATGCTGATCATGTTTAATCATAAAGTCTGCCCATGCTGAACACAGCACACATACGGCATCAAATAAGATGATGTTATGGTTTTGAATCAGTTGTTCTAAGTGGTTTGCCATTGTTATTGTTCTGATCAGATATTGAGTAAATTGTCACCCAATAGCATGAAAAAAGCCATCCGAAGATGGCTCTTTATTTCAATCTTTTAAGACCTAAAGAAAGCTTGGTAAATGACGAGCTGGATCGGTTTCACGAGCAGCTTGAGCATCTGCAACCGTCATGCCTAATGCTTTTGCTACACCTTCACCATAAGCAGGGTGGCATGCATAGCAATTGCGGATATGGCGATATTTGATGAAATCTAAAGCATCGCCCATTGCACGTGCGGTATTGCCAAATAGCGCGTCTTGTTGCTCAGGAGTCATCAGTTCAAATAAAGCACGAGGTTGGCTGAAGTAGTCATTATCATCTTCACGATAATCCCAGAAATCAGCATCACCAGTAATTTTCAGTGGTGGCTCTTTGTATTGAGGCTGCTCTTGCCATTGACCGAAGCTGTTTGGTTCGTAGTGTGGCAAACCACCATAATTGGCATCGATACGACCTTGACCGTCACGGTGATTACTGTGAACAGGACAGCGTGCAGCATTGACTGGAATTTGTTGATAGTTCACACCCAAACGATAGCGTTGAGAGTCAGCATAGTTAAACAAACGTGCTTGTAACATTCGATCTGGTGAAACACTGATGCCTGGTACAAGATTACTTGGAGCAAATGCTGATTGTTCGACATCTAAGAAAAAGTTCTCAGGATTACGATTCAGTTCAAATTCACCGACTTCAATCAATGGATAGTCGCCATGAGGCCAGACTTTAGTTAGATCAAATGGATGATAAGGTACTTTTTCTGCTTCCTGTTCTGGCATCACCTGAACGAAAAGCGTCCATTTTGGATAGTCTTGACGTTCAATCGCATCAAATAAATCACGTTGATGACTTTCGCGATCTTCACCGACGATGTTTCCTGCTTCAGCATCAGTGAGATTTTTAATACCTTGCTGCGTTCTAAAGTGGAATTTCACCCAAAAACGCTCATTCGCTGCATTGATAAAACTATAAGTATGGCTACTGAAACCATGCATATGGCGATAGCTAGAAGGAATACCGCGATCAGACATCACAATGGTGACTTGGTGCAGTGCTTCTGGTAGTAAAGTCCAAAAATCCCAGTTATTGGTTGCGCTACGAAGATTGGTTTTTGGATCACGCTTCACTGCTTTATTTAAATCGGGAAATTTACGTGGATCACGTAAGAAGAATACAGGGGTATTATTTCCCACCATATCCCAGTTGCCTTCTTCGGTATAAAACTTTAAAGCAAAACCACGGATATCTCGCTCGGCATCGGCAGCACCACGTTCACCTGCTACCGTAGTAAAGCGAGCAAACATTTCTGTTTTCTTACCGATTTCACTGAAGATTTTAGCGCGGGTATATTGAGTAATATCATGGGTAACTGTGAAGGTACCAAAGGCACCTGAGCCTTTGGCGTGCATACGACGCTCAGGAATCACTTCACGAACAAAATTAGCAAGTTTTTCATTTAGCCACAAATCTTGGGCGAGGAGAGGTCCTCTAGCACCAGCTGTCATACTGTTTTGGTTATCGACTACAGGGGCGCCAAAATCAGTGGTTAAGTGGCTATAAGGACATTTTTTATCGTCTTGGCTCATTTTATATCTCCAGTAGGCTGACTTGTGAGCGAAGTCATCCTGACTATTTGACCGTTCAAAGTTATGAATGCTTGAGAGCTCATTTGCAAATTGGGGATCAAAATTTCAGATGCCTAATTAGGTTTTGCACATGATCTGTTCACATCCTTTGTATTTTTACTCTAGGTTGATGAAGGTTTTTTTTCCAATGGATTAAAGTTGATGTCTTAAATGCTTTATTCGATTGAACGTGCTTAAAGCTTAAACTTTATCTGATTTTTTGTTGTTATATGAATTGTTAAAAAATATAAAAATTATTTAAAAAATAAATATTTATTTACTATTTTTTTGCGGGGTTTGTACTCTTGTATCTAAAGCAGCCATAAAGCTATAAAAGTGATAATTTTTTATAAAAAGTGTCATGGAACATGTAGGTTTTCTGTAAAAACGGAATTTTAATGCTGATCAATGTAAATTTTATTGAATAATTTCTTGGTTGAAATGCTAGAAAAATGTAAGTAAAAAAGAATTTATTTTGTTTTATGGTATTTTTTAATTTGTTTTTAAGAGATTAAAAGAATGAAAAAAATTGTTTTTAGCTTGGGATTATCACTTACTGTTTTAGCTGGATGCAGCACAACTCCACAAAGTGAAGTGAATAGTCATAATTCCAAGTTGTTGACCGTTGAGTTTATTGGAAATGGTTCTTATCGCGTACCACAACAACAGGGTACGGTGAGTTTATATGCGCTTGAAACACGCATGGCTGATGCACCTGCAACCTTGATTCAACAAAAGAAAGTTGAAGTTTCTCAAGTGCCTTTTTCAGTTGATTTTAAAATACCTGCCGATCATAAAAAGTTGATTCAACCGCAATTAAAACAAGGGACGGAAATCACTTACTATGTAACATGGGAATCTGATGTGACGACTCAAACCGTTAAAGATAGTATTAAGATTGATTATGACCGAAAATTTCCACGCGTTGCTTTAGACAGTGGCAAGCAACAGGTTTATTTGATTGAAAGTAAATAAAATACAAACTGTAAAAAAGTAATGCTCACCTAAAAATCCGACTGATGATACGGTCGGATTTTTTATGCAAATCTGCAAGTTGTAATTCTAGTATCTAGTTAGAATAAATAATGATACTTCGCTCTAAATAGGATTAACTCTATACATTTAACATACGATTGGATTTAACCATATCCGCCAAGCCATGTGTTCTAAAATAATGCTCAAGCCAGCTTTTTACCAATAATGGGTTATTCATTTGCAATACATCATCGAGAAGTTTCTGTGCATCTGCCATTGGCACATGACAAATCGCTTTTCTGACACGGAGAATATTGCTTGAACTCATAGAAAGCGTGTTGAAGCCCATTGCCATTAATAAAATAGCTGATAATGGATCACCAGCCATCTCACCACACACGCTGACAGGCTTCTGATGTTCGTGACATTCAATGACTAAGCGTTTTAACGCACGTAGTACTGATGGGTGGAAATGTGAATATACATTGGCAACATGTGGATTATTACGATCGACAGCAAGTAAGTATTGAGTCAAATCGTTTGAACCCACAGAGAAAAAATCAACTAGCTCAGCAAATTCAGCGATTTGTAATAATACACTTGGTACTTCAACCATAATCCCGATTTTAGGTTTGGTGATTTTAACTTGTTCTTCTTCCTGAACCGCAATCCAGTCTCTTTCTAATAAATAAAGAACCTCTTCAACTTCACTGACACTGGTCACCATTGGCAACAAAATATGTAAATTATTTAAGCCAATACTTGCCTTTAACATTGCTCGAATTTGAGCAGAAAAAATTTCTGGGTGATCCAGTGTGAAACGTATGCCACGCCAACCCAATGCTGAGTTTTCTTCTTCAATACTAAAATAAGGTAAATCTTTATCCGCACCAATATCGAGGGTACGCATAATCACTGGTTTGTTAGCAAAATGACTGAGCTGTTGACGATAGATGGCGCGTTGTTCTTCTTCACCAGGAAAACGTTCACGTAGCATAAACGGAATTTCACTTCGGTATAAACCAACGCCTTTAGCGCCACGTTGCACGCCGCGAACAACATCAATCATCAAACCTGTATTCACAAATAAAGGAATAGACACGCCGTCGGGGGTAATGGCATCTTTGGTTTCATATTGCTTTAAGTCTTTCGCAATTTGCTCTTCTTCTTTCTGAACTTCTTTATAACGCTGACGTAAACGTCGTGGCGGATTGACAAAGATCCGCCCTTGATAAGCATCGACGATCATTTCAATGTCATCAAGCGTAGTGATAGGTAATTCTGTTACACCAACTACAGTTGGAATCCCCAATGCGCGTGCAACGATCACCATATGAGAGTTGGCTGCACCTTCAGATGTTACAATCGCTGCGATATTATCAACAGGGAGTTCAACCAGCGCAGCGGTGCTGATTTCTTCACCGATGAGAATACTATCAGGGCTAAGCTCACGATGACTGGTATCATTTTCTTGTAGGCAAGCGAGGATTCGGCGACCTAAATCTTTTAAATCAGAGACACGTTCACGTAAGTAGTCATCTTCCATTTGTGCAAAAAGCGCGACATGTTTATCGATGACTTTGCGAACAGCACCTTGAGCCCAACTACCTGAGCGAATATGGTCTTTAATTTCACTCGGTAATGCATTTTCATCTAACATTCTCAAGAACACGCTAAATAAAGCACGCTCTTCGGACATCAATGAATCTTGCATTTTTTCATCTAAAGATTGAATTTCTTGACGAACAGCAATGATCGCTTGATCGAGTAGTTCTAATTCTTCACTAATATCTTCCGCTTCGCGATCTGGAATCACACCTAAATCGGCAGGTGGATAAAGCACGATGGCACGACCTAAAGCGATACCACCAGCACCAGAAACGCCTTGGAAGGTTTTATAAGATGAACCACTGGTTGGCTTGCGAAAAACATCAATATTGCCCACGGCATGTGCATGCGCAATGACGCCTGAAAGTTGAGCACATAGCGTTACAAGAAAAGATTCAGCCGCCTCACTAAAGTCTTGAGGTTCTTTCTTTTGAACCACCAAAACACCCATTACTTTTCGGCGATACATGACAGGAACGCCAAGGAATGAGTTAAATAATTCTTCACCTGTTTCAGGTAAATAGGCGAAGCGATCATGTTTTGGTGCGTTATCTAAGTTGACAATTTCTTCGCGTTGACCGACTAAGCCAACGAGACCTTCACCGAAATTTAAAGAAACGTGCCCAACAGCTTCAGGTTTTAATCCTTTTGATGCCATTAACACATAACGTTTATTACGCTCATCCAATAAATAAATTGAGCATACATCCACATGCATCGCTTCAGCGACATGGTTGACCATGATGTCGAGTGATTCATGCAAACTGACGGACGCATTAATTTCTTGAACAATGCGTCTAAGTGTGTCGAGTTGCATGTTTGACATGGATGTTTACTCCAATTTATAAATCTTTATAGACCTAGTTATAACAGCTCTTATGTCAAAAATCATTGCTTAAAGTGATGATTTATTGACGTTTAACGTTGAGGTAATTGTAGACATAATTCCATCATCGCTCGGCGGTAAACATCACGTTTGAAGTTAACCACTTGACCTAACGGGTACCAGTAACTCACCCATTGCCATTCATCAAACTCGGGTGGGTCTGATAGATTTAACTGAATATGATGCGGCGATGCCGTTAACTTCAGTAAAAACCACTTTTGCTTTTGACCAATACATACAGGATCAGAATCTGACCGAATGTACCGATGTGGCAAACGATAACGCAGCCAGCTTTTAGTTTGCGCTATTATTTGGACGTGTTCGGGCAATAAACCGACTTCTTCTCTCAGTTCACGATAAAGTGCCTGTTCAGGGGTTTCTCCAAACTGGATACCTCCTTGTGGAAATTGCCAAGCATTGTGACCAATGCGTTTTGCCCATAAAACTTGTCCATCATCGTTTGCCAAAATGATCCCGACGTTGGGTCGGAAACCTTCTGAGTCGATCATTTGGCTACCTAAATTTTCTCTATATCGTTGACTTTGATCTCGGGGACAGTCACTCTTCACGTCCAACTCGAAAAAGGTCAAAGTAAAATGTTTAAAATTGCTATGATCTTAACGAATTTTTAGTCACTTACGGAAATAGATTTACGTTTTTTTTCTTTAATTTGCATTTAAATGAGCATTTATATGAAATTGGCTTTGTTTGATTTAGATCACACCCTGTTAAATACCGATTCTGACCACTCATGGGGTGAGTTTTTAGTGAATGAAGGTTTGGTTGATCCAGTTCATCACCGCCAAATGAATGATAAATTTTATGAAGACTATAAAGCAGGTCAGCTCGATCCAATTGCTTATAATGAATTTGTGTTTGAGTTTTTGACGCAACATGACAATGCTTATCTAACAGAATTGCATCTGTTATTTATGCAAAAAGTGATTCGCCCTCAAATGCGCCCGAAAGGATTTGATGCAATCAAGAAGCATCAAGATTTGGGTCATGCGATTGTGGGAATTACCGCTACAAGTGATTTTATTACTGCACCTATTTTTCGTGAATTTGGTATTACAGAAATTATTGCCACCAATGCTGAAGTCCTTGATGGCAAATATACGGGTAAGGTGAAAGGACTCCCTTGTTATCAAAAAGGAAAGCTTGCTCGTTTAGATCAATGGTTACAAGGACGAGAAGTCGATGAGTCTTGGGCATATTCAGACTCAATTAATGATCGTTTCTTGCTTGAGTATGCGACCCATGCGATTGCAGTGAATCCTGATGACCGTTTAGAAAAATTAGTTCAAGAACAGCATTGGGATATTCAAGATTGGTCGATTTAATGTCGTTGTTCAAGTTCCGAAAAATAGACGTTTTAATAACGTCTATTTTTTTATTTAGGATAAAGAGGATATTAAATAAAAACATTGAATCAAATTGTTAG
Organism: Acinetobacter sp. Z1; assembly: GCF_024296945.1. Lineage (NCBI taxonomy): Bacteria > Pseudomonadati > Pseudomonadota > Gammaproteobacteria > Moraxellales > Moraxellaceae > Acinetobacter > Acinetobacter sp. Z1. The sequence continues at coordinate 3,099,168 of NZ_CP101115.1, read as the reverse complement.
CAAGATTATAAGAGTAGAAAAATTTATTTTAAAAATGATGAGGGGATCATGCCAAAAACACCACAACTTAAACTACCAAAAAAACTTTGGACAGAAGAGAGCATTGATCTTACTAGACACAGCTATCAAGGTAAGTTACTCACCAAAAATGAAGGTTTTAAACTCGGTAAAACGCAACGTAAAAAAATTCCCCGTGAGCAATTAGCACAATTGTCAGAACGACCGAAAGGTACAACGGCTTTAACGATTTATGATTGGAGCAATCAAGGACGCTTAGAGCAACTTAAGCCGATTCGTGCCAAGCGTATGAGCGTTTCACCCTTTACGTTCTATCGTGGTATGCCGTCATTGATGTTGTTTGACCAAGCATGGGAACAGCATCACTCAGGTTTATTTCAACAGATTTGTGGAGATTGTCATTTAAGTAACTTTGGTGGTTTTGCTAGCCCTGAACGTAATTTATTATTTGGGATTAATGATTTTGATGAAACTTTGGTTGCGCCATTTGAATGGGATCTCAAACGTTTAGCGACAAGTTTTTTGATTGCAGCACGTGATATTGATCTTGCTGATAAAGTCGGTTTAAAAGCCATTAAAACCATGCTGAATAGCTATCGCCAGCATTTATTAGAAAATACTGAATTGTCACCTTTACAAGTTTGGTATGACAAAGTCGATGCGAGTACGCTATTAGAAAATACCGAATGCCGAAAATTAAGAAAGAAGCGAGAGAAGCATCTTGATTCAGCACAGAAAAGAAATGCGTATTCTGTTTTGCCGAAGCTCACTCAACAAGATAAAGAAACAGGATTCCGCTATTTTGTTGATGATTTGCCATTATTGTGGCATCCAAATGTAGATGAACCTTTTAGCCAAAGTGTTGATACTTTCTTTAAACAATATCGAGATTCATTGAAATATGATCGCCAAGTCTTATTTGACCGTTATCAACGAAGTGATGTTGCTTTAAAAGTGGTTGGGGTGGGGAGTGTAGGTACACGATCAGCAATTGCGTTATTTCAGGATGCAGATCGTGAACCTTTGATTTTGCAAATGAAAGAAGCCAATCCTTCAATTTTGAGCCCTTTATTCCTTGAAAAAGTGCAGCACGAAGGTGAGCGCGTTGTACATGGACAGCAACTCATGCAAGCTGCAAGCGATATATTCCTTGGATTCTCAACTTTAGAGCAAAATTTCCATGTACGTCAGCTTCGCGACATGAAAATCTCAGTTGATTTGGCGGATATGGATGATGAATATTTTTATGAATATGCTGAAAGCTGTGGTCTGGCTTTAGCACATGCGCATGCAAAATCAGGTAATGCAGATGTTCTGATGGGCTACCTTGGTGAAGGAAATACCATTGTAAACGTATTACAAGAGTATGCCGTACAGTCCGCAGAACGTAATTTAAATGATTATCAGCAATTTATGAATGCAATCGCAGATGCTAAGATTCAAATCGCTGGGGATGAGGCTCTTTAAAAATAAGTCTGCTACAGATTTAACAAGATAATTCAAAAGGTTTTAGAAAAATGTTCAATAAAATCATGTCAGGTTTGGGTATGCAAGCTGTGACAGTAGAAACTCGCTTGCACAATCCAACTTTACAAGCCGGTGAAATATTGCATGGGGAAATTAGTTTTAAAGGTGGATCATCGGATAAGGAAATCAATGGTTTGTATTTACAACTAATGACTATGGCAGAAGTTGAGTCAGGAGATCATGAGTTTAATCAGCCTTTGATATTGGATCAGTGGTTAATCAGTTCAAATTTTTTATTGTCTGCGCATCAAGCTCATCATATTCCATTCACTATGCAACTCCCTGAAGAGACACCAATTACAGAAGTATCTTGTCGTCGTAATGGGACTCGTGTTTGGATTAATACTCATATGGATGTTGATTGGGGGCTAGACGCAACTGATCGTGATTATTTAAAAGTGTTACCGACCGCCACTATGCAAGTATTTTTACAAGCGATGCAACAATGCGGTTTTGTCTTAGCGAGTGTAGATGTAGAAAAAGGACAACTCACTGCACGTAACTTTAGATCAACTATTGGTTGTTACCAAGAGTTAGAGTTTGTGTCTTCACACATGTTTAGCGGTTTTAATGAGGTTGAAGTGTCATTTGTCGCTGAAGCACATCAGACGCATGTGATGTTGGAAGTGGATCGGACTTTGCGTTCAGATCAGTTATTAACGATGACACTTCCAAATCAACATTTAGATGTGCATCAAGTAACTCAACAGATACGACGTTTACTACAAATTGGATAATTGATTTCGTTTAGACCTCCCAAAATGGGAGGTTTTTTGTCATGTTACTGTCATCATTTATTTCTAAGATGACAGTATGAAAATAACAATAAATCAGGAAGAATATACTTCCAATGTTTTGAATGCATTACTCAAATTAAAACGCCAGCAACCGATGATAAAAACACGCTGGATCATGTTACCCATCTTAATCTTATTGGTCATGTATAGTTGGCAACAGCAGTTTTTTACGGCTTGGATGCTTATTCCTTTCATTTGGACAGTGATCGTTGTGAATCAGGCACTGATTGCTCGAACGAGACGAGACAAATTAGAGAAGATTGAGCAACTTAAAATTAATCCAATTTTTTGGAAGGAGTTACAACAAAAATATTCTGTGTTGGACTTAAAACAACGTCAATTGATTGAACAAGGTTTTAAAGATTATTTAGCATTACACGTTTTGCAGAAACAAGCTTATGCAATGCCATCACATGCTGTTGATGAGCTATGGCATGTGATGCTGAAATATCCGATCCAATATCAGCAATTATGCCAGCAAACAATTGGTCGAGTTTTAACGCATAATCCTTATGACACAACAACAAAGCCTGAAGCACAAGCAGTTCAATTATTTGAATCTTGGAAATATAGTTGTATGTTGCATGAATTTAATCCACGAAATAGCTCTCAATTATCACGATTATTTGCAATTGACCAGGTGTTGGGTTGGGAAAGTGGACAAACCTATGAACTTGAACAAATGACTAAAGACTTTGCCAAATATAAGCAAAATCAAACCTCATCCTCAAGCTGTGGTAGTAGTTGTAGCAGCTGTGGTGGCGGTAGTGATTAAATTGAGGATTAATCGACTCGCATCATACTAATTAGTTCTTCAGCAGCTTTGGACTGAATACGTGCAGGATGCCAAACTAAACCTAATTGCCGATTCATATTCAAATTTAAATCGAGTTGTTTTAAATCGTGGTTGAGTAAGGTTTTAGGCAGAACAGACCAACCCAAACCAATTGAAACTAACATTCTGATTGATTCTAATGGATTATTGCTCATCGTAATTTTTGGTTTTAAGCCTTTTTTCTCAAATTCTGCCAGTGTGATTTGACTCGTGTATGTGTGTGCAGCTGGCAATAGGCTCGGATAAGCAATTAAATCTTCTAATTTGAGTTGGGATTGTTGTGCTAAAGGATGAAAAGGTGAAGTCACAAAAACCAAAGGATCGTTCCAAATGGTTAAGTAGTTAAGACGATCATCGCCAATCGGCGGTAACGTTAAGAATGCTAACTCTAATTCACCTGCTAAAACTTGTTCATGTGCTTGCTCAGAATCAACAAAATGGACATCTAAGGTCACTTGTGGAAAACGTTGAACGAAATTTTTGAGCGGTTCGGCGAGATGATGCAAACCGATATGATGACTGGTGCCTATTTTTAAGCGACCTTGTACCTGAGCTTGCTCATGACTTAGCGTATGATGAATTTCACCTAATTCATTCAGCCATGTATGAACTTTAGGTAATAATGAATGGGCTGCGTGAGTGGGTTGTATACCCCGACCAGCGGACTCAAAAAGCTTAACGCCAAAATAATCCTCTAGGCTATGAATACGTTTCGTCACTGCGGGTTGAGTGATAAATAATTGTTCTGCTGCGATAGAAATTGAACCCGTTTCCATCACTTTTACGAATGCTTCAAATGCAGCAAGATTCATATACATTTACCTAAAGTAAGTTACTTTTTATTTCTCGAGGAAATGGGTTTAGAAATAATTCCAAACTTTTTCATGAAAGAAAAATGCAAAGGCTTGAACAGTCGGTTCAATTAAACTCAAAGTCGCTGCCATAATGAAATTTCCTGTAATTACATAGGCAACCATCATCGCAACACTAATATGCATGATGTAGTAACTCAAGGTTTTTTTTAAGGTACGCCGATTGTTGATTACAAATTGTTGAATGTTCGCCATAGTGCTCACCGTTACGAATATTGATTTATATTTAATTAAATAATAATCATTATCATTTAAAATGTAAAAAAGAAATTTCGATTGCTGATGATTGGATTTCTAGATAATTTAACTAAATTTAAAATAACAAACCGTGAGAAAGCATTGATTAGAAATTTAAAAGTGTTAAGTGAAGAATGTCTTACTTATGAAACAGCTAAAAAATACATGTATTCTAGTAAGAATAGAATTCTTATAAAAATAATATGTCTTGCTTCATTGATTGTTCTTTACTTGAATTTATATAAAATCATGTATTTTTTAATTTATTCAAAAATGAGTATAGAAATTGGTATTTTCTCTTATATGGGGGTAGGCGTTCTTATTGGTGTATTTATATGGATAATACTCCGAAGGAATGATGCGCATAATTTAAAAGTAAAGTTAATATTTAGTTCTAATTCAAAAAAATTAACGATATATCTGAATAATAAGAAAAAAGCTGACTTCTATCCTAATTTTATTGAAGCAAAATATGACTACATTCCAGCTATGCCTCGAAGCAATCAATTACCTACTCCTATATTTTGTTTGAATTTATATAGTCTTAACAGGGCTAAAAAGTATTCGCTGGTGACAATTGATTGTACTGATATGATTATAACTAAAAATTTATTTGATCAATTTATTCTCGAGTATCAGCCTTTGATTGAATGGTTTAATTTACCTGTACATAAGGATGGTAATCCTGAGCTGATGAAGTATTATTTTCGAGATTAATTATTCCAAAAAGTTTGTTAATTGATAAAAATGATAAATTAGATTTATGTGAAACGATTGTTATAATCAATCTAAGATTAAAAATACCCAGTCCTATGACAAGCACGATGGAGAGCGACGACATGGCAGGCAAGACATTGTATGACAAATTATGGGATGACCATTTAGTTAAGCAACGTGATGATGGCTCAAGCTTGATTTATATTGATCGCCATTTATTACATGAAGTAACCAGTCCTCAAGCATTTGAAGGTTTACAACTTGCTAATCGTCAACCTTGGCGTTTAAGTGCCAATGTCGCAACACCTGACCATAACGTTCCAACCTCTAAAAAAGAGCGTGAACAAGGCATCGCAGGGATTGAAGATGATACGTCTCGTATCCAAGTGCAAACTTTAGATGATAACTGTAAGACCTTTAATATTGTTGAATTTGGTATTAATGATATTCGCCAAGGGATTGCACACGTTGTTGGTCCAGAACAAGGTTTAACATTACCAGGTATGACAGTGGTTTGTGGTGATTCACACACTGCTACACATGGCGCATTTGGTTGCTTGGCACATGGTATTGGCACATCAGAAGTTGAACATGTGTTGGCAACACAATGCTTAGTACAGAAAAAATCAAAAAACATGTTAGTTCGTGTAGATGGTGTATTAGGTAAAGGTGTGACGTCTAAAGATGTCGTGTTAGCAATTATTGGCAAGATTGGTACTGCGGGCGGTACAGGTTATGCCATCGAGTTTGGCGGTCAAGTATTCCGTGATATGTCGATCGAAGGACGTATGACTGTTTGTAATATGGCGATCGAAGCAGGTGCTCGCGTAGGTATGGTTGCTGTTGATGACAAAACGATTGCTTATGTAAAAGATCGTAATTATGCACCTAAAGGTGAGCAGTGGGATCAAGCAGTAGAATACTGGAATACATTGCACTCGGATGAAGATGCGGTATTTGATGCGGTTGTAGTATTAAATGGTGCAGAGATTGAACCACAAGTGTCATGGGGAACGTCTCCAGAAATGGTGATTCCAGTTTCACAAGCGGTACCAACTTTAGAACAAGCTAAAGATGACGTGCAACGTAATGACTGGACGCGTGCATATCAATATATGGGCTTAGATGCAGGTCAGGCATTAGCAGATATTCAATTAGATCGTGTATTCATTGGTTCTTGTACAAATTCACGTATTGAAGATATTCGTGCAGCTGCTGAAGTGGTTAAAGGTCGTAAAGTCGCGTCAAGTATTAAACAAGCGATGATTGTTCCGGGTTCTGGTTTGGTTAAACAACAAGCTGAACAAGAAGGTTTAGATCAAATTTTCTTAGAAGCAGGTTTTGAATGGCGCGAACCGGGTTGTTCAATGTGTTTAGCGATGAATGCGGATAAGTTACAACCGGGTGAACATTGTGCTTCAACCTCGAATCGTAATTTTGAAGGTCGTCAGGGCAATGGTGGACGAACGCATTTAGTGAGTCCAGCAATGGCAGCAGCGGCAGCAATTGCAGGTCATTTTGTTGACGTTCGTTCATTCTAAAGGAGCAAGATCATGGAAAAATACACTGTAGAACAAGGTATTGTTGCACCTTTAGATCGTGCCAATGTCGATACTGACTTAATTATTCCAAAGCAGTTTTTGAAGTCTATTAAACGGACAGGTTTTGGTGATAATTTATTTGATGAATTGCGCTATTTAGATGAAGGTTATTTAGGGCAAGACATTAGCAAACGTCCAATCAACCCTGAATTTGTGTTGAATAAACCGCGTTACCAAGGTTCAACGATTTTGTTGGCGCGAACTAACTTTGGTTGTGGTTCAAGCCGTGAGCATGCACCTTGGGCGTTAAATGAATATGGTTTTCGTACCGTAATTGCGCCAAGTTTTGCTGATATTTTCTTTAATAACTGCTTTAAAAATGGCATGTTGCCTGTGATCTTATCCGAAGAGATCGTGGATCAGCTATTTAAAGAATGTGTTGAAACGGAAGGCTATCAACTTACGATTGATTTAGAAGCGCAAGAAGTTCGTACTCCAAAAGGCGATGCATTTAAATTTGAAATCGATCCATTCCGAAAGCATTGCTTGTTAAATGGTTTAGATGATATCGGTTTAACCTTACAGGTTGCGGACGATATTCGTGCTTTTGAAGAAAAAGCTAAACAAGTACGTCCTTGGGTATTTCAAGACATAAAAGCTTAAGGTTTATGTTTGGAGATTACGCAATGTCTTGGACAATTTAAACATAGCCATAGCGCAGACAATGAACTCTTGTTAACATGCTAGCGAATAATATTTTGCTTACATGTTACAAGACATGAGGACTGGGCTTGAATAATGAAAAGAAGACTCGCTCGCAGTATTTTACTGTGTCTATGTGTTGGTACGACATTAACGGCGTGTCAAAACGCACCTAATGTAGTCGATCAAGTTCGTATTGCACAGAACACATTAGAGTCGAAAGCGGAAAATACAACTTTATATTGTTCAGGCGTAGAAAATTGTGAGTTTGAGCGAATTGGTGATATTGCCGTGATTGATGCAAAAACGCACCGTATTAGCCAACAGGCAATGGAGCGAGGAATTGTACGATTACATGGTTCAGTTTTTACCCGAAAACAGCAGGTGTATTTGAGTGTGCCTGCTAAACAATATGAAGTTGTTATTCGCTTTTACCCCATTTCGCCTGATCGAGCAGAGACTTTTCATGTCATCCATGCGTTTAAACCGCATCTGCGCTATACCTTTAAAATGTTCCGAGACAGAACATATCGTTCAGGCAGTTTGCTGAATGTTTCAGTGCCTGAACCATTATGTGTTGATTTACAGCAAGAACAGCATACCATCCGCCGTTTCTGTCGTCCTTTTGATGTCAGTACGGGTTTGGGTGAGTTTGTTGAGAAAAAGATTTAATCGACTAGCAGTGTGAAAGCTGCTCATATTGAACTGGAAAACTCATGTCAAAACATATTTTAATTTTAGCGGGTGATGGAATTGGTCCTGAAATCGTAGCTGCTGCTGAAAAGGTTTTAACCAAGGTCAATGATAAATTTAATCTCGGTTTGACATGGGAACATGGTTTACTAGGTGGCTCAGCGATTGATGCACATGGTGAGCCGTATCCTGCAGTGACCAGTGAACAAGCGAAAAATGCTGATGCGATTTTACTTGGTGCTGTCGGTGGTCCTAAATGGGATACGATTGAGCGTTCAATTCGTCCTGAACGTGGCTTATTGAAAATTCGTAGTGAATTAAACTTATTCGCGAACTTACGTCCTGCAATTCTTTATCCACAATTGGCTGATGCTTCTAGCTTGAAACCTGAAATCGTTGCAGGTCTTGATATTCTGATTGTTCGTGAGCTAACAGGTGGGATTTACTTCGGTCAGCCGCGTGGTATTCGTGAATTGGAAAATGGTGAGAAACAGGGCTATAACACTGACGTTTATTCAGAAAGTGAAATCAAGCGTATTGCTAAAGTTGCATTTGAACTTGCAGGTTTACGCGGTGGTAAAGTTTGTTCAGTTGATAAAGCCAATGTTCTTGAAGTGACTGAATTATGGAAGCAAACAGTCACTGACTTACAACAAGCACAGTATTCAAATATTCAGTTATCGCATATGTATGTCGATAATGCAGCTATGCAATTGGTTCGCGCACCTAAGCAATTTGACGTGATTGTTACAGGTAATTTATTCGGTGATATTTTATCTGATGAAGCTGCAATGTTAACAGGTTCAATTGGTATGTTGCCTTCTGCTTCACTGGATGAAAATGGCAAGGGGATGTATGAACCATGTCATGGCTCTGCTCCAGATATTGCGGGTCAAAATGTCGCAAATCCACTCGCAACCGTACTTTCTGTGGCGATGATGTTGCGTTACACCTTCCGCGAGGAAGCTGCGGCAAAAGCAATTGAAGATGCTGTAGGTCAAGTTTTAGATCAAGGTTTGCGTACAGCAGATATTATGTCTGAGGGCATGAGCAGAGTTGGTACAGATGCGATGGGTGAAGCTGTAGTTTCAGCACTTAACTAATTAAGTATTCTGAATAAAAAAACGCAGCATCAGCTGCGTTTTTTTATTCTCTATGATTAGTTAGCAAGCTTTACCTTCATAACGAATTGAGCGTGCAATTTGTTGTTGATCAAGCTTGAAAATAATATGGCAATAGAAATTGACATCGTATGATTGGCTATAGGTGGTACTGGTAGAAAGTCGTGAACCATCTGAGGTTCCCATGTTTAAAGGTACGGGAATATTCATTGGGCGAAGAACTGTATAAATTAAATGTTCTTTAGATTTTTGAGGGTGTTTTAGAGTCTGAAATCCTAAGCTTCGAAGATTAAGATTTTGTTCAATATGATCTACTGATTGACCGATATAGGGTTGTAGATAATCTTGAAGATTGGTTGATTGCCATGCAGGTGTCGCGCACCCTTGTAAAATTAAACCCAAGCCTAAGATAAAATATTTAGAATGAATCACGCTTATTTCCCTGCATTGATTATATTTATATGTCTTTATTCTATTCCTAAAACAGAATAAAGACAAAAATATACGGACTTGTCTATTTGAGGGTAATGTTCAACAAATGCAAAATATGTTTAGATAGTTTTATTATTATGCAATGAGGACGACTTGATGCAAAAGTTCATATTTGGACTTATTGTCGGTGCTTTATCAACAACTATTTATGCGGATAATTGTGATAAAACACGCAATACTTATGATGATATTTACTGTACAAATAAAATATATGCGAGTGCGGATGCGGACTTAAATAAAAACTATCAGTTATTGAGGGCGCAATTAAATCAAACTCAACAGAAAATACTAAAAAAATCACAACTTGCTTGGATTCGTCATCGTGATGCAGAGTGTACGGATGATCAACAGAATAGCGTCAATGTAGAATGTCGCTTAAATACCACACAACAACGCAATCATTGGCTTTTAGAACGGTTACGTGAATGTCAAACGGTGGGTTGTAAGACGACTCGTTTAAGTGAATAGCAGGAAAATAAGGTCGTAAAAAAAGCCACTTTAAGTGGCTTTTTTGCAATCACTAATCTTAGCGTGCGCGATAAGTGATACGACCCTTTGTTAAGTCATAAGGTGTCATTTCAACTTTAACACTATCGCCAGTCAAAATACGGATATAGTGTTTACGCATTTTACCAGAAATGTGAGCAATAACTTCGTGACCGTTTTCTAAACGTACACGGAACATCGTATTAGGAAGCGTTTCGGTGACAACGCCTTCGAACTCAATGAGTTCCTCTTTATTGGCCATGGCCTACCTGATGATCAAATTGGAAAGGCGCAAATTATAGTCAATTTATTTAAATTTTACAAGGTTAAGTCTTCTTAATGCTTTTTAGTCAAAAATGAGGAAAAACTGTTAGACAATCGATAATTTTTTTTAACAAAACTATCAGAATATTGTTGTCAGTTTGGTCAATCAACGTTAATCTAAAATTATCGTTATTGTCACAATAAAGTATCAACAGGGAAGGGCACTGCGTGGGTCAGTTAACAGATGCATCAGTTGTATTGCGCTTTGGTTATCAGGCAATTCGTAAAGCAGGATTGCCAACTGAAGAAATTTTAACAAAGGCAGGTGTGGCACTCAACCAAATCGATACTAATGCCAGAACACCATTAAGCGCACAAAACGCATTTTGGATCGCTGCACAGGAAGTCAGCAAAGATCCAGATATAGGATTACATCTAGGCGAACATTTACCTCTTTATCGTGGTCAAGTTATTGAACACTTATTTATCAGTAGTGAAACGTTTGGGGAAGGGCTAAAGCGCGCTTTGGCGTATCAACGACTTATTAGTGATGCTTTTGATGCAAAGCTTGTCGTCGAAGATGGTCGTTGCTATCTAACCAATGCAGAGCAATTTTGGTCCGATAATCTCGTGAATCGTCACTTTTCTGAATGTGCGATGTCAGGCATTCTAAGGTTCTTTAAATTTATTACTGAAGGACAGTTTCAGCCAATTTATATTGACTTTAACTTTAGTGAAGGCGCAGATGATGATGAGTATTTTCGTGTCTACGGTTGTCCAGTAAGTTTAGGGCAAAAGGCGACTCGTCTTTATTTTGATGCTGCTGTGCTTGATTATCCATTATGGCAAGCTGAACCTGAGTTATTACAGCTACATGAGCAATTAGCCATTGAAAAACTTCAAGAGCTTGCTCGTTATGATCTTGTGGGCGAGGTTCGCCGTGCGATTGGTTCAACCTTAGAAAGTGGAGAAACAACCTTAGAAACGGTTGCTGCACAGTTAACGATTACACCTAGACGTTTAAGAACGCAACTGAGTGAGGCGAATACGAGTTTTCAGCAAATTCTTTCTGATTATCGCTGTCGTCTAGCGAAAAAATTACTCGCGAATACCAATGAAAGTGTTGAGAGAATTGTCTATTTAACGGGTTTTTCTGAACCGAGTACTTTTTATCGCGCATTCAAGCGTTGGACCAATGAAACGCCTGTTGAATATCGTAAAAGAAAACAACGTTAATCTATTTTAAAAATACAAAAGCCTGATCCCAAACTAGATCAGGCTTTTTTTATTCAGGTAAATTGAGCCAATGTGGCCCTAAAGCTAATTGTGGAAGATCGAATTGATCAGGATATTGCGCTTGGATAAAATATAAGCCATCGGCAGGAGCCGTAATACCTGCAGCCGTACGATCTTGTGCAGCAAACATAGTGTCAATATGGTCAATCTCATACATGCCTTGACCAATTTCAAGTAAACATCCCATGATATTACGCACCATATGATGCAAAAAACCATCTGCTTGAATATCTAAAACTAAGTATCGACCATGCTCAAATAAACGACAGTGCTTCACATGGCGAATAGGTTGATTGGACTGACATGCAGCAGCACGGAAAGTTTCAAAATTATGCGTGCCCTCAAATTTTGATGCAGCAGCAATCATTTTCTTTACATCAAGCGTTTGGTAAAGATGAGTGACTTGTTTATATAAAAGTGCTGGACGTGTTGGTGCGTTATAGACCACATAGCGATAACGACGAGCTGTTGCTTTAAAACGGGCATGGAAACTTTCATCCATACACTTGATCCATTGAATTGCTATATCTTTAGGAAGCTGGCTATTCGCGCCCATAAGCCAGCCTCGCTCAGGGCGAATCGCTGTAGTATCAAAATGAGCAACCATATTGGTTGCATGCACGCCTGCATCAGTACGGCCAGCGCCATGCAATATAATTGCTTGGTCAGCAATTTTACTCAGAACCTTTTCAATTGTTTCTTGAACACTTGCAATGCCAGCTTGTTGGGTTTGCCAACCACGGTATTGAGTACCGCAAAATTCAATACCGATTGCATAACGTTGCATGTCTTAACCTCAATATTAGTGTTGATGCCAATGTTCAAACCTTTGATCATGGGTCGGGTATTTTAAATACATTTGCAAAATTTTTGCATATAAATCAGCATGACTATGGCAATCATTCACTAAAACTTTAGTTGATTGAATCCATGAGCTCACTGCATAACGCTGATCAAGTTTTCCAAACGTGACTTGGGTGCTAATAATTGGTACACATTGCTTGTCATATAATGCGGTAAATAGCCCTAGAATCTCAGCATTCACTGCAATATTGCCAGTTCCAAATCCTTGTAGGACTAAAAAATTTGGTGGGGAAATCAAAAGATTTTTTAACTGCGCAATCAATTGTTGTTTCGCGATCGGCTGCAACATAAGGTTAAGTACACTGAGTTGAGCTGAATCTTCAATATTTTGATTTTCTACAATTAAATAATCTGAATTCGTTTCACAGTCTTGATCTGCTGCAATTCCAACAAAAGCATCCAGCTCTGTGGTATGTGCTTTTAAAGTCGTTTGTGCATGAAAAACATGTTCATGAAATGCAAGATAAACACCGGTTGGTAAGGTCAGCACCTGTTCTAGTGCTAAGTAAAGATTACCAAGTGCATCTGTAAATTCTCTCGTATCATTGCCTTCTACATTGAGCAGAGGGTATTGACTACCTGTAATAATTGCGTGACAAGATTGACCTAAAAAACGAGCGAGTGTGGCAGCCGCGTAGCTTAAAGTGTCCGTTCCGTGAATAATCACAAAGTGCTGAAAACCCTTCAACTGTAATTGTTGAACTTGTTGAACCAGCCGTAACCAGTCCTGCGCTGTGCAAGCACTACTGTCTATGATAGTAGGTGCGGCAAAACATTCGACGTTTAAATGATGAGGAATGATTTTAGCAAGTAGTGGTAGGAAATCTTGTTCAGGCATTGGCATGAGGGGTTCACCAATACAACCGAATGTTCCACCCATATAAATTAAAGCAATTGTTTTCATAATAAAAAGTTATTCATCATAAAAAAAGCAGTCTAAGGAGACTGCTTATATTAGACTGATCAAATTCAGGAAGCTATTTTATTGAGTAACTTTTGCGAAAGTTGTTGTTGTTCTGGATTAAAGAGTGGCTGGCTATTGTTCAATAGTAATTCTGCTGAAGCATACGCACCCAGTTCAATATACTGCTCTGCAAGATCTAAATTCAGCTGTGCTTCATTGAGTTGCTGTAGATCAGGGAATGATTGTACTAACGGATCATTTGTAACTACATTAGAGCTGTGAGTAATCGGTGCAGAAAATTCAGCTTCAGGTTCTACAGTTGTTGATTCAGCGAGCTCAAATGAAAGTTCTGATTTTTCAATAACAGGTTGCTGTTCAATTTTAGCTTGAGGTTGATCAAAATTAAAATCTAGACTTGGTGCTTCAATGGCAACATCTTGAACATCAGTTGTATTGGACGCTACTTCTAAATTAGAAAAATTAAAGTCTAACTCTGGTTTTACTTCTTCTGTTTTGCTTGGCTCAGCTGTTGGAGTAGCATCTAAGTTAAAAGAAAACTCTAATGGCTGATGATCTTTTGTTTCTACAGTTTCAGTTTCAAGACTGACTGGCTCAGAAACTTGTTTTTGCTCAAAAGTAAAGTTGAAATCTAATGGTTGAACTTCAGGAGCTGTTTCAACTGGTGTTTCTTGCGCTATTGGCGCAACCAATTCAGTTTGTAAATCATCAAATGATTCAGTATTTTGTGATTTCGCGAGTGCATCAAAATCGGCATTATTGTTTTGTGCAGGCGTTACTACTGGTGGCGTAGTTTGATGAAAATGGTTTGAGCTAGAGCTGAATTCAATTGAATCAGGTTGCTTATTTTTTTCATATTCACGTTGTTTTGCTTCAGCTGCTTCAGTTATAGCATCTAGTTTTAATGCTTTGATATGCTTGATCAGTTGATCAATAGCAAAGTCATCTTTTTGTGCTAAATGTATATCTAATAAAAATAAATATAATTCATGCTGTGAATTATTTTGTTTTAATAGTTGATTGATTTGAGCTTCAACAGCTTGATAGTTTTTATCGGTAATCTGTTGTTCAATTTTTTGACGTAAGCTCTCAGAAATTGCTGTAGTCGTTTGTGGGGCTGGTTCTTGTTCTTCACGAGCCAACGTCGTACGTGAAACTTTTTTTGCAGCTACTTTCTTCGTTGCTTTTGCAGCAGTACCTTTTTTAGGTGTTGCTGAACTTTGGTTGTCAGCGCGTTTTTTTAAAACGATTGCAACGACTAGTACAATGACTAGCAGTACAATGATTACAGTTGACATGATCTATACCCCTTAAAGATAGAGCCGCTTTTATGCAAATTTATGAGAATGTTCTCGTAACTTAGTGTGTTGGCTTTTTAGTTTCTTGCTGTGCTTTCAACTGTTCTTGCAACTCAGCAAGTCGAGCATTTAATAGCTGAATACGTTGTTCCTTAGTACGTAATGCTAACTCTAACTGTGTTACGTTTCTTTGTAATGTAACGGTTTTTTCTCGTGCTGTCATAACTTTTAATGATAAGTCTGCACTGGTTTTTTGCTGCAATGTGTCTTTTTTCGCACTTCCTGTACTTGAATCTTGATTGCTTTCTGCAACGAGAGACATCTCCGCTTGTTGTAAGCGATATTTAGCTTTAGTTGATGGTGAGCGAGGAGTCTGTGTTGCAATCTGATTCACTGTTTGATTTGATCGAACAGGAATACTATTGAGATTAAAGTTTAAGCGAGAACCTTGTCTTAGTCGATTCGCATTGCCATCAATAAATGCATGTTCATTTTGAACTTTGATCTGATTCATGACTTGTGCGACTGGTTGTTGAGTTTGTGCCGAGATACGTTGAGCAATACGCCATAATGACTCATTACGTTGTACGATATGTTGTTTTTGACCCTCTGCAGCTTCTACAGGTAGTGTTGGTGTCTTTTGCTTCTTCTTTTCAATAGCAGGTTGTTTTACTTGAAGAGGCGCTACTTTGTTTGGCTCAACCTCTTTTTTATCGGTGGTTTTTAATTCAGCTTCAACAGGTGACAGTGGCTCGGGTGATTTAGCAGTTTCAGCGATCGGCTTGTTGTCTTGCTGTGTTGCAGTTGGCGTTGTAGCTATTTGGTTTGCTGCTTTTATAATCTTTTCTTGAGCAGCTTTCACTTCAACAGCTGTTGGTTGCTGTAAATTAGCTGAAGACACCGTTGAAATTGCAGTTGGTGCAGAAGTGCTTGCTTGTGCATTATTTAATACTGGCGGTAGGGTAAATGGTGCATTTAACAGGTTTTCTTGTTTAATATTTTGCTGTTTTGGGCTAGGGGTCGCTGTATTAAAATGAGTGCTTTCAGGTAAATTCAGTGCAATATCTTTCTCACTCACAATAAATTTTGGCGTAAGCGATTTTTCATTATTTGTTTTTGCGATGTTGTTTTTAACGCCTTGGCGTATTGGCTGCTTGATATGTTTTAAATGACTGGCATTACCCTCTTGGATTTTGAGAATAATATTGAGTTCAGAATCAATCATTGGACGGGTAGACGTGATAACAATAACACCTTCACCTTTAGTGTTACGGCGAGTGTAAAAGTTTAAACCACTGGGTGGTTGATGAGCTGCACCAATCATCATCAGATCTTCTGGCGTCGCTAAGCTAACATCTAACTTATCATTGCTATTGGCTTGATGAAAACTCATTTCAGCATAGAGTAGCTCACCTGGCGCAGATTGAATTTGCAATGGGTCAAGTGTAATCGCATAAAGAGGTTGCGAAGAAAATATGGCTAAAATGGCAATTTTTAATTTGTTATAAACAGTCATCTCGATCCATGAAAAAGTGATGTTTTAGTCGGTAAAAAGTATACATTACCGTGATGTAAATGAATTGTAAATTCTTCAAATTTAATGACATAAAAAAAGCCGATCAAATGTGATCGGCTTTTTATTTTTGGTGATTTTTGCTTAGTCGTTCTTGTATTCTACAAGAATACGTAACATACGGCGTAATGGCTCAGCTGCACCCCAAAGAAGTTGGTCACCTACAGTGAATGCGCCTAGATATTCTTTACCCATGTTGAGCTTACGTAAACGACCAACAGGAACAGTTAATGTACCTGTTACGGCTACAGGTGTTAAATCTGTCATTGACGCTTCACGGGTATTTGGAACAACTTTTGCCCATTGGCTTGATTGGCGAATCATATCTTCGATTTCATCAAGCGCAACGTCTTTTTTCAACTTTAAAGTGATTGCTTGTGAGTGGCAACGCATTGCACCGATACGAACACAGTGGCCATCGATTGGAACGATTTGTTGATTACCCAAGATTTTATTGGTTTCAACTTGACCTTTCCATTCTTCTTTTGATTGACCACTTTCGAGTTGTTTGTCGATATATGGAATCAAAGAGCCAGCGAGTGGTACGCCAAAGTTAGACTTTGGAAAACCTTCACCCCGTTGCAAGTCTGCAATTTGACGATCAATATCAAGGATCGCAGATTTTGGATCATCCAATAACGCTTTAGTATTGTTATATAAATAGCCCATACCTGTGATTAGTTCACGCATATTTTGCGCACCAGCACCCGACGCTGCTTGATAAGTCATTGAGGTTGCCCATTCCACCAAATTATTTTGGAACAGCGAGCCTAAACCCATGAGCATCAATGAAACAGTACAGTTACCGCCAACAAATGTTTTAGTTCCATTAACTAAACCATCTTTGATCACATTTAAGTTCACTGGATCAAGTACAATAATGGCATCATCAGCCATACGTAATGTAGAGGCAGCATCAATCCAATAACCATCCCAACCTTCAGCTTTTAGTTTTGGGAATACATCTGAAGTATAATCGCCACCTTGACAGGTTAAAATGACATCCATTTGCTTCAGACTGGTAATATCTGATGCATCCATAAGTGCTGGG
Source organism: Acinetobacter sp. Z1 (assembly GCF_024296945.1). NCBI lineage: Bacteria > Pseudomonadati > Pseudomonadota > Gammaproteobacteria > Moraxellales > Moraxellaceae > Acinetobacter > Acinetobacter sp. Z1. The sequence goes on along the minus strand of NZ_CP101115.1, from coordinate 3,081,862 downwards.
GCAGTCTTACCACCAAATGAAGGAGCTTCGCCACCTGCATTACTGGTAGAAAAATAGAATGGCTCAATATGAGCAAAATCATTCTCTTCAACCATACGTTGCATAAGGACAGAACCAACCATCCCACGCCAACCGACCAGACCTACTTTCATGTCATTGTGCCTCGGTATGTAAAAAACTTTAAAGGGGTTTGAGTGTATCAAAAGCGACCACAACTGCAAGCGTTACGTAAATAAAACGATAATTTTGTTGAGTGGAATAACTTGTTTATATTAGATACAAAATTGATAAAGCCATAACTTTATTGAAAAATCCACAGGATCTCTAAGAGTAAAATGAAATGATATGGATTGAGATTTGCGCAGTATTGGTTATTTGGCTAAGTGTTTGGTCTTTAATCCCTCGTGATGAATGGTGGTTTAGGGGAGCCGACTTTCCTCGTTTGCAAATTCTAGCGATCGGAATTTTTGCTTTACTCGGCTTGTTATTTATAGATGCTGAATGGAGTTTGGACAGGGAGATTTTATTATTCTGTACTATTGCAGCAGTGGCCTATCAATTAAAAATGGTATTACCCTATACACCTATATGGAAGAAACAAGTTCAGAAAGTTAAACCAGAACAGATCAATCAGGATCAACAAATTTCATTATTGGTCGCGAATGTATTAACACCAAATGATAAATATCATCTACTGCTTTCTCATATTGAAAATCTTAGACCTGATATTGTGCTTACGCTTGAGTCCGATCAAAAATGGCAAGATGCTTTACAGCCAATTGAAAAAGATTATCCGCATCGAGTTGCAGTACCTTTAGATAATTTATATGGCATGCATTTATATAGCCGTTTGCCCTTAATTGAGTCTGAAATCAAATTTATCTTGAGTGATGAGATTCCTTCGATACATGCAACATTAACATTGAATGCAGGAAATATCGTACAGCTGTATTGTTTACATCCGAAGCCACCAAGTCCCACGGAGGCGAAAGATTCAACTTTAAGAGATGCTGAACTTTTGATTATTGGTGATCGTATTAAAGATTTAGATCAAAGCTGTATTGTTATGGGAGATCTTAATGATGTGGCATGGTCAAGAACCACGCGGCTATTTCAGCGCATCAGCGGGTTACTTGATCCACGCGTTGGTCGTTATTTTATGAATACCTTCCATGCTGATTATCCATTATTGCGCTGGTCACTTGACCATGTCTTTCATAGTACAGACTTTGGATTGGTCGATATGAAACGTTTAGATCATATTGGTTCGGATCATTTTCCAGTGTATGTAGTTTTGCAAACATCGACTGTATTTGAGCAAGAACAGCAAGAACTTGAACAGACAGAAGATGATGAAGAGGAAGCACAGCAGGCGATTCAAGAAGGAATAGAAAAAGCTGAACGTGAAGAAAAAAAGGTGGTAGATAGTCTTGCGCAGCCGCATAAAAAGATGATGAATATTCAAGATAGGCAAACTGTGGTGTAAGCATTATCGTACAGGGATTTAGGCCTACAACGAATAGTCCGAATTGATTAAAAGGTTTATTCTAAATACATCAGCACAGGGACGCAGGAATGGATTTCCGATTAAGGATAGCGACGCTGAGAAGGAAAAAGCATTATGGATATGATGCATGCGATGGAAGCAGGATAAAAACAAAGAGTGAAAGCACAACCTCATTTGCCCGAGTTTAGCAGGATGCGAAACTCGGGTTTTAATTTTTTAATGTATGGATTTAAATCGTTACATCTTATTTGACTTTTCTTACCTTACTTAAGGCATCGGCTCAGCTTCAGTAATAGGAAGTTGAATGGTTGGCTCTTCAGCAATCACTTTTGGAATAAGACGCTTTTGCATGATAACTGTGATCTGAGCTGCTTCACATTTATCCCATACAGTTTCATTTTTAGGTAAATCTGTACTATAGAAAGAATAATAGTTTACGGTAATAGGTTCTTGAGTTTCAGCAAACTTCAGATCTACTTCATAACGTCGTATTTCAAAAGGCTTTAAAACTTGAAGGCTATCTTGATCAGCCGCACATTTGAGAGATTCCCCGGGCAGAATATTCATCGTCCCAATTTCAAAATCAATCTGACGACAGAGCGGAGTAAGCGCATAAACATAATTCGGTGTGGTGTTTTCAATCTCAATTTGTAAAGGTGAGATTGCGAGTGATCGAATGGTTTCAGGTGGTATAGGTTGCTTATTATCTGCATAAATGAACCTCATCCGACGTTGTACACCCGAGCAGGTACTTTCTGATTCGGCAGGAATTTTAGCCACATATTCATAGTGTTCATCTCCATCGCCAGTTGATGGATTGGATGAATTATCATTGCCTCCGGGAACTGGTTTTTGCGTACCTGAACCACTTCCACCTAGGCTTACATTGGCAGCCAAAAAGTTTTCGCCACAGCCGATTAGACTTATGGTGGCGCTGTAAAGTAAAAGTGACAAACAGAAACGCTTCATTTTATTTATCCTTATATTGATAAGGAATTTGCAGCTTTGTTTCCTTATCATATTGATAGATTCCTAAACGAAATTGGTAAGTCGCATCTTGTTGGTTTTGGTCTTTTTCACAGCATTGAATGGCCGCATTCAGTAATTGTTTTGCCATGTTCTGCCAAAGTTCAATACTGAGTTGACGCAAAGATTCTATGGACTCTAAAGTGAGTTTTTCGGCATGAACTGCTTGTTCAAGATGCGTAAATGTTTTCTCACTGATAAAGTTGTCGACACCTGCTGCGAGATGATCAGTTAAATTTGCTGAAAATAATGCCTTACTTTCTTGCATCTGATTATCTGGCGTAAAACTATGTTGTTGTAAAATGACATCCGATCCTTTTTGTTCTACGACACCTAGACGTTGTAGTTCAAATAGAATCGAGCGAGGGTGTTTCTCAGTTGAAATATATCGAACCAATGCTTCAAAACTATTTTCGTCGCCAGAGACAGGGATTTGATGCGGTAAATCAAGTGCAATCCAACGTGCAATGACACGAGCAGGGACACTAATGGCAAAATTTGGAGTCATCTCTGCATTTATTTGGTTGGCTTGCTGTCTAAACGCACTCACATCTTTACGATGTAATCCTGATAAAAGACTGACCGCTGAATCTGTTTTATTTTGCTGAATTCGTTCTAATTCCGCCAAAGCTTGATCATAGAAAATTGGTTTTAAGGCTGCAACGAAATCGGTATAACCAACGCCTGAATGAATAAGCCAACGCGCAATATGCTGCATCATCGGAAAAATACTTTCCAATGTGGTTTCTGCATCTTGGGGAATAATTCCTTGTGCATTTGCAGGATTTAATTCGGTGCTAATCATCATTTGGTCGATTGGTTTTTCCATATAAACACCATTATCAAATTTTTTTGAACAAGCCTATTTCAATTATCTATCCCTTTAAATTTGCGAAGGATAGGGGAATGATTCGGCACCGCCATTATCAATATTAAAATGAGTAAAAGATACACTTATAGACACGTGTAGGCTCTCAACACAGTGCCACCAACCGATCGGAATAAATAAAGCATCGCCTTCATTTAAAATACGTTCAATTTTAGAGCAATTTTTTAGCTCAGGAAATTGTTCAATCATCTGTGGATCATGCGGATCGGCAATTTGGCTAAACACGGCAACATCATTATATAAATGCGGGGTCTGCATCGCTGGTATCAGCGTCACTTTTTTCTTGCCATAAATTTGGACTAAAAAATTATTGGTAAGGTCGTGATGAAGAGGGGTAAAAGCTCCTTTAGGTCCAAACCAGATAAAACTACGCTCACGAACGTGTTGATGATCAGTGAAATCATGAAATTCACCAATGTCTTTAAACAATTCCGAAAAATTTGAATGACTTGCTTTGGCATTGTTTGCCGTCATATAAAAGTTATTTGAATGTGGGTTTTGTTCTATCAAATCTACAAAGTCATTCATCGTCATCTGTGTTTTATGCTGAATCGAATTCCTTTCAAATAAAGGGTCGCGTTCCCGATTAAATTGAACTTCAATTTTTTTATCAGCAATCGTTTTTCTAAAATATTCAGGAGACCATTTTTTCCGTGCATCCCAATGATCAATCGCATTATTTAAAATCACAGGTAAATTCCGACTGTAATAATGCTGAACAAAATGTTCAAAACTCGGTACTTGAATTCGCTCAATTTCATTGTAAGCAATGTTTAAACGAGCAAAACGATCTAAGGTATCCAATAACCAATTTCGTTTCTGTAATAAAAAATGCTGTTGTTGAGCAATTTTAAAATAGGGGTTTTGTTTTAAGTGAACTAGTTCATTGGCGATGTCAATTTCATTTAAGCCTTGCGCTTTAAGCGTTTGATAAATCTGTTCTTTAGTCTTTTGTTCAAATAAGGCTTGTGCCAGCCAAGTTTTTTGTTCTTGGGTCAAATCTTGTGCAGGATTAGATCGGTTTTTTTGTTCGACGATTTCTTCTAACCAGCTCAAATGTTCCTGAGCTTGTTGATTGGAATGCATACTCGTTTTAGTTGGATCAATTAATCCCTCTCTTAATAAAATTTGAGCTAATTCCTCTGGAGCGCAACCTCTTTGTATATTTTCGATTAACCATGCATTCCAATTTTCAGGTAATGCATTGAATTGCTTTATTAAATTAGCATGTGTATCCATACATCTTGACCCATCAATATAAAGATTTGACCTTCTGTTATTAATTTAAGCATAAAAACATTTGCACTCAAGAAGAAAAGTGTTAAATTTTCACACGTATAATATGTGAAAAAATCACACAGAGGGCTCAGCAATGAAAAATATATGGACTCAAATAGCAATAAGTATGACTTGTGCTGCATTAGTGGGTTGCGGAGGAAGTTCATCATCGGATAATAAACCGACTCCGACTCCGACTCCGACTCCGACTCCGACTCCGACTCCGACTCCGACTCCGACTCCGACTCCGACTCCGACTCCGACTCCGACTCCGACTCCGACTCCGACTCCGACTCCGACTCCGACTCCGACTCCGACTCCGACTCCGACTCCGACTCCGACTCCGACTCCGACTCCGACTCCGACTCCGACTCCAACACCTACGCCTGCCCAAGCTTTTGCTGGCACATGGGAATCAACTTACTGTAATAACTCATCATTAGGTGCGTTTCGATTGGTGGTTGAAAATTATCAGACTCAAAGTAATGCACTTGATTTTGTTATAGATAGTGAGCAATACACTGAACCGCAATGTGCAGGTTCTGTTAAAGGTGATCTTAAATTAGATGGTGGTCCAACCAGTGGCTTAGTACTTGAAAATATTGGCAATGCGATTACAGCGAATAAAACGAAATATCATACCGTTATGGTTAAAAGTCGTAGTGGTTCGCAAAGTGTTGCGGGTGTGCTTGCATTTAGAGATGCCAATACTTTTTGTTTATTAGAAAATAAACCAAACCCAGTGGGAAGTGAAATTGATCAATATGTTCAATCTATAAACTTAAATGCGACGCAGGGTGTGTGTTGGAAAAAATCGAGCATTCAGCGATTCCAAAGAAAAGCACCAACAACAGTAGTTTCTTCAGCTAAAGCTTTATTAGCTGATGTTCAACCAAGTTTACAGAAATTACAAACGCAATTAGATACACAATCAAATGCAGGTTATCGTTTAAATCACGCGAACTTTGATACGCTAACCACATCGGAGACGGCATCTTTTGAGCTATACATTGATGCGCGAGACGATCGTAATTTATATGTAAAAGACAACTCAGCGAGTGCAGTTAAATATCAATACAAAGTTTTGGATGGTGCAGGTGCGACAGCCGCAGCACGATATGCACTATGGAAAACGCAATTAACGCAGCAGGCAAGTTTAGGCTTTATATATAAGCAACAAGCGATTGTACGTCTTGCTGACAGTAAGCCATCCGTTTACAACAATATTTTCGAAAAACGTGTTGGCGATACTGCGATATATAGCATCTTAACCAAAGAGGTTGCTCAAACTACGGTGAAAGATAAGGCGACTTGGGAAGTAGCAGCTAATCAATTCGGTAGTCAAGGTTGCCGTATTTTCTTTGCAGAGTATATCTACGGTTCGCAGTTCGCATTTGCTTGTAGTAATAGCAACGCGCACAACGGCACATATGAATATCGTTGGATTGCTTCAGCATCAAATGCAAAAGCAAATGAAGTTCAGGCTATTTTAGATGCTCAAAAAGCACAGGGCTTCATTTATCGTTTCGAATTAGAGTTGCCAAATGGACAAGTTGGTTTTGTGTTTGAAAAAGATAGCACTCAACCTAACTTAGCTGCTTCTGTTCAGTATAAAGTTTTTGATGATAGCATTATTGATAGTGGCGATAGCACTGCTTTGATGGATGAACGTTTAACCCACCAAGGACTTTTAGGATGGCATTTACTCGATGGGCGTTCTGTATTGGCTGAAAGTATTACCTTTGGAAACAACATGAAAACAATTTTTGTGAATCGCGCTTTACCATAATGATTCACTTAAAAAAATCTGTGCCTCAGTGCACAGATTTTTTTATTTCAGGTTTTAATAAATACAGTCATAACCTTCGGCACGGGTTTTAAAACGCCGATGAAACCACATCCATTGCGTCGGTGCGATACGCAGTTGATTTTCAATAATTTGATTCACTCTTATTGCATCTGCAAGTTCATCTTCACTCGGCAAATTATCAACAACGGGTTCGAGCAAAACTTTGTATTGTGGATTACGAATATCACCATAGCGGTAAAAATACATAGGAATTGCAACTGCTTTCGTCATTTTAAGTAAACGACGATGCGCTGTTACCGTTGCAGCAGGAACACCAAAAAATGGCGCCATGACGCCTTGCTTTAAACCAAAATCTTGATCTGGGCTATACCAAATTGCTTCACCATCTTTGAGCTGTCGAATCAAACCACGCATATTATCGTGATCAATTTGCTGATTATAAATCGTTGCCCGACAACGATAAATCAACATATCCAACATCGGATTATTCTGTGGACGATAGACCACACCGAGTTGAAAATATTGCACGCAAAGATAACCACCTGCATCAAGTAAGGTGCTATGTGTACCTAAGAATAAAACGCCTTTGCCTTGTGCTTGTGCATTTCTAAGATGTTCTAAACCTTCGATATGATGACGATCCTTGAACCATTTTGGGCAGTACCACGCATTCAAGGTTTCAAACATGCCAATCATCATATCAACAAATACTTGTCTTGCTTGAGCTTCGACTTCAGCGGGCGACCATTCTGGAAAACAAACTTCTAAGTTTCTGAGCGTGGTTTTACGACGTGATTTCAGCAAATGCCAACATACAGCGGCTAAGCCATGAGCAATGCGCCATTGAATTGCCCAAGGCAGTATTGCCAATAACATTAAAAATGTAATGGCAATCCAGATTTTCCAGTATTTAGGTAATAAAAATTCCCATCGAAATTCGCCAGGAATATAAGACTGATGTTGGCTCATAGATCTTAGAAATGTGAATTAAGTTGAATTTTTGAGAAGTGTATCACGAAGTGTGTTTTTAATTCTCACTTGTAACATCAGATTCCATTTATTCTATTGTAAAGTACGTGTTTAAAAGAAAAAGTATAGACTAAAAATTGAAAAAAATAATTATTGAAAAAGGTGATATCACTCAAATAGAGGTTGATGCAATCGTGAATGCTGCGAATACTTCATTGTTAGGTGGTGGCGGTGTAGATGGAGCAATTCATCGTCGAGGTGGTGCGGAGATTTTGGCGGATTGTCAGAAAATTCGTGCCAAACAAGGTGGCTGTGCGATAGGTGAGGCGGTTATTACTACGGCTGGAAAGCTTCCTGCACAATACGTTATTCATACTGTTGGACCCACTTGGATAGGTGGTCAAAACAATGAAGAGAAATTGTTGGAAAATGCTTATCGGAATAGCTTTAGACTTGCCGAAAGTTTGGAACTGAAATCTATGGCTTTTCCGAATATTTCAACAGGAATTTATCGTTTTCCTAAACAGCTCGCTGCCCAAATTGCACTGAAAATAATTCATGAAGAACTCATTCAAAGTCAATTCGTACAGGAGGTGGTTTTTGTCTGTTTTGATGAAGAAAATTTTAATCTTTACCAATTACTTAAAGCTGATTTTTCTTTAAATAATCAGCTTTAAAAACTAAGTGACTATACCCCGAAGAGATAGTCACTTTGGTCTGTTTTAGTTGCCCTTAGACATATTTTCTAAGATGTCCCAACGTTCCAATTTTTCAAGTAGAGATTCTTCAATCTCTGCAAGGCGTTGACTCGCTAACGTCGCTGCATTCGCGTCAGAAACAAACCAAGAGCCATCAGCAAGCTTTGCTGAAAGTTCTGCTTGTTCTTTTTCAAGTTTTTCCATTTCAGCCGGAAGTTGTTCTAACTCACGTTGGTCTTTATAACTGAGTTTGACTTTTTTAGGCGTTGATGCCGCGGCGGCGGCGGCTTCTGCTTTGGCTTGCGCTTTCTTAACATCACTTTTTTGATCGACAACTTTGTCATCTGGGCGTTGTTCTAAATAATCTTGATAACCACCAACGTATTCATCAATATTGCCTTTGCCGTCAAAAACCCAAGTTGAAGTCACGACATTATCCATAAAAGCACGGTCATGCGAGATCAATAACAGAGTGCCTTTATACTCAGATAACATCTCTTCAAGTAACTCAAGTGTCACCATATCTAAGTCATTGGTAGGCTCGTCCATCACGATTAAGTTCGATGGCTTCAATAACAGTTTTGCCAATAAGATACGGTTTCTCTCACCACCCGAAAGCGCTTTCACTGGGGTGCGTGCACGCTCTGGTGAGAATAAAAAGTCTTGTAAATAACTATAGATATGACGACGGTTACCATTTACATCAACAAAGTCAGAACCTTCAGAAACGTTTGCCATTACAGTTTTTTCAAGGTCTAAGGCGTTACGTAGCTGATCAAAATAAGCTACTTCTAATTGAGTACCAGTTTTAACTGAACCTGCATGTTCGATTTCACCCAAAATCGCTTTAATCAGTGTGGTTTTACCGACACCATTATCGCCCACTAAACCGATACGATCTCCACGAAGAACCAGTGCTGAAAAATCTTTGATAATCGGCGCATTATCGCCAAAGGCGACACTTAAATGCTCAATTTCAAATACCAATTTACCTGAGCGATTGGCATCTTGGGTCGCCATGCTCACTTTACCTTGTTGTGAGCGACGAGCTTTCGACTGCTCACGTAAATCTTTTAGTGCACGAACACGACCTTCATTACGCGTACGACGAGCCTTGATGCCTTGGCGAATCCATGCTTCTTCTTCAGCTAATTTTTTATCAAATAAAGCATTTTGTTTTTCTTCTGCTTCCATTTGCTGTGCTTTAAGATCTAAGTAGCGTGAATAGTTACCTTCATAGCTACGTAAAATACCACGATCTAGTTCAACAATACGGGTTGCGATGCTATCTACAAATGAACGGTCATGTGAGATAAATAATAAGGTTAGATTATTTTGATCAAGCAGGAATTTCTCTAGCCATTCAATACTTTCAACATCTAAATGGTTCGTCGGCTCATCGAGTAATAGCACATCTGGTTGAGTCAGTAAGGCACGCGCCAATAATACGCGACGTTTACGACCACCCGATAAATCTGCAAGATCAGCATTAGGGTCAAGCCCCATTTTACTGAGAATCGAATTTACTTTATTTTCTAATGCCCAACCATCAAGCTGATCAAGCTTGTGTTGTAACATTCCCATATGATCACAGGCTTCCATATCACCTAACACACAAGCATCACTTGCCTCGTGGTACGCTTTAAGTACAGCTGCTGCTTCACCTGCGCCATCTGCCACGATATCAGCTACTTTGCCTGAGTCCATTGGTACATCTTGGGCTAACATTGAAACAGTTAAACCATTTTGAATTGAAACTTCACCTGTATCCGGCAATAAGCTTCCCTCAATCAGTTTAAGTAAAGTAGACTTACCTTCACCATTACGACCGATTAAACAGACTCGTTCGCCACGTTCTAGGTTAAAGTTCGCGCCGTCGAGTAGGGCTGGTCCGCCAAATGCGAGATGGACATCCCTTAAAGTAATATAGGCCATAATGTTTCCTAAAAGCTCAGATGAGGTCTGAAATGACTAAACAACAAAATTTTGGTGATCACGCGTCATTGTCCGCACCCATTGAAGATTTGCAAGTCCGAATTGCATTTTTAGACGATTTAGTTGAACAATTAAATGAACAGCTCGCAATTCAGACTCAAGAAATCGCTATTTTAAAGAAACAAATGCAGCTTTTATACCAACGTGTTGAGTCTTCAGATTTGTCAGAAGGCATTGCACCGTTTGATCCAATGAGTAATAAACCACCGCATTATTGATAAAATAAATCTTAAACGCTAAAGTGATGAAATTAGGGGATTTTACATTTAGAGATAAAAATGAAGAAAGTCTTGCTCTTGGATATCGAAAATATTCATAAAACTGAAAAAGAGCTATTAAAACTATTGAAAACTTATGCTTGCGTGTATTTAGTCTATGCAAAGTCTCCTGTAACTTTAAGTTTAGATGCATTAATTAAATTTTCTCCTTTTGTGATGGAGAAAAAGCTGGTTGTCATTAAAATGCCTAAAATTGGTAAAGATGCTGCTGATTTCGGTCTCGCATTTTTAGCAGGGCAACTTTCAATTCAAATGGATAAAAATCAGACTTGTTTTGATGTCATGTCTAATGATGGAGCTTTAGAATATATTGTTGATTTACTAAAAATAATGGGTTTTCAAGCATCGCAAATTAAAATGATTGCGGAGGTGAAAGAGATTGAAAAAATAAAAGAGCAACCACCGCTACTCTTAGCTCAAAATAGCTTAAGTGATTATGACTTTACATCAAAATTAAAGCATCTTGTTAGTATTCTTTCAAAACTAAAAAACATGCCAAGTAATGAAAAAGCATTATTAAATGGCGTAAAATCATGGGCAAATGTCACGACTAAAGAAGCTGAAAAGTTAATCAAGACGCTGATGAATTTCAAGATGATTAAGTTTAGCGCACAAGGAATTACGCTTAATCGAGAGAGTTTAAAAACTTTTTTAAATAAATCTGAATTAGTACAAAATGAAAGCTTGAATGAAATCGATATAATTGAAAAAATGCCTGAAATTTATCATATTTCAGAAAAGTTCCATTTACGGCAAATTAAAGAGTACTGTGATTACTTAATTAAGCAACAAGGAAAGCCATCGAGTTTGTCTAGCTTAAATAACTCAATTAAATCAGTTTTAAAGTTAGAAAGTGATAGTTTAGTTAAGAATAGAGCTAAGCTTCTTATACGTTATGGCATCGTGCAGAACTTAGACAATGGAAAAATCATTTATATAAATAAAAATATTAAAATATGGTCAAATTTGGAATTATCACCACAGCAGCAACAGCTAGATATACTGATACCTCATTTTGAGTCTAGTCAGAAAGAGTCTAAAGAAAAGCAGCTCCAAAAAATCATTTATTTTTTGAATGAAATAAAAATACAAAAATCAATTGTGATGAAAACATCAAATAATTTTTATTTGGAAGAGATGTAAAAACTCATCTTGCCTTTTAACTCAAACTTATGTAACGCTAATAAAAGGAAGTTTTGGGCTACTTTATGAGTAATGTTGGAATTTGGATAACTGTTGCCATAGTACTGTTTGTACTTGGTTCAATTTTTGGCTTACGTGTTAGCCCAAGAGAAAAAGCATTGGGGATGATGCGCGATCAAGCACGCAAAATGGGATTGCACCCACGTTTGATTGTCGCGCCTGAATGGACCAATATTCCGATGGCATCTGAAAAGCGCGCCAGTATGGTGGCTTATTATAGTGTGCTCATTCCTGATGCTCGTTTAGCATTAATGCGGGCAAGAGTCTTTGATGGCAAACTTCAAGTCGTGCAAGGTGATCAGAAATTTAATGACTTACCCATTGCATTAAAAGGAGTTTATGCTATTGATATGCAGGCAAACTGTGTGGGAGTGTATTGGGATGAAGAAAGCGATCTCCGTGCTACCCAACTTGACGCAATGAAAACGTATTTACACGAACTAGCACAACGCTAATTATTTGATTGATCATAGGAAAAACGATTTATTATGGCGAATACTCCACGCTCTGCTTCAAAAAGCACAGCAGCACCAGCCTCTGCTGCAACGAAACGTGCCTTAGTGATTGTGGAGTCGCCTGCAAAAGCGAAAACCATTAATAAATATCTAGGGTCACAATTTGTGGTGAAGTCGTCGGTGGGTCATGTACGTGATCTACCAACAGGCGGTGGGGCAAAGTCTACTGAAAAAAAGCCTGTAACACGCGCTAAACTTACAGAAGAACAGAAAGCTGAGAAAGCTCAAACTGCACTCATTAATCGTATGGGTGTTGATCCTGAACATGACTGGATTGCGCATTATGAAGTGCTTCCAGGTAAAGAACATGTCGTCGCTGAACTGAAAAAACTTGCCAAAGATGCTGATGCTATCTATCTCGCAACGGATTTGGATAGAGAAGGGGAAGCGATCGCGTGGCATTTAAGAGAAGTCATTGGTGGTGATGATAGCCGTTACCATCGTGTGGTATTCAACGAAATTACTAAAAATGCTATTCAAGAAGCATTTAAACAACCTACTCGTTTAGATATTAATCGTGTCAATGCTCAACAAGCACGTCGTTTTCTTGACCGTGTTGTGGGCTTTATGGTGTCACCCTTACTATGGGAAAAAATTGCACGTGGTTTATCTGCAGGGCGAGTTCAGTCTGTTGCTGTTAAATTAGTAGTTGAGCGTGAACGCGAGATCCGTGCTTTTATTCCAGAAGAATACTGGCAAGTTTTTGCAGATACTATTTCAAAGAAAGAAGACATTCGCTTAGAAGCGGTTAAGCAAGCAGGTAAAACACTTAAGCTTAAAAATAAAGCCGAAACCGATGCCTTACTCAGTGTATTAAAAGATGCTGAATATAAAGTGGCTTTGCGTGAAGATAAACCAACCAAAGTTAATCCGAGCGCCCCTTATATCACTTCAACCTTACAACAAGCGGCGAGTACGCGTTTAGGTTTCTCTGTGAAGAAAACCATGATGCTAGCGCAGCGTTTGTATGAAGGTGGTTTTATTACCTATATGCGTACAGACTCTACCTTTTTGAGTGATGATGCTGTGAATATGGTGCGTAACCATATTCAACAAAATTTTGGTGAAAAATACGTCCCTGCCAAGCCAAATCGCTATGGCAATAAAGCGGGGGCACAAGAAGCCCACGAAGCGATTCGTCCATCTGATGTTGGTTTGACTGGCGATAAACTTGCGGGCGTAGAGCGTGATGCACAGCGTTTATATGATTTGATTTGGCGTCAATTTGTTGCCTGTCAAATGACACCAGCAGAATATTTATCTTCGACGTTGACTGTTGAAGCGTCAAATGTTGAGTTAAAGGCCAAAGGCCGTACACTGGTATTTGATGGTTTTACCCGTGTTCGTGGTGCCAATAAATCTGATGATGATGTCTTGCTTCCTGCTGTAAAAGTTGGTGAAGTACTGAAATTAGAAAAGCTTGATCCGAGCCAACATTTTACCAAACCGCCTGCGCGTTTTACTGAAGCATCTTTAGTTAAAGAATTAGAGAAAAAAGGCATTGGTCGTCCATCGACATATGCTGCGATTATTTCAACGATTCAAGATCGTGGCTACGTTAAGCTTGAAAATCGCCGTTTATTCGCTGAGAAAATGGGTGAAATCGTTACAGATCGTCTAGATGAAAGTTTCAATAACTTGATGAATTATGCATTTACGGCTGATTTAGAAGGGCAACTTGATAAGGTTGCAACAGGTGAACGTAACTGGAAAGACCTATTAGACACATTCTATGGCGACTTTAAAAAGCGTTTGACTAATGCTCAAGGTGAAGACGGTATGCGCCGTAATCAACCTGTTGAAGTGGCTGATGTGGCTTGTCCTGAATGCTCGCGCCCTATGCAAGTTCGTACAGGAACCACAGGGGTGTTCTTAGGATGCTCTGGTTATAATTTGCCACCGAAAGAGCGTTGTAAAGGTACTTTAAATCTTACACCTGTCGAATCATTGGCTGCATTGTCGGATGATGATGGTGCGGAAACTGCCGATCTCATGTCAAAACATCGCTGTCCAAAATGTGGTACAGCAATGGATAGTTATGTGGTTGATGGCGGTCGTAAATTACATGTTTGCGGTAACAATCCAGATTGTGATGGCTACGAACTTGAAGAAGGCGAATTTAAAATCAAGGGCTATGATGGTCCGACCATTCCATGTGATAAATGTGATGGTGAAATGCAGCTAAAAACAGGTCGTTTTGGTCCTTATTTCGCTTGTTCAAGCTGTGATAATACGCGTAAGGTTCTCAAGAGTGGTCAACCTGCTCCACCGCGCGTAGATCCAATAAAAATGGAACATTTGCGTTCAACTAAGCATGATGATTTCTTTGTGTTGCGCGATGGCGCTGCTGGTTTGTTCTTGGCTGCAAGTAAATTCCCGAAAATTCGTGAGACACGAGCACCAAAAGTGGCGGAACTACGTAGCGTTGCAGATCAACTCGATGCTAAATATCAATTTTTACTACAGGCACCTGATGTCGATCCTGAAGGTAATCCAACTGTAGTGAAGTTTAGCCGTAAGAACCAAGAGCAATATGTAGGTTCTGAAACAGTCGAAGGTAAGCAAACCAAGTGGAGTCTTGTTTTCCAAAATGGAAAATGGGTTGAAGCCAAGTAGTGATAAAATTAAAATGCTAGCAACTCGCTAGCATTTTTTATTAAACGAATAAAATAAGAATAGAAGATTTATTGGGGTGAGATGCATGTGGAAAAATATTCGAGTTGCATGTTTATTGATTGTATTGTTGATAGTCGCTGTAAATGCTTATCGCGATCAAAATCAGGATTGGAACCAACCGATTAATATTCTACTACACCCAATTAATGCTGACGGACTTCCGACCACTGAAAAATATATTCAACAATTACAGTCGGATGGTTTTGCTGAAGTAAAATATTATTTAGAAAAAAATAGTCAGCAATATCGTGGGCAAAGTAGTTACTTCATGGTTCAGGTTGGGCGTGAGTTATCTGAAACACCGCCAAAAATGTCAGAACAACCTAGTCTTTTAAATAACATTTTGTGGAGCCTTAAATTTCGCTACTATGCATGGAAACAGCATGAGTCTATCGATGGTTCACCGAGTTTAACCCTATATTTAAACTTTTATGATCCAAAACAAACGCGAGAGTTAAAGCATTCAACGGCATTGGAGCGAGGGCGAATTGGCTCAGTTAATTTATTTGCTTCACTGAAACAAGCCGATCAAAACAATGTGGTCTTAGTGCATGAATTACTTCATGGATTTGGTGCAACCGATAAATATAATCTAAACACTGGTGAACCCATTTTTCCAATCGGTTATGCTCAATACGATAAACAGCCTTTATATCCGCAAACTGAGGCTGAAATTATGGGAGGTAGAATTCCTTTATCAGAACATAAAAGTAAAATGCCAAATGATTTAGAGCAAACCGTTGTTAGTGTGCTAACCGCGCAGGAAATTGGCTGGATTAAATAAATTGTGGATAAGTTTCGACTTATCCATAAATGAAAAACTAAACAAAAATGAGTGTAATCAAAACTGTGCTTTTCTGACATTTCGTCATTATTTATCAACATCCTTTATACAATATCGTCAGTAAAACAAGCTCAAAATAAAGCTATAACATTGATGATAAAAGAGTAAATAATGATGAAAACAGTGGGTAACGATCTGATTCGCAATCAGCTACACGCTGATCGTAAATGGTATCTGTTATTAGGTGTCTTATTGGTTATTTTTGGTTTGGTTCTTTTAGCTGCACTGCCTTTTGCAACACTATCAGCAGTTCTGCTATTTGGTGTGCTGATGATGCTAGGTGGGATTTTACATTTTATTGCAGCATTTGTGGTATTTAAAGGTGGTACGCGTTGGTTATGGGCAATATTCGGCATTTTATATATTGCAGCGGGATATTTTGCTTTCACCACGCCTGTTATTACAGCCGTTGTTTTGACTAATTTACTGGCAATTGCACTGATTATTGCGGGGATCATTCGTACCGTGAATGCCTTTATTTTACGTCCCATTTCAGGTTGGGGATGGATACTCTTTTCAGGCGTATTAACACTCTTAACTGGTATTTTGATTCTATCATCATCTGATTCACCATTTTGGGTACTCGGTATGTTCCTTGCAATTGATATTTTATTTCAAGGGATTAACTACTTAACTTTTGCTAATGCAATTAAACAGCTTCCACATAGTTCAACGACGCTTTAATTCAATCATAATCATTCAAAATTTAAGAGCGTGTTGAGACATGCTCTTTTTGTTTTTGTTGCTGAAAAATATCCCTACAGCTTTAGTCTGCTAAAATAGCGATTCATTTCTTATCGACCAATTTTATGACGCTTGCCAAGCTAATTGATGAACTCAACCCTCAACAAAAACAAGCCGCCACTACGGTTGCGCAGAACTGTTTAGTTTTAGCAGGGGCTGGGTGTGGAAAAACTAAGACCATCGTGGCAAGAGCAGCATATTTAATTGATCAAGGTTTGCCAGCACAACAAATCCAAATTTTAACCTTTACTCGTCGCGCAGCCAGTGAAATTATTACTCGTGTAGAACAACACATGGGGGCACAAGCAAAAGGTTTACGTGCTTCAACATTTCATACCTTTTGTATGTATTTATTGCGTCGTAATCCACGTGCTTTTGGCTTGACCCAATTCAGTATTATTGATCGAGATGATCAATTACTGATGTTTCGTTTATTACGAGGTAAAGATAAAGGCAATGTTTTACCCAAAGCGGCTGAGCTGTGTGATTTATATTCTTATGCACGTAATACTAAAACCAAATTATCTGATGCTTTGGTTCAGCAATTACCGCAAGCCATTGAACATAAGGCCCCAATTGTTGAACTCATGAAGGCTTATGAACAACGTAAGCAAGAACGTAATTTTCTTGATTATGATGACATTCTCTCCATCGTGGCAGTGCACTTACAGAATTCACCAGAGTTAGTGAAATGGGTGACAGGCTTTTGTTCAGCTTTATTGGTCGATGAGATGCAAGATACCAACCCACTGCAATGGGCATTATTACAGCCCTTGGTGGGTAAGGTGAAATTATTCTGTGTAGGGGATGATGCACAATCCATTTATGGTTTTCGTGGTGCTGATTTTGAAAACATTCACCATTTTAAAGAGCGTGTTCCAGATGTTGAAGTGCTGACACTGGAAATGAATTATCGTTCAACCCAAGGCATTTTAGATTTATCCAATTGGTTACTCGAACAAAGTCAGATTGAATATGATAAACATTTGCGAGCTTATCGAGGACATGGCTTAAAACCACAGTTGCACATCCTCAGCAATGAATTTGAAGAAGCCAATTGGATTGTGCAAGATCTGAATCAACGGCATACCCAAGGTGCTGCTTGGGCAGAGCATATGGTTCTGTTACGTTCGGGTTTTAGTGGTCGTTATTTAGAAGGGGCTTTAATTGCGGCGAATATTCCATATCGATTTATTGGTGGGGTGAAATTACTTGAATCGGCGCATGTGAAAGATGTTTTGAGTTTACTTCGAGTCAGTGTTAATCCACAGGATGATTTAGCTTGGATGCGTTTTCTGACGCTGTGGGATGGCGTGGGTGATGTAGGTGCAAGTAAATTAGCGCAAGAACTGATTCAACTCCCTGATATTGAAGCGCGCTGTCAGCGATTAGAGCGACATGGCAAAGTGCCACAGCAAGCCATTTTGATCTTAATGCAATTGGATGTATTACAGCAGCATGTTGAAGCTTGTATCGGTTTGGCTTTGGATGCATTGAATGAACAATTAGAAAATAATTACAAAAGCAAAGATTGGTCGCGCCGAGTGAAAGATTTTGACCTCGTGAAACAGCTAGCACGTAAGCATCATGCACTTGGAGAATTTTTAGAAGAATACGTACTTGATCCCATATCAATTTCAGAAATTGATAAAACACCTGATCAAGACTTAGTCACTTTAATTACAATTCATTCTGCAAAAGGGGCAGAACAAAAAGTCTGTTATGTTCCGCATGTGTCTCCAAACCAATATCCACATGCACGGGCTCAAGGTGATTTTGACGATGTCGAAGAAGAGCGCCGCGTGCTATATGTGGCATTAACACGTGCCGAAAATGAGTTGATTTTAACCAAACAAAATTTAAATTTATGGTCGCAAGATCAATATGATGAGTTGGGTAGAAAGATAGAAAGCTACTTTCTGAATGATTTACCTCAACATTTAGTGGATACACACATTCATCGTGAGATTCCTCGTGCATATGGTCAAGCGAATCGCGTTAGACCCAATACAATCAATTTAGGTTTTGGCATAGATTTCGATTAAACTAGAACGATTCATTTCTTTTGATTCATCTCGTGGTGAATCATCTTTAGGTTTTAGCATGAAAATTTTAGTTCGCAATTTAGATCGTTTGGTGACAGACGCAGAAATCCTCGACTTATTTAAAGCATATGGCAAAGTAGAGTCTTGCGTGGTGGTTAAAGACGCTGAGACGGGTAAATCGAAAGGTTTTGGTTTTGTTGAAATGCCAAATCCACGTGAAGCGATTAAAGCTGTGAAAGGTCTAAATACTTTAAAACTAAAAGGTTATGGTATTAAAGTAAAAATAGCGGAAGATAAAGCTTAACTTTAGATGCTCAGGCAATATACCGCTTTATCTATTGTTGCTCCAAATGCTGAGCGAATTGTGCAAGGTCTTAGAACCTTGGAAGTTCGCTCATGGCAGCCTGAAAAATTACCACTTAAAGATGTAGTGATTGTCGAAAATCAAAACTTCCTTTTGAATGTGGGAGATGAAGAAATGGGGCGTGCTATACATTGGTTGATATTGAATCTACACATTTATGGCAATCTGATGAAGTAGGTGCAGCATGTGCCTCTTACTGGGCAGCAGGATATTTTGCTTGGGTTATTTCAAATGTCCGTCCTTTTAAGAAGCCTATTGATGTTGTGGCAAAACGGAAACTCTATAAAATTAAATTATAAAAAAAGGCAAAATATGAACAGATTTTTGATTGGTTTATTATTTTTATTTATGTTTCAGAATAGCTTTGCAATGCCTGAATATCGGGCAGAAATGAGAAAAAGACTACAAGAGCAAAAGGTATCCAAATTTAATTTTGAAGATGCTTCTGTATCAACCATGACCCATTTGATTCAACACCAGTTTGGTATCAATTTTAGTTTTGATGCAAATGTTGACCAAAATAAAACAGCTCCGATTCGTCTAAAAGACTCTAATTTTCTACAATTTTTAGAAGTGGGACTAAATAAGTTAGATATGCGCTATCAGGTCGTAAGCCCAAATCATATTAAAATTATGGCAAAAGCTCAGCAGGCAAATCAGCTTAATCCATCTCTTGATTCTCCTCCACAGCTTTGGTCAGACCATAAGCGATTAAAACTCACCGTTGGAGAGTGTGCTCAAAAAGGATATACCGCATTACAGAAATTGGGTTTCTCAAAGATTGTGCAGAATCAATATTATGTTTATGGTAATTCTCAAAATAATCGTGCTGCGGTGAAATGTGTTGATCTAGGTCAGCAGTCTTTTGTCTATGCAATGGTGGCGGGAGAAGATGTAAAACAAGTTGAGAAATTACGTAATCAAATTATTAAAGAACTATAATGTCAATAAATTTGCATATTCAAACTCAACAATTACTTTTACAATGCATTAAGTTGTATTCAAGATTGAATAGACCGAAGCAAAGGCTTTACTGAAAGGAGTTTGTTATGTCCCGTGTTGCTCGTTACCATGCCGATCGTACTAATCAAAAACTATATTTCGCTCGACTCGCATGTCAACAAGCAGAGCAAACCGAACATATTCAACAAGCGCAGGCTCATCGTGAATCTGCAGTATTTCACCTACATGGTGCGATTTTAGCCTTCCTACAAGAATTGGTGCGTTACTATCGTTTAAATGATTTGCAGCCCACTTTTAAGTCAATTGAAGCGCATATGGCGGACAAAGGACAGGTTTCACCAGAGGTCACTGTATTGCAGCAACTTGCCAAAGATGGCTTTATTGCTGAGTTAAAACGTGCATACCGTATGTGCCAATATGCACCTGAACCGACATCACCTGAACCTGAAAGTGAAACTTCTTCTAATTTAATTATCAAAGTGACACAAAGTCCTCAAGCTTGGCTGCCAGATGCAAAGATTCTTCGTGAATGGCATCGTGAATTGAGTCATCTTATTGATGGTTTTCGTAACGAGATGGTTGAGTTTTAAGGCGAATAAAGCATAGGCTTGAAATATGGGCAAACAGCACTTATATAAATAAGACGTGAGATTGCAAAGTACAAGGGTGCTTTGCCACCATGTTGAAACATGGAGTAATTGTATGTCAATGCAACAGTTAAAAGAGTTATTCGGTAGTCAGGAAGCAATTCTTGAGTTAGTTCAGCTTGAAGGTGGTGAGCTTGCGTTACGTAACGCAGGTTCTGAAGAAGAGCCTTTGGTCAAAATTCAATTTAGTGAAGACGTTAAAAAGATCTTAGGTGATCAAACGCCAACAGTTGCTCAACATATGATTCAGGCAGCATTATTTGGTTTGTTAGAAAAACAGATGAATCAGCAACAAGCTGAAGTTGTCGATGAACAACCACAATATTTTAGTTAGATCCGAATAGTTCAATAAAAAAGCGTATATTAAATACGCTTTTTTTATTCTTAGGGCATCTTAATGCGCCGTAGACTGATGTGCTAATTCAATTTGATTGAGAATATGATGACTCATATTTTTAGCCATTTCCTCTTTCGCATAGAAAACTTCACCGATATTTTCATTACGAATAACAGCAGCTTCTTCTTTGCTTTCAGCGCAGACCAATACTTGTATTTCTGGGTTAAGTTGTTTGGAAATATCGACGATTCGATGAATATCTAAAATATCCATCGGTGAAATGACCAGTAAACGTGCATGCTGGATATGAGCTTGAATCAAAACATTGGGTTCGGTTGCTTCACCACTCACCGCCGCAATCCCTTGCTCACGTAATTTTTCAACGATCTCACGGTTTTCTTCAGCAATGACGACTTTGATATTTTGTTGAATTAAATTTTCAGTAATTCGACGTCCCACACCACCATAACCAATAATCACCACTTGATCTCTAAGGTAAGCCTGATCAAGCTCATCTGGAAGCATGGCCAAGGGATCAGCGCTACGTTCCAACATACGAGCTAAATGTGAACGTGCACGAATCCAACGTTGCACAGGTTCAATTGCAGAGAAAATAAACGAGTTGAGCGTGATAGAAAATAATGCCCCGGCAAGAATTAAGTTCTGTGCATCAGCTGTAAGCAATCCAAGAGATAAGCCCAGTGTGGCTAAAATAAAAGAGAATTCACCAATTTGCGCCAAACTTGCGCCTACAGTTAAAGCTGTATTGAGTGGATATCGGAAGAATAAAACCAATGCCATTGCGGCTAAGGTTTTACCGACCATAATAATGGTAACCACAGCTAAAATACGCAAAGGCTCTTCAACTAAAATTCGAGGGTCGAAAAGCATGCCCACAGAGACAAAGAAAAGGATGGCAAAGATTTCACGCAAAGGTAGGGTTTCTTCTTCAGCACGATGACTAAAGTCAGATTCTTTAACCACCATTCCCGCAAAGAAAGCACCAAGTGCCATTGATACGCCAAATACAGCGTATGAACCATAGGCAATCGAAACGGCTGCGGCAACCACTGTTAACGTAAATAGCTCACGAGAGCCTAAGCGAGCGACGAATTGCATGATAATAGGTACAAGTCGCTTGCCGATAATGAGCATAAATGCAATAAAGCCAGTGACTTTAAGGAGTGTGATTCCAATGGTAGCCCAAATGCTTTGAGACGGATCAGTACCTGGCAAAGCATGCCCACCAAGCAAAACAGCAATAGCAGGCAATAACACCAAAGCTAAGACCATGACGAGATCTTCAACCAATAGCCAGCCAACTGCAATTTTACCATTCACAGAGTCGAGTAAACCTCGATCACCTAATGCTTTGAGTAATACCACTGTACTTGCGCAGGAGAGGCTTAAACCAAAAATCAGTGCTGAGCCAAAGCTCCATCCCCAAAACATGGAAACGCCAATACCTAAGACGGTTGCAACCGCAATTTGTAAGATGGCACCGGGTAAGGCAATGCGTCGGACTTGGAGTAAATCATTTAAGGAGAAATGCATCCCTACGCCGAACATTAAAAACATTACTCCAAGTTCGGCAAGCTGATTTGCAAGCTGGATATCTCCCACGACTCCGGGCGTATTTGGGCTAATGATAATGCCAGCAACTAAATAACCAATTAAAGGAGGTAAGCGTAAGCGTGCTGCGATATAGCCAAAAATAAGTGCCATACCAAAACCAACAGCAAGCAAAATAATTAAATCAACATCATGTGGCATTGAAACTCCTTAATCATTGCGGTTAAGGTACAAATAAATGAGCATAAAACATGCCAAGAAAACTTCGAATAAATTGTAACAAGTAAAATCGAATTTGTTGATGACAATTTTTTTAATTATCAAAAAAAATCATGTAAATCTTTTAGGCTGTATTTGAGTATCCAAATTTTAGACATAAAAAAACGGTTTCAGAAGAAACCGTTTTTTTTAAGAGAACTAAAATTATTTAATTTTAGCTTCTTTGAAGATTACGTGTTGACGGATTTTTGGATCAAATTTTTTGATTTCCATTTTTTCCGGCATAGTACGTTTGTTCTTAGTAGTGGTATAGAAATAACCTGTACCAGCTGTAGAAACGAGGCGGATTTTATCACGCATTGTTCAGACTCCTTAGATCTTTTGACCTTGAGCACGGAGATCAGCAACAACTTTCTCGATACCCAATTTATCAATAATACGCATACCTTTAGTGGTTAAACGAAGACGTACAAAACGCTTTTCGCTTTCTAACCAAAAACGGTGGTGGTGCAGGTTCGGCTCGAACCGGCGTTTGGTTTTGTTGTTTGCGTGCGATACGTTGTTACCAACGATTGGACGCTTGCCGGTAACTTGGCAAACCTTAGACATGGTGAACTCCATTGCTAGTTTATATAGCACTGTTTCGTGCAACTAGCCATTCAAGTAAACGGATGAAATCATTCAAGGGGCGTTTTATACCAAAAATACGATTAAAAGACAAGCGAATTTGGTAAAAACAGGGCATGAGCGAGTGTGATAGCTCATGCCTTGATCATCTTAACGAAATAGTGTTTTCAAAAGCAGTTTATGTGCTGGTTTGTTATACGGTGGAAGAATGAATTTTAAACTATACAGTTTAGGGCTGACCGGGTTAGACATCATAGAACGTTCATGAGAGAAGCTAAAGAAACCTTCCTTACCGTGATATTTACCCATACCAGATGCGCCAATACCACCAAATGGAAGGTCGTCTTGAGCAACATGCGTCAATACTTGATTGATGCCGAAATGACCTGAGTGTGTGCGACTAGCGATGTAATCAGCACGGGCGCTATCCACATCAAAATAATAAAATGCCAGTGGGCGTGGACGATCATTAATGAATTTAAGTGCATCATCAATATGGTCGTATTCTAAAACAGGAAGAATTGGACCAAAAATTTCATTCTTCATGATGTCCATTTCAGTCGTTACACCTGTTAATAAGGTTGGTGCAATTTTACGAACTTCAGTTAAAGATTCATTTTTTGAGTTTAACTCAACAATATTTGCACCTTGGTTACGCGCATCTTCTAAATAACCCTGTAAACGATTGTATTGTTTGTCATTTACAATAGAGGTGAAGTCTTTGTTATCACGTAAAGTTGGATACATTGTGTTAACGAAATCATTGTAATGCTTAGTAAACTCAGCAGTTTTACCTTTAGGTAAGAACATATAATCTGGTGCAACACACGTTTGACCTGCATTCCATAGCTTTCCTACCGCAATACGTTGCGCAACATCGCGAATATTCATGCTTGAATGAACAAGGGCAGGAGATTTACCGCCTAATTCTAAAATTACGGGCACTAAATTTTCAGCTGCAGCAGCCATGACTGTCTTACCAACAGACGTTGAGCCAGTGAAAATCATTTTATCAAATGCAAGATGACTGAATGCATCTGAAATTCTTCCCCCACCGTTAACTACAGCAACCAATTCTTGTGGGAATGCTTCTGCAAGGGCATTTTCAAGTACATAACCAAAATGTGAAGAGGCACTTGAGATTTTAATCATGGCATGGTTGCCTGCCGCCAATGCACAAATTAATGGACCTAAAGATAATAAAAGTGGATAGTTCCATGGCGCAATAATTCCGATTACACCTAGAGGTTGATATTCTACCCAGCCTTTTGCTGGTTGGTGTAACATGCTGATATGGCGTTTAGATGGTTTCATCCATTCAGTTAAGTTCTTGCTATAGTATTTAATATGCTCTAAACAAGTAAGAACTTCACCTATTTTGGTTTCCATGATGGCGCGGTTGCCATAATCTTGACTAATTGCGTTAGCAAATTGATCTTGATATTTTACCAAGATATTTTTAAGTCGAGCTAAGCGTTCAATACGTTCCTTTGCGCTTGGTACAGGATGGCGTTGGTAAGCTGCTTTTTGCTGCTCAAGCAAATCATGTAGCCGTTGCACATCAACATGAGGTGTCATAGCGGTTGTTTTTGTTTGACTGTTCATAGGAGTTGACCAAAAGAAAACTTATTATTTTTTAATTTTTAGAGTAAATACTCTAAAGTGTCAAGTCGCTTTATAGGTTTGTTTTATAACCTATTGATAATGTTATAGATGGTTAATATCAATGTCGAACGCTAAACCGAACAAAACAAAAGATCGAATTTTGCAAATCAGTTTGCAATTGTTTAATGAGCGTGGTGAGCGTTCGGTCACAACAAATCACATTGCGGCTGAGTTAGGCATCAGTCCTGGCAATTTGTATTATCATTTTCGGAATAAACAAGAAATCATTAAAGAGTTGGCTCAACAATATCAGGCTGAAACCTTGGAAATGTTGTCATTACCAACAGATCGTCCTCTAAATGCCAATGATAAAATTAGCTATTTTCAAGTGCTGAGTAATCAATTGTGGGCATATCGATTTATTCATCGTGATGTATATCATCTTGTTGAAAATAATGAAGACTTTAGAAAGATTTATCCACGGTTTGCTGGGCAAGTCATGCAGCAGGGGCAGCGAATTTATCGTGCTTTCGTCGATGCTGGCTTGATGAAAATGACCGATTCTGAAATTGAAGCTTTGATTATTAACTTGTGGATCGTTCTAACGAACTGGACCAACTTCTTATATATGTCGGGTCATATTAGCGATAATAATCGCCTCGAAGAAAAGTGGGTTTGGCAAGCATTGCGACAAATGGTGTTTTTAGAAGGACCATATTTAATGGGTGAAAGTCGCCAAACTTATGAGCAATTGTTGAAGTCTTTGGGTCCATCAGACTTATTTGCGAGCTTATCCAATCTGAAAAATGATGACGACGAGTAGCGTGTAGGTATTTAGTCATTGGCAAAAAAGCGCTAGAATGCTCCGCTTGATTTTAATTTGATTCGAATAAGTGATATTAACCACATGAACACGACTACTGCCCATACAGCACGATTACTCATTACTTGTGAAGACAAGCCGGGGATTGTGCAAGCTGTATCGAGCTTTTTGTATCATCAGGGAGCAAACATTACCGCACTTGATCAATACGCAACAGAAGCTCAAGGCGGACGTTATTTTATGCGTGTTGAGTTCGAGTTGGATCATTTGCATTCTCGTAAAGATGCACTCATGCAGACATTTGCTGCAAATGTTGCTGAACGTTATGAAATGCAATGGAAACTTACTTTTGTTGGTGAATTAAAGAAAGTTGGTATTTTAGTTTCTAAAGTTGACCATGCATTGTTAGAACTGTTGTGGCGTCATGCCCGTGGTTCTCTACCGTGTGAAATTACACAGGTTGTTTCAAACCATCCTGACTTGCGTGAAGCAGTAGAAAATTTTGGTATTCCATTCCATGTGGTGCCAGTCAATAAAGACAATAAAGTCGAAGCCTATGCCCAAATTAATGACATGATGCAAGGTAATGATTTATTGATCTTAGCGCGATATATGCAGATTTTGAGTGAAGACTTTGTTTCTCAATGGGAAATGAAAATTATCAATATTCATCATTCATTCTTACCTGCTTTTGTGGGCGCAAACCCATATAAGCAAGCGTATGAGAAAGGGGTGAAATTGATCGGAGCAACCGCACATTATGTGACTGCTGATTTGGATCAAGGTCCAATTATTGAGCAGGATGTTGAGCGTGTGAGTCATGATTATAACGTAGAACAATTACGTGAGTTAGGCGAAGACGTTGAACGTAATGTATTGGCGCGCGCGGTCAAATGGCATTTAGAAGATCGTATTATTGTTGACGGTAACAAGACGGTGGTTTTTTAAGTCATTATTAAGATATAAAAAGCATGCTGATTCAGCATGTTTTTTTTATGTGATTATTGTTATGTTATAACATTTTGCTTGTGATTAATTGATTATACTAAACTAATCAGATGTTTAGCTTTGGTTTGTAAAAAAATAGTTGCAAATGAAAACACTTCTCATTTATTATTACGGCACTTTCATTGTTCTATCCGATGAGTGAGATCGTTTTTTATTTTAAGAAGCGCCACCATCTATTAGGTACTTAGATTCTTATGAGTCCATCTCCTGCAACATTAAATACATCAAACCCGATGAAAAAGAGAATCATTGCTGCCATCGTTGCAGTTGTGATTGGACATGTGGGAGTTTTGTGGGCGGTGAGCCACATGAAAACGATTGAATTAAGACCAATCGAAAAAGAACCGCTTAAGGTGAAGTTCGTTAAAATTAAAGAACCACCTAAACCTGAGCCACCGAAACCAAAAGAACAGCCGAAGCCTGAACCTAAAAAAGAAGTGAAGGAAGTTAAAGTTGTTGAAAAACCTTTACCTCCACCGAAGAAGATTGAAAAGGTTCAACAGGTAAAAGAAGCAGCAAAACCTGTACTTCAAAAAACTGAACCAAAGATTGAGCCTAAAGTTGAAACCAAAGTTGTTACGACTGTGACTGAGAAAGTGGTTGAAAAACCACAACCTGCTCAGGAAGTGGTTAAACCTCAACCAGTAGCAGATCCATCTCCAAAACGTGTATCGATTGGGGGTTCAGGGGTTCAGTGGAGTCGATCACCAAAATTATCTGTAACAGCTAAAGATTTAGATAACCAAACACGTTCAGTAATGGTCTTAATCGAGGCTGACGAAAAAGGTAAAATTACGAATGTCCGCATTACGCGCACAAGTGGTTTACCGAGTTTAGATGAAAAAGTATTACGTGCTGTAAAAAGTGCAAAGTTTAAACCTTATATGGAAAATGGTGTTGCTTATCCTATTCGAGCTGAGCAGCCGTTTGATCTTAGTCCTTAATAAATTTGCGTCCTAGTGACAGATTAAATCAGGAGTTCGTATATGAACTTTTCAGTTTATTGGCAACATGCAGATGCAGTAAGTAAAACACTGTATTTCATCCTTTTAGCGATGTCGATTGCGACGTGGACTATTTTCATTCTGCGCATTTTAGGTACACGCCAGTTAAAGCAACAGGCGTATGGTCAACTTGTTCAAGCTTTGGCGACGCTTAAAGCGAAGTTACAGCCTTTATCATTTGAACAGCGTAAAGCAGTTGCTGAACAAGCATTGCTTCGCCAAATCTCTGCTGAGAAATCTCAAGCAGAAAAAGGTATATCAGTACTGGGTACAATTGCTTCACTTGCACCGTTTGTGGGTTTGTTCGGTACAGTATGGGGAATTTTCCATGCGCTTGTTGCTGTCGGTAAAAGCGGACAGGCTGGTTTAGCTCAGGTTGCAACACCAGTAGGTGAAGCATTGATCATGACAGGTCTGGGGCTTGCAGTAGCGATTCCTGCGGTGATGGCTTATAACATTTGTGTACGTTTCAATCGTGGCTTGGCACATGATTTACAAGACCAAGCGCATAGTTTGTTAATCGATACCATGTTGCAGCAAGAAACGATTACAAAAGCAGAAACTAAATCAACTCAACAAAGTTTAGTTGGAGGTCAAGCTTAAAATGGGCTTTCAATTGGGTGAAGACCACGATAGTGGCATGAATGAGATGAACCTCATTCCTCTGATCGACATTATGTTGGTATTGATGATTATCTTTTTAGTCACAGCAACGGTTGCTAACCCATCAATTCCATTAGCTTTACCAAAAACAACAGCTGAAATTATAGATCCGCCACCGAAGGCAATTACCATTAGTATTAATGAAAATGGTGAAGTGGCTTGGGATGCGCAAATTATTAGCTTAGATGAGCTGCAAAAACGCTTTGAAGAAGCTGGGCAGGCAGAAACAAAACCGACAGTGCAGTTACGTGCAGACAAAGAGTCTAAATACGATACGGTTGCACAAGTGATGTCTCGTGCCAGTGAAGCAGGTTTAAGTGATATTGCGTTTGTGAGTGAAAACTAAGACAAGCCAATATAAAGAAAAAAGCAACTCATGGAGTTGCTTTTTTTATGCTTATTCGTCTTTGAGTAGGTCTAGATACTTGGCACGTAATTTAGAGAGTTTAGGAGGGATACTAAAATTGCAGTAACCTTGTGATGGATTACGTGCAAAGAAGTTTTGATGATATTCTTCAGCGGGATAAAAGGTCGGTACAGGACTGAGTTCCGTGACAATATTTAACCCTTCTTCTTCGAGTGTTTGAATAACATGTTCGGCTTGCTGCTTTTGCTCATCGTTAAAATAGTAAATGACAGAACGATATTGAGTACCAATGTCATTGCCTTGACGATTTAATGTGGTTGGATCATGTGTCGTAAAAAATACGTTTAACAGTTGGCTATAGTTGATTTGCTGTTCATCAAAATCGATGAGTACTACTTCTGCATGTTGGGTAGTACCTTGGCAAACTTGTTCGTAACTTGGATTTTGCACGATACCGCCCGCATAACCACTCACTACTTTTTCTACGCCTTTCAGTTGTAAAAAAACAGCTTCTACACACCAAAAACATCCACCACCCAATAGTGCTTGTTGCATTAATTTCCCCAATTTTTAATTTTAACAATGCATATAAAGTAAACGATGTCCTTCAAAAGTAAAAGCCTGCCTTGATAATGAGTTTTTACTTTTTGTAGATAACGATTACATTCTTGATTGATTAACTCGAATAAAATGAACCAAAATTTTTCCAGATGAATCTAGTAAACGTAGCTCTTGTCCATGAATTTGATAAGACGCGACATGGTTCAATGCTTGCTTATATTGATTCGCTATCAATTTTATTTCTTGATTAAAACAAGCTATTTCCGTTGATGTCATAGAGTCTAAACGTAAGTAATTTCCTTTGAGTGCATAGTTGCCTTGTATGCGATTACAACCGTCATTGGCAAAGAAGCGATTATTCTTTGCATCAAATTCGATGCTTGGACGTTTACCTGTCAGTGGATTTGTTTCAATACCGATATGATTAATTTTTGTTGCGATCCAAACCTGATTTTCTAATTCAAAATCTTTTTTATATGTTGATGGATTCGATGTGCTAAATGAATGTGTGGTTACGCAACCTGTTGCAGTAATTGATGCAATCATTATGCATGAGGCAAGTAGGGGCTTTAACATAGGCTTCTTTATCCATTCGTTATTTTTTCTATTTTTTAATCAAAACAAAAGTTAGTGAAGCGTTAAGGTTTATTCAGTATTATCTTGTAAAAAGAAGAATTTTTAAATATGCGTTCTAAACTATTGGCTCTGAGGTAATCCTGCTCGAATCGCTTCTGAAAAAGCTTCACTGCTTTGATTCGGTTGTTTTTGATATTGCTCAGCACGAGGATTGATGTGGGCTAAACCATACCACTCTTTCATGGTATAGTTTTGATTAAGAGCTTTTAAATCATATAGATAGTTGGGTAAATATCCCGAAGCCAATAGGCGATAGTCTTTAGGTAAGCGTTGTGGGTTAATCGCCTGTACCATATCAAACACCAGCGTAGTGCAGTTACTGGTCAATGTGTTGTACCATTTTGCCTCAGTGCGTAATTCGTCAGTTTTATGCAGGTATTCAATAAAAAGCGCTTTTCGTTCAGCTTCTGGCATTTTAATTGGGAACAAATAAACTTGTTCATGACGAATATTACTGCGTGTATACACAATATCTTTTTCATCTGAAGCAATAAGGCTGAGTTCATATTTACGAAAAAAACCGCCGATTGCTGAAAATTCTTCGCCATTTTCTTTACGAATTTCAATCGAGAAAACAAGTGGTTTTTGATCAGAGAAATCAAAGCTTAATAGGGTGTGAGCAATTTGTGGTCCCATCCAATAAGAGGCAATGACATTGATCCCCGTAATTTTATTGAGATCAAATGTACGATCCTCCCAATGAACATCGTAAGTTCCATCAGGGTGCCAGTTAAAATTGCGCACATTATGTATGCGAACGATATTATCTTTTTTCTCATAACTAAATTGTTTGGCAACTTCAGGATCCCAGTCCCGATCTTGTCGTGCATCTAGGGAAAAATACCAAATTAATGAGCAAGCAAATGCCGCACAATAGATAAGAATATCAGCACGTCGACTAAAAATATGTCCACTCACGTACACGCCGATTAAGCTTAAAGCAAATAAACACCACAGAATAATGACTATACGAGTAAAGAGCGTGCCTAGTGGTTGTTGAATCCACAAAGCTAAACATAGCCAAATACTTGAAATAACAATGAAGAACGTAAACAGGCTATGCAGAACACCAATCCCTAAAGCGATAAAAAACTCTCGTGATCCAATATTATGCATAGCCATCTATGATCCATTTTTATTTTTGGTAGGTCGCAAACTCAAAAGCTATATTTGATTTCTCATCATGCTGTTGCTCTGAGTTTACTTTTTTAAATTCCGCGGGAATTTTTGGATAATGTGCATCACCTTGTACATCGAGATCAACATTAGTCAGTTCAAGACGATCTGCGATATTCAGCGTTTGAGTAAAAATCTCTCCACCACCAATAATAAATAAAGATGCTTTTTCAGCGTGTTGTGCATCTGTAAGTGCATTATTCAATGCATCTTCAATCGTATGTGCAACTTTTACGCCGTCAAATTGCCAAGATGGGTCACGAGTAATGACCCAATTCACGCGATTAGGAAGTGTGCGACCCATTGATTCAAGGGTTTTGCGTCCCATAATAACCACCCCACCTTGGGTGATTGCTTTGAAATGCTTTAAATCAGCAGAGATATGCCACGGTAATGCATTACCCTTGCCGATACAGTTGTTTTTATCCATTGCTACGACGTGAACAACTTCTACACCTTGCCATGCCATTTTACTATCTCTCTTTAAACTGCTACAGGTGCTTTGATTGCTGGATGTGACTCATAACCTATGATTTCAATATCTTCAAATTTAAAATCAAAGATGTCTTTAATCTCTGGATTTAGTTTTAATTCACATAAAGATAATGGTTCACGGCTGAGTTGTAACTTTGCTTGTTCAAAATGGTTGGCATATAAATGGGTATCACCACCAGTCCAAACAAAATCACCTACACCTAAACCACATACTTGAGCAATCATATGTGTAAGTAGGGCATAGCTTGCAATATTAAAAGGTACGCCTAGAAATACATCGGCACTGCGCTGATAAAGCTGGCAGGACAATTTATTATCTTGAACAAAAAATTGGAATAAGGTGTGGCAAGGCGGTAATGCAACTTTACCTGCTTCGTTTGGATTCCAGCCAGAGACAATCAAACGACGTGAGTTTGGATTAGTTTTGATTTCGTTGATTAGCCAACTGATTTGATCAAAGCCGTTTTGCTGATAAATACCATCTTCATTTTGGGTTGCACCAAAGTTCCGCCATTGGTGTCCATAGACAGGACCAAGTTCACCTTCTGGACGACCAAAACGAGCGGTTTGTTCTGCTGTTGCCCATTCATCCCAAATAGAAACTTTATTGTCTTTTAGATATTGAACGTTGGTATCGCCTTTGAGGAACCAAAGTAGCTCAATCACAATCGAACGAAAGTGTACTTTCTTGGTAGTCAATAGGGGGAAACCTTGAGCCAGATCAAAGCGCATTTGATGACCAAATACTGAACGTGTACCTGTGCCAGTGCGGTCGCCTTTGTCGCCGCCATTGTCAAGGATATGTTGTAAAAGGTCTAAATAGGTACGCATAACTGTCTCTAAAATCGTTTATGAACTTGCAGGCTGAACGAGTTAATCAGTTCGATTTGCTCAATAGGGAATGATACTTGATTATTCCCGCTTATAATATTTCTATTCTTTAAAAATACAAAAAGCGCTTTAAAGCGCTTTTTGTATTTAGGAATTATTATTCAGTAATAAAAGTAACTTTACCATTTTCTAAAGATTTAACACGTGCTAATGACTCCACGCGATAACCTTTTTCGATCAATACATCACGACCTGGTTGGAATGATTTTTCAATCACAATACCTACGCCAACAACTTCAGCATTGGCTTGATGAATAAGATCGATTAGACCCAATGCAGCTTGACCATTTGCCAAGAAGTCATCAATCACCAATGCCTTATCCGATGAACTCAGATGTTTGTTTGAAATAGCAATGGTACTTTCAGTTTGCTTGGTGAAAGAGAACACTTTAGAACGGTAAAGATCATCTTTTAGGGTTAATGACTGGTATTTACGAGCAAAAATCACAGGAACACCAAGTTCTAAGCCTGCCATGATTGCAGGTGCGATACCAGAAGCTTCGATAGTAATGATTTTTGTAATACCTGCATCTTTAAAACGCGCAGCAAACTCTTTACCAATCAGTTGCATTAATACTGGATCGATTTGGTGATTCAAGAAAGCGTCTACTTTCAAGACTTGATCAGATAGAACGATACCTTCATTTAAGATTTTCTGTTCTAAAGCGTACACGGGAGAATCCT
Organism: Acinetobacter sp. Z1; assembly: GCF_024296945.1. Taxonomy (NCBI): domain Bacteria; kingdom Pseudomonadati; phylum Pseudomonadota; class Gammaproteobacteria; order Moraxellales; family Moraxellaceae; genus Acinetobacter; species Acinetobacter sp. Z1. Next base: position 3,048,743 of record NZ_CP101115.1, on the reverse strand, counting down.
CTAAACGGATGCTTATTCAAGCAAAGGCATATTTTAAAAAGCATCTAAAAAAATGCAAGCTAAAATTGACCAGATGGTTAGTTGGTTTTACCGGTATAGCCTGTTAATAATAAGCCATAAGATGATTTTCCATCATTATGTGCCATTTTGACTGGCAAGTAATCAAGTTGAGGTGCTAACCAAAATACGGTGTTACGTTCAGCTTTATCATGTTGCATAACCACTTTGATTGTATTGAATGTTCCATAATTGGTTTTAATTGTTTCTGTGCCTTGTTTGACAAATCGACGATCATCTAATGCTTTTGCATCAGCAATCAAATATTTGGTTTTAAGCGAATTACTTTTTAAATCTTCACGAATTTGTAGTTCAGCATTTAACTCATCCAATGCACCTGCTTGCCATGCAAATGATCGAGCCTTATCATCTTTTTTAGTATTAATAACTTTCGCGCTTGGATTGAAATTAATATTCATGGTGTTGTTGTGGATTAAAATTTTGCTACTACGGCTAAATTTCTGTGAAGTGATTTTGTTATCTACAAAACTAAATTGGCTTGTTTCAGATGCAGAGGCAATACCACCCGCTTTTGCAACAAATTTATAAGTCCAATTGTTTCCCTGTTGAGATAGGGTACGTGTTGCTGAACCGAGGTTCTTATTATTGTAGCTGAATTGATAACTTGCTTGAAATGGAGCCATCGCTAATGCATGACTAGATAGGCTTGCCGCTAAAATGGCAGCAGAACTCACGGTAGCGATACTAAGCACTTTCGATAATTTCTTTGTCATAACACTATATCCTTTGAATGATTTATATCAATGAATCACTCATTTATCATTACGATTTACGGCTATTATGCCTGTAGATTATGAAGAAAAGATCAGGTTTTTTACGTGGCAGTTGTTAATTTTTCGTATAAATCATGCAGATGTGTAACCTTGAAAGTGATATGACTTGATAATTATGCATATCACTTTTGAGCTAGATAGGTTTACCTTTTACTTCTTTCTTTTTGCTCGATCGGAGTGACAATTGTGTCATCTAATAGGTCTTCATCATAATCATCATCGCTAGATGCTGATAACATTGCCGCTAAATTGACATTACCCCAAACGATTAATTCAGCAGGGCGAACTCTGGCACGATTGACATGTACTTTACTTAATGTGTCAATAATGCTCTGTTTTTTTCCAAGCCAACGATTTAAATCGAGATACAGTAATTCATCTTGAACTTTAACTACTTCAAAGTGTTCTAAGATTTTCCCAAGAGGGTCTTCTTCACGGAATTTTTGATAGTACCAAATAGCGAGATAAAAGCCCCATTTCTGAAAAATATTTTTAAATGTTGCCTCAATGACTTGGGTATTACTAATTTGTTCAAAAACCATGAGTTGCACATTTTGATTCATTTCCATCTGAATCAATTTTAGATCAACCGAAAGCGTTGTATACAAACCTTTAACATCTAAGGTTGTGTACAAACGTAGCCACCCATCATAAAGATCTGCATGTAAATCTTGCATGATTTCTACATTTTCAGTGACGTAACGCTCCATTGTCGCGTTCACAAATACTTGTGAAAGTGAAAACTCTCTTTCTTCTTCGATGAAATCTTCGGCTTTTTGGTAAACTTTACGTAGACGTTTAACCACAGATGAAATTAGCGTTTGCATAAAAGCTGTTCCAGAAAGTGAAATGATCTATAGCGGGCATTAAAGCTATAAAAACCCAAATGCAATGTCACAATCTTTGTATTAACTAAAAATAAAATAAATTTCTGACTTGCAGTGTAGCAAAATTAATTGCTACATTTTCATAAAATGATGGTATGGAAACACTGTAACTATAAGTGGATCACATTTTTGTAATTTTTTGAATATTGGTTCTATTTTTTATACGGTGTTACCGTCGGGGATGAGGCATTTTTTGTCGCTTTAATAGCTATGCTAAAGAAAATAAATTTTCGTTCTCACCTGTTACAGTATTGGTGGCAAGATCCAATTTTTGTCGGAGCAGTTGTCTTCGCAATATTCATGCATCTTGTAATACTTACCATCCAATTTGCAATGCCATCACCTTCAGATACCTCAACCAAAGAAATCGCAGTAACGGTTCGGACTAGTTCTGATAAAGTTAAAGATGCAGATTTCTTGGCGCAGGCTGATCAAAAAGGTTCTGGTGAGTTCCGTGAAGCACATCGCATGTCTAGTGATATGCCTTCACCTATGCAAGCAGATGCTACGACCGGCGAAGCTGAACTTGAAAGTTTAGAAAAGATTCAACAGAAAAGAGAATTAAAGTTTGAAGAAAAGGTCTTGATGACCGTTTTAAGTTGGCAAAAACAAGCTGAACAAAGTGAGCGTAAAAAGTCGTTAGATGAATTACAAAGTCAATTTCAAGCGAAAGCGGCAATGGTTGCGAGTTTAGAGGCGCAGTATTTACAACGACAACAAAATTTTAGTCGTAAACAGCGCATTAAAACAGTAGACGGCATTCAAGCTAAACAAGATGCATCTGCTGCATATTTGGATAAATTCCGTCAAAAAGTTGAGTTGTATGGAAATCGTTATTATCCGAATGAAGCCAAGCAACAACGCTTGAGCGGCGAGGTTCGTTTAATGGTGATTCTAAATGCTCAAGGTGGGATTCGTGCAATCCGTTTAATTGAAAGTTCTGGGCATAGCATTTTGGATGAGGCTGCGAAAGCATCGGTTCGTCGCGGTGCGCCATTTGGAACATTTGATGCCACTATGAAAAAAGATATTTCAGAATTACGCATTATTCGGACATGGCGCTTTGATCCAGTAGATGCAGAATTTGAAGTGCATTAATACAGTGTGCTTCATAATCCAAGAAAATTAAAAATAATTTAAAAAATATTAAAAAACAATTATTTGATTTTTGTTTTATGGAGATTATTAATTTTAAATAAAGAAAACAATAGATTAAATTAACTCAACAAAACTTGAATTGCTAATAAAAACGATTATCATTTGCTATATCTTTTTTATTAAATCTCCTTTTGGAAATCAATGCACCCTTCTTAAAATTTTTCGGGGGAATGAGGTGCATGTTTTCAAAGCCGCCCCCTTGCAATAAGGACATATTTCATGCATCAAAATCCATCTTTAAATGTATTTAAAGCACACCCGCTTGTATTGGCAATGGCTGCCATCTTATTACCTTCATTGGCTTTTGCAGAAGGTGATAACAGTAATGAAAATGCAAAATTACCGACGATTGTAGTAAAAGCTGAAAGTGTAAAATCCACTGATTCTTATACAGCAGAAACAGCTTCTACCGCTTTACCTTTAAATCTTGCATTAAAAGAAATTCCTCAATCTGTCTCTGTAGTTACACAGCAACGAATACAAGATCAAGGATTAACGACATTAGTTGAGGTTGCTGAAAACGTAACGGGATTGACTGTAAATCGTTATGAAACGAATCGTGGTGGATTGTATTCACGCGGCTTTGTTATTGATAATTATATTATTGATGGAATTCCAACATCTTATACTTTACCGTGGTCTTCTGGAGAAATTTTCGCAAGTACAGCAATTTATGATCATATTGATATTGTACGAGGTGCAACAGGTCTAACAACAGGAACAGGAAATCCTTCTGCAGCAATCAATATGGTTCGTAAGCGTGCGATAAGCAAAGTGCCTGCCGCTAATATTGAGGTTAGCGGAGGAAGTTGGAACAATTATCGTGTGATGGGCGATATTGCGAATAGTTTAAATGAGTCTGGTTCTTTACGTGGACGGGCTGTGGCGCAATATGAACAAGGCGATAGTTTTACGGATTTGTTGAGTAAAGAGCGTTTGACCGTAATGCTCACGGCTGAGGCTGATTTAACCGACTCAACATTAGTGTCAACAGGTGTGAGCTATCAAGAAGATGATCCGCGTGGTCCGATGTGGGGTGGTTTACCAGTTTTCTTTAGTGATGGTACACGGACAAATCTTAAAAAAGGTACAACAACAACTCAAGATTGGACACGCTGGAATGTTAAATATACCAATTGGTTTACTGATTTAACGCACAAGATTAACGAGGACTGGAATGTCAAATTGTCTTATGCACATGGCAAAAGAGAGGCAGATTCAAAACTATTTTATGTTTCTGGAAATCCTGATAAAACAACAGGCTTAGGGCTATCTGGTTTTGCTGGTTCATATAAAGTGAATGTTGATCAAGATAATGCTACGTTACAATTAGATGGTAAGTTCAATTTGTTTGGTCGAAATCATAAAGTTGTCGCAGGATATCAATACTCAAATCAAGATTTCGAGGCTTTGGGGCGATCTGGTACAACGCAAACACCTGGAAGCATTTATGATTGGAATACTTCTCTGCCAGAGCCTGTATGGAGTAACTGGAGTCCTTCGGAAAGTTATAAAGTTAAACAAAATGCAATTTTTGCAGCTACACAGTTTTCTTTACTTGATCCACTGAAGTTAATTGTTGGTGGTCGAGTAACTGATTATGAAAAGGATTTAGGTTCAACAGCCCCTAAGATTAAATATGAACATGAATTTATTCCTTATGCAGGATTGGTGTATGACATCAATTCCAATTATTCTACATATGTAAGCTATACCAGTATTTTTCAGCCACAGGATGCAAGAGATTTTAATAACAACTATTTAGATCCAATTGAAGGAAATAGTACAGAAATTGGTTTTAAATCATCTTGGTTTGATAATCGCTTAAATGGATCTTTAGCACTTTTTAATATTAAACAAGATAATCTTGCACAAGAAGCTGGTTTGATAGATCGAAATGGAACGAAAGAGGTTTATTATAGGGCTGCAAAAGGTGCTGAAAGCCAAGGTTTTGAACTTGAAGTCGCTGGTCAGATCACGCCAAGTTGGAATGTTACTGCTGGTTATAGCCAATATAAAGCAACAGATGCCAATGATGTTGATATCAATACTCAACTTCCTCGTAAATCGATTCAGACTTATACAACCTATCAGCTTCCAGGTCATTGGGATGCCGTGAGTATTGGTGGTGGAGTAAATTGGCAAAGCAATACTTATGTACTTGCAAGCAATGCACCAGTGGCGGCAAATCCTAAAATTGAGCAAGGTTCTTATGCTTTGGTTAATTTAATGGCAAAGTACAAAATTAATAAAGACTTCTCAGCTCAATTAAACATCAATAATGTATTTGATGAGGGATATTACGGTGTATTCCCTGCATATGGACAGATCACTCAAGGCACGCCACGTAATGCAACATTAACTCTACGTTATCAATTCTAAAAATGGGAAATAGCTGAATTCAGCCATTTTCTATTTAAGATGTGGATAAGTTTGCACTTATTCACATCTTATTTTGATTCGAATAAGCACGTTCAACCTTACAGATTTCAACACTAAAGTCCTGATACCATTTCTCTTTACCCAAGCGCTGGGCCACTTGATGCTCAGCGTCTTGCTGCCAAAGCCTAATATCTTCAAGGCTGTTCCAGTAAGACAGGGCTATTTCAAAACCATTTTCACTACATGCTTCAAATTTGACACAGTTAAATTGGCTTAACGCTTTATTTCTCAGCTTTAGTGCCATTTCTGAATAAGTTGCATCGAGTTGCTTGATTGTGGCTTTAAAAATAACAATATACATAAGGTTTAGGTTTAACTTTCATCAGCTTGATAAGGATTGGCGATACCCATTTTTTTCAGAATCTCAATTTCTAAAGCTTCCATTTCTTCAGCCTCCGCCTCACTGGTTTCATGGTCATAGCCGAGCAAATGTAAGATGCCATGTACCAGTAAATGAGTGAAATGATCAGTTGGTATTTTTTGTTGTTCGGCTGCTTCTTGTAAAACGACAGGAATACAAATCACCAAGTCTCCTAGAGGCTCAGTATCGAGTAAGCTGAGCATTTCTTCAGGAATATCACTTGGAAAAGACAATACATTGGTAGGTTTGTCTTTCTCACGGTATTGCAAATTTAGTTCTTGGCTTTCTGCAATATCAACACATGCAATACCAATTTCACAATCGACGTCAAAACCGACATGACGTAGTGCAGTTTCGATATTTTTTTTGATTTGACCACGTTTAAGTGGTAATTCAGCAGCTTGAAAGTCTTGTTGAAGACTTAAATTGATTTTCAAAATAGATCCTTAAAATCATCCCCCTTATAAAAGGGGGATCGGAGGTTACTTTAAGAGTGTTGCGCATCCGCAGCAGAGTCATTTTCTGCAATTAATGCTTCTTGTTTTGCTTTTCGTTCAGCACGAGCTTCAGCAGATAAACGTTGTTGCTCGTTGTCCCAACCTTCATAAGCTTCAACAATTTTTTGCACCAATTGGTGACGCACCACATCTCGAGAGTGGAAATGAGTAATATGAATTTCATGTACATTTTCAAGTACACGTAATGCCTGCGCTAAGCCAGATTGTTGCCCACGAGGTAAATCGACCTGAGTTACATCACCAGTAATAACAGCACGGGAACCAAAACCTAAACGCGTCAGAAACATTTTCATTTGTTCAGGTGTGGTATTTTGCGCTTCATCTAAAATCACGAAAGAATGGTTAAGGGTGCGTCCACGCATATAGGCAAGCGGAGCAACTTCAATCACTTGACGCTCAATCAGTTTTGCTACTTTTTCAAAGCCCAGCATTTCATAGAGTGCATCGTAAAGTGGGCGTAAATAAGGGTCGATTTTCTGAGTCAGATCACCGGGTAAAAAACCTAATTTTTCGCCTGCTTCAACGGCTGGACGTACCAGTAAAATTCTTTGAATTTCGTTACGTTCAAGCATATCAACCGCAGCGGCAACTGCTAAGTAGGTTTTACCTGTACCAGCAGGTCCCACACCGAAAGAAATATCACTTTGTAAAATACGTTGTACATAACGTTTTTGGTTGGCACCACGAGGATTGATACGACCTTTACGAGTCTGAAAATATACATCCATAGGTGCATCATATTCATCAAGTTTCTCACTGACCAATTCAAAGTTGCGATCAGTTTGTGAGGATTGAATCAGTAGATGTAATAAATCTGCACTGATTTGTGAGGTCATTTCTGATTCTTGAAAGAGCCGTTGCAATAGTGCTTCGGCTCTTTCGACCGCTTCTAGATCACCATCCAAATAAAAGGCATCGCCTCGGTGAGTAATTTTGACATCTAAACGTTGTTCGATTTGTTTTAAATGCCCGTTATACGCACCGAGCATGCTTTTTAAACGTTCCATTGAAATCTCAGGAAACGTTACTGTACGTCGAATCGCTGCAGTCAAGAGAAACCCTTTTTGTTGCTTTGTAGGAATACCCTTACATTACGCCACGTCAGGTTCAAGATTCAAGAGTTCACCATAAACTAAATTTAAAGTTTTGATTTCAGTGATCTCAATCTCCGCGAAACGCCCGATCCACGCTGCGTCACCGACAAAGGTAACTAAACGTGTATTGTCAGCAGTTCCGATTAAAACATTTGGATCTTTATCCGACACTTTTTCAATCAAAACACGCTCAATTTTACCGAGCATGGCATCCGTTTTATCAATACTTGATTGCTTGATCACTTGTTGGACTTGCGCTAGGCGATCTTTTTTCACTTGCTCAGGTGTGCTATCGGGTAAATCCGAAGCAGGTGTACCTGGGCGTTTTGAATAAACAAAACTATAAGAATGATCAAAATCTAAATCTTTAATGAATTGTAAAGTTTCAGCAAAATGCTCATCTGTTTCACCTGGGAAACCGATAATAAAATCGCTCGATAAGTGCATATCTGGACGGACTTTACGCAATTTAGCAATTTTATCGATATACACATCAATGGTATGATTACGTTTCATTGCCTGAAGCACATCGTTTGAACCACTTTGTACTGGCAAATGTAAATGTGAAACCATTTGTGGTAAATCACGATAGCATTGAATTAATTCATCAGAAAACTCAAGCGGGTGAGAGGTGGTATAACGTAAACGTCCAATTCCAGGGATTTCTGCGACTAAGCGAAGTAATTCAGGGAAGGTGCAAATTTCACCTTCGAAGGTTTCACCACGATAGCCGTTGACGTTTTGACCAAGCAAGCTGATTTCACGAACACCTTTTTCAGCTAAACCTGCAATTTCAGCGAGAACATCATCCAGTGGACGAGAAACCTCTTCACCGCGTGTATACGGCACGACGCAAAATGAACAGTATTTAGAACAGCCTTCCATAATCGAAACAAATGCTTTAAAGCCTTCTACACGTGGTTCAGGCAAAAAGTCGAACTTTTCGATATCTGGGAAAGAAATATCAACCAATTTGATTTTTTCTTTCTTTGGTTTCTCAATTTGAGCGTGGTGCTGATCTAACATCTGCGGCAAACGGTGCAAAGTTTGTGGACCAAAAACCATGTCTACATAAGGTGCACGTTTTTGGATATTGTCACCTTCTTGAGATGCAACACAGCCACCGACACCAATTACTAAATCAGGATTTTGTTCTTTCAGTTTGCGCCAACGACCTAAACCACTGAAAACTTTTTCTTGTGCTTTTTCACGAATCGAACAGGTATTCATCAGTAGAATATCTGCATCATTTGGATTGTCAGTGAGCACATAACCATGTGAATCACCTAATAAGTCTGCCATACGGTGACTGTCATACTCATTCATCTGACACCCTTGCGTTTCAATATATAATTTCTTAATTGAAACATCAGCGGTGTGCATTGGCTGGGTAACAGTGTTTTCTGCAGCAGCTTTTATAGCACTGGGAATGAATGTTTGAACCGTCATGCAGGCTCCTAAAACGAGGTGGGTATCAACAAACCGCGAATTATAACAGCATTTTTAATAGAACGCAGAGAATAAAAAAGTGACAAAAATGGACACTTTGTGGATAAAATTACGTGAATTTTAATGAATATGAATCAGCAAGTTACATAACACAACAATTGTAGGAAGCCAGACTTATTAAACTATGACGGCAGGGCAAAATTGGGCAAATGTATTGATGAAGATGAATAAGCAGCATGATTTTATAATGACAGTAAGCAATAAATTCAATAACAAGAAAAACTTCCGCCAAATTATGGCGGTAGGTGGAATGATTGTTTGTTCATCTGTATATGCTTTAGATGAGCAATTTAATGATGCTTTACGTGCTGCAAATTCTGGCAATACTGCTTTGCTCGATCAGTATCAGTTTGATATGCAAAACGATGCATTGGGTTACTATCCTGAATATTGGAAATTGAATACTAATCTTGGATTTCAGCCTGCTAGCTCAATTATTAGTTTTGCCCAACGCTATCCTCAATCTGCTATGGCTGAAAAATTAGCTGCCGATTACGTCGAAGAAAAAGTAAAACAAGCAAATTATAGTGAAGCAAAACCTGTTTTAAGTTATGTGACAAATCCTGACCAAGATGAAAGCTGTGCAGTTGCGCAAGTGAGAGCACAAACGGGTGATAGTTTAGTCTATGCGGAATATAAAGATATTTGGTTAGCCACCGGCTCTCAACCTGAAGCATGTAATGGCTTAGGACGGTTAATGCTTTCTAGTCCGTTAATGACTGCACAAGATCGTCAACAAAGGTTATGGGGACAATTACGCGCAGGTCAGTCAGGACAAGCTGTCGCTACAGCACAGACGATTGGATTAAATCTTTCTTTGGCTCAGTTTAATCAAATTCAAGCAAATCCTTTAGGGTATTTGTGGAGTGCGCCTAAATCAAATGATGCTGATTATGCCTATTTGATTTTTGCTTTAGGGCGAGTTGCTGACAGTGATTTAACCAATGCTTTAGGGAATATTCAGCGTGTGGCTCAAGATACACCTCCCGCAGTGCAAAAATATTTATATCGTACGATTGGTTATATTGGCGGTACGACTGTCATGAAAAATGGCTTTAATCGACAAGTATTAAATGCTTATGATCAAAGTTATGGTTATCCATTTAGCCCTGAAGAAGCGGAAATTTATGCACGCCAAGCAATTCGATTTGGTGCATGGGAAAGTTTGATTCGTGCAATTGATGCCATGTCAGTTTCGCAAAAGCAAGAGGATCGTTGGCAATATTGGCTTGCGCGTGCATCTGAGCAGCGTTCTGATAAAGAGTCAAAACAAGCTGCCCAACAAATTTATCGTAAATTAGCTCAATCCGGTGATGACTATCACAACCTACTTGCGAAAGATCGTATAGGCGAGCGGTACAATCATCAACCTTATAATGAGCAGCCAAGCGCGCAAGATGCTCAGCGTCTGAGTCAAAATATTCATTTTAGACGTGCATTTGCATTAAGAGATGTAAACGCACCTGCGAATTACACCAATCGTGAATGGAACTGGGCGGTTCGCCAAGCGTATTTGCAAAAAGATGATGGATTAATTTTGGCTGCGGCTAAACGTGCGCATGATATGGGTTGGTACGATCGCGCTATTTATGCGGCTGATCGCACGACATCTCGTCATAATGATACATATCGTTATGCAACACCACATCGCAGTAATGTAACTAGTCATAGCTATAATGCAGGGATTGATCCTGCTTGGGCATATGGTTTAATGCGCCAAGAGAGTCGTTTTGTCACTTCAGCACGTTCTCATATAGGTGCTGGTGGCTTAATGCAAATTATGCCAAACACAGCAAAATTGATTGCACGTCAAATGGGTGAAACTTATAACCCAGCAGCATTAAGCGAGATGAATACGAATATCCGTTATGGTACTTATTATTTATCAATGATTCAGAGCCAACTCAGCGGCAATGCTGTGCTAGCGACTGCTGGCTACAATGCGGGACCAAATCGGGCCCGTCGTTGGCAATCTGATTCGCAAGTGATCAGCGCTGATCAATATACTGAAACTATCCCATTATTAGAAACACGTGACTACGTTAAACATGTCATGACCAATGCCACACATTATGGCGTTGTATTAGGGCAGGGTGCTCAATCTTTAGAGAAGAGGATGAGTACGATTCCTGTGCTGAATCAACCTTAAAGTCATAACGATGTTTAATGTGAAGTAATGAATTTTTTATATTTGATGAAGTCAATCAATTTACGCAAGGGGCAAATGATGAGAATGATGAAGGCATTAATTTGCTATCTATTCATATCATTTAGTGCACCATTATACGCGGCTGATAATGCTGATATTTCAGGCTATGTGATGCATGTACAAATGACGCCTGCGGCCTGCGCTTTTGACTCATCAAGACAAAAGCAAAGAAAATGTTTAGAGGGTTATTCTTTAACAATTTCAAGTTTATTGCCTGAAGTTCCTGTTGGGCGTGATTGTGAAACTCGGACTTCTGCAAAACTTACGCCGTTACAGGCAAAAGTAGTGGCTCGTATCATGCCTGATGAAAATGCAAGGGTACAACTTTGGCAAAATGTTGGTGGTTGTGTACCAATGAATGCCAGTCAATATTTTAGAACGATTATCAATTTTGCAGAAAGACTAAAAGTTCCTGCTGATTTGACCAGTCCAAACACAATTGAAGTTCAAAAAGAAAACCTGAGACAGCAATTTACCAAGCTCAACCCAGCATTACCGCCAAATGGTATCCGTTTTACTTGCCAATCTTCACGATTTGATTCATTTCTGACTGAAATTCGAGTGTGTTATCAAAAGAATGGTCAGTACAAACAATGTGCAAGTCATATTGTTTCAGGATGCCCGAATGAATTTACAATTAAAGGTAGTTATTAAGCTTTTTTCTGGCTTAATTTGTATTTTCTATCAGACTTTTGTTGAAATCCATTCTCTTTTACATGCATCTGAGTTCGCATTAGAGTACAATCTTTGCCGTTTATGATAATTCAGTTGAACCATAATAGCGTTCAATTGTGCAAACGCATCTCATTGGAGAATATCACATGAAGCAACCCGTTCGTGTTGCCGTTACAGGCGCTGCTGGTCAAATTGGTTATAGCTTATTATTCCGTATCGCAAGCGGTGAAATGTTAGGTAAAGATCAACCAGTCATTTTACAATTGCTTGAAGTTCCTTTTGAGAAAGCTCAACAAGCGCTTAAAGGCGTGATGATGGAACTTGATGACTGTGCTTTCCCATTATTGGCAGGCATGATCGGGACTGATGATCCTAAAGTTGCATTTAAAGATGCTGACTATGCTTTATTAGTTGGTTCACGTCCACGTGGTCCTGGTATGGAACGTGCTGACTTGTTAAAAGTGAATGGCGAGATCTTCATTGGTCAAGGTCAAGCACTTAACGAAGTTGCAAGCCGTGATGTTAAAGTATTGGTTGTAGGTAACCCTGCAAATACAAATGCTTATATCGCAATGAAATCTGCTCCAGATCTTCCAGCGAAAAACTTTACAGCAATGTTACGTCTTGATCACAATCGTGCATTAACTCAACTTGCTCAAAAAGCAGGTGTTGCAGTTTCTGACATCGAAGATATGACAGTTTGGGGTAACCACTCTCCAACAATGTATGCTGACTACCGTTTTGCTAAAGCAAATGGCGTAAGCTTAAAAGACAAAATCAACGATGCAGAATGGAATAAAGATGTATTCCTTCCAACTGTTGGTAAACGTGGTGCTGCGATTATCGAAGCACGTGGTTTGTCTTCTGCTGCTTCTGCTGCAAATGCTGCAATCGACCATATGCGTGATTGGGCTCTTGGCACAAACGGCAAATGGGTAACAATGGGTATTCCTTCTGACGGTTCTTATGGTATTCCTGAAGGCGTAATGTTCGGTTTCCCTGTAACGACTGAAAACGGTGAATACAAAATCGTTCAAGGTCTTGAAATCGACGAATTCAGCCGTGAGCGTATCAACTTCACTCTTAATGAGTTAGAAGAAGAGCGTGCAGCGATTGCTGACATGGTTAAATAATTTATCTTTTTGATAGATTGAAAAAGCACCTTTTATAAGGTGCTTTTTTTATGCTGAGTACACACAAAAAACAACAAGAAAATATAGACATACATCTGCAACTAGATCATTTTAATTGTTAGATTATTTGGATATAGGAAGTATAGGAGAATAAGATGTTTGAACAACAACCGACACTAGAACTGTTATTCGAACAACTAGGACTTGGAGCGGATGAGGCAGCTATTGAAACATTTGTGAAAAACCATCAACTCAGTGCTGATCAAAAATTACATGAAGCTGAGTTTTGGAGTGCAGGTCAGCGTGATTTTCTAAAAAGCCATTGGGAAAAAGATGATGAATGGGCGATCGTGATTGATGAGTTGAATCAGCAATTACATGTAGATAGCACGAACTGATTTTAATATTAAAAATAAAGCTCGCATTAGTGAGCTTTATTTTTAATGAGTATTTTGAACCATTCTTGTTGACGTGCTTGCGTAAAAGCAGGATGCGCGTGTAACAACTCTAAATCATGATCTAAGCAAGATAGGTATTTCGTTAGCCAATGCCGTGTTAATGCTTGTTCTTGTTTAGCAGCTGAAGCGTAAGCCAAGAAAAAATAAATCTCTAAGTGTTCGGTATACGCCAAAGGTTTAAGGATTTGCTGGGTAATTAAGGCAAACCGTTGCTCCTTGGTCAATTCGAAATAAATCATATACGCCTTTGCAAGGCATAAAGACAGATTTAAATACAGACTCAGAGGCATTTCTTCATATTCAACTCGCGCCTGTTCCAATAAAACAATTGCTTCTTGTAAAAAATGTAATTGTTCTTGGCGTAAATGGCTCAATACGACCAACTGTAAACGCAAATCAGCGCGCTCTAAAGCAAGCTCAGGTGAGTTACTCTCTATAAAAAGTTGGTCAGTTTCACCAATTCGAGCAATCACTTGTTTGGTTTGATTCGACATGTATTGATCCAAAATCTTCAGTTGTTGGTGTTATATAGGGCTATTTTTAGTAATTTAAAGGGTAGAACTATTTCCAAATAGAACCGCTACTACGTAACCAAGCTGTAATCGATAGACGTTGATGATTTGAAAGTAGCACTTCATGCAATAAATCACTTTGGAAAATAGCCAGTCGGTTGGGTAGGGGTTCAATAATATGCCAATTGCCATTTTTATCTTGTAGGCGTAATTGCCCACCAAACTCTTCTTGCCAACTCTCATGCAAATAAAAAACAGTCGAAATCATACGATCATTTTTTTTCTGAGGGTTATCTCGATGCAAGGCATAAAACTCTCCTGCTTGATAGCAAGCGAAATGAGCCTCAACTTCTTTAATGCCGAGATAAAAAGCTTGATTTAAAATTTGAGACAAATCTTGTAAAACTTGAATATGTTGTTGAGCAATAGGCAGTTGACCATCAATCCATAAAATATGATCACTACGAATGTGGCTGACGACGCCATTCTGTACACCTGCGGCTCGAAACTGTTCTAAATGAGAACTACATTCTTGTACAAGCGCAGAGACATATTTAGATGAATATAGATGATCAATCAGCGCAAATCCTGATTCATTTAAATCATCTAAGATTTTATCTATATTCCAAGATGTAGTAATGGAAGAGGATTGCATAAAGTTCCTAAGATATTTGTTTAATTACATTGCAATTTTAGACGATCACATCAACGCTAAAGAATACTTTTTTCTTTCATGTTAAACTATCGGTTGAATTGAGGAATAATTGTCAACATGAATTACCGTCACCATTTCCATGCGGGTAACTTTGCCGATGTTATGAAGCATGTACTTTTGCTTCAACTGCTCGCTCGTTTAAATGCTAAAGATAAACCTTATCGATATATCGATACCCATGGTGGTGCAGGTAAATATGATTTATCTAGGTCTGAAGCACAAAAATCAGGTGAATTCTTAACGGGTATCCATCGTTTGGTCAAGCTTGACGATTCGATTAAGCGTAATGCGCCTGAAGGTGTAAAACAATATCTTAAAATTGTTGAAGATATGCGCGTCGGTTCTGGTAAAGGCGCTTATCCAGGTTCACCTTGGTTTGCACTTGAGGGTATGCGTGATATTGATAAAGCAACTATTTTTGAAATGCAGCGTGATGTGTTTCAGCAATTGTATTTAAATATTCGTGATAAACGTGCGGGCCTACATGAGCGTGATTTTTATGAAGGTTTAATGGGTGTCATTCCGCCGAAAGAAAAACGTGGATTGGTCATGATTGATCCACCTTACGAAATCGAGCGTAAAGATTTCCCGCAATTGGTTGAAATACTCCAAGATGCACATAAAAAATGGCCAACAGGCGTATTTGCAGTTTGGTACCCAATTAAAGACCGTGCCATGATTGAACGGTTTGAAAAGAAAATGTTTAAAACGGGTATTCGCCGTCAGCTGATTTGTGAAATTTGCGTATGGCCAGATGATACTCCAGTTGGATTAAATGGTTGTGGTTTACTTGTGATTAACCCACCTTGGAAATTTTCAGAAGATGCAGATCAAGCCTTACAATGGCTTTTCCCTCATTTACGCATGAGTGAAAATGGTGGTCATGCAGCGGTGCGTTGGTTGGTGGGTGAATAACCCATCAATGTCAAAATATTCTCGAGGAATTGAAAATAATGACAAATTCTCTTAAACCTGATGCTGATTTAAATAAAGATGATCATTCTTTTGATGGAATTACGTTTGAAGTAGAAGAAGAAGAGCATACGCACGAAGGTCAAAAAGTGAAACGCCGTGGTATTTACTTATGGCCTAATTTAATTACCACAGCAGCATTACTCTCTGGTTTTTATTCAATTATTGCCAGTATGAATGGTAACTTTAATCAAGCGATTTATGCCATTTTCTTGGCAGCATTACTTGATGGTTTAGATGGTCGAGTTGCGCGTGCGATTGGTGCACAAAGTGCCTTTGGTGAGCAATATGACTCACTTTCAGACTTATTAGCATTCGGTGTCGCTCCTGCCATTTTAATGTATAGCTGGAGTTTGCATGACCTCGGTCGTATTGGTTTAGCTTGTTGCTTCATTTATACAGCCTGTGCTGCGTTTCGTTTAGCTCGCTTTAATGTGCAGATCGGTGTTGTAGATAAACGCTACTTTATTGGGATTGCAAGCCCGCTTGCTGCGGTTACAGTAATTTCACTTGTTTGGGTTGGACGAGACTATCCCTTTATATTTGATTTAAAAGACATTGTGATTCAAGTTGTTAACTCTATTGTTATGGTAGGCGTTGGATTGTTGATGATTTCAAATATTAAATACTATTCATTCAAACAAATGGACCGTAAACGAGTCCCTTTTGTTGTGATGCTGCCAGTGGTCTTGATTTTTGCTGCAATCACGTACAACATTCCTGTAGGGATACTGATTGTATGTATTATTTACGTGCTCTCAGGATTTGTAACGACATTATTTGCGAAAAAGAATGATTCAAAAATAATAACTTAAAATATGGAGGTTCAGTATGCCATTGATCACTAATAATCAATTAAAGCAGCTGAACCTCAATAAGTCAGACGCTTTAACTTTTCATCCGCCTAAAGGTTTATTTAAAATTGTTTATCAAGCGCTGATTCTGCCGAATTTGCCAGAACCCTTTCATTTTTTAAATTTCATTAGCTTAATTGGTCAGCCTCGTATTCCGATTTGCTATAACCCGAGTGCAATTCAGACAACAGCGATTGATACTGCGACTGTTTTAGTTGGCAGCAGCGTTTCAACTGTCGGACATCTCAAAAGTTATAGTGCCAAAGAGCAGTGTCAGTTAGAACAAGATCATTATCAATTTTCAGAAATAGATCAGATAAAAGTTGATTTTCCTAACTATCATTTTTATCGGATGGATGATGAGTTGAGTTGTCAGCTCAAAGTGAATATTAGTACTGAAATCGAAAATCATTCAGCCTTGCAATGGGGGGTTGGGGATTATTGGTATGTTCGCTGTCAGTGCGAAGGCGAAATTATTTATAAAAAACAAAAGTATCAAATCGAAGCACAAGGTATTTTAAAACATGCCAGAGCCATCTATTTACCTTTTATCGCGTTTCATTTTTTTACCTATCAAATTATTCAGGTTAGTGCAGACATTCAGATCATCTTGTCTGAACTGAGAAATCAATGGAATAACATCATTTTTTCGAGGATTGAAATTCAGTCGAATGAAAAAGAATCGACGCTTTATAGTCAGAACGTCGTTTTAGACATAATTCGAGTTTATCCAAAGGTGCACACCCCGAATGCTCGTGAAATGTACTTGGCTAGAGAGTTTATTTGGCAGTATCAAGAAAATAACGAAATAATCTTTCATCTCAAAGCGCAGAGTCGTGGGGATTATAAGTTTGGTTTGGGAGCGGGGTATGTTGGTAGTTTTAATTATGAATTGATCTGGAATAATCAAGATTACCAAGGCACGGGATATTGTGAATACATTGATTGTCGCCCATTACACTGGCAAGAAAAAAATAAAACTGAACAAATAATAGATCGAATCGTACATTTTCAGCCTTATTTGTGTAAAAAATAAACACTTGAGATAATAAACAAAAAGAAATTAAGAAAAGGGGTTGTGTTGGTTTGGAAATGCTGTAGAATGCACATCCATCGGCGGTGATGCAGATAAAAACTTGTTGAGAAACAAGGATTTGGCTAGATTGGTTAGATTCTTGAGTTGGTTGATAAGTTTGCTAAATATCTAAATTACCTGTTGACTTTGAAGAAATTCAGAGTAATATAGCCGACCTAGCTTGATGATGACGAATCATCGAGAAGATCATTAAGAGAATAGAAGAACAACTTGTGTGGATTTTTACTGGTTAATCGATCGAAAATATTTCATTGATTGAATGGTAGAAATTACTCGAAGTTTATTTGAGAAATTAAAGTCAGAAAATTGATGAGCCAGATTTGGTGCTTAGAATAAAGCACAAATGATATTAAACTGAAGAGTTTGATCATGGCTCAGATTGAACGCTGGCGGCAGGCTTAACACATGCAAGTCGAGCGGGGAAATGTAGCTTGCTACATTACCTAGCGGCGGACGGGTGAGTAATGCTTAGGAATCTGCCTATTAGTGGGGGACAACATTCCGAAAGGAATGCTAATACCGCATACGTCCTACGGGAGAAAGCAGGGGACCTTCGGGCCTTGCGCTAATAGATGAGCCTAAGTCGGATTAGCTAGTTGGTGGGGTAAAGGCCTACCAAGGCGACGATCTGTAGCGGGTCTGAGAGGATGATCCGCCACACTGGGACTGAGACACGGCCCAGACTCCTACGGGAGGCAGCAGTGGGGAATATTGGACAATGGGGGGAACCCTGATCCAGCCATGCCGCGTGTGTGAAGAAGGCCTTTTGGTTGTAAAGCACTTTAAGCGAGGAGGAGGCTACTAGTATTAATACTACTGGATAGTGGACGTTACTCGCAGAATAAGCACCGGCTAACTCTGTGCCAGCAGCCGCGGTAATACAGAGGGTGCGAGCGTTAATCGGATTTACTGGGCGTAAAGCGTGCGTAGGCGGCTGATTAAGTCGGATGTGAAATCCCTGAGCTTAACTTAGGAATTGCATTCGATACTGGTCAGCTAGAGTATGGGAGAGGATGGTAGAATTCCAGGTGTAGCGGTGAAATGCGTAGAGATCTGGAGGAATACCGATGGCGAAGGCAGCCATCTGGCCTAATACTGACGCTGAGGTACGAAAGCATGGGGAGCAAACAGGATTAGATACCCTGGTAGTCCATGCCGTAAACGATGTCTACTAGCCGTTGGGGCCTTTGAGGCTTTAGTGGCGCAGCTAACGCGATAAGTAGACCGCCTGGGGAGTACGGTCGCAAGACTAAAACTCAAATGAATTGACGGGGGCCCGCACAAGCGGTGGAGCATGTGGTTTAATTCGATGCAACGCGAAGAACCTTACCTGGTCTTGACATAGTAAGAACTTTCCAGAGATGGATTGGTGCCTTCGGGAACTTACATACAGGTGCTGCATGGCTGTCGTCAGCTCGTGTCGTGAGATGTTGGGTTAAGTCCCGCAACGAGCGCAACCCTTTTCCTTATTTGCCAGCGGGTTAAGCCGGGAACTTTAAGGATACTGCCAGTGACAAACTGGAGGAAGGCGGGGACGACGTCAAGTCATCATGGCCCTTACGACCAGGGCTACACACGTGCTACAATGGTCGGTACAAAGGGTTGCTACCTAGCGATAGGATGCTAATCTCAAAAAGCCGATCGTAGTCCGGATTGGAGTCTGCAACTCGACTCCATGAAGTCGGAATCGCTAGTAATCGCGGATCAGAATGCCGCGGTGAATACGTTCCCGGGCCTTGTACACACCGCCCGTCACACCATGGGAGTTTGTTGCACCAGAAGTAGGTAGTCTAACCGCAAGGAGGACGCTTACCACGGTGTGGCCGATGACTGGGGTGAAGTCGTAACAAGGTAGCCGTAGGGGAACCTGCGGCTGGATCACCTCCTTAACGAAAGATTGATGGCCGGTAAGAATCCACAACAAGTTGTTCTTCGAAGATGTATCTGAGGGTCTGTAGCTCAGTTGGTTAGAGCACACGCTTGATAAGCGTGGGGTCACAAGTTCAAGTCTTGTCAGACCCACCACTACTGACGAAGTGATGAATAATCACAAGCTGCTAGATTGAAAGATATGTCGTTCATTATGATTTAAGCTGGGGACTTAGCTTAGTTGGTAGAGCGCCTGCTTTGCACGCAGGAGGTCAGGAGTTCGACTCTCCTAGTCTCCACCATGAATTAAAAAGAGTTTGTAAGAACGAAATTAATTCAAAGCTAAAGTAAATTATAGAAATTAATAAATACCTAAATAAGTCAAAAGAGATTTTGATTTGAGTTTATTAACTTCTGTGATTTATCACAGTTTACTACGCACCGACGAGGTGGTAGTTAATCATTAACAGATTAGAAAATTGAGTCTGAAATAAATTGTTCAAACTCGATTAATTCAACACTAACAGTAATACGTAAGTATTTCAGTTGGATGAAGAGTTAATCTGAGAACTAGCAAAAACACTGAATCAAGCGTTTTGGTAATGAATTTAGATTGAAGCTGTATGGTGATTAAGTTCACAGACAACGAATAGTAGCAATTAAGTTTGCAACGCTAACACTCACTTGTATGTGTTAACGACTGTTTGGGGTTGTATAGTCAAGTAATTAAGTGCATGTGGTGGATGCCTTGGCAGTCAGAGGCGATGAAAGACGTGATAGCCTGCGAAAAGCTCCGGGGAGGCGGCAAATATCCTTTGATCCGGAGATTTCTGAATGGGGGAACCCACCCGCTATAAGGCGGGTATCATAAACTGAATACATAGGTTTATGAAGCGAACGAGGGGAAGTGAAACATCTCAGTACCCTTAGGAAAAGAAATCAATTGAGATTCCCTTAGTAGCGGCGAGCGAACGGGGAGCAGCCCATTAAGTTGTGTGTGTTCTAGTGGAACGCTCTGGGAAGTGCGAACGTAGAGGGTGATATTCCCGTACACGAAAGGGCACACACAATGATGACGAGTAGGGCGAGGCACGTGAAACCTTGTCTGAATATGGGGGGACCATCCTCCAAGGCTAAATACTCCTGACTGACCGATAGTGAACCAGTACCGTGAGGGAAAGGCGAAAAGAACCCCTGTGAGGGGAGTGAAATAGATCCTGAAACCGCATGCATACAAGCAGTGGGAGCCGACTTGTTCGGTGACTGCGTACCTTTTGTATAATGGGTCAGCGACTTACATTCAGTAGCAAGGTTAACCGAATAGGGGAGCCGTAGAGAAATCGAGTCTTAATAGGGCGTTTAGTTGCTGGGTGTAGACCCGAAACCAGGCGATCTATCCATGAGCAGGTTGAAGGTTGGGTAACACTAACTGGAGGACCGAACCCACTGTCGTTGAAAAGCCAGGGGATGACTTGTGGATAGGGGTGAAAGGCTAATCAAGCCTGGTGATAGCTGGTTCTCCCCGAAAGCTATTTAGGTAGCGCCTCGGACGAATACCATTGGGGGTAGAGCACTGTTTCGGCTAGGGGGTCATCCCGACTTACCAAACCGATGCAAACTCCGAATACCAATGAGTACTATCCGGGAGACAGACTGCGGGTGCTAACGTCCGTAGTCAAGAGGAAAACAATCCAGACCGCCAGCTAAGGCCCCAAAATCATAGTTAAGTGGGAAACGATGTGGGAAGGCATAGACAGCTAGGAGGTTGGCTTAGAAGCAGCCACCCTTTAAAGAAAGCGTAATAGCTCACTAGTCGAGTCGGCCTGCGCGGAAGATGTAACGGGGCTAAAACTATGTGCCGAAGCTGCGGATTTACGCATTAGCGTAAGTGGTAGGGGAGCGTTCTGTAAGCCGATGAAGGTGTATTGAGAAGTATGCTGGAGGTATCAGAAGTGCGAATGCTGACGTGAGTAACGACAAAACGGGTGAAAAACCCGTTCGCTGAAAGACCAAGGGTTCCAGTCCAACGTTAATCGGGGCTGGGTGAGTCGACCCCTAAGGCGAGGCCGAGAGGCGTAGTCGATGGGAAATTGGTTAATATTCCAATACTTCTGTGTAATGCGATGAGAGGACGGAGAAGGTTAAGTCAGCCTGGCGTTGGTTGTCCAGGTGGAAGGCTGTAGGCATGCATCTTAGGCAAATCCGGGGTGCTCTATGCTGAGAGCTGATAGCAAGCTGTACTTGTACAGTGAAGTGGCTGATACCATGCTTCCAGGAAAAGTCTCTAAGCTTCAGTTACACAGGAATCGTACCCGAAACCGACACAGGTGGTCAGGTCGAGTAGACCAAAGCGCTTGAGAGAACTCTGCTGAAGGAACTAGGCAAAATGGTACCGTAACTTCGGGAGAAGGTACGCTGCTGACGGTGATGGGACTTGCTCCCTGAGCTATTGGCAGCCACAGAAACCAGGCCGCTGCAACTGTTTATTAAAAACATAGCACTCTGCAAACACGAAAGTGGACGTATAGGGTGTGATGCCTGCCCGGTGCTGGAAGGTTAATTGATGGGGTTAGCGTAAGCGAAGCTCTTGATCGAAGCCCCAGTAAACGGCGGCCGTAACTATAACGGTCCTAAGGTAGCGAAATTCCTTGTCGGGTAAGTTCCGACCTGCACGAATGGCATAATGATGGCGGCGCTGTCTCCAGCAGAGGCTCAGTGAAATCGAAATCGCTGTGAAGATGCAGTGTACCCGCGGCTAGACGGAAAGACCCCGTGAACCTTTACTGCAGCTTGACATTGAACTTTGACCTTACTTGTGTAGGATAGGTGGGAGGCTTTGAAGTTGGAACGCTAGTTCCAATGGAGCCGTCCTTGAAATACCACCCTGGTAATGTTGAGGTTCTAACTCTGCCCCGTAATCCGGGGCGAGGACCATGTCTGGTGGGTAGTTTGACTGGGGCGGTCTCCTCCTAAAGAGTAACGGAGGAGTACGAAGGTGCGCTCAGCGTGGTCGGAAATCACGCGTAGAGTATAAAGGCAAAAGCGCGCTTAACTGCGAGACCCACAAGTCGAGCAGGTACGAAAGTAGGTCTTAGTGATCCGGTGGTTCTGTATGGAAGGGCCATCGCTCAACGGATAAAAGGTACTCTGGGGATAACAGGCTGATACCGCCCAAGAGTTCATATCGACGGCGGTGTTTGGCACCTCGATGTCGGCTCATCTCATCCTGGGGCTGAAGCAGGTCCCAAGGGTATGGCTGTTCGCCATTTAAAGAGGTACGCGAGCTGGGTTTAGAACGTCGTGAGACAGTTCGGTCCCTATCTACCGTGGGCGCTGGAAATTTGAGAGGATCTGCTCCTAGTACGAGAGGACCAGAGTGGACGAACCTCTGGTGTACCGGTTGTCACGCCAGTGGCATCGCCGGGTAGCTATGTTCGGAAGGGATAACCGCTGAAAGCATCTAAGCGGGAAGCCTACCTCAAGATAAGATTTCCCTAGGACTTTATGTCCTCTAAAGAGCCGTTCGAGACTAGGACGTTGATAGGTTGGGTGTGGAAGCACGGTGACGTGTGAAGCTGACCAATACTAATTGCTCGTGAGGCTTGACTATACAACACCCAAACAGTTGTTGTATTCAAGATAAATTCAATACTTAACTTGATTTAGTGTACAAACTAGTTACAATACAGACCAATTATCTAATCCGTTAATAACTCTTTGGACCGTAAGTAAGGCATACGATGATTACATCGTGAATAAGACCCGAAAACACCACAACAGTTTGCTGGCGACAATAGCAAGAGTGAACCACCTGATCCCTTCCCGAACTCAGAAGTGAAACCTCTTCGCGCTGATGGTAGTGTGGCACTTGCCATGTGAGAGTAAGTCATCGCCAGCTTTTAAATTCAAAACACCCCCTGATCGAAAGATGAGGGGGTGTTTTTTATTAACTTGAGCTAAATCTTTTTTATTCATATAATAATTTTAATAAGTATTTCAAAAAATATTAGTATTCTATTTTCAATGATAGAAAATAAATAAAAATCTCCTTTTTAAATAATTACTTGACTGAGATCACCTTAATAATCATTTATTAAAGATTAAGCATATTTACATAAAACCAATATTATGATTACATTAAAAAAATTTTTTATAATGAAAAAATTAATTCCATAGTGGTATTAAACTGGGGGTAGAAATGAGCATGAATAAAAAGCAACTTATATTAAAGTTGTCCGCAATTGCTGTATCCGTTTTGTTGGCAAGTTGTGGTGGGGGTGATGGATATTATGGAAAAAATAATGGTGGAAATACTAACGGTTCAGTTGTAGTGCAGATAGCAACAGTAACTGTGATTATACGAGATGTAACAGGTTTTGCTATTCCCGCAGCAATTGTCAAGATTGGTGAATCAGAAGTAATAACGAACGAACAAGGTATTGCTACATTTAGATTAGAAAGTGGAAAAACTCATTCTGCCAAAGTTACAGTGAATGGTTATGAGGAGCTTAATGCTGATGTTGTTGTAGAAGCAGGGCAAACCACAGCTACGCAAACTATAAGGATAACCCCTTTATCAGAAACTACTAGCGCAGTAACTGCTCGAGTTTTTAACGGGGCGACAGGTGCTCTTTTAGCCAATACACAAATTCAAGTTGGTACTCAAACAATGACAACTAGTGCAAATGGAGATGTAACCCTAAGTAACATCACAACTAGTGGTCGAGTTCCTTTTCATGTGAGTAGTCAAGGCTTTGCACAACAATCACTTGTCCTTGATGTAATTTCTGGTCAACCAAGTAATGTTAATATTCAATTATTACCATTACAGTTAGCTGGCAGTTTGAATGCAACAATTGGTGGCAGCGTAAATTTGGGAAATTCATCTACTCAAGTTGATGTCGCTGCCAATAGTTTGGTACGTACAGACAGTCAACCTATTGTGGGTAATATTTCAATAAATATTACCCCAATTAATTCAATACTTAACATTCATCAATTACCAGATGAGTTAGTTGCAGTTGATAGTGCTGGGCAAAGACAACAGATTGAAAGTTTCGGTGCTATGATTATTAATGCTACTGATGCTAATAATGCGAATGTAGTTCTTAAATCGGGTAGTCTAGCAACTATTCGCATTCCTGTTATATCAAGAACTGCATCACTACCAGCAACAACACCATTGTATGTATATGATGCTGTAAAAGGTTATTGGGTAGTCGATGGTTCAAATATGCTAACTTTATCTGCTGATGGAAAATATTATATTGGGACTACGACCCAGTTTGGTACTGTGAGTGCGGCAGCCGTATATCAGACAGTTACTGTCACTGGATGTTTAGCCGATGGAAATGTAGCTGGGGATAAGTATAGATTACAAAATGTGCCTGTATCACTTGAAGGTGTAGATTATTCTGGATATTCAACAGCAATCACGAATAGTAATGGAGAGTTTACTATTACTGCTAAAGCTAACTCAACGGTTGTTGTGGCTGCACAATTGGGTAGATCTATAAGTAATTCTAACAAGATCACAGTAACCACTAATAGTTATAGTATGTCTCCATGTTTGCAAATGACTAATTTATTGAATAATGTTTCAGTGAAATTAACGTGGGGTGCTTTACCACAAGATGTTGATTCACATTTATTTACACCAAGTGGTACATTGGTATCTTATCTTAATAAGGGCAGCCTATCAGTAGCTCCATATGTTTATTTAGATGTGGATGATACAACTAGTTATGGTCCAGAAATTGTTACCTTACGACGTTTGATGGTAGGTGATTATCACTATGTTGTACATAACTACTCAAGCACTAATAATCCTGGAATAACTGATTCACCAACTCGTGTAGAGTTGAATACACCAAATGGATCACAATTATTTGTTCCAAATGCAGGTGAGACAGCTAGCACTGATTTTTGGCATGCATTTACATTAAGAGTTGATGCAAACTGTAATATTAGTGTTATTTCTGTTGGACAATGGCTGAATAATGAAGATTCTTTGAAAAGACCTGCACAAACACCTGTGTATTGCACACCAAGTTCATAATTAAACTGAGTTTATTTCTAAAAATAACTCACAATGAGCTAGTGCCAGTCAGTTAATCAAAAAACTAAAAAGAGTGTATGTAAATACACTCTTTTTTAATTTTTTAGATATAACCCATAAGCACATATTATTGTCACTTTTACCGTTAGGTGAGTGAATTAATGATTGCTCAAAATAATGGGGTAACGCTTTGATTAAAAGATGCAAGCGTGCATATTGAGCACAGTGTATCACTGGCTATAGGGTTTTGTGATCAGTTAGCCTTGATGCGTTGTATGATAATATTGTTAGTCTCTAAGACTCTAGTACAGAAATATTATTTTAAAATAGCTTTTGATGTACTACCAAAATAAGTAATTAGTAGCGCGATCATTGAGAATTGTTCAATGTATAGCGAGTAGTGAATTTAGCTTGGTGATGGTATTTACGTACTCGCTATTTTTTATACAGCAAATTTTAATATAATTCAATCATCCAACAAATCCATTTGTTTTGCTAACTGATATAAATTATTTGAGCGATTACCTGTACGGCAGAACATTAAAATAGGTTTTGGTAGTTCATTATAATGATTGGCAAAAGTACGGACATCTAATTCAGTAATTTGACCAGCAACAACAGGCTGGTAAACATAATCTAGTCCTGCATTACGTGCTGATTCTTCAATTTGAGCACTAGTTGGTTGCTCTGGACCGCCTTCCATATCGGGACGATTATTAATTATAGATTTGAAACCTTTTTCAACAACTTGTTCTACATGTTCTGGTCCAATTTGACCTGCAAAACCTATATTATCTGACATCTTGTCACTCCAAAAACAAACAAAACATTTTATGCTCTATCATAGCATTAAGCTTGAACTTGAGTTTAAATGTCTATAGTAAATAAGTGATGATAAGTAATAAGATAAACGCAATGGAGCGCGCATGCACACCTATACCGTAGAGCCGTTGTATGTTCCTAGTGGTGATGAAACGATCGCGGCCGACTTCTATCTTCCCAAATCAAACATTAAGCCTGCTGTGATTATTATGGCGCATGGTTTTGCTGGTTTACGTCAGTTTAAATTGATTCAATACGCTCAGCGGTTCGCGCAAGCTGGTTATGCTGTTATTTTATTTGATTATCGGTATTGGGGAGGGAGTACGGGGAAACCGAGAGAATTAGTTTCTTTAAGCTCACAGTTGGATGATTGGAAGACGATTGTTCAACATGCTTCCAATTGTAAACTGATTGATAGTCGTCGAATTATTCTATGGGGAACTTCATTAAGCGGTGGCTATGCATTAAGTTTGGCTACCGATCTTAAAAACATTCAGGCTGTTATGGTACAAGTACCTTATGTAGATGGTGCTGAGACAGCTAAGTTATATCCTTTACAGCGTTATCCAGAAGCACTGAAACGATCTAGCCAAGACTATATGGGTTCTAAAATGGGTTTGGTTCCGAAAACCTTACCTGTGGTTGATCAGTTTAAATTATGTTTTTTACAAACGGCAGATAGTTATTATGGATATCATTCAATAGTAAATCCTGATTATTATTGGAGTGGTGAAGTTCCAGCACGTGTATTTTTTAATCTAATGCGATACCGCCCGATCCAGTTTGTACGGAAAATTAATATCCCTGTTTTATTCATTGCAGCCAAACATGACTCTTTGATTCCGATTGCGTCGAGTCGTGAAGCTGCCACTAATATTGCGCCATTTGTGAGCTATCATGAATGGGAAATGAAACATTTTGATATTTATCATGGTTCTTGGTTTGAAAAAGCAGTCACAACCCAATTAGAATTTTTACATGAACATATTGGAGTGATGTAAATGATTATTGTCTGTTCGTCATGCGGTGCAAAAAATCGTGTACCTGAAGAAAAACTGTCAATTCATCCAAATTGTGGACAATGCCATCAACCATTATTGCCATTAGCTGCCATTGAATTAAACGAACAAAATTTTAGTAATTTTATGAGTCATTCTGACTTACCTGTCTTGATTGATTTATGGGCGGAATGGTGTGGTCCTTGTAAGATGATGGCACCACATTTTGCTCAGGTTGCAAAGCAAAATCCTTATGTGATTTTCGCTAAAATTGATACTGAAGCAAATCCTCGCCTAAGTGCAGCATTTAATGTCCGAAGCATTCCAACTTTGGTGTTAATGAATAAAACTACTGAGTTGGCACGTATCAGTGGGGCATTACGTGCACCAGAATTACAGCAGTGGTTAGATCAGCAATTACAGCAGCAAGGACATTAACATGACCGAACGTTCAAACCATCCTGAAGGGATTTTATCTTTACAAAATATCGCAATGCCAGCAGACACGAACTGGAGCGGTGATGTTTTTGGTGGATGGATTGTTTCACAGATGGATTTAGCTGGCGCGATTCATGTTGAACGTTTTAGTAAAGGTCGTTGTGCAACGATTGCAATTAATGAGATGACTTTTCTTGTGCCTGTAAAAGTCGGTAATGTCATTAGTTGTTATACCAAAATTTTAAAAGTTGGTAATTCGTCTGTTCAAGTGCAAATTGAAGTTTGGAATAGTCATGATGACTCTCGTGATCCTGTTCGCATCACAGCTGGAGTATTTACTTTTGTTGCGGTGGATGTGAATGGTAAGAAACGATTGATCTCAGAAGAGATTAGGCAAACATTTGCAGCAAGCCTATAAGCTTAGTTGTATTCTAAATCGCCTGTATCAACACAATTAATTCGGACTAAAAACATGGCTGAAGAGTTAGTTTTACAGCAAGGGCATAAAGCTGATCAATATCAAAGTATTCTTCCTCAGATACAGGCAATCATCGAAGATGAAACAGATATGATTGCAAATCTTGCAAATATCTGCGCTGCATTGAAACAGCAGTTTGACTGGTTTTGGATTGGCTTTTATCTAGTCAAAGACAATGAATTAGTTTTAGGACCATTTCAAGGTCCAATCGCATGTACACGTATTGCTAAGGGTCGTGGCGTGTGCGGTTCTGCTTGGCAACAACAGCAAATGATTATTGTGCCAGATGTGGATCAGTTCCCAGGACATATTGCCTGTAGTTCTGCCTCAAAATCGGAGATTGTGCTACCGATAATGAGCAATGGCGACTGTGTTGGCGTTTTAGATATTGATAGTGATGAGCTGAATCAATTTGATGAGATTGATGCGGAATATTTGCAGCAGTTGATGTTGATGATTGAAAAATTTATTTAAGTATTTTAAGTATAAAGCCCAAATCAGTTTGGGCTTTATTTTTTGTGTGTTGTTTAGAACATAGTATTTGAGTTCTGACTCTTTTCAGGAATATTTTGTATCACATCCCAGTGCTCTAAAATTTTGCCATTTTCCACACGAAATATATCAATAATCGCTCTGCCTCGATCACTGTCATTTTCTGTAGAATGCACGTGGAGAACGACTAAATCTCCTTCAGCAATTGCTTTCTTGATGACATTTTTTGCCTGAGGGGTATGGTTAAATTTTTGGGTAAAGAAGTTTACAAAGGGCATCTTACCATCAGGTACATTCGGATTATGTTGAATATATTGATCACCAATATAGCGATCTGCGTATGCTGCAACTTGATGTTTTAAAAAAACACCTTCATAGAAATCAACCACAATTTTCTTATTTTGTTCAGAGAGATTACTTGTATTTGTTAGTTCTGATGAATGGATGTGACGAGTGTTTGAGGGAAGTGAAGTACAGGCGCTAAGAGCTGTTGCAAAGAGTACAATTGGAATAAAATAAATTTTTTTCATAATAAAAAGCCCAAGAAACATAATTGTATTTGTATCTTGGGTTGAAAACTAATCTTAAAGAAGTTTAGATCAGTGACTATTTTTTACGTTTCGGTAACCATGCCCACAGCATGTCGCAATGGATGGGTTGATTACCAGAATCATCAACGACTGTGACTGGAACCAATAACTCGCCTTTATCATTATCTGCAATAAATTTTTGTTGATCTGCTGATAATGTTGCCGTTGCAGTTAAACCGCCTTGAGCAACTTTTAAATAATCAACATGTAATGATTTGATCAACAAAATGCGATCATCGGGTACATGTAAACCTGTTAAAAATCCTGTTGCAGTTTCAGACAATAACGCCATCGCTGCCGCATGAACGCCTTTAATATGGTTTTGCATATTACGTTGGTTTTCAATACGTACAGTGACGTGGTTTTTATCCACTTCTAAATAGCGGATATTCGCAGTTCCCACCATTGGAACTACACGTCCAAAAGCTTTGCTCCACAGCGTGCTACGAATAGCTTTGGGAAATTTAGAAGTGGTTTTAACTAGCGTATAAAGACGGTTATCTTTTGCCATAGTGAACCTATTGCTTAGTCTTTGAAGTTATTAAATTGGAGTGGTAGACCAAATTGCTGTTCACGTAAAAAGTTCATTACTTGTTGCAGTGTATCGCGCTTTTTATCCGTGACACGGATTTTGTCTCCCTGAATAGAAGATTGCGCTTTGATGCCACTTTCTTTAATGGCTTTATTAATTTTTTTTGCGGTATCAGAGTCAAGTCCATCTTTGAGTTTAATCACTTGTACTACATTTTTACCAGAAGCCGTTGCTTTTTGTGGATCTAAAGCTTGAATATCAATTTTGCGTTTAAAGAAATGATTTTCAAGCATGCTATAGACTTGTTCACATTGGAAGTCGCTTTCAGTCGAGATCTTGATTTCTTTATTTTTTTCATTTAGCTCAATCGAAACATCTTGTCCGCGGAAGTCAAAACGAGTTGCAATCTCTTTTTCTGTATTTTGTACAGCATGATTGACTTCAAATAACTCTAATTCAGAAACAATATCAAAAGAAGGCATGGTTAGACCTTTACAAAGGGAAAGAATATCTGAGATGCTAAGGGGGTTTTCTTCATTTGCCAAGTGTTGTTTACATCAAAGGAGTGCACAATGATCCGTAAACAAGAAATTACAACATTTGAGTTCCCAAAGGATGCTGTTATTTGGGATGTCCGAGATACCAAAGCGTATGCAGAGGCTCATGTCAAAGGGGCAATCAATCGCCCTATTGCTGATATCAATGCGGATAGTTTGACTCAAGTTGCAGCGGATCAGCCGATTTATATTTTATGTGGTGGTGGAAGTAAAGCACCTCGAGCAGCAGAACTTTTAGACGGTATCGATGGTTCTCGTGAATATGTCGTATTAATGGGTGGTACACGTGCAGCGCGTGATGCTGGCTTGCCTTTAGAACAAGGTGCTTAAATGACCCAAAAATTTGCCAAAATACTCAGTATTTTGGCAAATTAAAAAATGAAATAATCATAACGATCAAAATAATGAATCAACCTGAATAATACGGTTTTTTGATTTTTACTTTCTTTTGAAAACGTTGCGGATTCAGTTTATCTAATAAACGCTGTGGAATTGGACAAAGTTCCCCTAAAACCAAAGCGGCCAAAATCTCACTGCACAGTGGTGCAAATAAAAATCCTTTAGAGCCTAAGCCTGCAAAGGTATAAATTCGCTCATGATTTTGCATTTTTCCAACTAAAGGAAAGTAATCCAAGCTTTGAGCGCGTACCGATGCTCTTCCTTGCCATGAGTCTACTGAGGGAAGCTGCTCTGCATATTCAGGAAAAACGCTGTGGATAAGATCGTAGTTATGCACATGATCTTGCTTTAGTACATCGGTATCTTCTCGATTTGGATAAAAAGAAGCGCCTAGGATTAAATGTGATGCATCAAGCTGCATACAATAACCACCATAGCTAAATGCTCGGTCTAAAGCTAACGGTTGCCTGCTATTTTCGAGCCAGCTGACTTGTCCACGAATTGGTTTTAATACAGGGTAGTTTTCAAATAGTTCGGCACTTTGCTTAGCACAACAGACAATTACATCATCTGCGGTTGAAATGAGTTGTTGTTCTTGCCAAAGCTCAGTTTGATTTCCATCATTATTTAAACGTGAAATTTTTGCTCTTTCGATTGTGATATTTGGATGCTGCAAAATCTCATCACGTAGTTGCTGCGGAGAAACAGCACCTGCTTGATGTAGCGTTAAACTTGGATAGCTCGTTTTAGGTGTCGTATCTTGCTGATCTTGAGCAGATAAAACGGCTGTAGGATATTGTTCAACTAAGTCGAGCAATTCCTCTGCATTCTTTAATGCCAGTTGCTGAACTTGAATGGAGCGAAAAGCCTTAAAGCTTGAATAAAAATTCAAGGCATGTTGCCAGCTCAAAGTCATCAAATGTTCGTGTGCCTGTTCAATTGAACACAGCTTGGGGTTGAGTAAGGCTAGAGGATTACCTGATGCGCCTGAGAGAGGCTCATTTTGCTCATAAACCGTTACTTGATGACCACGTTGAGCAAATGCCCATGCTGAGCTTAAACCCGCGATTCCAGCGCCAATAATCGCAATTTGACGTTGTACTGGTTTCAAGACAGATTGTGACCTTACATGATTTTGTTCTGCATCAGCTAGGTCATATGTTGTGGGTGAGGTATCTAACCAAATGGCTTTCAGCATTTCACGTTTATGCCCGAAACCACGAGGTCGACTGATTTGAATACCGTGTTGTTTTAATCCACGTTTCAATACACCCGCAACACTAAATGAAGCGAAAGTGGTTCCAAAATCAGATAATTTCACAATGTGATTCAAGACATTTTGTTGCCACATGTCAGGATTACAGGATGGCGCAAAACCATCGAGAAACCATGCATTAACGGCTTGTGTTTTAGGGATACTTGGAAAAATATCTTGTGCATCACCTAACCATAAATCAATACTGAATCTTTCGTCAGGAAAGCTAAGACGATGACAGCCTGCGATCGCTAGAGGATATTGTTCAAGTAATTGATCAGATAGAGGTTTTAGTTCAGACCAAACATTGAGTGCACGAATGAGATCTGTTCTGCTTAATGGGAATTTTTCAACGCTAACAACATGTAAATGACTATGATTATTAGGCCGAACCTGTTGCCAAAGTTGCCACAGGGTTAAAATATTTAAACCTGTACCAAATCCTGTCTCACCAACACAAAAGTATTGATAGTCATTGAGTTGTGACAGCCGCTCAGATAAATCATTTCCATTTAAAAAAACGTGACGAGTTTCGAGTAGACCGTTATCTTTGGAAAAGTAGACATCACCAAACTGCTTAGAAATGGGAATCTCGATACCATCGATAAATTCCCAGTCTAATTCGGCTGTTTGGATTTTTGAGGAGTAAGGCATAAATTAAAGCTTGTGTTTTACCACTGGCGACGACGTTTAGTGTGAATATAACTGGCAATAAGAAAACCAAGAATCACACCAACAGCAATTGTCATTGCGCCATATAAAAACATTTGCGCACTACGTTCACTTTGCAACACTTGAATTTGAACAGTTAAATTATCATTTTTTAACTGTAATTCTTGATTTTGAGACAATGCTTCAAGGTTGGCGCGTTCGAGTTGTTTTAAACGGCTCGCTTGATCTTGCACTAGCGCTTTTACCTTCGCATCTTGCTGTTGTTTCGCTTTGGCGATTTGTTCAGCGGTTAACGGCTTAACTGTTGTAGTCGCAGCAGCTGTCAATTTTTGTTGTGGTGTTGCTGCTTGAGACGTCGTTGTGATTGGCGTGGTCGGTTCAACTGCCCATACTGTAGTAGAACTAATTAAAGATAAAGCAAAGAGGCTTTTAACTACAATGTGCATGACTTATCCTTTTGGAAAAGCTTTGTTGAACGGTTTTACGTCAATATTTGAGTAAATCCCTTCTTTTAAAAATGGCTCTTCCTGAATCCAAGCATCGAGTGCTTCACGACTATCAAATTCTACAATGATTGTACTGCCGATAAAGCCTACTTGAGGATTGTTTGGATCAACTGGATGGGCACCCGCAGCAATTAAACGTCCTTCATCATCTAATTTCTGTAATCGTTCAATATGTTGTGGGCGAATCGCTAAACGTTTTTCCAAAGTACCTTCACGATCAGTACAAGTCAGCACAAAATAGGGCATAGCAGCAGCTCAATAAATCAGAATTCTAGTCAGTGGTTTTAAAATGCTTTCTTAAGAAGAACAGTATAGCAGCTAGGTAACTGATAGAAACGATAATATCTCCAAAAGCCGTGAATTCACCCCAATATTTTCCTTGCATAAAGACAAAGCCAAAGAAGAAATGTAAGCCTGCAAGTAAAAAGAATTGACCACACCATGCCCAGTTTAAACGCATCCAACCCTGAGGACTCAGTTCAAGTAAAGAGCCTAAAAGTTTTTTAATAATCGGCATACGCTCTTTATTAAATAATGGTGTTACCAAGAAACCTATTCCAATTCCCACATTGATAATCACTGCTTTCATTTTGATGTAAGTCACGTCGCTGAAAACGAGGGTGATTCCACCAAAAATAATCGACATGACAACGATGAACCATTGCATTTTTTCCAATTTAAATTTTTGGAAAAAGAATAGGCAACCATAAACAACGAGCGTTGAAATAAGCAAGGCACAAGTAGCAACAAGAATATGATTTTGATCAGTATTTCCTGCACTTCCTACAAGCTCTAATAAGGGGTGATGACTATCTTTGGGATCAGTGGTTTTATAGAAATAAAAGAAGATAATAATTGGAAGATAGTCGAGCAACGCTTTCATGTTACAGTACGATGATGAAATAGGTCAGATAGCATAATACAAACCATGTTCGGTGTCGATTTACATACACATACACTCATCTCAGACGGTACGTTCTCTCCTGAGCAACTGGTACAGGCTGCTGTTGACTTAAAAATACACATGCTTGCTGTGACTGATCATGACACAATGGATGGGCTGATTTGTGCAAATAAATATGCACAAGACCATGATATTAAAATCATTTCTGGGGTGGAAATCTCTAGTCAATGGTCAAGACCAAATACTAAAAAAAGTTATGGTGTACATATTATCGCTCTAAATATGCAAGATGAATCTCCTATAAGAGCGATGCTTGAAAATCAGAAAAAAATACGAGCAGAACGTGCAAAGTTGATCTGTCACTTATTAGAGAAATGTATCGATTTTGATATTTATCCAGATGTAATCGCCCAAGTGGATGGTCACGCAGATCGAGTAACTCGGACTCATATTGCTAAAACATTGGTTGAAAAAAATATTGTCAGTCGTCCTCAGCAAGCTTTTGATCGATTTCTAAAAGAGGGGAAAAAAGCATTTGTTAAGTTTGATGGGGTTGGATTAAAAGAAACCATCGATGTGATTCATGCCAGTCAAGGTTTCGCCGTTTTAGCACATCCGACACGTTATGATTTATCTGCGACGAATATCCGTTATTTGATTGAACTTTTTGCTGAATGTGGTGGCGATGCAGTTGAGCTGCCACCTAGTATAGAACCAGCCTCAACGCGGCAAATGGTGGATCGAATGATTGAGCAATTTGATTTGGCTGTTTCGATTGGTAGTGATTTTCATGGTGACAACATGCCATGGATTAAATTGGGTAATACCCCGCGAGTGAAAGAAGGGCAAAAAGGGATTTGGGAACGCTTTCGATAACTATAGTTGACGTTTGTAAATTTCATGAGTGCCAAATCACCCCATGTTTTTGCTGATCTTTAACCATTAAATATTGTCTTTTTGAAAACATGAGAAGCTTTGGAAAGAAAGTAGTTTCCATTAGTTTGAGTTGTTCTTCATTAAGGTAGATCCGAAAGCTTTGTTGTTTAATCCAAATGGATAGAACTTTCTCAGCTTGA
This sequence comes from Acinetobacter sp. Z1, assembly GCF_024296945.1. Taxonomy (NCBI): domain Bacteria; kingdom Pseudomonadati; phylum Pseudomonadota; class Gammaproteobacteria; order Moraxellales; family Moraxellaceae; genus Acinetobacter; species Acinetobacter sp. Z1. Next base: position 3,013,653 of record NZ_CP101115.1, on the reverse strand, counting down.
GTGTTATCTAACTCAACTTTTCTGATGCTGTTATATCGGCACTTTTTATATTGACCATTTTCTTTTGGAAATTCTAAATGAGATTGAGTAAAGAAAATTTCTTGCTGATTTTGATCAAGTAAATAGGGTTTAAGATTAAAAATGAGAGGTGAGTTTTTCAATGATTCAATATAAAGAAAATGACCAACTAATGCACGCAAGTCGATCGGATATAAGTTGGGTGTAATCAACCACTCTTGTTGTTGGTCTTGTGGAATAAGTTCATTAGTTTGGAGCTTAATTTTATAGTGATAGTCTGTTAGGGGATTTTGAATAGTAATTATATCTTTCAAGGTCGCATTAAATCCAATAAACCTGCGATAACTTAAATCTGTACGGACTTGCTTGGGATAGATAAGATAATTTTCAATATATAGCCAACAAGGATAAGCAAATAAAAAAAATAAGAGAAATACTTGTTTTGGCAGAAATTCAAAACGTGTAGAGAATAAATAACAAAACCAACTCATTATACCTAGACAATATAGTACAGCTGAATTCAATTTCAGGTATTTAGTGAGCTTACTAAGCCCTGGTATTATCGGTAACCATGTAAATTTTGATAATTTTTTCATTTAAGTAGACGAATTATTCTATTTTTGCGCCAATATAAATGAAAAAATTATAATTTACAATAAATTATGATCCTGTGCTTGAATTGGTGGTGGTGTTGGTTTTCCTAATGTACTGAGTAATTCAATCTCAATTGACCGCACCATTGCATCTAAAGGGAGGTCATTGCTTTGTGTACCGAAAGGTTCTTCGATTTCAGAACTTAATGCATCTAATCCTAAAAAAGTATAAGCCAAAATACCCACCAAAAGAGGTGTCACTAAACCCAATAAAGAGCCTAAGCTAAAAGGCAGCATGAAACAGAAAAAGTACACTGTACGATTCAATAAAACAGAATAAGCAAAAGGAATGGGTGTATTGGCAATACGATCACAACCTGTTTGCATCTCACTTAAAGCAGCAACATGACGATTCATTTGTGTATAAATAATGTCGGAGATTTCACCATCTTTCATTGCCTGTAATAATTCCCATTGAATCAGGCTCAAAGTGTATTGTGGTGCATTATGTTGCTGGTAAAGTTGAGTCAATGCTTGTTGACTTAAACCACTTGTTTCCGTCAATTCTGTTGGATTTGCAGTTTGATGACGTAAGCGATCTCGTAAAACATTGGCAAATACTATTACATTTTGAATGACTCGTTCACGACGAGATTGTGATAAAACCCGACAATCACGATCAAAGTGACGAGATGTAGCAATCAAAACGCCCCAAAGCTTTCGAGCTTCCCACCAACGATCGTAACAAGCCGTATTTTTAAATCCCAAGAAAATAGACAGTACGACACCAATTAAAGTGAAACCAACTAAAGGGATTTCTGGAAAACGATAGAGTCCGACATATTCGACTCCACCGATAATCGCAGAGATCAGCATGACAAAGCCAAGTGAAGGTAAAATTTTGGGTAAAATCGTCCCGCGCCACGAAAATAAAACTTTAAAAATACTGGGCTGGTCACGAACAATCATGTTATTTGAATCTTTAATTTTATCTGTCGATGTTCAGGTTAGATTTGTGCTTTGTCAAGACTAGATTGCTTGGTTTTAATGGGGTTGAGTAGTTGTTGTTCAGAAAAGGAAAAATAGCCTTCAGGTGAAATAATAAAATGATCAATTAAACTGATTTCAACTAATTTACACGCTTGTTTCAGCTGTTGAGTGAGATAAATATCTTCATTTGAAGGTTGTGCAACGCCATAGGGATGATTGTGCGCAACCACAATTTGGCAAGCTTGATGTTGAAGGGCATATCTCAGTGTTTGATTTAATGAAACAGCACAGGAATGATGTGAACCGAAAAAGAGTTTTTTGAAATGTAATTTTCTGAGTTCAGCATCTAAACAGAGGACTGCAAATACTTCCTGTTTTTCACCTTGTAGTTCATAACGTAAATAATCAAGCACCAGAGAAGAATGATCGAGGCATAGTCGTTGTTGATGAAAATAATTATTCAAATAACGTCGACCTAACTCTTTGACTGCCATCAGTTGGGCATATTTAGTAGAAGCGATGCCATTAAATTGAGATAAGTCTTCTAATGAGGCATCAAAAATTGGATTTAGCCCACCAAAATGTTGAATGAGAATGCGTGATAGCTCAACAGCAGAATGTTGTTTGGAGCCTGAACGGAGAAAAATCGCTAATAGTTCTGCATCAGATAAACTTTGTGCACCTTGAGTTAATAAGCGTTCTCTAGGTCGTTCTTGTTCAGGCCATGCTTTGATGGATTGTTTTATTGGTTGATTCATTTTTATTCACATAATTTTTTTATGATGATGATTTTTCCAAGCTCACTGCTTGGGTATGACGATATTTAATGCTATTGTGAGCGCCACTGCAACAGTAAGGTATCCTGTTTGTGAGCTTTGATCTAAGTGTTATTCCAAATAAAAACATTATATTAGCGGTTACAGGCGGTATTGCTGCCTATAAAAGTGCCATTTTGGTACGCCGTTTAAAAGATTTTGGTTTCGATGTCCGTGTGGTGATGACCCATGGTGCACAAGCATTTATTACCCCCTTAACCTTTCAAGCCTTGTCTGGAAATCCAGTACATACTGAATTACTTGATCCTGAAGCAGAAGCAGGCATGGGGCATATTGAGTTGGCACGTTGGGCTGATCTGGTCTTAGTTGCGCCAGCAAGCTGTGACACACTAGCAAAATTTGCAAATGGGTTGGCAGATGATTTACTGAGTACTTTATATTTAGCAACCAAAGCACCTGTTTGGGTTGCACCTGCGATGAACCAACAGATGTGGGCGGCAAAAGCCACGCAACGTAATTTGCAAACATTGGTTGAAGATGGCGTGCATGTGATTATGCCTGATGCTGGTGAGCAGGCATGCGGTGATGTTGGTTTAGGGCGTATGCCTGAACCAGAAGAAATTGCGCGCCAAGTGGCTGCTTATTTTCACAAAGCGCAACGTGCGATAGCTGAGAAATTTGGTTTGTTGGCGGGCAAACGTGTCACGATTACAGCGGGTCCAACGCGTGAAGCAATTGATCCTGTCCGTTATATTTCAAATCATAGTACAGGAAAAATGGGTTTTGCTTTAGCAGCAGCATGTTATGCAGCAGGAGCCAAAGTGACATTAGTCGCAGGACCTGTGAGTTTAGATACACCAAATGGTGTAGATCGAATTAACGTAAAATCAGCCATGCAAATGCTAGATGTCAGTATGAATCAGCTTGAACAGGGCTGCGATATTTTTATTGCGACAGCTGCTGTTGCAGATTATCGCGTTGCCCAAGTTGCTGAGCATAAGATTAAAAAAGCAGGCGATGAGTTAGCCGTTTCCTTGGTAAAAAATCCTGACATCGTTGCGACAATTGCACAACAACAGCAACGCCCATTTATGGTGGGGTTTGCGGCTGAAACGCAAAATGTTGAAGAATATGCAGCAGGAAAACTCGTTGCTAAGAAACTCGATATGATTGCGTGTAATGATGTATCTCGTCCTGATATCGGTTTTGCTTCAGATGAGAATGCAATGATTGTATTTTTTGCTCAGTCTTACCACATGGAAAAACGCGAGTTAGAAAAAGCATCTAAACAAGAGATTTCTCAGCAATTGGTTGAGTCGATTGCCGATGCCTTGCGTCGTCGCTTATAAAAAGTGAGGAGTGTTTTTACACTCCTTTATTTTTTCTTTGATTCAGATAAAACCAGTATAAGCCTGCTAAAACTGCACTAATAATACAACTATAAAAAATAATCGAATAGGGGATGAGACCCTGTAGTGGATTTTTCAAGATCAATGGATAGAAAAAGTAGACATCATGATGCATAAAAGCATCTAAGAAAATATGACTATAACTCCCGATATAAGCACTGATAGCCGCAGTTTTCCATGAAATCATCCAATCACTAAATTTGAAAACCGTATGTAATACCCACTGACTTATTGGTTTACCTATAACAAAGGCAAAGCTTCCTATAAGCGTTGCTCCAATAAGATTGTGTGTGAATATATGTAGATAAGGCCAACCATAGATCAAACCCAACAACGGTTCGATATCCATTAAAACTTGTGTACTTGCAAAAATCATAAAACTAAAACGTTTCTGTCCTACAGCTTTATAACAAGCACCTATTCCTAAATGTAAGGGAGTTACTGGCATAGCTTTTTTTTCTTGTTTTGATTAACGTTAACAACATCATAAAGCAATAGTAAAAGACATGGCTAATCTTCCTAGATTTTTTGATATTTAAAGATATAGATAAATGCGTAAAATAAGCAGCATTTTTTAATCCTAAAATAAGATTAATGGCGCTTAATTCTTTATCAAAATGCAACCAAAGCTTTGCATTTTTTATGTATGCTGAATCAACTTAGCATGTATATAAATTAGAGCCATGCGGCGATTTATCTGCTAATGACTTACGAATCATAGCCACAGTTTTTATAGGATATTCTGATGATTAAAAAAACTTTAGCCACCGTTATTATGTTGTCTTCTTTTGCATTTACCAGTCATGTGATGGCTGCGGGCTTATCCGATGATATGAAAGTGCTTGGTAAAAACTACAAAGCATTTAACCAAGCGGATAACCCACAAGCTGCGACGACTGCTTTAAATAATATGCGTGCTGCGGCAACACATTCAAGACAATATAAATTAGCGCCAAATACGACTGAAAAAGTATCAACTTCAACGGCTTTATTTGATCAAATTATTGTTGAAATTGATAAAGCTAAATTGCTAGTACAAGCAGGTAAGCTTGATGAGGCAAAAAAACAAGGGAAGAAAATTGCTGAGTTACGTGATCAAGGTCATAAATACTACACACATTAATCATCAGTATTTATAAATTGTAGCTATGAAGCATTTTATAACTAGCTAAAGTCATCTCAAGTAAATCTAAGCGTTATAAAAGCTGTATCGAATAGATGCAGCTTTTTTCTGTGAGTAGAGTATTCAATCTAAAATAAAACTCAGCATGATTCGGATTTTCACATCAATCTGAAGTTGTTACAGTGAGTTTATAAATGATTAGAGGTGATGATATGTCCTCTCAGCAAAACTATGAGCGCATTGCACAGGCAATTGACTATATTCAGCAAAATTTTAAACAACAGCCACAGTTAGAAGAAATAGCCGCTTCTGTCCATTTAAGCCCAGCGCATTTCCAACGTTTGTTTACTGAATGGGCTGGAACGAGTCCTAAAAAGTTTTTGCAGTTTATGAGTATTGAATATGCAAAAAAGATTTTGAAACAGGATTCGAGTAGTATTTTTGATGCAACATTTGCAACAGGGCTTTCAAGTACCAGTCGCTTGCATGATCTCTTTATTCAAATTGAAGGAATGACACCAGCAGAATATAAAAATGGTGGTGAAACACTGATCATTTCTTATCAGTTTTCTGAGACGCTATTTGGTGAAGTGTTGATTGCCTCTACTGGTAAGGGAATTTGTGCACTGACATTTATAGAAAATCGAATCGATGCTTTGGCACACTTAAAATCACAGTTTCCGAAAGCTACTTTTAATGAGCAGAGCGACTTATTTCAAGAAAGAGCTTTAAGTTTATTTCAACAAGGTGAAACTCCTTTAAATGAAATCAAATTGCATTTAAAAGGCACTGAGTTTCAATTAAAAGTTTGGCAAAGTCTGCTTAAAATTCCAATGGGGCATCTTTCAACCTATGGACAATTAGCAAAAGCGATTGATCATCCTAAAGCTGCCCGTGCTGTCGGAACAGCAATAGGCAGTAATCCAATTGCCTTTTTAATTCCATGTCATCGTGTGATTCAATCAACGGGAGCATTAGGGGGCTATGAGTGGGGTATCACTCGTAAAACCGCGCTCATTGGTTGGGAGGGGGTGCAAACTTATGTCTCAAGTTGAATGCCCACTAATGGAGTATATGACGGACCGTATTCAAAATGCGGATTGGAATCAAATCAGTGAGCAATTACATCAACATGGCTACGCCATGATTGAACAAGTTCTCTCAGAGCGACAATGTGGAGAGCTGAAAGCTGCTTATTGCCAAGCAGATTTATATCGCAAAACCGTAAATATGCAGCGTTATCGATTTGGTTTAGGCGAATATAAATATTTTAATTACCCCTTACCAAGCTTGATAGAACAGATACGTCATGAGGTTTATCCAAGACTAGTGCCAGTGGCAAACGCTTGGTTCAAGGTTTTAGGATTAGGCAATTCATTTCCAAATACACATATTGAATTTTTGAATCTGTGCCAGCAACATCAACAAACCAAAGCAACACCGTTAATTTTGAAATATCAGAAAAATGGTTTTAATACTTTGCACCAAGATATTTATGGTGAAATTTACTTTCCTCTGCAATTGGTGATTGTTTTGGATCAGCCAGATATTGATTTTAAAGGTGGTGAATTTGTGATGACGCAGCAAAATCCACGGGCACAGTCTAAGGTAATGGTGTTACAACCCAATCAAGGTGATCTATTGATTTTTACTACTCAATTTAAACCTGAAAGGGGAAGTAGAGGCTATCATCGAGTGAATATGAAACATGGTGTCAGCCCTATTTTGCAAGGTGAACGGCATAGCTTAGGGATTATTTTCCATGATGCGGTGAGTTAATTTGATGTGGCAACATATTGATCTCACACAATTCGATTTAAAGGCAAAGTTAAAAAATGGAGATATTATTTTTGCTGGAAATCGTAAGCTTAAAATTTACGGTTCGTTGACTTGCAACGCGGGTAAGCGCATGCTGAAAATAAATCGTGTATTTTTTACAAATGAGCACGAAGCCATAAGCCAAGGATATCGACCTTGTGGGCACTGTATGAAAACTGCTTATAAGAAATGGAAAGATGCAATTATTTGATATTGATGCTGACCCAAAGCAAAATCAGTTACCTTATGATGGTACGGTAAATTATTACGGAAAAATCATTTCACATTTGGAGGCTGATCATTATTTTGAGATGCTATTCCACAGTATCGAATGGGAAAACGATCAGGCGATTATTTTTGGTCGAAATATTATCACTAAGCGCAAAGTGGCTTGGTATGGAGATCAACGCTTTGAATATACTTATTCCAATATCAATAAATATGCGTTGCCGTGGACAGATGAATTGATTGAATTAAAAGCAATCGTTGAAAGATTATCAGGTGAAACATTTAATTCTTGTCTGCTCAATCTTTATCATACTGGTGAGGAGGGAATGGCTTGGCATAGTGATGGTGAAACAGATCTGAAAAAGCATGGAGCAATCGCTTCACTCAGCTTTGGCGCAGAGCGTAGATTTGCTTTTAAACATAAACAAACCAAAGAAAAAGTTGAGTTGTATCTAGAGCATGGCAGTTTATTAATGATGAAAGATACGACGCAAAGCTATTGGTTGCATCGCTTACCACCAACCAAGAAGATAAATACAGCACGAATTAATTTAACCTTTCGAACCATTGTCACTTAAATCAATAGGCAATAAAAAAGGACTGTAACCAGTCCTTTTCACAGCAATCTTAAATCGATTATGCTTGACCTTGCGCATCAGCATCTGATTGTAAGCGTTGCATATTTGCTTCAAATTCAGCATCAAAGTTGATCGGTGTAAGTAACAATTGTGGGAAACTACCTTTAGTTACTAAATCATTTACCGCTTCGCGTAAGAATGGGAACAAGATATTTGGGCAATAAGCGCCTAAGATGTAAGGAAGACGATCTTCTTCTACGCCGTCAACCAAGAAGATACCTGATTGAGTTACATCAACGATGAACGCAGTTTCATTTTCGTTGTTCGCTTGAACCACAACTTTTAAAGACACTTCATAATGAGTTGGATCAATTTTCTCAGCAGCAGAAGATAAATTGATGTTCAGCTCTGGCTGCCATTGTTTAGTAAATACTTGCGCACCCGGAACTTCAAAAGAAATATCTTTAGTATAAATACGTTCTAATGCGAGTTGTGGTTGAACTTGTTCTTCGCTCATTGTTTTTCCTTAAATCTTGGAGTGTTGTTAAGCTAATAATTGATCGAGTTTGCCTTCACGCTCTAAAGCATAAAGTTGGTCAAAACCACCAATAAATTGGTCTTTGATAAAAATTTGAGGCACTGTACGATGATTAGTACGTTGCATTAATGCAATACGAACTTCTGGCGCTTCATTGGAAAGATTAATTTCTTTGAAAGCAACGCCTTTACGTTCAAGTAATTGTTTTGCACGTACGCAATATGGGCAAGAAAGCGTTGAATAGATTGTGACGTTTTCAGTTGTCATTTTCATCTCTCCTTAAGCTTTGGTTTTACTTTTAACTAGAGGTAAGCCTTGAGCTTTCCAGTTACTGATACCGCCATCTAAACGATAACTATCAGCATGACCAATTTTTTGTAATGCTGAACCAGCAACTTGTCCTAAGTTACAAATAAATACCAATGGACGATCACTTGCTTTTAATTCATCTACATGACTTGTGATTTGGCTATATGGAATGTTGCGACTACCGCTGATGTGTCCATCACGGAAATCTTTTGCATCACGTAAATCGATCAAGATGGCATTTTTTGCCTTGACCAAAATACCTAGAGATTGTGGTGAAATTTTACGACCGTTGCGTTGTCCTTCTAAAACAAAGAACAACACGATTAACACGCCGAGCGCACCAAATAAGAAGGGGTGATTCCCCATAAACTCTAACCAGCGTTCCACAAGTCACCTAAAGTTAAAATCAAAATTGATCCTGAGTATAACTTATCTCAATGGTGATCAAAAATGTTAGTTCAAGGGCAATAGACCAAGAAAATTAACTTTTTTGCTGCGCTTCCTGAATTTCATCAAGTAAGCGCAGATAACTATCTAAACGTCGCGCTAAAATTTCACCAGCATCAACCGCTTGTTTCAACGCACAATTTTTCTCATGCGTGTGGGTGCAATTACGGAACTGACACAGCCCTAAATGTGCTTCGATGTCTGGAAAACCGGTACGTACCTTCTCTAAACTCAGATGCCACAGTCCAAATTCACGAATTCCAGGGGAGTCGATTAACGCACCGTTTGTTCCAAATTTAATCAAACGAGTAGACGTGGTGGTGTGCTGACCCAGTGCAGAATTCTCTGAAATGATATTGGTTTTCTGTGCTGCATCAGGAACAATGGTATTGATCAATGAGCTTTTACCAACACCTGATTGCCCAACGAAGGCAACAGTTTCATTGTCCAAACGATCTGAAAGCGCCGATAAGTCGCCTTGTGAATGACAAATGAGCGTTTCATAACCGAGCGACTCATATTCACTCAGTAAGGTTAAAATTGGATCATTTTCAGTGAGTAAGTCCGATTTGTTCAGAACCAACAAAGCGGGAATGTTGGCATCGGCACAGGCCACTAGATAACGGTCAATCAATGTTGGAGCGGGTTCAGGTAATGGCGCAAAAACAATCACGATCAAACTAATGTTTGCCGCCACAGGTTTTACCTTGTGATAGCGGTCTGGACGAGTCAATAGTGACTGTCTAGGATAGATCGCGGTAATAATACCTAAGCCTGTATTCGGATCTGCTTGCCATTTGACCCGATCACCCGTCACCAATAATTCTAAGTTAGTCCGCGTATGGCAACGCCAAATACTATCGATCTCAATTGGTTTCCAGAATGGTTCAGGTTCACCTTCGGCCACTTGGGGTTTTTCAGGATGTTGATCAGGTACAGACAAGGCTTGTACTTCGAGTTGACGACCATAATGCTGAACAACCAGTCCATCTAAATCTTGTGATGTGTCAATGTCGTCTTGACGAGATTTGTGCTGTTTCTCAATACGACGCTGCTGTTGCTCAGTTAAACGACGCTTACGAATTAAAGCCATTCATGTCCCAAAAAATCCACAGGTTGAAGATCGCAAAAATAGCATGAAGCCGCTATAGAATTACAGCCAAGATGTAATAAATTTGCTACTATTGATGTTTTTAAGCACTTTAGAATTGCCATCTATGAGCAGTACCCCAGATACACGATTAATTTGGATCGACCTTGAAATGACAGGTCTGGATACCGATAACGACAAGATTATTGAAATCGCAACAATTATTACAGACGATAATCTTAATATACTAGCTGAAGGTCCTGTGCTGGCAGTACATCAATCTGATGTTATTTTAAATGCAATGGATGAGTGGAATACTAAGCAACATGGTCAATCAGGTCTGATTGAACGTGTACGTCGTAGTAAATTAACGGCTCAAGATGCTGAACAGCAAACAATCGAATTCTTAAAAAAATGGGTGAATCCAAAATCTTCACCAATGTGCGGTAACTCGATTTGCCAAGATCGCCGTTTCTTGCATCGCTTAATGCCTGAGTTGGAGCAATTCTTCCATTACCGTAATTTGGATGTTTCTTCAGTCAAAGAGTTGGCTAAACGTTGGAGACCTGAAATTATGAGTGGTTTAAAGAAAAATGCTTCACATTTGGCAATGGATGACATTCGTGATTCGATTGCTGAATTGAAATATTATCGTCAATACTTTTTTATCATGAATGATTAAACGTCATATCTGATAGATATCAAAGGAGCTAAAACAAGCTCCTTTTTTAATGAATGTAAAAAAATATTGGGCTTGATTAAAAAATAACTTAAACTCAGCTTTTGATTGTTAACTATAAAAAGAGAGCATATATGCAAAGTAATAATCCAATTTTAACTCGAGTGGAAACCTATAGTGATTTAGCTGAACCCATGACGATTCAGGGTGCAATTCAAAAGTCAGTTTTATTGACTGTCATTGCTGCGGTATTGGGTATAGCACTTTTTCTTTATTGTGCGATCACTGCAAATATTTCAATTGCTTATGCTGCAACAATTGTGGGTGCAGTTGGCGGCTTGATCCTTGCATTAATCACCACGTTTAAATCAAATACTGCACCTGCTTTAGCGATTCCTTATGCTTTATTTGAGGGTGCATTTCTAGGTGGAGTTTCTTTTATCTTCCAACTGAAATTTCCTGGCGTACCGTTACAAGCGTTACTTGCTACCTTTGTTACGACGTTGGTTTTATTTGCACTGTACAAATTTCAGGTGATTCGTGCCACTGAGAAGTTTAAAGCTGTTGTTATTTCGGCATCGATTGCGATTGCTTTAGTTTTTGTCGTGCAAATTGTTTTAAGTTTGGCTTTCAGTTCAAGTATTCCTTATATTTTTGAAAGCAATTGGTTGGGGATTGCATTTGCTGCATTTGTGGCTGTGATTGCATCACTGAATCTGATTTTAGATTTTGATTTAATTGAGAATGCAACAGCACAAGGTGCGCCAAAAGCATTTGAATGGGTGTGTGCGATTGCGTTACTTGCAACACTGGTTTGGATGTACTATTCGTTCTTACGTTTATTGAGCTTAATTCAAGGCGATGATTAAATTCGAGTAAGTTGAACTTTAAATCGCCTGTCATCAGGCGATTTTTTATGCAAGATTGTAAAAAAGGTGGATTTTGCAATTCCGCAACAGACGGAATATTGGCATGATGTGGTGAAAATTTTTCGAGTGAGAATAAGATGTCACAAGGACTTTTAGCTGGTAAGCGTTTTTTAATTGCCGGTATAGCAAGTAAATTATCAATTGCTTTTGGTATCGCATCGGCTTTACACCGTGAAGGTGCAGAATTAGCGTTTACTTATCCAAATGAAAAGCTGAAAAAGCGTGTTGATGATTTTGCAGCACAGTTTGGTTCAACTTTGGTTTTTCCTTGTGATGTTGCGATTGACCAAGAAATTGATAATACCTTTATTGAGTTGGCAAAACATTGGGATGGCTTAGACGGTGTTGTGCATTCTATTGGTTTTGCACCAGCACATACGCTTGATGGTGATTTTACAGACGTGACGGATCGTGACGGTTTTAAAATTGCACATGACATTAGCGCTTATAGCTTTATTGCGATGGCGCGTGCTGCTAAACCATTGTTACAAGTACGCCAAGGTTGTTTATTGACTTTGACTTATCAAGGTTCTGAGCGTGTGATGCCAAACTATAACGTGATGGGCATGGCAAAAGCATCTTTGGAAGCGGGTGTGCGTTATTTAGCATTAAGTTTGGGTAAAGAGGGGATTCGTGTGAATGCGATCTCTGCGGGTCCAATCCGCACTTTGGCTGCTTCAGGGATTAAATCATTCCGTAAAATGTTAGATGCCAATGAAAAAATCGCTCCATTACAACGTAATGTGACGATTGAAGAAGTGGGGAATGCGGCATTGTTCCTTTGCTCACCATGGGCTTCAGGTATCACAGGTGAAATCATGTATGTCGATGGTGGTTTCAATACTGTAGGTATGAGCCAGTCAATGATGGATGATGAATAATTAGATTAATCTAAATTATTTAATAAAGCCGCTTTGATAGCGGCTTTATTTTGGGATGAGGGAGGTGAAATAACATCTCTATTACGTTTTAAAAGCGACTTTAGGAAAATTTCACCGTAAAATCTTGTCAAATGCTTTGCATCAATAAGAATGAGTTTGGACTAAGAAGTTTATCTATTTCTTGGGAAATACTTTCACATCGTTGTAATTTTTCATTGATATCTTTATTAAGATTATCCAATATGAATCTTGTTTCCTGAGCTTTTATAACTCCAAGAATATCCATTTTATCTATTAAATAAGCGATCAAAGATATTGTAATAGCGGTTAGCGATCCAACAATTACCGCTGTTACAACAGGAGCAAGTGGCACTAGGAATGGCACGCCTAGAATAAGTTTTTCAATGATTTCTTCAAGTGCTACACCAGCAACAACAATTCCCCCAGCTGCAATTAGCTTCATAGCCTCATGCATTGTCTCGGAAAAACTCATATCAGGTGAAGGGAAAAGAATGAGCTTCAACGCTTTTAAAAGGGAAAATACCCCTTCTCTGATCATCCTAACAAAGCGCTTAGCTGTAGTTACAAACATATTTAAGAGCGTTGTAATCAGGTTTGATATAAAGCCTGATATAAAACCAGCTGAGAAACTTTTTATCACTCCTTTCCATTTATCTGTAATGTTTCGGCCAATGCGAATCAAACGAATCTTGATGTCCTTATATAAACTATCGCCTTCAAGCCCTTTATTGTATGCATCTTTTATTTCAACAATTGCACCTGAAAAAAACTCTATCAAAAGATAACCAAATGCTTGTTGTGCACCCATTTTTGCGCCTTCGTTTACGCCTGTGGTAGCTGAGTTTTTAAGATAATATTTTACTTTATCTATATTATTTGGCAAATGTTTCGCCGAAGTTTCTTTGCCTTGCTGGATCTTCTCCTTTAGTTTCTGCTCATCTATATTAAATCGCTCTTTATTTTCAATTCCAGATTCACTCTTCTTTGACATCCACTCTTCTTTATTAAAATCCCTCATTGATTGATTTATTGAACGATCTGTTAGTGCAAGGTTATCTTCATCCGTCGCAAAGTCAGCTTTTTGTACTGACGTTTGCATAAAGCCGCCATTTTTATGGTGTTGAGATAACGACTCTATATGATCTGGACTTGTAGTATCTGCTTTTGCCATTTTCCCAGTATAAGCATCTTGCACCATATTATTCTCATCCATTTGAGAACGGGTATAGATAGCGCCTGAGCTGTTTTTTCCGGCATTAGCAAACTGCTTTCCTTCACTATTTTTGCTATGGGTATAGTCCTCTCTTCTATAAGAGTCCTCGTCTTTAGCATAAACACCATTATTTGCGTTGTTTATTGTTGTTACATTTCCGCCCGCTTTGTCATAAGCACTTATTATTTTTCCAAGTCCAAATGGACCTGCAATTGATGATATGACGCCGCGCTTCGTTTCATCTACGAGCTGTTCCAATCTGTCTTTGTGGAATGAGGCTCTAAGTTCAGAAAGCAAAGTCTCGACCTCCGCGGCATTTACCTCTACGGAAACGTTAAGATCAGTTGAATAATCAAGGCTTGTCACACGATCACTATCTATGTCTTGGCGAAGAAGATTGTCGACAAGTTCTTGATCAGTAACGCCACGAACGAACGGCAGAGACTGATTTTTCTTTATTATTTCTTTTCTTTTTTTGAAACGATCAATTCTGCTACTCATTATTTATTACTCCATGGCTTATGCCGCTTTAAGCTGATTCCAAGCCTTAACAAACGCCTCTTCTTCTGGCTTTATGCCATCTATTTCCATTACAAACCTAATTAAATCTTCATAGACATCTAAAGACATACCAGAGTCTTTTGCCAGCAAGAATGCTTCTTTAACAGTAGGTGGATTGTCATAAATATCTTGGATTTTTTCTTTTACATCTTTTGGAATGCTCTGAGCAATCATTCCTTTGACAAACTCACCAATTTCTTCTCGCTCTTTATCAGAGAAGTCACCATCGCACGCCGCGCAAGAGACCCCAACAGCTTCCATGGCAATAATAGCCTTGAAATGCTCATCATGAGACTTGAGTTTCTCAAGTGCTTGAGAAAGCTTGTTAGAAAGCTTTTCTATCTGCACATTATTTTCAGCCAGCCCCTCAGCTCTTCCTTCATCTTTTGCCTGTTTCATTTTCTTTTCATCACTGTCTGCCACAGCTGCACCAACAACTCCTCCTACGGTACCGGCCCCTACTGCGGCTGCGATAGTTCCTGCACCTGAGAGTGAGGCGATCAAGGATGCTCCTCCTAATAACGACCCACCACCAGTAAATGGTGCAGCAGCAACAGCACCAACACCAACAGCTACACCAGCTAATACTTTGCCCCACATATTTATCCCTCTTATTTTAATCAGTAATTTTAAATTTGAATGGCCAATGAGAGTTGTGCATTGAATCCATCATATAACTAAAAGATATTATAACTTATTGTATTTTAGCCAGCATATAAAACAGCAATATTTGCGTCAATAAAAAACTATGGGAAATCATTGGTTCTCCAACCGAGATGTATTTCAATGGTCAGCAACTTTCGTATGAAGTTGTTTTTGATGATCAGGACAAGATTAAACGTATTCAACAGATCCAGAATAATCCAGATCTAGTGAAAGAATAAGCGCGCAAAACAATAGCGCTAGAGCTATTGTTTTGGCAGTTCTTTCACAGGACTTCCGCCAAGTGCTTGCATTAATGTCACATACGCATTGTATTGATTCTGCTTGGTTTCAACTAAGCTGAGTCGTGCATTGCGTGTGGTCTCTTGAGCATCCAGTAAATTCTTTAATGCAATCGCACCATTGCGATAACGCACTTCAGTTAAACGTTCGGTTTTATCTGCTAACTCGACATTACGTTGCTGTAACTGTACTTGTTGATTCAGTTGCGTTCGATTTGACAAAGCATTTTCAACATCTGCAAAGGCTTGATATAAAGTTTGACGATACTGTGTAATCGCTTTCTCATATTCAAGATCACTGATTTCAATATTCTTTTTCATATCATTATATTGCAGAAAAGGCAGGCTTAGGCTCGCCCCCAATGTCAAAGCAGGATTCTTCAATAATTGAGTGAGTGAGGTACTCGAAGAACCTAAACTACCGGTAAGATTAATCGATGGGTAGTAACTTGCTTTAGTTGCATCTTTAGTGGCTAAAGTTTTGCGTAGGCGCAATTCTGAAGCTTGTAAGTCTGGACGACGCGATAAAATATCCGCAGGTAAACCTACAGCGATATTTGGTAAAGCATTTCGTGGTAGCTGTTTCGGCTCTTGAATATTCAATTGCTGAATAGGTTGATGCAGCAATACCGCAATGGCAGTACGTGCTTCGACTCGCTGTTGCTCAATTTGACTCAGACTGGCTTTTTGACTTTGAACTGATTGTTCAGCTTGGGTTAAATCTAAACCTGAAACCGCACCTGCTTTATACTGTGATTGCACCAAAGAATAAATTTTTTGAGTAGAGGCTAGATTCTGCTGAATAGTTTGGTAGCGTTCATTTAAATAGCCCAATTGCCAGTACAGTTTCGCTGTCGTCGCAATTAAACTTTGAGCAGTAGCTTGTAAGTCTTGCGCACTTGCTAAAGCTTCCCAACGACTCGCTTCAGTTTGATTGGCGAGCTTACCAAATAAGTCGAGCTCATAGCTTACACCAACACTGGTTGATAAACCACGATCTGATCCATCACCTGAACGTAGATCATAATTATAACCAGTTGAAACACTTGAATTGGTACGTATGCCTTGTTGGTTCTCAGCCAAACCTGCTTGTAAGCGTGCTTGTTTTAACGTGATACCCGCAACAATCAGATCATTATTTTTAGCTAGAACTTGGTCAACCAATTGATTGAGCTGAGCATCATTAAATAGCGTCCACCATTGATCGGTTAGATTCACATTTTTATTTTTTTGTGCATCGTATTGGAACTGCTGTGGCACTTGTACGGCGGGTGCATTGTAAGGTGTTTTGACTACAGCAGAACAACCCGCTAATGATGTGCTGAGGCATAGTGCAAGTGCGATTTTATGTTGTTTGAATAACATTGATCGTCATTCCCTTAATAATTTGAAAGAGTGTGATCATCGAGACAGTGTCTTATCGAGTTCTCATCCATTTTCAGTTTAAGCCTTCGGCTCGACCTACCTTACGAAACAATGTTTCTCATTTCGGGAAAAGTAGGCAAAACCATCGTCATCCGCAAAACCTGTTCTATTTTTTCATTTATCTAACTTCTCGCAGAAATAATATCTTGTTGATACCACGCAGGTTGCGGATGACATTCCCGAGTATCTTATTTCTGAGATCAATTTTTGCTAGTTATTCTCTCGCTAAAGCTGCTACTGGATCGAGCTGAGCTGCATTTCTGGCAGGTAAGAAGCCAAATACAATACCGATTAAGCTTGAGCAGACAAAGGCAGCAACAATGGATGTGGTTGAATAACTCATTTCAATAATGCCTTTGGCGAAGTGCCCAATAATTTGTCCAATACCCAATGAAAGCAACACACCCAGTACTCCACCGAGTAAACAGACCAAAATGGCTTCGATCAGGAATTGCTGCAAAATATCACTTTGTCGAGCGCCTACTGCCATACGAACACCAATTTCTTGGGTACGTTCAGTCACCGATACCAACATAATATTCATCACACCAATACCGCCAACAACCAGTGAAATCACCGCGATCGCTGAGATCAATAGTGTCATGGTTGCCGTAGTCTGTTGGATAGTTTCACGGATACTGTCTGAGTTTTGGGTAAACACATCTTGCGCACCATGACGTTGTTCAAGCAAAGTTAAAATTGCATTCTCAGCCGCGCTGCTTGGATAGGTATCCTTAATACGCACAATAATGCTTCGAACATTGGATTGACCTAACATACGGCTCATGACTGTGGAATAGGGAAGGTAGACATTTAAACTGTCTGAGCTTCCCATAAAGCCTTGTTGCGCATCAATCACACCAATAATTCGGCTTGGAACACTGCCTAACAACAACACTTGTCCAACTGGATTAGTCCCATCTGCGAAGAAGGTTTTTTCAGTATTGGTATCAATCACTACGTCTTGAGTACGTTGAGTCACGCTTTCTTTATCAAAGGGTTGCCCTGATTTAAACGTCATGCCTCGGACATAGAAGAAATCATTACTGACACCGTTGATGGTGGCTGAAGCCTCAGTTTCTTTATATCGTAACGTCAAATTGGTATTGACCGATGGGCTGACACCATCGACATAAGGTTGCTCAGCAAGTGCATCTGCATCAGCAGGAACTAAAGTTTTGGTCTGTGATGCCCTTGAATTATCACCAAATCCTCGACCTTGATAAACCGTGATGGTATTCGTACCCAAACTACTAATATTCTCTAAGATTTGTTTCTGCGAACCATTACCAAGTGCAACAACAGATACAACTGATGCAATCCCGATGATAATGCCAAGCATAGTCAAAAAGGTACGCATTCGATGCGCATTCATGGCAAGCAATGCCATACGAAATGCTTCACCAAGACGATCAAAGAAAGATCGCCAAGCCGAGGTTTTCTTTTGAGTTGTGCGTTGTAGGGTTTGATGTTCTAGAGTTGCATCATTATTCTCAGGGATGTTTTCGCGGTCTGAAATAATATTACCATCACTAATCTCAATGATGCGTGTTGCGTTTTTAGCGACATTAAGATCATGGGTAACTAGAATGATGGTGTGACCTTTGGCATTTAGCTCACGCAAAATACGCATGACTTCAACACCACTATTTTTATCCAATGCGCCTGTGGGTTCATCGGCTAAAATGACATCACCGCCATTCATCAAAGCACGAGCGATAGAAACACGTTGTTGCTGACCACCTGAGAGTTGGCTTGGTCGATGGTGTAAACGTTCTTCAAGTCCCAATTCTGACAGTAATTCAGCAGAGCGTTCTTGTCGACGGCTGCTCTCTACACCTGCATAAATTGCAGGAACCTCCACATTACCTGAGGCGCTTAAATCACCCAGTAAATGATAGCGTTGGAAAATAAAGCCAAAATATTCGCGACGTAATTGCGCCAGTTCATCAGGTTCCAGTTGGCGCGTTTCACGACCACTGACCAAATAGCTACCAGCGGTAGGTTTATCTAAACAACCTAAAATATTCATTAAGGTTGATTTACCAGAGCCTGACTGCCCAACAATGGCAACCAGTTCACCTGCATAAATCTTTAAGTTAATTCCTTTGAGGATTTGTACTGTTCCTTCACCCGCAGGAAATTCACGGGTGAGGTCTGTGACCTCAAGTAATGGTTGTGATGAGTGTCTTTGATCTTGAGTCATATTACATTCTCATCGCACGTTGATTACTTCGTTTTGCAGATTCATTTGAACTATCTGATGCATCAGCAATTACCACTTGATCGCCTTGTTTTAAACCTTTAAGCACTTGTGCAGTCACTCGGTTGTTTAAGCCAATCAACACAGGTTGAGGCTGTGCAGTGCCATCGGCCTGTAATACACGAACCATACCTGTTGATGCCTTACCTTGTGCAATCAGTGCTTTGTCTTGCTCATTTAGGTCTAGACGTTTTGGTCGTTCCGCATTATTAGCATCGTTTGTTTTTGATTGTTCAGTTGACTTATTCGCATTACTTGGGCGCTCTTTACGATTCCCACGTTGGGTTTGAATCGCTGCCGAAGGAATCGTCAGTGCATTTTTAGCTTCTGCTAGGACAATATAAACTTGTGCAGTCATATCAATACGCAGTTTGCCATCTTCATTTGGTACGTCGAATAAAGCGTTGTAGTAAATCGCAGTTGAAGATGATGATGAGTTGGTTGATGAATTTTCAGTATTGATCGATTCAGGTGCAGGTTCAACTTGGCGTAAAGTAGCGTAATGCTTTTTCTCACTATTGCCTAAAGTCGTGAAATAAACGGTTTGTCCTTTTTCAACTTTCATGACATCGGCTTCAGAAATTTGAGCTTTAATGGTCATGGTATCTAAGGTTGCTAACTTAACGATTGTCGGAGCAGTTTGATTTGCGTTAACCGTTTGACCTTCTTCCGTTACAATTGCCACAATCGTACCGTTCATAGGTGCAACAATACGGGTATAGCCTAAATCTTCTTTTGCTGTTGCAAGTGTTAAACGTGATTGCTCAATTTGTGCATTAATTGCATTGATTTGAGCTTGTGCAGTTTTATAGTTTGCTAAAGCTGTTTCAAGTTCTGCTCGTGAGGTTGCATCTTGGCTAAACATTGCTTGTTGACGCTTATATTCAGCTTCTACTTTCGCTAAATTTGCTTGCTGTACTGCAAGTTGCGCTTGTTGATTTTTAATGTTGGCTTCCGCCGTTTTTAAATCATTCTCTTGACGAATGGAATCAATTTGTGCGATCAATTGACCTTGCTTAACTTGATCGCCTAATTGCACATACATTTTTTTGACTTGACCAGAAACCTGAGCACCGACACTGACCATTTTGGTTGCTTCAAGCACACCCGTTGCCAATACTGAGTTTTCGATATCACCACGAGAAACTTCGGCACTGATGTATTGCGGTGTTTCTGCTTTAGGTTTAAAAAACATCCATCCAAGTACTGTAATAATCAGTACTCCGATAGCGATCATAATTATTTTGCGAGGCTGAATTTTTTTAGACGTTTTTTTTTGCATGGCGACAGGTCAAAAATTAAGAAACTGAGCCTAGTATAGAAGTGAAATAAGGATAAAGCGTGAATATTTTTTATCTAGAATGCGGATTGTTTGCTATTTTGTGAATGGGTTAATCGATAAAAATCTGATAAATACTTTGTATTCCTACTTGAGCTTGAGTTGCCAAAGCGACACCACCTTGCTTCGGTAATCCATATTCTCTTGGATTGATTCGGATCAAATGCGGTGCAAACCGCTCACTGAAATAACGTACGGTCGGAATGGCTGTACCTGCACCGATTTCAATGATGATAGGGTGATGATGCCGCTTTAAAAAGGCTTGTAAACGGTTTGCTTGCTGATCGTGCTGATGACTTAACCATGTCATATCATTGAACATTAAAATATTTGGTCGTGCTAACCCGCCACAATTCGGACATTGAGGTTGTTGTCCTAGCCACTGGCATTGTTGCGTATCAATTTTAGGTTGTAATTCTTCAGCAGACCAAATGGTTAGTGTGCAGGTTTTCAGACATTGCAGATGATGAATTGAACCATGACATTCATAAATTCGATCAGGATCGAAGCCTGCTTTTTGAAACTGCCCATCCACATTTGAAGTAAATACAAAATAAGGTAATGCCAGTTGTTTTGAGAGTTGTTTAAGTAAATGGAAACCTTGATGCGGCAACGTTTGGCGATAAAGTTTTAGACGATGTCCGTAAAATCCCCAAGCCAAGTCAGGATGCTGTTTAAAAGCATTCGGGTTGGCAATTTCAGTAAAATCAATTTGTTGTTTGCCTAGTTCAGGATAAGCTTGCCACATACCTTGATTGCCGCGAAAATCAGGCAAGCCTGAATCAACCCCCATACCTGCACCAGCACTAATCAATAGGCTATCAGCACCTTTGAAAATGGATTTGATCTGCTCAATTTGATTTTGGGTTAAATGAAAGGACATAGGCGCATCGTTTTATGTTTAGCCTTAAGTTCATGTTCTATACAGATGGCGTGAATAAACTTTTGCCACAGAGTTCAGCTAAAGCTTGTAGCATTAAATGTTCAGAATTTTCTTTAGACATGCCTTTGATCGCAGCATCAATACGCAATAATAAATCAGACCATGTTAAAAATTGTCTTGGATTCAAACGACGTAAAGCTTGTTGATATTGAGAAACTTTAGTTTTCCAAATGCCAAGTTGAATCGCGTTGTGTGGTTGCTCAAATAACTGCATCAGCAAACGCATTTCTTTGTTTAGCGTCCATAAAATCAAGCTATCAGGTTCACCCGCTGCAATTAGATATTGATAGATTTTCACAGATTGCGCTAGATTTCCTGCCAGTAGAGCATCACTTAAATCATACGTGGTATAGCGTGATTGATCTTGTAAACAAGCATAAAGCTGTTCGATCTGAATCTGTTGAATATCTGGAAAAGTATCCGCAACTCGCATCAAACTGTTTTTGGCTGCAAGTAGGTTGTGTTCATGATGCTGCATTAGCCATTGCCATGCATCATTATTCAACTGGATTCCGAGCTTTTCTGCTTCAATATTTAAAATACGTTGTCGATCTTGTGGATATGTCGCCGTTAATGCAACGACAACTCCATTGGCTTCGATCACTTGAAAGAATGCCGACTTTAAACTATTGCTGTCCTGTTTCGGTAAAACAATCAGCAAGAGATTATGTTCATTATGCTGGATATAGCTTTTTAGTTGTTTTAAGCCATTGGCATCTGGTTTGATATTGCCATGTACTTCAATTGCCAGTTGTTGTGAAAACAATGACAAACTGTTCAGCGCATTAAAGACATTTTTCCAGTCATTTACGCTATTGATGTCATACCGCTGACGCTCAACCTCTTGCTGCTGCCAGCTTTTACGAAACGCATCTAGCAGATTTTGTTCAAGCAACGGCTCTTGACCATGCATGATCCATGCACCGCGAGCTTCTTCAATGCGTTTTAAGGCTTGAACATAATCTAGTTTCATAATTAAGGTTTATGGCTGAGCTTTAGGTAAGCGATTGGCTGCGATTTGACGGGTAATTTGTTGTGCGACATCATCAATTACAATACGGTTTAAATAAGCTTCTTGTTGATTGTCAGTGTTAACTGTTGCCACGTCGTATTGATAGGTACGAGAAGCCGTTAACGTACGAGGTTCTGTAATTTTCTTTCCTTGACGATCTTCAATTTGGAAAGTCACAGTCAAACGTAATAACACTTCCGTCAATTTACCATTGAGTAGCTGGCGGCGAGGGGTGTAATCCAAAACACGGAGTACATAAGCATCATTGGCGTTACTCAGTTGTACCCCTGTTGCGCCGAGATAAATACTCAGTTGATTTTCTAACTCATCGGTATTATCAGGCATCACCAAGGTGAGTTTATTGTAGACCAGTGGTGCAGCGGTTGGGTTAGTGCCTTTTAAATGAAAGCCACAGCCGACTAAGCCTGCACTTAGACCTAAAGTTAATACAACTGCTGCAACACGTTGAACTAAATGCATGCTTTGTCCTTATGATATTCCAACAAATATGGAAGATTTAATCTTGATAAATTGACCACATTTTAGAATCAAAGCCCGTTGAATAACAGCGGGCTTTGATGAGGTTTTGTTTATTGCTTTTAATTCCCCTCTTTTTTAAAGAGGGGTTAGGATGAGGCTAATAACCTCTCCCTAGGCCTCTCCAGAGAGGAGAGGGAGTTTAAGCAGAAAATTAAACCACTAAATTAACAAGTTTATTTGGTACGACAATTTCTTTTTTGGTTGGACCAGTCAAGAATTGTTGCACTTCTGGTAATGCTTTTGCCAAAGACAATAACTCATCTTTAGAGATATCAACTGCGACATCTAATTTACCACGAAGTTTACCATTCACTTGTACAACAATCGTTTGCGTATTACGCGTTAACGCTGACTCATCTACTTGAGGGAACAGCGTCGTATTAATATCAATACTAAACTGCGCCAAAAGTGTTTGACTTAAATGTGGTGCAAATGGCGCAAGTAACGTCAATAAAGTGGTAATTGCTTCACGTGCCACAGCCACATCGTTGTCATCTTTTGCTTCGAACTTATTGCTGGCATTGAGTAATTCCATCAATGCTGCAATAGAGGTATTAAAAGCATGACGACGCTCAATGTCATCACCGACTTTTTGGATGGTTTCATGGGTTTTACGACGTAAATCTTGTGCATCTTTAGAAAGATTTGCTGTATCAATTGCAGTCGATTGATTGCCTTTTTCCAAGAAGCCAGTAGTCAACCGCCAGACACGTTTCAAGAAGCGATTAGCCCCTTCAACACCTGCATCTGACCATTCTAATGATTGATCAGGTGGCGCAGCAAACATCATGAATACACGTGCAGTATCCGCACCGTACTGGTCAATAATCGCTTGTGGGTCGATACCGTTGTTTTTTGACTTAGACATTTTCTCTTGTCCGCCAATCACAACTTCCTGACCATCACCTGAGTATTTCGCAGAAAGGATACGACCTTTATCGTCACGCTCTAATTCTATGTCAGCAGGGTTAAACCAAGTTTTCTTGCCATTCTCTGCTTCGCGGTAGAAAGTATCAGCCAATACCATGCCTTGTGTTAACAAGTTGGTGAATGGCTCATTACCTTGTACCACGCCTTCATCACGCATCAACTTATGGAAGAAACGTGCATAAAGTAAGTGCAAAATTGCATGTTCAACGCCACCGATATATTGGTTCACAGGAAGCCAGCTTTGCGCCGCTTCAGGTTTCACCATACCGCCAGTAAAGTCTGGAGATGCGTAGCGAGCATAGTACCAAGATGATTCTACAAAGGTATCCAAGGTATCTGTTTCACGACGAGCATCGCCACCACAGCTTGGACATTTGGTTTCATAGAATTCAGGCATTTTGTTCAATGGGTTACCAGAACCATCTGGAACCACATCAGTCGGTAATACCACAGGTAATTGATCTTCTGGTACTGGCACTTGACCACAACTATTACAGTTGATCATTGGAATTGGACAACCCCAGTAACGCTGACGAGAAACACCCCAATCACGTAAACGGAATTGAACTTTAGAATTTGCCAAGGCTTGTGGTTCTAATTTAGCAAGGAACGCATCAAAAGCGGCTTGGAAATTTAAACCATCAAATTCGCCTGAATTAACCAGTTTGCCTTCTTTAGAGCCATACCATTCTTGCCATTCAGCAGAAGAGTATTCAGCATCATCAGCACCTTTGGCATCAATCACTTGCTTGATGGCTAAATTGAATTTGTTAGCAAATTCAAAATCACGTTCGTCATGTGCAGGAACAGCCATCACTGCGCCTGATCCATATGACATCAATACATAGTTTGCGATCCAAACAGGGAGGTCTTCACCTGTCACTGGGTGCTTCACATATAAGCCAGTTGCCATACCTTTCTTTTCAGCAACTGCCAAGTCAGCTTCTGCAACAGAACCCATACGGCACTCTTCAATAAATGCCGCAAGTTCAGGATTATTTTCTGCTGCTTTAAGTGCCATTGGATGTTCTGCTGCAACCGCAACATAGGTCACACCCATTAAGGTATCAGCACGTGTGGTATAAACAGTTAAACTATCAGCATAAATTTCAGTATTTGCAGAAGGGAAAGTAATATCCATCCCTGTAGAACGACCAATCCAATTACGTTGCATGGTCAAGACTTGTTGCGGCCAGCCGTCTTTCAAGGTGTCCAAATCGTCTAATAATTCTTGTGCATAGTCGGTAATGCGGAAGTAGTACATTGGGATATCACGTTTTTCAACCAATGCACCTGAACGCCAACCACGACCATTTTCAACTTGTTCA
This sequence comes from Acinetobacter sp. Z1, assembly GCF_024296945.1. Classification (NCBI taxonomy): domain Bacteria; kingdom Pseudomonadati; phylum Pseudomonadota; class Gammaproteobacteria; order Moraxellales; family Moraxellaceae; genus Acinetobacter; species Acinetobacter sp. Z1. Next base: position 2,988,728 of record NZ_CP101115.1, on the reverse strand, counting down.
TTCGCAAGTACAGTTTGGTCAACTGGGTCCCAGTTTACGGTTGAAAGCTTACGATAGATCAAGCCTTTCTTATAGAGCTGGACAAATAACCATTGTTCCCAGTGATAGTATTCTGGTGTACAGGTCGCAAATTCGCGATCCCAATCCACAGACAAGCCCAATTTTTTTAATTGGTCACGCATGTAGGCAATATTTTCAAAAGTCCATTTTGCAGGTGCAACTTGATGGGCTATTGCTGCATTTTCAGCAGGTAAACCAAACGCATCCCAACCCATTGGTTGTAATACCGTTTCACCTTTTAAACGATAAAAACGGCTGATCACATCACCAATGGTGTAGTTACGCACATGCCCCATATGCAGTTTGCCACTTGGATAGGGGAACATCGATAGGATATAGCGATGCTTGCCCTCTACAGTGTCTGCAACTTTGAAAACTTTGCGATTGTCCCAGTCTTGTTGAACTTGAGGCTCAATGGCACTTGCTTGATATTCGGAGTCAATGTGAGAAGTCGTCATAGGGATATGCGATACAACAAAAATTAAAGTTAAGATTGCCGCACAGCATAGCGCAAAATAGGGGCGAATGTCAGTTTTTAGCTGAGGATTTTATCTTCAAGGTGGTCATGCAACCACCTTGGTTTTATATACTTAATGTATTTTAGCGATCTGAATGGGATGAGCTTGACTCAGATTGAGGTGTTGACGAGTTTCTTGCCGCCGTTTCAGTCGCTGCACTTGCTGCACGAGATGCTTCTTGAGCTGCCTGTTCTGCTTGATTTGATGCTGTTGTCGTTTGAGATTGTGTAGGCTGACTTGCACCATAAGTCGAAACTTTATCTAAACGTTTTGCACCTTTAGGTGGTGGGGTCGTGGTGTAATGTGTCGAACCATTTTTATCCACCCATTTGTAGTATTGTTGAGCAAATGTTGAATTTGAAAAAGCTAATAGTGTTAACGCTGTTATTAAGTAAAATGTTTTCATATTTGATCTCCCCAAGAGAATTTTACCTATTCTATCTTTCAATCTATCTTGATTAAAATAAGTAAATTACGATGCCTAGTTTTACCTAAAAAGAAAATAGGTTTTGGACAAAAGGGCGGTAAAAATGACTAAAATATTTTGTGAAATGTGTTTAAAAAAACAACAGCCAAAAAATATTCGTTAAAAACCTTTTCTTAGTTCTTGACTTTGCTTATGAAAGAAACAAGAATGCTTTCTCAAGTTTTATATGTGTTTATTTGATCACCCTTCGAATAAATGTCATGGCTTGCAATGGACATTCTTTCTAGCCGAGAGAATGCTGTTTTGAAATTTGCTTATCCCAGCATATTTTGATTCGAGATGTCATCAAGTTTATACGGCTGATGAGTCTCAGAAAATTTTTCCTATTGCAGCAAAAACGAGTAGAATACGCACAGTTATAAGAAGTGCAAAAGTTAATGAATGAAACACAATTTATGTCTCCCATAAATTGTGCAAAATACTAGGGTGAATCACGTTGGAACTTTTATCTGGTGGTGAAATGCTCGTTCGTGCGCTTGCGGACGAAGGCGTAGAGCATGTTTTTGGGTATCCAGGCGGCGCTGTATTACATATTTATGATGCGCTATTTCAACAAGACAAAATCAACCATTACCTCGTACGTCATGAGCAAGCTGCTGGTCACATGGCAGATGCATACTCACGCGTAACGGGTAAGACAGGTGTTGTACTGGTCACTTCTGGGCCTGGCGCAACCAATACCGTCACTCCAATTGCTACAGCCTATATGGACTCAATCCCAATGGTGATTTTGTCTGGTCAGGTTGCAAGCCATTTGATTGGAGAGGATGCATTCCAAGAAACGGATATGGTTGGTATTTCTCGTCCAATCGTAAAGCATAGTTTCCAAGTGCGTCACGCGAGCGAAATTCCTGCAATTATTAAGAAAGCATTTTATATCGCGTCTTCTGGCCGTCCAGGTCCAGTGGTTATTGATATTCCAAAAGATGCAACCAATCCAGCCGAAAAATTTGCTTACGAATATCCTGAAAAAGTGAAGATGCGCTCATATCAGCCGCCTTCTCGTGGTCATTCTGGTCAAATCCGCAAAGCGATTGATGAACTCATTACTGCAAAACGCCCAATGATTTATACGGGCGGTGGTGTTGTTCAAGGTAATGCATCCGCTTTATTGACTGAACTTGCACATTTATTAGGCTATCCAGTCACCAACACCTTGATGGGTTTAGGTGCTTTCCCTGGTAATGATCCACAATTCGTGGGTATGTTAGGGATGCATGGTACTTATGAAGCCAATATGGCAATGCATAATGCTGACGTGATTTTGGCAATTGGTGCGCGTTTTGATGACCGCGTGACTAATAACCCTGCAAAATTCTGTCTCAATGCGAAAGTGATTCATATTGATGTAGACCCAGCAACAATCTCTAAGACGATCATGGCGCACATTCCAATTGTGGGTGCTGTTGAACCAGTTCTTCAAGAAATGTTAGCTCAGTTGAAGCAGATGAATGTTTCTAAACCAAATCCAGAAGCGATTGCTGATTGGTGGTCTCAGATTAACGAATGGCGTAAAGTTCATGGTTTACGCTATGAACCTGCTCAAAATGGTGAAATGAAACCACAACAAGTGGTTGAAGCGCTTGATCGTGTAACCAATGGTGAAGCGATTATTACCTCTGACGTAGGTCAGCACCAAATGTTTGGTGCAAACTACTATAAATACAAACGTCCACGCCAATGGATTAACTCTGGTGGTCTAGGCACGATGGGTGTGGGTTTACCGTATGCAATGGCAGCGAAGCTTGCATTCCCAGACCAACAAGTAGTGTGTATCACAGGAGAAGCATCAATCCAGATGTGTATCCAGGAATTATCAACATGTAAGCAATATGGCTTGAATGTGAAAATTCTTTGCTTAAATAACCAAGCTTTAGGCATGGTGAAGCAGTGGCAAGATATGAATTATGAAGGACGTCATTCAAGTTCTTATGTAGATTCATTACCTGATTTTGCAAAATTAATGGAAGCTTATGGTCATGTAGGCATTCAAATTAATCATGCAGATGAGTTGGAATCTAAACTTGCTGAAGCAATGGCGATTAATGATAAGTGTGTTTTCATTAATGTCATGGTTGATCGTACAGAGCATGTGTATCCAATGTTGATTGCTGGGCAATCGATGAAAGATATGTGGTTAGGCAAAGGGGAGCGTACATAATGAGACACATTATTTCTGTACTCGTTGAAAATGAAGCAGGTGCGCTTTCTCGTTTGGTGGGATTATTCTCTCAACGTAATTACAACATTGAAACACTCAATGTTGCACCAACTGAAGATGAAACCTTATCTCGTTTGACGCTTACCACTTATGGTGATGATCATAAAATTGAACAAATCACCAAACAACTCAACAAATTAGTTGAAGTGGTTAAAGTGGTTGATCTTTCAGAAGGTTCACATATTGAACGTGAATTGATGTTGATCAAAGTCAAAGCTTTAGGTGCTGCTCGTGCTGAAATTAAGCGCACCGCAGACATCTTCCGAGCGCAAATTGTTGATGTGACACCAACCACATATACGATTCAAATTGCAGGAACCACTGACAAGATTGATGGTTTTATTGATGCTTTAGCTGAAAATACGATTCTTGAAGTTGTGCGTTCTGGTGTATCCGGCATTGCGCGTGGTGAAAAAGTTCTAACTATTTAATAACCTCCTCAATTCTTCCTATAGACATGCAAGAATTGAGGGTTAAAAAGATCTGTCCTTGTACAACAAGGGAAATGACAAAATTTTAGCGGAGAAAACAGATGCAAATTTTTTACGATAAAGACTGTGACTTATCAATCATCCAAGGCAAGAAAGTTGCAATTATTGGTTATGGTTCACAAGGTCATGCTCACGCACTTAACTTGAAAGATTCAGGTGTAGACGTAACTGTTGGTTTACGTGCTGGTTCTACTTCATGGAAAAAAGCTGAAAATTCTGGTCTTAAAGTATCAGAAGTTCCTGCTGCAGTTGCTCAAGCTGACTTAGTTATGATTTTGACTCCTGATGAGTTTCAATCTCAACTTTATCGTGATGTAATTGAGCCGAATATTAAAGAAGGCGCGACTTTGGCATTTGCGCATGGTTTCTCAATTCTTTATAACCAAGTTGTTCCACGTAAAGACTTAGACGTAATTATGGTTGCTCCAAAAGCACCAGGTCACACTGTACGTTCTGAATATCAACGTGGTTCAGGTGTTCCTGACTTAATCGCAATTCACCAAGATGCTTCTGGTAATGCACGTAACGTAGCTCTTTCTTACGCTTCAGGTGTAGGTGGTGGTCGTACGGGTATCATCGAAACTTCTTTCCGTGAAGAAACTGAAACTGACTTATTCGGTGAGCAAGCAGTTCTTTGCGGTGGTGCGGTTGAATTGGTTAAAATGGGCTTCGAAACTTTGGTTGAAGCTGGTTATGCACCAGAAATGGCGTATTTCGAATGCTTACACGAACTTAAGTTAATCGTTGACTTGATGTTCGAAGGCGGTATCGCGGACATGAACTACTCAGTTTCTAACAACGCTGAGTACGGTGAATATGTGACTGGTACTGAAGTCATCAATGAACAGTCTCGTGAAGCAATGCGCAATGCATTAAAACGTATCCAATCTGGTGAATATGCAAAAATGTTCATTCAAGAAGGTGCGTTAAACTACCCATCTATGACTGCTCGTCGCCGTCAAAACGCTGCTCATGGTATCGAAGTAACAGGTAACAAGTTACGTGCGATGATGCCTTGGATTCAAGCGAACAAAATCGTAGATAAAGAGAAAAACTAAGTTTTAGTTTAATCTTTAAAAACCCTTGTTTCTACAAGGGTTTTTTATTAGTTAAATTATAAGAAAAACTCGTTAAGTTTTGAGCTTTAGTTTCAATAACAGAGTTATAACAATATCGAAATTAAAAAAGCATATTATATATATGTTATATCTATGTCTATTAAAGTAGTTATAGCGGAAATAAAACAACAAAATTGCTGCATTCTTTTATCGTGCAGTTGATTTAAAAAACGAACGAAAATTACGCGATTAAAAACTAAAAATTAGCTGGCAAAAATAAATTAGTCTTTCGGTAAAAAATTGAGATAAAAAAAACAAGACTTTTCATTGGTTTGAAATGATTATATGTTTTTATTCTATTGATTTATAAAGTGAAAAAGACTTGACCTTATGCTAGATGATGTTATTGTTAAGGAAAGTTTATGAATTTACGATTTGTATCTTTTTTGAGTGTGAAGGATCGTTCTGATTTTGGGCTATTCGCTCAGCAAATAAAAAAAAGTACTGAATAATCATGGAAGTCCTTTATGGTACACGTTGATTACGATAGCACATTGGTCATCGTTTCCATTCTGGTTGCAGTAGCGACATGTTATGCTGCAGTTTCGATGGAAGAACTCGTTTTCAAAGCCGCTTATAAAAAGTTTGAAAAAAGCATCTTGTTTACGAGTGGTTTAATCTTAGGATTAGCGATATGGTCAATGCACTTTGTGGGGATGCTGGCTAGCCACTTGCCGGAAGGCTATCATTTTGATTTTAGTTTAACCGTACTGTCTTATATGGTTGGTGCGATCGCATCTATTTTTGCTGTTTGGTTAACGACAAGACCGACTTTGCCTATACCTCGCTTAATATTAGGTGCAGTATTTATGGGCTTTGGTATTTCTGGTATGCATTATACTGGAATGCTTGCATTATCCGTTCAACACCATCAAATGCATTACGATCCTCTATTGGTGATCTGTTCTGTTTTGATTGCGATTAGTGGTTCTGGCCTAAGTTTCCTATTTGTTTTCAAGTACAAAACAGCCGTGAAGTATCGAACAACATTAAAAGCAATTGTTGCAATCCTCATGGCGTTTAGCATCGTTGGGATGCATTATACTGGAATGGCAGCGACATACTTTGATGAGAGTATTGCAAGAGTTTTAAGCCAAGCACAGACTGAACAAAGCGTTTTGTTATTTACCATTATTTTTATTACCAGCTTAGTCTTTGTTGCTGGCTTTGCTGTAGCCATCTTGGAAGCCAGATTGGAAGAACGTAATCAGCAACTCACCAAGATAAATAAGGAATTAGCTTCTCAGTCTTTACATGATTCATTAACCAAATTACCTAACCGTTTGCACTTAACTGAAAGTTCTGAAGTCATATTTACCCATCATCGTTTAAACGATCAAAAAGCTGCTTTTTTATATATAGATTTAGATCGATTTAAATCGGTAAATGATGCTTTTGGACACCATGTTGGTGATCAACTTTTGATTCAAATGGCAAATCGTTTGCATGATAAGTTAAGTTCAAGCCATAAGTTGTTTAGAATCGGCGGTGATGAATTTGTATTATTATCTGAGAATACAGATGTAAATGAAGCAATGAAGCTTGCTGAGGAAGTGCTACATTTTATTCAAGAAACATATTTAATTGCTGCAAAAGAAATTAACATTTCAGCCAGTCTTGGAATAGCAATGTATCCTGAGCATGGAACTAATGTACAGGATTTATTGATTAATGCTGATATTGCAATGCTTGCTTCCAAAGATCAAGGTCGTAATACTTACACAGTTTTTCATTCAGTAAACAATCAGCAGGATGTACGAAGTCAGTCTAAATTGATTAATGACTTATATAAAGCAGTTGAAGAGCAGCAGTTCGTACTATTCTATCAGCCAAAATTTACCTCAAATTATGAAGTCTGTGGCGTAGAGGCATTAATTCGATGGAAGCATCCGAGTCTAGGGCTTTTAACACCGCAAATGTTTATTGAGGGGGCTGAAAAAACGGGTTTAATCATCCCAATGGGATATTGGGCACTTGAGCAGGCGTGTCAGCAGATCCAAAAATGGGAGTTGAGTCATAGTCCATTTTATCCAATTGCCGTTAATCTATCTGCTCTGCAATTTGAAAATAAGAAACTCTTCGATGTCCTACAACAATTATTAGAAAAATATCAAATTAAACCTCACAACCTTATTTTAGAAATTACTGAATCCACTGCCATGCATCACATTGATTCAAGTATTCGTACTTTGGAGCGCTTGCGCAAATTAGGGATACGTATCGCGATTGATGACTTTGGTACAGGCTATTCGAGTTTCTTATATTTGAAAGATTTACCTGTGGATGAACTTAAAATTGACCGAGGTTTCTTAATTGATTTACAGCCAAACTCCAAAGAGGAGGCGATCTTAGAAAGTATTATTCATCTTGCCGCAAAATTAGGTTTGATCGTTACGGCTGAAGGGGTAGAGACGCAACAACAAGCAGATATTCTAACTAATTTGGGATGTAATCAATTGCAAGGCTATTTGTTGGGAACGCCTGTCAACGTGGAAAGTTTAGTGTTAAGCCGCCATCATTTTGCATAATAGCTCAGCCTAACTGAATGATATTGAGTAGTTTATGTGCATATATTGCACATCTCTTTCTGAATAAAATAGAGATGTGCTTTCCAAAGTGATTTTACCAATTAAAGAGAGCGCTCTGTTAACCATTGATTAATCACTGGCCAAACTGCTTGTGGTGCTTGGCTGCCAGAAACCAATCCCATATGTCCGCCTGAAACAATTTTAAATTGCTTGTCTGTACTACTAATCAAATCCATTAATGGTCTTACTGCTTCGGAGGTGACTATGATGTCAGTATCTCCACCAATCGCGAGCACTGAGCACTGAATATCTTTTAGATTTGCAGTTTGGTCGCCAAATTTAACACTACCAGTTGAAAGCTCATTATCAATCCAAAAACGCAAAATAATATCTCGCATCACGCCGCCAGGATATGCAAGCATATTATCGACAAATGAACTTGAAGTTGCATGATTAATAATAAATTGACGATCATCTAAGTTTTTGAATAATTGCCAATAATTTTTTAAATTTCCAATAGGATCTGTTAATTTAAATCCAAGCGTATTCTGCCAGCCATGAACATGAAAAACCCGACTTGGAATTTGATTAATACGGAATTTGGTATTGTTTCGAACCCACTGTGCAGGCAATGTCAGGCGTTGATAAAACCTCCCCATATAACCTGATTTATGCGTATTGATCGGCGAAGCTAAAATAATTAAATTTTTAATATCTTGGTCTTTGAATAATGAGGTATAGCATAGCGATAACACGCCACCTAAACTCCAACCAAACAAAGATAATTGTTGTTGACCACTATGTGCTCGAATTTTATCAATAAAATCTGGCATAAATATTTTGACATAGGTACCAAGATTATATTTTGCTTGGTGAAGACTTGGCGTTCCCCAATCTATTAAATACACCTCAAAGCCTTGAGATAGAAAATAACGCACAAGACTACGTGTTGGAAATAAATCGAAAATCAGCATGTTAGCAGCAAGAGGTGGAACAATGACCAATGGTGTACGAGGCTTCTGCGGCACTTCAATGCTATCATCTTTATAGTGACGTAAGCTGATAATTTCACGTTCATAGATCACATCAAAAGGTGTTTTACCTGACAAAGCAAGTTGACCACCTCTCAAAATACGATCTGCCGCATTTGAAAATACATGCCGAGTTCGTTGACTCTTTCGGCTATTCAACACTTTTTGGGCAGTTTTAGATTTGAGCAAGGTCTGTTTCACTTTTGGCAATTGAGTCATCGGATAAAACTCTAAGGTTGCATTCTGTAGCGGCATCTTAGAAGAAAACACTGATAAGCTCAGTGACTCAACTGCTTAACTTACTTTCCAAAATGATCAATTTGTTAATAACAGTGTTTCATATCGCTATCAATTAGCGGTTTTTTTAATCTTATTTGTGAGACTGAATAAATGCACTATATATGATATTGCATATATATGTTTTTTCATATATAAAGTGATATATGTTTAATGATAGTTACTAGAAAATGAGCAAAATTAAGATTTATCACAATCCAGAATGTGGCACCTCACGAAATACCTTGGCACTCATTCGGAATACGGGTATTGAGCCCATCATTGTTGAATACCTCATTACACCACCGACGCATGACGAATTAGTTAAATTGATTCAGGATGCAAAATTAACTGTAAGACAAGCGATTCGTCAGAATGTTGCTCCTTATCGTGATTTAGCATTAGATCGTGAGGATTGGACAGATGAGCAGTTGCTTGCATTTATGCTTGAACATCCGATTTTGATTAATCGACCATTTGTAGTAACCGATCTTGGTACTCGATTAAGCCGTCCATCTGAACTTGTTTTAGAGATTTTACCATTAGCGCAACAGGGTGCTTTTGCCAAAGAAGATGGTGAGAAAGTGATTGATGAAAATGGGCAACGACTGAAATAAAAATTTAACTGTTATATTTGATTATCTGTATATCCAAATAATGAGATAAGGCGCAACTATGGATCAAGTCAATTTTTTTAAATGTTTATCTGATGAAACACGTCTCAGTATTGTAGCCCTAGTTGCTGAAAATAAAGAGCTTTGCGTATGCGATTTAACTGAAAAATTGCAGTTGAGCCAACCCAAAATTTCTCGTCACCTAGCATTATTACGTTCATCTGGATTACTTCAAGATCGAAGACAAAGCCAATGGGTGTATTACAGCATTCATCCTGAGTTGCCGACATGGTGCCATGACATTTTAACAACATTGATCAGACATCATCCTCTAATTAATCAAGATTGCCAAACCCTACAAATTAAAAGTTATTGTGAGTAAAAAATAATGAAATTCCTTTTTTTATGTACTGGAAATAGTTGCCGTAGCATTTTATCTGAAGTGCTTTTTAACAGTCGTGCGCCTGAAGGTTGGAAGGCATACAGTGCTGGTAGTAAGCCGTCAGGACAAGTGCATCCGTTGACCATAGAAACTCTAGAAAATCTTGGTCTTTCAACTGATGGCTTGTGGAGTAAAACCATTGATGACTGCGAACAATATCAACCTGACGTGGTGATTACTGTTTGTGATTCAGCAGCTCAGGAAGCGTGTCCACTTTATTTGGGTGGTGCGATCAAAGCACATTGGGGCTTGGCTGATCCATCACATTTAGATTTGCCGAAAGAAGAAAAGCTCAAAGCTTTTCAAGTGACAGTCGATCATATCAACCGCCGTTTAGATGCTTTATTTGCACTCGATACAGCACATATGTCTCGTCCTGAGTTGATTGCAGCGATCAATCAAATTTCGCATATTGAATGAGATCATCATGGCTCAACAAAGATTATCTTTTTTAGATCGTAACCTCACGCTATGGATTTTTATTGCCATGGCGTTGGGGATTGCAATCGGTGTGTTCTTTCCCCAAGCCTCAGTGGCATTAGATAAAATGAGTGTGGATTCAGTCAATATCCCGATTGCGATTGGCCTGATTTTGATGATGTATCCACCTTTGGCAAAAGTGGACTATGCTACGCTACCACAAGTGTTTAAAGACAAAAAAACCTTAACTTTGTCTTTGGTACAGAACTGGCTTATTGCACCTGTTTTGATGTTTGCATTGGCGATTATATTTTTGCAGAGTTATCCCGAATACATGACAGGCGTAATCCTGATCGGTTTGGCGCGCTGTATTGCGATGGTTTTAGTCTGGAATGGCCTAGCCTGTGGTGATAACCAATATGTTGCGGCATTGGTGGCATTTAACAGTATTTTCCAGATTCTATTCTTTAGTACCTATGCTTGGTTATTCCTGACCTTCTTACCGCCGTATTTTGGCGTTGCTGGGCAAGTGATCAATGTCGATTTTTGGACGATTACCCATGCGGTATTGATCTATTTAGGTATTCCATTTTTCCTTGGCTTTATGAGTCGATTCATTCTGGTTCGAGCTAAAGGTTTAGATTGGTATCAAAATATCTTCTTACCTAAGATCAGTCCACTGAGTTTGTTGGCTTTGTTATTCACGATTGTGGCGATGTTTAGTCTCAAAGGTGGTGACGTTGTAAGCCTGCCAATGGATGTTCTGCGTATCGCAATTCCTTTAACAATTTACTTTGTCTTGATGTTCTTTATTAGCTTCTTTATGAGCAAATGGATGGGCAATGATTATCCGAAGACAGCAGCAATCTCTTTTACTGCTGCGGGGAATAACTTTGAATTGGCACTTGCTGTCGCGATTGCAACTTTTGGTTTAGCTTCACCAGTCGCTTTTACCACGGTAATAGGTCCACTGGTTGAAGTACCTGTTTTGATCGCTTTAGTGAGTGTGTCCTTATGGCTCAGAAAAAAGTTTTTTAAAGCAGAGGTGTAATTTCTATGACTCTCCCAAATGTAGATATGAATCTTCTCGATCAACCAAGTTTAGAAAAAGTTCAGGCAAAAGCCTTAGATCATCCACCGCGTATTTTATTGCTCTATGGTTCAAACCGTGAGCGTTCATACAGCCGATTGGCGGTGATGGAAGCTGGGCGTATTTTGGAACAGTTTGGTGCTGAAGTGAAAATCTTTCATCCTAAAGGTTTGCCTTTACCTGAAGATGCAGATATGCAACATCCAAAAGTCAACGAGCTACATGAACTGTTGGCGTGGTCAGAGGGTATGGTGTGGTGCTCACCTGAACGTCATGGTTCAATGAGTTCAATTTTTAAATCGCAGATTGATTGGATTCCATTGGCTGGCGGCGCGATTCGAGCGACGCAAGGAAAAACGTTGGCATTGATGCAAGTGAGTGGTGGTTCGCAATCTTTTAATAGTGTTAATCAAATGCGTATTTTAGGTCGTTGGATGCGCATGATCACGATTCCAAATCAATCCTCTATTCCAAAAGCTTTTTTAGAATTTGATGAAGATGGCAAAATGAAAGCTTCTGCATTTTATGATCGAATTGTTGATGTGATGGAGGAGTTATATAAGTTCACCTTGCTCACTCGTGGACAAAGTCAGTACCTCACAGATCGTTATTCAGAGCGCAAAGAATCTGCTGAAGAGTTATCTAAACGTGTGAATCAGCGTGCTTTATAAAATGAAAAAAACAATTTTTAGATGAATGACTTAAACCTAGTTGAAATTACTAGGTTTTTTTATGGAATGATTTCCGTCATGATCGGCAATCAGAAAATATTATTGAACCATTGAAATAAAATTAAATAATTAGAAATGAAGGTTTATTTTATTAAAAATATATTTTCAAGACGTGTTGAATAATTAATTATTAACTATGTTTTTGAAAAATAATTGTTTTATTTAATGTGATTTTATTCCAAGGTAAAAAACTTAATAGTTTTATTAAAAAAAGGCTACAATCCTGACGCTCAATTGATCTAAATTCGTCTAGAATAAGATGAGAGATTAAAACAATTCGTGAAAGGTTAATTTTATATTGTGTTTGATAATGGAGTTTGCATGAGTAAAGACACATCAGCTTTAGTTGTTTCAGATGAGGCAATCTTGTCTCACGATACTGAAACGACTTTAGAGCATGTTGTCAGTATTATGCCTCAATTAATCCATTGGCTCATTAAGTCGGGTATCGGTTATAACGAGTTTACAACGGCGCTCAAGGCCTTATTTTATAACGAAGCTCTCAAAGAGTTGGATGCCATCAAACAAAAGAAAACGGATTCTGCAATTAGTTTATTGGCAGGTCTGAATCGTCGTGACGTAAGAAGTTTTTGCCAAACTTATGGTGAATACACGCTTGTGGATCAATTTAATTTACAGTTACCGATTAGTGTTCCAGCGCGTGTGGTGGGGATGTGGATCAATCAAAAACTACCTCAACAGATTCCTTTTCAAGGTGAGGAAAATAGTTTTGAAAGCTTGGTGAAGCAAATTTCATCAGAAAAACATCCTAAGTCAATTTTATTAGAACTAAAGCGTTTGGGAATTATTGTAGAAGAAGAAGACCAAGTTATTTTACAAAATTCTAGTTTTACACCGAATCCACAAGCCGATGAAAGTAAACAGCTATTTACACAAAACATTTCAGATCATTTGTCTGCGGGTATAAGTAACTTAACCAACAACACAAATTTTTTAGAGCAAGCCATTTTTGCAGATGAATTGAGTCAAGAGTCTATTGAGAAATTAAATCAACTGAGTGTAGATCTGTGGAACTTGATGTCTAAAGCAATTGTTTCAGCAGCAATCGACTATTGTAAAAATGATGAGGGTGATGCTGACGCAAATAAGCGCTTTAGATTAGGTGTGTATCAATATAATCAATAAACAATTAAAGTCATTGGTTTAGCTATTCTGTTTTTTTATTCTTCCAATTTTACTTAAACCTCGCCAAAGTATTGAATACGAAATCTTATAACCAAATTTTTGCTCAAATGGTTCAAGTAAATCTTGAATGCGCTTATAAGGCGTTGAGTCGACAAACTCCTCAAAACTTTTTAAATCTTTGATTGTAAAAGGTCTACCATTGCGAACTGCTGGTAAAGGCTTGAGATCTTTTGTATTTTTTTCTAAAGAAATCCATTCGTCTAAGGTGGATCTTGCGATATTAAATTGCTGACAAACTTTAGATTTATGTTTGGTCTGTAAGTATGCTGCCATGACTTTCTTTCGAAGATCTAATGAATATGCTCGCATAAAATTTACTTGCTATTTCCTTTTCAAGAACTGGTCAGTGTTATGTATCAAAAATAATTTAAGTTCCTATCAAATCATTGGCTTTTGATACTTTTTCATTGGTCGATTCAAGCGTTAACAGGCAGAAATGTACCACTAAAATTAAATAATGTACATATTGAACATATTTAAAAATATTTTTTATTTCAAACTAAACATTTTTTATAAATTTTATAAAAATAATTCAAATTAATAAATGGTTTATCTTAATTTTATCTAATTTTAGTCATAGTTTATGAACTATTGCACAGCCAACAACTATATGTTAGTTTTTTAAATATGTGCATAATACACATTAAATATTTATTTTAATGACGCATACCACAGAATACATAAATTCAACTTTTATATTGTTAAAAAACCTATTTTTATCAACAAGTAATGAGTTTCAAAAGGACGACGTAATGAAAAAAACTTTTCAATTATCAGTGATTGCAACGGCATTATTGACTGCAAATGCATATGCGGCAGTAACAAATATTGGGACAGGAAATACTGCGACTGGACCAGATACGACAGTTGTTGGTACTAATAACGCTGCTGCGAATACAACAGTAGTAGGTACGGAAAACAGCGGAACCGGTGGGGAAGGCTTTGTGGGAGGGGCAGGGAACACTGTAGACGGTTTTGGTTCTGCCGTCATCGGGAATAACAATACGACCAATGATCAGTATGCTGTTGCTGTGGGTAGTAATAATGAGGTGACAGGTGCTGGTGGTACGGCTGTGGGTAATAATATTACGATTCATGATAGCCAAGCTACAGCAGTTGGTGGAAATATTGATGTTAAAGGTCAATATGCTAGTGCATTTGGAGACTCTGTTACGGTTGATGGTACGGGTGCAACCGCAGTCGGTTCTACATCGCAAGCCACAGGTCAGTATGCAACAAGCCTTGGTTATGGTGCGCAAGCAACTGCTGATAATGCAATTGCAACAGGAAGCAATTCAGTTGCAAGTGGTTTGAACTCAATTGCAATTGGTAATAATGCTGAAGCAAGTGTAGAAGGAGCTATTGCACTGGGGAATGGAGCAAAAGCAACGGCAAAAAACTCAGTTGCAATTGGTGCCAACACTGTGGCTGATGAAGAAAATACTGTGGCGATGGGTGATCGCCGTGTGACTTGGGTTGCTGATGGTATTGGCGATAATGATGCAGTGAATGTCAAACAATTAAAAGATGCGCTTGCGAGTGTTGATACTGCACCAAGCCAAGCAGACCTTGATGCGATCAACGATAAAATTACGACCGAAAAAGCGGCACGTGAAGCAGGTGATGCAGATCAAGCTAATAAATTAGCGGCAGAAAAAACAGCGCGTGAAGCGGGTGATGCAGACTTGCAAGCGAAGATTGATAACGAAGCACAAATTCGTGCACAAGCTGATGCAGATGAAACAGTTGCACGTACTGCTGCAATTAATAATGAAGCTCAAATTCGCGCAAATGCAGATGCAACTGAAAAAGCAGCACGTATTGCTGGAGATGAAGCTGAAGCGACTGCGCGTATTGCAGGTGATGAAGCTGAAAAAGCAGCGCGTATTCTAGCGATTAATACAGAAAAAGATGCGCGTATTGCGGGTGATGCTGCTGAAGCTCAAGCGCGTACAAATGCAGACATTGCTTTAGGTAATCGCATTGATACTGAAACAGCAACACGAATTTCAGAAGTAAGTCGTTTAGATCGTCGTGTTGACCAATTAAATACCCGTTTAGATCATGTTGAAACCACTGCAAATCGTGGTATCGCGATCTCTTTAGCAACTCAACAAGCCATTCCAAGCATTCAACCAGGACAAGTCGCAGTCTTTGGTGGTATGGGTTATTACGAGGGTGAAGCTGCAGGTGCATTCGGCGTCGTAACATCGTTCAGTGATCGTTTCTCTGGAAGTGGCGCAGTTGGTGTTGCAGATGGCGGAAAATTTGGTGGTCGTGCGGGTGTCGCTTATGTCATCGGAGGGAACTAAGTCGTACTTGGTTATTAACACTGGGTTTGATTTAGTCACAATAAGAAGGATGATGTAATGAAAAAAACTTTTCAATTATCAGTAATCGCAGTTGCCTTAATGGCAAGTCATGCGTATGCCGCACCTGTATGGGAAGGTCCAACGGGAACAGGTACGGGTCTCAGTAATGCGATGGGGGGACAAGGAAATTATGCAAATGTTGACCCCTCAGCCAATGGTATTATTTTAGGTCAACTTAATGATGTTGATAACACCAGTATTGGGATCGGTTATAACAGCAATGCCATGGGAGCAGGAAGTTTTTCTGCTGGGTCAGCAAATGATGCCACTGGTGATTCTTCTGTTGCTGTAGGTCGTGTCGCGAATGCCAATGGAGATAATAGTATTGCGCTTGGTGCCACAGTTACAGCAGGAGGTACAGATAGTGTAGCTGTAGGTAATAGTCAAACAGTTAACGGTGATAATGCAACAGCGGTTGGTCGTGGCAGTCTCGTTAATGGTAGCCAAGCTAGCTCTTTGGGACACCTTGCTTGGACGGGTGGCGATGGTGCAACTGCGATTGGTAGCGAAACATGGGCAAATGCTAACAATGCAACGACGCTCGGTTTTAATGCAGAAACAGGCGGTGAAAATACACTTCGTATAGGCGCTCAATCTTCTGGTTCAGGTTTGAATTCCGTGGTGATCGGTAGCCATGCAACTGGTACGGCTGAAGACGTGGTATTACTCGGTTCAGGTGGTATGACAGATCCGAGAAATGTTGGAACAGCAATTGCCGATGACAAAAATTCAGTTGCGATTGGCTATGGTTCTGACACACAAGGTCAGGCTGGCGGTAATGAAAATACAGTGAGTGTTGGTGGTTTACTTGGTGGTGCAATTCGTCGTATTACGCAGGTGAATAACGGGGTGAATGACCAAGATGCTATTAATGTATCTCAGCTCAATGATGCTGTTGGTAGTCTGACCTCTGGTGCTGAATTGATTGCACACGCAGATGGTTTACTGACAACAGAAAAGGATCAACGTATTGCAGCAGATGCAGCGGCAGTCAATGCAATTACCGCGGAGGCTACAGCACGTGCAGCGGGTGATGCAGCTTTGCAAAATGCATTAAATGATGAAGCTCAAAAACGAGCGCAGGCAGATGCTGATCAAGTGGTTGCTCGTACAGCAGCAATTGATAATGAAGCACAACTTCGTGCTGCGGCAGACGCAACTGAAAAAGCAGCGCGTGTTGCAGGTGATGAAGCTGAAGCTACAGCACGTATTGCAGGTGATGCAGCTGAAAAAGCAGCACGCACGGCAGCGATTAATGCTGAAGCGCAAGCCCGTATCGCGGGGGATGCAGCAGAGGCGGCAGCCCGCGCTGATGCAGACCTTGCTTTATCAAATCGTATAAATGTAGAAGCAGCAACACGTACCAGTGAAGTGAATCGCTTAGATGGTCGCCTTGATCAAGCAAGTCGTCGCTTAGATGATATTGAGAAAAGTGCTTATCGTGGTGTGGCGATTGCATTAGCAGCACAACAAGCTGTTCCAAACATTCGTTCAGGTCAAGTTGCATTATTTGCAGGTGTTGGTCATTACGAAGGTGAAACTGCAGGTTCAGTCGGTGTAGTGACTTCATTTATTGCCAATCGCATTTCTTTGAGCGGTGCTGTAGGTTTCGCTGGTGGAAATGAAGTCGGTGGACGTGTTGGTATCAGTTATTCATTCTAGATGATTCATGGTCTGAATGAATATTCAAAATAAGAGCATTTAAGCTTTAGATTGGCAAAGTTTTGGCTTAAATGCTCTTAGATTAAAGCTCCTCTTGGGTTACCTTTTTTCAGCATGGGGGTAGCCTTTTTTTCGATTGAATCAGCTTAATTAATTGATAGATTGATATATCTGAGCAATTTAGTTGGTTTAAGTATCTGTTAAAATAAAATAGTGTGGGGTAATTCAAACAGATGATAGGAAATCATCTGTTCAATATAACAATGTTTATTGGGGCAGTATGAATGGCATATTTACATTCCAAGCTTTGCTTAATTTTATTAGGGACTTTAGTTTTTACTGGGTGTGAAGATGAAAATGGCAATTTTAATGTTGGTGTCAGTTTAGGGGGAACAGGTACAGGTGGCTTATCAGTGGGAACTGAAAGTCCACTGCCAAAACCTGATGTTAAACCAGATCGAATGGAAGAGGATGGGGTGGTATATGCAGTTGCATATCCTAATCCTGTTACGCAAAATTGTGATGGTATTGAACGTACGATTCAATTTGTTCGTCATTATGCTCCTCATATTCCAATGATGATGGGAGATCGGACAGATCTTGTGGGTATGAAAGAGTCATTACGAATCCGTTTTAAACTTCAAGTCATTGTCAAAAATACAACTTCATCTCCAATATATGAATATACAAATAGTTGTAAAGCAGCTTTTCAGCTTACAGGTACAAAAACTACAAAAACCACGCAAACAGACTACTGTTTAAATGATGAGACAGTGAGTGTTTATCAACCCAATGAATCACGGGCATATTTTTATACATTTAATTTGCCGAATATTTTACAAAATTGGACAGCAAGCTACCATGCGCAATATTCTAAAAAATTCTACGCAGAAACTCTAGGTAGTAGCTATGATGATGAAAGTATAAAAGATAGAACACAATGTGACCCATTAAGTACCATGTTATTACTTGATGAATTCCCATCAACAAAAGATGGCGCTCCACCATCAACAAATATTGGAAATGGTAACAATTCAGGCTCTACCAACCATCCACCAACCGATACAGGCAATCCTCCGCCAATTTTTGGTGGTTTTGATTTGGGTGACGAAGATACCGAATCACCTATATTTGGCGGTTTTGGTTTAGGTGATGGGCCATAAATAAACAATAAATTCAAAAGCCATCGATTGATGGCTTTTTTGTTTTTCAAATGCTTTAAAAGTCAAAAAATCAGTTTTGAAATTTTATGTTTTGATCGTTTGACTAAATAAAGCTTAATATGGGGGACTGCTTCAATTAAATAGCTTTAAACAGGGATTTAAAATCTTAAGATTTGGCAATAGATAATCTAGGATGAGATGATAAGGATGACTACTGATTTACAAAGAAAAGTTGATGGGAATAGTCCAACTAGAGTACTCGTAGGCCTCGTAAATCATTTCTTAGAGCATGCCAGTTTTTTTGGAATCAATAGGCAAGAACTATTGCTACAGGGCGGTCTGACAGAAGAACAGCTTGGCGATTCAAACCAATGTATTCCGCTGCATTATTTTGAAAGTGTGGTTGCTTATACATATCGCACCTGTAAAGACCCATTAATTGCTTTAAGCTTTTTCCAAAAAATGGACTCCACTGCTTATGGTGTATTAGGTCATTTAGTACCTTTGGCTTCTAGTTTGAATAAAGCAATTGAAACATTAAAGGAGTTTCAACCACTGATTGGCTGTATTGGTGATATTTCATTACAAGCAGAATCTGACGTGGTTTATTGGAAATGGAAATGCAGATCAAACGATCCGATTTTTAGCCGTTGTGCCAATGAATATAACTTATCGTGGTGGCTCAGTTTACTTCGTTTAGTCAGAAATGAAGAGTTTTCCATTCTCAAGGCTGTTCACTTTACGCACTCTTTGGCGAAGCCCGAATTACAAGCATATTATGAAACGTTTTTTGGTTGTCCTGTCTATTTTGATCAAGCAGAAACAGCTTTGTTATTGTCACCTAAATCATTAACCATGACATTGAAGACAGGAAATGCAGGTTTATATGACAGTGTCAGATTATTCGCGTCAAAGTTATTAGAGCAACAACGAGTTGAACAAAATTTTGCACAACAAGTGAAGGCACAAATTTATTTATTACTTCACCATGAGCGATTGTCTCGCGAAAATGTTGCAGAACAATTAGGTGTTAATGTAAGAACTTTAAGTCGGAAGTTGCAGCTTGAAGAAAGTTCATATAGCAAACTACTGGATGAAGTTCGTTTTGAATTAGCCGTCAATTATTTGGAAAGTTATCAGCATTCAGTTTCATTTATTTCAAAAGCATTAGGCTTTTATACCAGCCATTCCTTTATTTCTTGGTTTAAATTGCAGACTCAGTTAACACCAACTCAATATCGTAAAAATGCAAATTCTAAAGTGGTCGAAGACTAAAACTTATGGATGCTTAAAACAGACCATTTTTCAGTTTGTCCCATATTAGAAATGAGGTGACTCAGAAGCGTTATTTTTAAATGATGAGTTCATTATAGGATTTGAAAGATGACTTAGTGAATCATCAATGAATTCTAGTTGCTAACAGCGACTCACTGTAGTGTTGTAGGGATTAGCATGATTTTGATGATCAATAAGAACGTTAGTTCGGTAGGAATATGGATATTTTTACTCAAAACTCGTGATTTAAATAATCGGGTAAGTCACATGAAGATGTGTTGAGTTTGAGTAAATAAAGGGAATGAATATGAAAATAAATCAGATTTATCAGCAATATATCGGTTTGGTGTTACTTGGATGTTCAGTGACAGGTTGTGGAAGTGATCGCAATACGGTTGTCGTTAATCCACCTGTTATTGGAGACAGTTGCCCAAGTATTATGGATGAAAAACAATTTACGGACGCTAAAACTTTAGAAAAAATGGTACAAGTCGGCCCTGACTTGGCGCAATTGCGTTCAACAGGGAGTCAAGCGCACCAACAGTTAATTAATTGGATCGAACTTGAAGCCAAGAAAATACCGGGTATACAGCTAAAATCAGATCAATATGAGATTCAGCGTTGGCAACCGATGATAATGGCTGAAAATGGTAAAGGTCGTAGTTTATTACGTTCTGGGCAATTGTCCGTGAATGGAAAAGAGATCCCGATTGCTGGAGCTGTTCCTTATTCATTAGGTACAACTTTAACTGGCAACAGTGGCGAATTGGTTTTTCTCACAAGCAATCAACCTATTACGGCTGAACATAAAGGTAAAATTATTGTGCGTGCGATTCCAACGTCACAAGACCCTGTATATGCCAATATGGTTGCACCACCTTATGCATTTTTATTTCAGTTCGCAAAATATTTAAGCTCATCTCTGAACGAACTCAAAACACAGCGATATGACAAGCCTTTTCTAGCTGGTGAGTTAATGAATCAAGACTTAATTGCGGCTGGGAAAGTGGGGGCGGCGGGTTTAATTCTAGGTTTTGATGTACCTCGAGATCAGGTTAAAGACTACTTTGATCCGCACAACGGATTACATTATCGACTTCCAGCAGTATTTTTAGGTATAGATGAATTTGCTGAAGTCAAAGCTTTAGCATCGAGCAATACTCAAGCAAAAATTGTGGTTCAGGCTGAACGAGATACTACAACCACCCGAAATTTGATTGCTACTCTGCCGGGTTTAAGTGATGAAAAAATTGTATTTGTCGCAAATACAGATGGAAATACGTTGGTACAAGAAAATGGTGTAAGTGGTATGATTGCAATGGCACAATATTTTGCAAAGCTACCGTTAAAATGCCGCCCGAAAACCTATGAATTTGCATTCAATACAGGTCATTTACATATGTCGAAAGAGGGAACCTTTCGATATATGGAACAACTCGATCAAGAATATAAACAAGGTAAAGTCAGCTTTGTTTTTGCAGTAGAGCATTTAGGAACACGCGAAATCGTTGCTAAACCACGAACAGATGGTGGTGTTGGAAGAACGTTAGAATTTTCAGGTAAGCCAGAACCACAAGCTTGGTTTGTACCCGAAGATCATGTGTTAATGCAGAAAGTTGCAACCGAAGCTGCGCAAAGACGTAAATTACCTGCGGTGATGATATCGACGGGCCAGGATGTACCTAATGCTAAACGCTTACCAAAACAGTGTGATTTTGGGGGAATCGGAAATGCTTCACATAAAAACTTAATCCCAACTATGGCGACAATTTCAGGACCTTGGTCACTTTGGGCACCATCATTTGGCAAAGATGCAGTTGATTTTAATTTAATGCGAGAACAGTTATTAGCGATTGGTGATAGTGTTTTGGCTTTACAAAATCATACTAAAGCAGAAATTGATGGACCTTATACCGCTTGGAGAGCGGCTGGCGAGCAAGGAAAACTTGTTTGTTCACATAACACGAATAGCGGTATAGAGGATGCGCCAAGTACTGTGAATTGATGAAGAAATATAAATGTTTTGTCTAAGTTATAAGGAGGAAGTCGATAGGTTTCCTCCTTATTTGTTTGTATTAAATTAAAACTTTTCTCTCACCCAACCATATGCGGCTGCGAATGGTAGGGCTGTTCTTGCCAAATATGGTACATGCCATAAACCACCGTGATTTGCATTTTCCATAATCAGTTCTAATGGATGATCTAACTGTTTATCAGGATTCGTCGCGCTCTCTGGGTTATTTAGATCATGAATCCAAAGCGCAGCCATAATGGCATTAGTCGTTTCAGGATTAAAAGTTTCAACCTTAAATAAATCAGCGCCCGAAAAAGCTGCTTTCAGAATTGGATTTTTAACGACCGAGTGCGTTGTGGTAGACGGCGCAATATTGATGACTGTCTTCTGACCACGCGCACGTGTTGAAATAGCGAACCATTGTTGCAATCGCTTCGCGAGGGCGTAGTTTGGACCTTGTTCAATCACCATACAGTCGGAAATACCATATTGTTGACCATTATCTGATTGAATTAACTGTTTCAAATTGGGTTTGAAAAAGTTGCTAAGAGAAATATTATGAATGGATTTAGTGAGCAGTTTTTCTACGATTGGACGCTGTTTAATTTTATCCTGTATAGAATGCACGACTGCTTTTGGAATGGCATAGATATCGGTCGGCGTGAGCATAAACATGATACTGCTATCAGGTTTGTGTTGACTCACTTGTTCCATGATACTGATCATCGCAATCGAAACACGGACATGTTTTTCACCATCTAGATATGCAATACCTGCCAAGTCTAAAGTCTCAGAAAAGGTGTTTAACCAATTGGCAATCTCTGGCGTTTGAGTCAGTAAATTTGCACCCAGTTGCTGCTTATCAGCGACCTTCATTTGCGGTGCGATTAAGGTGGCATTACCTTTTTCAATCACTTTGGTGATTTTTTCCCAAATGGCTGGATGGGGGAGGTCAATCGCTACAATATTAGCACGCCATTTTGCTAGCCAACTTAAAGGACCTGCTTCAGAACCTGCACCGAACAACACCATAGTGCGCTTTGATAAATCAAACCATTCAGGATGTTGATTGAGTAAGCGGAGCGCCTTGGCATGACTCGGTTCAATGACTTGTTGTTGTTCCCAAAGATCAATTTGCTGAAATAGTGCTTCGCCTTGTAATTTTTTTCCATGATAGGGAATAAACCAAGGTTCAATGGTTGAGCTACCTGTGCCTTTTAATATAAAAGACTCAAAAGGCTGATCTTTAATATTTGCCATTGCACTAGTTAAAGTTTGACTTTGTTCAGCACGATTAAAATTAAATAAACTTTTGGCTGTCTCTAAACCTTGCTGTGCAATACGTGCAGGATGATCGACAGATTCGATCCCGACCTTGACCAATTCATGAAAATAAAATGGATAATTTTTTCGCCAGTTTTTCTCGCTAGCCAATTTTGTAGCGTAACGAGAATCTACACTTTGTAGTGCTGACTTTAAAATTTGTTTAGCAGTATGGGTAGTACTTGGTGATTTTTTCCCAGACTGTAGAGGGAATTGTATGCCATCATGGTCAAATTGTATTTTTTTACTCAATTGATTGCTCCACTTTACTCAAAATTCATTCATTATCTTGCACATCTTAGTAAGTTCAGGCGCTAAAGATGATGGCAAAAAGTGTATTAATAACGCTTAAGCTTTATTCGATTGATATTGAGGAAAATTTAGTCAGAGAAAATTGAAATATGCTTGTATTTTTCTATTTCACTGTAACCTTTCATACAGCCCAATCGAGACAAATAGGATTTAAAGACTTAACTTATTATTTTCAAAGCATAAAACTAAAAATAAAGAAAGAAGTAACGTAAATGGGGCATTTGATTATTGATTTGGGGCATTTAAACAGAATAGATCATGTGGCTGATATCCAATGCAGCGGATATTGAATACAAAAACGCCGAAAAATTCTTGATTCGGCGTTAGCTTTTTTAACCTGAGTAATGCTTAGTTGAGATTGAATTTAAGATTCAGGTGTGTAGTCTTGAATGACTTCAAGCGCAGCCCGAAATGCTTCTTGAGTAGCTGGCGCACCGCAATACGGTAAGCTATGTAATAAAACTTCCTGAATTTCTTCAATACTTGCCCCATTGTTTAAAGCACCACGAATATGACCTTTGAGTTCGGTTGGGCTTTTGAGTGCAGTCAAAAATGCAATGGTAATTAGCGAGCGATATTTACGGGGCAATACGCCTTCACGTTGCCATGTAGAACCCCAAGCATGTTCATTAATCCAGTTCTGTAAAGGTTCAGTGAAAGGCACTGTATTATCTTGTGCACGTTTTACGAATGATTCACCCATCACTTCGGTACGTACTTTAAGTCCATTTTCATAATCTTGTTTTGACATATTTTACTCTTGTATCAGCGGAAAAGATTGGATTAGCCTTTCAATAGCAACTTATCCTAATTCAATCATTATTTAAGATAAAGTCATTCTGCTTGACTGTGATGTCCTTGATTTGGATAGATGAAATTATTTTTGAGATATACGCTGGATAGCAGTTTATTGATTCAATTTTTCAAGTAGTAATGTTATGTAGTTTCAGCATCGATACTAAATTGTTGAGGGTTTTATACAGGTGAATAAAAATCAGAGCAACGCCAAATATACGCAAGATTTAACTCTTATTCAGGATATCCATAAAGGGTTCCAATAATCAATTCATACCTTAAATCAAGGACAAGACATCAATTGATGCCTTGTCCTTTTAGTTCTTTCTATTTTTTATTACTGATTAAAAACCGACCACACCCTTAAAGAAAACGTTTTTTAAGTATGGCATCCTCAGTCAAATGTTTGGCGTTTGGAGCTAAGCAGGAAAGTAAAAACACACATAGAGTGTGATATGAAAATAAAAAATCCAGGATGGATTCATGAACTCTGTAGTAAGCAATAGAATATTAGTATTAGCAATAGCTTCAATTTGTACAAGTGCATTACATGCTGCTGCATTTGATAAAACAGGCCAATCCATCTCAGCATTTTTACAACCTGGAAATTACTTTGAAGCCAGTTTAGGTGTGACAGATACAGATTTAAAAGGAGTGGAATCTGGTACTAATCCTTCACATCAGTCAATTTCCGATATTGCCAATACAGATTATAGGACTACTGCGACTTTAAAATTGCAGTTGGCACCGCAGTATTCATTTGGGTTGCTTTATGATCAGCCTTTTGGTGCTGACACTGAATATTCTGGTGTAAATGGCTTTGTCGCAACGCCAAAAGACACGGTTATGTTACCCGGCATTACAACCACAGGGCTTACAAATGCTACTTCTGGTCAAGTGCCTACAGGAAATGCAAAATCAGAATTTGATATTCAAAGTCTCAGCTTTATTGCAGGATATCAGCCTAATAAAAACTGGAATATTTTTGCAGGCCCTGTTTATCAAACCTTCAAAAGTCAGGTAAATTTAAGAGGCAATGTATTTAGTCTTTATAATGGCTATGACTTTCAAACTAAAACTGTGGGCGATTGGGGCTGGTTAGCTGGACTGGCTTATCAAATTCCTGAAAAGGCAGTTAAAGTTTCACTTACCTATAGGTCTACCATTACCCACAAAGTAAACGCAACTGAAAATGCGCCGTTAATTGATATGTTAACGACTCAGCAAGGACGCGATTTAGTTAGCCAACATCTCGACTATATGATTTCTATCGGGCAGATGACCGAGCAAAAGAAAAATTATTTAAATCATATTATTTCAGAGTTACCTAATGGTGAAGGCTCTGGCACAACCAAATTTAAATCTCCAGACTCAGTGAATTTAGAGTTTCAAACAGGTTTACGTCAGGGAACTTTATTGTTCGGGAGTTTACGTTGGGTAAATTGGAGTGAATTGGCGCTACAACCTTACCGTTTTGGTGAAATCTCAAAAATTGTTGGAGTGTTATCAACACCAAGTCGTCCGGAAGGTTTTAATTTGGTTCGTTATGACAATGACCAATGGACTATAAATTTAGGATTAGGACAACGTTTTTCACCTAAATTGTCAGGCTCCTTGTCAGTAGGATGGGACTCTGGTGTCGGTGATAAAGTTTCAACGGGGGGCCCCACCAATGGATATTACAATATAGGACTTGGTGCTCAATATAGCCCAACATCGCAATACTTTATCGCTGGCACTGTTAAATATTATTGGTTAGGTGATGCAAAAGGTCAGCTTGGGGCACAAGCTGGTAGTGACTACTACGTAAGCGAGTTTAAAGACAATCAGTCGATTGGATATGGGCTCAAAATTGGTTATAAATTTTAAATAGCACAAAAAATTAAAAGGGAAGAGAAGAATGGATTCATTGGTGATTACCTTATTTTTACCTATAGCCTTGGCTATTATTATGGCAGGCATGGGTTTGGAATTAACCCTCAATGATTTTAAACGTGTTAGACAGCATCCCAAGGCTGTTTTTATTGCACTATTTTGCCAATTAGTACTTTTGGTGAGTATCGCTTTCATCATAGCCAAGATCTTGGCATTACCTGCAATGATTGCCGTTGGATTGATGTTACTAGCAGCTTCACCTGGTGGTCCAACTGCTAATTTATATAGCTATTTATATAAAGGGGATATTGCGCTCAATATTACTTTAACGGCCATAAATTCAGTCATTGCTGCTTTTACCTTACCGTTGATTGTTAACTTTTCCTTACAACATTTTGTTTCAAGTGAGCAAAATGTTGGTTTGCAATTCTCTAAAATCATTCAGGTATTCGTCATTATTTTAGTTCCTGTAATCATTGGAATGTTAATCAGACATTTTTCGCCGTATCTAGCAGAAAAATTAAATAAACCTGTTCGTTTTTTCGCGATTATATTTCTACTTTTTATTGTTTCACTTGCGATCGCCAAAGATTATCAAAAACTTCTCAACTATATTGGCTTAGTGGGCGGATCAACCTTGCTTTTCTGTATTTGTAGCCTTGCGATTGGATATTTGGTGCCTCGGTTATTTGGCATTAATAGCTTTCAAGCCAAAGCATGTGCTTTTGAAATAGGAATTCATAACAGTACCTTAGCGTTAACAATCGCTTTAACTGTTATGGCGAGTTCGGACGCAGCTATGCCGGCAGCCGTGTATTCAATCTTAATGTATGTAATGGCAACACTATTTGGTACATTATTGAATCGATTAGAAAAGAAAGATTTAGCTAAAAACAAAATAATTATTAACTAACTGCAAAGATTATTAAAACGGAGCTTTATTCATAATGAACAAATTTTTTAAAAACAGCCTATTTTTAGGGTTATCGACTTTGATTTCAGGTTATGGAACGGTCCTTCATGCAGAAGCAAGTCCAACAACTTTACCTGCCGTCTCACAAAAAGCGTTAACGATTATTGATGGGCAAACACAGTGGTTAAGTAAGGTTTATAAAGATATTCATGAGCACCCAGAATTGGGATTTATGGAAACGCGTACCTCTGCAATTGTCGCTAAAGAGCTTAAGTCATTAGGGTTTGATGTTAAAACAGGAATAGCCAAAACAGGTGTTGTTGGCATTTTAAAAAATGGTGATGGACCAACAGTCATGTACCGTGCTGACATGGATGCCAATGCTGTTCAAGAAGCCACTGGTTTACCTTATGCCAGTAAAGTGCGAGTAAAACTTGAGGATGGAACTGAAACACCTGTTGCACATATGTGTGGTCATGATGCACATGTGACATGGATGCTCAGCATGGCAAAGACCTTAGTGGCTTTAAAAAAGGAATGGAGCGGAACCATTATTTTAGTCGCACAACCTGCCGAAGAGCCGATAACGGGTGCAAAAGCAATGGTGACTGATGGTTTATGGACAAAATATAATTTACCAAAACCTAATTATTTCTTTGCAGTGCATACGACACCAGCACCTGTTGGTGTCGTTATTAATGCACCGGGGCCACGCATGGCGGGAACCGATCAGCTCGATGTTTTATTTAAAGGTGTTGGCGGACATGGGTCATTACCAATGTTAACCAAAAACCCAATTAGTATGGCGGCAAATGCAATAAATCAATATCAAACTATTATGGGTAATGCAGTTGATCCTCAAAAAGCGGCAGTTTTATCTATTGGCTCGATCCAAGCTGGAAATTCTAATAACGTGATTCCTCCTACTGCATTAGTCAAAATGAACTTACGTTGGTTTGATCCAAAAGTACGTGAAACTTTATTAAATAACATTAAGTTCATGAGTGAAGGTACAGCCGAAATGCAAGGTATAGGGAAAGATCAATTGCCTACTTTGACGTTTAAAGGTTCAAGTACGCCTGTAGTCAATAATAAAGAATTCTCTACGCGTTTAAATGGACCACTAAAAGCATTATTAGGCGACAAACAGGTCTTAACCGACTATCCGCCATTTATGGGGTCGGAAGATGTACATCATCTCTTAGGCGATCAAAAAGACATTCCTTTTAACTTCATGTTCATTGGTGTGGCAGATCCGCTTGTGTTTGCAAATGCAATAAAGCAAGGCAAACCTGCACCATATATTCCGCATAGCCCGAATTATGTTGTAGATTTAAAAGCCTTACCAGTCGGAGCTAAAGTCACTACGGTATCTATGCTTGAACTGTTAAATAAAAAATAAGAGGTTCATAAAAAAGATGCACTAATGCATCTTTTTTATCTTAAATTTTTAAAAAATTAAGAATAAGACAGATGTTTTTCCCGATAATGTAGTGGTGATAAATCTGTCCAGCGTCGGAAAGCACGGGTAAAACTACTTACATCGGTAAAGCCAAGAATATAGGCAATTTCAGTAACGTTGTGGCTTGAATGTTTGATATAAGACAAAGCGAGTTCGTGGCGTGTATTGTCGAGTAGTTCGCTATAAGAGGTCTTTTCTGCTGAAAGCTTGCGTTGCAGACTCCGTACACTTAAGCCTAAACTTTTTGCAACGTCTTGCTGTTGAAAATCACCTGTAGATAATTTTTCAATGAGTTTTACTTTCACACGAGCCAATATGTTTTCTTTATCAAACCGTGCGAGATAACGATTAATAATCTCATCATATTCTTGGGTGAGGCTAGGATTTCCACCGTCTAAAGGCTGTTCTATGGATGCCGTGTCAAATACAATCATGTCTTTAGGCGCATTAAACACAATCGGCGCTTTTAAAATACTCTGAAAAGTTTCCAGATCTTCTGGTTCTGGACGTCTCAGTTCAATCCGTAAGGGCGAGAAGACTGAACCTTGTAACGCGCGACTTGAACGAATAAAAACAGAGATAAAAGCATCGATAGATTCGGGTTGCACTTCGTTGGGAACATGAATAACGAAATAATGATTTTTTCCCTCGCCATAAAACTCAAGTTCGGGAATATCGGTCACTATGCGGAAGTAACGAATAATTCTTAAAAACATTTCTTTCAGTGTGGTGCTGGTAATGAGTGAATGGCCCAACACATGAAATGTATTTTGGTTGACTTGGCTGGCAACTTTAAGGCCAAAACATGAGTCCTGAGTCGCTTGAACGGCTAATTTCCATAAATTCGCCGTTTGTTTTAATGAATATCGCGCATCTGGATCGTTTAGAGCCTGAAGATCTAAACCCGCTTGTTCTAATAAAGGTTGACTATCAACTCCTGTTTTTTCAAGCGCTTTTTGAATCGCTTTAACCCAGCTAGCCAGTGCCGTTGCTGTCTGTGGCATGCTATATCCTATAACTTGTGACTCATATTCCTCTGAAGAGTATAAAAGATTTAAAACTAAAAAATCTTTTGTTTGTTTTGAATCTTTTTATTTTGGCATCCATAGCCAATAGATTGGCGTTTCGAGCTAAGCGTACAAAGGTAGATATAAATAAAGTAGGAACATGAGAAAACTGAGGAATAACGGATGACCTACATAAATAAGAATCCTGCTGGAATGAGTGATAGCGAAAAAACGGAACACATTAAAAAAGTGGTCACAGCGGAAGGAGTGGCTTTACGAAAGCGCTATCCAATTTTAAACCATCAAAACGCAATAGGAGCGATGATTCTATTTGTTTCCCTTATTGGAATGGTTGCTACAGCAGTACTCTATATAAATCATCATCTTTCAGCTTGGTTCGTAATTCCAATTATTGCGTTTTTTGCATCTCTTACCCATGAGTTAGAACACGATCTCATTCACTGGATGTATTTTAGAAAAAAACCGTGGGCCCATCATTTAATGATGGGATTAGTGTGGTTAGCTCGCCCAAGTACAATTAACCCGTGGAAACGCCGTGAGCTTCATTTTAATCACCATAAAAATTCAGGCACTGAAGTTGATTTAGAAGAAAGAGCGCTAACCAATGGAGAGCAGTGGAGCATACGCCGTTTCTTTGCCATCGGTGACAATGGATTTGCAGTTTTGCTACGCATTATCGCTGCAAACAATTGGACTGTTAGAAAAGTTATCTTTAAACGTGCGTTCTTAGCTTATTCTCCACTTGGCATTATTCACTGGTCTCTTTGGTATATCTTCTTAGGCTTCCATGTAGTTGATATGGTTTCAAGCTTGGCAAATGCACCGATTGCTTGGTCGGAAAATACTTTAAATATCATGCATGTGATTAATATTTTGACTGTAGTTTGGATTGCACCAAATGTGCTGCGTACATTCTGTCTACACTTTGTGACCAGCAATATGCACTACTACGGTGATGTTGAATTAGGTAATGTGATTCAACAAACTCAGGTATTAACGCCGTGGTGGATGATGCCATTTCAACTGTTTTGCTTTAACTTTGGCTCAACGCATGCTATTCATCATTTTGTGGTGAAAGAACCATTTTACATTCGCCAAATGACTGCACCAGTTGCCCATAAAGTGATGCGTGATATGGGGGTCCGGTTTAACGATGTCGGTACTTTTAAAAGAGCAAATCGTTGGAATTTAGAGCATATACAAGAAACTAAATAGATAGATTTACACCCAGTATCGACGGTAAAACTCCGCTCGATACTGCTTAATATATTTGTAGAACTCATAAGAAAATATTAATTTTATAGTCTAGGGTGTGTTGACATTTCATAGCGGTAGCCAAATAAATATACAGGCTAAAGCAACTGAATTTTCGTAGTTCCGCTTTAGCTTGTCATAACGTGTTGCAATTCCCCTAAATTGCTTGAGTCTAGCAAAGGTATTCTCCACTAAGTGCCTGATTTTATATAAGTGCCAGTCCATATAATCATTGTTCGATCGTGTATTGGATTTCTTTGGAATATTTGCTTTAGTCGCTGTTTTTTCTATCTGCTCTCTCAATAATTCTGAGTCATATCCTTTATCTGCACAAAGCACATCGGTATCTTTTAAATCAATGCTATCGACTAATGCAGGTGCAACACTCACATCATGGGTGGTGCCATCATGAATGAGAAATTGGATTGGGTTCCCATTTGAATCCACAGCTAAATGGATTTTAGTACTGTTTCCACCGATGCTTCTTGAAATAGCTTGATCCTTGAGTCCTGTAGCATGTTGATGTGCTCGAATATGGCTAGCATCAATAAACACCCATTCTAGATCAGCATGTTTTGATAATAATTTAAATATTTTTAGTAGCTTATTATCTTTAGACCACCTGGTGAATCGTTTAAATATGGTGTTGGACTTACCAAAAGATTCAGGTAAATCTCGCCAAGGACAACCTGTTCTAATTCTATAGAGAATGGCTTCAATAAAATTTCGAAGATTATGTTTGAGGTAGATCCCCAAATTGTGGACAATAGATTTCAGCTTTAACCAGTGTTGATCATTCAGCATTGTACGAGTCATAGCGAGGAGTAAATTTGGTTTGGCGATTGAATTTTACTTTCTCGCTATTTTTTTGCACAGCAAATGTCAACAGACCCTAATAAAATAATTTGTATTTTTAACAAAATCAATTTAAGCATGCAGTAAAGATATGAGAGAAAATTGTTTTGTGGATAACTTAAGACCTATCAACAATCAATCAACAAGTTCTTTAAATCTGCTACAATTGCCGCCAATTTTAAATTCTTTCGTACGCCATCTGTTCTTGCCTTAGTTTGCAGATACTAATGGGTACAATTTAGTGTAGATTTTTCTCATGTTTAAAGATGAATTAGCGGCGCAAGTTGCCCAACGACGCACATTTGCGATCATTTCCCACCCCGATGCGGGTAAAACCACCATGACAGAAAAACTGTTGTTATGGGGTAAAGCAATTCAGGTTGCAGGTATGGTAAAAAGCCGTAAATCTGACCGCGCTGCAACATCGGATTGGATGGAAATGGAAAAAGAGCGTGGGATTTCGATTACCACCTCGGTTATGCAGTTTCCTTATAAAAAGCACACCATTAACTTACTGGATACCCCAGGACATGAAGACTTCTCGGAAGATACCTATCGTACTCTAACCGCGGTTGACTCTGCACTGATGGTGATTGATGGTGCAAAAGGTGTCGAAGAACGTACCATTAAATTAATGGAAGTGTGTCGTATGCGCGATACACCGATCATTTCATTCGTAAACAAAATGGACCGTGAAATCCGTGAGCCTTTAGAATTACTTGATGAAATTGAAAGTGTCTTGAAGATTCGCTGTGTGCCAATCACTTGGCCTTTAGGCATGGGACGAGATTTCGCAGGTGTATATAACCTCATCGAAAATAAACTGTATGTCTATAAAGCGGGTTTTGGTTCAACCATTACTGATATTGAAGTCCGTGATGGATACGATTATCCAGATATTCGTGAGAAAGTGGGCGAATTAGCTTGGGCATCATTCGAAGAGTCGCTTGAGTTGGTTCAAATGGCGAATGAACCATTAGATCGTGAATTATTCTTACAAGGTAAGCAAACCCCGGTTTTATTTGGTACTGCACTAGGTAACTTTGCTGTTGATCATGTATTAGATGCATTTATCAATTGGGCACCAGAACCTAAAGCGCATCCAACTCAAGAACGTACAGTTGATGCAAACGAAGAAGGCTTCACTGGTTTTGTTTTTAAAATTCAAGCCAACATGGATCCGAAACATCGTGACCGTATTGCCTTTATGCGTATTTGTTCAGGAAAATATGAAAAAGGTTTAAAAATGAATCACGTGCGTATTGGTAAAGATGTACGCATCAGTGATGCTTTGACTTTCCTTGCAGGTGAGCGAGAGCAATTAGAAGAAGCTTGGCCAGGCGATATTATTGGTTTACATAACCACGGTACGATTCAAATTGGTGATACTTTTACCAGTGGTGAGAAATTACATTTTACAGGTATTCCTCACTTTGCGCCTGAAATGTTCCGCCGTGTACGTTTGCGTGATCCTTTGAAATCGAAGCAATTGCAAAAAGGTTTAAAAGAATTATCTGAAGAAGGCGCAACGCAGGTATTCATGCCACAAATTAGTAACGATCTGATTGTCGGTGCAGTCGGTGTGTTACAGTTCGATGTGGTCGCTTATCGCTTGAAAGAAGAATATAAAGTTGACTGTATCTATGAACCAGTGAGTGTGCATACCGTACGTTGGGTTCATTGTGATGATGAAAAGATTTTCAATGAATTTAAGAAAAAAGCACATGATCAATTATCAGTAGATGGTGGTGGTCATTTAACTTATCTTGCACCAAGCCGTGTAAATTTACAGTTAATGCAAGAGCGTTGGCCAGATATTCAGTTCCGTAACACACGAGAACACTAATATAGACAAAAACAGCTTCTAATTAGAGGCTGTTTTTAATTGAATAATCAAAAAATAAAGGATGATGTGATGAACACTGTAAAACCAATTTTTGCTATCAGTTTAATGATTGGAATGATGGCTTTAACAGCATGTGATCATCCTAAAAAGAATGAAACGGACTCTAAAGCTGCGCAGCAGACTGAAAAAATGGAGCAAGCAGAGGTTCTTCCTTATTTAAATATGCAAGAAACCAAAGCGAATTATGCTTTACCCTTTTGTGAAAAGAAAAACTGTATTGAACTCGATGTTCAAACCATTAAAACTCAAGATGAATGGCTGAATACTTGGATTGCAAAAAATCAGGCAAAAGTTATTCAGCAACAAATTGAGCAAAATAAGGATTTGACACTTCAGCAAGCCATCAATGCTTATGTGAAAAAGTCAGATGAATGGCAAGATAAATATTCTAAAAATAAAGCCTATGAATTACATGTAAATACACGCATTGCTTCGCAGCGTAATCAATATGTGTTGTTGCAAGTTGGACTTGATTCAAAACAAGAGGATATTGCGGTAAAAGATCGTTATTATTTTTTCGTAGCAGATCGTAAATTACAAAAGAATTTAACCGTACTCGATGTG
Organism: Acinetobacter sp. Z1; assembly: GCF_024296945.1. NCBI lineage: Bacteria > Pseudomonadati > Pseudomonadota > Gammaproteobacteria > Moraxellales > Moraxellaceae > Acinetobacter > Acinetobacter sp. Z1. Next base: position 2,954,722 of record NZ_CP101115.1, on the reverse strand, counting down.
ATTCAAAAAAAACAGCAAAATGCTATGAATGATATTGTGCAAACACATTATCAACAATGGATCGAAAAACAATCATCAGAGGTAAAAAAACAAGTTCCTAAAAAATTGTATTGGGGACAAGCAGATTGGTTCTTTGATGGTGAAGGGGTTGGGTTACATTACCGCGCTAATGAAATTAGTAAAGATGCGCCACAGTTAGATATTTATTTAACAACCGAACAAACTAAACAAATGCTACAAGCAGAAGTCTACCAAAAGATGTTTTAAGCTTTTAAAGATTATATTTCTAAGTTTCGTATAGAAATTGCATGTGCTTATAGCGGATTTGCATGAAGTTAGATAGCATCTAAAAATAGTGTGTAATAACAACGGTTGTAACTTTCCAATGAAAACATTTTATAAATATAGTGTTCTTGCTTGTGCCATTCTCCTTGCTGCGTGCCAACCCAAGTCAGAGCCTAAAGATGTAGAAGATAAACCACAAGATACGCCTGTTGTGCAGCAAGATGCGGAACCCGTTTTACGCGGTGAAACAATTAAATTGCCAGTGAATTTACCAGAATGTAAAGGCAATACTTGCCCAGAATTTTCAATTGAACGTTTACAAACGAATTTTCCATTTATTGATCAATTACTCGATCAGCAAATTTTAGACCAGTTAAGCAAAATGTTAGAAGTCGTTGATGCGGATAAAGATGTTGCATCGGCAGTAAAGGCAAATGAACAAAAACAAAGTTTAGATACACAAGCTCAACTATATGCAAACTCATTTATTAAAATTGATGAAGAGCTAAAAGCTTTAAGTAGTAGTCATCAAATCAGTTTGATGGTTAAGCCAAAAATATTACAGTCTAAAGGTGTATTGGCAACGGTAGTACTAAATAGCAGTAGTTATTTAGGTGGTGCACATGGTGCAACCGCCCAACGCTATTACAATTTTGATTTGAAGAATCAAAAGCAAGTGCAATTAACAGATTTGTTATTACCTAAGCAAAAAGCAAATTTAGATAAGCTCGCGCATGAAGCGTTTAAGAAGTGGATTGTAGATTCTAAACTAGCCAATAATGCTGCGGAATATGAAGAAGCTTGGCCATTTTCAGTCACAGATAACTTCTTGCTAGGTGAACAGGGCTTAATTCTTCAATATGCTGAATATGAGATTGGACCGTATGTCGTTGGATTACCACGTTTGGTGATTCCCTTTGATCAATTGCAGGGTGTATTGAAACCTGAATATTTACCTAAAGTTGAGAGTCCTGCTGCCTCTACTGTCGCAACAACAGATAAAAGCAAGTCTTAATGCGATTGTTTGATACCCATACTCATTTTGACGTTGCCGATTTTGATCACGATCGGCAACAACTGGCTATGCAAGCAAAACGAGTTGGGGTCGATGCTTTAGTTTTGATTGGTTTTATTGAATCTCGATTTGACGAATTGATTCAAACGCATCAACAATTAAATGTGTGGGAAAATGTTCCGCAATCTTATCTCGCGCCAGGGCTACACCCGTTTTATATCGAGCAGCATCACTCATCACATTTACAGCGGCTCGAACAAGTCTTACAACAATATGATTGCGTTGCAGTTGGGGAAATTGGTTTAGATACTTTTTTAAAACAACATAAGCAACCTGAATTGTTTTCCAAACAGCAAGACTATTTTAATACGCAACTTGAATTGGCAACGCAATATCAAAAACCTGTGTTATTGCATATTCGCAAAGCTCATGCAGAAACCCTTGCCATTTTAAAAGCACAAAAATTCAAATTCGGTGGTATTGCACATGCCTTTAGTGGAGGTGTGGAAGAAGCCAAAGCTTTGATCAAGCTTGGTTTTAAAATCGGTATAACTGGACAAATCACAAATCCAAATGCAAAAAAACTACATCAAGTTGTGCAGGCGATTGGGGTTGAACATTTAGTCATTGAAACAGATTGTCCTGATATGACACCGCTATGCTGTCAAACATCCACAGAACATCGCACTCGAAATACACCCGTTAATTTGCCTTATGTGTTGGAAAGTTTGGCACAAACAGTCGGGCTTCCTCAACAAACCCTTGCCGACCAGCTATGGCAAAACTCGCTTGTTGCATTAGATTTAAAATTTTAGAGTAATAAGAAAATAATCTTATAAAAATAAGATAACTAAAAGGGAACATATCCTTTTCGAAACAAGGTTACATTAGATAGACAACTTCATAATAAACAAATTCGCCACACTGGGAGGGCAACCTAATGGCCAGATATAGCAAAATCAATAGTTTCAATGCATTACAAACACTAACTGTCGCTTCTAAATCCTATCAAATATTTAGCTTGTCACAAGCATCAAAAACACTAGGTAATATAGATCGGTTGCCTAAATCATTGAAGGTTTTACTCGAAAATCTACTGCGTTTTGAAGATCAAAAAAGTGTAAAAGTAGAGCATATTCAGGCGGTGGTAGATTGGCAAAAAAACAAACGTTCAGACCAAGAAATACAATATCGTCCTGCGCGTGTGCTCATGCAAGATTTTACAGGCGTACCTGCGGTTGTTGATTTGGCGGCGATGCGTGCTGCGATGGAAAAAGCTGGTGGTGATGCTAATCTGATAAATCCATTATCTCCTGTGGATTTGGTGATTGATCATTCGGTGATGGTGGATCATTTTGCGAATGAACACGCTTTCGCTGAAAATGTCGAAATTGAGATGCAACGTAATGGCGAACGTTATCAATTTCTCCGTTGGGGGCAATCTGCATTTAACAATTTCAGCGTCGTTCCACCAGGCACGGGTATTTGTCACCAAGTCAATTTAGAGTATTTGGCTCAAGCGGTTTGGTTGGGTGAAGATGACGGTGAGGCGTTTGCCTTTCCAGATACTTTGGTTGGAACAGACTCCCATACCACCATGATTAATGGTCTAGGTGTTTTGGGATGGGGTGTTGGTGGTATTGAAGCCGAAGCAGCGATGTTAGGGCAGCCTGTTTCAATGCTGATTCCAGAAGTGATTGGTTTTAAATTGAATGGCAAATTGAATGAAGGCATTACTGCTACAGATTTAGTTTTGACCATTACCCAAATGCTGCGTCAAAAAGGTGTCGTAGGTAAATTTGTTGAGTTTTATGGGGATGGTCTAGCTGACTTGCCTTTAGCTGACCGAGCGACGATTGCCAATATGGCGCCTGAGTATGGTGCAACCTGTGGTTTCTTTCCGATAGACGAGGTCACACTTGGATATCTAAGACTCACAGGTCGTCAACAAGACCGTATTGACTTGGTTGAAGCTTATAGCAAAGAACAAGGTTTATGGAGAAATGCAGGTGATGAGCCGATTTTTACAGATACATTGAGTCTTGATATGAGTACGGTACAAGCGAGTTTGGCAGGTCCGAAACGACCTCAAGATCGAGTTTTACTTTCAGATGTTCCAAAAACCTTTAATACGCTGATGGAACTCACGTTAAAGCCTGCCAAAGAAGCAAAAGAAAACTTAGAAAATGAAGGCGGTGGTGGAACCGCAGTTGAAGCAAAAAATGCAAATTTACCGCATCAAGACCCTTCTTGTATGATTGATGGAAAATCGTATCCTTTGAATGATGGTGATGTCGTTATTTCTGCAATTACTTCATGTACCAATACCTCAAATCCAAGTGTTATGTTAGCTGCGGGTTTATTGGCGAAGAAAGCAATTGAAAAAGGACTACAGCGTAAGCCTTGGGTAAAAAGCTCACTGGCACCCGGTTCTAAAGTTGTCACAGATTACTTAGCTGCTGCTGGTTTAACGCCGTATTTGGATCAGCTTGGCTATAATCTTGTCGGATATGGCTGTACCACATGTATTGGGAACTCTGGACCTTTACCAGATCCCGTTGAAGAAGCAATTCAATGCCATGATTTAAATGTGGCTTCGGTACTTTCAGGTAACCGAAACTTTGAAGGTCGTGTCCATCCTTTAGTAAAAACAAATTGGCTTGCTTCTCCGCCATTGGTGGTTGCCTATGGTTTAACTGGTAATATTCGTACCGATCTGACCACTCAGCCGATTGGGCAAGGTAGTAATGGCGAAGATGTTTACTTAAAAGACATTTGGCCGAGTCAGGCTGAAATTGATCAAGTTCTGCAAAAAGTGAATACGGAGATGTTCCATAAAGAATACGCAGCAGTCTTTGATGGAGATGAGACTTGGCAAGGGATTCAAATTCCAGACAGTCAAACCTATGCATGGCAAGATGACTCGACCTATATTCGTCATCCTCCTTTTTTTGAAGAGATTAACCAACCACCGCAAGCCATTTCTAATATTGAGCATGCGCGTATCTTGGCAGTGCTTGGAGATTCAGTAACGACTGATCACATTTCTCCTGCTGGAAATATTAAAAAAGACAGTCCAGCTGGACGCTATTTGCAAGAGCAGGGCGTAGATGCAAAAGACTTCAACTCTTATGGTTCGAGACGTGGGAATCATGAAGTGATGATGCGAGGTACCTTTGCTAATATTCGTATCAAGAATGAAATGCTCAATGGTGAAGAGGGCGGAAATACGATTTATATCCCAAGCAATGAGAAATTGGCAATTTATGATGCATCGATGCGTTATCAGCATGATAAAACCCCTCTAGTGATCATTGCGGGTAAAGAGTACGGTACAGGTTCATCTCGTGATTGGGCTGCAAAAGGAACTAATCTTCTTGGGATTAAAGCGGTGATTGCCGAAAGTTTTGAACGTATCCATCGTTCGAATTTGGTTGGTATGGGCGTATTGCCATTGCAGTTTGTTGATGGACAAACTCGTCAAACTTTAAATCTAACGGGACGTGAAATTCTTTCTATTCATGGCTTATCTGATGATATTCAACCACACCAAACTTTAGAAGTGAGTGTGATTCGAGAAGATGGTCACCATGACCAATTTAAAGTGTTGTGTCGTATTGATACTTTAAATGAGGTGGAATATTTCAAAGCAGGCGGTATTTTGCATTATGTGCTTCGGAATCTAATTGCTGCTTAGATTGAAAAAAGCCCTATAAATTTATAGGGCTTTTTCAAAAAAATTTAGCTAAAGTTAAATAATTTTTTGAAACTAAAGGTTGGTTTCAACATCCAAACACCCAACTGATTAAAATATAGTGAATCTTCTTCAAAGAAGTCTCTCGACTCTTTTCTGTAAAGTTTTAATATTTGTCCACCTTCTTCCGCAGAAAAAGTTTGTTTCTCTAAAAGTGTTGGGCTTTCTATAAGAAGATAGAGTAAGAACTGATTCAAAATAAATGATGCATGCTCTACTTTTGAATTTATACAGCCATCAGCTTTGCCGAATTGGTGCATGCCACAAGAATAAACATGCTCCTGATCTGAAACAGTTGGAATGAATGCTTTATATAAATCAATCGGATTCTGTGCATCGAAGTTTAGCCAATCAGATCGAGGATGAGTAAGTCCTGATGTTTCTATTTTAATCGCTAAGCCACCTGCTTTGAGTAGAGCCTGACCCAGTAATAAAGCTTGTTGTACCAGTGCTATTGATCCAGCTTCGCAAATCACATAAATAACCATATTATGTTGTTCAATTTCTTGTAACTCTTGTTCAGAGAAACGATTCAAACTCTGCTGTCTAAATATATGACTTACTTTAGGATCATTTTGAAATTCTTCAATCTCAGCAAAATAATCACTGGTTAAAGATTTAATAATCACCCCTGCGTAAATATATCCTGTGTCATGAGTAAGAAGAGCATGCAACAAGGCTTGATGGTTTTGCCAGATACCAGGAATACATAAGATAATATTTTGTTGACCTTGTTCATTCATAATCATATTTTCTAATGAATTATTTTTTTGATCATACAATAATTCTTGCTAATTTCTGCCTTTCTTTACGATCTAATTAATTTCGATAAGTTGATAATTTGGGTTAAATTATTATGTTAGATTTCTTTTTAAATCTATTTATGAGCTAAACATTTATACTCAGGTATAACTGAGATTGTATTAATCATCCAAGATGAAGAAGCTAAAAGATGAAAATTAGATTTTCATCTTTTTATTTGAGTTTAGATGGATTAGCAGTATGGTATCTGAGTAAATTTTCATGGAACGATGGCGTTGAATCAGCTACCTAAATATGTGTATTACCTACTCATTGCACAAGCATTTAATCTAATTGCCGCAGTATTATCGGTTACGGTTTCTGCTATTGTCGGTTTAAAGCTCGCACCTACGCAGGCTTTAGCGACAGTTCCTTATGGTTTACAGTTTTTAGCCATGTTGCTAACGACCTTTATTTTTTCATTTTTGATGAAACGATGGGGGCGTCATGTTGTATTTCAGTGTGGTGTACTCTCCTTATTTACAGCTGGGATTTTTGGATATTACGCTATATTAAAACAAGATTTTTGGCTGTTATGTCTTACACATTTTTCGCTTGGGCTTTTTCTATCCACAGCAAGTTTTTATCGTTTTGCCGCATCTGATCGTTTGCCATCTGCATTAATCTCCAAAGCGACTGCATTGGTGATTTCAGGTGGTGTTGTGGCAGCTGTAATCGCACCTGTATTAGCGATTCAATTCCAGAAAGTGAAAGGATTGCCAGATTTCACCGCAATTTATTTGATCTTTTGCGGATTGGCTTTGTTGTTATCGCCGATTTTGTATTTATGGAACTCAAAACACAAATTACAACAAGTTCCACAGCCAAAGGTTAACTCGCCGAATCGAGTGAAAATGTCAAAGCATCTGATTATAGCTGCAATTATTAGTGGAGCATTTGCATACTACATTATGAATGTGATGATGATTATGTCGTCCTTACATTTAAAAGAGCATCACTCTTTTCATTACGCATCAATTTCAATTCAGTTGCATGTCTTGGCGATGTTTATCCCATCATTCTTTGTATCGAAGCTAATTCAACGTTGGGGAACCCATACGATTATTTATACGGGTTTCATTTTATTAATGCTGTCTGCATTTATACCGATGATGGGGCAAGCGGGAATCTATATTAATGTCGCATTGGTTGTTTTAGGCGTAGGTTGGAATTTTGCCTATTCTGGCGCTTCTACATTATTGGCTGGATTGGAAGAACAACAAAAGCATCGTGTTCAAGGGATCAATGAAACGGTGATTGCATTATTCGCTACTTTAGGTGCTTTTTTACCTGCACCAATCCTCACTAGTTTTGGGTGGAATAATGCAAATTTATTGGCGCTTTCACTCACCTTTATTGTGCTTTTAGTCTTGATTGGTTTGAGTCGTCGACAGCCTGTACAAGCATCATCGATGTAGCCTAAATTTGTATAAACGCGTTAAAATAGCTACTTAACTTTAGCTGTAGAATTATTTACGATGACCGATCTCCAAAATGATGAATATGACCGCCGTTTCGCTGGTGTGGCTAAAATTTATGGAGAAAACTCATTCAGTCACTATGAAACTAGTCATGTCATGGTGATTGGCATTGGTGGTGTTGGTAGTTGGGCCGTTGAGGCTCTAGCACGTACAGGAATTGGCGAACTGACTTTGGTGGATATGGATGTGATTGCGGCATCGAATATCAATCGACAATTGCCTGCGATGACCGCTACATTAGGACAAGAAAAAATTGAAGTCATGGCTGAGCGTTGCAGACAGATCAATCCGCGTATAAAAGTGAATGTGATTGATGACTATCTAACAGCTGATAATGTTAAAGAGCTTCTAAATCCTGTTCCGAACGTTATTTTGGATTGTATTGATGATGTCAAAGCCAAATTTGCGCTGATGCTACATTGTCGTTTTAATAAAATCCCGTTGATTGTTTCGGGCGGTGCGGGCGGCAAACTTGATCCATTGAAGATTCGAGTCGCAGACCTGTCTAAGACAGAGCAAGACCCGATGTTGGCAAAGTTGCGAACACAATTACGCTCAAAAGGTATTTGTAAAAAGCCAAAAGAAAAATTTGGAATAACCTGCATCTATTCCATCGACAATCCGTTTTCAAGCGCTGATGTCTGTCCTAGTGCTGGACTACGCTGTGGCGGTTATGGCTCGGCAGTTGTAGTGACATCGAGTTTTGCAATGGTTGCTGTGGCTGAAGTTCTGAAAAAACTCGATAAAATGAGGGCTTAACTGAAAGCCCCAAAATTTAAACTTGTGGGTACTGTGGCGCTAAACGGTAGTAGCTATAGGTGACGTTAGGGTCTTTATATACATCATAACTGGTTTGCTTGAAGTCAGAGACCCATTGTGATCCGGTAAAGCCAGCAATATGCCCATAACGATGTTTTTTAGTACGGTGGATAATATAAATATCACCAGGTTGCGGGTTATTAAACTCAGGCTTGATTTTTTGATAACCGATTTGTTGTAAAGTACGCCCCCAATCCGAAGCTGCGACAGGGTGTTGAACGATATTTGCACCCGCTGACTGTAAAGCGATTCTAACAAATTTAGCACATTGAGAAGAGCTACGATAAGCTGCTCGTTTGGCTAACTTCTGAGAAAACTTACTCACATCAATTGCTGGTACTGACGGAGCTTTTGGCATCTCTCGATAAGGAATAACCACCTGTTGCGCGGGTGGGTGAATCATACTGTGGTCAACTGAAGGTACATCATAAATCATTGTGAATCTCTACCGCATTTTCAAAACAACTGAACGTGTGCCAGAATTTATTACGGCGCCCATAGTAAGCGAAAAACCTTAAAAAAACTGAAATGTAACGTAATAATATAACATTTAGACTATGTTATAGATCACTTACGACAAAACACGATTTAAGAATCTTTTTATTTTCAGTGGTTTGTTGGTTGATTAGTTTAGATAAAATGATTTGTAAGATTATATTTCATTTTGTTTAAAAAATAGATGCCTTAGCGTCATTTTATAGATTTTTAGAAATCTTTTTAGTTAAAATAAGTTATTGTTTAATAAGGTTATTTAAAGTAAAATTGAAATTGATTTGTCCCACTCATTTATTTAATTTTCTTCAGATAATGCAACTAATTCAGGCATGTATAAAGGATTTTAACTCTCAATGTGGTTAGGAAAAACAAAAAGTCATTCAAAGCATGATGCAGAAATTAGTAAAAGACTAAATATTCTATTTTTAAGTAAAATATCCAATTTATAGGATTAATTAGTTATCGATAACCTGAAGATATCTTATATTTTTTGTAGATTAATCAAACATCTAATAAGGATTTAATCCCCGTTGGATTGTTTGAACAAGGTGAAGTTGTGTAACTACATTCAAGCATAACTGTGCATTCACGTTGTTATGCTCAAGTGATTAATGAAAAATTTGGTTTTGGGCAATCACAGCTGTTACTCAACATTTTAATTGCTTTACATTTCAATGCCGAAAAAAGCCTGTTAGAGCCGCGAAAATTTAACTTTGATGTTCTGTTAAATAGTCTTCAGTGCGTTGCATTGCTGCCTGAATATTTTGAATGGCATGTTCAATGTCTGCGATGGTTTTAGCATTACCACCACTCAGCGCCTGACGCCATTTACGTGCGCCTGGTAAGTTTTGAAACAAACCAAGAATATGACGAGTAATAATAGAAAGTGGAGCACCTTCCGCCACACGCTGATGAATATAAGGCATCATCTGTTGCATAATCTCGAAACGATTAGGTTGTTGTAGATCCCATAGCTGTGCCATCTCAGCCAATAAATAGGGATTATGATACGCCTCACGTCCAATCATGACGCCATCGACATGCTGTAAGTGCTGCTGAGTTTCTTCAAAAGTTTTGATACCCCCATTAATCTCAATAGTGAGATGTGGGCGTTGTTGTTTAAGACGATATACATCTTCATAGCGCAGTGGTGGAACCTCACGATTTTCTTTTGGTGACAAACCTTGCAAGATTGCGATCCGCGCATGCACGATAAAATGCGTACAACCTGTAGCTGCTACGGTATCGACAAAATGCAGCATTTCTTCATAAGACTGCATGTCATCAATTCCAATACGATGTTTTACCGTGACAGGAATTGAGACTGCCTTTTGCATACTGTGAATACATTCAGCTACTAAATTTGGTTCAGCCATAAGACAGGCACCAATTTTATTGTTTTGGACACGATCACTTGGGCACCCGACATTTAGATTGACTTCGTTGTATCCCCAATCTTCAGCCATTTTGGTGCAGGTGGCGAGATCTTGTGGATTGGAGCCACCAAGTTGCAGCACGATTGGATGCTCTTCTTTATTAAAGTCCAAATGACGGTTAGCACCACCGTAAATAATCGCTCCAGTAGTGACCATCTCGGTATATAGCACCACATTTGGATTAAATAAGCGCGCAAAGAAACGATAATCTTTTGTTGTCCAATCCATCATTGGGGCGACACTGATTCTTGGTGTTGGAGTTGTTTTAATGTTTTGTTCAGTATTCATTAAAAATCATACCTATAATTCAATGTTGGACAACAATAATCAGAGTCTTAAAACTGCTTTTGATTAATTTATCTTTACTTCACATTTAGTACATAAAAAAGTAATGGCAGAATATTACTGTTCTGCAAGTTACGATTGACATGTGATGTGTCGAAGAGGAAAGCGAGTGGATTGAAAAACGAACTAAAGATGCTAATTTTTAGACATCTCAGCGGGGCGCAATACTAACATAAAAATAATATCAGCACATTTCATCAATGATTAACGTTTCATAGAAATAAATGATTACTTTTATAGAATAAAAATGTGATGTTTATCACTTAATTAATTTACGGATTGTAAGTTTATAAAAGCAATATTCTATTTAACTATTTGTTTATATTTAATAAAAAATATAAGCAATATTTTTGGTTACAACCATTTTATCGACAATTGATTATTGAATTTGCCATATTGCTTGACATAACTGGCAAGCAGAGGAACTTGCTGTCACTGAGGTTTAATTTTGATTGATTGATGTGAAAGATTGTGTTTCTGAGATTTTCTGATCAATTTCTTAAAGACCTCATTTTGAATCTAAACTTGGGATCAACGGATTTACAGTTTCATTTTCAAGTCGATGTTCTCAGTTATAAATTTCAATTAAAAGTATAGGATATTTTGTTTGAGACGATGTCGAAAGATGTGAATATTCTCTACAAAAATTACTTCATTAAAATCAGGCATAACGCTCTGTTTTAATTTTTTACGATGTAATTGACTGTTTTCAATTCCATCATTTTACTTTCTTTATGGTTTTCAATGCGTAGAACTGGAGTTTCTAATGAATAATATAAAAATCAAGGTGAAGGATCAATTTGAATCTGAAAAGATAGCAATCGCTAAAATTAAAGAATTGAGTGATCAAGAAGTTCCTTTGTTTAAGCGAATTGAACAAATTGAAGTGGAAGGTGACATCCTTTTACCCAACATTGACCTGCTTTATGAAAATCCAAAAGATGGTTGCATTTATAGATATGTAGAAACAGTCGATCCAATTTAAGCAAGAAAATGAGCGTTATTGAAAGGGTTTAAAGCTGCATTAATCTATGTAATAAATCCACAATTTTTTTTGTGGGTTTATTTCAAGCAAGTCCAAGTGATATTTTATAAAAGTATCGGTTCAATGATTTTGATCTAAACTAAAATTTATCAATACTTGAGACTCACTTAAAAATAAATTGAATTTTTGCTGTTTTTTTATTGTTTGATATAAACATATGATAAATTAAAAAATCTATACATGATGAAACGATAAGTTTCACGGAATTCTTTATGAAAATTCGCCTATGTTATTCCAGTCAGCGAAACGATGAAGGCGATGATTTATTACAAGATTTACGTGATATCCTCACCGAAGCGAGAGATTTCAATACCCGTCATCAAATTTACGGTGTGTTGTATTATGCTGATAATGCTTTCTTTCAGTGTCTAGAAGGCGAGAAGAATGCTGTAGAGCGCATCTTCGAAAAAATAATCGCAGATTCAAGGCATCATAGTGTCAAACATATTAGTAGTTATGTCATTGAACAATTTTCTTTTAAAAAATGGTCAATGAAATATGTGCAACGTGAAACCAATATTGAATATTTTTTTCTTCGGCTAGGAGAGAATAATTTCAATCCTAGCTGTTTAAATGAGCAGAGTTTAACCCCTTTTCTACAAGAGCTTTTGATTGCAGAGCAGAGTAAGATACCCGTTGGTCTTAAAAAGGTTGGTATGTTGAACCGAGTTGTCAATCCGTTCTAGTTTGATTAAACAGTGCTTTGCTATCAATATTGCTCAACCTAGGAATAACTTTGATTGTGAGTAGATACATTGCTGTGGATGTCATGAACATCCATATCACATCCAAACTTTGACTGATGATGAGCATCGAAGCATAAAAAAATGCAAAGAGGATTAAGCAAAACTCATTACCTTTGAAATACCAAGTTATAAATAATCCAAAAATACTGGCTGAAATGGTGAGATTGAGTGTCTCATTAAAACCTAAAAAGTTAAATAAAATGAGCAATAGGCATAAGCTTAATATTGATAGTAAAAATACAAAAATATTTTTTGCAGTAAACATATTCTATTTCCTATCATAAAAATTTGAGAAAACCTTCCCTCTGTTTCCAGAGGGAAGATTGTACATAGCTGTACTTTATTTGAGATACTTTTCTATTATTAAGCATTTTTATATTAATAAAGATTGCTTTGTTTTTTCTCCAGATCTCTTCATTAATATTCAGCTTTCTATTTAATAGTAAAGAGTGCTTGTATGTACGTGGTTAATTATCAAAAAAATCAATTGCTTGCAAAATACGCTTTTGACTTACACGATTGTGAGATATGGCTTGCAATGGTTTATTTTTTGATCAAAAATTACATTTTTAATAATATTTAAATTGTTTTAAAACAAATGCTTATTCTTAATTTTTTGATGTTTACAATTTTAACAAAACACAACAATATGTTGTCATATTAATGATGACTCCATTTTTAGCTATTTTTTGAAAGATAAACAATTTAAAAAGATGGTTGAAAATAAGAGTATGCCTGCAAATATTACCTCAAAAATGAAGGCAATATTTGCAGTGAGATATTTAGCAAGAAATGCGTTTTTGTTTTTGATTTAAAAGATTATCAATTAAACTAAAGATTATGCAGGCAAATACTAAACTAATCCCTGCTAAACAGGTCATCGTCCAGCCACCGTGATTCCATGCAAAGATACCGAGTGCTGAACCACATGCGCCTCCAGTGAAATAGGCAGTCATATAAATGGCATTAATCCGTGATTTCGCATCAGGACGTAATCGGAAAATAATACTTTGATTGCTGGTATGTACCAGCGCTAAAGCCAATTGAATTAATGCAAACCCTAAAATATAGCTGAATAAGTAGGTTTGCCCGAAATAGAAAAAAATCCAACTCAGAATAAACAAAGCACAACCTATCCATGTGAGTTGATTGGTAAACCCTTGATCAGCATATTTGCCGATATATTGAGTTGATAAAGCACCAAAAATACCGACTAAAGTCACCATACCAATTAATAAATCTGGTAATTGATAGGCTGAGCTCAGCAGCAAAGCAATCGTGGAATATAAAATACTCACCGCTGCGAAAGCGAAGCCACCTGTGAGTGCTCTTAAAACTAGACGCTTTTCCTGTTTTAACAGTTTCCCCATCGAAATGAAAACTTGTCCATAATTCAGCTTCATTTTCATCACATAAGGTAAGCGGCTTTTTAATGCAAACGCGAGTAGTAGCATCAAAACACCACTCACCACATAGATAACTTTCCAGTGGAACAAATTGGAAAACAAACCTGCCAAGCTAGTAGAAAGTAAAATACCAACCAGTAAACCACTCATTAAAAAGCCGACGACTTCGCCTGTTTTCTCAGGCTGAACTGTCATGGTTGCCAAAGGAATCAAAACTTGTGCTGCAACAGAGAATAATCCAGCCATGACTGTACCCACCCAAAGCATAGGTAGGTTGACTGAGAATGCACTGATAAATAACCCAACTGCACATAGTGCCATTAATAATGGAATAAATTTAGTTTTGTTAACCACATCTCCCATTGGAACAATAAACAGTAAACCAAGTGCATAAGACACTTGTGCAAAAGTGACGGTCAGTGCTGCTTGGCTTTGGCTGACTGAAAAGTATTGCTGGATAGAATGAATCAGCGGTTGACTATAATAGTTTGCACCTGCACACAAACCGCATGCTGCCGCCATAAACCAGAGTAAAGCTTTATTTTGACTAATATCTTGGGAGGTAGACATAATTTTCTCTTGGACAGATTTATGCGGTATAAGCAGTTGCTTCAATCTCAACTTGCATATCTTTCAGTGCTAGGCACGGTACTGGAATAAGTGTGCATACTGGCAAAGGAGATTTTTTCCATATATTAAGGATAGCATCTGTCAATATCTGAAGTTTTTCTGCATTGTGATCGACAATTAATACTCGTAGAACCGCAATATCATTGAACTGTGCTTGGGCTGAGTTAAGTGCTATTTCAATATTATAAAATACTTGTTGTAGCTGTTGGTCGAAATTTGGTGAAAGTTCACCTTTTTTATTTTCACCACCTTGCCCAGCAATATGAATAATTCGCATATTGGGTTGTATCACTACCACATGACTATAACCGTTTGGCGTTGGGTCATATAACGCTTCAGGGTTGATACATCTGAAGGCAGCGGTATCTATTGTAATCATTGCATAACCATCTGTTCGAATTGAGATATGTTAGTATCAAAGCTCAAGTTAACTAGAGGTCAAGCATATTTTGAAACAAGAGCAAGCACATTCTTGGTTGAGTATCGGTGAACTCGCAAAACGCAGTGGCGTAAGTGTGCCGACCATTCGTTTTTATGAAGAAAAAGAGTTGATTTGGGGAACTCGAACGGAGGGTAACCAACGTCGTTATCAGAGAGCAATGTTAAGACGTATTGCGATTATTAAAGCTGCCCAACAAGTAGGAATTAGTTTGCAGCAAATTAAACAAACCTTTATGACTTTACCTAAACAACAAGTAGCGACAAAAAAAGATTGGCAAGTCATGTCACAACAATGGCAAGGACAACTTGATCAGCAAATTATGATGTTACTCCAGTTACGCCAGCAATTAGATCAATGTATTGGTTGTGGTTGTTTGTCTCTGGAACAATGTCCACTCCGAAATCCAGATGATTGCCTTGCAGAAAAGGCAATGGGCGCGCATTTTCAGGAAATTTTATTTTTATTAAATCAGAAAAATATTACGATAGATTAAATAAACGATATTTTGCACTAATTTTGTGCGGTTTTCGTGGTTTGGTTAGACAAAGTTATACAAATATCACTTGAAAAAATGCCAATTCAAATTTTTACATTTATTTTTAATAGTACTCATCTATGATAATACAAAGCGACCTACAAATATTCATAAGTCAATTTATATGCTTATTCACACAAAATTAGGGCTGTATCCGAAACGCAAGAGTCGCACTAAAAACGCTATAAAAGTTTAAATAAGCCAATACTTCTGATGAATTGCATGCTTATGATGCAAATTCAAATCAATAATTAATAGCATGACTGTCAATACAGCATTAGATGTAGGGACAGGCTATTTGCTATTCAATGATGATGAGACTAAACCTAATTTTTATTTATTAAATGTTAGGACTGTTGTCAAAAAATGTTCGATAAAGATAGCAGTAGATCGGTCAATGTTTCTGAATAATCAGACTTTCCGATATTGCTTGTAAAGATGAAGTAATTTTCTTTATAAGCAGACAAACATACTGATTATACAAGTTGTAAACATTAATCTGAATCATCAGTTCAAAATATAGGTATTTATTAAATAAATATTGGGTGGAATTTTAAAAAAGTTCCATTAGAATCCAAAATTCAACAAAGAATAC
The DNA here is from genome assembly GCF_024296945.1 of Acinetobacter sp. Z1. Classification (NCBI taxonomy): domain Bacteria; kingdom Pseudomonadati; phylum Pseudomonadota; class Gammaproteobacteria; order Moraxellales; family Moraxellaceae; genus Acinetobacter; species Acinetobacter sp. Z1. Next base: position 2,938,892 of record NZ_CP101115.1, on the reverse strand, counting down.
TCCTGGGGGAAACATTGCGACTCGCGATGTTTACTTAAGAAAAACTAGCTTGAGGAACGCTCATGCAGATCGGAATCCCAACCGAAACTGTTGCAGGTGAAAGTCGTGTAGCGGCAACACCAGAAACAGTTAAGAAGTTGATTAACGCAGGTCATAGCATTGTCATTCAACGTGGCGCTGGTGTTAAAGCAGCCTATATTGACAGTGCATATGAACAAGTTGGCGCAACTATTACGGACGATGCTTATACAGGCAGCCAGATTGTTTTGAAGGTACGTGCTCCTAGCGGTGACGAAATTCAAAAACTTGCGGCGAATACGGCTGTTATTGCAATGTTTGACCCTTACCGCAATCCAGAATTAGACCAATTTGCTGCTCAGCAAGTGTCTGCTTTTGCTTTAGAGTTACTTCCACGTACACTTTCACGTGCACAAAACATGGATGTACTTTCTTCTCAAGCAAACTTGGCGGGTTATAAATCTGTATTGTTAGCTGCGGCTGAATATCAACGTATGTTCCCAATGTTAATGACTGCTGCGGGTACCGTAAAACCTGCGCGTGTTGTGATCATGGGTGTTGGTGTTGCTGGTCTTCAAGCAATTGCGACTGCAAAACGTTTAGGTGCGGTTGTTGAAGCAACTGACTTACGTCCAACTGCTAAAGAACAAGTTGAGTCTTTAGGCGGTAAATGGTTAGACGTACCAATGTCAGATGAAGAAAAACAACGTGCTGCTGAAGCTGCGAAAAGTGGTTATGGTTGGCAGCCAGGTGAGCAATACATCAAAGATCAAGCTGCGATTGTAGATAAAGCGGTATCAAATGCTGACATCGTAATCACCACTGCATTGATCCCAGGTCGTAATGCTCCGCGTTTAATTAAAGCTGAAACCGTTGCCAAAATGAAACCGGGTTCTGTCATTTTAGATATGGCAGTTGAAACGGGCGGTAACGTTGAAGGTTCTAAAGAAGGCGAAACTGTTGTTACTGAAAATGGCGTGAAAATTTTGGGTATTCCAAATATTCCAGGCACAGTTGCAACAGAAGCATCTGCATTGTATGCACGTAACGTTTTCAACTTCCTTGAAACATTATTCGACAAAGACAAAAACTTTGCGATTAATCCAGAAGAAGAAATCCAAAAAGCGTTACTCGTGACTCATGGCGGTCAAGTACTGCTCAAGCGCGGTTAAGGAGAGTTCTCATGGTTGAAACGATTACAATTTTCGTCCTTGCTATCTTCGTGGGTTATTACGTGGTTTGGGGTGTAACACCTGCTTTACATACACCACTTATGGCAGTAACCAATGCGTTGTCTTCAATTATTGTTGTTGGAGCAATGATCCAAACTGTGGGTATGCCAGTGATTGGGTTAGACGCAAATGTTGCATTTCAAAGCGTAAACGTTGTCAGTGTCCTTGGTGCGATTGCGGTGTTCTTGGCAAGTATCAATATCTTTGGTGGCTTTGCTGTAACTGCGCGTATGCTTGAAATGTTCAAGCCAAAGCAAAAGAAAAAAGAGGGCTAATCGATGGAATTTATTCGAGACTATGCGGAATGGTTCTACCTGATCGGTGCCGTCCTTTTTATCTTAACCTTACGTGGTTTATCAGGTCCTAAGACTGCGATTGCAGGTAACCGTTACGGCATGATCGCTATGGCGATTGCTGTAGCAACAACCTTCTTTGTTGCAGAACATCCTGTGGTTTGGATGATCGTTGGTGCGATGGTGCTTGGTGGTGTAGTTGGTATCGCTCGTGCGCGAACTGTACCGATGACACAAATGCCTGAAACAGTTGCATTAATGCACTCATTGGTTGGTTTGGCTGCGGTATTAATTGCGATTGCTGCAATTTTGCATAACAACCAATTGACAGCATTGTTTGCTGAAAATGAAGCTGCGTTAACAGCTGCTGGTGTACAGCATGCCCATATGAGCAAAGTTCATTTATTTGAATTGTTTGTAGGTTGCTTCGTTGGTGCGATTACATTTACAGCATCAGTATTTGCTTACGGCAAGTTAGCTGCGAAGAAATGGGCAAAAACCATTTCTGGTGCATGGGTCAAACCTGTTCAAGCGCTTATCTTTGCTGCAATGCTTGCGGCAGGCATTATGTTCTTCTTAACGAATAACATGACTGCTTTCTGGGCAATGACAGCACTTGCACTTGCATTTGGTTGGGTTTGGATTGCGCCAGTGGGCGGTGGTGATATGCCAGTTGTGGTATCACTTCTTAACTCATTCTCAGGCTGGGCGGCAGCAGGTATTGGTTTCACACTTGAAAACAATATGTTGATCGTTGCTGGTTCGCTTGTAGGTTCTTCTGGTGCAATTCTTTCTTACATCATGTGTAAGGCGATGAACCGTTCAATCATCAACGTATTGTTTGGTGGTGCGATGGGTGGTACAGCAGTTACATCAGCAGATAAAGGTGAGCAAGTTCAACGTAATCACCGTTCTGGTTCAGCAGATGACGCAGGCTTCCTGATGTCAAATGCCGATAGCGTTGTGATTGTGCCGGGTTATGGTATGGCACAAGGTCGTGCACAGAATGCGGTGAAAGAATTGTGTGAAATCTTGAAAGAACAGGGTGTAAAAGTTCGCTTCGCGATTCACCCAGTTGCAGGTCGTATGCCTGGTCACATGAACGTATTATTAGCAGAAGCAGATGTTGCTTATGAAGACATCTTGGAAATGGATGAGATTAACTCAGACTTCCCTGCAACAGACGTAGTACTTGTGATTGGTGCGAATGACGTAGTAAACCCTGCGGCGAAAGACGATCCGACATCACCAATTTATGGTATGCCTATTCTTGAAGCGCATAAAGCACGTACCATCATGGTGATCAAGCGTTCTATGGCAACAGGTTATGCTGGCTTAGACAACGATTTGTTCTATAATGAAAAAACCATGATGATCTTCGGTGATGCGAAGAAAGTTGTTGAAGATATGACGAAAGCAATCAATGGTGGTGGTCACTAATCAGACCTCGCTCAAGATTGTAAAAGCCACCCTCGGGTGGCTTTTTTATTACTTGAAAAAATGACTATATCTTATAAGCTAATACATACTGATAATAATGCTCTAATTCATATCTTTACATCATGATTGAAGTCACAGTTCAAGAAGCACATGAAGACTATCCAATAAAAAAGATTATATTTAATGATTTAGATATTGGGATGGAGCGATCTATTTGGGTATCTTCCAAAATTACCTGCTTAGATAAAGATAATAATTTTATCTATGAAGAAATCACTATAATTAATCGTTTAAACAGAGTTGGTACAATTGAAATCTATGCAGGAGAAAATTATAAATTAGTTGCCTATCAAGAACTTCCAAATGATAGAACAAAGAATATTTCTAGAGTAGATAATTATATTTTGATGGATGATAAATTTATATTGATGGGGGTTGATGTAATTGAATTTAATGAAGATTTGTTAGGATCTAGAACTAATCACTTCGATAAAAATGGAAATTTATATTATTATAAAATAAGTAATTATGAACTACACCATTCTCAAGAATATGATAAGGACGGTAAGGAGCTAGGTTTTTGGAATTTGTATTTTATGGAACATGAAGATGTTTATAAAACCACAAGTAGTGTAACTCGTGAGTTAGAAGAGACTGTAATTGAAAAAAATAGAATTATTGATTAAGGTTTGTAGAGAAACTATTGACGATCAAGAATCTGACCTCATTTGAATTGTAAAAAGCTGCCTAATGATCTGATTTCAAAAAGTTGGACAGTCGGTTAGGCGGCTTTTTTATTTGACTTATTTTAGATACTTTTCTACCAGATCCATAGACTGAGTATAAAGATCGCGTGCAAACTGTTGGTTTTTAGCATGTGCTGATTTCCAGTCTGGCATATGTGCACTAACATATTCGCCATTGCGGTTTGCCCAATGATCTCCAATCGCCATTTCAGTGATGAGTTTTGCGGGAACTGAAGTAGGTACTAAACCTATTTTCATAACTTCATAAATAGGTTTTGGCAGTTCTCGATAAATATCAGAAGCAACACCGCCAGGGTGTAATGCGTTATTGGTAATAGTGGTGCCTGCGAATCTTTCAGCAAGGGCATTGCTGAATAAAAGATTCGCTAACTTAGACTGCCCATAATAAAACAGCGGATTGTAAAAACCTTCTGCACGGAACTTATTAGGTTTGATTGAACCAGCCCAGTGTGCAATTGAAGCAAGATGTACAATACGAGCTTGAGCTGATTTTTCTAAGACTGGGAGTAGTTTTTGAGTCAAAAGAAAGTGACCGAGATAATTCACCCCAAATTGTTGTTCAAAGCCATCAGCGGTGAGTTGCTTGGTTTTGGCAAAAAGACCAGCATTGTTAATTAATACATCCAAATTGCCATAGCGATCAGCAATTTCATTGGCAGCTTTATTTGTATTTTCTAGACTGTTTAGATCTAAGGAAATAAGATCAACTTGTCCTTGGTCAAATGCACGTAATTTATCTTGGGCAGCTTGTGCTTTTTGTGGATTACGACAGGCAAGAATGACATGTTGCCCTTGTTTAATCAATCGCTCGGCAGTTGCGAAACCGATTCCTGTATTCGCACCTGTAATCAAAACTTTCATCTATATACTCCTTTGCTACTTTTTATTTCTGAGTTCTCAAAGCAATCCTATAGTGCTTTAAATTTGACAATTTGTCATGTCAAATTTTACAAATGAAAGACTCAACTTTTGATTATGAAAATACGGACTTATAGAAAGTGAATAGATGATTGAAGAATATGTATATTGCATATGAGCTAAAGCAGCTTAATTCTATTGAGAACAAATATAAATCACAGAAAGTATAAAATAATTATATAAACGTTTTGGCATTGTCTTTGCATCGAATTACTTGGTCTTACTTGGGGAATTCAATGAAAAGTATAATTTTTATTTTGCCATTCTTATTATTTCTCTCATCTCAAACTTCGGCGCAAACAGCACCCAATATTCAAGAAATTCGTATTTCGCTTGATAGTATTTGGGTGGTTGTTGGAGGTATTTTGGTTTTTTTTATGCAGGCTGGATTTGCACTTATTGAGAGTGGCTCGGTTCGCAGTAAAAATACCGTTAATGTGTTAATGAAAAACTATATGGATACCTGTATTGGGGGATTGATATTTTGGTTATTTGGTTTCGGTCTCATGTTTGGGTTGAATCAAACAGGCTGGATAGGTCTGAGTCATTTTATGCCAAATCAAATGGATGATTGGCATTGGAATTTGTTGTTCTTTCAGATGATGTTTGCTGCCACTGCGACTACAATTGCAAGTGGTGCGATGGCTGAACGTATCCATTTTGTTGCTTACGTGGTGAGCGCAATTTTTGTAAGTGGTGTGATCTACCCAGTGTTTGGCAGTTGGGCGTGGGGCAGTTTATTTGGTGGTGATGGTTGGCTAAAAGCCTTGGGGTTTATTGATTTTGCTGGTTCAACGGTGGTGCACTCAATCGGTGGTTGGGTTGCACTTGCTGGTATTATTGTATTGGGACCGCGTTTAGGTAGATTTGGTCGTAAAGGACAAAGCCATTTTTTAGCAGGGCATAGTTTACCATTGGTTGCATTAGGTGGATTTATTCTCTGGTTTGCATGGTTTGGTTTTAATGCAGCATCGACTGTTTCTGCAAGTGTAAGTATTGGTCGGATTGCATTAAACACTCATTTGGCTGCATGTGCTGCGGCTGCAACCTACATGGTTCTAGCGTTAGTACAATCAAAAGCAGTATTGATGCGCAGTACCATTAATGCATCATTAGGCGGGTTGGTCGCTATTACGGCTGGTTGTGCCACCATGTCACCCATTTATGCAGTTTTAACTGGTGCTGTGGCTGGTTTTTTAATGAGTTTTGTTCCTTATTTAATTGAAAAAATGCAGTTAGATGATGTTGTAGATGCTGTTGCAGTACATGGTGTATGTGGCGCATGGGGAACACTGGCGGCGGGGATATTCTTTGAAAGCAATATATTCAATTTAGACATTATTTCAATCCAAGCGCTAGGAGTGGGGGCTGCATTCCTTTGGGGATTTGGTGTTGCTTTAATTATGTTTAAGGTTTTGGATAAGATTTTAGGTGGTTTAAGAGTTTCGCAACAACACGAGCAACGTGGTTTGGACTATACCGAACACGCAGAATTGTCTTATCCAGAGTTTCAAAGAGATTTAACTTTTGAAACAGACAATATTACGCATCGTCATTAACAGAGGAGTTGCTATGGCTGAGTTAACGATCGAGCAAAAGCGTTTGGCTGTGGAGAAGGGACTCGCACAATTTTTACCTGAAACTGTTTTACAGCGTGTTTTAAAATATTGGGAGACTGAATATGGTCATCAGCCTTCTTTTGTTTTAAATCGATTCTTAAATGAAATTTGTACCAATGATGAACTTCGTCAACAACGCAAGGAAATGTTGCGCCAAGTTTTGCACGAAATATCGGTAGTAGAAAAGCAACAACGATTAAAGGTTAAGAAAGAAGACGCTGCTGTTATTGAATCAAATTTAAATGAGCTTGGTTTATTTGAAGTGTTTTATGATTTTATTATGGAGGTTTTAAAAGCAGTCAGTCGAGATGATTATCTTGAATTTGTTGAGGAAATCCAAACCAAGATGAAAAAACATCGGCAATTAGCACAGTTTTTTTATGTTGCAGGCTCGGAGCGAAAATGTTTAATGCAAATGCCGCAAGAGATGTACAGTGTAATGATCACGATGTTATATGCGATTTATTGCGACTTTTATGGACCTGTAAAAGCTGATCAATTGTATGCTCTAACTAAAAATCAGATAAAGTTGAAAAATCCAGACATTGATTTTAAACAATTATTGTAGAAATGAAAAAGCGACCAATTGGGTCGCTTTTTTTAGAACTTTAAGCTACTGATTCAGGCGCGCGCCATAAGCTTTCAAGATCATAAAATTTACGAGCTGTAGGTAACATCACATGAACAACGACGAAACCTAAATCAATTAAGATCCATTCAGCATCGCGTTCACCTTCGACACCGATTGGACGAAAACCTGCTTTACGTGCTTCATCAGCAACGTTATCAGCAAGTGCTTTAACGTGACGTGTTGAAGTACCACTTGCAATCACAATTGCATCGGCAACATTACTGATAGAACTTACATCAAGTTCAAGAATATCTTTGGCTTTTACATCAGTGAGGGCTTCATGTACAACTTTTAAACAAGCATGTACATCTTTGTTAGCTGTTTTGATTTTTAGGTCGTGAGAATTAGAAGCGCTGGGCGATGGTTCTAAATTCATAGAGGGTATATTTTCCTGACAATTGCTCATCGTTAAATATACCGTTTTTCTCTAGGAAATTCAAATTTTAGCCGTAACAGTTTATGTATTCACATCATTTGAAAAGTATTTCTTTTTCCATGCAAATGATTGATCTGATTGATATTGTGGTCTGTATTCCGCACCAATAAAACCTTGATAGTCACTTTGAAGTAACCAGTCAAAAATCTGTTTATACGCGATGCTACCTGTATCTGGTTCATGACGATTTGGACAATCAGCAAATTGAATATGTCCAATTTGATGCAAATTTTCTTGTAAGCCTGCCAAAACGTCTTCACCCATCATCGCCATATGATAGCAATCGTATTGCATTTTCAGTGCTGGATGATTAATTGCTTCCAACATTTCTTGTGCTTGTGCAATATTTTGGACAAGAAAACGCGGCATATCTGTGCCATTAATCATTTCAAAAACAGGTTCAATGCCTTGCTCAGATAATAGATGACAAGCTAGCTTTAGATTGCTAGATAGGGTATTTAGGCAGGGTAAAAGGTCTGCATCTAAAGGTTGTTTACCTGCCAGAATGTTTACTCGAGGGACATTCAATGCAGTGGCATAGCGAATAGCTAGCTCAAGTGCATGATGAAATTCAACTTCTTTACCAGGAATACCTGCTAAACCATTCCCGCCTTGCATCAAGTCCCCAGCAGGAACATTAATCAGACATAAGGATAAATTGTATTGTTCCAATTGATTTTGAATATCAATAATTTCTAATTCATAAGGGAATTGAATTTCAACATGCTGAAAGCCATGTGCATGTGCTAAGGCAAAACGCTCAATTAAAGGCACTTCAGTAAAAATCATGGATAAATTGACGGCAAGATTACTCATGTTCAAACTCCCTGACATAATAAGTTTAAATTATTGTTCTATATATTGAATGATAGTTGCTAAATCATTCTCGGCAAAGCCATTTTCTTGGTGAGCTTGTAACTGTGTGAGTGCTTTTTGTGCAACAGGTATCTTTAAATTAAAATTTTGTGCTAGATGTAAAGCATTGTTAAGATCTTTTGATAAGGTTTTCACTTTCCATTGTACTGGTTCAAATGTGTGGGTGGCCATACGAGGCGCTAAAATTTGGAATGGTTTCGAATCAGCGAACCCTCCAGCCAGAGCTGGCGCGAGTAGTGTTGTATCGACGCCTGCATGCTGAGCGAGTGCGACTGCTTCAGCAATCAACGCGCTATTTGCTGCCACAATCAGTTGATTACAAATCTTAGTGGCTTGCCCTGTTCCAGTATCACCCATGCGAGTCACTCGCTGAGAGAGTACCTGATAAATAGGCGCTAATATTTGAATTGTTTGCGCATTACCGCCTGCAAAAATGACCAACGTACCTTGTTCCGCACCCATCGTTCCACCTGATACGGGTGAGTCAATCCAAGTGACATGTTGCTGTTGAGCTGATTGAGCCAGTTCTTGAGTGGCTGATACGGATAGACTGGAAAAATCAACGATGATTTGTTCAGCCACCAAATGGGGCTTGATTTGACTATATACACTTTGAACAGCTTTATCATCCGCTAAACAAGTCAAAATAATCGGATAATTTCCAATATTTTCAAAAGTTAATGCCTGAGCACCTTGCTGAATAAGCGGTTCACATGCTTGTGGGCTGCGATTCCATACAGCTACCTTATAGCCTGCATCAAGCAAGCGGGTAGTCATACGAGTACCCATTAAACCCATACCTAAAAAAGCAATTGGTGTTTGATGATCGATGTGCATAGAGAAACTCAATAACCTCAGTATTTTGATTTAAACTTTTCGTTGAAAATAGGACGTTTGGAAATGTGATTGGTCGTCTATGTAATATAAGTGTTTAAAGTTTACATAGCTTAATTCAGTGATGAAGAATCTTAATATCTTTGGTAGACCTCAACCTGACTTTTAATTGATGAAAAGTAACAAAATCCTTTGTTGAACGGAGGCAGGATTCATATTGCCTCTGTGCAACAAGTGATCTTGATATCATCCACCCACCATAACTAATAAGGTGATGGATATTATTTATATTGTCTTGGTAAAAACTCAATTTCAGGATTTTTATCTTTTTTACGTGCAAGTGCACTGTTCTTACCTAATAGTAATTTGAGTTGCCAAAGTTTCTCTAGGCGAAGCGATTTTTCAGGTTGATGTTCCATCGCATCTAAGACACGTTTCGCAGCCATAATCGCATCAGGAGAACGTTGTAAAATTTCTTGTGCAATCGTATTCGCTTTTGCTAATGGATCGTTATCTAAGTGTGTGACTAAACCAATTTTTTTGGCATATTCAGCATCGAAAATACGCGCGGTAAGCGTCAGCTCTTTTGCTAAATCAACACCAATCAAACCTTTTAATGAGCGTGTTAAACCCATATCAGGAACCAATCCCCAACGACTTTCCATGATGGACATTTGAGTGCTTGGTGTTGCAATACGGATATCAGCAGCCAGCGCGAGTTGCATACCTGCACCAAAACAGTAACCTTCAATGGCTGCAATTACAGGAATAGGTAAGTTCTGCCAAATAAGAAAAGCCTTTTGAAATAGACTTTGTCCTGGCTTGATCAGTTCCCAAGCTGCAAAAGCTGTATTTTTAGGATTGTTGAGGTCTGATAGGTCGATACCTGCACTAAATACCTGAGCTTCGCCTGTTAAAATGACACAACGAATTGAACGATCTTTTTCGATTTTCTTTGCGGTTGCAACCAATTCTTTTAATAATGCAAAACTCATTGCATTACGTTTGTCTGGTCGATTTAAAGAAACTGTTGCAATGCCATTGTTCTTTTCAATACGTAAAAGTGCCATTCGCCATACTCTTATTGTGTTTGATGGTGGCAGCATAGCATGAGTCTTTCATGCGAAACATGACACCACAGTCACATTAACTGTCGTGAGAGTGTAAGACCAAATTGGCAGCTTGTCTCACTTGTTCAATTGCCGTATTTAACTCGTTAAAACGATGATTGGTTTCTCGAATAAAGCTATCGTCGGCTTTACGGCGTTCTTTACGTAACGTAGAAACAAATTGCTCAAATTCACCAGAAACGTGCTGTAGATTGGGCGTGCCGACATAGCGAGTTGCACCATAAAGACGGTGTAATACATGTTCCAACTGTGGGAAATCTTCCATCTCTATCAGTTGCTGCATTTCAGTCAACTCTGTATCAAAACTATCGACTAACATGCCAAGTAGGTCTTGTGCTAAGTCTTCTTTGTTGGCTGCCAGTTGCACACTTTGTTGCCAATTTAAAATTTGTGGATCAATCGATTCAGTCGGTCGTTTTTGTTCAACATTGACAGGCTGAGAGCTAAAATTATTTTTGGTCCAATGCGTAAGGATTTGAATAATCTGTTCCATCTGTATCGGTTTGGTCACATAGTCATTCATACCGACTTTGAGCAATTTTTGTTTTTCATCTGCAAGGGCATGTGCTGTTAGTGCAATGATCGGCAGTTGCATACCCGTGTCTAATGTTGATTCTAATGAGCGAATCGCACGTGTAGTATCAATACCGGACATAACAGGCATTTGAATGTCCATAAAGACTAAATCAAATGGTGGTGATTTCTGTTCAATCCGTTCTTGAATAATATCAATCGCTTTTTGTCCACTGAGTGCTTTAGTTGTGGTTACGTTTAACTCACCCAATAATGCTTCAAGCACAATTAAGTTGGGTAGATGATCATCAACTGCCAAGACATGTAAGCCTTGACCGTTAAAATCTTCTTCTTCCTGTTCAAAAATAGGTTGATTACCCAATAATTGAATCAGTTCACGACGACTCAGTGGTTGGTACAGAGGACGAGCACGATATTCATTGAGCATGTTTGGTTCAAGGCTCATTTGATAACCGTAAACGGCTAAATGTCCTTGATAACGTTGTCTGATTTCTTTGAGTAATGCTTCGGTATCACCACTATGATCAACAATAAGCCATGTGTTTTCTTGCTGATTCAGATGATTTAATCGACTGAATAAATCTAAAATTGATTGCGTCTCAATATGTGAGACACGATAATTTTCTAAGTATGAACGTAGCACACTCGCAGTTGCAGGATGCGCTAGATATGACACCACTTGTAAGTGATCAAAATGAGGATGTTCAACAAATTCATTTTGTTCTTCAACTTTAAACGATGCTGTAAACCAAAAGGTCGAGCCTTTTTCTGTTGGTGCACGTTCTTGATTGTCTTCGAAGCCAATCTGACCGTGCATCAAATGCACCAGTTGCTTCGAAATCGCTAAGCCTAAACCCGTTCCACCAAATTGACGTGTAACCGAAGCATCTCCTTGTGAGAAAGACTCAAACAGTTTTTTACGATCCGTACCACTAAGTCCGATACCACTGTCTTGCACACTAAAATGTAGTAAGCATTGTCCAATTTCATCATCTTCCATGCGAACGCGAACAATAATTTCACCATCAGGTGTGAATTTGATGGCATTAGAAATAAGATTAGTCAGAATCTGCTTAAAGCGTAATGCATCGCCGACGACATGCTGTGGAATATTTTCAGCATAGTAAAATGCCATGTTGATATGTTTTTGTGCCGCCAACGGCGAAAGCATATCCATCACATCAAAGATGGCTTCTTCAAGATCAAAAGGGGCTGTTTCGAGTTCTAATTTTCCTGCATCAATTTTGGAAAAATCTAATACATCGTTAATCAATGCCAACAGATGAGCAGAAGATTTTCGGATGGTTTGCAGATATAAATTTTGTTCATTACTCAAGTTTTGTTGACGTAACAATAAGTGAATAAAACCATCAATACTATTTAGTGGTGTTCTAAGTTCATGACTGATATTTGCTAAAAAGACCGACTTGGATTGGTTTGATGAAATCGCTTGGTCACGTGCCTGACGATAAGTAATGTTTTGAACTTCAAGAGTATCTAATGTACGGCGGAGATCTTCTTCGGTTTGTTCGGTATGTTCTTTTAATTCTAGAAAGCTAAAGTGTAAGCGTTTGACCACATTGGCAATATCACGCTGTAAAAGGCGTAATTCGCCAGTACTATTGACGACAATATGCTGGTCTAAGGTGTCTGCATTTAAACGTTGCATTTGCATCCGAATTTCATAAAGCGGAGCAAGCCAGCGACGCGAGAAAACATTTAAGCAAAAAAGCAAAATTAGTAATGTAATCAATCCTGTTGCAACGAGAGATAATAGAATCTTATAACGCGCAAGTTCCAAAGGTTGATTATCAAGTTCAATCATCAACCAAACTGGGTTTGAATTATTTTTATCTAGTTTTCCACCGTAGATACTATTGTGATTATGTGCGATTGGACCAAAAAAATTGCTGTCGCTAGGAAAAGTCGGCCAAAAACGATTATTTTGGTAACCGACACTTAAATAAGTCTGACCTTGACTATCAATTAATACGGCGCGTTGTAAATTTTTTTCATCAAACATTTTTTGCATGATGTTTTGTGCGCGATCATATTGATCTGGATGTTGTTGTACCAATTGAAGTAAATCAGTTGCAGTTTCATGATAACGCGCCAATATTGCTGAAGCATCTGAACGCTGTTGTTGCTTAGCTGCATTAGTGGTTTCGGATAAAACCCAAATAATTCCTACACCTGTCAAAATTGCAATTGGGACTAAAATAAGTGCAATCAGTTGACCGTAAGCATGATTGAGCCGTAAACGCTTAGTTAAGGTTTTATTAAAATTTGACATAGTGCGGTCAGATTTATCATTCTGCGAAACATCTTAGCACGCTTTAAGATAAGCGAGGCATGTACTAGTTAATAAAAAGCACAGTGAAAAGGTGCAGTATTTCTTATTTTTTCATACAATAGTCGCCACCTTAATGCCGGTGTCGATCATGACGAACACGCAAACTGATTTTTTAGCAGATGAATTTTTACTGGATGCTTATGTCGGTAAAAGCCCTTTAGTACGTTTGCAACGTTTAGCAAGTCATACTCAAGCGACTGTATTGGCGAAATTAGAAGGGAATAATCCAGCTGGCTCAGTTAAAGATCGCCCAGCGTATAACATGATTGTTCAAGCAGAAAAGCGCGGACAAATTCAACCCGGTGATACCTTAATCGAAGCTACTAGTGGCAATACTGGTATTGCTTTGGCAATGGTTGCAGCCATGCGCGGTTATAAAATGAAGCTCATCATGCCCAATAATATGAGCCAAGAGCGTAAAGATGCAATGTTGGCTTATGGCGCAGAGTTAATCGAAGTGACTCAGCAACAAGGTATGGAAGGTGCGCGTGATCTTGCGTTAAAGATGCAAGAACAAGGCAATGGTTTTGTACTGAATCAGTTTGGAAACCCAGATAATGTGGAAGCTCATTATCTCACCACCGGTCCTGAAATCTGGAAACAAACGGGTGGAAAAATTACCCATTTTGTCAGTTCGATGGGAACCACAGGCACGATCATGGGTGTGTCTAAATATTTAAAAGAACAAAATCCTGATATTCAAATTGTCGGTCTGCAACCTTCTGATGGTTCGAGCATTGCGGGAATTCGTCGATGGCCAGAAGCCTATTTACCAACGATTTTTGATCGCAGTCGTGTGGATCGAATCATTGATATTCCACAAATTGAAGCTGAAAAAACCATGCGTAAATTGGCACGTACCGAAGGTATCAGTGCAGGCACCTCTTCAGGTGGTGCTGTTTGGGCATCGATCAAAATTGCTGAAGAAACCCCTGATGCAGTCATTGTATGTATCATTTGTGATCGTGGTGATCGTTATTTATCAACGGGATTATTCTCAGTTCAAGATTAAAATCTACCCCTAACCCCCTCTTTTTAAAAGATGGGGAACGCCTTACTTTATCAAAGGGAGGTGGGGAGGGATTTGAAGAGATTTTAAGATGAATTTACGTTTTCCGATTTTAGTTTTTGATATTGAAACACTGACCGATTTAAAGGCAGGGGCTCATCTATATCATTTAGATTTACCTGAGACAGATGTAGAGCAGGCGCTGACTAAAATTCGCCGTCAAGAGTCGGGAATGGATTTTCAGCGTCTACCTTTACATGAAATCGTGTGTATTTCAGGTTTGTGGATTGATGAAAAGGGTTTTCGACTATTTTCTTTTAGTCAGGAGCAAAATTCTGAAGCAGAAATGTTGACTAAGTTTTTATCAATTTTTGATAAAAAACAGCCAACGTTAATTAGCTGGAATGGCTCGCAATTTGATTTGCCCGTTGTTTTATTTCGAGCGATGTATCATGGATTATCTGCACCAAGCTTGTTTGATCAAGGTGAAATAGATAATCAAAAACGCTTCAATAATTATCAAAATCGTTATCATCACCGTCATGTGGATTTGATGGATGTGATGGCTATGTTTAATGGTCGAAACTTCCAAAAACTTGATGATATTGCGTGCCTATTGGGCTTTCCTGGTAAGCGTGGTGAGTCAGGATATCAAGTGCCTGAATATGTCCGCACTAAGCAGTGGTTAAAATTAACCAGTTATTGCGAAGGGGATGTTCTAAATACATGGTTGGTTTATATTCGTTGGTTATTGTTAAAAGGTCAGTTGAATCAACAAGATCATCAGCAACTGATTGAAGCAACAATTAATTACTTACAAACGCAAACGCAACAAACAGAATTTTTACAGGTATGGCAGCAAACATCGCAATATACTGTATTCACCGCAAATACGTTTGCGCCAAAAAATTAGGTTCATCTTTTGAAACATAGAACAAAGCAGCATCGTCCAGCCCAATACCCAACATATACCTTTCAGATTGAATCTTTTTCACATGAAGGGCGTGGGATTGCGCATTATGGTACACATCCTGATCATCCGAAAGAAAAGCATGGCAAGAAAGTATTTGTTCGTTATGCGATGGTGGGTGAAACTGTTCAAGCGAAGATTACCAACCAAACGACTCGCTTAGAAGAAGCGGAAATGGTCAAGCTGGAAAGTGATGGTTCTCAGGAACGTATTGATCCGATTTGTGCGCACTTTGGCGTATGTGGTGGATGTAGCTTGCAACATATTCATCCCGATCAACAAATTTTGCTGAAACAGAATGTTTTGAAATCGCATTTGGAACATTTTGCTGGACTGGAACCTGAACAATGGTTAGCACCAATTCGTTCGGACAGAACCGATTATCGCCGTCGTGCTCGAATCGGGGTGCGATATATTGCGAAACAAAATCGTTTAGTGATGGGATTTCGTGAGCACCACAGTAATCACTTAATTCCTATTGAGCAATGTAGTGTTCTTGATCAAACCTTGTCCGAATCATTGCCTGAATTGAGAAAATTACTCGAAAGTCTAACAGGCAAAGCTGATATTGGTCATATAGAATTAGCAAAGGGCGATACTGAGGTTGCATTACTAATTCGTCACTTAGATGAATTAAATGTGTCGGATGTCAACCAATTGCGTCAATATACGTTACAGAAAGGATGGCAGCTATATTTTCAACCAAAAGGTATAGAGAGTGTCCACCGTGTTGATGATGCTGAAGCATCTATGCGCTTGCATTACAGTTTGACTGAGTTTCAGGTTAAATTTGCATTTTCGCCTGTCGATTTCACTCAAGTTAACAGTGATGTAAATAGAAAAATGATTGATTTGGCATGTGAATTGCTTCAATTACAGAAAGGTGAACGAGTATTAGACCTGTTCTGTGGATTGGGGAATTTCTCATTGCCTTTAGCACATTGTGTTGGAGAGCTAGGTCAGGTCATCGGTGTTGAAGCAAGTGATGAAATGGTGAAACGAGCAACTGAGAACGCGAAAGCCAATCAATTAACTCAAGCAACTTTCTTTTCACAAGATTTAACAAAAGACTTTTCGCATCATTCTTGGGCAAAACAAGGATTTGATGCATTATTAATTGATCCTCCACGATCTGGTGCTTTTGAGGTTATGCAATATGTACCGAATTTTGGAGCGAAAAGAATCGTTTATGTTTCATGTAATCCTTCAACACTGGCAAGGGATGCGGGTGTACTGGCACAATACGGCTATCAACTTAAAAAAGCCGCAGTGATGGATATGTTTACTCACACTGAACATGTTGAATCAATTGCGTTGTTTGAGAAAACACAACAGTTTTGAAAAGTTGAATCGCTTTAAAAAACGAAAGAGATAAACGATTAGAAAATGAGTTACATATCCAGAGGAGAATGGTATGGTCACAGTACGTGAGCAGTTACCTGAGCAACTTCATGAGTTGTCTGAGGAAACGACTGTAGAACATGCCGCTGAAGCGCAAAGAGGTTTAATCTCTTGGTTAGATCGAGTGCGCGATATCTTGGATGGGGCGGAGCTAAAACAACTACAACAAGTTGCAGAGCTTACCTTAGCAAAAGAGTTAGAAACCACGGTTAATCATCGTAACAATACCTTTAGTACGGGTATTGGTATGGCAGATATTTTGGCGCATTTACATGTAGATGAAGACACGTTGTCAGCGGCAGTGCTTTATCGTAGTGTGCGTGAGGGTCTGGTTACATTAGAGGATATTCAGCAGTTATTTGGTGAGCAAGTTCTAAACCTTGTAAAAGGTACGCTTGCAATGGGTAAGCTTTCTGAACTGATTGAGAAAAATAAACGTTTAGAAGACCATTTTAATAATAATCAGCGTGAACACTTAAACGGTATTTATAAAATGCTGATTTCAGTCACTGAAGATGTACGCGTTGTACTGATCAAGTTGGCTGAGCGAACTTATGCGTTACGAGAACTTGCAACAGCAAGTAAAGAGCGTCAAGAACGCGTTGCTCGTGAAATTCTAACCATTTATTCACCTTTAGCGCATCGTCTTGGGATCGCTCAACTTAAATGGGAATTAGAAGATCTTGCTTTTCGTTATCTTGCGCCTGAGCGTTATAAAGAAATTGCCTCTTTACTTAATGAAAAGCGTTTAGAGCGTGAACAGTACATTCAATTCGTGATTGATAAGCTCAAAACTGAGTTGGGTGCGCATGATATTCAGTCTGAAATCTCTGGGCGAGTGAAGCACATTTATTCGATTTATCGAAAAATGAAAAGCAAAAACCTCAGTTTCGACCAGCTTTATGATATCCGTGCAGTCCGCGTACTCGTACAAAATGTACCTGATTGCTATCATGCATTAGGGATTGTGCACCAGTTATGGCGACATATTCCAAACCAGTTCGATGACTATGTGACCAATCCAAAGGCGAATGGCTATCGCTCATTACATACTGCTGTGATTGCTGAAAATAAGTCTTTGGAAGTGCAAATTCGTACCTTTGAAATGCATAACGAAGCTGAATTGGGTGTGTGTTCGCACTTCAACTATAAAGAAGGTGCGAAAAATACCGATCATTCGTTTAATCATCGATTACATTCTTTACGTGCTGTACTGGAACATTATCAAGAGCGTACTGAAACCACACCGCATGGTGAAGATGATGAGTCGAATGGCATAGATCAAATTCAAGATTTTGAGAATTTTGAGAAGATTTATGTATTTAGTCGTGATGGTGATATCAAAGAGTTACCGCGTGGTTCGACCGTTCTAGATTTTGCTTATCATGTGCATACCGAAGTCGGTAATAAGTGCTATGCAGCACGTGTCAATCAACGTTATGTGCCATTAACCTACACCTTAAAAACAGGTGAGCAGGTTGAGATTTTAACCAAGAAAGATCGTGAGCCAAATCGTGATTGGTTGGTGAACTCTCTAGGTTATATTAAGACTGGACGTGCACGTGACAAGCTGCGTCATTGGTTTAGACAACAAGATCGTAGTAAGAATGTTGATGTTGGGCGAGAGTTGCTTAACAAAGAACTTGCACGCTTAGCAATTCATCCAAAAAGTATTGATTTAAAAGATTATTCATCACATTTTAATTTGAAATCTGGTGATGATATTTTAGTGGCTTTGGTCAGTGGTGATATCAGTCTTCATGCTTTGATGAATCAAGTGAATCGTCAAATGCACTTGGATCAAGATGAACCTGAGCTTGTTTTAAAGCCTGCATTAAATCCAAGAGCAAGTCATACTTTATCCGCACATGGTATTTTGATTGATGGTTTGGACAATGTGGAACTGCATATTGCTCAATGCTGTCAACCTGTACACGGCGAATCGATTGGTGGATATATCACTTTAAATCGTGGTGTGAGTATTCATAAAGTTGCTTGCCCTGATTATCTGCGTATGACCACACATGAACCCGAGCGTGCTGTTGAAGCAGATTGGGAAATGCAGCCTACACGTGGCCAGAGTGTACAAATCGTGGTTGAAGCTTATGATCGCCGCGGCTTACTGAAAGATCTAACCCAAGTCATTTTTTCAGATCAAATCAATATTCGTCAAGTGAATACGATTTCTGAGGCAGATGGTATTGCCAATATGAAATTATTGATTGAGGTGAAAGGTCTAGCACAGTTGTCTCGTTTGTTGGCTCGCTTAGAGCAGCAGCCAGGGATTATCAGCGCACGACGATTGGTTCAAGGAAGTTAAAACAAAAAAGCTGCATTTATATGCAGCTTTTTTATGCTTATCGTTTGGCTAAAAAGATATTGGTTAAGCGATTTAAAAATTGAGGACTAATGCTCGATAACTGATACATCAACTTGGTTTTGATGCCAACGGGTGTATGGGTTGGAATCAATGCATGATCTTTTTGTTGCGCCAAATGCAATACTTGTTTTGCCACATCAGCAGGTGTTAAATCCACACCAATATTTTGGATACTTGCAGCATCCATATTTTTGACCATACTTGTTTGTACAAATAATGGCATAACATCTAACACACGAATATTATATTTTTGCCACTCTACATCTAAAGCCTCTGTTAGACCGCGAACTGCAAACTTACTTGCGGAGTAAGATGCCAGATCGGCTTGACCATAAATCGCAGATGCAGAGGAAAGATTAATCACACGTGCAAAACTAGCATTTTGTAAATGAGCTAAAGCAGAATGACAGCCATTCAAAATTCCTTTGACGTTAATGTCGATGGTACGGTGATGTGATTGGATTGGTGTATTTTCAAATGCACCTGAATATAAAATTCCAGCATTATTGATGAGTATATTCAGTTCGCCCGCCCAGTTTTTGAAATCCTGTAAAGCAATTTGCCATTGGCGATAATTACTTACATCTAAATAGCCTGCTTTAGCATCATTTCCAAGCTCTTTTGCTAAATTTTGAGCTTGCTCTTCATTAATATCGTAGATACCAACTTTATAGCCTTTTTGATGAAATAAACGTGCAATTTCAGCACCAATCCCTTGCGCAGCACCACTAATAAAAACACTATACTGCATGACACTTCCTTACTTTATATTGATACTTCTTGAGTGCGTGTATATTACGCATAAGCCGCTTTAGGCTGCAATACTTTGGCTGAATTTGGAGAAAACCATGGAAAAGTTATTAGAAATCATGCAGGAATTAAGACAAAAATGTCCATGGGATCAACAACAAACGCCAAGTAGTCTGACGCCATATGCGATTGAAGAGGCATATGAGGTGGAAGCTGCCATTCGAGAGGGTAATATTGATGAAATCCGCGATGAGTTGGGTGATTTATTATTACAAGTGGTTTTCCAAGCACAAATGTATAGCGAACAAGATGCATTTAATTTTCAGGATGTTGTGAACGCAATTACAGAAAAATTGATTCGTCGTCATCCACATGTATTTCAGGCAGAAAAATTTGAGAATTTAAACCCTGAACAAGTGAGTGAGTTGTGGAAAGAAATTAAACGACAAGAAAAACAAGGGAAAGCACAATCACGATTAGATACTGTTAAACATGCGCCCGCTCTAATACAAGCACAAAAGATTCAAAAAAAAGCCGCGCAACTTGGTTTTGACTTTGAAACGGTAGACGATGCTTATGCGAAATTAGATGAAGAGTTGGATGAGTTAAAACAAGCGCTTAATGATCAAAAAAGCGATGAAATACAAGAAGAATTTGGAGATTGTCTATTTTCTTTAATCAATGTAGGACGTAAACTTGGGCTGTCGAGTGAGACTGCATTATTGGCAACGATTCATAAGTTTAGAAGTCGATTTGCATATATTGAACAACAAGCACAAAGACAAAATAAAGACTTGCAAGAAATGAGTTTGGCAGAAATGGATGAACTTTGGGAACAAGCAAAACGACAATTAAAACTTCAGGGGAAATCTAATGACTTTGCCGCAATTGCGCAGCAAACTTAACGTTTACTTACTTATTCTTATGTGTATAGGATGTTTTTCAGATCTTCACGCGCAGCAATTTGATCAATCCTATGAAAAATGGAAAGCTCAGCAGCAACAGCGTGATCAGCAATTGGCGAAACAACCGAATAATAACTATTACTTATCTCGACCAACTGTAGCTGCTGATCCAAAACAGGTGTCATCTTCTGTAAATATTCAATCAGATAAAATCAGTTTGAATAAAGCAAATTTACAGCAATTACAGACATTAAATGGGGTCGGTGAGAAAAAGGCGCAGGCAATTGTTGAATATCGTCAAAAAAATGGTGGATTTAAGACGGTGGATGAACTGATGAATGTGAAAGGAATAGGTCCTAAACTACTTGAAAAGAATAAAGCTAAGCTTATGCTTTAACGGAAATATGAAAATGAAATCAGATACGGGGCGTTTTGATCTATTGATTATTCAACAGAATAAATTGCCCTTTGTGTGTGTTAGAGCTATGATTAGCGACAAATTGTTATTTACGTCCTGACGTAGGAGACAGTGTCTTTTGCAAACTTTGCGTGCGTCAAAATGTGGTTTATCCACAACTCAACTCCCTTCCTCAATATTAGATGTGCTTGATAGCCTAACGAAAGCAGGTTATGAAGCGTATATTGTAGGCGGTGGTGTTCGCGACATGATGCTAGGTCTTAATCCTAAGGATTTTGACGCAGTTACTAATGCTACACCAGCTCAGGTGAAAGAAGTCTTTGGTCGACGTTGCCGTATTATTGGTCGACGTTTCGAATTGGCTCATGTGTATTCTGGTCGAGAACTGATTGAAGTTGCGACTTTTCGTGCACCTCCTAAAAAAGCGGTGACCAGTGCCTCTGGTATGATTCTTCGGGATAATAACTGGGGAACAATAGAGCAGGATTTTGCTCGCCGAGATTTTTCTATTAATACTTTATATTATCAGCCCCGCCAAGGGACTGTGCTTGATTTCTGCCATGCAGTTGATGATATTAAGACTCGTACTTTAAGGTTTTTAGGTGAACCTGCGCAGCGTTTTGAAGAAGATCCTGTGCGGATGCTTCGTGCATTACGGTTTGCTGCAAAATTAAATTTTCAAATTGATCAATCAATTATTGATGTTTTTGATGATGAAATGACGCAACTTTTGCGTGATGTTTCCCCACATCGTTTATATGATGAATCACAGAAACTCTTCACCATGGGACACTTAACTCGTGTGTTACCGATGTTGATCGAGTTTGGCGTTTGGAAACAGTTGTTTGCTGAAATTCCGCCAAATTTAACTGCGTTTATTGAGCGTGCAGCTAAAAATACGGATCAACGTATTCAAATTGGTAAGACCATTAATCCTGCATTTTTCTATGCAGTATTGTTATGGAAGCCTTTTTTAGAGCGCTGTGATTTTTATCTAAATAAAGGTGTAGTGCCAGCAGAAGCACGTGCTCAAGCTGGTTTGGATGTATTGAAACGTCAAGCAACCCGCACGATTATTCCACGTTTTGCTGAAACCTTTATTCGTGAAGTTTGGGAAATGCAAACTCGGTTGTTGAATCCAAAACCACAACAAATCGAAGCATTGGCTGGACATGCACGGTTCCGTGCAGGTTTTGACTTTTTGCTGTTGCGTGAGAAATCTGGCGATAATAGTACGGATGGTATGGGCGTTTGGTGGGAAGCCTACCAAGAGATGTCTGCTGACCAAAAAGAAGCGACTATTCGTCAATACAATCGTCAACGTAGCAAAACGCGTCGTAAAGCGAGTGAAATTGATCAGACTAAAGCGAGTGAAATTGAGCCTTTGGTCAATGTACCAGAGCCAAGAAATCGTCGTGCTAAAAAAGAGCGTGTCAGAGCAGATGATTCTGCGAGTCGATTTGTTGAAAAGGCATCAAATCAATCGGGTCAAATCAATTCTGATCATCCAATTTTAAAGCGCAAACGTGTGCAACGTGATTTACAGCAAGTCGTTTTTGGGCCGACTCAATGACGATTCGTACTTATATTGGTTTAGGTAGTAACTTAGGTGATTCGCAACAGATTCTCCGTGAAGCTGTTGCGAAATTATCAATGTTGGGTGAGGTGCAGGTTTCTCGGCTTTATCAAAGTCCACCGATGGGGCCTCAAGACCAACCAAACTATTTAAATTCAGTTATTCAACTAGATACAATACTTGAACCTTTGGCTTTGTTAGATCAATTGCAGCAAATTGAGCAAGAAGCAGGAAGAGTGCGCTTGAGACGTTGGGGGGAAAGAACCCTTGATCTCGATTTATTAATTTATGGACAACAACAGATTGAAAATGAGCGTTTGACCGTGCCACATGTCGGTATTTTGGAACGCGATTTTGTTGTTATTCCCTTATTAGATTTAGATGCTCATTTAAAATTAAATGGTCATTCTTTAAAAGATTTAGAACTGGTACAGCAAGCAGACTTGACTGTAATAGCAGATCAATCTTGGGCACTTGCTTAAGATTGTTTCGTTCTGGAAACGCCTGTAGAGGACATCATCATGATTAGTCTAAGTGACTTAAGAAAATTTAAAGCCGAAGGACGCAAGTTCTCATGTCTTACTTGTTACGATGCAAGTATGGCTAAAGCTATGGAATTGGCTGAAATTGATACGATTTTAATCGGTGATTCTCTAGGAATGGCAATCCAAGGTAGAGATTCTACTTTGCCTGTGACTGTGGAAGATATGGCTTATCACACGGCAGCTGTACGCCGTGGCAACGCACATGCGCTGATTATGAGTGACTTACCATTTATGAGTTATGCCACACTTGAAGATGGTTTGCAAAATGCTAAAACAGTCATGCAAGTTGGCGCTCAAATGGTCAAGATTGAAGGCGGAGCTTGGCTCAGCGAATTGGTCACTGTATTAACCCGAAATGGTATACCTGTATGTGTACATTTGGGTCTAACACCTCAGTCAGTGCATGTTTTTGGTGGTTATAAATTACAAGCAAGAACACGTGAAGCAGCAGATCAATTAATTGCAGATTGCCAAGCTGTTGTTGATGCGGGAGCGTCGGTGTTATTACTTGAATGTGTGCCTGCACAGTTGGGTAAAGAGATTGCAGAATTATTTCCAAATACACCTGTTATTGGTATCGGTGCGGGTAATGAAACTGATGGTCAGGTTTTGGTCGTGCAGGATATGCTTGGATTAACATTTGGGCGTGTGGCACGTTTTGTACGGAACTTTATGAAAGAGCAAGCGGGCGAAATGGCAATTGTGGATGCTTTCAAGTCTTATCATGCTGCTGTACAAGACCAGTCTTTTCCAGCCAAAGAACATACTTTCCAAGTTGAGCTTTAATTCATGAAAACTGAAACAACGATACAAGGCTTAACTGCATCACTTTCACCTGCGCGTAGCTCTAAAAAATTGATTGGCTTTGTACCTACTATGGGTAATTTGCATGAAGGTCATTTGACTTTGGTGCGTGAAGCAAAAAAATTGTGTGATGTGGTGGTGGTGAGTATTTTCGTCAATCCAATTCAATTTGGAGCGGGTGAAGACTTTGATAGTTATCCACGGACATTGGAACAAGATAGCCGGTTATTGGCGGATGTGGGCTGCGATATTATTTTTGCCCCTACTGTTGAGCAAATGTATGGATCACAACTGCGTTTAACCAATATTAGTGTCGGTCAAATTACTGATGACTTGTGTGGAAAATCTCGTCCAGGTCATTTTGATGGTGTTGCTGTTGTGGTAACTAAACTATTCAATATCGTCCAACCTGATTTTGCTTTCTTTGGTCAAAAGGACTATCAGCAATTGGCGGTGATTCGCCAGTTAGTTCAAGACTTGAATATGCCATTGGAAGTGATTGGTGTACCGATTGTTCGTGCTGAAGATGGTTTGGCACTCAGTTCTCGCAACGGTTATTTAACCGCAGAGCAGCGTGCAACCGCACCCATAATTTATCAATTACTCAAACAAGCTGAACAACAATTGCATCAAGGAGAGCTACTTGCACAAGTGTTAGCAAATATCTCTGCGCAATTGACACAAGCAGGTTTGGTTGTGGATTATGTTGAAGCTCGTCAAACTAACTTGCAGCCAATAGAGCAGTTCGATCGAAATGTCGTGATTTTTGTTGCAGCAAAATTAGGCGCCACTCGTTTAATCGATAATTTGCAAGTCGAATTTAAAACTTAGAACTTGAAAATAAAAAGGGCAACACGCCATGAAGCGTATTCTTATCGTTACAGGACAATCAGGCTCAGGTAAATCCTCTGCATTACAAGTGTTAGAAGATTTGGGCTACTATTGTATAGATAACTTACCTTTAGCCTTGTTGCCCGAAATTGTGGCTAAACTTGATCATGAAAATAATCTTGAGCAATTGGCTTTAGGGGTTGATATCCGAAGTACTCGTGCAGATATGCAGGAGTTTGATCATGTTTTTGAACAATTAAAAAGACATGGTTCAGTTGATGTGATTTATTTAACTACGCAAGATCAAGATTTAATTGCTCGATTTAGCGCATCACGTCGACCTCACCCTCTGGCGAGTCGTTTTAATAGTCTGTTGCAGTGTATTCAAGAAGAAAAGCAATTGCTTATTCCGATACAATTTCGCTCTACAGTACATATTGATACCACAGACAAAAGTGTCCATGATTTAAAGCATATTCTACTGTCTAAACTGGGGCAGTCTGATAATTTGATTGTGATTTTACAATCATTTGGCTACAAGCATGGTATTCCATTGGATGCAGATTATGTGTTCGATGTAAGGCATTTGCCAAATCCACATTGGGATCTAGAATTGCGCCGTTTATCAGGTTTAGATGAACCTGTACGACGTTTTTTAGAAGGCAGCCAACAAACCAATGAAATGTTTGCTGATATTTATGCCTTTTTAGATAAATGGTTGCCTGCATTTGCAGAAGGACATCGTCATTATATGACCATCTCTATTGGTTGTACGGGCGGACAACATCGTTCAGTTTATATTGTGGATAGACTCAAACAAGCTCTTGAGGCAAAATGGGCCGTCCAAATCTTACATAGAGAAATGAAGCACTGGTCATGATAGACACAACAATTGATGTAATTAATAAACTCGGCTTACATGCACGTGCATCTGGTAAACTTATTGAAGTCACCACGAAGTTCCGCTCTTCTATTCAAATTGGTAAGGGCGATAAGTTAGTTGATGCAAAAAATATTATGTCATTGCTGATGTTGGGTGCTGGTAAGGGCACGACATTAAGATTAGTGATTGATGGTGCTGATGAAGAAAAGGCATTGGAAGAAATTCAAACGCTGTTCGCAGCAAAATTTTATGAGGCAGAGTAATAGTGGCACGTGGTACCCAGCGTTATACCGATGAAGATTTTGAGTCATTAGATGGACGTGCGAGTAGAACTGAGCAAAAAAAAGCGGTTCAGCGTATGGCTGCTTTGGGTGAGCAATTGGCTCAACTGAATAAAAAGCAGATTCAGAAGCTTCCAGTCGATGAGCGTCTCATTGATGCCCTATTGGAAATCCAAAATATTAGCTCTCATGAAGCTCGTCGCCGTCAATTTTTACGTATCGGTAAACTCTTGCGTAATGAAGATGAAACAACGATTTTATCTTACCTTACACCGCAACAAGGCGCTAAAAAGCAAATGCAATTGATGCGTTGGGTTGATCGTATGATTGATCAAGGTGACCCGATTATTAATGAGTTCAGCAAAGTTTATAATGCTTCTGAACGCCATACTTTACGTCAACATGTATTGCGTATTCATCGTGACATGAAACAGCAAGTCAGTGAAGAGGAGCTTGCAGCCTCTAAACTGAAATTTGTGAATTATGTACAACAAGTGGCTTTGCTATCAGAGCAAGGTTAGTTTAAAAAAGAAGTTTCATTTGAAACTTCTTTTTTATTTAGCAGGATTCAATCTTTAAAATTTCCTACTGCGCGCTCTTTTGCCCATTCTCTTAATATAAATTTCTGTAATTTCCCTGTTGAGGTTTTTGGGATCTCAGTAATGACGATTTCTTTAGGTACTTTAAAGCGAGCCAGCTCTTTTTGGCAATGTGCAATAATCTCTTCTGCTGATGCAGATGCACCTTGCTTTAACTCAATAAAAGCACAGGGTACTTCCTGCCAACGCTCATCGGGTTTGGCGACAACGGCAGCAGTTAGAATAGCAGGATGCCGATACAACACATCCTCTACTTCTAAGGAAGAAATGTTTTCTCCACCTGAAATAATAATATCTTTCGAGCGATCCGTAATCTTGGCATAACCATCAGGATGGCAAACTGCTAAATCTCCAGTGTGAAACCAACCGCCTTTAAAGGCTTCTTCAGTGGCTTGTGGATTTTTAAGATAACCTTTCATCACAATATTGCCACGGAACATGATTTCGCCCATGGTTTCACCATCATTCGGCACAGGTTGCATGGTTTCAGGATCAAGTACTCGCATACTGTCTTGTAATGGATAAGGCACGCCTTGACGTGAATGTAATTGAGCTTGTTCTTGGATGGATAAATCACTCCAACCTGCTTGAGACGCACAAAGTGCAGAAGGACCGTAAGTTTCCGTTAAACCATAGACATGATTAACATTAATGCCGATATTGCGCATGCCTTCAATAATTGCGACGGGTGGTGCTGCACCCGCAACCATGACTTCTACATGATGATCAAATGCCGTTTTTTGCTCTTGAGGTGTATTGATCAACATCGATAATACAATCGGTGCACCACAGAAATAATCAACTTTGTAAGCTGAGATATATTTGAAAATTAATATCGGATCAACACGACGTAAACAGATATTCGTACCGCCACTTGCAGCAATTGACCAAGCAAAACACCAACCATTGCAATGAAACAAGGGGAGTGTCCAAAGATACACAGCACGAGGTTTCATTCCACAAGCCAAGATATTGCTGGCTGCATTCAGATAAGCACCCCGATGGTGATAAACCACGCCCTTCGGATTGCCAGTAGTTCCCGAAGTATAACTCAGACTAATGGCATCCCATTCATATTGTGGGAGCAACCATTCAAATTCAGGATCACCTTTAGCGACTAAAGACTCATATTCATATTGTCCAAGTGCAACTTGCTCAGCATCATATTCCTCATCAAATACATCAATGACGATAATATCTTGAGTGATCAGTTTCAAAGCTTCTTCAGCAAGTGGTCGAAACTCTGGATCAACTAATAAGACTTTTGAATCAGCATGAACCAACATAAAAGCAATTGTTTTTGCATCGAGACGAGTATTTAGGGTATTTAACACTGCACCTGCCATTGGGACTGCAAAATGTGCTTCAATCATTGCAGGGACATTCGGTAAAAGTACCGAAACGGTATCATTTTTTTGAATCCCTAAATTTGTCAGTTGATGGGCAAGTTGACGACAACGTTGATAAGTTTGTTGCCATGTAATTTGACGTTGCCCATGAATGATTGCAGCTTGGTTTGGGTAAATATAAGCAGCCCGTTCTAAATAGCGCAAAGGAGATAAGGCAACAAAATTTGCGGCTGTTCTCGGTAACTCATCATATGCACTAACCATGTGTTTGCTCCATTTCTGTTATTTTCATTTATATCTATATCAACATAGTGCGGGATTGAGTCTAAATCATTTAGGCTTTAGTCTGAGATTAAACTTTATTGATCTTGGCTTTTTCTGATTCAGAGGTTTCATAGTCACCTAAACCTGTGTAAAATCTTGGATACTTTTTTATCCGCCGTTTTTTATTTTTTGAGGTTCGCCTCAATACATAATCTCGCGGTGATATGCTCCATTGTGCGGGGCATCACTCCTTAAGGATTTTATTATGCCAATCATTACTTTACCAAATGGTGATCAGAAACAATTTGATCATCCGATTTCCGTGATGGAACTTGCTCAGAGCATTGGTCCAGGTCTTGCAAAAAACACCGTTGCAGGTCGTATCAATGATCGTTTGGTGGATGCTTGTGATTTAATCACAGAAGATGCGACAGTTCAGATTATTACCCCGAAAGATGAAGAAGGCTTAGAAATCATTCGCCACTCATGTGCGCATTTGGTAGGACATGCAGTTAAGCAATTGTTCCCAGAAGCTAAAATGGTGATCGGTCCTGTGATCGAAGAAGGTTTCTACTACGACATCTGGATGCCACGTCCATTTACTTTAGATGACATGGCAGCGATTGAAGAGCGTATGAAAAAGCTCATCGATCAAGATTATGATGTCATCAAAAAAATGACACCTCGTGAAGATGTAATTGCAGAATTCACAGCACGTGGCGAAGAATACAAGTTACGCTTGATCGCAGACATGCCTAATGAAACACAAATGGGCTTGTACTACCATCAAGATTATTTAGATATGTGCCGTGGTCCGCACGTACCAAATACCAAATTCTTAAAATCATTCAAACTCACTAAAATCTCTGGTGCATACTGGCGTGGTGATGCAAAGAATGAACAGCTACAACGTATCTATGGTACAGCTTGGGCTGATAAAAAACAGTTGGCGGCTTACGTCAAACGTATTGAAGAAGCTGAAAAACGTGACCATCGTAAAATTGGTAAAGCGTTAGACTTATTCCATATGCAAGAAGAAGCGCCAGGTATGGTGTTCTGGCATCCGAATGGCTGGACCATTTACCAAGTGCTTGAACAATATATGCGTAAAGTTCAGCAAGATAATGGTTACCAAGAGATCAAGACACCTCAAATCGTAGACTTTACGCTTTGGGAAAAGTCTGGACATGCGGCAAACTACGCTGACAATATGTTTACAACACATTCTGAAAGTCGTAACTATGCAGTGAAGCCGATGAACTGCCCTTGTCATGTACAAGTGTTTAATCAAGGCTTAAAATCTTATCGTGATTTACCAATTCGTTTGGCTGAGTTTGGTTCTTGTCATCGTAATGAGCCATCGGGTTCTTTACACGGTATTATGCGTGTACGTGGCTTTACTCAAGATGATGCACATATTTTCTGTACCAAAGAACAAATTGGTAAAGAAGTTGCCGACTTTATTAAGCTGACTTTGGATGTTTATAAAGACTTCGGCTTTGAAGAAGTGCAAATGAAACTTTCAACACGTCCCGAAAAACGTGTTGGTGATGATGCGCTTTGGGATTTAGCAGAAAAATCTCTTGCTGACGCTTTAGATGATGCTGGCTTGGCTTGGGACTTGCAACCTGGTGAAGGTGCATTCTATGGTCCGAAGATTGAATTTTCATTGAAAGATTGCTTAGGTCGAGTATGGCAATGCGGTACAATTCAATGTGATTTCAATTTACCAATTCGTTTAGATGCTTCATATGTCACTGAAGACAATGAACGTGATCAACCAGTCATGTTACATCGTGCAATTCTTGGAAGTTTTGAGCGTTTTATTGGTATACTAATTGAACACTATGCTGGTTTCATGCCACCTTGGCTTACACCAATTCAAGCTTGTGTGATGAATATTACTGATTCACAAGCACAAGCAAGTGAACAAGTGGTTGCAAAACTCAAAGAAAATGGTCTTCGTGCTATTTCTGACTTGAGAAATGAAAAAATCGGATTTAAGATTCGTGAGCGTACTTTAGAGCGTATTCCATACCTTTTAGTTCTCGGTGATCGAGAGGTTGAAGAAGGTACAGTGAATGTGCGTACTCGCTCAGGAAAAAATTTAGGTACTATGTCAGTGGATGCATTCATTGATCTAGTGAAATCTGCCGTTGCCGAACGCGGCCGGTACATTGTGGAGTAATAAAGATTAAACAGCCTGACCGTAACCAACAACAAGGTGCTAAAAGTAACCGTCCTGCGATTAACGATGAGATCCGTGCAAAAGAAGTACGCCTTGTTGCAGCAGATGGAGAGCAAAAAGGTGTTGTTTCATTAACTGAAGCATTACGTGCTGCTGAAGAAGCTAATCTTGACCTTGTTGAGATTGTTGCTAATGCAGAACCGCCTGTTTGTAAAATCATGGACTATAACAAGCACTTATTTGATCTGAAGCAAAAGCAAAAAGATGCGAAGAAAAAACAGCATCAAGTGCAAGTGAAAGAAATCAAACTACGTCCAGCAACGGATGTAGGTGATTATCAGATCAAATTGCGTGCAATTTTGCGCTTCCTTGAAGAAGGCAATAAGGTGAAAATCACTTTACGCTTCCGTGGTCGTGAAATGGCGCATCAACAACTTGGTTTAGTTCAATTGCAAAAAATTGAAGCTGACGTTGCTGAGTTTGGCGTGATTGAACAAGCACCTAAGATGGAAGGTCGTCAAATGGGCATGTTGATTGGTCCGAAAAAGAAAAAGTAATTTTTTTCTTAAAAAAAGCACCGCTATATGCGGTGCTTTTTTATGTGTGAAATTTATCTAGTTAAACAAATACGATTCCTCACATTCAATATGTTTAAAAACGTTATTATGAAATGAGTGAAAATTACATAAAATTGAGAATAGGAAAGATCAATGTCTAAAATTATGGGTACCAATGAACTATCTAATATTAATCAGAAAGTTGTACAAGAGGGTGAAGTTTTACCGCAAGTCACATTGAAAGATGGTAGCCGTGTACAAACTGGAACTGTGGCGACCATGTTGCACAATATTAATTTATACAATGCTGGTGTTTGAGGTTCAGTTGAGAATGAATTGAGTGTGGCGGTTCCGACCTTATTTAAAGTGGGATTATTTGATTTGTTTAGCGTTGAGGAATGGATAAGTGGAAATAATGCCGGCCGAAAATTTGTTGGGGAAAAGGCAAAAGAATTTTTAGAAAAACAAGACAGACATCTTTAAGATACTCTTTGAATAGACTTTTATTGTTTCTT
Organism: Acinetobacter sp. Z1; assembly: GCF_024296945.1. Lineage (NCBI taxonomy): Bacteria > Pseudomonadati > Pseudomonadota > Gammaproteobacteria > Moraxellales > Moraxellaceae > Acinetobacter > Acinetobacter sp. Z1. Next base: position 2,907,586 of record NZ_CP101115.1, on the reverse strand, counting down.
TTCGTGCTAGGCTGCTGATCAATAAGTATGAACTGTGCTATAACGCAACAACAGTCAGAATAAAGATGATAGGGCAACATAAATGATTGACTTATATTATTGGGGCACACCCAATGGGCATAAAATAACGATTGCATTAGAAGAAATGGGGCTTGAATACCAAATATTTCCGATTAATATTTTAGAAAATGATCAGTTTCAACCTGACTTTCTTAATATCTCTCCAAACAATAAAATTCCAGCTATTGTCGATCAAAATGGACCGCGTGGAGAACCGATCTCAGTATTTGAGTCAGGTGCAATCTTACAATATTTAGGTCGTAAGACTGGTCTATTCTATCCAACTGATGAACAAGAACGTGTTGAAGTTGAGCAATGGTTGATGTGGCAAATGGGTGGATTTGGTCCAATGCTTGGGCAAAATCACCATTTCAATAAGTTTGCCTCTGAACGGATTCCTTATGCGATTGATCGTTATGTGAATGAAACCAAGCGTTTGTATAGTGTCTTAAACAAACAGTTGATTGGTCAAAAGTTTGTAGCAGGTGAATACTCGATTGCGGATATGGCGATCTTACCTTGGGCATTGCGTTACGAATGGCAGGGCATTCAGCTTGAAGACTACCCGTATGTTCAAGATTATATTGAACGCTTAACGGCTCGTCCTGCGATACAAAAAGCTTTATCGATCAAAGTTGGATGAGTCTGAATCAAAAGGCTGGATGGAATTGCTATTTCAAACATTGGGTGATTGCAATGGGATTCCTCTTCATCACAGCAATTTTATGCAGCCTAATGCAGTATTTTCTTGGAATTGATATTTTCTGGTTTATTGTTTTCACCTTTATCGGAAGTCTCAGTTTAATTTTTTCATCTTTATTTGCTTGGTTACAGCTTGAAACTGGGAACTCATATTTCAGTACAGGGGTGTTTGTTGGATTTTTAAGTGTATATCTATTGTTATATATTTATCTTGACCTTACTGTGTCTATTGACTGGGCAGCAGTCTCTGCGGGTGAAATGCAAATGACGTGGTACCAAAAAATGGTCAAGTCTGATCTTACATTTTGCATCACATTTCTTTTTCCATTCATTTTTTCAGTCGCGCATTTTTCTGTCCGATCCAGAATAGCTAAACGCAAAAACTAATCCTTGGCAAAGTCTTGCTTTCAATCGTGTAAGCTTGATTCTTTTATAATTGTGTAATTTTTCATCTGGTCTGCGTATGTTCAAGCTACGATGATTTAAGTTCATCAAAGATAAGCATCATGCAAGCAAAAATATCAGCCCTTTATTTAAAAAAGCTTGGTTTTGAAGGAGATTTTTCTCCAACCTTGATTAATCTAAAACGCCTATTAAGTCTTCATGTGCAAGCTATTCCATTTGGCAATTTATCCTCTTTCTTAGGAAAAGAGGTTTCATTAGCGTCAGACCAAATTATTCAAAAATTATTGATTGAAAATCGTGAGGGTTATTGTTTAGAACACAGCAGCCTAACCAAAATCGCCTTAACAGAACTGGGCTATGAGACATATAACGTACTCGGTCGAGTGTATTATCAAAGCTCACCTGTGAGTACGCCTGTTCGGACGCATTTGGTCACACTGGTACGTATTGATCAGCAATTGTTTTTGTATGATCCTGGCTTTGGTGGTATGACCCCAACCATGGTTTTATCTCTTGATCAAATTGGTGAAACACAGCAGACACCACTCGAACCTTTTAGATTCGTTGAGCTTGCACAAAGTGGTTTGGATGCGACAGTGCTGACGGAAATGACATATATGCTGCAAGTCTGTATTCATAATCAATGGATCAATGTCTATGCGATTAACCCTCAACAGCAGATTACAGATGCAGATGCCTTGATTGCGAATTGGTATATTTCGACCTCGCCTGAATCCATATTTACTCAGTATTTAATGTTATCTACTGTCAATGCCGAAATGCGAATTACCTTAAAAGATCGTGTTTTACGAACGCATGGCAAAGGAAACTCTGATAAGAAAGAGTTATCTACTTTTGATGAGTTTGAGGATGTGATTAAAACAGTCTTTCGGATTGATATTTCGCAGGAGATGCTTGAAGAGACTTGGGCAAAATTAACCTTGAATCCATAGCCTTCACGTTATATGGTCTGCTCTTGATAATGTGTGGCTCAGAGTTTAAGAGAACCTTGTTTTGATGTCTTATTTGTTATTGTTTCTCTCCGCCTTCGGCGCTGCCACCTTATTGCCGTTACAGTCAGAAGCTGTATTAATGACGTTCTTGGTACAAGGGCTTTCCAATCCCTTTTATCTGATTTTGGTTGCGACCATTGGAAATGTCTTGGGTTCCTGTGTGAATTGGTGGCTTGGACTAAAGATTGAACATTTTAAAGATAAAAAGTGGTTTCCTGTTTCAGAACAACGATTGTTACAAGCACAGCAGATTTATCATAAATATGGCTTTTATTCCTTACTACTCAGTTGGACTCCTGTGATTGGTGATCCAATTACCTTGATTGCTGGACTGATGAAGGAAAACTTTTGGCGATTTTTATTGATTGTTACCATCGCCAAAGGCGGCCGTTATTTAACGTTATATGCTTTATATCTCGGGCTCTTTTAATGAAAAAGGGAAAGGCGGATTCTTTTCCGTTTTTTGTTTAGTGATCAGAACCTTTGGTAATATCGACTTTGAATAATTCATTGGTTTTAAACCAGCAATAACTTACTACGGCAAGTGTCATACAACCACCAAGAATAGTCGCAGTGATTGTGCCGAGGTATTTGGCAGCTAGACCAGATTCAAAAGCACCCAGTTCATTGCTTGAAGAAACGAACATTCCGTTCACTGCTGCGACACGACCGCGCATATTTTCAGGCGGGAAAATTTGCAAGATGGTTTGACGAACCACGACAGAAACACTGTCACAAGCACCGGTCATGGCTAAGGCAAATAATGAGAGCCACATATGATTTGAGAAGGCGAACAGAATGGTAAAAATACCAAAACCTGCTACCGCTAATAACATATTTCGCCATGCATGTTGCATTGGCGGAAATTTGGTCAGTGCAATCATGGTGATGAGAGCGCCAATAGATGGTGCAGCACGTAAATAACCAAGACCTTCAGGGCCGACTTTTAATATTTCTTCGGCAAAAATTGGCAATAAGGCAATCACACCACCAAACAAAACAGAAACAAGATCAAGCGAAATCGCCCATAATACAATTTTAGTTTTCCAGATAAACTTGAAACCATCAGTCAAACTTTGCAGGACATTCTCTGTTTCCATTTTTGGAAAAGTCCGTTTCTGTAAGCAATTAATTAAAATAAAGCAGATGACCAATAATGCAGTCACTGTAAAAAGGCTCTTTTCACGTCCCATAAAGGCCAGCATAAAACCGCCGAGCATAGGACCGATGATCACACCACTTTGCCAGCCAATGGTGGTCCATGTTGCACCATTGGCATACAGTTCACGCGGAATTAGAAAAGGTTTGAGTGAGGTCGCAGAAGGGTTATAGAAGCCACGAATAGTGCCTAAAGCAAAAATGACGGCATAGATTCCCCAAGAAAGAGTGCTGATTCCAATTTTTTCTAAACCATGTAAGTGGAACAGCGCCCAAAGCACTAAAGGTAAAGGAATCGAAAAGAATAAGCAGATTTTCATGATGGTCTGTTTATTTAGTTTATCTGCAAAATAGCCGCCCCATAATGATAATGTAATGAAAGGAATTGCTTCTGCTAAACCAATGAAACCTAAAGTGAGTGGGTCACGAGTGATTTGATACAGTGAATAAGCAACGATAATTTCCTGAATCAAAATTGCCAATGTTAAACAAAATTGATTAATGGTCACGATAGAGAAATCTCGATATCGCAATGCAGCAAAAGCATCATTTTGTGCGATCATATTCTTTTGAATTTAAGAGCTTGTACTTATTATAGATGTTAATTTTGTGGATTTTTCTCGTTATTTGAGAATTGATGATAGAAAATATCATTTATATAAAATAAGCAATTTGCTGTCAAAAAATGAGCATTTTACTTTGATTTTAGGTTGCTATGCTTTAGAATAGCGGCTCCCTTACCTGCAGGTCGTTATTGCAATGGTGCAAACGTTCCGAACAGGTGTTCAAAAGAGGTTGTTATGCCTAAGATGAAAACTCGCCGTGGTGCAGCTAAACGCTTCAAAGCGACTGCAAACGGTTTTAAGCGCAAACAAGCATTCAAGCGCCACATTTTGACCAAAAAATCTGCTAAGCGTATCCGTCAATTGCGCGGTTGTGTAATGGTTCACGTAAGTGACGTTGCATCAGTTCGTGCTATGTGCCCATACATCTAAGGAGATTATAAATGGCTCGTGTAAAACGTGGTGTAGTGGCTCATCGTCGTCACAAAAAAATTCTTGCTCGCGCTAAAGGTTACTATGGTGCTCGTTCACGCGTTTACCGCGTAGCGTTCCAAGCGGTAATCAAAGCTGGTCAATACGCGTACCGTGACCGCCGTCAAAAGAAACGTCAATTCCGTGCTTTATGGATTGCGCGTATCAATGCTGGTGCTCGTTTAAACGGTTTGTCTTACAGCCGTATGATTGATGGCTTGAAAAAAGCTCAAGTGATCATCGACCGTCGCGTATTAGCTGACATCGCTATGCATGATGCAGTTGCATTTGCTGCTTTAGCTGAAAAAGCTAAAGGCGCATTAGCTGCATAAGCTTAGAGATTCAAAGAAGGCCGCTTTTTAGCGGTCTTTTTTATTTCTAGTGAATTGGATTTTCAATAATAGATAATAATCAGAGATAGATGATGCAAGATGAACAATTTTTAAATGATTTAATTCAACAAGTCCAACAAGGTCGCTCATTTAAATATTTATATTTTTGGGGGCATACTCCAAAGCAAACCAATCATGTGGACAAGAGCTGTTTTAGCCAGTGGTTTCCATCACCATTTAAACAGAATGGCGTTGAATATCTCACGGCAGAACACTATATGATGGCGCAAAAAGCTAAACTCTTTAACGATGATGAGATATTTAATCAGATTTTGAAAGTCAAACATCCAAATGAAGTAAAAAGCTTAGGTCGTAAAGTACAGAACTACGATGAGCAGATATGGCAAGAGAACCGTTTTGGAATAGTGGTACAAGCAAACTTGGCAAAATTCTTGCAGAACTCTGAATTGAGAGATTTTTTACTTGCTACACATGACCGTATTTTGGTTGAAGCATCGCCTGTCGATAAGATTTGGGGGATTGGCATGGCACAAGATCACCAGCATATCCAAGTGCCGAGCCAATGGCAGGGATTAAACTTACTTGGTTTTGCACTTATGCAGGTTCGATCAAAACTTTCGGCACAATGCGGTTAAAATCTTAGGTGATGATATGCGCAGACAATATCATTTTAGGCTAATTGGCGAAGATATTTATATTTGGGATGTCCATCGCTTGGTTAAGCTGACAAATAAGTTCGTCGCCAAGAGAGTACAACTGGTTAATATTCAAGAACTCAATGAAGCCTATTGGTTTCCGGATCAATCTCCGACCACACAACAAATCATTGAACACTTTCAATTAGTGCAAGAGGCTGATCTGAGTTATCCGATTATCTTGTGTGCGCAAGGGCGTGTGATGGATGGTATGCACCGTGTCGCTAAAGCAAGTTTACTTAACCAAACTGAGATTCTAGCAGTACGTTTTGAGCTAACACCTGAACCTGATTTTATCAATGTAGATGAAGATGATTTGGATTACGATGAGTAAATCAAAGCTATGATTTATTTTAAGATTACATAAACCCAAACATGTTTGATTAGACTTTTCCCCTTGAATCTTTTTAGATTAAACAAAACAGCATTAGGATAAAAAATATGTTAGTGAGTGTAGAAGGGCTACAACAAGGTGCATTTGAAACAGAAATGAGTGTGTTGCCTAGAAAGGGAGAAACCATTCGAATTTTTTATGGATTGGATGCTGAAGTTGAAGGAGAAATTGAAAATGTCCATCATATTGTTAATCAGCATGATGGTGGACATAAAGTTATTATAAAAATTAGACCAACTTATTGATCAATAAAATTAAAACCTAGATGAGTCATCTAGGTTTTTATATTTTGTATCGTTATAGACCAAAATAATATGCAACGAGACAGATAATCACAGTGAGTATAATGAGTTTAATTACACCTGATGTACCAACTTTATGATGTTGAGTTTTATCTAGTTGATGTGGGATTTCCATGGTTCGGTCAATGATTTCAGGTTCTTCTGCTGTCAGTTGGGCCGTTTGATAATGATTTGCTGTTTTCACAATTAATTTTGCAAACAAATCATCGGTTTTCTGTGAGAAATTACGGAGATTAATTTGTTCTTCGGGACTCATTAATTCGCCCATGGGTGCATAAGGATGTTGTCTTTTTTGTTCTAAATAATCAGTCAAAGCTTGAGTACGATGTAATAAGCTGTGTGCGCAATCTGCGGGATAATCTGTTGGAATAATCGCAAGATTTTGGCTAGAAAGAGATTCAGAATTTGTTTCATAGCCATAAAATGGGAAGTCCTGTTGTTCAGGTTCTGAAAAATGTTCTGCATATTTGCTGCTAAATAATTCTTTTTCTAGAAAAATGGAAATTTGATTCCAATTTACTTTTTGTAAATCTGCTTCAATTTTCTTAGAGAATTTATCATTCAACTCATAACGCCAAAACACTTCTTGATGGAGTGTTGTTTGTTGGGAAGAGGGTGCTTTAAAGTCTTGATCGCTATTATCCCATTCAGCCAGTTCATCCCCACAAATCCAAGCGGTTTTTTTATTGCCTTGATGACTTACGATAAAATGAGCGAATGGAAGTAGCTCAACATTGGCATTCGGGTTTTGCTCATCGTTCAACACGCTGGATAAATGCAAGCTGAGTTTTTTAACGCCTTGTTTTTTTAAACCTTCAAGCCAGATCTGGAAATGTTGTGCTAATAGATGCTGTGAAATTAAGTCTCTAAAAATTAGTCTATTTTTATTAAAGATTGGATGTTGAATCCAGCGACTAAAATTAAGTTCTCCTGTGAGAAACTCATTGCCATATGTCACAAGTGTAAGTTGTTGTTTCCAGATTTGATTAAGCGCCATCGTTGTAATTTCTCATTGACGATATCGGTATCTTATACATTTTATTCAGTTATTGAGCATCTTTTTACGAAAATTTAAATGATTGATAGGAGAATCAGTTTTTTATATTTTCAAAATTTCGAATAAAAAAGGACTCTATTTAAACAGTCGTTTATCTTCATAAACTAGGTAAAAAGCTGATAAACTATAGCGTTTTATTATATTTCTATATTTTGTTGCTTTGAGAGTTACTATGTCACTGGAAGCCCTGACCACTGAAGCGCTTGCTGCCATTGCAGCGGCTCAAGACCTTGCTGCACTCGATCAAGTTCGTGTGCAATTTACAGGGAAGAAAAGCCAGCTCGCAGAACAGTCGAAAGCACTTGGAAAAATGGATCCTGAAGAGCGCAAAATACAAGGTGCTGCGATTCATGCGGTTCGTGAAGCAATCAATACTGCTTTGACCGAGCGTCAACAGACATTACAACAAGCTGAGCTTGCAAAACAATTGGCAAGTGAAACCATTGATATTACGCTACCAGGTCGTGGTCAGCGCATGGGAAGTATCCATCCCGTGACTCAAGTACAAGACCGTATTTGCCAGTTTTTTACAAAGGCTGGATTCCAAATAGCACATGGTCCTGAAGTTGAAGATGATTATCACAACTTTGAAGCTTTAAATATTCCTGGGCATCACCCAGCACGTGCGATGCACGACACGTTCTACTTTGATGCAACGCATTTGCTGCGTACCCATACTTCAGGTGTGCAAATTCGCACCATGGAAACTAGTCAGCCACCAATTCGTATTGTATGTCCAGGCCGTGTTTATCGTTGTGACTCAGATCAAACGCATTCACCGATGTTCCATCAAATCGAGGGTTTATACGTAGCAGAAAATACTAGTTTTGCTGAGTTAAAAGGTTTGTTGATTAACTTACTCAATGAATTCTTTGAAAAAGATTTGAAAGTACGCTTCCGTCCTTCTTATTTCCCATTTACTGAGCCAAGTGCTGAAGTAGATATTATGGATGAGAGTGGTCGTTGGTTAGAAGTTTTAGGTTGTGGCATGGTGCATCCAAATGTACTGCGTGCTGCAGGGATTGATCCTGATAAATACAAAGGCTTTGCTTTTGGTTTAGGGGTAGAGCGTTTTGCGATGCTGCGTTATGGCATCAATGATTTACGTATGTTCTATCAAAACGACGTGCGTTTCTTACGCCAGTTTGCCTAAAAGTTTTTCAGGATTAAATAAGGTTTATATACATGAAAATTAGTGAAAATTGGTTACGCACATGGGTGAACCCAGCGATTGATAGTGAAACACTCTCTGATCAATTGACTATGTTGGGCTTGGAAGTTGACGAATTAGCACCTGTAGCAAAACCGTTTACGGGTGTGGTTGTTGGTGAAGTCCTCACGGTTGAGCAGCATCCAGATGCAGATCGTTTACGTGTAACCACGATTAATATTGGCTCAGGCGAACCGTTGCAAATCGTATGTGGTGCGCCAAATGTTCGCGTGGGCATGAAAGCCCCTGTTGCAACGATTGGTGCTGTATTGCCAGGCGATTTTAAAATTAAAAAAGGCAAACTGCGTGGTGTTGAATCTCAAGGTATGCTCTGTGGCGCATCTGAAATTGATTTAGAAGACAAAATTGACGGGTTGCTAGAATTGCCTGCTGACGCACCAGTAGGTGTGAATATTCGTGAATATTTAAAACTTGATGACAATGTCATTGATATCAGTATCACACCAAACCGCGGTGACTGTTTTAGTATTCGTGGAATTGCACGTGAAATTGCAGTCATTAACCAGCTTGGAATAAATGAGCCGAAGATTCAGCCTATTGCAGCAAATATTGCTGATGACAAAGCGGTCAACATCAGCACAGAAGGTACGCCACGTTATTTAGGTCGTATCGTTAAAAATGTGAATGTAAAAGCGACAACTCCTGAGTGGATGGAACAGGCATTGGCGCGTTCGGGCATTCGTACCCATAGTATTCTGGTGGATATTACCAACTATGTGTTACTTGAACTCGGCCAACCGATGCATGCTTTTGATTTGGCAAAAATCGAAGGTTCGATTCAAGTCCGCCAAGCGCAGCCACAAGAAAAATTGACGCTGTTGAATGATCAAGAAGTTGAATTGCAAGATGACATCATGGTCATTGCTGATGATCAAAAAGTTTTAGCGATTGCAGGTATCATGGGTGGCTTGGACTCATCGGTTACGAATGATACTCAAGATATTTTCCTTGAAAGTGCTTTCTTTGCGCCTTTAGCAATTGCTGGTCGTGCACGTCGTTTTGGTTTACATACTGATTCATCTCAACGTTATGAGCGTGGTGTCGACTTCGAGTTGCCAATGATTGCAATGCACCGTGCTTCTGAGCTGATTCAAGCTTTTGCTGGCGGTGATTTTGGTCCAATTACGGTTGCTGAGCAAGAGGCTTTATTGCCGAAGCGTGAAGCGATTGAACTGAAGAAAACACAAGTTGATCAATTGCTGGGTTATGAAGTTGCTGGTGATTTTATTGCTGATGCGTTAGCGCGTTTAGGTTGTGAGGTTGAAACTAAAGCACAGGGCGAGTGGCATGTTGTTCCACCATCTCATCGTTATGATATGGTCATTTATCAAGATTTAATTGAAGAAGTTGCCCGTATTCATGGCTATGACAACATTCAAATTAGTTTGCCAAAAATTGATGTCAAATTAGAAAAATATCAAGACCGCTTTGAGATTGCACAGTTACGTCAAACCATTGCAACATTAGGTTATCAAGAAGCGATTAGCTTTAGCTTTGCCGATGCAAAACTTGAAAAGCAATTGAATCCAAATGTACATCCATTGATGTTGGCTAATCCGATTTCAAGTGATTTGGCGGCAATGCGTAGTACATTGTTGTCGAGTTTGATTCCTTGTGTTCAGTACAACTTAAACCGTCAGCAGCAACGTGTTCGCTTCTTTGAACTCGGTTTACGCTTCGATTATCAAAATGCGCAAACTATTCATGATCTAAAACAGATTCCAACTTTGGCCTTGATTGCAGTAGGCGCTCGTGTACCTGAATCTTGGCATGCAAAGCCACAAGCGATGGATTTCTTTGATTTCAAAGGTGAGATTGAGGAAATTTTAGCTGCTGGGCGTGTAGGTGTTGAGTTTATCCGAACTGAACGTGCGTGGTTGCATCCAGGGCAATCTGCGGAAATTTTAGTGAATGGTGAATCGATTGGTTATTTCGGACGTTTACATCCTTCTTTAGAAAATGCACTCGATTTGGGCATAACTTGGGTGGCTGAGCTAGATCAGCAGGCTGTTTTGCAATCTTATGTATCTAATTTTACAGAATTATCACGTTTTCCATCGGTTAGACGTGATATTGCGCTTTTAATCTCTGATAAGATTGAGGTAAGAGATATTCAGCGGTTAATTGAGCAAACTGGTGGTGAGTTACTCGACTCGGCATGGTTGTTCGATGTGTATACAGGGCAAGGGGTCGAAGCAGGCAAACGCTCTTTAGCTTTTGCAGTACTCTGGCAACATCCAGCTCGTACGCTTGAAGATGCTGAAATTAAATCTGGTATGGATAACATTATTCAAGTGTTGGAAGACACTTACCAAGCGACATTGAGGGCCTCATGACAGCATTAACAAAAGCAGAGATGGCGGACCATTTAAGTGAGCTTACTAGCTTAAATCGCCGTGAAGCAAAACAGATGGTCGAGCTTTTTTTTGATGAAATTAGCCAAGCATTAATAGCGGGCGAACAAGTCAAACTTTCTGGGTTCGGTAACTTTGAATTACGTGATAAACGTGAACGTCCTGGGCGTAACCCTAAGACCGGTGAGGAGATCCCGATCTCTGCTCGTCGAGTGGTGACATTCAGAGCAGGGCAGAAGTTTAGACAGCGCGTTGGAAATGAGCAGATCGATTGATCTGCTTTTTTTTTATGTTTACATAATATTTTCATTATAAATTTTAAGCATTAAAAAAGAGGACTATAAGTCCTCTTTTCTATAATCTAAAATTAGATTATTGTGCAGCAGAAGCTTCAGAAGCAGCAACATCAGAAGCAGCAGCAGCAACATCAGAAGCAGCAGCAGCAACATCAGAAGCAGCAGCTTCAACAGCTTCAGTAGCTTCAGAAGCAGCAGCTACAGCTTCAGAAGCAGCAGCGTTAGCATCAGCAGCAGGAGCTTCTTCTTTCTTAGAGCAACCAACGAAAGCTAAAGTAGTAGCAATAGCAGCAGCAACAGCGAATTTCTTGAATAACATGGCATCACTCTCATAAAATTGTGAGATTAAAAAAAACCGGAAGTTAGTCTGTTTGTGCTTTTAATATTCCTAAACGCTTAGGTAACAACGCAGGGAGCAGCCTAACTGGTCTAACGCTATCGTATCAAAGCAAATTGTGAATTACTATAGTCCTGTCCAACAAAACGACAAAAATTGACAAAAATTGGCTATTTTTTGATAGAAAATAACTATGAAAATGAATTTTTGAATCGGATTCCTAGAAGATTTTGGTGCTTTTATAAAATTAAATTTATATAAAACATGGTCTTATTGTTTTATGGTGATTTTAAATTATTATGTAAATATTCTGTAAGTATGTCAACGAAAAAAGAAAAGCCACCATAAGGTGGCTTATTTATATAGAAATTATGTTGTCGCTTTACGCTTCATCTGATCAAAGAAATCATCATTTGTTTTGGTTTCTTTCATACGGTCTAATAAGAATTCCATTGCGGCAAGCTCATCCATTGGATGTAATAGTTTACGTAAAATCCAAACTTTACGTAGGTTATCTTCATCCATCAGACGCTCTTCACGACGAGTACCAGATTTCTTAATATTCATTGCTGGGAATACACGTTTCTCAGCAATACGACGATCAAGTGTGATCTCTTGGTTACCTGTACCTTTAAACTCTTCGTAAATTACATCATCCATCTTACTGCCAGTTTCAATCAATGCAGTAGAGATAATCGTGAGAGAGCCACCTTCTTCAATATTACGCGCAGCACCAAAGAAACGTTTTGGACGCTCTAAAGCATGTGCATCCACACCACCAGTGAGTACTTTACCTGATGACGGAATGACAGTGTTATAAGCACGTGCAAGGCGAGTAATCGAGTCAAGAAGAATGACAACATCTTTCTTGTGTTCAACTAAACGTTTTGCTTTTTCAATTACCATTTCAGCAACTTGAACGTGGCGGGCAGGTGCTTCATCGAAAGTTGATGCAATCACTTCACCACGAACAGTACGCTCCATTTCAGTAACTTCTTCAGGACGTTCGTCAATAAGAAGAACAATCAAGAATACTTCAGGATTGTTGCGGACGATAGATTGCGCAATGTTCTGTAATAACATTGTTTTACCCGCTTTTGGCGGTGCAACAATAATCGAACGTTGACCTTTACCAATAGGTGCAACCAAATCGACAACACGAGAGGTTAAATCTTCGGTTGTGCCGTTACCTAGCTCCATTACCAACTGTTCGGTTGGAAATAAAGGTGTCAAGTTTTCAAATAAAATTTTATTACGTGAGTTTTCAGGCGTATCGTAATTAATTTGATTAACTTTTAATAAGGCAAAATAACGCTCGCCTTCTTTAGGTGGACGAATCGTACCTGTAATGGTATCACCAGTACGTAAGTTAAAACGACGAATTTGGGATGGGCTAACATAGATGTCATCTGGTCCTGCTAAATATGAACCAGCAGCAGAGCGTAGGAAGCCAAAACCATCTGAAAGAATTTCGAGAACACCATCACCAAAAATTTCTTCACCATTCATCGCATGGCGTTTTAAAATGGCAAAAATAATATCTTGTTTACGGTTACGTGCCATGCCTTCAAGGCCCATAAACTCCGCAATTTTAATGAGTTCGCCAATGGGTTTTTTCTTGAGTTCAGTTAAGTTCATAATTGGTCAGACAGAATGGAATAAGTGGAGGACTACGTTAGGGAAATGATAAAAAAATCGACCGCATACATACATGCTGATGTAATTGTATTCGTACAATCACGATTCAGTAGTCTGGTTCATTGTTTCAGAGAGAAATGTAAAACAATTGTTATTGCCGAGCGGCGATCTTATGTTTTGTGTCTTGTAAGAAGCGCAATGAAGTAGATTCCATTCAAAGCTTCTTGACTAAGAAATATAGTTGAAATCTTCTGAATTGTCAATTTTTAACAAGAAATACGCTATTTATTTCATAACGTATTTCTATTTTGACAGTCAAATTATCATATTAGATATTTTGGTCAATAAATGCTGCAAGTTTTGAACGAGGTGCTGCGCCAACTTGTTGCGCAACAACTTCGCCATCTTTAAACATTAATAAAGCTGGAATATTACGAATGTTGTATTTAACAGCAGTTTCTTCACATGCAGTTACGTCAACTTTAACGATTTTTACCTTTCCTGCATATTCATTTGAAAGATCTTCAAGTACAGGTGCAATGGCTTTACAAGGCGCACACCAGCCAGCCCAAAAGTCTACAAGTACAGGAGTTCCAGCATCTAAAACATCTGCTTGGAAGTTTTCATCAGTTGTATTAACAATAGTCGCAGACATGAGGTTGCTCCAAATTTAAGAAATAAAGTGCGAATATGATCATCTTCATGATGAATATTACAGTGCTACTCTACTCAATGTAAGGGTTTGTTCTGATTATTCAAGTTTGAAAGTGAAAAGTCTAATGGATGCTCACGATGTTGATCATCGACTTATACAATCATTTATTGAATAAAAGCGAAAATACGCCACTTTTATTGCGTAAAATGACTTTAAAATTGTAAGCATGTGAATTACTCTAATGCGTGAATTGAGCATGGGTTTATGTGAAGAATGTCTGATTTTCTGATTGATGAAGAATTACTTGCTGCGATTGATATGGGATCGAATAGTTTCCATCTTGCAATTGCTCGTGTCGATCACGGCGAAGTGAAGAAAGTTGCTTCTATGTCAGAAAAAGTGCAGTTAGCAGCTGGGCTTGATGAAAATAAGAATTTAACCGAAGCAGCACAGCAACGTGGACTGGCTTGTTTAGCCCGATTCGTTGGGCGGTTAAGCTCAGTACAACCCAATCGTTTAAGAATAGTTGCGACAAATGCTTTAAGACAAGCAAAAAATGGTCATGAATTTATTCAAAAGGCCGCAGAAATATTACCCAAACCCATTGAAATTATTGCTGGTCGTGAAGAAGCTCGTCTGATTTATTTAGGTGTTTCTCATACCATGGCTAATGGTGGTCGACGCCTCGTTGTGGATATTGGCGGGGGGTCAACTGAGTTTATTATCGGTGAAGAATTTGAACCGCTGCATACCGAATCCTTACAAATGGGTTGTGTTGCATACAGTAAAGCTTATTTTTCTGATGGTGAAATCACAACCAAGGCATTTGATAAGGCGGTTGTGGCTGCTCGTAAAGAGATGTCTTCTATCGCGAATACCTATAGAGCAGAAGGGTGGGACACGGTTGTTGGTTCGAGCGGAACGATTAAAGCCTGCCGTCAGATCGCGGTTAATCTAGGTTTAAGTGATGAGCAAGAAAATCTGACCCGTGATGGTTTATATAAGTTAAAAGATCGTTTACTCAAGTTTAAACATATTTCAGAAATTGATTTTGAAGGTCTACGTGAAGATCGCCGAGCAGTTTTGCCAGCAGGTCTAGCAATTTTATATGCTATTTTTGAAGTTTTAGATATTGATAAGTTGGCATATTCTGACGGTGCTTTACGCGAAGGCGTCATGTATGACTTACTGGGTCGATTCAAGCATGAAGATATTCGTGACCGCAGTGTGCAAGCACTAATGGGGCGTTATAATGCTGACCCTAAGCAAGCAGAACGTGTGGTAAACACAGCACAACATTTGTTTGATGCCGTGGCAGATGCCTTGAATTTAACGACTGAAGACAGTGACTTACTGCGTCGTTCAGCATATTTGCATGAAATTGGATTAGCAATAAGCCATGGTGGTTATCATCGTCATGGTGCATATTTGTTACAACATTCAGATATTCCTGGTTTCTCGCAAATCGATCAAAATCATCTTTCGCACTTAGTTTCACATCATCGTCGGAAGTTACGTGTAGATGCAAAAAATGACGTATTAAAGGTAGGTGGGAGTCATTTACTTTACCTTTGTTTGTTATTACGTCTTGCTGTTTTGCTGAACCATAGTCGTAGCGATCAGATGCTTCCTGCCATTGAACTGAGTGTTGTAAATGATCAACAATGGCAACTCAGCGTTTCTGGCGATGCTAAACAATGGCCTTTATTGGTAGCTGACTTGCATGATGAACAATTGCAATTTAAGCACTGGGACATTGAGTTAAATATTCAGTCAGACCAATTTGTTGATTAACCATATTATTATGGATCATTCTTGACTTATGAAAAATAAAGCGACTCAGTCCAAGGCTTGGGCTACGGTTCAAATTGCGCGACACCCTGAACGTCCGCAATTTCTAGATTATGTGAGTGAAATTTTTACTGAATTTGATGCACTACATGGTGATCGATTATTTGGTGATGACGGTGCGATGATTGGTGGTCTTGCTCGATTTGATGGACAACCTGTAATGGTTGTTGGTCAACATCGTGGTCGTAGCACACGTGAAAAACTTCAGCATAACTTCGGGATGTGTAATCCAGAAGGATATCGTAAATCACAACGTTTACTTGATATGGCTGAGCGTTTTAATTTACCAGTCTTTACTTTTGTCGATACCATGGGTGCTTATCCTGGTGTTGGTGCTGAAGAACGTGGACAAGCGGAAGCCATCGCAACCAGTTTAGCTCAGCTTTCCAGTTTAAAAGTTCCTGTTATTGCGACAATTCTTGGCGAAGGTGGTTCTGGTGGTGCACTGGGTATTGGTGTAGCCGATCGTGTAATCATGCTATCACATAGTATTTATTCAGTGATTTCACCTGAAGGTTGTGCTTCTATTTTGTGGAAGACTGCGGATAAAGCGGCACAAGCAAGTGAAGCTCTTTCTTTAACTGCGGACAAACTTCAAACATTAGGTATTGTTGAATATGTTGTGGATGAGGGCGAAGGCGCACATTTACAGCCTGAAAAAGTCATGCATGATTTGAAAGATGTGTTAAAACAAGCCTTAAATGAATTGCAACCGATGGATGCTCAAGAGCGATGCGATGCACGTTATCAACGTTTAATGAAGTTTGGCAGCAGCAATTTAGGCATCGCGTCTTAGCACAAACACAGCACTTTCCTGAACAAACTCGATTTTTAATTGGGTGTAGCGGCGGCATGGATTCCATGCTGTTGCTGTATCTAATGTCTGAAATTTTCCCACATCGTACTCGTGCAATTTATATTGATCATCAGCTTCAAAAAGTAAGCGATGCGTGGGGAACACTTGTCCAAAAACATGCTGAAGATCTGAATATTCCTTTTATTCTGCAAAAAGTTTCTGTTGATACGGGTAATTTAGAACAACAAGCACGTAATGCTCGTTATCAAGCATTTCAACAACATTTGAATGTGAATGACATTCTCGTTCTTGCACATCATCAACAAGATCAAGCTGAAACATTATTACTTCGACTATTTTCTGGTGCGGGCATTCATGGTCTTGCAGCAATGCGACCAATGGATATTCGTCAAGATCTCACAATCTGGCGTCCTTTCTTAGATTTAAGTCGTCAACAAATTCAACAATGGTCACAGCAAATTGGATTTGAATATGTTACTGATCCAACCAATTCAGATACTCATTATGATCGGGCATGGTGTCGGGAAATGTTGTGGGGCGTTTTAGAACAGCGCTTTCCTAAAATGCAATTGGCGATAGCACGAAGCAGTTATTTAATGCAAGATGCAGCAGAGATTTTGGATGATGTATTAAAGTCTGATTATCAGAAATGCGTAAGCTCCAATCGACTCGACTTAATCGAACTGTCTGAGCTTTCAAATGCGCGGCAACGTCAGTTATTATCAGTTTGGATCAAAGGTGAAGATCAATATCGGCCAAGTTACGATATGGTGCAACGTATAAAAAATGAAGTAATTTTGGCAAAACCAGATGCCCAAGCGACGTTACATATTCACCAACATTACTATGTTCGATACCAGAAAAAACTATATCGTTTAACGCATAATGAATTGTATGCGGAAAAGATATCACCGCTTTCAAATTCGCAACTAGAATGCCATGTGTTGGGGCAAACGATTCAAGTCGCTGCTGGAAAATTTAAACTTGAATCACAAAAAGTAGGTCTTTCAACGCAATTATTAGGAAAGCAGTTGAGCTTAATAAAGAGAGAGGGTGGTGAAAAAATTCATCTTTATGGTCGTGTTGGACATTGGCCTTTAAAAAAAGCCATTCAAGACGCACAGATTTTGCCTTGGTTACGTCATACAATTCAAATATTAGTCGTGGATAATGTTATGCTTGGGGTTTTTAGCCCTAAGGGTTTTTGGTTGGCGCAATCTGAGTATCTGGAGCAGGATGGTTGGCAACCAAGTTTAATTTCTGACTGCAATGACGTTTTTCAGCAGTCTTTTTATGATGATGAGTAGGACATGGCGACAACATTGAATCAAAATATTTGTTTTATTGGTGGTGGTAATATGGCGCAAGCCTTGATTGGCGGACTACTTTCTCGTGGTTTGCCAACAACACGTATTACGGTTTCTGATCCTGTAGAACAAATTCGTCACATCTTAGAAGAAAAAGGAATTGAGACGACAACAGATAATGTTGATGCAATTAAAAATGCAGATGTAGTGGTCTTAGCTGTAAAACCTCAAGTGTTAGCAACCGTATTACAACCATTAAATGGTTTATTGTCGGATAAACTCGTGATTTCAATCATTGCGGGTGCTGAAATTCAAACTATTTCAGATCTGATTGGTGGCAGCCAACGTATTGTACGTGTGATGCCAAATACACCAGCATTAGTACAAACGGGTGCACATGGTATTTATGCTTCTGAAGCAGTAGATGCTAAGGACCGTGAATTGACCAGTCAAATTCTTGCTGCTACAGGTTTGACGATTTGGGTGGATAATGAAGCTCAGATTGATGCAGTAACAGCCGTATCTGGTTCTGGTCCTGCTTACTTTTTCTATTTGATGGAAAGTATGATTCGTGCAGGTAAAAATCTAGGTTTAGATGAAAAAGTTGCCACAGCATTGACGCTTCAAACAGCGTTAGGTGCAGCGCAAATGGCAATTACCAGTTCAAATTCTCCGTCAGAATTACGTAAAAACGTGACATCTCCAAATGGCACAACACAAGCAGCTTTAGAAGTGTTTGATCGTGCACAAGTTTCACAAAATATTCAGGCAGCGCTTGCAGCAGCTCAGAAGCGTAGCCAAGAGCTCGCACAAGAGTTGAGTGACAAGACTAAATCGGTTTAAGTAGGATAAGACAATTATGGGTGCAAGTTCTGCGCTAATTTTTGGTGTTTTGATCAATGTTGCGATTTTATTGGTCTTTTTCCGTTTTCTAATGCAATTGGCGGCAGTGAGCCCATACAATCCAGTTGTGCTTTCTACGGTGAAAGCCACTAAGATTGTTGATGTTCTGAGTCGAACTTTGCCAACAGTAGCTAGTGGTCGTGTTAATTTAGCCGCGATTGCCTTATTGATCGTACTGTATTTACTCAAAATTTTTGGGTTAATGTATTTATCGGGGCAAATGCCGCATAGCGCCATCTATCTTGTGGTTACAACATTTGTGACAATGATTCAGGACTTGATTCGTTTTTGTCGATATTTAATATTTGCTACGATTATTTTAAGTTGGGTGGTGATGTTTACACAAACACGTTCACCTTATATTGAGGTTATTCAAGAGCTTGCTGAACCATTATTGGCCCCTTTCCGTCGTTTATTGCCAAATATGGGAATGATCGATCTTTCTCCAATTTTAGCATTCTTAACATTATACATTGCTGAAATCTTAATGAACGAAGCAGCTAAGGCACTGTTAATGGGTCTTTAGAATCATTCAGTGAAATAAAAAAATGGGCTTTCGCCCATTTTTTTATTTCTTAATCCATTTTTGCCGTATGGCACTGTTCAGTGGATTAGAAAAAAATCTGGCAATCAAAGCACCCAGTCCAATCGCAAGAATAAGATAGACCAACAATAATAAAAGTTTAATGTTGCCCTCGGTTAAGGCAGGCGTATAAAACAGCTTGAAGAAACCTAAAATAATCAGATGGAATAAGTAAATTTCATAACTATTTCTGCCGATGTTATGGAGTAGTCTGAAGCGTTGTATTTGATCAGTTTTCTTTTCATTTGCTACATTCGCGAAAATAACGATTGCCGTCGACAGTGCAAAAAAGCTAATTCCCCAAATCGCATTTTCTTTGATAGATGCTGAAAAATAAATGATCAGCATGAGAACAATTGCAATGGATTTGAGCCATAACCATGTTTGTGGTTTAAATTGGAGTTTCGGTGCAATCAGTGCTGCAATACAGCCGAAGGCAATTCCATCAAAGCTTGAAAAATAATGATATAAATACGCACCATTTTCTGCGCCGTAATGCAAATATCTGAAATAGGGCGCAAATAGAATCAGCGCACAACAAACAATGATAAAAAATGATTTTTTCCTAAATAATAATGCTATGAGTGGAAAAAGTAGATAAAACACTTCTTCTACAGATAAAGACCATAATACGCCAAGTACATAATTAACCCAGCCATTTTCAATAATCAGGATATTCATCCAAAATGTCAGTGCTGCTAAGTTTACCGTTGATTGAGACACGACGATGTCATTTGGTGCTTGAGTCATAAAAGGTTTAAGTTCAAATGCACCTAAGACATTAACCAGACAGATCAATAAAATCATCGTCGGCATAATCCGAGCAAATCTTGAAATATAAAAATCTCGACTATTGATTTGATTCAACGTTCCGTAACGCTTGAGGGTGTGCGAAGTGATTAAGTAACCTGAAATTACAAAAAACATGGTGACACCATAGTTACCATTTCGAGCTAAAAGGGTAGTGATGTTTTCACCAAAAATTTGGAAATTAATTGAGGTATCAAATAGCTTGTATGGAATGTTGAAGTGATGCAGTAGAACCAAAATAATTGAAATGAAACGTAAGCTGTCGATGGAATAGTGGCGGTTGAATTGAGGTTGATTAAAGGACATATTGCATTCCTTTCTCCTATGCGAATTAATTTTTATAAGCTATTCTTTATTTTCAGTGTTCTTGTAGCGCAGGAGCATTTAGCCCCTGTCTGCAAGAAACATTCTTGGTTAATATGATTATTATGGCTTAATGAGCAGCATCCCAGTTTTGCCCCTGACCAACTTCAACTACAAATGGCACTGAGATTTCTAAAACAGATTGCATCACTTCAGCAATTTGTTTTGAAAGTTCATTTGCGATTGCAGCATCAGCTTCAAATACCAATTCATCGTGTACTTGAAGTAATAATTTTGCTTGGTCTTTAGGTAAAACTTTATCGACTGCAATCATCGCCAGTTTAATGATATCTGCTGCGCTGCCTTGTAAAGGTGCATTGATTGCAGCACGTTCAGCTGCCTGTTTGATCATTTTATTGCTTGCTAAAATATCCGGCGTATATAAACGTCGACCGAGTATGGTTTCTACAAAACCTTGCTCACGTGCAATTTGGCGTGTGCGTTCCATATAGTCGAGGACACCTGGATAACGTTGGAAATAACGAGCAATATAGCTACGTGATTCTTCACGACTGAAACCAAGTTGACGAGTCAAACCGAATTCTGACATACCATAGAGTAGTCCGAAATTCACGGCTTTCGCTTGACGACGTTGATCATTGGTCACATCTTCAATCGCAATTCCTAATACTTCCGAGGCGGTACGACGATGTACATCTTGACCTTGTTGGAATGCATGCACTAAGGCATCATCTTGAGAGAAATGCGCCATCAAACGTAATTCAATTTGTGAATAATCGGCTGCGAGAAGTACCCGACCTTCGGGAGCAATAAAAGCTCTACGAATTTGACGACCAATTGGAGTACGAATCGGAATATTTTGTAAATTAGGGTCGGTAGAAGATAAACGACCTGTTGCTGTTAATGCTTGGTGATAACTGGTATGAACACGATGTGTTGAATCATGTGACTGCTCAACCAAACGATCAGTATAGGTATTTTTTAGTTTTGCTAAGCCACGATGTTCTAAAATCACTTCTGCTAAAGGATGTTCAATTTTCTCTAAAATACTTTCACTGGTGCTGTATTGACCTGTTGCAGTTTTTTTACCGCCTTTAAGCGCTAGACGATCGAATAGAACCTCACCGACTTGCTTTGGAGAAGCGATATTGAATGCTTCACCAGCCAGTTCAGTGGCTTGGTTTTCCAAGGTTTGCATCGTTTCAGAAAATTCAACACTTAGTTGATCAAGAAAAGCATGGTCAAGTTTAATACCATCTTCTTCCATACCTGTAAGCACACGAGCCACAGGCATTTCGATGTTATGCAGAATATGAACTAACTCAGGTGAGCTTTTCAGTTTTGCTGCTAAGACTTCATATAAACGATAAGTTACATGCGCATCTTCGGCTGCATAATGTGCTGCAACTTCAAGTTCAATTTGATTAAAGCTTTTTTGCTTTGCACCTTTCCCCGCAATTTGCTCAAAAGTTGTGGTCAAATGACTGAGATAAACTCGAGCTACATCATCCATACCATGTCTTGTTGCCGCAGCGTTAAACACATACGAGGCAAGCATAGTGTCGAAATACCAACCTTGAATGCTAATACCATGATTGGCAAAGATATGGGCATCATATTTTAGGTGATGCCCAATTTTCTTCACTTGTTCATTTTCAAGAATTGGTTTGATTTGCGCTAAGATTTGCTCACGATTGAGCTGTTGAGGTGCACCTTCGTAATCATGAGCGACAGGTACGTAGTAAGCGTCTTTAGCATCGAAGGCAACGGAAAAGCCAACTAACTCTGCAATACGATAATCTAAGTTGGTTGTTTCCGTATCAATTGCGAAGTGATCAGCTTGCTGCATGCGTTGCAACAATTGATCCCAATCGGCTTGTTCTAATACAGTATGATATGTCGCTTCACCTAACTGATCATCTTGACTCGATAGATTGGCATGATCTTCGGTGGTGACTTGTTCAGTCTTTTGCTCAGCTTTAACAATACTTTGAGATGTTTGTTGATAAGCCGATGTATTCGGGTTGTTGGGATGATCTAAAGATTGTAATTGATTACGAAATTCTAGTTCAGTATAAAGATCACGGAGATGATCAATATTTGGATTCGATAGTTTAAGGTCATGCCAATCTAAGGCTAAATCTAAATCGCAGACAATACTCGCAAGTTGGTGATCAATTTTTATATTCTCTAAATTATCTTTAATATTTTGGCTAATTTTGCCTTTAAGCTGATCTGCATTAGCGATGATATTATTTAATGAACCATATTCATTAAGAAGTTTAGCCGCAGTTTTCGCTCCAACACCTGGAACACCCATGATGCCGTCAGATGCATCACCCATCAGAGTAAGATAATCAATGATTTGATGTGGATGTACGCCAAATTTTTCAAAAACACCGGCTTCATCCAAAACACGTTCTTTAAAACTATCTTCAAGCTTGACGTTTTCATTTACTAATTGTGCCATGTCTTTATCGCCTGTAGAGATAAGAACATGATGACCTTCAGCAAGTGCCCGTTTGGTTAATGTACCAATAATATCATCTGCTTCAGCACCGGGGAGGCTATATAAAGGAATGCCTTGTGCTCTGATAAGTGCATGTAAATAAGGAATTTGTTGTGACAACTCTTCAGGCATACTTGGACGATCGCCTTTATAAATTGGCGATAATTTATGTCGAAAGGTTGGCTCGGGCGTGTCGAAAATCACCGCCATATGGGTCGGTTGAGTACGACGCATCAATTTCTGAATTGCTGAAATTGCACCACGAATTGCGTTAGTGTGTAGACCAGTAGATGTGGTTAATGGTGGTAAGGCGTGAAAAGCACGGAATAAAAAGTAAGACCCATCAACCAAGACGAAAGGTGGCATTGCACACATCCTAATTATAAATTAGCTGCCATTTTACGTGAAAAAGCATGGTCTGTCCCTGTTGCAATAAAAAGTGATGACGATCTATGTCGTTTTAAATTGCAGAATTTTGTATGTAAAAATAGCTGCTTATCGCGTGATCAAGTAAGATAGTTTAAATAATCTTGTCATAATTGATCTAAGTCTATGTATAAAAAAGACAAACAGGGAATTGTTATTGTCCTCATTGCTTTGACCATGTTGCTTGCGACTTCAGTTGCTTTTAATTGGCATGCAACCGTGATTGCAGCTGTGATAGGACTAACTGTTGTTATTGTACACACACTCTCTGAAATTCATCAGCGTTTGAGGCTGCTTGAACAAGCTGCGCCAAGTTATTTTGCTCAATCTACAGGGATTGGAACACAGAAACTTTTAATTTACAGTTCAGCGTTGATTGCACTTTTTGCCTATGCAAATACTTGGATGTGGTTGGCTGGTGGTGCATTACTGGTGTTGATGTTGTGTTTGATTCAAACCATGAGCGTATTTCAAACTCGGCTATTACATTTAGAACAATACGCAGTTTTAAGACCTGAAAATATTTCTACCCAACCAGTGACAGATCCTCTAACTATTCAAACGCATACAGATTTAGCTGAGCGAGTAGAAATGCCTTCTTCTCGCATTAATCAGCATCCTGCATGGATGCAAGCGAATCCTCAGCAGCCAATTCAAAATCAACAAACTGAAAATAATTCTGAATATCAAGTTCATCAACCCGTTAAACAACCCGCTTGGTGGCAGCCTGCAATCGATTGGATGATACATGGTAATCCAATTTTACGTGTTGCTGTCGCTGTTTTGATGGTTGGTGTGATTTTACTATTACGTTTTGCAAGCGAACATTGGCAGTTGAGTTTAGGTGTTAAGCTCAGTTTTATCGCAAGTGCAGGTATCGTGACCACTGTTGCTGGTTATTTGCTGCAAAAGAAAAATCGATTATTTGCAGTAGCATTACAAGGTGTAGGCTTAGCGATTGTATTCTTAACTCTGATTTTCTCACATCATTTTGAAGTCATTGCAAGTTTAACCACAGCCAGTATTCTATTTGTGATTTTATTATTGGCGACTGTTTATCTGAGCTTGAAACAACAAGCTTTGTATTTAGCTATTTTAGCTTTAACAATGGCTTATCTCGCTCCTTTAGTGATTCCTCATACACATCCTGATGTGATTTTCTTATTTGGCTATTATTTTGTGATTAATTTAGCTGTAGTGGCGGTTAATTTTATTCAGCCTTGGAAAATTCTTCACCAAATTGCTTTTTTTGCCACTATGTTTATTGGTGGCGCAACGATTGCAATCTATGCAGAAACTCAGCAATTCAATACTTTAGATTTGATTCTGTGGCTACATATCGCTTTATTTATTTGGCTCAGTATCCGCTATAGCCAATTAATGCTTAGGGCTCAAAATCAGGATGCTCGTGTTGATTCTGAAATCAGGAGCGAATCTAAACGCTTAGAGCCGATCTTAGATGTTGGGCTTATTTTTAGCGTACCTGTGTTAGGTTTTTCTCTACATGCTTACCTCATGCATAATTCGACTCTAGCATTGACACTTGGTGCAGTTGGATTGGCAATTGTTTATATCTCATTAAATATATGGATTAAACGACAACATCGACAACTTTCTATTTTAGCGAAAAGCTTTTTTATCCTTGCCATGGTATTTACAGCATTGATTTTTCCATTGGCGAAAGGCGCACATTGGACATCAGTGGGGTGGGTGATTCAAGGAACGGCATTGATTGTGTGGGGCGTGACTGAGCGTTATCGTTTGAGTCGCTATATTGGTGTAGCTTTAGTTTTACTTAGTTCTATCGCGCTGCTTTTTCAAGTTTGGTCAAATGATCATTTCCCGATATTGAGCACGGTTATTTTTGCGTTAGCACAATTTATTTCAGCTTTCTATTTATTGCACTATCAAGAAGTGGAAAAATATTTCAGTGCACGAATGCTCAGTGGAATTTTCCTTGTTTTAGGTATGTTTGCGGGGGCGATTGCTGGTGTTGAGTACATGCAATGGCAGCAGCATGGATTAAGTCCATACATAGCAATAGCGGTAGTATTACTTGGATTGTTTAGTTTAGCCGTTCATTTTAAATCACGATTGCAGTGGGCGAGCTTACAACTCATTTTAATATCAGGTTTGCTGTTTTTAGTTTATGCAGAAAGTTTTGCGATTGAAATTTATACTCAGCACCAGTGGCAAAGTATCTTACAACAAAGTTGTTTTATGGTTGCTGCATTAGGGTTGGTATTTATTTTAACCAATATCGGGGATTACAAAAAACATCTGAGTCTATGGTCAACTATATTGTGGTTAAGCTCAGCCAGCATAGGCTTGGCAATTTTTCCAATCTTACCATTGGTCGGTTTGGCAATATTACCGATTGGTTATCATATTGCTTTTATGCGAAAAGATTCTGAAATCTTATTACAAACACCTGTGATCAGTTTAAATCTGATTTGGCTAATAATGATCAGCTTAGATTACTATTCTGCTGAGCATTATTATCTTATGCCAATTTTAAACTATACTGATGCCACTTCTTTGTTCATGTTGATAGCAATGTCTTGGACGATTTATCAACATCAAATGATGATTCAAGCAGAGTTTAGAACAGGCTTAAAGATTGTCACTATTTTAACTGGTTTGTTGGTGCTGAGTAGTATTGTTGTACGTGCTATGCATCATTATTTTGATACGCCGTTGTGGAGCGTAGAAATTTGGTCTAATGGTGATGTGCAACTCAGTTTAACGCTGCTGTGGGTGGTTTTAGCCTTTGTTTTGATGACCTTTTCAAGTCGCCGTCACATTCGACAAGTCTGGTTTGTGGGTGCTGCATTATTGGGGATCGTTGTCGCTAAGCTTTTGTTATTAGATTTATCGCAAAGTGGTACATTAACTCGTGTCATTTCATTTATTGGATCAGGTGCAATCATGCTTGTGATCGCCTATCTTGCACCATTACCACCATCGATTGATCAACATTCCGAAGAATCGTAATTATTTTTCTTTGGCTTCTTTTTTGAGCTCTTTTTGATGGGCATATTGATCGACCTCATCATCTTCTAAAGGGATGGGGCGATCAATTAAGCCCATTTTCGGTACAGGAATTTCAATTTCATTTTCTAAGAAACCATTTCGAACACGTTCTTGCATTTCATCACGTACTTTTAACGCATTTTCTTGACGACACCATACAGCAAATAGAAGTTCAATCGACGATTCTCTAAAGGCGGTGACTGTGACAGTTGGTTTTGGATCATCCATGACCAATGGATACTTTGATGCGACGTCTAAAAGCACTTGTCTTACTTTGATAATATCTTCATGGAAATTAATCGCTAACGTGATTGGAATACGCCGTATCGGAAACTTTGATAAGTTCATCACGGGCGTTCGAATCAGTTGTTCGTTTGGCAAACGGATATAGACATTATCGAGTGTTAATAGTTTAACAGAGAGTAAATCAATCGAAATCACTTCACCTTCAATGGTTTGCCCACGAATTAAGGTGATCTGAATGGTATCGCCAACTTCAAATGAACCTTCGCCAATTAAAAATAATCCACTAATCAGGTTTGTTGCAGAGGTTTGCGATGCGAAACCGAGCGCGACCGTTAAAATCCCTGCTGCACCTAAGAACACGCTGAGTTTAAATCCTGCTTCTCTTAAACTCGTCATAATGAAGAGTAAGAAAATAAAGTAGAAAATTCCTCTACGCCACAGTAATCGTTGATGAGCATTAAAACGACTACCAATGGTGCGAATAAACGCATTTGAAACAATTCGAGCAATTACAAAGCCAATAAAAGCTAAAATAATGGCGACGAGAATTTCACTCAGTCGTTCAAAATTAATATTGGTATATAAGCTGGTGATGCTGGATGCGACATCTTTTGGGATATTGGTATCGGACATGGCATCCTCTTAAAAAAACGAATCAAACATATTAAATAAGTTACTGCCTGGAGCGCGAGGCGGGTGTACATAAGTCACTTCACCTGCTTGGGTCGGGGTTTTATTTTCAATCCGAATACGCGCAGGATGTTCAGAACCTTCGTAATAGACCTTGATTTGTGACGTCCATAAACGTCCTGTACTTTCACTATAAAATAATGGCAGTGCAGGAACAGGGACGTTCATACGATCAAAACGTAATTGATGTTGACTGGTATTATGGAACTCAATAGGTGTAACCGCACGGAATGCACGAGGTTTGAGTAGGTTTAAATCCGTTCGACCATCCACAGAGGTTGCATAGCAAATTTCGCCCTGCTGCGGATTTTTACCAAACCACGTATCTTTGGGTTGAATGACAGGTATGTCGAATAATGGCTCTGAAAGCCCATTGACTAAGCCAGCAATCCATAACGGGGTGCTGATATACAAGGTTCCACGTTGCCCAGCAGGAATGTAAATAGGATCAACAGGTTTAATTACCACAGAGCGATCAGACAAGCGTGGCATCAAATGAAAACTACTATTGGTTTTGTGAAACATATAGCGTTCAATTTTTGCTGGATGTGGCATAGCAAATTCGGTATCAGTTAAGATTTTCCATTGTTGTTCGTAGTCATGCTGAGATTGAGGGCGATGGTATTCTAAGCGCCACTCTTTTATTCCACGCGTAAGACGGAATAACAATGAACCGAATTGCCAAGCTTTGGCTTGCTGAAGTTCAAATTGTTGCTCACCCCACCATTTTAAAGTATTGGAATGGGGAGCTTGATATTGATTATTTTGAGTCAAGTTGCAAAATTCCTTTGTGAGTATGCTAAACAGACTTCACGCTGTAATCTCCTTAGAGTACACTCAACCATCTCTTTCATCATTATAAATTGTGATGCAAATACTTAAACAAATACAAATTCCTTATAGTTTTGCTAAACGACATGGCGTTTTATTACGTTATGAAGGCGATCAAGTTTTTATCGTGCGTAAAAAGGACACTGCACGTATAGCATTGCAGGAAGCTCGTCGAGTTTTGGGGAAATCAGCGCATGATCAACTTTGTACTGATCAAGAATTCCATGCTTTATTAAGTTCTAGCTATGCAGGCGATACCGGTGAATCGCAACAGGTCGCAGCGGGATTGGAGGATCATCCAGACCTACTCAGTTTGGCTGATCAAGTTCCTGAAGCAGAAGATTTAATGGACCAAGAAGATGATGCACCAATCGTCAGATTGATCAATGCGTTATTGTCAGAAGCAATTCGTGTCAGTGCATCAGATATTCATATTGAAGCTTTTGAGAAAAAACTTTCAGTACGCTTACGTGTAGATGGTCAACTTCGAGAAATTGTTCAGCCACGCCGTGAGCTAGCACCATTATTGGTATCACGTATTAAAGTCATGGCTAAACTGGATATTGCAGAAAAACGAGTTCCGCAAGATGGTCGTATTTCATTGCGATTAGCTGGACGTGAAGTCGATGTCCGTGTTTCGACCTTACCGTCATCACATGGTGAGCGTGTAGTGATGCGTTTGCTCGATAAGCAAGCTGGACGTCTGAACATGGTTCATTTGGGTTTGATGCAAAATGATTATGATCGTTTGACACAATTGGTGCATCGTCCGCATGGTATTATTTTGGTGACTGGACCAACAGGTTCGGGTAAAACCACAACGTTATATGCCGCACTTTCTGATTTAAACGACAATACGCGTAATATTTTGACAGCTGAAGATCCGATTGAATATCAATTAGAAGGGATTGGGCAGACGCAGGTTAACACCAAAGTTGATATGACCTTTGCCCGTGCCTTAAAGGCGATGTTACGTCAAGATCCTGATGTGGTTATGGTCGGGGAGATCCGTGATCTTGAAACTGCTGAAATTGCAGTTCAAGCGTCACTCACAGGTCACTTGGTACTTTCTACCTTGCATACCAATACTGCAATTGGTGCTGTGACGCGATTAAAAGACATGGGGATTGAGCCATTCTTATTAGCGAGCTCATTGATTGGTGTTATTGCACAACGTCTTGTTCGCACACTTTGTCCGCACTGCGTGACATGGCGTAAAGCGGATGCATTTGAGAGACAAGTGTTTCAACATCTAAAAGTAGATGAGCATATGGAATTACCAGAGCCACATGGTTGTGAACGTTGTTCACATGTTGGCTTTAGTGGACGAACTGCAATTTATGAAATTGTGCCTGTTGATGAATCCATGCGCCGACTAATACACGGTAATGCCGCTGAATATGAGCTAGAAAATTATGCTCGCCGTCATGCTGCATCGATTCGTGATGATGGTTTATTGAAAGTTTTGGCTGGCAAGACAACCTTGGAAGAGGTTCTACGTGTGACCAATGAAGCGGCAGAAGAGTAAGTTTTAGAATAGTTACTAAAAAAGCAGCAAGGTTAACCTTACTGCTTTTTTTATAAATTTAATTACGCAGTAACGATATTAAAATTCACATCGATATTATTGCGTGTTGCATTTGAATAAGGACAAACGATATGTGCTGCTGCTACTAATTGTTCTGCTTCAGCTTGTTCTAAACCAATTAAATATACATTTAACGTCACTTCAATTCCGAAACCGTTTGGGATCGGACCAATTCCAACTTCACCTTCAACATATGCATCTTTTGAAATTTTTAATTTATCGCGATTTGCTACAAATTTCATTGCACCAAGGAAACATGCAGAATAACCAGCTGCGAAAAGTTGTTCAGGGTTAGTCACTGCTCCACCGGCACCGCCCATTTCTTTTGGCACACCTAATTGAACATCTAAGACACCATCTGATGATGTAGCTCGACCATCACGACCACCTGTTGCTTTGGCTTTTGCTCGATATACGACTTGTTCTAGAGACATGATTATTATTCCTGAATTAATGTTGAGTTCAATTAAATCGTACACGATATAAAATCAAAAACAAGTAATCAAATTGTAAATAGGGCAATCACTTGGTTAGATTGTGACGTAGTTCTGCAAGTTGGTTTTTCAACTCAAATAAAGTCTTTGGACTACATGAAGCAGCTTGGGTAATCTGATGTGGAATATCAATAGCTTGTAATTGTAAATCTATACCTTGCTCAGTGAGTGAAATGATCACCATTCTTTCATCTTTTTTTGAGCGTTTACGATGAATCAGTTGTGCAGACTCTAGTTTTTTTAAGATAGGTGTTAATGTCGAAGACTCTAAAAATAATCGATCACCAATTTCAGAAACAGTAACTTGATCTTTTTCCCATAAAACCAACATTACAAGATATTGAGGGTAGGTAAGTTTAAGCGGCGCAAGCAACTGTCTATAGACTTGGTTGATTGCTAAATTAGTCGAATAAACTAGAAAACATAACTGATTATCTAATAATAGTTGTTGGTGTTCTTCACCCATGCAGCTCTCAATAAATAGTTAACTTTACCCAGTATATATTGGTCTTAAAGCATTGATTAAGCAATTTTAGAATCAATCAATAATTGAAAGGGTATTCAAAAGCCTATATTGCCAACTTTATTTGATTTTGGAATTACCAAAGATCTGCAATTTTCTTTAATAGTTTCGCTCTATTTCGTGCTGTAGGATTATTTGGATTAGCTATTGTTTGCTGTTCAAAATATTGTTGCCAAAGTTGGATCATCTCTAAAGTTGTTCCTTTCTGCTTTATGATGATGATGTCTTCGCGCTTGATATTTTCTAATCGTTGTCTCGCTCCTTCAGCACCAGTACCCCAACCAATTATCCATTGTCCAAAACTGTTTATAGATAAATTTTGCGGGGTGGGTAATGTGTTTTGTACTTGAGTGGATGGATCAATTAAGACATCATCTGTCATTGCATGTATGTGTGCTGTTGTCCCTAAGAAAAAGAAGAAAGGAATAAATTTATACATAGATAGAGCTTGAGGCAATTTAAGGCCAGATGTTACACGGTTCATGGTGAGAAAATGTTGAAACTTGTTCTACGATGATTATTAATTCTTATTAAATCATCATTCTAGCGATCATGCATGCATAAAATATGATTATGTTAGTCAGTTATTTTTATAATTATAAATTTTCAATGGAAGAAATCAGTGCTTCCAATAGGAATATATCAATAGCTGATTAATTTTCGATGTTGCATTAATGGCATGGATAGGCGAGTTGATTCCTGTTCTTTGATATCGAACGAGTTGGTAATTAATGCCTGACCTTCAGTATCGACCATTTGTAAAAGTTGACCGCGACTGTCGGTAATGCCTGAATGTCCCCAAGTTTGGCGTTTTTCACCATGCCATCCCTGTTGAGCAGCACCTAAAACATAGCATTGACTATCCATCGCACGTGCTTGTAATAGTAATTGCCAATGCAGTTTGCCAGTGGTGTAGGTAAATGCTGCTGGGGCAGAGAGTATATGTGCACCTTGCTGACGTAAGGTTAAAGCAAGTTCAGGAAAGCGTAGGTCATAACAGACCATGAGACCGATATTACCAAATGGTGTTTTCGCGACAACCACTTGATCGCCTGGTTCAAAGAATTGAGATTCTTGATATCCACCAACAGCATCACCGACTTGAACATCAAATAAGTGAATTTTATCGTAACGTGCTTCAGTGCCTTCAGGACTAATGCATAAGCTGACCGTTCGCACACGACCATCAGTAATGATTGAACCATCAGGACGAAAAGGACAAGGTAATGTACCAGCGATAATCCAAATTTGATATCGATGTGCGAGTTGTTCTAAACGTTGTTGGATTGCTTCAAACTGAGCAGCAGTTTCTCGTTGTTTACCTGCGGCAAAGCACACGAAATTTTCAGGGAAGACAATCAGGTTAGCTGCTTGTGCCTTGCTCTGTTGTAATAATCTTTCTATAACAATGAAGTTATCTTCAATGTCATTCTGAGAATTCATTTGAGCAACAGAGAGTAAGGTCATAGAGCAGCCAATGTAGTTAGCTTAACAATCAAGCATTTTGTTTTTGTACGTCAGTATTCAAGCAATCTTGCTCTTTTTGCAATTGCTTAACGAGTGGTTCAAACATATTTTGGTTGTTGTCATTTAAACGCATCAACGTTTTATGTGCATCAAGTACGGTATTTAACATAGCGCTATGAGTAACATGTTCCTCAGTAAGCTCTAATGTGCATACATTTGGATCGCCACAATAATTTAAGATAACAAAAACCTGTCTTAGCCCCATACTATTGGCTAAGGTTGTAATATCTGGATTTGTCGATAGCATAACTGCTTGTATGTGATGAGCTTGCTTGAGCTTTAACCCCAATTTTGCCAGTATGCCTAATACAGTACTGTCAATAAATGTGGTTTCAGTCAAATCAACGATTGCACCAACAACATTTTGCTGTTGTTCAATCCTGTTAAGTAGTTTGTCTAAACTTATACAAGAGTGAGCACGCACTTCGCCAATAAGTTTGAAAATATGCGTTCCGTTCAAACTTGCATATTCAACATGACCTGTTGACATATAAATGCCATTTTCAGAGAAAGGATATAAAATTATCCCATAGTGATATTCTAGACACAAGTGGTTGGATGGTGTGATCTAATTAAAATATTGATATTTAAATTAATTCATTCGACATAAGCTCAGAATTGCAATGTCATCAGCTACATGTTCTGGTGCTTGAAAGGAATCATTTTGTAGATGTTCGACCAATTGATTGAACTGATCATTTAAACCACCATCAAATGGTTCAAGTGCACCGTCTGAACATAAAATAAATCGTGCATGACGACTTAACACACAACAGTGCTCTTCAACCTCGAGTTCTTCAGTTAAGCCGAGTGGAAAGCTACTGGTGGTTAAAATTTGTGGCGGTTTGTTTGGTTCAAAAATGATGGGTGGTGGATAATGTCCTGCGCTAGACCAGCATACTTCATTTGTTGTTAGATTTAATATACCTGCCACCATAGTGATATGTTTTTCAATATTTTCTTGCATCAGCATGGCATTTAGCTTTTGAATTAATTGGCTTGGTCTTTTGGAGCGACCATGAAAAGCAGCCATCCACGATGTGAGTAAGCTACTAGTAACACCATGACCAGAAACATCGGCTAAATAAAATAAAACTTCATGATCATTCAATCTCCAATAATCATACCAATCACCAGACAAATAAGCGGATGGCTGAAACAGAGACTCAAATTGATAATTTGGAAGTTCGATTGGATTTGGTAATAAACGCTTTTGTAATTCAGCTGCGGATGGTAAATCACGACTATCTTGATTACGTTTATATTGCGCGTCAATTTTAAATAAAGAGTGTACTGGATTCTTAGGGAGATTATCCCACATCCAACCAGCCAACGCACCTAGCTCCCAAGCTTGAGCTAGTGCAGCTCCTTCATGTTCAAAAGCAAGAACAATTGTTGGGAGTTTCCATTGATATTTTAAAAAATCTTGTACATCAGCAATTGCAATAATGGTTTGATCATACAATTCTAAATCATCCACTTGAATGATTTGCAGGCTTGGTAACTCACTTAATGCTTGATCTAGATAAGTTACTGAGCGTGTGGGTTGGATGAAATACATAAATAAATTGCCGATCCTTTAAGTGATCATTTTTTAAGTCATCATAGATGAAATATGATGAAAAACATAGTATTGCTAAAGCTTTTAAAACCCAAGCAATACTTAGATTTGTAATAAAATGATTATAAAGTTATTGCTCATCTGGAGATGATTCATCGGTATCATCAACATCGCCGATAAAGGAAATATCGTTTGAATCGCCTTTCTTTTCAGCAATTTGGAAAGCTTTTCTTTGTAGGTAGAAATCGCGAATCATTGCATATTTATCGCCTTTTAAACTTTCTTCTATATCTAAAATTTGTGAGCGAGCATCAATCGCTTGTAAAACATTAGTCGACCAAAGTATGCCTTCTTGATCATCTAATAAATATTTTTGAGGGCGACCAAAACTGTCTGCAGCTAAACCAAAACCATCACGGAAAGTGCTCGGTCCAAAAAAAGGAAGCATCACATATGGGCCAGAGGCAACACCATAATATCCTAATGTCACCCCAAAGCTTTCCTCTTCTGTTGGCAGTCCTAAACGACGCGCAGGATCAGCAAAACCTAGAGTTGTTAAAGTATTAACCGTAAATCGTCCTAATGTTTTGGCTGCTCGGCTAGGACGACCTTGAATTAATTGATTTACCGCATTCCAAGGTTCACCTAAATTTTTACGAAACTGGCGATATGGATTACGAACAGGTTCAGGAACTTTGGCAACATATTGAATTGCAACAGGCTTTAATACATTACGATCTAAAGCATCGTTAAAAGCGAAGATTTGACGGTTAAGGGGTTGTAGTGGATCTTTCACTTGATCGGGTTGTGCCGCATTCGCATTCACTTTTAAATCGTTTTTTGTAATATGTTTTAAATCTTTTATTGCCTGTAGTGTTGAAGTATTTTGTTCAAAGGTTTGGTTTGTAATAGCATTGCTTGCTGGATTTGCAGTGTCTGCTGCAAATACGAATGAGCACGCTCCAGCAGATAACAACCCAAGCAAGATAAAATTTGAATAATGCATAAAAGTCCTTAGTCGCTGAAAATGCGAAATGCAGTCATTAAGTGATTGTTTGAATCGAACTCATCATAATATATAGCAAGAGCAAAAATTAATTGTTCTGTCCTAATTAAAGCAAATTTGTTCAAAAAATATAAGTAAAAAGATGTTTTTGTTCAAAAGCTGACCACTTGAGATAATAAATAAAAAGAAATTAAGAAAAGGGGTTGTGTTGGTTTGGAAATGCTGTAGAATGCACATCCATCGGCGGTGATGCAGATAAAAACTTGTTGAGAAACAAGGATTTGGCTAGATTGGTTAGATTCTTGAGTTGGTTGATAAGTTTGATAAATATCTAAATTACCTGTTGACTTTGAAGAAATTCAGAGTAATATAGCCGACCTAGCTTGATGATGACGAATCATCGAGAAGATCATTAAGAGAATAGAAGAACAACTTGTGTGGATTTTTACTGGTTAATCGATCGAAAATATTTCATTGATTGAATGGTAGAAATTACTCGAAGTTTATTTGAGAAATTAAAGTCAGAAAATTGATGAGCCAGATTTGGTGCTTAGAATAAAGCACAAATGATATTAAACTGAAGAGTTTGATCATGGCTCAGATTGAACGCTGGCGGCAGGCTTAACACATGCAAGTCGAGCGGGGAAATGTAGCTTGCTACATTACCTAGCGGCGGACGGGTGAGTAATGCTTAGGAATCTGCCTATTAGTGGGGGACAACATTCCGAAAGGAATGCTAATACCGCATACGTCCTACGGGAGAAAGCAGGGGACCTTCGGGCCTTGCGCTAATAGATGAGCCTAAGTCGGATTAGCTAGTTGGTGGGGTAAAGGCCTACCAAGGCGACGATCTGTAGCGGGTCTGAGAGGATGATCCGCCACACTGGGACTGAGACACGGCCCAGACTCCTACGGGAGGCAGCAGTGGGGAATATTGGACAATGGGGGGAACCCTGATCCAGCCATGCCGCGTGTGTGAAGAAGGCCTTTTGGTTGTAAAGCACTTTAAGCGAGGAGGAGGCTACTAGTATTAATACTACTGGATAGTGGACGTTACTCGCAGAATAAGCACCGGCTAACTCTGTGCCAGCAGCCGCGGTAATACAGAGGGTGCGAGCGTTAATCGGATTTACTGGGCGTAAAGCGTGCGTAGGCGGCTGATTAAGTCGGATGTGAAATCCCTGAGCTTAACTTAGGAATTGCATTCGATACTGGTCAGCTAGAGTATGGGAGAGGATGGTAGAATTCCAGGTGTAGCGGTGAAATGCGTAGAGATCTGGAGGAATACCGATGGCGAAGGCAGCCATCTGGCCTAATACTGACGCTGAGGTACGAAAGCATGGGGAGCAAACAGGATTAGATACCCTGGTAGTCCATGCCGTAAACGATGTCTACTAGCCGTTGGGGCCTTTGAGGCTTTAGTGGCGCAGCTAACGCGATAAGTAGACCGCCTGGGGAGTACGGTCGCAAGACTAAAACTCAAATGAATTGACGGGGGCCCGCACAAGCGGTGGAGCATGTGGTTTAATTCGATGCAACGCGAAGAACCTTACCTGGTCTTGACATAGTAAGAACTTTCCAGAGATGGATTGGTGCCTTCGGGAACTTACATACAGGTGCTGCATGGCTGTCGTCAGCTCGTGTCGTGAGATGTTGGGTTAAGTCCCGCAACGAGCGCAACCCTTTTCCTTATTTGCCAGCGGGTTAAGCCGGGAACTTTAAGGATACTGCCAGTGACAAACTGGAGGAAGGCGGGGACGACGTCAAGTCATCATGGCCCTTACGACCAGGGCTACACACGTGCTACAATGGTCGGTACAAAGGGTTGCTACCTAGCGATAGGATGCTAATCTCAAAAAGCCGATCGTAGTCCGGATTGGAGTCTGCAACTCGACTCCATGAAGTCGGAATCGCTAGTAATCGCGGATCAGAATGCCGCGGTGAATACGTTCCCGGGCCTTGTACACACCGCCCGTCACACCATGGGAGTTTGTTGCACCAGAAGTAGGTAGTCTAACCGCAAGGAGGACGCTTACCACGGTGTGGCCGATGACTGGGGTGAAGTCGTAACAAGGTAGCCGTAGGGGAACCTGCGGCTGGATCACCTCCTTAACGAAAGATTGATGGCCGGTAAGAATCCACAACAAGTTGTTCTTCGAAGATGTATCTGAGGGTCTGTAGCTCAGTTGGTTAGAGCACACGCTTGATAAGCGTGGGGTCACAAGTTCAAGTCTTGTCAGACCCACCACTACTGACGAAGTGATGAATAATCACAAGCTGCTAGATTGAAAGATATGTCGTTCATTATGATTTAAGCTGGGGACTTAGCTTAGTTGGTAGAGCGCCTGCTTTGCACGCAGGAGGTCAGGAGTTCGACTCTCCTAGTCTCCACCATGAATTAAAAAGAGTTTGTAAGAACGAAATTAATTCAAAGCTAAAGTAAATTATAGAAATTAATAAATACCTAAATAAGTCAAAAGAGATTTTGATTTGAGTTTATTAACTTCTGTGATTTATCACAGTTTACTACGCACCGACGAGGTGGTAGTTAATCATTAACAGATTAGAAAATTGAGTCTGAAATAAATTGTTCAAACTCGATTAATTCAACACTAACAGTAATACGTAAGTATTTCAGTTGGATGAAGAGTTAATCTGAGAACTAGCAAAAACACTGAATCAAGCGTTTTGGTAATGAATTTAGATTGAAGCTGTATGGTGATTAAGTTCACAGACAACGAATAGTAGCAATTAAGTTTGCAACGCTAACACTCACTTGTATGTGTTAACGACTGTTTGGGGTTGTATAGTCAAGTAATTAAGTGCATGTGGTGGATGCCTTGGCAGTCAGAGGCGATGAAAGACGTGATAGCCTGCGAAAAGCTCCGGGGAGGCGGCAAATATCCTTTGATCCGGAGATTTCTGAATGGGGGAACCCACCCGCTATAAGGCGGGTATCATAAACTGAATACATAGGTTTATGAAGCGAACGAGGGGAAGTGAAACATCTCAGTACCCTTAGGAAAAGAAATCAATTGAGATTCCCTTAGTAGCGGCGAGCGAACGGGGAGCAGCCCATTAAGTTGTGTGTGTTCTAGTGGAACGCTCTGGGAAGTGCGAACGTAGAGGGTGATATTCCCGTACACGAAAGGGCACACACAATGATGACGAGTAGGGCGAGGCACGTGAAACCTTGTCTGAATATGGGGGGACCATCCTCCAAGGCTAAATACTCCTGACTGACCGATAGTGAACCAGTACCGTGAGGGAAAGGCGAAAAGAACCCCTGTGAGGGGAGTGAAATAGATCCTGAAACCGCATGCATACAAGCAGTGGGAGCCGACTTGTTCGGTGACTGCGTACCTTTTGTATAATGGGTCAGCGACTTACATTCAGTAGCAAGGTTAACCGAATAGGGGAGCCGTAGAGAAATCGAGTCTTAATAGGGCGTTTAGTTGCTGGGTGTAGACCCGAAACCAGGCGATCTATCCATGAGCAGGTTGAAGGTTGGGTAACACTAACTGGAGGACCGAACCCACTGTCGTTGAAAAGCCAGGGGATGACTTGTGGATAGGGGTGAAAGGCTAATCAAGCCTGGTGATAGCTGGTTCTCCCCGAAAGCTATTTAGGTAGCGCCTCGGACGAATACCATTGGGGGTAGAGCACTGTTTCGGCTAGGGGGTCATCCCGACTTACCAAACCGATGCAAACTCCGAATACCAATGAGTACTATCCGGGAGACAGACTGCGGGTGCTAACGTCCGTAGTCAAGAGGAAAACAATCCAGACCGCCAGCTAAGGCCCCAAAATCATAGTTAAGTGGGAAACGATGTGGGAAGGCATAGACAGCTAGGAGGTTGGCTTAGAAGCAGCCACCCTTTAAAGAAAGCGTAATAGCTCACTAGTCGAGTCGGCCTGCGCGGAAGATGTAACGGGGCTAAAACTATGTGCCGAAGCTGCGGATTTACGCATTAGCGTAAGTGGTAGGGGAGCGTTCTGTAAGCCGATGAAGGTGTATTGAGAAGTATGCTGGAGGTATCAGAAGTGCGAATGCTGACGTGAGTAACGACAAAACGGGTGAAAAACCCGTTCGCTGAAAGACCAAGGGTTCCAGTCCAACGTTAATCGGGGCTGGGTGAGTCGACCCCTAAGGCGAGGCCGAGAGGCGTAGTCGATGGGAAATTGGTTAATATTCCAATACTTCTGTGTAATGCGATGAGAGGACGGAGAAGGTTAAGTCAGCCTGGCGTTGGTTGTCCAGGTGGAAGGCTGTAGGCATGCATCTTAGGCAAATCCGGGGTGCTCTATGCTGAGAGCTGATAGCAAGCTGTACTTGTACAGTGAAGTGGCTGATACCATGCTTCCAGGAAAAGTCTCTAAGCTTCAGTTACACAGGAATCGTACCCGAAACCGACACAGGTGGTCAGGTCGAGTAGACCAAAGCGCTTGAGAGAACTCTGCTGAAGGAACTAGGCAAAATGGTACCGTAACTTCGGGAGAAGGTACGCTGCTGACGGTGATGGGACTTGCTCCCTGAGCTATTGGCAGCCACAGAAACCAGGCCGCTGCAACTGTTTATTAAAAACATAGCACTCTGCAAACACGAAAGTGGACGTATAGGGTGTGATGCCTGCCCGGTGCTGGAAGGTTAATTGATGGGGTTAGCGTAAGCGAAGCTCTTGATCGAAGCCCCAGTAAACGGCGGCCGTAACTATAACGGTCCTAAGGTAGCGAAATTCCTTGTCGGGTAAGTTCCGACCTGCACGAATGGCATAATGATGGCGGCGCTGTCTCCAGCAGAGGCTCAGTGAAATCGAAATCGCTGTGAAGATGCAGTGTACCCGCGGCTAGACGGAAAGACCCCGTGAACCTTTACTGCAGCTTGACATTGAACTTTGACCTTACTTGTGTAGGATAGGTGGGAGGCTTTGAAGTTGGAACGCTAGTTCCAATGGAGCCGTCCTTGAAATACCACCCTGGTAATGTTGAGGTTCTAACTCTGCCCCGTAATCCGGGGCGAGGACCATGTCTGGTGGGTAGTTTGACTGGGGCGGTCTCCTCCTAAAGAGTAACGGAGGAGTACGAAGGTGCGCTCAGCGTGGTCGGAAATCACGCGTAGAGTATAAAGGCAAAAGCGCGCTTAACTGCGAGACCCACAAGTCGAGCAGGTACGAAAGTAGGTCTTAGTGATCCGGTGGTTCTGTATGGAAGGGCCATCGCTCAACGGATAAAAGGTACTCTGGGGATAACAGGCTGATACCGCCCAAGAGTTCATATCGACGGCGGTGTTTGGCACCTCGATGTCGGCTCATCTCATCCTGGGGCTGAAGCAGGTCCCAAGGGTATGGCTGTTCGCCATTTAAAGAGGTACGCGAGCTGGGTTTAGAACGTCGTGAGACAGTTCGGTCCCTATCTACCGTGGGCGCTGGAAATTTGAGAGGATCTGCTCCTAGTACGAGAGGACCAGAGTGGACGAACCTCTGGTGTACCGGTTGTCACGCCAGTGGCATCGCCGGGTAGCTATGTTCGGAAGGGATAACCGCTGAAAGCATCTAAGCGGGAAGCCTACCTCAAGATAAGATTTCCCTAGGACTTTATGTCCTCTAAAGAGCCGTTCGAGACTAGGACGTTGATAGGTTGGGTGTGGAAGCACGGTGACGTGTGAAGCTGACCAATACTAATTGCTCGTGAGGCTTGACTATACAACACCCAAACAGTTGTTGTATTCAAGATAAATTCAATACTTAACTTGATTTAGTGTACAAACTAGTTACAATACAGACCAATTATCTAATCCGTTAATAACTCTTTGGACCGTAAGTAAGGCATACGATGATTACATCGTGAATAAGACCCGAAAACACCACAACAGTTTGCTGGCGACAATAGCAAGAGTGAACCACCTGATCCCTTCCCGAACTCAGAAGTGAAACCTCTTCGCGCTGATGGTAGTGTGGCACTTGCCATGTGAGAGTAAGTCATCGCCAGCTTTTAAATACTAACACCCCCTCCGCTAATGCAGAGGGGGTGTTTTTTTTGGAAAATTAAGTCAATATTAAAAGAGTCGTGCTATTTTTATCCTAATTAGATGCTAAATAAGAAAAGCTATTAGGAGTGAGATGATTCTCTATGAACTTTTATCTGCAATTGGAATTGTCTATTTAGGTTTTTTAGTTTGGAAGTGGTTAGAAAAACTTAAGGAAAAATATCAAGCACTTCGAGTTATTCGTGAATGGATATTAGATAATCCTGGAGCAAAACTTTATGTAGCATTTATAACAGCAGACCAAAAGGTCTGTTCTGCTTGTGGGCGATATACAATGTCCTCCAGTTCAACGAGTACAGCTTGGTCTGGCTTTTTAGCCGGCGATCTAAATGATCTTGTGCGAAGAACCAAGGGGCAGAAAGTATTGGATGAAATGATTGAATGCCTAAAACAACAAAATATAAAGTAGTTGATATTTTCATCATAAAAGATGCTATCTGCT
The DNA here is from genome assembly GCF_024296945.1 of Acinetobacter sp. Z1. Lineage (NCBI taxonomy): Bacteria > Pseudomonadati > Pseudomonadota > Gammaproteobacteria > Moraxellales > Moraxellaceae > Acinetobacter > Acinetobacter sp. Z1. The sequence continues at coordinate 2,866,385 of NZ_CP101115.1, read as the reverse complement.
TTAATAAAAGTTTTATTTAAACTGAATAATCATTTTCAGCTAGCTCTGGGCGCGAAGCAGACTATTTACTACCACAAATATTTATTCTTTTGCTAGTTTTTTGAACAGATAAGTCAGTTGAAAAGTTTTTTCCTTGTATGCGTAAACATTGCTTTATGTTATAAATATTTATATGGGCATGTTTTTTGCTTGTTTTATAAAAGGAAGATCGTATGAAGTTATCTGTTGGATTGAAAGTTGCGAACAATCTATCGTTAACTCCTCAATTGCAACAGGCGATTCGTTTATTACAATTATCGAGTTTGGAGTTAGAACAAGAAATACAAATTCAATTAGATAGTAATCCATTGCTAGAAAAAATAGAAGATATCAATACGACTGAAAGTTTATCCACTTTAGAGGTTAAAGAATCAAGTGATTTGACGACGGAGTTAAATGCAGATCATTTACCAAATGATTTGCCTGTTGATACAGAGTGGGATGATATTTATACGCATCAATCAACTGCTTTGGCATCTCCTGAATTTGAAGAAAGAGAAGATAATCGTCAAATTCAATTGAGTTTAAAAGAACATATTTTAGAACAAGTTAATCTTCTGCACTTTTCCAACTTAGATAAGCTAATCGCATATTGCATTGTTGATTCTTTAGATGACAGAGGTTTTTTAGAAACCACATTAGAAGATATTTTATCAGCAGTCGTTGGTTTGCTGCATCAAATGGAAAGCGAAGAAGAAGTTGAAGAGGATGAAGTTGCTGTTGTTCTCAAACATATTCAGCGATTAGATCCTGTTGGGGTGGGTTCAAGAGGTTTAGCTGAATGTTTGAAAATTCAACTGGAAGCGTTAAATGATAAAACGCTTTATTTAAATGAAGCTAAAATTTTACTGAAAAATTATGAGTTATTAATTTCTAATGATTTAAATAAACTATTAAAGCAAACTGGATTGTCAAAAGATCAACTACAAAGTGCTGTTGATTTATTAAAAACACTGAAGCCTTATCCTGGATTGGAATTCGATCAACAAGAATCAGAATATCAGGTTCCAGATGTTGTCGTATTAAAGAAAGACCATCATTGGCAAGTTCAGCTTAATCCTGATGTTATGCCTAAACTAAGAATTAATTCATTTTACTCAAACATGATTCGTCGTGCAGATCAAAGTGATGATAATGTCTATTTGCGTAATCAGATGTTAGAGGCAAAAAACTTTATAAAAAGTATAGATGAACGACATAAGACTTTATTAAAAGTTTCAACATGTATTGTCCAACATCAACGTGCTTTTTTGGAACATGGGCCTGAGGCAATGAAACCTTTGGTTTTACGTGATGTTGCAGAGGAGGTTGAATTGCATGAGTCTACCGTATCGCGTGTCACGACCAATAAATATATGCTGACTCCACGTGGACTTTTTGAGTTGAAATACTTTTTTTCTAGTCATGTTGGAACGACATCAGGTGGAGAAGCATCATCTACGGCTATTCGTGCAATGATTAGAAAACTGGTTTCGAGTGAGAATCCTCGTAAACCATTGTCGGATAATGCGATAGCTGAAATGTTGAAAAATGATGGGATTGAAGTAGCACGAAGAACGGTCGCAAAATATCGTGAATCGTTACATATTCCTTCATCTTCTGAAAGAAAAGTCTTGATCTAAATTTGAAGGTGTGACTATTCTAAGCGTTCATTATTACGGAATAATGAATTTTTTTAATGATCACTAGAGGAATTACGGTAATGATTTAATGGATATTCAACATGTACATGCATTAAATCTATTTAAGTAATTCTCTTGAATCCAGAGAAAAAGGTGAGGGATAGAATTATGCAAATAACAATTCGTGGACACCATTTAACCATTACGCCAGCCATAGAAGAGAATATAAAAGAAAAGTTTAGTCAGATGACGAAACATTTAGATCAAGTAAATAGTATGCAGATTAAGCTGGCTAAAGATCATCAAATTGATAAACGTTCACACAAAGGCAGTGCAAACCATATTGCTGAAGCAATTATTCGTTTGCCTGGCGTGGAATTGTTTGCACAGGCAACAGCCGATGATATGTACACTTCAATTAGAAAATTAACTGATAAATTAAAAAGACAACTTGCTAAACACAGGAAAATACAGTGCTCATATCAACATGAGCTTGCACTTTTGAATTAATTTATCCTGTGTATAAGAGGCTTGTTATCGAGCCTCTTTTTTTTATTGATAAAAAAAGAAACTGCTTACTGAATTATCTGAAAAAGTTATAGTAAAATGTTTCGTTTTACACCGATGGTTGTATAAGAGGTCTTGTTAATGAATATTGAGCAGCTCACGCAAATTTTAAAAGAAGCTTTCCCTGAAGCAGAAGTAGCAGTGAGCGGTCAGGCTGGAAAATTTGACCTTCGAATTGTTGATGATCAGTTTGAGGGTAAAAGAACCGTCACTCGCCAACAAGCAGTTTATGCACCTTTAAATTCTTATATCGCGAGTGGTGCAGTACATGCTGTTACGATTCGTGCAATGACAAAAGACGAATGGCGCAAAGCAAGCCTTTTCGGAGCCTAAATATTAATGGATAAATTTTTAATCACGGGCGGTGTTAAGCTCGAGGGTGAAGTACGTATTTCTGGCGCTAAAAATGCTGCTTTGCCTTTACTCGCAGCAATGATTCTTGCTGATTCCCCAACTACGCTAACCAATGTACCCAACCTAAAAGATGTTAACACCTTAGTGAAATTGATTGCGGGTTTAGGCATCACCATGAGTTATGAGGGTGATATTGTTCGAGCTGATGCATCGACCTTAGACAATCAATTCGCACCTTATGAACTTGTAAAAACCATGCGTGCATCTATTTTGGTGTTAGGTCCATTATTAGCACGTTATGGTAATGCCAAAGTTTCACTTCCTGGTGGTTGTGCAATTGGTTCACGTCCTGTCGATCAGCATTTGAAAGCTTTAGAAGCTTTAGGTGCACAAATAGAAGTTGAAAATGGATATGTCCATGCTTCAGTAGATGGTCGCTTAAAAGGTGGTGAAGTCATTTTTGATATGGTCACTGTCGGTGGTACAGAGAATATCTTGATGGCTGCTGCACTAGCAGATGGCGTGACCACGATTCGAAATGCGGCTCGTGAACCTGAAATTACTGATCTTGCGCAAATGTTAATTAAAATGGGTGCGAAGATCGAAGGTTTAGACACGGATACTTTAGTGGTGACTGGTGTTGAAAGTTTGCACGGCTGCGAATATGCTGTTGTTGCGGATCGTATTGAAACAGGTTCGTATTTAGCAGCAGCTGCAATTACTGGCGGTCGAGTTAAAACCACACATACTGATCCTACATTGTTAGAAGCGGTCTTAGATAAATTTGAAGAAATGGGTGCAGAAGTCACTCGTGGTGATGACTGGATTGAGCTAGATATGCAGGGTAAACGCCCGAAAGCAGTCAGTTTTAGAACATTACCGCACCCAGATTTTCCAACTGATATGCAAGCTCAACTGATGGCAGTCAATGTGATAGGTCGTGGTTTTGCAACGATTTCAGAAACAATTTTTGAAAATCGTTTTATGCATGTACCAGAACTTTCACGTATGGGTGCGAATATTCAAGTTGAAGGTCATGATGCTGTTGTTACTGGAGTTGAAACACTTCAAGCAGCGCCTGTTATGGCAACTGATTTACGCGCTTCATTTTCACTTGTACTTGCTGCTTTGGTTGCTGAAGGTGAAACACTGATTGATCGTATCTACCATATTGATCGTGGTTACGAACATGTGGAAGAAAAATTGCAAAGTTTAGGTGCTCAGATTAAGCGAGTAAAAGAATGAATGACTTAAGAAACGATGATCCAAATTTTGATGTAATGGGAAATTTTGATCATGGTTTAACTTTAGCACTCAGTAAAGGTCGTATTTTAAAAGAGACATTACCCTTACTAGAAAATGCGGGTATTAATTTACTTGAGGATCCTGATAAATCTCGTAAATTGATTTTTCCAACAACCCATAAAAAAGTTCGTATCTTAATTCTACGTGCTTCTGATGTGCCGACTTATGTTGAAAATGGCGCAGCAGATTTCGGTGTTGCAGGTAAAGATGTTTTGATGGAGCATGGCGCTCAGCATGTTTATGAGCTTCTTGACTTAAAAATTGCGAATTGTAAGCTGATGACAGCAGGTAAAGTTGGCATGGAACGTCCAAAAGGGCGTTTAAAAATTGCCACGAAGTATGTCAATTTAACACGTCAGTATTATGCAAGCCTTGGTGAGCAGGTTGATGTAATCAAGCTATACGGATCAATGGAACTCGCACCCTTAGTTGGATTGGGTGATTACATTGTTGATGTGGTGGATACCGGTAATACTTTACGTGCTAATGGATTGGAGCCGTTAGAGGAAATTTGCAAAGTTTCTTCGCGGCTGATTGTCAATAAGGCGAGCTTTAAACGTAAGCAAGCAGTACTTAATCCAATTTTGGTGCAGCTAGAAGAAGCTATTAACGCTAAGCAACAATAAGCTGTGAGATCGAAATAAAAAAGGTTAACTTCGGTTAACCTTTTTTATTTCAGCGTTCTAAGTAGAATAAAACTTAGTCATTCTAAAGTTATCTATAATTCAATAAATGTAAATATGAATAGGTCGAATCTCTACTTATTGAAAAGTCCATTCTTTTTCATCGACTTTTTAGGCAGAGATGTTGTCCACAAGTACGATGAAAAAGAGTAAACTTAGTCTTCTATTTTTTGCCTTGTGGGTAAATTGATGCGACGTTTATCGACTCAGGATCAAAATTTTAAACAGACTTTTGCTGAATTGTTAGCATTTGAAACTGTAAATGATCCTCAACTCATACAAACTGTAGATCAAATTATTGTTGATGTTCGTCAGCATGGTGATGATCATGTGCTCAAATTAACGCAGCAGTTCGATCGACATCCAGCGCATCAATTTTCAGATTTAGAATTGACTCAGGCTCAATTGAAAACAGCATTTGATGGTTTAAATGTTGAAATCCGCGAAGCTTTGGAGCTCGCTGCAAAACGCATTCGTTCTTTTCATCAAGCACAGAAACAAGAAGGTTGGACTTATATAGATGAGTTAGGTAATACACTCGGTCAAAAAGTCACACCGCTAGATCGCGTTGGGATTTATGTGCCTGGTGGATTAGCTTCGTATCCTTCTTCAGTATTAATGAATGCATTACCTGCTCATGTGGCGGGCGTTCCAGAAATTATTATGGTCGTTCCTGCACCAAATGGTGAATTGAATCCATTGGTATTGGCAGCGGCTTATTTAGCTGGGGTAAGTCGAGTTTTTACCATTGGTGGCGCACAAGCTGTTGCTGCATTGGCATATGGAACTCAAACGATTCCTGCGGTTGATAAAATTACAGGTCCAGGAAATCGTTTCGTTGCTGCTGCAAAACGTGCAGTGTTTGGTCAAGTCGGTATTGATATGATCGCAGGGCCTTCGGAAATTCTAGTTTATGCCGAAGGTGCGAATAATGCTGAATGGTTGGCGATGGATGTATTGTCTCAAGCAGAACATGATACTGTTGCACAAGCCATTTTTATTACGCCAGATGAAGCACTCCTAAACGCAGTAGATGCAGCAATTGAAAAACATTTAAGTGCGCTGCCGAAAGCAGAAATTGCTCGAACTTCGATTCAAAATCGCGGTGCTTTAGTATTAGTGAAAGACCGTGCGGAAGCAGTGGAACTCATCAATCAAGTCGCGCCAGAGCATCTAGAGTTATGTCTTGATGAGGCTGAATTGATGAGCCAAGAAATTCGACATGCAGGTGCCATTTTTATGGGGCGTTATACACCCGAAGCGATTGGTGATTATTGTGCAGGCCCAAATCATGTTCTACCAACTTCTGGGACAGCACGCTTTTCATCGCCTTTAGGTGTTTATGATTTTCAGAAGCGCTCAAGTTTGATTATGTGCTCGCAAGAGGGTGTTAAAACTTTGGCGAGAACAGCAGATATTCTTGCAGTTGAAGAAAATCTTGATGCTCATGCACGTTCAGCACGTTACCGTTATCAATAACCGATTCGAGAAATAGATAGGGGCTGATAAGCCCCTTTTTTAAAGATATATTGAGAGTAGAACAATGACATTAACAAGCGATAAAATGCGTTTTTGGAGTCCCGAAGTTCGTGAACTAGAGCCTTATGTGCCAGGCGAGCAACCTAAAATTCAGAACTTACTTAAACTCAATACCAATGAGAATCCTTATCCACCATCACCAAAAGTTGTAGCAGCAGTCCAAGCAGTTTTATCGAACAATGCAGACGCTTTACGTCTTTATCCAGACCCAGATGCAACGGTGCTAAAGCAAGCGATTGCTCACCAACAAAATGTCAATATTGACCAAGTTTTTGTTGGTAATGGTTCAGATGAAGTCTTAGCACATATTTTTAAAGCATTTTTTATTCAGAAGGAACCTGTTCTATATGCAGATATAACCTATAGTTTCTATCCTGTTTATAGTCAGTTTTTTTCAACTCAAACAAAGCAAATTCCATTGAATGAAAAATTCGAAATTGATGTGTCTGATTATACTCAGGAAAATGGTGGCATCATCATCACTAATCCAAATGCACCAACTAGTATTGCTTTAGGTTTAGATCAAATTGAACAGGTGCTTAAAGCAAATCCTGATCGAGTGGTTTTAATTGATGAAGCCTATGTCGATTTTGGTGCTGAGTCTGCAGTTTCACTCGTTAACCAGTATGAGAATTTAGTCGTTTGCCAAACCACGTCTAAATCACGATCGTTGGCAGGTTTACGCGTTGGTTTTGCAATTGCTCAAAGCCATTTGATTGCTGCACTTGAAGCGGTAAAAAATAGTTTTAATTCTTATCCGATTGATCGTTTTGCAATTGCTGCTGCTGTAGCGTCATTTGAAGATCAGGAATATTTTGAAACGCAATGTCAAAAAGTAATTGAGAGCCGTGAGCACTTGGTAAGTGATCTTACTGCTTTAGGTTTCGAGGTTTTACCATCAAAAGCGAATTTTATCTTTGCGACGCATCCGCAACATGATGCCGCACTGTTAGCTCAGCAACTTCGTGATCAAGGCATTATTGTTCGTTACTTTAATAAACCACGAATCAACCAATATTTACGCATCACTATTGGTACTGATGAACAAAATCAGCGTTTGGTAGATACACTTAAAACGCATGTTTTATAAATTTATATTGAAAATAATCAGTGTTTGTTTATCTGCCATGTATTGAATAAATCAAGCATGGCAGAAATTTTATCAAAACATTCTTGATATTCAGCTTCTGCATCAGAAGCAATTGTAATCCCGCCACCTGCCCAGATCGATAATTCATCTTGATATTTTTGGATGCTACGAATCAAGATATTCCAACAACCTGTTCCATCAAAATTGAAGTAACCTAAGCTACCGCAATAAGCACCACGTGGTGCACCTTCTAATTCTTCAATAATTTGCATTGCACGAATTTTGGGTGCCCCTGTAATTGAACCACCTGGGAGGGCAGACAATAACATTTGCATTGGATTGACTTGTTCTTTTAACGTCGCTGTAATTTCACTGACCATATGATGAACTTGATTAAAGCTTTCTATTTCAAATAATTTTGTGGTGTTTACCGCCCCTGTTTCTGCATAAACACTTAAATCATTACGAAGTAAATCGACAATCATGACATTCTCAGCTTGATCTTTCTGAGAGTTTCTAAGCTTGGCTTTCGAGATTTGATCTTGTTCAGCATCATCAAAACGAGGCATTGTTCCCTTAATTGGGCGCGTTTTAATTTTCCGATCATTTTGAAATTCAATGAATAATTCAGGTGAACAACTGAGTAATTCAAAATCATTAATTTTTAGATAGCCAGCATAAGGTGCATGAGTTAGCTCCCATAAGTCTTGCGCACGACTTAATACTGAACCTTGAGAGCGAGCTGAGAATTCTTGTGTCAGGTTAATTTGGTAACAATCACCTGCTTTAATATATTCTTGTACTTGATTAAAACTATTTAAATATTCTTGCTTAGACCATCTAGGTGAAAATTCCTCAATTAACAACAATCGATCTTGTTCGGCTTTTAAGGGCTGATCAATTAAATTTGATATGTATTGGTAAATACTGTCTGCTTCAAGATCATCACTATAAAAATACCAAGCATTCTTTTCAAACTTTAAAAAAGTAGAATATTCACCCAAGAAAAAACTGGGTTGCTGATGTGAATGCACTTTTATAAATTGATTGGCGCTAAAGTCATAGCTAAAAAAACCAATATAGCCGCCATGAAAGGATAGTGTGGATTTTTTATCATCTGTTGTTAAATTAAATTTTGCGAAATCTAAAATTGATGTTGAATGATTGATTTGTTGATATTGATTTAATCGACTTTGAGTAAATTGTATTGAGCTTGAATTTTGTAAAATTAAAAACTTCTTTGGTAAAAACCCAATAATAGGCACGCTATTATCTTGTAAAAAAACTAAACCAGTTAGGTCTTTGAGCTGGGAAAGTAGGTCAAATGCTGAAGTAAATTGGCGATCAAGTTTTTGCTGAAAATACGACATAAAATGAAAAATACATTCATCAACATTTGGGGAATAAATTGTACTACAACCAAAAATTAGTATCGATTTTTATCGTATTTGATCATCTTAAATGGGGCTTTTCAAATCATGGATAGATTATTATTTATGAAATAAAGTTATAAAGGTCGCTTGAGGAGCAGGAAATGAATACTTGTTTACATTTGGAAACGTATTAGAGAATGATAAATGGTGAGAATCTATGTCGAAGATTCATGATAAGAAAAATCTAAAATAAAAAAATCTCGAACTATCTTAATGTTGTGAAATCAAGGCTCAAATAAATCTCAAATTAGGTGAACGCCGTTTGTCGGGATATCTACAAAAAAAGCTTAACAGGAGTTGAACATAAAATAACAAACCTGTAATTTAGTACTTGCTAAGCGAACTACTCAAGGATTGGAAGTTCAAGTTGTCATTAAGAAAAAAACGACCGTGGACAGTTTAGAGTAGTGAAAGTCAAAAAATAAATGCTCTTGGGAGAGTGCTCAATGAAAATGTTTACTAAACTTGCTTTAGTTTCTTCAATGGCGATTAGCGCAAATGCAATGGCTATGCAGTCAATGGATGATGCTGCACTAAGCGCTGCAACAGGTCAAGACGGTATCAACTTAGGTATCGGTATTTCAAAAATTGAAATCGAAAAAGTTTTAATTCACGATAATAATGGTCTTGCTGCTGCTGGTACTGCTGGTACTGCTGGCTTTGGTGGTACTGCTACTGCTGGTGCGATTGTTATTAAAGGTAATGGAACTGGTAAAACTGCTACAAATGGTATTGTAATTGAAGCCCCTGTAAATGCTGCTGGTGATGCTTATGATACTTCTCGTAAACTGACTTCAGGCTTACTTGCTGAGCTTGCTATTGATACTGATGCTGGTACGACTGCTGCTGGTGGAGCATTCCTTAACGTTGCCGCTGCAGTTTCTGGTTTAGATATTTATATTGGTGAAATTGGTGTTTCTGCTTCAAATGCATTAAGTCCAACAGCAGTTCGCCGTGGTGCTAATGATTCAGGTGCAACCCCAAATTATAATAAGATTTTATCTGGTTTAACTTTAAAAACAGGTAAAATGGACGCAAATATTCAGTTAGGTGCTGCTCCTCAAGGCGCAATGATTGTTTTAAGTACAACTATGCAAGGTGGTTTAGAAATCAATAACCTAGGCATTGTTGATAGTTCAACTAAAACTGGTACAGGAAATGGTACTGCTGGTAACCGTGCAGCAGGTGAAATTTTCTTAGATAGTATTAAAGTTGCTGATGCGTCAGGTTCTAATTTAACTGTTGCTGCTAAAGTAAGTGTTGTTGGTAAAGAAGCTACAAATAATGGTTACTTACGAATCATTACTGGTTCGGGCACTACAACGCCTGCAACTGATATGTATATTAAAGGTGTTCGTTTAGGAAGTTCAACTGCTGCATCAATTGGTGATGTTGAAGTTCAAGGACTTCAAACTTACTACAATAATGGCGGTGGTTTCAGCTCAACTGGAGCAAACGATGTTAAAGGTTCTATGATTACAATTTCTGGTCATTAATTACTTAAAATAAAAAAAGCGCAATTAATTGCGCTTTTTTTATTTTTAATAATATTTATTAACTTAGATGTAACTAAATCACCATCTAACTTGCATGAAATTACCAAATTACATTTAAAGCTACATTTCGTCAAAAAAAACTAAAAAAATGCTGTTTTTTTGTATAAAAAAAGGTATCTTCAACAAACAGGGATGTAGTGTCTTCGACACTAATAATAAAATGAATAAGGCAAGTAGTGCCACTGTTAAGAAAGAGACTTATGTTAGAGATTGCTCTAGGCTCAGCATTGATGTATTACTTTACAACGCAAGCCTTCGAAATAGAAAAAAAACCAGAAGGTGCTGTGTACTTCACAGAAACTTTAGACTCCAGAAATTCCTCTTTTACTCGTAATCATCGTGAAGCGGTAGTTATTAAACCGGCAATTGAAGATCAGTTTAGGGGTATCGTTCGTCAAGCTTATGATTATAGTTGTGGTTCTGCAGCTTTAACGACCTTGTTAAATGGTTATGGTGGTTTAAAGCTTACTGAGCAGCAAACGATGACTGGATTACTCCAATATGGTGAGTATCAAAGAATTATCGAGCGGCGTAGTTTTTCACTATTGGATATGAAGCGTTTTGTGACGGCCTTGGGGATGAATAGCGGCGGATATAGGGGGGAGTTTTCTGATCTTACCTCTTTAAATCAGCCTGCTATTGTTCCAATTACCTATGCTGGATTTAAGCATTTTGTAGTCTATAAAGCATATAAAGATGGAAGGGTTTATGTGGCTGATCCCTCGTTGGGAAACATAAGCTTTGATGAGTCTAGGTTTAAAGAAATTTGGGATAATAACACTCTATTTATTGTAGATGTACCAGAGCCGTATCGAAAAAACTTATTGGCATTACAGGATGTAGATATGAGGCATGTGGAGGATGCAACAATTAATAAATATGCGCTTGCTGAAATACAATTTCCTTCACAAAGATTCGAACGTTTGGCAGATAAAGCTTCTACCATGCGCAAAGTTCTGGATGCTGATCCTAATTCAAGTAATTACAATAAGCCTATTACGACTTATATGCGTATGTACTATAAGCGGAAATAACTTAAATTCATTAAATTAAATGCATAAGTAGGACGTGTCATAATGAAAAATACATGGATGAATATGGGAGTGTTAGCTTTAAGTTTAAGTGCTATCACATCAAATATTTACGCAGAAGAAGTAGCTCAGAGTGATCAAACACAAGTAGGCAATGCAGTTGAATCTGAAGAAAATCAGGTGGCTGTTGATAGTGGTGCAGATCAAGCTGCAACTGCTTTGCAAGCAAAAGAAGGCGATGCTACAAAAGAGACTAATTTACAAGAAGTATTTACTTCAAATGAACGTCAATATTCATTAATCAAAAAGGGTATATTTTCCTCATATTATGACATTGATTATACTTACTATCGAGATAGTCGTTTAGATTTAGCTACTGGTGATAGTACAAGTGCATTAGCTAGATTACGTATTGAGGAAGATGCAAACCATACTTTGACAAATACTTTTACTGTTCAGTATGGTTTTTTAGACAATTTAACTTTAACAGCATCATTGCCTTTAGTTGCAAAAAAAGATTTATTACAAGATAAAACCGCAGCTGGATTGGGAGATATAAACTTTGGGGCCAGATGGGAGCCTTTTCCATTAAAACAAGGGCGTCTTCCATTAGTTCTATTTGGTAGTTTATCTACTAAAACAGGTGATAGCCCATATGAAATTGGTATTGATGAGTTATCAACTGGAAAAGGATATTATTCAGTTGGTGTTGGTGCGAGTACACGTAAATATATTGACCCTGTGGTTTTATTTACTTCTGTATCTGCAAACTATGGCTTGAAAGAGTCTGGTTTAAATCAACTTAGAGGAAGCCGTGTTCTTGAAAGCTTTGATCCTGGTTTAAGTGGTGGTTTTTCTTTTGGTTTTGCTTACTCCTTTAACTATGATGTTTCATTAACAATGTCATACCAACAAAGTTTTAATACTGGAGCTCAATTTTATTTTAAAAATGATGAAAGTTATAAATCAGCTGATCAAAGTAGTGCAATGCTTTCATTTGCATTAGGCGTACGAGTCTCACCAGAAACGATTGTAAATGGAACTGTGGGGATTGGTTTGACAGAAGATGCGCCTGATGTTTCATTAGGCTTATCTTTCCCGCTTGATATTATAGGTTTCGGCAAGAAGCTACGTTAAGGAGATGTAAAGGTGAAATATCCTAAATTATGTCCTTTAACGATGGCAATTGTAGTCGCTGGACTTTCCAATATTACACATGCACAACTTGGTCAAGATTTGTCTGTAGATTTGCGTTCTTTATCTTTAGGAAATGCTGTTACAGCTGATCCACCAGGTATCAGTGCGGTTCATTTTAATCCTGCTGCATTAGCTAAAATTGAAGGTCTACAAACTGATGTACAAGGTATTTTAGCTAATTTCGCAATTAAAAGAGATTACTCTGCACCTGCAGGTTATAACGTTTTTGGTTATTCTGATGATCCGCTTGTCTGTAATGATGGGCCTGAAGTGAATGCCAATATTTGTACTGATTTTAAAGGTACGGTAAGTGGAGATGTTGAATATGCAAGCATCTATGTTCCAATTCTAAAGAAGATCGTCGACCTTGGACCTAATTCTCCATTAGTTGCACCTACGGCAGGAATTGCTTACAAGCCACCAGGTTCCAAAGTAACATATGCAACAGCAGTTTATGCACCTTTAGTTGCTGGATTTGGAGCTGAAGATGGTAATCCAAGCAATTATATGGGACAGCAAGTTGCATTAGAACGTATAACTTATTTATCACCTTCATTCGGTTACCAAGTAAATGATCATCTTTCGATAGGTGCTTCATTTGGTATGTCATATCAAGCAATCGCTCTAAAAACTGATTTAAGATTTCCGAACGAAATGATCGGTGTTTTACGGATGATTGATGAGGTTGTTTGTGCGCCATTTAAAGGAAATGGCGATATTATTACTAACCTACTGCTATTTGGTGTGTGTAATGTTGAAGAAGGCATGAACCCGTTCAATAAAATGGGTGCGATGGATGTTTCTCTAGAGCAATCTCTTAGCCCAAGTTATAACCTAGGTATTTTATGGGAGCCTACTGATGATTTTAGCTTTGGTATGGTTTATCAAAGTGAAGCTAAAATGAGATTGCGTGGTAAATACTTAATTAATAATGCAACAGCACCTCAACAATTAGTCGCAGGTCTTAATTCATCTGCAACAGGGCAAATTCTTGCCGCAATTTTAGGTTTACCAGGTTTTGTTCCGAATGTTGAGTCTGGTCTAATGGCTATGGATTTTAAATATCCGCAACATTTTAAAGCAGGAATAAAATATAAAATTTTTCCAGATTTACAAATGAATTTTGATGTTGGTTGGACTGATTTTGCGGCTTGGGATAAATTTAAATTTGAATTTGACCGCCAAATTTCATTATTAAAAGTTGCCAAACTACTTTCTAATGATGTAACAGATCGTTCTCTTGCTTTACCTTTAAAGTTTCAATCATCATGGCGATGGGGTGTTGGCTTTGAATACTCAGCGACAGATCGTTTAAAACTACGCATGGGATATGAGCCACGTACTAGTTCTATTCCTGATGATAAGCGGAATACGATGGTACCAATTAATAATGCCCAATTGTTTGGTCTAGGTATTGGATATCGTTTTGATCAAGACACTGATTTAGATTTATCTTTGGGATTTTTACGTAGCCGTGATGATATCCCTGCGAATACCAGTAGTCTTGCAAATAAAACGGGTGTAGATAACATCCTACTTAACCCTTATGCTGGTTTAGATATTAAAACCAATACTAAAGTAACATTACTTGGTATTAATTACAGAACTAGATGGTAATGGAAAAGAAAATTAATCAACGATCAAAACTTGCTTTGCTAACCTTATGTCTTACATATGCAAGTGGATCGCATGTATACGCTGATAGTTTTTATACAATCATTGGGCCAGATGGTCGTCCAATGATTGTGCCTAGAAGAATTGAAAATAAACCTTTAGCTTCTGATAATCGTGTTGCCGAAACGGTTAAACGAGAAATACCAGCCAAGCAGCAATCACAAGAGAAGCAACAGATAAATAAACCATTAGTGGTTGATTCAACTCAATCTAAAAAACAAACGCAACCAAGAGTTGAAAATGGAGTGGAGGTAAATAACAAGGCTCACCAAGTTGAATCAGTAAACAAAATAGAACCAAAAGCTAGTCCAAAGATAGAACAGCAAAAGTCAGTAAAAGTAAATGTAGAGCAGCCAAAAATTATTTCCTTTACACCTCCCGATTTAATTGTTCAAAATTTAGATAAAACGGAGGTTCTGCCGACAGGAAATGAAACTAAACCATTCACTAATATTGACGGAACTGAATACGTAAATAATGAGTTTTTGGAAAATCAAGAATTTAATTTAGAAGGAAAAAAAAGATTTTATTCTTTGCCAGATGGCAGTGGTCGTATGGAAACGATTGAACGGAAAAAAGGAGTCAGTCGCTCAGTTCTTGACAAAATAATCGGTAAACAACCAGCTAGCTCAACTACAATTGCACTAGCTGAAAACTATGTCAGATTATCTGCTGAAGATTTAGCAGTGGCATTTGAAAATGATCGCTGTTTCTTACAGAATTATTCAAAATCTATTAAAACACTAACGTCACAAAAAGAAATTGGACTTTGGCCTCGTAAACCACTGAAAGAAAAATTTGAATATGAAGTGGTTAAACTTGATTCCAAAGTTGACTATATTCAAGTTGACTCTTATGCATCTAGCAATCAGAAACCTAGTTATTATTGGCCATTAATTGTATTTCTTGATGATAAAGGATGCATGCAAGAGGGTGTAAGTGGTTTTAAAAATGGGTTACTCCCCGCAACATTATTTCAGCATTCAGCAATATACGGTGTCATTAAAATACCTTCAAATATCAAATATCTAATGATGACACCTTTAGCTTCGGCTGTAGATGTCAGTGAACAAGAACTTTCCAATCAAGGACAGATAAAGATTTCTGTTTTACAGTAATTAGAGTTTAGGGAAAATTAATTATGTATAAGAAACTATTATTACCATTCACTTTTTCGGCATTAACACTTTTTTTAAATGGTTGTGGAGGCGAGAGTGCAAAAATTAATGAAGATCCAACAAAAGGGGTAGGTGGAGTTACATCTAATACAAGTTGTAAAGTTACAAATGATGACTGTCTGCAGTTCGTATTAGATTATCCAATTGCTGGATTAAATTTTGATTGTAGCAGTGATAAAGTTAATCATTTCGTAACGAAGTTAGAAAGTAACGTTATGACTGGTGCATGCAAAGTGGGTGATACTGTTAGTTTCTATATACAAGGCAAAGATGCTAGAAAGATCACTTTAGGTAATGTAAAGCTTGATGATATTTATAAAGTAAAAGAGCTAAGATTCCCATTACCAAGAATACGTTTAATTGATATAGCGAGTTCTTTAACTGGACAAATGCCGACAACCATTGATCAAAATAATGAGACTATACGTGTTGCTTTGGCTCTAGTAAAAATTTTTCATGCAATAGGTTTAGAGCAAGGAGATAGTATCAAAGGCGATATTCAACCTACAGAAATAACTGATGAAAAGAAAGATTTATTGAATAAATTAAGTAAAGACGTTGGCTTAAGTGAATTAAGTAGTGGGGCATATATTGAAATTTTGAAGCCTTGGGTTGACGTAACAAGTATTTCGGATGAAGAAGCATTAGTAATGTTTTCAAAATTGTTGAATCTAGCAAATGCAGGTGTTTGGCAAGCAGGACCGCCAATTTTACTGACGGGAAGTGGGCTTCCTGCAACAAATAGTACTGATGGATTTTTTGGATGTAATCAGGAAGATTATAGTAAATGTATTGATCCTAAAGTAGGTAGTAATTTAATTCATTCAATGGGAAGTTTCTTATTGATTACTGATAGACAGGGATATACTATTGGTTCTGGTGAACAATGGCGCGGTCCTGCAACTATAGTAAATGGAACACTTTCCCCCCCTGTGACTCTTATAAGTAAAGTGAAGCCAGCGAAAATACAAGTTAATGCTCAAAATAATTGGTTAAATCCACTTACTCGTGGGATTAATTCAAGTGAAACTTTACAGATGATCCTTAGTAATAACTCAATAGAAAATTTAAAGATTACATCTGGGAAATTACTTAATGGTCATACAATCCCAGGAACTGATGGGATATATAGAAAACTGTTAAATTTAAAAGAAACAGATCCTGTTGATAAAAGTACTTTAGGAAAATGGAAGCAATCTATTGACAGCCTTTCATATAACGGTTCTGTTGAGATATACAAAGCAAACCCACCAAGTAATCTTTTAAAAAATGTTTTTAAAACCAAAGAAAATGTTAAGTCAAATGATCAGTATATTTTCCCACTTTATGCAACGCTGACTTTTAGTTTTTCTGATCAAAGTATTACTGATAAAATTAAACTTGGCATAGTTGTTGATGAACATGGTGATATCCGAACAGATATAAAACCCAATGCAACAAATTCTGATATGTCTGGAACTTGTGCTACGGTCAAATCAATAAATAGTGATGGTACAATTACTGATAGTAATGACCAAATTCAATATCGAATAGGCACTACAGGTACTACAAATTTTGAGGAAACAGATAAATCTATTTCGGTTCGTATGATTTTATCAAATCCTAAGTTTGGTTTACTCAATGGTGCGGTTTTTGGATTGAATATTGATAAAATTGGTGGCGCGAAAATTAATTTGCAAAACTTATTAATGAATACAGTCTCTCCTAATATTACATTAACTGACTTTGAGGATGCCAATAATACTGTCTATTGGTTAAATACATATTCTTATTATCAAGCTGTATATGTAAATATATATGACAAGCTAAGTAGTGATATTGATAGAAATAAATATGTAAAGCCTACCGATGAGGAGCGTGTATTAGCTAAGCGTTGGAGTGGTCCTGTTACAATATCTTTAGCGAGCCAAGAGCTATCTAATCAAAATAATACTGAGTGTAAACCAGTAAAAGTAAAGCCATAATCACAAAAACTCTTTTTTCTAAAAAAACATCTAGAAAATTAGATGTTTTTTTAGATTAATTGTAGTGATTAGAATGTTTTTTTATTTTGTGAAGATAAATTATTTATAAAAAAATTAGCTCATAATTTAGAATAATGATTTATTTAACCTGTTTGATCTAAACGAGTACCTAACGTTTCTAGATGAGAAGGAAAAAGTCCTTGTTTACGATCTTCAAAATAATGTCGCAGGGTATGTTCAACACTCGGAAAAGCAAGTTCAGCCCATGGAATTTCATGTTCTTCAAATAAACGGCATTCTAGGCTTTCTTCACCAGCACCGAATAAACCTTGTTTTAATTGGGCTTTAAAGAGGACATAGATTTGTCCAATGCGTGGAATATTATACATGCAGTAAAGTTGTTCAATTTCTACTTCAGCTTCAGCTTCTTCTCTTGTTTCGCGTGCGGCCCCTTGCTCCATTGTTTCGAACAATTCCATATAGCCAGCAGGGAGCGTCCATAATCCATAACGGGGTTCAATGGCACGACGACAGAGTAAAACTTTGTCATCCCAAATTGCTAATGCCCCACAAATCACTTTTGGATTTTCATAGTGGATGTTGCCACAGTTTGTGCAGACCAGTCTTGTTTTATGATCACCTACTGGGATTTTTGCTTCAGTTTGATGTCCACACGCAACGCAAAAGCTCATAATTATCATCAGCGATAGAGATAACTCAGCATAACCGAATTTTTATCACTTCGCATCATGATCTATGATTGTCATTGAAATTTCAGTTATGATGATTTGTAAGGATCGTAAGAATAAGAGATGAGTCATATGGAAGAGCCATCGTTAATACAACTTTTAGAACAACGGTTGCGTTTTTCCAAACGAATCCAACAAGCAGATGCAGCTGTGTTAATTGCGATTACGCAAGAAGCACAGCCTAAAGTATTGCTCACGCGGCGTTCTATGCAATTGTCTCAACATGCAGGTGAAGTATCATTTCCTGGCGGTAAGCGTGACCCAAGTGATACGAGTAATATTGTGGTTGCTCTACGAGAAGCACAAGAAGAAACTGCATTAAATCCATTTGATGTCAAGCTTTTGGGTGATTTGCCTTTGCAACGTGCTCGCAGTGGTTTATCGGTCAAACCTATTGTAGGTTTGATTCCTGCTGAAGTGGATTTAATTGCCCAACCCACAGAAATTGATCGTATTTTCTTTGCCCCGTTACAACAGTTAATTGATGCGCCGCCTTTACCGTATGAAGTTCGCCTTGCGAGACAGTCAATTTATTTTCCAAGTATGCAAGTTGAGAGTGAAATAGTTTGGGGGCTGACTGCACGCATGTTGGTGTCGTTATTTCAATATGGACTGGGATATCAAAAGAATTGGCCTTTCCTAGTAAATCCTCCTCATTTTGGTTTATCTAAATTTTAATCATATTTTATCAAGGTGAATTTTTAACATGATGTATAAGTATCAAGGATTGAGTCCAAAAGCATTATATGAACCGTGGGATGGTTGGATTGCTCCAACAGCGACGGTGATTGGTCAAGCAGAATTAGGTCGCCAAGTCAGTATCTGGTTTGGTGCGGTTGTCCGAGCCGATAATTCTAAAATTCGTATTGGAAGTTTTTCAAATATCCAAGAAAATGCTGTTTTACATACAGATGCAGGAATCGAACTCAATATCGGGGAATATGTGACAGTTGGTCATCAGGCAATGTTACATGGCTGCACCATTGGAGATAACTCTTTAATTGGTATAAATGCTGTCGTATTAAATAATGCCGTAATTGGTAAAAACTGCATCATTGGTGCAAATGCCTTGATTCCTGAAGGTAAAGTTATTCCTGATAATTCTGTGGTTATGGGTTCACCAGGAAAAGTAATTAAAACTTTAGATGAACAGGGTGCTGCGAGATTGCGTTTAAGTGCCTTACATTATGCGGAACACTATAAAAACTTCTTAGAGTTGGAAGAATTTACATTCAAGTAAATTGAATTAATATCAATTCATTATTTGCCAAGAATCAACTTGGCTTTTTTGTATCTATCAAAAGCCAATAACTCGCATAGCGCGTTTGGGTGGAGTATGATACTCACCGTTTTTTATCTCTTTTAGACTAAGGTTTTTGCATGAAGTTGCTTGCATTGGAAACTGCAAATGAGCAGTGTTCTGTTTCATTGATTGATGAGGTTCAGGAACTATTTTTCCAATTGGATGCGCGACCAAAAGCACAAACACAAACAATTTTGCCGTTAATTGAACAAGCATTATTGAAAACAGGAATACAACTTTCTGATTTAACAGCAATCGCCTTTAGCCGTGGACCAGGTTCATTTAGTGGTGTTCGTATCAATGCTGCTGTTGCACAGGCATTGGCATGGTCTCAAGATTTACCCGTTATTCCTATATCTAGTTTACAAGCTCTAGCACAAGCAGCATATCGTTTGACGGGTCTAACTCAGGTCAGTGCTGTGCTCGATGCGCGTATGAAAGAGGTCTATATTGCTAATTTTAGCTTAGATGATCATGGAATTATGCAGGCTGTAGATGCTGAAAAATTATTAAATTATGAAGATGCCGCAGATTATTCTCAATTTGAAATAATTGGTTCTGGTTCAGAATTGATTAATCCTGATCTCGTAAAATCAAGTGACGATTCTATGTCAAAAATTATTGCGACTGCACAGGATATCTCAATCATTGCTCGTGTATCTGCCATGCAACAAAAATGGGTAGATGCTGAACAGGCATTACCTGTGTATTTGCGTGATGATGCATGGAAGAAAATTCCAGATCAAGGTAAAGAAAACTAGGGTGAATTATGGATCTTTTATTGCTATTAAAAGCAGCAATGATGGGGTTGGTCGAGGGCATTACTGAATTTCTACCCATTTCGAGTACAGGACATTTAATTCTAACTGGTCAATTACTTGATTTTTGGAGTATTGAAAAAAGAGATATGTTTGCTGTGGCGGTACAAATAGGTGCAATTGCTGCTGTCATTTATGAATATTGGGGGAAGTTGTGGGGTGCCTTGATCGGTGCACTTACAGGACAAGAACAAGGTCGTCGCCTCAGCCTAAATTTAATTATTGCTTCAATTCCAATCGTAATTATTGGCTTGACCTTTGGTGATGTAGTAAAAGCTTATCTTTTTAATGCAATTACAGTCGCGATTGCTTTAATTATTGGTGGTTTTATTATTTTGTGGGCCGAACGTCGTCAGCATCAAGTGGTTAGTCATGAAGTTGAAGATTTAACCTTTAAACAAGCTACATTAATTGGTCTTATCCAATGTTTTGCGCTTATACCAGGAACTTCACGCTCAGGTTCAACCATTATTGGTTCACTGTTTTTAGGTATTTCACGTAAAGCTGCTGCCGAGTTTTCATTTTTCCTAGGTATTCCAGTGCTGATGGGTGCAGGTTTATTAGATATGTATAAAATGCGTCATGAATTGCATAGCAATGACATGGTGGTTTTAGGTGTTGGAATTGTTGTCGCTTTTATTTCTGCATTGATTGTGATTCGAGCACTGATCCGATATGTCTCTAAACATGACTTCACCGCATTTGCATATTATCGTATCGGTTTCGGTCTTTTTATCTTGGCGACTTGGTGGACAGGTTGGGTGCATTGGTAATGCAGATGAAATGTTGGTATCCAGCAGAATGTGAACAGCAATTTCAGCGATTGCAAACACGTTTGGCTGAACTGAGTGTACAGCTTACAGGGCAATTGGTTGAAAAGATCAATGCCCGTTTTCTGCGTTTAAATCCTGAGATGGCATTGGTTTTGGATGAAGATGGATTGAGCCTTTCAGCGAATGGCATGAAAATGCAACCCGATTGGCATGCTGAAATTCCTCGTTTAAAACGGGCCAGCTTAAAATCGGAAATGCTTGCCAGAGCCTGTCAACTTGGTGAAAAACCAAGCTTGATTGATGCAACAGCAGGACTTGGTCATGACAGTTTACTTATGGCTTATCTCGGAGCAAATGTTCGTTTGATTGAACGACATCCGATTCTATTCGTGTTATTGGAATACACTAAAGCACAAGCTGAACAAGATGCATTTTTACAAGCACATATGTCACGCATTCAACTGATTCATGCCGATTCAAATCGCTATTTAAATGAGTTGGCACAACAAAGTGAATATGTAGATGTTGTGTATTTAGATCCTATGTTTCCGCAGCGTGATCAGAATCATCAAGCCCAGAAAAAACAAGCACAAGTGAAAAAGCAAATGCAGTTATTGCACATGTTACTACCTGAAGATGGAGAAATGGATTTAGGTGATCAGCTGTTGCATTTAGCTCAAAAAATTGCGAAGAGAGTGATAGTTAAACGACCGAGACATGCTGTTTATCTAGCAGAGCAAACACCGGATCATCAATGGTTGGGAGATGCATGTCGTTTTGATGCATATTTTCCAAAAGGTCAAATATAAATAAGAGCAATTTGATTGTTTGGCTTGCGTCAATGCTACGTAAAGATTTGTGATATAGTGCAAAAGCATGATTGCTAAAAAATTCTTGTCGAGCTTAAACTACAGTCACGCATAGCGTCTTTTTAGAAAAGTACGGTTTATTCAATATTTAGAATAGCATGTTTTCAGTTTAGGCTAGAAAAGAGAACCTCCCGAAGAATTTTATGATTGACCTTAAGCCCTCTATTAATATCTGGCATGATTTTAAAAGTAACCAAATTGCTGGAATGTGGTTGTTTCTTGGGTCACGTCGTTCATTACAAGTCGTTCATCCATCGATTACTCAACTTATTATTTGGGGAGTTTTGGGTGGATGTACCAACTCTTTATATAGTTGGTTAGTAGCAGGTCAAATTGGTGATTTTAACCCTCAAGGGCTGATTGGCTATGCACTTTGGCCTTTTATTGCATTGATTGTGGGTATTTTCCTCTCTCAACGCATGAATCAACCTCGCTTGATGTTAGTACCTGCATTATTGTGGCTTGTTCTTGATACCAATATTCTGCTTTTACAATGCATAATTCAGTATTTGGGTTCAAACGGCTATCTAAATTTTATCCCAGATAGTATCTATAATGGTTTCTTGCCTCCATTGTTTGTCGGTTTATTCGTATGGCAAAGTCTCGCCGTCATTTGGGTCTTTTCTCGTGCATTAAACTGGCCGTGGTGGGAACGTGGTTTAGTTTTTATTGCCACTATTGCGACGATGGTCGTTTGGCAGCTTTCAGTTAAAGATCAACCCATTTGGAAAGTAGAACAAACACCACCAAGTTTCGCCGAAGATGCGTTTTATGCTCAATCTGATTTACTAAATCAGGCGCTTGATCAGATTCAATATGGTGATATCACTAAAAGTCATTGGTATTTTATGGGCGTGGCTGGCGATAGCTATGTGGATGTATTTAAATCAGAAATTGAGCGAATAAGAGAGCAGTTTGATACACGATTCGGAACGGTTGGTCGTTCTATCATGTTAATCAATAATCCAGCGACGCGTTTAGAAGTGCCGATCGCTTCTAAAACCAGTATGGAATTGGCTCTACGCCGTATTGGTCAGCAAATGAATCGTGATAGCGATGTGTTATTTTTATATATGACTTCACATGGTGAACGTAATCATTTTGAAATTGAAAATGCGCCTTTAAATTTGGGGCAAGTTGATCCGAAGTGGTTACGTGAAACCTTAGATAAGTCAGGGATTCGCTGGCGAGTCATTGTGATTTCAGCTTGCTATTCGGGTAGTTTTATACCCGCATTACAATCACCTGATACTTTAATTATTACTGCTTCAGCAGCAGATAAAACCTCTTTTGGTTGTAATAATGAAGCTGATTATACTTATTTCGGACGTGCATTTTTCGATTTGGCAATGCGTGAACAATATTCGATGAAAACAGCATTTGAACAAGCTAAGCAAACTGTTACGAAGTGGGAAGTTGCACAAGGTGTTGAACCGTCTGAACCTCAATGGGCAATCGGGCGTAATATGGAATTGATGTTGCCACAATTAGAACCATATTTATTTCCTACACAGAATTTGACAACAACAGACATTACAAAATCACAGGATGATCAACATGCAGCTCATGCAAAAAAATCGTTGTTTTGAGGGTGAACAACGAATTTATCAACTTGAATCTCAACATCTTAAAGGTTTAACTAAAGTAGGCGTATATTTACCACCTGCAGCTTTGGACGGTAAGCCGTGTTCAGCATTATTTTATCTCGCTGGTTTAACGTGTACAGAAGATACCTTCGCGATCAAAGCACATGCTCAACGAATGGCGGCGCGATTAAGTCTGATTTTGATTATGCCTGATACTTCACCCCGCGGTGAAAATGTGGCAAAAGGGGATCATTGGGATATTGGTCAGGGTGCAGGTTTTTATATCAATGCGACGCAACAGCCTTGGGCTGAACATTACCAAATGGAATCTTATTTGGTTGATGAACTGTATGCGCGTGTATTACAAGAGTTTCCAATCATCGAAAGTCAAATTGGTATCTTTGGACATTCGATGGGTGGTCATGGTGCTTTGACTTTGGCATTTAAATATCCTGAACAATTTAAATCAGTTTCTGCTTTTGCTCCGATTTGTGCACCAAGTATTTGTCCTTGGGGAGAAAAGGCATTTAGCCAATATCTAGGTGCTGATCAACAACAATGGTTAGGGCATGATGCTACTGCATTGGTTCAACAAAAAGGTCGAATTTTTGATGAAATTCTGATTGATCAAGGTTTGGATGATCAGTTTTATGATCAATTAAATCCTGAACAGTTTAAGCAAGCTTGCTTAGATGTCGGTCAACATCTGACTTTGCGTTTACATAAAGGCTATGATCACGGTTATTACTTTATTCAAAGTTTTATTGATGATCATTTACAGTTCCATGCCATACAATTAGAAAAAGTTGCAGGTTAAAAAAAGAAGCTCATATGAGCTTCTTTTTAATGATGCTGCCATTCAACAATAAACTCTTGTTGTGCCATACGATTTAAATGGTCAATCACCACCTGTTCTAATCGCTGAACATCATCTTGCTGATTTTCAATCAGTACATCTAAGTGCTGTTCATTTGGCGTAAGAGTCACCGTTGCTGTCGGCATGAAAATTTTTGAATGTAGCTCAGTCTCTGATACTTCAAATTTATGCTTCCAATGATTCACTAAACGTTTACTAATACGTTTGGCTTCAATTGTTTCAATTTGAGTTGTGCTATTCATATGTTTAGGTCATCTTTTTATGTCATAAGAAAACATAACAAACATGAAAGCACAAAAAAATAGTATCTCTGCAACGGCATGTTGCATGTTTGCAATGCTCGAATAATATGTTTGTAACAGCCCTAAGCAGACTGAATTTGCTATAATTGATCAATCATTTCTTCCAAGTTGCCAGGTCATCCATGTCCAAGCCTTATTTAATTGCTCCTTCAATTTTATCTGCTGATTTTGCACGTTTAGGTGAAGATGTAGAAAAAGTTCTAGCTGCGGGTGCAGACGTTGTACATTTTGATGTGATGGATAACCACTATGTGCCGAATCTGACTTTTGGTGCGGGTATCTGCAAGGCATTAAAAAACTATGGTATTAAAGCACCGATTGATGTGCATCTTATGGTTTCACCTGTAGACCGTATGATTGGTGATTTCTTGGATGCGGGTGCAGACATTATTACGTTCCACCCTGAAGCAACAGATCATATTGATCGTTCTTTGCAGTTGATTCAGTCTGGTGGTGCGAAAGCAGGTTTAGTATTCAATCCTGCAACGCCGTTACATCATCTTGATTATGTTTTAGATAAAGTGGATCAAATTTTGTTGATGAGTGTAAACCCAGGTTTTGGTGGTCAGAAATTTATTCCGATGACTTTGGAAAAACTTCGTCAAGCACGCAAAATTATTGATGCGAGTGGCCATGACATCCGTTTAGAAGTTGATGGTGGAGTAGGTCCAGCCAATATTCGTGAAATTGCGGAAGCTGGTGCCGATATGTTTGTTGCAGGTTCAGCAATTTTTGGTCAACCTGACTATAAAAATGTGATTGACCAAATGCGTGCAGAGTTGGCAAAAGTTGGTGCGACAGAAGTTTAGTGTTTTCATCCTATTTTTCACATAAGTCTGTGGATAACTTTGTTTATAACTGGGTGGATAACCGTGTTGATAAGCAGGTGGATAAGATGTTGTTAAAATAAACAAAATGATTTCAGTTGTTTATATTCACAACAAATTGGTGAAAAAAGGACAAATTTCTGTCCTTTTTTTGTGCATTAACTTATTCATTTTGCTTTATTTTTGCCCATGATTGTTGAAGTGTTGATTCGCTTGATAAAACAACAGTTTCGAGCGATGTTAAGATGAAATTATCGAAATTCAAATGCAAAGATGATTGTGCATAAGCATAAAAGAAATTATGCTTAGCACACTCAATTCATTTTTGATTATTGAAATAAGGAACATTTAGTGCAACTCCGCAAGCAATACAAACATCTGTGGTTTGTATTCCTGATGATATTTTTCATCGGGGGAAGCAGTGTGGCCGTTGCAGCAGTTCAAACCCTTCAATCTGATCAAACCACTTCTACAACAATTCAAGCGATGTCTTGTCATGACCAGCAAATGATGGATCAACATCATCAAATGCCACATGCCCATTCGGGTAATTTTGTGAAATGTCATGAAGGAATGATGCAAGATAATGTACATTGTCAGGACTGCAATAGTTCTTCGCATTGCCAAACAGTCAATTTTGCCTTAGACCAACAGACACCAAGTTTATCTTCTTCGCCATTTCTAGAGCTCAGTACGCATATTAATACGGACTATCAGGCTCGACATCTTGCTGGTTATTGGCAAGAGATTCTGCGCCCTCCTAGAACCTGATCTGTCTTTACAAGCCGTTTTTCTACATCTCAGAGAAACGCGCAATTTGAAAAGTTAACAGATTAGGAAAAATATCATGTCCTCAAAAATATATGCTGGTGTCATTGCTAGCTTAAGCCTATTGTTTGCACCCTATAGTTTGGCAGCAATTAAAGAATATCACCTGAATATTAACCAAGGCGCGGTGAATGTGACAGGAAAGCCAGTTAAACGCATCACGGTCAACGGCAAATTTATTGCCCCACTGTTAGAGTTTGAAGAAGGCGATGAAGCAGTCATTCATGTGCATAACCAGTTGAAAGAACAAGACACTTCACTGCATTGGCATGGATTGTTGTTACCTGGTTTGATGGATGGTGTGCCAGGTTTTAATGGTTTTAAAGGCATTAAACCGAACGGTAGTTTTGAGTATCGTTTCAAGGTTCGTCAAAACGGAACTTATTGGTATCATGCGCATAGCAAAGGACAAGAGCAAGATGGCTTGTACGGCGCTTTGGTGATTTATCCGAAAGGAAAACAACCTATCGCTGCACATGAAAAAACACAGCGTGATTATGTGGTGATGTTGTCAGACTTCCATGAAACGGAAAGTGACAAGATTATGGCAAATCTGAAGAAGTCGGCTGAGTATTATCAAAATCAAAGAGAAACAGTCAGCGATGTCTGGAAACAGTTAAAGCAGCAAGGTTTAAAAGCCACATGGCAAGATCGCTCAATGTGGAATCAGATGCGGATGCTGAAAACTGATTTATCGGATGTCACTGGCTATACCTTTCTCGTCAATGGAAAAACACCTCAGCAAAATTGGACAGGTGCGTTCAATGCAGAAGAAAAAGTTCGGTTACGTTTTATCAATGCTTCGGCAATGTCTTTTTTTGATGTACGTATTCCAAACTTAAAAATGACCGTGGTCAGTGCAGATGGTCAGCCGGTCAAACCCATTCCAGTCGATGAGTTTAGAATTGGTGCGGCAGAAACTTATGATGTGATTGTTGAACCAACTCAAGCGCATTATCAAATTCAAGCAGAGTCAATTGATCGCTCAGGTTTTGCAATCGCATCATTACAAAATGAGATGAATCCAGCACAAAACAGCGTGATGATGCCGCAATCGCGTCCACGTGCTTTATTGACCATGGAAGATATGGGCATGGATCATGGTTCGCATGGTCAAATGGATATGAGCAAAATGAATCATGGCTCAGATCAGCAAATGAAGATGACAGATATGGAACATAGTCAGCATCAGATGCCACAGGACAAAGCTCAGATTGCACTGATGCAACAAACTGCGATGGATCATAGCGCACATGGAAAAATGGACATGTCGAAAATGGATCATAATGCACATGCTCAGATGGATATGTCTGCTCCAGCAACGTCAGATCATAGCGAACATCAGATGGTCGCATCTTCTGAAAAAATAGCTTCAGATACTCTGCTGGGATGGGCGAATGCAGCCACACCCGCAGGTCATAAAGCTTTAAGTTATAAAGATTTGAAATCATTACAACCACAGCCTAAAAGCTATAGCCGTCCTGTAGAGCGTGAATTAGTGATTCGTTTGGGTGGAACCATGGAACGTTATATTTGGACGATTGATGGTAAAAAATTCAGTGATAAAGATTTCGAACCATTGAAAGTTCAGTACGGTGAACGAATTCGCTTGAAGTTTGTGAATGAAAGTATGATGGCGCATCCAATGCATTTACACGGTATGTTTATGCAGTTGGAAAATGGTCAGGCTCCACAGGATATGCCAAATAAACATACCGTCATTGTGCCACCTGGCAAGACAGTTACAGCTCTATTGACTGCGGATGAGCTTGGCGAATGGGCAATCCATTGTCATTTGATGTATCACATGAGTGCGGGCATGATGAGTAAGTTGATTGTTGCCAATGTGGATGACAGCAAAGCTCCAAAACAAGCACCAGTTCAATCATCTCAAGGAGCGAGCCATGCACATCACTAAGCGATCTTCGAAGATGAAACGTTATACGCAATTATTGGCGATGGGTAGTGTGGTTACTTCTTTGAGTGCATTTGCTTATGCGCATGAAGGGCACGATCAGATGATGCAAATAGATAGGCTGGCACAGCAGAACACGACGATAAATGCATCAATGCCGATGGATCATTTGCAACATCAAAGTTCAATGCTTTCCTCACAGACGCAAAATAAAGATGAACATGCTGACCATTACAAAGAGCATGGTGGACAGATATATCAGGCGACTCAGCTAGATACACAATGGTTGTTGGACGAAGATGGACAAGGCACACTCCAATCCAAATTGAAAACTTGGATTGGAACCGATGAGAACAAGTTATTTATCATCGCGGATTATGCCAAGGCCGAATCGGAAAAATCTGAGCAGAGTCTTGCTGCACTTTATAGCCGTAATATTACTGACTTCTGGGATGTACAAGCAGGGGTAAATTACCGTTATAACCCTGAGCGTGAGTTGGATAAGGAACAATTCGAAGGAGTGGTCGGTTTACATGGTATGGCACCTTATTTCTTTGAAACAGATGCACATGTCTATTTCGGAAAAGATCAACAATGGCGTTTTGTTCTGGAAACCGAAAGAGACTTATTACTCACACAAAAGTTGATCATGCAGCCTTATCTGGAAATGGAGTGGGTCATTCGAGATGAATCCAAGTATGCTGCAAAAACCGGTCTAACTGATGCTGAAGTAGGCATCAAAGCCCGCTATGAAATCGTCAAGAATCGAGTCATGCCTTTTATCGATGTCGGTTATGGCTACAGCAAAGGGCTTAAAGAAACCAATTGGCAAACGGGCAGTGACTCTAAAACAGGGTGGGTTTATGGCGCAGGACTGAGTTTAAAGTTCTGATACTTTGTCTAAAATTTCACTTTACTGAGATACTGTTGGTTTATACTAACAGTATCTTTTTTGAGTCATTCATGGTGCATAAATGGCTTTTGAACAACAAAACAATGCCTATATTGATAAAACAAATCAATTTGAAACATCTAAACAGAAAAGTCAAAGTTCACCACAATTAGAACTGCTGTCAAATGATGGGACGATGAATGTCAGTTATTATTATATTCCGCATATGAGCAGTATTGTTGAAGCCCAGCGTGTGCGTAAAGCATTGCTTCCTTTTATTGATAACTTAATCGAGCATTGTATTGATTTAGATGCAAGACATCTGACTTTATATCATCACAGTTCAATTGATGATGTAACCTTAGCATTACAACGTTTAAGTTTGGGTGCCGAACTACAACAAACAATGTCACATTATGAACCTTTAGAAATGATGGTATTTGAAAAACAGAGTTCTAATCATATTGATCAAACACAATCTAAAAATAATCATTCATTACTTATAGTTCAAAAAATATTTACAACGATGCTAGAAAAGTTAAGGCGATGGATTAACGCCTTAAGAAATAAAAAGGATAGATAAATGCCAAGATGGATGTATGGCTTATTGGGGTTGGCTGTTTTATGGTTAATTTGGACTAAAGCGATTAAACCAACACCGAATGTCAGCCAAATCACAACTCAACAGGGCGTAGAGGTGGTGGCATTGCAAAGTTATGAAGGCTCTTTTCGTGTATTAGGTCGAGAGGATTATAACTTGGGGCGTGAAGCTGAGTTTTCGCCTATGGATATTGCAGTTGGTTGGGGAGAAATGGCGAATCCAAAAGTATATAAACAGATTGATATTTCTCAGAGTAATCGTTGGTATTATTGGCGTGTTGATCAGGAACCACCAATTTCTTTAAGAGATATTTCAAGACATAGCGCAAATATGCATTTAGTACCAGCAGATGCTTATGTCGCATCTCAGATGAAAAAAATAAAAAAAGATGATTTAGTCTATTTAAAAGGCTCATTAATTGAAATTCAAACCAAAGATGGATGGCGTTGGAAAAGCTCTTTATCGAGGGAGGATACTGGAAACGGTGCTTGTGAATTAATGAAAGTTGATAGCATTGTTTGGCAATAAAAATTTAATTTTCATGGTCTTAAACTTTTTTTAGATATACAACAATTCACATAATTGCAAAATGTACAGTAAACTGTTGAGTGAAGAAGGACGACCTTCTGTAAATAATCACGTTGGGACGACCCGACTATTGATAAAGTAGACTGTTAAAAATGGCTTGGGCAATTTTAATTGTGGCGGGTATTTTTGAAATTATTTGGGCATATTCTATGAAAATGTCTGAAGGTTTTACAAAGTTAACGCCAAGCATCGTGACTATTGTTTTCATGATTTTAAGTGTTGTTTTATTGTCGATTTCAATGCGTTCACTTCCTTTAGGCACAGCATATACGGTGTGGACAGGGATTGGAGCGATTGGCTCTTTCGTGGTTGGGATTTTAGTCTTAAATGAGCCGATGACAGCCATGCGAATGATTGCAGCCGTATTGATTGTTTCTGGTTTAGTTTTAATGAAGCTTTCGTCAAATTAAGCATTTAGGAGAGCGTGATGCAACTGGTATATATGTATATGGATTCCCCAGTGGGTGCATTAAAACTGGTTGCTCATGATCAGGCACTTGTCGCCGTGATGTGGGACAATGAAGACCATAAACGAGTACGACTCTCTGAATTAGTCGAAGATCGGCAGCATCCCATGCTGCATCAAGTCAAACAACAATTAGAACAATATTTTGCAGGACAACGCCAGCAGTTTGATTTACCACTTGATTTTCAAGGCACTGATTTTCAGCAGCAGGTTTGGCAGGCTTTATTGACGATTCCTTACGGGGAAACACGTAGTTATAAAGGGATTGCACTCCAGATTGGTAATGCAAAAGCTGTTCGTGCAGTGGGTGCTGCGAATGGAAAGAATCCGATTTCGATTATTGCGCCGTGTCATCGAGTGATTGGATCTGGTGGGGCGTTGGTGGGTTTTGCAGGTGGTCTGGATAAGAAGCAGATTTTATTGAGTTTGGAGCAAAGTAAATCTACTTAGTTCATGGATAAAAACTCGATTTTTCTGATTATTTAGCATAAGCTTTTAAGGCAAGGTTTGGTATATAAACCTTAGTAGATTTTTGATACGCGGAAACGTCACCCGCAACCTGCCCGATTTAAAGAAGATGCAAATATTGTATTGATGATTGAAATTATATAGATGCAAGAAATGAACAGGTTTTGCGGGGGACAAATGGTTTTGCCTACTTTTCCCGAAAGAAAAGTAGGTCGAGCCGAAGGCTTACCCAGAAATGGGGTAAAGTTAAATAAGACTCCGATGAGATAAATCTCTTAATTAAATATCAAACTAATATCTTTAAAGCTTAATTAATGGAAGTTTAAAAATGGCTGTTGGTGACGTAACAATGCCACTTATGCATGTGGTGCGGGGTGTAAAAATTGGCTCAACTGAGGCGTATGTACGTTATCCAAATCGACGAGATCTAGTCATTTTTGAATTTGCAGAAGGCTCGAATGTGGCAGGGGTATTTACCCAAAGTGCCTTTGCTGCTGCGCCTGTTCTACTGAGTAAAAAACACTTAGCTGAGAACACACCACGTTATTTGATTATCAACACAGGTAATGCCAATGCTGCGACGGGCACTGTGGGCTATAAAAATGCAGAAAGTACCTGTGCCAAATTAGCAGAATTAACGGGTGTTCAAGCGAATCAGATTCTACCATTTTCAACAGGTGTAATCGGTGAGCAACTTCCGATTGAACGTTTAGTGCAGGGTATTCAACCTGCATTAAATGATTTAAATGCAGATCGTTGGGCTGAGGCTGCTTCTGGCATTATGACCACAGATACCACACCGAAAGGCGCATCTGAACAGTTTGAACTTGATGGTGTGACTTATACCATGACAGGCATCAGTAAAGGTGCGGGTATGATTCGTCCAAATATGGCAACTATGCTTAGCTTCGTTGCTACTGATGCACCGATTTCAAAAGCCGCAGTTCAGCAACTGTTACAAACGACAGTTGAACACTCATTTAATCGCATCACAATTGATGGTGATACCTCAACCAATGACTCTTGTATTTTTGTAGCGACAGGTTTAGCGGGTGGCGCTGAAATTGATTCAAAAGAGGATGCACGTTACCAGCAAGTGCTTGATGTACTTGCGCGTATTATGAATCGTTTGGCGCAATTGATTGTGCGTGATGGTGAAGGTGCAACTAAATTCATTACTGTTCAGGTTGAAGGCGGAGCTAATACCCAAGAATGTTGTGATGTTGCTTATAGTGTTGCTGAGTCACCACTCATTAAAACAGCTTTATTCGCTTCTGATCCAAACTGGGGGCGTATTGTGATGGCGATTGGTAAGGCAGGTGTTGCAAACTTAGACAGCAGCAAGGTGCAAGTTTGGTTAGGTGACGTACAAATCTGCTTAGATGGTGGCGCGAATCCTGATTATACTGAAGAAGCAGGCGCTGCGGTGATGGCTGAGAAAGAAATCACGATTCGTATTGACCTTGGTCGTGGTACAGCGAAAGATACGGTTTATACCTGTGACTTTTCTTACGACTACGTCAAAATTAATGCCGATTATCGCTCGTAAATATGCGTTATAATAGAGCCTCCACAGTGGGGCTTTTTTTATAAGCTGATTTGTGGACAGTGTGATTTACTCCACATCATCGCCAAGATACCCACGTTATAAGTTTGCAGTGATGCAAGCACGCAGGATAGAGAAGACGCTTTATGAATGATGCGAATTTAATTGCGAACGAAGCCAAAAATATTGTGCAGGCGCATTTAGATCGTTTGGGTGAGCCAAAGGACAATAGCCTCAGCCCAGAAGTGAAACAAGAAAAGTTTGCTCAAATTGCAGCAGAGCTTAAAAAAAGAAATGCTGTGCTGGTAGCGCACTATTATTGTGATCCTGAAGTGCAAGAGCTTGCAGAACTAACAGGTGGTTGTGTTTCTGATTCATTAGAAATGGCTCGTTTTGGGCGTGACCATCCTGCAACGACGCTTGTTGTTGCGGGTGTTAAGTTTATGGGTGAGACTTCTAAAATTCTTTCTCCTGAAAAAACAGTGTTAATGCCAACATTAGAAGCAACCTGTTCACTTGACTTGGGTTGTCCTGTAGATGAGTTCAGTGCTTTTTGCGACCAGCATCCTGACCATACTGTGGTGGTATATGCCAATACATCAGCAGCAGTAAAAGCGCGTGCCAATTGGGTGGTGACATCAAGCTGCGCGGTTGAGATCATTGAACATCTCGATAGTTTAGGTGAAAAAATTATTTGGGCGCCTGATCAGCATTTAGGTCGCTATATTCAAAAGAAAACAGGCGCTGAAATGTTGTTGTGGGATGGCGCATGTATCGTACATGAAGAATTCCGTGCCCGTGGTATCGCACAAATGAAAGCGCTTTATCCTGATGCTGCGGTACTGGTACATCCTGAGTCACCTGAATCGGTGGTGGATATTGCTGATGCAGTCGGTAGTACCTCGCAACTGATTAAAGCAGCACAGACCTTGCCGCATAAACAAATGATCGTAGCTACTGATCGCGGTATTTTCTATAAGATGCAGCAAGCAGCACCAGATAAAGAATTATTCGAAGCGCCAACGGCGGGTGAGGGCGCAACATGTCGTTCGTGTGCTCATTGTCCTTGGATGGCAATGAATGAGTTGGATGGTATTTTGCACGTGTTACAACATGGCGATCAAGAAATACACGTTGATCCAGTGTTAGCTCAACGTGCAAAATTACCTTTAGATCGAATGTTGAACTTTAGTGCTTCACTAAAGCGCTAAAGTGCTTGTTAAATATACATTTGATAAGGAAAAACCATTTTTTTTAAAACTAGGTGTTGACGTGATGCAACGTCAAGCCTAGAATGCACACCGTACCGCACGATGTGCGATACAATAAAAGCTGAGAAAATCGGAGCATAGCACAGCCTGGTAGTGCACCTGGTTTGGGACCAGGGGGTCGTAGGTTCGAATCCTACTGCTCCGACCATTTAAAATAATGTTGTAAAACATTGCTTTAAAATCGGCGAAGTATCGCTTGATAGTATTATCATCGTTATGCGCCTGTAGCTCAGTTGGATAGAGCATCCGCCTTCTAAGCGGATGGTCACAGGTTCGAATCCTGTCAGGCGCGCCATTTAATTGGTAGCTTGGTATATAGAATCAAACGTTATGGTGGATGTAGCTCAGTTGGTAGAGCCCCGGATTGTGATTCCGGTTGTCGCGGGTTCGAATCCCGTCATTCACCCCACTCTTTTATAGAGTAATCGGAGCATAGCACAGCCTGGTAGTGCACCTGGTTTGGGACCAGGGGGTCGTAGGTTCGAATCCTACTGCTCCGACCATCATCTTTAAGATGATATAAAATGCCGCTAATTAGCGGTTTTTTTACGTCTGTATTTTTATATCTTATT
Source organism: Acinetobacter sp. Z1 (assembly GCF_024296945.1). Classification (NCBI taxonomy): domain Bacteria; kingdom Pseudomonadati; phylum Pseudomonadota; class Gammaproteobacteria; order Moraxellales; family Moraxellaceae; genus Acinetobacter; species Acinetobacter sp. Z1. The sequence continues at coordinate 2,831,902 of NZ_CP101115.1, read as the reverse complement.
TAATTAAATAACTAGAACTTATTTACTCTTCTGAAATTATTTCTATCTTCGAGCTTTCATTATTTAATCAAAAGCATTTGAGTCACAATTGAACTATAGAATGTTTGATGCAGTATTTGTTTTTATAAGATAGTTTGGAGTAAGAGTTACTCAATCATTATGTTGAAACTTTCCACAAGCATGATCATAAGTTTCTAAATCAAATTAGTTCATAAAAATTAGAAACCTAAAAATGAGAGTCAATGAATGCAAAATATTCATTATGTTTTGATTAGTATACTGGGTGGGCTAGTTGTTCCACTACAATTAGCAGTGATTAATGCCTTTCGTCATAGCAGTGGTGCAAGCCAAATACAATCTACCTTTTTTCTTTATATAGGCGGTGCGATTGCTTCGCTTGTTATTGCATTGTGGATGGATGGAACGGTGAAACCACCACTTTATCAAAATACATCTTGGTGGATGTGGTTATCAGGTTTCTTGGGTTCACTTTATATTCTGTGTATGTTTGTGGCAGCTCCACATATCGGTGCAACCAATACACTATTATGGATATTTTTAGGGCAAATGATTTTTGCTACCTTAATTGATCATAGTGGTTTATTGGGGATGCAAATAAAGAAAATAGATGCTTTCAAATTATTTGGATTACTTTTTATTTTTATTGGTGGGTTGATTATGCTATTTGGAGAATATAGAAGTATGATCAAATAAAATATTACGGATTAGTTCTTAACTCAGTTTTTATAATAATATTTTGATAAATATATTGTATATTTGATGCTGTTGATTTTAATTTCTAAAAAATAAAATATTCATGGGGAAGTATGTTCTTTTACATTATTTTAATTCTTCTTATGCTTGTTGTAGTTACATATCTCAAATCACCGAATTTCAAGGGTAAAGTTGGTGAGTTTATGGTTTCTGAGCATGTTGCTAAGTATTTAAATGCTGAATATATATTAATCAATAATTGTACCCTGCCTGATCAGAAAGACGGGACGACTCAAATTGATCATATTTTAATAAGTCCTTATGGTGTTTTCATCGTTGAAACTAAAAACTACACTGGATGGATTTTTGGAAATGTTCGCCAGAAGCAGTGGACACAAAAAATTTATAAGAAAAGTTATAAATTTCAGAATCCGTTACACCAAAACTATAAGCATATTAAAGTATTGGAAATGGTTTTAAGTGATGTTGTTGATCCGCAGTATTTGCATTCTATTGTTGTATTTACAGCTCGAAGCGAATTTAAAACAGATATGCCTGAGAATGTCTTTCGTGGTAAAGCATGGATTGAATACGTAAAGCGTTTTGATCAACAGGTGATTAGTCCCATGAAGTTAAAAAGAATTAAATATCGAATCGAAAAAGAAGTATTAGAGCCTTCTTGGAAGACAAATCTTTTACACGTTGAGCATTTAAAGCAAAAAATAGAAAAGAAATCCACTGTATAAGTGACTGTAGAAATTGATGATTTAACTCAATCGTATTGCCAGATTTGGCTATTGTACTTTGCCACATATCCAGTTACTTTTTATGAGGAATAATCAAGTCTGTTAGACAAGTAAACGAATATTTAGATGTGCATTTGAGCATAATCTTTTCGCATTTTGAAAGAATGAAAATAACAGGGATAGCAATGACACAAACAGCATTTGACTTTGTAGTAATAGGTGGTGGTTCGGCGGGTAGTGTGCTTGCAGGTAGACTCTCGGAGAATCCAAATATTTCAGTATGTTTATTGGAAGCGGGTGGGGACGGCAATAGCTGGTTGGTGAATACACCAGCGGCTGCTGTGATTAGCATTCCAACGAAACTGAATAACTGGGCGATAGAAACCATACCACAAAAAGGTTTAAATGGACGTAAAGGATATCAACCTCGTGGCAAATGCTTAGGTGGTAGTTCAGCGATCAATGCAATGGTGTATATTCGCGGGCATCGGGATGATTATGATCATTGGGCAGCTTTAGGAAATACTGGTTGGTCCTATGATGAAGTATTGCCATATTTTAAAAAATCAGAACATAACGAAAGAATTAAAAATGAGTATCATGGACAGCATGGACCTTTAAACGTTGGTGAGCTACGTTCAGATAATCCATACCAAAAAACCTTTATTGAAGCAGCTAAACAAGTGGGCTATCCACTGAATGATGACTTTAATGGCGCAGAGCAAGAAGGTGTAGGTGTCTATCAAGTTACCCAGAAAAATGGTGAACGTTGGAGTGCTGCACGTGGATATTTATTGCCTTATATCGGTAAGCGTCCAAATTTACATGTGATCACACAAGCGATGGTATCGCGGATTGTAATGGAAAATGGTCGTGCCGTTGGGGTTGAATATAAACATAAAGGGCAAACTACCATTGTTAGTGCAAATAAAGAAGTTTTAGTCTCTGCAGGGTCTTTCCAATCACCACAAGTGTTGATGCTTTCGGGGATTGGTCCTCGTCAAGAATTAGAAAAACACGGTATTCCTGTGGTTAAAGATTTAGCTGGGGTTGGTGAGAATCTACATGACCATCCTGATTTTATTTTTGCTTATAAGACTAAACAAATAGATGGAACTTTCGGTGTTTCTGTTGGTGGTAGTTTAGATTTAATCAAACAAATTGGGCGTTATCGTAAGGAGCGTCGAGGCTTAGTTACGACCAATTATGCAGAGTGTGGTGGTTTCTTAAAGAGCCGTCCTGAGTTAGATAAACCGAATTTACAACTGCATTTTGTGATTGCTGTAGTAGATAACCATGCTCGAACCATGCATACAGGACATGGTATTTCTTGTCATGTCTGTTTGCTCAATCCTCGTGCGCGTGGTTCGGTCAAACTCAGTGGTAAAAACGTGGATGATCCGCTATTAATTGATTTTAAATTCCTTGAGGATGAGCAAGACCTTCAAGATATGGTTGATGGATTTAAAGTCACGCAAAAGTTAATGCAAGCACCAGCTTTGAGTGAAAAAATTAAAGAAGATATGTTTACTGCCAATGTGCAATCTGATGATGAGATTCGTGAGATTTTACGCCAACGTGTAGACACGGTGTATCATCCAGTTGGTAGTTGCAAAATGGGTGTAGATGAGATGGCTGTGGTTGATCCTGAGCTGAAAGTATATGGTATTCAAGGCTTGCGTGTGATTGATGCGTCGATTATGCCAACAGTGGTAAATGGTAATACCAACGCACCTGCGATCATGATTGCTGAAAAAGCAGTGGATATGATCCGAGAAACTTGGAAGTGATATTTTGAGCTAAGGTTTTGCCTTAGCTCACTTCTTTATTGTCTGAGTTACGTGGTGTTTCCAACATACGCGGAAAGGTGAAATTAAAATCATCTAGTGCATAACGAAATAATTGAGCAGGGCGTTTACCGACAATTTTTTGTTGCCCTGTTTCCTCAACTGCTCCCGCTTCCTGCATGCGCCGTCTAAATGATTTTTTTTCTAAGGTTTGGCCTAAAATAATTTCATAGATTGTTTGTAATTCGGTCAGGGTAAATAATTCAGGCATGAGACTAGCTGGGAGTGCGGTATAGCGGGTTTTACTGCACAAGCGATCAAATGCTAATTTTAGTAATCTCTGATGGTCAAAAGCTAATTCTAGTTGCAAGGCTTCTTCTATAGAAATCCATTTACTCATTTCAGTTGTTGAAGTCTTTTGAATTTTAAATTTACTAAAATCAATCAGTGCAAAATACAGTGATGTAATCGACCAACCGCGCGGATCACGATGCTGATTGCCGATGGTTTCAACTTGTTCTAGATAAGGGGAGTGAATCCCTGTTTTTTCAAGCAGTTTACGGTGAGCTGTTGCCATTAAATCTGGATCAGTTTTTAAATCAATAAAACCACCTGGAAGCGCCCATTTTTCTTTTTCGGGAAAGTTAGAGCGTTGAATCATTAAAACCTGTAATTGACCTTTTGCCACAGAAAAAATTGCCATATCAACCGTAAACAGTGGGGTGTCATAGTCTGTTTTTTGATAGTGGGCAAGGTATTCCTGTTCGGACTTATGGATAGTTTCCTTACTCATAGAAATATTAAGAAATCGGAATAAAGTAACATCATAGCGAAGTCTTATTGGGTTCTCATCATATTTTAGGATAAGCCACTACGTCTTGCACTTCACTAAAGCTTTAATCACTTTAGTTTGTTCAGGCTCGACCTGAGAAGTGTTTAAAGCTTCGCAAGTGTTTTGGCAAAAGTAGGCAAAACGAGGTACGGCAAAGATTGATAATCTTTGCCGTACCGTAAGGCGAAAGCTTTGCTTAAGTGCTTAACTATTCATTTCATTTATCTTGCACTAAGCCAAAGCTTTAGTCGCTTTGGCTTGTTCAGGTTGCGGATGACTTTTCCGAGTATCTAATCACTGGATGTGTTTTAATCATAGAGAATTTTGCTTAGACCAATCTCTCCCGAATTTGATCAAGTGAGCATTCTCTTAACAATTGACCATTTTCAAATACTGTCTGTAGTGCGCCCATCTTCTCCTGTTCAAAGTTTTGTTGATCAAATAACTCAAAACCATTTTCAGTTTGTTCAACCCGTAATAAGCCTTTGGCTGACTTTTTAACCCCTGAATCCGTTACAGGGTCTTTAAACAGTTCACGACCGACTCCGTTAACCTGACCCCAAGTGGCTTTGACTGCAAAACCAAAGGTATCACGAGTCAAATAGTTATAGGTATAGCTGCCAATACCAAAGACTAGATTATTCGAGGCAAAGCCTTTGGCCTCCAAACATTTTAAGATATTTTGGGCACGTTCTAGGGTAATCGAATCACCGTAGATCAAACCAACACGTTCATTCAATACTTTATAGCCTTGAGCTGTTTCTGTACCGCCAAAAATTTCCCATAAACATTGCACTGCACCCTTATAAGCTGGACTATCTAGCTCTGCATCAGGATCACCACAGATAATTTTCACAGGATCACCAGAGTCAGGGCGAAACACCACTTTGGCGAGTCCGAGGGCATTCGGTTGGCGTTTTAAAATCTCCGCTTTTAATTCCATACTAAACTCAGTAATCACACGCCAGAAATCCCAAGTATCTGAAACGATACTGATCACGCCACTTGGATAGAGTTCACAGATCAGACGTCTAAAGGTCTCGATTTCACTTTCTTCACTACCCATACACATCACACTGTGTTCTGTTGCAGGCACTGAAACGCCCACGACACCTGCTGCATTGTAGTACTCTTCGGCATAGTCAATCGAAGCGACTGAATCTGTCCCAATAAAGCTAGTTAAGTGTCCGACGCCTGATTGGGCAGCATCATAGATGCCACTCATTCCACGACTACTAAAATCATGACCCTGAACAGGAACAAAGTCTAAAGGTGCACCTGTTTTTTCGGCATATTGAGTTAACAAGCGTTTGTATTCATAAGCAATTGTTGCAGTGGTGCAACTTTTCCATAATTCGGCACTGAGCACAGTTTCAATATAGTTGGTTAACCAAAAGAAATTCGGATCAGTATTAATAATGGTCAATACAGGCACTTTGATATTGACTCGACTACCTTCTTCAAGTGCCTTAATCTTTAATGGTAGATAGCCAAGATCGTGCAATGCTTCGATGTGCTCGACTGGAACAGCACCTTCACCTAGAGAATTGTCCATGCGACGTTTATAGGCTGCGACTACTTTGGCTTTAGGTTGATTAAAGAAGCCTTCGTTCCAAGTTTCAATTAAAAAATGTTTGATAAAGCCTTGTAGGCCGAAGAACACAATCTTGTCATCAAAATCAGGCAGCATTTTGGCTAAACGTGATGAACGCTGGGTAAAGTTGGCATAGACGTATTCAGTTCCCACTGGATACTGACGACGGTGGTCGGCTTTGTAGAAATCAATTGCATTGAGTGGGTTTATTTTAATACTCATTTTTATTGGCCTCGTGCTTAAGAGCTTAATTTTGAAAATTGATAATGTTGAGTTTGCTTGCTTCTGCTTGTGGCAGGCTATTACTTGTAAACACCTGATCGACCAAGCCATCAAATACCGTCAGCCCCTTACTAAAAATGCCATGTGTGACATACAAAATAATGTTTTGGCAGTTTAGGCTGCGTAGTTGTTTGGCAATATCAATAAAGGTTGCACCACCGTCACAAATATCATCGGTGATTACGGCTGTTTTTCCTGTCAAATCAGGGCTATCCAACGCCGTTGTTCTAATTTTTCCAGTGCTTGGATCACGTTGTTTTTCACAGTGAATGATGTTTATCGCCAGTTGGCGTTGCGAATTGATGCCGTTGGCAATCGTTTGGGTACGTTGTATTGCGCCTGCATCAGGACAGATCAACACGGTGTTGTTAGCAGTTAAAATCTGCATGAGCGCTGCGCTTTGTTGAATGATTTCGATTGGCTCAATATTAATGATTTCTTGGAAGCTGGTATTTTTGCGTAATAGCTTAAGGGTCACTGGGCTATGACAATCCCACACCACAATTTTCTGACGTTGTCCTGCAAATTTTTCACTATTGCTATTCAATAACTTGGTCATTAAATCCAGTGAGAAAGCCTGACCTTGTGCGCAGATACGATCTTGACGTGCGTAAGGAAAATAAGGGATTTCCACCGAAAGGCGCGAGCCTTGTTCAAGTAATACATTTTCCAATAACAGATAATCCATCACATCTGTACTGTTATTCAGTGAGGCTTTGACCTGAGTGTCGGCTGTTAATTGGTTTAATAATTCAGGTTGCAGTTGAATATGACGTTCGCCACCTGAAAACTGCAAAAACTCGATGGGAACATTCGCTTGAGCTGTCATAAGTTGGATCGTCATTTTTAACTTCTCTTTTATAGTGGCTTAGAGCCAGTAAATATATATTGGCATAATGACACTAATAAAAGCAAGCACTAACTTTGCCTTTAAATAAAAGAAGTGAAGGAGAAATCTTGAATATATAGTGTTTAAAAAAGACAGCACGAGGGCTGTCTAAATTGAGATATTATGAAAATCAATTGTTTATTGCATATTTTTACTTTGTGCTAGCCGCATTAAGTACAAAAGTACGCTTAGGTTTCAAAATATAAATATTTTTATTTTGGTCGAGTAACCATAGCCAATCTTGCTGTTGTTTAATCATATAGCCTCGTATTTTTTCATCATGAATCGTTGTCGCGATAACAAAGTCTGTTTGAGGTGCTTGATTGACATCTACATTTGAAAATACTTCAGTCAGTAAGGTTGCACTGTCCAGAAATGTATTTTTCAGCTGTGATTCATCCACATCCTCCCAAGTGATTTGTTTTTCGGGATGTACTGCTTCTTGGGCAAGATTATGGAAAATATATACTTGAGCTTTGGTTATTTCATTTTTTGTATTTTCTTTCGATGTTTTTAATTGATACTTAAAAATCATTTTGATTGTATTGAGTGCCGAACTCAAATGATATTCAGGGTCAATTTCGAGTTGATAGGAACGCCCATCTGACCATTTTGGTTGTTTGATGAGCTCAGTGGATAGTTGGTTCTTTAATAAAATATGTGGATTGATTGATTCAGAAAGTTTTAATAATCGCGGGATTCTTTTCTTTTGTTCAGCCTGCTCCGAAGTAGAACTAATTTTATCCGCAACCATATAGCCAACGATCACACCCGTAAGAGCAATAATCGGATCTACACCTTGAACGTTTTGGATAGGAACAGGAACAGCGGATGCATTGTTACTATCAATACTAAATTCCGTTTGATTTGATTTTAAAGTCAGTTGTATGGATGGTTGAGCTAAGGTCTGAACCTCATCTGCATATACAGATGAGGTTAGAGTGGGCAAAACAGCAACCACAAAACTAAATAGTTTGTTTAATTGCTTCATAAATTAATTAACAACAGCAGGGGCTGAAATTGCTTTATTGAAAAACTGTTTTTTATATTCTTGTTTCGAAGCTTCTACAGCTAAATCGACTGCTTGAGAAACATTTGGATAAGATGGTGGTTGGTCCCATTTACCACTTACAGGTTTAACCACATTTACTGGTTTCCACCATTTAATTTCATTTGTTTTTACATCTACAAGATGTGCGATTCCACCATATAAGCCTTGAGGGGCTGAAGTTGGAACAAACCCATAATAAGAACGAGTAGTACCAACTTGATTACTCGTAATGATGAAAACAAGATCTTTATCTTTTAAATCAGGTACAGCTGCAAGATTCATTTGGAATAACGCAGGATTTTTCTTCTGTTCAGCAGTTTTTTCTAAGGCAGGAATATTCTTTGGATCTAGCTTTACAACAGTTGCATCGAAACCACGTTGATCAAATTCTTTTTCAATGTCTTGTGCTAATGCGCTATATGGTTCGAACTGTAAGCTTTCAATAAAATTATCAAATTTATTTGAAATAGCATTGTTAATCGCAACGTCTAGTAGACCTTGATTACCTGCTTTGTACGCTGCTGATTTAGGTAATTCATGTACAACAACTGCAACCTTTTTATTCGATTGTTGCCAAAAATCAGGTTGTAATTCCATCGGTTTAAGCGTGGCGCAGCCAGTAAACATGAGTGTGGTTAATAGAGGGGCTATTAATAAAAAGCGCATTAAATGATCCTTAAAAATGGATTAGTTGTAGATATTTTTTAATGTTTAGTAAATTAATGTTAATTGTAAATGATTATATTCTCATTACAATTCCTTAAATTTTGTTTGAATAATTTTTAACCCATCTTATTGAGTGATTTATAAAGCTGACCTGATTTGATAAAAATATTGATATTTAGGTCATGGAATCTGACAATGTGTTTTGTCAGAATTAAAATGAAATGAGTTAGTCTAACTGTGTGAATATAAAATTCAGATCAGCTAACAAATGCAATAAAACAATAAGGAATGCATCCTATGAAATCTCTAGTTTGTCAAAATGCTGAGTTGAGCCTAGAAAATAGTCTTCAATTGCTGCCTGCAAAAGGACAGGTACTCCTTGAAGTGGTACGTTGCGGTATCTGCGGTTCAGATTTACATATGCAACACCACTGTGATCATATGCATGATTTGGCAGCACGTGTGGGGTTTAATGGGGTAGCAAAATCCACTGATAAGCTAGTTTTCGGTCATGAGTTCTGCGGTAAAGTGTTAGATTATGGTCCAAAAACACGCCGTAAATTAAAAGCCGATACTTTGGTTTGTGCCATGCCTTTATTGAATGTTGATTCTGTAGGTTATGCTCCGACTGGACTTTCACCAAGTGCTTCGGGTGGTTATGCTGAGCAAGTCTTGGTTCAGTCGAGCTTAATGTTTGAGGTGCCGAATGGTTTAGATGCAGACAGCGCAGCGTTGACTGAGCCGATGGCTGTTGCTTTACATGCAGTACGTCGGAGTCGCATTAAGAAAAATGAACCAGCGATTGTAATTGGTTGTGGTCCTGTTGGTTTAGGCGTGATTATTATGCTCAAAGCCGCGGGAGTTAAAACAGTGGTTGCTAGTGATTTTTCACCGAATCGTCGCAGGCTAGCTGAACTATGCGGTGCAGATGTCTTGATTGATCCTAAACAACAATCTCCATTTAGCAGTTGGAAAGAGCTTGGTCTACTCGGCAATGTTTCTGAAGCAATTAATATGGGGATGGGTATTTTTGATAAAGTTCAGACTTTCTCTTTGCCGTGGGTTAATGCTATGCGCGTGGGGGATAAGCTTGGTCTATTACCGAAACGCCCTGTGATTTTTGAATGCGTGGGTGTTGCTGGCATCATGCAGCAAATCTTGGAAGGTGCACCATTGTTCTCACGTATTGTGGGCGTAGGTGTCTGCATGCAAAGTGATAAGATTGAACCTGCATTGGCGATCAATAAAGAATTGGAAATCCAATATGTATTGGGTTATACACCACTTGAGTTCCGTGACACCCTGCATATGATTGCTGAAGGTAAAATTGATGTCTCACCGTTGATTACGGGTGTGGTTGGTTTAGAGGGTGTGGAGAATGCCTTTGATGCCTTACGTGATCCAGAGCAACATGCAAAAATCCTGATAGATCCAAAACGAGCAGGATCAGATATTCAGTTGATCAATGCTTAAATTGTATTGAATAAAAAAGCTGCATTGATTGCAGCTTTTTTATTGTGCGACTTAAAAACTTTTTGTCAGTGAGACAGCCACAGTGGAATCAATTGGATTGGAGACTTTGGCATTTGGATTACCATTGCTATATTGCTTGTAGTAATCATCTTTATCCCATGCTTTGCTATAACTTAAACTTCCCAAAAGGTTGTAGGGGAGTTCTTTATTAACGGCAAAGCTGATGTCTTGAAAGTTTGCATCAGAGAAGTTTTTGATTCGCTGATGACCATAATGCGCATCTGCCGACCAGCCTTGCCCTAAAGGTTGATGCCAACTGACATCAAGATAACCTGAACCGCGAGAATGTTTATTAGTACCAATACCTAAAGTATCCGAGTTATTCCCGAAGTAATCTTGGGTGTAGGTAATCGAATATTTAACACTTAATGGGCCATAGCTGATTTCTGGGATAATTTCACCGTAATCAAAGCGAGTATTTCCTGTTTCTGCTGTAGTTTTGGCGCCAGGATAATAGTAGTAAGCCACTTTAGTGCCTAGAGTTAAATCTCCAAAACTACGGCTGTAACCTGTATACACATCCCACTCTACTGATGCATCACGAATAAAATGATCACTCACTGTCGATGCCCAAGTTCCAGCATAAAAACCATTATCATGGTTATAGTCTAGTCCACCTTGAATTGCAGGCTTGCCCCAAGTTTGTTGAAAACCACGTGATACATACTGGCTTGTGAGTGTTAGGTTAGCGCTATAAGGTGATGTTATTCCTGTGCTTGCTTCAGTGGCATGTGCAGTGTGCAAGTAGAAACCGAAAGGGAGTATAAATAAAATTCTTTTCATTTGAATTTTCCTAATGGTTGGCAGCACCTTAGTGTCATAAGGTGCTGAACATAACTGGACTAGGTTATGCAAATGGACGTAAAGGTGTTTGACGAACAGGGTTTGATCCTGCTTTGAAGTAAGGTGCTTGCGAAGGTGGTAATTTTTGTCCGCGAATTTGATCAGCAATTTTTTCAGCCATCATAATCGTGGTGGCATTTAGGTTACCTGTGATAATGATTGGCATGATAGAGGCATCAATTACACGTAGCCCTTGTACGCCGTGAACACGACCTTGACCATCGACAACAGCCATTTCGTCTTCACCCATTTTGCAGCTACATGATGGATGGTAGGCAGTCTCGGCATGTTCTCGGACAAAAGAGTCTAGTTCAGCATCGGTTTTTAACTGCATACTTGGGCTAATTTCTTCGCCACGATAAGGGTCAAGTGCAGGTTGATGCATGATTTCACGCGTGATACGAATCCCATCTCGGAATTCGCGCCAGTCTTGTTCGGTGGACATATAATTAAACAAGATACTTGGATGCTCAAATGGATCTTTAGATTTGAGTTTGATGCGACCACGAGAAGGTGAACGCATTGAACCAACATGGGCTTGAAAGCCATGCTCATTTACGGCATTACTACCATTGTAGTTAATTGCAACGGGTAAGAAGTGATATTGAATATTTGGCCATTCAAATTCATCAGATGAGCGAATAAAACCACCAGCTTCGAATTGGTTACTTGCACCGATACCTTTGCCGAGGAATAACCACTCTGCACCAATCGCAGGTTGGTTGTACCATTTCAACGCTGGGTAAAGTGAAACTGGTTTTTTGCATTTGTATTGTAAATACATTTCCAAATGATCTTGCAGGTTTTCACCCACGCCAGGTAAGTCTTGAATGACTTCAATATCCATCGATTTGAGGAAAGTGCTTTGTCCAACACCTGAGCGCTGTAAAATTTGCGGTGATGCAATTGCACCTGCACATAACAAGACTTCACGTTTGGCATGTGCTTGTTTCATGTTGGCTTGATCTGCACCAATAATGTATTCGACACCAATTGCTTGTTTATGACTAAATAAGATTTTATTGGTCATGGCGTGGGTGACAATCGTCAAATTGGGACGACCTTTTGCCATATCTAAATAACCGCGAGCCGTACTCGAACGACGACCTTGTGGTGTCACCGTTCGATCCATCGGACCGAAGCCTTCTTGCTGATAACCGTTTAAATCATCTGTACGTGGATAACCTGCCTGTACACCTGCTTCGATCATGGCATGAAACAGTTCATTATTGCCTTGTTTTGGGGTGGTGACTGAAACAGGACCTTCTCCGCCATGATAATCGTTAGCACCAATGTCGCGTGTTTCTGATTTTCGATAATATGGTAAACAATCCGCATAGCTCCAATCTTCAAGCCCTTGATGCGTTGACCATTGGTCTAAATCCATCGCGTTACCACGGATATAGCACATACCATTAATGAGTGATGAGCCACCTAAACCTTTACCACGACCACATTCCATACGGCGATTATTCATATGTGGTTCAGGGTCGGTCAAATATGCCCAATTGTAACGACGACCTTGTAGTGGAAACGCCAAAGCGGCTGGCATTTGCGTGCGGAAATCAAGACGATAATCTGGACCACCAGCTTCTAATAATAATACTGAGATATCTGCATCTTCAGTTAAACGTGCAGCGAGGACGTTACCTGCTGAGCCTGCACCAATAATAATATAATCGTATTCTTGCTTATTCATAATCTGCCTTTATTTGTTGCAAGATCAACTGAATACTTGTGACTCAGTTGATCAAGATAAGATAAAGCGCAATGCTTTTAGAAAATGCTTTGGTAATCACCAAGCTCAACTTGAACGGATTTAATGCGTGTGTAGTGAGATAAGGTTGAGATCCCATTTTCACGACCGACACCTGATTGTTTATAACCACCGACTGGCATCTCAGCAGGGGATTCGCCCCATGTATTGATCCAACAAATACCAGCTTCGATTTGGTGAATAATGCGATGTGCTTTGTTAATGTCTGGTGTAACCACACCTGCTGCTAGACCAAAAGTCGTGTTATTGGCACGACGAATCACTTCATTTTCAGTTTGATAACTTAGGATACTCATGACAGGGCCAAAGATTTCGTCCTGCACTATTCGCATATCATCAGTACAGTCTGTAAATACTGTTGGTAATACATATGCACCGTCAGCCAATTCACCATCTGCTCGATCACCACCGATCAGCAATTTGGCACCTTGTTGTTTGCCTGCATTGATGTAGGAAAGAACTTTTTCCATATGCGGGAAACTGGTCAATGGACCAAAATTGGTATCTGTGTTCATTGGGTCGCCGATACGGATACGTTGCACACGTTCTAAAACCGCAGTTTCAAATTCTGCTTTTAATGATGTTGGAATAAAGACGCGCGTACCATTGGTACAGACTTGACCTGAACTAAAAAAGTTTGCCATTACCGCAATATCAGCGGCTTTATTCATATCTGCATCTTCACAGATGATCAGTGGTGATTTACCACCAAGTTCCATAGTCACTTCTTTTAAGCTTGAAGCAGCAGCGCTTGCCATCACTTTTTTGCCAGTTTCAACGCCACCCGTAAACGAAATTTTTTCAATGACTGGATGTTCTGTAAGCCATTGACCGATATCACGACCAGCACCTTGTACAATGTTGAATACGCCGTTTGGTACGCCTGCTTCGGTATAAATTTCAGCAAGTTTAAATGCAGTGAGTGGAGTGATTTCACTTGGCTTGAAAATCATGGCATTGCCCGCAGCTAGTGCAGGAGCGGATTTCCATAAAGCAATTTGAATCGGATAGTTCCAAGCACCGATGCCTGCAACGACACCTAAAGGTTCACGGCGAGTATAGAAAAAACTACTTTCACGTAATGGAACTTGTTCACCTTGAATGGCTGTCGCTAAACCTGCGTAATATTCAAGAACATCTGCACCTGTCACAATATCAACAGTCGATGTTTCACTATAAGCTTTACCTGTATCTAGCGTTTCAAGTTTCGCTAGTTCGTCATTGCGTTCACGTAAAATATCTACAGCTCGACGTAAAATACGAGAACGCTCAACCGCTGTCATAGCTGCCCAAACTTTTTGACCTTGTTGAGCACTTTGAACAGCTTTTTCGATATCTTGTTGAGAGGCTTGTTGGATGGTGGCAATTACTTTGCCATCGGCGGGATTGATGCTGTCAAAGCTCACACCACTTGTGGCATTGACATATTGACCGTGGATATACAATGGATGAGTTTGCACATCATTCATTTTGTCTCTCCTCAAATAATGGTTGTGCGAGTTGGAGCTGCATATTTAAATAATCATAAGCAATATGCCGTGCAGCTTGCCGATCAAATTCATTGTGACCAATTAATCCGCCACGTAACCAAAGACCATCAATTAATGCAGCAAGTCCACTTGCTGCAATACTTGCTCTGTCGTTTGGCATCAACTGTAAAAAGTGATGCTTTAAATTTGAATACAAACGTCGATCATTGATCCGTTGTAAACGTGCAAGCTCAGGACTGTGCATACTGGCAGACCAAAAATCTAACCAAACTCGCATTGCTGTTTTATTGACCTGACTAATATCAAAGTTAGAATCAATGATTGCCTTAATTTGGCTCTGTGGCTGCATGTCTATTGTTGCGGCTTTGTATTGCAATGTGACTTGATGCAATCGCTTTAACATTTCACGCATACAGTTGATCATTAATCCTTGTTTATCTCCAAAATGGTGACTCACAATACCTGTAGAGACTTGGGCTTTTTTTGCAATTTGGGCGATGGTGGTTTGTGATAAACCCACTTCATAAATGACTTCAAAAGCAGCATTTACAATTTCTTCGCGGCGCTCTTGCTCTGGTTTAACTCTGCGTTTAGTCATGGGTTGTTGCCATAATTGCCTAAATAATAAGGCTTTAAGAAAACTTAGGATGCAGATAATTATAACATAACATGATGATACTTTTAATTGATTGAACGATCAATCAATTAAAAGTATGATATTTGCAACAGCTCTGTTTTACATAACTCTTAACAGTTTTATTAGATACAGCTGTTAAAGTGTCCGAATTGTAAAAAAAATGAATCATTTATTTAGATTAAGTTTTGGCTTAAAAAAGAATAAGTGATCATTGCTTACAGTAGGGTAATTACAAAAAATCAGTGTGATTTAAATGTGATGAGATCTTTCGAATTCATCATATTGCACTGTCTTCTCGTTGTTTTCGTCAATAAATCGTGGTTGAGTTATTGAGAAAAACAACTTTTAAAATTTAAATTTTCCTTGAGGATTGTATGGTGACAGATAATCCAAGAGCAGTTGATGATTCATCTATTCAAACAAAAGATCAGTTAAATCGTGTGGTCTTTTATGTTTCAGCGCTCATAATTTTAATATTTTCACTGACGACGATTTTATTTAATGATTTTTCTAATCATTTACTCAATGTCGTACTTGCATGGGTGAGTGATAAATTCAGTTGGTATTACTTACTTGCCGCAACACTTTATCTCATCTTTGTGATCTTTATCGCCTGTTCTCGTTATGGCGATATTAAGCTTGGTCCTAAGCATTCCAAACCTGAGTTTAGCTTACTGAGTTGGTCTGCGATGCTTTTCGCCGCAGGTATCGGTACAGATTTGATGTTCTTCTCTGTTGCTGAACCACTATCACATTATATGAATCCACCAGTGGGAGAGGGGCAAACCTATGAAGCCGCTCGCCAAGGTATGGTCTGGACCTTATTCCATTATGGTTTAACAGGCTGGGGTATGTATGCCTTAGTCGGCATGGCTTTAGGGTATTTTAGTTATCGTTATAACTTACCTCTAACCATTCGTTCGGCACTTTATCCAATTTTTGGAAAAAAAATTGATGGCCCGATTGGTCATACCGTCGATACGGCAGCCGTGATTGGAACGATTTTCGGTATCGCAACGACTTGTGGTATTGCTGTTGTACAAATCAATTATGGCTTGCATGTTTTATTTGGTTGGCCTGAAGGTCTATGGGTTCAATCTGGACTGATTTTAGTTGCTGTGATTGTGACGATTATTTCGGTAACAGCTGGTGTCAATAAAGGTATTAAAGTACTTTCTGAAATCAATATTTATGCCGCTATAGGCTTAATGCTATTTGTGCTGTTTTTAGGAAATACTGAGTTCTTATTAAATGCCTTAGTACAAAACTTTGGTGACTATATCAGCCGCTTTCCAAGTTTGGCTCTGGAAAGCTTTGCATTTGAACAACCAAAAGAGTGGATGAACAGTTGGACATTATTCTTTTGGGCGTGGTGGGTAGCTTGGTCACCATTTGTAGGTCTATTTTTGGCGCGTATTTCACGTGGTCGTACCATTCGTGAGTTTGTCTGTGGAACTTTGATTATTCCATTACTATTTACGATTACATGGTTATCAATTTTTGGTAACAGTGCTTTATATAACGTTATTTTTGATGGTAATACCGCGTTAGCCCAGACGGTATTAACCGATCCTGCACATGGGTTTTATGATTTACTGGCTCAATATCCTTGGTTTGCATTTATTGCAGGCGTGGCAACCATTACTGGACTTTTATTCTATGTGACTTCTGCCGACTCAGGTGCTTTGGTGTTGGGTAACTTCACTACCAAGTTTTCTAATGTCGATAATGATGCTCCACGTTGGTTAAGAGTATTTTGGGCAATCGCAATTGGATTGCTGACTTTAGCAATGTTAATGGCGAATGGTATTACCGCTTTGCAAAGTGCAACGGTCATCATGGGCTTACCATTTAGTTTTGTGATGCTTTTGGTGATGGCAGGCTTATATAAATCTTTGCGTCTTGAAGATTATCGGAAAGCCAGCAGTAGCTTAAATGCCGCGCCTGTGGTCGGTAATGTTGATATTCTAAATTGGAAACAGCGTTTATCCCGTGTGATGCACCATCCTGGTAGTCATGAAACACAACGCATGCTTGATACAGTCTGTAAACCTGCGGTGCAAACTGTAGTGGATGAATTGATTAAACGTGGTATGAGTGTCGAAGTGACACAGGGTGAAATAGACGATAGTGACGTACTTTATCATCTTGATTTAACGATTAATATTGAAGAAGAGCACAACTTCGTCTATCAAATTTGGCCTGTACGTTATATCGCACCGACCTTTAGTGAACGCGGAAAAAGAGGTAAACAACATTATTATCGTTTAGAAACATTCTTGTATGAAGGTTCTCAAGATAATGACTTGGTTGGATATACCAAAGAGCAAGTGATTAATGACATTTTAGATAAGTATGAACGTCATATGAACTTCTTACATATCAATCGCATTAGTCCTGGAAACCGACCACTTTATCCAGATTCACAAGATTGATTAACTAAAAACCTCACTGAATGTGGGGTTTTTTTATGAGCTCAACAAACTCAACTCATTGTTAATAATGATGATCAGAGATGCTAAAATTAACTCTCAATTAGGGAAAAGCATAGCTATGAAAAAAATAATAATTTTAGTTTTATTGAGCTTTGCTTCTATAGTTGGTCTTTTTGCTTTTAGTCCATTGCCGACATTGTGGTTATTACAACAGACCTTGTTTAGTGTTCCAAAAGATGACCGCCAAAAAAATATATTGATCAACAGGTTATGGTGTTTAAAGACTTAGTCTATCCTTCTAAATTGCCAAACAATAGCTTTGACTTTTACAAGGCAAATCCATCTGTCGATAAACAAGCACTGGTCATTTGGGTGCATGGTGGCGGTTTTGCCGGTGGAGATAAGTTGGAAGTCAAAAATTATGCAACTCGCTTAGCTTATCAAGGATATGCTGTGATTGTATTGAATTATCAGCTTGTACCTGCTGCAAAATATCCAGAACCAGTTATGCAGGTCGCAGAAGCAGTAATTTATATTAAAAAGAATTTTGCACCAAAAAATCATTTGAATATGTCGAATGTATTTTTTGCTGGAGACTCCGCAGGTGCGCAGATAGCTTTACAATTTTTGCTGACGCAATCCAACCCTGAATATTCAGCATTACTTAAAATACCGAACCTGATAGATATGTCTGATATTCGTGGCGCTTTACTTTATTGTGGACCTTACGATTTGAAAAATATGGTACTTCAAGCAAACTCTACAATTTCTCGATTCGCTTTTCATCGTATTGGATGGGCATATCTAAAAGATAAAGATTGGTTAAGCAATAACGAAAATAGGGGACTTATTGTTTCTGAATACCTAAATGCTCAACTCCCTCCGATCTATTTAACCGATGGGAATACTGCTTCGTTTGAGCAACAAGCTCGATTACTGCACAAGCAATTAACGCAGGTCGGCATCCCTACAAGCACTCGATTTTTTAATCAGGCCAGTTATCTGACAGCTCATGAATATCAATTTGAATTAGAAACAGAAGCTGCTAAATTAGCCTTACAAGACACGTTGCTATTTCTAGAAAAGAACAGACTACAAAAAAAGACTAATTAGTAAAATGATTTAGAACATGGCTTTTTATAAAGCACCATACTTTTGCCATGTTTCACCCGTCTCATAAGCAGCATATTGATGTTTTAATTCTTTTAGAGATTGGGCTTGATAAAGAGCAAATACGATCATGATCAGAAAAAGCCCTATCAATTTAATCAGACGTTTAAAGCGATAATCACCTGAGTATAAATAAAAAATACAATAAAAAGCTAGAATCAAATAGGTGCAAAACAACGAGTGAAAAACTAAATAAAGCAACAATACAGCGGTAATCATCAATGCAATTTTATTTTTGAATTGATTTGAACGTAGACTTAATAAATTAAGCACGAATAAGCCTAATGATGTCCAAAAAAGATAGACATCTCCACCAATAATCACCAGATAGGTAGATTGTAGCCACAACACTGCCAGCCATACAAAAATAGAGACAATAATAAATTTCGACGACGTTGAGGATGCTGGCAAAGTATGTTTCATATGACTAAGCTTATAAAAGAGCCATTAAAAGCGTGGATACTAGAAACGAAAATTAAATAAAGCTTTTGTTTTAATTCTCGCAACAATTACACAGATTAAAGACAGTGAACCACCAATCAGCATTGCAGGAATGACACTAAAGAATCGGGTCATTACACTTGATTGTAATGCTCCAAGTTCATTGCTAGAGGTCACGAAAATCCCATTAATTGCAGCAATACGGCCAAGCATGTCTTTAGGTGGGATTAATTGCAGAAGCGTTTGGCGAATAACGATGTTGATGCTATCACATACTCCCATCATAATGAGAACTATGACAGAAAAAAAGAGTTGTCGAGTAACAGCCAATAAAAGTGTGCAACACGCAAAACCTGTTAAAGCAACTAACATGATTCGCCAAGGATGATTACGTGGTGGAAAGCGGACTAAAATTAACAAGGTCATGAAACCGCCAAATGCTGGAGCAGCTCTCAATATTCCAAAACCATCAGCACCAACATGTAGAACATCTTGAGCAAAAATTGGCAATAGAGCGATAATGCCACCAAAAAACACAGAACTTAAATCTAGAAACATTGCCCAAAATATAATTTTAGTTTTAAAAATAAAATGTACTGCTTCTTTTATACTGTGAGAGATTGATTCGGTGTGAAGCGGAGGAAATTGTCGCGGCTGTAAACGCCATAAAGCGATGCTGCCAAGCGTAAATAACACCACAATGCTAGTGAAAGTTATCTCTAAACTAAAATGAGCAAGTAAAAAACCACCGATTACAGGTGCAAGCATACCGCTCGCTTGCCAACACATAATGGTCCATGTTGCTGCATTTGCATAATGCTGTTCAGGCACGACAAAAGGGCGTAGGGAGTTAAAGCAAGGACTGTAAATGCCACGGATACATCCAAATAAAAATAAAAGACCAAAGCTTGAAATAACTAAACAATTTGAATCAATTTGTTTGGTTTGAAAAAGGTTAAAGCTAACCCATAAAGCAATCGATAATGGGATAGCCAAACTAAAACTGATTTGTAAAATTCGCTGACGATTAAAACGATCTGCAATATATCCGCCCCACAGTGATAAAGCCAAAAAGGGCAGCAAGTCCATCAGCCCAATCAACCCAAGAAGAAGAGGATTTTTTGTAATTTGATACAGGTGAAAAGCGATTAAAACTTCTTGAATAAGCACTGCAAAGGTTAGACAGCACTGATTAATCGTCAATAACTTAAAGTCACGACTTGCAAAGGCTGCAAAAGCAGATTGGGAAATATCAGCAGACATAATTTATAGACGATAAAATAAAAAAGGGAAGAGTCGAAACTCATCCCTTTTTAAATGGATTTAACGAAATTTATTGAGCAACAGCTTCGGCTTTTACCACTTTTTTAGCAGGCGCTAAATTTGCTGGAGTTGTATAGTTCAAGCCTAAAGTTGAACTGGTGTAATGACGCACTTGGTCTAATAGCTCAGGATTTTCTGAAAGATCTTGACCATATGAGCGAACAATTTCATGAAGCTGTTCATTCCATGCACCTTTGGTTTGCTCTGGGAATGCTGTTTCAAGCAAGTTGAGCATAATGTAAGGTGATGTAGATGCACCTGGAGAAGCAC
This sequence comes from Acinetobacter sp. Z1, assembly GCF_024296945.1. Classification (NCBI taxonomy): domain Bacteria; kingdom Pseudomonadati; phylum Pseudomonadota; class Gammaproteobacteria; order Moraxellales; family Moraxellaceae; genus Acinetobacter; species Acinetobacter sp. Z1. The sequence goes on along the minus strand of NZ_CP101115.1, from coordinate 2,811,422 downwards.
CGAGTAATGCTGTTACAGATTTATCTTTAGAAGCAAAGATTTCTGTACCAAATTGCAATTTAGCAGGTTTACCCGGTTCTTTTTTGATGATCTGAACACGTTGACCACCTTGACGTAAATGCCAGTCTTTTGGATCTGCTTCAGGGTAGTATTTTTTCAACTCATTGAAACGATCTTCATCTGACATTAATACTTGGCTCACCAAATATTGGACTAGATCCGCATTCTGTAAGCCAATTGCTGCCATTGGCAATACGTTGTTTTTGTTAGTTGATGCTAACAAATCAAGCTGAGAACCTTGTTTTAGGAACTTGTTTGAATACGTTGCAAATGGTCCAAATAATACATATTTCTTACCGTCAATATAACGTGTATCGATATGTGGCACAGACATCGGCGGCGCACCAAGATCAGCACGACCATATACTTTCGCAGTATGTTGCGCAGTGATCAATGGATTATCAGTCACTAAGAACTCACCACCCACAGGGAAGCCTGCGTACTGTTGCGCTTCTGGTAAACCAGTCATTTGCAATAATTTAATTGCAGCACCACCAGCACCAATAAACACAAAACGAGTTTTTACATGACTCACTTCACCAGATTTCAAATCTTTAAAAGCAACAGACCATGTGTTGTCATCATTTTTGCTGATGCCTGTGACTTCAGTTGATGTTCTTAATTTGAAGTTTGGACTTTTCTCAAGATGGTTTACCAGTTGAGTAGTAATAGCACCGTAGTTAACATCTGAACCAACGTCCATACGGGTTGCAGCAATTTTTTGTTGCGGATCACGACCATTCATCACCAATGGAGCCCATTGCTTAATTTCAGCAGGATCTTCACTGATTTTCATGCCCGCAAATAATGGATCTTGAATCATCGCCGTATAGCGATTTTCCATGAATTTAACATTATCGCCCCATACAAATGCAATGTGTGGAACAGGGTTAATGAATGTATTTGGCGTATCTAATACACCTTGTTTAACTTGATGAGCCCAAAATTGTTTTGCAATTTCGAACTGACCAGCCACTTTAACTGCTTTAGAAATGTCCATTTTACCGTCTTTTTCTTCGGTATAATTCATTTCCATAAAGCCAGAATGACCAGTACCTGCATTGTTGAAACCATTTGAACTTTCTTGTGCGACTGCATCAAGACGTTCGTACATGCGAATGTTCCAATCAGGTTGTAATTCATTAAGATAAGTACCTAATGTGGCACTCATGATACCACCGCCGATGAGTACAACATCGACAACAGGTTCGTCACTTTTAGTTTTAATTGCCTTAGACGTAATCGGTCTAAAAAGAAAGGCAATAGCGATAATAATTAGTACTACAAGTAGGACTAATAAATATTTCCAAAATTTTTTCATTCAATTTACCTTAAAAATTAAATGACGCTCTATATAAATAGCTTTATATAGAGAGAAAAGATTTAAATGATGAGTGGCGCAAAATAAAGATACATCAGCTCAGGGATCGCCTGAATTGAGGTCAAAAGAGTTTAGTGAGTGAATTTTACTTTAATAAAGACAGTGTTTTAGTATGCAAAATGTTTCAAAATGTAATAATCAAGTCTCATTTGAGTGTTAAATAACAGGCTTATTGTTATTTTTCCTGTGAAATCTTAATGTTATGGGCTAGGCACGAATGCTGTTAAATACATTCGATTTTTAACAAAATATGGATTTATCTGTTCTTTTTATAGCTAAGATTGAATATTTTATTTGATATATATTTCTTCTAAAATATCTTTCTGTTCAAATATGAAATGGTTCTAATAAAAAGATGAGATTGGTTCTACTTTTTTAATAATTTAAGCCCATCATTCAAACATATAGAAATTAAAATGGGAATTTAGGAATGAATTTAAGAGCATTGTATCAGGATGATTATGAAAATTGGTTGCTAATGTGGAAAGCGTATCAGTCATTTTATCAGGTTGAAATTGACCAACAAATAACAATGAATACCTTTGCTCGTTTACTTAATCCACAAGAAGATATGTATTGCTTGGTTATCAAAGATGATAGTGATCAGCTCATCGGTTTTGTGCATTTTATTTTCCATAGAAGCGCGTGGACAATAGGCGATTATTGTTATTTACAGGATTTATTTGTTGATCCAAATGCTCGGGCAAGTGGTTTAGGTCGCAAGTTAATTGAAGCAGTATATGAAAAAGCTGCTGCTCGAAATTGTTCCAGAGTCTACTGGCTTACTCATGAAAGTAATGACCAAGCAAGAATGTTATACGACAAAGTTGCAATAAACGCTGGATTTATTCAATATAGAAAAAACCTAGAGAATTTTTAAATTCTTAGATTGAAAAAAACCACCTTAAGGAAGGTGGTTTTTATAAAGAGTGTTGCCTGATAATTACCAGCTCAACGCTCCTCCAGTTTGGTAATCCGTGACACGCGTTTCAAAAAAGTTCTTCTCTTTACGCAAGTCCATCATCTCAGACATCCATGCAAATGGATTGGTTACACCAGCAAACTGCTCAGGCAAACCAAGTTGAGATAAACGGCGGTTACAGATGAATTTCAAATACTCTTCCATCATTGCTGCATTCATACCCAATACACCACGAGGCATAGTGTCACGCGCATATTCGATTTCAAGCATCGTGCCTTCAAGAATCATTTGAATGACTTCTTCTTGGAATTCAGCAGTCCAAAGGTGAGGGTTTTCAATCTTGATTTGGTTGATCATGTCGATACCAAAGTTCAAGTGCATTGATTCGTCACGTAAAATATATTGGAATTGCTCAGCAACACCATTCATCTTATTACGACGACCCATACTCAAGATTTGAGTAAAACCACAGTAGAAGAAAATACCTTCAAGAACACAATAGAATGCAATCAAGTTACGCAGTAAACGTTGATCGTTTTCAGGTGTACCTGTATGGAAATTAGGATCGGTTAACGATTGAGTGTACTTCAAACCCCATGATGCTTTACGTGCAACACTTGGAATCTCACGGTACATGTTGAAGACTTCGCCTTCATCCATTCCTAAAGATTCGATACAGTATTGATAAGCATGCGTGTGAATCGCTTCTTCAAAAGCTTGACGCAAAATATATTGGCGGCATTCAGGATTGGTAATATGGCGATAGATTGCCAATACCAAGTTGTTTGCAACCAATGAATCTGCGGTAGAGAAGAAACCTAAAGAACGCATTACAATGGTACGCTCATCTTCAGTTAAACCATTTTCAGACTTCCAAAGTGCGATGTCATGGTTCATGTTGACTTCTTGTGGCATCCAATGGTTTGCACATCCATCAAGATATTTTTGCCAAGCCCATTCATATTTAAATGGAACAAGTTGGTTCAAATCCGCACGACAGTTGATCATCGCTTTATCATCAACTTGTACACGCTGAGCACCCATTTCAAGCTCTTCTAAGCCTGGTGCAACATCTAAATGTTCTAAGGCTGCAGATGCTCGAGCCAACGAATCGGTTGGATTTGTTGATCGGTTGGTATTGGTTCGAGCGGGTTGTGCAACTGCCACGCTCTCCGATGATGGCTCTGTAGAAGATACCATCGGCGTATTAACCGTTTTCTGCGATTCGAGGGGCGCAGACTTGTGTTCAGGTGTAGTCGGTTTTTGCGAATCATCTTCAAAATCGTCCCAACTTAAGATGGACATGGGATTCTCCTAGTTGTAAGGAATGAACCCCTGAAACAGTAGAATGATTATAATCATTCTACTGTTTCAAAATCATTTATTACGACTAATAAACGATAAGGGGAACTTTACTCCTTCAAAATATTTAACAAATTTTGGTCGACTGGAAAGACCGCAAGGCGGTCAGTCTGATCAACACAATGCCTAAAATCAGTTGTGATTTCATCAATCGATTTTGAAGTACGAAGTAACCAAATCGATTGTTGTAATCTTTCGCAATCATAGTTTCTAAGGGATTGATATATTTTAGAATAATGAGCGCGAGACTTATTTTTTAAATCGTAACTTAGGCACATCAGGTGCATAGGAATTCTCCTTCATATTGAGTGTGAGATAACACGTTTTTGATTTCATTTTTAATACTCCTAAAAACAAAACGTTAGTTAATTGTTGAGAATTAACAGTTGACTCACGACTCAAAGTGAACGAAGATTCGATTACTTTCTTACTCGAAAGTCTTCAGAGCCAACCGTGTTCTCGGTTATCTGAGATTGATGGAGGGGATACGCCAATATCCCCAACATTTTCTCAAATTTTTCTAAATATCTAATTATTTCTTAAATTCTATAATCATCAATTTAGATTTGATTTTGTATTTCTACATAATCAAAAGAAGTAATTCGTCTTCTAAGTATTTAAGTCAAAACTACTTATTTTGCTTACGCTGTTGTTTACGAATGGCTAAGAATGCATAGACCATCGGTACATAAAAGAAAATAAAGGCGAAGATGAGAACTGCAAGTCCCAACATATAGTTATGACTGATATGGAACATCATCTTTGCCTCTATAAATTTAAATCTTTATAACCCTTGCTTTAATATTGATAAACCAAGGGTTAATTCGATTTTAATTACTGACAAGCTTCACAGTCTGGATTGTCGATTGAACAAGCCATTGGTACTGGAGCAGCAGTAGTGAACCCATCTTCTTCAACCTGAGTATCAGGTTTTTTCTCTTCAACCACTGGCGCAGCAACTACAGGTGCTTCAACCGATGCTGGTTTAACCGCATTGAGCGCACCCGTATTGATTGTTGATTTCTCTGCAGAGGTTGCACCTAAAGCTCGGAGGTAATAAGTCGTTTTAAGACCACGTAACCATGCCATCTTATAGGTAATATCAAGTTTCTTACCGTTCGCACCAGCGATATAAAGGTTAAGAGACTGTGCTTGATCAATCCATTTTTGACGACGTGAAGCAGCATCTACGATCCAGCGAGTATCAACTTCAAACGCTGTTGCGAAGATTGCTTTTAACTCCTCAGGAATACGTGCAATCTTTTGAACCGAACCTTCAAAGTGTTTCAGATCATTTACCATTACGGTATCCCATAAACCACGTTCTTTTAATGCACGAACAAGGTAAGGGTTGATAACAGTAAATTCACCAGAAAGGTTAGATTTTACATATAAGTTTTGGAATGTTGGTTCAATTGATTGAGACACACCACAAATGTTTGAAATGGTTGCAGTTGGTGCAATTGCCATTACATTTGAGTTACGCATTCCGTCTTTTTGAACTTTAGTACGTAAACTATCCCAATCTAAACGTTGTGTACGATCAACTTCGAACATACGCTCTGGACGAGACTTTGCAACAATTTCTAAAGAGTCGATTGGTAGAATACCTTGATCCCACAATGAACCTTTAAATGTTGAATACGCACCACGTTCAACCGCTAAGTTACTTGATGTTTCAATTGCGTAATAGCTGATGACTTCCATTGATTCGTCAGCAAAATCAACTGCTGCGTCAGAACCGTAAGCAAGATTCATTTCATACAATGCATCTTGGAAGCCCATGATACCCATACCCACAGGGCGGTGTTTCATGTTTGAGTTTTTCGCTTGTGGAACAGCGTAGTAGTTGATGTCGATTACGTTATCGAGCATACGTACCGCAGTTTTTACTGTACGAGCAAGCTTTTCACGATCTAACACACCACCTTGAACGTGTTGTACAAGGTTAATCGAACCTAAGTTACAAACTGCGATTTCGTCTTGGTTGGTGTTCAGCGTAATTTCTGTACACAAATTCGATGAGTGAACCACGCCCACGTGTTGTTGTGGTGAACGTAAGTTACATACGTCTTTGAATGTGATCCACGGGTGACCTGTTTCGAACAACATCGAAAGCATTTTGCGCCATAAGTCTTTTGCACGTACTTTTTTATGGAGCATGTTTTCTTGTTTTGCTACCGCTTCGTAGTGTGCATAGCGCTCAGCAAATTCAGCACCTGTTAAATCATGCAAGTCAGGTGTTTCAGAAGGTGTGAATAGTGTCCATTCAGCATCTTCAAATACACGTTGCATAAATAAGTCAGGAACCCAGTTTGCTGTGTTCATGTCGTGGGTACGACGACGATCATCGCCTGTGTTTTTACGTAGCTCTAGGAATTCTTCAACATCTAAGTGCCAAGTTTCTAAGTAGGCACAGACCGCACCTTTACGCTTACCACCTTGGTTAACTGCTACAGCGGTATCATTTGCAACTTTTAGGAAAGGTACAACACCTTGAGACTTACCATTAGTGCCTTTGATATATGAGTTCAATGCACGAACAGGTGTCCAGTCATTACCTAAGCCGCCAGCCCATTTTGACAACATTGCGTTATCGCGCATTGCGCCATAAATGTCATACAAGTCATCACCAATCGTGGTGAGGTAACAGCTTGATAATTGTGGGCGCAATGTACCTGAGTTAAACAGGGTAGGCGTAGACGCCATGTAGTCGAAACTAGACAATAAGTTATAGAACTCAATTGCGCGGTCTTCTTTATTTTCTTCATTGAGTGCAAGACCCATTGAAACACGCATAAAGAATAATTGTGGTAATTCGAAACGTACGCCATTTGAGTGAATGAAGTAACGGTCAAATAAAGTTTGTAGACCTAAATACGTAAATTGGTTTGAGCGTTCTGGTTGAATCGCTGCTGCCAATTTTGCAAGATCATAATTAAGAAGATCTGCTGAAAGTAGATCAAGCTCAATCCCTTTCTTTAAGAACGTTTCTAAGGCATCACTTTCTGGCGTATCAGTTGATAAACCTAAGAACTCTAAGCCAGTTTTAACAAGTTCATTACATAACAAACGTGCAGTGACATAAGTATAGTTAGGTTCTTGTTCAATACGAGTACGTGTTGCCATCGTCATTGTGGTGGCAATATCACTTTCTTTTACGCCGTTATATAAATTCTTAACGGTTTCATCAACAATCGCTTGAACATCAATACCCTCAAGACCTTCACTTGCAGTTTGAATAGTTGCTGTAAGTGCATCTAGGTCTAACGGTTGGAGCTGACCATTATTATCAGTGATTTGAAGCGTAGGATGATGATTTGCACCAGTTTGCTGACGAGCAGTCGCACGTTGGTCACGGTAAATCACATAGGCACGAGCGACTTTTTGTTCGCCAGTACGCATTAGAGCCAATTCCACTTGGTCTTGGATCTCTTCGATATGAATCGTACCACCAGAAGGTAAGCGACGATTAAATGTATTGAGTACCATCTCTGTAAGTTGAGTAATACGATCATGAATACGGCTTGAATCCGCACCCTGTTGACCTTCAACTGCTAAAAATGCTTTCCCAATCGCAACAGAAATTTTCTCGGCATTAAATGTCGCGATTTCACCGGTGCGCTTAATAACCTGAATTTGACCAGGAGTAGAAGTGATGATGCTCATGTCAGCATAGCTCCATTATCATCTTTTTTATGTTCATAGACCGTTTGAATCGAGCAAAAAGTATGCCACGATGTTTGAGGGATAAACACAATACTTAGTGGTTAAAGTTTATTTTCAACACAAGATACGGTATTTTTAACAGCAGATCAATATTGACATTTTACTAAAGTTTTTTTCATGTTTTAACTGCTGATTTCACAGTCACATAGCATAACAAAGCCCTTAGAAAACACGTATAGATAACTCTGTGGATAAGTCAAAAAACAAACACTTAAATTCTTTTTAGCAATTGACGAAACAAATTGTTTAATACTGGTACAAAACTTATACTAAATATTCATCCTGCTTGAAAAAGCATAGAAAACTGAAAAATATATTAAAATTCATAATTTTAATAAAAATATAACAAAACTATATTGGCGTGTATCAGTTTGGTGAACGCCTACTTGTTTACAATGTAAACGTGTGTATATTGCAAATCATAAACCAATGTATCTGTCAGATTTTAAAGATAGATTCTCGCTAAATTGTAGGGGCAAATAAATGAGCCAAGAAGAAAAGTTACCGAAGATTTTGATCGTTGAAGATGACGAACGTCTAGCGCGATTAACACAAGAGTATTTGATTCGTAACGGTTTAGAAGTCGGCGTTGAAACCGATGGTAATCGTGCAATTCGTCGAATTATCAGTGAACAACCTGATTTAGTTGTTCTTGATGTCATGCTGCCGGGTGCAGATGGTTTAACCGTTTGTCGAGAAGTTCGTCCGCATTACCATCAACCTATTTTGATGTTGACTGCACGTACTGAAGATATGGACCAAGTTCTTGGTTTGGAAATGGGCGCAGATGACTATGTCGCTAAACCTGTTCAACCACGTGTGTTATTAGCACGTATTCGTGCTTTATTACGTCGTACCGATAAAACAGTTGAAGACGAAGTTGCTCAACGTATCGAATTTGATGATCTTGTCATTGATAATGGCGGTCGCTCAGTGACTCTTAATGGTGAGTTGGTTGACTTTACAAGTGCTGAATATGACTTGTTATGGTTGTTGGCTTCTAATGCAGGTCGTATCTTATCTCGTGAAGACATCTTCGAGCGTCTACGTGGCATCGAATATGACGGTCAAGATCGTTCAATCGATGTACGTATTTCACGTATTCGTCCAAAAATTGGTGATGATCCAGAAAATCCAAAACGTATTAAGACTGTACGTAGTAAAGGTTATTTATTCGTTAAAGAAACCAACGGGATGTAATGTCCATCTTGCTTAAAATTAGCTTGGAATTATCTCCCTTATGCTAAGTCGAGTACTTAAAAACAGTATTTTCTTGCGTATCTACGCTGGTTTAGTTGTTTTAGTTGTTGTTGTTGCTGCATTTTGTTATTTACTGGTGCAAGTCATTAACTATCAACGTGCGCAAGAATATCGTGAATCTCTCACTGATGGTATTTCCTATGTCATTAGTGAGGGGGTATCTCGTCAGCCAGAAAAACAACAGAAATTAGATTGGATTTCCGATGCGTCAGACTTATTGGAATTGCCAATCTATTATGTTGATGCAAATCGAGTAGAGCTTTCTCGAACTGAAAAGAAACGTATTTCTGAGCAAAAGTCAGTGGTGCGTTATGATGCGAATAATGGTGTAGGTTATATCATTATTGGCTTAAAAGACGATCCTAAGCATTTCCTCTATATCAAAGTAGATAAGCTTGGTGAGCGTCAAATGAAGGCGCTACCGATTTTTGTATTGGATTATTTGATTTTTTATCCAGGACAAGAGCAAGAATATTTAGAAAGAATTAAAAAGCACTTTTATTATCCAATTGAAATCGCAAATATTAAAGACATCAATCTGGATTCAGAACAGGTCGGTCGATTACGCCAAGATCAAAGTGTTTTATTGTATAAAGACAGTGCCACTATTCGCGGTACAACCATTTCAATTGTATCTCCGATGCCGAATCATCCTGCTAAGGTGTTGGTATTGGGTCCTGTACCTATGTTCAATTGGATGCCTTTTCAGCTTTCAGCAGGGATCACATTATTTAGTTTATTCTTATTAAGTTTGGGTGTTTATGGTCTCATTTTACCTTTAGAGCGTAAAATTCGTCAGGTACGTCTTGCTTTAAATAAAATGAAATCAGGCGATTTGTCATTACGTGTACCGATCGAAGGTACAGATGAAATGGCAAACTTGGCATCTAGCTATAACAGCATGTCCGATCATATCCAGCGTCTGATTGAAGCTCAGCGTGAATTAATGCGCGCAGTATCGCATGAGTTGAGAACACCAGTCGCACGTATACGCTTTGGTATGGAAATGTTAGCTGAAGAAGATGATTATAATTATCGAATTCAGCAAGTAGACATGATTGATAAAGACATTGAAGCTTTAAACACCTTGATTGATGAGATCATGACTTATGCAAAACTAGAGCAGGGCACGCCATCATTAGATATCGAAGATATTGTGTTGGTCGAAGTACTTGATCAAGTTGCAATGGAAACTGAAGCATTAAAAACTCAGAAAGAAATCGAATTAATTGCACCGCCATTGTCGCTTCGTGTCGATGCTGAACGTCGTTATTTACATCGTGTTGTACAAAATTTAGTGGGTAATGCGGTACGGTATTGTGATAATAAAGTTCGTATTAGTGGTGGTGTTCGTGCTGATGGCAAAGCCTATGTCTGTGTTGAAGATGATGGGCCAGGGATTCCTGAACAAGAGCGTTCACGTATCTTTGAAGCCTTCGCACGTTTAGATGATAGTCGTACCCGTGCCTCTGGTGGTTATGGTTTAGGGTTGTCGATTGTGAGTCGAATCGCTTATTGGTTTGGTGGTGAAATCCAAGTCGATCAAAGCCCAAATTTGGGTGGTGCACGTTTTACCATGACGTGGCCAGCTAAACGTTATAAGCAGCCTGTTAAGAAATAAGTTTTTAATTAAGACGTTTTGAAATGGAAAAAAGCCAAAGTTTTAAACTTTGGCTTTTTTATGATGATTTAAAAATCAATATTTAGTCATCAATACATTATTCGTGAATAGATGAATCAGGTTCAATCAGCGGATGACCTGACCGAAGGTTGGTCAAAGCATCGCTATTAAAATCAAGCAGGAGTGAATTGTTTTTTACATCAATTTTATAGCTTTTGATTAGCGCTTGATCTCCATTTAATGTTTCAACTTTATAGCTATCAGCGATATTTAAGATACTTTCAAGATTTGTTGTTGTTGCGGCAAAATCCTCTCTAAACACTTCGTATATATCTCTCAAATCAAAAATTGCATTATCAGCATCTGGGTGTTTTCGAATATAACTTTCAATATGACGCATCAGGAGCTGCGAAAAAAAGAAATAATCAGAGTCGTGTGTATATTCTAGATGCATATTTTTCTCCTTGTTATCTTGTTTTAGAATAACCATCTATTTGCTAAACAGTGTATAAAGTTAATTAAAGCATGTAGCTGAATTGCAACATATTATGTCGAAATAACAACTTGATTCCGACCCAGTCGTTTCGCTTGATAAAGTGCATCGTCGGCTTGTTTGAATAATTGCTCAATGGTTTGCTGATTTTCAGGTGCACAAATGCAAATTCCAATACTGACCTGAATGAAAAAATGCTTTTGATTGTCGAGTAGAATTGGACTTTGACTAATCTTTTCACGAATTTTCTCGGCGTATTGATATGCCGTATCTTTTGTCGTATCCGTCATAAAAATCGCAAACTCTTCTCCACCTAAACGTCCAAGTAAATCTTGTGACCGTAAAATGGTATGAATGGTTTGAACGCAGGTTTGTAAAGCTCGATCACCCATTTGATGACCATAACTATCATTGACTTGTTTGAAGTGATCAAGGTCTAGCATCAAGAATGCGGTTGTTTGATGAATCGTATTGGCTTGTTGTTGTAGTAGCTGTACCGATTGAAGAAATTGACGTCTAGTCAAACTGAATGTGAGTTCGTCGTGTGCAATCGTATGTTGTAATTCTTGAATGAGTTTTGATCTCACCATATTGATATTTGAGACTGTGAGTGGCGCAATCGTCATCATGATCAATCCAAGACGAATTGAAATGGTGTTGTTGAAATATTGGTCGTGATAAAGCAATAAGTAGTTTTGCGATACATGGTAGATAATAAATGCGCAACTTACTGAAGTGATGATCGTGACAGAAAAGTGGCGATAGCGTAGAGCACACCAAATTAATGGAGCAATCGGATAGAGTAGAGAACCTGGTCCCGCATCGTAATAGCTGACGATAATTGAAAAAATTACACTCAATAACGGCAAACTTTCTTGTGCGGTTTGAGTTTTAAATTCTTTCAGTTGCTGTTTAAATAAAATTAAAGTTGGAGCACTTAGAATCATCGGTAATAGTAACAAAGCATTTTGAATTTCTGCCGTAAACCAATAACCAAAATCGATCCAAAAAGAACCCAGTGCAAATTTAGTATTAAAGTATGGCAGTGTAAATGCCGCAAATAGAGAGCTTGATAATGCACCTACACAGCAGAAAGTAAACAGAAATAGATAGAAATAGCCATGATGCATCGAACGGATAAATGCATTAAATCTGATATAAAGTAATAAGGTAGTCATGACATAAAGCAAATTTGCAGAGGTCATACATACGTTTAATAAGAAAGGAGTGTCTTGAAGGGTATCAGCAAGTAAATAACCAACGATCGCTCCAATGAAGCTAATAGGGTGGCGTGTTTGTGGAAATCGAATAAGTAGACCCAGTAAAACTGAATTTGCAGGCCAAAATGATGCGAGGAAAGAGAACTGTCGTGTAGCGATACCGAGAAAACAGCAAAAAAGAATAATACCAGCGAATATTAAAAAGAGTTGGAAAAGCGATAGAGGCTTTAATGCTACTTGAGATTGAGGCATTCTGACGCTTTACCTTGCAAATTTGAGTCGCGCTATTATATAAATTTTGTTTAAATTTTCATCATAAATTTGTATCAATGCAATGATTTAGTTCGGGCTGCTGCATTTGGGTGCAAAGCATGAAAATTATGTTTTTATATGTTCCATAAATAAAGAAAAAAATGATCAATATGCTTTGTTTGATTAGATTATTCGATTTTTAAGGGTGAATTGATAGTGATCTAGTACATATCCATAAATTTAAGGACAAAATCATCCGAAAGACTAAGGCGCTTCAACTAGCATGAGAAATTAGAAATCAGGTACAATTGGCGGGATTAATTTTGTGTTTGGTGTATTTGAAGGCCAATACATACATTCTTTGTTAAAAATAGGCCTGCCAGGAGTTATCCCCGCATGAGTGCCATTACTCCATACGATTGGGCGATTATCGCCTTCGTGATCGGCGTTACATTTCTTTGCGTTTTTATGCTGACTGTTCCTTTACTCCTAGGGGGTAAAGCATGGGGACGTGCGAAGCAAGAACAGTTTGAGTCAGGTGTAGTAGGTGCGGGCGGTGCTCGTATCCGCTTATCAGCCAAGTTCTATTTAGTTGCAATCTTCTTTGTGGTTTTCGATTTGGAAGCCCTTTATCTTTATGCTTGGGCGACTTCTGTACGTGAAGTTGGTTGGGTAGGTTTTGCGACTGCTGCAGTCTTTATTTTAGTTTTATTAATTGGTTTGATTTACGAACTTTCAACAGGTGCATTGAACTGGGCACCTTCGGATCGTCGTAAAGCGGCTGGTGTGAAAACGAATATTGGCTCACCAAATATGAATATTGCTGACATTACTCGATTCAATAACATTGAAGAGTTGGTTGTCGATCCGACTGGACATATTCCAGCACAGTCTTCTGGTCGTGTTAAATCTAAAACACCGACTACATCATCATTTAAAAAGGAGTAAGTCGGGATGAAATATACTTTAACCCGTGCGAATCCAGATGCCGATCAATATCCATTACAAGATCGTCAAATCGTAACTGATCCACTTGAGGAAGAAGTTAATAAAAGTGTGATGATGACACGTCTTGAAGATGTGTTGCATACAGCCGTGAACTGGGGGCGTAAAAACTCGTTGTGGCCATTTAACTTTGGTACATCGTGCTGTTACGTTGAATATGCAACGACCTTAACAGGTGTGCATGACTTATCACGTTTTGGTGCAGAGGTTATTCGTGCTTCACCGCGCCAAGCAGACTTGATGATTGTTGCGGGTACCTGCTTTGTCAAAATGGCGCCTGTAATTCAACGTTTGTATGAACAAATGCTTGAACCGAAATGGGTGATCTCAATGGGTGCGTGTGCAAACTCAGGTGGTATGTACGACATCTATTCTGTGGTTCAAGGTGTAGATAAAATTATTCCTGTTGATGTGTACATCCCAGGTTGTCCACCTCGTCCAGAAGCATTAATCCAAGCATTAATGTTGCTTCAAGACCAAATTCAACTTGAGCGCCGTCCACTTTCAGCGGTTATTGGTGATGATCTTCAGCCTGTGTATAAGCCAAAGATGATGCCAGAACGTGACCGTAAAAATGCTGAACGTATAGCAGTGAAAAACTTGCGCTCTATGGATGAAATTAAATAATTTTTAAGATGAATTTTTGACATATCGGAAGGATATGGTCATCGAGAAAATTGCCAAAATTTGTATTAAATAGGAAGCCAAGCCAATGGCTGAAACTGACATTGCTATGCCAGAGTCAACGCCAGTTGATTCACGCCCAGCATTTGCAATCGTAGAAGAGCTCAAAACCAAGTTTGGTGAGAATTTTTACGTGCAGGCGACTTTTGAAGAGTTTCCAACAGTCTGGGTTGAGCGCGCACGCGTGCAAGAAGTCCTTATGTTCTTACGTAAAGTAGAGCGCCCTTATGTGATGTTGTTTGACTTGTCTGCGGTCGATGAGCGTTTACGTGTTCATCGCGATGGTCTACCAGCATCTGACTTCACTGTGTTCTATCATTTATTGTCGCTTGAGCGTAATAGTGATATTCGTATCAAAGTTGCCTTGAATGAAAATGATTTAAGCATTCCAACTGCAACCAATATTTGGCCAAATGCCAACTGGTACGAGCGTGAAGCTTACGATATGTTCGGTATCGATTTTGCAGGGCATCCAATGCTCCGTCGTATCTTGTTGCCAACCTATTGGGAAGGTCACCCATTACGTAAAGAATATTCAGCGCGTGCGACAGAATATACGCCGTATATGCAAGACCAAGCAAAGCAAGATTTCGAACAAGAACACTTACGCTTTGTACCAGAAGACTGGGGTCTAAAACGCGGTAATGACGACGAAGACTTCATGTTCTTGAACTTGGGTCCTAACCATCCATCTGCGCACGGTGCATTCCGTGTGGTATTACAGTTGGACGGTGAAGAAGTCAAAGACTGTGTGCCAGATATCGGTTATCACCACCGTGGTGTGGAAAAGATGGCTGAACGTCAAACTTGGCATTCATTCATTCCTTATACCGATCGTGTTGACTATCTAGGTGGTTGTGCGCAAAACATGCCATACGTGATGGCAGTTGAGCAGCTTGCTGGTATTAAAGTCCCAGAGCGTGCGCAAGTGATTCGTGTGATGTTGAACGAATTATTCCGTATCAATAACCACTTATTATTCTGTGGTACAGCGATTCAGGATGCAGGCGGTATGACCCCTGTGTTTTATATGTTCGCAGACCGTCAAAAAGTCTATGACATCGTTGAAGCGATTACGGGCTACCGTATGCACCCAGCATGGTTCCGTATAGGCGGTACAGCACACGATCTTCCAAACAACTGGCAAAAACTTGTAAAAGAATTGCTAGAGTGGATGCCGAAGCGTTTGAACGAGTACTACACAGCGGCGCTTAAAAACTCAGTATTTATTGGTCGTACTCGCAATGTTGCGCAATATGATGCTAAATCTGCGTTGGCTTGGGGCGTAACGGGTACTGGTTTACGTGCGACGGGTATTGATTTTGACGTTCGTAAATATCGTCCATACAGTGGTTATGAAAACTTCGACTTTGATATTCCAGTGGAATATGAAGGCGATGCATATGCGCGTGTCTTGGTTCACTTCCGTGAAATTACTGAGTCGTTGAAAATTATTCAACAGTGCTTGGACAACATGCCATCTGGTCCATATAAAGCGGATCATCCATTGGCTGTTCCACCACCGAAAGATAAGACATTACAAGATATTGAAACCTTGATTACGCACTTCTTAAGCGTCTCTTGGGGTCCAGTAATGCCTGCGGGCGAGTCATCATTTATGACGGAAGTTGTGAAAGGTGCGAGCACTTATTATTTGACTTCAGACAAGTCAACCATGAGTTACCGTACTCGTATTCGTACACCGACTTTCACGCATTTACAGCAAATGCCTTCTGTGATTAATGGCAGTTTGGTTTCTGACTTGATCATTTATTTGGCGACCATTGACGTGGTTATGGCTGACGTGGATCGCTAGGGGTAAACGATTATGATGATTTTGACTGATAAAAAACCTCGTGTGAATGTTGAAGGGATTTTGACTGCTGAAGAAATCCATGACATTGAACATCACATTGATCACTATCCATATCCACGTGCGGCATCATTAGATGCATTAAAATGCGTACAACGTCGTAATGGCTGGGTAGATGATGCTCAAATGAATGCAATTGCACAATTGCTGACGATGAGTGTGGCGGACTTAGAGGGTGTAGCAACGTTCTATAACCGTATCTATCGCCAACCTGTAGGTCGTCATGTGATTTTATTATGTGATTCAATTGCATGCTTCTTGATGGGTGCAGAAACTTTAGCAGAAGCATTTCAGCGAGAGTTAGGCATCCAGTACGGACAAACCACAGCAGATGGTCGTTTCACCTTGCTCCCAATTTGCTGTTTAGGCAACTGTGATAAAGGTCCAACGTTAATGATTGATGAAGATACTCACGGTTTAGTGGATGTGTCATCAGTTAAACAGTTATTGGAGAAGTATGTATGAATACTGAACCAAAACCAATTTATGGCGACGGTAATCCAGAAACGCATCCACTTACTTGGCGTTTGAGCAAGCAAGAACACGTTCGTGCTGCTGATGATTATGAAGCGCTTGAAGGTTATGCGGGCTTTAAAAAAGCACTCGGTATGCCGCCAAAAGATGTACTCGACGTCATTAAAGCTGCGACGGTTAAAGGTCGTGGTGGTGCAGGTTTCCCAGCGGGTATCAAATGGTCATTGATGGCACCGAATGATGGTGGTCCACGTTATTTGATCTGTAATGCTGATGAAATGGAACCAGGTACCTTTAAAGACCGTTTGTTGATGGAAAAACTTCCACATCAATTGATCGAAGGAATGTTGATTGCGGGTTATACCCTTGAAGCAACGCATGGTTATATCTTCATTCGTGGCGAATACATCGAAGCTGCTCAATACTTAAATGAAGCATTAGAGCAAGTTCGTGCCAAAGGTTACTTGGGTGAAAACATCCTTGATACGGGCTGGAACTTTGAGATGTATGTTCACACGGGCGCAGGGCGTTATATCTGTGGTGAAGAAACTGCATTGATTAACTCGCTTGAAGGTCGTCGTGCCAATCCTCGTACCAAACCACCGTTCCCACAAGTTGCGGGTGCATGGGGTCGTCCGACGATTGTCAATAACGTTGAAACCTACAACAACTTACCCGCAATTATGTTGCGTGGACCAGAATGGTATATCAATCTTTCAGCACATAAGTCTAAAGATCCAGGCACTAAGATCTATGGTGCATCAGGTAAGGTGAAGTTCCCAGGTCTTTGGGAGTTGCCATTTGGGACAACTGCGCGTGAAGTGATTGAAGATCATGCGGGTGGTATGCGTGATGGTTTAACGCTTAAAGCATGGTTGCCGGGTGGGGCATCAACAGACTTTTTAGCTGCTGAGCATATTGATTTACCAATGGATGCGGAAAGCATCATGAAAGCAGGCTCACGTTTAGGTACGTGTTTGCTTATGGTAGTTGATGAAACTCAATGTATGGTGTCTGCAACGCGTAACTTAGAAGAATTCTTTGCACGTGAATCATGTGGTTTCTGTACACCTTGTCGTGATGGTTTACCTTGGGCGGTGAAAGCGTTGAAAGCGCTTGAAACAGGTGCTGGTAAGAAGGAAGATATCGATCATTTACAAGAACTCACTCGTAAATTATGGATCGGTAAGACTTTCTGTGCTCACGCACCGGGTGCGATGGAGCCACTTATGGGCGCATTAAAATATTTCCGCCATGAGTTTGAGGCAAAGGTTAAAACCCATGCTCCTGCTCTTGACGTAGAACAAGCTTAAGGAATTCGACTATGGCTACAATTCATGTCGATGGAAAATCGTATGAAGTCAATGGCTCAGAAAACTTGCTACAAGCATGTTTAAGCCTTGGTATCGATATCCCGTATTTTTGTTGGCACCCATCATTAGGTTCAGTTGGTTCTTGTCGTCAATGTGCGGTCACTCAGTATGCGAATGCTGAAGATACTCGCGGACGCTTAGTGATGTCATGTATGACACCAGCTACCGATAATACGTTTATCTCAATAGAAGACAAAGAAGCAACGGATTTCCGTGCGTCGATTGTTGAATTCTTAATGACCAATCACCCACATGACTGTCCAGTCTGTGAAGAAGGTGGTCACTGTCATTTACAAGATATGACCGTCATGACTCAACATGACCGTCGTCGCTATCGCTTTACTAAACGTACCCATCACAATCAAGAGTTGGGTTCGTTTATTGCGCATGAGATGAACCGTTGTATCGCTTGCTATCGTTGTGTGCGTTACTACAAGGATTACGCGGGTGGTACGGACTTTGGTGTTTTTGCCAATGCGTCACGTGTGTATTTTGGTCGTCCAGAATCAGGGACTTTAGAGTCTGAATTCTCTGGCAACTTGACTGAGGTCTGCCCAACAGGTGTATTCACTGATAAAACACATTCGGCTCGTTATAACCGTAAATGGGACATGCAATATGCGCCAAGCGTATGTCATGGCTGTTCTTCAGGTTGTAACATCTCTCCAGGCGAACGCTATGGCGAAATCCGTCGTGTTGAAAACCGTTTCAATGGTTCAGTCAACCAATACTTCCTTTGTGACAAAGGTCGTTTCGGTACGGGTTATGTGAATCGTGAAGATCGTCCACGTCAACCACAGTTCCGCAATGGTGAAACTGTTGCGACCGTGAGTGTTGATCAGGCACTTGATCAGGTGATTACTCAACTTCAAGGCAAGAAAGTATTAGGTATTGGTTCACCACGCGCAAGCTTGGAATCAAACTATGCACTGCGTGAATTGGTCGGACAAGACAACTATTCAACGGGTATGTCTCAAAAAGAGCAAAACTTGGTTGAATTAGCTGCATCAATCATGCAAACACAGGGTATTTACAACCCGAATATGCGTGAAATTGAAAGCTATGATGCAGTGTTGATCTTGGGTGAAGACCTAACCCAAACTGCTCCACGTATGGCTTTATCAGTTCGCCAAGCAGCGAAAAACAAAGCCAAAGAAATGGCTGCTGCTACGCGTACACCAGACTGGTTAGCAGAACCTGTACAACGTATTGGTCAAGAAGCAAAATCTCCAATTTATATTCTTGCTGCAACACAAACGCGTTTAGCGGATGTTGCAACAGGGGAAGTGGTTGCTTCTCCAAATGATATTGCACGTTTAGGTTTTGCGGTTGCTGCTGCTGTAAAAGGTGAAGCATTGACAGGTTTGGCTGACGATGCAAAAGCATTTGCGCAAACCATAGCTGATACTTTGAAAGCTGCGAAAAAGCCATTGATTATCTCTGGTACCAGCTTACAAGATCCTGCGATTATGGAAGCTGCGGCTCAAGTTGCTTTGAATCTTGGCGAAAATGCAGGGCTGTCTTTGACTGTTCCTGAAGTAAACTCAATGGGCTTGGCACTATTTGGTGGTTTAAGTTTAGAGCAAGCGTTTGCACAAGATTATCAAGCAGTGGTCGTGGTTGAAAATGATTTAACTCGCCGTTTACCTGTTGCACAAGTAAAGGCTGCGTTTGATCAGGCTGAAACTGTGATCGTACTCGATCATAGTGAAACTGAAACTTTGAAACTTGCAGATATCGTACTTTCAGCAGCAAGCTTTGCCGAGGGTGATGGTACTGTTGTGAGCCAAGAAGGCCGGGCACAACGTTTCTATCAAGTGTATGACCCAAGCTACTACAAACCTGAATATGCGATCAAAGAATCATGGCGCTGGTTACATGCCATTGAAACAGGTCTCAAAGGTAAAGCAGTGGACTGGACATTGCTTGATGATGTGATTGATGACATCGTGAAAAATGTTCCTGTGCTTGCTGCAATTGAAGATGTTGCACCAGATGCAGGCTATCGTATCCACGGTTTGAAAATTGCACGTGAACCACGTCGTTACTCGGGTCGTACAGCAATTCGTGCGCCGTTATCGATTCACGAACCTAAGCAACCGACTGACATCGATTCAGCCTTAACCTTCTCAATGGAAGGTTATGTAGGGAATCAGACTCCATCTTCATTGGTACCTTTCGCATGGTCTGCGGGTTGGAACTCACCACAAGCTTGGAACAAATACCAAGATGAAGTGGGTGGTCACTTAAAAGGTGGTGATTCGGGTGTACGTTTATTCGATCGTTTAACAAAACGTCCTGCGCGTAGCTATGTGGCACCATCGGTTGTGGTTGTGAATCCTGAAAGCTTCCGCCTTGTACCAATGCACCATATTTTTGGTTCTGGTGAATTCACGGTTAAAACACCAGCGATGGAATCTCGTATTCCTGAAGCCATGTTTGCTGTGGGTGAACAAGATGCGACACGCTTAAATGTTCAAGATGGTCAACGTATTACAGTGAAAGCAGGTGAAACCAGTATTAGCTTACCAGTACAAGTGATTGAATATTTACCAACAGGTTATATTGGTTACCCAATTGGTTTAGCACCAACTGTTTCATTGGCAGAGCCTGTTTCTGTGGCGGTAGGAGTGTAATTCATGAATCAAGAAATTATACGTCAAACGCCACTTTGGGCTGAGAACTGGCCAATCGCTTATTCAGTGATTCAGGCGATTGTGATCTTGCTAGTGGTGGTTTTGGTTGCTGCATTAATGTCATTTATTGAGCGTCGTCTCTTGGCATTATGGCAAGATCGTTACGGTCCAAACCGTGTTGGTCCAGGTGGTATGTTCCAGATCGTTGCCGACATGCTCAAAATCATGTTTAAAGAAGATTGGACACCAAAGTTTGCTGATAAGCTGACTTTCCGTTTAGCACCAGCAGTTGCGATGGCAACTGCGGTACTTTCATTTATGGTCATCCCAGTGAGTCCATCACTGGGCGTTGCTGATATGAGTATCGGTCTATTGTTCTTTATGGCAATGGCGGGAATTGCAGTCTATGCAGTGCTATTTGGTGGTTGGGCATCGAATAACAAATACTCATTACTTGGCGGTCTTCGTTCTGCTGCTCAAACCATTTCTTATGAAGTGTTCTTGGGTATCTCGTTGATGGGTGTGGTTGCGATTGCAGGTTCATTCAACCTTCGTGAAATCGTAGAAGCGCAACGCGATATGTGGTTCATCATTCCTCAGTTCTTAGGTTTCTTGATCTTTGTGGTTGCTGGTGTTGCGGTAACGCACCGTCATCCATTTGACCAACCAGAAGCTGAGCAAGAATTGGCGGAAGGTTACCACGTTGAATATGGTGGTATGAAATGGGGGATGTTCTTCGTTGCGGAATACGTCAACGTGGTTTTGATCTCAGCATTAATCGTCACTTTATTCTTCGGCGGATGGCTTGCACCATTTAACTTAGAAATTCCATTTGTTCCGCCAGTATTCTGGTTCGTTATCAAAACAGCGTTCTTTGTAATGATGTTTGTCTTGGCTCGTGGTTCGTTAATGCGTCCTCGTTATGACCAAGTAATGAATTTTGGTTGGAAAGTTTGTTTGCCATTGGCGTTGGTCAACTTGTTAGTGACTGGTGCTGTGATTCTGATGAATCAGGCCTAGGACAGCAGGGAGTACAAAATGTATAAAATTCTAGCTGGGTTCGGATCGATTGTACGTTCGTTGTGGATGGTGTTTAGCCATGTTACACGTAAACGTGACACGATTTTATATCCAGAAGTTCCGGCTGAACAAATTGTACCTCCACGCTTTCGTGGTCGTATTGTGTTAACGCGCGATCCAGATGGTGAAGAGCGTTGTGTAGCATGTAACCTATGTGCAGTAGCTTGTCCAGTTGGTTGTATTTCATTACAAAAAGCGGAAAAAGAAGATGGACGTTGGTATCCTGAATTTTTCCGTATCAACTTTTCACGTTGTATTTTCTGCGGTATGTGTGAAGAGGCTTGTCCAACGACAGCCATTCAAATGACACCTGATTTCGAACTTGCCGAATACGTACGTCAAGACTTAGTTTACGAAAAAGAAAACTTATTGATTTCTGGAACAGGTAAATATCCTGACTATAACTTCTACCGCGTGACTGGTATGGCAGTAAATGGGAAGGAAAAAGGTCAAGCACAAAAAGAAAGTGCACCAGTTGATGTACGGAGCTTATTACCATGATGTGGCCATTTTATTTGATGGCACTCGTGGCCATTGTTTCGACAGTGCGTGTTGTGACTAACACCAATCCTGTACATGCATTATTAAGTTTGATTGTTTCTCTACTTGCTGTTGCAGGCATTTTCATGATCGTGGGTGCGCCGTTTGCAGCTGCCCTTGAGATCATCGTTTATGCAGGTGCGATCATGGTCTTGTTTGTCTTTGTCGTGATGATGTTGAATCTCGGAGAAGACACCGTTGAGCAAGAAAGCAAATGGTTGACCTCAGATGCTTGGGCTTTCCCAGCACTAATGAGCTTTTTATTGGGCTTAATTTTAGTGTGGATGCTCGGCGGCGAATACACCACGATTTCTGCCCCAATGGGAACAGAAGTTGTTGGTCCAAAAGCAGTCGGTCAAGTGTTGTTTACTCACTATCTATTATTGGTAGAAGTTGCCGCGATGTTATTGCTTGCAGCATTGGTTGCAGCATTTCACTTAGGCAAACGTGAACCAAGTGCAGAAGAGGATAAAGAATAATGGGACACATCCCTTTAGAACATGGTTTGATTGTTGCAACCATCCTTTTTGCACTGGGTTTTTACGGTGTAATGGTGCGACGAAATCTATTATTTATGCTTATGAGCCTTGAAATTATGATGAATGCTGCTGCGTTGGCATTCGTTTTAGCAGGTAGTGTTTGGGCTCAGCCAGATGGACAAGTCATGTTTATCTTGATTTTGACCCTCGCTGCTGCAGAGGCATGTATCGGTCTTGCGATCGTCCTTCAGTTCTATCATCGCTTCCATCACTTGGATGTAGATGCTGCTAGTGAGATGCGCGGATGAGTACCTTATATTTAACCATTTTATTTCCGCTCATTGGTTTTATCCTATTAGCGGCAGGACGTAATAAACTTTCTGAAAACGTTGCAGCGATTATCGGTGTTGGTTCAGTCGGTTTATCTGCGTTATTTGCTTTAATTGCTGGTCTTGCATTTACCAGCAGTGGTCAAACTGTATTTGTTCAACATTTATGGACGTGGTTCAGTGTTGGCGGTTTTGAGCCAGGCATCAGCTTACATTTAGATGGTTTGTCATTATTGATGACAGGCATGGTTACTGGTGTAGGCTTCCTGATTCATATCTTCGCGTCATGGTATATGCGTGGTGAAGAAGATTACGCGCGTTTCTTCTCTTATTTCAACCTATTCGTTGCCAGTATGTTGTTGTTGGTACTGGGCGATAATTTAGCGTTATTGTTCTTAGGTTGGGAAGGCGTAGGTCTGTGTTCATACCTATTGATTGGTTTCTACTACTCAAACCCTGCAAATGGTTGGGCTGCAATCAAAGCATTTACAGTAACACGTGTGGGTGATGTCTTCTTACTCATCGCATTGTTCTTGCTTTATCAACAGTTTGGTACTTTGAATACTCAGTACATCGTTGAAAATGCAACAACTGTCATGACGCAAAGCTCATCATTGTCAATTTGGACAGCCTTGATGTTGTTCTTAGGTGCAGCAGGTAAGTCAGCGCAAATCCCATTACAAACATGGTTAGCTGATGCGATGGCTGGTCCGACACCAGTATCTGCATTGATCCACGCTGCAACCATGGTGACAGCGGGTGTGTACTTATGCTGCCGTATGTTCTCCGTGATGGAAATGGCACCAGAAGTAATGCAGTTCATCTCGATTACTGGTGCAGTGACTTTACTTGTTGCTGGTTTTGCAGCATTGGTTCAAACCGACATCAAACGTATTTTGGCTTACTCAACCATGAGTCAGCTCGGTTATATGTTTATGGCCGTGGGTGCAGAAGCGTACCAAGCTGGTTTATTCCACATGTTGGCGCATGCATTCTTTAAAGCATTATTGTTCCTTTCTTCAGGTGCAGTGATTCTTGCATGTCATCATGAACAAAACATTTTCAAAATGGGTGGGTTACGTAAAAAAATTCCATTCGTATTCTGGTGTTTCGTGATCGGTGGTGGGGCATTAGCAGCACTTCCAATCGTGACTGTTGGCTTCTTCTCTAAAGATGCGATCTTGGGTGCAGTATATGCACAGTCAACAATTGCAAATCTTCCGCTTTACAATACTTTGTACTGGGTCGGTGTTGCAGGTGCATTCTTAACGTCTATTTATACTTTCCGTTTAATTTGGGTGGTGTTCTTTGGCGAAGAAAAAACGCATGCGCATGCGATTCATGGCGTAACGTACTGGGGACCACTTGCGATTCTTGCTACGTTATCAACAGGTATCGGTTATTTCCTTCAAGCGCCTGTTGCAAAATTATTGACTGCTGCAAGTATTCCAAGTTTTGTTGTACCTGAAACTTTAGAAGCTGCTGTTGTGCATGCTGAACATTTAGCGAGTGGTGTTGCAATTGCTGGTTTAGCGGTGGGTATCTTCTTATTTGCTTTTGCTTATGGTGCAGTAAAATCTTTTGCTCAAACATCTTTGGGTGCAGGTTTAACACATATTTGCCGTACCGCATTTGGTTTTGATGCTTTGTATGACATCGTATTTATAAAACCTTATTTATTGATTGCGAAAATTTTAGGTCGTGATCCTGTTGATGGTTTATGGTTAGTACTTCCTGCGATTGTGAAGGGTGGTAATAGCTTTACAAGTTCGCGTCAAACAGGTTCATTACGTGAATACGCATCAAGCATGTCACTCGGTGTAGTGGTGTTATTGATGATCTTGATCGTGATTCAGGTTGTGGGGAAATAAAATGGAAAACAATTTAATTTTACCCGCACTGATTTTAGTTCCCTTCATTGCTGGTTTTATTTGTTGGTTGGTTGATAAATTCGACCAACAATTACCACGCTGGATTGCCTTGATTGGTATGCTCATTACCTTTGGTTTGGGCATTGCACTGTGGCAAAGTGGTACATTTAGTTATGAGATTGGCGGTAAAGTACCGACTTGGGCCGCTGAATTCCATCTTCCATGGATTCAATCACTAGGTATTAGCATTCACTTAGCTGTGGATGGTTTATCTTTACTCATGGTATTACTGACCGCATTACTAGGTGTACTTGCAGTCGGTTGTTCATGGGGTGAGATTCAAAAGAATGTAGGTTTCTTCCACTTAAACCTCCTGTGGAGTTTAGGTGGGGTAATCGGTGTATTCTTAGCGATTGATTTATTCTTGTTCTTCTTCTTCTGGGAGATGATGCTTGTACCAATCTACTTCTTGATTGCGTTATGGGGTCACTCAGGGTCGAATGGTCGTTCGCGTGTTTATGCTGCAACCAAATTCTTCTTATATACTCAAATCGCTGGCTTGATCATGTTGATCGGTATCTTAGGACTAGTTGTCTATGGATACATGATGACAGGTATGATCGGTTTCGATTACAACTATTTATTGGCTGTCGCGAACCACTTGCCACCTGAAGTTGCTTATGCATTCATGCTGTGTTTCTTCATTGGTTTTGCGGTGAAATTACCAGTATTCCCATTACACGGCTGGTTGCCTGATGCGCATGCGCAAGCACCAACAGCGGGTTCTGTGGATTTGGCTGGTATTTTGATTAAGACAGCGGCCTATGGTTTGCTTCGTTTTGTGATTCCATTCTTCCCAGCAGCTTCAGCACAATTTGCTGATATCGCGATTATCTTGGGTTTGATTGGTATTTTCTACGGTGCATTCTTAGCGTATCAACAAACAGATATGAAGCGCCTGCTTGCGTATACCTCTATTTCGCACATGGGTTTCATCTTACTTGCAATTTATGCAGGTAACATTTTGACCTTCCAAGGTTTAATGATCATGATGTTAGCGCATGGCTTGTCATCTGCTGCATTGTTCATTATGTCTGGTCAAGTTTATGAACGTTTACATACACGTGATTTACGCTTAATGGGCGGTCTACGTGGTCAACTTCAATACTTACCATTCTTCTTGATGTTCTTTGTCGCGGCGCTTGTTGGTGTACCAGGTTTAGGTAACTTTATTGGTGAATTCCTGATCTTGATGGGTTCATTCAAGGCTTACCCAACTTTCACAATTATTGCGGCAGTGAGCTTGGTATTTGCTGGTCTTTACGGTCTGATTCTGATTCACAAAGCATTATTTGGTGAGCCAAATCCTGAACAAAAGCAGCATTATACAAGCCCACTTAAAGATTTATCTGCTCGTGAAGTCAGTATTTTGATGATTTGTGCGATCGGTTTACTTTGGTTAGGACTTTACCCACAAACGTTCTTGGATATGTCTCATTCAAGCATGCAGTGGTTAGTAAATAGTTATATGCCAGTACAAGAAGTTGTTGAAACTGTTCAACAGGCTGCAACTCAACTTGAACATGTGGAGATGCAATAAATCATGAACTTCACAATTTCTTTTTCTGAGTTAATGCCACTTGCTCCAGTGATGATTGTGGCATTAACTGCAATCGTGGTGATGTTATTAACTGCGATTAAACGTAATCACAATCTGATTGCGACAACCTCGGTTGTAGGTTTAAACCTTGCTGCAATTTTTATTGCTTACACCATGTTTAGTGGTAAGTTTGCGCCAGTGAATGTGATGGGCATGTTTATGGTTGATCCATTTACCATGCTTTATCAATTCCTGATTCTGATTGCTGCATTGGCATGTTGTACTTTATCTCATGCTTATATCGAGAGTTATAAAGACAATCGTGAAGAACTCTATATCTTGCTACTGTCATCAGTAACAGGTGCAATGCTATTGGTTGCAAGTTCTCACTACGCGGCTTTCTTCATCAGCTTAGAATTAATGTCAATCCCAGTTTACGGCATGTTGGCTTATACCTATCAACGTAGTCAGTCTTTGGAAGCGGGGATTAAATACCTTGTACTTTCTGCGACTGCATCTGCAATGTTGCTTATGGGTATGGCTTATATTTATGCCTATACGGGTTCATTATCATTCTATGATTCTGTTCAGGCATTGATGACTGCAATCAAACAGCCGATGGTACTTTTGGGCTTAGGTTTAGTTGTGTTTGCTATTGCATTCAAACTTTCGCTTGCACCATTCCATAAATGGACGCCAGATGTGTATGCAGGTGCACCAGCACCTATGGCAACCTTTTTGGCAACGGCTGCGAAAGTTGCAACGATTGGTTTATTTGTCCGTTATTTATTGACTTCTGGCGCAATCTTAGTTGAATCCTTAGTAACAGTATTAACTGTGATTGCTGTGTTATCTATTTTAGTTGGTAACTTACTCGCAGTACGTCAAGTTAACTTAAAACGTATCCTTGGTTATTCATCGATTGCACATTTTGGTTATTTGTTGATTGCTTTAATCAGCATGACTTATGCAAGCCTTGGTAGCGTTACGGTGTATGTGATTACTTATGTTCTCACCACAATCGGTGCATTCGGTGCGGTTGCATTGATGTCGAGTCCATATAACAACGTCGATGAAGCTCAAAGTCTTGCTGACTATCGTGGTTTATTCTGGCGCCGTCCAGTGTTGACTGCCACTTTAACGGTAATGATGTTGTCATTAGCGGGTATTCCATTAACTGCGGGCTTTATTGGTAAGTTCCTTGTGGTAATGGCTGCTGTAACAACGCAACATTGGTTCTTAGCTGCGATGATCGTGGTGGGTAGTGGTATCGGTTTATATTACTATTTACGTGTGATGGTTGTGATGTATATGACACCACCAGATGTACCTCGTATTGATGCTGATGCACATTGGGGAAGCAAGGTTGGTGGGATTATGGTGTTAGGTGCTGCTTTACTTGTATTGTTGCTCGGTATCTATCCAGATCCAATGATCAATTTGGCATTGAAGTCTGAGATTCTTTCTCCATTGCACTTTATGTTGTCACAACAACAGTAATCGTCTGATTTGTACAAAAAAGCCTCCAAAAATGGGGGCTTTTTTATTGATGAGTAAAAAAACACTTTATAATAGACAAAGATTTATATTAGCTAGGTACTCAATCGTGTCGATTCAAGAAATTCGTCATCCGCTTATTCGCCATAAACTTGGTTTGTTGCGCCGTTCAGACATTAGTACCAAGAATTTCCGTGAATTGGCACAAGAAGTTACGATGTTGCTCACTTATGAAGCAACCAAAGATTTAACTGTCGTAGACCATGAAATTGATGGTTGGACAGGCAAAGTCATAACACAGCGAATTGCAGGTAAGAAAATCACCATTGTTCCGATATTACGTGCAGGTATTGGGATGCTTGAGGGTGTCCTTAATTTGATTCCGAGTGCAAAAGTCAGTGTACTTGGTTTAGAACGTGATGAAGCAACTTTAGAAGTTCGTACTTATTATAAAAAACTGGTACCAGATGTTGCCAATCGCCTAGCTATGATTATCGATCCAATGCTGGCAACAGGAAATTCATTAATTGCTGCAATTGATGTTTTAAAAGCCAGTGGTTGTAAAGATATTCGCGTAATGATCTTAGTCGCTGCGCCAGAAGGTATTGCTAAAGTTGAAGCAATCCATCCAGATGTACGTATTTATACGGCTTCTATTGATCAAGGTTTAAATGAAGAAGGTTATATTGTTCCAGGTCTTGGTGATGCGGGCGATAAAATTTTTGGTAGCGTGCAAAAAGATTGATGACTTAGGAGATAAATAAAGAGACTGGATCTATTCATAACATTTAATGATGGTTCATCAGTCTCTTTTTTTATTCTATATACTATGCTTAGAATCTTTTTAAATGAGGGGCAAACGTTATGAAACAAGAGTTTTATCACGGAAAAGTTAAACAATATAATCCTGAAAAAGGTTTCGGTTTTATTGCAACTACTGAAGGAGAAATTTTTTTTCATATTTCAGATTATCCTGCAACGGATGGTGAGCCGAAAAGAAATGAAAAAGTGAAGTTCTTAGTACAGGAAAATGAGGGTAAGTTTAAAGCAATTAAAATTGAACGAGTAGACCCGAATCCTGCAAAAACCAAGAAAAATAAAATATTGGCTCATAATGAATCAATAACATCTGAATTACTGTCAAATTTTCGCCGTTAAATTTTTTTGAAATTTTAAGGTGGAGGAGGGTAACGTTAAGTTTAGCCTCCTTTGTTTTTATGAGAAGAAAAGAGAAAGGTATACATCATGTTTCTTGAGGGAAAAATAAAAAAATATAATTCAGATCGTGGTTTTGGTTTTATCGAATTGAATAATGGACAAGCCGATGTGTTCTTCCACATCAAAGATTTTCCTAAGTTAGGTGGTGAACCTAAAGTGGGTGAAACAATCAAATTCTTAATGGTTGAAGATCACGGAAAATTTAGAGCTGCCAATATTGTACGTTTAGATTTAAAACCTGAACATCAAAACCTAGGTGCTGTCCAACAACAATTTGAACCAAACAATTCCAGTGCTTATTCGAAAACAAAAGATAAAAAAGGTATAACATTCACAGTGGTTGGCTTAATTGTTATCGCAACTTTGTTAGCACTTATTTTTCAAAAATATCAGTCTTATCGGCAAGCTCAGCAGCTAAAGACCATTCAGTTGATTGAAGAACAAAAACAAATAATAGCGCATCAACGTGAAGCGATTGGTGATTTACCCGAAGTTAAATTGTCAGCAAAGACTACAGATGCGATAAAAACTAATTCTGGTTCATCTGCGCTATCACAACAACCGATTGTCACCAACGCTCAGTTCCGTTGTGATGGTCGACAATATTGCTCAGAAATGAGATCTCTAGAGGAAGCTCGATGGTTTGTCAGAAACTGTACGAATACTAAAATGGATGGTGATAATGATGGAGAACCATGTGAAAATGATTCTCGTTGGAGATAAAAGATCAGGCTTAAACCTGATCTTCACAAAACTGTAAAAATGCTTTTAAACCAGGACCTTGATACTTTTGACGGTGAACAAGCATGTAGAGTGGTCGTGTTAATTGCCAATAAGGTGTATCCAAAATTACCAATTGACCTTTTTCTTGCAAAGGTTCAATTGCAAGTCTAGACACACATGACATCCCTAAGCCACCTGCCACAATTTTTAAAATTGCTTCGTTATGACCCAAAGTTAAGCGAATATTTGCATCGGGTAAGTCTTGTAAAATGGCATTATCAAAGACTTCACGAGTGCCCGAACCTTCTTCACGTAAAATCCACTCTACATGATGAAAATCGCTTGGTGTGATAGGGCGGTCTAATTGTGCTAAGGGGTGGCTCGGGGCGCAGCAAACAGCGAGTTCATCATCGCGCCAATGGATACATTGTAATTGCGGTAAGTGACATGAGCCTTCGATTAAGGCTAAATCGAGTTGAAACTGATTGACTGCTTCAATCATTTGCCGAGTATTGCCGACTTGGAGTTGTAAATGTGCTTGAGGGTGATGTTGTAAAAATTCAGCCATTAAATCAGGCATCAAATAATCACTAATCGTCAGTGTTGCACCTAAGCGCAAATCAATACTTTGTAATTCACCTTTTGCAGCTTGTTCAAAAGAGTCGCAGCGTCCTAAAATTTCCAAAGCTTGAGGAAGCAGGAAACGTCCTAAATCATTTAATTGTAGGCGTTTGCCTAAACGATCAAATAATGGAGCGCCAAGACCATCTTCTAAATCAGCTAAAGCCATACTTGCCGCACTTTGTGTGAGTCGGACAGCATCACTCGCCTTGGTTACAGTTCCCTCTTGAGCAACTGCCACGAAAACAGCCAATTGGCGTAATGTCATGCGCATGGTAAAAGCCTTAACGTTTAAAAGTATTCATGAATTATCTGATCATGCTAACATGAGCTTACTGTTTCGTGCCACGTTCAAATCATGTCAATTGAAAAATTTAGCGTAGAAAAAGTTTTATCTGTACACCGTTGGACACATAATCTCTTTAGTTTCACCATGACCCGTCCAGCTCATTTTAAATTTACTGCGGGACAATTTGCTCGTATTGGTTTAATGGTTGATGGTGAATTGGTGATACGTGCCTATTCGGTTGTTTCCTCACCATTTGATGAAACACTGGAGTTTTTCTCAATTGTAGTTCCAGATGGCGCATTTACCTCAAATTTACAGCATTTAAAAGTGGGTGATGAACTCTATCTAGAGAAAATCTCATATGGGTATTTAACTTTAGCCCGTTATCAGCAACCTTTACCGCAGGATTTATGGTTGCTGGCAACTGGAACAGGTTTAGCACCTTTCTTATCAATGCTACAAGATTTTGAAACATGGACTAAATATCAATATATTCATCTAGTTTACAGCGTGCGGACTGTATCAGAACTTGCTTATGTAGATCGAATCCAAGAAATTGCAGATATGTTTGGTGCAGAGCATTCTGGCTTTAAGTTTATCCCTATTATTACTCGTGATCCAAATGCAAAGTTGCATGATCGATTGCCAATTTTAATTGAGAATGGTGAGCTAGAAAAAGTTGCAGATTTAGCATTTAATCCAGCGAGTAGCCACATCATGCTTTGTGGTAATCCTCAAATGGTTGAAGATACCAAAGAAGCGTTAAAGCGGCGTGGGTTGGTGATGAATCGTCGAGGCGAAGGTAATATTGCGGTCGAAAATTATTGGTAATGAGCAGTGATTGTCGTTTCGTAGATGTTACTAAAACAGTAAAAGTGAAAATGTAGTACTGGTATGTCGGGGGAGGATATGTTTTAGTGAACAAACATATCCACAAATTCGCGAATTTCTTGAATCGCTGTATCCACATCGGTGCTTAACCAAGTCGGTTCAAATATACCAATATAATGTTCTAATCGATCTTGGGGAACAACTAATCTGACAGGGCAATCTTCTTCAAGTAAACGCCAAGGAAGAATCGGTACTTCGTTGTCTAAGAAAGGTTGAACATTACGAATATCTACAATCATCGCATTAATACAATCTGGCAGAGGCATGACTGAAAACTCTTCAGTGCGACGACGGAAATACTCTAAGTCTCCCCATTTTAAGATGTAGCTCGGCTTATTGAACTCAATAATTCCAATTAAATGTTCGTCACGTGTGTGATGTAAAAAACATTGATGTGTAACATCAGTGTCTAATTCAAGAGAAACACTTTTTTGGCTGTAGGACATAAAGCGGGACAATTTAGAAACGAGGGCGCATATTATAGCTTATTTTTACCACATTCTAAAATCGCCTATATAATAAACAAAAAATCTAAAGATAAATAGTAGAGTTCTGCAACCAAAACAACGATAGTCCGAAGCTTCTTCACACAAAGCAACACAGTGTATTGTTAAGATAAAAGCCTAAGAAAATAAAAGGATGAGGGCAAGCTACGATGCATGATTTCAGTAAGCCACAACCTCACGTGGCAAGTAAGGAAGAAGTTGCACGCAAAAGGAAACTTCCAGTTTATATGTTAATTATCGTTGGGATATTTCTCGTTGCGCTACTTGTATACATGGTGGCTGATCATTCAGCTAATCCTGCTGCTCAAGCAATTATGCTTAATTTGCAGTCGGTACTTTTGGATGCATAGACACCTTTTAAGACCAATATTCGTTTTTAAAAGCCCATTGGTGTGAACTGGTGGGCTTTTTTGCAAAATTATGAGTAATTTTTGTTGTATTAGTGATGCCATTTGTTGATTGAAAAAAATACAGAAATTAAGGTTGGAGCACCTATAAATTAATTTTTATTTATAGATAAATCATAAGTGGTTTTATCAAGAGTTAAAAACACAATATAAGGATAACAATGATGAATGAGTTTTTTAGTGATCCCTCCCAAAGAGGAGGGTTTGACGCGATGTATTATTGGGATCAGTTTCAGCCAATTCTTGCTGCAATTGTCATCCTTTTATTAGGTTGGATTATTGCTTTAATTGTGGCTGCTGGAGTAAAAAAATTACTGCAAAAACTTGATACCAACCATAGATTATCTTCTGCAACAGGTCGAACACCCAATATTGAAAATCTAGTCTCGAAGCTGGTTTTTTGGTTTGTAATGATTCTTGCTGTTGTTGGCGCATTAAACGTTTTAAATATCAGTGGTGTGAGTGATCCATTTAGTAATATGGTCGGTCGTGTACTGGCTTATATTCCGAACTTATTAGCCGCAGTTGCTGTTGGATTCATCGGTTGGATTATTGCGCGTTTAGTTCGAGCGGGCTTGACCAATGTTTTAGCAAGAACTGAGTTAGATGAAAAGCTGAGCAATGAAGTTGGCGTTAGTTCTGTTAGCTCTAACATCGCCGAGATTATTTATTGGTTAGTTCTATTACTTTTCTTGCCAATCGTTTTATCAATTTTAGGCTTAACTGGACTATTAATTCCTGTACAGAATATGGTGAATGAAGCGATTGCTTATTTACCAAATCTATTCATCACCGGTGTGATCATTTTTGTGGGCTATA
Organism: Acinetobacter sp. Z1; assembly: GCF_024296945.1. Taxonomy (NCBI): domain Bacteria; kingdom Pseudomonadati; phylum Pseudomonadota; class Gammaproteobacteria; order Moraxellales; family Moraxellaceae; genus Acinetobacter; species Acinetobacter sp. Z1. The sequence goes on along the minus strand of NZ_CP101115.1, from coordinate 2,778,207 downwards.
TTCTTGCAAAAATTGTTCGCGGTATTGTTGAAGGTTTAAGTAATAGTTTAGGTTTACAAGCTCAAGCAGAAAAAGTGGGTTTATTCAAAAATTCAAATGTTTCTAAATTCTTAGGTTCATTTGTGTTTGCGATTATCATCATTACCACTTTGATCGTGGCATTCGAAGCACTTGGTATTGATGCAATTTCACAACCAGCTACGGCAATGCTTAATGAAATCATGCACGCTATTCCGCAAATTATCGCTGCTGGTTTAATCCTGATTGTTGCTTATATTGTCTCACGATTTGTTGGACGTTTGGTGGCTGAGTTAATTTCAGGTGCAGGCGTAGACGAAGTACCAATGAAGCTTGATCTGCAACGCTTCCTTGGTCAAACGCGCGTTTCTGACATTATCGGTTACTTGATCGTATTCTTTACAATGCTCTTTGCGGTTTCCGAAGCAGCAAATCGACTTGGTTTGGAACAAGTCAGCGTATTGATTGCGATGTTTATTCAATTCGGTGCAGACATCCTGTTAGGTGCTGTAATCTTAGTGATTGGCTTCTGGCTGGCTAATGTGGTTGCCAATGTAGTTCAGCGTGGTGAATATAACAGTTCACGCTGGTTAGGTAATCTCGTTCGTATTTTAATTATGGGTTTAGTGATTGCGATGGGTCTCAAAGCAATGGGTATTGCGGACTCGATTGTGAATCTTGCATTTGGTTTAACTCTGGGTTCTGTAGCCGTCGCATTTGCGTTGGCATTTGGTCTAGGCGGACGTCAGCCTGCTGAACGTTTACTTACAGATTTGTTAGATAAAGCAAAAACTGAAGCTAAACAACCAAATCCATTACATAAAACTGAAACGACCACTTCGGCTCCTATCAATCCAACATCACCAACCCCAACCAATACAGTTAATCCGACTCCACCATCTCCACCCTATTCGGATGAATAGTCAAAATAATCTTTGATTTTTTTGAGCAATTCGACCACTCTAAGTAGAGTGGTCGTTTTGTTTGTATCAATACTATTGTCATTAATTGTGGGACTGTAGTGCGCATTTTTAAGCCAAGCTCAATGCTTTTACTGAAAAAATGACCTCAAAAGCAATTCATTTATATCTAAATTATCAATAGTCTCTAAATAAAAAGTCGATAGGAGAATGAAATGAAGAGGCCAAATCGAGTATTCGCACCTATTATTATTGCAGGTATAACTGTTGGGTTCTTAGCGAGTGCTTATAAATTTGTCGTTGCTAAATCGAACTCTTCCAAAGAGGAGCCTCTTAAAAGTACTCAAAAAATATCCGATACAGAGGCGGCGAACTCTTCAGAAATCAAACACAAATAAAAGTTGTTGCATAGATTTCAACGGATATTGAGTTTAAATCATCTCAGACAAATTGAGCTGCGGCTTGAGCTGATGCCCATGCCCATTGAAAGTTATATCCGCCAAGATGCCCTGTGACATCGAGTACTTCTCCAATAAAGTACAAGCCTTTTTGCTTTTTACTTTCCATTGTTTTGGAGGAGACTTCACTGGTATCTACACCACCGAGGGTGACTTCAGCAGTTCGATAACCTTCTGTTCCTGATGGTTTGACAGTATAAGCATGTAATTGCGCCGCAATATGCTCTAGTTGAGCATCGCTAATATTGCCAATAGCAGTTTCACTGTGATCTGCCCAAATCAATTGCTGTAATTCAATAACAATACTTTTGGCAGTAAATTCACTAAGCAAAGTTCTAAGTAGAACTTTAGGTTGTGATTTTTTTCTCTCTTTAAAAAATTGCTCAAAATCTTGGCTTGGGAAGAAGTCGATTTTAAAACTTTCACCGACATGCCAGTAATTAGATAGTTGTAAGGAACTTGGACCACTTAAACCGCGGTGGGTAAATAAAAGTGCTTCAGTAAATTGATGTCGATCGTTGACCAAAGTTGCATCTAATGCATTACCACTTAAACGAGTGGTCACCTCTTTAAATTGATCTGAAAAAGTAAAAGGTACAAGACCAGCGCGGGTTGGGAATACATGATGTCCAAACTGTTTCGCCAGTTCATAGCCAAAACCTGAACCACCTAATGTTGGAATCGATAAACCACCTGTAGCAACCACTAATGATTCACAGTGATACGTGCCTTGGTTGGTTTCAATAATAAAACCTGAATCTGCTTTATTTTTTACGTGTTCAACTTCGCAGTGTGTTTGAATTTCAACGTGCTTTGATTTGCTACATTCTGAAAGTAATAATTCCAGAATTTCTTTGGAGCCTTTCACGGTGAACAGCTGACCGTGTTTACGTTCTTCGTATTCGATGCCATATTCACAGACTAAACCAATAAAGTCCCAATTGGTATAACGAGTTAAGGCTGAAATCACAAAATGAGAATTTTCTGAAAGATAGTTGGAAGGCTCCACCTCTAAATTAGTGAAGTTGCATTTACCACCACCTGACATCAGAATTTTTTTACCGACTTTATTGGCTTTTTCAAGTATGACGACTGAACGTCCACGTTTGCCTGCCTCAGCAGCCAACATCAAGCCCGATGCACCTGCACCTAAAACAACCACATCAACTTGATGAACCATGAGCATTACTCGATAGAATACGAAAAGCGGGCAATTATAGAAGATTTAAAGCCTTTTGAGTACGTCGATTGTTTGATTAAAAATATGCCTTTAAAATCAAGGCATGCTATAAAGTTGAGTTCTATAGAGGGGAAAATAATGAACGATAATACATTCTCAAAAGAAATTCAGCCCAACGACCAAGACAAACTGAGACAATATACGTTAATTGCCTATGGTTTATATGCAGCCAGTATTTTTGTAGGTTTGACTAGTATTGCGGCTGTCATCATGAATTACATGAAACGTAATGAAGTACAAGGTACGTGGTTGGCGAGTCATTTTGAATGGCAAATCAAAACCTTTTGGTTCACGCTAATCGGTGCTGTGATTGGTTTCATCTTGTCATTTGTCCTCATCGGTATTCCAATCTTGTTTGCAGTGTCGATTTGGTTTATTTATCGCATCGTAAAAGGTCTTGTGGTGTTTATGGACAATAAACCAATCGGTGATGGATGGTTTTAAGCCCTTAGAATCAATAGATCAAAAGTCACTTCAGGGTGACTTTTATTTTATGCGTCCTTGTAGCCCACCTGTATGAATCGCTAAGACTCTCGCGTTCACAGGGAAGTGCCCTTGTTGAATTAAATCAAATAGTCCCATCATCATCTTAGCTGTATAGATTTGCTCTAGTGGAACAGCATAATGTTGTTCGAAATGCTGCATAAATTGCAGTAATTCGGAGTTGGTTTTGGCATAACCACCACAACAATAAGCATCTGTTATAGACCAGTTGGTTTTATTGATCCACTTTTGAATATCCTGTTTGAGAAAATCACCTTTAAGTGCCGAAAAACCTAAAATATGTTGCTGATCAGAACTACTTTCGATGATCCCTGCAATCGTGCCACCTGTACCTACAGCACAACAAATCACATCATAATTTTCTCGATCATCATCAGACAGAATTTCTTTCGTGCCTTGTATCGCAAGTTGATTAGTCCCGCCTTCTGGAATAATAAAAGTATTTGGATAACGCTGTTTTAATTGTTGTAAATACTCAACTTCATGGCGAAGTCGGTATTCAGCTCGACTGACAAAATGCAGTTGCATACCAAAATCTTGTGCAGTTTGCAGGGTTGAATTCAATGCTTGTTTAGCTAACTCTTCACCCCGAATAATACCAATACTTTGGAAACCAAAATAATGAGCTGCATAAGCTGTTGCAGCGATGTGGTTGGAGTAAGCCCCGCCAAAAGTCAGTACTTGATTTAAATTTTGTTGCTTAGCTTCGAGTAGATTGTATTTCAGTTTAAAAAATTTATTCCCTGAAATCTGAGGGTGAATGAGATCAAGACGTTTCACCGTCAATTGCACAGGAAAGGGAAGGTCTAATGTTTGATAAGGAGTTGGAAAAGCAATGTGATCAAACATTCGAATAAACTAAAATTGGATTTGATCACATTGTAAATGTATTTGATTGAGAATGTCAGTGCTGCTTTATTTAAGAGTCAGTATCGACAGAGCTTATCACGGACATACCAGGACGTAAATTTTCGATGCCTTTTTGGTTTGGATCTATCGCAATACGCACTGCAATCCGTTGCACCACTTTGGTAAAGTTACCTGTTGCATTATCAGGTTTTAGTACACTAAATTCTGAACCAGCCGCAGGGGAAATTTGCTCAACATGACCAGTGAATTTCTGATGATTCATAGCATCTACAGTAAAATACGCTTTCTGCCCAATTTTCATATTGGCAATTTGCGTTTCTTTAAAGTTGGCAATCACCCATGTTTGTTTCGGGATTAAATACAATAATTGTGTTCCTGCCGCCACGTATTGACCTACTCGTGGATTGACTTCACCCAGTTGTCCATCTAACGGTGCAACAATCGTGCTGTAATCCTTTGTGGTATTGGCTTGATCTAATTGCGCTTGTGCGCTATTCACTTGTGCTTTTAGTCCAGCTTGCGCAACTTGTGCCGTTTTTAATGCTTCTTGCGCCACGAGGATATTCGCCTGCGCTTGTTTAAGCAAAGCTAGATTATTTTGTGCGTCCGCAGCAGCCTTGTCCTGTTCAGATTTTGAGGCTGCACCACTATCCCCAAGTTGCTGATAGCGTTTGAGTTGTGCGACTGATAAATCATATTGTGCTTTGACTTGATCAATTTTGGCTTGCGCTGCAACTACATCTGCTTGGCGCTGAGCAATCGCTTGAGTTTGATTGGCTAGACTATTTTCTGCTTGATCGACGCCTGAAACTGCCTGCGTAACTTTTTGATCATAGGTGGTCGCATCAATATGCATCAAGACTTGACCTTGTTTGACCTGATCAAAGTCTTTGACTAAAACATCTTTGATGTAGCCATTAATCTGTGAAGAAAGAATAGTGGTTTTGCCTTTTACATAACTATTGTCTGTTTGTTCAATCGCCGTATGAAATGGACCAATCCGCCATGCCCATAAAATAATCGTAACGCCCACGATTAACACTAAAAGCATCAACCATAAGGTTGAGCGTTTGGTTTTAATCAATTTGCTGGTCGTAGGTGGGGGCGGTGGTGGCATTTTCGGCACAGATTCGGGCGCTTTTTCAGTCTGAGCATTGATATTCTGCTCAGTCTTTTCAGGTTTATTCTTTTCAGAATTTTCTTGTTCAGACATAATCTCTTTCTCAATCAAATACGATGAAAGTTAACTTGCTGTTTGCAGGTTTTTTCGCGTTTTATACTGATTACGCGCATATTTAAATAGGCCCCATAACAGTAATACAACGGCAAAGATGCCATTGAGTACAATCACATCGTTATAGGCACGCACTTGGGCTTCACGCATCACCACTTTATTCAAATTCTGTAAGGCTTGATTGTTTTGTAAAACAGGATCATTGCTACTGAGCATTGCACTTCGTTGATAGGCTTGCAAACGCTGTGCAACCAACGGATCTGTAGGGTTGAGATGACTATTAATCTCAACTTTATAATCATAAGTTTGGCGTTGTTGGTAGGTATTAAAAAATGATGAACCGACTAAACCACCAAAGTTTTGTGTGGCTGAGAACAATACAATAAAGGTCACAACATATTGAGGACCACGTTGTAAGGTACGCATAAAACCCATCAATAGCAGTGGGCCAATAAATACACCACCTGCAAAACTCACCAAAAATTGACTACGATAAAAATTGGCAGGTCGTACATCACTGCTTAGGTGATAATCCAAAGCACAGGCGATCAGAATTAAAATTTCTGCAAGAAATAAATTTAAAATCAATCGTTCACGATGAAAGGTTAAAGCACTGAATACACAACCTGAAATCGTTCCACAGAAAATAACCACATACAATGGAACAAATTGATCAGGCCCCATACCGACTGTTTTTAAAAAATTGACAGCAGCATAACTTTGTTCTGACATTAATAGTCTCAGAGCAAAAGCGCTCACTACAAAGCTGAGTAAGTCACCTGCGGCGAGCCAACGAGTCATAATCAGGGGATTGGTTCGGTAATGTTCATAGGTTAAACCCAATACAATTAAACAAAAGCCGATAATTAAGGTATAAGCCAGCCAAGGGCTATCAAACCACCAATGAATAGGACCTTGTGTTAACACGATACATAGACAGGCGAAACCCGGAGCGAGCAGTGCAAAGGTAAAAAAGTCTTGTTTCTCAAAAACCGCGAGACGTATACTTCGAGGCAGTTTTAAAGCCACCACCATTGCAAAACAACAAATTGCCAGACCCAGTTCAAATGTATAAATCACATCCCATTGATTCGCGCTCAGTAGAAATGGCGAGATAATCCATGCTAAAGGCAAACCGAGTTGCTGAAAGCCGAAAGCTAAATAAATCCCTTTTGCCATATCTGCTTTACCAAAAGCTTGCATGGTGTAATACATACCCAACGAGCTGAGAGGCGCGGCGGCTAAACCTGCAATAAAACGCACAAATAAAGCCATTTCATAGGTTTTGACAAAGATGTGTAAGATCAATACAGCAATGAAAACTAATAAGCCAATTTCTGAAAATAGACGTAAGCCATATTGCTGCCGAGCTTTAAACAGAATTAAATTTGAACTGACATTTGCCATCACATAGGCGGCGGGTAACCAAGCAGCTTGTGATGGTGTAAGTCCATATTCACCTTGGAAAATCGGTAAATTAGCGATGATAAAACCATTGCTTAAACTTGCAGCAATACATATAAACAGCCCAATAATAAAATAAGCAAAACGTTTTGGCTTTGCATGAGCAATTGCTGCTGGTGAACCGGGAAGCGTAGGACGTTCATCGGCTGACCAATCGGGTGGAGTTTCAAGATAGCGAGGGCTGTTATCCATATTATTCCTCGAACTAAATTTTGATGCCGTTTAATAATAATTCTATTGCACGTTTTGCGAGTCTAACTTGATCAGAAGCATGGTGCCCTTGAAATGAAGAGCCTAAGATCGCGGTAATCATGCCAAAATCTTGTGGGGTCAGATCAGCGCGACACAATTGATGTTCTATGGCTTTATCAATTAAAGGTTGTAATGCTTTATCTCGTCGCTCATAAATGTTTAGCATGATTGGGTCTTCGCGATCAATGATACGCCAGTAATCAATCAGTACGACCAGATGAGGGAGTTGTTCGATATGTCCTTCAATTAAGCGAATAAAACCGTCATTAAATTCAAGTAAAGCCTCAGCCCTTTGCTCTAAACGGGTGATCGCTCTTTCGAGTAATGCAGCAATTAAAGCCTTCCGATCTGCGAAGTTACGGTAAAAGGTTGCTCGTCCCACACCTGCATGATCAATAATGGCTTGTAAAGGTACATGAATGCCTTGCTTGCGAAAGATTTCTTCCGCTGCATTGAGTAATTCATCACGATTATGTGCTGCCAATTGCTGACGTTTATACATAGGTGCAAAGGATTAAGGAACTTAAATGATATTTAACGGACATTTTTGTCCGAAGTAAATAACATGAGACATATTGTTTTGTTTAATTAAGGTAAAATATAACTTAGAAAGCTGATGTATAAAAATAGAGTTGCTTCAAAACAACGCTCTCTTGGAAAATATAATGATCAAACAAGGTATGAAATGCAGCAATTTTTAAATCGACTCACTTTGGGGATTCGACAGCGCCCATACTTATCTGCAACTTTTAGTCTGGGGTTGGTGATTTATGCTGTGCTGCATTTTTTTACGGATTGGCAATGGGAAACTTGTTTGCAGATCGGCTGGAATATCGCCATTTGGTTATATTTATTTCTGACCTTAAAAATGATGTGGCATTTAGACGCAACTCATATTTTGCAAAGAGCCAAACAGCAAGATGAAGGTAAATGGGCAATATTATGTGTGGTGCTCATTGCGATTGTGATCTGTTTTATCTCGATAGTTGTTCAACTGAGCCACGTTCCAAAAGATCAAGCCACTGTGAAAGGCATACTTATTTTGTTGACCATTGGCACGATCTTCTCAACATGGTTATTGCTGCATACCTTATTCGCGATTCATTATGCACATGATTATTATCTAGCAAAAAGCCGTCATGCAGATGGTGGTCTAGATTTTCCAAAGACAGAACAGCCTGATTATCTCGATTTTATCTATTTCAGCTATATCATTGGTACTTCTGCCCAAACTGCTGATGTTTCTATTACTAGTTCTCAACTCAGACATCTGAATATTTTTCACTGTGTGTTAGCTTTTATTTTTAATACCATGATTCTGGCGGTTGCGATCAATGTTGCAGCCAGTTTGATTGGTTTTAATTAATAACTTAATTTTATTAATTTTATTAAAATTGATCATTTTTTATTTTGGTTAGGGTCGGCTATTTTAAATGAGTCAACGACTACAAGGATAAGAAATGAATACGCAACATCAAGTGAATCAACAGCAGTATCAAGATAAATCTCAGGTTTATTTAACCAGTGCGGTGCATGCACAAGGCATTGAATTTCAGAAAATGCAGCAATTGATTCAGTCCCATGAAATTAAAACAGTTTTGGATTTGGGCTGTGGAGGTGGGCATGTCAGTTACCAAATATCTCCCTTTGTAGACGAAGTTATTGCTTATGACTTAACGCCGTCTATGGTGAAAATTGTTGCTGAACAAGCTAAGCATAAAGGTTTGGACAATGTGATTACCCAGCAAGGTGCAGCGGAGGATTTACTATTTGATGATCAACGTTTTGACTGCGTGATCACACGCTATTCAGCTCATCATTGGCAAAACGTGGCACAGGCGATGGCGGAAATTCACCGTGTATTGTCACCACAAGGCAAGGTGATTATTGTTGATATTTTAGGAAACTCAAATCCTGTTCTTGATACCTTCTTTCAAACCATTGAAACGATTCGTGATCCGAGTCATGTACGTAATTATAGTTTAGAAGAATGGATGCATTTTGCTGAATATGCTGGATTTACAATTGAAACAGTTGAAAAACAGCGCTTAAATTTAGACTTTCAAAATTGGACTGAACGTATGCAAACACCCGCACATGCAGTTGAAACGATCAGATATTTACAACGTAAAGCTTCTGATCATGTACAACAGTATTATCAGATTCAATCGGATGGTTCATTTAGTAGTGATGTGATTTATTTAGTGCTTAAAAAATAAAGTTCTTGGACTCTAATGATTTATAGCGATAAGCAGGGTGTTGTTTTTATAGTTATTGGAAATAACGCCCTATTAGAATAGACCTTTTGAGATTGTTTATAGGTGAAATTTAATTAAATAAGTGGAGTAAGTTTATAAATAATGGGTATGTTTGAATGATGTGTTTTAGCTGATGGTGTTGACCCAACTAGTAAATAAATCATGCAAATTTCAAATTTTAATTGAAATTTTGAATCGATATTTGTCTGCATATTTGTCTAATATTTTGATTTTAAATAAAATAGTTATATTTTGAATATTTGATACAGACTAAAAAAACAGTATCTTGTTTGACTGCTTTTCGCATAAAATATTTATGGAAAATTATTCTAATTTTGAGGTTTATCTTGGAATCAATATTGATTTTAGGCTCGATTACATTGGCACTGATGTTAGGTGCGATTAGCCCCGGTCCGACATTTATTTATGTGGCAAAAAACTCGATTGCGATTTCACGTAAACATGGTTTATTTACTGCGCTTGGTACAGGTACTGGTGCAGCGTTGTTCGGCTTTCTTGCTGTTATGGGTTTACAAGCAATCTTACTCACAGTGCCTTCTGCTTATTTGGCTTTGAAAATCTTTGGTGGTTTGTACTTACTTTGGCTCGCGTATAAAATTATTAAGCATGCTAAAGAGCCGATGGAGTCTACAGAAGGCAGCGTCAATAATATGAGCTATGCACAAGCTTTCCGTTTAGGTCTCATCACACAGTTGAGTAATCCTAAAATTGCGATTGTGCTTGCCAGTATTTTTACGGCGTTATTGCCGAAAGAAATTCCAACCTATTTTTACGTGGTTTTGCCAATGCTGTGCTTCTTTATTGATGCAGGATGGTATTCCTTAGTCGCTGTTGCACTATCTGCGGAAGGGCCACGAAAAGTCTATTTGAAATCAAAAGCGATTTTTGATCGTATCGCAGGTGGGGTAATGACCTTGCTTGGATTGAAGTTGATCTTTGGAATGAAGTGATAAAAGAAGCGACCAAGAAGGTCGCTTTTTTATGGTCTAATTCTGAATAAAAACATTTAATCTTTGAAATGAGTTGGAATCCATTGATAGCTTTTTCCATCTACTGAATAAATATGTCCAATCCCCGGAAATGGCAAATGCGGAGCGGCAATGGTTTGTCCATTTTTAGCAAAATCAGCGAATTGCTTTAAACGCGTTTCAACGGCTTTTTTCGGGTCTATGTCGTATTCAATTGCCGTTTCAGGTTTATCAAATTGCACGGTATGAGAATGTACGATATCACCAATAAAGACGATAGATTCACCTTTGGTTTTTAGTTCATAACTAAAATGCCCTGGTGTATGTCCCGCCGTGTTAATGACTTTGAAGCCTTGAACTTCATCACCGAGTTTATAGGTTTTAAAGCGTTGTTTGGCTTGGTAAGGCGCAATCGCTTGTTTAATTTTCTCAACCGTACCTGAGTAATTGGCTTGTTTTTCTTTCGGTAGTTTTGCTGCTTGCTTCGGATCTAACCAGTAATTGGCTTCGTCATTGGAAACGTAAACGGTTGCATTAGGGAAATTGGCAACGCCATCTTTACTGATACCACAGACATGGTCGGGATGTAGATGTGTGAGTAGAATGGTATCAACTTGTTCAGGTTGATAGCCTGATGCTTTTAGGTTGGTTAAAACTGAACCTAGATGTGAGCCGAAACAACTCGCTGCACCGCTATCCACTAATACCATAGATTTTCCTGTATTCACGAGGAACGCATTGATAGAGGTTTGTACGCCTTTCTCTTGATCGGCATAGTACTTCTTTAAGATCTGTTGTACTTGTTGCGGTGAAATATCTTTAAACAGGCTTGGCGACATAAAGTTGGTGCCATCCAGCAGGGCGGTAATTTGCACATCACCGACTTGGTGTTGATAGTAGCCCGCAACCTGATTTTGTTGAGGAGTGAGGAGTGGTTTTGCGAAGGTAGATGAGATAGGTGCAGTTGAGAGTAATAACACGATTAGAGGGTATTTGAGCTTTTTCATAGGAATATATTGTAGGTTCTAATAATATCTTTATACTTCTAGCATAAAGATATTTATTTTACTATAAATAGTCATAAAATTTATTTTAATTTTTTGAGTGCATAATATGAAAAATTTACTAGCTGCATATGAGCCTGATTTGATGGTTATTAGAATCAAGGAGGATTTAGAAGCATTATCTAACAGAGATGGAATAATTGTACCATTCAAGGATATGGAGGAAGTAAGTGTTTTTTTTCATGAGTGGATTCATTTTATTCACAATACATCCACTCTAATAGGGTTAACATTATTTTATAGCTATATTGGGTTGTGGAAGATTTTTAGATATTCATATGCTAATGGTCTGGCGGGAGAGGTTGGTTTAAATGATGATTTGAAAAAACAGTTCAATAATATGTTGAAATTTATGGGGGGATTAGGTCAAGTAGTAATGAGAAACGATTAAATAATAAAAAAATTAAAGATATTAGTATATTGAAGCATGAGGTTTTAGTTGAGAAGTACGATGATTTCGAATCTGGTAGTATTAAATGTTTTGTTGAAATTAGCGGTAATGAAAACTCTACTAATAATTTAGAAGTAGCTTTTAGAACACATGAGATATTGGAGAATTGTGCCTTTTTACTAGAAAAAAGTTTAATTAGGGATAGCTTAGAGAATCAGTTTGAAGATGATAGTGCTGAGATAGTACCTTATAGAATCATTGAAATATTTATTGAGTATCGGGTTGAAGGCTTATCTAATAGTGAAAAAATATGTTGTATGATAGCATCTTTACAATCGCCTAATCCACCATTTGCATTAGATAAATTAATGGAATTCATTCTAGATGCTAAGAAATTAGATACGTTAAAAGATTTTAAAATAATAGATATTATTAAATATTGGAGTAGTGAGCAAATTAAAAAAAATGAAGTCTTTGTTTCCAATATAATTGATAATATAGAGGATTCTTTTCCAATAAATGAGCCTATAGGGAACTCAATTAAACATGTTTTAAAAACTTTTATAAATAATATTAATTATCGTAAGGATGATGGTTTTTTTGAACTGGAAATTATAGATAAATGTAAAGAAAATATTATAAATTTTAATGAGGCTATAGAGAAATATCGAGGTTGTACAATTATAAAAGAAAATCTAGGTGATCCTGATTCATTAAATAAAGATATAATGTATTCTCTTTTATATGGTGCACAATCAGAGGATTGGCAAATTTTTTATAGCGCCATGAAGTTTATTAAAGCTCATATAAAAAATAATGGTTTTAAGAGTACATCTAATATCACAAATAAATGTCCATTTTATACAGTATGCTCTTTAAACTTGAGATTAAACGAACCCGAAATATGTGCTTCTACCCCTTGGGAGGCTGAAAAATTAGAGGGTAGCCGTGAGTTATGCTGGTATGCTTGGGGCGTTAGACAAACTAGACCTCAAATATAAATATTTATAATAGCCCTTACAGTCGTAGGGGCTATTATATGATTTTAGACTATTAAGACACTTTATCGCCTGGTTTTGCGCCAGATTCAGGTGAAATCACCCAAACTCCTTCGCCATTACCCGCGGCAAGTACCATACCGTTAGAAATACCAAAACGCATCTTACGTGGGGCAAGGTTAGCCACCATCACCACCAATTTATCTTTTAGATCTTCTGGCTGATAGAACTCACGAATACCACTAAACACATTACGTGGTTCAGCTTCGCCAACATCTAAAGTCAATTGCAGCAATTTATCAGAACCTTCAACCGTTGCAGCTTCCAATACTTTTGCAACACGAAGATCAATTTTTATGAAATCTTCAATACCAATGATTTCAGCTTCACCTGCTTTTGGCTCAGGCTTCTTCTCGGCTTTCTTCACTTTTTTCTTTTCCACTTTTGGCGCTTCTGCCGCAGCAGCTAAAGAGTCTTTAGATGCATCAACCATGGCTGCAACTGCTTTAGGATCAACACGCTGCATAAGCGGTTGGAATTGAGCAATTTCATGAGCAACTAAGATTTTCTGACGTGAAGCAAAGTCAAAGCTTTCAAGTTGTAAGAAAGACTGAACTTGAGCTGCAAGTGTTGGAAGAACAGGAGCCAAGTAAATCGCAAGTTGACGGAATAAGTTAATACCGACTGAGCAAACATCATGAACTTGTTGTTCTTGACCTTCTTGCTTTGCAAGCGCCCACGGTTTTTTCTCATCAATATATTGGTTTGCTTTATCTGCAAGTGCCATGATCTCACGAACAGCTGCGGAGAATTCACGTGCTTCATAGGCTTGCGCAATTGAATCGCCCGCATCAATAAAGCTTTGAACTAATTCAGGCTCAGCACAGGTGTTTGAAAGTGTATTATTGAAGTTGCTGTTAATGAATTTTGCACAACGGCTGGCAATATTCACTACTTTACCGACAAGGTCAGAATTCACTTTCTGTACGAAGTCATCCAAATTCAAATCCGAATCTTCAACTTTGTCAGAAAGCTTAGAAGCAAAGTAATAGCGTAAATATTCTGGGTTCAAATGCTCTAAATAGGTTTCAGCTTTGATGAATGTGCCGCGAGACTTCGACATTTTCTGACCATTCACTGTCAAGAAACCATTTACGAATAAACCTGATGGGGTACGGTAGTTCGCACCTTCAAGCATTGCAGGCCAGAACAGCGCGTGGAAGTAAACAATGTCTTTACCAATGAAGTGATAGACTTCTTTGTCGCTGTCTTTTTTCCAGAAATCATCAAAGCTTAGATCAGGACGTTTAGTTTTGATGTAGTTTTCAAAACTCGACATATAACCAATCGGTGCATCGACCCAAACATAGAAATATTTGTTTGGCGCATCTGGAATTTCAAAACCGAAATATGGTGCATCACGTGAAATATCCCAATCCGATAAACCTGCTTCAAACCATTCATCTAACTTATTAGCAATTGAAACAGGAAGGCGACCTTGATCACGCGTCCATTTCTGTAAGTATTCTGAGAAATTTGGAAGTTTAAAGAAATAGTGATCTGATGATTTCTCAACGGGAGTTGCACCACTCAAAGTTGAGCGTGGGTTCAATAATTCAGTTGCATTGTAAGTTGTGCCACAGACTTCGCATGCATCGCCGTATTGATCTTCCGATTTACATTTTGGGCACGTGCCTTTAATGAAACGATCAGACAGGAACATACCTTTTTCAGGATCAAAAAGCTGATTTACAGGTCGAATTGCGATATTGCCTGCTTCACGGTTCTTAATATAAATCTCAGATGCACGTGCTTTGTTTGCATCGCTATGAGTTGAATCATAATGATCGAAATGCACACCAAAACCATCAAAATCACGAATGTGTTCTTTCTGAACATTGGCAATTTGCGCTTCAGGGCTGATGCCATTCGCTTCAGCACGTAACATGATCGCTGTGCCATGAGCATCATCCGCACATACGTAAGTCACGTCATGACCCATTGCACGCATCGCACGAACCCAAATATCTGCTTGGATATAACCGAGTAAGTGACCCATATGGATAGGACCATTGGCATAAGGAAGGGCATTGGTGACTAAAATTTTACGCACGGATATTGTTCTCTCATTCGTATTTGCAAGGTGGATGATTTTACATGACTTAAGAGCGACTTGCACAAGGGAATCGGTGAAATCTTTTTAGCCTGAAGGGAATCTTATTTTGAAACTTCATACAAGCTTCACTTTGGCTTCAATCAAAGTACATCTGTTTGATCGAGAATAATCACAATATCAAAGAGAGGAAAATAAAAATGAGGTCTTGGTCATTAGTTTTTTCATCAGTCTCAGCAAGTATAGTTTCTGTTTTAAGTTTTGTGATTCCATTTTGTTTGTTCTTAAATTATCGACAGAACCATCTTATTCATGTGGTGAGCGATGGCATGGAAGTCATGATATATCTGACCCCAATCCTTCTCATTTTGGCTTTTATCTTTTATTTGATTGTTCTAGCAATATTGAAATTACCAAAACAAATTTTTGATTTATTGCAGTTTTTAAAAATAAGTTTTGTGATCTTCATTGCTTGGACATTACTGGTCTTAACGATTCTGTTCGAAGATCAAGTGAACCCCATTGATTTTTCAACTTTAAAGATCGGCATTATGATGTATTTCATGATGCTGCCGATTTTGGCTTTGAGTTGTATGGGGGCGAACAGTTGTTATTTCGTCATAGATAGAAAAGTATATAAAAAGGCTCTTTAGTTAACACTTTTTAATTAAGTGAATTGTTTGCCCTTCGTTATAGAAGTAAAGCTCATAATTCTTGAGTTTGTTGTGACTACCATTAGTGATGAAAGAACCTGAACAGGGTACTTTCCATTGATTATCAGTATTCTCAGTCAGTCCAATCCAAGCATGTCCACTAAATGTGAATGTATGCTCATCTTTCATTTTAAATTGATCAAAATAGATTGCATCGCACCAAAATGTATTATTAATAAAATCTACTTTGGAAAATTTCCAGCAACTTAAAAAAGCAATTAGTGATTCTAAACCTTCACGTTGTTTATAAGTATTGAATTGAAGGATAGTTTGGGCGATACCGCGCTCTATAGCCAACACTCTACGTTGAATTCTTCTTTTGCTGGAATAAACATATTTTGACCACTTAAAATACCTTTCCTCTTCTTGTTTTTGCAGTGCAAGTTCTTCTTTATTCATCTTCGATTTTGGATAGTTTTATCTGTTAATTTTTGATCATGGAGTTTTGAAAAAAGTATGCATCCCAAAGGATTACATACTTTGCATCTGCTTAATGGTTACACTTTGCTTAGCGTTCTTTCTTAAAGAGATGATTTTCCCTTTAGACAAGAAGTGGATATGGTAGCTTTTTAAACTATTGGTTTTTGGATCAACCGTGATTTCAGCGAAGAGTGGCGTTTGCCAAAGTTCATCACTTCCTAGAGTACCTAGCCAAGCTTGAGCTTTAATTACAGCGGTAAATTCATCTTTAACTTGTAAGTCGCTAATGCTCATTTCGCTGCACCAATGAACGGTCTTTGGAAATTCAACTTTTGAAAATTTCCAACAGATCGAAAGTGCTAAGCTTGTTGCAATTCCAGCATAATCATTGCTCTCATTATGAATGACGAGAAGTAATTGTTCTGCTAAATCACCCTCAAAAGAATCAATCATGTTTTGAATTCTTTTTTTACTCGACAGGATATAGTTCAGTCGTTTTTCTTGAGCTTGAAGTTCATGTTGAATTTCTAAAAGTTCATTTTCATTCATAGATAAAGCTTTATCAATAAAGTTAGGATTACGATAGTGCAAAAGTATATCTGATCTAATTGTTTATATTGTGAATAGTTTTTAATTGAAATTTGATGGTTGTAAAAATGATCGAAACACCAAGACTGATTTTGCGCCAATGGTTAGAAACAGATTATTCACGTTTTGCAGAGATGAGCGCTGATCCAAAAGTGATGGAGCATTTTCCGAAAATGCTTAGTCGATCAGAAAGTGATGCTTATATTGATAAATTAAAAGCAATCATTCAAAAACAAGGTTGGGGTTTTTGGGCAGTGGAATTAAAAGAAACCCAACAGTTTATTGGTTTTGTGGGCTTACATGATCAACCCACACAATTTTCCTTTTCACCTTGCGTTGAAATTGGCTGGCGCTTAGATCAAGCTTTTTGGGGAAAAGGTTATGCGTCAGAAGCGGCAAATGCAGCCTTAGCTTTTGCTTTTGATCAGTTGAAACTAGAAAAAGTTGTATCTTTCACCACCCTAGATAATAAAAAATCTCAAAAGGTGATGGAGAAGATAAAAATGAGAAAGATCACAGAATTTCAACATCCTGCTTTAGATATCAATCATCCATTAAGCTGGCACGTGCTCTATGAAATATCTAAACATGAGTTTAAAGGGTAAAACTGCTGTTATTCTTTTATATGATTTTTATATCTAAAAATTCAAAAGGTTATCGAACAGAAATGATTTGAATCTTCCTGTATCCCAATTGTTTCAATTTGCAGCAATCACTTAAAAACTTATCTAAACGCGGTATAACTAAGACTGCTCCAAACAATATATATTTACCTATAAGTGAGGAAATAAGATGACAAATGAAAAAATTGACGAGTTGAAAACTCAAGCTGCTGACTTAGGTAATGATTTAAAACACAAAGCAAAAGAAGCGCAACTTCAAGGTGAAAAAGCAGTTGATGATTTAAAACATTCTGCTCAAGAGTTGAAGTTAAAAGGTGAAAAAGCGATTGATGATTTAAAAAGAGATGCTTCGGAACATAGTTCTGAAAATAAAGAAGCTTTTTCAAATAAAGTGGACGAAATTAAGTCTAAACTTGAAGATACTCAACATGCGGTTCAAGATAAATTCGACCATTTGAAAGAAGAAGCGAGTCATAAACTAGATGATGCAAAAGCAAAAGCTGCTGAATTAAAAGATGAAGCTGCTGCAAAATTTGATGATTTAAAAGCTCAGGCGAGCACTAAAATTGATGACTTAAAAAAAGCAGCATCGGATACAATCAATAAATTCAAAGGTTAAATCGGTTAATCTTTAAATGAATGACGCTCATATCGAGAGAAGAAATTAAGCTATAAAAATGAGCAATTATCTTCCCAGATATGAGCGTCAATTCTTCAATACTGCTAAACTAGCCAAACTCAGTGATATGTTGATCTGTTTTTGGAGTAAACAAAATGTCGTGGCTTTCTTCTTTAAAATCTGTTTTTTCACCCGCACAAGAGGTGAAGGAAGATGAAATTCAGACAGTTCTCCAAAGTTATATTCTGCCAAATTCTGAAAATGCACTCAAAGAGCGTATCAGCCAAGTCAATGTTCAAGGGCGTATTTTACAGCTCACTATAAATACATTTCCTGAAGAAAAAGATCATTTGCAACAAATCCATGATGAACTTGCAGATGCCTTAGAAAAGTGTGGTATTCAAGAGCTGAATCTCCATATTATTCAACAAAAAAATCCTGCTCATGGCGAGGCTGGACATAGTTGTTCATCTAAACCCAAAGCTGAAAATGCGAATTTACCTCCTGTGATGGATGCTTCACCAAAAGCTGAAGTTGATCCAAATAATCCACCAATACAAAAAGCTGCTCCGCAACAAAGAGATGTTGCTGCACATCCACGCATTCAAAATGTGATTTTGGTATCTTCCGGTAAAGGTGGTGTCGGAAAATCCACCACGACTGTGAATCTTGCTTTAGCACTACAACAGCTTGGTTTAAAAGTTGGTGTTTTGGATGCTGATATTTATGGTCCAAGTATTCCGACCATGCTAGGCAATGCTGGGCGCACACCACAAATCGAGAATGAACATTTTGTTCCTTTAGATGCTTATGGTATGGCTGTGATTTCGATTGGTCATTTAATTGGTGCGAACAATACACCTGTTGCTTGGCGTGGACCTAAAGCCACTGGTGCATTGATGCAATTATTTAATCAAACTTTATGGCCAGACTTAGATGTATTGGTGATTGACATGCCACCAGGTACAGGCGATATCCAATTAACGTTGGCACAACGTATCCCTGTTACAGGGGCAGTCATTGTCACAACACCGCAAAATGTTGCCTTGATGGATGCAGTAAAAGGGATTGAATTATTCAATAAAGTAAACATTCCTGTACTGGGTGTCATTGAAAATATGTCGACTCATATTTGTTCAAATTGCGGACATGAAGAACAAATTTTTGGTACAGGTGGCGGTGATCAGCTTTCTGAACAATATGATATTCCTTTATTAGGACGTTTACCCTTAGATGTAAAAATCCGTGAGAATGCAGATCAAGGTAAACCAAGTGTGATTGCAAAAGATGTCGCATCTGAAAGCTATTTAAATATTGCGCAAGCAGTTTTACAACAAATGCAAAAATTACCGCAGCGTCAGCGAGATGATAAACGTATCTTCTAAGTGATTGCATAACTAAAAGCCCGACGAAACGTTGGGCTTTTCTTTATCTGTAATGTTGAAAATATAACGATTAGTAAAATTTGGCACATGAATTGCTTCATCACTATTTTATTTTCGAGTGATGGTATGAAGTCAATTAAAAGAGCTGTAGGTTTTTTAGGATTGTGCAGTGCACTTTTATTGAGTGCTTGTAATGGTGATGATTCCCCCAAAGAGACTGAGCAATCACAAGTTAAATTACAACCTATTATCATTCAAGGTGCATTACCTGTCGAATCTGAACGTATGGCATCAAAATTAGACAACGTCAATGTTGAAATGATAGGAGAGTGGAAATTTTGGAAAGGCACTTATAAAGGTTATCCAATGATCATTTCTAAAACACGTATGGGAATGAGTAATTCAGCCGCTGCAACAGCATTAGCTATTCAACGCTATCAACCGATTGCGATTATCAATCAGGGAACATCAGGCGGGCATGATCCAGCTTTGAATGTATTTGATATTGTTTTAGGTAAATTCACTACCAATATAGGGGCATTTAAAACGCCAAAAAAACCGATTGGTGATGGTTCAAATGCATTGGAATGGAACGAAGCTTTTGATGTACTTCCTAATGATGAGTCTGACCCCGAGCCAATTGCGATACGAAAATTTGAAGCAGATCCAGAGTTATTAATTGCTGCTTACAAAGCTAAACCGAATTACAGCAAAGGGAAAGTGGTAGAAGGAACCATTGGTTCTGCGGATGTTTGGAATAATGAACTAGATCGAATTGATTTGTTGCGTAAAACTTATGGAACATCCGTTGAAGAAATGGAGGCTGCATCTGTCGCTCAGGTTGCACATCAATTTAATGTCCCATTCATTGGTATTCGCATTTTATCAAATAATATTACAAACAATGGAGCCTATAACCCCGCGACTGGTGAAGCGTGTCAAGATTACGTGCTGGATGTCGCAGAACAATTTATGAAAGCTAAAAATGAAATAAAGTAGTTTAAACGTAAAGAAAGAAGAATGTTAAATCACTTCTTCTTTCTGAAGTTTAGAGCGGGCTTTCCAGTTTTTAATCACAACCCAACGCCAAAATAAATGAGTCGCAAAATAAAAAATAATGGCAAATAAAATAGCTTCAATCACTAATCCTGAAACCAATATTTTTGCAAGACTAAAATCAATATGCCCATGACCAAAATTTTTTAACCAATTGATAATTTGATGAAGAACGCCTAGTAACATATCTTTATTAATCATATGAACGTGATAGATCTTACTGCCAAACCAAAACCCGAGGTAAAGAATAGGCACTACGGTAAAAGGGTTCGTCAACCATGCCATACATAAGCCAATCGGTAAATTCACCTCAAACCACAGTACGGTTAAGATAATAAAAACACTGTGAAACGGGACAGGTAAAATGCCCCAAAAAGTACCAATAAACATGGCTTTAGCAATAGAGTGTCGATTTACATACCATAGCAGCGGATTTAGGGTTCTTTCGCCAAATATCCTCATAAACTTAAGACGAGCGACTTTTTCCGATGATGGAAGCCACTTCTGAAAGAATTGCTTAGGCATAAAGTTAAAAATAGATCTTAAAGAATCAATATATGGCGATAAAATAACACTATTTACTTATTAGAAGCTTAAAAAGTACTGAAACGTGAAATTGTCTGCTGAAAGTGATTATCAATATTCAAGATAATTTGTGTTCATAATATACAATCTAAATCACATGACTCAGTAGTAGAGTGGGCTTGTAATTGATAAAAACTAAATAAAATAAAAGCTTGCGTTAATCGCCGTCATAAGTGCTTACAGTTATTTTTTTGCTATAGATTTGTAATTGGATTAATCTGAAACTATCTCTTAGTGAGGTCATTCAATGATTTCATGGTTTTTTATTGGTTTAGTTATAACCATTCTCCTAACACCAGGTCCAACCAATACTTTACTTGCATCTTCAGGGATACAAGTCGGTTTGCGTAAGTCTTTATTATTGATTCCTGCCGAAGCATTGGGCTATATCATTGCAATAAGCGCATGGGGTTTCTTAATTGGTAAAGTATCGACTACCTTACCTTTATTGCCTACTTTTCTGAAATTATTGAGTGCTTGTTATATTTTATTCCTTGCCTTGAAATTATGGCGCACAGCAGACCAAGAGGTTGTATTAAATCAACCGACCATCCGTCCAAGAGAGCTTCTCTGCGCGACTTTACTCAATCCTAAAGCACTTTTATTTGCCTCTGCCATTTTTCCAGCAGCCGTTTGGAAAAGCCAAGAACTTTACATTGCTCACATGAGCACATTTGTTGGGTTAATTTTACCAATTGCAATGTTCTGGATTTGTGTTGGTGCAATTTTAGCGACCAATAAAGTGACATGGCTATCGCAAGCTAAACTTCAAAGAACTGCATCTATCGTGTTGATCAGTTTTGCGATTCCTATCAGTTATTCTGCCCTTAGTAATTTATAAATTAAATAAACACCCTGACGTTGACATATCAATAAGGGGTGTTGTTTTCATTAAAGTCATTTTAAGTTAAAGTAACCGCCAATCATTAACTTAGATTTTGGATAAAAGTCATGGCAATAAAATCTGATCGTTGGATTCGTGAAATGAGCGAAAAACACGGCATGATTGAACCTTATGCAGAAAATCAAGTTCGTTTCGATGAAAACGGAGAAAAGCTGATTTCTTATGGGGTATCTAGCTATGGCTATGATGTCCGTTGCGCACGTGAATTTAAAGTATTTACGAATGTTCATTCCGCGATTGTTGATCCAAAAAACTTTGATGATAGAAGTTTTATTGATATTGAATCTGATGTTTGTATTATTCCGCCAAACTCATTTGCCTTAGCGCGTACAATCGAATATTTCCGTATCCCGCGTAATGTATTAACCGTTTGTTTGGGTAAGTCAACCTATGCGCGTTGCGGTATTATTGTAAACGTAACCCCTTTAGAGCCTGAATGGGAAGGTCACGTTACACTTGAGTTTTCAAATACAACAAACCTTCCTGCACGAATTTACGCAGGTGAAGGGGTGGCGCAAATGTTGTTCTTTGAAAGTGATGAAGTCTGTGAAACCTCATATAAAGACCGTGGTGGTAAATACCAAGGTCAAACGGGTGTGACATTGCCAAAAACCTAACAGTTATTTACATTCAGCAACAATCATTATTTTAAAAGATTGTTGCTTTGAGTATTCGTAAATTAATTAATAATATTTTTATAAACATAATATTACGGTTGAGTGTTATAAATTAATATATCTGTTCATTCATCGGAAAGAACTTTATTTACCTAAATTATTTTGCATTTGTGTAAATTATCAGCATAATGAAAGTTGATTTTATATAGGTTAAAAGCCTGTTGTTTGAGTGACGTTAGGATACGTACTTTTTCTCTATCAAAGGGAATCACTCGGAAGGAAGTAAGAAAAATAACGATGGTGCGGAGCATCGCGTAACAGGAAGGTCAAGATGACTACACTTAGTAAGGTATCATTTCAAAAAACTGTTTTAGCGTCTTTAATTGGTTTATTCTTAAATCAATCTGTTTTCGCGCTTGAAGAAATTTCTGATGAAAGTTTAAGTGAAACTACCGGTGAAGGTATCGCATTTTTGCCTGAAAATTTTGCAATGGTTTTTCGTGGTGAAAATGCAGGAAATGAAACTGTAGCAAATATTGTAGCAGATCGAACTAAAGATACCGGTTACATCCGTTATATCCCAGTAGGGCCTTTGTCGTCGTCAGCACCAGCAACTGCAGGTAAAGCTGATTTGTTTCTATATGGATTATCTGTTTCTAAGGGTGATGGTAATTTAAATAATCGTTTAGGTGCGGATCCTACCATTAGAAGTTGGGGTACAGCAGATAATCCATGGTTATTTAAGGTGCAAACAGATTCAAATATTCCAAACTTTGGTAATACTGTTACGCCAGCGAATAATTGTACAACGACCCCTGATAATTGTAAGGTTACTTATTTGGCGTTAGAAGCGCCACGACATGAATTTTATGCTCTCAATTATGCCGACACCACTAAAAATGTAAGTAATACTATTCCAGTGTCAAGTGCAGCAGGTGCGGATGCATATAATTTAAAATTAGCTTTCTGGGCAGATGCATTTGTTCGAGATCCTAAAAAAGCTGAAGGTGCATCTGATCAATTTGATTTAATTTCATCTGGTAGAGCAAATCGTTTACGGTTACAAGCAGTTTGGGATGGGCTAAGTATCAATGGTAGTCAAATTCAAATGTTTCAAACTTTGGGAGGGGCGGTTGCTGGGGCTGGTGGAGGTTATATAAAAGATACTTCATATAATAATACTTTAGGTTTGGCAGGTGTTTTACGTTTCAATAGTGGTGATACACGAGCAGATGGAACGAGTGGGTTTAAAGCAAATATTACGACGACTGGCGGCACAGCTGCAACTAGCTCATATGTGGATGATGCTGGAAATGTAATCACTGGCTCTGCGGATAATACTTGGATTAATCGTTATTCTCCTTCTGTAACAACAGTTCCGGGTGGGACAACAACCGCACAAGGTTCAACTAATTGTAATACACCTGGTGGTTCTGCTGCATTTGTTTGTAGTTATCAGATCAGAAGCAGGACTACTCGCGTAAGTAATGCTTATGCAAATGGTACTTGGACCACTCCTAGTCTTGTTAATAATGGAGTTTTAAGATTTAGTACTAGAGAAACAGGTGCTGTACAAGGTAAATTGGATTCTCCAGCGATTAATGGTGTTACTGCTCCAACCTTTGATGCAAATGAAGGTCTTTATGCATATGGTGCAAATATTAACTTAGTGCTAGGAACACTTTATCAGCCTTTAATGGTTAATAAAGACGCGACTAGTAATAACTTAGTGCTAGAAGTCGCTGCCATACCCAATAAACCTGATTTATATAAGAAAATATATACTGCTTATGCTGGGAATACAGGATCTTTGACAACTGCTCAAATTGCCGAATATCAAGGTTCGACTTGCAGTGTTTATGCATGCGGTACTCCAATCGTAGTTAATGGTGTTAAAACATATCAAGGCGTTAATGCCACTCATAGTAGTATTAGTATTGGTAGTACACAGTATGATCCAAACACTGGGTTAATGACAGCTTATAAGGGTGCAGATGCAGTTGGTGTTTCTTTTGGTGCGTTACCTACTGGAACGGTAAGCCCAACAGGACAAAATTATTATTATTATGAATTACAGAATAGAGAACGACGTCGAGGTGATAATAATAACTGGCGTTACTGTACAAATGCTACTTGTAGTACTTTAAGTAATAACGCTGGCGCAGGTCTGAAGTTTAATAGTCAAAATGCAGCTTGGAAAACAAGTACAGGTACATCGCTTTATAATCCTACTGTCCCTCAAAATGGATATTCATATAGCGATACGACTAATGGAACACCTTTTGCAGTACCTAGTGCTGGTTCTTTACCACAAGCAAATAGTTCATGGGATGCTGTAAATAAGCAATGGGTTAGTAGATGGGATGGTACAACATGGAGTTCTAGTAGCCCAGCGGCTCTTGGTAATTTTGCCAATGCTACCATAGGTGATGTGCAGCAGGCATTGAGTAATACTCAATTTACCAATTTAGGTTCGGCAGTAATAGATGGTATGTTAATTCAGCATATGAAAATAACAACTAAAGGGCTATAAGGAGACAATAATGAAAATATTCTTATCGGCTTCAACTTTATTGACAGCTACCCTTTCATTTGCTGGATTGCAGCCCTTAGACAATGAAGCATTACAACAGGCTCAAGGGCAGGGTGGCGCTGATTTATCTTTAGTATTAAGTTTAAATCATGGAATTAATGTCGATGGAACAAGTACGAATACTATTTCAAACTTTTGCCAAATTAATTATGAACAATGCCGTTTAGCTTTATCTTTAAATAATCGTTATAGCAATGGTGATTATATTGATCGCGTGACGGGTAAAGCTTATACCCAAAATGGTGTTGAAATTGTTAGTGGCAAGCCAACGGGCGATAAGTTATGGTTAGTTTTTAAAGGTATGCAAGGAACCATAAATTTACAAAAAGTTGGTCTTGATGGTGCGGATTTAACTTATACACAGAAGAATAGTTCTTCAGTCATAGTTAAGCCGGCTATTCAATTATCGTATGATCCTACATTACCAATATTAATACGTAATTATGGATTTGCCTCTTTAGCAATTGAACAAGATAGTGGGAATATACCAGGTTATTGGTTGGGGTCAGCGAGAACTGACTCGAGTGGTTTAGCTATACCTGCTTACAATGGTGGTTCAGGTTTAAAAAAATTCACTAACGGGAAATATGATTATAGTTCAGGTGCACCCAGTGGTTATGGAACTAGTTCATTTGATCATGGTCGAGAAATTGGCTTTACTGGTTTAAATATGAATGGAAATTTAGCTTTAGCAGGTACTGTTAAAATTTTTGGCTGTGATGGTTCTCATCCTCGATGTTAAGTCATTAAATTGGATGAATATTGTTAAATTCGAATAATAGGATGAGGACTAAAATGAAAGGAATCAATAGAAATAAGCCAAAAGTTTTTTTTGCCTTAAGTGTACTTTCGACAAGTTTAATATTACTTTCTCAATCCATTTATGCATTGCAAGCATTAGAGGATCAGGATTTACGAGCAGTGAATGGTCAGGATGGTTTGCATATAAACACGACCTATGGAAGCGGCATTTATGGCATTGATAATGTAACCACGGGTATAGATATAGATGAGTTATATTGGCAAGATCGTGCGGGTAAACCAAACTCAATTACTGGTGAGCATATACTAAATGCTTCTGCAAAAAATATTAAAATTCGTGATGATAATGATGATGGAAAACCCTTAGGTACAGACTATAAAATTAATATTGGTAGTCAATCAACGAACTCTGGTTTAGATTTAGCAATAGAAACAAATCATTCATTAATAACAGTGGATAGTTTTCAGATTTGTCAAAGTACAGGTTGTACAAACAATGATAAATCATTGGGTAAAATGGCAATTCAATCAACTTCACCAATCGGATTGCATTTTAAAGCATCTGATGGTCTTTTTAGTAAAAATGGAACTGCTGATTTCAATTTGGGTTTAAGAAATACTAATATTTATTTAGGTCAATCAGTTTTTGGTTCGGCAACAAACTTAAATCAACTAATTCTTAAAAACTTTAATTTTAACTTTGATGGTAAGGGTAAAATGTATGTTGATAATGCAAAAGGTTTGTATCTTGAGACTGGTACTAGTGGATATGTAGACTTTATTCGTGCCGCTGATGAAGGACTGTTCAGTGCTAGTGGAGTTACTGTAGGTAGTTATGCACAAGGCGGTAAACCAACAAACTCTGGTTTGAATTTAGAGTTTATGGTGAAAGCTAATGCTGATGGTACTAATAATGGAAGAGATTTATATAAACTTGATACAAACAAAAATCCAGTCAATGCCAAAGGTCTAATAAGAGTGGGTGCTAGTGGTCGGATGGTAAATGGTTATTTACAGGTTCGTGGTACGGATGCCACTGGTAAACTAAATCCTACTGATACAACTGCTGGAAATATTTTAGGATTTGCAAATTCTGCGACAAGTGCAAATGAAACGACTAATACCGTAATGGGAAGTACAGGTATCGGTTTTCGCATGCGTGGAGAGTTTACAAATAAAACTGATAATTTAGGTGGAAATGCAACTACATTAGAGATAGGCGGTGCAGGGTTAAATACATATGGTTTTGAATTTAGCAATTTATCTTCATTAAGATCAAATTCTACAGATAGAGCATATTTTGATAGTGGTAATATTTATGTAAATTTGGCTGATACAAAAACATTATTAATGCCTAAAAATTATACTTTTCAAAATAGTCGTTTTGGAGGAGTTAGTACCGATAAACTTACAAGCGATGCTGACTATATTCAAAGCATACATAAAGAAACTACGACTAACCCTTATAGTGTTGTTATGGCTATCCGTGGTGGAGAGTTTCAAGCTATATCTCGCCAAGGTCGATTCACAAATAGTGCTACAGATGGGTCGATACTTGTACCTCAGATTAATGAACACAATGATAACACATGGGGTTTAGCATTACCTTTTTATAATTTGAATAGTAATATTGCAGTATATGGTACTGAAGTTCCTGCAAATACAGCTATGTATTATACGCTTTTTAATGGTCAGCCTGTTTTAAATGTAGTTGGTGGAGCTAGTAGTAATGCACAACGCTTAGGTTTCTCTTTAGCGATGAGTACAGAAGGAATTGATAAGGATACATCAAATCCTGCTATAAATTTAGGCAATAAAACAACATCCATTCTTGTGATAGATGGAGCAAATAATCCAAGAGTTAATAAACCAACTGATTATTACATGGGGATCCGTAATATAGATATGCTATTAAAAGGTACTGGTAGCATTGGATTAGAAAATGGCAGTATGAATGTTAGTTTAAAAGATATGCTAATAGTTATGGCTGGAGAAATAGCTGCTGGCTATTTACCTGGCGCAGAGTACAAAACTTGTCCTGCGAATGCTGTGCGTTGTTCTGCTCTTTCTGATAATTTTGCTCGTAAAGATGATGCTCTTTTAGGTATAAAGTTACGGTTAGGTGGGAGTATGGATTTTTCTTTGATTCCTAATAGCCAAGTAAGATCGGATAATATGGGCAATCGCTTGAATATTGTGGGTGATTTCACCTTAGATGAAACTAAGAAAAATACGATTCAATTAAGTGATCCAGCTGATGGCTCTATTTTGGGACTAGATAATTTGTCAGGTAAGTTGCGTTTTAATAATGCGATTGTAATTGGTCCAAATAGCTCAGGCGAAGGTGTTGTGGGTTTTCATACAGGATTAAATATCAATCCAGAAGGAAATTTAGCTGGCGTTTTACGGGCTAAAGATATGAATTTTTATCCAGCGAGTGGTGCTGCTCAAAGATTGGGCGAAATGGCGATAACAGGTGGTACACTCACAAGTCGTTTCAATATAACGCCAAGATAAAGGATTGGAGAAAAATAAAATGAAATATTTAGCAATTTGTGTTTCTTCAGTACTTTGTGGATTTTTATCCCTGTCAGTAGAAGCTAATACAATATCTGTACCTCATAGCAATAATGTTATTGAGGACCAGCTAACTAAACATTCAAACTTGGTCAAGTTGAATGATGAGGAACTATCTCAAACACAAGGGCAAGCCTTGTTTAATTTAGAATATCTAGCTGCAGGTCAAGCAGGTAATCCATATTCAAGTGCAAGCAATATTGGCTTTTATACATTAAGTATGGAAGCTGAAGTTCGTTTAAATGCAAATATTAAAAATTTGCAGGTTGGTTGTGGTGGTGTTAATGGTTCTAATGGATGTGATTTAGACATACAAAATTTTTCATTAGGATGTATTACTAATACTGCTGGAGTCTGTATCACATTACCGAAAACCTATGCAATCCAACCCAATGGTGTCGCTAAAGCGAACTTTGGTAGTGGCGCGATGACAACAGCACAAGAAGCATCAGGTTCTATACCTACCTCTCCAATGAATTCAGGATTACAAAATTCAGGCGCAAGTGGTGATGTGACACAAGCTGCAATGAGAGACTTTGTAATCAATAACCCTTTCTTCCAGTTTGCTATTCGTAATCCAGATAATGCTGCTATACGAGAGGTCATTGGGCTTCGTATTGGTGGTGCTCAAGTAAGTGGTCCAATGAGTTTTGGGAGTTTAAATAGCTTCAGTGGATACTTAACTGGGCAAGCCAATTTAGATATGCAAGAAATGGGCAAAGGACGAAATCCTAACTCTGTTGCAGTCACATGTGGACCTTCTACTGCACCTTGTAAGGGGTCAGGAAACCACGCGACTGGCGTAAATGCCTTTGGATTGGATGGAGATCAAACTCTAGGTTTAGCAAATGGTAGAGAATGTGTTTTAATTTTTATTTGTGAAGAATATAGAAATTTAAGAGTTTCTTTTGATGGTGTTCAAAAAACTGGATTACCTGTAGCTGTTAATGGTAATCGTGTTACACAGGCGATGGTATCAAATCTTGAACTGAGTAATGTCGTTGATTCTATTGCAAATTCATTGAGGTTCGAAGATTCCGCTGGTATTAATGAAAATCTATTAAATTTAATTAAAGGTATTATCATTGGTAATGTAAAAGATAATATTAAAAATCAATTGGCTACAGGCTTAGGCACCACGGTAGCGAATCTTAATAGTTATGTGATGCCTTATAATTTAAGTAATGTACATCAATTAGAAGTGGATTCACCTGTGTTTGGTATAGCCTTATCAAAAGAGGCGTTACAGTATCCAGGATATGTTGCAGAAGTACCTCGTGGATGGAGTATGTATATTCCTGATGGCTTTACATTAAATATTAGTGACCCGACAACGAGATTGGTAAGTAATATTGTAGCTGGTGCGGGTTCGAGTGGTAATATTGCTCTTCTTCCAGCTCCTTACCGTAACTGTTATGGAAGTTTAACTTTCTGTTAAATAGATTTTGTCATTTATCGGATTTATTAGATATTTTGATATTGATAGAAATTTAAGTATGGTAAAGTTTGATTGAATTTTAATCATTGCTCTTAAGGACTAGAACGATGTATAAAAATAAGAAAATATGGGGTTTGTCATTATTATTGATAAGCCCATTTACAATTGCAATGCAGCCTATGGATGATACCAGCCTAGCTTCAACTGTTGGGCAAGATGGCATAAGTATTGCGATTAGTAATTCGAAAATTGAATTTAATCAAATTTCAGTTATAGACAATGACGGTTTTTCTTATGGGGGATACACTGCCCCTAATTATACTGGTCGCGCTGGTTTGGTTATTGCTGGAATAGCAGGTCAAACACCAAATAATGCGTTGAAACCAAATCCTGTTGCAATTGTTGGTTTAGATTCAAGTAATGCAGATACTTTATTGCCTACTTTAAATGCTATTATTGATAGTGATAAAGGAGTCGGTACTAAAGGAGCATTTGTTAATATAAATTTATCTTTTAGTGGAAATTATAGCGGTTTCAGGATTAAGCCTTTTTCTATTTACTCTGCAAATTCTAGTAATTTATCTAGTGTTATCGGTGGAATATATACTAAAAAAACAATATTTGATGTTGGTTCAGCAATTAAGCTTCAATCAGGTGTTAAAGAAATATTAAGGGTAAATGATAATTTAGATATCAAATTCATAGCTTCAAATAAACCAACCGTAAATCTCCAATTCGGTGCAGCGCCGCAAGGTCATATGGCTATGTTTGGAGGGGCTATCGACTCTATATGTGGTTCTACCGCTAGCGGATGTAATGTGATGTTAGTATCTGATTATACAACGGTAAATGACTCAACTACGGCGCCAATTGGTGCGAGTTTTGATTTTCAGTTAAAAGCAACGAATAGTACTACAGGATTTCGTTTGAATGGTTTCTATGGTGGTATTGAAGGTCAAGCTGGTGCAGAAGCTGGTGGGTTTGTATTTGGTAATAATGGTGTAACAGATCAATTTAATCTTAATTTAAATAATATTAAATTGGGAAATGCAGCTGATAGTGCTAATTTTAATGGATTAAATAATGGTTCTATCGGCAGTTTAGGTATGGTTGGTACCTCTATCAGTAATCTGAAAATGAAAATTAGCGGTATGTAGTCAATCCTGATGTTAGATTTTAAAATAGGGAGTGTAACTCCCTATTTTTGATTTAAGTATTCAAGAATTTTATCAAGCTGCTTTTCCCGCTTTACCAGATTCCATAATTCTTGAGCTTCAGGATAAGCTTTGGTCATCATGCCTAACCATTGTTTATAACGACCGATCATTCCAATTTCAGTTTTAAATTGTCCACTCAGAAAACGCTGTTGAAGCTCAACCAAGTCTTGCCAATATAGGACTGGAGTATTCTTATTTTCTCGGATACATAAGGTCAAATCTGGTGTAGTCACAGCCCCCCGACCAATCATAATATCTTGACAGTGTGATTGTTCTATACAAGCTTTTGCATCGGTATTACTCCAGATTTCACCATTCGCAATCACATTTATTTTGAGTGCTTCGGTAATCGGTTGAATCTTTTCCCAATAAGCGGGTGGGGTATAGCCATCTGCTTTCGTTCTAGCGTGAACGGTTAGCCAACTTGCACCTGCATCTTCAATAGCATACGCATTATCTAAGGTGTGGTTTTCATCTAAATAACCGAGACGCATTTTTGCAGAAACAGGGATATGTGTTGGAACGGCATCACGAACGGCTTTGACTAAGAGATGGACGGTTTCAGGTTCGTCTAACAATACAGACCCACCACGATGGCGATTGACTGTTTTAGCAGGGCAACCGAAATTAAGATCAATCGCAGGCGCGCCTAACTCAACAGCTTTTGCGGCATTTGCAGCCAACATCTCTGGGTTATTACCCAAAAATTGTACATGAACAGCTGTACCCGCTGCTGTTTTACCGTCATTTTTAAGTTCAGGGCAGAAGCTATAATAAATATGATCTGGAAGGATACTATCAGTTATACGAATGAATTCTGTCACGCACCAGTCGAAACTGCCAACATGTGTGAGCACATCACGCATAATTGGATCAGTTAGACCTTCCATTGGAGCGAGTACAAGTTTCACGGAGCATTACCTAGTCAAGCAAAAAAGGGTTTATACGCATTTTAAGATAAGCTGTCTAGTGTTTATTCAAATGTAAAAATTAACGTCCTAAAATCATCTCTAAAACAAACTTACTGCCAATAAATCCAATGGCGAGCAGTACAAAGCCTGTGATGGTGAAGCGAATCGCTTTGCGTCCACGCCAGCCAAATTTGTAATGACCAATCAGTAGCGCACCGTACAAGAACCAAGAAATAATACTAAAAGCTGTTTTATGTGCGAGATGTTGAGCAAAGAAATTATCAATTGTGAAAAAGCCAAATAATAGAGCGGCAGTAAGTAAACCAAAACCTGTAATGATTAAATCAAATAATACAGATTCCATGATTTGAAAAGGGGGAAGTAGATTGACCCAAATACGTTTTTTTTGTTTCTTTTTAAGTTCCCGATCCTGAAACCAAAGCAAGACAGCATGAATAGTTGCCATCAAAAGCACTGCATAAGCAGATAAAGATAAGATGATATGTAAATCTAAACCAAAACTATGTTGTTCAATAATTTGATTAGGCTGACCTAGCGCAAATCCTAAGATTAAACCAAAAGCTGCAACTGGCGTACCGATCAAGTTCAATGGCAAAATAGGGCGAATCAAACTCAGTATTAAGCTCAGTAATAACATCAACCCTGAAGTAAATGACATCAGGTTAAAGACATCGTAATTCACCCCTAAAGGAGTCAACATGTCTTGGTATAGTACTGTACCATGTAGTATCAGCCCTAGACCCACCATAAGACCATAACACCATAGATTCGGACTACGTTTTGACATCAAATGTATAAACAAATACCAAAAGGAACTGGTATACGCTATAAGAGCCAAAACGGTATAAACCAAGGGAAGACTGATCATGTCAAACCTTTTTCAGGAGTATGAATAATATTCGCCATATAAGATATAAATTCGCTTCGAACTACAGTATCCTATAGCATCTTACGCATAAATTTTCTATTTTAAGAAAGATTTTTTTGCAACTAGCCATTTTAAGCGGATTTCGCAATGTTTGATACCTTAACAGAACGACTCACACAGAGTTTAAGAAATGTTACTGGCTCAGGGCAGCTGACCGAAGACAATATTAAAGATACCCTACGTGAAGTACGTATGGCACTTCTTGAAGCCGATGTGGCGTTACCTGTAACTCGTGAGTTCATCGCGAAGGTTAAGGAAGAAGCACTTGGTCAAGAAGTAATGACTCAGCTTTCTCCTGGTCAGGCATTTGTAAAAATTGTCTATGATGAACTCACTAAGATGATGGGTGAGGCGAATGAGACTTTAGATTTAAGTGCAAAACCGCCTGTTGTTGTACTTCTTGCAGGTTTGCAAGGTGCGGGTAAAACGACAACGGCTGCAAAATTAGCGCGTTTTCTCAAAGAGCGTCAAAAGAAAAAAGTTATGACTGTTTCTGCCGACGTGTATCGTCCAGCAGCGATCAAACAGTTAGAAACTGTATCGAATGAAGTCGGTGTTGGTTTCATTCCTTCTGAAGCATCTGAAAAGCCAATTGATATTGTCAATCGCGCTATTGAGCAAGCAAAAATCCAGTTTGCAGATGTCTTGATTGTCGATACAGCAGGACGTCTACATGTCGATGAAGACATGATGGACGAGATTAAACAATTACATGCTGCGGTGAAGCCGACAGAGACTTTGTTTGTTGTTGATGCGATGACAGGTCAGGATGCTGCGAATACAGCAAAAGCATTTAATGATGCCTTAGCTTTAACAGGTGTGATTCTTACTAAGACCGATGGTGATGCGCGTGGTGGTGCAGCACTTTCTGTTCGTGCGATTACTGGCAAACCAATCAAGTTCTTGGGTATCGGTGAAAAACTAGATGCGCTTGAGCCATTCCATCCAGATCGTGTTGCGCAACGTATCTTAGGTATGGGTGACGTACTTTCTTTGGTCGAAGAAGTTGAACGTAAAATCGACAAAGAAAAAGCCGAAAAAATGGCGAAAAAATTGCAAAAGGGCGGAACCTTCAATTTTGAAGATATGCTGATGCAGTTTGAACAAATGAGCAAGATGGGCGGCATGATGGGCTTCTTAGATAAGTTGCCTGGTATGAGCAATTCTGGCATTCAAGATGCGATTGAAAAGGCCAACCCAGAAAAGCAAGTTAAACGTATGGAAGCCATCATTCAATCAATGACGATCAAAGAGCGTCGTAATCCTGATTTGATGAATCC
Source organism: Acinetobacter sp. Z1 (assembly GCF_024296945.1). Lineage (NCBI taxonomy): Bacteria > Pseudomonadati > Pseudomonadota > Gammaproteobacteria > Moraxellales > Moraxellaceae > Acinetobacter > Acinetobacter sp. Z1. The sequence goes on along the minus strand of NZ_CP101115.1, from coordinate 2,744,197 downwards.
TAGTCGTAAAAAGCGTATTGCAGCTGGCTGTGGTATGGATGTTGCTGAAGTGAATAAGTTAATTAAGCAACAAACACAAATGGCGAAAATGATGAAAAAATTTGCCAACCCATCAGGTATGAGCAAAATGCTGAAATCATTAGGCAATATGCAAAAGCAATTTGGTGGTGGCGGAAATATGGGTCCTTTATTTGGTAATAATGAACCAAAAAAATAAAGTTCATGAGTTATTAAGAAAGGCGCGTTATGCGCCTTTTTTATTTATATAATCGAGTGATGGGTTGTTTAAATTTAATACAAAAAATCTATATCTAATTTTTGATTAAAAGATAATACTTTTTATTAAGTCTATGTTTATATTAAAATTAGTGTTAATTATGTCACATAATTTGAAGAATAAAGTATTTATTTTACATAGTGAAAATGCTGATCCTGAACAGCATTGGTACATTTGGCTTGAAAAACAACTCAAGAGTGAAAATGTTGAGGTTGAACGTGTTTTTTTAGCAGATGCGTATCATCCTGAAGCTGAGATTTGGCAAACTTGCTTAGAAGCTCAACTCAAAGGAATAAATGAGCAAAGTATTGTGGTGGCGCATGGGCTTTCATGTGTAGCAGCTTGTCGATTTTTAGCAAAAAAACTCAAACAAAATACTGTGATTAAAGCTGGCTTGTTTATTGGTGCATTTAACGAACCCATCGCAAAACATGCCGAATATGATTCATTTATACATCATCACTTTGAAAGTAATATCTTGAGAAGCAATATTCTCAGACGATTGGTATTCTTTTCGAGCAATGATCCGATTGTGCCAGTGCCACTTACCTTCAAGTTTTCGAATTTATTAAATGCTCAACTCATCGAGGTCGCAGAAGCAGGGCATTTCCGTGCTGAAGATGGCTATACTGAGTTTTCGCAGTTATTAAATATACTTCAAACTTTAATCAAAGCCGAGTTGAGTTGAACATAGTGTTGTAAGCCTTTAAGCAATAAATCTGATTCGACTTGAGGTTGATGATGATTTAGAAATTTGGCAAATAATGCAGCATCACCACCAGTTAAAATCAGTTTTTTGGGCGATTGATGCATAATTTGATCAATGGTGCTGATGAGACCCAATAAAATGCCATGATGAACTGCATCAACCGTATTATGGCCGGGGTTTAAGTTGTCAAAAGCTGAATCTGGAATCTTAATTCCTTTAGTATTTTGAATTAGTGAGTCTCTTTGCAGATACAAGTTTGGCAGAATATAACCACCTAAATGTTGTAACCCTTCGGTCAAATCAATAGTCAAGGCAGTACCACAACCAATAACACAAAAGTTTTGATTCGTTTGTGCCATCGCCAAAACTTGAAGCCAACGGTCGATTCCAAGTTGACTTGGTATATCGTAACCGCATTGCAAGCCAGCGTATTTTGCATGAACTTTGGCAAAGATTATTGGAATATCCAAAATATCGAGAATCATCTGAATACGTTGGTTATTTTCTGAATCGAGAACGGAAGAAATCCCCACACGACTTAAATTCTGATGTCGAAAATGCTGTATTAATCCGAGTAATAAATCAGCAGGCGATTGAAGATGTAATTCTGCTGCATGTTCAATGACATTGTTATGTTCGGTAATCCAATATTTTAAGCGGGTATTACCAATGTCCAGCCATAAACTTTTCATAAGATGGTTATTTCCTTAAGTCGAAGCCAGACGCATACGCCCTTGATAAAATGATTGAGTTTTATCGGTTTTGATTATAACAGCACCATCATTTGAGATTCCAAGAAATATGCCTTGAATCTTAGCTTGTGTATGTTCAAATTCTACCTTTTGATTTAACCAAATCGCATGGTGATTAAAACGTTCTGCTAAATTATAACTACCATGATCGAACCATTGAGCAGCTTGTTGAATCGCTGTGTAGAGCTCGGCAATTATTGTTAAACGATCAATATGATGTAATCCTAGCATTGCTAAAGAAGTAATAGGTTGATCTGCATTCTCAATGGCTGGAGTGTTTAAATTAATTCCAACACCAATAATTGCTTGATTGGTCGAGAGTGGCTCTACCAAAATTCCGCCCCATTTGCCTTGTGGACTATATAAGTCATTTGGCCACTTGACCTGTAAATTCAAACCTTGCAGACTTGGCATTTGTAGAATATTTAATGCAGTTTCAAGAGCAAGACGCCCATCTAGCACATTTTGAGTTTGAATGAGAGCACTAAAATAAATATTCCCATCAGGTGAAGTCCATTCACGCTGATGCTGTCCCCGACCTTGTGTTTGTTGTGCGCTACATACGAGTGCAGTTGTGATACCCTTCTGAGCAATTTCACGCAAGTCATCATTTGTTGATGTTGTGATTGTTTTCAACAACACCACTTCAGGAAATTGGTTTTTTGCGTGTAATTGTTGCTGTAGCTGACGTGTAGCGAAATCATCCATCATTTTTACAAGTAGAGTGGTCATGTGTTTATGGAGTTAATCATATATTTGCTGATTGGCGCAATTGCTGGATTTACTGCGGGGCTATTTGGTGTAGGTGGTGGTCTAATTATTGTGCCAATTTTATATATTGTCTTTACTCAGATGCATTATGACCCAAATGTGATTATGCATATTGCAGTTGGAACATCGTTAGCAACCATTATTGTGACCTCGATTAGTTCAGTAATGGCACATCATAAAAGAGGTGCAGTGTTATGGCATGTTTTTCGTAATTTAGCACCTGGACTCGTGCTTGGTTCATTTTTAGGTGCAGGTGTTGCAGATATGATGTCAGGACAGCATTTACAATTAGTCATTGGGATATTTGCTGTTTGGATGGCGTATAAGATGTTTAGTGGTGCGAATGCGCTGGTTGATCCGAATCGACATTTACCATCAGCGTCTTTACAGTTTGCAGCAGGTGGTGGAATTGGTGTTGCTTCGGCAATTTTTGGTATTGGTGGTGGCAGTCTAACCGTTCCATTTCTTAATCGTCATGGAGTGATCATGCAAAAAGCTGTTGCGACATCAGCTGCATGCGGTTTACCGATTGCAGTGGCTGGTGCATTAGGCTTTATGTGGTTTGGAGCTAAAGAAAAAATTGAAGTGCCAAATACGATTGGTTATGTGCATATTTATGCTTTTCTCGGAATTAGTGTCATGAGTTTTATCACGGCAAAATTTGGAGCAAAAGTTGCACATCGATTATCAGCAGCGATGTTAAAGAAATGTTTTGCCGCTTTGCTTGTGGTGGTTGGCTGCTATTTTATTTACAAAGGTCTATTTTAAAAATTTTAAGTGATCAGCCCATAATGCACTTCAATGGTTGCAATCAATGTTTCGACTAAGAGAAGAACATCATCTTGTTTTCTAGCATCTATAAAAAATAAAGGATAATTCAATTTCCGATTAGCGAGCCATTCTCTATAGATTGAAAGCGTACGTTCAGGTTTGCGATCAATATGGGTAATGGCAATCACGATGTTATTACCAAAAGGTTGGAAAGCTTGAATATATTGGTCTAAATCGAGCAGTGGATTTTCTGCTGCATGGTCAATCATAATAATTGTTCCGATTGCACCTTTGCAGATGACTGCCCAAATAAAATCGAAACGATCTTGACCTGGTGTACCATATAATCCAACTTTGACACCATCATCCAAGGTTAGTTCACCATAATCAATACCGACTGTCGTAAGTAACTTATGGTGAGAAGCAAGGTCTGTGTTGAGCGCTTCAGTACTTACCACCTCCACTTCAGATAAGGTTTTGATCGCAGTTGATTTACCTGATCCCATCGTCCCACCAAAGACGATTTTGTATTGATGTAAAATCATATATATCCTTGGTTTAAAGTTAAAAACCTAAACGATGACGAAGACGACCAAACAGTTTCTTCATAAAGTGTTGTTCAGTTTCGGTTTGACTATTTTGAAGCTGATATTTAGCCTGCTGATCTTTAATTAAATGTCCGAAATTGGTTGCTAAGCACGCAGCAATAAAGTGGCGAACTTTTTGCTCAGAAAGATTTAATTGTTTCGCAACAATTGAAATTTTAGCACCTTGGGCAAAACAAGCTGACATGCGAAGAACATCTTGACGATCCATTTTAATTAGTGGTTGTGGCCAAACATCAAGATAAAAACTAGAAGCTGATTGAGGACAAAGTTCTTCGAAATCCATAGATGACCAAAGCAGATTCCACAGCCATTGTTTTAAATCTTGTTGACCACAATCGGTAATCCATTGTTGATCATTTTGAGTTGCATACGTGTAATTTAGGCTAGGGTCTGTCTGAAATGAGTTAAAGTCAGGATATTGCCAAAGCCATTCGCTACGAGGGTCAGCAATTGCCAATAAACCATTATTATCGAATATTTGGATTTTTCCATTTTTAGGATTCTGGATTTCCTGTAAAATCTCTTTGATTTGTTTGCGGTGAAATGTATTACTTGGGTTTTGATTAACGCTTGCTGATTCAGAAGATTGAATTGAGGGTTCATTCAGGTGATCGCTGAGCCAATGATGTAGTGAGTGAAGATGATTCAGAGGAAGATACAAAGTTCCATTTTCAATAGAACTATTTTTATCCACATCATTTGCAATTTGTAGCACATTAATACTACTGTTTTTGATTAGACTTTTAATGTTTGGTGAATCAAAAAAGATATGATTAATCATTAATATATCAAGTTGTGGTTCAGCAATATTACTCCAATTCACTTGCACATGACTCGGCACCACTGTTTGTATTTGTTCTTTTAAAGTATTCAATGTTCTGAGACTTAGCCCAAAAATTGCAATATTGACAGCTTGGTGGTGGACGCCCATGCGCTTTCTCAAAATATGATTGCTGATCTAGCAACAGATGACTGGTAAATGTGTTTATTTTAATAAAAATATTATTTTATGTGATTTATATCAACAAAAAACAGATGAATAAATAAATCTTTCAGATATTCGGTTAGCAGCATTAAAATCTTTTAAGTAGTTGATCTTAAAGTGTTGAAACACTACTTTTTAGTATAAATAATACTCAAATTATAATTTTTAAGGTGGATTGGCTTAAAAAGCAATAAAATTGTCTGACAATGATATAGAATTTATCAGGCGAGATCAGTTAAAACAAAAAAGCGCAAACAGCATTGGACAATGCGTATAACAACGATAGCGAGGGGCTCATGAATCTCGAAGAGGCTGATAGTCTTTCTGAACAGATTGCAAAATATATTAGTGAACAAATTATTAGTGGTGAGCTGGTTGAAGGCGAACGCATTCAAGAGTTGCGTATTGCGAAAGAATTGGATGTGAGTCGTGGTTCTGTCCGTGAAGCATTGTTATTACTAGAACGTACTTATTTAATTGAAATTTTTCCACGTCGTGGTGCGATTGTTTCTGAAATGTCGGCGCAACAGGTAAAGGCTTTGTTTGACACCAATGTGATGGTGCTTGGACATATTGTGCAGCGGATCAGTGAAACTTGGCGAGTAAATGAAGCCGAACAGTTGCAAGCCTTATTAGATCAATTGGTTGAATTCGTTAGGACTGGAGATATTGAAAAATTCTACGATGCAATTTTCAAATATTTAGCAGATCAACATGATATGGTGGCAAATCCATACATGATGCAATTTTATAAAGAACTATTGCCATCACTACGTCGTAGCTATTTTTTAACCTTGAATACTTCGCGCAGAGAGCTACAAGAGTCCTTTACTCTGTTTAAACTGGTGATTGATGCTATTTTGATCCGAAAATCACAACAAGCTGCTTTATTTATGGAAGATTTTTGTCGACACTTGCGCAACCTTGTGTTGGAATCTCTGACACGTATGAAACAGATTGAATTGGCTTGGGCTAGACGCTCACGCCGCTAGTTAGGGCAGTATGCGTTTAAGCAGTTTAAAACTTTCAGGCTTTAAATCTTTTGCCGATAGTACAACATTACATTTTAAAGCCAACCGCACCGCTGTCGTTGGCCCAAACGGTTGTGGGAAATCGAATGTTATTGATGCGATTCGCTGGGTTATGGGCGAATCTAGTGCGCGTCAATTGCGTGGCGGTAGCATGCAGGATGTTATCTTTACCGGGACAGCCAAGCGTAAACCCGTTGGTGTCGCTAGTGTAGAGCTTCGTTTTGACAATACCTATGGCAAGCTCGGTGGTGCTTATAATGCCTACAATGAATTTGCTGTTCGTCGTCAAGTCACGCGTGAAGGTAAATCTGAATATTTTCTCAATGGTACTCGCTGCCGCCGTCGTGATATTACCGATATTTTCTTGGGTACAGGTCTAGGACCACGTTCTTATGCGGTGATTGAACAGGGCATGATTAACCGCCTAGTCGATGCCAAGCCAGAAGAAATGCGTATTTTTATTGAAGAAGCGGCTGGCGTTTCTCGTTATCAAGCACGTCGCCGTGAGACTTTACAGCATTTAGAACATACAGAACAAAATTTAGCGCGTTTGGACGATATTGCGGCTGAATTAAAATCACAACTCAGAACATTAAAACGTCAGTCAGAAGCCGCGATTCAATACAAGACTTTAGAAGGGCAGATCCGTACATTAAAAATTGAGATTCTTTCGTTTCAAGCCAATCAAAGTCAAAAGCTACAACAAGAATATACGGTTGAAATGACGGCGCTGGGTGAAAACTTTAAGTTGGTTCGTTCTGAGTCACAGACCATTGAACACGATCTTGAAGCAACCAGTGCTTTATTCCAACGCTTAATACAGCAATCTTCACCTTTGCAGCATGAATGGCAACAGGCCGAGAAAAAGCTGTCTGAATTAAAAATGACGTTGGAACAAAAACAGAGTTTATTCCATCAAAATAGCAGTAGTTTGGTTCAACTTGAACAGCAAAAATTACAAACCAAGGAACGTTTACAATTATCAGAGTTACAGGTCGAAACTTTAACGACTCAATTTGATGAGCAAAACGAAACCTTACTTGCCTTAGAGCAGCAAACACAAACGGCTGAGCAAAATTTTAGTGACGTTCAAGCGCAACACAAACAAGCACAACAGCAATTTGAACAACTGAAAACTCAAGTCGATCAGCAACAACAAAAAAAGTTGCAGATGGCTGCACAAATTGAACAGCTCGGTAAGAATGTGCTGCGGATTGAGCAGCAAAAGCAAACACTGCAAACACAAACCACTCAGATTTGTGCTCAGGTTCAGGATGAAGAACAGGCGCAGTTAGAACAATTGCAGCAGCAACTGCAACAAGAAATTATTGCATTAGAAACTGCGATTGAACAATTACAGCTGGATGTCCAGACACAGCAAGATCAGCAACAGTCGAACAAAACTGATCTGCAAAGCCTGAAAACAGAAATTCAGGTTTTATTGGCTGAACAAAAGAACCTAGATAAGCTTGTCGCAAAGCAAAGCCCGAAGCAGGATCAACATGTAGTTCGATTGATGCAAAGCCTATGTTTAAGCGCTCAAGCTAAAGCGCATGCAAACATTATTGAGAAGTTCTTGGTCAAATGGTTACAAGCGCAGTTGCTTGAGAATGGGCAAGCCTTCCAAGAGGGTATCTCACGACAGTTAAAATCATCACAACAACAGCCTATTCAAGTTGCAGGGCTGACCTGTTTGAGTGAATGGATCGAGGCACCACAATCTTCTTTATGGGCGAATGTAGCGCTTGCAGACAATTTAGCTATAGCATTTGAATACCAAGCGGATCTCCAGCAAGGCCAATCGATTTTGACGCTTGATGGTTATCATGTCGGCGCTGATTGGATGATTGGTCTGCATTATGATGAAGATAGCCAAACTGCGCAGGGCATACTCAGCCATCAAGTTCGTTTAGAGGAAATTGAACAGCAACTTTCACAGAAACAACCGCAGTTAGTTGATCTTGAACATCAATTCTCAAAACAACAGCAAACGTTGCAACAACAGCAACAGCACTTGCAGCAACAACAACAAAATCTGAAGCAAAAGCAAAAAGAGCTGCAACAGCTAGATGTGCAAATTGCCAAACTACAAAGTATGGCACAGGCCTTTGTATTGCAGCAACAGCAATTAGCAGATCAACTAAAACAGCTTGATCTACAGCTTGAAGAAGATGCGATGCAACGGGATGATCTGGAAATTGATCTACATGCGTTGGTAATTAAATTAGAAACGGTATTACCCAATTACAAGACCTTGCAGTTTCAGGTTGAACATCTCAATGAACAGTTGGATGAGCAACAACAGCAGTTGACTCAACAACAACAGCAACGTGAAGCTTTGCGTCGCCAGACTTCGCAAGCCAATCAGCAAATTGAGTTGTTAGAGAAAGATATCTCGTTCCTAAAAACACAATATCGTCAAATTATCGAACAAATTGAGCAGGCGAAGAAGTTTGTTGATCCGATTCAGCTTGAACTACCAAATTTAGAGTCACAGTTTCAGCAGCAATTCCAGCAAACAGAAAAGCTACAGAAAACATGGAATGAATGGCAGCTAGAACTGAATCAAGTGCAAGAGAAGCAGCAGCAACTCACAGAACAACGTCATCAAGCTCAACAGAAAGACGAGCAGGTACGTGAGCAGTTGGAACAAAAGCGTTTAGCGTGGCAGGCTGTAAAATCAGATCGTGAGCATTATTTGGAACAACTCAAGGAGTTGAATGCAGAAGTTTTAGCTGATCTGTCGATTGAAATTAAAGAGCATCAACAAAAACTGGAAAAGGCTCAGCAGCAATTTGAAAAAATTGGTGCGGTGAATTTAGCGGCTTCACAAGAATATGAGGAAGTGGCACAGCGTTTTGATGAGCTGAGCCATCAAATGCAAGATCTACATAATACTGTTGACCAATTGAAAGATGCCATGAAAAGCATTGATCAAGAAACACGCAAGCTATTTATGACCACTTTTGATCAGGTGAATCAGGAATTACAGTTGTTGTTTCCTAAGGTTTTTAATGGTGGTGAAGCAACGTTAAGCTTGGAAGATGATTGGCAGTCTGGAGTGAAATTGATGGCAAGACCGCCAGGAAAGCGTAATAGTTCTTTGGCACTATTGTCTGGTGGAGAAAAAACCTTAACTGCATTGGCTTTGGTTTTTGCCATATTTCGATTAAATCCTGCACCATTCTGTGTTTTAGATGAGGTTGACGCGCCACTTGATGATGCCAACGTACAGCGGTATTGTAATTTGGTAAAAGAGCTTTCTGAACAAGTGCAATTCATTTACATTACACATAATAAACTGGCGATGACCATGGCAACGGATTTACTCGGCGTGACCATGCCAGAACCAGGTACATCAAAATTAGTGACTGTCGATTTAGAACAGGCAAAAGAATACGGGTTAGTTGCGGAGTCATAGTATGGAAATGAATACAATAATAGGCATTGTTGTCGCCGTTGTGATTATGCTCGTTGGTTTAATAATGATTTTAAGAAAACCTAAACCAGTCGAGCCGTCGTTAGAAGCGGAGTTATATATTAATCCCGAAAGTCAGCAACCCGTTATTCCACGTCATGTACGTGATCAGCTTTTACAAAATGAAGTGGTCACTACAACTGAGCGTGTGGAACCAAGTTTTAAAACTGAACCGTTAGAAACGAAACCGTCAGTAGAAATGTCGACTACAGAAAAGATCCCAGAAGAAAAGGCTACAGAATCGATAATCGCAGATGAATCAGTTGCTGAATCAAATGTAAGTGTAAATAAACAAGAAATAATCTCTGAATCCCAAACTCAAGACGAAGTTGAAACTCTTTTAGAAACTGTAGCGAAAACTGAACATACAGATGCAGAATCAGAACTTAGCTTGAATCCAAGTATAGAAACCGTTGCTATTGAAGAGTTTGATGGTGAAAGTAATATTTTGGATGTGCACTTGCACGAGCAACAACGCTATGATGATGAAAGTGCATTGGCAACAGCAGAGCAGATTATTGCGTTGAATGTCTATCCAAATCCGCGTCGTGCATTGTCAGGTGATAAAGCTCTAAAAGTACTATTAAAATACGGCTTACGTTTCGGTGAAATGTCATGCTTCCATCGTTATGAAAATACCGATGAGCCAAGCCCATTAATGTTTTCTGTGCTGCGTATGACCGACAATGGCCCAGCAGGGTTTGATTTAGAAACTTTATCAGGTGAGCAAGTGCAAGGCTTAGCATTCTTCTTGGCATTGCCTAATAGCAAAGCGGTCACAGGTTATGACATGATGACCAGTATTGCTGGCTTAATTGCACGTGAAGTTGATGGTAAAGTCTATGATGAAAACAATTTAGAGTTTACACCGCAGTTGAAAGAGCATTGGCGTCATCATGTGATTGATTATCGTCCAAATCAAGCAACAGTCTAATGAATCTTTTATAATAAATTTAGTAAAAATTATAGGGCGGTTTTTCCGCCCTTTTATATGGTGAAATTTAAATGGAACAGAACTCAGTTATTGAGCAAATGCGTCAGTTGATTCAACTGATTGCAAAACACAACCATGCTTACTATGTGATGGATCAACCTGCCATTTCTGATAGTGAATATGACCATTTATTTCATCAGCTCAAAGCTTTAGAACAACAATACCCAGAATGTATTCAGGCAGATACACCGACTAATAAAGTTGGTGGGCAAGCCTTGTCAAAATTTGAAAGTGTGACTCATGTTATTCCCATGCTGTCACTGGGAAATGTTTTTAATCAGGAAGATTTATTTGCTTTTGCTCGTCGTATTGATGAACGTTTGCCGAATCAAAAAGTGCAATATGACGTTGAATTGAAATTGGATGGTTTAGCGATTTCACTGTGGTATGAAAATGGTGTCTTGGTTCGTGGGGTGACCCGTGGTGATGGCGAGACAGGTGAAGACATTACTCAAAATGTAAAAACCATTCGTAATCTACCGAAGGTATTATCAAGTCAGCATCAAGCCATTCCAGATTTCTTAGAAGTTCGTGGAGAAGTACTGATGCCAAAGCAAGGCTTTGAAAAGCTTAATGCTGATCAGGAAGCTAAAGGCGATAAGACCTTTGCTAATCCACGTAATGCAGCGGCAGGTAGTTTAAGACAGCTTGATCCCAATATCGCAGCTTCACGACCTTTGGCATTCTATGCTTATGGTATTGCACAGTGTCAGCCCAATCATGGTCTTGAGACCATGCATGACAGTTTGCACTGGTTGACGAGATTTGGTTTTGAAATTGCAGAACGTCAATTCCTGTGTGCTTCGATTGAAGAAGTACAACAACGCTATGAACAGATTCAACAAGAACGTCCAGATCTTAAAGTTGAAATTGATGGTATGGTGATTAAGGTGGATAGTCTTAAGCAACAACAACAATTGGGCTTCTTGAGTCGTGAGCCACGTTGGGCAACGGCTTATAAATTTCCAGCACAGGCTGCGCTCACTAAAGTAGAAAATATTGATTGGCAAGTGGGACGTACTGGAACATTAACGCCTGTTGCACGTTTAGCGCCCGTATTTGTCGGCGGTGTAACGGTATCCAATGTGACCTTACACAATATTGGTGAAATTCATCGTTTAGATGTGCGTGTTGGAGATACCGTCAGTGTGTATCGCACGGGTGATGTGATTCCAAAAGTTGAGAAAGTGTGGGCGGAGTTTCGACCTGCTGATGCAGAGAGTGTTCATCTCCCTACCAATTGTCCTGTATGTGAATCGCCTGTTGTTATGCCTGAGGGTGAGGCATTGGCACGTTGTTCGGGTGGTTTATACTGTGCAGCACAACGTATTGAGGCGATTCGTCACTTTGTTTCGCGTAAAGCCTTGGATATTGAAGGCTTAGGTGATCGTTGGGTAGAGTCACTTCTGCATCTCAACTTACTCAAAGATGTTGCTGATATTTATCATTTGCATGAGCATCGTGAAACTTTACTGACCATTGAGAAAATGGGTGAGAAATCGGTTCAGAACTTGATTGATGCAATTGAAGCAAGCAAGAAAACCACTTTAGCGCGTTTTATCTATGCCTTGGGTATTCGTGGTGTTGGTGAAACTACTGCACGTATGCTTGCCAATACCTTTCAAACATTAGACGCTTTAAAAGCCGCCGATATTGAAGCACTTAAGAAAACACCAGATGTGGGGGATATTACTGCGGAGTGGATCGCTGACTTTTTCCAAGCGCCACATAATATTGAAGTTCTGGATCGTTTAATGGCAGCAGGGATTCATTGGGATGCACCAATTGCACCAACGCGTCAGCCATTAAATGGTGAGAGTTGGGTGGTGACAGGTACACTGGAAACCATGGGGCGTGATGAAGCAACCCAGCGGCTTCAAGCTTTAGGTGCGCGTGTAAGTGGTAGTGTTTCAAGTAAAACCAAATGTGTGGTTGCAGGCGAGAAAGCTGGTAGTAAGTTGGATAAAGCGCAGAAATTAGATATTCGAGTATTGAATGAGCAAGAGTTCTTAGAATTTTTAGCGCAGTACGAAAATTAATTTCTTTCTTCTCGAGTTAATTTAAAGTTCATCCTTGAGAAGAAAAAGGCGACATGTAGATGCCGCCTTTTTTAATGTGTTAAATATATTTTTTAACAATACCATCATCAAGTAATTGTTGAAAATGTTCGCAGACACTCTCGCGGATATTACGATATTGAAGACCTAACTCATTCACACTACGTTGTGAATTAAAATAAATCGGATATCCCATATTAAGTTTTACAAATTGGCGAGAATGACCAAATACAGGTGCAACTAAAGAGAATGCTGTTTTAGGTACAGTAAAGTGTGGGAATGGATATTTATAACCAAATTTTTGTGTAAGTGCTTTGCCCATCTCTAGCAAGCTTAAAGTGCCACCACAAATGATATAACGACCTTGAGCTTTAGGATTTAATGCCGCAACAACATGTGCATCAGCAACATCACGGACGTCTACTATACCATTCCACATTGGTGGTACACCAAACAAGGTCGTGCCATTACCAAATTGCTGTAATACTTCAATACTACCTGACTGGCTCGCATCGGTAAGTGATGGTCCCATCACTAACGCTGGGTTAATACAGACTAAACTCCAGCGATTTTGTTGCTCAGCCATTTCCCATGCTTTTCGTTCAGCAGCAACTTTTGAATATGGATAAGGTTGATGGGTTTCACTACTGGTGTTATTCCAATGGCTCTCATCAAATTCATTATTTGCTGTGTTTTGAATTTCAATTGCATCACCATAAGTTGACGCAATACTTGAGGTTAAAACCACACGTTTTACTGATTCTGTACGATTTACACTATCTAAGACATTCTCTGTACCTTTGACTGCAGGTTCAATAATGTCTTTAACCGCATCTTTATAGTTAGTGACAACAAAAGGTGATGCAGTATGAATAACAACTTCACAATCTTTCATTGCTTCATCAAACGAATGTGGTTCAAGCAAATCTGCTTTAAAAAATTCAATCTTCCCTGAAGATTGATCTGCTAGATCATATAAATGTTGGATTTTATTTTTCTTCGATGGGTCGCGCACTGTGGCATGAACCGTATAACCTTGATTCAACAGACGTTCGATAATCCAGCCTGCAATATAACCCGTCGCACCAGTCACCAAAATTGGTTTACTTTTATCCATTTTATTTCCACATTATGTTTTTGTGATTGCTGTTATTTACCGAATTTTGTTTAAATAAACAACAGCTGAGCAGTCATTTTTTATGATTTTTTGATCAAAAAGCTGGTGGAATAAGAAGCATTGCTAATCGTTACAAAAAATCAAACAAATGATTTTCAATAGAATTATGTCTTTTAAAAAGTAGAAATGATATGCAAAGGCTTATTTTATTTAGATAAATTAGGCGAATTAAAACTGTAAATGCGTATGTTTCTCATTTTAATTTTATAAAAATCATAAACTTACACACTTTTAATTTTGCAATTTTACATTAACTTGACCATACTATTGTTATTCGATAGGAGTAAGTATTATGCGTGGCAATCCAGAAGTCATCGACTATTTAAATATGCTCATTGGCGGTGAATTGGCTGCTCGTGATCAATATTTAATTCATTCAAGAATGTATGAAGATTGGGGCTTAAGTAAAATCTATGAGCGTATTGATCATGAAATGCAAGAAGAAGCTTCTCATGCCGACTCGATCATTCGTCGAGTTTTATTCTTAGGTGCTCAGCCAAATATGAACCGTGAAGACATCAATGTGGGTACGGATGTTGTAAGTTGTTTAAAAGCTGATTTATCACTTGAATATCATGTTCGTGAGAAACTTGCGACAGGTATTAAATTGTGCGAAGAAAAAGGCGATTATATTAGCCGTGATATGTTGCGTCAGCAGCTTTCTGATACAGAAGAAGATCATACTTATTGGTTAGAAAAACAACTACGGTTGATCGAGTTGATTGGCTTACAGAATTATATTCAATCGCAGATATAAAAAAATAGAAAGTCAACTGAGAAGTTGGCTTTCTATCTATTCTAAATAGATTAGATTTTAATTCTAACACTTAATTTAGTCGTTTGATATTTGAATCTAAATTCCATGTTTGAGTAAGAATTTCTAAAATCTGGTTCGTTTGTTTCTTGGAAAATAGTGATAACCTAAGTTGATTAAGTGTTTTTCGATCCGAATTCTCTATAAATTGAATATTAGCTCGATATTGCCAAATTTTTTGAAGATCTTGACCTAATAATTTTCGTTGCCACTCATACTTTTGGTAAGTGAAAGGTTCAATAGTTAGTTCTAGTGGTACATCTAACTGCTCAATACTAATGCATTTTGTTGTAAGAAAAACTCTTAAAATGATACGTTGGTTTGTGATGATTAAATAATCAGAAAATCGTATTACACCTAGTAACATGATAAAAGTAAGCATAGCAAAATATGTTGAAGTTAATGAAAATAATGTAAGGCACATTATGCTAAGAATGATACTGATCATAGTGGTTTGAATAGAGTTAAAAGGTTTAGCTTTATATAGGGTGTGTTGACATTTCATAGCGGTAGCCAAATAAATATACAGACTAAAGCAACTGAATTTTCGTAGTTCCGCTTTAGCTTGTCATAACGTGTTGCAATTCCCCTAAATTGCTTGAGTCTAGCAAAGGTATTCTCCACTAAGTGCCTGATTTTATATAAGTGCCAGTCCATATAATCATTGTTCGATCGTGTATTGGATTTCTTTGGAATATTTGCTTTAGTCGCTGTTTTTTCTATCTGCTCTCTCAATAATTCTGAGTCATATCCTTTATCTGCACAAAGCACATCGGTATCTTTTAAATCAATGCTATCGACTAATGCAGGTGCAACACTCACATCATGGGTGGTGCCATCATGAATGAGAAATTGGATTGGGTTCCCATTTGAATCCACAGCTAAATGGATTTTAGTACTGTTTCCACCGATGCTTCTTGAAATAGCTTGATCCTTGAGTCCTGTAGCATGTTGATGTGCTCGAATATGGCTAGCATCAATAAACACCCATTCTAGATCAGCATGTTTTGATAATAATTTAAATATTTTTAGTAGCTTATTATCTTTAGACCACCTGGTGAATCGTTTAAATATGGTGTTGGACTTACCAAAAGATTCAGGTAAATCTCGCCAAGGACAACCTGTTCTAATTCTATAGAGAATGGCTTCAATAAAATTTCGAAGATTATGTTTGAGGTAGATCCCCAAATTGTGGACAATAGATTTCAGCTTTAACCAGTGTTGATCATTCAGCATTGTACGAGTCATAGCGAGGAGTAAATTTGGTTTGGCGATTGAATTTTACCTTCTCGCTATTTTTTTGCACAGCAAATGTCAACAGACCCTAGTATTTTTTCATTTTGTATTAAGTTCATATTTTACCTATATTCGTTATTATTTCTTTTGGCTGTTTTTTAAATCTTTAAGTACCTGATCAGCATGCGTTTGCGTATTCACACTGGTGTAGTGATACATGATTGCACCTTGAGGATTAATCAAGAAACTTTCACGTTTTGCAATTTTGGTAATCCCAAGGTTTCTAACAATGCCAAATTTTCCAGCAAGTTCACCTTTTTCATCTGCCAAAATTGGGAAAGGTAAACCGAGCTTTTGCGAAAACTTTTGGTGTGATGCAACATCATCCAAGCTAACACCCAGCACGACTGCATTCGATTTTAAGAATTGAGGATAAAGTGATTTAAATTGATTCGCTTCTTGAGTGCATCCAGCAGTGTCATCTTTAGGGTAGAAATAAAGTACAATCCACTTGCCTTTATATTGGTTCAAAGTGTGCCATTTGCCACTTTGATCTTGTAGTTTGAAATCTGGCGCAGACTGTCCAACCCATTCTTTTTGAGCTGTATTTTGCTTAGAAAAAATAGAAGTTTGCGCTGTACTAAGGCTAGGGATACCAAGTAAAAAAAACGAACTGCATAAAATAATAACTTTGGACTTTATCGTATTCATCATGTTGATCTCAAAGTGTAATAAACTCTACTTTAGCAAATTTCGAAATCATATGGGTTAGAAAATTCTTTAAAGAATTTTGATCCGTTTTATGGTGTCTTTTGAGCAAGGCATAATGAAAGGGATTGATTAGGAAAATAATGACTCGTATAAATCGGAGAGTATACTGCATTCAAGTTTTTGGAATTGAGCAAGCGCGTGACTTATAGGATTCTACTCATCACGGGATGGGGCGGTGGTGCCGAATTATTAAAACCTTTACATGAGGCTTTAGAACAAAAGGGACATAGCGTTGAGCGGCTTAATATCTTTAATGCGTTGGATGGTGACATCTTGCAACAGCATGTTGAAATTGCGGTTAAATATGATGTAATTGTGGGGTGGTCGCTTGGCGGACAACTGGCAACATTACTGGTCGATCAGATACAACAACAATATGCAGAACAGAAAGTTTTAATCACTTTAGCGTCGAATCCATGTTTTGTTGCTCAAGCAGATTGGATAACCGCCATGCCTGTTGAAACCTTTATGCAGTTCAAACAATCATTTGAACAAGATGCGATTACTACGCTAAAACGGTTTGGCTTATTGATGTGCCAAGGTGCAAATTCAGCAAAAAAAGACTTCGTGGCTATGCAAAAATTGATTCGTCCACAACCGATAGCATTGCTTAGGGATGGGTTGCAATTGTTGGAGCAATTAAATTTGGTAGGTTTGTATGAAAATTATCAAGGCAGACAGTTGCATGTATTTGCTGAGCATGATGTTTTGGTTCCTTACCAAGTTAATCAAAATATCCAGAATTTAGCTGCAAAAAATCTATCTGTTATTACCATTGAAGGTGCTTCTCATGGTTTTCCTTGTTTTATGGTGGAGCATACTGTGCAAGTAATTGAAGATTTTATTCAATAGTCGGTTCAATCTTGCTTGAAATGAAAGTTCTCGCAATATATTTTAGATTTTGACAAGTTTAAGATAAAACCTATTTTATAGATCTAACGGAATCGTGCCGAGTACTCATCCATTTTCAGGATATGCCTTCGGCGACCTACTTTTCTTTCGGGAAAAGTAGGCAAAACCATTTGTCATCTGCAAAACCTGTTCACTTCTTTCATTTTTTTCTTTTGATCAAGTGTACGAAGCCTTGTATTTTATTTATACCACGCAGGTTGCAGATGACATTTCCGAGTATCGAAAAAGTGTGATCAGGCAAATGGAAAATTTTGAAATAGCAGCAAATGAGGTAGAGGATGACCGATTTATTTGATTTAGAACATATATGGCATCCCTATACCTCGATGTTAAATCCACTGCCAACTTTTAAAGTGAAACGTGCTTATGGTGCAACCATCGAACTAGAGGATGGTCGAACTCTGGTTGATGGCATGTCGTCATGGTGGTGTGCGATTCACGGTTATAACCACCCTGAACTCAATAAAGCGATTACTGATCAATTGCAAAACATGGCGCATATCATGTTTGGTGGGTTGACACATGAACCTGCAATTGAATTGGGTAAACTCTTATTAAAAATTACGCCTCCGAGTTTAGATAAAATTTTCTATGCTGACTCAGGTTCAGTTTCAGTTGAAGTGGCTTTAAAAATGGCAGTGCAATATTGGGCTGCGTTGAATCAACCTGAGAAAACCAATTTTATTACTACACGTTCTGGCTATCATGGTGATACTTGGAATGCGATGTCTGTGTGTGATCCTGTCACGGGAATGCATCAGATTTTTGGCTCAAGTTTACCGAATCGAATCTTTGTACCTGCGCCTCAAAGTTGCTTTGATGATGAGTGGAATCCACAAGATATTCAAGAGCTCAAACAGCAGATTGAACAGCATCATCACAGTATTGCTGCACTCATTATTGAGCCAATTGTACAAGGTGCAGGTGGGATGCGTTTTTATCATCCTGAGTATTTGCATCGAGCCAAAGAATTATGTGAGCAATACAATTTATTGTTGATCTTTGATGAGATTGCAACAGGCTTTGGACGCACAGGTAAAATGTTTGCTTGGGAGCATGCACAAGTTGAACCCGATATCATGTGTATCGGTAAAGGTTTGACTGGAGGCTATATGACCTTGTCTGCAACATTAACAACTAAACAAGTGGCTGAAACCATTAGTCGTGGCGAAGCGGGTGTGTTTATGCATGGTCCAACTTTTATGGCAAATCCTTTAGCTTGTGCGGTTGCTTTGAGAAGCACTCAATTATTGGTTGAACAAGACTGGCAGAGCAATATTCAACGTATTGAAAAGATTCTTGTTGAGCAATTAAGTGATTTAGCAGAACTTGATCATGTTGCAGATGTACGTGTATTAGGTGCGATTGGAGTGGTTGAATTAACCTCTAGTGTTGACATGAAGAGCTTACAGCAGCAGTTTGTTGAACGTGGTATTTGGGTGCGACCATTTGGAAAATTGGTCTACGTGATGCCGCCGTATGTGATCACCGATGATGAGCTAAATTACTTATTAGTGCAGATGAGTGAAGTGGTGAAAAATATGCAAGGAGCACATGCTAATGTCTTTGCTTGATCATTATGCTGAGCAGCTTGACCACCTTAAACAGCAAGGTAATTTCCGCCAATTTACTGCAAATCAACAGCAGGGACGATGGATTACCATTCAAGATCGAACCATGTTGAATTTGGCATCCAATGATTATTTAGGTTTAGCAGCTGATTTAAGTTTAAGAGAAGAATTTCTTGATACTTTGCAAATCGACCGTGCATTATTTAGTTCATCGTCCTCGCGCTTACTGACTGGTAATTTTGCAGAATATGAACAATTTGAAAATAGCCTAAGCAAAGCATTTGGTCGCGCTGCCTTACTCTTTAATAGTGGCTATCACATGAATATCGGTATCCTACCTGCTTTAGCGGATAGTAAAACTGTGATTCTGGCGGATAAACTGGTTCATGCCAGTATGATTGATGGTATTCGTCTATCGAATGCTCAATATGTGCGTTATCGTCATAATGATTTGCAGCATTTGGAACAGTTGTTGCAAAGGTATCAACAAGATGAGCAAGTTGAACGTATTATTGTGGTGACTGAAAGTATTTTTAGTATGGATGGTGATGAAACGGATTTAGCGGCACTGGCGCAGTTAAAGCAACGTTTTGCCAAAACCATGCTATATGTTGATGAAGCTCATGCCATAGGTGTGAGAGGTGAGCAAGGACTAGGTTGTGCTGAGCAATATGGCGTATTGCATCAGATTGATTTCCTTGTTGGAACTTTTGGCAAAGCGATTGCTTCAATTGGTGGTTATATTATTTGTGATCCGATTATTCGTGATTATCTTATTAATAAAATGCGTCCTTTGATTTTCAGCACAGCATTACCACCAATCTCGATGGCATGGTCTAACTTTATCTTTAATAAAGTTTTAAATATGCAGCAGCAGCGTCAGCACTTGGCTGAGATCAGTCATTTTTTACAGCAGGCGGTGATTGCAAAAGGCTTTTCAAGTCCATCGAGTAGCCATATTATTCCAATTATTGTCGGCGAAAGTAACGCAGCGATTGAAAAAGCACGTTATGTTCAGCAACAAGGTTTTTATGCCATGCCTGTGCGACCGCCTACAGTACCGCAAAATAGTTCACGTTTACGTATCTCATTAACGTCTATGGTTCAAAAAGCTGAATTAGAAAAATTGGTGGAATGTTTGTGAGTGTCGATAAAGCTTTAGTCGCTCAACGTTTTGCCAAAGCAGGGCAAAGTTACGTTGAGCATGCCGTAGTGCAAAAGCAGATCAGTGCACAGTTATTTGAATATCTGAAAGCGTATTTTCCAAAGACTTTTGATTCTGTACTTGAGATCGGTTGTGGGTCGGGTAATTTAACGCATTTATTTCAGACTCATTTTCAGTTTGATCAATTATTTTTAAATGATCTTTATGAGGATGTTGAACAGCATTTTTCAAAGATTAAAAATATAGCTTGGTTGATCGGAGATATTGAACAGCTTGAATTACCATCAGAATTGGATGCGGTGATTTCGAGTTCAGCTTTGCAATGGATGACTGATCTACGTGCGTTATTACAACGAATTCATGATGCTTTAAAACTGAAAGGCTATTTTGGTTTCTCTACATTTGGTGAAAATAATTTAATTGAAATCAAAAAGCTGACTGGGCAAGGTTTAAATTATTATTCCAGTGAAGTATTGAAACAGAAACTTGAAGAAAATGGCTTTGACATTGTGTTTATACAAGAAGAACAAAAACATCTATATTTTGATGATCCTAAATTAGTGCTGCATCATCTAAAAGCGACGGGTGTGACTGCAACAGCAAAGTCACATCGTTGGACTAAGCAATCTTTACAGCAGTTTTATTCTGATTATCAACAGTTTTATGATGAGCACGGTTTTCGCCTAACTTATCATCCGATTTACGTGATTGCGCGGAGAAAAGCATGAGTGCAGCAATTTATTTTGTCAGCGGCATTGATACAGAAATTGGTAAAACTTATGCCACAGGTTATCTCGCCAAGCTTTGGACCGAACAAGGGCAGCGTGTTATCACCCAGAAGTTGGTGCAAACAGGGAATATCGATGTGTCTGAAGACATCGAAAAACACCGTGAAATTATGGGGAGTGGCTGGTTTCAGGAAGATCATGAAAAATTGACCATGCCTGAGATTTTTACTTATCCAGCTTCACCACATTTAGCTACACGTTTAGATGGGCGTGAGTTAGATTTTGCCAAGATCGAAGCTGCAACTAAAGAGCTTGCTCAGCGTTTTGAGGTGGTGCTGTTAGAGGGTGCGGGCGGTTTAATGGTGCCTTTAACCACAGAGTTATTAACGATTGATTATATTGCTCAACATCAATTTCCAGTGATTTTGGTGACTTCTGGACGCTTGGGAAGCATTAACCACACATTGTTGAGTTTAGAAGCTTTAAAACATCGTGGTTTGAGTTTGCATGCTTTAGTATATAACTTAAAAGATGAATCGAAAGATCCACTTATTTCTAAAGATACAGCGGATTATTTAAAGGCTTATTTGGCAAAGCATTTTCCTGATGCTCAATGGATTGATTTGGAAAAGTTTTTAAATGGAAAAATTATTTAAAGAACTCATTAGTGAAATAAAAAAAGATTGGACAATTCCAAAACATATAGATGCCGTCTCTCGCGACCTACTTTTTAGGTGCCAATTTTTTCATGGTTTTATCGGGATAGATGAGCTTCTTATTGATTTACCAAGAGAGTTTGCTGAGTTTTACAAATTAGCAAATGGAGCTTATCTATTTGAAGATATTGTGTATGGTCAATGGGGATTGCAATTGTTGGATGCTTTTTTAATTCAACAGAAAACACGAGATTTCATAGAAGGAAATAGTGGTTATTTAAAAGGGGATTTAATTATTGGTGAGTTTTTGGGTGATAGTGATCTTTTATTATTAAGAACTGATCCATCAAAAAAAGATTATGGTTCTATGATGATTGTAATGCCATTAGATAGCAGAAATAATTGGAATAATCTTGAATTAAATTTCTATAGTTTTATTACAGAGTATGTAAGTAAATTAGGTCAAAAATTTTGGGAATAATAGAGGGGGATTATTCGTGGATAATAAATATTATTTAGTCAGTTCAGTATTTTTATTGAGTTCATTGCTTTCAGTAGTGCATGCTGCTGTACCAACAGATAAAACCATCATTAGTTGGATCACTAATTTACAAGATTCAAATGCGAATCCTCTGAAAGCTATTCAGATTGATCATACGGAAAAAGTAAAATTAATTTCAGGCGAAGAAGCTTATTTATCGAGTGTTAGTTTTGAAAATGCAGGGCGTAACTTTTGGGCAGGTTACGTGCTGACTCGTCCAAAGCTAAAACAAGCAAAAATTTTAAAAGAGTTTGGTGGTCAATCGAATACATTTAAAGTTCATCCAACGATGTACAAAGGTAAATCGATCGAACTGGTTGAAATCGAAAGTGCTGGTTCGGGACAAGGAACTGTTGAAGCTACTAAAAGTTTAGTTTATTTGAGCCAATGGAATGCTAAGTTGATTACTGAAGTTCAGGAGTCTTCTAATGCTGGTCGCTACGACGAAAAACTTGATGCAGAGGATTGTCGTACTGGATCAGATAATACGGGTTATTTAAACGTGATGCCGTATTCGCCTTATGTTGTGAAAACTGCGGTGACAGGAAATGCCTGCAATAACAAACCGAAAGGATATAAAGTAAATAGTTTGGTTCTCCCAATCGTCATAAGTGAAATTAAATAAAAAAAGCTAACAAGCGGACTTGTTAGCACAGGAGGAACTTAGAATTGTGAAGCCTAATAGTTAGTGTTTATTTTTCTAGTTATTACTCACGATTCCTATTTTAGTGACTTTGCTTTGCTGAGCTAATGCCATTACCATAGCAATATTTTTATATTCAGCTTGTGGATCAGGTTTAAATTTAATCTGATCCTGATCAGCTTTTTGCGCAACAGATTCAAACAAAACCTTCAATGCTTGGCGATCAGCAACAGCTTGATCGTTCCAGAAAATATGACCTTGAGCATCGACTCTTAGGTTAATGATCTCAGGTGGTTTCTGATCAGTTGGTGGCGGCGGTGCACCATTAGGTAAATTGATATTAATGGCGTTGTTTGGGATTGGAATCGTAATGATGAACATGATCAATAACACCAACATGACATCAATTAAAGGTGTCATGTTGACATCGAGTATCACATCATCTTCGCCACTTTTTGGTCCGACATTCATACCCATGACTAACTCCTTATCGTCTGATTAAGGTGAACTAGGCGGGGTAGTGACAAATGCGATTTTGCCAATACCTGCTTGTTGGGTGGTGCTAATTACCTGATCAATTGCAGCGTAGTGCGTCAATTGATCACCACGAATATGAACTTCAGGTTGTGGGCGCTTTTGTGCCTCAACTTGTAAACGAGCAAGTAAAGTTTCTTTATTTGCAACGTATTGTTCATTCCAAAAAATATCGCCAGTTTTGTTGACTGAAAGTTGAATATTTTGAGGAGTAGTGGTGTAAGGCGTATTCTTTTCTTCAGGTAGCTTTACAGGAACCGTATGTGTGACCACTGGAACAGTGATTAAAAAGATAATCAAAAGCACCAGCATGATGTCCACAAGCGGAGTGGTGTTGATCGTTCCGATCACATCATCATCACTTTGATCTGAATTTATCATCATGCCCATAATGGTGTTCCTTATTTAGAATCACGGTTTGAGTGATTACTGTTTAAGTCACCACTAAGTAAAACTGCATGTAAGTCAGAGCCAAATGACCGGACATTATCCATGACTGCTTTATTTCGACGGGTTAACCAGTTATAACCAAGTACCGCGGGTACAGCGACAGCTAAGCCAATTGCGGTCATGATCAATGCTTCACCCACAGGTCCAGCGACTTTATCAATTGATGCTTGTCCTGAAATGCCGATTGCAGTCAGTGCGTGATAAATTCCCCAAACTGTTCCAAATAAACCAACGAAAGGTGCAGTTGAACCTACTGTTGCGAGAAATGCCAAACCATTACCTAAATGGCTTTGTACTTTATCAATCGCACGTTGAATTGAAATCGTTACCCATGTGTTGAAATCAATACGTTCTAATAAAGTGCCATCATGATGTTTGGTAGAGTGAATACCTTTTTCAGCAATGTAACGGTAGGTACTACTCGGATTTAAGCTGTCTTTTGCAGTATTTAATGTATCTGCTTCCCAAAAGTTACGTTCAGCTTCAGTACCGTGGCGTTTGATTTTACTTTGTTGAAATAGTTTAGAAAGAATGATGTACCACGTACCAATCGACATTAAAACAAGAATAAATAAGGTTGTTTTTGCAACGAGATCACCTTCACGCCATAAAGCTTCTAAACCATAAGGGTTATGCGCTTTCTCCTGAGTTGCAGGAAGAGGTGGTGGTGTTGGTGATGATTGTGTTGTTGTATCAGTTGCAATCGTAGTTACGGCTGTGGGTTGTGATGTTTCTTCAGCCCAAACAGAACTCATTGGAAACAGGGTGCTGGTTGAGATAAGACCAATCGCAGCAAATCGAGAGATTTTTTTTACAGTTTTATTCATTTAAATTCTCCAAAAAATTGTTTAATTCACTTCTATATTCATTAAGAAATCTTGAATGTGTATTCGATTTCATACCAATCTTGTTGAGGTACACCATCTTTCATCGCTGGTGTGAAGCTACATAAGCTATAAGCTTTGGTTGCTGCTTTATCTAACTCACGAACACCACTCGATTTTTTGACTTTTGCATCGATCACTTTGCCCGAGCCATCCACAAGCAAACGCATACGCACAGTACCTTCTTCACCAGCCATTTCCTGTTCACGTGGATAACCAGGTTCTTTACAACCTGCTTCACCTTCGGAAACGCCTCGTGAAATACCTGCTGGTTTTGCTGGTGCTGGGGGAGCAGCATTTGCAACTGGTGCGGCAACAGGACTAGGACTTGGAGAAGCCGCTGTGACAGGTGCGGGCGTTGTCACTGAAGTTTTAGTCGGTTGTGTAGGTGTTGGTTTTGCTACAGGTGTTACTTTTTCAACCTGCTTAGGCGGATCAGGCATTTTTGCCACTTTCTCAACCATTTTTGGTAGTTCAGGTGGTTTTTCCTCAGGCTTGGGTGGAGGAGGTGGCGGTGGAGGCTCAATATCTTGAATAATCTGAAGTTCTACAGGCTTCTCGACTGGTTTAGTAAACTCAGTTGTCAAACTTGTTACTAAAATATAGGCGATCACAAGATGTAAAAATAAAACTAGACCGAGGCCGACGAAGCGTTTGGCAGATTGATTTTCATTTTCAGCAAAGGGTATGCCCATAATTGCTCCTGAAAATGTAATCGTTGAGTTATATAAAATATTTTGGCTCGATTAAAATCTTGGTCGAAATTATTTATCTTATATAGACATCAGGATTACGTTGAGTCACTACAAAATGCAAAGGAGATATTCTGTAGTGACAGAATGTCCTAGAATTTATAAGTGCCTCTTAGAAAATATGCACGTCCAGTTACGTCGCTATAGCGAGGGTCATAACCGTATTGGTTATTGTCTATCACGTTTGAAGCAGATGGTTCAGCATCAAATAGGTTCTTGATACCAGCAGTCAACTCTAGATTTTTAAAGCCTTTATACGTCCCTGAAATGTTGTAAAGAGTGTAGTCACTTACGTTGTGGTTATCATATTTCTCATCACCAATTTGGTTTTGATCTTTATAACCACGGTAGAACTCTTGCTCGAAGACCATTTTCCAGTTTTCGTAGCTCCAGTTAAGATTGGCAACATGTTTCCAACGTAAGATTGCTGGATCATCGTATTTACCAACATAACCCTCCCATGACTCACCTTTTTTCTCTTGTTCGTCATAGCGAATAACATATGTACCATCTATTCCGAAGCCAAAGCGGCCAGTAGAAGTCATTGGTGAAAGATAATTTAGGGCTAAATCAATACCTTCAGTTTTTACACTAGCCATATTAGCTAACGAGGTATTTATATATTCTAGTCGACCATCAGCTCCACGGATGAAACGATCAGCATATTTTTCAGGATTCTCAAAAATATCTGCTTCACCAATCAAACCAATTAGACCGTCGATTTTAATTTTGTAGTAATCCGCTGAGAATACTAAATTTTTGATTGGTTCAAAAACAAAACCTGCGGTGTATGAAGTGGATTCTTCAGGTTGTAAGCCATCAGTACCTCCTTGAGTTTTATTAAACTGTGTATTACATTCCGTTTTATATTCAGGGTTAGTAGCTGTACCGTTTGGACATAAGAGTGGGTCATTGTATTTAGCTGATGTAAAAGTTTTGCTACGGGGCGCATTTATGTCATATAAGCTTGGTGCGCGAAAACCAGTACTGTATGAGGTACGGAACATTAATTGTTTAATTGGCTCCCAACGAAATGCGATTTTAGGATTAAATGTATCACCGAAATCACTATAGTCATCATAACGAGCGGCGAGTTGTGCTTCTAAGGTTTTGGTAATTGGAACATGTAATTCTGTAAAAGCTGCGGTAATATCTCTTTTTCCCTTGCTTTTAGGTTTGTCAGGATCAATACCACTACCAGGTACTTGTCTTACAAGTTCTGAGTTCACATTGGCTTTCCAGTCTTGCTTACTAAAACTGCCTCCAAATGCAAAGCCCACGTCTCCTGCGGGCAAAGTGTAAATTGGACGACTAATAGTAAAGTCAAATGTAGTGGCTGTAAGTGTTCCTGTATTGGTATCGCCTTTTACTTCAAAGGACTTCCAAAGCTCTTGATTTTCACTAGGCCCAAAAGGATTAATGGTTCCATTGTTTAAAGCATCTTGGAGTTTACTTTTATTTAAGTATCCTCCAGCAAAACCATCTGTCGCTTCGCTACGTGCATAAGATAAACCTGTATTGATATCCCAGCCGTAAGCTTCACCTTCTAAAGCGATTAATGCCCGATGTGATTCATTAACAGGATTAGACTTACGGTTTCCAGCTTGGGAACGTAAAGATAATTCAAGCGGTTCGCCACTTAATCCTGAGACATCGGGAGTTATGCCTTTACCAGGATAATATTGACTTGTAGAGGGCAGGGTAACAGAACGAGTATAAACATCAGGTGCAATTGAAGTAGTAACTTCATTACGTGAATAAATATATTCACCAATTGCATTGAAATTATCATTGATTTTAAAGGTTCCACGACCTAAAGCGGAGATTGTCTCTGTTTTGGGAACGATACCGATTAAGGCACGAGTATTAAAATAGCAAAGCCCGCCATCGGCGATTGTATTTGGAGCATTGTTACAGTTTTGGTCACCATAAGGGTTACCTAATATCTTTGAGCCTGGGTCTCTAAAGTTTGCAGGAAATCCATTTCCAGAAGTACCATCTAAACCAAGTTCAGGAATTAAATCTCCACGTCGGCTAACTTTACGATCTTTCGCCATAATGTCATTTGAGCGACGATAGTCAATAACCCCCATAAGATTAAAGCCTTGTTCATCAAGATCGCCATAACCCCCAAAAATTGAAATGTCCTGTTTATCACCACCACTTTGTTCTGGTTGAATAAAACCAGCACTAATATTTAAACCTTCAAAAGATTTCTTGGTGATAAAGTTGATTACCCCAGCAATTGCATCAGCACCATAAATTGCCGAAGCACCATCACGTAAAATCTCAATCCGATCAACCATTGCCATTGGAATAATATTTAGGTTTGTGGTTGAGGTGCTAAAAGGGCTGTAAGCTAAACGTCGGCCATTTAATAAGATTAATGTTTTGTCGGTACCTAAAGCCCGAAGATTCGCAGAAGAACCCTCAGTATAAGATGAACCTACGTTTTGAGCTGTAGAAAATCCTGCTTGATTGGCACTAACCTTGGTTAAAGCTTCTTCGACTGTCGTAACACCTTGTTTTGCGAGATCATCTGCTCTGATCACGGTGATTGGAGAAGCACTTTGTGATGCAACACCTTTGATAGACGAACCAGTGACTGCAACTTTGACAACTTTAGTTGGTTTTTCTTCAGGTGCTGACTCTGTTTCTGCGGCGTGGGTCATGGTTAAACACAACATACTGAGGCTCAGGGTGCTGAGTTTGAGTATGGTTTTGCTCGCTTTTGGCATAGCATCAGATTGAACGAAATTGGTTTTTTTCATCAAATTTATAACCCCTTAATGATTTGTCACTCTTCAGAATGAACAAAAGCGTTTTAGCAAGACGTGTGCCAAATGCATTTTTTGAATTGAATTAATCTAAGTTAAATTGTTTAAAAGCGTTGTAGTTTTAATGGATAAGCTTTTCATATTTTTACTAATTATTAAAAAATTATGAATTTATAGAAAATATTTTTATTGGCATTTTTTTACATAATTTAAGTTTTTTTAAGATGCTTTAAAATGAATCAACAAGTTTTTGAGTTGCATGTGTTTGGTGCAAAACTACAATTAATCTTTTATTTTTATACACTTGTGCTGTTTGATTTTGTTGGGGTGAAATGAATATGAAAAAATATTATTTTGCATAATATTACTTTTGAATAAGATGAATAACGCAATGTTTTTATATCAATTATTAAAATTTATCCTATTTTATCTAAATTTTTATTTGAAAAGTGGCATGAAATTAGCACTGTGTTTTGAGTGATAAGCTGCATTTTATACTTTCTTTTATTTTTACGATTGGTAAAAAATATTCAATTTGCTGATTTTTATAAATAAGATCTTTGATTGTTGTAAAGCGTGCAAAGTGGTTATGTGGTTGAATGCTATTCAAAAGTCTAGTATTTATTGAAAAACGATAATGTGAGCATTGAATTGAAGTCTAAATTTTTTACTGTCGCTTTGTTCTCAAGCGTTATTGTAATCGCTCCTTTGGGAAACACGAAAACTCCAGCTCAAGCAGAAAAAGTGCTTCGAATTGCATTTGAAGCCCCAGATGATGGTTTTGACATGGTCAAAACTTATAATTTTTATAGTGGTAATGTGGCGGATGTAATTTTTGAAAGGTTGCTGCAATATGATTATTTAGCCAATCCAGTCAAACTTGTTCCATCAACAGCGCAAAGTATGCCGATCATTAAAGAAAATGGAAAAGTTTATATATTCAAAATACAACCAGGGATTTATTTTACAGATGATGTTGCTTTTAAAGGCAAGCGTCGTGAACTGATTGCTGAAGATTATGTCTATTCAATTAAACGAATTTTAGACCCTAAAAATCGGTCTTCATCATATTCATTTATTGATAATAAAATTGTTGGTGCGAATGCTTTAGTTGAGCAAGCCAAAAAATCTGGAAAATTTAATTATGATGCCAAGATTGAGGGTGTGAAAGCACTTGATCGTTACACTATTCAATTTACACTCACGCAAGCAGATTATAATTTTCCTTATATTTTAGCTTATAGTACGTTTGGGGCAACAGCACGAGAAGTTGTTGAATATTATAAAGATCGCTTGGGTATGCATCCTGTAGGCACAGGACCTTACATGTTGAGTAAGTATGTGCCGCGCAGTAAGATTGAGTTGGTTGCAAACCCAGATTATCGAGGTTTTGTTTGGAATTTTAAATCAACAGGGACGGCGTGGGATAATCAGTTAGTCAAAGAAATGAGTGGTAAGAAAATGCCACAAATTGGCAAAGTGAATATCAGTATTATTGAGGAAGAGCAATCTCGATGGTTGGCATTTCAATCAAAACAACTTGATTTTGATAAATTGACATCAAGTGCGATTCCTAAAGTATTAGATCAAAATAATCAGCTAAAACCAGAAATAAAAAAACAGGGTATTCGTTTGTATGCCAATAAAGAAGCCGAAATTACCTATAGCATGATTAATATGCTTGACCCAATTATAGGTGGTAATAGTTTAGATAAAGTTGCTTTACGTCGTGCAATTGCGATGTCATTTAACGTTAATGAAGCTATTCGTATTTTAAGAAAAGGACAGGCGGTTAAGGCAGAAATGTTAGTCCCCGCAGGTGTGAATGGACACAATCCAAATTATCGTAGCAGTGTGGGTTATAACCCAACTTTAGCCAATAAGCTTTTAGACCATTTTGGCTATAAAAAAGGTGCAGATGGTTATCGAAATTTCCCCGATGGAAAACCGCTAATTTTAAAAATAAATACCGAAAGCGGAACATCCTCAGTGATGTATTCTGAGCTTTGGAAGAAAAATTTAGATGCAATTGGAATAAAAGCTGATTTTAAAGTGAGTAACTTTGCCGACAATTTAAAAGCGGCTAGTCAATGTCAGTACATGATGTGGAGTGGTGCATGGCATGCGGATTATCCTGAAGGTGAAAATTTCACTCAGTTACTTTATGGACCGAATGTCGGACGTGGTAATCAGTCATGTTATAAATCGGATGCTTATGATCGATTATATGAACAGGCAATGAAATTATCGCCTGATCAACGTATGCCTTTTTATGAAAAAATGAGTCGGCAAGTTGAAGCTGACAGTCCTTTTATTTTACAAGATACCCGTATAAGAAACTGGATGGTTCAACCTCAAGTACAAGGTTTTAAAGCACATCCAATTATGAACACCAATTGGCAATTTCTAGACATTGTTTCGCCAAATCAAAATAAGTGATGATTTCCAAATGAAGCAAAATTTTAAACTTGCATTGAAACGATTTGGCTTTGTGGCTTGTGTAGGATTAACAACAAGTGCGACAAGCACATTGGTTGTTGCTCAAAGTACTGCCGATCCTAATAAAGTATTACGTTATGTTTTCCCTGTTGCAGAAACAGGTTTTGACCCTGCAGGTGTTCATGATCTGTATTCAGCGCATGTCAATGGGTCGATTTTTGAGACCTTATTTACTTATGATTATTTGGCTTCACCTGCAAAATTAGTACCTCGCACGGCGGTAGCATTACCAGAAGTAAGCTCAGATGGTTTGACTTATACCATTCGCTTGCAAAAAGGAATTTATTTTGCAACTGACCCTGTATTTAAGGGCAAAAAACGTGAACTGACTGCTGCGGATTATGTTTATACCTTTAAGCGATTACTTGATCCTAATTTACATTCACCCAATAGTTGGTTGTTAGATGGACGTATTTCAGGAATGGATGCTGCTCTCAAACAAGCTCAAAAAACGGGTAAGTTTGATTACGATCAGCCAATTGCAGGTTTACAAGCACCTGATCGATATACTTTAGTAATTCGCCTCACGCGTCCAGATCAAAACTTTCCAATGCTACTCGCACATCAACCCGCTGGGGCTGTTGCACGCGAAGTGATCGAAAAGTATCGCAACAAATCTGGTTTCGCTATGGCACATCCTATCGGAACAGGTCCTTATATGTTGTCGCGTTGGACACCCGGATCAAGGATTATTTTAAAAGCAAATCCTGATTTTCGTAATTTTGTATGGAATTTTAAAGCCAGCTCTCCAGAAGACCAAAAAATTGTGAATGCCATGCAAGGCAAGCAAATGCCACAAATTGGAGTGATCGATATTCAAGTCATGGAAGAAGGGCAATCACGCTGGTTGTCGTTTAGTAAAGACGAAATCGATTTATTTCAATTAGATGGTGAACTCACCGTTCAAGCCTTGCAAAATGGAAAGCTAAAACCTGAACTGATTAAAAAAGGCGTTCAGCTTTCCCGCATTATTGATCCATCGATTGATTATCATTATTGGAATATGCAAAACCCAGTGGTGGGTGGTTTTAGTAAAGAAAAAATCGCATTACGCCGTGCTATGGCGATGGCTTTTTCGGCTGATAATTACATTAAAATTTTGCAAAAAGGTGATGCAAAAAAATTACAAGCGCCGATCCCAGAAGGGGTCGTTGGTTATGACCCAACCTATAAAAGTAGTATTCCTTATTCAGTCAAAGCTGCGAACTTATTGCTAGATCGTTATCACTATAAAGTTGGTGCCAATGATTGGCGGACATTACCTGATGGAAAGCCGCTGGTGATTGAAATGACAGTATCTGGAAGTAATTTACGAAGTCAGCAGCAAGCAGAATTTTGGAAAAAAATATTAGATAGTCTCAAAATTCAAATGACAACGAAATCCATGCCTTTTGCTGAAGCGTTAAAGCTTGAGAAACAGTGCAAAACTATGTTTAAAGCCTCAGCATGGATTGCAGACTATCCTGATGCTGATAGTTTTATGCAGTTGTTTTATGGCAAAAATATTCATGTAACCAACAATGGTTGTATAAAAATTCCTGAGTTTGATCGTCTATATGAACAAACTCAGAAAATGCCACCAAGTCCTGAGCGTGATGCTTTATATCGAAAAATGTCACGTGTACTTGAAGTCTATACCCCAGTGCAAATCATTGGTGCGCGCTATCGAAATATCTTAGCTCAACCGCGTGTGATTGGGTTTAAGAAGCATCCTATTCTTCCATCAGAATGGATGTATATCGACATTGATACAAAAAAATAGAAATTTAGGAATTGGAGCAATAATGAAACATCAAAATTTTAAACTTACCACCCTGTGCTTACTTGCAGTAGGGGTAAATCAAATATCATTTGCCGATACAACCAATCGCCAAACCCTTCCTCTATTTCAAGCTAAAGATATTTCAACATTATGTGATGCTAAGATTGAGGATGTAAAAAAACAGTTAAAAACATTTGAAGCGAAACCAATTACTCAAAGTACAGCCGCTGGATCTGTTTTAGCCGAATGGGATGCTATTTTTGCTTCATTTGAGGATTTTTATGGCCCTGTCGGTTTATATAGTAATGTTTATCCTGATGAAGCTGTTCGTAAAGCAGCAGATGATTGTGAAATTAAAATCAGCCAGTTTCAAACTGATATTTTACAAAATCCAAAATTATATCAACAGTTTAAAAAGATCAATCCAACTGATGCAGTCGATATAAAATTTAAACAAGATATCCTGAATGATTTTGAAAAGAAAGGAATTCAACTGCCCGTCAGCAAGCAAAAAAAGGTTAAAGCTATATTAGATGAGCTGGCAAAAATTGAACAAGAATATTCCAGAAATGTCCGTGAGAATAAGACCAAACTAGAATTTACGGCAGCAGAATTAAAGGGTTTACCAGCAAATTATATTGAAAATTTGAAAAAAAATGACAAAGGAAACTATTTACTCGGTTTTGAATATCCTGAGTATGGGCCCTTTATGAAATTAGCTGAGAGTGATGAAGCGCGTAAGCGTTATCAAATTGCATTCACTCGTCGTGGTGGTGAAAAGAATTTGCTATTACTCAAACAAGCGATTGATTTGAGATATGACCTAGCACGCCTAATGGGCAAATCAAGTTATGCAGATTGGGTTTTAGAAAAGCGCATGGGAGAAAATGCAGAGAAAGTAAATCAATTCCTCGCTGAAG
Source organism: Acinetobacter sp. Z1 (assembly GCF_024296945.1). Classification (NCBI taxonomy): domain Bacteria; kingdom Pseudomonadati; phylum Pseudomonadota; class Gammaproteobacteria; order Moraxellales; family Moraxellaceae; genus Acinetobacter; species Acinetobacter sp. Z1. The sequence continues at coordinate 2,710,972 of NZ_CP101115.1, read as the reverse complement.
TCTACGCAACCGTATCACCACTCGAAAAAAAGGAAGTCGAAACTTTAGCTGAGTTCAAAGCAAAAACACTGAGTATTCCTGTAGATCAAGCAAAAATAGAGCGATGGAGTGAAGGCTATTGGAGTGAAAAATTACGTAAAGAGAGATACCAAATTGATCAAGAAAAGTTACGTGAATACTTTCCAACCCAAGCAGCTCAAGATTGGTTATTCGCCATCTCATCTCATCTATATGGCATTCAATTTAAACCAATAAAAGTCGAAACTTGGCAAAATGAAGTTGAATATTACGATGTTACCGATAGCAAAACTGGAAAATTACTTGGTGGGCTTTATATCGATAAATTTCCACGCGAAGGAAAATATGGTCATGCTGCAGTTTGGAGTGTTTATGGACGTAGTCGTCTAACTGATCGTAAACCTATTTCGGCTTTAGTAACTAACTTTGATCGTAAAGGTTTAAATAGCGATGAGTTAGAAACCTTCGTTCACGAGTTTGGGCATGCTTTACATGGTCTTTTATCAGACACCCGTTATAGCTCACAAGCAGGCACTACAGTCGAACGAGATTTTGTAGAAGCTCCATCACAAATGTATGAAGAGTGGGCAAGACGTAAAGAAACCCTTTCTAAAGTTGCTGATTATTGTAAACCTGCTTGTCCACGAGTTGACGATGCTTTGATCGAAAAGTTAAAAGCAGTAAATGGCTATGGTCGAGGATTGCATTATGCCCGCCAAACTTTATATGCGCAGTACGATATGGCATTACATAGTACAACTGCTTTAAAAGCACAACCACTTGAACTCTGGAAGAAAATGGAAGATGCAACGGCATTAGGTTATGTACCCACTACAGAATTTCCAGGGCAATTTAATCACATCATGTCTGGTTATCAAAGTAGCTATTATGGCTATATGTGGTCGGAAGTGATTGCTTTAGATATGTTGTCTGCTTTTGGAAATGATTTAAATAATACAGAAGTTGGGCAGCGTTATCGTCAAACAATCTTATCTCAAGGTAGTCAAAAACCTGCTGAAAAATTAGTCGAAGAATTTTTAGGTCGGAAACCAGACAACAAAGCATTCTTTGAAGAAATCACAGGTCAACGCGTTAAATAAGGGGCATCTTTATGCTGGCATATATCATACGTCGCATATGGCAGATGATCCCAACAATGCTTGGTGTTGTCCTGCTGATCTTTTTCCTCTTCAACTGGGTCGGGGGAGATCCTGCATATATTTTGGCAGGAAAAATGTCGAATCCTGAACAGATTGAAAATATCCGCCAACAGTTAGGTGTGGATCAGCCTTATTATGTGCAGCTGTGGATTTTTATTAAGCAAATTTTAACCTTTGATTATGGTATGAGTTGGAGTACGGGTGAGTCTGTTTCGCAGATTATCAGTACACGTTTAGGGCCATCCTTAACATTATTAATTCCTCTTACACTGCTGCAAACGGTGATTTCAATTATCTTGGCTTTAGCAGTTGCATCTGTGCGCGGTAGCCTGACTGATCGTATGGTGATGATGCTGTGCACCATCGGAATGTCGATTAGTATCTTGGTTTATATCATTGTTTTTCAATATTTCTTTGCTTATCAACTGAGTTGGTTTCCAGTACAAGGCTGGAGTGATAGCTTCAGTGAAAACCTCTTTAAATATGCACTACTGCCTATTCTGATTATGTTGGTTGTGAGTATTGCTCCAACACTTAGACTGTACCGTAGCTTTATTTTAGATGAGGTCAATCAGGACTATGTGCGTACAGCACGTGCCAAAGGTGTAACTGAAAGCCGAGTGTTTGGGGTACATGTGTTAAGAAATGCATCGATTCCAATCGTGACCGATGTCATGGCAAGTCTACCAGCACTTTTAATTGGCGCATTTTTAATTGAGCGTTTTTTTGGCATACCGGGGATTGGTCGGGAAGTGATTATTGCAGTAGAACGTAGTGACTTTCCTGTGATCAAAGCAATCACGGTTTATGTTGCTGCTGCAACCATGGTTTTTAACCTGATTGCCGATCTGATTTATAAATTAATTGATCCACGCGTACAGTTGAAGTAGGTGAATTATGCTGAGTGTATTATTTAAAAGAAAAGCACTAACTCAGTCTGACACAGCTTCTTCTGGGCTATGGCAGCTAGCAGTTCGTCGTTTAAAAGCAGATCGTATCGCCATGATGTCTCTGTTTATCGTGCTATGTTACTTTGTGATTTTAATCCTATCTCTCACAGGTTTGATTGCATCCAATTGGAATAAAGAAGTTGCTGTCAGTTATGCGCCACCTACATTTTTAGGTGCTGAATTGAGTCAAGATTTTGCAGATAAAAAAGTCGAAACAGCCCAAACCTTGCCTGAAAATCCTGTTGATCCTTTAAAAGATATTATTCAGAAATTAAATACTGAAATTGCCACTGAGCAAGTGACAGGAATACCGATTGATTATTATGATGTAACAGATCCATTGGCTGAAGATATAAAAGCCATTGATCAGCAACTTGGTGGTCATTTACTAGATCAAGAACAACAGTTGAAAACCACCTTAGCATTCGGCGCGGATAAATGGGGACAAGACATTTTACTGAAAACCATTAAAGGCGCTGAAACATCTATATTAGTCGGATTACTTTCTGCTTTGCTGGCAGTTGTTATCGGTACTTTTCTAGGCGCGATTTCAGGATACTTTGGTGGTTGGGTCGATGATGTTCTGAACTGGTTTTATAATATTTTCACCTCGATTCCTTATTTGTTATTGGTACTCGCTGTTGCTGCTGTTTTACAGCAAAAAGGGATTTTATCGATTGTATTGATCTTAGGTTTAACGGGTTGGACGGGGGTGTTTCGTCTGATCCGTGCGGAATACATGAAACATAAGTCTCGTGAATATGTACTTGCTGCCAAAGCGATTGGTGTTAGTCATTTCCGTCGTATGTTTGTGCATATTTTTCCAAATGTCAGTCACATTGCTTTAGTCCAAATCTCGATTCTTGTTGTTGCATTTATCAAATCTGAAGTGATTTTAAGCTTCCTCGGTTTTGGTGTCCCAGTCGGCGTGGTGTCATGGGGAAGTATGTTGAATGAAGCGCAAACAGAACTCATTTTAGGGAAATGGTGGCAATTGGCTGCCGCATCTATTGCGATGGCTGTATTAGTCACCGCATTTTCAATGTTTACTGATGCATTGCGTGATGCATTAGATCCTAAACTGAAGTAGCGGAGAATTGATATGCAAAATAGTCATGAAACAACGCTATTAAAAGTAGAAAATCTGAGTGTTAGCTTTAAAGATGATAATAAACATTGGCTTGAAACGGTCAAATCGATTTCATTTACTATTCCAAAGAATAAAACAGTCGCTTTAGTCGGTGAGTCGGGTAGTGGGAAATCAGTCACTTCATTGGCAGTCATGGGATTATTACCGAAAGGGCAAAGTCAAATTTCAGAACAAAGTCGAATCTTATTTGAGGATAAAGACTTACTAGAATTATCATCAAAGGAAATTCGAAATATTTGTGGCAAAGAAATTGCCATGATTTTTCAAGAACCGATGTCATCATTGAACCCTGTGTTTACTATTGGCGATCAAATTGCAGAGGTTTTACGTATTCACTTAGGGATGGGGCGAAAACAAGCCAGAGAAAGAGTTTTAGAGTTATTAAAAGAAGTGGGGATTCCATCACCAGAAACAAAAATTGACGCCTACCCAAGTCAGCTCTCTGGCGGACAACAACAACGCGTGATGATTGCTATGGCAATTGCATGTGAACCAAAGCTCCTGATTGCTGATGAACCAACTACAGCATTAGATGTGACGATCCAAAAACAAATTATCGATTTGTTAGAGTCTTTACGTCAACGTCGTGAAATGTCGATGTTGTTTATTACCCATGATTTGGCATTAGTGGGTGAAATTGCAGATGAAGTGATTGTGATGCGTCATGGAGAAATTCGAGAAAATGGTTTAGTTGAACAAGTACTGGAACAGCCTACTGATGTATATACCCGTGCGTTGCTACATTGCCGTCCACAATTATCGACTCGACCTTATCGTTTACCTGTGACCAGTGATTTTATGAAAATAGAAAATGGTCAATTGATTGAACAGACGAATTTATCAGATCTCAATCTCAAACAACGGAGTCGAGGATTGGTTGGAGATGAGCAGATTGTTTTGGAGGTCAAAGACCTAAAAAAATCGTTTTATAGTCGCAAAGGTTTATGGGGACGTGATGAATTCCAAGCGGTTAAAGGTGTTTCGTTTAAGCTGGCAAAAGGTAAAACCTTAGGGCTAGTGGGGGAGTCTGGTTCAGGTAAAACCACGATTGGTTTATTACTGATGCGTTTACATGAAGCAACAGGCGGACAAGCTTTAATTGATGGTCAAGATATTCTATCGATGTCCGAAAAAGAGTTCGCAAAATACCAACGTAAAATTCAAATTATTTTCCAAAATCCGTATGCCTCGCTTAATCCGCGATTCACGATTGGACAGATTTTACTTGAGCCAATGCGAATTCATGGGATTGGTCAAAATGATATTGAAAGAAAAAAAATTGCATTAGAATTGTTAGAGCGAGTGAGTTTACCCGCTCAAGCTTATGATCGTTATCCACATGAATTTTCAGGTGGGCAACGTCAACGAATTGCCATTGCTCGTTGCTTGACCTTAAAACCTGAAATTTTGATTTGTGATGAATCCGTCTCTGCTTTAGATGTCTCTGTGCAAGCTCAGGTGTTAAATTTACTTCAGGATTTACAAGATGAGTTTGGTTTGAGTTATATCTTTATCTCTCATGACTTATCTGTGGTGAAATATATTTCTGATCAGGTCATGGTGATGAATCATGGTGAAGTGGTTGAAATTGCAAATTCTGATGAGTTGTATTTGCATCCGCAACATGAATATACAAAAAAATTGCTGAATGCAATTCCACAATCTAGCGTGCAGCATATTTAAATTTAAGTAATAAAAAACGCTCTATATAGAGCGTTTTTTATACGTATTTTATCGGGTTTAAGGTTTCTTAAAACCCACAGTTTTACGTTGATAACCATTACCGCTTGGGCGTTGTTGTGGTTGTTCTTGCTCGTCATCACGGCGTTGTTGACGCAAATAGCCACCACGACGTGCAGCTAACGGTTTTTCAGCCATTTTTTCAGTACGACGTTTAGCCATACCAAATAAGCCTGTACCTTGACGTGGTTTCAATTCAACAGATTTCGCTAAGTTATCGATATCTGTCTTATCTAGTTCCATCCAGCGGCCAGTACGTAATTCACGCGGTAAAATTACGCTACCATAGCGTGTACGTAATAAACGACTTACTTTTAGGCTTTGTGATTCGAAGATACGACGAACCTCACGGTTACGACCTTCTTTAACTACGACTTGATACCAGCGGTTAATACCTTCGCCACCAATTTCTGAGAATGACTCAAATTTAGCTGGGCCATCTTCAAGTTCAACACCTTTGAGCATGTTGTTACGAATTTGAGGAGTGACTTCACCCATAACACGAACGGCATATTCACGTTCAACTTCGTTTGAAGGATGCATCAAACGGTTGGCAAGTTCACCATCATTTGTAAATAACAATAAACCGGTACTGTTAATATCAAGACGACCCACCATTACCCAACGATCATTGGCGATTTGTGGCAAATGATCAAATACGGTTGGACGTTTCTCAGGATCATTGCGCGAGCAAATTTCACCTTCTGGTTTATAGTAAATGAGAACGCGGCGGCGAATTTCATCTTCAACTTGAAACTGAACTTTACGACCATCGATACGTAGTTCATCAGTAGGCTCAATACGTTCACCCACTTCAGCAATTTTTCCATTGATACTGACGCGACCAGCAGCAATGACTTCCTCCATATAGCGACGTGAGCCAAGCCCCACTCTCGCTAATACCTTTTGTAATTTCTCACTCATGACAGCACAACCTTAGACATAATGATCAACAGTTCACCTTCTCAAGACTTCGGCGCATGTGCGTCGAGTGTCATGAATGCTTCCTTGGCGTTCTGTAGGGGAGGCAATTGACCTAGCGATGCTAAACCAAATGCATTTAAAAATTGAGGCGTTGTAACTAACAACGCAGGTCTTCCAGGCAAATCTCTAAAACCAGATTCTTTAATCCAGTTCCAGTCAAATAAGTTTCTTAAAATTTGACTATTGTTGGATACACCACGAATTTGTTCAATATCAGCACGCGTAACAGGCTGATGATATGCAATTACTGCGACGGTTTCGAGTAATGAGGGTGACAGTTTCGTTGGTCGTTCAGGCCAAACTTGCGCAATAATATTTCGATACTTAGCTCTGACTTGGAAACGAAAGCCTTGGGCTGTTTCAATCAACTCAATAGAACGACCATGTTGTAACACAGCAAGCTGTTGCAGAAACTGACGTAACTGTTGTTTATTATATTGGTTTTGAAAGGCTTCTTTCAGCCTTGCAAGTGAAACTGGTGAGTCACTGGCGAATAAAATGGCTTCCATTTGCAGTAACACATCATGGTGAATGTCTTCAAGAGACATACCTTCATTGCTATCCAATTGCTCTAAACTCATGCTGCATTCCCTTGAATGGTCAAAGGGGAATCAATACCTGTATGAATGATTTGAATTTTTTGCTGGCGTGTGAGTTCAAGAACCGCCATAAAAGTGACAACCATGCCCATACGACCTTGTTGCGGATTAAGTAATTGGACAAAACTCAAGACTTCACCAGACGCGAGTTGGCTTTCAATAAATGCAATTCGTTCTTCAAGTAAAACAAGTTCTTGAGCAACAACATGGGTAATCGGCTCTGGACGATTAAACACACAAAATAATGCGTCACGTAACGCATCTGCATCATACCCTTCATAGACAGGTGCAATATGTCCGATACTGATATTTGCACTGAATGTATCGCGTTCAAAAATCGGCATTTGCCCAAGTCTTTCAGCCGCTTGTTTGATGCGTAAATAGGTTTCTAAGCGATCAATGAGTTCTTGTTTTGGATCTTTTTCAAATTGATCGACAACTTTAGGTTTAGGAAGTAGCAATCTAGATTTTAAATCAGCGAGAAGTGCTGCCATAACCATATAGTCAGCGGTTAGCTCAATATTGAGCGATTTCATGCTATCCATATAGGAAAGATACTGAGTGGCAATCGGTGAAATATCTAACTGAAGAAGATCAAAACCATTTTTTTGAATAAGGTAGATCAGAAAATCTAAAGGACCTTCAAATTGTTCAAGTAAAATTTCAAACGCAGCGGGTGGGATATATAAATCTTCAGGTATGACTTCTTGCCACTCGTCAAGCACGCGAATGGAAGGAGTTAACTCCAACGAAGAAGAAAGAATTTGATTCATTACCGTTATAAGCCACGCGAATTTTCAAAAGCATGAAAGATCATTGTTGTGTTCAAGGGATTACACACGCTACCTAGAGCAACGCCATTCTAATCGAAATTGTAAATTTAATAAATTACTCACTTACAAAAACCTTAAAGTTCTCAGGGTATTTTCTTTATTTATGTACGATTAGATAGGTCATAGAAAATAATTATGATTAAATTAACAGCCAATTCCAAATTCGTTTAAATAATAAACCAATATGAAAAACTATTTAAAAACTCAACAAAATCAGCTTGGACAAAAAGTTGGTATAGAAATCGACCTCGAAAGAACGAGTCAAACTATTCAAGAAAACTTGCTCGGTCAGCATGTTAAATTAATTTATATCGATCAGGTGATTTCTGATCAAGCATCAGCTCAGATTTGGAACAATGTATCTACTGAACCGTCGGATGCCTGTTGGACTTATTTGCCTTATTCAGCGCCCAAGGATGAAAAAACATTAAAAGATGATCTTCAGCGTTCATTTAATTTCGCTGGTTCTAGTCATTTCCTGATTGAGGTGAATGGTGAAGTTCAGGGGTGGATTGCTTTACTTAATCCTAGGCTTGAGCATAAGGCGGTTGAAATTGGTAATGTTTATTTTTCACATAAAATGAAAAAATCAAAAGCTTCAACGGAAACGATTTTTTTACTCTTGAAACAATGCTTTAAACATGGATTTAGACGAGTTGAATGGAAATGTGATGATTTTAATGAACCGTCTAAAGCGGCGGCATTACGTTTTGGTTTTCAATATGAAGGTCTGTTTCGCCAGGATCGGATTACTAAAGGGCATAACCGTAATACGGCATGGTTTTCAATCATTGATGAAGAATGGCCTGATTTAGAAAAAATCTATCAACAATGGCTCAGTCCTGATAATTTTGATGTGCAAGGTTTTCAGAAGCAGCGATTGTCTGATTTTATAAAATAAGTTTTAAGTATTTTGGATCGCATACTCGATGATTTTAGAGATTAACTATAGATATAGAGATTTTGATCATCGAGTTTTCTAATATTTCTTTTACAATAAAGATTTCTAAAAAATATTTAAAATTTAATTCGTTACTTTTCTGGAGAAGTCCTTGAGTTGACTTTTAAAACCTGAGTTTCTGATTTCAAGCTTCAACAACATAAATGGTTTCATCATCTTATAAAACATTCATGTTGAGTAAAACTTGAATTAATTCCATTTTGTATAAAACTACTCAAAAGCACTGACATCACCAACACCACGACGCACGACTTCAGGATTTTCTCCAGATAAATCCACGATACTGGTGGTGGATAACGTACCGAAGCCACTATCAATAAACACATCAATGCGTTTACCTAATTGATTTTCAATATCATAAGGATCATCCAACGGATCTTTTTGATCTGGCAAGATTAAAGTACTGGTTAATAGAGGTTCACCTAGTTCTTTTAATAAGGCTTGAGCAACTGGATTACTTGGAATACGTAGACCAATGGTTTTTTTCTTTGGATGCATCAAGCGTTTTGGTACTTCGCTGGTTGCTGGCAAAATAAAAGTGGTTACAGCAGGTGTGTTATTTTTAAGCAAACGATACATCGCATTATCAACTTTGGCGTAAGTTGCAATGTCTGATAAATCACAGCACATAATCGCATATTGATGTTTAGGACCCAAACCACGAATTTGTGCAATTCGCTCCATCGCACTTTTATTTCCGATTTGGCAACCGATTGCATAGGCTGCGTCAGTTGGGTAAACCACAACATCTCCAGCGCGAATACGTTCGACTGCTTGAGTGATAAGACGAGCCTGTGGATTTTCAGGATGAATGTGTAAATGCAACATTATTATTAACTCCCTGATCTATGTGGCTGAATTTAGTATGAAACTTGTTCTAGAGTCGATGCAAGTCTTTGATGTGTTAATTTTGTCAATTAATCGAGTGATTCGCGTTTAAATTCATTTAGTTGTAATGCTGCTCCATTCCTTGTGCATAGACAAATGTAATGAATGAAACGTGCTGCATCATGCGGTAATTTAGCTTGACCTGAAAAATAACGCTGTACTTGATTAAAAACATTATTTTTGAATAACTCTCCATTTCCGCTATCACCCGTTAAATTATCCAAAGAGACACGGAATTTTCGACCAAACGCAGTCGCATATAACCACTCAATTGCTTGAGGTTTGATTTCAACTTGCTCAAATAAGGCTTGTTGTTCCGCACTTCGACCATCAGGTGCATACCAATAACCAAGATCAGCTAATAGCCTACGTTGCTCACCAGAAATACTCCAATGACTAATTTCATGTAGAGCACTATTGAAGAAACCGTGGGCAAATTGGATCTTTGCAGGTTGCTCAGATGTCGCTGGGAAATACTCAGGTTCAAAATCACCTTTCACTAAAGTGACATTATGGTGGGAAAACCAGTGATTAAAGTGTAAAATAAGCCAATCGACCTGTTCTGGTTCTGATGTTAACTTTTGCCAAGATGAACGTTGCACTTGATTTGGCGCTAACACAGGAACAGTGGTTGAATGGGTGCTTACAAGTAATGAAGATGTTACTTCAAGTTGCGGCTGCAACAGGTGCATTGCTTAATTTACCCCGAGTTCTGTCTAAAGAAGTGCAAAATTGTATCTTAATCTTTGACAGAGTACCGATGAATTTGTAGAATTGCCGCCTTAATTATGTCAGCAAATACTTTTCCAAGCCAAATCGAGCCATTTAAATGGGCTGAACAGGGCTTTACATGGTCAGGAACACTGCCATTGTCTCGCTTTGCTCGTATAGCTCGAGAAGCTGTTGGTTCAATTGATGATCAATTGATCAACATAGACTGTAAGCTATCAATGGATATCTATCATCGTATTGTATGGTTAGATGGACATATTGAAACGAAAGTTCCAATGGAATGCCAACGTTGTTTGGGACCTGTTGAAATTGAATTGGTTTCAGATTTTCATTTAGCGCTGATCGATGATGAGTCACTGATAGAGCGATTGGATGAGGATGCTGATTTCATCGTTTTAGGTGAAAGTGAATCTTCGAAAAAAGGTGATTTTGATACACCTGCTTCCATTGATTTACTCGCATTACTAGAAGATGAACTGTTACTGTTGATGCCATTGTCTCCTAAGCATGATGCTTGTGAGCATAAGCATCAACCTACCATTCAGGACGTTGTCGAAGAAAAGCGGGATAATCCGTTTGATGTTTTGGCAGGTTTGAAGGGTAAACTTAACTCATAATTTGTGTTATAATGTTGAGTTAAGACAACTGAATTTGTTCTGATCCATTTTTTCGATCTTTGTAAGGAGCCATCATGGCCGTTCAGCAAAACCGTAAAAGTCGCTCTCGCCGTGACATGCGCCGTTCACATGACGCTTTAACCGAGAATGCATTATCTGTAGACCAAACTACTGGTGAAACTCATCGTCGTCACCACGTGACTAAAGACGGTATTTACCGTGGTCGTCAATTATTCGCTAAAGCAGCTGATGCTGAATAATTGAATCATATGCATTAAGCGTTAGCTTAAAGTATAGAAAAAATGGGAGCGAAAGCTCCCTTTTTTGTTGTTTTTCGCAATTATAAAAATATTTAATCAGTGTTAAATTGCCACATCGCTAAAGAGTCTATTGTCATTGTCATGTAGAATCATGAGTGTTGATGAAATTGGCGATAGACTAATTTAAGGATTTTTATATGTCGACTAAACGACTTGAGCAGGCTGCTCAAGCAACAAAAACAGCATTTGTTTTTCCGGGTCAAGGCTCTCAAAAAGCAGGTATGCTTGCTGAACTTGCAGAACAGTTTGGTGTTGTTCAAGAGACCTTTGCTGAAGCATCAGAAGCTATTGGTTTTGATCTTTGGCACATCGCTCAAAGTGGTGAAGGATTAGATCAAACTGAAAATACTCAGCCAGTATTGTTGACAGCCAGTATTGCACTTTGGAGAGTTTGGTTAGCGTTAGGTGGTATTACACCTAAATACTTAGCTGGGCACTCTTTAGGCGAATACAGCGCACTTGTTGCAGCAGAAGCAATGACATTGGCTGATGCGGTCAAATTAGTTCATTTACGCGGTAAGTTGATGCAAAGTGCTGTTCCTCAAGGTGAGGGAGCAATGGCTGCAATACTTGGGCTATCAGATGATCAAGTGATCGAGCTTTGTAAAAAAGTATCTGCATCAGGTCAGGGTTCAGTCGATGCGGCAAATTATAATGCGCAAGGTCAAGTTGTGATTGCAGGAACGACAGCGCTTGTGCAACAAGTGATGGCTGAAGCAAAAGAACAATCAGGTAAGGCAATTGCGTTACCAGTTTCTGTGCCTTCGCATTGCACACTGATGAAACCAGCGGCTGAAAAGTTTGCTGAAGCTTTGGAACAAACTGCCATTGAGCTACCATGCCTTCCTGTAATACAAAATGTCAACGCGGAAATCGCGACGGATGTTGCTCAATTACGTCAGGCACTCACTGCACAATTGTACCAATCAGTACAATGGACACGTACCATGCAATATCTACAAGATCAGGGTATTCAGTACGTGGTTGAATGTGGGCCAGGCACTGTACTCAGTAATCTTGCGAAACGATTACCAAATATAGAAAAAGCATTTGCCATTGATAGCAAAGCACGTATGGAAGATGCCCTAAACGCAGTGTTAGTGGCAGAAGGAAAAATTGCATGACACAACAACGAAAAGTTGCGTTAGTGACAGGAGCAAGCCGTGGTATTGGCGCAGCAATTGCACAGCAACTCATTCAAGACGGTTTTTTTGTAGTCGGTACAGCGACCTCTGAATCAGGTGCGAAAAAACTGACGGAAAGCTTTGCTGAGAACGGAACAGGTGTTGTCCTTGATGTTCGTGATGGCGCGGTGATTGATGCACTTGTCTCGGACATTGAACAAAAATACGGTTCAGTGCTGATCTTAGTAAACAATGCTGGCATTACCAAAGATAACTTGTTATTGCGCATGTCTGAAGATGATTGGGATGATATTCTCAACATTCATCTTAAAGCCGTTTACCGCTTATCAAAGCGTGTATTAAAAGGCATGACTAAAGCACGTTTTGGACGGATTATTAATATTAGTTCAGTGGTTGCGCATTTTGCCAATCCTGGACAAGCGAACTACTCAGCAGCAAAAGCAGGGATTGAAGCATTCAGTCGTAGCTTAGCGAAAGAGATGGGTAGTCGTCAGATTACGGTAAACAGCGTTGCACCTGGTTTTATTGCAACTGAAATGACTGATCAGTTGAGCGAAGAGATTCGCAAAAAAATGACTGATCAAGTAGCTTTAAATCGTCTAGGTGAGCCTCAAGATATTGCGAATGCAGTGAGTTTCCTTGCTAGCGATAAAGCTAGTTACATTACTGGTACAGTTTTACACGTAAATGGTGGTCTATACATGGCCTAACTGGCGATGTATAAACTTTTAAAAATTTTTATATTCAATTAAACTAGTGGCAAATCAAAACGCCACAAGCAATGAGGAGAATTCCTGTGAGCGATATCGAACAACGCATCAAACAAGCAGTAGCTGAACAACTAGGTATGCGTGCTGAAGAGATCAAAAACGAAGCATCTTTTATGGATGATTTAGGTGCTGACTCTTTAGATTTGGTTGAACTTGTAATGTCTTTTGAAAATGATTTCGACATCACGATTCCTGATGAAGATTCAAATGAAATCACTACAGTTCAATCTGCAATTGATTATGTAACCAAAAAACTTGGTTAATCATTTTGCATGATTGAAAAGCCACCGCAAGGTGGCTTTTTTATATGTTTAATTTTAATTAAGTTGATTTATACATATTTTTACAAGAAAAAATGAACTTCGAATATGAAATGATTTTATTTAAGTGTATAAAATTTATGCTATTTAAAATAATTTATTAAAGCATAACAATAAAAGGAAATATTATGAGTATCGAAATGCGAGTTAAGCAAATTATTGTTGAACAACTCGGTGTAGACGAGGGAGAGGTGGTAGCTAATGCATCGTTTGTAGATGATTTAGGCGCTGACTCTTTGGATCTCGTTGAATTAATTATGGCTTTTGAAGAAGAGTTTGGCTTTGAAATTCCTGATGACGATGCAGAGAAAATTCTCACAGTGCGTGATGCTATTGCTTATATTGAGATGAACGTCGGAGATGATACCTAAATTGCATCATACGGTTAGCTCATTGAAAAGCCACTGTAATGTGAGTTTTTATATGCCGAATTTTTTGGCTTTGTGAGTTTATACATATTTTTACAAGAAAAATTAAACTCTGAATATGAAAATATTTTATTTAGGCGTATAAAATCTGTGCTATTTAAAATAATTTATTAAATCATAAAAACGAAAGGAAACGTGATGAATATAGCAAAACGTGTTCAGGAAATTATTGTTGAGCAACTTGGTGTAGATGAAAAAGAGGTTAAGCCTCATGCAACTTTTACAGATGATTTAGGTGCTGATTCATTGGGTGTTGTTGAGCTTATTATGGCTTTAGAAAGAGAGTTTAGCATTCAAATCCCATATGAAGAGGCAGAGAAAATTATCACTGTTCAATCTGCAATTGATTATATGGCGAATATTGTGCGAGAAGATGCGTAAAATTGCATAGTATTTGAATTAATTGAAACCGCGATGAATTAGCTTTTTGTAGTTCTTTATAAAGAATTAACTTAAAAATATACATAGATTTACAAGACATATTTAAATTGAAACCAGAGAGAGCAAATCTTTCTGTATAACTATTTAAGTAGGTCTACTACGACTAAGCATTATTAAATAACTATAGAGGAAATAACGATGGGTCTTTTTGATTTTGTTAAAGGTATTGGTAAGAAAAATACTGCTCCAGCAGAACCACAAGCTGCACCAGCAACGCCAGCTGAACCATCTGCTCAAGAGATTGCAAATAAATTACTAGGTTTGATTAAAAGTTTAGGTCTCGGTGTCGATGGATTATCTGTGACTTATAATGGTAATACTGATACCGCAACGGTGAAAGGGCAGGTCAAAAGCCAAGCAGATAAAGAAAAGATTGTACTTGCGGTAGGGAATGTTGATCATGTTGCGCAAGTGGATGATCAAATGACGGTAGAAGTACCAGAACCTGAAAGTAAATTCTACACAGTAAAGTCAGGCGATAATTTATCGAAAATTTCAAAAGAGTATTACGGTGATCCAAACCAATACAATAAAATTTTCGAAGCGAATAAACCTTTGTTAAAAAATGCAGATGACATTTTCCCAGGTCAGGTGTTGCGTATTCCACAATAATTCGTTGAGAATAACAAAAAGGCGCTAAATGCGCCTTTTTGTTATTTACTACTTTTAAAATTTATTTTTATTAAGATGTGTTTTAAAAACGTTTTGGAATTTTTTGCCCATTGGGTATAGGGGTTTCAGCCTGTTTTAATACACCAAATAACCATGTTTCAGCATGTTGAACAGCAATTTTCAAAGAGTCGCCTAGTGCAAGTCTTCCAGCGATGAAACTTGCTAAAGAACAGCCAGAACCATGATATTGCCCATCTAAACGTGGACAGCGACTTTCTGCAATCATTTCACCATCTGCATACAGAGCATTTCGGATGTATTCAGGTGTGTCTTCATGTCCACCTTTGACCAACACCGCTTTTGCCCCCATCTCAAATAGCTTTTGAGTGGCTTGATCAATATTATCAATGCCTGTTAAAGCTCTTAATTCAACTGTATTCGGTGTGATTACAGTCGCCAAAGGAATTAGTTCAACAAATGCTTTCACCAAAGTCGCTTGATCACCGAGTGAACCACCGCTATTTGCAACGAGAACAGGATCGAGTACGTATTGATAATCGAGATGTTCACGTAAAAACATTGCCAATGCTGCAATATTATCCGTTGTGCCCAACATGCCAGATTTAACGCATTTAATCGGTAAGTCACCGACCACTGCGTTGGCTTGTGCTAGCAATAATTCCTTTGAAGTGGCTTCAAAACCAAACACTTGTTGTGAGTTCTGAATGGTTAAAGCGGTACAGGCAATGGCTGCATGTGCACCACTTTGACCAATCGCTTCAATATCTGCTTGTAGACCTGCACCGCCTGATGGATCTAAACCTGAAAAACAAAGTACGGTCGGACGCACTGCAATTTCCTTTTATGTTTTCATTTACGTTAGTATAGGGAAGTTTTGAGAAACACTCGACTATGTTGTGTAAGGCTTTAAGAGATTGGATGAATGACGATCAAAAATATTCTGATAGATTTAGACGGTACTTTAACTGACCCTAAGACAGGGATTCATGGTTCAATTCGCTTTGCTTTAGAGAAGTTAAATCAACCTTTGGCAGATGATATTAACTTAGATTGGACCATCGGACCTCCGCTGAAAGCTTCATTGGCAAAACTACTAAATACGCAAGATGATGTTTTGGCTGAACAAGCATTGACAGCCTATCGTGAACGTTTTTCGGTGACGGGTTTATTTGAAAATGAAGTATATCCAACAGTAGCTGAAACCTTAAAACAATTACAAGTTCAAGGATATAGCTTATTTTTAGCGACAGCTAAACCGACTATTTATGCAAAACGTATTCTTGCTCATTTCAAATTAGATCAATATTTTACTGAAATGTATGGCAGTGAATTAACGGGTGAACGTACCAACAAGACTGACTTAATTGCCTATATTTTAGAAAAAGAGCAGTTAGATGCTCAGCAATGTATTATGGTGGGAGATCGTCAGTATGATGTGATTGGTGCACGTGCTCACAGTATTGAAACGATTGCTGTAAATTATGGTTATGGAACAACGGAAGAATTAGCTCAGGTACAACCTGTTGCATATATTTCTGAATTTAGTCAATTGATTGAAGTAGTTGATCAATTAAATGCTGAACGAAAGGTTTCATAATATATTGATAAAAAAGCCTCGAATGATCGAGGCTTTTTTATTTTTTAATTAAATATTATGTTTTAGGCGGTATTGAACTAATTCTTCAATGCTAATCACCGTCAGACCATGTGTTTGAGCATAGGCCAAAACTTGAATACCAGATGCCATTGAGCCATCTGGATTGGTTAATTCACACAGAACCCCAGATGGTTTTAATCCAGCTAACCGCGCTAAATCAATCGTTCCTTCGGTATGTCCACGACGAGTGAGCACGCCACCATTACGTGCACGCAATGGAAATACATGACCAGGGCGACTCAAGCCACTTGCAATTGCACCATCTTGAGTGGCAGCCAAAACAGTCGTTACGCGATCTTTTGCAGAGACACCTGTTGAAACACCTTGCGCGGCTTCGATCGTCACGGTAAATGCTGTTTTGAACTGGCTAGAATTATCCACGACCATAGGAGGGAGCTCTAAATGATCTGCAAGTTCCTCTGTGAGGCATAAGCACACAATACCTGATCCATCACGGATCATTTGTGCCATGACTTCAATCGTTAAGGTTTCAGCAGCAATAATCAAGTCGGCTTCATTTTCACGATCAAAATCATCCATTACCAACACAGGTTTGCCTTGGCGGATATCTTCTAAAGCTTGTTGAATACGATTTTCAGCAGGGGAAAGGGTTGAAAAGAAAAGTTCGGGTTGAATTAAACTAGACATAATGAAACGCTCTCGTAAATAGAATACGGTTGAACATTTCAGGACTGATGTAAAAATAAGCGCGCACCAAAAAACCAAACAGTAATTTCGGTAGTTTCGTCTTCTTTCATCCGGACTATACCGTCGGCTTTGGCATCTCACCAAATCTGCGAGCATATAAAATTATACACAAGCTCGTGGGCTGATTAGATCATTTCAGACAAAGTCTAACTTACCACCGGTGGGGAATTTCACCCCGCCCTGAAGCGATGTGCTTTGATTATAGCTATATTTTGTGTGAAAAATATAATTTTTATAGAATGTATCGTTCTATAAAAATCAAAAAATAATATGAACGCTACTTGATTGGACTCGGTATTTCGCTTTACTGGTAATGGATTTAAATTCAGCATAAACTGAAAAGATAGAACAAAAAAAGAGCACTTAATAAAAATGGAAAGAGCAGATCAAGCTGAGTTAGAGCAACTCGCCCAGCAGCTTCATCGACCAGTGATGAGTCTCAAGGATTTTTCCCATTTATCTCAGCAAGATTTAAATTGGCTCAATCAACAATTACAAAAAACAGTTGAAATGGAAAATCAAAAAATGAATAAAAGCCTATTTCCGATGCCATTCTTTTTGCGATTCCTTTTAAAACAAAAAAAATCTGATAGGAGCGTGCGATGACTCGACTTGCTGTCCATGCTGAAATTATAAAAATTGCTCGGATTTTGAATGTTCAGGAGCAGCAACTCACTTTTTTACTGACTTTAGCACCAGAAAGCTTAAGACAATTTCGTTTTGCAATGATTGAGTTACTGCAAAATCAACAAAAAACAAGATTTCGTAACTTGGCAGCTTGGGTCAACTGGCTGCCGAATTGGTTAACAGCAATCATGGTCAAACGTTTTTTTGACCCATTTATTGTGGCTCAAATTGCTGTGCATCTATCAACAGAACATCTTTATCGTATTGCAAAGCATTTGTCCGCAGATACTTTGGCTGCGATTTCTGTGTATTTAGATCCTCGGTTGGCAAGAGAGTTATTAGGATATTTGACGACTCATCAAATTATAGATATTGCACAGGTGCTTTTAAAACAACGAAATTTTGTCACTATGGGAAGATTTGTGGGGATGTTATCTGATGAAGTGGTACAGGACGTTGCTCAGATTATCGAGAAAGAAAGTGATTTACTTGAAATCGCATTTTATATTGAATCAAGAGAACGAATTGATCATTTAGTACATGTATTACCCAAAGATCGGATTAGAAAGGCATTATTGATTATTAGTGATCCTACTCAACGTTTAGTGTGGCCTAAATTATTGGCTTTAATGAGTCATATTGGATATGAATTAAAACATGAACTCGGTGACTTAGCGGTGCAGCAGGGCGAGTTAGTGATTAATGCGATTATTCATGCAGCGCAAGAAGACCAACTTTGGGAAGATATGTTGCCAGTTGTGGCTTGTCTTTCTGCTCAAGCGCAATGTTATGTCGCAAATTTACCTGCTTTAAGACAGGTTGAAATTATTCAGAGTATTGTGGAGGCCGCTGATCGTTGTGATTTATGGACGGATATGTTGGTGGTGGTGAATTATATGCAGGATGACGCTAGAGAAGCTGTAGCAACTGCAATTGCTCAAATTAATGAGGAGGTATTACATCATATCGCTTATGCATCGTTGTTACGTTCACAATGGGAAGTAACCTTTGATATTGTAAGGCGTATGCCATTAGAAAAAAAACAGCAATGTAAAGAAATCCTCAATATCTATATGCAGCAACTCGATCAAGAAACTTATCAATATTTAGATGATTTACTGAATCGTTATCAAATTAATACGCCTATAACTTCATGATTTTTTTAAATTAAGCGTTGGGAAGTGTATCTCTAATCGGAAGTAGAGTGGCAAGTGCATGTTCATAGCCACGATCTACTAACTCATCTAATCGGTGCCAATCAAACATCCCAATACCATTAATTGGCATTCGAATATGTAAATTTGCTCGTTCAATGGCAGCGGTTTGAATCATGGTATCGCTGGCAAGTGTCGCAGTACGCATGAGAATTTCGGCAAGGCGTGGCGCATGTAGCAGTTTGTCTTTAATCAATTTATTCCAGTTCAGTAGAGCACTTTGATCCGGTTCGTCTAAACCAATCCCAGGAACTCGTATATCATCATGTAAACTGACATTACTGGCGATAATGGTACCTCGCTCTAAGTTCTGCATCACATCTGTAGGTAAATTATTGATGACACCACCATCGCACAGTAAATTTTCATGCCAAGCTACTGGTGGTGCCACACCAGGCACACTCATACTGGTTCCAACCCAAGTGGCTAATTGTCCTTGATCATGTATTACAGCCTGTCCTGTGGAAAGATTAGTTGAAATACAATAATAAGTTCGTTTTAACTCTTCTATTCTCCGATGACCAAAAATTGCTTGTAAACGAGAATGAAAGCGTTGTCCTCTGATTAAGGACACCCTAGGCATGGTGTAATCATTTAAATAATTACGTGCTACAAAGGTTTCATAAGCAATATGTGTCATTTCGACACTATCAAAACCACATGCCACTAGAGCTGCAACAAAAGCGCCCATACTGGTTCCACCAACAATATCAATTGGAATATGCAATTGTTCCAGTGCACGAATTAAGCCTATGTGTGCGAAGCCGCGTGCACCACCGCCACCAAGAACCAAGCCAACACCTTTACTAGAAATTTGTCGGGCAATTGCACAGATATCAGCTTGTGCCCAAGGATGAATAAAGTAATGTGCTCGCGCATGATAAAGTTGTTTCAACACCAATGTATAAGGAGATGGATCACCTTCAGAACGTAATAACACTAACTCAATCTGACTTTGCCAATTATGTTTATTTAAGTGCTCAACTAATGGGCTTGGAAGAGGTGTTTGATTTGCTTCAGCAAGTATCAAAATACGATCTGCTTGATGTAAGCAACGTTTTGACCATTCATCATCATGTCGATGTGCTGCATAAAGTACATAACAGTGTTTTTCCTCAAGACTAGCCAACCATTGTCTGAGTTGTAAATCATTTGAAGAATAATCAAGAGCAGTTTGGCTAAATCCAATACCAAATAATGCATCCACATGTGCAGCTGTGACTAAGCGTACATGGGGCCAACGCAGTAAGTGTTCTGTTAGTTTTTCTGCGAGTTGTATCGAGGGAATTTGGGCTGAAACAGGAACAATCGCTAAGGTTCGACTTTGACTCATGGGATGTGTGTGCTGTAAGTCAGGTTGTGATCGAGCAATAATTAATTGAGATAATGCAAATAAGGTTTGAGGTTGTTGATAAAGAAAATTAATAAATGTGTGTTGGGGAATTTCCAATAAAGCAGTATCTCTTATTGCTATAGCTTCACCGTGATGCGGTTGTTTTGAGATAACTCCCATCTCACCCAAGATTTCATAGCGACTTAAATAGGTGATTAAATTAGAGGTGGTGGTGAGTTTAATTCTTCCGTAAATAATAACGTAAACGTAATCAGCAGGATCATTGATGCTATAAAGTTGCTGTCCAACTGGTAAATATTTGATTGCACAATTTTGAGCTAAAGACCTTAGATTGTTTTCGTCTAAGTCAGAAAAAACAGTAACTTTACTCAGCGTTTTAATAATATCCATATCTATTTAATTGTCTTTATTTTCTATTTATTAAATAAACTATAGTGCTGACGTACAAGTACGATTAAGTAAAATAAAAGCAGATTGTTCAGTTTTTTTGTATGCTATTTTCTAGAAATAAGAAGCAATAAAAAAACCAGTTCATATTGACTGGTTTTTTTTAATCTCTTTGCTTTATGCGATTTGTACAGGAATACAGTTTGCTGTGTGATTTACTGTATTGTCTGGATTTGCATAAACTAAACGTGGTTTGTGAAGATTTGCTTCAACTTCAGTAAAGTCACCAAATGTTGCAATGATTACTAAATCACCAACATCAGCTTGGTGCGCTGCGCCACCATTGACTGAAATAATGCCTGAATCATCTTCACCACGAATTGCATAAGTTGTGAAGCGTTTGCCGTTGGTTACGTTCCATACGTGGATTTCTTCGTATTCACGAATCCCTGCTAAATCCATCAAAACACCATCAATTGCACAAGAACCTTCATAATGAAGTTCTGCATGAGTGACAACTGCACGGTGAATTTTACATTTTAATAAACGAGATAGCATGGCTAGCGTCTCCTGAGTAAGACCTAAGATGAATATCTTATGGTTGACTTGTCACGTTTCCCGCGGCGATAGGCGGTTTGATGCGCATTTTGCGCTTAAAAACGCAATATGGCAAGCGTGATTGATCAACAATTCAGTTTAAATTTAAGCGGGTTTATAAGCATTAATTTGATTCATGGCCTGTGATACTTGTCCATCAACAAGCATTTTCACTTTTGATAGGGCATGATCAATTGCTGAATCCATTAAATTTTGTTCACTGCTAGGAGCTTTGCCGAGCACATGACCAGAAACACGTTCTTTGGAGCCGGGATGCCCAATTCCAATACGTAAGCGGTGAAAGTTTGGTCCGATATGTGGGACGATATCACGTAGACCATTATGTCCACCGTGTCCACCACCTGTTTTTAATCGGATGATGCCTGGGTCCATATCGAGTTCATCATGAGCAATTAAAATTGCTTCTGGTGCAACTTGATAAAATTTGGCAAAAGGTACAACACTTTGACCAGAACGGTTCATAAATGTTGTTGGTAATAGCAAGCGTACGTCATGACCTTCAATTTGACCACGACCGCTAAACCCATGAAATTTAGGTTCTGCTTTTAATGAAATACCATAACGATCTGCAAGCTGTTCAACAAACCAAAAGCCTGCATTATGGCGGGTTTGGGCATATTCCTTTCCAGGATTACCCAAACCAACAATTAGCGAAATATTTGACACTAATTCACGCCTTTAACACTTACGCGCGTTTAAAGTCAGCGTGCATAGGTGTGTTTTTAGCTGGGTGACGTTGTAACGCTTGGATTTTAACGCTTTCAACTTTATCACCGATTTTGATTTCGATTACTTCTTCAAAGAAAGCATTGTTTTCTAATGCTTTAACGATTTCACGAAGTTCTAAAGTGATTGTTACAGGCTCAGCGCTACCACCATAGATGATTGCTGGAATTTGTGAAGCGTGACGAAGGCGGCGGCTCGCACCTTTCCCTTGTAGTGCTGCTTCACGTGCTTGAGCTGTTAATACGAAGTTTGCCATGGGCATATCCTCATTGAGATTAAGAAACTAAACTTGCGACCAGTTTAGTGATAGAAAAACCCTAGCTAAGCTAGGGTTTAAGAAAAAAGCTGGGCTATTATAGATAACTATCGAACATCGCGCTAATAGATTCTTCGTTGTTAATACGACGAATTGTTTCAGCAACCATGCTAGCAACAGAAACTTGGCGAATTTTACCTAAGTTCAATGCTTCATCAGAAAGAGGAATTGTGTCAGTTACAACCAATTCATCAATAACAGAATTACGAAGATTATCAAGCGCTTTGCCAGATAAAACAGGGTGAGTTGCATAAGCAATTACACGGCGAGCACCAAATTGTTTTAGTGCATCAGCGGCTTTGCAAAGCGTACCTGCTGTATCTACCATGTCATCAACGATGACACAGTCACGATCTTTAACATCACCAATCAAATGCATCACTTGTGATTCATTTGCTTTTTGACGACGTTTATCGATGATAGCTAAATCAATATCACCCAATTGTTTTGCAACAGCACGTGCACGAACAACACCACCAACGTCAGGTGAAACCACCATAAGGTTGTCATGTTGTTGTTGACGTAGGTCAGCCAATAGCGCTGGCGTACCATAGATGTTGTCAACTGGAATATCGAAGAAACCTTGAATTTGGTCTGCGTGCAAGTCGATCATTACCACACGGTCAATACCAACAGTTGTAAGCATATCCGCTACAACTTTTGCTGTAATTGGTACACGAGCAGAACGTGGACGACGATCTTGACGTGCATAACCGAAATACGGAATGACAGCTGTGATACGACCAGCACTTGCGCGACGTAAAGCATCAGCCATAACCAAGATTTCCATCAGGTTATCATTGGTTGGCGCGCAAGTAGATTGAACGATAAAAACGTCTTTACCACGAACATTTTCAGTAATTTCAACTGAAATTTCCCCATCAGAGAATTTGCTTACAGAAGCAGCACCGAGTGGGATATGTAAATGGCTTACGACTTTTTGGGCGAACTGTGGATGAGCACTTCCACTGAAAACGACAAGATTGGGCATGAAGCACCTGAGCGAGGGTTAAGCGAAGCATTGCTTCGACCGAGCGCAAGGGAAAAATGTTAAATTTTTCCAACGGGTAATTTAGAAACAATCTATTATATGGCAGGGGCGGCTGGATTCGAACCAACGGATGCCGAGATCAAAACCCGGTGCCTTACCACTTGGCGACGCCCCTAATGCGGCAGAACTTTAATATTTTTATATGATATTGTCAATATATTTGAACAGATATCAATATAAAACCATTCTGTCTAAAGATATGGCAGGGGCGGCTGGATTCGAACCAACGGATGCCGAGATCAAAACCCGGTGCCTTACCACTTGGCGACGCCCCTAAAATTGATAATATGTAATGGCAGGGGCGGCTGGATTCGAACCAACGGATGCCGAGATCAAAACCCGGTGCCTTACCACTTGGCGACGCCCCTAAATATTACATATATCTACAGATGAAAATTGGCAGGGGCGGCTGGATTCGAACCAACGGATGCCGAGATCAAAACCCGGTGCCTTACCACTTGGCGACGCCCCTAACATGTAACTGAAAAACTTCTTAAAGGAGATTCTGCTAGACTGTTTACCAAGTAAGATTTACAAGGCGCGTTTTGCAAAATTTTCTTTATATCCATTTCACTGGTTACTTCAATAAAAACACAAGCACCTGTACCTGTAAGCTTTGCTAGACCAAACTGATCTAAATATTGCATTGCTTCCTCAACTTCAGGGTATAACTGTCGAGCCAAAGGTTCAAAGTTATTTCCAAAGCTAGAAGGTTCTAACTGATAGGCGCAAAATTTAGTGATCTTAGAGTCTCTTGTCAATGTTTTTTGTGAAAAAAGCTGTTGAGTGCTGATAAAACAGTCAGGTTTCAAAATAATGAATTGTTTTTGAGCTAAGTCTATGAATGATAAATGTTCACCTATACCTTCAGCCCATGCATTCCGACCAAAAATAAAGATCGGAACATCGGCGCCGAGTTGCACACCATATGCTGCCAATTGCTGTTCATTTAATCCGCATTGCCACAGTTGATTGAGTACAATAAGCGTGGTTGCGGCATTCGAGGAGCCCCCCCCCAGTCCCGCACCCATAGGAATATTTTTTTCAATACGAATATTCAATCCACATAATTTTTGCGCATGTGGACGTAATAATTGGGCGGCTCTGTAGATTAAATTTTGTTCGAGTTTGACTTCTGTTAATCCTTCGATGTGAATAACATGATCTGTAGTCTGTTCAAAACTCATCCAATCATATAGATCAATCAGTTGAAAAATAGTTTGTAATTCATGATAACCATTTTCACGTCGACCTGTGATATGAAGAAATAAATTCAATTTGGCAGGGGATGGCACTTTAATCATAAATAGAATCTAAACTATCGGTTTTGAATCACCATTGTAATACGATTTTCTTTATCATCAGCAAGGGCTTGCTTTAATAAAAGCTTGTTTGGCAAAGGTTGTGCATCGTTATAACTAAAATCAACGGTCCAACCATCTTCAATCAGTTGTTTTAAGCGATTATTTTCATCTTTGCTAATCTGGGCATTTTGAGTTGCAGGTTTAGCTTGTACCCAATAGGCTAAATGCATGATTGGTGCTTGCCAACCTGTGGCTTTTTCTAATAATTCTTCTGGAGTTGCTGCTGTTATAAGCCCAGTTTTAGCGCTATTTAAAGTGACTTGACCTGGTTTGCCTTCAATTTGAGTTTTACCAACGCCTAAAATTCCTGTTAGTTCAATGTCAAATTGATCTTGTTGTTGTGCCCATGTAAAAAAAGCGCTGCCAGATTGTTGGGGTGTGCGTACACCAATTTTACCTTGTAGATTAAAATTATTTTCATCTTGGATTTGTGGCGTTGCTATGTTTTTATTGGGTTGAGTGAAACTTTGACAACCTGCCATCATCAGCATACTGCTGCTGCAAATAGCTAAGCAAATTTTTGAAAACATACGCATGCGTTTAACTCTTTTTTACAGTTATGGGTAAGATTAAGCTATCAAGTTGTTGTAATTGTGGGGCATTTGCATGTTTTTGTTTCAATTGCTGTAACACATCGCTAAATTCAGTCAATGAACCTTGCATGTATAAAGCTTTTGCATAGCGAACTCCAATATTAATATTTTGACTAAGTCCATAAGCTTGTCCTAAAACATCAACAGCGGTATTAAAATCATTTTGTAAAAAAGCAATATAACCTAACGTATCTAAAATAGAGGCTTGTTCTGGAGCGTAATTTAGCGCTAACTCAGCATATTTTCTTGCTTCTTTTAAACGTCGATTTTGCAGTGCAAGCGTGTAGGCATAAGCATTTAAGTAAGTCGGGCTATTGGGTTCAATGATTAAAAGTTGCTTTAAGGTTTTATCCAACTTATCGCGATCCGTAAATGGATCCAGCAATAAAACTTCTGCATAAATGAGTTCAGGATCATCAGGTAAATTTTTGATTGCTTCATCGAGTAAAGCCAAAGCCGCCTTTTTATTATTAGTTTTCTTGAGAATATCCGCTTGGGCTTGGTATAAGAAACTGGCATGTTGCGGATAATTAACACGTTCTTGTGTTAAAAACCTTAAAGCATCATTTAATTGTTCTTGTTTCTCGAAAATAGCAATCATATTACGTCGAGATACAATATATAGGCTGCCATCAACCAAACGATAATAAGCTTTGGCTGTTTCATAATGCTGTTTGCGTTGAGCATTAATTGCAAGATAGTAATAGGCTTCATTTTGGTATTTTGCAGAAGAACGTAATTCAACCAAATATTGTTCAGCCTTTTCATATTGTTTTAGATCAATACTGGTTAGACCTGCAATGAATAAAGCTTCTTCAGCATGAGGATGATCTTTGATAATCTCCTCAAGTTTTTCAAAAGCTTCTTGCTGTTGATTAATTTGAATGTAATAACGTGCTTCGGCGAGTCTAATATCTAAATTATTTTTATTTTTTCGACTGGCTTTTGCATACCATTTTTTTGTTTCTTCCTCATTTCTTAAAGCAATCAGTAAGTTCGCTTTCATTAAGATAAAGCTGGTTGATTTAGAACGTTTACGCAAAGCACGATTAATATTGTTAAGTGCTTGTTCATACAAACCATCTTGTGCTTCTAAACCTGCGATCAAGGCTAGAATTGAGGGATTATCTTTTTCCTCACTTGTGCGTAAGGCATTCAGCAAAATCTCACGATCTTGAGCTTCTTCAGGTGCAATACCTGCCAAAATTTGTTCAAGATCAGCAGTAGAGTCGATATTTAAAATTTTATCGAGAGTTTTTGCTGCCAACTCATATTCATGTGTTTTAAGCGCAATATGTGATAAGTAAAATAGAGCAGGAACATCTGTTGGTTCTTGTTCGACCCAGTGTGTTGCGATATCAAGTGCTGCTTGTAAGTCGTTGTATTCTAATGCAACATCTAGGGCACGCTGTTTAATCGTGGTGGAATTGCTACGTATTGCCAGTACTGTATAGTTATGCAGTGCTGTCGGAATATCATCATAAGCAAGAGAAAATTCTGCGACCATACTTTGTTGAAGAGCATGCTCAAAGCTTTGATCGGCATACATGTCGTGTATTGCTTGTGCAGAGACATAAGAGCTCATGCTACCTAGCAACAAGATTGTGGTAGAATACCGTCTAATCGTCTTGCCGCTAAAATGGTTACGGCGATATAGCTGACGCAATTTTTATTGATCCAAGTAATGCTTTTTATGACACCGATGTTGCACAATAACATAAATTTAGCGAAATGATGATCTGATATGTCTTTCTTTGCATTGGGTGTCAACCATCAAACAGCTTCTGTCGAACTGCGCGAACAAATCGCTTTTAATGCAGAGCGATTAGCTGCGCTATTGCTTGAACAACAGCAAAATCCTTCTTTAAAGGATATGGTGGTTGTTTCTACATGCAATCGTACTGAGGTTTATGCCATGACTGAAGATGCTGATAGCATCCTCAATTGGTTAGCCCAAGTGAATAATATTGATGCAAAACAGTTAATTCATCATGTTTATCGTTACGAAAATGCCCAAGCAGTTACACATCTAATGCGTGTCGCTAGCGGTTTAGACTCGTTGATGTTGGGTGAACCACAAATTTTAGGGCAAGTTAAAAGTGCTTTAGCGTTATCGAAAAATGCTGATGCAGTTTCACCTGAGCTGAATAGTGTATTTGAATACGCTTTTTATGCGGCTAAGCGGGTGCGATCAGAAACTTCTGTTGGTAGTCATGCCGTTTCAATGGGTTATTCTGTTGCTCAATTGGCATTACAAGTATTCAGTCGGCCTGAAAAATTAACGGTCATGGTTGTTGCCGCTGGTGAAATGAATAGTTTAGTGGCTAAACATTTAGCTGAGATGGGTGTTGCCAAAATCATTATTTGTAATCGTAGCCTTGAACGTGCGGATTCACTTGGTCAAGAAATTGCACATCAAGTTGATGTTGAAATTATTCCTTTTGCAGAACTTGCACAAAACTTACACCGTGCAGATGTTATTTCGAGTTGTACTGGCAGTTTACATCAAGTTATTAGTTATTCTGATGTCAAAGCTGCATTAAAAAAGCGACGTTATCAACAAATGCTGATGGTAGATTTGGCTGTTCCTCGTGATATTGATCCTAAAGTTGAATCATTAGATAACGTTTATTTATATGGTGTGGATGATTTACAAAGTGTCATTGAAGAAAACTTAGCACAACGTCGTCAAGCTGCGGTTGAAGCAGAGGTTATGGTCAATCAACTTGCAACACAATTGATGACTCAACAAAAAGTAAAAGAGGCGAGTGGCACGATTCAAGCTTATCGTCAGCACAGTGAAGAAATGAGTCAAATTGAACTACAGCATGCATTAGATTCATTAGAGCATGGGCATGCACCAGAACAAGTGCTGCAAGAGTTCGCACATCGTTTGACCCAAAAGCTTTTACACCCAACTTCAATTTTACTTAGAGAAGCAGCAAAAGCGGAAAATCCAGATTACTTTGAATGGTTGCAGCAGCATTTACAAGATGTGTTTGAGCACGAACGTAAGCCGAAGCAGTGATTGTATTAAGATAATAATTTCAAACTAATTTGTTTCGTTAATTCATTGAGTTGTTGGCGTAAATTACGTGATTCAATTAATGAAATCGGTGATCTAAGCTTTAATTTTAAATATTTCTCTTGTAAATTTAATGAGAAATCTTTAGCCAATTTATCTGCAATTTCAGGTGCTTGAGTGAGTGATTGAATATTAGTGCGCTGCATAATATCGGCAATCTCATGGCTATAGTTACTACATGCACCCAGAACGTAATAGGTTGCGAGTTCCTGATCATCAGGTAAATCATCAAATACAATATTGAGTACAGCTAAAACTTTAGCCAATAACTCTGTTTGATCAATCACCGCAAGTAATTCTTCAAAATGAATATAAAGGAATGGATGGTGCATTAAAATCGCAATTGCAAAATCTTCATCCTTGGTTTGAATATTAAAAGATAAAGAAGCATCGTGGCTAATTTGTGGGGTAAAGCGTTTGCCGAGACCCAGTTTTTCACGGAAAGATTGAGATAATAAGTATCGAAATGAACCATGTTTAGGTAATAAATCGGTCAACTCGCGTAATTCGCCCATGACCAAGCTTTTACCTTCAGGTGAACTAATATCATGTTGTCCTGTTAAATGAGCAAAAACGAAGTCAGATAATAACGGCGCTTGTTGTAATAACTTTTGAAAGTTTTCTAATCCTTCACGACGAATTAAAGAATCAGGATCATGCTCATTAGGCAATACAAAGAATTTTAACTCACGACCATCATTGAGCAGCGGAAGTGCAATTTCTAAAGTACGTCGCGCCGCTTTTTGTCCAGCTGCATCACCATCGAAAGCAATAGTGATTCGAGAGTTTTGTTTAAATAGCGTGTTTAAATGCTCTTCGTTACTGGCTGTGCCAAGCGTTGCGACAGCACCATTGATGCCATATTGCTGTAAAGCGATGACATCCATATAACCTTCGACCATGAGCCAATCATTAGCTTTAAGTTTGCGACCTTCATACAAGCCATAGAGCAACTGATTTTTATGAAAGACCTCTGAGTCAGGTGAGTTAATGTATTTGGGTTTAATCTCATCATTTAAGGCACGACCGCCAAAACCAACCACGCGACCTTTATGATCACGAATCGGGAAAATGACTCGCTCTCTTAATAAATCAAAATCTCGGCCACTATCACTTGAGCGAATTAAGCCAATTTTTTTTAAACCTTCAATATCCTGTGGAAATGCTTTTTCTAAATGCTGCCAATCTTCAGGGGCATAACCTAAACGCCAAAATTGAATAGTTTGAGCTGACAAACCACGTTGTTTGAAATAATTTTGTGCTTTCAGGCTGTTCGGCAATTGTCGCTCGTAATACTGTGCAACGTTTTCTAAAAGATCGTATAGATTACCTTCTTGTACGTGTTCATCAATATTAAAAGCAGGATCAAATTGTGCAAAAGGATCATCCATATAACGATCCATATCAATGAAATGATCATCGAAAACTGGATCGTTTACTGGTGTATCTGAGTTTGGCTGTTCTTTTATTTGAGTTGGTTGTGGTGCAACGACTTGGGGACTGCGCTTATAGGCGAGTTTTTTATTATCCTGATTATCTTTAGGTAATTCGATGCCGGTCTGACTTGATAAGTCTTTCATTACATCAACAAAGTTGCGACTATCAATGTCCATCAAGAAGCGAATTGCATTGCCATTTGCCTGACAACCAAAGCAATGATAATACTGCTTATCACGATATACATGGAATGAAGGTGTTTTTTCTTGATGGAATGGGCAACAACCAGAGTATGTTCTACCAGTTTTTTTTAACTTCACACGTTGACCGATCAAATCGACAATATCAGTTCGATCTAATATTTGATCAATCGTATGTTGTGGAATTGCCATAATAAGTGCTTAACCGTATTAAACTGAGAGTAGAACATTTTCAACAAGTAAGAATGCTATGAATTATTGTTGCATAAAATGAAAAACAGGCAAGAGAGACTTGCCTGTTTTATGAATCAGAAGATTACAAATTAATTTGCTGCGTCTTCTTCAGCATTATCTTTTGTTTCTGGTTTGTCTAATAGGCCAAAGCTCAGACGATTTGTCCAACTTGGTTTGTCCGATGTTGCAGGAACTACTGGAGTGGCAGTAGGTGTAGGCTCAGCAGTTTTTTCTGTTTCAGGTTTATCAAATAAGCCGAAACTTAAACGGTTAGTTAGACTACGTTGTTCAGTTTCGCTGCTTGTTTGATCCTTCGTTTGTACTGTCTTAGATTCACGACCCAATAAACCTAAAGTTGCACGGTTGACCCAACTGCCTTCTTTACGGGCTGCACGCAAATTCACTTCACCATTCGATTTAACTAAATTTGGATAGTTTAGTTTTAGGATCTCAACATATTGTTGTGAAATCGCTTGATCACCGAGTTTTTGATAGCTATAAGCTAAAGTTGCTAAAGCTTCTGGTGTTTGCGGTGTTTGCGGATAATGTTCAATCACCCATTGTGCACGTTCAGCAGCAGCAAGCCATGCTTTACGTTGAATATTGAAGCGTGCTGCATTCATTTCACTTTCAGCAAGTTCTTGACCAATAAACTTCATGCGTTGCGCTGCATCAACTGAATACTGGCTACTTGGGAAGCGACGAATCAGCTCAACAAAATTTTGATACGCGACCTTCACATAGCTCACATCACGGTGTGATTGCTGTAAAGAGGTATAACGAATCAAGCTGTCGTAATTCATTTCCATGTTGGCTACGCCACGAACATAGTAAGCATAATCGACATTTGGATGCTGCGGATTTAAACGAATGAAACGATCTGCAAGGGCTATTGTCCCTTCATAATCTTTTTGTTTGAATTTTGCATAAAGAAGTTCAAGTTGCGCTTGTTGCGTATATTGACCCGTTGGATAATAGGTGTCTAAAGCTTCAAGTGACTTCACTGCATCGCTGTATTGATTGCGATCTAGTGATTTTTGCGCTTTATCAAAATAGACTTGCTCACTTGATTGTGGCCCTTTATCAACCACATCTTTTTTACTTGGATTGCTGCTACAGCCCACAAATGCAGACGCTACACCTAAAGAAAGTGCAAGCACCGTAATTTTATAACGTGGTAGCGACATAAAAACTCCTCTGTTATTCTGGGCAATGAGCTACAATGGTGCTATTAAACCATTTTTGTACCGATCATCAAATGACTTCAGCACAATCTTCCAATTCAAACTTCTCTGAAACAGATTTCTTACTCGAAGATTCTGTGGATGCAGATAATCATAATTCCGACTCAACTGCAACACGTTTATCGTTGCAAATTCAACTCGATGAAAACTATTTAGGTCAACGTATTGATCAAGTTGCAGCATTGGTCTGGAGCGATTTTTCTCGTGAAAAACTCAAGCAATGGATGAAAGAAGGTCATCTGTTGGTAAATGGTAACATTGTAAAACCCAAGTATCGTTGCGAAGGCAATGAGCTTTTAACGTTAAACGTTGAGTTAGAAGCACAAACGACGAGCCAAGCTGAAAATATTCCCCTCAATATTATTTATGAAGATGAAGATATTATCGTTATTAATAAAGAAGTCGGTATGGTCGTTCATCCTGGTGCGGGGAACCCTTCTGGAACATTGGTGAATGCGTTGCTTTACCATGCACCAAAATTAGCAGAGTTGTCTCGTGCTGGACTGGTTCATCGTATTGATAAAGATACCAGCGGACTGCTCGTTGTTGCGAAGAATTTAGAAGCCCAATTTTCATTAAGTAAACAACTGGCAAAGAAAACGGTTTATCGTGTTTATGATCTTGTGACTTATGGCAATATCATTGCCGGTGGAACAATTGATGAGCCAATTAAACGTCATCCAGTCGATCGCGTTAAAATGGCAATTCTACCCGGTGGGCGTGATGCTGTAACGCACTACAATGTCAAAGAGCGTTTCCGTGACTTTACTCGTATTCAGGCACAACTTGAAACAGGTCGTACTCACCAAATTCGTGTGCACTTTAGCTATCTTGGGCATGGGTTAGTGGGTGACCCTGTCTATGTGAATCGGGTACGTTTTCCCGCAGGTGCTTCAGAAGCATTGACGGATATGCTACGTGGGTTCAAACGTCAAGCACTGCATGCTGCCAAATTGGGTCTCGTTCATCCACGAACAGGCGAAGAGATGATGTTCGAAGCACCTTGGCCAGAAGACTTCACTCAATTAGTGGAAGTACTTCGCACTGAGAACAAAGCATATTAAGTAGCGATCCCTAATCATAAAAGGGGATTTGTTCAACTCATCCCTTGAAAAAAGGGCGTTGGGAAGGATTTTATGGAATTTGTGCAGGGTTTGCCAAAAGGCATCTATGTTGGACAAACGCGGATTGAACATCCTCAAAGCATTGCAACAGCAAATGAAAACTTATCAGGTTTTAATTTGGCTTTGCATGTCAATGATGAGGCGCAACGAGTTCAACAGCATCGTATGATCTTGCTGAATCAGTTGTCTGCTTTTGGGGTTAATAAGCTCACATGGATGACACAAACCCATAGCACGATTTGCCATACAGTAAACGAGCAAACTTCATTTGTTGCGCTTGAAGGCGATGGTTTAGTTACCCAACGTAAAGGTCATGCCTTAATGATGATGACAGCAGACTGTCTGCCTGTGGTATTGGGTAATCATGAGGGAGCTGAAGTCGCTAATCTACATGCAGGTTGGCGTGGCTTGGCCAATGGAATCATTGAAAATACAGTTGCTGAAATGAAATCTAAACCGACTTGGGCATGGTTAGGTGCTGCAATTAGTCAACCTTGTTTTGAAATAGGTGCAGAAGTCAAAGCCATATTCTGTGAAAAATATCCTGAGTTAGAAAATGCTTTTACTACTGGTCAAGTGATGGGTAAATATCATGCTGATCTTTATGCAATTGCTCGCTTTATTCTAAATCGTTTGGGTGTTGAAACTGTTTTAGGTGGAGATCAATGTTCTTATCGACAAGGCAAAGATTATTTCTCTTATCGCCGTGATGCTAAGACGGGACGAATGGCAACATTTGTGTTTATTCAATAAATTGCATCTTGTCTGCTGTGGATTCGCCTTGTCTTTGTTAAAAATGTTAAACTTGATTCAATTCATTGGTTTTTAAAATTTTCCATGACTGTTATTGAGCAAGTTACTTCTCCTATTAAAGTTTGTGTGGTTTATCATAGTCCTTATGGCCACACGGCTAAAGTTGCACAATATATCGCTCAAGGTGCAGAGCAGGCGGGTGCTGATGTGCATTTGATTTCTGTTGCTGCGCCACAATGGGATTTACTTGATCAAGCTGATGTATTGGTGATGGGGTGCCCAACCTATATGGGAAGCCTTACCTCTGCGCTCAAACAATTTATGGAAGATTCTTCTAAGCGTTGGCTTGCAAGGACTTGGCAAGGTAAGCTGGCGGCTGGATTCACAAATGGTGGTGGATTGAGCGGTGATAAGCTTGCGGTATTGCAGCAAATTAATTTATTTGCAATGCAGCATGGCATGTTATGGGCAGGTTTGCCCTTTATGCCGACTGGAAGAAGTCCATTGGATATTAATCGAATGTCGAGTTTTTTAGGTTTAATGACACAATCTGACAATGCGAGTGTCGAAATTACACCTCCAGAAGGCGATTTGGAAACAGCACGTAAATTCGGAAAATATTTGGCAGAGTTAAGAGTCAAACATTCGGTCGTATAAAGATTCAATAATAAAAAACCTCCATTAATTGGAGGTTTTTTTATTATTTATGCAACATACGTGATTTATCTCGTTGCCAGTCACGATCTTTTTCAGTTGCACGTTTATCGTGTAACTGTTTACCTTTAACCATGGCAATTTCTAGCTTAACCAAAGGACCTTTCCAATAACATGCTAGAGGAACACACGAATAGCCTTTCTGATTCACTGCGCCCATTAATCTATCTATCTCACGGCGAGAAAGTAGTAACTTGCGTGTACGAGTTGCCTCAGGAACCACATGACTTGATGCTGACAATAAAGGCTGAATTTGTGAACCTAGTAAAAAAGCTTCACCATTTTTAAAAATGACATAACTTTCAGTCAACGTCATACGACCAGCACGAAGTGACTTCACTTCCCAGCCTTGTAAAGACATACCAGCTTCAATTTTTTCTTCAATAAAGTAATCGTGACGCGCTCTTTTGTTTTGAGCAATCGTTCCACCATTATTTTTTTTAACTACAGTTGCTTTCGCCATAATTCAAACTTCCACAATTATGCCTATTGTGCCGTAAAACGTAATCTTTTTCCATCATTTAGGAATTTCGCGTTTAGACGTATTTTTTGTTAAAATACTCACCTTATCTCATTCATTAGAGTACAACGCATGTCTAAAACACGTGTGATTTATCCGGGGACTTTCGATCCAATTACCAATGGACATGTCGATTTGGTTGCTAGAGCATCAAAAATGTTTGATGAAGTTGTGGTAGCCATTGCGATTGGTCATCATAAAAATCCAGTGTTTAGTTTAGAAGAACGTGTGCAATTAGCTAAAGCATCATTAAGCCATTTGACTAATGTTGAGTTCGTTGGTTTTGACGGTCTTTTGGTTAATTTTTTTCGTGAACAGCGTGCAACAGCAGTACTCCGTGGTTTAAGAGCAATTTCAGATTTTGAATATGAATTTCAGTTGGCAAATATGAACCGTCAACTTGATCCACATTTTGAATCAGTCTTTTTAACACCTTCTGAGCAATATTCATTTATCTCATCAACATTGGTGAGAGAAATTGCTCGACTAAAAGGTGATGTAACTAAGTTCGTGCCTGCAATTGTCGTTGAGGCATTTGAACGTAAACATCAACAAGGTTGGTAGTGTGTCTTTATATATAACGGATGAATGCATTAACTGCGATGTCTGTGAACCTGTGTGCCCTAATGAAGCAATTTATATGGGAGAACTGATCTATGAGATTAATCCATCACTTTGTACAGAATGTATTGGACATCATGATCAGCCACAGTGTCAGTTATTTTGTCCAGTTGATTGTATTCCGCTCGATCCCCAACATGTTGAATCCCATGATCAACTGATGGATAAATTCAAAAAATTAACTGCTCAAAAAAATACGAGCAATTAACGGCGAACTTTGGTAATATTCGCGGCGAAGTGGGCTGGACGGTCGCTGCTGTGGAGGTCTCCGTGACTGAAACAGGGGAGGAAAGTCCGGGCTTCATAGGGCAGGGTGCCAGGTAACGCCTGGGCGGCGAAAGCCGACGGCAAGTGCAGCAGAGAGTAGACCGCCTCATTCGTGAGGTAAGGGTGAAAGGGTGCGGTAAGAGCGCACCGCGTGTCTGGTAACAGTTCACGGCAAGGTAAACCCCACCAGAAGCAAGACCAAATAGGAATCCTGAGGCACGGCCCGTGCTGGATTCGGGTAGGTCGCTTGAGCGTATGAGTGATTGTACGCCTAGAGGAATGATCGTCCTCGACAGAACCCGGCTTACAGGCCCACTTCTCAAATTTTTTAAAATTGTGCTTGACGTGTGTATTGAAAGTTAAGATAATGCGCCCACAGTTTTCGGCTATGTAGCTCAGTTGGTTAGAGCACCGCACTCATAATGCGGGGGTCACAAGTTCAAGTCTCGTCATAGCCACCATTTTATAGACCACGCTCCTGCGTGGTCTCTTTTTGTCTATAGTTTTTATACTATTCAGAAAAATAATATTCTGACGTGATCATTCTTGTTTTTGTAGTTCTATAAAAAATGATCAACATCAAATTTTATTGTGAGTGAATAGGTTTGCTGAAAATTGATCAATTGATGATTAATAGCATAAAAACTGTTCATATGTTCTATATTTTCAAGATCATAGACTTGACCAGTAATATGGAAAACTAGATAATGCGCACACAGTTTACGGCTATGTAGCTCAGTTGGTTAGAGCACCGCACTCATAATGCGGGGGTCACAAGTTCAAGTCTCGTCATAGCCACCATTTTAAAAACCACGCTCCTGCGTGGTTTCTTTTTATCTAAGTAATACAAAAAAGTTTTACACCCCACCAAAAATTAACTTATTTGGTGGGGTTCTTTATAGATGCTTTTCGATTGTTTCTAAAGTTCGAGCGCTTTCATAGAATGGTTTGAGGATCAGTGTAATAATGGGTTCTAGTACGCCATGTTCATCAAGTGCTACTACAACTTTAGGGTAGAATCGCACAGCTTCATTTTGCAGATCAGACTCTTCAATGCCAATAGCAGCAAACACATCTTCTAAACTTTCATCTTCATAAAAGTCATAAAAAACTTTCACGCCATATAAAATCAGATCTTGAATAAATGAAGATTGGCGCAGTTCTTTCCAATATTCATAAATCATCACAAAAAACTCTTCAACATCAAGAGGAGTTACTTGTTTGGTATATTCTGATAATGGTTTTGCTTTGTTGTCATCCCAAATGTTACGTGCAAGACTTTCTAAGTCCTCATCTGAAAGCAAGCTGAGATCAACCAGCTGTTCTTGGATGAATCGACCAATGCTTTCTTCAAGCTTTTGTTCAATACGCTGCTGTTGGCGATGCGAAAAGCTTTTTAGTTTTTGTTGCCACTCATATTTACTCTCGGAAATACGCTCTTCATCTGATTGAGCAAATAATTTTGGTAATTTATTCTGCAATGTTGTAGTTGCAATATATTGGCATAATTGCTGAATAGAAGGACTTTCTTTTAAAAAATGATTGAGATAATGACGGATATTTTCTAATTCTAGAAACTTTGATAACCACATTTCAAACTGGTGATCAGAAAATACATCTTGTAGTTGTGCAGAAGATTGAAGTGAAAACACATGAAGTCTTTGTGCAATCTCACCGATAAATTCTAATAAACCCGCACCAAGTTGCATTTCAAAAGCATAGCGCTTAACAACTGCTTGTATCTGCTCAAGTTCAATCACTTCTTTGAGTTTGATATTCGGTGCATGCTGTAAAAAGAGCTGTATGAATTGTTGGAAAAAATCAGCAGAAAGTTGAGTAGTCAGCTGATTTTTATAAAAAGAAACTTGCTCAAGCATAAGTGCTTGAGCAAGTAATTGTGACTTTTCAGAAACAATTTTTTCAGTCATTCGCGGTCCATCCATTGACGATAGGGTAGCGACGTTCGCGACTGAATGCACGTGAACTAATACGTGGTCCAATTGCTCCCTGACGGCGCTTGTATTCATTACGATCAACTAATTTGATCACTTTCTCAACCACAGCAGATTCGTAACCTTTTGCAATAATATCTGCTTGACTAAGATCTTCCTCAATATACGCATACAAAATTGCATCAAGTACATCATAAGCAGGTAAA
The DNA here is from genome assembly GCF_024296945.1 of Acinetobacter sp. Z1. Taxonomy (NCBI): domain Bacteria; kingdom Pseudomonadati; phylum Pseudomonadota; class Gammaproteobacteria; order Moraxellales; family Moraxellaceae; genus Acinetobacter; species Acinetobacter sp. Z1. Next base: position 2,673,311 of record NZ_CP101115.1, on the reverse strand, counting down.
GAATCTTGATCTTTTTGATCTGGGCGTAATTCTGCTGAGGGCGGGCGAGTGATAACACGTTCAGGAATCACAGGTGTTTCACTCAGCGTATTTCGATATTTAGCTAACTCAAATACAATCGTTTTATAAACGTCTTTAAGTACTGAGAAACCACCAACCATGTCACCATAAAGTGTGCAATAGCCTACAGAGATTTCAGATTTATTTCCTGTTGAAAGAACAAGGTTACCAAACTTATTAGATAAACCCATTAACAACGTACCGCGAGTACGGGCTTGTAAGTTTTCTTCTGTTGCATCGGCAGGTGAGTTGCCAAAGAACGGGAATAGTGTTTGCATAAAGCTATTCACGATTGGGTGAATCTCTGCAATACCAAAGGTCACACCCATACGACGTGCTTGTTCTGTGGCGTCTTCTACACTCATTTGTGAAGTGTATGTATAAGGCATCATCACGGCTTGTACTTTATCTGCGCCGATTGCATCTACAGCAATTGCGAGTGTTAAAGCTGAATCAATACCACCAGATAAACCTAAAATCACACCAGGAAAGCCTGAGCGTTGCACGTAATCACGCGTTGCCATAACCAGTGCTTGGTAGATCTCAGCAAATGTTTCCAATGCAGGTGCAGTTTCAGACTTTTTGAATTGCTTTTGTTCTGCATCGTATTCAGCAATATAAATAGATTCTTGGAAGCTTGGTGCTTGGAGTGCAACTTCTCCATTGTTATTGCTAACAAAACTTGAACCATCAAAAATTAAGTCGTCTTGACCCCCAACTTGATTCACATACACAATGTTTAAATGAAGTTGTTTTGCTAACTCATTTAGGGTTTGGATACGATGCTGTGGTTTACCAACTTCATATGGCGAAGCATTTAAAACTAATGCGGTCTCAACATTGAGCTGACTCAATTGTTTAACAGTATTCAGTGACCATACATCTTCACAAATAAGTACGCCAAATTTATGACCTAAATACTCAAAAACTAAGTGTTGATGCCCATCTTGAAAATAGCGCTTTTCATCAAAAACACCGTAGTTTGGTAAATTCTGTTTATTGTAAATACCTAAAATCTGCCCATCTTTCATAACGGCAGCAGAATTATAACGGTTACCATCTTGGGTCTGATGGACAAAACCGAATACCATCACAATATCTTTAACTTCACTTAATTGAGCAAACGCTTTTTGAGTTCGCTTTTGTAGATTTGGTCGGAGTAATAAGTCTTCTGCTGGGTAACCTAACGTCGAAAGTTCAGGGAAGATGATTAAATCAGCCTGTTGTTGTTTCGCTAGATTTGCTTGCTCAACCATCTTTTGAGTATTTGCGTCAATATTGCCAATATGCGGAGAAAACTGAGCAAGGGCAATTTTAAAATTTTTCATTCAAACCTAATCCTGAGTCTTAATAAGTTTTGATATACAAGGTTTTGATTTATATAGGTATAGTTTTAAAAACGCATGTATATCATAGTGCTAAACAATCTGTGTCTTAAAGAAAAATGACAAGCCTAATAATATATACTAAATGCACATTTTTCTGCGTAAAAATAACAAGTTTTTCTGTATAAAATACTAAGATTTAGTGAGGAATCTTAGACTTTTTCATTTTTTATGTAGTTATGCTGCATATAGACGATTAAATTTAAGATGACTATATAAATTTTTTTCAGCTTATTATTTCACTCTAAAATGACACGTCTATTACAGTCTCTATAAAAACATATTTTGCAATAAAAACGACGTTTTTTTATAAGTTTATTTTTTCCAAAATTATAAATGATTGTTTGTATTGAATAATAAATTATGCAACTTTACGCTTTTAGAGATTGAGTGTTTTTTATACCGTTCGTCGGGAATCTATTTGCTACACTTGAGTGTACGTTTGTGCACTGCTATTATCCTAATTAATGTGAACGTCTGTACACTGTAATTCAAATAAATTATTTAAGCAGTTAGTAAAGAGAGGTAACAAATATGTCAGTATTATTTTTTCTAATCATCGCATCTATTTTGGCTATTGTTGTTGGTCGTGTAGGTACAGTCCTGCTACAAAATCAAGAAGCTTAACTACTCAATTTAAGAAGATTCTAAATTTTGGATTTATGAGGTGACAATATGTCAGTTTTATTATTCCCTGTTGTAGCTTTTGGTTTGGCAGTCGTTGTCGGGCGTATTGGTACAGTTATGTTCCGAGAAAAAGACAATAATGCTGAGTCAATCAATTAAGTTTGTTTAAAGAGGTAAAGATTATGTTTCCAGCTATTTTATTTCCTGTGATTGCCTTAGGTTTGGCAGTTGGAGTAGGGCGAGTAGGTACGATTGTTATGGATGCAATGCGTGTAGATTTCACAACAGATATGGATGTTGACCATGAACTCAAAACTGAACAAAGCAAAGGAACCGCTGTTTAACAGCAATTCTGACTTTTCAACTTAAAAGCCCTGTAATTTAACCTACAGGGCTTTTATTTTTATCTATGATATTTGGAATTTTCTTTAAAAAAATATCTTTTGCGATGTCACCTTGCTGTTCAATATTGTATGTATCGTAGGGTTTATCTTTAATAAGTTCATAATGATAGGGGTTATATTTCTTTAAACTTAAATAATACGCAGTTTGAAGTATTGCACCTTTAAGTATGACGTTGATGCCTTGCTGAAATTGTAGGATATGCGCAAGCTCATGAATAAATATACTTTTTAAGGGAATCGAACCTTTCGAGTAGTCTGAACAGAAATATTTTTGATGGACAAACAAGTTACCATTTGGAGCCATAAAAATATCAACGGGTTGCCATGGTAAGTAAGCAATATTAAAGATTTTCACCTCATCATAATTAATGAGATTACCAAAGACTTGTTTTGCCATCACAATTTCATCGACAGTGAGTCTGCGATATTGAAATTCATGCATTTTTAGATGAACAATCAGCTTGGAAAACAACCAAAAATTTAAATTTTCAATGTATCTATAGAATGAATGAATCATATGATGTCTGAAGTTATTCTATTAATATCTTTCATTTATTCTAGAATAAAAAAACCTCAGTTAGAACTGAGGTTTTACAACAACTAAAATAATAATTGCAAATAATAATAAGGTGGGCATTTCATTGAAAAAACGCCAAAACTTATGCGACTTATAGTGTGCGTTGCCAATCAGTTTTTTACGGTAATAACCACAAACAAAATGATAAATGACTAATAAGCCAACTAAGCCAACTTTCAAATAAAACCATAATGCTTCATGGTAATGTCGAGTTGCATCACCCCAATCTACAAGAAAATGGGCTGTAAGGAGTGTGGCGATCATAGATGGCCACATGATTCCGCGATACAACTTGCGTTCCATCACTTCAAAGCGTTGATGACTAATCGCATCCTCGCTCATTGCGTGATAAACATATAATCGTGGTAAGTAGAACAAAGCAGCAAACCAGCAAACCACGGCAATAATATGTAATGCTTTTACCCATAAAAAAGCATCAGAAGGTGCATCCATTGATAATCCTATGCGGGATTATGCATCCCACTTCTTGAAAATGAGGCAAGCGTTTACACCGCCAAAGCCAAAACTGTTACTCATTACAGTATTCAGTTTTGCATCACGTTTTTCAAGTACAAGATCAAAACCTTTCGCGCCTTCATCTAATTCTGTCACATTAATGTTTGGTGCAATAAAATCATTTTGCATCATTAATACTGAATAAATTGCTTCCTGAACGCCTGCCGCACCCAAACTATGACCCGTCATAGACTTCGTTGAGCTAAATGCAGGAACTTGACCTTCGCCAAATGCACGCTCCATTGCTTTAAGTTCAGTGATATCGCCTGCTGGTGTAGATGTACCATGAGTGTTTACATAATCTACTGTTTCAACACCATGTTGTTTTGCTTCGTCTAAGGCCATTAGGATACAGCGCGTTGCACCTTCACCAGATGGGGCAACCATGTCGGCACCATCACTGTTTGCTGCATAAGCAACGACTTCTGCAAGAATATTTGCACCACGTGCTTGAGCGTGTTCAAGTGATTCAAGCACAACAAAGCCACCACCGCCAGCAATCACAAATCCATCACGGTCAGCAGAGTACGGGCGAGATGCAGTTTCAGGAGAGTCATTGTATTTTGAGCATAACGCGCCCATTGCATCAAATAATAAGCTTTGAGACCAGTGATCTTCTTCACCACCACCTGCAAGCATTAGGTCTTGTTTACCCAATTGAATCAGGTTATAGGCATAACCAATTGCATCGGCAGAAGTTGCACATGCACTGGTAATTGAGTGCGCAACGCCTTGTAGTTTCAATGCTACACCGACATTCGCTGTAATTGTATTGCTCATATTGCGGGGTACGAAGAATGGGCCAATTTTACGAGCACCTTTTTCTTCTAGTAATTTCACCATTTCTGTCACAGAAGCAGTTGAGTTACCACCACTTCCGCCAGCAATACCATAACGAGGGTTATTCGCTAGATCTTCTTGTTTCAGACCTGCATGCTCTACAGCTGCAATCGCTGTGTTGTATGCATACATGGCACATACGCCCATAAAGCGCTTTAATTTACGATCGATATTATCAAATTCTTGAACTGCGGCTGCGCTCACATGGCTTTTGAAATTGAGTTCAGCATAAGTTGGGTTAAAACGTGTTCCCGAGATTCCATTTTTTAAAGAATGAGTGACCTCTTCTAAAGAGTTACCGATACATGAGTTAATGCCCATACCAGTGATTACAACACGTTTCATTTACAGATCCCTTTTATGGTAATACTAAGCCTTGTGCATCATCGTTATGTTTAAAAATTAGGAGAATATAACGATTGAAATGACTTATGAGTGAATGACACCATGATAACAGAAAGGATTTTCATTTCTTATGGCATATTTTATGTCTATTTCTGATTGAGTCGATATGGGTGCTTATGAGTGATGTTGTGACGAAACGTAATGAAAGTACACAGATAAAAGTTGAGATAAATCTATATTCAACCTAGTATTTAGCTAGAAATTCGCAAATGACAGAACAGAGGTACTTGATGACAAATTCTAAAAACAAGCAATCTTCAGGTTTATTGGCACAAGCCTTTGGAGTGGCTAAAAAGCTCAGTTCGGAATTGCAAAAATTTCAAGTTGCTCCTACAACTTCAAGTGCTGAACATGCTCAATCAGCCAATGTTATTGAAGGAAATGCTCGATTTAAAAGTCCTTTTGAAGTGGAAAAATATGAAAATCCACAACATATGCTACGCCAACAATTTCCAAAACTATCTCATCAACTATTGGGTAGGCATTACAGTAAAGTAAATAATGTTGCGACGTTTGTGTCTCCAGATTTAGGTGAAAAAGTTTCTGATTATTTGTTTCAATGGTTAAATGAGTTTAGTTCAAATAGTTCTCTAACTGAAAAAATTCTTGAAGAGGCTGGTGTAAATGACATCATTGAATTAACAAAAGATACAGGTCGTTCACAACGATTGAGTCAAGCATTAATTGAGCAAAATAAATTATTGGCATTAGCACAAGGTGCTGTGACGGGCGCAACAGGAGTTTGGGGCGCAGCGATTGATATCCCTGCATCAATTGTTTTAGCTTTAAGAACTATTTATCAAACTGGTCGTTCGCACGGCTTTGATCTTACTGATGAAAATGATCAAGAGATTGTTGCTTTTATTTTTAAAGAAATTGACTTGAGTTTAGTTGCAGAAAAACAGACTTTGTTAGTCGCATTGAAAGCTTTGAAATCAATGCTTGAAACACATGATTTACAACAATTCCAAAAACTATTGGGTTCAAATAATGATATTGAACTGGTCAAAAAATGGTTGGTTGATGATGCAGGTCAATTTAAGTGGGCGTGGTTAAATCAAATTCCACAAGTGTCTATGATTGGTAAATTGACTCCAATTGCGGGTGCGGCTTTAGGTGGTTTTTATAGTTGGAGACTTCTTGAAGATGTTGGGCAAAAATCTCAATCGGTTTTTGGTGCAGCACGTTTTTATTTAAACGAATATCCAACAGAAAACATTTCGGCATTAGATGCTTATTATAAGGCGGAAGCTTTATTGAGAAAGCAACCCACACGTTTATTAGACACTGAAGAAGTTAGTTCTAGTAAAGCTTTAGAGGCTGACGAACAAAAGAATGATGTCATTACCAGTGTTTCGATTCAAACAAAAGATGAATCTATCTCTAAACCACCTGTAGAGGGACAAGTCGGAGAGGGTATTCAACAACTTGCTGAGCAACATGTGGTTGAACATGCTCATACAGAGCAACAGCCTGCATTAAAAGTAGAGCAAGATGAATTACTTGTTGATGAAGAATCTGAAATATCAAATGAAAAAAAGTCAATTGATATAGAGCCAGAATCAACAAAACATAGTTAATTTTTCACTCCAGTTTAGGGAGTGGAAAAAACTACAAAAAACCTTGAAATGGTCAACAGTTGCTTTGTCTTACGATGTTGACCATTTTTAGTTCTTGGCTTACAATTATGTGCCCTTAAAAAGAGGTGTTTTTCTTTTTAAGGTTGTTTAATAACGGGAGAATTGCCAAATGGCAACAACAAATCAGTTGATCCGTAAGGGTCGTACAACTTTGATTGAAAAATCAAAAGTTCCTGCGTTGAAGGCTTGTCCACAACGTCGTGGTGTATGTACACGTGTTTACACGACTACACCTAAAAAACCTAACTCAGCAATGCGTAAGGTTTGCCGTGTTCGCTTAACTTCAGGTTTTGAAGTATCAAGCTATATCGGTGGTGAAGGTCATAACTTACAAGAGCACAGTGTTGTTCTTATCCGTGGTGGTCGTGTTAAAGACTTACCAGGTGTACGTTACCATACCGTTCGTGGTTCTTTAGACTGTGCTGGCGTGAAAGATCGTAACCAGTCACGTTCTAAATACGGTGCTAAACGTCCTAAGAAGTAATTCTGGGAAATTTAGCCAAGCAACCTTTTAGCGTTTCGCTTGTTTGAATTCTTCATAGATTTGTAATTCAAGCGACGTATAGTAAGGCCAGCGTAGCGTACATGACACTTGTACAAACTGCTGGATTATCCTGAAGTGTCATATTTTTAGGTGTATAAAATGCCAAGACGTCGCGTAGTCGCTGCTCGTGAGATCCTTCCAGATCCAAAATTTAGCAGCCAAACAATCGCTAAATTCATGAACCACGTAATGCAAGATGGTAAAAAGTCTGTTGCTGAAGGTATCGTTTACGGTGCTTTGGAACGTGTTCAAGAAAAAAACAAAGTTGACCCAGTTGAATTTTTCGAGACTACTCTTGAAAAAGTTCGTCCTATGGTTGAAGTAAAAGCACGCCGTGTTGGTGGTGCTACTTATCAAGTACCTATGGAAGTACGCCCATCCCGTCGTACTGCCTTAGCTATGCGTTGGTTAGTAGATGCTGCTGCTAAGCGTTCTGAAAAAACGATGGCTTTACGTCTTGCTGGTGAGTTGCTTGATGCAGCTGAAGGTAAAGGTTCTGCGATCAAAAAACGTGAAGACGTGCATCGTATGGCTGAAGCCAACAAAGCCTTCTCTCACTACCGTTTCTAAGCGGATAAAACAGTCCCTAATCAGGAGAATATTCATGCGTACAGCAGCTCGATTAAACATTGCTCTTTATCAAAGTGGGAGCTTTGCGGGTATTTAAGTTGCCTGCTTGGATATTTGTGCGCATCAATTTAATTGATGCGTCCTGTTTTAAATATAACATTTAGGAATGTAGACATCATGGCTCGCCAAACCCCTATTAGTAATTACCGTAATATTGGTATTTCTGCGCACATTGACGCAGGTAAAACAACTACAACAGAACGTATTTTGTTCTACACAGGTGTATCTCACAAAATTGGTGAAGTACACGATGGTGCAGCAACAATGGACTGGATGGAACAAGAGCAAGAGCGTGGTATTACAATTACCTCTGCTGCAACAACTTGTTTCTGGTCAGGTATGAGTAGCCAATTTGCACAACACCGTATCAACGTAATTGATACACCGGGACACGTTGACTTCACAATCGAAGTTGAACGTTCTATGCGTGTTCTTGATGGTGCGTGCATGGTTTACTGTGCAGTTGGTGGTGTACAACCTCAGTCTGAAACTGTATGGCGTCAAGCAAACAAATATAAAGTGCCTCGTTTAGCATTCGTGAACAAGATGGACCGTACTGGTGCAAACTTCTTCCGTGCTGTAGAGCAAGTTAAAACTCGTTTAGGCGGTAACCCTGTACCTATCGTTGTACCAATTGGTGCAGAAGATACGTTTGCGGGTGTTGTTGATCTTATCGAAATGAAAGCGATTATCTGGGATGAAGCATCTCAAGGTATGAAGTTTGAGTACGGTGATATCCCAGCTGATCTAGTAGATACTGCTAACGAATGGCGTACTAAGATGGTTGAAGCTGCGGCTGAAGCATCTGAAGAGTTAATGGACAAGTACTTAGAAGAAGGTGATCTTTCTAAAGAAGAAATCATCGCTGGTCTTCGTACTCGTACTTTAGCATCTGAAATTCAAGTAATGCTTTGTGGTTCAGCGTTCAAGAACAAAGGTGTTCAACGTATGTTGGATGCTGTAATTCAATTCTTACCTTCTCCAACAGAAGTTAAAGCGATTGAAGGTATCCTTGACGACAAAGATGAAACTAAAGCATCTCGTGAAGCATCTGACGAAGCTCCGTTCTCTGCACTTGCGTTCAAAATCATGAACGATAAGTTCGTAGGTAACTTAACATTCGTACGTGTTTATTCTGGTGTTCTTAAACAAGGTGATCCGGTTTATAACCCAGTTAAATCTAAGCGTGAGCGTATTGGTCGTATCGTGCAAATGCATGCGAACGAACGTCAAGATCTTGATGAAATTCGTGCAGGTGATATCGCAGCGTGTGTAGGTCTTAAAGACGTTACTACGGGTGATACATTATGTGATGAGAAAAACATCATTACACTTGAGCGTATGGAATTCCCAGAGCCAGTAATTTCATTGGCTGTTGAACCAAAAACTAAAGCTGACCAAGAAAAAATGTCAATTGCTTTAGGTCGTTTGGCTAAAGAAGATCCATCGTTCCGCGTTCGTACAGATGAAGAATCTGGTCAAACGATTATTGCTGGTATGGGTGAGCTTCACCTTGACATCATCGTTGACCGTATGAAGCGTGAATTCGGTGTTGAAGCAAACATTGGTAAACCAATGGTTGCTTACCGTGAAACGATCAAAAAGTCTGTTGAGCAAGAAGGTAAGTTTGTTCGTCAAACAGGTGGTAAAGGTAAATTCGGTCATGTATATGTTCGTTTAGAGCCTATGGATGTTGAAGAAGCTGGTAAAGAATACCAATTCGCTGAAGAAGTTGTCGGCGGTACAGTACCTAAAGAATTCTTTGGTGCGGTTGACAAAGGTATTCAAGAACGTATGAAGAATGGTGTATTAGCTGGTTACCCTGTTGTGGGTATCAAAGCGACATTATTTGATGGTTCTTACCACGATGTCGATTCTGATGAATTGTCGTTCAAAATGGCTGGTTCTTATGCATTCCGTGACGGTTTCATGAAAGCAGATCCTATCCTTCTTGAACCAATCATGAAAGTTGAAGTAGAAACTCCAGAAGACTACATGGGCGATATCATGGGTGACTTAAACCGTCGTCGTGGTATGGTTCAAGGTATGGACGATCTTCCTGGTGGAACAAAAGCAATTAAAGCAGAAGTTCCATTAGCTGAGATGTTTGGTTACGCAACTCAAATGCGTTCTATGTCTCAAGGTCGTGCGACTTATTCTATGGAATTCGCTAAATACGCAGAGACGCCACGTAACGTTGCTGAAGGCATCATCGCAAAGTTCCAGACTGGCGGTAAAAAAGGTGACGACGAGTAATCTTTAGATTACTATATTAGCCAACTAAAATTTAGTTAAAAAACCAAGTGCTCATGGGTGACCCTCATGAGCAGTTTATAAAGGAAGATCATCATGGCTAAAGCCAAGTTTGAACGTAATAAACCACACGTAAACGTGGGTACAATTGGTCACGTTGACCATGGTAAAACAACTTTAACTGCTGCGATTGCAACTATTTGTGCAAAAACTTACGGCGGTGAAGCGAAAGATTACTCGCAAATCGACTCAGCTCCTGAAGAAAAAGCACGTGGTATTACAATTAATACTTCACACGTAGAATACGATTCTCCAATCCGTCACTACGCTCACGTAGACTGCCCGGGCCACGCCGATTATGTTAAAAACATGATTACTGGTGCTGCTCAGATGGATGGCGCGATCCTTGTATGTGCTGCGACTGATGGTCCAATGCCACAAACTCGTGAACACATCCTTCTTTCACGTCAGGTTGGTGTACCTTACATCATCGTATTCTTAAACAAGTGTGACCTTGTTGATGATGAAGAATTACTTGAATTAGTAGAAATGGAAGTTCGTGAACTTCTTTCTACTTATGACTTCCCAGGCGATGACACTCCAATCATCCGTGGTTCAGCGCTTCAAGCATTAAACGGTAACGATGGTCCTTATGGCGAACAAGCTGTAATCGACTTGGTTGCTGCACTTGACTCTTACATTCCAGAGCCTGAGCGTGCAATCGACAAAGCATTCTTAATGCCAATCGAAGATGTATTCTCTATTTCAGGCCGTGGTACAGTTGTAACTGGTCGTGTTGAATCTGGTATCGTTAAAGTTGGCGAATCAGTTGAAATCGTTGGTATTCGTGACACAGTAGTAACGACTGTAACTGGCGTAGAAATGTTCCGTAAACTTCTTGACGAAGGTCGTGCGGGCGAGAACTGTGGTGTTCTTCTTCGTGGTACTAAGCGTGAAGACGTACAACGTGGTCAAGTACTTGCTAAGCCAGGTACAATCAAGCCGCACACTAAATTCGATGCAGAAGTATACGTACTTTCTAAAGAAGAAGGTGGTCGTCATACTCCATTCCTTAACGGTTACCGTCCACAGTTCTACTTCCGTACAACTGACGTAACTGGCGCGATCAAATTACAAGATGGCGTTGAAATGGTTATGCCAGGTGACAACGTAGAAATGTCAGTAGAATTAATTCACCCGATCGCAATGGACCCAGGTCTACGTTTTGCGATCCGTGAAGGTGGTCGTACTGTAGGTGCTGGTGTTGTTGCTAAAGTAACTGCATAAGCCCTTAAAGTAATAAAAAAGCACTCCTTTGGGGTGCTTTTTTATATCTATTGTTTGACAATATTTTGTAAGAGTGTCCTAAACTGATACCTTGCTGTCCTAAACTGCACTTAATTGATCAGCATAAAACCGTAATATAAAACTCAAGAAAACGAACAAAAGTGCTCAGTGAAAAAATCACTGAAAAGGAGTAGGCAGCATGAATGCTAAAGTAAATATTTCAAATCGTGCAGGTGCAAGTTTCCCTGTACGTCGTATGAATTTTGATTTTGATCAAGTACCTGAATATTGGATGAATGGTTCAGCAGGTCTTACACATTTTATGACTGCTTTATCAGCGCTGTTTCCAGATGGTGAGAAATTATTTATCGATGCGGTACGTGCCGTCCGTTATCATCCGACAATTAAAGATAATGCTGAATTACAGAAAGAAATTAGTGCTTTTATTGGTCAAGAAGCAATGCATACTCAGGAGCACGTGAATTTTAATGCTTCTGCACAAAAATATGGTCATGATGTTCGATGGTTAGAACAAATCACTGGACGTTATATTCAATTTGCGCTTAATAATTTTTCAAAGATTGTAAAGCCTTTTGGTATGACAAAAGAGATGGTCGATTTAACAGCTACGACCGCTCTAGAACACTTTACTGCAACGATTGCTTCAGAACTATTACGTAATAAACATATCCAAGATTTGATGACAGATGACACAATGTCATATATGTGGTTTTGGCATGCTGTCGAAGAAAATGAACATAAAGCTGTTGCGTATGATGTTTATGAGTCAGTGTTTGGTAAGGGGCTGAAAGCATATAGCTTACGTACCTCAGCACTTGTATTTGCAATGACATTGATCTTTATTTTGCAATCCTATTTTACTTTACGTTTGCTTCAGCAAGATAAGAAATTAAATCTAAAAGAATTGGGTATGATTTATAAATATGGTTATAGCCCTTCTAAAGGTATAATTTCAGGGATGGCGGGTGAAATGCTTGCTTATTTCAAACCGAAATTTCATCCAAATGATTTAGATACAGTGCAATTATTGAAAGATTGGAAAGCAAAACTTGGTTTGTAATATTTCCAAGAAAAATTAAAAATGAAAAGGACAATTTATTGTCCTTTTTCTTTTATTGTTACCTTTATACTCTTTAAACGTATTTTTGTGAAATGTCCTAAGATGATGCTTTTGTGACCTTATCTGCACTTATTTATAGCATCAAATACAGCGTATAACTAAAGAATAATAATGAATTAATAAATATATCTGTAATATATAGGAGAGCGTTATATGAATGCTAAAGTCAATATTTCAAACCGAGCTGGCGCTAGCTTTCCTGTACGCCGAATGGACTTTGAGTTTGGTGAAGTGCCACGCTACTGGGCAAATGGTGATGCAGCTTTAACACATTTTATGACCGCACTCTCAGCCCTATTTCCAGAAGGCGAGCAATTCTTTGTCAATAGTACGCGTGCAGTAAGAAATGATCCTAAGTTAGCAGATCCTGCATTACAGAAAGAAATAAGTGCTTTTATTGGTCAAGAAGCGATGCATTCTAAAGAACATCTTGCATTTAATGCTTCAGCTCAAGCATACGGATATGATGTTCGTAAATTAGAAGCACAGACTGGTAAAGTGATTGATACGGCAGCGACTGTTATTTCAACTGTAATGAAACCATTTGGTTTTACCAAAGAAATGATCGGTTTAACAGGGACGTGTGCCTTGGAGCATTTTACCTCAACCATTGCGGAAGAATTACTGAGCAATCCTGATATTCAATCCATGTTCATGGATGAGACGATGTACCATTTATGGATGTGGCACGCCGTTGAGGAAAATGAGCATAAAGCTGTAGCTTTCGATGTTTATGAAGCCATGTATGGTCAGGGGCTTAAAGCATATTTTATGCGTTCTCTAGCTTTGGTTATTGCCATGGGGCTTATCTTTATCACGCAATCTTATTTCACAGCAACATTGCTTAAAACAGACGGCAAGCTGACATGGCGTGACACAAAATACATGTTGAAATTCATGTATGGCTATAAAGGTTTTATGACACGTCAAATACCTGCTTTATTGTCATTTTTAAGACCAAAATTTCATCCGAATGATGATGATACAACTGCATTATTAAATAAATGGCGTGCTGAGTTAGGCTTTAATCCGCATTAAAATGATGGGCAATTCAGATTGCCCACTTTTTTATTTATATTTTTACTTAAATTGTCGATAATCTGCCAAATGAGATTTTTGGAAGATATTCGAGTGATCAGATTAATGCAAGAAAATGACTTAGATCGTGTAACAGCAATTGAGCGTTTAGTGCAAACCCATCCTTGGTCGAAGCAGCAATTCCAAGAGTCTTTAGCTTCTTATCAATGTACCGTATATGAAGAGGCTGATCAGGTTGTAGGATTCTGTATTCTACAACCTGTTTTGGATGAAGCTAATTTATTGTTGATGGCGATCCACCCAAGTCAGCAGGGTAAAGGTCTTGGATACGAATTGTTAGATTATTCTATTAAACAATTAAAAAATGACCCGATTCAGATTTTTTTAGAAGTGCGTGAAAGTAATGCAGCGGCAATTCGTTTGTATGAAAAAACAGATTTTCATCAAATTGATTTGCGTAAAAATTATTATCCAAACCCCGATGGTTCAAGAGAGCATGCTGTAATTATGGTCAAAACATGCACTGATGATTTTGCAGCGTTATTTAATAATTAAATTATTCCATTCGGAAGGCAGAGTACTCATTAGTGAATTACCCAGTTGATGAATTTCATTTTCAGAAAGTGGACGGTTGAGTCTGCGCCATTGCCCATCGAGCAATAATTCAAGTGGTGTGTATTGCGATTTATAGTTCATTTTGGATGAATGTGGCACCCAATAACCTAAATAAAGATAATCGAGATTAAGCGTTTTGACATATTCAATTTGCTTGAGAATAGCGAATACACCTAAAGAGCGGCGTTGTTCATCTGGATCAAAAAATGTATAAACGGCTGACAGTCCGTCATCCATCAAATCACAAGTTGAAACAGCAATCAGTTTTTTATCTTCCCAAAGTTCGATAAAGAAGCTTTCTGTGCAGCTATGTACTAGAAATTTCTCAAATTGATCTAAACTTGCAGGATACATATCGCCATCTGAGTGGCGTTCATTAATATATCTTTCATATAAATCATAATGTTGTTGAGTCGCTTGTGAGGTTGGTAAGATACTCATTTGTAAATCTTGGTTGCGTTTCCAAGCCTTTTTTTGGCTGCTATTCATTTTAAATTCTTGAATAGGAACGCGGCAGGATAAACATTGCCGACATAAATGACATTCAGGGCGATAGACAAAATCACCGCTGCGACGAAAGCCGACACGAGAAAGTTCTGACAATGTCACCACATCAATGCGATGAATTGGATCTAAGAACACCATCCGAGCTGATTTGTTATCGAGATAACTACAGTCATGTGGCGGCGTGATGTAATACTGTAAGTCATTTAAAAGGGACTTGGGTTGGTATGATTTCATTAATCTGTCCCTCCAAGGTGTTAATCCATTAACCGTCTAATTTTGCAAAAACTGCTATTGTTTTACTTGAAAATACACGTTCTTGATAACTTTTCCAATTGATAGAGGGGGTGATAATTACATCTTGTAACGATTTTAAATATGTTTGGCGAGAAAGTGTACTCGCGCCTAGGCTTAAAAGATGTTCATTCACCAATTGGCAATCAATCCAAGGTAACTTATTTTCTTGACCAATTAACATTAATGTATAAAAAGCCATTTTTGATACGTCTGTTTTTATACTAAACATAGATTCACCAAAACAACCTGTACCTATGGTCACACCATATAATCCACCAACGAGTTTTTCTTGCTCCCATACTTCAACACTGTATGCATAACCCGCTTCAAATAGCGCACAATAACCTTGAATGATATCTTCACTAATCCATGTTTCATTGGCATAGTTCCGTGGCAAAGAGCATGCGCGAATGACATTTTCAAAAGCGTGATTTACGGTAATTTGATAGTCGTGTTTCTTCATGTTGCGTATTAAAGACTTACTTGGTTTGTAAGCTTGAGGCTCAATAATGCAGCGTGGTTCAGGACTCCACCAACAAATGGGTTCATCTTCATTAAACCAAGGGAACAAACCGTGAGTATAGGCTTCAAATAGAGTAGAAGGGGAAAGGTCTGCACCAATACAAATAAATCCATGACCTTCTGGATCGGCTTCGATCGGATTGGGAAAAATATATTGGGATGGAGGAAGTTGTTGCATAGTTGCTAAAGTGAATAAGAATTATTCTAAATTAACGCAACTAGAGTGCGTTGACAATATGTTCTAAATTGTCAACGCAATAGGATATGGAGATTAGTTCAAGTTGTCTAAATATTTCTCTGCATCTAATGCTGCCATACAGCCTGAACCCGCAGAAGTGATTGCTTGGCGATAGATACTATCTGCCACGTCACCAGCAGCAAAAACACCTTCAACTGAAGCCGCTGTTGCATTACCTGCTGTGCCACTATGCACTTGAATGTATCCATCTCTCAAGTTAAGTTGACCTTCAAACATACCTGTATTTGGCTTATGTCCAATCGCAACAAATAAACCCTGAACAGGAATGTCTTGAGTGCTTGAATCTTGAGTCGATTTAATACGAACCGATGTTACACCAGTTTTATCACCGAGCACTTCATCAACTTGATGGTTCCAAATGATACTGATTTTGCCTTCTTTTTCTTTAGCAAAAAGATGATCTTGCAAAATCTTCTCAGAACGCAAGCTATCACGACGGTGAACTAATGTTACATGCGCTGCAATGTTTGATAGGTAAAGTGCTTCTTCAACCGCAGTATTACCACCACCCACCACCATGACATTTTGGTTCTTATAGAAGAAACCATCACATGTTGCACAAGCGCTCACGCCTTGACCCATAAAGGCAGCTTCTGATTCAAGCCCTAAATATTGTGCTGTCGCACCTGTTGCAATAATAAGCGCATCACATGTGTACTCTTCCATATCGCCCTTTAAAACGAATGGACGAGTTTTAATATCGACTTCATTGATATGATCGTAGACAATTTCTGTACCGAAACGTTCAGCATGTGCTTGCATACGTTCCATGAGTACAGGACCAGTTAATCCTTCTGGGTCACCCGGCCAGTTATCAACTTCTGTGGTGGTTGTCAGTTGACCACCAAGTTGTAAACCAGCAATGAGTGTTGGTTTGAGGTTAGCTCGTGCCGCATACACTGCTGCGCTATAACCTGCAGGACCAGAACCCAAAATAATTAACCGTGAGTGACGAGCGCTCATTAAAGAACATCCTTTTTATATTGAAATTGCTGAAATTATACGTGAATCTACATCCGATTGGAGTAGATAATATTGATAAAGCTAATCGAATTGAGCTATATCATAAATAGGTTTACTGATATTTCATCAGTCTTTGCAATAGCTCTTTGATGTTAACAACAACAGTAAACAATCGTGCATCTTTTTTGTAAGAACGAGTGCATAATATAAAACTTATTGATTAAGGTCAGTTTAGCCTTAAAAAATACTAACGAATAACGAATTGGGTTACAGGACTGTATATGACTGCGGTGTCAAGTGTTTATGCACAACGCTTTTTAATGACATTATTTTTAATTTCTTTTGGCATTTATCTATTCCTTGCCACCGTCACCTATACGCCATTTGATCCTGGTTGGATGCATATTTCGAGTGATACGCAACAGGTTTCAAATGCAAGTGGCGTAGCAGGGGCGTGGATCGCTGATTTATTATTCGGCTTTCTTGGTTGGGCGAGTCTGCTGATTCCGTTATTTCTATTTCTAGAGGCGATTCAAGTTTGGTGGCCTCGAAGCTTTCTTAATCGTCCATTTCGTTATGCGGCACAATTTTTCTTAATCTTATGTATCTCTAGCTTGTTTTATTTACACTGGAATACACCTGCTGATACGTTGGAAAACGCTGCCGGTGGTATTATTGGTTTTGAGTTAGGGCAGAGCTTATCCCAAATCTTGACCATCTATGGTGCGACCTTATTTCTACTTGTATTTAGTATTCTATTATTCACTCTTGCATTTGGTATTCAATGGAACAAAACTTGGGAAACATTGAAACGTACGCCTGCTTATTTACAAGATTTATTTTATAAAAATATTCCTCAACATGAATCAGCTTATGATTTAACAGAACAGTTAACCGCAGATCAAACCCCAGCAATTAATAACAAAACACAACCAAAACAAGTGCTTGATTCTAATATTCAAGCCGAAAAAAATCTTGAAGTTGCAGGCGTGAATAGCCAAAAATTTAAACATGATGATTTGCATCATCAAGTCATGGCCGAAAAATTATTTGCTGATGTAGTGGCTAAAGAACAGAAAATAGTTCAGTCGCAAGAACAAGTTGCCTTTGAAGATTTTGAAGAAACTTTAGAAAAAGCGCATCAGATGGAGCAAGAGAGCCAACGCCTTGTTCAAACGGGTGAAGTATGGCGTGCGTTACAAAGAGATGATGCAAGCCACAAACAAGAAATTGACGCGCTATTAAGAGCAGCAGATGAGAACACTAATTCATCTAACCAGTATGCCCATAGCTCTCATACGGATTTAGGTACACAACATTCAGATCGTAGTCAATTAGATTGGAATGATGATCAAATTTTTGATGAGTTGCTTGCCGCTGTTCCAAATAGCAAAACAGCTACCGATTTACACACACCATTTACCCAAGAATCAGTTGAAGCAAAATCTCCTCCTGATCATACCGTTTTTGAAGCTGAAATAGAATCATTGGTAGCAAGTGATACGCACACTACCTATTCAGCAATGCCTGTATCAAGTCAAAATAAGTCGCAAGAAGAATTGAATAAAACACAAAGTAATCAATTTGATGATTTTAATGATCTTTTAATTGAAGATGAACCTGAAAATACGTTAGCAAAAACGACGAGTTATGCTCAATCTTCTGCATTTGTGAAAGCACCAATAGAGATTGATACAGCTAAAGAAAAATTATCGAAAGAAGCATTTATTGAAGCATGGCAGGAAACTGCGGGTAAATCAGAATTAGATATTGAAGATGATTTTGATTTAGACGCGCCATTATCAGATAAATTTGGTCGTCCAATGTCACGTTCGATGCAAGTTGCTGAAAAACGACGTGATCTACCAACCTTGCCAGGTTTGGAATTACTGGATAAAGTTGATCCGAATAAAAAGGTTAATTTTACTGCCGAGCAGTTAGCACGACTGTCAGAGTTGTTAGAAATTAAATTACAAGAATTTAATGTCAAGGCTCAAGTTGTAGAAGCTCAACCCGGACCTGTGGTTACTCGTTTTGAACTTGATCTGGCGCCAGGTGTGAAAGCATCTAAGGTGACTAATATTTCGCGTGATTTGGCGCGTTCAATGTCGATGGCTTCGGTTCGTGTGGTGGAGGTTATTCCAGGCAAACCTTATATTGGCATTGAGGTTCCAAACAGCACGCGTGAAATGGTGCGTTTGATTGAATTATTGATGATTCCTGCTTTTACCGATCCAAATAGCATTCTTTCTATGGCGATGGGTAAGGATATTTCAGGTAATCCAGTTATTGCTGATTTGGGTAAAGCACCACACATGTTGGTTGCGGGAACCACCGGTTCAGGTAAATCTGTTGCTGTAAACTCGATGATTTTATCGATGTTATTGAAATATACACCTGATCAATTACGTCTTATTTTAATCGATCCAAAACAGCTAGAATTAGCCAACTATAATGATATTCCACATTTATTAACGCCTGTCGTGACTGACATGAAAGATGCCGTAAGCGCATTAAATTGGTGTGTAAATGAAATGGAACGTCGTTATAAGTTGATGTCATTTCTGAAAATTCGTAAATTGAGCGACTATAATCGTAAAGTTGAAGAGGCGATCGCGAATGGTGAAGATCTCATTGATCCAACATGGAAAGCCAGTGATTCAGTTGTTGGTGAGCGCGCACCTCGTTTAACACCGTTGCCTTCAATTGTGATTGTTGCGGATGAGTTTGCTGACATGATTATGCAGGTCGGTAAGAAAGCTGAAGAAATGATTACGCGTCTCGCGCAAAAATCACGTGCAGCGGGTATTCATCTATTACTTGCAACTCAACGCCCTTCGGTTGATGTGATTACAGGTCTGATTAAGGCCAATATTCCAACCCGTGTAGCTTTACGTGTAAACAGCAAAATTGATTCACGAACCATTTTGGATGCAGGTGGAGCAGAGGACTTGCTCGGACATGGTGATATGTTATTCCTTGGACCAGGTAAAATTGAGCCTGAGCGTGTACATGGTGCGTTTATTAGTGATGATGAAGTAAACCGTATTTGTGATGCTTGGCGTGAGCGCGGTGAACCTGATTATGTTGATGAAATTTTAACTCCGTTTGATGAAGAACCAACATCACGTGGTTTTGAAGATGGTGATGGTGATCCGAACCGAGATGCCTTGTATGATCAATGTGTTTCATTTGTTTTAGAAACACGTAAGGCTTCGACCTCATCGCTACAACGTAAGTTTAGCTTGGGTTATAACCGCGCAGCTCGTATTATCGATCAGATGGAAGAGAATGGTATTGTAAGTGCCATGGGCGCAAATGGTAAGCGAGAGATTCTAGTTTAATCTAATCCATTAAAAATAAAGCCTCTACGAAAGAGGCTTTATTTTTGGGATACTTTTTTTATTTAACTAAGGCTAAGGCAAACATCTGCTTGGCATGCCTGTTGAGAGGATCATTTTACAGGCTTTTTATTAAGCAAATTTTGCTAAAACTTCTAAGAAACCATCTTTTTGACGAGGAAATTGAGCAATCACATCGTGAATACGTTGTCCTTCTGGATTCGTTGCGTTCAGGTTACGACCATCCGCTACAAACTTAGTCAGAAGGCGTTCATAGTCGAAAGGACGCATATGTTTGAATGCATGATAGAGTACATGAAAGTCAGCATTCACGTCTGCTGGTGGAAGTTGGTTGAGGTAGGCAAAAACACGCTCATCTGACCATTCTTCATTGAAAGTTGCTGGCTGTGATAATGCCATGACAATCTCCTCAGTCTTAAAATAATAAAGGCAAAGTACGAGACTGAATCATTAACAAAGCATCGCTTTGTTCAGTCGTAAGGTATTTTGCCTTTATTTACGAAAAATCGCTAATAGAAAAACTTCTATCGATCTTCAGGTAAATTGATATTCATTTCTAACATTTCGATGTTAGCTTCTGAACGAACCTGCATTTGGATGTGCTGTTCATCTACACCACGAACATAACGACTCACCACTTGCATGATCTCTTTTTTCATTTGATCAATTTTATCTTGGCTTAAACGACGACCAAGACCCTGTTCAGATGCAACAATAACTTTTAAGCGATCTTTGGCAGTTTGTGCACTTGATGGTTTCTCATCACTGCTAAAAAGTTTACTCCAGAATCCTGCCATAATTACGCTCCAAATAGTCTAGCTAACCAACCTTTTGGCTGTACTGCAATGTGTCGATAAGGACGATCTTCGCCAAGGAAACGAGCAACTAAGTCATCATAAGCTTGACCTGCTTTTGTTTCTTCATAAAGAATAACAGGCTTACCTTCGTTTGACGCTTGTAAAACACTTGGGCACTCAGGAATTACGCCTAATGTCGGCACACGTAAAATATCTTTTGAAATATCATCAATCGTCAACATTTCTTGCTTATCAGCACGTTCAGGATTGAAGCGTGTGATACATAAATGTTTACGGATACGACCTTCATTCTGCTCAACTTTTTTAGTCTTACTATCGAGCATACCAATAATACGGTCTGAGTCACGTACTGAAGAAATCTCTGGGTTTGTCACAATGATTGCTTCATCTGCATGATACATTGCTAAGATCGCGCCACGCTCAATACCAGCGGGTGAATCACAAATGATGTAATCGAACTCTTGTGCAAGCTCATCGATCACACGCGCAACACCTTCATCACTCAATGCATCTTTATCACGCGTTTGAGATGCAGGTAGAATGTATAGGTTTTCGATTTCTTTATCGCGGATGAGCGCTTGTTGTAGACGAGCTTCGTTGTTGATGACATTTACAAAGTCATAAACTACACGGCGTTCACAGCCCATGATCAAATCAAGATTACGTAAACCTACATCGAAATCAATCACAACAGTTTTATGACCACGCAGGGCTAAGCCTGTTGCAAAAGATGCGCTTGTTGTAGTTTTACCTACACCACCTTTGCCTGACGTTACGACAACAATTTTGGCCACCGAATCCACTCCTATTTATGGTCATACGCCCCTAAAAGGGCTTTTTTGGTGTTTAATGAGCTAAATTAAAACTGCAAGGCTTCAAATTCAAGTTCTTGCTTGTTATTTAAATAAATATGTACAGGTTTTTTGATCATATCTTTAGGAATATCATCTGCTACACAATATGTCCCTGCAATAGAGACTAGCTCTGCTTCTAATGAGTTACAAAAAATTCGTGCTGAACCATGTCCACCCGCACCAGCAATGACTCTACCACGAGCATTGCCATAGATGTGAATATTTCCTGATGCAATAACTTCAGATCCACTATTCATGCCAGCATTTAAAATAATGTCGCCTTGATCTTGCACTAAACATTGTCCAGTTCGCAAAATTTCATCATGATAAGAGGTGATATGCTTGGTAGATGTATTTTTTTGTGGTGTTTCTATTGCAGGATCAGTCGCTGCTTTTTCTACAGGATGCTCTACAACTTGCTCTTTCGATGCTTTAATTCTTTGTAATGGCTGGTCAGCAGGAAGAACTGGAAATTGAATTGCTCGTGCCTCATCACCCAATAGACCATCAATTACAGCCATAGGTTGTAAGCCAAGGTCTATTAATAATTGAATTAATGCAATCAGTTCTTGTTCAACGGTACTATCTAAAATGACCAGAGTTCCTAAATAAGAACCCTCATTGAGTGTATTAGTCAGTTGCTGTCGGATTGCATTATGGTCATTTGTGTCGAATGTGAGTCGACTAAAATTAACCATTCTGCCCGTAATCCGTATATCAGCCATAATTTATCCTTCAGGGCTTTTTAAGCGCTCTATTGTGTAAAGCATGATGTAAATAAAAGCAAATGCTAGAACAAATTACAGGAATTCTCTAGCTCGATTGTTAAATTTTCTTGTAATCATTCTGCTTTTTTATCCAATTGATCATATTCTTGCAAGGTTTGCTGCCATTGTTTTACTTTTACTTGTTTTCGGATTGCTTCAAGGCTTTCAAATACCACAGATTCAACCAGTTCTTCCAAATATTTATTATCAATATTAATCTCGCTGACTTTTTCAGCAATCAATTGATAGTTCTGATTTGGAGCATTTGGTGAACCTTCTGTAAATGGTTCAATTAAACCTGCACTAATATTTTCACCTAAGCGTTGGCCAATACTTTGAATTTGTTGTTCGATTCGTCCGCCCACAATCGGAATCAGACGCAGTAATTGGGTCAGTTCAGGGGTGTCTTCAATCGCTTGATTAACAATCACGCCTACTTTTTGCGTAATGAAAGGCTGTTGTTGTTGTAATGTTCGTGCTAAAGATTCTTGCAATAAAGATGAAAGCGTAACAGTAAATAATTGACGATGATGATCAACTAAATCATGAATAATTTTTTTATGGCTTGAACTGGTTTCTAGCTCTTGTCGAACGCCATCAATCACACTAATTACAACACGATCCGATAGCTCTTCCATGACTACACGATAATAAAACAGGGCTTTCAGTCGAATATTATCGGGTACTACTTTATAACCCAACTCATAAAGTCGATACGCAATCACACCTGCACGGAATAAACGTAAGAAACGTAAATGAGGAATAATCGCGAGTATTTCATACCAATGAATAAATGGGAAAAACCACCAGCGTGTATGGTGTTTATTCGCGATAGAGATACCCCAACGCACAAAAAGCTCAACAATCAAAAAAATAATAAACCAAGCTTCAGTAATAATGACCCACGGATGTAAATGAGTACGGTAAAATTCGAGCACCATTGGAAGTTGAATGGTGTCGAAAAACCACTGACCGATATTACTCATCAGAAAGAAGTTCATGCCTAAGCAGAACAAATTGAAAACAATAATAAACACCATGAAAATATCGTAAATGAGGAACAGCTTGAAGAACTTACTGTTCGGATCCATTCGATGATGTTTAGCGTGTTGTTCAGAGTCCTGCTGAGTCATTTTTACTCAATCCCTTATGAGATTATTGATTATATTTAGATTTCATTTGCGTAATCAATTGGTCTTTTTCAGTCCAAATCTGATCGACCCATTTTTGAAAGCGCTCACGATAAATTGGGTCGTCTTCATACTCACCACCGAGTACCCAGTCTGGAATATCAATTTTACGCAAATCGACTGCAATTTGTGAAACGTCACCTAACCAGAAGTCCCCATAGTCAGGAGCACCCTCAGGATAAACAATAGTCATATCCACTAGAGCATCAATTTTATCGCCTAGAATATTTAAAGCTAGGGCTAGACCCCCAGCTTTAGGCTTCAAAAGGTTTTTATAAGGTGATTGTTGTTGAGCATGTTTTTCTGGAGTAAACCGAGTACCTTCTAAATAATTTAATAAGGTAAAAGGTTGACTGAGTAATTGCTCACAAGATTTTCGAGCTTCGAGCATATCTCGTGACTTTAACTCTGGATTTTTAGCAATTTGTTCTTTGGTATGGCGTTTCATCATTGGAAAACCCAAAATTTTAAACGCCTGACCTACAAATGGTATAAAAATTAGTTCCCACTTGGTAAAGAAACGGGTAAGTGGCATGCGGGTTAAACCAAAATACTGATTAACAGTTGTATCCACCCAGCTTTGATGATTACACATCATCAAATAGCGACCTTGTAAATTTAGATCAAGTTGTTCATCAATGCTGATATCCCATTTTAGATTAGGAAGCACTTTTTCTATCAGTTGATTATTGATGCCAATCCAGCTATTCGCCAATTGAATATTGGTTTCATCTACTTTTTTTGATTTTTTAAAAAATTTGGTAAATCCCAGTGCAAGAACAGGTGGGCCATGGAAAAAAGTACTTCCAGTAATGACAGAGCCAACGGTGAGACCTTTACTGACTTTTTGCAATAAGGATGCTTTTTTATTTGCGGTAGACATATATCGAACCTTGGATGCAGATATTAGAAAAAAGTATCCCAACTATAAACAACAGATATTGAAATACAACTGTATAATTAAGGATGTTCACATTATTTATATATATCAGCAATTTTAGATACATTTTTTAGAATTTTGCTGATTTTTCATCCAAAGAATAGAAATTAAAAAACATAAAAATAAAGTGTGATGAAATTCAATTTATTTTTATAAAGTGCAAAAAATATCAACAATGAAGAAAATGTGATGATTCATACAAGTAAAATGCATCAAAATATTACAAAAAGATAAATAAACTGTTTATTATTAACAAAAAATCAATGGTCTAGCTTAATTTTCTCATTCATTATTTATGCAGACAACAAAATACATAGACAGGAGCTACGCAATGCGTGCATTAGTAATTTCAACACTCGTAGGGGCAGGATTAGTACTTTCAGGTTGCCAAACTACAGGTAATAATATCGGCGGCGTGGAATACGACAAATCTGCTTTAGGCGCATTAATTGGTGCTGCAGCAGGTTACGGTATCTCTAAAGGTAATGCTAACTCATCTTCACAAAATAACCGTGCAGCTGCAATTGGTGCGATTTTAGGTGCTGGTGGTGGTTTGTACCTTGACAATAAAGAGAAAAAATTACGCGCACAAATGGCTGGTACAGGTGTAGAAGTTGGTCGTAATCCAGATGGTTCGGTTCAATTAATCATGCCAGGTAGCATCACATTTGATACGAACAAATCAAATATTAAACCTAATTTCTACGGTACTTTGAATAAAGTAGCTCAGACATTAGCGGAAGATAATAAGAGTGCGATTTTAGTTACTGGTTATACTGATAACACAGGTAATGACACGATCAACCTTCCGTTATCTCAAGCGCGTGCACAATCAGTTAAAAACTACTTGGCTAGCCAAGGTGTTTCTGGCAACCGTATTGATGCACAAGGTTTAGGTTCTTCAAACCCAATCGCTTCAAATGCAACTGCGGCTGGTAAAGAACAAAACCGTCGTGTTGAAATCAGCATTTATGCTAAACAGTAATTATTACTGATTTCTAAAAAACCACCTTCGGGTGGTTTTTTTATTGCATGTAAATTGTTGCGACAAGCTATGGCGTACAATTTAAATTAAGACATCATAATTTATACATATCCTAAGATTTACTATTGGGATTATGAAACTGAGATGTCTATAATCATGCTCGGAAACGTGAGAGGTATTACGACGATGTCATCTGCCAGTCAACTTAATGACAAGCAACAAGAAGCCATGAAGTATGTTCAAGGACCATTGTTGGTGCTTGCAGGTGCAGGTTCAGGTAAAACTTCAGTGATTACACGCAAGGTTGCTTTTTTAGTTCAGCAATGTGGAATCCCAGCTCATCGTATTACTGCAATGACGTTTACCAATAAAGCAGCACGTGAGATGAAAGAACGTGTAGGTAAATTATTGTCTCGTGAAGAAGCTAAAGGTCTTTCTGTTTCGACGTTCCATACCTTTGGTCTGAATTTATTACGTTTAGAATTAAAAAATCTTCCGCTAAAAGCCAACTTTTCAATTTTAGATGCCGATGATTGCAAACGCATCCTGATGGATTTAATGCAACGTGATAATTTATCAGGTGCTGAGAGTAAAGAACTTATCGCAAAAGCGATGAAGAAAATTTCTGATTGGAAAAATGATCTCGTTTTACCTGAGCAAGCACATTCGACTTGTGAAACGGTTGATGATGTTCAATTGGCTCATTTATATCAACTCTATGAACGTAATTTACGCGCTTATAATGCCGTTGATTTCGATGATTTGATTGTAATGCCGACTCGCTTACTTCAAGAAAATGCTGAAGTCCGAGATAAATGGCAAAATCGTGTCCGTTATTTATTGGTAGATGAATATCAAGATACCAATACTGCCCAATATACGCTCGTTAAACTCCTCGTGGGAGTGATGGGGCAGTTCACCGCAGTAGGTGATGATGACCAATCGATTTATGCGTGGCGTGGTGCAAAACCTGAGAATATGGCTTTGCTTAAAGAGGACTTTCATAATTTAAAAGTGATTAAGCTTGAACAGAACTATCGTTCAACCAGTCGTATTCTAAAAGCAGCAAATGCTGTGATTGAAAACAATCCGCATATTTTTGATAAAAAATTGTGGAGTGATAAAGGGCATGGCGAAAATATCCGTGTGATCACATGTTTGAATGATGATGATGAAGCGGAACGTGTGGTTAAAGATCTGATCACGCATAAATTGATGAATGGTAAAAATTGGAAAGACTATGCGATTTTGTATCGTGGTAATTTCCAAGCACGGGTATTAGAAACACAACTGCGTCAAATGCAAATCCCATATAAATTATCAGGTGGGCAATCGTTCTTTGCGAGATCTGAGATTAAAGATGTAATGAGCTATTTACGCCTCATTATTAACCCAGAAGATGACAGTGCTTTCTTACGTATTATCAATACACCAAAACGTGCGATTGGACCTGTGACATTAGAAAAACTGGGTTTATTTGCACAAGAAAATACCTTGTCATTACTTACAGCTTCTTCAGATCAACGCTTATCGATGGTATTACCTAAGAAAGCTGCGACGCAATTACATGAGTTTGCTGACTTTATTGCAACATTTACCCGTGAATTGTTAGATGATGATGAGCCTGTACCTAAAGTCCGCCAAATGATCAATGAGGCAGGCTATATAGATTATGTTCGTGAACAAGCTGCAACACCTGCACAAGAAAAAACCAAAATCGATAATATTGAAAGTCTGTACACAAGTATTCAAAACTTGATTAATCGTACAGATGATGTCGATGAAAAAAATATTGAAAGTGTAATTCGTAAACTGGTTTTGCTAGATATGTTGGAGCAACAGCAAGAAGAAGAAGATACCGATAAAGTCAATCTATTAACGCTACATGCGGCAAAGGGCTTGGAATTTCCTTATGTGTATATGATTGGCTTAGAAGAAGAGCTATTACCACATAAGAACTCGATTGCCTCAGAAACCATCGAAGAAGAACGCCGTTTGATGTATGTAGGCATTACGCGTGCTCGCCAAGGTTTAACCTTGACGCTTGCTGAGCAACGTAAGAATGGCGGTCAAATGCGTCAAATGACACCAAGTCGCTTTTTAGATGAATTACCGCAAGATGATTTAGAGTGGCATGGTCGTAAAAAGAAACTGGCACCAAATGTTGATCCTAAAGAACAGGCTCAACAGTATCTTGCAAATTTAAAAGCATTATTGAAACGTTAAGAAATAGTAAGTAGGAAGTTGTAATGAAAGTCCAAGTAAAAGTATTAGATGCACGTTTAGGTCAGGAGTGGGATTTGCCTACTTATGCGACCACTGGCTCGGCAGGTTTAGATTTACGTGCATGTTTAGATGAGGCAATTGAAATTGCAGCGGGTGAGACTGTATTAGTCAAAACTGGTTTAGCGATCTATATCGAAGATCCAAATTTTGCAGGTTTAATTTTACCGCGTTCTGGTTTAGGTCATAAACACGGTATTGTATTAGGCAACTTGGTTGGATTAATCGATTCAGATTACCAAGGTGAGTTAATGGTGTCCGTATGGAACCGTGGACAGAATACATTCCGCTTAGAACCAGGCGAGCGTTTAGCGCAATATGTATTGGTACCTGTTGTACAAGCACAGTTTGAACAAGTGAACGAATTTGTTGCCACTGAGCGTGGAGCTGGTGGTTTTGGTCATACAGGTCAACAATAATTTGCTATATTTATCACTTTAAATGCAATGTTTTGCTGAAAAGCATTGCATTTTTCATATTGATTGTTTCATTAATTTATATTAAAAAGCAGCAGATGAATTATTTTAATTTTTCTGAACAAGGGTTACTTAATTTCTTAATAGTATTTTATTTTTTGGATTAGCATTTCAATTATAAAAAATAGGGGCTAGCTGTGAATATAAAGCATACATTTCCTCTGAATATTTTTCGTGCTTATGATATCCGTGGACAACTGAGCAATTTAACACCAGATGTGATTCATTCAATCGCGTACGCTTTAGTTGCGCAATATAAAGATGCTCACCAGAATCGTATTATTATTGGTTATGATGCTCGTTTAACTAGCCCTTATTACGCAGCAATTATTCAACATATATTTCAACAACAGGGTTTTGAAGTAACCAATATTGGCTGTTGTTCTTCGCCCATGATGTATTACATTGCGCGTGATTTTGACGGCAATGGCATTATGATAACAGCAAGCCATAATCCTAAATCTGATAATGGTATTAAGTGGATTTTAAATGGAGAGCCTCCAAGTCCCGAAGTGATACAAAAGATCGGATTATTAGCTGAAAGCTCTATCGGGCATATTCTGCCTAATTATAATTTAGAGCAATCACATAAAATAGTTCCTCAATATTGCTTGCAATATCAACAATCGTTAATCAGTGATATTCGATTATCTAGGCCATTAAAAGTTGTGTTAGATGGATTACATGGTTCGGCTGGACGTTGTGCGAAATTGGTCCTTGAGAAGCTAGGTTGTGAAGTGATCGCTATTCGCTGTGAAGCAAATGGACATTTTCCTGATCATGCTCCAGATCCGTCTCATGCTGAGCATTTAACACAATTACAAGCTTCAATCATTTCTGAACGAGCGGATCTAGGCATTGCTTTAGATGGTGATGGTGATCGAGTGGTACTTATTGATGAACATGCACATATCATTAGCCCAGATCGCTTAATTTCATTATTTGCTGAAATATGTTTAAAGCAACATCCTCATAAGCAAATCGTTTTTGATGTGAAATGCTCAAAAATGGTCGAAGATACTGTTCAGCATTTGAATGGTCAAGCCAAGATGATTCGTACGGGCAGCAGTTTTTTACGGGCTTATTTATCACAGTCGCATGGTGAAGCTGTGTTTGGTGGTGAATATGCTGGTCATTATGTATTTAATGATGGTCGTGGATTTGGATATGACGACGGTTTGTATGCCGCATTACGTGTGATGGAATATTTAACTCAATCAAACGTAAAATGTTTATCCCAATTATTAGAAATTTATCCTGAACGATATTGTACAGAAGATACTTATATTAGTACGCATACTGTCAACCCGAAACAGGTTTTGCTTGATATTGAAATCTTGAGCCAACATTTAGGTGCTCGTATTAGTAAAATAGATGGTGTAAGACTTGATTTTGATGATGGTTTTGGCATTATTCGAGCATCCAATACGGGTGAATACTTCACATTTCGTTTTGATGCGGATAACCTCAATCGTTTAGATGAAATTCGCCAAAATTTTGTTTCTATGTTGCAGGATCAATATCCTAAAATTGCATTAGAACTCGCACAAGCTTAGTAAGGAGAAGCATATGCCACATGAGCATATCGGCATTGATAAAGCAAAAATTTTGATTGAAGCTTTGCCGTATATCCAACGTTTTGCAGGTAAGACGTTGGTTGTAAAATATGGTGGTAATGCAATGACTGATCCTGAGTTAGAAAGTTCATTTGCTCGAGACATCGTTTTATTAAAAACTGTGGGATTAAATCCAATTGTAGTGCATGGCGGTGGGCCACAAGTTGATTCATTACTAAAACGCCTAGGACAAGAATCAGATCGTATTGATGGCATGCGAGTCACTGATCAAGCAACCATGGAAGTGGTTGAAATGGTTTTAGGTGGTAGTGTAAATAAATCGATTGTAAATCTAATCAATCAACATGGTGGTCGTGCGATTGGTTTAACAGGGAAGGATGGTAATTTATTGCGTGCGCGTAAATTACTCATGGAAAAACAGGAAGCTGATGGCTCAATTTCTCAAATTGATTTGGGTATGGTCGGTGAAGTCACTGGCGTTAAAACAGACGTTCTAGAAATGTTTACGCAAGGTGATTTTATTCCAGTGATTGCGCCTTTAGGTGTTGATGAAGAAGGCAATACTTATAATATCAATGCAGATCTCGTTGCTGGTAAAGTCGCTGAAGCATTGGGTGCTGAGAAGCTCATCTTATTGACGAATATTACAGGCGTATTAGACGAAAATAAAAATTTACTGACTGGATTAAGTACGCAAGAAGTTGATCGCTTGATTGAAACAGGTGTGATTTATGGTGGCATGATTCCTAAAGTGGGTTGTGCGTTGGATGCAGTCAAAGGTGGTGTGATCAGTGCGCATATCGTCGATGGTCGCGTACCACATGCAACTTTATTGGAAATTTTCACCGATCATGGTGTAGGTACTTTAATTACCAATCGCGCTAAGCATTAAAATTCTAAGATTTAAAAAAGACCTCATGTAGGTCTTTTTTTTCGTCATGATCTGTTCATGTTATAGTCATTTCAATGTCATTTAATCGATTTAAGGTAACTCTAGACATAAGGAGCTTTCATTATGCTAGAAAAATTAAATCATTATCGTCACACATTGACGTCACCTTTACGTACAAAGCCTACGCAAAATCAATTTCGTTTTGAATGGGTAGACAATTTAAAAGAATTACAAGAAGTACAAAGATTTAGAGCAAATCAATTTTCTCATCAATTTGGCATGACGTTTGAAGATGGGCTTGATCAAGATCTCTATGATTTTGGTTGTGAACATGCAGTTTTACGTGAGAAATGGACGGGTGAAATCGTTGCCTATACACGATTAAAGTTATTTCAAGGTCATGAAATTGGACAAAGTTATAGCGCTAAAGAGTTTGAAGTTGTTCCAAGCCTGTCAAATTTGCCAAGTATTTTAGAAATAGGCCGTACTTGTGTACATCCAAAATTCCGCTCTGGTAAAGCTTTATCGATGTTATGGTTAAATCTAGCGCCAAAGGTACTTTGGTCAATGCGCGCTAAATATTTGATGGGCTGTGTCAGTATTCATTTAGAAGATAACTTGGCGCGTACATATTATACACACCGTCAAATACAACAATTATCAGATCAACACACTATCGATATTCGCTCTAAACGTGCTTTTGAACCTGAACGTCCTGATTATAGTTTTCCTCAAGATGAACGCATGCCAAAGCTCTTCAAAACCTATCTAGGTATGCAGTCTAAGTTATCAAAACAAGCATTTTATGATGAAGAATTTAAATGTTTAGATTATTTTGTTTTCTTGGAAGTGAATAAAATCGCGACATCTTTTGTTTTCAATAAAATGGCACAAAGGTAGTGATTTATCATTCTTAATCCAATAGTGAGCACATATTCAGATTTACAAGCAGTCTGAACCTCATGCACAATAGGCAAAGATGTCAGCAAGTTAAAAAGATATGTGCCAACTATTAGGAATGAATTGCGCTACGCCAACAGATATTACTTTTTCGTTTCGTGGTTTTTCCCAACGAGCTGGTGTTACGTCTGATCATTGTGATGGCTTTGGCATCGCATTCTTTGAAGACAAAGCTTGTCGTTTATTTGTTGATAATCAATCCGCAGTAGAATCTCCAATTGCCGATTTAGTTCGAAATTATCCAATTAAATCTCGAAATGTAATTGCGCATATTCGTAAAGCAACTCAGGGTAAAATTACTCTCGAAAATTCACATCCATTTTTACGAGAATTATGGGGTAGACATTGGATATTTGCCCACAATGGTGATTTGCATAATTTTAATCCGAGGTTGAGTGGGCGATTTGAACCTGTGGGTAATACGGATAGTGAACGTGCTTTTTGTTATTTGCTCGATCAAATGGTTGAAGAATTTGGCTATACCGAGCCGTGTATTGAAAAGATTTTTTCACTTTTAGAGAAGATTTCTCCTGAAATTGCCGAGCATGGTACTTTTAATTTCTGTTTATCAAACGGGAAAGCACTTTTTAGCTACGCGACCACTAAATTACATTGGTTAGTACGGGAATATCCTTTTCAGAATGCACACCTAATTGATTTAGATGTAGAAGTTGATTTTAGTGAGGTTACAACGCCAGAAGATCGTGTGGCGGTGATCACAACTGAACCATTGACTCACAATGAAAATTGGGCGGCTTATCAAGCTGGTGAAATGATTTTATTCCAAGATGGGCGACCTATTAAGCATGCATTAACTCGAGTTGAACGACTTATTCGAGAAAAAGAAAATCCTGAATTAAAACGGATTACGAAAGCTGATCAATATTAATGAATCTTTAATTTAAATATTATTAAATCTGTACTTGATTGTAATGTTTAAGTTAACTATTTTTTCTATATTTCAATAAAATTAAAGAGATATTTTTTCTCACTGGTTAAAAAATACTTGAGTATTTTGATTGGTTAAATTATTAAAATAAATATAAAACAAGCGTTTATTCTATTTTTATTGAAAAAATTAAAATCTGACAAAAATGCTGTGTTTTTATTTGTTTGTTTTGTCGATATTATGTGTTTATTCAATAAATCAAGTTCGGTTTGGGGTTCGATATGAGTATGAAATGGTCTGTCGAATATAATACAGGAATAGAGGTTATCGATGATCAACATCGACGTATTCTAGATTATATTAATGAAATCGCTGATTTAAAGCATGCCAATGATCGTGTAAAAATGAAAGATGTTTTAGATAATATTATTGATTATACACAGTCACATTTTACTTTTGAGGAAAGCTTGCAAGAAGAAGCAAACTATAAATATCGAGTTCCTCATAAGCGAGTACATGACTTATTTATCAAAAAGATAGAGACATATCGGGAACGATTTGAACTAGGGCATGAAATAGATAAAGAGTTGCACGAAGCGCTTTCAAAATGGCTGATTAATCATATTCGTCATGATGATGCTGATTATGTGGGTGCTGTGAAAGAAAATATGATTGGTATTATTAAGGAAAATGAAAAGAAAAAAGGGAAAAATTGGTTTTCTAGATTTTTCTCATAATATCAAGATAATAAAAAAAGCCCTCTTATTTAATAAAAATAATAAGGTAAATATGAGTGAAAATAAGAGGGCTACTTAATAATATAACAACGAGTGCGCAGCAAATCATCTAAAGATGGTTTGCTTTTTTTCTTTCCGTATCTTTTGTTTTGATTTTCAAGCCTGAGAAGGGCAAAATAGATTGAATATTTCATTGCAAACACCATAAAGCGCAATGAGTTCAAAGATTTTTCAAGGAATGCATTATGCAGGACACAACACTATCACGCTGGCTGGCTCCAGTGATGGCGTTTTGCTTATCTTTTGTCATGATTACCACATTGGCACCGACCGTTGGAATTCAAATTGATCGTCAATTCGATTTTTGGCTACTGTGGCTAGGAACAATGCTTTTATTAGCATTACCGATTGCTTATCTTGAAATTGCGCTTGCTAAACGCTCTCAGACTACAGCATTGCAGGCACTTTCTTCATTAACTCGCGATGCTGATGCTTCATCAAAATGGCGTGCTGTAGGATGGTTAGCAGTTGTTTTTGTGCCATTCTTTGCAGGGAGCGTGTTAGCTACAGCTACTGGTGTTCTCGAAGAGCAACTTAGATTAGAGATTTCTCAGCAAGTTTTATTCGCTATATGTGCTGTTATTGCATTAGGTTTGTCTTTTATTCCTCGTACATTCTTAATTGCTTTAACAACTTTAGGTGTGGTTGCTGCGTTCATTTTCGCGAATGTAATGGGAACTCAATTACAATCTTGGCACTGGACAGGCATTGAGTTTAAAGAGTGGGGCAATGCGACTGTTCTTGCTTTAGTGGCAAGTGGTCTAGGCTTAGGTCTATATTGGCAGAGCAGTTTAGCTACGATTAAAACTCAAAATTCAGCAACTGCGACTGCTTTACCGATTTGGATTGCGCAATTACTTGCAGTCATTGCTTTTGGATTCTTTTCTATTCAAGCACAGCTTCCAGCGTTTGCTTGGATTTTTGCAGCAATCATGTCGGCTGCACTATTAATTCAGTTTGCTAAAGAACAATTGGCGCAACGACAGCTTGCAGTTGTCATTCAATGGTTAATTTTATTTGCTGCTGTTGCTGTATGGATTGTGCCGCAAGTTGAACAAATCTTTAATACCTTACTAATGGTGTGGGGACTCGTGATTTGCCTAATTTATGCATTGTTTGCTGGTTGGATTATGAAAATTAGCCACCTTCGTAAAGCGATGGGTTTTAGTAATGAGCTATTTTATAATCTATGGCGTATTGCTGTACGCTTAGTACTGCCTTTGTCTATTATAGTCGCCATTATTGCTGTGATTGGGCAAGTGTTGTAATGGAACAGGCTCAACAGGTTTGGGTGGCTTATGCATCACCTGAGCAGCAATTTCATATCGCGGTTCGCTTTAATGAAGGTATGACAGCGCAACAAGCCATTGATGCCAGTGGCTTAGCTGATCAGGTCAGTTTGCCAGAGGTTTTACATATAGGTGTATTTGGCACCAAAATTGAAGCTGATACACCGATAGAAGTAGGCGATCGTGTTGAAATTTATCGCGCACTCACGATTAATCCCAAGGATATTCGTCGTAAACGAGCTGCGAAAAATCCTGTTGGTCGATTTGTAAAAGGTAATCGGTTTAGGTCATCAAGTTCATAAATAAAACCCCTCACGATTGATTCGATGAGGGGTTTCTTTTTATTTTAAACTGACTATAGTGGTGGCGCAGTTAAAATCGCTTCTTTTGATGCTGGTAAACCTGGCTGAGAGTCTGGAATAGTTTCTAAACCTTCAACTCGCTCCACGATACCATTTGCATCAAAATAAACTTTTAAATGCTGCCCATGTGCCGCTGGAATTTTTGCTTTTTTAGCATAAGTACCAGGAATATAGTTGTAGATGTAGTCCCAACGTTGTGGATTTAGTGGATCTGTTACTGTTGGACTACCCAGCAAGAAACGGACTTGTTGAAAGCTCATGCCTACTTGTACTTGAGATGCTTGTGCTTTTGTTAATGGTGTTCCCTGTGGAATATCGACTTTATAAACACCAAAGACTGAACAACCGCTTAGTACTGAAGTGACGAATAACGCCAGCATGATTTTTTGCATTTTGCTACACTATCCTGATAAATGATGATGCATTTGGTTCAAGGATAGATCATACTGCATCTAAACTCTATTGCCTATTCCAACTTAAGATTTGTTGAGAGACCTTTTTCATGCCTATTTCCAATCAAGACTTACGCAAAGCTGGACTTAAAGTAACCCTTCCTCGTATTAAGATTTTGGAATTATTAGAA
Source organism: Acinetobacter sp. Z1 (assembly GCF_024296945.1). Classification (NCBI taxonomy): domain Bacteria; kingdom Pseudomonadati; phylum Pseudomonadota; class Gammaproteobacteria; order Moraxellales; family Moraxellaceae; genus Acinetobacter; species Acinetobacter sp. Z1. The sequence goes on along the minus strand of NZ_CP101115.1, from coordinate 2,637,780 downwards.
AATTCAAAACAACATCATTTAAGTGCTGAAGATATTTATAAAACTTTGCTTGAGCAAGGTGAAGATGTTGGCTTAGCGACAGTTTACCGTGTATTAACACAATTTGAAGCTGCTGGTATTATTCAACGTCATCATTTTGAGAATAATCATTCAGTTTTTGAGATCATGCAAGAAGATCATCATGATCATTTGGTATGTTTGAACTGTAATAAAGTTATTGAATTTACTAACGATACTATCGAGAAAGAACAGCATACTGTTGCTGAACAGCATGGTTTTACTTTAACGGGTCACTCTTTAAATTTATATGGTTATTGCAATAACCCAGAATGTAAAGAAACTTATCGTAAGAAATAAATGTCATTTTAGTTGATGTTTAAAGTTCACTAAAACTGAACAAATAAAAAAGGAAGGTTACAAAAAACCTTCCTTTTTTATAGGCTTAATTTAACTATTGACCATCAAAGGTAATATTTTTGCTGGCATTCAATAATTGATCAGACCCTTCTTCTGAAAGTTTGATCGTGAGACGAAGGTCATTTGGCGAGTCAGCATGCTTCAACGCATCTTTATATGTAATTTCGCCTGCTTTATATAAATCAAATAAAGCTTGGTCAAAGGTCTGCATTCCTAATTCACGAGAACGCTTCATCAGATCTTTAATTTCATGTACTTCACCTTTACGGATGTAATCAGCCAATAAAGGTGTATTAATTAGAATTTCAATCGCCGCACGGCGTGAATTGCCATCTGGGGTAGGGATAAGCTGTTGGGCGACCATTGCTCTTAAATTTAATGATAAATCCATGTAGAGCTGACTATGGCGGTCGGCTTCAAAGAAATGAATAATACGATCAAGTGCTTGGTTTGCGTTATTTGCATGCAGTGTAGCTAAAACCAAGTGACCAGTTTCTGCGAATGCAATGGCATAGTCCATGGTTTCACGTGAACGAATCTCACCAATCAGGATCACGTCAGGCGCTTGACGTAATGTATTTTTTAACGCAATTTCGAATGAGTCTGTATCAATACCGACTTCACGCTGAGTAACGATACAACCTGCATGTTGATGTACAAACTCAATTGGGTCTTCAATGGTAATGATATGACCTTTCGAGTTATGGTTACGGAAACCGATCATTGAAGCCAATGACGTTGATTTACCGGTACCTGTAGCACCTACGAAAATAATAATTCCGCGCTTAGTCATTGCAAGTTCTTTCAGAACTTCGGGTAACTTAAGATCATCCATGGTTGGAATATGCGTTTCAATTTTACGCAAGATCATGCCTGGCATATCACGTTGTTGAAAAGCGCTGACACGGAATCGAGCTGTCTTTTCACGGTTGGTAATTGCAAAGTTACATTCACGCGTGTCAGCAAACTCTTTACGCTGCTTGTCAGTCATAATTGAATTGACCAATTGACCAACAATTTCACCTGACAATTTGGTTTTAGCAACGGGCACAATCTGCCCGTTTATTTTCATTGATGGTTCTACATCGGCAGTCACAAATAAGTCCGATGCATTTTGTTGAATCATCAAATTGAGTAAATCATTAAAGTCCATGAGGTTTCTCTAATCCATTTATTTTTATAGGAATGATTCAGGTTGTTTCGCAACGTTACGCGCTGTTTGGGGACTGATCATACCTTTAGATACTAAAGTTTTGAGACTTTGATCTAACGTGGTCATACCGTAGTTAGCACCTGTTTGAATAGCAGAGTACATTTGTGCGACTTTGTTTTCACGAACAAGGTTACGAATCGCAGGGATACCGATCATGATTTCATGTGCTGCTACACGCCCACCACCATTCTTCTTTAACAGTGTTTGCGAAATAACTGCTTGTAGAGATTCAGATAACATGGCGCGTACCATATCTTTTTCTTCGGCAGGGAATACGTCGATAACACGGTCAATAGTTTTTGCAGCAGAGGTGGTGTGTAGCGTACCAAAAACCAAGTGTCCTGTTTCCGCAGCTGTTAAGGCAAGGCGAATAGTCTCTAAGTCACGCATCTCACCGACCAAAATAATATCTGGATCTTCACGCAATGCTGAACGTAATGCAGCATTAAAGCCATGCGTATCACGATGTACTTCACGTTGGTTGATCAAACACTTTTTAGATTGGTGTACAAATTCGATTGGATCTTCGACTGTTAAAATATGGTCATAACGATTTTCATTAATATAGTCGATCATTGCAGCCAAGGTGGTTGATTTACCAGAACCAGTAGGACCTGTGACCAGTACGATACCTCGTGGATAGTCACAAATTTCTTTAAAAATTGATCCTAATCCTAAATCTTCCATCGTTAATACTTTCGATGGAATGGTACGGAATACTGCACCAGCACCACGGTTTTGGTTGAATGCATTCACACGAAAACGGGCAATGTTTGGAACTTCAAATGAAAAGTCTGTTTCAAGGTCTTCTTCGAAATCACGACGTTGCTTGTCATTCATAATGTCGTACACTAAACGGTGTACATCTTTATGTTCTAATGCTGGTAAGTTAATGCGACGAACTTCACCATCGACACGAATCATCGGTGGCATACCTGCTGAAAGGTGTAAATCTGAAGCACCGTTTTTCACTGAAAAGGCGAGTAATTCTGTAATATCCATAATTTCCCCGAAACAAATTAAAATGTCTCATTATTTTGTAGAATAATATACGGCTTTCATTCAGGCTTACCAACACCTTATAGAATGTGGAAGCAAAAAAAGATTTCATAAGTGAGAACTGTGTCAATGAATCAATCGCAACACGCCCGTCAACACGTTTTGAGTCTAATAGAGCAAGCATGTCAGCATGTTCATCGTGATCCTAAATCTGTGCAATTGTTGGCTGTATCAAAGACACACCCGAGTAAAAATTTGCGAGAGATGTATCAAGTTGGACAGCGCAGTTTTGGTGAAAACTATTTGCAAGAAGCCTTAGAAAAAATTGAAGAATTACAGGATTTACAGATCGAATGGCACTTTATTGGTCATGTACAGCGTAATAAAACCAAGCATTTGGCTGAAAAATTTGATTGGGTACATGGAGTAGACCGCTTAATTATTGCTGAACGATTATCGAATCAACGTCTAGATAGTCAAAAGCCGTTAAATATATGTCTACAAGTCAATATTGACGGACAAGACTCTAAAGATGGTTGTCAGCCAGAAGAGGTCGCTGAATTAGTAGAGCAAATCAGCCGACTACCAAATTTGCGTTTACGTGGTTTGATGGTGATTCCAGCACCTGATAATATTGCTGCATTTGTTGATGCTAAAACTTTATTTGATCAAGTGAAATCATTACATGCACAGCCTCAAAATTGGGATACTTTGAGTATGGGCATGTCAGGTGACTTAGATGCTGCAATTGCAGCAGGATCAACGATGGTTAGAGTTGGGACGGCATTATTCGGAGCACGGGATTATTCAAACTAACAAAGCGAATTGATAAATATCCGTAGAGATAAAGCAAAAATTACAATTATATAAAATATCTTTGCTGCTGAAAAAAAACGGCATAAATTAGAATGAGGTGTTTATTCATTTATATTGAACCTGAATATAAATGAATAACGATTATTTTTACAAAGATAAAAAATTGAATTTAGGATCAAATTTAGAATGAAAAAATTGTATTTTTTAATGTCTTTTCTTTTATGTTTATTTTTAGCTGCTTGTAGTAAAAAAGAGAGTGATATTCTCACAGAAGCGACTGATAGTAATGCTCAAGTAGCTTTGGACGAAAAACTTGGTACAAAATGGGGGGGGAAATTAGCTCGCATGTGACTGAAGTAAATTTAACACGCTTAACAGAGCAACCAATTGCTGAGTCACAAATTCGTTACGCTAATAAACAATATCAAGGAAAGACGGTAAATAGTATTTCTCTGGGTGCAGGGAAACTCAGTTTTTCTGTTGTCGATGATACAAATAATCCATTGGCGTTATTTCGAGATAACCAAGATTATTATCTTTCAGGTAACCAAGGTCAAAGCTACCAATTAAAATATGAGAATCATACGGATAATACCTATGAGGTGGTAGCAAGCGTTGATGGAATTGATGTGTTAAATGGCAGTGTTGCTTCGCGTAGTAATGCAGGCTATGTATTACGCCCACATAGTGAGCTTAAAATAGAAGGTTTCCGTAAAAGTAACTCTGCTGTTGCATCTTTTACCTTTAGCAAGCCCGCAGATGCTTATGCAGCGAATTCGGATAACGGCTCAATTCAAAATACAGGTATTATAGGAACAGCGATTTATCAAGTTAAATCACTTGATTCAAATTCAACAGAGGATGATGACAAGTCGTCTAAATATGCACCACCACCTAAAGCCTTTCCAGCTGATAAAAATTAATTTGATATAGCATGATCACTTCAGAATTTTGGTTCTGAAGTGATTCTATTAAGTCATAAGTTGTTTAAAGTTTTAAAAACCTGCATAAAGTTTTTAAAAAGGTGTAAATTCTGATCAGCTATTTGTGAAGAAATTGAAGGGTCGGGGTTAAAGAAAATTGTTTTCATACCAACGTCTTTTGCGCCTTGTATGTCTGCCATTTCATTATCTCCGACAAAGATACAATCATGTGGGTAAACACCCAGCTGCTTGCAAGATAATAAAAAAATTGCGGGATCTGGTTTTCGAAGTCCTACAGCCTCAGAAACGATGATACTTGTGAAGAATTCAGTTAGACCTAAAGCATAGAAATTATGTTCTTGAAAGGGTGTCTTCCCGTTAGAGATTAATCCAATTAAATAACCTTTTTGTTTAAGATCAAGAATCGTTTCTTCAACATCTCTGAAACAACATGAAAATTTATTGAAGTCATTGATATAACTTTCTAAGAGTTGCTCTTTAGAAATATGTTTGATCATAAACTCTTGAGTTAAGCTCTCATAAACAACATCTTTCCAAACTTTGCCATTATCGTCTATATCAAGAAAGCGTTGGATAAACTGTTGTTTGATTTGATTGGGAACTAATCGAAAGTAATTCGTTTGCCAAGTTAAAAAATTGATCAGAGATGTGGTTCTATCGAGTAAAGTTTGATCAAGATCGAAAATAACAGCTTTATTGATATTCATTAGGTTTGTTTTGCAGGATAATTCAACCATCATAAAATTAGTTAGCTCATAATTTTACTCAGAAATTGTAACTAGCTAAATTCTAAATCATGTTGATCAATCGCTTGTTTAATTGAAGAAAACCACTCACAACGGGTAAGAGGAGATTCTTCAAGTAATAATTCTATTGTCAATTTTTTGAAATAAGTATGATCTTCATTAGAGGAGGACGGATTAAAAAAATTTGCGCATAGTACAGCATATAATTCCGTTTCTAAGTTATGTAAACAAACATATTCAGTAAGCTCTTGATCAGACATACGTTTATAGATAGATATTAATTTGAATAAGTCATCTTGTTGTATTTCTTTAATTTCCATTAAGGTTGTTATTTTCACCCCACCACTTCGATCCGACTTGATCCTGAACCAATCGGCTGTACCTGAATCTGCACAGGGATACGTTCATGCATTTCCTGAATGTGTGAGATTAAAATGACCTTACGTCCTTGGCTCTGTAATTGATCCAGCGCATTCATCACCATATGCAGAGAAAATGCATCTAGAGTCCCAAAGCCTTCATCAATAAATAAAGATTCGATTTTCATAGAACCTGATGCCATATTGGCAATCGCCAATGAAATGGCGAGGGCAGTGAGGAAAGATTCCCCACCAGACAGTGAAGCCACTGAACGGGTTTCACCATCCATATCATGATCAATAATCGCAAGACTCAGCGAATTGTCTAAACGTTTTAAGGTATAGCGTTGAGACAACATCGCCAATTGTTGATTGGCATATTCAAGTAAAATGTCGAGATTGTACTGTTGGGCTAAATCACGAAAATCTTTTCCTTTGGCGTCACCAATCAGACTAGAAATTTTATTCCAGCGGTGTTCTTGTTGTTGGATCTGTTGAATCTGATCCGTAAATTGCTTTTGTTTGGCTAAATTTTGCTGATGAACTTCCAGTTGAAGTTTAAGTTGATCACGTTGATCTGTTGTCTGTTGTAAAGTTTCTTGATTGGCTCTCATCAATTCAGACAGTTGTTCAACCTGAATATTGGGTTCTGATTGAAGATGCGTATTTAACTGTTCTTGAATAGTTTTCAGTGCAGAATTTGCTTCACTTATCGCCCGATCTGCATGTTGTATTGCATTTCGAATCTGCTGTTCTTGAGTTGATGAAATCGCAAGTAATTCGCTGAGTTGATCTTCTGCAAGATGTTGATACTGAGCTAACCAATTGATGATTTCTGTTTTACATAGTTCAAGAGCATCATGATTTTGTTGCTGCTGTGCTTTGAGTTGTTCGAGCACATTTTTCTGCTGCTCATAATTCTGACGAGCTTGTTCAAAACTTTGCTTTAACTGCTGATATTGACTCTGCAATTGCTGACGTTGTTGATCATGCTGTTGCAACCATTCATTGGCTTTAATTTCAGCTGAACCTGTCATGGTGATAATCAGTTGATTAGCAGCATCCGTATTCTGTTTACCTTTAATTTCTATGTCTTTTAATTGTTGCGCGCACTCTGTTTGTTGCGTAGTGAGCCCCGCCAAATTGGTCTTTAATACATTCAACTGCTGATCAATTTGTTCTTTCTGATTGTTGAGCGATTCTGCATGCTCTAGTTGTTGGCTACGTTGTTGCAATGCTTGTAATACGTGTTGTGAGAATGGCAAACAATGTTTAGACCAAGCCATTTTATCTTCAGCATTGAGGCAATCCACGATATGCTGAATCTGTTGTTGTAAGTGCTCTACGGTTTCTAGTTGATGACGTGTATTTTGAATGTTTTGATGAAGCACATGCTGATCTTTATTGGCTTGATTAAGTTGTAGTAATTCTTTTTCAAGCTGCTGTTGAATTTGTGATGCTTCTAAAACCAACGTTTGCATCTTAGTTGTGATGTCATACTCAGTGAGACTGAAATCGAGTTGAATATTCGTCTGTGATATATGCTGTTGTAGCACCTGATCATGTGCTTTTACTTTTTCATTCAATTGCTGCAAGTGCTGTTGCAATTGATTTTGTTCGGTATGGCTTTGAGTAAATTGTTGTTGAGCTTTTTGCCAAAGTTGGAAAAGCTGTTGTTCCTGTTGAATCGCTTGCAATTCTTGTTGTTGCTGTAAGACATATAACGTTTTAGAGATTTGGTTCTGGTCATCACGATAAGGATGTTTAGTACTGCCACAGACTAGACATGCTTCACCGTGCTTGAGTTCAGCTCTTAGGTGTTCAATATTTTCAGCATGCAATAGACGTTGTTGTTGCAAAATCTGTTGTAGTCTTTCGCGTTCAGTTTTAGCAGCATCATATTCCTGCTCAGTTTTTTTGCTACGTTGTTCTAGCTGTTGAGCTTGCTTTTGTACAGTTTCAAATTTGTTTTGCTGCGTAAGCACTTCATTTTTTAATTCAAAATAATGCTGAAGTTTTTGTTGAATTGTATCCAATTGATTGAGGCGAATTTGTTGGGTTTCTTTTAGTTTCGACTGTTGCTCAATACGCTGTTCAATGTGTTGGGTGGTGCCAAATTGAGTAACTAAACTGTTGAATGTATTTTGATCTTGCTTAAGTTGGGTCTGTGCTTGTTGAATGGAGCCTAACGTGTTTTCTACTTTCTGATATTGCTGAATAAATTGCTTAAGTTGTTGAATATGGGCATGTAAACCTTTATCCAAAGGAGCGTATTGGGCACTATGTTTTAACTGTTCTAAGCAAGCCGTATGTTGCGCACTCAAGTTTTGGATGCTTTGCTCAAGCTGTTGTTGTTGCTCGATGAGTGGTTGCTTCTGACTTTCCAGTTGAGTTAGTCGACTTTTAGTTTTCTTATATTCTTCAGCAATATAGTCACGTTCTTGCACAAACTTGCGTACTTGTGTCAGTTCAGTTTGATGCTTTTGCTCGAAATCTTGAAATTGATTGAGTGTTGTTTCTGCTTGTGTATACAGCTTTTTTTGTTGCTCAAATTGAGTGGTTAAGGTACTAAATTCATTGTGCTTTTGTTGAATTTGTGGCGCGAGTTGTTGCAATGTTTTTTGCAACTGTTGTTGTTGAAATACAATAGGACGTATCTCAGCAAATGTTTCTAATTGACCCAGTAATTGACGATCTTTAGCAATGTTTTCTTGCGCTTTAAGTTGCAGATCAAACTGTTGCTGTTTTAAACCAATTTCATGGTTAATTTTAGTGCGTTGTTCAAACCACTGTTGTTGTTGTTTGAATTGATTTTTTTCATTTTCAAGTTGTTGCACATGTTGCTGTAAGTGTTGGAATTGCTGTTGTAACTCAGCGATTTCTTCATCAGAACGAATTTCAATATGACCTAAAACACTTTCTAATTTTTCTCGTTGTAAGCGAACTTCTTTGGTTTTTTCAAAAGCCAACTGTCCAATCTTGGCAAAAATACTGGAGTTGGTCAGATATTCCAATAATTCACCACGTTCATTATCACGTGCTTTTAAAAAAGCAGTTACTTCGGATTGTGCCAAAAGTACCGCACGAGTGAATTGTTCAAAACTGAGCTGTGTAATTTGTTGAATATGCGTTTCGACGGCTTTGGTTTTATCTGCGACAACCACGCCATCGGTGAGGCATTTCAATGAGCGTTGTACACTTTGTAATTTACCATTGGCATTTTCACGAGCACGTTTAATTTCCCAACGTGCGAGATAATGCTTTTGATCCTGTGCAACAAAACATAGTTCGGCAAAACCATGCCCAGTACCACGACGTAATACAGTGAGAGGAGAGTTGGTTAACAATTCTGAACCATCAACATCTAACAGTTTGCCATCACTGTCTTTTAGTCTTGGAATTTTATTAAATAGAGCAAGACACATCGCATCTAAAATTGTGGATTTACCTGCACCCGTTTTACCAATAATAGCAATCAATCCAGCATGCGCTAAAGGTTCACTTTCAAAATCAATAAAATGCTCACCTGCAAGAGATGCCAGATTTTTTAGTCGAATGGATAAAATTTTCATGGCAAATCCTTAAACTGTTTGATCATCTTCAATTTTTTTCTGTGCTTCAGCAACTAAGCTTAAAAAGTCTTTGGTGACTTCATCATCAGCGCTATAGCCTTTTTTCTCCCAAATTTGTTGAAACAGTTTTTCGGGTGTCGGTGGTTCTAAATTAATTTTTGATTCACTTTCTGCATGGGTTTGATTGGATAAATATTGTCGTGAAATCCTCACTAAACGGTAACGATCTTTAGGCAGGGCATCTTCAAATTGTTGTCTAAGATTTGGCTGGGGAGGCGTTGCCGTGTGGTATTCAATATCGACATATTCACGATGATCTATACATTCAATGAGGCCCTGTGGCAGATTTTTGAGTCGCTGCATGACGTCATTGAGTTCACCTTTAATTTTGTGTAATTGAATCGTTCGCGGAATGGCAATTGCTTCAAACTCAACTTGATTTTCAGTTTTAATGGGATCGATCGTGACTTCAACCACTTGGTGTTTATAGTTAATTTCACTAAATGACAAAGGAATCGGAGAGCCACTATAACGGATGTGATCTTGCCCAACTTTCTGTGGTTTATGCAGATGTCCTAAAGCCACATAGTCAATCTCATCATCAAACAGCGTAGTTGAAAGCGCCTCTTCATTACCAATAATAATTGGACGTTCAGAATCTGAAGTTTCACCACCTTGCATGTGTGCATGTGACATCAAAATTAAAGCTTGATCATTAGTTTTACGGCGTTTTGCTTCAGCGATTAAATGTTGATGTAAATAAGCAATCGCATTTTGACTGTTGGTGGTATTTTCATTGAAACCTGTGATTTCGGCTGAACGTAAGAAAGGTAGGGCGATGCACCATGCAACAATCTGTTTTTGTTCATCATAAATTGGCAAAATTAAACGATCTAAATCTAAGCTTTTATCTTCATTCCAGCGAATCACTCCGACTGTTTTTGCATTATATTTTTCGAGTAAGGGTTCTACTTGTTCAATGCGATAGCCTGAGTCATGATTTCCCGCAATCATCAATGTTTGCATTTGTGGTGCAAGATCATGGGCATCAGCAAGGAATTGATAAAGCTGTTTTTGTGCCTGTGAGCTTGGATTGATCACATCAAAAATATCACCTGCAATGAGTAAAGCATGCGGTTGTTTAATTTTGATTTGCTCAAGTAACCATACAAGAAATTGTTCATGTTCGTAGTGGCGGGAATGGTTGTAAAAAAACTGCCCCAAATGCCAGTCAGACGTATGAAAAAAACGCACGGTCATAAGTGAATCTAATAATGAAATGAATGCGAATAAGGTAGCACGTATTCAAGAAAAAAGTAGAGCTTAGCCAAGCAGAAACTAGCTACAAGATATCGCTTGATCATTTTAAAACGATCAACTAGTTTGGTATCGAAAATACATCAAATAACAGGAAATAGAAAATGAGCTTAGGAAAAGTAAGCCGTGAAATGATTGATCATATTATGTTGATCGGTTTAGATCGTGTAGCAAAACGCAATGCCTTTGATAGCCATATGATTGAGGATTTATCTTTAGCATTAACAGAATATGAAAATAATCCTGAATTACGTTGTGCTGTCATTTTTGCGCATGGAGATCATTTTACCGCTGGTCTAGACCTAGTGGAATTACAACCGAAAATTCCGCATGGGATTTTTAATTTTGCCGATGCTCAAATTAATCCTTGGGGCGTTGGAGGACGACACAGAACTAAACCTGTTGTGGTTGCAGTGCAGGGTATTTGTTATACCGCTGGAGTGGAACTCATGCTCAATGCAGATGTGGTAATAGCCAGTGAAGATACTGTGTTTGGGCAACTCGAAGTACTACGGGGGATTATGCCTTTTGGCGGTGCAACGGTTCGTTTTGTACAGGCAGCTGGTTGGCAAAAAGCGATGCCTTATTTACTTACAGGTAAAACCTTTGATACTCAAAAAGCCAATGAGTTGAATCTTGTTTCTGAGGTTGTAGAAAAAGGTAAGCAACTTGAGCGTGCGATCGAAGTTGCTAAAGAGATTTGTATTGCTGCGCCACTTGCTGTGCAGGCTCTATTAGCTTCTGCAACCGATGGAGTGACTTTAGGGCATACAGTTGCCTTTGATAAAATGGATAACTACCTTAAACCACTATTTGAATCTGAGGATGCTCAAGAGGGTGTTCGAGCCATGCTTGAAAGACGCTTGCCACAGTTTCAGGGTAAATAATTCCAATTTTTTATTTTAATCATCAAACACTTATGCGATAAGTTGATTTAGCATTTTAACATAGGCTCTATACCAACGTTTTAAAATCTAAATCAACGGGTTGAATTTCATTGGTGCCGTGAAACCAAATATGGACTAGATCTGAAAGCGTATGTGGGGCGTGTTTCTGCGGAAGAAAAATTAAATAATCTCCGCATCCATTACGGGCGATCGCAATGGCATGTAATGGAAAGCCAGTCCATTGTTTCGCAATTTTTGTTTCATGCAAGATATGGTTGCATGTACGTATTTTTCTTTTTTGATTGGATTGATCGAAAAATGGGAAAATTTGCCAATTATCATTTTCAACAAAAACATCGCCACCATTTTCGATCATCATTTTATTTTTAAAAGATGATGGAAATACAAGGTTGAGTTCTTTCTCAGCGTCTAAAATATATTGTTCCTCAATTGGAAAAGCCATGAATTATCTTCTTTCAGGTTTATACTGCATTTGTAATCGTTTTAATGCATGAAATATATATTGTTGACGTTCTGGAGATAAGCCCAAACCAAAGCGAATGGGTTGCGCGGCATCTATAAAGATTTGTCCTTGTTGTTTGTTGGAAGCATTTTGAATATGATTTTCTCTGATTCGACTCACTTCATTCCAAATAAAAGGTTTTGATTTACCGAGTTTCCCAATACCTGTAAAGACTTTTCCACCTTGACGATCAATGGTTAACTCTACTTTTCCGAACATCATTAAAAGCGTAAAAAAACCAAAAATGAATGTACCGATGATAAAGGGAATACCAAATAAACTTTGTAAAAGACTAAATTCTTGATTCGCTATTTGGGTACCATAAATCCCACCCAATGAACCGCCTGACCAAATCAGCATAAATGGAATAAGTAAGAAAGCCACTGGACTTCTTAAGGTTGCACCAAGTCTGATTTCTTGAATATCGTTTTTATACCAAGCGCCTTTGGGTGGTTGATTAATATCAAAAGCGAATTGGGGAGATGGATCAAAATTTTCAGATACTCTGAATATATGATTGCAATTTTGACATTTCCCCATATCCGTTTGGATATTGATATTCTCATTCACAACTTCGCTTTGACAGTTTGGACATTTCATTTTTATTTGAATTAACTATCTTAATTTTATGAAAATTTAGTATAACACTGTCATTTTGCATTCTCATCTATTTCGCATATACCAAAGACATTATTATCTAGGTCGAGAAAATAGCCTTGCCAACAACGATGAGGAATCACAAATTTCTCCATCGCTATAAGACCGCCCAAGCTTAAAATTTTGGCTGCTGTTTCATCAAAATTGTCTACTTCAATCGTGCAAGTAAAAGCATTGGTACCGCATTCAGTCGAGGGGATTTCGACTGGACGTTGAAGTAATCCACCATGAATCCCTTCCGTTTCGATACGATAATATTCGATTGGTAAGCCATCAACATGCTCGAAATGCCAACCAAAGACATTTTGATAAAATTGAGTATCACGTTTAGGATAGGAGGATTGAATTTCAAAATAGATAATCGAGTTCATGGCTAATCCTATGTTTTTATTTTTGTATCATTAAAAAAATAAAAACCGACGATTCGAGTGATGATAAATCGTCGGTCAAAATCTTTATCAAAAGTTTTGGCTGCTAACAAAACAATTTCTAAAGATGGAGAGTCATAATGAAAGGTCACCGAAAAAATTGCGGATGCCGTGCAATCAAACTTCGGTTGCTGCGACCTTGTACCCTATATAACGGCATAAGTTGAGGAATGGTTGACATAAAAATGAAAAAAAAGTGAAAAAAATTTATAATTAATTTATGAAACCACTCAAATTGGGTTTAACTACATGATTTCACTTCGTTTATACTATTTATGGTTTTTTATTATTTGTTTGCTCTTGTCATTAGTTGCAGGCGTATTTGCTGCTATTTTACCAAATAGCATTGCTGGTGTGCTCACAGCGATACCTTATTTGATCGCAATGATTTCTGTTTTATTCAAATTTTTAAAGCAACAACGCCGTGCGCCTAGTCCGCAAGAAAAAAGACATTTCAGTTTGGGATTTAGTTTAATATTTTGGGGCTATAACGCTTTGGGTTTGCTATCTGGACTTTTTATTTTTGCGCGTAAAGATCCTGAAATTTGGCAAAATTTTTTACTCTATTTAAAGCAACCTCAGTTTTTATTCGCAGTTATCGCAATGTGGTTAATGGTAGCCATACCGCTATATCTAATTACATTTTGGTTCTATGGCGCACAAGCACAACGAATGGCGAACAAGATGTTTAATTAGTTTAATAAAGTTCACTTGTAATTCACTTTGATTTTGCTAAGACTGTTTATTAGATTCATTTTTTATAGGTAGACCCATGAAAAAAATGACGGTATTAGTGACTGGAGCAAGTGGATTTATTGGCTCTCATCTTTTACCTTATTTATTGGAAAATGACTTTCAAGTTATCGCACTTACGCGACAAAAAAATAAAGCTTCCCATCATTCAGATTTAATATGGATCAATCATTTTGATCAAATTGCATCAACTGATATCGATTACGTGATTAATTTAGCGGGTGAAAATATCGGTCAAAAACGTTGGAGTGATACCAGAAAACATCAGCTTATTCAAAGCCGTGTTGAAATGACTCAAAAGCTCTATGAGTGGTTAGAACGAAAAAGTATTTTCCCTAAATCTATTATTTCAGGTTCAGCAATTGGTTATTATGGCATTGATCCTCAAGAACATTGGGTGGATGTTTGTGATGAAAACACACCTCCGCAAGCAATTTTTATGTCTGAACTTTGCCAAGTTTGGGAGCAAACTGCATTAAAATTTAATCAACAAAATACCAAAATTATCCGTTTAGGTGTTGTGTTTGGGAATGGTGGTATTTTGCCGCAGATGTTATTACCCATCAAATTAAATGTTGTTGCCAAAATTGGATCAGGTCAGCAACCTATTGTTTGGATACATATTCAAGATGTTTTATCTGCTATTCTTTTTTTGATGCAACTTGAGGCTTCGCAAAAAGTATATAATTTAGTCGCACCTGAAAAAATAAATCAGCAGGTTTTTGTTAAAGTTGCCGCTAAGATTCTCAAACGTAAGCCTCTACTGTCGATGCCTAAATGTGTCTTTGAAATGGCTTTAGGTGAGCAATCTCAATTGATTCTCAATGGTCAATATGTAGAACCTCAGGCTTTGCTAGATCATGGCTTTCAATTTAAGTTTCCAACTCTAGATGCAGCACTCAAAGACATATTATTGGAAAACTAAATTATCTTGTTTCAAGCGTTCAGGTGAGTAGGCAGCAGCTTGGACAATCGTCTCTTGTTCTAATATTAATTGTCTGAGCAATTTTGCTGAGCCTGCACCCATACATAATCCATTGCGGAAATGTCCAAAATTCGCCCATAGATTTTTCACGTTAGGCATTTCACCGATGTAGGGAATCCCTTGTGGGGAACTTGGACGCAAACCAGCCCAACGTTTTACAACCTGAAATTTTTCTAATTCAGGCACCATGCTCAGACAAGCAGTAAAAATATCATGTTGAGTTTGCATATCGACTGAAGTACTGAATCCACACTCAGCCATGCTTGAACCACACACGATATGACCATCCTGACGTGGAATCAAATACATGACCTGATTCATGCACATGGTCGGTAGCCAGTTTTCAGGTGTTTTAAATAACAGCATTTGACCTTGTACAGGTTGCACTGGAATATTGCGTTGTAATTGCTTAGACCATTGTTTACTCCAAGCACCTGAACTTAGCACAACATGATCAGCAAAAAATTGTCGTCCATCATCTAACTGTAGACCATCTACTTTTTTATTTTTAATAAGGAGTTTTTCAATCGGGCAGTATTCAAAAAAACGAACCAAAGGATGTTGTTTCAAATAACTAATCAGAGATTGAAGTAGGCGAGGATTCCGAACATTGGATAGATGAGGAAAATAAATGGCTTCTTGGAATTTTGCTGAAACACGTGGATTAATCTGATTGAGTTGATCCTGATTAAAATATTCTGATTGTTGCATAGGTTCATTGAACTTAGCTGCATAACTCAACCCAATATCAAAATCGTCCTGATCGAAAATTAGCATGCCTGTATCGTGAATCTGAAAATCAATCCCTGTGATTGGGTAGAGTTTTTCATTCCACATTTGATAGAGCGGTTTTCCAAACTGAGCTAATTGGTTAACTTCGGGTGCATATCGCCACGGATACATAGGTGATAAAATACCACCACCAGCCCAAGATGCAGCTTGACCTGCTTGTTGTTGATCAAAAATATCGACAGAGCAGCCTTGTTCAGCAAGCTCAAGTGCTGTCATTAAGCCGCTAATCCCTGCACCAATGATGGCAATATGCATAATAAAGTTAAACCAATTTAAAGATTCCTTCCCCCCTATTAAAGAGGTGAGGAGTGTTGTAGCTTCGGAGAGTTATTTCATCTCTTTCAGTTTACGCGCTGCTTCTTCAGCAAAATAAGTCCAGATACCATCTGCACCTGCACGACGACAACACATCAAAGACTCTAAAATCACACTATCAGATAACCAACCATTTTGAATCGCACCTGCAAGCATGGCATATTCACCGCTGACTTGATAAATAAAAGTTGGCACACCGAAGGTATCTTTCACTTCGCGTACAATATCGAGATATGGCATTCCTGGTTTTACAATCACCATATCTGCGCCTTCTTGGATGTCTAAAGCAATTTCATGTAATGCTTCAGCACGGTTACCTACATCCATTTGGTAGTTATACTTATTACCACCTTTTAAATTACTTGCTGAACCAACTGCGTCGCGGAATGGACCATAGAAACTTGATGCGTATTTGGCAGAGTAAGCCATGATATTGGTATAGATAAAACCATTCTGTTCAAGTGCTTGGCGGATTGCACCAATACGACCATCCATCATGTCACTTGGGGCAACAACATCTGCACCTGCGGCTGCATGGCTTAATGCTTGTTTGATTAAGCATTCAACCGTTTCATCATTGAGCACATAGCCCGTTTCATCAATAATGCCATCTTGACCATGAGTGGTATAAGGATCAAGTGCACCATCAGTGATGAGTACCATCTCAGGTAATTCTTTTTTGAGTAGTCTACATGTTGTTTGGACTAATCCATCTTCATGCCATGCTGCTTCAGCCGTTAAACTTTTGTCTTCTTGTGGTGTCACGGGAAATAATGCAAGTTTTGAAACGCCTAGTTCGAGTAAACTTTCCGCTTTTTTGAGTAATAAATCAGCAGATAAACGTTGAACATTTGGCATGCTCGGAATGTCTTGAACTTGCTGTTGTCCTGGAAGCACAAAAACTGGATAAATCAAATGATTAGCTGTAAGTTGTGTTTCGCTGACCATCGCTCGTAATTGGTCATTTTTACGGATACGGCGCATGCGAGTCGCTGGAAATGCAGGGCGATTGAACGTATAAGTCATAACAATCTCGATGTTCAGTATTACACTATAGGAATAATTGAATCATTTAAGTGATGCTAGGGGAGAACTTAGCGGCTTAGGTCAATTAAATATCCTCGCTATTGTAGCCCCATAATTTTAGATTTGTACAAAATAATGGGATGTTTATCGTTCCTTTGGATTTAGACCGCGTATGAATGATGTAAAGAAAAACTGGACAGGTAATATTCAGTTAGGTGCTAAAGCCGATCATGGCGTGGTATTGAAACAGCTGTGTAAAGCATTTAATTCTTCACCATTTTTTAAGCATTGTGGCATGGTCATGCGAGTGGTTGACGATCAAATTGAGGGCTACATTGATATGCAATCAGAGTTGATTGGGAATGTGGCTTTCCAAATCTTACATGGCGGTGTAGCTGCAACGATGCTGGATAGCATTGGTGGTGTAGTGGCAATGGAACAACTTTACCGCCGTGCAACACCAGAAGATTTAACGGATACGATTAAAAAAGTTTCACGTTTGGCTACCGTAGATATGCGTGTCGATTATCTTGCACCTGGACGTGGTAAATACTTTATTGCACGTGCAGAAACCTTACGTTTAGGGCGAAAAGGTTGCACTATGCGTATGACGATGGTGAATGATGAAGATAAGCCAATCGCGACTGCTATTGCGTCTTATGCTTATTAAATGATGTACTGAAAATGAAAGCGCCTTGAGGCGCTTTTTTTTTATTTAAAAGTAATTGTAAAAATTATCTAAATATAAGAATTGAACGCTACAGTTATTTTTTTTATTCTCGCAATATGATTTTTTATGGATAAAATTGCCATTCCAATAATGACTCATATTTTGATTGGATTTTTTAACATTCAGTTAAGTTTCAAAAAATAGACTGGACGGCTGATTAAACCAAAAGTTAAAAATATCTTTAATTTCAGGAATAACGTATGACTGACGCTCAAGCAAACCAACAGAATGCTGCTTCAGATTTGGCATCTGATGATGCAATGAAAGCAAAACGTAAAAAGTTTTTAGGATTTTTCGCGCTTATTCTCATTATCGCTGCAATTCTGTATGGTATTTGGGCGTTGTTCTTTCATCATTCTGTCAGTACTGATAATGCCTACGTGGGTGCAGAAACAGCTCAAATCACCTCAATGGTGAGTGGGCAGGTTGCTGAAGTTTTAGTTAAAGATACCCAGCAAGTAAAAAAAGGTGATGTTTTAGTAAAAATTGATGAGCGTGATGCAAAAATTCAATTGGCTCAAGCACAAGCTGAGCTTGCTAAAGCACAACGTCAATACAAACAAAGCCAAGCAAATAGCAGTTCTTTGAACTCTCAAGTTGTCGTCCGTAACGATGAAATTAATAGTGCACAAGCTCAAGTTACTAAAGCTCAAGCCGATTATGATCGAGCTAACTTGGAATTACAGCGCCGTAATGAATTGGCAGCAACAGGTGCGATTTCAAAAGAAGAGTTGAGTAAAGCTCAGAGTACGGTTTCTACGGCTAAAGCAAGTTTAGATTTAGCTCAGGCAGGTTTAGCTCAAGCCACATCTAGTCGTAAAGCTGCTGAAAGTACGCTTGCTGCAAACGATGCACTGATCAAAGGCGCAAATGAAACCTCTACACCAGACGTTCTTGTGGCAAAAGCACATCTAGATCAAGCCATGCTCGATTTGGAGCGTACAGTGATTCGTGCGCCTGTAGATGGAATTGTTACACGTAAAAATATTCAAATTGGGCAGCGTGTAGCTCCTGGAACAGCGATGATGTTTGTTGTTCCAGTTACAGCACTTTATGTCGATGCAAACTATAAAGAAAGCCAACTTGCTAAAGTAAAAGCTGGGCAAAAAGTCACATTAACTTCTGATCTTTATGGTGATGATGTTGTTTATCACGGTATTGTTCAGGGTTTTTCGGGTGGAACAGGAGCTGCTTTTGCTCTGATTCCCGCACAAAATGCGACAGGAAATTGGATTAAAGTGGTACAGCGTTTACCAGTACGTATTACGCTTGATCCAAAAGAACTTGCAGAACATCCATTGCGTGTTGGGTTGTCGATGCAAGCGGACATTGATCTCGCATCGAAGTAATCAGCTATGAAAACGCAGAATCCTTTTGCAGAACTCAGTGGTGGGCGATTACTGCTCGCCGCATTTGTCATTGCGCTTTCCAATTTTATGGTGGTACTTGATACCACGATTGCCAATGTTTCAGTCCCGCATATTACTGGTAACTTAGCCGTTTCCAGCTCACAAGGGACTTGGGTAATTACGTCTTATGCCGTTGCCGAAGCAATCTGTGTACCACTCACAGGTTGGTTAGCAGGACGTTTTGGCACAGTCAGAGTGTTTGTGTTCGGTTTAATTGGTTTCACCATTTTTTCTTTTCTTTGTGGTTTAGCCACATCATTGGAAATGTTGGTATTTTTCCGTATTGGACAAGGTTTGTGTGGTGGTCCACTCATGCCACTAAGCCAAACGCTGTTAATGCGAATTTTTCCACCAGAAAAGCATGCACAAGCGATGGGACTTTGGGCAATGACCACAGTCATTGGACCTATTCTTGGGCCAATTTTGGGTGGTTTAATCAGTGATAATCTGTCTTGGCACTGGATTTTCTTTATCAATATTCCTGTCGGTATTTTCTGTGTATTAGCCACACTCCGTTTACTGAAAGTAGCAGAGACTAAAACTGAGAAATTACGTATCGATGCAATTGGTCTTGGTTTGTTGGTGTTGTGGATTGGTGCTTTACAATTGATGCTGGATTTAGGTCATGAGCGAGATTGGTTTAATAGCAGTAGCATTATTATTTTAGCACTGACGGCTGTAATTGGTTTTATTGTCTTTATGATTTGGGAGTTAACCGAAAAGCATCCTGTTGTAAATCTATACGTTTTCCGACATCGAGGTTTTGCCGTTTCAGTTTCCGCTTTAGCATTTGGATTTGGTGCTTTTTTTGGAAGTATCGTTTTAATTCCACAATGGCTGCAAATCAATTTAGGTTATACGGCAACTTGGGCAGGATATTTAACAGCAACGATGGGATTTGGCAGTTTAACGATGTCACCGATAGTTGCTAAACTTTCAACCAAATACGATCCAAGAGCCTTAGCTAGTTTTGGTTTGGCTTTGTTGGGTGTTGTAACATTGATGCGCGCATTTTGGGTGACTGATGCTGATTTTATGGCTCTAGCTTGGCCACAAATTTTACAAGGCTTCGCAGTTCCATTTTTCTTTATTCCACTTTCAAATATTGCAATGGGTTCGGTACTGCCTCAAGAAATGGCTTCTGCCGCAGGCTTAATGAATTTCTTGAGAACAATGGCGGGCGCGATAGGTGCTTCAATTACGGTAACAATTTGGGATGATCATACCAAGTATGCACGTAGCGAAATGGTCAATAATTTACATCCAGAAGAAGTGCAAAATACATTAATGCAAAATGGCTTTTCATCTGATGCGACCTTAGCGACGATTGCAAATTTAGTCGATAAAGAAGCAATCACGATATCAGCTAATCATGTCTTTATGATTTTGGCGCTTGTATTTATTTTCGCGAGTATTTTGATTTGGATGAGTCCTAAACCTAAAGCAATTACGGGTGGACCTGCACCGCATTAATAGTTTTGAAGTGATCTATCTCTGAGATATAAAGCAAACTTATTTAATCATTTATAGTTCAGTCTGATCACTGATAAATGATTAAAATTTACAGTAGAAGAACCTAGATGACAGCCGCTGTTATATTTTTTTTGTCCAAAACTGTGTCTACTGTTTATGGTTTAACTGGTTAAAATATAGTTTTAATGAATGCTAGGATATCGATATGAGTTTTCTAAGAAAGAAAAACAAAGCCAGTTTTGTGTTCTTTATTATTACGCTTTATTCATTCCTAGGTTTTGGAATTGGTTTTATTATTTGGGAATATTTTCTAGACAAGTAAAGCTTTGGTCTGTCGTTATGTCATTAAAAAACTAAAACAAGCGTGTCGCAGATTTTAGACACGCTTTAGTTAAGCTCATCAAAGAGTTATTGTATGCGTTGAAGCAAACGTTATGCGGACTTTATTTTCACCAAAATCATATAAGTGATTTTGCATCAGTTTGAAATAATTGTGTAGAAATAATAAAATATTCATTAAATTGATTTATTTTATGTTGAGTATACTTAGTGAAAAAAATATTAATTCTTCTTATAAGTACGGTAATTTGTGGCGCGGCGTATAGTGCTGATGATATTTTCAAAAAAAATAAATCTATTTTGATGCTAAAAAATAATGAATCGCTAAGTGCTCAAAGCAGCAGTGAGAAAGTTGATTTTTTTGAGTCATATAGACAACAAGAAAATGATCGCATAAACCAAAGTAATTATGATTTGGAGAAGCAACAGCAAATTCAATCGAATACTTCAAATATGAGTCCTCATGATAAATCTCAATATTATCTTGAACATAGACATTTTGATGCTTTGAATGCGCAACGGCAAGAGCAGCAGTTCAACTCGATTGAAAAAGCGAAAAATAGGGGCTTAATTTCAGACAAAGAATATAATCAAAAAATGGTTAAACCAATCACAATGGCAACAGATCAGAGCAGTAATCAACTTAAGTTTTCCATCCCTGTTGGGGAGTGAGATGGCTGAGTAGAATCAGAACTGTACGTTCTTGCTATCTAATAACTAAGAAGTAATGGATTGATTATTGATCTTAATTGTTAATTAAAATTAATTAATTCGAATAAAATTATATTCGAAAAATTTATGATTTTGATGCAGTACTTTAACAAAGTTGCTGCGTCTCAGAATTGAGCGAAATTCACTAAAGCCTACACTCGGTTTATCTAGGTTTTTCAAGTATGTAAAAAAGGAAAACTTGTTAATAAATAAACTACTAGGTGTTTCGCGACTTTAAGTTGCATCAATATTTGCTTGTGTTTAAACCATGCTATTAAAATTCAAACTACTCATAAAACCTACCATAATGCAGTAGTCGACTTGGTTGTTAGACTTAGACAACAAACAAGATACTCAAATCTACAGTGATGATTATTCAACTGAACGAATTAAGAAATCGCAACAATGAACTCTGGAACGGCTTATTTTAAGATATTGATGCTGATAGGAACAATTCAAGTATTTAGCATAAAGCGTATTATCATGATGTTAGAAAATCCTAATTGTATGGCTAAAATGAATGGATTTTTCAGATTCATAGATTTAAATATTCAATCTTGAAAAATGCTGGATTTCATCTATAACGCAAAAAAGCAACGTTCTTAAAATAAACAATGTAGTAAAAAGGGCTATATGATTGAAATAAACATAGCAAAAAATTTTGAAACTAAGGATCAAAGATGAGTGACTATATAAGTATCAATAAGAATGCTTGGAATTTAAAAACAAATACGCATATTAAGAGCGAGTTTTATGACAATATTTCCTTTTTAAAAGGAAGAAACACGCTAAATCCAATAGAATTGGGTATTTTAGGGAATATTTCAGGCAAATCCATCCTACACTTACAATGTCATTTTGGGCAAGATTCTATGTCTTTGGCTCAGCTTGGTGCTCATGTTACAGCGGTAGATTTTTCAGAAGAAGCCATTAAAAAAGCAAAAGAATTTAACGATGAACTGGGTCTAAATGTAGACTTTATTTGCGCCAATATTTACGAACTACCCAGTGTTTTAGACAAAAAATACGATTACGTTTTTACAAGTTATGGGGTTATAGGATGGTTGGAAAATTTAGATTTATGGGCGAGCGTGATATCCAATTTTTTAAAAATTGGCGGTAAGTTTTTAATTGTTGAGTTTCATCCAGTAATATGGATGTTTGATGATGAATTTAAAAATATAACATACAGCTACTTCAACGATGATCCTATAAATGAAACATCTACTGGCTCTTATGCTGATACATCAGCAGAAATAAACTATCAAACAATCACTTGGAATCATAGCCTGAGTGAAATATTTACAAGTTTAATTAATCATGGAATAAATATTCTCGAATTCAAAGAATATGATTACTCATCATATAACTGTTTTAGCAATATGATTAAAGAAAATGAAAAATACAGGATTGAGCATTGTGGTAAAAATTTACCATTGATGTTTTCTATATTGGGTGAAAAGAATCAAAAATAGATAAATTTTTTAAATATTAGTATATTATGCTTGAAAGCTATTTAATTATCTTGAAGATGTTTTATTCTCACGTGTAATGGTTGTTTTCATGCACTACTTGATACAACTAAAAATATCGCTAATGCTCAAACGAATACAAAAGTATTTAATGCTGGGGTTATGTCCTAACAGGTAATAAGTTCCCTGATAATGTGGAGGTTGATGAAGCTCTTTATTTTGATAGAGCTTTAACTATAACGAAGTTAGCAAACTTATATGTCATACTTTGATATGAACTTAATTTGAATATAACAGATTAATTTTTTTGTAGCTCTGCCAAAACTAGCAAGTATGTCAAAATCTTGTCAATATAAAGCCGCTTTTTGTAAGTTATTGAATATATTGATAATTAAATAACTGCTAATAACTAGGGATACAAACTACTTGTTACTAAGGGGGCTTTTTGAGATTTATTGATGTAATAAGTAAAATTAATTTATTCGCTGTAAAAGTCAAATAAAACTAATTATGGTTAGTGATTATTATTTTTAGCTAATTAAAATCCCTTTGCGTAATGTGCAAAAGCATCCCATATTTCAGACTTTAGTGTATATCACTAGACCTACTTCATTTTGAGGTAGGTTTTTTAGTTCGTAAAAATAAACTGATTAGTATATATTCTTTGTGCTTATTTATAATCTAAGAATTAATGAACTATTAGAAAGGCACATATATGAAAAAAACATTAGGTTTGTTACTGGCTATGACAGCATCAACTTCTATATTTGCACATGAGAATCCTGATCGAAAAGGGAAATGTATTGAAGTGAATGGGAAAAATATTCCAACTAAATGTGTTATTTCTTCTGGTGGAGGTGCTGGAGGTATGTATAAAGCATTAAAAATAGGTGATAAGGAATATTTAATTGAAGAAAATACAATGAACCCTGATGCTGAAGAAAGATCCATTTCGTTAGGTCGTAACGCAGATACTTTGCAAGATGCAAAAGAATATTATCGTGAAGCAAAAACAAAGCAAGTGATTAAGACTTATAAAGATGGGGCTTGGTTCTGTACTAAACAGATCAAAGGAAAGTTAGACGTTTGTTATAGTTACTGATACGTATTCAATAATTGGCCCTCTTCGGAGGGTTTTTTAATGGGTGAAATTCATGGTCTGTACACGTAGGGATACACGGTGAGCAATACTATATAAAGTTAAGATCAGTTATGTATAGGCAAGAAAAAAGGCTTAAACCATTACAGTTTAAGCCTTTTCGTCTTATATATCGCTAAATGAAGTGATATAAATTTATGTATTTGGTGGAGGTGGCGGGAGTTGAACCCGCGTCCGCCAGCACTACGCTCGAGAATACTACATGCTTAGATATCGTCTATTGTTTTAACTCTTTGTGACCCGACGAACAGGGTACAAATCGCGATCCTCTAAGTTTAGTACAAAGCCCCGAGGCTTGGCTTTATACGGACTTGTGTGCGTGCGCTTCAGTCGGACTCTCTAACCACAAGTATTCGGAGAGGCGGACAAGCTGCCCTTAGGCAGCTAGAGCGTATGATTCGTCGTTTGCGACTAAAAAATGCAAATTTGATTTACGAGAGAAAATGCGCTCTCGACATGCATCTATGAGTTTCATCACCAGCGTCGAAGCCAGAAACACCCCCAATTGATCTAGCATCATAACACAACTATTAAAAAAATAAATCTTAATTTATAACCAATTAGAAAGTGTAAGGTGATGATATTAGGAAAGAGGCCCATTGAGTTTTTATCGAGTACTCAACAAAGTTATCAATATTTACTTCAGAACGACTTAATGAAATAGCAGTTCATAAAGACAAGTTTCAATTTTTAAAATCAATAATTTTTTATTTAAGTATTTGTTTTAATGTTATTTTTTAATTATAAGTTATAAATATAAATATAAATATAAATTTATAAAAATAGTTGGATTTGTCTTTTAAGGAAGATGACAGTCATTTTAGGACAACTTTTAAGGAATGATGGTAACAAGATTGACAAGAAATCTATCTATCTCTATTTTGATTTAACAAGTACTTTTTTAGAACTTGTTAATTTGAGCTAAAACTCTTGAGGTGAACAATAATGTCGTCAGTGTTGAAAGAAAAATCAAAGCAAAAAACACCTGCATCATTTCCAGTACGTCGAATGGACTATGAATTTCAGGATATGCCTAAATATTGGTGTAATAATGAGCCAACTTTTACTCATTATTTCACTGGTTTGTCTACCTTATTTCCAGAAGGTGAGTCTTATTTCGTCCGTTCGGTTCGGGCTTTAAGAGCTCAGGTTAAAAATAATGAGCAGCTTGATCGTGATATTGGAGCTTTCATTGGTCAGGAGGCGATGCATTCTAAAGAACATCATGCATTCCATCAGTGCGCGCAGCAGTATGGTTTAGACCCAGAGTCATTAGAAAAAATGACAGGTATTGTTCTAAAAGCGATTGAACGTACTTTTCCTAAAAAGTGGAATTTGTTGGTTACAGTTGGTCTTGAACACTACACCGCAGTTTTAGTTGTGGAAATGATGAAAGACGTGAACGAATTAATGACAGATGAAACCATACGCAATTTATGGTTATGGCATAGTGTAGAAGAAACTGAACATAAAGCCGTTGCCTATGATATGTATCAATATTTATATGGTAAAGGACTAGCTGCTTATATTCCTCGTATTGCTATTTTCACCTTTAGTTTAGCCATGATTACGGTTCTGTCGACGCTATATCAGTTGGTACTTTTGAAACGTGATCGTCAATTATTCAATTTAAATTCTTGGCGTAAATTTATGCATCATGGTAGAGAAAAATATAAAGTTTTTATTCCAAAATTTTTAGATTATTACCGCTTTGATTTTCATCCGAATGATACAGATGAAACTGATATTGTGGCTCAAACTAAATTAAAACTAGGCTTAAATGAAACATCACATCATTTAGTATCCTAATTGAATGATCTACTCTAGCTGCTATCACGATCAAAATTTATTTAAATGGATGAAAGGCAGCTTAGCTCATTTATTTATGTTTAATAGCGTTCTATCTGTAAATATTGTTTTTATAAAGACCTAAAAAGAGAGTAAATCAATGAAAAGTCCAAATCAAATGACTGGTTTAGAAATCATGCAAGCATTTCAACAAGGTCTAGTACCTGCACCTGGTATTGCAAAAACTATGGGGATGGACGTTGTTGGAGAGGTTGAGTTTGGTCGTATCGTTTTTATGGCGACGGCAGATGAGCGTCATACCAATCCACTAGGGGGGGTGCATGGTGGTTTTGCTGCGACAGTACTCGATTCTGTCACAGGATGCGCATGCCATACTGTATTGGCAGCGGGTGAAGGATACGGCACGACTGATTTAGCAATCAAAATGTGTCGTCCAATGCCGTTTAATAAGAAACTCATCGCTGAAGGAAAAGTGATCAATGTTGGACGTAACTTAGTCATTTCAGAGGGCTATCTTCGAGATGAAGAAGGCAAATTGTATGCCCATGCAACAGCGACTAATATGATTATTCGTCAAAAATAATTAATCAAAAAAGAAGGTGTAAAAACCTTCTTTTTTCAATTTAGTAAGGCAATTGTTAAAAGATAAATAAAGCGTTTTTGATGAATTGAGAATAAAAATGATGTCTAAACAAATTCAATCAGATATTCCAGTTACGATAACAGGGCGAATGCTGCCGAATAGTCGTAAAACTAATCGTGGACTTAAAGATCATGCTGTTGGTTTGTTGACGAAGGCTGCGAGTCGTATCATGGGAGTTGCACGTCCGAATCAAAATATTCCTTATCCGAGCCCAGATTTTTATCAAGCCATTAATAATCCTTTTCCATTTAAAGGCACTCATTTTGGCATCATGATTGCTGATTTGCCTGCACCACATTATTTTCTAAGTTTTGCTTCAATTCTTGGCATGCTTGGATTAAAAGTGGTAGATGCTGATACTTTCGTTGATCCCAAAGATGGACCACTCAATACAGCAGTTTTGGTTCATGGTACTGCTTTAGCAAATAAAAATGCATTTTCGAGCTATTCGATTCAGAACGATATGCAATTCGATCCACAACATAATTTAATTAGATTTGGTGAGAATGCAGAAATATCAGGACAGTATCCTCATTTTCGATTGATAAGTCGTAGGGAGGATTTTGCTGTTGATTTAAAGCTTACAGCCACGGGTGCAAATTCTTGGTTTGCTCACAGTGCGATTTACCAGCACATGAGTTTGTTGATGAATTATGAGGGTGAAATTACCTATCAGGATCAGACGCAACAGGTATCAGGTTTAGCCACTTGGGAACATTGGAAAGCACCTTCATTGGCTTATCCATTGAATAAAACAATTCCAAAATGGTTGAAGATCCCAGCAGATTTTTTTACCTATCAAGTTTTGACAATTGATGAAACTACACAGCTCTTATTGGGTTACGTGACTGTTTTAGACCACTCGATTGCAGCATTTGCAATGTTAAGACAAGCAGATGGCACAGCAATTCATTTAGATGCAGATGTACATTTTGAAGTCTTGAGTTTACAAGCCGAAGTCGCGCAGGGACAAGATGGAAGTTTAATGAGTTTGCCTGAAACATTTAGATGGCAAGTCATAGATAAGCATAAAAACTTACTTTTCGATATTCATGCTACTGTCGATACGCTAATACTTTTTGGTCTAGCGACTGGTTATGTTGGTGGATATCACTGGCATGGTAGTAGATCAGGAGTGGCTACGCAGGGACGTGGTTATATTGAGTATATTGATCGGCGTGACTAATCTGATTGTGATTAAAACATCAACCCAAAGGAAAGAAAAATAATGGTTACTTTACATCAGTGGGAAATTTCACCTTTTTGTCAAAAAGTAGCAAGAATGTTGAAATTTAAAGGGATTGAATTTGAAACCATCAATTATAACGGTGTGTTGGGGGCTAAGGTTCCAATGTTGAGTAAGGTCGGAAAAGTACCTGTACTGGATATTAATGGACAGCGGATTCAAGACAGCACGCGTATTGCACGTTATTTGGATGAAACGTATCCTGACTTGCCACGTCTTTATCCGCTTGATCCGATACAAAAAGCTTATGCTGAGTTGTGGGAAGACTGGGCAGATGAATTATTGTATTTCTATGAGATCCACTTTCGAGTAAGTGATGCCGAGGCTTTAGATCATGCTGTAGCAATCAGTGCGCAAGGTCGTCCGAAGCATGAAGTGATTTTGATGAAACCCTTATTGAAGTCCGCACTCAGTTTTCAACTGAAAATGCAAGGCACAGGACGTATGGCAAAAGCCGATATTGAAGCAGAGTTTATCCGTCATTTAGAACGTATAGAACTGATGCTGAGTGCTACTGGTTGGTTAGTTGGGGAGCAAAAAACAATAGCCGATATTGCAGTTGCTTCACAGCTTTTAGAGATTGTCCGAACCAGTAAAGTGTGGGGAGCAAAAATTAACAGCTATTCTAATATCGCAGCTTGGATCAAACAGATATGATTACGCGAGTCGCTGTTGTCGTTGGAGTCGGGGCAGAACAAGGGATTGGCGCTGCTGTAGCACGACGTTTTGCTCAATCTGGTCTAAAGGTCTATGTGGTAGGACGAACGCTCAATAAATTACAAGCAGTGACTCAAACGATTGCTGAGCAAGGTGGGAGTGCTGTCGCTTATTGTCTAGATGCAGAAAATGATCAACAGATTCAATCTTTATTCGACATGATCATTGCAAATAATGAACAGCTAGAAGTTGTTGCTCATAATGTGGGTGGCAATATTCCATCCTTGTTTTTAAAAACGCAGTTGTCCTTTTTCTCAAAAATGTGGCGTTCAACTTTTTTGTCTGCTTATTTGGTTTCGCAGTCTTGTTTGAAGATTTTTGAACAACAACAAAAAGGAACTCTGATTTTCACAGGTGCGAGTGCATCAATGCGTGGTAAACCATTTTTTGCTGCATTTACCATGGGTAAATCAGCATTACGTGCTTATGCACTTAATTTAGCAAGTCTATATAAGTCGAAAAATATACATATTGCACATGTTGTGGTGGATGGCATGGTCGATGGTGATCGGGTCAATAAAGCCTTATTCGGACTTGGACGTTTAGCAAGATTAACGCGTGGTACTGGCGGCTTAAATATCGAGGCAATTGCAGATAATTATTTAATGTTATATCAGCAAAGCAATGATTTATGGACACATGAATTAGATTTACGTCCGCATCAGGAGCGCTTTTAAAATGATGAATAAGCTAGGACGATTATTAAAATCATCACAAAATGCTCAACCCTGTATGGTGGTCTTTGGTGAAAATATTGAGTTGTTGAGTAAAGCCTTTATCAATCTTGATTCAGATCATTCATTACATATTTTTCAAGTGACACATGAGCCATCTCAGCACGATTTAAAGATTATCAGTTTAGATAATCAAAAAACCGTTATTCAATTGAATTTGTTGTCGAATACTTCATTAAAAAATCTGGTCAAATATATTCAACAACAGGGCTATAAGATTGAATTATGTATTATCCAGCCAAAGTTTGGGTGTACTGGTCATATCAATACTGTATCTGCTGAAATGATTGAACAATATTGGCAAGCTACAGGTTTAAATGCAGTCAATATTTCGCAAGCTATGATTGCAAGCATGCTTAAACAGCAACGTGGAACAGTAATTTTCCTTGGTGCAAGATCAGAGGGTGCGGAAAAGAAAGCAGATTTATTGACGATGAGTATGTTTGCTAGTATTCGAGCCTTATCACAGTCATTGGCAAGAGAGTTTCATCCTAAAGGAATTCATGTGGCTTACTGCACGCTAGAAAAATGGGATGATCAGAATCCAAAGTTGATGCAATCGATTGCTCAAGTCTGTTGGCATCTACATCAACAACCGAAATCGACTTGGTCACAGGAACTGAGTTTGACCAATTAATTGGCAGGAAAAATTATAATCGACCTATGAAAAGAGCAAATGAGAAATAACATTTGCTCTTTTTAATGAGTGAGATGGATTGTTAGAAGAATCCAGCAGGTTTGGTTGAGTAGCTCACCAAAAGATTTTTGGTTTGTTGATAATGATCTAACATCATGCGGTGGTTTTCACGACCAATGCCCGATTTTTTATATCCACCGAATGCCGCATGTGCAGGATAAATATGATAGCAGTTGGTCCATACACGACCTGCTTCTACCGCTCGACCTGCACGATATGAGGTATGTGCAGAACGCGCCCACACACCTGCACCCAGACCATAGATGGTTTCATTTGCGATTTGAATGGCTTCATCAAAGTCTTTAAATGTCGTTACTGACAGCACAGGACCAAAAATTTCTTCTTGGAAAATTTGCATGCTGTTATGACCTTTAAACACCGTTGGTTCGATATAGAAGCCTTCACCAACTTCTTGTCTAGCACTACCGCCTGTCAGTAGTTCAGCACCTTCTTCACGACCTGTACTGATACAGCGTAGAATTTTCTCTTGTTGTTCAAGAGAAGCTTGAGCACCAATCATGGTTTCAGTGTCTAAAGGATGTCCCACTTTGATTCGCTTGACGCGCTCAATGGCTTTTTCTAAAAATGCATCTGCAATGCTTTCTTGAACCAAGGCACGAGATGGGCAGGTACATACTTCGCCTTGGTTTAGGGCAAACATGGCAAAGCCTTCTAGCGCTTTATCCAAGAAATCATCTTCTTTATCCATAATATCTTCAAAGAAAATATTCGGAGATTTCCCACCCAGTTCGAGCGTCACGGGAATAATGTTTTCTGTCGCATATTGCATAATCAACTGTCCAACTTGTGTTGAACCTGTAAATGCAATTTTAGCGATACGTGGGCTGGTTGCGAGTGGTCGACCGACTTCAGCACCGTAGCCATTGATGACGTTCAACACACCTGCTGGTAAAAGATCTTGAATGAGTTCGAGAACCAATAAAATTCCAACTGGCGTTTGCTCCGCAGGTTTTAAAACCACGCAATTTCCTGCCGCAAGTGCAGGAGCAAGTTTCCAAGCTGCCATCAAAATCGGGAAGTTCCATGGGATAATTTGACCGACCACGCCCAATGGCTCGTGGAAATGATAGGCAATGGTATCTTCATCAATTTCTGAAATGCCGCCTTCTTGCGCACGGATACAACCTGCAAAGTAACGGAAATGATCAATTGCCAATGGAATGTCTGCTGCTAGTGTTTCGCGAACAGGTTTACCATTGTCCCAAGTCTCTGCCACCGCAAGCATTTCAAGGTTTGCTTCCATACGGTCAGCAATTTTAAGTAAGATATTTGAGCGGAATGTTGGTGAGCTTTTATTCCATTCAGCTTTTGCTTTGTGTGCTGCATCAAGTGCAAGTTCAACATCTTCAACAGAAGAACGCGGTATCTTTGTAAACACTTTGCCATCGACAGGCGAAACGTTATCGAAGTATTCTCCTCTGACAGGAGCGACCCATTGACCACCAATAAAGTTTTCATATTGTAGTTTAAATTGGACTTTTGAATCTGCTTGATTCGGATCGATGTAACGCATATATATATTCCTTTGCTTATAATTGATCTTAAGCATCTACAGCTTTGGTATAAGGTACTTTTGTACGCTATTTCACTAGGATATAAGGGAGAAGGTTGGAGAAAGGTAGGAAACCATGATCACGCGTGAGGGATATACACATGTTTACAAAACAAGAGCTGATACAACAAAGGCAGTCTATTGATCAATTAAAGCAACAAAATAGCTTGTCTCCCCAAAGTGCTGAAAAACTAGAGCAGAGTATTGCGAGTTCTTGGCAGCGATCCGTATCGTCTTCAATTCCCAAAGAACGTCTTGCAGCTCCATTACTGAATCAAAATAAGAAAAATTCAAGTAGTTTAGATAAAGCCTTAAATACTTGTTCAAATGAACTGAGCCATATCGCTGCACAGTCATCTATGGTGATTGCTGTAGGAGATGTTGGGAGTACAATTATATGGACAGCCTCTAGTACACAAATGCAAAGTGCTGCTGAAAAGGTGCATTTCATTGCGGGTGGGCAGTGGGCTGAAGAGGTGGTTGGAACAAACGCTTTGGCACTATCGCTTAAAACTCAACAATCCAGTTGTGTCTTTTCAAATGAACATTATATGGAGTCGATTCATGATTGGGTCTGTTATGCGGCACCGATTATTGATCCATATTCAAAACAAGTATTAGGTGTGGTGGATTTATCAACCACATGGAAAAAGCATAATAGCTTAGGAGTTTTAGCAGCAGAACGTTGTGCATCAATTATTCAAACTGCACTGATCGAACAGCAACGACAACATTTATATATTCGGGCTTTTTCAACGCCACAAATTTTCTTCAATGGAAAATCACTGGTTCTTACACCACGTCAAATTGAAATTTTAGCAATTTTAGTACTGTGTCCAAATGGCTTAAATCTAGAAAAATTGCATCAAGCTTTATACGGTGAACGCAAAGTAAGTATTGGTACTTTAAAAGCTGAAATGTCGCAATTGAGAGACATTTTAGGGGGAATGCTAGGATCAAGACCATACCGTTTATTGGCAGATGTAGAAGCAGATTTTCTTTTGGCTGAACAAGCACTTGATTCTGGATATGTGGCTTCTGCATTACAGTTATATAAAGGTGTTTTTCTCGCTAAAACTGAAAGCCCATTTTTATGTGCATGGCGAGATTGTTTAGAGTCGCGTTTGAGTGATGCGATTTTTAAAACCACAGAAACGGATTTACTATTGAAACACGTGGCTCATTTTCCTGAAGCAATCGATGCAGTTGAACGTTTGATGGAGTTATTACCTGTTGATCATCCTGCACATCTATCTTTGAATAAGTTTAAAGATATGTTTTAAGGCATTTTTTATAGATATTAGAAATAATCATGTTGATTGATTTATATTTTAGAGAATTATTTAAAAATTAATAAAAATCAATATATTGTAATTTAATTTAAAAAATTTAGCACCAAAAAAAGTGGGAATATCACCAGCTTGCTATTCCCACAAAAAAAGTAAGCCTGTTGTCGGAGGCTTGGCTTACTTTTAAGAGAACATTTAAAGTGCAGTTTTGAAAATTTCAACCACTTGAGCATGCGTTGCTTTACGAGGGTTGGTCAGCATACACGCATCTTTTTGAGCATTTTCAGACATGATTGCAAGATCTTCAGTTTTTACACCAAGTTCAGTTAAACCAGATGGAATACCAATTGAAGATGATAATTCTCTAATTGCATCAATTGCGGCAAATGCGGCTTCTGTTTCGGTAAAACCGTCTGTATTGATCCCCATTAATTCTGCAATTTTTGCATAACGATCTTGGCAAGCAATCAAGTTGAATTCACAAACATGGGGTAAAAGCACTGCATTACATACGCCGTGTGGCAGATTATAGAAACCACCTAGTTGATGTGCCATTGCATGAACATAACCAAGAGAAGCATTGTTAAATGCCATACCCGCTAAATATTGTGCATAACTCATCGCGTCACGTGCTTCAATATTTTCACCATTGGCAACAGCAGGGCGTAACCATTGGCTAATCATGGTAATTGCTTTTTCTGCACAAGCATCGGTAATCGGATTTGCAGCAGTAGAAACATAAGCTTCGACGGCATGTGTTAAAGCATCCATTCCTGTTGCCGCCGTTAAACCAGCAGGTTTAGCAACCATCAGTTTAGGATCATCAATAGCGATCAGCGGTGTACAACGCCAATCAACAATTGCCATTTTGACATGGGTGTCGGTATTGGTAATGATACAGAAACGAGTCATTTCAGATGCCGTTCCCGCCGTTGTATTGATTGCAATGAGTGGTGTCATCGGCACGGTACTTTTATCAATACCTTCATAATCACGAATATGCCCGCCACCGGCGGTAACTAAGCCAATTCCTTTAGCGCAGTCATGTGAAGAACCACCACCAAGGGAAACAATAAAATCACAAGCATTATCATTATAGGCTTGTACACCATTGTGAACATTGATATCAGTTGGATTGGGTTCAGCACCAGCAAAGATATGACTCTCCACACCCGCATCTTTTAAATATTCTGAAATGGTATTTGCTACACCAAATTTAAATAAACCTTCGTCGGTGACGATCAATGCTTTTTTAGCGCCAAGGTTTTGGGCTTTGATTCCAATTTCTTTGGCACAACCAGGTCCAAAAAGAGAGACGCAAGGGATGTAAAAACCGTTGGTTTGATCTGCAATATTCTTAAAAGCCATGGAGCGATTCCTTCTTCCATAATCCATTGTTTGTTATTCAGTGATCACATCACTGTAGGCTTAGTATGCAAGGGTTGAAATTTTTTCCTACCTACCAAAAACCTACCAACAAATGAGTCATGGAGTTTTTAAAAGCGCAAATTTCGGTTCTTTATCGAAGATCAAACAGAGGTGATTTAGTAATTCATGTTTAAACTTAATTATGAGTTAAATTGTTAAACTATTGTTTTTAAATGTAATGTAAAGTTAATCTCACATTTTATTCACAGCTTTATATTTAAAGTGAACCAAATATTTTTGAAAATATGAAGGGGATAAAATGAAAGCTAAAACTGTATTCGGCATGGCTATATTGTCTGTTTCTCTGGCTGCTACTGTAATACCAGTACAAGCAAATGCTCAACAACCCTCTGCGGTGGATAAAATTGATGTCAATCAATATGCTGGAAAATGGTATGAAATTGCTCATTTACCCATGTATTTTCAACGTCAATGTCTAAGTGATACGACTGCAACTTATACTATCAATCCAGACAAAACCATTGGCGTATTAAACAGTTGTCGTACAAAATCAGGTGAGATGGATAGTTCAGAAGGTATTGCTTATGCAGCAAATGCAGGGAACAGTAAACTAAAAGTAAGTTTCTTACCGAAAGGCTTACGTTGGTTGCCATTTACCAAAGGCGATTATTGGGTATTACGAGTAGATCCTGAGTATAAGGTCGCTTTGGTGGGTGGACCATCAACTAAATATTTATGGCTTCTTTCTAAAACACCAACCATTGATGAGGCCACTTATAACTCTTATCTTGAAACGGCAAAACAACAAGGTTATGACTTGTCTAAGTTGATCAAAACAACACATCGAGCACAATAATTTATTTAAAAAACTCATCAGGCATCTGCGTGTTAGATGTCTGATTTGTAATATGCTTTGTTTGTGATTTGCATTTTTTAGAGCAATATTTAACGTCATCCCAGCATCGTTCCCATTTCTTTCGCCATGAGAAAGGACGTAAACAATAAGCACAAATTTTTTCAGGTAAATGAACTTTCTTATGCATGATTAGAGTTCTTCAATACGTTTTTGTAGATCATCCGCATGTGTCAAAATAGTGTTTTGATCATCTAGGTTAAGCTTATCCCATTGTTTATACATGATTGACATTCTGGGATTGGAACTAAATAAAACGCGATGTTTGGCTAAGAAATTCCAATATAAGCTATTGAAAGGGCAGCTATCCTGTTCAGTTTTGGTTTTGACATTGTAGTGGCAGTTCTGACAGTAGTTAGACATACGATGAATATAGTTCCCTGAAGCTGCATAAGGTTTACTTGCAACAAGACCACCATCAGCAAATAAAACCATGCCATGTGTGTTCGGTAATTGCACCCATTCAAAAGCATCTGCATATACACTCAAATACCAATCATTTACTTGTTTAGGTGAAATACCATTTAACAAAGTAAAATTTCCGATCACCATTAATCGTTGTATATGCTGTGCATAAGCATTTTCTAAAGAATTTCTTAGACATTCACGCATACATTCCATTTTAGTGTTTGCTGTCCAAAAATATGCAGGAAGTTCTCGATCTGCCTGTAGTTCATTTAACTCAGAATAACTTGGCATTTTTAACCAATATATGCCTCGAATAAATTCGCGCCATCCCAAGATTTGACGGATGAAGCCTTCAGCAGTATTTAGCGGTACACGATCTTCAAAATAGGCCTGTTGTGCTGCATCGCAAACCTCTTTGGGAGAGAGTAATCCGCAATTTAAATAGGGAGCGAGTAGGCTATGAAACATATAATCTTGATTATGAACCATTGCATCTTGATATTGACCAAAATGGATTAATTGATGCTGGATAAAATAATCGAGTGCTTGCAGCGCTTGTTGACGTGTTGTTGCCCAGTTGAAATGGTTGATTTGACCAATATGATCTTGAAATTCTGCTTTCACCAATTCAATCACATCTAAATCGATTTGATCTCGATCAAATTCTAATGCTACAGGTATTGAGTCCTGAGCATTCCAAGCTTGTCTATTCTCGATGTCATAGTTCCATTTCCCACCGACTGGTTTATTGCCATCCATTAAATAGCCAGTTTTCTGCCTGAGCTTTCGGTAGAAAAATTCCATGCGTAATATTCTAGAAGAAGAACTCCATTGCTTAAATTCATTTTTAGAACAAAAGAAACGATCATCTCTTAAAATATGTATTGGAATTTGAAGTTGACTAGACCATGTAGTTTCAATCGCCTGCTGTAAACGAAACTCTCCACTTTCAGTAATCACTAAAGCATCTGCTGAGTTTTTCTCTAATTGCGCTTGGACAAAATCAACAAAGCTTTGAGCTGATTGTGTACGATCAAAGGCTTGGTAACGAATCTTCCAGCCTTGTGCTTTTAAGGATTTTGCAAAATGACGCATTGCACTGAAAATCAGTGAAATTTTCTGAGGATGGTGTTTTACATAGGTCGCTTCTTCAACCAGCTCTGCCATCAAAATTATGTCTTGGTCTTTATCAAGTGCTTTGAGTGTGGCAATGTGCTCTGAAAGCTGATCACCTAAAATTAAACCGTAGCGCATGATCTTTATGCTTAAAAATTTGAATATAGTTCGATTGTTGTCAAATTCTTGTGAATATCATCATTATTCTAAAATGCGTTTATTTAACAGTCATTTAATGACGCAAGGCTATTTGAAGCTTTATTCTAGGTAACTCAGTTCGAATTAATATTAAATTAAGTTTAGAACTTTATTCTAAAAATACAGTATGACTGTTCAAGCACAGCTACACCTTTTGCCACATCTCCAGATGTGGTTTTTTTTACGATACGTTATTATTTGCGACAATTTGTCCTTCGGCAATCAGTTGATCTGCCATTTCTTTCGTTTTTCTTAGACCTGGCATTCGATACTCTGTATGCCCATAGTCTTTGATTGATTTCCATCGTCCGCCCCACGTTAAACCTACAGATTCGGCAACTTGCCCATATAATTCATAACCTCGCATAGCCCATGGATCACGTTCAGTAATTACAACTTTTCCATTCCTTTTAAAGGCAACATCAGCGGCTAAGCCAAATTGGTGATAACTTTGGTAGCCCTTAGCTCTAGTCGTATTTGGATTACCTGCTAACATATTTTGACGAGATGGACTTCGATAACCTTCTAATAATACAAGTTCATAACCATGCTGTTCTTTCATGATTTTGAATACCATGAGTAGGCGTTGTTTATAACGAGGATTGATTTTATCCCATTTACGATCAACTAAAGATGAGTCCAAACTGCCGTGTGAATGTGTAATTGGAATTTCAATTTGAGATGCATCAATACTCGGATCTGTAGGGTGCTGTGCTTGATATGCTTGTTCTAGACGAGTTGCTTCTATAATTGCATCTTGGATCAGGGTATTGTCAACATCGGGTGGTGGACTGAGGATTTCACCATTGAGTAAGCTATAAATCTGTGGGTCGGTCTCTTTTAAATACTCAGCTTCAATTCGTGTGGAATTGATCGGGCGTGTAAACGCAAAAATTAGAATACTTGCAAATAAAAAGAAACCTGCGATTAAAATCCACCATTGTTGTAGGTGCCAATGAGATTGTAGTTTTTCTGGCGAAGCTGCTTGATGCATGTTCTCTGCGAACTGCATGGCGTTGACGATTTTCTTTTTCCCGCTTGGAAGCAGTGATTGCAATAATTGTTTGGATTTATGACGTAACTCATAAGACATGAGCAACGTCAATCCAATCGCAACGGCAACGAAGCAGAAGAAGA
The DNA here is from genome assembly GCF_024296945.1 of Acinetobacter sp. Z1. Classification (NCBI taxonomy): domain Bacteria; kingdom Pseudomonadati; phylum Pseudomonadota; class Gammaproteobacteria; order Moraxellales; family Moraxellaceae; genus Acinetobacter; species Acinetobacter sp. Z1. Next base: position 2,599,869 of record NZ_CP101115.1, on the reverse strand, counting down.
TAAACCAAATCATTTTTTATTTGAGTTCATTAACAGCAAAAGGTTTTTGAGTCACTTTAATTTGTACAGTTGCTTCAGGTGCTTCTACTTCAGCTTCAGGTTCTTTCATTTGAGCGGCTTTGGCTGGTTGAGGGGTTGCTGGCTTCACGGTTTTATTTGTCACCACTGGCGCGGTTTCATTTTTCTCTTGCGGTGATTTTACGGGTATTACCTTTTGTTGTGGTTTGGCATTTGGCTCATTGGCAAAAGGGGAAGTTTGCTGCGCACTCGGAGCTGCTGCTGGTGTGCGTTGGAAGAATTTGCTTAAATCATTACTGCCTGGTTGAGCAATATTATTCTCTTCAACGGGTTCTGTTGTTTCGTGCTGAATAGTCGCAATCTCATCTGTATTTTGAGTTGGTGTTTTTGAATTCGGCAGAACAGTTGGATTTTCTTCTCTTGCTTGTTCTTGCTGTGGCATTGCCGTATCGGTAGGATTTGAACTCATAGCAAAAACAAAGAAAATCAGCGAAGTAAAAATTATCCCTGAAATAAATCCAATTATTATATAAATTACAGGCGATAAAGTTTTTTTCTTATGGGGCTGTAATATGCGTAAAGAAGTTGTTCTTTCCTGAGTCATAGGTTATCAACTAAGGCAAATGGATCGTAATATGTGCTTCTTCTGCAGGTGCAGAAATCACATTTTGATAAGGCATTAAAGCAGTTTCATTTTGTGTAGAAAGCAAGTATTTCAATCCCGCAAAAGTCAATAATGCAAATAACAATAAAAAGATTAGTATCCAGAAAAAGGGAAGCTCATGATGGATAATATGTTTAATTTGATCTGGTATAGCTGCAAAAGGTGAAAAAGCAGCTTTTTTGCCTTTAAGGTAATCAATTTCATCGCCAACACGTGCAACGAGATGATTTAAACTCTCAATTGACTCTAATCGATATTTACCTTGAAATCCTAAAAGTAAGCAATAATGGAAAACTTCAAGAGACGCTAAACGTTCCTTACCTTTGCTTCTTATTTGTTCCAATATTTCAAAGAAACGATAACCAGCGAGTTGAGATCCAAATAGACTCAACTGTAATGGACTAATTAACCAACTATTTTGTAAATTGAAATATGCTGCATCCTGTTGTGTTGCGATTGTTTCATCAATTAATGCACAGAAAGCATATTTTGCATCGTGAATATCATCAGCCGGAAATTGAAGTCTTTTGGCTTGTTGTTCAAAACGATTTAATAACTCTAAGATTTTCTCACGGAATTCAGTTGGATTAGATGGAATATAACGGTTACGAATTAAGAAAACTAAATAGAATCCATCATGTAATAAATCAATCAAGTTCGTCACTTGCAATTTATTTTGTTGCTCAGATTTTGGCAAACCAGAACCAATTTTTCCATCATCAAATAAAGAAGGAATACCTGTCGGATGTTGAGTCATTTTTCTTCTCTTAAGTATTCATTACAGCAATAAGTTCAATACTAATATCTTGAAATCCAGCAGGAACATAAATACAGATCGACTCAGACTCAAGCATACGTTGATAAAGCTCATGATGCGGTTCTATTTCAAAATAACTCACACCGGAACGTACAGGAATTGCGGTTGGAACTTGCATTAAATGGTGCAGGGGAACAGCAGGGAGAGCTGCAATGACGCGTTGTTCAACATCTATTGTGCTACCTACTTTAAATCGTACAGGTACAATCTGAATGAGTTCATGTGTTTGCATCATACTGCTTGAAACAGCAACGTATAAACGAGTATCACGTGTAATTTTGTCGGATTCAAGACTACCAACCCAATAAGAAGGTCGAGTTTCCTTTAAGCTAATACTAAAATAACGACTTGAAATAATCGTATCGAGTAACTCCCTTAGAATGAGATCAAGCTGCTGAAAACTGTCTTGTAACTGATGATGTTTATACTGTGGTAAATGATCAACATCATAGGCAGTTGAAAATGTTAGGAGAGATCCTGTTAAACGCAATAACTCTGAAAATAATCGTTCTGGATGAATCAATGGATATTGTAGAAGGTGATTTAATCCAGCATAGGCAGTATTTAAAGCATTGATTAACCAGAAAGAAACGATATCACCAGAGCGAAATTCAATCAGTTTTTGCTCATTTTCACGATTGTTACTTTGGATGGTTTTAATTTTGGCTTTAATAACATTAAGCGTGCGTTTTAAGTTATTGATTAACGTTTCTGAAGCAGAAATATGTAAAATTGGGGGAATAAATTTATGATCTAATTCAAAATTACCAGAACTATGACGTTTTAATTTCCCTATAGCTAAATATATAAAACCATCGAGATCTTGGGTGGGTTGGATATGTGGTTGAAGTAATTTAAATTCAGCGCGGCGACGTAAAAAATTCAGTTCAGCTGGACTGGCATCTGTAAATAAATCATGTGTTTCATTTAAATAGTTATGATATCGACTCGAAAGCATTCCAGTATCATCTGCAATATTCTTCTTGTTGGCTTGTAAAATAGGAAGTGCAAGATAAACAATCATTTCACTGTGTAAATTCAAATCATCAAGCAATAAAGGTTCTGGTAAAAGATCCTGTGCAGGGGCATGATAAATTTCACCATCTTGCCAAATGATTTCCACTGTCTCTAAAGCCAATATATGGGTGGATAGTTGAATCTCATCAAATTTAAGCTTTTGTATTCCATATGCGTAAGGAACTAAAGCTCGTACTGTATGATTCAAACGTTGTTCATGATAAGTATCTTGAACTTGGAAGTGTTGTGGTCTTAGAAATAAGCCTTCACCCCAAAGAATTTTTTCTGCTTTAAACATATGCTTTACCAACAATTATTCGTATTCATTCTTTGGTTGAACGCCGAGAGTATCATGTAACATTTGGAGTGGATGTTCATCTTTAATGACTTGAGTTAACCATTCATGTAAAGGCATTTGGCTCCACTTGATGGTTTTTTGCAGCATATAGCTGACAGGACTATGTGGCTCATTCTTTTGAAAATAAGTCGCGATTTCTTGTAGAACTTGCATAGCCTGTTCTCTATTTTCAACATGTGATTGAACTTGAGGCTGAAAAGAGAGTTGATTCTGATGTGCAGAGGATTGTGTCATTACTTGTTGTACCATCGGTGATGATGTGTTGGTCTCTGCAATCACTGCTTGAGTTGTTTGCTCAAATAGATCGGTTTTATAAATCTTTTTTAGAGTGATATGAATGGTATCTAAACTAGAATCGATTGAAGCAAAACTTGGCGAATCTAGACCAAGTAAGTCATCTAAAACTTGCTTCAATGTCGTCCATTGTTGCAAGATTTCGGTGAAATGTTGATAGTTTTCACGCTGAAAATTTTTATCAGTATTCGATAATGCTTGTTCAAACTGTTCTAATTCAGTTGGATTAGTTGAGGCATCATAATCATCACTTTGTTTACGGCGAATATTTTCATGATAAAGAAAATTGTCATAATCAAGTAAATGGTAAAAAGGTGCATGATTATTTAAAGAAACTTTTTTGATGAGTAAAGGCAACTGATTAATTAAACCTTGTAATAAACCAATACGTTGGTCTAAATCATCGTCTTCAACTTCTGGGTGTAAGGTTAACCAATATTGTTCTAGAAGGTGGTGACTAAGTTCAATGCTTTTGCTAATTCCCTTAAAACCATATAAATTTGCCCAAGCTTCAGCAAGCCATGTAAGTAAACGGATATCTTTACTTTTAGAATGTAATAAATTAATTGACGTGGTTGCGACAAAATCCCAATCAGCTTGTTTAGGTTCAGTTACCCAATCCCCTTGATCAAGTAATACATCATCTTGGGTCCTTGCTTTTTTGATAGCGTGAAACTCATTGGAAAATGAGTAATCCTCACCACAAGGTGACTGCTCATTAATTGGCATTAATAAAGATAAAATATCCATATGTTTCACACATTCAGCTCAATCTTAAATTTTAAACTTCTGCTTTAATCTTTTTAGTCGATCGTGTTTTAGTCGCCTTTTTCACAGGATCTAATTGATAAGTGATTTCATCATCTTGGGTATCGATAACAATTAACTTTGGCAATTTATACTCAGCTAAAGCAATTAAAATTTTAGTAGCTAAAGCTGGCAGGACCGTGGAGTTAAGTATGTTATCGATATTCCTTGCACCGCTATCGACCTCAGTGCAACGGTTTAACAGTAAGTCTATTAAATCTTCTGAATATTGAACTTTGGTTGCATATTGTTTTTCAATACGATCAACAATTTTTCCAAGTTTATGTTTGATGATGCGAACTAGAAGTTCATCATGCAACGGGAAGTAAGGCACAATACGCATACGACCAATAAATGCTGGCTTAAATTGCTTATACAAACTTGGTTTTAAATGCTCAATCAAATCTTCGGCTTGAGGCCATTCTTCTACAGGTTGATTTAAACAGGCCTGCATGATGGCACTGGAACCCGTATTTGAAGTTAATAGAATGGTCGTGTTTTTAAAGTCAATCACACGACCCTCACCATCTTCAAGCATACCTTTATCGAAGACCTGATAGAACAATTCTTGTACGTCGCTATGTGCCTTTTCAATTTCATCTAACAGCACAACGCTATACGGGTTGCGGCGAACGGCTTCAGTGAGAACACCGCCTTGACCATAACCGACATAGCCAGGAGGTGCTCCTTTTAATGATGAGACCGTATGCGCTTCTTGGTATTCAGACATATTAATCGTAATAAGATGCTGCTCACCACCATAAAGTTCATTAGCTAATGCAAGGGCAGTTTCAGTTTTGCCTACACCACTCGGACCAATCAGAATGAATACGCCTTGAGGTTTATTTGGATCTTCTAACTTGGCTTTTGAGGTTTTAATGCCTTGAACCAATTGAGCAAGTGCATAATCCTGCCCCATTACGCGTTCGCCGAGTTTATCTTCAAGCGTAAGAATTTGTTTGATTTCATCGTTGACCATTTTACCAATCGGAATACCTGTCCAATCGGAAATAATTTCATTGACGATCTGCGCATTGACACGCTCGAAAACCAAAGGACTTTGTCCTTGTAATTGTGTCAATTCGGCTCTTAATGAATCAATCAGTACGGTATTATCAGTTTCAGTTTGCGTATTAAGCTGCTGGATTTGTTTGATCAACTCAAGCTCTTGTTGCCACTTAATTTCAGTTTTCTGAATTTCTGTTTCTAAGCCTGAGAGTTTTTGATTAAGATCATCTAGGCGTAGCTGATGAATAGGGAACTGTTGGTGTTCAAGCGTTATAATTTGATGTTCTAATTTTAAATTATGTTGTTGTGCTTTGAGCTGATCTAAAATAACAGGTTGTGCATTTTGAGTCAGCGCAACACGTGCAGCAGCAGTATCCAATACGCTTACGGCTTTATCTGGAAGTTGACGACCGCTAATGTAACGATGTGAAGCTTGAACGGCTGTAATAATTGCTTGATCGTCAATTTTTAAATTGAAATGATTTTGCATGACGGGAATCATGGCTCGTAACATATCAATGGCAACATCTTCTGTTGGTTCATCTACTTTTACCACTTGAAAGCGGCGACTTAAAGCTGCATCTTTTTCAAAATATTGTTTATATTCAGCCCAAGTTGTTGCTGCAATTGTTCTTAACTCACCACGTGCTAAAGCTGGTTTTAACAGGTTTGCTGCATCATTTTGACCGGCTTGTCCTCCTGCACCAATTAAGGTATGTGCTTCATCAATGAATAGAATAATTGGTTGAGTAGAGGCTTGAACTTCATGAATGACTTGTTTTAATCGATTTTCGAATTCACCTTTTACACTTGCACCAGCCTGCAATAAACCCATATCTAATACGTGTAGATGAACATTTTTAAGTGCTTCAGGAACTAGCCCTTGTGCAATTTTTAAAGCTAAACCCTCAACAACAGCTGTTTTACCAACACCAGGCTCGCCCGTTAGAATAGGATTATTTTGGCGACGTCGCATCAGAATATCGAGCATCAGTCTAATTTCAAACTCACGTCCTATTACTGGATCAATTTGTCCTTTTTTTGCTTTTTCAGTCAAATTGATGGTGTATTGATCAAGGGCGGGTGATTTAACAGGAGATGGATTTGATATATCAGTTCCATGTTGCGAAACGGATGTTGTTTGAGTCTCTAATGCTGATTGTTCATTACTATTTTTACAAATATCTAGAAATTTATGTTTGATTGTATCTATAGGAATTAATTCAAATAAACTTGAAGCTCTAAAAGCCATTTGCTGTAAATCAGGAGCTGTTAAAAGAGCAATTAATAAATGGCTACTTCGAATTACTGGATTATTATCAGCTGAAGCTAATAACCAAGATTGTTCGAGTAATCTAATAATTGATTTTGAAAAAATAGGCGTTCTATTATTACCTTTAGGTAACTGAGATATACTTTCTTTTAAATCATTAATTAATTCATCGGATAAAATGTTATTATTTTTTAATAAAATATGTAAATCATTTTTTTCTTCTTGATTTATTAACTCAACCAATATGTGTTCGATTTCGATTTCATAATTTAATTGATTAATGCAGTAGTTTGCTGATTTTTCCAATGCAATGCGAGTAGCTGGCGAAAGTTTTTTAATTAAAACCTTAAGATTACTCATTTGTAGCTCACAATAATTTTGAATATCAAGCGCGCTTTGCTAAGTTTTAACTTGATATAACTGTTATTTGTAAAATTTATTTTTTGAATAAAATCAAAAACTTAGGCGATATTGTTCGACTATACAGATTATTCTACAACAAAAATTGTCACTTTTAAACAAAAAATGCGATATTTTTTTGTATCTCATGAAAACTTTCAATATTACAAAAAATTAATAATGTTAATAAACGTAATTTGTGTTGACTTTAACTATGTTTTTTTTGTTAAATTCGCCGAAATGATATAAATGCACAAAAATTGACGAGTAATAGGGTTTTTAAACAATAATTGTCAGTTCTTTGGTTGTAAGTTAAATAATGATGAGGCATATTTTGAAAAAAGGTGTTGGAATATCAATTCTCTGTATTGCATCAAGTTTGATGAGTGTTTTTGTTTATGCTGATGATCAACAAATAAAACCAATTAAACTAAAAAATAAATGTATTAAGCAAAATCCATTGGTTTCTGGTCAAACAGATTATGAACTATTAAATATATATCAGCAGATTTGTGATAAAGATAACTCTTCTCGTGTAAATGATTTATTAGCGCAGGCAGCAATGCGGATGTATGAGTTAAAACAACCCATGAATGCCTTAAAACTCGCAACTCAATTGCAACAACAAAATATACGTGGTGCTAGTTTAACGGATGTTGTTTTTTTATCGAGTGTGGCGATAGCAGATGAAAGTTTGCAACAAATGCGTTCAAATGAAATGCGATATTTAAGTAATGAACTCACATATCCTCCAGCAAAACAATTGAGTGAAAACATTCGTCTTTCTCTGCCTGCTCCTGATACTTCCACAAGTAAAGCAATTACAGATGAAACACTTAAAAAAGAAGTCAAAAACATTTCTAATGTCAATAATCGACGTTCAGTTAATAAAAAAGTACGTACAACACAATCTACACGCAATAGCGTAAATCAAGCGGTTGCACCTGTTAAACGTCAAACAGCTGTAACTCCAACTGTAACTAAACAATCAAATACTGTTCAGAAAACAGGTTCGAATCCTTTCGATTCGTTGAAATAATAATCAAGGGTATAAGTTATGGCTAAAAGAGAAAGTGTACAGAAAAAACTGCAACGTATACGTCCTCCACGTGTTCAGCTCACATATGATGTTGAAGTTGGTGATGGAAAAGAATCCAAAGAATTGCCTTTTGTTGTCGGGGTAATGGGTGATTTTTCTGCTGCGTCTGAACTAGAAAAAACCAAATTAAAAGATAAAAAATTTATCAATGTTGATTTAGATAATATTGATGAAGTGATGGAATCCTTGGAGCCACGTGCAGCTTTTCAAGTTGATAATACATTGACTGAAGAGGGTGGGCGTATGTCTATCGATCTTACTTTTAAATCAATGGAAGATTTTAGACCAGAACAGATCGTACAACAGGTTGATCCCTTACGTAAGTTAGTAGCAGCGCGTGAGCGCTTAACAGATTTACGCAATAAGATTTCAAATAGTGAACGTCTGGAAGACTTGTTGGATGAGGTATTGAAAAATACGGATCAGGTTCGCCAATTGAGCGCGGAGGTTGAAAAATGAATAATTTACAAGCCTTAGCAACCAATACACATGAATCTGAGTCTACGAATTTACTTGATTCAATTGTAGAGCAAAGCCGTATTGCTCGAAATGATGATGAGCATGTTCGTGCTAAAAGTTTGATTGGCGAGCTTGCTAAAGAAGTCATGGCAGGAACGATTACCGTTTCTGAAAACATGACCTTATCAATTGATAAGCGTATTGCAGAAATTGATGCACTTATTTCTCAACAACTGAGTCAAATTATACATCACGAACAATTCCAAAAAATTGAGTCTACTTGGCGTGGTCTCTATTATTTTTGCCAAGAAACTCCTTCTAACCCAATGATTAAAATTCGTATGTTGAATACGACAAAAAAAGAGTTGGTGAAAGATTTCCAAGGTGCGACAGATTTCGATCAAAGTACCTTATTCAAGAAGATCTATGAAGAAGAGTATGGCTCATTTGGTGGTGCACCGTATGCTGCTTTAATTGGTGATTTTGAATTTGATCGAACACCATCAGATATGTATTTATTAGAACAAATTTCTCATGTTGCAGCTGCTGCGCATGCACCTTTTGTATCTGCTGCTAGTCCTAATATTTTAGGCTTAGAGTCATTTACAGATATTGATCGTCCGCGTGATGTGTCAAAAATCTTTGAAACTGCTGAATATGTACAATGGCGCTCTTTCCGAGATAGTGAAGATGCTCGCTATGTTGCCTTAACCATGCCGCATGTTTTAGGTCGTTTACCTTATCACCCTAAGGAAGGTACTGCGACTGAAGGCTTTAATTTCGTTGAAGATGTTTCTGGCGAAAACCACGATGACTATTTGTGGATGAATGCTGCTTATGCATTTGGAACACGTTTAACAAACGCATTTGATATGCATGGTTGGTGTGCTGCGATTCGTGGTGTTGAGGGCGGTGGTTTGGTTGAAGGTTTGCCAGTCCATACCTTTAAAACCTCAGATGGTGAAGTTGTATTTAAGTGTCCGACTGAAATTGCAATTACAGACCGTCGTGAAAAAGAACTCAGTGATCTTGGTTTTATCCCATTAGTTCACTGTAAAAATACAGATTATGCAGCTTTCTTTGGTGCGCAATCTGCTCAGAAACCTAAGAAATATGACAGTGATACGGCAAATGCCAACTCCGCACTTTCAAGCCAAATTCAATACATCATGGCGGTATCGCGTATTGCACATTATTTAAAAGCAATGATGCGTGACAAAGTGGGAAGTTTTGCATCTGCAGGCAATGTTGAAGCCTTTTTAAATGAATGGCTTTCTCAATATGTCTTGCTAGATGATGGTGCATCTCAGGAAGCAAAAGCACAATATCCGCTTCGTGAGGCATCTGTAAAGGTTGTAGAGGATCCTGCTCAACCAGGTCACTACAAATCCGTGGTTTTCTTAAGACCACATTTCCAGCTGGATGAGTTGTCCGTTTCACTACGACTCGTGACTGAACTACCGCAGTCCTCAAATTAAAAAATGAGATCAGCTAGATAATAACTTTAAATAAATAGAGGTAAGTTTTAAATGAAAGATATATATGTTGAGTTTCGTGGCAAGTATAAGGTAGATGGAGAATCACGTGATTCTGAACACAAAGGGTGGCTTGAAGTTAACTCTTGGTCTCATAATATTCGTCAACCAAAATCTGCAACATCAAGTAGTGTAGGTGGGCATACGGCTGAACGTGTTGAACACGCTGACATGATTTTTGTCAAAGATTTGGACGCAACCAGTCCAAAACTTTGGGAAGCTTGTTCTGCGGGTTATACATTTGATGAAGTACAAATCGATTATTACCGTGCAAATGGTGACAAACGTATCAAGTACTTACAAATCAAATTGAAACACGTACTTGTATCTAGCGTTACTCCAATTGTAAATGAAGAAGGTGTACCAACAGAAACATTTGGTTTGAAATACGCTGCTGTTGAGTGGACTTATAACCAACAAGACATTAATGGTACTGCGAAAGGTGCTGTTACTAAGAAATGGTCACTTTCTAATAACACAGCTTCATACGCTGCGTAATTGGTATTGTGATTTTCTAATAGAGGTTAATAGTTGCCTATTAACCTCTATTTTTTCCAAAATTTTGTTCTTATAAAAATGAATTTAGATCACCTATATCCATACGGATTCAGATCAACATTATTTGATCGTTTAGTGCCTGAGCAAGAAGATTTTTTAAGAGGGATGTCGATTCAACAATTACGAGAATCGGTCGCTCGTGATTTGGAAGACTTACTGAATAGTCGAATTGCACAGTTTGATCGAGATATGGATGAGTTTCCATTAGCAAAAAAATCGATTTTACAGTTTGGGATTATTGATTTTGTGGGCTTATCTACAGCCAATCCGCTCGATCGGGACAAGATTTGTCAATCGATTGAACAGTCTATTGCAGCACATGAACCAAGATTAAGACAGATCAAAGTAGAGATGCTCTTGGATGGTCATAATATGGGATCGTTGTGTTTAAGTATTCAGGCTTATTTAAATATTCATCCACTCTATGAACCTGTTTTTTTTGACGCTTTACTCAAACCCACAACACAACAATATGTTATTTCTGCCAGAACTTAGTGTGAGCGAACTGTGATAGAGCAACTTTTACCGTATTATGAAAAACAACTACAAGAATTCGGTCAACAATCCAGAGAGTTTGCGCAGAAATATCCGAAGATTGCGCAACGCCTCTCTTTAAATCAAGAACAAATTGATGACCCACATATTGAACGGTTAATTCAAGCTTTTTCACTGATTGCTGCACGTATCGATAAAAAATTAGCAGATAGTTATGACCAGTTCACTCATTCTCTCTTTGAGGTGATGTTTCCTCAATACTTACGTCATTTCCCAGCGTGTACTGTGGTGAGTTTTGAAGATATTAATAAGCTCAAACAACTTAGCACTGCGCATATCATTCCGCAAAAAACTGCATTGAAATCGCGTAGTTTTAAAGGTGTGCAATGTGAGTTTAATACCAGTAATGAAGTCCGATTATTGCCGATTACATTAAGTAATCTAGAGTTTCAAACTTCGCCAAGTACTCACATGCATTTGAATCAGAATGCGACCTTGAGTCTCAAATTTGAAATCTTTAATGATGCTCAACCATGGATTTTGGATGAGAAATTGCCAATTTATCTAGATGCAATTTCAAATTTCCCATTGCAAGTTTTGGACAGTATTTTCCGTAAAGAAACTGGATTTTCAATTCGTGTTGGACAACGTGTGGTTGAAATTGCCAATCCATTTGCCGTGATGGGATTTAGCGAGCAGGAAAGTTTATTACCGATCGATCAACATACTCATCATGCTTACCGTTTGTTAATGGAATACTTTTGTTTTCCGGAGAAGTTCAATTATTTGAACTTTGACTTAAGTGTTTTAAAAGGTTTGTTACAACAACAGAATGACTTTGAGGTCTTGATTCATCTCAAACTTAATTTGAATGACCAAGCCATTGTGCGTAATTATTCAGAGCTGAATATTGCCAACTTTAAATTATTTACTACACCTGCCATTAACTTATTTGAAAAGCAGGCTGAACCACAAAAGATTTCACATACGCAACTACAATATCCATTAATTACGGATGCGCATCATCCTGAGCTGTATCAAGTTTATTCAATTATTGAAATGAAAATGGTTCGGGAAAAAACTAATCAGGAACAAACTCATCTTGCTGTTTTGCCATTTTTTGCGATGAGTCATTATCACAATGATAAGGTTCAATTTTTCTATTCTTTAAATTATTCACCTACACAAACCAAAAACATGCAGATGGGTTATTCAATTGTTTCTAAACATTTGAAGCCCTATGAAATTAAGTCCGATTTTATTAGTACCAAATTACTCTGCTCAAATGGTGATTTGCCACATGAAGCGTTAAGTCAGAGCAATAACATTCTTAATTTGAATGATAGTAGTCTGGCAAGACGAGCTTTGATTCTAAAACGCCCGACTTCTCCTTATCATTTTGATAAAAACAGCAACGAGCAGTGGCGCATTATTTCTCATCTTTCACTCAATACCTTGGCACTGATGAAAGGGGATGCATTGAGCCATGTAAAGGAACTGTTGGCTTTATATAATTTACCGCACTCTAAAGAAAATATTTTATTGATTGATGCTTTGAAACAGCTGAATTTCTCAACCACCAACAAGCTGATGAATGCGAAGCCTTTCCCTATGTTTATTCGTGGTGTTAAAGCGGAATTGACGGTCAATAAGAGTGTATTTAGAGGGCATAGTTTATATATTTTTAGTCAGTTAGTAAGTCACATTTTTAATCTGAAAGTTCAAATTAATAGTTTTGTTGATGTGGTCGTCAAAGATAGTCTTAACCAACAGGAGATATACCAATGCGTGCAGAACGTTGGTGGCAAGACTCTTCTGTAGTCGATCAAGTCTTTAAAAAATCAGGATCGTTTGAGTTTGTTCAATCGATGCGATTGTTGCGCCATCATGCGGAAGTAGCGCAGCAACAGGATTGGTCTGACGATTTTAAATTTGGCACATCTTTTAGTTTAAGTTTCCCCGCGACAGAGATTGAAGAGCTGATCTTTCAAGATCAGCGGATTCATTTGACCAATTTAGTGGTCGGCTTAACAGGTACACAAGGTGCGCTTCCTTATACTTATACCAATAAATTAAAACAAAGTACGCGTCAGCAACGACTTGAGATTAAAGAGTTTCTAGGCCTATTTAACCATAAACTCACAGCCAAATATGTCGATGCCAGTTTGACTTATAATCTGGCAGTTCGATATGAAATCGAACAAGATAATCATTATCTAGATATTTTGCATGCGTTAAATGGTTATGTTCGTGCTCAGCATGAACAACATGATTTAGATGAATATTTTGCAGAATTTTCTGGTTTGATGCAGGGTCAGAACAACACAGCACATGCTTTAAAAACGGTTTTGTCTTGTGTGTTCAATGAGCAAGTACAAATACAAGAATTTGTAAAAGAAAAATTTAAACTAGGCGATGAACAAAAAACCAGTTTGGGTGGAAATAATCCAAGCTTACTTGGAGTGAATACCTTTTGCGGTGATACCGTTCAGCAAATTGATGGAAAAATCGAGATTCAAATTGGACCTTTGTGTCGTGAGCAGTATTTAGCTTTTTTACCTGATCAGCCCTTAAATAAAAAGTTAAAACATTTAATCCAAACGTGGTGCAGTCCAACGCTATTTATTGATGTACGTTTAATTTTAGATACGCGTGAAGTTACTCCAATTCGTTTGGACTCAGGATATGAAATCGGTTTGGGACAGGGTGCATTTTTAATGCCATCGGCACAACGACAACATAATAGCGAAACTCGTTATGCACTTTTAGGAGCAGCATAATGATAAAGAAAATTCTAGCGACCTTAATCAGCTGTTTTATTTTGGTTGGGTTGATTGTTATCTATTATTGGCGAGATATTCAATATCAGCCTGAATCTGCTGATCTGATTAATTATTTCCTGATCTTACCTGTTGCGATTACGTTCATTTTGCTTTCACCTTGGTTGATTTATAAAGCGTACAAACATCATCAAGAGAAAAAGCAACAAACTGAGCTGGCTGCACAAAATCTTGAAGGTGGATCGACTGAAGCTCAACCCATTGCTCAAGACAGTAAATGGTTAAAGTTAAACTTATATGCGGCGAGTGCTTATAGTGCTTTAGGTGAAAATGATTCAATTATTGAGGGCATTAAACAGTTTAGCAGTCCACAGTTAGATCGCAATCTGGTGAACTTTCATGGTGTTCCCATTCTTTCTTATCGAATTGAGGACTTAGATCCACAGCTTCAAACTGAGGATGAGGAGGCGTTGCAGTTTTTACCCGTTCGACAGCAGCGCATCATGGCATTGATTCAACATCAACTGGAACAGCATACCGAACTTTTAGTGTCGATTTCAGATCACTTAAAGCAGTCTAGTTTGTTTTATGAAAGTCAAAATCTGCATGAATACCGGATGCATCCCGCATGGATTGATCCAAGTTTTTCGGGACAGGATGAGGGTGAAGGTGAAACGATTCAGGTGGAACAAGTCTATCGATTAGACAAGCTGAATCTACATATTCTGTTATCTGAGGATGTGGTGCACACCTGGAATGATGCGAGTAGTAATGAAACGATCCAAAACATTTTTTATGATTTAGGCATCATCCCGCAAAAATTTCATATTGAATATCATTATCTCAGTGCAGCATCAACTGAACAGCATTTGGTTGAGTTATTTGAGCGGATTCAGAATCAACCGCATGAAATTTCACTCATCCTTGCCAGTGATTCAGAAATTGATCAAGACATTATTGATGAAAAGTCTTGGGGAGCCAGTGCTTATATTCCTGCTGAATTTATTAGCAGTAGTTGTTTGGCACATCCAGCAGTTCAACTGGCGCAGTTGCAGCCAGAAAAGACATTTAATCTTGTCGTCAATCAAAATAATTTAAAGCAGATATTCCAACAGTTAGAGATTAATGATCTACCACAATATCAAGCGGAAGAACCTTTTGTATTGGTCGTTGAAGATGGTTCAGATATTAAGGTGGTGAAAAAATTAGAGCAGTTCTTTAGCCAAAGCCCAGTAGAACCGCACCATTATTTATATTGCAAACCTATTTTTGGACACACCCAAAACATGGCAAAACTTTTTGGATTGATGTTGGGGGCTCATCTTCCTGAGCAGCACGTTGCCTTTGTTTATGGACAAAATTTACAAGCATTTATTCAAGCTTATCCTGAGGTCGAACCAGATCAGGACAGCGTAGCAATTGCTCATTGATTAACTTTATTAAGAATTCGAGAACTCAATGTATATCATTTTAGGTTATCTTTGGCAGTACATCACGAATCCTAAAGCAATTATTGCTTTGTCTTTATTCGTGGCACTGATTTCTTCATATTCGTCCATTCCACGCCATATTTTTTGGGCATTGGCAGCAACATATGCACTGGGCTTAATTGTCTACGGCATTTATTGGCTCATTCAAAGAAAACGCCATGCGGAACAAGGTGAGGAACTTGCCAATGCAATTGAGCAAGATAGTCAAGCTGAATATGGTCAAAACAAAGATAAAGCTGAGTTACAGTTAATCCAGCAGCAGATGAAAGAATCGATTCAACTGATTCGTAAATCTAAATTGGGGGATAAAAAAGGCAATGCAGCCTTATACGAATTGCCGTGGTATATGGTGATTGGTAATCCTGCGGCAGGCAAAAGTTCTGCAATTTATAATTCTGGTTTGAAATTCCCCTTTGAAGAAACCCATCAAAAGATGGTTTCAGCGGGATTAAGTGGCACACGTAACTGTGATTGGTTCTTTTCTACAGAAGGGATTTTACTAGATACTGCAGGTCGTTATTCGGTCTATTCAGAAGATCATTCTGAATGGTTGGGCTTTTTAAATATTCTAAAGAAAAACCGCTCGAAAGCCCCTGTCAATGGCTTGGTGCTGATTGTCAGCATTGCCGAATTGATCAGCCAGAGCCCTGAGAATTCAATAAAATTAGCCAAAAATCTGCGTGCTCGAATTCAAGACTTAACTGAAAAACTTGAGGTCGTGGTTCCGGTTTATTTGGTCTTTTCTAAAATGGACTTGATTGCAGGTTTTACTGAGTTTTTTGATTGCTATGAGTCGCAAGAATATAATCAGGCGTGGGGTGCAACCTTACCTTATGAGCAGAACTCGTCTCAGAATGCAGTGGAATTATTTGAAAAACATTACAGCATTCTTTATGACGGTTTAAAGAGTGTCAGTACCACGCATTTAAGTCGTCGCCATTCGCATAATATTTCTCCGAGTGTTATGACTTTCCCTCTGGAATTTAAAACACTCAAACCAGCCTTAAAAAGTTTTGTTGGTACTTTATTTGAAGATAATCCATACCAGTTCCAACCTATTTTCCGTGGTTTCTATTTTACCAGTGCTTTGCAAGAGGGTGTAATTGAAAGCCCGATGACAGAAAACATTGCCCAAGAATTTCAACTCCAGCAAATCCAAGGCAATGGACAAGAAGGCACTGCACAATCGATTGCACCCAATCATGGTTATTTCCTCCAAGGTCTATTCTCCAATGTAATTTTGCGAGATAAGGACCTTGTGAAACAACATATCAATCCTGCGAAAAAGCGTCAGCGTTATATCGCTTTTATTGCCGCTTTGGTGGGCGTTTCTTTGGTACTCGGTGTATGGGTTTGGTCATATCGTAACAACCAACAATTGATTGCGGATGTTCAGGCTGACTTAGATAAAGTCGTACACTTGGAAAAATCTTCAGGTCAACAATTATCAACTCAACTTGAGGCGTTGTTGATTTTACAAGAACGTTTACAGCAGCTGGATGAGTTTGATGAAAACCGTCCGTTAAAATTCAGTTTTGGTCTATACCAAGGCAATCAATTACGTGAAAGCTTAAAAGCGGAATACCTCAAAGGCATTAAACAGATTGTCTTGACCCCAACACAACAAAATATTGCGCAATATCTACAACGCGTCAAAAATAATGAAGCGACTTTAAAAGCCAATCATGTCAATGTCGAAATTAAGCAAGTTGCCAAGACTCAGCAATATTTAGAACCGTCAGATGCGAACCCGCAAGATGCTTATAACGCACTGAAAGCCTACTTGATGATGAGTAATCATGAATATATGGATACCAGTCATTTAAGTGATCAAGTTTCACGTTTCTGGCGTTCTTGGTTAGATGCCAATCGTGGACAAATGCCGCGTGGTGAAATGATTCAGGATGCAGAGAAGATTCTTTCTTATGCCATGACTTTGGCGAATCAAGAAGGCTTCCCTGTATTAGAAACTGATGCACAAGTGGTTGATCAAACCCGCCAAGTTTTACTGTCTGTCATTCGTGGTATGCCTGCGCGTGATCGTGTCTATAACGAGATTAAGATGCGTGCCGCAGTACGCTTCCCTGCGGTCACAGTTGGACAAATTGTGGGTGAACAAAACCGCAGTATTGTTCTTGGTAGTTATGCTTTACCGGGTGTGTTTACACAAAAAGCTTGGGATGAGTATGTAGAGAAAGCGATTGAAGAAGCAGCGAATAAACCAACAGACAGTAAAGATTGGGTACTGAATAGTCGTCAATCTGATGACCTTACTTTCTCAGGTAGCCCTGAACAAATCCGTAAGCAGTTGGTGGCGCTGTATAAGCAAGAATATGTAGCGGAATGGAAAAAGTTCCTGAATGGTATTTATTATGCCAAAGCGGATCAGTTTGCTCAGCAAGTAAAAAGTATTGATGTTTTGGGCGAGCCGCAAAACTCACCGATTCGTACTTTATTACAACGCATTGCGATCGAAACCAACTGGGACAATCCAATTGTACAGGCTGAACTTGCAGTACCTGAAAAAGGCTTTGTGGCGTGGTTTAAACGTAAAGTCTTAAATAACTCAGGTGACAAAGCAGCAGCTCAGGCTGTGAATAAAGCACAAGGTGCAATTTCACAAGAATATCAAATGTTCTATCAGTTGGTGCGTAAGCGTGATGATTTACAAGATAAGTCATTATTCGATGAGTACATGAACAACCTTGCACAAGTGCGTAGTAAGTTCAATGATCTCAAAACTGCGGGTGAGATTGGCCCAAGTGCAATGGCCTTGGTGAAACAAACCATTAATGATCAAACATCTGTGTTTAACCTTACACAGAAATATGTTGATGAAAAAATGATGGTGGGTCTCAAGGATACAGATCAACAAGTATTACAAAAACTGTTGATGACACCATTAACTCAATCTTTTGCAAGCTTGATTGTACCAACCCAAGATGAGTTGAATAAGTTGTGGGGAATTCAAGCGTATCAACCATTTAAAACCAATTTAAGTCAAAAATATCCATTCAATTCGAGTGTGACTTTACAGGCAACCAGTAGTGAAATTGGTCAAATCTTTGGTGAGACGGGTAGCATTGCACGTTTTGTAAAAGAAGCTTTAGATCCATTTGTGATCCGCCGTGGTTATGTCTTGACTTCGAAGACGTGGAAAGACTTAGGTATTAGTTTAAATCCACAATTTGTGATGGCATTCCAGCAATATGTAGCACCTATTAATGGGATGGCGACAGGCAGTCTAGATCAGCCTGCGGCTGCACCTGTATCTAATCAATCGAACTTCCAGTTCTACCCATTACCGAATCCACAATACTTGTCATATACCATTGATATTGATGGTCAACGTATGGTGTTTGAAAACGGCATTCAGCAATGGGTGAACTTCGTATGGCCGAACCAAGGGGCAATTCCGGGTGCGCGTATTACCGCAGTGGACTTGGAAGGTAAAACTCATACGATTTTTGAAGAGCCAGGTGAGTATGGTATCAACCGTTTGATCGATGCAGCACAACGCAAAGAACAAAATGGTAGCTTTGAAATGACTTGGACCAGTAAAACTGAGCCATCGTTAAACTTAAAAGTGAATTTCCGACTGATTAGTGGCAATAGCTCAGGCAGTATTGGCTCGAGCCGTGGTTATGCGGGCTTACAGTTGGTGGATAAAGTTGTTACAGAAAAGGCGGTACGCGTGGTTTCTGCACAAGCAACGCCAGCGGGTGCTGCACCACAAGCACAACCAGCTGCGCCTGCACAGGCAGGGGTAGCGCCGTAATGTTAGGGATAATCACGGAACAGCAAGAGAGGCTTGGATGCAGCAAGTAAAAACCACACCTTTATATTATGGCAAGACACCCGCACGTGGTGACTTTCTAAAATCCAAAGGGCAGTATGCATTGATTCAGGTACTTGATCAGTGGATTACAGAAGCGCTTGAGCATGCTATGCATGCACCAGATTTTAAGCAACCTTATGAATCTTTACCTGCATTGGATTTCTTTATTGCCAATCCAGCTGAGCCGATGTTTTTGGCAGCAAACTTGATTGCCAGTCAAGACAGCTCTGGTCGAGCATTTCCAATGGTGCTCAGTCAATTACTTGAAGTGGAGCAGCCCTATCAAAATTTGTTATTAGCGCCGTATTACTACAAGTCGGTTTTGGTTGATTTATTCCAACGTAATCGGGTACTTCGTAGTATTCGAGATACCAATATCATGTTGGAGAAGTTGAATAACCTGCCGAATGTGGTGCAACTATTCACTGCAACAGAATGTAATGGTTTCTATGAAAACCATACCATGCACTCATTTGCACAATTGATGAAAATCAATGTCTATGAACTGGCGCAGAGCATGATTGGGCTTGGATTGTTATTACAACCCATCTTAAAAAATGGCACCAGCCGTTTAAATAAAGTGTTGATCCTACCCATCAATAATCACATGTATTGCTATGAAATAGCGGCTTTCTGGGTTGGTATGATCGGGCGATTCTTAGGGATTAACAATACTGAAATTCTGATTGGTATTTTACATCGTGATGAGCCAATTCTATTCATCGGTTTTCAAGGTGCCGATATCATGGCACTCAGCGATATCTTTACTCAAAACATGCAGAGTGAGCATTGGGTATCATTGATTCAAGCGCAATGGATTGATGCTTATCTTGAGCAAAATGCAGGCCTTGCGACATTAGAACAATCACTTTGTCAGCGTCAGTTAAGCCTCAATCAAGGTTTAAAACTGTTTAGACAAACTTTTTTAGATGAATGAATATGAAAAATAATCCGAAATCTATATGGGCGAGTTTATTGTTTGGCTTAATTGTTTTAGGTCAGAGCAATATTACAAATGCTGTGCCAATTGTTGTGGAAGGTGTTGTTCCAAATGATTCGAGTAAGCAGGCAATCTTGGCTAAGATGCAGTCTGTCTATGGTGTAGATCAAGTGGTCGATAAAATTCAGGTTCGTCCAGTTTCAGCCCCGAATGGCTGGAGTGATTCTGTGACTCGTGTCATTACCCCAGATTTGAAAAAGATTTCACAAGGTCAGTTGAGAGTAAAAGGTACTCAGGTGGACTTGACGGGTAAAATGATTGATCCAAGTCAAATTCAACCTACAACTAGTAGTTTTCAATCATTAGTTCAGCAACCTTATCGCTTTAATGCTCAGCTTTCGGTTAATCAGGCTGAGCAAAAAATCATTGATGATGCACTAAAAAATCGAATCATTGAATTTGAATCAGGTAGTGCCATTCTGACTGCGGCAGGACAAAAGATTTTGGATGAAATGGCGGTGGCTTTAAATAAAGTTGGTGGCAAGAAAGTCAAAATTATTGGGCATACCGATAGTTCAGGTGATGCCAATAAAAACACTGTGTTAAGTCAGCAACGTGCTGCAGCGGTACAAAATTACTTAGTCAGTAAAAGTATTACGGCTGATCGCTTAAGTACCGAAGGTAAAGGCTCCAGTCAACCTGTTGCAGACAATGCAACTGCAGATGGACGTAAGAAAAATCGTCGAATTGAGTTTGAAGTGCTTTAATGATTTAGGCGCTTTTAGTGGAGAGTTAGGATTATGGCAACACCTTATATTGTGATTGGTTGTCCTACAACAGGTGGTGGGCAGGTGATTACTGGAAACAGTAGCTTTCTCATTGAAGGAATTCCGATTGCCTGTGTGGGAGATAAGGCAACGTGCCCTAAGCATCAAACGGTTGCTACCATTTTTGCTGGCGATCCAAATATGCAGGTGATGGGTAAAGCTGCGGCAAGAGTGAATGATGCATTGTCGTGTGGTTGCAAGCTGTTGCCAAAGCAGAATTTAGCGGTAAGGGGCTAAAACATGGATGTTATGGCACAACTTTTGCTAAAACAAAAATAGGATAGTTTTTTTCGCTATTATTTAGAAATAGACAAAGGCGTCTATTCAGCATCATTCGGTTGATGTTTGGATAGGCGTTTTTTTTTATTTCAGAAGGAAAATTGCTGTTTATCGTTATATTTTTCGGTAAATAACGATTGATTGAGAGAAAAGTTGATCTTGATTAAGCTAAGTTTTGCTCATATCACAAAGTATGCAGTGCTGCACTAAAGTGGTTTGAGATTAATTTTTTGCACCAAATGATGATCTTGATTCCTATCGTTAGATCATTGAGCTTTAAAAAACAGATCACTATGAAGAAGAACAAGGCTAGCGAATTTTTGTTTTTAGTGTATCTTTATTAAGCAATATGTTCGCAAGAATATATCGAATTCTGAGGATGAGGTCGTTCCATTAGTGATGATACAAAAATACCGATATGCATTGGCTATATGCTTTGGCTTATTTAGCTATACACAAGCATTTGCGGTAGATAAAGTTACTGTATATGCAGCTGCGAGTCTAACCAATGCCATCAATGAATTGGATGCGATCTATGATCAGAAAAATAAAGTTCAAATCAAAACATCATATGCAGGTTCATCAACTTTAGCTAAACAAATTGAAGCAGGTGCGCCAGCTGATATTTTTATATCAGCAGATGTTCAATGGATGGATTATTTGCAGAATAAACAGTTGGTATCTACAAATGATCGCGTGAATTTATTGGGTAACCGTTTGGTTGTGGTTGCTCCCAAAGCTCGCCCAATCAAATTAAAAATAGATAAAAGTTTTGATTTCACTAGGGTTGCTCAAGGTAAATGGTGTACAGGTGATACTAAGAGCGTACCTGTTGGAAAATATGCAAAGCAGGCTTTGGCCTCGATCGGTTGGTGGGATAAGGTTTCAACTCGTTTAGTGGAAACAGAAGATGTACGAGCTGCTTTAAACTTTGTGGCACGTGGTGAATGTCAGTTGGGGATTGTTTACGCTACTGATGCAGCGATCAGCAGAAATATCGTCATCGTTGGAACATTTCCAGAAAATACCTATCAACCTATTATTTATCCAATAGGTTTAGTAAACAAGAATACAGAGTCAATGAAATTCTATAAATTTTTACAAAGCAGTCAGGCAACAAAAGTATTTAAAAAATATGGTTTTAGCGTACTTAAGTAATTAAATGATGATTCTGACTCCCGAGGAACTTGAAGTATTGCTACTGTCATCTAAAGTGGCAGCAACATGTCTGATTGTGAGTTTAATTCCAGCAATTTTGATTGCTTGGATTTTAGCTAGGAAAGAGTTCTGGGGTAAATCACTATTTGAAACACTGGTTTTCTTACCTTTAGTGTTACCACCAGTTGTACCTGGTTATTTGTTACTTCAAATTTTTGGCAATCGAGGCATCCTAGGGCAATATCTAGCGCCACTAGGATTGGAGTTTGCGTTTAATTGGAAAGGGGCGGTATTGGCATCTGCGGTAATGGGCTTTCCTTTGCTTGTACAATCAATTCGATTGGCGATTGAACTAGTGGATCAGCGTTTAGAAATGGCTGCAAAAACTTTAGGGGCTTCTGCATTCGGCACGTTTATGCAGGTAACTTTGCCACTTGCTAGCAGCGGAATTTTGGTGGGAAGTATTTTATGTTTTTGCCGCAGTTTAGGGGAGTTTGGCGCAACCATTACCTTCGTTGGGAATATTGCCAGTGAAACACGGACTTTGCCTTTAGCCATGTATAGTTTGATGCAGCAACCTGATACTGAAGCAGCAGTTTGGCGTTTAATTATCTTATCGTTATCCGTAGCTTTCTTTGCACTATGGTTTGCGCAATGGTTCAATCGTTATCAGAAAAATAAACGTGGTCGTTAAGCATGATTGATTGTCATATCCAACTTACCCAAGGACAATTTTCTCTAGACCAACGCTTTCAATCTGATCAGTCTGTGATTGGTTTATTTGGAGCTTCAGGTTCAGGAAAAACCACGATTTTGCATAGTATTGCTGGGTTGATTAAACCCCAATCAGGTTGGATTAAAATACAGAATCAAACATGGTTTGATCGGGCACAGAAAATTAACCTGAGTACGCAACAACGACGGATTGGTTTGGTATTTCAGGATGCACAGTTATTTCCTCATAAAAATGTAATGCAGAATCTACTGTTTGGCTTCAAACATATTCGCCCAGCGCAACGTCAGTTTGAACTCGACTATATTGTTGAATTGCTTAAATTGGAGCATTTAACTGAAAGGATGCCGATTAAGCTCTCAGGAGGGGAAAAACAACGTGTTGCTCTTGGGCGTGCCTTGCTGTACTCACCAGAATTATTATTATTAGATGAACCACTTTCTGCGCTTGATTCCGCACACAAAAAAGAGATTATTCCTTTCTTTCAAAAAATCAAAGCAGAGCTCAAAATTCCAATGCTGTATGTGAGTCATGATAAATCTGAAATCGAACAACTCACTCACGAGATTTGGTATCTATAAATAACGTTGTAATAAAGCAAGAAACTTTTGTATTTCTTCTTCATTAATATGTTCAGCATCCTTTAGTACGTGTTCTTTTAAGTGTTGTTCAATTAATTGATTCATTAAACCATTTACAGCACCTTTAACCGCGGCGACTTGCTGTAAAACTTCGATACATGAACTTTCTGGATCGGTTAATGATTTTTCAACCGCGGTAATTTGTCCTTGAATACGCTTCACTCGATTAAGAATTTTTTTGTCATGGTGTAGATGAGACATACATTTTTCCTGAAAAAATATATACTGAGGGGGAGTATATTTTAAAGTTAAAGCAAATGCAGCATACTAACCTAGAAAGACGCCATTCTCATCAATTTGATCAGGGAAATCCGTTAGCCCAGAAAAAGATTTTGATCGCCACAATTTTGACCGCTGTGATGATGATCTTAGAAATCTTAGGGGGATGGATTTTTAATTCGATGGCATTACTGGCTGATGGTTGGCATATGAGTTCCCACATGCTAGCACTAGGTTTGGCTTACTTTGCTTATCGAATGGCTCGACAGTATGCAAGTGACTCCCGATTTAGTTTTGGAACATGGAAAATAGAAATTTTAGCAGGCTATAGCAGTGCTATTTTATTGATGGTCGTTGCGCTACTGATGGGGATTCAGTCGATTGAACGATTATTTAATCCCGTTACGATTCATTTCAATGAAGCGATTCCAATCGCGGTTGTAGGTTTAGTTATAAACCTAGTTTGTGCATGGTTATTACATGATGGTGGACATGAGCATCACCATCATCATTCACATGATCACCATCACCATCACCATCATCACCATGATTTAAATCAAAAAGCCGCATTTTTGCATGTAGTGGCAGATGCGGTGACTTCAGTGCTCGCAATTATTGCTTTATTTGCTGCAAAATATTTTAGCTGGAATTTTCTAGATGCCTTGCTTGGGATTATTGGTGCATTACTGGTTGCCAAATGGTCTTGGGGGTTAATTCAAGAAACAGGTAAAACCTTATTAGATGCTGAAATGGGACACCCCGTGGTACAAGAAATAAAGGATGTAATTGCCCAACTTCCACAGGTAGAAATCACAGATCTACATGTATGGAAAGTTGGGAAAGGCAAATTCTCTTGTATTTTAGGATTAGAAACATCGATAGCTGATTTGACTCCTGATCAAGTCAAACGTGAGCTATCCATACATGAAGAAATTGTGCATGCCTCAGTTGAAATTCATCATATTTAATATTTCTGAGACTGAAGCTAGAGTCGAATAACTCAACTCTAGCTCAATAGTTTAAACAAAGAGATATAGGATCAAACCACAAAGTGCTGAAGCAAAGATCACGTAAAGAACATTAATCTGAAATTTAAAGAGAGCGATCATTGCTACAACGGTAATGATTGCCGCTTCGTAGTTAAATGCATGATCAAAACCATTTGGCCATAGCACGTGATAGCTAAAGAATAGAGCAAGATTAAGAATGACACCTACAACAGCAGCGGTGATCGCAGTGAGTGGTGCGGTAAACTTAAGCTCGTTATGTGTAGATTCAATCAGTGGTGCGCCAGCGAAAATAAAAACGAAGGAAAAGAGAAAGGTAAACCAAGTAACAATTACTGCACCCACGGCACCTGCAAGAAACAGATGCTCAGTTCCGAGTAAAGCTTGATTAAAACCAC
This sequence comes from Acinetobacter sp. Z1, assembly GCF_024296945.1. Lineage (NCBI taxonomy): Bacteria > Pseudomonadati > Pseudomonadota > Gammaproteobacteria > Moraxellales > Moraxellaceae > Acinetobacter > Acinetobacter sp. Z1. Next base: position 2,574,758 of record NZ_CP101115.1, on the reverse strand, counting down.
CCAAGAAGCCCACAAATGCGACAACCATAATTAAAGGACCAGGTGTACTTTCTCCGAGAGCCAATCCATCAATCATTTGAGTTGGGTTTAACCATCCGTAATAATTCACTGCACCTTGGTAGACATAAGGCAACACAGCATATGCTCCGCCAAAGGTAAGCAAGGCTGCTTTAGTAAAGAACCATGCCATCTGAGTATAAGCGTGTTGCCAGCCTAGGCTGAAAGTCAACAGTAAGATCGGAATACACCATAAAAATGCTGCGATAAGTACAATTTTAGCGAGATTCGCCCAGCGAAAAATAGCATGGGCAGGTGGTGGTGTATTGTCATCAATCAGTGCTGCACCATAATTTTTTTGATTACTTTGATGAGATGCTTGCTGACTAAATAAATGTGGCTGCTTTTTACTGAGTAAATATCCAAGTATTGCGGCACTGAATACAATCAATGGAAATGGGATATTAAAGAAAAATATTGCGATAAATGCAGCAGCTGCAATGAGCCATAAGAATTTATTCTTCAGTGAACGACTACCTATACGATAAGTTGCATGAAAGACAATTGCCGTGACTGCTGGTTTAATTCCATAAAATAAACCTGCGATAATTGGGACATCTCCAAACTGCACATAAATCCATGACAAGGCAATCAGGATAAACAACGAAGGCAGCACAAATAGAATGCCTGCCACTAAACCACCTAAAGTACGGTGCATTAACCAGCCGATGTAGATGGCAAGTTGCTGAGCTTCAGGTCCAGGCAATAACATACAATAGTTGAGTGCATGTAAAAATCGTTTTTCAGAGATCCAGCGCTTTTGTTCAACTAGCTCCTGATGCATCACTGCAATTTGACCTGCGGGTCCACCAAAACTAATAAATCCAAGTTTTAGCCAAAATAAAAAGGCTTGCCAAAAAGGAACGTGGTCAGGTGCTGTGGTTGCATCAGATTGCTGCATAATCATTCTCAAATAGAGCGTTTATTTTTGGAATATCGCGAGTTTATGGCACATCATACGAAGGTGATGATTCTAGATGAATCCAATTCATTTCTTTATATATTTTATTGCTTTGATAATTCAAATTGATGACTTTTCATAAGTTTATTTCACGTCTAAAGATCAAAGAATCTAGCTTATATATCTTTAAATTGCATAAACAACGCATTTTTTCTTATTTTTAATCATAAAGTGTGACGCATACCATAAGCCTATATTATTGAAAGATCATCTAATTATGGGCATCAAGAACACCAAGCCATTGATTGTAACAGCGATCGTCCTTGTGGCGATTGTTGCTTTTATTATCTATCAAAATCAAAAAGATGCTGCACCATCTCAGTCTAAAAATAACAAAGCTGTTGTGATAGCTTATCAAACAGGTGTTGATCCGACCAAGGTTGCACAGGCAAATGGAGAATATGAGCGTGATACTAATCAAGCAATTCAATGGCGTAAATTTGATGCTGGTTCAGATGTAGTTAATGCATTGGCTTCGGGGGATGTTGTGATCGGCAATATCGGTTCTAGCCCTCTAGCTGCTGCTGCAAGTCGTGATTTACCGATTGAAGTCTTTCTGGTGACGGCTAAATTAGGTGGTTCAGAGGCATTGGTGGTGAGCAACAAATCAGGCATTAAAAATCCGCAAGATTTGATTGGCAAAACTATTGCCGTACCATTCGTTTCAACCACACATTACAGCTTATTGTCAGCACTCAAGCATTGGAATATTGCGGATAACCAAGTCAAGATTATTAACTTACGTCCACCAGAAATCACAGCCGCTTGGGAGCGTGGTGATATTGATGCGACATATGTTTGGGAACCTGCCTTAAGCAAAGTCAAAGCGACTGGTCATGTCTTAACAGACTCGAAACAAGTCGGCGAATGGGGCGCGCCAACCTATGATTTATGGGTGGTTCGTAAAGATTTTGCTGAGAAAAATCCTGAGTTTTTAAAAGCCTTCGTGAGAACCAGCTTAAAGCAGATTGAAAGCTATAACCAAGATCCTAAAGCATTTGAGCAAAATGCAGACAATATTCAGAAAATCGCCCAATTGACAGGTTCTGATGCCAAAGATATTCCATTGCTTCTTTCAGGAAATATCTACCTTGATCGTCAGCAGCAACAAGCCACTTTATCAGGTGAATTTGCAAAGAATATTTTCGATACAGCCACTTTCTTAAAAAACCAGGGCAAGGTGGATCAAGTAAAACCTCACTATCAAGCCAATGTCACCACTCAATTCTTATAACCATAGGAGATCGAAATGAGCGTATTAGCTGCTGAGCATCTTCATTTAACTTTTCCAAACCAGACCGTGCCTGTATTGCAAGATATTAATCTCAAAATTGAAGAGGGCACTTTGACGGTAATTTTGGGTGAGTCTGGTTGTGGAAAAACCACATTACTGAATATTTTGGCTGGTTTTCAAAAACCAAGTTCAGGACAGATCAAACTTGATGATGAAGTATTAACGACACCTGATGCTCGCCGTGCAGTGGTGTTCCAAGATCATGCACTATTACCATGGTTAAATGTCTCTGAAAATATCGGTTTTGCTTTACAACTTAAGGGTTTAAAAGAACAACATATTCATCAGCAAGTAGAATCCATCCTGAAGATAGTAGGTTTGAGCCATGTTGCACAAGCCAATATTTGGGAACTGTCAGGTGGTATGAAACAGCGCGTTGGTATTGCACGTGCCCTGATCAGTCATGCAGCCTTTATTTTATTAGATGAACCTTTTGCTGCGCTTGATGCCTTTACCCGTGAAACCATGCAGCAGTTGGTGTTGGATTTATGGATACAACAAAATAAATCTTTTTTCCTCATTACCCATGACATTGAAGAAGCGTTATTGCTCAGCAATCAACTGGTATTGATGACAGCTCGTCCAGGAAAGATTGTTGAAACTTTAAAACTAGACTTTGCAGAGCGCTATAAGCAAGGCGAATCGATTCGAACAATTAAATCCGATCCAAAATTTATTCAATTACGTGAGCAACTGTTCGAACGCCTACGTGTACAGATACAAGCAGGGCATGAGGTGGCTGTATGACGGGACAAGCAAAAAATACAGCCTATGAGCTAAGTAACACCGTAGAGTTTACAGAAATTGACCCGAAACAATCAGCTTCAAGACGAAATGCTGTAGCTGATTTTCTCGCTCGTCATCGTAGTTTGGTGCTTAGTTTATCGAGCGTTATCAGTGTGCTGGTGATCTGGTATTTGATCACTGCTTTAAAAATTGTTCCAAGTTTGTTTTTGCCAAGCCCACAAGCGGTATGGCAAAAGTTTCTTGAAATCAGTCAACAAGGCTTTATGAAAGCGACTTTGTGGCAACATTTAGCCGCTAGTATTTCTCGTGTCTTATTGGCTTTGGTCGCCGCGATTGCGATTGGTGTGCCTTTAGGTTTATGGATGGGCTTGAACAAATGGGTGCGCGCGGTACTTGATCCTTTGGTTGAGCTGTTACGTCCGATACCCCCTCTAGCCTATTTGCCATTATTGGTGATCTGGTTCGGGATTGGAGAAACCACTAAAGTACTTTTGATTTTCTTTTCAATCCTTGCACCAGTCATTATCAGTAGCACGCATGGCGTAATCAGTCATCAGCTCAATCGTGAGCGTGCTGCCTTATCTTTAGGTGCAAGCCAATCGCAAGTGTTTTGGCATGTGATTCTGCCGACAGCCTTACCGCATATCTTAACGGGTATCCGTATTGGTTTAGGTGTGGGCTGGTCGACGCTAGTGGCTTCGGAATTAGTTGCAGCCGATCGTGGTATTGGTTTTATGGTGCAGTCAGCAGCTCAATTCTTGATTACCGATACTGTGGTTCTCGGCATTATTGTTATTGCGATCGTTGCAGTGAGTTTTGAGTTGTTTTTGCGTTGGTTACAGAAGCAATTATCTCCTTGGTATGGCCAACAGTTATAAGTGCAAATTGTAGAGAATAGAGCGTTAGAAATGACTTTAAACATTGAAATCATTAAATCAACCATTGGTGCCATTATTCACGATGTTGATTTAAATATGGTTGATGAAAATACAACACAACAGATTCAACAGGCTTTGCTAGATCATCATGTGATTTTCTTTCGTAATCAACAATTGGCACCACAAGCACAAGCTGAACTTGCTAGTGGTTTTGGTTCTTTACATATTCACCCTATTTTCCCAACAGTAGAAAATGTGCCTGAAATTATCGTACTGGACAGCTGGAAACAAGACTTACGTGATAATGAGCTTTGGCACACCGATGTGACTTTCAGTCAGAAACCGCCGTTGGGCTGTGTATTACAAGCCATCAAGATTCCACCTGTCGGTGGTGACACACTTTGGTCGAGTGGCGCAGCGGCTTTTGCTGCCTTGGATCAAGGTTTACAGCAAAAGTTAAAAGGGTTAACCGCAACGCATGATATTCGTCAGTCTTTCCCGATTGAACGTTTTGCGCATAATGATGTTGAGCGTAAAAAACTGGAAGAAACGTTTAAGCGTAATCCACCTGTTGTTCATCCTGTGGTGAGAACGCATCCTGTAACTGGTCAGCCGATTTTGTTCGTGAGTGAAGGTTTTACTACGCGTATTAATGAGCTTCATGAAACTGAAAGCGCTGAATTGCTACAGTATTTATTTGCGCATGCCACCAATGAACAGTTTCATTTGCGTTGGCAGTGGCAGGCAGGTGATGTGGCGATTTGGGATAATCGTTGTACACAGCATAAGGCTTTATTTGATTATGGTAATGCGCATCGGATTATGCACCGTGCCACGATTAATGGTGATGTACCGTTTTATCAAGCGGCAAGTTAAGGCTTTATTTAGCTTAGAAAGCTTGGGTAAATCCTGAGGTTTTTGATTATTGGGGCTGAGATTATTTCCAGTATTTGATACTCGGTAATCTCATCCACAACCTGCGTGGTTTTTATAAAGTTTAGTTTCTGCGAAAGATTTAAAAAGATTACAAGAAGTGGACAGGTTTTGTGGATGAGGATGCTTTTGGTTACTTTGGGCGAAACCAAAGTAACCCCAGCTGAAGGCTTATCCTTAAATTGAATGAGAGCACGGCACGATTCCGTTAACGTCCATCTTTCAATAAATTAACTCAATATTTAAAGCAGAAATTAGTGGTTGAATTCATCCATGCCGCCGAGCGCGGTAGTGAATTTTTGCGAGAATTTAAAATTACAAGAAAAAGCATTTACGGTCCGGTTTTATCTGCATCTGCGCTTGGAAATTTCTAGACCGTTTGATTCTTAGGCATTAAGTAAAATGATCTCATGTTTATAAACCGAAGGCGTTTGCCCAGTCCAGCGTTTAAAGGCACGTCGGAATTCGCGGAGCTCGCTAAAGCCCAGTTGTAGACTGATCTCACTCATGGATAGGTTTTGTTCAAGGAGTTGCTTTGCTTTACGTTCCAGTACATTTTGTCGAATTTGTTGAAAACTCAGACCTTCCAATAATAATTGCCGTCTTAGATGGCGTTCACTAATACGCAAATGCTCAGCAGCTTGCTGCATCTCGAAACGTTCAGGTAATTGCTGTTCAATTAAATGATCGAGTAAATGCACATAGCCCACCTGATTGAGCTGATCAATTTCTTTTAGGGCCTGTTCACAGATTTGGATGGCAGTTGCATAGTTGGCTGGGCTGTAATTCTTTAAGCCACGTTGCAACATACTGGTATTAAAGCGGATGATATTTTTAGGACTGTTAAATTGAATCGGGCAGCCAAAGATAGTTTTATATTGTTCTTGGTATTGGTTGGGGAAATAGCTGAGTTCAAGACTGATCACATCATCATGATCGCCCAGCATCGCGTTTAGACAAGTGATGATGCTGCTAAATAATTCATCATAAAAGAAGGCTTTCAAATCAGCACATGGATGAGACTCAGTCACTTCCACCTCACACATATCTGTTTGGAGACTAAAGTTGATATTGAGCACGCTGCCAGAAATACGATGGTAGCGCAGCGCAATGTCCAAAGCATCTGCAACCGTTTTACAGGATTGCATGGCAAAGCCCAAAATCCCCATCGAAATCAAACCTTCACTACTGCCAAGCTTTAAACCTAGGTTAGGTTGTTGATAAGCTGTCATGGCTTGACGAATAACATCACAAAGCTGGGTAAAACGAACCACCCCTTGGGTTTGCCGTATTTGTGCAATGTCTAAACCTGAATTCTCAAACCATGCAGCATAATCCCACTGTTGCTGCTCTGCATAATGGATCAGGCTCGCCAGAATGGTGGGTGGAATAAATTGCTGTTGATCATTTTTATCGCTGCTACGTATAGGCATAAGTCCGTTTTGCCCCCCACAGAAAAGTGTCTTTAACCCTGTTGGGTATCGCATAATTTTGATTAACTTTCAACGTGCTTTAACACAGTTAGAAAAAGAATTGAAAGGAAGTCGTGATGTATCAGGTGGGTTGGGACAAGCAGCAAATCAAAATTACACCGAAAGGCTATGCCATGTTTGGTTATGGGCAATGGTCACATCGGGCCTATGAGCAGCGCACAGCTTTATTTGCACGTAGCGTGAGTATTGTCGATCAACAACATAACCGATTACTCATCTGTTGTCTGGACGTAGGCTGTATTACCCATGCGATACGTAGTCAAACCGTAGCGCGACTCACACAAATTCTAGATTCACCATTTGATGAAAATCAATTGGTCCTCATGGCAACCCATACTCACTCAGGACCTGGTGGTTGTGGCTATGAAGCTTTATACAATATGCCAACGCCTGGTTTTGTACCTGAACATTTAACTGTCATTGTTGAGGCGATTGTACTGAGTATTCAAAATGCGATTGCATCTGAACAAGACACCGAGATTTTTTTAAGTACGCAGCATTTTCCAGAACAGACACCTGTCGCATGGAATCGTTCGATCAAAGCCTACAATCGTAATCCAGAAGTTCAGCCACGTAACGAAGCTGAAACGCATTTAGCTTTGAACCGAGAAATGCAGCTGATCGGTTTCTATCGTGGACAAAAACTACAGTCCTTTATTTCCTTATTTGGGGTACATGCAACCTGTTTGGGAAATTCTTTAAACGCCTATGATGGTGATAATAAAGGCTACGCAGCCGCATTCTCTGAGCAGGCTTTAATTGAGCAAGGAGTTGATAATCCAGTTACGATTTTTGCCCAAGCAACCGCTGGGGATGTATCACCGCATTTCCATGGCAAAGATCAGCTCAAGATTCGCAATCAAATTAAAGGCGAGCAGGAGTATCAATACGCGCAACAAAATGGGCGTTATCAAAGTGAACTGGCTTTGATGGCTTTACAGTCAAATATTCCTAAAAATTTACATAAAGTCGAAGGCAAGATCGATGCTGTTTTGTCCTATGTAGACCTGAGCAATATTGAGATTCCCGATGCATTTGCAGAAGGTCAAAAGCATGCAAAAACCAGTCAGCCTTGTCATGGCACCGCATTTTTTGCAGGCACACCTGTCGATGGTTTAGGGGCACCCAAACCCTTAATCATGGGGATGCAATTTTTAGCTGATCAATTTCGCAAACAGAAAACCAAGCATTCCAATGCAGTTGATTTTGTAGCGTATCAGCAACTGTATGCATCACAAGGGTCGAAACAGATTCTACTGGAAGCAGGCGCCAAAAAGATTTTAGGTCAACCGATTGGTTTTCCGCTGAGTATTCTTGATCCGTTGATTGCAGAAATGAACCGACAAGTTAAAGCTGGGGCTATTCAGCAGAGTCCTTTAGTTCCAAGTGTAGTTCCCTTACAGATTGTGCGATTAGGTCAATTGACTTTGATTTGCTGTCCGGGAGAATTTACCACTATTGCAGGACAGCGTGTGGTTGATACGGTTAAACAGACGTTTGCCGTACAGGCTTCGATTGAAAGAGTTTGGTTAGCATCGTACTGCAATGATTATATGGGTTATGTCACCACCTACGAAGAATACCAAGCGCAAGCTTATGAAGGTGGGCATACCTTATTTGGTCAATGGACATTGGCAGCCTGTCAGAGCAAGTTCCAAGGCTTAGCAGAACAATTATTATTAGAAAAAAATAAACGTCATTACGATGAAATGACGCGACCACAGCCGATTCCAGAAAACGAACTCGCAAAACGCACTAATCATGGCAATTTAAAAACTGCCGTTAGCCAAGGAGAGGCAGTATGAGTGATTTAACACAAGGCATTTGGTCAAACTGGTCTGGCTTTCAAAAAGCTAAGCCGCAACAGATTTTACAACCTGCCAATGTGCAAGAACTACAGGCTATGGTTAAAGCGCAGCAAAAAATACGGGTGGTGGGTGCAGGGCATTCCTTTACGCCCTTGGTCTGTACCGATGCGACCTTAGTATCTTTAGATCGAATCTCAGGTGTTGCATCTTTCGATCTAGAACGCTGTCAAAGCAATATTTATGCGGGTACACGTTTATACGTTTTAGATCAGCTTTTACAACTGCAATCCATCAATCAGGCTTTGATGAATCAGGGCGATATTGATCAGCAAAGTCTTGCAGGTGCAGTTTCTACAGGGACACATGGCACAGGAGCAGATTTGCATTGTATTTCGGCTTATGTTGAAGCTTTTGAGTTGTTGACGGCTTCTGGTGAAATCCTGAAATGCAGTCGAACAGAACATCCTGAAATCTTTACCGCAGGACGGGTTTCTTTAGGTAGTTTTGGAATCTTGACCCAAATCACTATGCAGAATCGCCCTCGTTACAAGCTCAAAGAACATATTGAACTTTGTCCTGTAGAGGACATGATGCGGCATATTCAGCAATGGAAGCATCAGCATCGACATATTGAGTGCTTTGTGTTTTCTCATGAAAAGCAGTTGATGCTGAAAACCTTAGATGAAACCGATGAAGCGGTTTTGCCACGGAAGGAGAATTTTCCATCGGATGATACTTTATTGACCTTATGCTCTGAGCTGACCAAAAACTTTCCTGCGTTGAATCCTTATTTACAGAAGCTATTAGGCATTTTTGTTAAACCAACCACCTATGTTGATTGGTCGAGTAAGATATTTCCAACACCGCGTAACACCAAGTTCAATGAAATGGAGTATCAGATTCCTGTTGATCGTGGAATTGAGTGTTTGGATGAAGTATTGCATGCTTTAAGAAAGTATAAAGTTGCTACCTTTTTTCCGCTCGAATTTCGCTTTGTTAAAGGGGATGATATCTGGCTCAGTCCTTTTTATCAGCAGGACTCCATTTCGATTTCAGTGCATCAATATCATAAGCAAGACCCGAAGTTAATTTTTGATGTGGTTGAACCAATCTTGCAGAAATATGCAGGACGGCCACATTGGGGGAAAATGCATTATATGACCAGAACACAGCTTCGGGCTTTATATCCAAAGTGGGATGATTTTATGGCTTTGCGTCAGCAGTTGGACCCAGAAGCTAAGTTTTTAAATCCCTATTTGGAAAAGCTGTTTTTAGGTTAAATAGAGTTTTTTATAAGTTGAACGTACTTAACGGAATCATATCGAATTGCCATCCAATCAAGGGTGAAGCTTTCGGCTAGATTTACTTTGGTTTCGTCCTGAGAAGCATTTCAAGCTTCGCAAGATGTATTTAAACGCTTGCATTTGCCAAAGCTTCAGTCGCTTTGGCTTGCTCAGGTTGTAGATGATATTTCCTCGTATAAGATGGTTTTTTAGGATCACGATTAAATAAAAAAGGTATAGCCATGTTGGATCATTATTTTAAACAACTCAATCTCGACCTAAAAAAACAAGGGATTGCGACTCCGCAATTGATCATCGATGAGGCAGCGTTAACACAAAATATCCAGCATGTTCAGATTCGTCTTGCTCATGCCAAACACTTAAAAGCACGCTTGGTCGTGAAGTCATTAGCAAGCCTCGATTTGCTCAAGTTGTTATCTGAGCAGATCAATACTCAACGTTTTATGGTATTTCATCAACCACATATCATTTCGATCCTAGAAAATTTTGCTGAAGCGGATATTCTGTTGGGTAAGCCAATGCCTGCTCAAGCTGTACGTCATTTTTTTGATCAGCATGCAGAGTGGTCGAATGCCAAAATTCAGTGGCTGATTGATAGCAAGCAACGCTTGCAGCAATATCTGGCGATTGCCCAGACCTATTCGCTCTGTCTAAAGGTGAATATTGAGATTGATGTCGGTTTACATCGTGGTGGGGTACAATCGACACAACAATTGACTGAAATCTTAAAGCTGATTCAGCAGTATCCGCAGTATTTAAAACTTTCTGGTTTGATGGGCTATGATGCACATGTCACCAAAATTCCAGCCATCATTAAAAAGCCTGAATTGGCTTATCAAAGCTCGCAGCAAACTTATGCCGATTACCAAAAGCTAATTAAAGAGCAGTTCCCAACGCTATGGAGGGATGAGCTTTGCTTTAATGGTGGTGGTAGTCCAACCTTTAGTCATCATACAACTAAAAGTGTCTGCAATGACTTGTCTTTTGGTTCAATGCTATTAAAACCAAGTGATTTTGATAGTGAATTTTTAAGTGTATTACAACCTGCATTCTGGATCGCAGCGCCTGTATTAAAAATACTGCCATTTACTCAACTACCATCAATGTCTTTATTGGATAAATTGCCACATAAGTGTAAGGCGCTGTTTATTTACGGCGGCTATTGGATGGCTGATTATGTCTATCCTCATCAAGCGCATACTCATGCACTTTACGGGCGTAGCAGTAATCAGGAGCTGGTCAATGTACTCAAGGATTGTGATATTCAGGTCGATGATTTTGTATTTTTAAGACCGACGCAAAGCGAAGCGATTATTCCTCAGTTTTCTGAGTTAATGCTGTATCGCAAAAATACTTTTGAGACATGGCAAACGTTTAGAGAATAATGAATTAGAGCTATTGTCATTTAAAAAAAATAGCTCTAATTGTGATTGGTTTAGTGATCGTGTTTATGCGTATGAAAATCTTCATTTTTACGGAAGCGCAAATAATTTTCAAATTGTTCACAATATTCGTCAAAATTATCTTCTAACATCATTTGAAACTGCTGAAGCAGATAAGACATTACTTGCTCTTTAGCATCACGCATTTCATTACCATCTTTAAAATTATTGGCAGCAACCCATGTATTAAAACGAGCTGTTGCAAATAACATTGCAGCACTGACTTGAGCACGTAACTCTTCAGGCTTGGCTTGTTTACCTTTTGGTGGACGACAAAACTCATTGGCTTGCTTGATAAATTCGTCAGCACGCTCAAAAAATACGGCATTTAACGCTTCTTCTTCCGTCACATCGGTGGCGTTGATTTTTTGAGACATGATCATTTTCCAACAAAAATAAGACGTCTTATTATAGTCAAAGCCTTGTCGAAACTAAACCTTTGCCTTAATCTAAAATAGCCTAAGCAATTCGAATAATTATCATGCAAGATGCAATCGCGATTCAAAGCTTAAAAACAGATATCGCTTTACTTCGTCAACATATTTATCCACCTCAATATTTGGAACATGTTGAAGGTTTACCAATTTATTATGGTCTAAAAGATCAGGTTGATGAATATTATCGTCAATGGCAGCCATTAATTGAAAGGGCACAGCAGTTATGTCAACCCTTTATGGAAGATGAGCCTGTAGATGCAATTCATCTCCCGAGTCATTTGAATCTGCCGTTGTTTTTCTTTCACGTCGATCGTATTCGAATCAATAAAACCCGTGCCAAAGAATCTAAAACTTTTCGTGGAGTTGCAGCGCTGGTCGAAAAATGTGGGCAATTTGACACAGATCAGATTTTTGCGATGCAAGAATGGTTAGGGAGTGATGACACTGCTGCTTTGGTGGCTCATCGTGAGTTTATTGATTTACGCACTTACGTGTTTCAGCATGGACAAAGTGAATATACGCGTACCCGTTTTTATATGAATGCCGTAATTTTAAGTGTTGAGCCACATTTTAAATTGGTGGATGCACGTGATAAACCACGTAAGCAACGTAATGATAGTTACAGTGATCCGATTGCGGATAATGGAACGTGGAAGATTTTTGGAAAATATCGGAAAATGATTTAAGTGGAATAAATAGTTTAACACTCTAATTTTCATTAAAAAATAATAGCACAGCCATAAGTGCTATATAAAGTTTGGATGTTTTCGCGTAGGCGATTTCCTACTTTGTTTTCGGACAAAGTAGGCAAAGCCATTGTCATCAGCAAAACCTGTTTATTTCTTGGATTTATTAAAATGTATCGCAGAAACATTACTTTGCTTATATCACGCAGGTTGCTGATGACGTTTCAGAGTATCCGCTTTTTTTGTTAAGATTTAGATTATTTGTGGCGGCATCCATGCCGCCAGCACGATAACAGAGTGAGGTGATTTTCCCTTGCGGAGCAATCAATCCTTATCCCAAAAAGCGTCCTGAGCAGATAGGGTCTGAAGCTTTTTATTCGCTTTCTTAGCAACGTGTGGCTGTTGTGCCTTAACCCAACCTAAAGCAAATAAAAATTGAGGTTGTTTTTCTGACTGCTGTTCAAAAATCTGTTCAGCGACAAATAAATCATTATAAAAACCTAAATATTCCTGAATTGGCTGCAATTTATTTAAGAATTGTTGAACCTCTTTTTCAGGATAAAGATCAGAAATAAAATCGGTACAATAACGCAATTGTTTTACTCGTTTACGAGTACGATGTTGTTCTTCTATAGCAAGTGATGAAAAATGTTCTGCATCCTTGAGGATTTTTTGATAGAGCTTGGTTAAGCTTTTTGCAGCTTGTTTAGTCACTTTAGACTTTGATTCAGATTCACTATAGCTAAAGTTGAGTAATGATAAAAATAGCTCAGTGGTTTGAGTACGACTGAAAATCTGGGCAATGTTAGTTTCATCTGACGTTGGAAGCTTGAATACAAAATCACAAACTTTCTGAATTAAAGGAATGACTGAATCTTGAATTGCATCATTGTCACGCGAATCGCCCAAAGCTCTAAAAATTTCAGCTAACTGACTTTCCCAAGACTCATCAACTTGGGTTGACCAATTTGAAAAATGCTTTAATGCAGATCGCAAACGTCTTATTCCCACACGTGCTTGATGAATATGATCTGCTTCTGCAACACCATCAGCAATCGCTGCTGCATTAGGTAAAATATGATTTAACGTATTTTCGACAATTTGTTTGATTGCTTGATCAGCACTAATATCCGATTCTAATTTGAGCGTTTTTGCTTTAGTGGCTGGAGAGACACGTTTAGCTACTGCAAGCAAATTACCACGTTCAGCCTTACTGCGAACATCTAGCCATAATTGGTATTTCTTCACCCATGTATTTGCAAATGCAATTAAGTCTTGGGGTGAACCTTGTTTCAGTTCAAATTCAACTTCACATATTTTGGCTTGATCGGTAGGGGTGCGAATTTCACCATCATCTAAACAGACTTCGATTTGCGAACTCCCAAATTCAAACACATGAAATGTACGTTGCACATCTGTTTGGAATTGAAGCAGTAGTTCAGCAGATGAATCACCTAAAACATCACGTAGTACACGTTGAACGGTTTGATTATTCTTATAAAGTGATAAGTCCAATACAGGCTCTTGTTCACATTTACCTAAATAAATATCTTCTTCAATGCGTTGCAAATGATTTTTACTGGCTGCCTTAAAGGTTTGTACCCAATGATCACCTTCTTGACGCAGACGAATGGCCACATAATTTTTTGCTAATAGACGATCAGCAGTATCATAGTATTTTGCTTGTAAACGAATTTTTTGAGCTGATTGTTTATTTAAAAATTGTAGAACACTTTTTTTCTTAGATTCAGGTAGCTGAAATTTAAGCTCTATTTCCATGATGTTATAACTCCTGACCGTATGAGGTAAATATTCTAAAATGAGTATAACGTGTTGATCTCAGAAATTATTGTAAAGATCTTTTAAGTCTCGTTAAGGATGGCTCACAATGACTTTATTTTGAGCAAAAAATACTTTAAGTTGTGGATAGTTTTAAAAGATTAGGATGATCCACATGAATGTACCAGCTAAGATCGATAAGCCAGTAGAATTCACATTGCCAATTAAAGACTATAATGATTTTTACCGCTTTTATTTAACTGAACATCGTAGTATTGCGAGCCGACGTTTGCATGTCGCAGGCAGTACACTGGGTTTGTATTTTTGGAGTAAAGCAATTCGCCAGCGTAAAGCAAAGTATTTGGCTTATGGCTTATTGTCTGGTTATGCATGTGCATGGGTTGGACACTTTTTCTTTGAACACAATAAGCCGGCAAGTTTTAAACAACCTCTTTATAGTTTTATTTCAGATTGGCGTATGTTGTCTGATGTGGTTCGTGGTCGTCTCAGTTTGATTGATCGCAAGTTCGATAAGATTGAATCGTAAGTTTTATATTAAAATTAGATATTTAAAAAAGCTGCCATATGGCGGCTTTTTTGTTCTAATGTCTCGCTATTTATCATGTAAATACATTCTCTGTCTTTAATTTCTAATTAAGAAAATATACCCTGAACCTATTATATTTTTAGCGAAATTTTCATGCGCGGTTTATACCTGATTACCAATGACGATCCAATCCAATTATTATTAGAAAAATTAGAAGTTGCTTTGGCAACAGGACAGATTGCGATTCTGCAATATCGCCGTAAGAAAGTGGCTAAATCAGATCAGCCAAATGAAGTAGAGCAGATCAAAGCACTCTCTGAAAAGTATCAAACGCCATTGGTGATTAATGATGATTTGGCTTTAGCAGAACAATTTGGTTTAGGTGTCCATCTAGGGCAGTCCGATGGTGAAATTACGGAAGCCATTGCACGCTTGCCTCAAGGAGTAATTATCGGGCGTACTTGCTTAAATTCACTAGAATTGGCAGAAAAAGCAATTTCTGAAGGTGCAACTTATGTGGCCTTTGGTGCTGTCTATGCAACTTCAACTAAACCTGAAGCAGGTAATGTTGGGATCGATGTGATCAAACAGGCGAAACAAAAGTTTGTTGTGCCGATTTGTGCCATTGGTGGTTTAACCGTAGAAAATTCTCAAGTTGTGATTGAGGCTGGGGCAAGCCTTTGTGCGGTCATTAGTGATATATTAGGAAAATCAACAGCCGAAATTCCTGCTCGTGTAGAAGCATGGGCACAGTTATTTGCGTAAATTTTTATTCGTCTTGTGGAATTGTAAGCATGCTTTCAAATGTTTGTAATTCCTCATTTTAGATTCTAGGTTGAACATTTTATGAGTTTATCTCCAAAGCAAGAACAGTTATTTAAACAAGCAAATAAACATATACCAGGTGGTGTGAACTCACCTGTACGTGCATTTAACGGCGTTGGCGGTACACCAGTCTTTATTGAAAAGGCGAAAGGTGCATATTTATGGGATGTTGACGGTAAGCGATATGTGGATTACGTAGGTTCATGGGGACCTATGATTTTAGGTCATGCACATCCAGATATTATCCAAGCAGTACAAACTGCGGCGGAAGATGGTTTAAGTTTTGGTGCGCCAACGGTATATGAAACCACTTTAGCAGACACAATTTGCGAGATCATGCCTTCAATTGAAATGGTTCGTATGACCAGTTCAGGTACTGAGGCGACCATGACTGCCATTCGTTTAGCGCGTGGTTATACAGGTCGTGACAAGATCGTTAAATTTGAAGGCTGTTACCACGGTCATTCAGATTCATTATTAGTGAAAGCAGGGTCGGGTTTATTGACGCTTGGTGAAGGTGAACCAACATCAAAAGGTGTACCTGCTGATTTTGCCAAACACACTTTAACGCTACCGTATAATAATATCGAAGCGCTGAAAGAATGCTTTAGCAAGTTCGGGAATGAGATTGCAGGGGTAATCATTGAGCCT
Source organism: Acinetobacter sp. Z1 (assembly GCF_024296945.1). Classification (NCBI taxonomy): domain Bacteria; kingdom Pseudomonadati; phylum Pseudomonadota; class Gammaproteobacteria; order Moraxellales; family Moraxellaceae; genus Acinetobacter; species Acinetobacter sp. Z1. The sequence goes on along the minus strand of NZ_CP101115.1, from coordinate 2,558,916 downwards.
GTTGCTGGCAATATGAACTTAGTGACACCAATCGAGGGTTTCTTACAAGCGATTCGTGATATTTGTGATGAATATAAAGCAGTCTTTATTATTGATGAAGTGATGACGGGTTTCCGTGTTGCTTTAGGTGGTGCGCAATCGGTCTATAATGTTAAACCTGATTTGACTACTTTGGGTAAAATTATTGGTGCGGGTCTACCTGTCGGTGCTTTTGGCGGTAAACGTGAAATCATGGAATGCATCGCACCCTTAGGTGGTGTTTATCAAGCAGGAACATTGTCAGGGAATCCATTGGCAATGCGTGCGGGGATTGCGATGTTCAAGCATCTGCGCGAACCAGAGTTTTATGACAAGCTGGCTGCACAGCTCGCAAAATTACTTGCTGGATTACAAGCTGCGGCAGACGAAGCGGGTATTCCATTTAAAACTCAGCAAGTCGGTGGCATGTTTGGTTTGTATTTCACAGATCAAGAGGACATTACCAGCTTTGATTCAATGTTGGCTTGTGATGTTGAAGCCTTTAAGAAATTCTTCCACGGCATGTTAAAGCGTGGCGTGTATTTGGCACCTTCTGCATTTGAAGCTGGATTTATTTCGTCTATGCATTCTGATCAAGATATTGCCGTAACAATTCAAGCTGCAAAAGAAACTTTTGCAGAAATGAAATAACCTTGTGATCCATAGAGAAGCCCGATTAGTTCGGGCTTTTTTTATGTCAACGGTTTAGGTTGATCTGAATAAAAAGAGACCTGAATGATTTAAAAATAATGCTTGAGCGTAACGGAATCTTACTAAGTTCCAAGTTATTTGAATGCTAAACCTCAGCGACGAAGCGCAAAGATAAACAATCTTTACTGTACCGCAATGTGAAATAATGCTTGAATAGTAAACTATATTTACGTTGGTCTTAGGCTGTGCTTTGGGCTTGTGTAGGTTATAGATTGCAGTTGTATCATATCTAAAAGCTTTTTATAAGAAACCCATAGGAATGGAGTAAAATATGAAAACTAAACATTATTTAACATCTGCTGATGTGGAAATTCTAGTTGATGCAGCCTTGCAATATGCAACAGCGCATAGCTTTAATGTCAGCATTGCAGTTGTAGATGACGGTGGAACGTTATTAATGATGAAGCGTATGGATGGCGCATCAGTATTATCGACTGAGATTTGCCAAGAAAAAGCATATTCTGCTGCGGTCAGCCGAAGAGCAACTAAGGCATCGGAAGATATGATTCGAGATGGTAAGATCGGCTTTTTAACGATCAATGCAGCAAAAGGTATGTTGGAAGGTGGTGAGCCAATTGTCTATCAAGGGCAAGTTGTCGGCGCTGTTGGTATTTCAGGTGTGCAATCTTTTCAAGATGCAGAAATTGCTCAACATGCGATTCAACAATTTCTAGCGCAACAGACCTAAATCATCCTTTAAATTAGCTTCTGGATGAAATATCGAGAGAAACACGAAAAAAATTAGTAAAAATACGTGTCATGCATTGTAATTAAGCGCTAAGCTTTTTATGATTGCCCGCTTGTTTTCATCCAGTCGTTGGAAGGCTACCTTGAATGATTTTCTAAGTGAACATTTGATTCATCGTGATGAAGATTTTATGGTGATCCATAAACCAGCAGGCTTACTCACCGTACCTGGCAAAACACCTGATTTACAAGATTGCTTGATCAATCGTTTATTACAATTAGAACCTAAAACGCTACTCATTCATCGTTTAGATCGCGATACGTCTGGTATTTTGGTCTTTGGCTTATCCAAATTTGGACAAAGCAATATTTCACGTCAATTTCAAGATCGCCAAACATCAAAAATTTATCAAGCTTTGGTTGCAGGAGATTTAGAAGATCAGGGGATTATTGATATTCCTGTGATTTATGATCCAAGTCGCCCACCACTTCATATCGTTGATGCATCGCATCACAAACCCGCATTAACAGAATGGCAAGCGATCGAAAATCTAGAAATTCAAGGACAAGCGGTAACGCGCGTTAAATTGATTCCGATTACTGGTCGTTCTCATCAGCTTCGTGTGCATATGCAACATTTAGGTCATCCGATTCTGGGGGATACTTTATATGCAACCCCAGAACAACAGCAGCTTTATGATCGTTTGTGTTTACACGCAACTCAACTCAGCTTCACTCATCCTAAAACGGGCGTACAACTATCATTTGATTGTGCTGTCCCTTTTTAATCGTATTTTTTGATTTAAGAGATATAAAGCACGCTATTTCAGTCAGCTTTATGTCAAAATATTAGGGTTGTTTACGAGACTAATTGCTCGTGAATACCAAATTTAAAACTACATAAAGTAGCTTAAACTTTCGTCAGTTTAAAGCATACAATATGTGGGCTAACATGAGAAAAGGTGGAATAAATTGCAGCCGTTTGCTATTGGTCAACGTTGGTTATCAGATACAGAAACTGAACTCGGTCTAGGTGTTCTTATTGATGTAGATGAACGTTCTATCAGTATTTTATTCCCCAAAAGTGATGAAACTCGTGTCTATGCACGTAACAATGCACCTCTATCTCGTATCATCTTTAATGTGAAAGATGAAGTACAGGATCAAGAGGGCACGAAATGGATCGTTGAATCGATTGAAGATCGTCATGGCGTACTGCGTTACGATGTTTTTCGTACACTAGAAAATGGTGAAGAAGAGCGTAAGTCTCTCAATGAAACGCGTATTGGTGCGCAAATTCAGCTGTCAAAACCTTTAGAGCGTCTGTTGGCCAGCCAAGTTGATTATAAAGAGTGGTATGACCTACGTATTGAAGCGATGTTATTACAAGCGCAAATGCATACCAGTCCTTTACGTGGTTTCCTTGGTGCGCGTGTGGGTTTGATTCCACATCAGCTTTATATCGCACATGAAGTCGGCAAACGCTTTGCACCGCGTGTTTTATTGGCTGATGAAGTAGGTTTAGGTAAAACCATTGAAGCTGGTTTGATTATTCATCAACAACTTAAAACAGGTCGTTCAGAACGTATTCTGATTTTAGTACCAGATTCACTGCAATATCAGTGGATGATTGAAATGCGTCGCCGTTTCAATTTGCAATTTTCTCTGTTTGATTTAACCCGTACTGCTTCGATCAAAGAGCATGATCCTGATCTCAATCCATTCTTAACTGAGCAATGTATTATTGCCAGTGTCGATTTGATGGTTGACCATGAAGATTTACGTGAGCAAGCAGTCGAAGCGGGCTTTGATTTACTGGTAGTTGATGAAGCACATCACTTAATGTGGAGTGAAGAAGAGGGCGGTAATGATCGTTATGATCTTGTCGAAGAATTAGCTGAACAAACTGCGGGTGTGTTGCTTCTTACTGCAACACCTGAACAATTGGGTGTTGAAAGTCATTTTGCTCGTCTTCGTTTGCTCGATCCGCAACGTTTCAGCAGCCTTGACCGTTTCCTTGATGAAGAAGAACAATATCAGCAAACTGCAAAAATTGCAGAAGTGTTGATGTCTGATGATGCATTAACAGAAGAACATTTAGCAGCACTTGAAGGCTTATTGGGTCATCGAATTGATGATCAGCCTGAACATCGTATGCGTGCGATTCATGAATTATTAGACCGTCATGGTACAGGTCGTATTTTATTCCGTAATACGCGTGAAGCAATCCAAGGTTTCCCTGGTCGTGATTGCCAGCCAGCACCTTTACCAGCACCAGAAAGTTGGTCATTTGATGGCAAAATGCGTGAGCAGATGTGGCCAGAAGAAGGTCAACTTGATGGCGCATGGATGGAAAGTGATCCGCGTGTACCTTGGTTGATGGAGGTGCTACGCAAAGACTTAAAACACAAAAAAGTGTTATTGATTGCGCGTAGCGGTCCAGTGGTCGAAGCATTAGAAAATGTCTTACGTTTACATGCTGGCATTCGTACAGCCATGTTCCATGAAGGGATGAGTTTATTAGAGCGTGACCAAGCAGCGGCTTATTTTGCTGAAGACAGTTACGGTGCTCAAATTCTTCTTTGTTCGGAAATTGGTTCGGAAGGGCGTAACTTCCAGTTTGCTAGTGATTTGATCTTATTCGACCTACCTGCTAACCCTGACGTATTAGAACAACGTATTGGTCGTTTAGATCGTATTGGTCAAGAAAACCGTATTCAAATTCATGTACCTTACTTAATGGGTACAGCACAAGAACGCATGTTCCGTTGGTATAACGAAGCACTCAATATTTTCAGCAGTATTTCTCCTACGGCGCAAACGCTACAAGAGAATTTTATTGTTGAACTAAAAGATTGCTTGTTGGCCGATCAAGGTCAGACCTTTGAAGATTTACTTGAAGAAGTGAATGTACAACGTCAAGCTTTGGAAGCTGAACTTCAAGCAGGGCGTGACCGTTTGCTTGAGTACAACTCTTGTCGTCCTGTTGTGGCTCAGGGCATTGTACAAGCGCTTGAAGATTATGATGACAACACCACCTTGCCAATGTTTGTAAAACGTTTTATGTCATCAACAAATATTGATTTTGATGAACAAAGCAACGGCACGGTGATCATCAAACCAACTGATCAAATGCAAGTTCAAGGCATTACCTTAGATGAAGAGGGAATGACTGCAACCTTCTATCGTGATCAGGCACAAATCCGTGAAGATGCGCAATATTTGACCTTGGAACATCCATTTATTGAAAGTGTAATGGAGATGATCCGCACACAATCATTCGGTAGTACCAATGTGGCGTTGTTGAAATCAAATGCGTTGAAACAGGGTTCGGTGTTACTCGAAGTGTGGTTTAAAGTTGATGTAGTTGCACCGAAAGCATTGAACCTACCTTCAAGCTTACCAAAGCAATTGATTCGCGTATTACTCAGTGAAAACGGTCAGGACTTGTCTGCTAAGATTGATCCAAGCATTTTACGTCCATATCTGCATCACCTAGATGGTAATAGCTGCCGTCAAGTGGTGAAAGCACGTCGTGATGTGATTGAAACCCGCTATGCGCAAGCGTTGGATATTGCCAAGACTTCTTTGCCAGAATTGATGCAACAAGCCAAAGAGCATTACAGTGGCAAATGGCAGTATGAAATTGACCGTTTAAGTTATCTCAAACAATTTAACCCAAGTATTCGTCAAGATGAAATCGAACGTCTACAGAAGTTCCAAAAAGAAGGTTTAGGTCTATTGGATGGCTTGTCTGTAACACCAGAAGCCATTCAAGTATTGGTTGTGGTTAAACCTTAACTCAAACCATATTCATGAAAAGAGGACTTAATAGTCCTCTTTTTTATTGCGTATTTTTTGATTAATTTTGGTCAATATTGGCTTCTAGGAACCATAAATATTGATCTAAATCTTCTAAAGCAGCATGAATAATATCTTCAGAAATTGGATCTTTGATCTCATCAATCGTGCCACGTAAATGATTGGCAACAACACCGTAACGATCAGCTAGTTCTTTTAAATGATCCTGAACTGCATGGATTGCAACAGGGTAGGGTTTCAAATGTGAACTTTCTGCAACAGTTTGGGTTGTCCCTAATGCTGTGCCACCGATTTGAACTGCTCGTTCCGCTACATTATCCAAGTGGGTAATAATTGAGGTGCGGAATGTATCTAACATTTCATGTACCGCAATGAAGTTACTACCACGCATGTTCCAATGTGCTTGTTTGGTGAGTAGTGATAGATCAATCAGATTAGCAAGAATTTGATTCAATATTTTTACAGTGGCTTCTTTGATAGATTCATCTAAATTATTACGTGTATAAACTTTTAAAGCTGCTGAAGAATTCATAGTTACCTCATTCAATTATATAGTGTTTTAGATATGGTGAATAAAAACCACTTGTATGAATTAAAGTCTATGCCTAGATTCAGATGTTGAGTGTTTTAATTCTCTAGGCTTTTGTAAGTTTAGTTATCTTTATTTATCATGGTTTGTTTTTAAGTTGCTAAAATATATGTTTATTTATCAATATGTTGAATAAAAAGTCAATTGATCAATAGATTCTTGGAATTTAAACTTAAATTAAACCTGCATCTTTGCATTCGAGTTTGATATAAGCATAAAAGACGGGTGCAACGATTAATCCGCTTAATCCAAATATAGACTCAAAAACCAGCATTGCCAAAAGCACTTCCCACGCATTTGCATTAATTTTGGTGCCAATGATTTTGGCATTAATAAAATATTCTAATTTGTGAATTATGACCAAATAAGCCAACGCGATCGCGGCAACCGAAAGAGAAATGGTTAAACCTGACATGATAATTAAGGTATTAGAAATCAGATTGCCAATAATAGGCAGCAAACCAAAAATGAAGGTCAGAATGGTCAGTGTCTTGGCAAAAGGCAGATGAATATTGAAAATGGGTAAAACGATAAAGACAAAGATCATAAACAACAATGTATTAATCAGTGAAATCTTCACTTGAGCAAATACGACATTTTTAAAAGAAATCGAAAGTTTTTTAATGCGATGCATCAAAGCTGCTTTAAATATGGGTTGTGGTGCAGCTTGCTTAAAATTCTGAATGGAAACCAAGATACCGATAATCAAACCAATCAGCATAGTGGCAAGATTGTGTAGAATATCGGTCCCTGTATTTTTTACAATCGAGATATTATTTTTGATAAAAGAGAAAATTTGATTTTTGATATCTGCAACGCTATGAGGTAAATAGCCGGGTAAATATTTACTCATTTCAGACTGAAATTTGATCAGCGTCTGATCTATTTTAAAGTTAAAAGAATTCAGTCCCGTGCCTTTCAAATCATAGACGACAAAACTGATTAAACTGGTAATGAAGAAACCAATTAAAACAGTCGTTGCCACACCTAAAATGATACTGATGAAGATACGTGCTCGTTGACCATCAATATGTTTTTCAACAACTGTACTTAAACTATTAATAATTTCAAAAATAAGAAACCCTGCAAAAAAACTAGGTAAAAGATGCAGGGGAATGACCATCATAAGGAACAAGAACATCAGGATAAAACTGGCAATGATGCTTTGGCGGTCATTCAAAATATTCATTATTCATAAACCTAATCTGGATCATTATGATCAAATAGTTGAAACTAAATTTGATGATGAATCATATTTCAATGACTGAAATAAGGATCAATCAATTTCGATTTCATCCAAATGACGAGCGCCTTCTAAAATCATTCTAATCATTGTCATGGTTTGTTCGGCAACTTCAGTTCGATGTTCAGATGGAAGCTCAAGGACTCTTGCACCCATGTTAAATACCAATTGTGTAATTGCTTTTGCTGCAATATCAGCATGACTGATTTTGCTGTTATTCATTTGTTCTAAACGAATTAAATCTTCTTGTAACTCTTGTTGGAAAAAATTGAGTTGGCGATCGACTGCTGCTTTATAAGACGTTGAGCCAGTATAACCTTCACGTAATAAGAGACTCAAATTTCCTTCGTCTGCATCTAACTGCTGAATAAATACCTCGACAGAGCTACGAATAATGCTTTGTTGTAACGATGCTTGAAGACGTGCTTCGCGAATAATTCGACGCAAAACTAAACCTGAACGATCAATTAATGCAATTGCAAGCTCATCGATATCTTTAAAATGTCGATAGAAACTATTGGGAGCAATGCCTGCTTCACGTGCAATTTCTCTGAGACTCAACGATGCGATGCTCTTTTGCGGACCAATCAAATTAAGCGTTGCTTGAAACAACTCTTCTTTTGTTATTGTCGCTTTTCTACCTACCGAGCGTACTGGAGCTTTCATAGCAATGACATCTTGTTCATTTATTGTGTCGAGACCGTGGGGTAAAAAAGAAGATTGAACCATTGTTTTCAATATATAAGTAAGCTACTCGGGATTATAGCGATTGTCGATGAACTTGGGAAATGTAAATTTTATACGAGTGTATATACAAATATATATACATGTGTATAATAATTAAAAAATGATCAGAGTTATCGCTCATGCAAGCAGTCGAAAAGAGATTTTCTCTATTCAATTCATTAGCCCAAAGCGTAATTAGCAGCCACGACACCAATTTTTGGTTGCAAAAAATTAATCCACTATGGTCTGTAAATCAGCCCCTAGCCAAAATTGTAAAAAAACAAATTGTGGCAAAAGATACGGTTAGTCTTATTTTAGAATGCAATCGACATGTGCAGCGCGGTGTTGCTGGTCAGCATCATCCAGTTACGGTTGAAATCGCGGGTCGGCACTACGAGCGAACTTATAGTTTGATGCAATTAGATTCAGCACATCTTTGTTTAACGGTTAAAAAAGTTGAACAGGGCTTAGTAAGTTCATGGTTAGTCGATCGAGCAAATGTAGGAGATATTTTCCGATTAGGGCAACCTTATGGAGATATGCAACAACACATCCAAACGCCAAATTTATTGTTACTTGCAGCAGGAAGTGGAATTACACCAATGCTCAGTTTGATTGAGAGTTTGAGTCAAACTAAACAGTTGATTAAAACACCAGTCCAACTCATGTATTGGGTAAAGACCCATGCAGATGCCGCATATATTGATTATTTAAAAGAAGTTGCTGAGAATTTTCCAAATTTTGGTTATCAAATTTTTTATACCCAAGAACAAGATGAGCGTTTAAACCAAAGTCATGTAGAACAATTGGCTCGTTTAGATGAAACAACAGTCTATGCATGTGGTCCATCGGGCTTTGCTACAACAGCAGAGTCATTATTTAAGCATGCTGCAAATGTTCAATCTGAAGCATTTAGCTTAAGCCAATTTGACCTTGATTCAAATGAAACTGGTTTTATCAATGTGACCTTAACCCAATCCAACAAAACCATTGCGATTCCGAAAGGTCAATCCATCTTGAGCAGTTTAGAGCATCAAGGAATTAAGCCAAATCATGGTTGTCGTATGGGTATTTGTAATAAATGTGCTTGTAACAAAGCCCAAGGTTCAACAAAAAATTTATTAAATGGTTCAGCCAATCATGAACCGACTCAGTTATTAAAGATTTGCGTAAATTCAGCTCAATCTGATCTTGTGATTGATCTATAAAAGAGAAATTGATTATGAATATGCCTGTTAAACTTGAATATTTTAAAAACCCAAAGAACCGTGATTTAACTGCTGCCGAATTAGACGCTTTTGCTCATGAACTTGATCAAATTAAACAAGATGTTTTAAGTGATTTAGGTGAAAAAGATGCCAAATATATTCGTCGTGTCTATTCTTCGATTCGTTACACGAGCGTATTAGGTCGTGCCTTGTTATTTGTTGGATGGTTTCCGCCTGCATGGTTGTTAGGTACAGGATTACTTGGTTTTGCCAAAATCATGGAAAACATGGAATTAGGTCATAATGTCATGCATGGACAATATGACTGGATGAATGATCCAAAATTTAATGGTCAAACCTACGAGTGGGATACCGTCGGTACTTCTGATAACTGGCGTCAAACGCACAACTATAAGCACCATACTTATACCAATGTAAAAGGCATGGATGATGATGTCGGTTATGGCGTATTTCGTCTGTTTCCTGAACAACGTTGGTCGAAATTCACCTTAATACAACCCTTATATATCGTGCCATTTAGTTTATTGTTTCAATGGGGCGTTGCGATTCAAAATCTTGAATTAGGTAAAGTCGTTTATAAACGTAAAACGATTGAACAATTTAAGCGTGAATGGCGTCCTGCGCAAAAGAAAATCATGAAGCAAATGTTTAAGGATTATGTATTCTTTCCACTGATAGCAGGTCCTTCTGCAATTCCTGTGTTTGCAGGTAATTTAGTGGCGAATGGAATTCGTAATGTTTGGACTTTTAGTATTATTTTCTGTGGTCACTTTACTAAAGATGTTGAGGTTTTCCCGAAAGCAGTTTTACAAAATGAAAGCCGTGGACATTGGTACATGCGACAGATTCGTGGTTCATCAAATTTAACTGGCTCGGAAGCATTTCATATTTTGACGGGACATTTGAGCCATCAAATTGAACATCATTTATTTCCTGATATTCCAGCGCGCCGTTATCGTCAGATTGCACCGAAAGTTGAAGCTGTATGTAAAAAATATGGCTTAAATTACAACAACGCAAGTTTCGTAAAACAATTTGGTGAAGTAGTAGGGCGTATTTTTAAATATGCATTGCCATTTAAGAAATAAACTTTAAATCAACACAAAGCCCTGAATGAAATATTCGGGGCTTTTTTATTACTTCTTCTTAGAAATCCACATCGTAATGGTTGCATGGAATACTTTTTGGTTGTGTTTGTCGAGTACATCAACATTCACTAAATATTCACCCGCTTTTTCCCAGTCGTAATTTTTTTCAACAGGCGTAGCGATTGCAATTAAATCGCTTTCTGCTTTTTTTAAATATTCAACAGTCATTCCTTTGGGAATCCAACGATGCGTTGCAGGCACAGTGACTTCTGTCATTGTGCCACCAGCAAGCTCAGCCATGTTACACATCGCGATCGCATGAACTGTACCAATATGATTTAGTACGCTGCGTTTTTTCTTGATGCTGATTTTGCAGGAGTTAGGTTTAAGCTCTTCAAACAGTGGTGAAATACTACTGAAATAGGGTGCTTTAAGACAAAGCATACGTGTGAATGTCCATTTTCCCGCAGGTAAGGCAGACGCTTTATTCCATAAATCTAATGTTGAAGCCATTTCATGATTCTCATTAACAGAATTAAATTCTTAAGAAGAATATAATTCTGTTTACAAGTAATGGTCAAGTCGTACACAATTGTCCCGACGATTGGTAAATTTAATTGAACTATGCAGAATGCCCAGCAATTATTAGAACGCGTATACCCACAGCGCAGGTCACTCTTAAAAAGACAAATTCTGTTAGATGCCTTGTCTTGTTTTCTTGAACATGGTTTAGATGCAACGAGCATTGAAATGATTCGAGATAAATCCGAAAGTAGCGTCGGTGCGATTTATCATCATTTTAAAAATAAAGAAGGTGTTATTGCTGCGTTGGTTTTTACTGCTTTAGATGATCAAGCATTGTTAAGAGATCAATATTTAGAAAATGCTCAATCATTACAAGAGTTAGTACGTGCATTAATTTATAGCTATATCGACTGGGTGTCTGATCAGCCTCAATTTGCTAAATTTTTAGTATTTGCTCATTTTTCAGTAACGCAAGGTGAGCATCGCTCGTTATTGAATGAAAAAAATAAAATGAGAAATAAAAATATCAGTCATCATATTTCACAGCTTCAGCATGCTGAATTACTCAATGCAGTACCCGCTGAGTTGATGATGTCATTGGTGATTGGACCAACTGAAAATTATTGTCGTGCTTGGTTATCTGGAAAAGTTGTGAGTAATCCTCGTATTTATCGAGAAGCTTTGGCTCAAAGTGCTTGGGATTCATTACAGAATTTGAAAAATAAGATTGAAAATGAGGATTGATGATGACTAAACAAAAGCGTGAGTTTAATGGTTTTTGCTTATGCGGGGCTGTCGTATTTAAAATTAGAGTAGATGAAATCAATACAATTTACCGCTGCTTTTGTAGCCTATGCCGAAAACAAAGTGGAGCAGTATCAAATACAGCGACTTTAATAAAAACCAATTTATTTAACTGGGAAAAAGGTCAGCAATTGATTCAGACTTATAAAAAGGAGACTGGTTTTACGAGCTCTTTTTGTAAATTATGTGGTTCTCCAGTGCCAAATAAATTAAGCAGTGATCCAAATGTAATGTGGATTCCCTTAGGGTTATTACAAGAGAATTTTATCCCTACACACGAATTAAATTTTTGTATAAATTCCAAACAAGATTGGTCTACAATTCATAATCAACCACTTTGTTTTGATGAGTTACCTGATCGCAGCGATTTTAATAATTACTTTCAACTCAATGAATAAAAAGCAGAAAACAAATTGTTCTCTGCTTTTAGAATCATCAGTTTAATTTATTTAAATTGAATCGAACCATTTGCATTAACGATAATTTTAGATTCCCCAGCTGCCATATCTTGAGCAGGAGCAGCTTCAGCCATCGCAAATTTAGCCATACCACCACGCATAACAGGCTGTGGGAAATAGTTACTGGTATTCAAGTTCAAACTAACAAGATTATATTGAGTTTTATTCCATGCTTGAGTAATTGCTAAAGCACGTTGTTGGAAGTTTTTTGATGCTTCAATCATCAACTCATTTTCAACTTTTTTCCGTTGCTCATCTGACACAGTGAAATTGATAGATTGGGTTTGGAAGCTTTGCTGTAATTCACTAATGAGTTGGCTTGCAGCTTTAAAATCCTTACTTTCGAGTTGAATTTCTGCACGGGCACGCCACTCCTTAAGTTTCTGATTATCATTGTCGTAGACAGGATAAGTACTTTGGGTACCTGTTTCGACTTTCACTTGTGAGTATTTACGAGCAATCGCCTGAGCCTGATTCATCAATTGATTAATTTGATTAGATAGCTCAGCAGGTTGTTTATTGCTTTTCTCAATATAGAGTACGGCACGCATTTCATCATTTGCGACTTGGCGTGAAGCATCTGCTTGGATATTGACGATATTATAATTTAAGCTTTCTGTTTCTTGAGCAAAAAGGGAAGGGCTGAGTGCTGCGCCGATCATCATAGTCGCAAGTGCTAAAGTACGCATAAAATATTCCTTAAAATTTGGTATAGAAAATTTATTTTTTACAAGATTGATATTAAAAAGAACTCATGTTGAACTTCGGCATATTTTGTGGTGTCTTTGTAATAGATTAGCAGTGTTTTGCAACAGAAAAATAATTTAAAAGTTTTTAAAAAATAATGAATTAAGTCGATTGTTTTGACCATTCATCTAAAAAAAATAATGCAGTTAAAAAAAGCTTACTTTCTTTCGCTTGTCACATAGTATGATGATAATCCATCATAGTTATTGGAAAGAAACATTTTTTCAATAAGATTAGATAAATGTAAGGCATAAAAGTATTTATTTTCTTTCAAAATTAGGTATCATCTCGCTCCTAGTTGAAAGATATAAATAAGTGTCTGCACTAGTTTCTAAAAAGCACCGAGTCAAACGACCGCAAGTCACCAGACTTATTTCTTTTACCCATATCAGAGATGGTAATTCGATATGAGCGTTACTTCCGTAAACCCTGCCGCTAATGCAACCAACGAATACTATCTGACTCGCCAAAGCCAGATGGAATCGAATGTTCGTAGTTATCCACGTAAATTACCGTTAGCGATAGCGAAAGCACAGGGCTGCTGGGTTACTGATGTTGAGGGTACACAATACCTCGACTGTTTAGCTGGGGCAGGAACATTGGCTTTAGGTCATAATCATCCTGCGGTGATTCAAAGTATTCAAGATACATTGGCAAGTGGCTTGCCATTGCATACTTTAGACTTAACGACTCCTTTAAAAGATGCGTTTACTGAAGCGCTTTTGGCTCATTTGCCTGGCGGTAAAGAAGAATATTGCTTACAGTTCTGTGGTCCTTCTGGTGCAGATGCGACTGAAGCAGCCATTAAGCTAGCAAAAACTTATACTGGTCGCAGTTCAGTGATCAGCTTCTCTGGTGGATACCATGGGATGACTCACGGCTCACTTGCAATGACAGGTAACTTGTCTGCAAAAAATGCTGTGAATGGTTTAATGCCAGGCGTTCAATTTATGCCGTATCCGCATGAATACCGTTGCCCACTTGGTTTAGGTGGTGAAGCGGGTGTTGATGCGTTGACTTACTTCTTTGAAAATTTCATTGAAGATGTAGAAAGCGGTGTAACCAAACCTGCTGCTGTAATTCTTGAAGCGATTCAAGGTGAAGGTGGTGTGGTAACTGCGCCTGTGAAGTGGTTACAAAAAATTCGTGAAGTGACTGAAAAACACAACATCGTTTTAATTTTGGACGAAGTTCAAGCTGGTTTTGCACGTTCAGGTAAAATGTTTGCCTTTGAACATGCAGGTATCGAGCCTGATGTTGTGGTGATGTCAAAAGCTGTAGGTGGTGGTTTACCACTTGCTGTACTGGGTATTAAACGTAAGTTTGATGCTTGGCAACCAGCAGGTCATACGGGTACTTTCCGTGGTAACCAGTTAGCTATGGGTACAGGTTTAATGGTTTTAAAAACCATTTCTGAACAAAATTTAGCTCAAAATGCGCAAGAGCGTGGTGATTTCTTACAAGCAGAGTTCAAAAAACTTGCTCAAGAATTCCCATGTATCGGTAATGTGCGTGGTCGTGGTTTGATGCTCGGCGTTGAAATCGTTGATGAGCGTAAACCTGCAGACCATATGGGTTCACTTCCTGCTGATGCTCAATTAGCTGCGGCGATTCAAACTGCATGTTTCAACAATAAGTTATTACTTGAGAAAGGTGGTCGTAACGGTACGGTAATTCGTTTACTTTGCCCATTGATTATCAATCAAGACGAATGTGTTGAAGTTGTAGCTCGCTTCAAAAAAGCGATTGCTGAAGCATTAAAAGCAGTACGAGGCTAATCCATGGTTGATTTTGCAGAACATCGTAAGGCGTTACTCTGCAATGATGCTCAATCTATTGCTGACTATGAGTCAGCAATGGGCGAGGCGGTTCAAGCCGTTTCAGCATGGTTGCAAAACGATAAAATGTACACTGGCGGAAGCATTAAAGATTTGCGTGCAGCAATCTCTTTTGCACCTTCAAAAGAGGGTTTAGGTGTACAGCAATCATTACAACGTATGGTTGAGCTTTTCCTCAACAAAAGCTTAAAAGTACATCATCCACATTCACTTGCACACTTACACTGCCCAACCATGGTGATGAGCCAAATTGCGGAAGTGTTAATCAATGCAACCAATCAATCTATGGACTCATGGGATCAAAGCCCAGCGGGTTCATTGATGGAAGTTCAGTTGATTGATTGGCTACGCCAAAAAGTAGGCTACGGTGCTGGTCAAGCAGGTGTGTTCACTTCAGGTGGAACACAGTCTAACTTGATGGGTGTATTGCTTGCGCGTGACTGGTGCATTTCGAAAAACTGGAAAGACGAAAATGGCAAGCCATGGTCTGTTCAGCGTGATGGTATCCCAGCTGAGGCAATGAAAAACGTCAAAGTCATCTGTTCTGAAAATGCACACTTTTCTGTGCAAAAGAACATGGCAATGATGGGCATGGGCTTCCAATCAGTTGTAACTGTTCCTGTGAATGAAAATGCACAGATGGATGTTGATGCACTAGAAAAAACTATGGCGCATCTTCAATCTGAAGGCAAAATCGTAGCCTGTGTTGTTGCAACAGCGGGTACGACAGATGCTGGTGCAATTGATCCACTCAAGAAAATCCGTGAAATTACCAATAAATTTGGTTCTTGGATGCATATTGATGCCGCTTGGGGTGGTGCACTGATTCTTTCAAATGATCATCGTGCAATGCTAGATGGTATTGAATTATCAGACTCAATCACACTGGATTTCCATAAGCATTATTTCCAAAGCATTAGCTGTGGCGCTTTCTTATTGAAAGACGAAGCAAACTATCGTTTTATGCATTATGAAGCAGAATATTTAAACTCTGCTTATGACGAAGAACACGGTGTACCTAACCTCGTGTCTAAATCATTACAAACGACACGTCGTTTTGATGCATTGAAATTATGGATGACAGTCGAAGCATTAGGCGAAGAGCTTTATGGTTCAATGATTGATCATGGTGTGAAATTAACACGTGAAGTTGCTGATTATATTAAAGCAACTGCTGGTCTTGAATTGTTGATTGAACCTCAGTTTGCCTCAGTTTTATTCCGCGTGGCACCAGAAGGTTATCCAACTGAATTTATCGATAGTTTGAACCAAAACGTAGCAGACGAATTGTTTGCTCGTGGTGAAGCAAATATTGGTGTGACTAAAGTGGGTAATGTTCAATCATTGAAGATGACCACTTTAAGCCCAGTTGCAACGCTTGAAAACGTACAGAACTTGCTTGCACTTGTGCTTGCAGAGTCTGATCGTATTAAAGATGCGATTGTTGCAGGAACTTATGTTCCAGCCATTGATTAATTGCAATTTAATTTATTAAAAAAGAGGTCTTTAATAGACCTCTTTTTTATTTATAAATTTATATAAAGTAATATTAAGCTGCAAAAATTGGACTGAAACCCATTTTTCGGAGCAGTTTTCGGTACATACTAGAACTACGGTCAGCAGGAAAATGTGCCTCCATCGACAGGTCTAATGGGAGATATTCAGGCTTTTGAGTTTCGACAATTAGTCGGTCTTCTTCAAATATCGCTAAGTTGAATTTATAAGCATCTTCAACAGGTAAATCTTTGTCATAATTTCGACAGATTGGTGCGAATAAGCGTGTTTCGCGGGCTGACATTGGACTCGCTGCATTCATAATGACTTGCTTGCTAGCATTGGGGAAATGGATCGTGAGTGTTGCTGTGAAGGGGAGAGTGATCTCAAAATGTCTTAACCATTGGAAACCTTCTTGTCCGCGCTGATCCATTCCGATTGGATAACGGCCAACACTGCTCACGTAATCTGCATCAAAACCATAGCTTGTCTCAGTGGTCGTATAATCGGGTACCTCAACATTATCGGGATCGCCAAAAGTATCAGGATGTACCCATGCAAAATGAGCGACATCAATAAAGCCTTCAAGCTGTCTTCCTGCAAAACAATTGAGTTCTACCGACGGGCAGACCAATTGTTGGAAATCTGAATCCTCCCAATATGGCATTTGTGGAATGGCGGGTAACGCATCTTTGTTTGCCATAAGATTGCACCAGATCAACCCATATTTTTCGATAGCAGCATATGTCTTTAAATGAAAGCGTTCAGATATTTTATGCTGTGGGTGCGCTGGAATCCGATTACATTTCCCATTTTCACCAAAACGTAAACCATGATAGCGACAGACTAATCCAAGACCATCATTGAGTCCTAAACTCAGAGGAACGCCACGGTGTGGACATGCATCTTTGGCGACAACCAACTCATTAGCCATTTTATAAATGACCAATGGCATATCAAGTAACTTGGTTGCTGTTGGTTGTTCAGTGATGTCTCTAGCTAAAGCTATCGGATACCAGTGCTGAGCAAGTAAGTACCAATCTTGCTCTGAAAATGTCATGTGAATGGGTAAATCTGGATTAAATGTCGTGATGGCTTTGCTATTCATGATCTTATCTTTCTACTCATTTAAACTGAATATAGATCAATAAGCTGTTCTAAGAAATTTAAATAAACTGAATGAAGTGTCGATATTTTTAGAACATTATTTAATTATTAGATAATAAGCTTGAGAAAAGAAAAACTTTTATATCTAGGGTCTGTTGACATTTGCTGTGCAAAAAAATAGCGAGAAAGTAAAATTCAATCGCCAAACCAAATTTACTCCTCGCTATGACTCGTACAATGCTGAATGATCAACACTGGTTAAAGCTGAAATCTATTGTCCACAATTTGGGGATCTACCTCAAACATAATCTTCGAAATTTTATTGAAGCCATTCTCTATAGAATTAGAACAGGTTGTCCTTGGCGAGATTTACCTGAATCTTTTGGTAAGTCCAACACCATATTTAAACGATTCACCAGGTGGTCTAAAGATAATAAGCTACTAAAAATATTTAAATTATTATCAAAACATGCTGATCTAGAATGGGTGTTTATTGATGCTAGCCATATTCGAGCACATCAACATGCTACAGGACTCAAGGATCAAGCTATTTCAAGAAGCATCGGTGGAAACAGTACTAAAATCCATTTAGCTGTGGATTCAAATGGGAACCCAATCCAATTTCTCATTCATGATGGCACCACCCATGATGTGAGTGTTGCACCTGCATTAGTCGATAGCATTGATTTAAAAGATACCGATGTGCTTTGTGCAGATAAAGGATATGACTCAGAATTATTGAGAGAGCAGATAGAAAAAACAGCGACTAAAGCAAATATTCCAAAGAAATCCAATACACGATCGAACAATGATTATATGGACTGGCACTTATATAAAATCAGGCACTTAGTGGAGAATACCTTTGCTAGACTCAAGCAATTTAGGGGAATTGCAACACGTTATGACAAGCTAAAGCGGAACTACGAAAATTCAGTTGCTTTAGCCTGTATATTTATTTGGCTACCGCTATGAAATGTCAACACACCCTAATATTTTAAGTACATTTAGATAAGAATCGAGTCTTTGGTTGAGAGATAATGGTTTTCCTAAAAATGTCATACAACATAAGTAAATAATCTCTGAATATTTCATACAGCATAATTTTTAACAATCGAGCATGAGTTTTTTTCTCTCAAGTGAAATCTACTATGTAATAATTCAATCAAGCACTGTAATTAAGGCTGTAAGTGTAATATTTTGAATTGTATTTTATCTATCATTAGTTATTGATATTTAAAGGTATTTAATTAAAAATTAGACTCTAAAACAATTATCATCAAAGCGTCACAAAGTTGTAACTTATTTGTCATATTATCTGATCAAAATGCAGTTAACCAAAGTACAACACTTGAATTTAAAAGAGTTGTAAATCAAATTGTATAAATGAGAGAAAACCGAATGCGCTTAAATCCACGTTATATCGCAATTGCATTAGCTGTATCTGGGGCAACAGTAGCGGGAACTGCAAATGCAGCTCGTGATACGATTCAAATTGCTGGTTCTTCAACTGTATTACCTTATGCGAGTATTGTTGCAGAAGAGTTTGGTAATACTTTCCCACAATTCAAAGCACCAGTTGTTGGTTCAGGCGGTTCTTCAGGTGGTTTGAAACAATTCTGTCAAGGCGTTGGTGACAACACGATTGATATTGCTAACTCTTCACGTGCTATTAAAGATACTGAAATTGCTGCATGTAAAAAAGCTGGCGTAAACCAAATCCAAGAAATTAAAATTGGTTATGACGGTATTGTATTCGCGTCAAACGTAAAAAAAGCAGCATATAAATTAAAACCATATCACGTATTTACAGCGCTTTCTGCTCAATTACCTTCAAACGGTAAGCTAGTTCCAAACCCATATACAACTTGGAACCAAATTGATAAAGCATTACCAAATGAGCCGATTACACTGGTAATTCCTGCATCTAACCACGGTACTCGTGAAGTATTCCAAGAAAAAATGGTTGAAGCAGGTTGTGAAGCTTACGATTACTTCAAAAACTTAGACAAAGAAGAACAGAAAAAAGCATGTTCAACTTTCCGTAAAGATGGACGTGTAATTGAAATTGCAGGTGACTACACTGAGACACTTGCTCGCTTAAAAACTTCACCAAGTGCAGTGGGTGTATTTGGTCTTGGTTTCTATGACTTAAACCGTGACAAACTACGTGTTGCAACAGTAAACAATGTTGTACCTTCTGAGAAAACGATTTTAAGTGGTCAATATCCAGTTTCTCGTCCATTATTCTTCTATGTGAAAGGCGAGCACTTAAAATCAATTAAAGGTTTACCACAGTACGTAGAATACTTCTTAAACAAAAAAGTATCTGGTAAAGGTTCTAAATTAGAAAAATCTGGTTTGATCGCATTGAATGATAAAGAACGTGCAAAAATTCTTGCTGACTTCAAAGCTGGTAAATCAGTTAAATAAATTGACTTAATAATTGAGGCTGGTGAGACAACTTGTTCATCGGCCTTTTTGTCTAGCTAAGTTTTTTCAAATCATGAAAATTGAGAAAACAGTGGAGATTACATGAATCTGCTACTTATCGGTGTGTTACTAGCCCTTGTGGCAATTGCATACCAAATCGGGCTGAGTAAAAGCCGTAACCTAGCAGGTAAGGGAAATAACTCAGTAGCACTACATTCTCGTCCTGTTTATTACGGGGCTTTGGTTGCCTTGTGGTGTGGTATTCCTGCTTTTTTGATTTTGATCATTTGGAACTTGGTTGAGCCAAGTGTATTACAACATATTATTTTTAATAACATCCCAGCATCTGTCAGTGCCACTCTAGATGAAGCAGGACGTGATGTTTTAATTGATCGTGTTCAAGCGATTGCTTCTGGTTTTGGGGTTACAGATCAAGCAGCTGCATATGAAGTGGCAGCTGCTCAACAGCTAGCTAAATTTCAAACCATTGGCACTTTTGCCAAGCTAGCTGTCGTGATCAGTGCTGCTTTGGCTGGTTTAGTTTGGGCTAAAAAACGAATTAGCCAACAATACCGTGCGCGTAATCAAGTAGAAAAAGCAATTAATACAGCTTTGATTTTATGTTCTGGTGTTGCCATTCTCACTACCATCGGTATTGTACTTTCAATGCTGACTGAAGCTTTACACTTCTTTAAGTTTGTTAGCCCTGTTGATTTCTTCTTCGGTACTGAGTGGAATCCCGGTTTTAGCACTTCAGGAAATGCAGAAGGTAGTTACGGTATTCTCCCATTAATTTGGGGTACTTTGATGGTCAGCGGTATCGCACTATTAGTAGCGGTGCCTGTTGGTTTGATGATTGCAATTTATTTAGCAGAATATGCTTCTCCTCAACTGCGCTCTTGGGCAAAACCGACCATTGAAGTCCTCGCTGGTATTCCAACGATTGTTTATGGTGTATTTGCACTGATGGTGATTGGACCATTCTTTAAAATGGTTGGTGAAAGCGTCGGAATCAACATTAATGCAACAAGTGCATTAACCGCTGGTTTTGTTATGGGCATCATGATTATTCCGTTCGTATCTTCGTTATCTGATGACATTATTACGCAAGTTCCACGTTCTCTACGTGATGGTTCTTTAGGTTTAGGTGCAACAAAATCTGAAACGATTCGTCAAGTTGTTCTACCTGCTGCTTTACCAGGTATTACGGGTGCATTCTTACTTGCGGTATCTCGTGCGGTTGGCGAAACCATGATTGTGGTTCTTGCTGCAGGTAATAGCCCATTACTACATGCCAACCCATTAGAAGCTGTTTCTACGGTTACTGTGACTATTGTTAAGCAATTAACAGGTGATACAGATTTCGCAAGTCCACAAGCTTTGGTTGCATTTGCTCTAGGTTTGACTTTGTTTGTCATTACTTTGGGTTTAAACATTATTGCACTGTACATCGTGCGCAAATATCGTGAGCAATACGAATGAGTTCATCAAAGACATCTCCTTTGGATCAAAATGCATTTGATCCTCAAGTAGCTGCTGAACAACGTGAACAGCGCAAAAATAGAATCCAAAGTTCTCTGGCTAAACGTCATCGCAAAGAAAAAGCTTTCCGTTATGCAGGTTTTTCGGCTGTGGTGATTGGTCTTGCTTTTGTGGCATTGTTATTCGGTAGTATTTTATCAAGAGGTTTACCTGCTTTTTGGCAAAGCAGTCTCACTGTTCCAGTTTATTTTGATCCTACCATTATTAATGTTGGTCCTAAGCCGAAACAAACAGCTGGTGAGTCTCCAGCGCATTATGAAGAGCGCTTTGTCGCTTGGCAAACTGAGATGGGAATGGTCGATTGGGATGGTCTCATCGTAAATGGTATTATTGCTAAAGATCCGTCACTCGAATCTCAGCGCGATTATTTATCAAGTATGTATACTAGTTCAGAAGCTTATCGTTTGCGTGATATGGTTTTTGCAAATCCATCTTTGATTGGTACCAAAGAAAATATTAAGTTTTTGGCTGATGCCAATATCGATGTTTGGTTATCTGGAAATATTGACCGCTCATTACCTGATGATCAGCAGCAACTTGACCCAGAAGTACGTCAACTTGCAGATCAATTAGAAGCGAAAGGCATTATAGGCAGTACCTTTAATACCAATTTATTTGTTAGCCCTGATTCTCGTAGTTCACCTGCAACAAGTGGTTTGGCAGGTGCATTTATGGGTTCATTATTCATGATGTTAATCGTCATTATTATCTCAATTCCGATCGGTGTTGCGAGTGCGATTTATCTTGAAGAATTTGCTCCTAAAAATTTCATGACAGATATTATCGAAGTTAATATTAATAACTTGGCAGCCGTTCCTTCGATTGTCTTTGGTTTGCTTGGTGCTGCAATTTTCATTGGTTGGATGCAACTTCCACTTTCAGCTCCATTGGTCGGTGGTTTGGTATTAAGCTTAATGACCTTGCCGACAGTGATCATTACTACACGTGCATCATTAAAAGCAGTTCCACCTTCGATTCGTCAAGCAGCTCTTGGTTTAGGCGCATCAAAAGTGCAAACTGTTTTTCATCATGTATTGCCATTAGCTTTACCAGGCATCATGACAGGTTCAATTATTGGTGTAGCACATGCATTAGGCGAAACTGCTCCTCTATTATTGATTGGTATGAGTGCTTTCGTAGCAAGTGTTCCTGCAACACCGTTAGATCAAGCAACAGCATTACCAGTTCAAGTATATTTATGGCAGGGCAATGAGTTGCGTAACTTCTTTGAAGGAAGAACGGCAGCAGCGATTATTGTGTTATTAGCATTAATGATCGGTTTAAACAGCCTTGCAATTTGGCTTCGTAAGAAATTTGAAGTGCGTTGGTAGTTGAGGAGAGTACAATGAATACGATTGATATTATGAACGCCGTAGAAAAGGATAAATCAGTGAATCCACAGCAAAAAGAATTTACCTCATCTGAAGCTCAAGTTAAGCAATCTGATACTGCATTTGTTGCTCAGTTTGAAACGGCTTCATCGAATAAAAAGCCAAAAACGAGCGAAGTTAAAATCAGTACCAAAGATGTGCATGTTTACTATGGTGAAGCAGAAGCAATTAAAGGTATTGATTTAGATGTTTATAAAAATGAAGTGATTGCATTCATTGGACCATCTGGTTGTGGTAAGTCGACTTTCTTGCGTACCTTAAACCGTATGAACGATACGATTGATAGCTGTCGCGTTACAGGTAAGGTGACATTAGATAATCAAGACATCTATGATCCAAATCTTGACGTTGTATTACTTCGTGCTCAAGTCGGTATGGTTTTCCAAAAGCCAAATCCATTTCCGAAGTCAATTTTTGATAATGTTGCCTATGGTCCTAAATTACATGGACTAGCACGTGACAAGTATGACTTAGAAGAAATTGTTGAGAACAGTCTACGTAAAGCTGGTCTTTGGGATGAAGTCAAAGATCGTCTTAGTCAACCGGGTACAGGTTTATCTGGCGGTCAGCAACAGCGTTTATGTATTGCACGTACCATTGCGGTGAGCCCTGAAGTGATTTTGATGGATGAACCGTGTTCAGCATTAGATCCAATCGCAACAGCTAAGATTGAGGAGCTTATTTCGGAGCTTTCAGAGCAATTCACTATTGCGATTGTAACGCATTCGATGCAACAAGCAGCTCGTGTTTCTGATCGTACGGCTTATTTCCACTTAGGTGATTTAATTGAAGTAAACTCAACGGAAAAAGTCTTTACTCAACCAGATCATCAATTAACTGAAGCATATATTACGGGTCGTTTCGGCTAATAAAAAGTGAATTAGAAAAGAGCCTTCGGGCTCTTTTTTTGTTATATAGATGAAAATGAATCTATTTTGCAAAAACGCTATTGAATTTTAATTGCACAGACCGCATGTTAGTCCAATAAAGACGAACTCAAAGAGCACATATTTTATGTTATTCCATTTACCTAAATTTCCTGCTGAAATTCGTATTAGTCATTTAAATGCACGTGTGAATGAACAAAGAAAAAGAATCGCACAAACAACTGCATCTCGTTTGGAATTATTACAACTTATGCAACAGCTCGCTAAAGAAGCGAAAGTGCGTAAGAAAAATGATAAAAAAATATATGTACTCGATTTTAAAGGTGATATACAGGCATCAGCTGTAGATACAATTCGTGAAGAAATCACGTTGATTTTAGCAACTGCAAAAGCAGGGCATGATCGTGTTGTAGTTCGTTTAGAAAGTCCAGGTGGAATGGTACATGGCTATGGGTTAGCGGCTGCTCAATTGGTTCGTTTACGTGATGCAGGTTTTAATGTCACTATTTGCGTAGATAAAGTTGCTGCAAGTGGTGGCTACATGATGGCATGTATTGCGAATGAAATTGTATCTGCGCCTTTTGCTGTGGTTGGATCAATTGGTGTGGTTGCGCAAGTACCAAATTTTAATCGTTTATTGAAACAGCATAATGTTGATTTTGAGCTGTATACGGCTGGTCAATACAAGCGTACCGTAACGATGTTTGGCGAAAACACAGCTGAAGGTAAAGCGAAATTTGAAGAAGAGCTACAACAAACGCATGTATTGTTTAAGCATTTCATTGAAAAATATCGCCCACAGCTCGACGTTGAAAAGGTCGCAACAGGAGAGCATTGGTATGGTGAAGATGCTCTTACGCTAAACTTAGTTGATAAATTACAAACTTCAGATGAATATTTATTAGGTTTATTGTCTCAGCATGATGTTTATGTGATTAATACCCGTAAACGCCCAACATTTGGCGAAAAGCTTGGTTTACAAGCTGCGCAAATGGCTGAAACTTTAATACCTACTGTTTTAGGAAAAGTTGCTGATACACTTTCGAAAGCCAACAGTACATTAGTACAAATGCGAGATCCAAAGTTTTAAGCTTCAATTTTGTATTTTCAAAACCAGTCTAAAGTGACTGGTTTTTTATTTTTAGAACTGTATATTTTAATTCAGTATGTTTGTTATTTGAACATATGGTCAGTTAAACAAACTTGACAAAATTTTTAGAGGAATCGATTGTTGTTACTTCGATCATTTGATATTTTAACTGACAGATTAATTACTTAACGATTCATTAATCCATAATTTTTAAAAAATAAAATTGATCAGTGAGCATAATAATGACAAGAATTGTTGTTTCTTCAAAGCAAAACTTGAATATTTTACAAGATGGACAAATCAAAAGCGTGGTTTTAAACCAAGCCTCTATTATTCAAGTGAGTGTCAATCAACAAGATATTAAATCAATTGTTAAACAAGGCAATGACCTCATTATTACACTTAAAAATGGTGAAAAAATTGTAGTTAATGATTTTTTTAATGATGTAAATATAAGTAAACATACTCTTGCCTTACAGCAAACCGATGGAACGTATGCCGTTGCTCAATTTGATGATGCTGGCAAATTCATGCGCTATTCTCCTGCGACTCAATTATCTCAATTTGCTTATACAGAGGCACCTACACAGGTTGCTATCACACAGAATGATAATTCAGATGTGGGTATTAGTAAGGCACAATTAATTAAAGTGGGTTTAGTTGCTTTAGCAGCTGAAGGTGTATATCTATGGGCAGTGAAAGATGATGATAAAGATGATCAACCTAAAGAAGTTGATCGTACCGCACCTGTAATAAAAGCTACTTTATCTCCTGATGATTCGCAAACAATTTCAGTTAAATCAGAAGCAAATGTTAAAATTCAAATTGTTGATGTAACTGGAAAAATAATTGCCAATGGGCAAACAGATGCACAAGGAAATTATACATTCAAACTTGCTGAGCCATTGTCTGCTGGAAGTAAGCTTATAGTAACTGCCACTGATAATGCTGGTAATTCAGCAAAAAGTGAAGTGAGTGGAACAAAGGATTTAACAGCACCAGATGCGCCAAATGCTCAATTAAATGCTGATGGAACGATTCTTACTGGTAAAACAGAATCAAAAGCAAAAGTTTCTTTGTTTGATGCCGATGGAAATTTACTAGGTACAGTAACAGCAAACACAGATGGAATATATTCTATCAAAGTTTCTCCTGCTTTAACCAGTGATAAAGGGGGAACCGTGATTGCGGAAGATGCTTTTGGTAATAAATCAAACCCATCAAAAGTATTTGCTGGTAAAGATACATTAGCTCCTGACCAACCTTTAATTGAAGTGAGTAAAGAGGGAAACTCTATCCACGGTCGTGCAGAAGCAAATGCAAAAGTGAATATTAAAGATGCTGATGGAAAAATTATTGGAACAGGTGTTACTGATGCACAAGGTAAATTTGAAATTACTATTTCCCCTGCATTAACAACAGGTCAGAAAGGCTCGATTATTATTGAGGATTCTGCTGGAAATCAGTCTAAGCCTTTGGAAATTACCACAGGAAAAGATACCATTGCACCAGATAAGGCAACTGCACAATTAAATGCAGCCGGTGATTCGATTACAGGTACTGCTGAAGCAAATGCAAAAATCCAAATTAAAGATTCAGCTGGAAAATTGATTGGAAGTGGTACAGCAGATGCTCAGGGTAAATTTACGATTACGATTTCTCCTGAATTAACTGAGAAAAAAACAGCAAAGATATATGTCACAGACGCTGCAGGGAATTCTTCAGATGCAACAGAGATTGTCGGAACCAAAGATATAACAGCACCAACAAAACCTACTGTTCCTAAATTATTTGATGATGTTGGTGATATTAAAGGTGAAATTAAGGTCGGTGGAACAACAGATGATCTCAAACCAACAATTTCTGGAGGGGCAAATTCAGCAGAACCAAAAGCCTTAATAACGATTTATGATAATGGACAACCTATTGGAGTTGTGACGGTAGCAAATAATGGCAGTTGGAGTTTTAATATCGTTAACGATTTGAGTTTAGGTCTTCATAAGATTACATTGACTCAAACGGACGCTGCTGGAAATACCAGTGAATTGAGTGATCCTTTTATATTTACTGTAGTTGCACCAACAGCTTCTATGATGTTTCATACTGATGAGACGTCATCAAATGCTATAGAAATGCTGTTAAGTGATCATGTTGGATTGAATGGAATTGAATTAAATCTCAAGTCAGATCCACAGCCAACAGTGCTTGAAAATATTTCTGTACATGATCTTTTGTCATCTTCAAATGATTCATTAAATGAAATAGATACATTGCTCAGTCAATTTAGCCCAAATAATTCAGAATCTGTAGGTAGTGTAAAATCAAATTCAGCAGCTTTTGATGACTCACTCAGTGTGAAATCAGATTTAATCGAACAAATGGATATATTGCAGCACGCAATCGTTTAGAATTTTTATATCGATAAATTAAAACTCTTATTTTGCAATAAGAGTTTTTTCTTTGTAAAGTTGAAATATCCCGATTAGGATTGCGCCAATAGTAGCAAGGAACATATCTTTATGAGCATCCCAAACATCACCTTGTTGACCATTGTAGTTTTCTGCATCCTCAGGCGATAATCCGATTGCAATCCACCATTCAATTAACTCATAGAACATACTTGATGCCATAACAAATTGGATCACTAGCAGAAATAAAGTTAAAGTTTTGGCATTTGGTAACCAAACCTGAAAACAACGATAAAAAAATGGATAGAGTAATAGACCATAAGCAAAATGAACAAGTCGATCATACATATTGCGCGACCAACCCAAATATTCATTGAGATTAAAATTAAATAAACTGATCAACCACTCGTTATAAGGGACATAGGAATATAAATAGTGCGCACCAATGATATGAATCAATAAAAATAAAAGATATAGACAAAAACTAGGAAAAGATATGCCTATTTTCCACATTGTTATAACCAATACAGCCAACATAAAGACTGTACCTATTTGATGTAACAAATACGCTTCGAACTCAAGAGGGTGAATGCTAGCTAAAATTATGGTAAATGAAAGAACTAACAAAGTGATGTAATGTTTTAAGGTTAGTTTTTTTTCTATCATGTTAAGTCCATAAACAATCAAGCAAGTTAAGTGTATTTATTCACCGGCCTCAATTGCAATAGATTGATTGGTAGGTGAAATACCGCCTAAAGCCTGACAAGCTTGTATATATAATTGATACTTTTGTTGTACAACTTCATCTAATGGCATGTCAAAGAGATCTTCGCCATTTTTGTATTGTTCTACATAATGAGATGCTTTTTCTTTGTTCGCTGCGAGTGTTTGTTGATAAAAGTTAGATATCGACGAGGCGCCTAATTGGCTCGTTTCGATATTTTTACATTCAAAATCTTTTAGCAATTTTTCTGCACGTTTAACTTCGCTAGACTTACCAAAAATGCAACCTGTTAAACTTATAAAGACAATAAACAGCAGAAAAAACTTCATAATATTTTAAGTAAAATTTTAAAGATCCTATTATTGTATATAAGATTAATTTTATAAATGCGCTATTTATGTCTAACATGATAAAAAAATTAAATATTCAACTCCATTAAACTATTCGTATAAACAATAAACACAATAAGGCTAAAATTATGAACATTCGAAAAGCAGAACAAAGAGATGTCAACGAATGTGTCCCATTGATTTACAGCGCGGCAGTGCCATTGTTTGATCATATTTATAAATATAAGTACATCAGTGCAGAGGATTTTATTCGTAAAGAGTTTTTATCTGAGCGAGGCTACACTAGTTATAAATTACATTGGGTGGTCGAACATAAAAATAAAGTAATTGCTGTAGTTGCATGTTATGGAAAGAATGATCTGCTGCATATGGATCAGGGAAGTTTGAAAAATATCTGGATAACTTATAGGTTTGGATTTGCTCGGGTTTTGTCTAGAGCTTTGCAAGCAGGCTCTGTTATAACTAAGCCAAGTGATTCATGTTTGCATATCGCTAATTTTGGTGTTCATCCAAGTTATCAAAGTCAGGGTATTGGCTCCTTATTGCTACAGCATTTGAAAGTATTCGCTCAGCAACATGGTCATATTGCTTTGTGTCTAGACGTATCTCAACAAAACATAAGAGGACAGAAGCTCTATGAGCGAATTGGTTTTAAGGTCGTCAAGCAAACCATGTTTAAGGGTACAAATAACGATATCATTCCTAATAGTCGACGCATGGAATGGTTATTTTAAAAACGCTAATTTGTAATTACAGTATATAATGGTATTCAATCAATTGATAAAAAATATTTTTTAGCTGTTATGCTATGGTAATGAATAATCTAAATTTTAAGCAAATAATGCGGTGCTTTGTATTCGGACTATTAATGAGTTTTGCTTTAGATGTAAATGCAGAAAACTACAATTTTTTTGAAGAGATAGCCAATGATGATGAGATGTTCGATGCTGCTTATCCGCAAATGAAAACTGATTACTCTGCGTTGCATAATCAGTTTTTTCAAGATGAGCGTTGGAAAGTCTATAATTATACTGCCTATCAAACCAATCAGTTTAATCAAAAAATGTTAACTGGTGAGACCAATAATCTATCTCTAGATGATTTTTCGATTTCGCTTGGTTATGGCATTGTTTATCAATTAAATAGCGCCAATCGGATTGGCTATGAATATCTTTCAAGTTTTCCTTTTGATCGCGGGCAGCTCATCCGATTTTTTTGGTTACGTGTTTTCTAAATTATTTTTTGATAAAGACCTGCTCGTACGACACCTGCTTTTGTTTCTTTGATTTTTTTCCATGAATTTGGCAGTTGGAGCAGGGTGAGTTCTCGATCAGCTTCGACATAAATATATGCTTTATCAACGATCAAAGGATCAGCTAATTCTGCCAACTCTTGCCAAAGATCAAGACTATACGGGGGGTCAAGAAAAACGACGTCATACGTACCGCTTAACTTTTTTAAAGCTTGTTGTGCAGTTGATACGATAAGCTGACAATTCTCATTTTTAAATAATTGAATATTTTGCTTTAAGAATCGCGCTTGCGTTGTATCAGGTTCAATCATCGTGACTTGGCTAGCACCGCGTGATAATGCCTCGAATGCGAGAGCACCAGAACCAGTGCATAAATCTAACACATGTGCATTTTGTATGTCCCACATGAGCCAGTTAAATAAAGTTTCCCGAACACGATCAGGAGTTGGACGTAAACCATCAATCTCTGCAAAAGTTAAAGTACGTCGCTTGAACTCACCACCAATGATTCTGAGTTGATTTTTCATTATTCAGAGTCTCCATTAGTTGGTGTTGTTTGAACAGCGGCTGTAGAACTCACAGGACTGGATGCTGGCGTATTGTTGCTTGAAGCTAAATTAGCATTATTACTATTTGATAGTTCACCGGGTTTAATACCAGCCGTCATTAGACCACCACTTACTTGGTGATTTGTTGGGCGAATCGGATTCTTCTTGCGAGTCACTAACCAATAATCAAAAATAGGACGAGCAATTTGTGCGGCTGAGCCACCATGTTTACCATTTTCCCAAACCACTGCAATTGCGATCTCAGGATTATCGGCAGGAGCAAAGCCAACAAATAAGCCATGATCCCATTGTCTTGAAGAAAGAGCTGCCTCGTTATAACGTTTGCCTTGAGCAATACTTTTGACTTGCGCAGTTCCTGTTTTACCAGCTATTGAATATTGCAGTCCACCTTTAATACCTCGTCCCGTACCTGATTGAATAACATCAATCATTGCTTCATGCATATTGGTCCAGTCTTGCTCTGTTCCGTTGAATTGGATTTTGCCATCTGGTGCATTATGTACGGTGAATTTTTTTGAGCCTTTAGTATCACGAAGCACGTGAGGTGTAACATGTGAACCTTTATTTGCTGTGATCGCTGTCGCCATCGCAAGCTGTAAAGGGGTTGCTGTAAATGCGCCCTGACCAATACTGACTGAAATGGTTTCGCCTTTTAACCATTTCGAATTTCGTGTTCTCATCTTCCATTCAGGGCTTGGATATAAACCTGAACTTTCACTTGGTAAATCAACACCAGTTTTTTCTCCAAAACCGAATTGACGCATCCAATCATTCATTTTTTCTATACCCATCCGATAAGACAAGATATAGAAATAAGTATCACAAGACACGACCTGAGCTTTGTGTAAGTTCACAGCCCCGTGACCACTCTTTTTATGGTCACGAAAGCGATGGCTATCACCTGGCAGTGAAAAATAACCCGGGTCAGAAATTGCAGTGCCCCAATCGACTAAACCATAATGAATCCCACCAAGACCAAACATTGGTTTAATCGTTGAACCTGGAGGATAAGCACCTTGAACTGCACGGTTATAAAGCGGTTGATCTAGATTGTCACGTAAACCACTATAATCTTTTGTGCTGATGCCTGTAACAAATAGATTGGGGTTAAAGCTCGGACTTGAAACCAAAGCTAAAATTTCACCCGTACGAGGGTCCATCGCAACAATGGCGCCTCGACGATCAACTAATTGTTGAGCTGCAATAGTTTGCAAACCAAAATCAATGGATAAATATAAGTCATTGCCACGAACAGGGGATTGCTTACCTAAATTACGCAGTACATTTCCATGTGCATCAGCCTCAACCGATTCGAAACCTGGTATGCCGTGCAATAACTCCTCATAACTCTTTTCTGCACCAATTTTTCCAATCAGATTGGTACCTGCGTATAAATCTTTATCAATTGATTTAAGTTCTTTGTCATTAATTCGCCCGACATATCCAATCACATGCGCAAATAGCTCACCATGTGGATAGTAACGTGTCATTTGAGTTTCAATTTTTACGCCCGGAAATGCATATTTAACTTCACTAAACTTGGCAATATCTGCTTCAGTTAAGTTGAGTTTGATTGCAATCCGTTCCGTTTTTCGGGCAGTTTTAACACGACTTTTGAAACGTTCTACATCTTCTTGAGATAAATTTAAAATAGGAGTTAAACGAGAAATTGTTCCATCAATATCGCTGACATCTGCGCGGCTTAGAGTGGCTGTGAAAACAGGATAATTATCTGCAAGTAAAACCCCATTACGATCATAGATATAGCCACGAGCTGGAGGTAGAGGTTGCAGTCGAATACGGTTCTTATCAGAAGCTGTTGTAAAATCGTCATAGTGCACAATTTGCAAATATGCATAGCGACAGATAAGTAAAAGCAAGAAAATTACAACAACAAAAATAGCAAATAGAATTCGACCCTTATAAATGCGCTTTTCTTGCTGCATGTTTTTTAAAGGAAAGTGCTGTTTCATAAGGCGTCGACTTAATTACAAGATAGAGGAAATAATGCCGAGCATTTTAACGTAAGTTGCACGTTCATACTGTAGAATTTTCAACTGTTCATAAAAATGATACTGCGACAGCTTTTGACTTTGCAGACATTAAAATAGTACGGTCTTGTATATTAGAAGCAAAATAATTCTGTTAAAGTCACAAACTGTTTGAAATAGGATTGTCCAATATACACTCTTAGGGAAAATGGAGAAAATAATGAGAAAATTTCAAGTCTTACTGGCGGTTTTAGCTTTCACTGGTTTCGCTCATGCTGAAGAAAATGCATATATGCCTGAAGCGAAACTAACTGGGGCGAATGTTTCAACATGGAATATTGGTGCAGGTTTTACTAAAAAATTACTACATGCAAATCTTGAATGGGTGAATCCATATGGAATTGCTTATGCAAAAGCTGGTGCATTTCTAAATGATGAAAATCCAGCAGGTGGTCAAGTTGGATTCCGTTATCCATATCATTTAACAGGCACGGATAAAAATGGTTATTACATTGGTGCTTATGCTGGACATATTGAAAGTAAACAAATTGATGGTGAAGAAAAAGCACGCTTAGGTGCAGGTGTTGATCTTGCATATGTTTGGTTGAATTCAGAACGTATTAGTACTTTTAGTGTGGGAATTGGTGCTGGCGAACGCATGAAAAATGCAAATGGAGATCTTATTGAAAAGACCGAGCC
Organism: Acinetobacter sp. Z1; assembly: GCF_024296945.1. Taxonomy (NCBI): domain Bacteria; kingdom Pseudomonadati; phylum Pseudomonadota; class Gammaproteobacteria; order Moraxellales; family Moraxellaceae; genus Acinetobacter; species Acinetobacter sp. Z1. Next base: position 2,526,497 of record NZ_CP101115.1, on the reverse strand, counting down.
AACACTTCAGTTCTCTTATACCTTAAGTTTTGGTTTATAGCAGGTGAATTACTTATTCACTTCGTAAGCTGAAATCTATTAATAACTTTGAGAGTCATGCATGTTTGATTACGTCAATGAATTGTGGCAGATTTTCTTAGCACGTCCAGATTTTTGGGCAGTTCTCAGTATTATACCTGTGACTGCTTTTGTGACTTGGGCACACGTGTGGATGGCCTTGAAAATGGTTTTCTACCCAATTAAATTTTGGGGATTCCATTTAGGGCCATTACCTGTAGGTTGGCAAGGAATTGTACCTCGTAAAGCAGGACGTATTTCAGGCATTATTACTGACAATACATTATCAAAATTAGGTTCGTTGCGTGAATTTCTAGAGGCAATGGATCCTGAAGATATGGCAATGATCATTGGTGAGCAAGTTGGTTTTGAGCTTGAACACCTGATTGATGAGGTTATGATTGATCGTAATGCTGTTTTGTGGGAAAACTTACCATTCTCAATCAAACGCCGTATTTATGCTCAAGCACAGAAACAGTTGCCAAATACTTTAAGGGAACTTGTGACTGAGTTGACCATGAACGTAGAGTCACTTGTTGACATGCGTGAAATGGTAGTGAGCCAAATGGAAGGTGATCGACGTTTAATGGTACGTATGTTCCTTAAAGTTGGTCAAAAAGAAATCAATTTTATTTGGCACATTAGTGCATTGATTGGGATGTTCTTCGGTATTTTCCAAATGATTGTTTGGTTTGTTGTGCCGTGGCATTGGACAGTTCCATTTTGGGCAGCAATTTGGGGTTTCTTAACCAACTGGATTGCAATTTGGATGGTATTCAATCCGATTGAACCGCACTATATACGTTATCCTCAGCTCTTTCGTTTGACTAAAGATCATAAATTTCCTTGGGTTGTACCTGTATTAAAAATTGGTACATACAACGTTCAAGGTGCGTTTATGAAGCGCCAAGAAGAAGTTTCAGATGTCTTTGCCAGTGTGGTGACAGAAGACTTAATTACGTTGAAATCAATCATGACGGAAATGATGTACGGCAGTAAAAAAGATAAAACTCGCCGTATTGTCAAGCGTCATATTAACGAAATTATGGAAACCCCATTAGTCAGAACCTCATTGCAGCTATCATTAGGTCCAAGAGAATATGCTAGACTCAAGACCGACTTGATTGATCGCTCAATTGAAATTACTATGGGGCCAGTATGTGACCCAGCTCTGAATGCAAGTCGTGCGCAGAAGATCTTTCAAATGTTTAGAGACCGCATCCGTGAACTAACGCCGAAAGAGTTCCAAAATTTATTGCGGCCTGCATTCCAAGAAGATGAGTGGATTTTGATTGTTTTGGGTGGAGTAACTGGCTTTTTTGCAGGTTTGATTCATCTATTTGTTGCTTTCTTATAATTAATTTGATGTTGGTTGAGCAATAAGTCTGTATTATATTGCTCAATTTAAGATTTATTGTTTTTAAATGAGGATGTTCTTTTATGCGCATTATTTTACTCGGACCACCTGGGGCAGGTAAAGGTACTCAAGCTCAGTTGATCTGTAAGCGCTACAATATCCCACAAATTTCAACCGGTGATATGCTCCGTGCTGCGATTCGTGAAGGAACTGAACTAGGTCTTAAAGCGAAAAGTGTAATGGAGTCTGGTGGTTTGGTATCAGACGAACTCATTATTGGTTTGGTACAAGAGCGTATTGCTCAACCTGATTGTGTAAATGGTTGTATTTTTGATGGTTTCCCACGTACGATTCCACAAGCTGAAGCTTTAGAAACAGCGGGTATTTCAATTGATCATGTGATTGAAATTGAAGTTCCAGATGAAGAGATTGTTCAACGTCTTTCAGGTCGTCGTCAGCATCCAGCTTCTGGTCGTGTTTATCATTTGGTTTATAATCCACCTAAAGTAGAAGGTAAAGATGATGAAACGGGTGAAGATTTAGTTCAGCGTCCAGATGACCAAGAAGAAACAATCCGTAAGCGTTTAGGATCATATCATAGTGAAACTGAGCAATTAGTTGGTTTCTACCAAGGTCGTGCAGTTTCTGGTGAGAATGCACCGACTTATAATAAATTGAACGGTTTGCGTGCAATTGAAGAAGTTCAAAACGAATTATTTGCGATTTTGGATAAATAATCTGAATTGTTAATATTAAAAAGGGCTCTACATATGGAGCTCTTTTTTTATTTGGAGCTGATCATGCTAAAGTTTGTGCTTATTATCGTGGTGATATTGAGTGTCCTTTTACTATTGTTTTTATTATATCAAAGCCAAAAAATGCTTCGTCATGTGCAAAAGCAACAGGCATTGGAAAATAAGCAAAATGGTAGACCTCGTCAGCTACATCCAAAATTACAACAAAATAAAAAACCTCAGGATTAACTGAGGTTTTTTATTGCAATTGATTTGACAGCACCAAATTCAAAACGATCAGGCCAATTACAAACATCGGATACGATACACTCTCCACATTTAGGCTTGCGTGCTATACAACAATAACGACCATGTAAAATTAACCAATGATGCGAATCGATAATAAATTCTTTAGGAATCACTTTAATTAAACGATGCTCAACCTCGAGAACATTTTTACCTACTGCCAAACCAGTTCTGTTACCGACACGAAAAATATGCGTATCAACTGCCATGGTCGGTTGTCCAAAAGCAGTATTGAGTACCACATTCGCTGTTTTACGTCCTACACCAGGTAAAGCTTCTAGTTGCTCACGTGTTTTTGGGATTTGACCTTGATATTGGTCTACAAGAATTTGGCAGGTTTTGATCACATTTTCGGCTTTGGAATTATATAAGCCAATGGTTTTGATATATTCTTTTAACCCATCAATTCCAAGCTTCAAAATAGCTTGAGCGGTATTAGCAACAGGATAGAGTTTATCTGTTGCTTTATTTACACTGACATCGGTCGCTTGAGCCGAGAGCAAAACGGCAATCAGTAACTCAAAGGGAGATGAGTAATTCAGTTCAGTCTGTGGATGCGGTCTTTGTTCACGTAAACGTTCAAAAAAAGTCTGAATTTGCTTTTTAGTCATATTCTTTACGGGCATTTAGATGTCCTGCAATTCATTTAAACGTTGTTGTAAAGCAAGCAATTGAACTTGTTTTGATTCATCGGCGCGAACGCTCAGCTGCTTTTCAAGCTTCTTGATCTGCGTGCGTAATTTCGCTAGCTCAATTGTCGTTTTTGCATCCAGTACTGGGCTATCTTTAGGTTTATCTATCAAAGTAATGACCGGCACATTGTTTTGCGATTGAGAGAATTGAGCAAAAAGCTCAACATCTATTTCAGCCCGTACAATTGGTCCTTTGCGATTTAAGCGTTGTTTTTCTTCACGTTGGATGTGTGCGTAATAGCGGTGTCTTAAATCATCCTGTTCAGCTAAACGTTGTTCAGCTGTTGGAATAGGTTTAGGGTCAGGAATCAAGTCAATACAATCCACAGGACAGGGTGGAATACATAATTCGCAGCCTGTGCATAGATCAGTCAAAATACTATGCATTAATTTACCACTACCAATAATGGCATCGACAGGACAGGCACTAATACATTTGGTACAGCCGATACATTCATCTTCTCGAATCACCGCTTTGATTCGTTGTGGTCGACCATCGAGTTGAATATCCCAAACACTGGGTTCTGCTGTTAAATTGGGTCGGTCTAATAATGCTGCCAAAGCATCAGCAACAGGTTGTCCACCAGGCACACATTTATTCGCTTCTTCTCCCTCAGCAATTGATTTTGCATATGGTAAGCAGCCATCACGATGCCCACATAAACCACACTGTGTTTGTGGCAAAAGCTGATCGATTTGGACAATAAGTGCATGTTGTGCAGTAGGTGACATGTATTGGAGTTGACTGGCGCAAAACTGGGTGCTCAGTATAGCAAATAATGCTTTAACACGGCGGAAGCAATCTAAATATATGCGATGCATATGGATACACTTATTGCTTAAAAATAGTGCTAATAATGTGTTATTTTAGTGCGTATTTGTATATAAGTCGATCTTTATAGCCAGAAATCAATCGATTTTTCTCATTTGCGGAGTGTTGTATAGATATTTATTATATAAATAACGAATATTTACCAATATAAGTTTTTGATTTTTAATAATAATAGTGAGTTTGTGTAAAAATAATATTGTGATGAAATCGCAATCTGTATTTAATATATGCAAAATCCTGTTTTGGTGCATTTTTAGCACCAATATAAAACACTTACTCGGGGGTGGATGTTGAAATACAGTAGCTTAAATGACTTTCTCAATTATGTTAAAGCTAGAGATCCAGATCAACCTGAATTTTTGCAAGCTGTTGAAGAAGTAATGACCAGTTTATGGCCATTTATTCAGAAGAATCCGAAATATGCTCAATATGCTTTATTAGAGCGTTTAGTAGAACCTGAACGAGCGATTCAATTTCGAGTCTCTTGGATGGATGATCAAGGCCAAACGCATGTGAATCGAGCTTTTCGTGTTCAATATAACTCAGCTATTGGTCCATTTAAAGGTGGAATGCGTTTTCATCCTTCAGTAAATTTATCCATTTTAAAGTTTTTAGGCTTTGAGCAAACTTTGAAAAATGCCTTAACCACACTGCCAATGGGTGGCGGTAAAGGTGGTTCTGACTTTGATCCTAAAGGTAAATCTGAAGCAGAAATTATGCGTTTCTGCCAAGCATTGATGCTCGAATTATATCGTCATTTAGGTGCAAATACGGATATTCCTGCTGGTGATATTGGCGTCGGTGGTCGCGAAGTGGGATACATGGCAGGTATGATGAAAAAGCTAAGCAATGACACGGCTTGCGTTTTCACGGGGAAAGGTATTTCGTTTGGCGGTAGTTTGATGCGCCCAGAGGCAACAGGCTATGGAGCAGTCTATTTTGCTGAAGAGATGCTAAAAACACGTGGTCAAAGTTTTAATGGCAAAACGGTTTCTATTTCGGGTTCTGGAAATGTCGCACAGTTCGCCGCAGAAAAAGCCATGTTCTTAGGTGCAAAAGTTGTTAGCTTGTCGGATTCGAATGGTACTGTCTATTTAAAAAATGGTTTTACTGATGAATTACTTGCAGAAATTATGACCTTGAAAAATGTCAAGCGGGGGCGTGTTTCTGAGTTTGCTTCAAAGCATGGATTTGAGTATTTCGAAGGTAAAACACCGTGGCATATTCCTGTGGATATTGCATTACCTTGTGCTACACAGAATGAACTGCTAGCTGAGGATGCAGAGCTACTTATACAAAATGGGGTAATCTGCGTTGCAGAAGGTGCCAATATGCCCTCTACACTCGATGCAGTTGAAAAGTTCATTGCTGCTAAAATTCTTTATGCTCCAGGTAAAGCATCGAATGCAGGTGGTGTAGCGACTTCTGGATTAGAAATGTCTCAGAATGCCTTACGTCTTGGCTGGAGTCATGGCGAAGTAGATGAGCGTTTGCATGCAATTATGAAAGATATTCATGCGAATTGTTTAAAATATGGCACGCAAGAGGATGGTACGGTAAATTATGTTGACGGCGCCAATATTGCTGGATTTGTAAAAGTTGCAGATGCCATTCTCGCGCAGGGTATTTATTAAAAATCTCCCAAAATCCCACTTTAATAAAGAGGGACTTTGTATAAAAAATCCGATGCAATTCACTTGCATCGGATTTTTTGAAAGCAATTAATTAAGGTTTTTTAACAATTTCTTGTTCAACAACCATATCTAACACATCAGCGAGACTCGATTGGTCAGCAGCAGGATTTTTAATTTCAAAACGCTTAACTCGTACAATCACACGTTGATTTGGATTGTGTTCAAAGCCTTCAATTTGACCGTAATAAAGTGACCAGTCTTTATCTGCATAAGTTTTGATGCCTTTGTCATCATACTTAATCTCACGAACTTGCATACAAGTTTGTGGTGCAACACCAACACAAGATTTAGTTTCAGGCGCAATTTCTAGGAAAACTGTTTTACCTTCAGACTGATACTTCGCTTCAGCTGTCATTTTTCCGACAAATGTGTATTTTTGACCATTCGCATCATTGATGGTTAAAGTTGGTTGATCTAAGTTCGTTGCGTTCACTTCAAATGGAATTTGACGTTTTTGTAAAAGAGTTCCTGCGAATTGCTCTTGTTTCATAAGTGCTGGATCACATGCCATCATTGTTGATGCACCATCACCTGTCGCGATCAAACCATTTTCAATTTTCCATGATGTATTTAAGCGATTACAACCTGTATCTACAGATAAGCGATCGTTGGCTAAGAAGCTTAATACGATTGGACGTTTGGTATCAGCAGGTTGATATGACCAAGTGTAGTTGGTTAACACGTTGCTATTCGTCACTTTTGCACCTGTAAATACGTGTTTTTGCCCTTTGCTATCAGTTACAGTCAAGATTGCTTGACCATTCGTCGTACTGATTTGAAATGGAACTTTTTTATCACTGAAAATATCAGCAGATAAACGTTCTTGTTGCATTAAATCATCTGCACAAGCCATTTTTGTTGACATAAGTGCCGAAGTTACAATGTTATTGCCTTCGACTTTCCAAGTACCACCTTGACCATTACAACCTGTTTGAATAGCAAGTCTTTGATTATCATTAAAAGATAAAACTAAGGGTTTTGAAGCTTTAGAACCTTGATAAGTCCAGTTATATTCAGCTAAAGTTTTTGCACTCGATGTTGTATTTATTTGAGAAATTACACCGTCAGTTACATTTTGTACGCTTTGACACGCCATTAAAGAAAGGGGAAGTAAGGCAAGAACTAAATATTTAATTTTCATATTTAAGACAACAGTAAATAAATAACAGTAATAAGCTTAAAGTATTCTTAAAAAAAGAAAATGTAATCCGTTTAGTGGTTAAGTGTGTTAAATGTATCTAATTGTAAAATTTAAAAAAGTATAGCAATTTAATAGACTTATTTAAAGAATATAAATAAGCCTATCATTTTTCTCTTTAAGCATGAGAATTAATCAAAACGATAAATATCCATGCCAAGTGAGCCCATTGAGAAACTACTATGAACAATATTAAATCGGTGACCCGTACCCATTGCAAAAAAAAGTGGTGCCAAATGTTCAATAGTCGGATGATTGTGTTGAATAAAAGGAAGTGATGGCCAATCTAACACGCCATCATAGTCTTGATGGCTAAGCTTACTAACAACTGTATTTCTAAACGTACTTGCCCAATTTGGTACATCTGCATCAGCTTGCCATGAAAGCTCAGCAAGATTATGGGTAATACTACCAGATCCAATCAACAAAATTTGTTGCTCACGTAAAGGGGAGAGAACCTTTCCAATTTTATAAATCTCATCAGCATTCATGTTCATGGGCAATGAAATTTCGATTACAGGAATATCTGCTTCAGGATACATGTGCAGCAAAGGCATCCACACGCCATGATCACGTGGGCGAGTACTATTTGCATGTGCTGAAAGACCAGCATTTTCAAATAAACTGAGTATTTTTTCTGCAAGTTGAGGTTCACCAGCGGCTGGGTAATGAATTTCATAAAGTTCAGGTGGAAAGCCACGAAAATCATGCCAAGTTCTTGGTCGAGTTGATGTACTGACCTCTAATGCTTGGCTTTCCCAATGGGCAGACATCACAATAATCGCTTGAGGTTTAGGGAGATTGGTACTCAAACGATATAATGCTGGTCCAACTTGCTCAGGATCAAGTGCAAGCATCGGTGAACCATGAGAAATAAATAATCCTGGTAAAGTTTGCACATTCATAACTCAATACCTGATTTGAAATACAGCTTTATCGTGACAAATTCATATCAATATTGACAGCCCTTTAATCTCAACAGATTGTTCTATAATCAGAACAAATCATAATGATCTAAGCGCGATGATATGGATGGTTGTGATTAATACTCATCGCTCGATATAACTGTTCAATGAGTAGAATACGAACCATTGGATGCGGCATGGTTAATTTTGAAAGTGACCAATGCCATGCCGCTGCTTTACGTACGGCATCTGAATGCCCATCCGGACCACCAATCGCGAGCGCAATATCATGACCTTCAAGCATCCACTGCTTCATGGTATCCGCTAATTTCTCTGTACTCAGTTCTCGACCGCCCACTTCCAATGCGATTAAAATTTCATTGGATTTGAGCGTATTTAAAATACTGTCGCCTTCAATTTGACAGTATTTCAAAATATCAGCTTCAGAATCATTTTTGCCACGTTTCGCCATGGGCAATTCAATAACTTGAGTTTGTACAAACGGCTGAATACGTTTGAAATAGTCCTCAAATCCAGTTAAGACCCATGCTGGCATTTTTTGACCAATGGTCAGAATACGAATTTTCATAAAATAGATAGGGTAAAAAATTATTCAGATTATAAACCCTAGCGATAGGTCGTGCGCTTAGTTCACGCTTTAAGTTGTCATAAAAAATACAAAGAGCGTATTTAGACTAAGAATAAAAAACGCAGCTCAAAAGAAGATGAGCTGCGATCAAAGAGTCATCTGTCTGGAGTTCAGATGGCTCTAGAAAAATGAGTTCACAAGTCAAATTAATCTTTATTTTTATCGACTCTATTTCATTATGCAATATATTGGTTGTTTTTCAATCAAATTGTGTAACAAAAAAAGAGAGCCGAAGCTCTCTTAATTTTATTGAGTAGAAGACTTAATGGCGTGCAGCCTTTGGCTCTTCTACTTGTTTTACAATTGGAGTCTTAGGTAATGGCTTAGGGGTATCCGTTAATGCTAAAGGTAGGATTTCATCAATACTCTTCACAGCTTTGATTTCTAAACCTTCTTTCACATTTTCTGGAATTTCAGCTAAGTCACGTACGTTGTCTTGTGGAATAAATACCAGTTTTACCCCACCGCGGTGAGCTGCAAGAAGTTTCTCTTTCAAGCCACCGATACGCATCGCACGACCACCTAAACTTGTTTCACCAGTCATCGCAATATCTGGACGAATTGGAATGCCTGTAAATGCTGAGACAAGCGCCGTTGTTAGTGCCAAACCAGCAGATGGTCCATCTTTTGGTGTTGCACCCTCAGGTAAATGAACATGGATATCGGTTTCTTCAAAACGAGTAGCTTCGATTCCAAGGTCATCCGCGCGAGTTCTTACAACAGTCATTGCAGCAGTAATCGACTCTTTCATGACATCACCGAGCGAACCCGTCGTAATGAATTTACCTTTACCTTTTACAGCAGCGACTTCAATTGTTAATAATTCACCACCCACTGATGTCCAAGCCAAGCCATTTACACGACCCACTTGTGCTTCATCTTCTGCAATACCAAAGTCAAACTTATGTGGACCTAAGTATTCTGGAAGATTCGCAGAGGTAACATCAACTTGTAAGTTTTTAGACTTCTTACTTACAGCTTCTTTGACGACTTTACGAGCAATTTTAGACACTTCACGTTCTAAGCTACGTACACCTGCTTCACGTGTATAACGTTGCACGATGTCACGGATCGCTTCTTCGTGGACGCTTAACTCTTTTGCACGTAAACCATTGTTCTTGATTGCTTTCGGAACAAGGTAGCGTTCAGCAATATTCACTTTTTCATCTTCGGTATAACCCGGAAGACGAATCACTTCCATACGATCTAACAACGCTTCAGGAATATTCATACTGTTTGCAGTACAGATGAACATCACTTCAGAAAGATCAAGATCAAGATCTAAATAATGATCGTTGAACTTATTGTTCTGTGATGGATCAAGCACTTCAAGTAGGGCAGAAGCTGGATCACCACGGTAGTCTTGTGCCATCTTGTCAATTTCGTCGAGTAAGAACAATGGGTTCTTCACGCCAACTTTTGTTAAAGACTGCACGATTTTACCTGGCATCGCACCAATATAAGTACGACGGTGACCACGAATCTCAGCTTCGTCACGTACGCCACCAAGCGCCATACGAACAAATTCACGACCTGTTGCTTTTGCAACTGACTCACCAAGTGAAGTTTTACCTACACCAGGAGGGCCAACTAAACATAGAATCGGACCTTTGAGTTTTTTAACACGAGACTGAACCGCCAAGTATTCAACAATACGATCTTTAACGTCATCTAAGCCGTAGTGATCTGTATCAAGAATCTCTTGAGCTTTCGCAAGGTTAATACTCACTTTGCTCGCTTTATTCCACGGCGTATCTAAAATTACTTCTAGATAGTTACGTACAACAGCCGCTTCACTGGATGCTGGTTGCATTGCTTTAAGCTTACGGAACTCAGCTTCAGCTTTTTTACGTACGTGTTCAGGTAAATCAGCTTCAGCAAGACGTTTTTCTATTTCAGCAACGTCATCTTCAGCACCGCCATTCATGTCAGAAAGCTCACGTTGAATGACTTTCATTTTTTCATTTAGAAAGTATTCACGTTGGTTCTTTTCCATTTGACGTTTTACACTGTCGTGCAAGGTTTGTTCAATTTGCTGTTCAGCAGATTGATTCATCAAATAGCTCATGAGCTCTTGCAAATGAGCTTCAAACTCGTCGTGCTCTAAAAACTTTTGTTTCACTTCAATATTTAAAGGTACACGAGTTGCGACGAAGAACATAAGCTGTAATAAGTCTTCGATTTTATTGGCCGCTGCAACAAGTTCACGTGCATTACGTAGTTTCGCTTCTGCATATTGAGCGAATAAAGTGCGTAATTCATTTAAACGAGTTTCTTGAGCTTCTTGATCCAATGGTAATGTAATTGGACTGAGGCTGTGCTCAGCAGTTAAGTATTCTTCACCATCAATAATGCGCTCTAATTTAGAACGATGTAGACCTTCAATCAGTACTTTGATGCAGTTTTCATCATTCTCATGATTCACCACTTGTACGATTTTAGCCACAGTTCCATATTGGTAGAGATTATCGTGATCAATTTCTTCTGTAAGCGAATCTTTTTGCGCAACTACAAATACTAGATTGTCACCGTTACGAGCTACATCCACTGCATTGATCGATTTTTCACGACCCACAAATAGCGCAATTTGCATGTGCGGATAAACCACAACATCACGTAATGCTAATAGTGGTAATACACTTGGAACCTGTGGCTCTAAGCTAGTTTCGTTATTTAAAATATATTCAGACATGAGCACTCCTAATGAGTGACAACGGTGTTGCCATGTTTTTATAGTGATGTGCATTTAAAAAATTACAAGGGTTTTTGCTAAGAAATTATTAAAAAAAGACTAAATTGCTCGGAATTTTTATAAAAACTCTTAAAATTTATGCAAATTATCTTAGAAATCATAACGTTTTTCTGGCGTTAACAAACTATCTAGTGGCTGATCCCATTTTTGTCTCATTATGGTCTGATCAATATATTGAAATGTGTGTGCAATGCCTAGGCGAAATGGTCGATGAGGTGCTGTTGCTAAAGTACGATCATAGTAACCACCCCCCATACCAATTCTTGTCCCTACATGATCGCATGCGACTAAAGGCATAATCAGTAAATCTAGTTTTGATACATGATAACCACGATTTTCCATCGGTTCTTTCATCCCTAATGGGTGATGTGAAAAACGCTTACTAAAATATTGATGTGGTGTGATTTTGACCCATACAAGTGTTTGGTTCATGTTGCAAATCATCGGTAGATAAACTTTTTTTCTATGTCTAAAACATAATTCAATGATTTTTTTAGTGTGAACTTCACCAAATGCATGTAAATACAAGCCAATTTTTTGGGCAGATTTGAAATGAATGAAGTATCTGAGTTGATTTAGTATGGCTTGTTCGATGTTTGCATGCTCAAAACGGTTTAAGCATTTTCTTTTTAATCGAATATGTTTTCTAAGCGTTTTTAAATGACTGTTCATATTCTTGGAATGTTAAATAAATTCAAGGATTGTATATTATTAGGGTGTGTTGACATTTCATAGCGGTAGCCAAATAAATATACAGGCTAAAGCAACTGAATTTTCGTAGTTCCGCTTTAGCTTGTCATAACGTGTTGCAATTCCCCTAAATTGCTTGAGTCTAGCAAAGGTATTCTCCACTAAGTGCCTGATTTTATATAAGTGCCAGTCCATATAATCATTGTTCGATCGTGTATTGGATTTCTTTGGAATATTTGCTTTAGTCGCTGTTTTTTCTATCTGCTCTCTCAATAATTCTGAGTCATATCCTTTATCTGCACAAAGCACATCGGTATCTTTTAAATCAATGCTATCGACTAATGCAGGTGCAACACTCACATCATGGGTGGTGCCATCATGAATGAGAAATTGGATTGGGTTCCCATTTGAATCCACAGCTAAATGGATTTTAGTACTGTTTCCACCGATGCTTCTTGAAATAGCTTGATCCTTGAGTCCTGTAGCATGTTGATGTGCTCGAATATGGCTAGCATCAATAAACACCCATTCTAGATCAGCATGTTTTGATAATAATTTAAATATTTTTAGTAGCTTATTATCTTTAGACCACCTGGTGAATCGTTTAAATATGGTGTTGGACTTACCAAAAGATTCAGGTAAATCTCGCCAAGGACAACCTGTTCTAATTCTATAGAGAATGGCTTCAATAAAATTTCGAAGATTATGTTTGAGGTAGATCCCCAAATTGTGGACAATAGATTTCAGCTTTAACCAGTGTTGATCATTCAGCATTGTACGAGTCATAGCGAGGAGTAAATTTGGTTTGGCGATTGAATTTTACTTTCTCGCTATTTTTTTGCACAGCAAATGTCAACAGACCCTAATTAATTTTGAAAGTATTTTTTTTGAATGTTTAAAACACAGACCAAACAAAGAACAAATTCCCATCCTAATTTAAGTTAGAGTAAGATAGTCTCCAAACATCAAGTCATTAAAAACTGATAAGGAATAATATTATGCAGCAACAAGTCATCATTGTCGGTGGAGGTATGGTTGGACTCAGCCTTGCTTTGATGTTGGCAAAATCTAATATCGCAGTAAAGTTATTAGAAGCTGTGAAATATCCGAATTTCGATGATGAAAATGTTGCGCCTTATCATTCTAGTTTTGATGCGCGTAATACCGCATTGTCACGCCGTAGCGTACAGATTTATCAAAAATTAGGCTTATGGGAAGCTTTACAGCAACATGCGACACCAATTCTACAAGTACATATTACTGAGCAGGGCAGCTTTGGTAAGGCTCGCTTAGTCGCAGAACAAGAAAAAGTAGAAAGCTTTGGGCAAGTGATCGAGAATGCTTGGTTAGGTCGTGTGTTGTTGACTCAAGTGCGTCAGCAACCTCTCATTGAGTTAATTGATGGTGTGCAAGTCACGTCTCTAACCCAAGATTCAGATGACGTGCAAATTCAAGCGATGCGTAACGGTGAATATATTCATTCATTAAAATCCAAGTTGGTAATTGCAGCTGATGGTCGGGATTCCTTCTGCCGTCAAGCGATTGGTGTGGGAGTTGACGAACATGATTATGACCAAGTGGCGATTGTGACTACCGTACAGACTTCTAAACCACATCAGCACGTTGGCTTTGAACGCTTTAGCGCATTGGGGCCATTGGCATTGTTACCATTACCGGGTGAATACCGTCGCTCAGTGGTTTGGCCTGTAAAAAAAGGCACTGAAGCAGATTGGTTGGGTGAAGAAAATGATCAGCACTTCCTTGATGCCTTACAGGAAACCTATGGTGATCGTGCTGGAAAATTTGAGAAAACAGGCAAGCGCTTTAGCTATCCATTGGCTCAGGTTTTGGCACATAAGCAGGCGGTTGGTCGTGTGGTGCTAATGGGTAATGCCGCACATACGGTTCACCCAGTGGCAGGGCAAGGTTTTAACTTGTGTTTGCGTGATGCAGATGTGTTGGTTCGTTTCCTGATGGAGCAGTTAGCAAAATCAGAGGATATTGGCGCGCCTGAAAATTTATTGGCCTATGAACAATCCCGTTTAAAAGATCAGCAACGAGTGATTAAGTTCTGTGATTCAGTGGTACGTGGTTTTAGTAATCAAAATCCAATTCTCAAGTTATTACGTAATACAGGACTGATCGCATTTGATGTGATTCCTGGGGTTAAGCCTTTGGTTGCCAACTATGCAATGGGGCTAAAAGCATGAGTGAGCTGTTAGATGTTGTGATTGTGGGCGGTGGCTTAGTCGGTGGATTAACCGCTTTATTGTTGGCCCAAGGCGGTGTACAAGCGACGGTATTGGATGCTGCACCTGTGCTAGATCAAGAAAAGACATTGGCTGTAATGAATCCTCGAGTATTGGCACTGAGTCAGGCGACGATTCACTTACTTAAAACAGTCGATGTTTGGGATGATTTAGCACGTCAAATGCCATATTCAGGCATGCAAGTCTGGAATAAAAATGGCTATGGTGAAATTAATTTTGGCCATGCCTCTGAACAGCAACCTCCGCCAGATCAAGCTTTAGGTTCAATGGTTGAGCCAAGCGTTTTGAATGTCGCGATTCAACAAAAAATGCTGCAACGACTTAAAGACTATCGTACTCAAGTCAAAGTTATTCGGATCGAACAAATTCCACAAGGTTGGTCTATTCAATTGGCGGATGGAACAACATTGAAAACCAAGTTACTCATTGGTGCTGATGGTGCGAATTCTTTTGTGCGTGAACAAGCTTATATTGATTTAGATGTATTGGATTACAAGCAAGCTGCGATCAGTTGTGCAATTAAAACTACTCAGCCGAATCAATATGTAGCTCGTCAAATTTTCCTACCGACAGGTCCACTGGCATATTTACCAATGGCGAGTTTGGATTCACAAGAGAATGGTTATTGGCAGTCGATTGTTTGGACTTTACCTGATGATTATGCCGATGAGTATTCAGCACTGACTGATCAGGATTTTATGCGATTGCTCACTCAGGAAAGCCTGCAAATGTTGGGTGAGGTCGTTGATGTTCGCTCTAGAGCACAATTTCCACTTAAAGCGCGTGCAGCGCAGCGCTATATCAAATCAGGCTTGGCATTGATTGGTGATGCTGCCCACGTCATTCATCCTTTAGCTGGACAAGGTGTGAATATTGGCTGTCTAGATGCTGCGGTACTGTGCGATGTGTTACTACACGATTTAAAGCGTGGTGCATGGGCAAACGATCAAACTTTATTACGCTACGAATACCTGCGTAAAGGGCAGAATGATGCGATGATGCATAGCATGTCTGTGATTGGTTGGTTAGAAAGTTCGGAGCTATTTCCATTTGTTTGGGCAAGAAATTTTGGGCTGAAACAGGTTGAACAATTCGATTGGTTTAAAGATCGCTTTATGAACCAAGCCAATGGATTAGTGGCATTACGAGACACAAGATACGCTTGTTAAAAAAGAGTAGATATTTTTTAAACAATCATTTATAAATCAGAGTGAATTTGGTTATAAAATACACAATTTTGCAAATATTTTGCTTTGATAAATGTGAAGAGCTTGCTAAATTTCACCAAGTTCTGATGACCAAATAACGATGATGAGAGTTTAGTCATTGTGGGGAGAGTAATATGACGGAAATGAATGATTACGACGAAAACACAGAAGATTCTGCTGTAGACGATGAAGAGGCGAAAGCCGCAGAAAGTGGTGCTGATAATGAAGAATCAAGTGCCAATGATGCTGATCTTGCTGAAGCAGAAACATTGACTGTCACTGCAAAGCAGAAACAACGTCAAGCTTTAGAGGACGAAATAGCTGCATTTCTTGCACGTGGTGGACGCATTACAGAAGTTCCACCAGGCGAAAGCCAAGAATAAGTTTAAATAGATTCAAAAAGCATCACGATCGTGGTGCTTTTTCTGTTGCTCAAAGACTTAGATTAGAGAAGCAACGATGTAGCAATACTCCACATGATACAGCCAATAATAAAGTCTAAAATTTTCCATGCTTTTGGGTTAGTGAATAGCGGTTTTAAGAATTTAGATCCATAACCTAAACTAAAAAAGAACATCCATGAGGCAACGATACTGCCTAAAGCAAAACTCATTTTATCCTCAAATTGAGTAGCTAATGAGCCAATAAGTACAATGGTATCTAAGTAAACGTGAGGATTTAACCATGTAAATGCAAGCCCAGTTAAAAGTACTTGGGTTAATGTTTGATGATGATTTTGGTTGAGTTGCATACTGTGAGTCGTTTTAAATGCAGCATAGAATGATCTAGCACCATAAACAAACAAGAAAATTGCACCAAAATATTGAGCAAGTGTCATCAAAATTGGAGATGCGGTGATAATTTCAGCAAAGCCGAATACACCTAATCCAATTAAAATAGAGTCAGAAAGTGCACAGATAAAACATAACCAAAATACATATTGCTGTTTGAGCCCTTGTTTTAGGACTAAGGCATTTTGAGCACCAATAGCGACAATCAGACCGCTGCCGATTCCAAAACCTTTGAGAAATACACCAAGAGAGATCATAAAAAAAGAAGAGAAAATAAGATGAGAGAATTATCTGACTTTTAAGCTTAAAATAAGTAAAATTAAGAATATTTAGGTTTGACTAAAAATAATTAAGGTTAATATGCTCGATAGTAAGCAATGTGAAGCTTTTCTTGCGGTGGCTGAATTGGGAAGTTTTGATGCTGCTGGTGAATTTTTATTTATTACACCTTCGGCTGTGTCATTACGAGTACAGGCCTTAGAAAAATATCTTGGACAAGTTCTAATCCTTCGTGGTCGTCCATCTACGCTTACATATGCAGGAGTAACCTTACTCGATCATTTGCGGCATACCCGATTAATGGAGCAAAATTTATTACAAGGTTTAATGGGTAAAACGTCTGATTCTGAATTTTATAAAATTGCCTTGGCTTCAAATGCCGATTCATTGGCAACATGGCTTTTACCCTCAATTCAATCAACACTTATTAAAGAAAAGATCGTACTGGAATTGAAAATTGATGACCAATCTCACACACATGCTTTGTTAGAAACAGGTCAAGTCAATGCGTGTATTTCTGCTGAGGCTGATGTGATGTCGGGTTGTTTAGCTCAACCACTTGGCAAAATGCGTTATAAAATGTTGGCTTCGACGGACTTTGTTAAATATTGGTTTAGAAAAGGGGTTAATAGGGAAAGTTTGAGATCTGCACCCGCGGTTATTTTTAATCATAAAGATCTGATGCATTCAGACATATTATTAAAGTATTTTGGATTATCGATGCAAAGTTATCCCTTTCATTTTATTCCATCGACAGATGCATTTGTTAAAGCAATCCAATTAGGTTTAGGCTACGGAATGGCACCAGAGATTCAAGTTCAATCCTTACTCGATAATGGTTCGCTTGTAGAACTTATGCCTGAAGCTGAACTTGATATTCCTCTGTATTGGCATCATTGGAAACGACAGTCGCAACAATTAGAAATATTGACTGAAACGATTATCCAAGCAGCTCAGAAAATACTGAGATAGATGTGTTTTTTTAATTGTGATGAATGTTGTCTAAAGCTAAGTAAATGATAGGTTGCAACTATTCACATTGTTAATTATTTGTAAGGCAATCTATCCAAAATCAATTGCCTTGCATCTTGCTCGTTATTCGGCTTGGGTTAATTCCAAAGCGCGTTGATATGCGATTTTTTTCTTAATACCGGTTAAATCTGCTGCTAATTGAGACGCGGCTTTGACCGATAAATCTTGTAGTAAACGTTTCAATAAATGATCTAACTTTTCTTGCTCCAAATCTTTTTCTACTGTCGCACCACCGACAATTACTACAATTTCGCCTTTTTGTTGATTATGATCATTTTCAATGAAAGTAACTAAATCTTTTAAAGTCATTTTTTTGATTGTTTCAAACGTTTTGGTAATTTCACGCGCAAAACCAACAGGGCGATCTTCACCAAACACTTCAGCCATATTTTTAATACTCTCTAAAATACGGTGTGGTGCTTCATAGAAAATTAATGTTTGAGTTTCATCTTTTAATTTTTCAAGTTGGCTAATGCGTTGTGATGATTTAGATGGCAAAAAACCTTCAAAACTAAAGCGATCACTCGGTAGCCCAACAGCACTTAATGCTGCGATTGCGGCGCATGCTCCGGGTACAGGAATGACACGAATCCCTTGTTCTTGTGCAGCGCGAACAAGTTTAAAACCAGGGTCGCTAATAAGAGGCGTACCAGCATCACTGATTAAAGCAATACTTTCACCTTTTAACATTCTTTGTATAAGTTGATCAATTTTGTTACTTTCATTGTGATCATGACACGCTGTAAGTGGAGTTGAGATATTATAGTGTTTGAATAATTGAGCAGATTGACGAGTATCTTCTGCTGCAACCACCGATACAGACTTTAAAATATCAATTGCACGAAAGGTCATGTCATCTAAGTGCCCAATCGGGGTTGCTACAACAAATAATTGAGCACTCATAAAAGGTAACTCCCACATGTATAAAAAAATTTGGCTACTTTTTAGTTTGGCAGCAATAATGAGTCCAGCCTACGCGGACGTATTGGTAATTCTACCTGAATCTGGTGCAATGGCGCGAGCAGGTCAGAGTGTCAAACGTGGCTTCTTGAGTGCTTATACAGCATCTGGTAGTAAAGAAAAAATCATTTTTGTAGATTCGGCAAAAAATAGCATAGATACAATTTTTAAAAAAAAATTAAATGGCAAGACGAAATTAATTGTCGGACCTTTGGCGAGGTCAGAAATAGAAGCCGTTATGCAGCTAAATCCTGTGATTCCTGTGCTTGCATTAAATGATTTAAATCAGCAATCGAATAATGTTTGGCAATTTAGTCTCTCAAAGCAACAGGATGCTGTGGCGTTAAATCAATTACTGAAGAAAGATAAAATAAAAAAATTAATGGTTTTTCGTGAGTCAGGAGTCGAATCAGCTACAGAACTTTTGCTTATGTCACTAGCAAGTGAATTTGGTTCTGGACTTCATTTTGTCAATGAACTACCTAAAAAAATATCCAATAAAGAAGGATTATTACTACTCGGAAGCCACCAATGGTTGGAACAATTAGGATCATTACCTGAAAAGAATATTTATGCTACCCCGATCAGTATTGAACAAGGGAAAACTATTCCGCTTGGATTAAGTTTTTGTGATACGCCTGCTTTATATAATGGGCAGTGGAATGACGTAATTAAAGCTTATAAAGAACAACCAGAGAATATGGCATTTCAACGACTCCTCGCATTTGGTGGTGACGCATGGACAATCAGTCAACAATTTTTGAATACTTCACAACCTGAGTTTTCCTTTGAAGGTCGAACGGGGGCAATCTATGTCAATCATGGCAAAATTGACAGGCAACCTTATTGTTATCAACAACAAAAACATGGCATCCAACTTTTAAAATGAGAATCTAGCCAAGATGGAGCTTCACAGACAAAAGCTAGGTGAGTGGGCTGAGCTCACAGCTTTAGTTTTTTTACAAACACAACAATATCATTATGTAAGTAAAAACTATCATTCGAGGTATGGTGAAATAGATTTAATCGTAGCAAAAGGAAAGGAGTTGATCTTTGTTGAAGTAAAAGCAAGAACTGCGGGAAGTTACGCGGAATCTTGTGAGGTTATATCTCAGGCTCAACAACGTAAAATCATTAAAACTGCTCAATTATTTTTACAAAAAAATCCACAATATGATGATTTTGATTGTCGTTTTGATGTGATTTGTTTTGATTTTCCACAGAAAATTGCAAAAACAGTACAACCAGATTTTTCAAAATTGCAGTATGATCAGCAATGGATAGAGCATGCGTTTACTTTAGACTGAATGATAGTTTGAGCTTTTTTAGATAAATGCCGAAGATTTAACAAGTTTGTAGATAGGGAGTCTTGCCAAGTGTTAAAACGTTTAACGATTACGTTGATTTGCGCTGCAAGTTTATCGGGATGTGCGAGTTTTATTTCTGGTGGTACAGGTAGTTCGCCTGTAGGTAAAGAGAGCGGTGAGCGTAGTTTAGGGCAGGTTTTTATTGATTCTTCAATTAAAAGAACTGCGAACATTAATTTGTATAAATTAGATCATCGTTTCAAACAATCACGCATCAATATTGAAAGTTTTCATAGTAATGTTTTATTAACTGGGCAAGTACCTGATCCGTATTTAAAGCAACTGGCAGAAGATAATGTACGCGCTATGACTGACGTAAAAGCAGTGCATAATTATATCACTGTCGGGGATAAAGTTGGTTATAACACAATTATGCAAGATTCAACTGTGACTGCTAACACGCGTGGTTTGCTTATGCGTGCGCCTGTAGTGTCAGATAGTAAAGTTCTTGTACATACTGAAAATGGTGTGCTTTATGTGATGGGACGTCTAAATAGTGCTGAACAGAGAGATTTAGATGATGTCTTACAAAAAGTGGGTAATGTGAGTAAAATTGTCACTCTGATTGATAATATTGACCAGCCTTCAGGAACAATAGCAAGTTCAACTGCTGCAACGCCAATGGTGGGAACGGCAACGGCACAACCTTTAGTTGAAACGCCTGTGGCAATTGATCCTGATCAGGTTGAACCTGCGACCATAACACCGACTACACCTTAATTTATGAAGCAACTTATTCAACAAGTACAACAAAATGTTATACGGGCGAAAAACTTTTATCAGGATTTTCGCCTTTATGATTTAGCAAGTTATTCGATGAACTATCTCACACCAAAAGATACGTTTGAGAAAGACGAGCATCTTGCTTATGGCTTAAAAGCTAGACAACGTTTGGACTTATACCGAACAAAAAATCCGAAAAAGCAAAGACCATTAATTGTTTTTGTTCATGGCGGTTCTTGGCAACACGGCAATAAACGAGATTATTTATTTTTGGGGGAAACATTCGCTCGAGAAGGATATGATGTTGCAGTAATCAATTACCATCTTGCGCCAGAACACATATTCCCCGCATTTATTGATGATATTGCTCAGGCGATTCATTATTTAACTCAAAATCAAAGCAAGCTCAATATTTCAACCGATAATATAATCCTGATGGGGCATTCTGCTGGTGCATTTAATGTGATGTCTGTGGTTTATTCACCACAATCGCAAGGATTCAAATATAAAGATAAAATTAAGGCAATTATTGGTTTAGCAGGTCCTTATCACTTTGATTATAAAGGCGATCCACTGGCTGAGCATGCGTTTGATTTGAAAGTTTCATATCAAGATGTAATGCCTTATTATTTTATTAATTCTAATCAGATCAAACACTATTTGCTCATGGCTGAAAACGACCAATTGGTCGGTAGTCACAATAGCTTTGACCTTGACCGTGCATTGAGGGAAAAGGGCAACCATAGTCATATTGCAGTTATTCCCAAAACTGGACATTTAACGATTATTGCGACTTTAGCAAGTTTTGCCAGCCACTACTTCAAAACCAAACGAACGATTATGCACTTCTTAGATGAAGCATTAGAAGGTTAAATAAATGAAAAGGCATCTTTTAAGATGCCTTTTCATTACTCTCAATGATTTCAGTAATCATGGCGTGTGCGATACTACCTTTGAATGGAATCTCTGGTAGTTGGTCAAATTTGAAAAATTGAGCATCACTGATTTCCTCAATCTGTAGTTCAATCTCACCAGAATCATATTCTGCATGAAACGCAATCATTAAATTACTTGGAAATGGCCACGGTTGGCTTGACATGTAGCGAATATTTTTAAGTTTTAGCCCAACTTCCTCAAGAGTTTCACGTTGTACAGCTTCCTCAAGAGTTTCACCAACCTCAACAAATCCTGCAATCAGTCCGTACATATTGCCATAATGCTTGTGTGCTGATTTTGCTAACAGCACCTCATCCTTACCTTTGGTGATAATGGTAATCACGCAGGGCTGTACGCGGGGATATTGATGATACCCGCAGGCAGGGCAAACCATTGCATATTCTTTGGGATGAATTTCGGTGTGATGTCCGCAATGACTACAAAACTTATGGTTACGTCGCCACTCAAGTAGTTGAACGGCACGACTCGCTTGAAGGAACGCTGTCGTAGGCCATGACTGAATCAGTTCCCGAATTGGTACAAGTTGATAGCCTTCAGGAATGATTTCATCATCGAGGAGATCACGAGCAATGACATGATCATTGTGATGTATGGGTAAATCACTTGCTAACTTTTCAACTCTTGGTAGTTCTAAATTTTGATCGACTAACAGTTTTTGATGTTGAAAAATATAAGCAAGTGATAGTTGAGTCATTATGCAGCCGCAGTAATTTGTAATCGTTGACTGCTTGATAATGCCACATCAAACATAGATTGCAACACTGGCTGTTTATTCTTTAAGTTATCTACGAGTAAATCTAAACCAGCAACAACATTTAGAATACAATTCACATGTTCAGCATTGAAACTTTCATTTTGACTTAAGCGATATTGAGCAAAATGAGCAGCACCTAATAGTGCAGTTTGTTGTGTAGAACTGCCTAAGAATAAAGCTGCACCCGATAATTCATTCAGATAAACAGGCAAGGCTTCTAAGTTATGTGCAGTCGGGTCTTGTGCATATAAACTAAGTGTTTCCGTTAACGTATCAATTAGCGTTTTTGTTTCAACAATCAATGCTTTGTGCGCTTCATCTAATCGATCTAGAGAAATTTGCATATTGTTTACACGTAGTTGTAAACGACTAGAGGTGTAATTACGCTCTAAAATTCCAATAGAATTCATAGACGCTAAAATACTGTTCATTAACTGCTGAATCGATGTTGCATCCGTTAGTGTATTCGGTTGGCTCAGCTTTTCAGCTTGCTGATCTAATTCTTTAGCTGCTTCATTTAGATTTAATACTTTAAATACATTCGCAAGTTGATTCAATTTTTGCTGTAATTCTTGCGTTTTTTCAGCCGACATATTTTGATGGTTGTACTCAATTTCATTACGAATTTGAGCCATTTCATCCGTCATTAACTGGCTAATCGTATGTACTGTTTCATAATCTGGACCATACAAGTGACGACTTAAAACTTGAAGTTGAGTGTCACTGAGAAGCTCATCACCAATATTCAGTTGTTCACGAATGTGATGGGATAAGTCATCTTCTTGGCTAATACAAATACTTAAAATATCTGCAAGATCGGCAATATTACTTTGGAATGTTGCAGATTGATTTAGGAATTTGCCAATATTAGTTTCAATTTGAATTAGTGTTCTTAAACGCGCTTCAGTGATTAAGAGCTCATCAATATGACCTAAACCAACATTAACCAGTTGCCAATATTGTTGGCTTGGTTGGTTAGTCGCTAAACCCGCTAAATAAACGCCAACCAATTTAATGCCTTGTAAATCTAATGGTGTCTCAGCTTGCTTGATGAGCTTGTTCAAACACAATTTATATAACTGATGAATATATTGAGATTGTTCTAAACTTGGTGCTTGCGGTAAGTTAAAGCTAGGCGTAATACAATCGAGTAAGGGGTGAATCGTTTGACCTTCTTTCGTGATTGGTTTACCGAGAGCTTTTTCCAAACGATTTAAGGTATCAATTAAAAATTGAGGAACTTTTACTTCACGTAAACAAATAAACTCAATGTAACGTTTAAGCATAGTCGTGCCTTCGCTCAGTGCGATGACATCACTGGTTTTAATTTGCTGTGGTTGAGCCATGATTTGGCGCATGAGTTCAGCAGAGTATTCAGTGATTTGCGCGAGGTGGGGCATATCAATCAATTTAAGAACTTGAGTGCACTGTTCAAATTGATTGAGTGCATCATCAATACCGAAAGGTAAGGCTTGTTCTTCAGCAAGCGTATTAACTGCCGTCTCTACTAATTTAATCGAATTGTCGATCTCATTTTTTATTATTAATAATGCAGTTGGGTCGAAATGAATCGAGGTTTGGTAAGACATATGACCTACACCTTTCCTAAGTTGTTATATCCATGAACCTCCCATCATAGGAGGTTAAAATCATTAATGGTTAATATAACTTAACTTTGAAAGCTTGAAATACAAAAACTTATATTGCAGAACAAATTTATTTTGCAAAAAAGCAAGCGCTTCCATGTTTTTGCTCAAATTGTTTGACCCATGTCTCATGTTCATTTAGCTCATGCTCTGAAGGGCGAATCACGGGTAAATCCACTTGGACACGTTGGCGAGTCATTTTATTTTGATTTTGCTCCGATTGGGAGTGTGAATCCATATCAAAAGAGACTTGCCCACCTGTCATTGCAAGATAAACATCTGCCAAAATTTCAGCATCAAGTAAGGCACCATGAAAAGTACGATCTCTTGCTGGAATTTCATAGCGACGCACTAAAGCATCAAGTGAGTTTTTTTGACCTGGATGTTTATTTTTAGCAAGTGCTAAAGTATCGGTCACTTCACATACATCTGAAAGAGCAGTTAATCCGACACGTTTGAACTCCATATTTAAGAAGTTCATATCAAATGTTGCATTATGCGCAATAATTTCAGCGCCTTTTAAATAGTCAAAAAGTACATCGGCAATTTCTGCATATTTCGGTTTGTCTTTGAGAAAGTCATCGCTGATACCGTGGACATTCTCAGAATCACCTACAGGTTTTTCAGGATTAATATAAATATGAATAGAACTACCTGTAAGCTTTCGGTTGATCATTTCAATCGCACCGACTTCAATAATACGATCACCATCTTGGAAGTAAAAACCAGTGGTTTCAGTATCTAGAATAAGCTGGCGTGGACCTTGAAGTTTGACTTTTGCTTTAGTGATCACAATGTGTGGATGTTGAGTCATTTGATTGCTTTCCAATGTCTCAGTTGGTGATTCAATGAGCTTTAC
Organism: Acinetobacter sp. Z1; assembly: GCF_024296945.1. NCBI lineage: Bacteria > Pseudomonadati > Pseudomonadota > Gammaproteobacteria > Moraxellales > Moraxellaceae > Acinetobacter > Acinetobacter sp. Z1. Next base: position 2,501,785 of record NZ_CP101115.1, on the reverse strand, counting down.
ATCTGCTTCAAGTTCTATTTCTTCTTCAATCATTTCATCCACATCATCATGAATATCTAAGCCAAAAGGATCGTTCAAGAGCCAATCAGCTTCAGGCTTTTTTGTATCAGCGTTAGCCTGCGTCGAAGATTTTAATTGTTTAGCAGTCTGTTCGACACCGAGGTTGGCTAATTGATCAGCCATTTCATTTCCAGCGTGACCAGCATGACCTTTGATCCAGTTCCATTCAATTTTACGATTTGCACAGACTGCATCTAATTTTTGCCATAGGTCAGGGTTTTTGACATCTTTCCAGTTTTTCTTTTTCCAACCATGAATCCATTCTGTAATCCCTTGTTTTACATAATTGGAATCAGTCCAAACAATCAGATGTGCATCAATAGGGCAGAATGAAACACCTTCAATGGCTGCCTGAAGCTCCATTCGATTGTTGGTTGTATCTGGTTCACCGCCACAAAGCTTATGTTCACCTTGTTCGGTAATGATATATGCCCCCCAACCACCTAAACCTGGATTGCCTTTACATGCACCATCGACATAAAGTGTGATTGTTTGAGACATAATTGAACCTAAAATGAAGAATCTGAGTAGTAAAAAAGATGAGATTTTGAGTGTATGACTTTAAAAGTTTATCACCCTCATCTGATAAGTTGTATTCTAAATCTAAATTTGACGGTTAAACCGTTACAAAACTCATATTTTTTAATTTCTTGTAACATTTCCATGCAAATCACGTTAAATTATTGCCTTGTCTAAGTGACATGCTTTACTACAATGGCAAATCGAAGAAATAAACTAGCGCGAGTTGACTGGAAGATTTTATGTATAAATCGAGCACATTGATGTGGCAAACATCTGCAACATCATTATTCAAAATTACTGTACTTACTTCTGCTCTAGCTGCGTTGGGAATTACAACAGGCTGTTCATCAACTCCGCAATCAAGTAAAGCTTCTACTTCAAAGCAAGTAGGTTCTGGATATTTAGATGCTGGAAGCTTAGATTCACTTGAAGATTTACTTTCCGCTACCGATATGCGAGCTGTGGAAGGTGATCGTTTATTAGTACTCAAACATGGTGATGTGTGGAAGCGTATGACCGTGGGTTTCAAGATGGATTTGAACCATTGGGACTCTCGTATTGAAGCGCAACGTGGTTGGTTTATTTCTCGGCAACCTTATCTAGATCGATTAAGTGCGCGCGCCAGCCGTTATTTATACCACACTGTAAAAGAAGCAGAACGTCGTGGGATGCCAACCGAATTGGCGTTATTACCTGTAATTGAAAGCTCATATGACCCTGCTGCAACAAGTAGTGCAGCCGCTGCGGGTTTATGGCAATTTATCCCAAGTACAGGACGAATTTATGGATTACAGCAAACGGGCTTGTATGATGGTCGCCGTGATGTGGTTGAGTCTACTCGTGCTGCTTATGAATTCTTAGGTAGTTTATATAACCAATTCGGTTCTTGGGAGTTGGCATTAGCGGCTTATAACGCTGGCCCTGGTCGTATCCAACAAGCAATTAACCGTAACCGAGCTGCTGGCTTACCAACAGATTATTGGTCACTCAAGTTACCTCAAGAAACGATGAACTACGTGCCACGATTTTTAGCTGTTGCACAGATTATTAAAAATCCAAGTCATTATGGGGTTGCATTACCGCCAATTGCGAACCGTCCGCATTTCCGTGAAGTTGCATTGTCAGCACCTTTAGATTTAAATCAGATTGCTTCAATTACTGGTTTGAGTCGTGCTGAACTGTATGCATTGAACCCAGCTCATCGTGGTGAGAGTGTCGATCCTTCAAGCCCGATGCGTATTTTGATCCCAGCAGATTTGAGTCCTTCGATTGATGCAAAACTACGTGGCGGTAAGGCAAGTTCAGGTGGTTTCTGGGCAAGTAATAATACTCCACCAGCGATGAATAATACGTTGAATACATCAACAACAATTCGTACCAATACAGGTCAATCCATCACGCCATCAGTAAAAACACCACCAGCTTTAACGGCGAATAATACGACGCGTCCATCGGCAACAACTTCGGTTACAGGTGTAAAATTAAATACCCCGCGAGGTTCTGATGCACTTGCTTCATTTGCTGCCGCTGCTGATGTCCCAAGCGCACCGCGTATTCCAGTTGCAATTACGCCAGCCGCAAATGTTAAACCTGTCAAAATAGAGCCACCTATTTCGCTGAAAGAACGTGAGCAAATTATTGCTGCTGTCAAACAAGATGGTGAAAAGAAAACAGTTGCTCAAGTTTTAGAACCTCAAGCAACACAGGCTGAAAAAGATCAAGTGGTTGCTGAGATCAAAGCGATTGCACCTAAAGGTACTGAAATCGTTGATCCATTCGATGGCAAAATTAAATTAACAGCAATTCAAACTAGTCAGTCTGTAGCGGATGAAAAAGGGCAAGAAGTTACGCGTGGATTCGCTTATCCAAAAAATTTAGTTGAAGATACAGCTACGGCGAATAGTGAAGATGCTAAACGAAACCAAGGCAAACCGTATATTAAAACGGATACAGATGTGGTTGTCGTTGCTCCTAAAGGTAAGCGTAGTACCTATGTTGTACAACCAGGAGATACATTAGCTGTTATTGCGCAAAAAAATAATGTGAGCTGGCGAGATATTGCTCAATGGAATCAAATTGATCCAAACGGAACTTTATTCGTTGGTACAAGTTTGTACCTCTATGATGCTAAACCTCAAGCTGAAGCGCCTAAAGCGGCAGAAAAGAAACCTGAAAGTTATGTGGTGCAATCAGGCGATAGTCTTACGAATTTGGCAGGTCGTTTTGATTTAAGTATTAAACAATTAGCAGATTTTAATAATTTGTCTGTAACTGACGGTCTATTTGTTGGGCAAAAACTTACACTGATTGAGCCAAAAAATACAACTCGTGCGACACGTACATCAGATACTAAAACGACGACATATCAGAAAGTAGCGACCAAATCTTATACCGTTAAACGTGGTGAATATCTGAAATTAATTGCAGATCGTTATGCTTTATCGAATCAGGAACTTGCTGATTTAACAATAGGTTTAACTGCCAGTAGTAGTTTGTTTGTTGGGCAAAAAATTAATGTTCCTTTAAACGAAGTTTCTGAGACTGAAAGTGTTGCTGAAACTAAAACATCAGTTAAATATGACAATGTAACAGCCTCGATAGGGGTTAAGACTGAGAATTATACAGTTCAGCGTGGGGATACATTATCAAGTATTGCGACCAAATCTAAGCTAAGTCTAAATGAGTTAGCTGAACTGAACAATATTAAATCGAATAGCGGTGTTCGTTTAGGTCAAACCTTAAAAATTCCGGCAGGTTCTACAGTTCCAGAGCAGTATGTGGTTCAGTCTGGTGATAGCTTGAATGCAATTGCGAATAAATATGATTTAAGCGTAAATTATATTGCTGATTTGAATGGTCTACAGCGTACTGCCGGAGTACGTGTCGGTCAGCGCTTGAAACTTACGGGTGATGTAGAGAGTAAAACTAATCAAAGTACCAAATCAAAAGATAAAGATGAAACTGCACCAGATGTATATACGGTTAAATCTGGAGATACTTTAAGTAATATTGCTAGTCGTTATTATTTGCAACTGGATTATGTCACTGCATTAAATGGTTTATCTCGTAATAGTAGTGTTCGGGTAGGGCAAAAGCTGAAACTAACAGGTGATGTTCCAAAGGCTGATGCTGAAAAAGTTGAAACTCGTAAGAATAGCTCTAAATCATCAAATCGAAATACAGAGCAATATACAGTTAAAGCTGGCGAGTCTTTAAATAGTATTGCAAATCGCTTCTCGATTTCTGGACGTGAGTTAGCAGAATTAAATGATCTAAAAGCAAATGCAAGTTTACAACGTGGTCAAACGATTGCAGTACCGAAAGTAGTTACTGAATATAAAGTGAAGCGTGGTGATACTTTAATTGGTTTGGCAAGTAAATATGGTTTGGAGACAAGTGCACTTGCCGAAATGAATGATTTGACCCCAAGTACGCAATTACGAATTGGTGATGTGATTAAAGTTCCAAACTTGTAATTGCCGATGAGCTTCGTAATTTCATTAAAAAGGCTTAGTCTATTTTATGGATTAAGCCTTTTTGTACATTCTGCATATGCTCTGATGCAAACTACACCTTATTTAGCGATGCATGTACAACCGAAATATGCCAAGTTAAATGCAATGCCATATGCGAATCCAAGTGCCCCAAAGGGTGGAATACTCAGTCAATCCAGCTTAGGTACTTTTGATAATTTAAACAGTATGAATGGAAAAGGGAGTTCGACTGAAGGCGTAAATTATCTATTTGATAGTCTAATGGATCGCTCATTGGATGAACCAAGAGTGATGTATCCTTTGTTAGCTGAAAAGGTAAGTTATGATCCTAAACAACTGAAAGACATAACCTTTCATTTGAATCCTAAAGCACGTTTTAATAATGGTCAGCCTGTAACCGCCGAAGATGTCAAATTTACTTTTGATACTTATCAAACCAAAGCTAATTTAGGTTTTCAGATGTATTTGTCTGATTTAGTGAAAACTGAGGTGTTATCTAAACATCAGATCAAATTTATTTTTAAATCTAAAAATAATGTTGAAATGCCGTTGATTGTGGCAAGCCTTCCGATTTATTCAAAACTAGATTGGAAGAATAAAGATTTTACCCGCGTCACGCTTCAACCGATTGTTGGTTCTGGACCGTATATTGTTGATCGAGTCGATGCAGGGCGCAGTATTACTTATAAACGTAACCCAAATTATTGGGCAAAAGATTTGCCAGTCAATAAGGGGCGCTATAATTTTGATCAACTCAAATACATATATTATCGAAATTTAGATGTCAGTTTTGAGGGTTTTAAATCTCGGCAATTTAATTTGTATGAAGAAAAAAATATTCGTAATTGGGTCACGGCATATAATTTCCCTGCAATACAGGCTGGGCAGATCAAAAAATACAAAGCTCATTTAGGTACACCACTCGACATTCAAAGTTTGGTATTTAATATTCGCCGTTCGCCATTAAATGATATTCATCTACGCAAAGCACTGACATATGCATATGATTTTGAATGGCAAAATAAGGCTTTATTCTTTAATCAGAATCGGCGACTTCAAAGTTATTTTGACAATACTGATTTAGCTGCAAAAGGTCGTCCAAGCGCCTCAGAACTTAAAGTTTTACAACCCTTTTTAGCACAACTCAGTCCGATTATGCGTCAAGGTGTTTTGGCAGATTGGCGTTATCCTATTTCTGATGCAACAGGTTTTAATCGACAAAATTTATTGATTGCACAGAAAATTTTAAAAGATTCAGGTTATACCATTCGTCATAATCAATTGTACGACCGTCAAGGTAGAGCCGTGCAGCTTGAATTATTAATGCAGCAAGAGAATCCTCAAAGGGAATTGATGCCATTTGTACGTAATCTAAATCGATTGGGGATACGCGTTAATCTTCGACAAGTTGATGTGCCACAATATATGGAACGAATTCGCCGTCAAGATTTTGATATGATGGTACTGAAATTGCCGCAGACTTTAACACCTGGACAAGAGCAAGCTCAATTTTGGGGGAGTGCTGCAGCAAATGAATCGGGAAATTATAATTATTCTGGTATTCAGAACCCTGCAATTGACCAGATAATTGCGAAGATTGTAGCGGCAAAAACACGGGAAGAGGTGGTTTTGTACACGCGTGTACTCGATCGTTTGTTACGTGCCGGTTATTATCAAATTTTGACTTATGGAAAACCTGAACGATGGTTTGCATATTGGGACATTTATCAGCAACCTGAAATTAAACCGAAACTTTCGGTCGGTTGGGAATATTGGTGGGTCGATGGGACTAAAGCTAAGAAACTCGATCAGTCTATGACAAAGCACTCATTAAAATAATCAAGGATCTTTTTCATGGTTCACTATATTCTGAAAAGAATGTTACTGATGATCCCTACATTATTTTTCATTCTATTGATTAATTTTATTATTGTGCAAATTGCGCCCGGTGGACCTGTCGAGCAGGCAATTCAACAAATTCAAAATGCGCAAGGTTTAGGTGTGGGGAATAATGCGCAATCAAGTTTGAGTCGCTTGGCTCAATATCAGGGTGCACGGGGATTAAGCCCTGAGATGATTGAAAAAATTAAAGCTCAATATGGTTTTGATCGCCCTGCATATGAGCGTTTTTGGATGATGCTTAAAGGTTATTTAACTCTTGATTTTGGCACCAGTTTTTTCAAAGATAAACCTGTAACACAACTCCTATATGAAAAATTACCCGTAACGCTGTCTTTGGGAATATGGAGTACATTTCTCATTTATTTGATTGCGATCCCATTGGGAATTAAAAAAGCCAAAAACAATGGTTTGCTGTTTGATCAATCTACTTCGTTATTACTAGCGGTGAGTTATTCGATTCCATCTTTTATTTTCGCTATTGTACTGATTGTTTTTTTTGCAGGTGGAACGTATTTACAATGGTTTCCCTTACAGGGTTTGGTATCTGAAAATTTTGAGCAATTGAGTTTATTGGAAAAAATAAAAGACTATCTGTGGCATATGTCTTTGCCAATCTTAAGTATGGTGTTGGGAAGTTTTGCTGCGCTTACTTATCTGACTAAATATTCTTTTGTTGAAGAGTTAAATAAAGCTTATGTATTGACAGCGCGATCAAAAGGGCTGAGTGAAAATCAGGTTTTGTATAGACATGTATTTCGTAACGCAATCTTAACGGTCGTAGCGGTTTTACCGGAAGCATTGGTTGCCATTTTCTTTGTGGGTAATCTTTTTATTGAAATTATTTTTAATCTGGATGGCATCGGTTTACTAGGCTTTGAAGCGATCACGCAACGTGACTATCCCGTGATTTTTGGAACATTATTTTTATTCACTTTGTTCGGATTGATCTTACGCCTGATTGGTGATTTGCTCTATCACATGATTGATCCACGTATTGATTTTGAATCAAGAGGTGGAAAATGATGTCACCTTTGATGCGTGCACGATTTTATCGTTTTAAGCAAAATAAACTAGGATTTCGTTGCTTTATTCTATTTTTGATTATTTTTACCTTATCAATGTTGGCTGAGTTGATTGCCAATGATAAGCCTCTATTGGTTCGTTATCAGCAATCTTTTTATTTGCCGATAATTCAAGATTATCCAGAGACTACTTTTGGCGGTACTTTTGAAACGGCCACAGATTATCAAGATCCTGTTGTGAAACAATTGATTCAAAAACATGGATGGATGATTTCGCCAATCGTTCCTTTTTCCTATCAATCACCCAATTTATCGCTCAGTGTACCTGTTCCATCACCACCGAGCGCACAAAATTGGTTGGGGACAGATGATCAAGGTCGAGATGTATTTGCTCGTATTCTTTATGGTCTACGTATTTCTTTATTGTTTGGTTTTATTTTAACTTTCTTCTCGGCGGTGATCGGTATCATTGTTGGAGCGATACAGGGCTACTATGGCGGTTGGATAGACCTTATCGGGCAGCGTATTTTAGAAGTATGGGGTGGTTTGCCCATGCTGTTTATAGTGATGATATTGGTCAGTATGTTTAGTCCAAGCATGTATTGGTTATTGCTGATTATGTTGTTATTTGGCTGGACTGAATTAGTTGGGGTGGTGCGAGCAGAGTTTTTACGTGCTCGAAATTTTGACTATGTACGCGCTGCAAAGGCTTTGGGTGTACGTGATTATAAAATCATGTTCAAACATATTTTACCAAATGCGATGAGTTCTAGCCTTTCACAAATCCCCTTTATGCTGACCGCAAATATTATTGCATTAACTGCTTTGGATTTTTTAGGTTATGGGTTGCCACCTGATGCTGCATCTTTAGGTGAATTATTATTACAAGGTAAAAATAACCTTGATGCGCCGTGGTTGGTATTGTCAGGTTTCTTTAGTTTGACGATTGTTTTGTCTTTATTGATTTATATTGGGGAGGCTGCACGTGAAGCATTTGACCCAAGAAGATAATCAACCTCTACTGAGTGTGCAGCAATTTAATATTCGTCAGCAAACAGGACAATATTTAGTTGAGAATTTGAACTTTGATTTATACCCACAGCAAACCCTTGCGATTGTCGGTGAAAGTGGTTCAGGGAAGACCATAACCGTTTTAGGATTACTTGGATTACTTCCTGAAACACTCGTGATCAATGGTGTTGTTGAATTTAAAAATCATAATTTACTTCAATTGAGTCAGAAGCAGTTACAGCATATTCTTGGCAAAAAAATTGCCATGATTTTTCAGGAACCGATGACAGCTTTAAACCCATTACATTCGGTTGAGCAATTGGTTGGTGAGAGTCTTGTTTTACAAGGATATTTAAAACTAGAACTTAAAGAAAAAATCATAACCTTATTACATGATGTTGGGTTGTTGGAAGCTATTCAGATTCTCAAGCGTTATCCACATGAGCTTTCTGGAGGACAAAGACAACGGGTGATGATCGCAGTGGCATTAGCTTTGGAACCAGATATTCTAATTGCAGATGAACCTACGACAGCGCTTGATGTTGTGTTGCAGACACAAATTTTGCAACTATTAAAAAAATTACAGCTTCAACGAAATATGGCGATGATATTAATCAGCCATGATCTTAATTTAGTTAAACACTATGCAAATCACGTCTTAGTTTTGAATCAAGGAAAAGTAGAAGAGCAGGGAACAATTTCAGAAATTTTTATCGCCCCAAAAACTGTTTATACACGCAATTTGCTGAATCATGATTTTGGTAAAGCTTTAGTGATACAAACTAATCAAACATTATTGAAACTCAAAAATCTCACAGTCAAATATCCGATTAAACATGGTTTATTTAATCGAAACAAAACTTATAAAGTTGCAGCAGAGTCGATCAATTTCGAGTTGTTTGAGGGTGAGGCGATCGGAATTGTTGGAGAAAGTGGTTCTGGCAAATCATCATTGGCTTTGGCAATTGCACGATTGATTTCTAGTGAAGGTCTAATTGAATTGCAGTCACAAGATTTGAATCAACTTAATCAGAAACAACTTCGAGAATTACGTTGTGATTTTCAAATTATTTTCCAAGATCCATTTAGTAGTTTAAATCCTAGAATGTCGGTTGCACAGCTGATTGCAGAAGGTTTAGAACTCAAGTCTATTTCAAAACACCAAGCGCATTCAGAAATTGAAGCAGTATTAACAAAAGTTGAATTATCTATAGAGGATAAACATAAATATCCACATCAGCTTTCTGGTGGACAACGACAAAGAGTAGCATTAGCAAGAGCATTGGTTTTGAAACCAAAGTTATTGATTTTGGATGAACCGACTTCTGCTTTGGATCGAACCACCCAAAGAACAATGATTGAATTATTACGTCGTATACAGCAGCAAGATGGTATGAGTTATATTTTTATTAGTCATGACTTACAAGTCATTAAAGCCTTGTGCCAGAAAGTTTTAGTGATGCATCAAGCGAAAGCCTTGGAATATCAGGCGACTGAACTGTTATTTAATCAACCACAAGCGGAGTACACTCGTCAGCTGATTGCTGCAAGTGAATATTAGCATTGTAATTAAAATGACATATGATATTGTCAATTTATCGGATGATCTCTTGACTTCAACAATAAACAGATTAAATTAGAGTAAATGCTCTAATTTTGGCAGAGGATGACCATGAGTCAGATTGCAGACAGTATCAAAATTCGTAATACCACATTTAAAAATCGCATTATCAAAGGTGCAATGAGTGAGGCACTTGCCAACCACGATGGGCAGCCAAATGAATTGCATATTGGTTTATATGAAGCATGGGCAAAAGGCGGTTTAGGTTGTGCGATTACAGGCAACGTTATGGTCAATATTGCTGCTAAAAATGAACCAGGTGTTGTTGCGATTGAAACTGAACGTGATTTGAAAAAATTACAGCAATGGGCTGAAGTAGGTAAAAAACATGGCATGGTGCAATTGATTCAATTGTCTCATCCAGGTCGTCAGTGTCCTAAAGGCTTAAATAAAGAAACCGTTGCACCATCAGCAGTTCCTTTTAGCCCTATGCTTGCAGCAATGTTTGGTACACCACGTGAACTTAAACATGAAGAAATCCTAGATATTATTCAGCGTTTTGCTACGGCAGCAGCAGTATGTGAAAAAGCTGGATTTGAAGGTGTACAACTTCACGGTGCGCATGGTTATTTGATTAGTCAATTTTTGTCGCCATTAACCAATAAGCGTACCGATGAATGGGGTGGATCGATTGAGAACCGCATGCGTTTCTTAGTAGAGATTTATAAAGCTGTTCGTGCGGCAACCTCTGAAAATTTCATTATTTCGGTGAAATTAAACTCCGCAGATTTCCAACGTGGTGGAATCACTGAAGAAGATGTGATTACCGTCTTTAAAGCAATTGATGAAGCAGGTATCGATATTATCGAGATCTCAGGTGGAACATATGAAGCACCAGCGATGGCCGGTGCAAAAGCAGAGTCTCGTAAAGCAAGTACTATTGCACGTGAAGCATATTTCTTAGAATTTGCTGAAAAAATTCGTCAGCACGTTGCTTGTAAATTAATGGTAACAGGCGGCTTCCGTACGGTTGCAGGTATGAATGCTGCACTTGAAAGTGGTGCATGTGATTTCATCGGTATTGCTCGTCCATTGGCAGTTGAAACGGATTTAACAGATCGTTTAATTGCTGGGAATGATGTTCGTTATGCAGTGAATCAAATTAAAACAGGAATTCCATTTGTCGATAAAATGGCAATTATGGAAATTATTTGGTATGCGGCTCAATTTAAAGCCATTGGACAAGGTAAAAAACCGAATCCTAAGTTATCGCCTTTGATCGTATTCTTGAACTACGCAAAAGGGAATATCAAGGCAGTCGTAAAAGGGCGTGTGAATTCACGCAAATCGGCTTAATTTTTATATCTCTGTTTAAAAGGGCTCTTTATAGAGTCCTTTAATTTTTCAGCTAAGCACGCTTTTTTATTTCAATAATTGCTGGTAATGGGTTTTCTGTACCCATCATATAAGGATAGTCAGCAAGAGAAAGCATTTCTAAATCTTCCTCACTATTTCCATAAGCATAGATATATTGATAATCATCTAGATTATATTGCTGTTGAATACGTATTTTTTTTTGTTCACAACTACAATCTTCGGAAATGTAATTTCCAGTGATTAAGCCTGATTTAATTTCGATCTGAGTACATATCAATTCAATATTGAGAAATTTACAAATTGGTTTTAAATAGAGATCAACCGATGCGGATACCAAAACGACTTGATCACCTTTTTGTTGATGAAGTTGTAACTGTTTAAATAGTTTCGGATCTAAATTCTTTACTATTTTCTGAGCATATTCTTCAGCTAATTTGTCTACAAAATCAGCTGAAATATTTTTAAACATGCTCTGAAAAAGTCGAGGTCTCATCGAATGTGCAGGATAAAGACTTAAATAATAGGCTTGTATCCATGGAAGAATTTGCAAGCCTTTGCGTACAATATGGCGTTTAGATAGAGTATAAAAAATGAAACCGGTAAAACTATCTTTTGGATAAAGTGTTCCATCAAAATCAAATAAAGCAAGATTTATAGTTTTATTCTTTTCGCTTTTTGCATGCATGTTTCATATCTTCCATTTACTCGGCTTGCAAACCAATTGGTATTGTAGTCACGACTTAATTTAGGTCCTGAAATGACGACCTGAGGCATGACCGCATAAATTGGTTCTTTGTTAGTTTTGCTTTGGTAAAGCTTTTGTACTGCAATATAGGTTTGAGTATTTTCAAAACTTTGCTCTTTTTCTTTTTTAAGATCAGATCGAATTTGGCGAGGTGTAACCAAAATATTATTTTTTGCGAAGACCGTAATGAGCACTTTTTCTGTCTGACTTTGAGTCGGTTTAATGTCTCCATTTTTACTATAAAGTAATAAATCCCCATCCAAACTAATCTCAGTTTCAGTTAAAGCATTCAACATCGTTTGAAAAGCTGCATTACGACTCGAATACATGCCAGAGTTATAATCCGCAAAACGATAGATTGCTTTATCGTAATCAGCAGGATATTCCATTAGGCGATGAATACCATAGTATAAACCACCATACTGGGTATAAAGATCATTACGCAATTCAGCAATATTTCCACTTTGACGTTTATGCTCTTTTGCATAATTAATATGAACTTGCATTGATCCCAATGTGGTAATTGGGTTCATTTTTTCGCCAATATCTTGTCCAACTAATTTTGCAGCACCAGTTAAAGCACTTACATGATAATGCTTTGACATATAGTCAAAAATTTCTCGATATAATAAATCTAATTCTCGCTCAGTTTTGACTCTGCGCATTTGACTCATATAGTTGTCTTCTGGTGACGGTTGATTTTTGAGTACATCCTCAAAATAACCAGCGACTGTGCCGCCAATGGTTTCACCCAATTTTGCTTCGAATTTTTCTTTTAGGCGGGTATTAATTTCTTCAACTGCTTTTGCCCCAAGACCTGGTACGGTTGGATCTGCGACAAAGTTCGATTCCTGATCGACAACAGCCACAATACTGCACACATTTTGTTTGGTTTTCGGAATTTTTAATTCTTGCATAATATCAAAAATATCTTGTGCCCAAGATTGACGGTCATTTACCCGAGTAGGAATGACCTTTTTAATTTGCTCAGCTTCCATCTCAGCTTCTTTATTATTTGACCACCAAGCGTTGTCTCCACAAGCAGTCAAAGCTAGACATGTAGCCAAGATACTGATTGATTTTAAAAAATTAGGATTTGTAGAGGCTTTATTCATAATGAGGACAACACCACATAAAAAGATGAGTCAAATGGGCGAATGAAGTATACTATGTTGCTCAGAATTTGTAAGAAAATATATGTATATTGGTTCATACCAACTCTCAAATAATTTGATTGTTGCACCGATGGCGGGCGTCACTGACAGACCGTTTAGAACACTCTGTAAATATTTCGGTGCAGGGCATGCGGTCAGTGAAATGATGACTGCTGATAAAACTTTGCGCATGAGTAAAAAGAGTTTATATCGGGCTAACTTTGATGGTGAGCTTGCACCTATTTCTGCGCAAATCGCAGGTTCTGATCCTGAGCAACTCGCTGAAGCTGCACGTTATCAAGTGGCAAATGGTGCGCAAATTGTTGATATTAATATGGGCTGCCCGGCCAAAAAAGTATGCAACAAACTTGCGGGTTCAGCATTACTACAAGATGAAGATTTAGTTGCTCGAATTTTAGATGCTGTGGTGGCTGCGGTTGATGTGCCAGTGACTTTAAAAACTCGATTGGGTTTTTTAAATGGACATGAAAATATTTTACGTGTTGCAAAACGTGCAGAAGAATCAGGAATCGCTGCACTAGCTTTGCATGGCCGTACTCGTGAAGATATGTACTTGAATACAGCACGCTATGATCTGATTAAACAGGTCAAAGAATTGATTGATATTCCTTTGATTGCGAATGGCGATATTGATAGTCCAGAGAAAGCCAAATATGTATTAGATTATACAGGGGCAGATGCCATAATGATTGGTCGTGCTGCTCAAGGTCGACCATGGATTTTTCGAGAAATAGCACATTATTTAAAAACAGGTGAACATTTGCCTGCTCCTGATATTCAAGAAGTAAAAGACGTACTCTTAGGACACTTGGCAGAATTGTATCAATTTTATGGTGAATATTCGGGTTGTCGAATTGCACGTAAACATATCGCTTGGTATACCAAAGGTTTACGTTCAAGCAATGAGTTTCGTCAAAATATGTATAAGGTCGAAAGCACTGTCGATCAGGCAAGGGTTGTAGAGGCTTATTTTGAGCAGTTGCTTGATTTAGGACAGCGTATGAGCGATGTGCAAGTAGAACAAATCAATTTATTAGAAATTAAATAATTTTAAGCTTTAAATACCTGCAATGAATTTGATCATTACAGGTATTTTATTTATTCCAAATGTGCAGTGATTTTCTGCAAAATTTGTAAAATAACATCAAACTCACTTTGTAGTGGCGTACTTTTACGAGTCACTAGAGCCAAGGTGCGGCTAGGTGCATCAGTAATAGGCTTTACAGCAATTTCTTCATTAAAGTGAATCATACTGTTTTTTAAAGCAATTTCTGGCAATAGAGTAAAACCTAAGTCAGAAGATACCATTTCAACTAATGTTGGCAATGAGCTTGCTTTTAAACGATGATCATTTTTACGTTCACCCACTGGGCAAGCACTCAATGTATGATCGCGTAAACAATGACCTTCTTCCAAAAGCATTAAACGAGATAAATCTAGATCGTCTAATGAGTTAGCTTCAGCAGCATTTTTGTCTTTTTTATTGTAAACAACAAATAGATTTTCTTTCGCAATCTCAGAGACTTTTAAACCACGTGTGTCAAATGGAAGTGCAAGAACAATCATGTCTAAATTGCCATGCTCAAGCTTTTCTACAATTTTTTCACTTTGTGCTTCATGTAGATGAAGTTGAATTTTAGGCAATTGCTGATGCACTTCATCAAGTAATTGAGTCAAAATAAAGGGTGCAATGGTCGGAATAATGCCAAGATGCAAATCACCCGTTAATGGTTCACTCATTTCTCGACTTAAACGCATTAAGTCCTGTGCATCGGCAAGTAATACTCGTGCTCGTGCAACAACTTGCTCACCCAAAGGCGTTAAACGGACGTTTTGACGATCACGTTCAACTAAGACGCCACCTAATAGACGCTCCAGTTCCATAATCCCACCCGATAACGTTGATTGGGTGACAAATGAACGGCGTGCTGCTTCGGTAAAATGTAAAGTTTCTGACAACGTAACTAAATATGATAGCTGTCTTAATGAAGGTAATGCAGCCATAGTGTCCTAGTGTGATGATCTAAAGTGATTAGCAAACAAACCGCTAAGTTGTGGAATGAAATGTGCAGGAATATCATGCCCCATTCCATGAATTAATTCAAACTTAGCACCAGAGATCGCCTTTGCAACAGCTTTCCCATGACTTGGTGGTAGCAAACGGTCTTTGGAACCGTGAACAACCAAAGTCGGTTGAGTAATGTTCTTGTTTAAAGGTAATAAAGAACCTGTACATAATATTGCTAAAAACTGTTGAAGTACACCCGCTGGATAGAAACTACGACGATATAATTTACGAATCGTCTGTATTGCCTCAACTTGATTGACATATCCAGGTGAGCCAATGATATGAAATACTTTCAAACTATGATTTACAATCGCATCTTCATCATGTGCTTCTGGTTTTCCGATTAAACTAAATAATTGCTTAGGGAAGGGAGGTGGTAAAAATGGTTGATTATTGCTGGTGAATAATAAACCAATTTTTTCAACTTTTTCTGGATATTTAGCAGCGACGATTTGCGAAATCATACCCCCCATAGAAGCACCTAAAATATAGGTTTTTCCCAATCCAAGTTGATCTATTAACATCGCCACATCATCAGCCATATCATAAAGTGTATATGGTGCACCTTCATTTCCAAGCCCAAACATAAAACGTCCCATCAGTTTCATGGTGTTCAGTCTTTGTCTTTTATTACGGATCTTTGAAGATAAGCCAATATCTCTATTGTCAAAACGAATAACGCGATAACCTTGATCAATCAATGATTTACAAAAGAAATCAGGCCAAAACAGCATCTGAGCACCCAAACCCATAATCAATAGAATCGTGGGGTGTTCAGGATTACCACCCATTTCAACATGCAATTCTATGCCGTTTCCCAAGGTAACTTTGGTTTCTTGCATAAATGCAGCATAGGGTGACACGTTAAATTGGAGAGCACTGTTCATGGTTTTCATTCCAAGTTGAATTCTTTTTGTATTCTAAGAGTTTGTTATACATCATATCTATAACAAACTCATGTATTTCAAACTTAAATTTGAGCTGGAATCAAATCTGGTACCAGTTTAGTTAAGCTCAGACGTTGCTTACCAGCCGATGCACCTAAAAGCACAAAACCTCTTAGTGTACCTTCGCTGTCAGTCGCTTTAGCGAGCATACCATCATCAAATTCTTCAGTTTCCCAGTTTACTTCAACTTCTAATGGCGCAGGTAACACCGTTAAAGGCGCTGCTGGTGTTTTCACGGCAACAGGCATTGCAGGGTAGTGTACTGCTGTTGTTTGACCACTCAAGGTTTTTGCTAAAGCACGTGCTTGTTGCATGATTGGCATTACAAACGGTAATAATGTTCCATTCACTTCTGCGCAGTCACCAACAGCATAGATATCGGCTTGGTTAG
Source organism: Acinetobacter sp. Z1 (assembly GCF_024296945.1). Taxonomy (NCBI): domain Bacteria; kingdom Pseudomonadati; phylum Pseudomonadota; class Gammaproteobacteria; order Moraxellales; family Moraxellaceae; genus Acinetobacter; species Acinetobacter sp. Z1. The sequence continues at coordinate 2,485,510 of NZ_CP101115.1, read as the reverse complement.
TTTCCAATAATGTATTGGTGATGATTCCGCGACTGGTTTGAATATTTGCAGCTTTTGCTAAAGATGTATTTGGCTGTAAACCAATCGCCGAAAGCACGATATCCGCAATTAAAGTCTGACCTGTTGCCAAAGTTACTTCGTAATCTTCACCATTATTAATTTTCGTTACTTTCTCAACAGTGGTTGATAGAGCGAATTTAATACCTGCTTGTTCTAAATTTGTTTTAAAAGCATCAGCGACATGATGTGGTAATAAACGACCCAATGGCTGAGGTGCAAGGTCAATTACAGTTACATCATAACTGCTATGTAATAAGTCATTCGCAAATTCGCAACCGATTAAACCTGCACCTAAAATCACCACACGTTTATCTTTACGCTTGGCTAAATTTTCACGGAATAAACGATAGTCAACTAAAGAGTTTACGACATGAATATCTTCACTGCCATCACCTGAAATTGCTAAACGAATTGGATTTGCGCCAACTGCAAGTACCAGTTTTGAATACGGCTGAGAAAATGTCTCACCATTTTTTTCTAATGTAATTTTATGCTTTTCGGCATCAATTTCTTTAACCCAAGTCTCAGCTTCAATACGCATATTGAGTTGAGTGCCCATTTTTGCAGCATCACCCAATGCAATTTGTTCAGGTGCTTTATTTCCTGCAAAAGCATTAGATAGGGTCGGTTTTGCATAGTTTACTGCATCATCCCCACAAATCATCACGAGTTCATGTTCTGGACTGAGTTTCCGAAATTCTCGTGCAACGGTATATCCTGCCATGCCCGATCCGATGATGACGATAGGATGCATTGTAATCTCCACTATATTTTCATTTAAAACAAACAATAGGAAAAAAAAGACCATGATCATTGTCATGGTCTTTAGTATCTATTTAGATTTCAACCATTTCAAAATCTGCTTTTGAAACGCCGCAATCTGGGCAAGTCCAATCATCAGGAATATCTTCCCATTTAGTACCTGCTGCAATGCCGTCTTGTGGCCAACCATCTGCTTCGTCGTAAATCCACCCACAAACGATACATTGATATTTTTTCATGTGACTCTCCAAACTGATAGGTGTGATGTCGTGCCTTTCAGTAAACTATTCCATAATGTCGCTACGATCGCTGCAATAGAACAAACTTGTGTTGATCAGGAGTTGATTTTTACGCAGAACGACTTTTAAGTAAAGTAAATGCAAGAGTTTAATCATTTATAAAAAAACTAATATGGCAATTCAATCTGAAACTATTGTAATTTGAGCAATTACTCTAATTTTTTATTGTGTTTTTAGTCGATTGTTACGATAAAAATAACCAATGTATGAGTTTGGTTTGAATAAAAAATAAACATTTAGAATTGTAATATGATGGATTATGAAAATAAAAATGGAGAATAATTTATGGAAACCTTGTCGTTTGATATAAAAATTTATGCATCCCCACAACGCGTATGGGACATTTTATGGACCAAAGAAACCTATCAAGATTGGACTAAATTTTTCTCATGTAGTTCGACTATGCAAAGTGATTGGACTGTTGGCGGTCAGACACGTTTCTTTGATGGAGAAGGAAACGGTATGATTTCAACCATTGAAAGTATTGATCAGCCTAAAGAAATTGTCTTTAAACATTTAGGCATGATCCAGAATGGTAAAGAAGACTTTGATAGTGAGGAAGTTAAGTCATGGGCTGGCTCATTGGAAAAATATTTATTATTTGATTTGGATGGGATAACCCAATTGCATGTCGAAGTGGATATTCAGCCTGAATATACTGAAATGATGAATAAAGGATTTGATCAGGGGCTAGCACTCGTCAAACATTTAGCTGAGAAAGATAGTTAAGTAAATTCAAAAATTTTAAGAAAATGCAGATATTAAAGTTATCCAATAGATACAAATATTTGCTTTTTTCTTATTAATGTCATTCAAATGCTGCGAAAATAGCTTTTGATCTGTTATTCTATGCGACTTCAAATTTACTTAGATCGAGGCAGAGATGACGCAACAAAACGCTCAATCGACTTCAGAACAGACACTTTCCGAAAACGATTTAATCGCACAGCGTCATGCCAAATTGAAGCAAATTAAAGAGAATGCAAAACAAACGGGTAAGAGCCCTTGGCCAAATACCTTTAAACGTGAGCATTATACTGGCGATTTGCAAGAACAATTTAAAGATCAAGATAAAGTTCAAATCGAAGGCGCTGAAAAAGTTTATGTCAAAGTTGCTGGTCGTGTGATGTTAAACCGTGGGTCATTCATTGTGATCCAAGACATGACAGGTCGTATTCAACTTTATGTAGATCGTAAAGGTTTACCAGCTGATATTTTAGAAACGATCAAAAGTTTAGACCTTGGCGATATTATCGCTGCTGAAGGCTATATTGGTCGTTCGGGCAAAGGTGATTTATATGTTCATCTTGAAGGTTTTGAATTACTGACTAAATCATTACGCCCACTCCCAGACAAATTTCATGGTTTAACCGATACTGAAGCGAAATATCGTAAACGTTATTTAGATTTGATCGTAAACGAAGAAACGCGTAAAACCTTTGAAATTCGCGCCAAAGTCGTTGCAGGTATTCGTGCCTTTTTGACCAATGAACGTTTCATGGAAGTTGAAACGCCAATGATGCATGTGATTCCAGGAGGTGCTTCAGCAAAACCATTTGTAACGCATCATAATGCTTTAGATATGGAGCTTTACTTACGTATCGCGCCAGAACTTTATTTAAAACGCCTTGTGGTGGGCGGTTTTGAACGTGTGTTTGAGATTAACCGTAACTTCAGAAATGAAGGGGTTTCAACACGTCATAACCCTGAATTTACCATGATTGAATTCTATCAAGCTTATGCAGATTATAAAGACTTGATGGAACTGACTGAAAACATGCTTGAGAAATTGGCAGTAGATATCTTAGGTTCTACTGATGTGCCTTATGGTGAAGAAGTATATAGCTTCAAAGGTCCATATAAGAAAATCTCAATGTTTGATGCCATTCTTGAACATAATCCTGACTTTACAGCTGAAAATGTCAATGATCGTGAGTTCTTGGCAAAATTCACACAAGACGTATTGAAAGAAAAAGTTAAGCCTGGTTTCGGTTTGGGTAAGTTACAGACCATCGTTTTTGAAGAAACGGTAGAAACGAAACTACGTCAGCCTACTTTTATTACTGAGTATCCTGCTGAAACTTCACCGCTTGCACGTCGTAATGATGAAAATCCACATATTACAGACCGTTTTGAGTTCTTTATTGGTGGACGTGAATTGGCAAACGGTTTCTCTGAGTTAAATGATCCAATTGATCAAGCAGAACGTTTCCAAGCACAAGTTGAAGAAAAAGATGCTGGTGATGATGAAGCAATGCATTATGACGCAGACTTTATCGAAGCTTTAGAATATGGTTTACCGCCAACAGCGGGTCAAGGGATCGGTATTGATCGTTTGGTGATGTTATTCGCTAATGCACCAAGTATTCGCGATGTACTGTTATTCCCGCATATGCGTCGTAAAGATTAATAGTTTTAAATAATTCAAAAAAGCCACTCAATTCGAGTGGCTTTTGTTTATTCAGTTAAGAATTGTAATTGTTTGGTTTGAAGATTGAAAAGTCAGCTCAAAAAAACGATCATGTGTCCATAAATAAATTTGAGAACAGTCTGGACATGTTTTTAAAAAAATCGCTTTATATCGCATTATTTGCGTCTCTTTCTTCTACAGTATTTGCACAAGGCATTGTGTTAAATGATGAAAATTTAAGAACAGACCTGAATTGGTTAAACCAGCAAGGTGTTATTCAAGTCAGTACATCAACTTGGCCGATGAGTGGTGACGAAATTAAACGTGCGCTATCGCAAGCAAAGGTGAGCAATAATACGCAACAGAAAGTGATTGATTCGGTTGTACATGCATTACAGGCTGATAATGCAACCGTCAAAGTAGGTTTGCATGCAGGCACTGATGTCAAAACAGTTCCTCAAGCATTTGGAGATAGTCGAAAATCACAATATCAACTTGCTGCTGAATTGAATGTTGGTGGTGAAAACTGGGATGCAAAACTGCGTGTTAATGGTGAAAAAGATCCATTAATTGATAATGGAAATGATGCCAATGTCGAAGGTTCGTATATCGCAGGCAAAATTTGGAATCAGTGGATAATAGCAGGTCAAATCCCAACTTACTGGGGACCTGGACATGATGGTAGTTTGATCCGTGGTGATGCAAGTCGTCCTGTTTATGGTGTGACAGTGCAACGTGCTGTACAAAATGCTTTTGAAACAAAGTGGTTGTCGTGGATTGGACCTTGGCAATATCAAGCATTTGCAGGGCAGCTTGATGACTATAAAGCTGTGCCAGATGCGAAATTAATTGGGCTACGATTAACTGCTCAACCTTTACCTTATTTAGAATTGGGTGCTTCTCGAGCTATTCAATGGGGCGGTGAAGGACGTTCTGAAAGCTTAGATTCTTTGTGGAATGCAATTAAAGGGAATGACAATTTTGACACGTCGGATCAAGATATATCAAATCAGATTGCAGGATTTGATGCTCGATTATCATTACTGCCTTTATTAAATGTACCAATAAGCTTATATACTCAATTTGTTGGTGAAGATGAAGCTGGTGGGCTACCTGCTAAATATATGTACCTTGGTGGTGCTGATTTTTCATCAAGCTATAAAAATATGCCATACCAACTTTATGCTGAATGGGCGGATACTCGTACCAATGGTGAAGTAAAACGTATTTCTTATAGCCACCACGTTTATCGAGATGGGTATTACCAACATGGTTTTCCGTTAGGTCATGCGATGGGCGGTGATGGCCAAATGTATACAGTCGGTGGTGATATTCGTTTTGATGTCATGAATCGTATAAATGGACGTGTTATATATGCAAAAGTCAATCAATCTGACTTAGCAATCAATGCTGCATTTTCGAAACAAGATACTGTAAAAGGTCTGGACTTAACTTGGACACATTATTTAAAACCAACAATTCCATTAAAAGTGAATGGCTGGGTCAGTGATTCTGATGTAAATGGAAGTGATGGCGGTGTTTCAGTTGGCGTGGAAATTCCATTGGAAAAAAATATGTTCCGCTTTTAAGCAATATTAATAAAAAAGAAGCCGTTATGGCTTCTTTTTTATGTCAATTAATCTGAAATAAAATTTTGGTCATCATCTTTTTTATATCTATACATATCACAATTTTGCATATTCATATGAAAAAACAAGCTAAAGAACTCGATCTAAATTATTATAATAGATAAACTTTACTAGATTGCTCATTTGTTCACTAGTAAGAATATCGATATCACGAAAAATTGGAGTTGTTATGATACTCGTTCCTCCACACGGTCTTCCAAGTGGTGGTTTAATACCACTTATAGATTTTATGGGTAACATTGATAAGGGGGGATATGTACATGACTGAAAATAGATTAACGCACCTCAAGCAACTTGAGGCAGAAAGTATTCATATTATTCGTGAAGTTGCAGCTGAATTTGAAAATCCTGTGATGCTTTATTCAATTGGTAAAGATTCAGCAGTCATGCTACATCTTGCAATGAAAGCATTTTACCCTGCAAAACTTCCATTTCCACTCCTGCATGTAGATACGGGATGGAAGTTTAAAGACATGATCACATTCCGTGATAACATGGCAAAAACTCATGGCTTTGATTTGATTGTACATCAGAACAAAGAAGGTCGTGATGCAGGGATTAACCCTTTTGATCATGGTAGTTCAAAATATACCGACATCATGAAAACTCAGGGTCTAAAACAAGCATTAGATAAATACCAGTTTGATGCTGCATTTGGTGGTGCACGTCGTGATGAAGAAAAATCACGTGCGAAAGAGCGTGTTTATTCATTCCGTGATACGAAGCATCGTTGGGACCCAAAGAACCAACGTCCAGAACTATGGAATCTTTACAATGGTAAAGTGAACAAAGGTGAAAGTATCCGTGTTTTCCCTTTATCTAACTGGACTGAGTTAGACATTTGGCAGTATATCTATTTAGAAAATATTCAACTTGTTCCTCTTTACTTCTCGGCGGTACGCCCAGTTGTAGAGCGTAGCGGTACGTTAATCATGGTCGATGATGAGCGTATGCGTTTAAAAGAAGGTGAAGTTCCTCAAATGAAATCGGTACGTTTCCGTACACTTGGCTGTTACCCATTAACAGGTGCAGTTGAGTCAGAGGCGGATACATTACCTGAAATTATCCAAGAAATGCTTTTGGCTACCAGCTCAGAGCGTCAGGGTCGTATGATTGACCATGATGAAGCTGGCTCAATGGAAAAGAAAAAGCAGGAAGGTTATTTCTAATTTCCTTAAGCAAGTCCCTCTTTTAACAGAGGGATTTAGGGAGATTACAAAATTCGATTTCAAATTTTGTGGAGTTTTGAGCAATGTCTCATCAATCAGATCTTATTAGCCAAGATATTTTGGCATATTTAAAACAGCACGAAAATAAAGACCTTTTGCGCTTCTTGACTTGCGGTAACGTCGATGATGGTAAGTCAACGCTAATTGGTCGTTTGCTTTATGATTCAAAGTTGATCTATGAAGATCAATTACAAGCAGTAACGCGTGATAGTAAAAAAGTAGGTACAACAGGCGATGCACCTGACCTTGCATTACTTGTTGACGGTTTACAAGCTGAACGCGAGCAGGGAATTACGATTGACGTAGCCTACCGCTATTTCTCTACAGAAAAGCGTAAGTTCATCATTGCTGATACCCCAGGACATGAACAATACACACGTAACATGGCAACGGGTGCATCAACGGCTGATCTTGCGATTATCTTGATTGATGCACGTTATGGTGTGCAAACCCAAACTCGCCGTCATACTTTTATTGCAAGCCTACTTGGTATTAAAAATATTGTTGTTGCGATCAATAAAATGGACTTGGTTGAGTTTTCTGAAGCTCGATTCAATGAAATCCAAGTTGAATATGATGCATTCTTGAATCAACTCGGTGATCGCCGTCCAGAGAATATTTTATTCGTTCCGATTTCAGCATTGAATGGCGACAACGTTGTTAACGCATCTGCAAGTACGCCATGGTACAAGGGTCAAACCTTGATGAGCATTCTTGAATCAGTGGAAATTAAGCGTGATTCAAATAAAAAAGAATTCCGTTTTCCAGTTCAGTATGTGAACCGCCCAAATCTTGATTTCCGGGGTTTTGCGGGTACGATCGCGCTTGGTGAAATTAATGTTGGCGATGAAATCGTTGCTTTGCCTTCAGGTAAAAAGTCGACTGTTAAAGAGATTGTTACTTTCGATGGAAATCTTGAGCAAGCAGTTGCAGGTCAAGCGGTTACTTTGACCTTAAATGATGAAATTGATATTTCACGTGGTAACGTTTTGGTTCGTGCAGGTGAGCAACCGCTTATTTCACGCAGTGTTCGCGCATCTGTGGTATGGATGAATGAACATCCTTTAGTGAAAGGTAAACTGTACAACGTCAAAATTGGTACGCAAACTGTTCCTGCAAAAGTGAGTGCGATCAATTACCGTGTCAATGTAAATACACTTGAACATACTCAGGTTGAGGAGCTTGAATTAAATGCAATTGCAGATATTGTAATTGAGTTTGATGCTCCAGTCGTGTTTGACCAATATCAAGACAGCCGTTATACGGGTTCATTCATCTTTATTGACCGTCTAAGCAACGTTACGGTTGGTGCGGGTATGGTTGAAGCTGCTGTAGAGTGGAATGCACATAATAATCCAGTCACTGCGGAAGATCGTGCTGCTCGCTTAGGTCAGAAACCAGCTGTGATTGGAGTTTCTGCACAGTTAATCGGAAATGCACAAGCTTTAGAAAGCTTATTGATCCAACAAGGTGTAGTTGCGATTGCGAAAGCAAATTTAACTGCTGAGCAAATTGGATTGTTACGTGAAACAGGTGTTGTAGTTATTACGACAACTGTTGAAGGAACCGATACTGAAATCACTGCTGAAACGATTGAAGAAGCCGCTGAAAAAGTTGTGGAATTGGTTCGTCTTTAATTGACTGAATTGATTTCGAAAAACCCGCGTAAGCGGGTTTTTTATGTGCAGAATATGAATTAATTAGAATGCATAAGTTGATAATTTGAGAATATATTGATGGATTTCCTTTGGATAATCTTGAATCATCTTTAAAAAGACTTCCCGATCACCTTGATATAAAGCACGGGCTGCCTCTTCATAATTTGGCATATTACCTGACATGGCAGACATAAAGCGGTCAGTGGCTTGTCTAGCGAGCATGATATTGCTTTCAGAAGCTGGATTATTCAGCTCTTTATCAATCAATTTACGAATTACAGCAGATGCACTGGAATTCTGTTGATCTAACCAATCCCAATGTTTTTTCTGTAAGGTAACTTCACGAGAGATAACACCAAGTTTTGGTCGTCCAACCTTTTTAGCTGGCTCAAGTTCACTGTAACGCTGCTGAATCTCTTGATCAGAACCAATAATATCGAGATCAATCTGTTGACCAGTCTGATCATTAAAAATCAAAATATTCTGAGTGGTTTCTGAATTCTTTTTAATCTTTAACGCAACTTCCGCAATGCATCCATTGGTGAAAAATGTATGACCTAAAAAGGCAGTATAAGTTGTTATTTCGGTATTCATTTTCTTTGGGTTATTTTATACGGGTAAAATAATATTATCAGGGTAAAAATAATTATGCAAATAAATAAGGCTTAAAAAAATTGATTACATTGGAGAGCAAGTTCTGGAATCGGACATAAAAAATGATGCAGATAGAATGCCAATTTTTAATTTTGTTCTGCTTTGATATCGCTTTTATGAGACAATGTTCTTTTATTTTTGTGTATTAGGACTCCTATGATTGAGCAATCTCCTGAATCTTTAAGCGATATCGAAATTTTAGACATTTTACAGTCTATGAAAAAAGATAAGCTGGATACGGAAGCAAATGAGATTATCCGTAATGGGGGAAAGGCAGGGCGTCAAGAAGCACATAAACAAGCATTGGTTGCGCTGAATACAAGTTTTGAAGAAAAATTTGTAGAAGCTGTAACACTAGCATTAGGTTTAAATGCGGGACAGGCAAAAAAAATTCGTTATAAAAAAGACCGTATTCGTATTTTAAAAGTACGTGGGATTGATTATCTTGCAATTGATGGTGCTGAAACAGCACAAGTTTTATCTCAAGTTGCCCAAGCCATCAGTCGTGAAGATGCAATTGTAACTGAAGGTTTGCACAATATTTTTCCATTTTGGAAAGAAGGGTGGCCTATGGTTCAGTTCGATAATGCATATAAAATTCTATCTGAAGATATTGCGATACATTACCAAGCAACGTTAGATGATTTAATTTCACTTTACGGCGGAAATTAAATTTTTAAAATTGATTTAATTTAATCAATACAGATGAATTTAAAATAACAAGGATGTTAATTTGATGAATCCAAATCCAGTCATTCCTAATGAAGCTTTACAGGCATTAAGATCAGGTCAATTGATCGATGCAATAAAAATAACCCGAGAAAAAACAGGTCTGGGCTTGAAAGAGTCAAAGGATTTGGTAGATCAGTATTTAAAAGAGCATCCGCAGGAGCAAACCCAAATTCAAGAGCAATTAGCTCAGCGAAGTCGTGGGGGTATTAAAATTATTGTATTGATGATATTTATCTTGGTTATATTGATTTGGTATTTTAATTAAATTTTCTGAAACCTAATAAAAAAGCCACTGTTCAGATTTAGACAGTGGCTTTTTAGAATTTGGCGTCCCTACGGGGATTCGAACCCCGGTTACCGCCGTGAAAGGGCGATGTCCTAGGCCTCTAGACGATAGGGACTTCTTGAGGTGGGTGTATATTAGGGCTCTGTCACCAAAGTGTCAAGAAGATGAGGAGATAGTTTGTTCAAAATATAGCAAAACAGTTCAGCAGTCTTCTGTGTATCGTATAAAGCAGAGTGGGCTTCTTTACCATCGAACTCAATTCCAGCTTGAATACATGCTCTAGCTAAAACAGTTTGTCCAAACATTACTGCACTTAAAGTCACCGTATCAAATACAGAAAAACTATGAAACGGATTTTGATTTTTAGTACCAGTTCGTTGAATTGCGGCTTGTAAAAATCCTAAATCAAAATGAGCATTATGCCCGACTAAAACAGCATGGGTACAATGCTGAGCCTTACGAACTTCATTTAATGATTTAAAAATGCGTCGTAAAGCGCCGCGTTCATCTTCAGCCATAGCAACACGCATTGGATTAAATGGATCAATTCCAATAAAATCCAACGAACGGCGATCTAAATTAGCCCCTTCAAAAGGGTTGATATGCGCCTGAAATGAGGGACCTGGAACAAATTGTCCATGTTCATCGTAGACAATTGGAATACAGGCAATTTCAAGTAGGGCATCGGTTTGGCAGTTAAAACCTGCTGTTTCTACATCAACAACAACAGGTAAAAAACCACGAAAACGCTGACCAATGACGGGAGCTTTGTTTTCTTCTGTCACACTTTTCTCCATTGCAGTGTTTTTCCTGCATGAAGTGGAATAATTTTTTGATCATCGAGATAATCAAGTGATTCAACCACAGTATTTTCTTCTTTCACTAAGGTAATGGTTGACGTATTACGTGGTAAACCATAGAAGTCAGCACCGAACATGCTAGCGAAGCCTTCTAAACGTTCTAACCTGCCTACTTGATCGAAAGCCTGAGCGTAAAGTTCTATCGCATTTGGTGCACTATAACAGCCAGCGCAACCGCATGCATTTTCCTTAGCATGTTGCGCGTGAGGTGCGCTATCAGTGCCTAAGAAGAATTTTGGATTACCACTCGTTGCCACTTCAAGTAACGTTGTTTGGTGTGTTTGGCGTTTTAAAATAGGTAGGCAATAGAAGTGAGGTTTAACACCACCCACTAACATATCATTGCGATTGAATAATAAATGTTGGGGAGTAATGGTTGCCGCAACATTACGATCTTGTTCAAGTACAAAATTTGCAGCTTCACTCGTGGTGATATGTTCTAGAACAACTTTTAATTGAGGAAACTGTTTTAATAAGGGTGATAAAACTTCATCGAGGAAACGCTTTTCACGATCGAAAATATCAACATGATTGTGAGTAACTTCGCCATGTAATAATAATGGTACTTGGTGTTCTTCAAGTTGTTCAATAACAGCATAAACCTTGCGAATATCACTAACGCCATTATCCGAATTTGTTGTTGCACCAGCAGGATAAAGTTTAATTGCATTTACAAATTCAGATTCTTTGATTTTGCGTACTTCATCAGGTGAGGTGAAGTCGGTAAAATAAAGTACCATTCGAGGGTCAAAATTAAGCCCTTCTGGTACATGTGCAAGAATACGTTCACGGTATGCAACTGCTTCTTCAACAGTTTTTACAGGTGGAACGAGATTAGGCATACAAATTGCGCGTGCAAATTGTTTAGCAAGATCTGGAACAGTACGTTTTAATGCTAAACCATCACGCAAATGCGCATGCCAATCATCAGGTTGCAAAAGAGTAATCGTATTCAAGGTGCACTTCAAACTTAAAAATAATACAAATAATAATGCATATAGGGGGAAAATGGTAACTACAATTACGGATAAGTGGTTAAGCAAAGTGCATGACAACAGCAGAAATTGTGTTATTTTTATGCGGCGTAAGAAAACAGTATTATAAGAAGAGTAACAGGGATGGAAAATCAATATGATCTTGAGCAGCTACGGAGGTCAAAAGAAGATCTAGAACAGCTTGTAGCTAAACATTATCAGGGGAAAAAGACACAGAAAACGTTGCCGGCTTTATTAGAAAAGGAGTTTTGGCGATTTAATATTGATCGAACACGTATCAACGCAATTCAATTTTTTGCTCAAGGTGTAATTACTTATACAATTTTCGTATTGTTGATTCTGCCATCCAATTTTTTAGTTATTCGTAATAGCCCCGATTACGCCTTAGACCTTGTCTACAGTATATTGAGTCTACTGGTGGTTGGCGCTGCGCTTTTTTTATTTTGGGCATTCTCGAGATTTAAAAAATTAAATCAATTATTTTATCCTGCTGCTTGTTCGATTGTTTTTTGTACTATTTTTTTTCCTTCTTTACTCATGATGTGTGTATCGAATAGAGTTTTACAAAACCAATCAATGGTTCTAATTGCATTTATATATATGTTGGGTTTTATTCTAAGCGGAATTAAACCAAAACACATGCTGTGGATTGGTTCTTCTGCCGCAGTCATGATTTTATTGTGTTTATACTTTTTAAATATTCCATGTGATTTTCTAATGTTAGGTCGAACTTTTATTGGAAGTCTATTATTGGGATTTTCAATTAGTATTATGCTGTCGACCAAAGAGCGAAAAATATTTTTAAAAACAAAAATCTCAGAAATCGATGAGAAAATTCTCCGTCTACAAGCATCTGAGCTTTTGCATTTAAGCCAACATGATGAGTTAACTACTGTATCAAATAGACGGACATTTGAAGAAATGTTTAGTTATTACTATGAGATGGCATGCAAAGAAACAAAATCAATGTCAGTCTTATTTATTGATATAGATTATTTTAAAAACTATAACGATTATTACGGACATCAAATGGGCGATCAAGTGATTTCTACCATTGCTAAATCTATTAAAAGTTCAATTCGTCATATGGATTTTATTGCACGTTATGGTGGTGAAGAGTTCGTGGTATTGTTACCAGAAACATCTGCTCAAGGTGCTTATGCGGTAGCAACGAATATTTACCGTGCGATTGATCGCTTAATGATTCCACACGAAAAGTCTTTAGTGTCTAATCATGTCACTATCAGTTTGGGTATTACTGTTTTTAATGGCAACTCTAAAATCAGTCAAGAAGTGTTAATTGATACCGCAGATAAAGCATTATATAGAGCAAAACAGTTAGGTCGAAATCAAATTTATTATCAACCATTACCCATCATTGACTAAATTTGAGATATTAAGAAACCGAATATATTGATATTCGGTTTTTTAATATCTATCGTATTGTACTAAAAAATTATTCTAAGAATTTTACTGTAACCCCAGAACGCACCTTAGCACCTAAGTCATTCGCATCCCAGTTGGTCAAGCGGATACAACCATGCGATGCAGTCTTAGAGATTAAAGATGGATTTGGAGTCCCGTGGATACCAAAAGACTTTTTGCTCAAACCAATCCAAATATTACCTACTGGTGCGTTCGGACCAGGCGGTAAAGAAAGAGGTTTTAAGTTTTTACCTTGAATAAAGTTTGAAGGTGAGTAGCTATACCAAGGGTTTTTAGCAACGCCGACTACTTTATACGTACCCGTTGGAGAAGGCGTGTCAGTACTACCAATTGTTGCAGGAAATGAAGCAATCATTTGGTTGCGACTGTTGAATAAATAAAGTTGACGAGCGCCTTTATGCGCAACAATCAAATGAATGTCTTCTGGTAAATCATTACGAACATTCGCAACGATAATTTTTTCGCCTGCTTTTTTAAAGGTTGCGGTCGGATTTAATTTCTTCAAGAAATTTTCATCCATATGGAATTTTTCGCCTAACATTTCAGTTACACGGGTATAGTACAAGCCTTTCATTTTTGCTTGTAAAGCATAGTCCGAAGGGATCGAATCTGCGTATGGACCCTTCAAGTCTGCATCGGTAATGGTGTACTCAACATAAGCAGGCTTGGTTTGTTTTGCAACCAAGGCATCCCATGTTTCTTGAGTTAACTGACCTGTTGGTGTTAATCCATTCATCTGTTGGAATGAAGCAATCGCTTTTAAAGTATTCTTACCGTTTGCACCATCAATTGCGCCAGGTGATGCGTGTGCATTATTCAGCATTACATGAGCACGTGCGTAGGCAGGAAGCTGACCTTTTGGTAAGCCTTCAGGCCACTCTGCATTATTCATGCTATCCAGTGTCCATGAAACTTTTACAGCAGGCGTAACATTATTAGCGGTAGATGATTCAGGAGTAGTTTCTAATTTTGAAGAAACTGCTGAAGCAACGCCTGTATTTACTTGAGGATCAGAAACTGCATTATCGGCAACACTTGATGCAGGTTGTGCAACAACGCTTGAAGCAGCTGAATGTTCTACTGCTAAAGGATCAATCGGATCTTGGACAGATGCCGAAATTTTTTTTGGATTTAAAGGTTGCTCAGTTGTTGGGGCAGCAAAAGCAACATTGGCAATAATACAACTTAAACTCATAGCGAGTAATGAGCGAACAAACATGTAATTCAACCTTAAGAATTATTCATATTGAGATATAAGATATTGCAAGTATTACAGAAAATCAGTGACCTTGCAGTAGCAGTTTTGTGTCTAAGTAAAAAATAATGTAGGAAGTCTGATTTTTTGTATGGATTTGGAATTATAAAAAAGGGGTGAACTTTGTTATCATGCGCTTCACATGAAAAAATTTAGAGATTGGTAATGACAACGTTAAAAAATGATCGTTTTTTACGAGCTTTGCTACGTGAACCTGTAGACACCACGCCAGTATGGATGATGCGTCAAGCAGGACGTTATTTACCAGAATACAAAGCAACTCGTGCGCAAGCAGGAGACTTTTTATCTCTATGTAAAAATACAGAATTTGCTTGTGAAGTCACTTTACAACCATTACGCCGCTATGATTTAGACGCTGCAATTTTGTTTTCTGACATTTTAACGATTCCTGATGCACTTGGTTTGGGATTGTATTTTGAAACAGGTGAAGGTCCAAAATTTCATAAAACAGTTCGTACTGAGCAAGATGTCGCTAACTTACCGAAATTAAATTCAAAATCTGATTTAGCTTATGTTATGAATGCAGTATCGACAATCCGATCTGCATTAGGTGGTCAGGTACCTTTGATAGGTTTTTCTGGTAGTCCTTGGACTTTAGCGACTTATATGATTGAAGGCGGTTCGAGTAAAGAATTCCGTTTCACCAAAAATATGATGTACGCTCAGCCAGAAGTGTTACATGCATTATTAGATCATCTTGCTGATTCAGTGATTGATTATTTAAATGCACAAATTGATGCAGGTGCTCAAGCAATTCAAATCTTTGATAGTTGGGGCGGGGCATTAGCTCATCGCGAATATCTTGAGTTTTCTTTGAACTACATGACGAAGATTATTGCTGGGCTTCAACGTGAAAAAGATGGTTGCCGTATTCCAATCATTGTATTTACCAAAGGTGGCGGACAGTGGTTAGAAACGATGCTGACCACCGGGGCTGATGCATTTGGTTTGGATTGGACGACACCACTTTATACTGCTCGCGAAATTGTAAATGGTCGAGCAGCATTACAAGGAAATTTAGATCCAGCGGTATTGTATGGATCAGCAGCTTCAATTGAAAAATCTGTGAAAGCAATGCTAGATGATGCCTATAAAAATGGTGAAAAAACAGGATATATCGCAAATCTTGGTCATGGTATTACTCAATGGGTCGATCCAGCTCAGCCGAAGATTTTTGTCGATACAGTACATGAATACAGTGCGAAATATTTAGGTTGATACTTTTAATCCTTCAAGACTAAATATTAGGACTAGGTTTGTGCAATTGATTGTATTACTTTCAAATTTTATGATTAAGGCAGCTTCAGCTGCCTTATTTGGATTATTGCTTTTAATTGCATTTGCAATCACTGCACCTATGGGAAGCCAAGATTATTATGGTTTCTTCCGTTATGATTATTTATTGTTTTATGCTCTGATTATTCAAGTTTGCTTAATTTATTTAAAGTTAGAGTCATGGGCTGAGGCAAAAGTGATTGCTATGTTTCACATTATGGCGATGGGGATGGAAATTTTTCTAACTCATCCAGCAATTGCTTCTTGGCAATATCCACAACCTGCGATCTTTAAATTATTAACTGTGCCTTTATTTGCAGGATTTATGTATTCGGCTGTGGGTAGTTTCTTTGCCCGATCTTTAAGATTATATACAGTTTCTTTTGAGAACTTGCCTACCTTCAGAAATATGATGTGTTTAGCTGTTCTTTCTTATTTAAATTTTATGACTAAATTTTTTCTTCCAGATATTCGCTTGATTTTATTTAGTTGGAGTGTGGTTGTTTTCTGGAAAACGAAATTATATTTCCAGTTGAAAAACATGCGCTTCAAGGTACCAATGCTTCCAATTTTATTATTGCTTGCATTTTTGATTTGGATTGCAGAAAACATTAGTACCTTTTATAAAATTTGGCTTTATCCAAGTCAAGTCAATACTTGGCATATGGTTGGCTGGGGAAAACTTGGCTCATGGTACCTATTGTTATTATTAAGTTTGGTTTTAGTTTTAAAAATTTTAGGAACACGCAATCACAATGGAACTTGGCAATTAAATAAGTGAAAAGTTTTATTCATGGTTATTTTTTTAAATACGCTTTATAAATATTTCAGCTTTATTTCAAATTTTAATTGCTAAAAGACTTTAACCTCGCTATTTTAATTTACGTGTAATAAGTGTTACACAACACAATAGTGATAACAAATACCAAAAAATAATTGATCCTGGAGATTATTTCTATGTTGAAAAAAATTGCATTAGCAGCGCTACTCGCAGCTGGTTCAAGTGTCGCAATGGCTGATAATGATGTTGGTTGTGGTGCTGGTACCCAAATTTGGGCTGGTCAAAAAGGTATTGCACCTAAAATTCTAGCTGCAACTACAAATGGTATTTTTACTAACCAATTATTAGGTATTACTTTCGGTACTTTAGGATGCCGTCAAGGTGGAACAGTTACGGCTCAAGTCGTTACTTTTACAAATGAAAATGCTGAATCTTTAGCGCGTGATATGGCTGTAGGTCAAGGCGAAAGCTTAAACGTACTTGCTGAACTTATGCAAATTAAAGCAACAGACAAAGCACGTTTCTTCGCAGTTTCTAAAGCAAACTTTGCTGAAATTTATTCAAGCAAAAATCAAAATACACTTCAAGTATTAGATTCATTACAAGGTGTAATGGCAAAAGACGCTGTACTTAAAGCTTACGTTTAATACGTTTGAATATAAAACCCTGTCTCAATGGCAGGGTTTTTTATAGATCATTTAATCTTAATAATCTTAAAATTTGCGGCTGAATGAAATTAATAACCTGCACCCTCGCTTCTTTAATGTGCCACTTTGCACATGCCTCAGTTGAAACCGATATACAAAATTATTTGCAGATTGCTGAACAGAAACAACTGCAGCAAAACATCACCTGGCAACGCTTAATGTATGCAGACCAATCGCAAAATAGTGAGGTTGCTTATGATGGATATTTTTATGCAAAAGATGGAAAAAATAATTTAAAAGGTGAATTAGAAGCTGATGTAAAAGCTCTATTTATTAATACTGCTGAGAATCAATCGATTCGTTGCAAATTTCCTGCTCGTAGCCGTTGGTTGATCCAACAACTCAATATTGATACCGAAAAGCTTCCAATCGTGAAGTGTCCTGAGTTTGATCAATGGATTAATCAAATTAAACCACATAAAGCCACGTTGATTTACGCAACTGACTTTATGGGTAATCCAAGTTCGATGTTTGGGCATACCTTACTGCGTTTAGACCCTAAAGATCAGAAACAACTAAACTTAGTTTCATACGCAGTAAACTATGCAGCGACAGTTAGTGGTGAGGATAATTGGTCATATGCATGGAAAGGTTTAACAGGGCAGTATCCGGGTGAATACTCTTTAATGCCTTACTATCGTAAAGTAAAAGAATATGGCGACTTTGAAAGTCGTGATTTATGGGAGTATGAGCTCAATTTAACACCTGAAGAGACTCGTTTCTTAGTCGAACATATTTGGGAAATGCAGCATGTCAGTTTTCCTTATTATTTCGTCAGCGATAACTGTGCGTATCGTTTGCTTGGATTAATTGATTTAGTTCGTCCAAATTTAGACTTAAAAAAACAATTTAATTATGCTGCAATTCCGATTGAAACGTTAAAGGCTGTAGATCAACAAGACTTAGTCAAAGAGGTGGTCTATCGTCCAGCCTTGGAAACTCAATTATTATCACAAGCAAAACAACACGGTACACCGCTGGCTAAAGTTGCTCATCAAGTTGCATTTCAAGATGTTGGCAAAGCTCAACCATTATTAGAAAAATATAATCAACACGATCAAGCAAAAATCTTAGAAATGGCATATGACGATTTATATTTGCAATATATCAGTCGTCAGATTGATGCAGATTTTGCCCAGCCGCAGTTAAGACAGCTTCTTGCCGAAAGAAGCCAAAATGATGTTGAAAAACAGCGTCAAGAGCCTGAGCGTCCTAAAATGCAACCTGTGGAAGGACACCATGCACGAAATTTATCTATAAATGTCGGTGAAGTACAAGGACAGAAGTTTATCGAGTTAGGACATCGTCAGGCTTATCATGATCTGATTGATCCCCAAGGTGGTTATCGTTTAGGTACTCAATTACTATTTCTAAATGGCAATATTCAATATCGTGATGATCATCTTAAGCTCGAACATTTAGATTTATTGACAGTGAATTCGTATAACCCTATTCAACCTTTTAAATCACCGATTACGTGGGGATTTAATTTAGGGTGGAAGCAAGAAGCACTAGATCATGGAAATTTCAGTGATGATCAGCAGCATGGTGTTGTGAACCTTAATATGCAAGTCGGCTACAGCTTAGCCGATTATGATCGTCGACATTTATGTTACGCCCAAATGCAAAGCCATATTCAAGGTGGTCGTTCGCTCGATAAAGGTTGGCGCGTTGGTGTAGGACCAACAGTTGGGTGTATGAATATCTGGACGGATAAGATTAATAGTGTTGTACAAATTGAATTGCCGTATTGGGAAGATCAAAGTCAGTGGAATCTAAGAGTCGGTTCTCAACTCCAATATAGTTTAAATTCAAATAATTCTTTACGGTTGAATTGGGATTTTGAACAGCAAGATCATAAAGACTGGAGTAAAGTCGGTTTGGGTTATGTTTGGTTTTTTTAATGATGAATGATATTGATCAAGAACAAGAATTTGAAAAATTACAACAACGATTGGATGAGGTCCAAGAAAGTATCTCTGACCCAAAAAAATGGAGAATTTCTCAACCGGGATCTTTAAGCCATTGGAATGATATTAGAGAGCAAGTCTCGGAGTATAGAGAAAATGAAAGTTTATACTTTGATCCGTATGCAGTTGATGATCTTGATGTCTATCAGTTATTAGAGCAGGAAATATATTTTAAAATTTTTTGTTTGGAGCTGACCTATCTCATTCGTCTTGCCTATGATTTAGGTGTAGATTCGACAAAAATTCGAGAAATTTATTTGTCTGTTTATCAGTTTTGGTTAGCGTATGCTGACTTATTATCTCTTATTCAGTCGTATGAACAACGGCTCGGTGTTGCTGCAATAGAACTGACGACAGATTACAGCCATGCATTGTTTTTGCTTTGTTGCGCAATCTGTTATGGCGATGAGGCTGATATTATAAAAATAATCGATGGATTATTGGTTTACCCTTCAGATCGGCTCATTGATTTGATTAGCTATCCCTATTTTGAGGTTGAAACGATTAGTGAAACCTATGCTGTTGATTATCCATTTAGACAGTTAGATGGCTTGTTGAATACAACAGTCGATGCGTCTGCGATGAGTTTGTATTTACAACAGCTTGAACATGATCAGCAGCAAGGTAAATATTGGGAAAAGAAATTTTTCCACAAAATTGCGTTGTTGGGGAAGTGGCGTTTTGAAGCGTTGATTATCTGTAAATTATATGGAATTGAACTGGGTGAAATGAAAAAATTCGAGAGTTTTCCAGATGAGTTTGAAATTTAAAGAGGATTGATCAAACTTCAACAATCACAAAGTATTTTTTTACAGCTTCAATCACTTCAAACGTACCAACAAATGAGGGTGGGATAATGCCTGCATGACCCGCAGAAACTTCAATATATGAATCTGTTTTGGCATCGTGAATACGCACAACACCTTCAATGACTTGAAAGAACTCTTGTTTATTGTCTGCAAACTGAATATTCCAAGCACCGACTTCACATTGCCAAATTCCACAACCCATATGAGGATGTGTATATAAGTCATAGGTAAGACGTTGTGGATTGCCTTTAACCAAGCGATCAGGACGAGGATAATCAACACTGGCTTCAGCTTGAATTAACTCACCAAAGCCTGCTAACTGAATGGAAGACATGACAATGCTCTGATTAATAACTTTCAGGAACAGCGCTTAAAAATTCACGACGTGCTTCTTTGTCCGTTTTAAAATCACCAACAAAAGAAACCGTACGAGTGGTTGATTCTTGTTTGCCAACGCCGCGCATCATCATACACATATGAGCAGAATCAATTACAACAGCAACACCACGAGCTTGAGTTACTTCTGCAACTGCTTCAGCAATTTGTTGCGTTAAGTTTTCTTGAATTTGCAAACGACGCGCAAACATTTCTGTAATACGTGCAAACTTAGATAAACCTAAAACCTGACCTTCAGGCAAATATGCAATGTGGACACGACCGTAAAAAGGGAGTAGGTGATGTTCACAAAGTGAATAAAATTCAATATTTTTAACCAATACCATTTCATGGTTATCGGATGGAAAAACCGCACTATTTGTAACTTCTTCAAGTGTTTTACTATAACCAGAAGTTAAAAAAGAAAAAGCTTTAGCCGCACGCATAGGCGTATCTTTGAGGCCTGGACGATTCAAATCTTCGCCAACGGCAGTTAAGATATTTGCGTACGATTGCTGCATAGACATAACAATGTTCACTTAGGTGGGTTGAACAAAACGGGAATTGTATCAGAAAACGATTCAAAAACTTACTTTTGAGTCAAATGCCGATTATTGTTTGTACTTTGGGTTCTTTTCTGCACGTTTTAGGAGCACAAGAACAGCACCAGTACCACCTTGATTTTCTGGCGCACTGACAAAGGCAAGTACATCACGATGTTGTCTAAGCCAGCCGTTTACATAGGTTTTTAAAATCGCTTCTGGACCTTTACCGTGAACAATTTTGATGACATTTTGATTTTCATCTTTAGCAATTTGAATAATTTGCAGTACAGCTGCGCGCGCTTGTTCAACGGTACAACCATGTAAATCAACAGCTTCAAACCAGCGAATTTTACCTGCTTTTAAGTCTTCAAACACTTTGTGCTGTAAAGTTGCAATTCGATAGCTTAATGCAGCTTGGCTTGCCACAGGATTTAAAATCGCTTGAGTATCTGAAATCTCTGTGAGCTCTTGCTCCGCACCACCTTCAGCCGCAGCCCGTTTTGCTAATGTTTGAGCATCTACTTTTTTTGATCGTGCGGTCTGAATCTGTGCAATATTGCCATTATCAATGGGCTTAACCCCCGATAATGCTTTTTTAAAAAGCTCTGTATCTTCCAGCTCTTCAACAGCAGTAGCCTTTTGTGACTCAGCTTGTTTTGTAATCGTGTTGGATTGAGGGTTTGAGATTTGCTTTTTAAAAGCTTTCAGTAAGTTAAACTGATCTTTAGAAAGCGAGGAATCATGTTTACTCATAATTTTAAGAAAATATATAAGATACGAGAGGGATGGAAAATTATAGTCTGAAACCGTGTTGATTTGAACTGAATCAGATTCATATAATTTTTTTGATCAATGAAAGTTTAGTCGTGGTCTACTTTAAGAACAATGATTGGTTATCTAAATCACCTTATTTCATATTGAGGGCTTATATAGTCTATATTTTATAAAACATTCACCACTAAGCATAATTTCACTTTCAAACTCAAATCCTAATAAATAAACTCTTTTTAATTTATTTCTTGTAGGGGGTAATAAAATCGTGATTGATTCTATACCCATTTCATTAAATGCTTTTCTTATAATTTCATTAAATATTTTCTTGCCTAATCCCCAGTACTTAGGATGCAACACTAGTGCTAAATCAGCATCTCCATCTTCATATTGTAAGCCACCCCAACCTGCAAATTTATTGTCGACTAGAAATGCCCAAGGACCATAACCATGCTCTTGCCATTGTTTTTCTTTTCCCTTAACCCAATCGAGACATTGTTTTTCATCAAATAGGCTATCTTTAGCCAAAGGCATATGTTTGAGCACTCGGTCGTTAGTAAGTAACGAAATAATGTCAGCGATTTCAATATTACTTAGATGACAAAACTCAATATTCAATGTTTATTCCTAAAAATATGAATGGTTCCTTATTATAAAATTTAAATGATTATTCATAATTATTCTTTTTCAAAATAAGATTGAGATATGAAAAAAGCCCAATCATAAAGAATTGGGCTTTGTATCGAGCTATAAATTTAAATCTGCTCAGGTGTTCCAAACAATTCATTAAATGCCTGATTTGGTTTAGGCTGTTTCATAAAGCTTTCACCAACAAGGAAAGTATGAATATCATTTGCCTGCATCATTTGCACATCCGCAGGAGTAGCGATACCACTTTCAGTGACTAATACACGAGAAGCAGGTAACAACTTCTTTAAACGAATAGATGTATTCAAATCCACATCAAAAGTTTTAAGGTTACGATTATTGACACCTAAAATGCATTGTTCAGATAATTTTAACGCACGTTCTAACTCATATTCATCATGTACTTCAACTAATACATCTAATTGATGTTCAAATGCTGTTTTAGACATTTCTTCTAGTTGTTGGTCAGATAAACATGCCACGATTAATAAAATACAATCTGCATGTAATGCACGTGCTTCAACAACATTGTAAGGATCAATTAAAAAGTCTTTACGTAAAGCTGGTAGGGCACAATGCTGACGCGCAATTGCAATATTCTCATCAGCGCCTTGGAAAAAGTCCACATCTGTTAAAACAGAGAGGCATGCTGCACCTGCTCGTTCATATTGTTGTGCAATTTCCGCAGGATTAAAGTCCGCACGAATCACACCCTTTGAAGGTGATGCTTTCTTAATTTCAGCGATCACAGCAGGGCGTTTATGCTGTAAAGCATTCGCAAAACCACGAACAGGTGTTGCTTCTTTTGCCCATTGTTCTACATCATGCAAACTACGTTGTTTTAAACGTGCAGTAAGCTCCTCATGTTTGCGGTCAACAATTTTACCTAAAATGGTATTTTGAATATCGATCATGAGAAATCCTTAGTCAGCCTGATATTGTTTCAATGTTTTAGTAAATTCAGCCAAGATGCTCATTTTTTCCAAGGCTTGACCGCCGTAAAGAATATCCTGAGCAAACTCAACTGCTTGTTTATAAGTTTTGGTAATGCCAGCCACGTAAATGCCAGCAGCAGCATTGAGTGCAATCATATTTGCTGCCTTTTCGCCAATTTCAGACTTATCTCGACTTAGCGCATCTTTAATCAATTTTAAGCTTTCATCTGAACTATTAACGACCAAACCCGTTAGTGTTTGCGATGGGATACCTACTTCATCAGGAATTAGTGCCCACTCTGTAATTTCACCATCTTTAAGTTCAGCAACAGTGGTTGGCGCTGCAAGACTGATTTCATCTAAACCATCTTTAGAATGTACAACCATTACGTGCACAGCACCGAGTTGTTTTAGAACTTCTGCGATTGGTCGGCAAAGTTCATCAGAGAACACACCAATAACAAAACGATTTACACCTGCAGGATTTGTCAGAGGACCAAGTAAATTAAAAATACTGCGAATACCTAGCTCACGGCGTGGTGCAACGGCGTATTTCATAGCTTTATGATGATTCGGCGCAAATAGAAAGCCTACACCAATTTCACGTATGCAACGTTCAGTTTGCTGCATATCTAAATCAAGTTGGATACCCATCTGTTCAAGGACATCAGAAGAACCTGATTTGCTCGATACCCCACGATTGCCGTGCTTAGCAATTGTTGCGCCAGCGGCAGCAATTACAAAGCTAGATGCTGTAGAGACATTAAATAAATTTTGCCCATCGCCACCTGTGCCAACAATATCAACCAAATGTGGGATATCACTGACATCAATTTTAATCGCGAATTCACGCATGATACGCGCAGCCGCAGTTATTTCATCAATACTTTCGCCCTTCATACGCAAGCCCATCATTAATGCGCCTATTTGGGCATCAGTGGCTTCACCTTGCATGATGCCGCGCATCACATCTTCCATTTGAGGTTGGGTGAGATGAATATTTTTAGTAATGTGATTCAGTGCCTGTTGGATATTCATAGTCATGAGTTACAGTATTAAGAATTGATTAAATTTGAAAATAGTTTGATTTGGTCGCAATTGGTTCTGTACGACGAAGGAGTAATACTTGAGCTAAAAGCTAGTGAGTTATGTTATCAGAAAATAATGTGGATTTTATATGCTTTAAATAAAAACCTGATGTGCTCTAAATTTAGACATATTGCTATAATTTTCTACTATCATAATCAATCAATAACAAACTTTATTTATAAATTTCTGCCTTGATGAGAATTTCGATATGTACGTCAGCCAACTTTTAAATTATCCCGTGAAATCATGTAAAGGCAATCAGCTATCTGAAATGGAAATTGATAGTTTTGGGCCAAAATGGGATCGTCGATGGATGTTGGTTGATAGCGATGATCGTTTCGTGACTCAGCGACAAATTGCAGAAATGGGACAAATAGGGGTTAGCGTTTCTTCGGAAGATGTTTGTTTTGATTATCAGTCTGAACATATTGAGCTCAGTTTAATTGAGGCTCAAGGACATAAAGATGAGCGTCTAGTGACCGTATGGCAAGATCAGGTTAAGGGAAATCGAATTGATCATCCAGTGAATGATTGGCTCAGTGAAAAGTTAGAGAAAAAGGTACAACTGGTATATATGCCACTTGAAACGGTTCGTCAGGTCGATCCTGAATATGCGCAACTTGGTGAGCGGGTTGGTTTTGCTGATGGTTTTCCTTTTTTGATTATAAGCGAAGCCTCTGTCGAGTTTCTTTCTGAAAAAGTTGGCTATGCATTGGATGTACAACGTTTTAGACCAAATATTGTTATTTCAGGATGTGATACTTTTGCTGAAGACAAATGGCAGCAAATTCAAATTGGTGAGATTGTATTTGATTTAGTTAAACCATGCTCTCGCTGTGTTATTCCGACTATTGATTTAGTTACAGGACAAAAACAGCCTGAAGTCATGCGAGCGATGCTCATGTATCGCAAACAAGGAAATAAAGTCATGATGGGGCAAAATGCATTACATCGTGGAGAAGGCGTTATACAAGTTGCACAAGAAGTTAAAATTCTCGGCTAAATACATGATTGAATACAGATTAGATAGTAAAAAAAGCCAATCATTGAATGAATGATTGGCTTTTTTATGAGTGAATCATCTTAATCGTTATTTGTAGTCTCTCTAACACCGAGTAATTGGCTTGTTGCAACACCAGCGGTCATTGAGCCATTTACGTTTAGCGCCGTACGCCCCATATCAATTAGGGGTTCAATTGAGATAAGTAGAGCGACCAATGTAACTGGCAGCCCCATTGCAGGTAAAACAATCAAAGCAGCAAATGTTGCGCCACCACCGACACCTGCAACCCCAATTGAGCTTAAAGTCACAATCACAACAAGCTGTGCAATCCATAAAGGGTCTAAAGGGTTGATACCAACTGTTGGTGCTACCATGACTGCGAGCATTGCAGGATATAACCCCGCACATCCATTTTGACCAATGGTTGCTCCGAAAGAGGCTGAAAAACTTGCAATGCCTTCAGGTACGCCCAGTTGTTTTGTTTGGGCCTCAATGTTCAGAGGAATACTAGCGGCACTTGAGCGGCTGGTAAATGCAAATGTTAAAACAGGAAAAACTTTCTTGAAAAAATCGATTGGATTTATACGGACAAACAGTAAAATCAACGCATGGACGATGAACATAATCGCAAGACCGAGATAGGAAGCGACAAGAAATTCACCTAGTTTAACGATATCAGCAACATTCGCCGTCGCAACCATTTTCGCCATTAAAGCGAATACACCATACGGTGTAAATTGCATCACTAAGCGAACTAAACCAATGATTAATGCTTGTAGAGCTTCAATTCCATGTCGAATTCTTTCGCCGTTGATTGGATCTTTATCCATCAGTTTAAGTGCTGCAACCCCTAAAAAAGCAGAGAAAATTACAACACTAATAATCGCGGTTGGACGAACCCCAGTCAGATCAGCGAAAGGATTTTGAGGTAATAAAGACAGAAGTAGTTTAGGCACATCGAGGTTGGTTACTTGACCAATGTAGTCGGTTTGTAGCGCTGCAAGACGAGCAGTTTCCTGAGAGCCTTGTACTAACCCCTCAGCCGTTAAACCAAATAAATTGGTCACACCAATCCCAACGAAAGCAGCAATTGCTGTGGCAAATAATAAAATACCGATAACGAAGCTGCTAATTTTACCTAATGACGTGGTTTGATGAAGTTTGACAACAGCACTCAAGATCGAGATGAAAATAAGTGGCATGATCACCATTTGTAATAGTTGAACATAACCATTTCCAACTAAATTAAACCACGTCACTGACTCTGCAATAATAGAACTGTCTGCATAAATCGTTTTTAAGCCTAGACCATAAACGATACCGACACCCATACCGATGAGCACTTTTTTTGCAAGGCTCCAATCTGGTCGATAAGTAAAAAACAATCCTGCCATGAGCAAGAAAAATACAATAATATTCAATAAAACCAAGGTATTCACAATAAGGCTATCCTGATTGATATTTCAGGGGGAGATATCTAAAAAAATAATTTTCAGATTCTATCATCCAGTTACCCTGAAGCTTAATCATTCCTATGACTATACTTAATCTAAAAAATTAAAAAGGCGTTTAAATCATCTGAAGCCTGTGTTTAAACGTCCTTTTAAAAACATGTGAAAAGTCGATTAATTATTGAAAAAGAATGAATTGTTTTAAATAAATGTTTGTTGTTTAATTTTAATGCTGAAAATATGATCAGTATGTATAAGTTATATATTGATTTTAGATGTTCAAAATAAAAACAGCCTACAGCCTATTCATTAAAATAGGCTGTTTGAAGACTGAGAATTTTTAATTCTTGAGTTTAAGCATAAATATCTAAGAAGTTTTTAAAAATTTGATGACCATGTTCGCTTAAAATTGACTCAGGATGAAATTGAACACCTTCAACAGGTAGTGTTTTGTGTTTCACCCCCATGATTTCTTCAATGGTTCCATCAGCTTGATTGGTCCAACAGGTAACTTCTAAACATTCAGGTAAGCTTTCTTGTTCGATTACGAGAGAGTGATAGCGAGTTGCAGCAAAGGGTGAAGGTAAATTGCTAAAAATTCCTTTATCACTATGGTGCATATCTGACAAACGACCATGCATGACTGTTTTCGCACGGATAATATTGCCACCAAAAGCTTGTCCTATTGCTTGATGACCTAAGCAAACACCGAGCAATGGAATTTTTCCTGCAAAATGATTAATCGCTGGTATAGAAATTCCTGCTTCACTTGGAGAGCATGGGCCAGGACCAATCACTAAATATTTTGGCTGCCATCGTTCAATGTCCTCTAATGTCACTTGATCATTACGAACTACTTTTACTTCTTGATTCAACTCGCCAAAATATTGAACGATGTTGTAAGTAAATGAGTCATAATTGTCAATCATTAGAAGCATGATTATAACCTTTTGAAAATATGCACTTAACTGTGCTATTGAATTCGATAAACTAATCCGAACGCTATGTAATTTCATCTCTCTTTAACAAAAGAAGGATTATTCTAGCGATTACGTGAAATCATCATATCAAAACAGACCATGAATGTGGAAATTTTTGAAACAACTAGTTATTTTAGACCGAGTGATTTTCTTAAATTAAAATAAGTAATTAAGTATGAATAATTTTTGTAATTATACACTTGAGAAAAAAAGAACAAGGTGAATGGAAAGTCTAATTGAATTGATTGGAATGATTCTAAAAAGAATGATATAAAAAGCCAATTTATGCTAAGAATAATGGCGTAATTAGCACTACATTAGTTCTTTGTTATTTATATTGCACTGTTTTGGTACATTTTGTCTTTTTTAGGGACTCTTGTGGAATAGTAATGTATAAATATGGTGCATTACTAAATGCAAACATTATAGTAGACATAGGACATGGAGCTTAAAGCATTTTTTCTGCAAAGAATTTCAATGTTTTAGGTATGCTTTAAAATTGTTGGTATGATAATTGCTAATTATATATCAACAACTAACACGCACTTAACAAGTGCACAAAAATTTCATTGGAGCAAATGAGCATGGCGAACAAGGTCCTTCAACTCATCAAAGAAAGTGGCGCAAAATGGGTCGATTTTCGCTTTACTGATACTAAGGGTAAAGAGCAACACGTAACTTACCCAGCTGACACGATTGATGAAGATACATTTGAAGATGGTAAAATGTTCGATGGTTCTTCAATCGCTGGTTGGAAAGGCATTGAAGCTTCAGACATGATCTTACGTCCGGATGCTGAAACAGGTTTTCTTGACCCGTTCTTTGCTGAGCCAACAGTTGTTGTGACTTGTGACGTTATTGAGCCATCTACTGGTCAAGGTTACGAGCGTGACCCTCGTTCGATTGCTCGTCGTGCTGAAGAGTATTTAAAATCTACAGGTATCGGTGATACTGCATTCTTTGGTCCAGAACCAGAATTCTTCGTTTTTGACGAAGTGAAATGGGATATCGATATGTCTGGCGCTCGCCATACATTAATCGCTGAAGAAGCTGCATGGTCTACAGGTAAAGATTACGAAGCTGGTAACTCTGGTCATCGTCCACGCGTTAAAGGCGGTTACTTCCCAGTTCCTCCAGTTGACTCTCATCAAGATATGCGTGCTGAAATGTGTGCACGTATTGAAGACATCATGGGTCCTGGTCGTGTAGAAGTGCATCACCACGAAGTTGCTTCTTGCCAATTAGAAATTGGTGTGAGCTTTAATACCTTAGTTCGTAAAGCGGACGAAGTTCAACAATTCAAATATGCAGTTTGGAACGTTGCTCACCAATATGGCAAAACAGCGACATTTATGCCTAAGCCAATGGTAGGTGATAACGGTTCTGGTATGCACGTTCATATGTCAATCTCTAAAGATGGCAAGAACTTGTTTGCTGGTGATGAATATGCTGGTTTATCAGAAATGGCATTATTCTTCATCGGTGGTGTAATCAAACACGCTCGTGCGTTGAATGCGATTACGAATCCAGGTACAAACTCTTATAAGCGTTTAGTTCCGCATTATGAAGCTCCGATTATGCTTGCTTATTCAGCACGTAACCGTTCTGCTTCTATCCGTATTCCTTACGTTTCTAGCCCTAAAGGCAAGCGTATTGAAGCACGTTTCCCTGATCCATTAATGAACCCGTACTTAGGTTTTGCTGCATTGTTAATGGCTGGTCTTGATGGTATTCAAAACAAGATTCACCCAGGTGAAGCTGCTGATAAAAACTTGTATGATCTTCCTCCTGAAGAAGAAGCAAAAATCCCAACAGTTGCTCATAACTTAGAAATGGCAATTGCTGCGCTTGAAGCTGATCATGAGTTCTTATTAAAAGGCGGTGTATTCACTAAAGAAATGCTTGATGCATATATCGAACTTAAAACTGAAGATGTACGTCGTCTTAACA
This sequence comes from Acinetobacter sp. Z1, assembly GCF_024296945.1. Taxonomy (NCBI): domain Bacteria; kingdom Pseudomonadati; phylum Pseudomonadota; class Gammaproteobacteria; order Moraxellales; family Moraxellaceae; genus Acinetobacter; species Acinetobacter sp. Z1. Next base: position 2,455,905 of record NZ_CP101115.1, on the reverse strand, counting down.
CGACTACTCACCCAGTTGAATTTGATATGTACTACAGCCTGTAATACATCCCAAATAAAAAAAGCTCGCTTCGGCGAGCTTTTTTTATGCATTTGATTCAATTGAAAGTCATACGCTTTTTCTAAAAAAAATCATGTAAACTAATCGCGATGTTTTTAGTGAGCCAAGCATGCGAAATTTACGACCAAACAGAATAAATGGGAGCGAAATTCCTAAAGAATTAAAAAAATGGTTATATGCATCTGGTTCATTAACACAACAACTCACTGATCTTGGTGGTGGCGCGTTTCATGTTGAGCGAACGAAAGAACATTATCAGCGTTTAACAATGAAAGATGGTCGATGGATGAATATGCCAATACATCATATTGCATGGGTCCGAGAAACAAATTTGTATGGAGGTGAAGAGCAGCCATGGGTAAAGGCCAAAAGTATATTTCCTATTCTTAGTCTACAAAAGAAAGCTCGATTATTTAAACATATCCGTAATAAGCCAATTGGTTGGTTTTTATTTCAACGTACTAATCCTGCATGTCAAAGACGAGTAATCTATCTTGAAGAGGGATGGACTAGACAAAGTTGTTATACTTGGCATGGATGTAAGTTCATAGTACAAGAAACTTTTTTACCAGCATTTGAACAGTTTATTAGACAGCATTGACTCTAAGGATTCATCATGGAAACAGTGCAACACACAACATGGCGACAACGTTTAGAAGCCTATTACTATTTATGCCGTTTTGATAAGCCAATTGGAACTGAATTGGTTTTTTGGCCAACAATGTGGGCTTTATGGATTGCATCTAAAGGTACGCCAGACCTTAAAATTTTACTTGTTATGATTCTAGGCGTCATTTTTATGCGTGCAGCAGGTTGCGCTATTAATGATTTTGCTGATCGTAAAGTGGATGCCCATGTTGAGCGAACCAAAACTCGTCCATTAGCAACAGGCATAATTCGTGCGCGTGAAGCTGTTTTTGTTTTTTTTGCATTAGTTTTTGCAAGCGCTTGTCTATTATTTTTCTTGCCTATAGAAACTTTTTATTGGTCATTTGGCGCATTATTTTTAGCTTTCATCTATCCCTTTATGAAACGCTATACCAATTTACCTCAAGTGTTCTTAGGGGCTGCTTTTTCTTGGTCGATTCCAATGGCATATACCGCTGTTGGACAGACACCTGACTTAACTTGTTGGCTATTATACTTCGGTAATTTAGCATGGACTGTCGCTTATGATACGCAATATGCAATTACAGATCGTGAATATGATTTAAAAATTGGTGTGAAATCTACAGCCATTTTATTTGGTCGATATGACATACAAATTATTGCCTTGTTGCAAATCTTGAGCCTGCTCTTAATTGGTTCTACACTCTATATTGAAAATATTCTTATACCATTTGGAATACTTTCATTGATTGTCGTTGCAGCTGATTTTATTTATCAAACATTCAAAACAAAAGATCGTGAACCGCAAATTTGTTTTTGGGCATTTCGTCACAATAGATGGGTTGGAATGATAATTTTTCTAGGAATCTTTTTGCAATTAACATCTTAAAATGACCGATTAGTTGAAAAGTGTTCTATGCAGAGCACTTTTTTTATGCCTTAATAAAGTCGCGCGTAGTTTCGTGCACACAAAAACAAGACTAAAAGGACATTTTATGAAACGGTCAAATATTGCTTTAGCAATAACTTTCTCAATTTCTGCTTTATTTCTATCAGCGTGTAACGACAGTAATGATGATTATTCAAGCAGCAATAAAGATAAAACATTTATCTCAGAAAGTAGTTATTCAAAAGATAGTTTGAATTTTGCTACTTCAATTAAAGTTATGACTTATAACATGACGAATGTGCAGGGTAAAACAGCAAAAGCTACCGCTATGGTTATGTTCCCTAAAGTTGCTGCACCAAGCGATGGTTATCGTGTAGTGGTATGGGAGCATGGAACAGTGGGAATCGCAGATAGCTGTGCTCCTAGCAATAATGTGCTTAATCCACGTTTTAAAATTTTAGCTGAAACACTCCTAGCTGCTGGTTATGTCGTTGTTGCACCTGATTATGAAGGTTTAGGAACTGCGGGTATTCATCCATATCTGAATTTAGGAAGTGAGGCAAAATCTGCGATTTCTGCAATGCAAGCAGTTAAAGATCATTACAATACTAAATTAAATGGTGCTTGGATGTCGGTAGGGCAGTCGCAAGGTGGTCAAGCTTCTATAGGAACTGCTGAGTATGCAAATGCTGATATATCTTATAAAGGCGCTGTTGCAGGCGCTCCAGCATCAAGTTTAGGTAAGATTATTCTTGAAGTTGCTCCAGCTGCATTAGCTGAAATAGAAAAGGCTGAGGTATTGAATAATGTGCCATTAGCAAATCGTGTTTCTGTAGATTCTTATGCAACACTACTGGCATATGCTGCATTAACTGGTGTTGGTATTAAAGCTTATGAACCAAGATTCGACTATCGAGATATTTTCCAAGATCGCGCTAAATCATTGGCAGAGTTCGCTGAAGGTACGACAGGTGAAAATGGTTTATGTCTTGATAATGATAGTGATTCAAGTGCGAGCCTTATTGAGAAATTTAAAGCCGACATCATCAAATTTATGACGGATAATCCAGATAAAAAAGTGATGGATTATCCCGGCTTAGATACCAACAATTTCAAAACGAACACAACTGTTCAGAAGTTTTTGATAGATAATCAGCCAGGGACTAAACGTATTGATAAACCAGTCTTGGTTGTGCAAGGTACAGCAGATACCAATGTTCCTTACCCTGTTACTCAGACATTGGTTGCTAATTTGAAAGCATTGGGTTCGGCTGAAGTTGAATTAAAAGCTGTAGTTAATGCATCACATACACAAGCGATTGTTTGTAAAAACTTAGATATTTATAACTTTATTCAAGCAAAAATGCCTGCGAAGACAAATGTGGTGATTGATCCTGCAAAAATTGATGCAAGTAAAGACCCTCAGTGTACGGGTAAGTTTTAAACTCAAAACTTAATTTTTAATGTTAAAAGAGTCTCTTTATAGAGACTCTTTTTTGTTATATTGTTGCATCGCTTAGAACAAGTATTTAGGTTTGATAGATATGAGCCAGCAAGTGGTGGAAAAAAAACGAGTACCGTGGTTATTAATGGCTTTAGGATTATTGATTCCGATTTTTATTGTTGGAATGGCTTTTCTTGCTGCAAGAAGTGATGCTGAAACCAAGAAAAAATATGATCAGCAACGTGCTGAAATTGCAAAAAAGTTTGAACAACAAAAACAAGTTGAACCAACAACTCAGGCTGAATAATTCAGCTGAGGATGATGTATTATCGGATATCCATCTGTAATTGTTTTATAGATGGAATTTCACTATAGCGTTGTATTCGATATCCAGCTTCCTGTAGCATTTTATCTCTTTTTTCATCTTCTTTTTCTTTTCCAATATGACTCGGATCATCGAGTTCAATCACAGCTAAAACATTCATTGATTGGTCTAAAATAACAAAGTCGGTGACTTTACGATTGAACTTACTTCGAATTTTATAATGACTACTGGTAATTAAAGCGCTAAAAGCGACTTGGGTTAATATGTGATGTTGTGGAAAGGCGTGTTGAAGGCGTATAAACATTTTTGATTCAAATGATGTAATCACTGGTCGAGCAAAGAATTGTTGTTTATGGAAAAAGAGTGGGCGTAAATAGCTTAATAAAAGCAATACTGTACTGATAGTGCCAATAATGAGAAATAGATTTGATTCAAACATGTTTTTATCAATACTTAATAAAAAACCCACTCAATGAGTGGGTTTTTAGAATCTTGGCTCTCCAACCTGGGCTCGAACCAGGGACCTGCGGATTAACAGTCCGTCGCTCTACCGACTGAGCTATTGGAGAATCTTGGTACGCATTCTATGCATGTCGTGGGTTGCGGTCAAGCAATTCATTCGAAAAAATTTAAATATTGATTTAATTGTATTTTTTATCATCATTTTATGGATTTTAACGATAGAAAAATGAAAACTTATTTTATTTGACAGATTTTGGGAAATAAAAAAGCCTACATCAATGATATAGGCTTTTTCGAATCTTGGCTCTCCCACCTGGGCTCGAACCAGGGACCTGCGGATTAACAGTCCGTCGCTCTACCGACTGAGCTATGGGAGATTAGTAGATTGGCTCTCCAACCTGGGCTCGAACCAGGGACCTGCGGATTAACAGTCCGTCGCTCTACCGACTGAGCTATTGGAGAATCTGATGCGCATTTTATGCATGAAATTGATATGCGTCAATAAGAATAGTAAATAAAATGAATCGTTTGCTTGATAAATATTCTTTTATTGTTTTATGCATAAAAAAACTGCCCTTAGTGGGGCAGTTTTTATTCAAGAAATAAAAATTATTTCTCAACACCGGCTGGTTGACCCGCAAGTTTTGCATTTGCGTAGTCCCAGTTCACTAAACTTTCTAAGAAAGTCGCGATGTATTTTGGACGTAAGTTACGGAAATCGATGTAGTAAGCATGTTCCCAAACGTCGATTGTTAATACAGCAATTTGACCGTGAGCAAGTGGAGTATCAGCATTTGCAGTTTTAGTAATTGATAATTTACCATTTACTTCATCAGCTACTAACCAAGCCCAACCTGAACCAAATTGAGTTGTTGCAGCAGCAGTAAATTCTTCTGCAAATTTTTCGTAGCTACCAAAAGCTTCTTCGATTTTCGCTGCAATCGCGCCAGTTGGTTTACCACCACCATTTGGTTTCATGCTGTTCCAATAGAACGTGTGGTTCCATACTTGTGCAGCATTGTTAAAGATACCTGCTTTAGATGCATCACCAGCAGAAGCTTTGATGATTTCTTCTAAAGTTTTACCTTCAAGGTCAGTACCTTTGATTAAGTTGTTTAAGTTAACAACGTAAGTATTATGATGTTTGTCGTGGTGGTATTCTAAAGTTTCGCGAGTAATGTGCGGAGCTAAATCATCATAGCCATATGGAAGTGCAGGTAAAGTAATGGTTGTCATGTTTCAATCCTTGCATTTGCTGGGTTTTACATTAAGTGGCTCTATTGTAAATGATTCTAAAGACAATAGAACAGTCTTTTAAAGAACTATACACAATAACGACTTAATTTAAATGTATAACCCAAATGGAAAAAAGATTTAACAAAATCGGTTTCTTCAATTTTATTAAATCGGATTATTTAATTCAAAATATGTTGTATCTATCGAAAATTCGCTTGCGATTACTTGAGCTAAACGTTGTACACCGTAACGTTCAGTTGCATGATGGCCACATGCAAAGTAATGAACACCAAGCTCTTTTGCTTCATAGAAAGTACGTTCACTCACTTCTCCAGAAATATATGCATCACATTTTTCTTGAGCAGCTTTATGAATAAAATCCTGAGCGCCGCCTGTACAGAAGCCAACTTTTTGAATTGTGGTTTTATGGCAAGGTAAATGGATGACTGAAAAATCGAAGATTGATTGGAGCTTGGCTTTAAAGTCATCAGGATGTATTGGATTATTTAAATACCCAATATTACCAATCGGATGTTTCTCTGTTGAGTCTAAAGCTTCTATATTCTGTAGACCCATTAAATCGGCAATTGCTGCATTATTACCTAGCGTTGCATGTGAGTCTAAAGGCAGGTGATAGGCAATTAACGAAATATTGTTTTGAATCAATTTTTTTATACGGTTACCACGCATCCCCGTAATCGGGTAGGATTCACCTTTCCAGAAATAACCATGATGTACAAGTAATGCATCTGCATTCTGCGCTATTGCAACATCAATGGCATCTTCGGATGCTGTTACGGCACAAACTATTTTATTGACCTCAAGTTTGCCTTCAATTTGCAAACCATTCGGTGCATAGTCTTTGAACTCATTTGCTTTTAATGTTTGATCACACCATTGCACAATATCATGCAAATTTGCCATGGACTTCCTCAAATAATTACATCTTTTATAACAGTCAATAAAAACATATTTTTAAATGTAACTAAAGCTAGACAAAACTTTTTTAACTTTTGCATTGATTTTAAGCAATTTACATTACAATAGTGGAAACTTTTAGTTCTTCAATAAATTAACTCGTTACATAACTAAATTTCTCCTAGAGGATAATTAACGTGCGCCGTGCATTTACATGGTTACCTTGGGTATTACTCATTCTTGTTACATTAAGTTTTCTGGTTTGGCAGAAATCACATCAACCAAAACCTACTGTTGCGGCTGATGGCGTAAAAATGCCTGCGGAAAAAGTTGAACCGCTGATTGATACAACACGAACGGGTGGGGTGGTTTCTTACAGCGCTGCGGTTAAAGTAGCTGCGCCTGCTGTCGTCAATATTTTCACAACCCAAAAAGTAAAACAGATGAATCATCCATTATTGAATGATCCTGTTTTCCGTGAATTTTTTGGCAATCAAATGCCACAGCAACCTCAAAATGAAAATAGCTTGGGTTCAGGTGTGATTGTTCGTGCTGATGGTTATATCTTAACGAACAATCACGTGATTGCTCAGGCTGAACATATTGTCGTGGCATTGCAAGATGGTCGTCGTGCTGAGGCGAAAGTAATTGGCACAGATCCTGATACTGACTTGGCTGTGATCAAAATTGAGTTAGATAAACTTCCTGTTTTACCATTTAAATTGAGTGGTAATGAAGTGGGTGATGTTGTACTCGCAATTGGTAATCCATTTGGTGTAGGACAAACTGTTACTCAAGGAATTATTTCTGCGACAGGTCGTTCAGATTTAGGTATTAATACCTATGAAGATTTTATTCAAACTGATGCAGCAATTAACCCAGGTAACTCAGGTGGTGCATTAATTGACGTTGCAGGTAATCTAATTGGTGTAAACACTGCTATTTTCTCGCAGTCAGGCGGTTCGTTAGGTATTGGCTTTGCGATTCCTGCTAAAGTTTGTCAACAAGTTTTAAATTCCATTTTGAAAGATGGTCGTGTCGTTCGTGGTTGGTTAGGTATCAGTCTGATTCCAAATACTTTGGATGAAGATGTCTTACAATCAAAACCAGTGGGCGTTATCGTTGCAGATGTATTACGTGATGGACCTGCTGATGCGGCTGGTGTAAAACGTGGTGATAAGATTATTCAAGTGAACAATGAGCAAATTTCATCTGCTTCACATTTGATTAATTATGTGGCGTTGCAAGCACCTGAAAGTTTAATCAATGTCGTGATTGAGCGTGATGGTAAGCAGCAAACGGTAAAAGTGAAAGTAGGTGAGCGTAAGGTGCAACAAAATGCTCAATCTCAGTACATTCCACTACCGAAACATCAACAATAATTTATCAGTTTAAACTCATAAGGGTTGCTTTGTAAGCAACCCTTTTTTTGAAAAATAAAAAAGCTTGCTGAAAAAGTTTTATCAGCAAGCGCTTTGCAATTTCTATTGTTTTTTATTTTTTATTAAATCATCTAAATTTGATGGTTTAATGACAGTTTTCTGAAAGTTAAATGACAAGCAAAAATTCATTATCTTTTCATCTTATTCAAAAAGTTGCTTTTTAGTATTTATAATCAAGCTGTAACCATAATTTTTGCGTATCTACACCAAAATCATTTGCTTGATAGTCTGAATATTTTGCTAAAGCAGACAAGCCTTTAATTGGTAGCGTATGGCTATAAGAAATTGAATATTCTTGACCATAATCTATATTCTTTTCCTCACTACGATATTGATGTAATTCCGTACCCAGTTTGCCTTTGCTAAAAATGTTAAAATTAGAGGTGATGTATAAGTCTTTCAAACCATTAGCAGGAGTTGTTAGGAACATATCCGTCCAACCATTAAATTTGTGCTTTGTTGCTAATGGCGTTTGGAATGCAATCTTTCCATCGTCACTACTCAGAACTTCGTAACCAATAGAAATTTCCCCAATAGTTGTTGATTGACTCGATATATTATAACCCAGCTCAAGTGCATAATAGTCAGCATCATAATTGGTTGGTTGATCTGCATATTCTGTTTGATTTGCATACTCTGCTGAATATTTGAAGTCATTTTTCTTACCTGTCACTCTCAAACCATAGGTTTGATTTGACCATGCAGTAAGATCTTCAAAGTCCATCAAATAACCATAAACCACGGCATTTAAAAGAGGGTTGTAATTGATTTTGGCTTGAATCAGATGAATTTTACTTTCTTGTTTGCTCGCTTGAGCTTGAATAAACTTCGGCTCAGGTTCTTCGCTTCCAAAAATCGTATTGACTTGATCAATATATGAATAAAATAATCCAAATTCTTTGCATGGTTTATAATTCAAGCTTACAGCATCAAAGGTTTGGTCATTCTGTCGCCAAGCCACTGCGCCTACAAAACGTTGGTTATCTAAATTAATTATTTGACGACCTACAGTTAAATCAAGCTTAGGGTTGTAAACATATTTTAAATACGCTTGATTGAGCTGTAAGCTCTCAGCATCAGGAACGGTACTGTATTGAGTTTGACTATTTCGAGTGCTATTAAATTCATCATTAATCTCGACTGTACCTTCACCTTGAATGAATACACTTAGACCGTGCCATGAACCCGTTTGAAGTGCTGGTCGAATGCGTAATGTCCATGCATCCGCATTTTTGAGCGCATTATTTTGATCGACAAGCTCATAACGTAAACGAGTATCTAAACTAAGTTTTGTTTGAGAGAAAAAATCATCCGATGCTGAAGCTAGAGTCGATAAACATGCAAGCGTGATTAATGAATACGAAAATTTATTCATCGCAGTATCCTTTATAAAGTATTTGAATTTGGAGTAGGGGAGGATGAGAAAGCCTCATCCTCTAAAGTAAGCGTTTAGGTTGTTAAATTACGTTCAAGTAAAGCTTGCTCGTATAATTCTTTTTCTTTGTCTTTATGTTCAACTGAGAAGCGAATGAGAATGACACTAAATGCAGCCACAGTCACGAGGCAACCCAAAATCATCAAACAGGTTTGAACATCGAGTAATCCTTTGAGTAAGAAACCTGCGGCAACCGCACCTACGTTTCCGCCTGCACCAATGATTCCTGCTACGCCACCCAGTGCATTGCGATCAATAAACGGGACTAATGCGTAAGTTGCACCACATGACATGTGTGTAAATAGTGCAAATACAGTCATGGTGATAATCGCCAAACCAATCGTATTCATTTGAGAGAATAAAATTAAGAACAAGCCTTCTAGTAAAATGAGGATAAATAAAATTTTAGTACGACCATCTAAGCCTTTGGTAAGCGCGACTTTATCCGATACGATTCCACCAAGTGCACGAGCAAATAATGCAAGCAAACCAAAGATACCAGCAGTTAAACCTGCTTCTTTTAAACCCATGTTGAAATGGTCAACGTAGTACATTGCAGCAATGTTATGAATGAAGATTTCGATGCCAAAACATGCAGCATAAGACACGAATAGAATCCAAACGCGATAGTTACGTGCAGCTTGCATCAAAATAGCCATGCCACCCTTTTTACCACTACCAACTTCTACACCATTTGCACGTAACTCTTTGAAATCACCTTGTGGGCAGTCTTGAGTAAATTTCCAATAAAGCACACCAACAATGAGCATCATTACACCAGGGACAAGCAGCGCAATTCTCCAGCCCATTGCTTGCTCAACACCAAACATCACGATCACACCTAAAATTAATGGCATGATTGCTTGTGTCGCACCGCCACCTGCATTTCCCCAACCCGCAGATGCCGCGTTAGCTGTACCGACTACGTTTGGAGCAAACATAACGCTAGTATGGTATTGAGTGATTACAAAACTTGCACCAATCGCACCAATCAGAAGACGGAAGAATAAGAAAGATTCATAGGTGTTTGCTGCTGCAACACCGAATACAGGAATACTGCCTAAGATTAATAATGCGGTATAAGTTTTGCGAGGACCATATTTATCACATAGCGGACCGACGATAAGGCGAATGAGGATTGTGATTGCAACAGCAGCGATATTGATGTTGGCGATTTGATCTTTCGTTAAATTAAATTCCCCTTTAATAACGGGCATCAGTGGTGCGCAAGCAAACCATGCGAAGAAGCAAACAAAGAATGCAAGCCAAGTCATATGGAAGGCACGCATTGCAGGAGTTGAAAAGCTAAATAATTTTATTTCAGTGGCTTTTTTTGCATTTAAATTCATTTTTGAAGACATGGCCTTCTCCTGAACTGTACGTTATTAATTTTTGCTTAGTAAAATGTTTACAAAAGCAAATCGAACAGAGCGGACATCGTTGGCCGTCATCAAAATTTTGTGAATCATCGTTGATCCAACATGTTTGATATAAAGCAAGTGCCATGCCAAAACAAATTATTAACCAAATGAATAATTTAAACTACTCATTATAATTAGGATAATGAATTAATTTTATCAACCTGATGTATCTTCGCTATAACATTTGAGTTTAATAAAATAAATAAATGAAAGTTTTGTTTAACAAAATTATTAAAACTGACTGTTCTTGGTGCGTGATTTTTATTCAGATTGATTTAAAAAGTTGCGAAAATAAAAAAGCAGCACGAGCTGCTTTTTTCTTGATCTTGGTTTAGAAGCGGTAGCCAACACCGACATAAGTAATTAGAGGATCAATATCAATTTTTGTATTTGCTCTGATCAATTCTTTGCCTGTATTGCGGTCAGTTACAGAAATTTTGGCCTCATTATTCATTTTTGAATAAGACACAGAGCCAACAGCAAACCAATTGGGATTAAAGTCATAGGTAGCACCTAAAGTCACAATCGGTGCAAAGGTATCTGTTGCTTTGAGTTTGACAATAGGATCTGCGGATGAGGTTTTACCATCTAAGGCTGCGCCAGCTTTTCCATCATGAATGTTTTGAATCATATGACCTGCTTTGATGAGATCGGATTCAATACCAGAATTCATTTTTAATGAGTTGAAGTATGCGTACATGACACCAGCTCCAACGTAGGGGCGGAATTTATTGACACCAGACTTACCAAATTGATAATGGAGTTCTACGGCTGGTAGCCAAGCACGTGCAGATGCAGCTTTATCACCTTGTGTGAGGTCTGTAATATGAATGTCTTGTTTTAAAGGGATATCACCCAGAACTGCACCGATACCTCCTGGTTTATCTACACCAGTTAATGGTGCGTAAATATCACCTTTCCCTTTGATATCGACTTTTGGCGGAACACCTGCTTTTACTTCTAGAGAAAGATTATCTGTGAAATGATAATTCATCATTATACCAACAGTATCAACATCGTCGGCTTCTAACCCCGTACCTTGAGCTTGCCAGTTTGATAATCCATTGATTGTAGCTTCACCAGAAATATTACTTCTTAAATGGGTAACACCATCTATCTGCTCAGAAATAACACTTGAAACGATAGGGGTTTTAAGTAATGTCGATAAAGTATTATATTTAGTCTGACCTTCTTCTGTAGAGCGATCAATTGCATTTAATACTGAATCTGCGGTCACTGATCCAACCTTAGATTTAGACCCTTCTGCAACACTGGTATTGATATTGATTGGATTAGCACTTCCTTGTGGCATGGCATGCAACCAGCCAGCAGAGACAGAAAAACGTTTAAACCCATCTCCATCTTTCAAACTAAAGTAAGGTGATTCAGCGAAAGTGATTGTTGGTAAGGTTGCAGCAATACCTATAGCAACACAAAGGATGTGTTTTTTCATAAGGAGGACTCCATGTCCGATTTATAAGGAACTTTTTATTCCCCTCAAAATAACCCTTTTTACTAAATGGTTTGTTTAGTTAGAATTTATAATTGTTATGCTTATGAATACTTTTGTTTGATTTAGATAAATTGATGAAGAAATTGTGAATGCATAAAAAAAGCCACCGAAGTAGCTTTTTTTAAATGAAATAAATTACATAAAGCGAGATAAATCTTCTTCAGGGCGTGCAGTTAACACTTCAATGCCTGTTTTAGTTACCAAAATCGTATGTTCATATTGAGCAGATAACTTGTGGTCTTTTGTGACAACAGTCCATTTATCACCTAAAAGTTTCGTTTGCCAAACACCAGCATTCACCATCGGTTCAATGGTAAAGGTCATGCCTGCTTCTAAACGCATGCCTGTACCTTTTTGCCCATAGTGTAAAACTTGTGGTTCATCATGGAATACATTACCAATACCGTGACCACAATATTCACGCACAACACTGAAACGTTCGGATTCAACATATTGTTGAATGGCATGGCCCACATCACCTAAATATGAGCCATCTTTAACCGTTGCCATACCACGATACATTGCTTCTTGAGCTACAGAACAAAGACGGCTAGCTAAAATAGAAGTTTCACCCCCTATGACATACATCATATTGGTATCACCGTGATATCCATCTTTAATAACAGTCACGTCAATGTTTAAAATATCACCATTTTTTAAAATTTTATTGTCAGAAGGAATGCCATGACAAACAACATGGTTGACTGAAGTACAAATCGAATGTTGAAAAGCAGGGCGACCCGGTGCAGCACCATAACCCACACATGCGGGTATAGCGTGTTGCACATTTTCAATATGATTGCGACAGATTGTATCGAGTTCTAAAGTACTCACTCCCGCTTTAATATGCGGCTTAATCATGTCTAAAACTTCAGCCGCCAATTTACCTGCAACACGCATCTTTTCAATTTCTTCAGGTGTTTTGATTAATCGACGAGGAGCTGTATAAGTTGTATTCATGATCTCTAAAAACTTTTGGTAATTTGCAAGTGTCTATGGTATAAATAGCCGCCTATTTTATCAAATGCTTTTCGTGATAATTTTCTGTTTAGAAATTGTCCGTGAAACGTTGTGAAATAGTTTTACAAAATCCGCACATATATCGTCACATTACTCTGGGTGCCTAGCAATAGGTGGAGAATGCGGATATATGGAGGCCTAACCCAAACTTAAGGTAAAGAAAATGGCAGATTACAACGTAAGCATGCGCGACCTTCTTCAAGCAGGCGCACACTTTGGTCACCAAACTCGCTTCTGGAACCCAAAAATGCGTCAATACATTTTTGGCGCGCGTAACAAAATTCACATCATCAACCTTGAGCACACTGTTCCTGCGTTAAATGATGCATTGAACTTTGTAAACAATCTTGCAAGCAAAAAGAACAAAGTATTGTTTGTTGGTACTAAACGTGCTGCTTCAAACATCATCCGTGAACAAGCTCAACGCGCTGGTCAACCATATGTAGATCACCGTTGGTTAGGTGGTATGTTGACGAACTGGAAAACACTTCGCCAATCTATCAACCGTTTAAAAGACCTTCAAACTCAAGCTCAAGATGGTACTTTTGCTAAACTTACTAAACGTGAAGCTTTAGAACGTACTCGTGAGATGGAAAAACTTGAACGTGCTTTAGGCGGCGTTAAAAACATGGGTGGTTTACCTGACGCATTATTTGTAATTGACGTTGATCACGAAGCAATTGCAATTAAAGAAGCTAAAAACTTGGGTATTCCTGTAATCGGTATCGTTGATACAAACTCTAACCCAGATAACGTTGATTATGTTATTCCTGGTAATGACGATGCGATCCGTGCAGTTACTTTGTATGCTTCAGCAATGGCTGATGCGATTCTTGCTGGTAAAGAATACGCTCAATCACAAGCAAATGCACAAGCTAAAGGCGAAGAAGCTGCGAAAGAAGCTCCTGAGGCTTAAGGCGTTTTGACGCAAGCTTGTCATTTTTGTGATTTAAAATGATGACAAATTGAGCGTCGAGAAAGCAGAGCGGCCCAGAGAAAACTTTGGGCCGTTTTTGTTGAAAAGATTCATATTCTACCGATTTTAGGAGATCAACATGACTGCAGTTACTGCGAGCATGGTAAAAGAATTACGTGACCGTACTGGTCTTGCAATGATGGAATGCAAAAAAGCATTAACAGAAGCAGGCGGTGACATCGAACTTGCGATTGATAACCTTCGTAAATCAGGTCAAGCAAAAGCTGCTAAAAAAGCAGGTAACATTGCTGCTGATGGCGCGATCACAATTATTCAAAACGGTAACAAAGCGATTCTTGTTGAAGTTAACTGTCAAACTGACTTCGTTGCTAAAGACGAAAACTTCAAAAACTTCTCTGATAAAGTTGCTGCTGCTGCACTTGCTGCAAACGAAACTGATGCTGCGAAAATTGCTGAATTGAAACTTGAAGACGGTGCTACTGTAGAAGAAGCTCGTGTTGCACTTGTTCAAAAAATCGGTGAAAACATTCAAGTTCGTCGTGCTCAAATCGTTGAGGGCGAAAACTTAGCTGTTTACAAACACGGTTTAAAAATTGGTGTTGTAGTTTCTTACACAGGTGATGCTGACACTGGTAAAGGTATTGCAATGCACGTTGCTGCGTTCAACCCAGTTGCTGTAAGTGCTGAAGCTGTTCCAGCTGACTTGATCGCTAAAGAGAAAGAAATTGCTGAAGCAAAAGCTTTAGAATCTGGCAAGCCTGCAAACATCGTAGAGAAAATGGTTTCAGGTTCAGTTGATAAATACTTGAACGAAGTTGCTCTTGATCGTCAAATGTATGTTATCGACAACGATAAGAAAGTTGCTGATGTACTAAAAGCGACTGGTACAGTTGTAGCTCAATTCGTTCGCTTCGAAGTAGGTGAAGGCATTGAGAAGAAAGCTGAAATGAGCTTTGCTGATGAAGTTGCTGCTGCTCAAGCTGCTGCTGCTCAATAATTTTTACTGATTCAGTAAAAATGAAAAAACCCAGTCGATTTGACTGGGTTTTTTATTGATTGAGACATTTAAATTTTCTTACTCAGTATGCTGTTCTTTAAATTTAGCCAATGCTTCAATGCGGTATTGAATCAGCATTTCACCAATTTCCGCACCTTGAATATGATCAGGCAAATCTTGTGCTCTAATATTTCTCACGATTTCCATCGCATCCAAAACATACTGTGCTTGCGGGTAGGGGCGATCTTCTAGACCTAAACGACCTTTAGCATCACATTCACAGGCTTGGACAAAAGCAAGGACCTTTTCAGGTCTACGTAATACATCTAAACGTTGCAATAAACGCCATAATGTTCCTGGTTTAAGATTTTTAACTTGATGACATTTCAAATGTTCTTTACAAACAATTAGCGCTAAATTTTTAAGATATGTTGGTACTCTTAAACGATCTGATATCTCAGTTACAGGTTGTATACCACGTTCTTCATGTAGGATATGCCGTGGTAATTCATCAACGGGTGTAAGGGCTTTGCCTAAGTCATGAACCAATACAGCAAAACGGACTTCAAGTGGATAGTTTGCCACACAAGCCTGTTTAAGTGCCATTAGGGTATGGATACCACAGTCGATTTCAGGATGGTACTCAGGACGTTGAGGCACGCCAAATAAAGCATCGATTTCAGGGAAAAGAATTTTTAAAGCATCACAGTCCTTCAATGTTTGAAAATAGAGATCTGCATGATCTTCCATCAATGCTCTTGATGTTTCTTTCCAAACACGCTCAGGCGTTAAAGCATCTAACTCACCTGATTGTGCAATATCTTTCATGAGTTGCAATGTTTCATCAGCAATACGAAATCCATAGCTAGCATAGCGTGCAGCAAATCGAGCAACACGGAGTACGCGAAGAGGATCTTCAGTAAAAGCATCTGAAACATGACGTAAAATTTTATGATCTAGGTCTTTTTGACCACCATATGGGTCATAAACTTTACCAGAGTCATCCATTGCCATCGCATTAATAGTGAGATCTCGGCGAATCAAATCTTCTTCTAATTTTACGGTTGTATCTGTAAAAAACTGAAAACCATGGTAACCCATCCCAGATTTACGTTCTGTGCGCGCAAGTGCATATTCTTCTTTTGTTTTCGGATGCAAAAAAACGGGGAAATCTTTTCCAACGGGTTGGTAACCTTCAGATAATAATTGCTCGGGTGTTGCTCCAACCACCACATAATCTTTTTCGTGATAGGGGTGACCGAGCAAATGATCTCGAACAGCACCGCCTACTAAATAAACTTGCATGAAAAGACCTCTATTCTTCACACAATCATGCTACAGAATAGAGGTTTTCTCAAGTCTTAAGCGAAGCTTTTATAGGCAAGCTTCACTAAAGGTTATTAGTTTTGGCTTTGTTGAATTTCAGCAACAGTAAGTGCTGTCATATTCACTAAACGACGTGTAGTCGCTGTAGGTGTTAAAATATGGACAGGTTTAGCTGCACCTAAAAGGATCGGCCCAATGGTTACATTATTGCCTGAAGTTGCTTTCAATAAATTGAAAGAAATATTTGCAGAATCAAGGTTTGGCATAATTAATAGATTAGCAGAACCTTTGAAACGTGAATTTGGATAGGCAAAATGACGGATAGTATCATCTAAAGCTGCATCACCATGCATCTCACCCTCAACTTCAAGTTCAGGTGCTTGTTCAGTCAGTAAGCGGTAAACTTCACGCATTTTTTGAGCGCTAGGATCAAATTGATCACTACCAAAACTTGAATGAGAAAGTAGAGCAACACGTGGAGTGATACCAAAACGACGAACTTCTTCAGCTGCTAAAATTGTCATTTCAGCAAGTTGTTCAGCAGTAGGATTAGTATTTACATACGTATCTGCAATAAACAAGTTGCGATCTTCAAGCATCAATGCATTTAAGGTAAAGAATGTGCTGCGACCTTCTTTTAAACCAATCACGTTTTTTACGAAATCTAAATGGATGTCGTAGCTTGAATAGGTACCACATAACATACCATCTGCTTTACCGAATTTTACCAATAAAGCTGCAATCAATGTCGAACGACGACGTGCTTCGCGTTGAGCATATTCAACGGTTACGCCTTTGCGTTGCATCGTGTTGTGGTAGTCTTTCCAAAAATCATCATATAAAGGATTGGTTTCTTGATCAACGATCTCAATATTTACGCCGTGTTGTAAACGTAAACCCAGTTTCTTGATGTTGTCTTCAATAACGGCAGTACGACCAATAAGAATAGGTTTAGCTAAACCTTCGTCAACAACAATTTGTACTGCACGTAATACGCGTTGATCTTCGCCTTCAGCATAAGCAATGCGCTTAGGATCTGTTTTTGCCTGAGAGAAAATTGGCTTCATCAAGAATGCAGAGTTATAAACAAACTCAGAAAGTCTTTGACGATATGCAGAGAAATCTTCAATTGGGCGAGTTGCAACACCAGAATCCATTGCAGCTTTCGCAACAGCAGGTGCAATTTCTAAAATCAGACGTTGATCAAGTGGGCGAGGGATAAGGTAATCACGACCAAATGATGCAGATTTTTCACCATAAGTTGCTGCGTCTGCTTCAACATGTGCCATGCGTGCAATTGCGTGTACACAGGCAATTTTCATTTCTTCGTTAATCGTTGTTGCACCAACATCGAGTGCGCCACGGAAGATATAAGGGAAGCAAAGCGCGTTGTTTACTTGGTTCGGATAGTCTGAACGACCCGTTGCCATAATCACATCTGGACGAACTTCATGAGCATGTTCAGGTAAAATTTCAGGATCTGGGTTCGCAAGCGCAAAAATAATTGGATTTTCAGCCATTACTTTAACCATTTCTTTGGTTAAGATTCCTGCGGCAGAAAGACCCAAGAACATATCAGCGCCCGTCATTACTTCATGTAATTGCGATGCTTGAATGTCTTGAACATAACGTTTTTTAGACTCATCAAGTCCTTCACGAGATGTAGTCAGCAAACCACGTGAGTCTGCAACAACGATATTCTGTTTATTTACACCGAGAGCGCAAAGTAAATCTAAGCAAGAAAGTGCGGCAGCTCCTGCACCAGAAGCGACAATTTTAATTTCATCGATTTTCTTATTAACGAGTTGTAATGCATTGAGTAATGCAGATCCAACAATAATACTGGTACCATGTTGGTCATCATGGAATACAGGAATTTTCATGCGTTCACGAAGTTTCTTTTCAATGTAGAAACATTCTGGCGCTTTGATATCTTCTAGGTTAATACCACCAAATGTTGGTTCTAATGAAGCAACAATATCCACAATTTTGTCTGGATCATTTTCAGCAATTTCGATATCGAATACATCAACTCCAGCGAACTTTTTAAATAGAACGCCTTTACCTTCCATAACTGGTTTAGAAGCAAGAGGACCAATATTTCCTAAACCAAGCACTGCTGTACCATTACTTACGACGGCGACTAGATTTCCACGTGCTGTGTATTTCGCAGCAGCAGAAGGGTCACGTTCGATTTCCAAACATGGAGCGGCAACACCAGGGGAATATGCAAGCGCTAAATCTCGTTGGTTAACGAGCTGCTTGCTAGGTGTCACACTGATTTTTCCTGGTGTTGGAAATTCATGGTAATACAAAGCGGCTTGTTTTAAAGATTGATCGTCCATCTGAGTCTCGATTGTTCCGATAACCACCAAGTCTATATACCTGATGATTATATTAAAATAAGTGCACAAGAATATAGCACTAGTTCATGCATTCGCACAGTCAAAAAAGCTTATTTTCACTGAACGTTAAAGCTTATTGACAATTTTATTTGTGCCCAAATTAACAGCAAAAAAGCTTGAAAATGCTATTAAATGGAATATCTTGCGGTTGACAGTCGCATGTGTTGTTGAAGATATTTGGTTGCATGTACAGCTGTTAATGGTTTTGCAAATAAGTAACCCTGTAATATGTCACAGTTTTGTCGTTTCAAATATTCCCGTTGCTGTTCTGTTTCTACACCTTCCGCAACAACTTTTAAGCCAATCGTTTTACCCATAGCAATCATGGCATTAACGATCGCATCTTGTTTAGGATTACCGATTTTTGAAATAAAAGCACGATCAATTTTAAGGATGTCAATTGGATATTCGGTTAAGTAAGCGAGGGATGAATAACCTGTTCCAAAGTCATCAAGTGCTATCGAGATATTGCGTTCTTTAACAGCATTTAGAACCGTTTTCACACTTTCTGTATTTTCCAAAAATGCAGATTCTGTAATTTCTAATTCTAAATTTTCACCCGAAATTGCATACTGTTCTAAAACGGCATCAATATCGTGAAGTAACTGACCACGTAATATCTGTTGAGCAACAATGTTTACACCAATATGGATATGATGAAATCCTAACTTTTTCCATGCTTGTATTTGCTTGGCTGCTTCATAGAGTACGAATCGACCGATATCGGAAATGAGACTTGTACTTTCTGCTAAAGGGATAAAGATATCTGGCATGATCAAACCCTTCGTTGGATGTTTCCAACGAATCAGGGCTTCAAAACCGTTGATTTGACAATCTTTAGCAAAAATTTTAGGTTGATAATAAACAACCAACTCATTATTTTGAATGGCTTTTCTTAGATCTAACTCTAAATCAGTATGTTTCGCAACGAAATTAGTTCGTTCACTAGAATAGTAACGAATGGTATTACCACCCAATCGTTTTGCTTCAGTTAGCGCTTGTTCAGCATGAGTATTTAAATTATCAACTTGTCGACCATGTTCAGGATAAATGGCAACACCAATTGAAATACTCACCACATATTCTTGATCTGCAATATAGAACGGTTTACTAAAGGCTTCGACAATATTGCTGCACAGTTGATTGATTGGTGGATGTAGTGGTGACATTTCATAAATGATTGCAAAATCATCGGCGCTTAAATGTGCAACCAATAGCGCATCAATATTACTAATTCTCAGTCTTTGCGCGACTTGTTTTAATAATTCATTTCCTGCTTGATTGCTCAACAATTCGTTGAGTGCTCTGAATCTATCAATATTTAAACGAATAACAGCAAGATGCTGAATAGAGGCTTCATTAACTAAATATTGGTGGAGTTGTTGATGATAATAAAAACGATTCGGTAGATCAGTCAGGGTGTCATAATTGGTTAGATAAGATAAACGCTGTTCTTGATGTTTACGTTCTGTCTGATCGGAAACAATCCCGATATAGTTAATCACTCTATCTGATTCATCTTTTACGGCATTGATATGCATCCATAAAAAACATGATTTTTCAGAAAGATAGGTTTCCTGGAATTCGCCTTCATACTCGTGTTCTTCGTGTAAAGTATCAAGAATAGAGAGATGGAAGTTATGATGGTGTTGTTTATTTTGTTTAGTAATTTCAAATAATTGCTTTTTTAAAATAAATTGCTTACTCAATCCTGACAATTGTTCATATTTAGGATTCACTTCAATAAAATTGAAATTTTCATCTAGAATGAAGATACCTTCAGAAGCTTGCTCAAATACACTTGCAGCGAGTTTTAATCTTTCTTGATGTTTCTTTTCTTGGTTGATATCGCGATGAATACCGACCATTCGTAAGGGTGTTCCGTCTTTTTTATTACGAAGAATGACTTGTCCTACATCATGAATCCACGTCCATTCACCAGTAGGGCGTTTAATACGAAAAGTTTCTTCATAACGGTCAGTTTGTCCACAGAGATGAGCGTACAAAGTGTTTTTTACACGTTCGACATCATCAGGATGTACGATTTTATGTAGAAGCGAGTAGTGATTACTAGAATCTCGAGTAACTTCTTTACAATGAGAGTTTGTGATACCAACGGTATTATTTTCTAAGTTCCATTCCCAAGGTCGAATGCCTGCTGTCTCATGTGCAAAGGCTAAGTTTTGACGATGTTCTTGTAAGCTTTCATTCATCTCAGTCAAGTCATAGGTACGTTCTCTAACTTTCTGTTCTAATAAATGATTATTAAATTGTAGCTGGGCTTCAATATCTTTTGATTTGTTAACTTCTCTTTGCAGTTGTTGGCAAAGCTCTTCAGTCCATTGATTATGTTGTTCTGCAATGTCAATTAATTGTTTATTTTTCTCTAACACTTGCGAAAGACGTTGATGGATTTTGAAGGTGGCTTGAGCGCAGAGTAATGTCGCTAAAAAAGAAGAATAATAGGCGAGATAAAATAAACTATGTTCTTGATCACGATGAATAAATTGTGAAATGACTAAAGGTGTAATGCTTGGAATAAAAAAAAGGAAAAAATAACGAATATGCTGAGTTAAAAATGTCAGTGCAATAATGTGAGATGAGGTCAGTAATAGCGCAGTTAAAGTCAGTATGTGTGAAGCCGATAACGTAGGAACATCTTTTATGAGAAATGAATTAATAACGATGGTACTAATTCCCAATAATAATCCAGTTAAAAAGCATATGATTTGAAAGGTAATATTGGTTTTCTGAGCAAAGCGTACTGATGAATAATGTTTTAATGAGAAATGACAAATCGTATAGAAACACAACAGAGAGATGAGCGTGATTGCCATCCAAACTGAAAAGACATTACTATCAAACGAATAAAAAAAACCAAATAAAACATAGTCTAATAGTGAAATACAAAACACGCTTAAAACAAATAGGCGCACATGATTAGGATAGTTAATTTGATCCGTATAAACAAAATTTGACAAATTTTTTTCCTGAACCCCTAACATATAAAGAATAATCCTTTTCATTTTTATCTCTGTTTACAGTGTTTGTTTTTGTGTAAACATGATTGTATTTTATTTTAAATTACCGCTAAACCCAGCTGAAAGCAATCCAAAACTTTAATTGCTAGCGAAGTGATAATTTAAAATAGATAAGGCTACAACTGGAGCGGTTTCAGTCCTTAAAACACGGTCTCCAATACACCAGTTTTTAAAATGATTTAAATTTGCAGTGTTAATTTCTGCTTCACTTAAACCACCTTCAGGTCCTATGAGTAAAGCTAAATTATTTTGGCTGTTTTGCAATACATTTTCTTGATTTTTGTTTGGTGCTAAAACAAAACGAGATTCAGGCAGATTAGAACTGAACCATTCATCCAAACTAATTGGTGCTAACACTTGGGGAACACGATTCATTCCACATTGTTCACATGCCGCAATTGCAACCGATTGCCAATGATCCAACTTTTTTTGATCACGATCATATTTAAGTCGCATTTCACAGCGTTCACTGGTCAATAACTGAATCGTCGTAACACCAAGTTCAGTGGCTTTTTGAATCGCATAATCCATACGATCACCTTTGCTCATAACTTGACCTAAAACAACAGTAAAAGGTGCAGTACGATCTACTGAATCAAATTGATCAATAGAAACAAACGCATTTTTTTTATTAATTTCAGTGAGTGTTACAACATACTCACCACCTTTTCCATTGAAAAAGATGGCTTGTTCTTGCTCTTTCGCGCGTAGTACACGCACCCAATGATGAAATACCGATTCAGTTAATTCAATGGTATTGCCAGTATTAAGTTCGGTTTCGATATAAAAACGATTCATGTTTGGGAGCGGCTCGTACAAATTAATTTAAACCCAGATCAACAACGAGTTGTCGAGTTGGTTCAGTTTGGTTCATAGAATAAAAATGGAGTGTTGGTGCACCACCAGCAATCAAGCGTTCGCAAAGCTTTACAATGACTTCATGACCGAATGCTTTGATGCTCGCGCTGTCATCCCCATAAGCAGCGAGTTGCTTGCGAATCCAACGTGGGATTTCTGCACCTGTACCATCTGCAAAGCGAATTAGATTACTTGCATTGGTGATCGGCATAATACCTGGTGCAATAGGGATATTCACACCTGCTTTAGCAATGCGCTCGATGAAATAGAAATAAGCATCTGGATTGAAGAAAAATTGGGTAATACCAGCATTCGCGCCTGCATTTACTTTTTCAACAAAACGCTGAATGTCAGCATCAAAGGTATCAGCTTGAGGATGCATTTCTGGATATGCTGCAACTTCAATATGAAAGTGATCACCAGAATGTTCACGAATAAAGCGAACTAAGTCCTGTGCATAAGGCAACTCACCTAAACCAACCTGACCCGATGGTAAATCACCACGCAAAGCAACGATGCGATCAATGCCTTGTGATTTGTATAAATCTAAAAGTTCAGCGATACGCGCTTTGTCATCACCGATACATGAAAGGTGAGGGGCTACTGGTGTACCTTTGCCATTGAAATCATTAATTGCAGCTAAAGTACGTTCACGTGTAGAACCGCCCGCACCATAGGTAATCGAGAAGAATTCTGGATTTAATAGTTGTAGTTCTTGATGAACAGTTTTTAACTTTTCCGCACCTGCATCAGTTTTTGGTGGGAAAAACTCAAAAGAAATAGGAACACGTTTTGTCATTTCAAATCCTTTTTAAAATCGCTTGGAAATTTTAGAAAAAAGGGCAGTCCGTCAAACGCCTGCCCTAGTTTTCTTAGTATTTATAAGCGTCAGATTTGAATGGACCTTCTACAGGCACACCAAGGTAATCGGCTTGTACTTGAGTCAACTGAGTTAACACGCCACCAAAGCCAAGAACCATTGCCGCAGCTACTTCTTCATCTAATTTCTTAGGAATTAGTTCTACACGGATTTTCGCAGCTTTTTGATCTTCAGGAAGATCGGCAAATTTCTCAGCGAACAAGTGCATTTGACCCAACACTTGGTTAGCAAAAGAACCATCCATAATACGTGATGGGTGACCAGTTGCATTACCTAGGTTAACCAAACGACCTTCAGAAAGAAGGATTAAGTAATCATTTTCATTTTCTGAACGATACACTTGGTGAACTTGAGGCTTAACTTCAACCCATTTGTAACCACGAAGGTAGTTCGTGTCGATTTCAGTATCAAAGTGACCGATGTTACAAACTACTGCGCCTGCTTTTAATGAATCAAGCATTGCTGCATCACAAACGTGGTAGTTACCCGTTGTCGTTACGATAAGGTCAGTGTTTTGAAGAAGGTCAAAGTTGATGTCTTCTTTCTTGCCTGTTTGAACGCCATTTTTGTATGGAGATACAACTTCGTAACCGTCCATGCATGCTTGCATTGCACAGATTGGATCTACTTCAGTTACACGTACAATCATGCCTTCTTGACGAAGTGATTGCGCAGAACCTTTACCTACATCACCGTAACCGATCACAAGTGCACGACGACCAGATAACAACATATCTGTACCACGTTTGATCGCATCATTTAGAGAATGGCGGCAACCATATTTGTTGTCGTTTTTAGATTTCGTTACAGAATCATTTACGTTGATTGCAGGAACTTTTAAAGTACCATCACGTAACATTTCATACAGACGTTGAACACCTGTTGTTGTTTCTTCAGTTACACCATGGATTTTTGCAATCACTTCAGGGTATTTTTCGTGAACAAGTAGTGTTAAATCACCACCATCATCAAGAATCATGTTGGCATTCCAAGGTGTGCCATTTACATTAATTTGTTGTTCAAGACACCACATGTATTCTTCTTCAGTTTCGCCCTTCCAAGCAAACACAGGAATACCCGCAGCAGCGATAGCAGCAGCAGCGTGATCTTGAGTAGAGAAGATGTTGCATGATGTCCAACGAACTTCTGCACCAAGTTCAACCAATGTTTCGATGAGTACAGCCGTTTGGATTGTCATATGAATACAACCCAAAATTTTTGCACCAGCAAGTGGTTTTTCAGCCGAATAACGCTTACGTAAACCAATCAAAGCTGGCATTTCTGCTTCAGCAAGTTTGATTTCTTTACGGCCATAATCAGCGAGTGAAATATCAGCAACTTTATAATCTGTAAATGAAGCAGTAACCGCGTTCATCAGGATCTCCTAGAAAAATAGTATGGATCATTCTGTTCGCGGATGCCGTTGTTGGTTAAAGCGAGTGTCTAACCGATGGTCGAGCCTGGCAAATTGATCTTTAGTACCAATCAATCGTCGCAGCATCCCTCGACTACCGCGATATAATACTTGGAATTCAAGTTTGTTCCAATGTTATTTTATGAGAGATGGTCAGAAAATGAAGGGTTAATCAGGAGAAAATTTAAATATTGGGAACTTTAGAGATTAAGGATTCCAAATCCATTTGGAACCCTGATTGCATATCTATTGCTAAGATCATGCTTTTAAATGATCTTCAAATTCTTCACCGAGTTGCATTGCTAAAGCATTACCAGATAAGTCGCAGGTGACTAAACCATATTCTTTTTTAAAACTAAATGTAAAGCCACGATTATCTGTAAGATTTTTAACAGAGTATCCTAATTTTTCCAACCAAATACGAAAAGCCAATACGTTTTTTGCTTTAACAACTCTATTTTTCATATCTGAACTCCATGTGAATGAATATTTATTTATTAATAAGGGTCAACTAAAATTTTTTAAAGGGGTGTTGCATATATTTATTTTTCTTCATGTAAGTAATGTAATAATAGATTAATTGAAACTGAAGCAAAACTTAATTTTTAAGTAAAAAATTTTTTAATTTAATGAATTATTTAAATATTTTAATAATAGAGTTTATTGGGCTTTAGATTGAATTAAATGTAAAAAATAATTTCATTTTCCACTTTTTTAAAATGGAAAATAACAAAGTTAAAACTTAAAAATTTACTTAAAATTGATCTTTAAGACCGCGGATATGCGCAAACTCTTCAACACTTTCAGTGCGTAAAAAAGGGTTGGTTGCCAATTCTAATTCGATATTGCTTGGTAAAGTCATTTTTTCTGTTTCCCTAAGCATTTTTACTTCTTTATACCGATCTTGAAGCGCTACGTTATGAGGTTCCACAGTTAAAGCAAACTCAGCATTGGCAAGGGTATATTCATGTGTGCAATATACTTTAGTTTGGATTGGTAGTGCTGCGAGCCGATTTAGTGAGTGATACATTTGCTCGGCTGTACCTTCAAATAAACGACCACAGCCCATTGCAAATAAGGTGTCTCCACTAAATAAGGTATCAATTTCTTCAATAAAATAGACAATATGACCGAGCGTATGACCTGGGGTGGCAATAATCTCGACTTTTAAATCGTTGAAATAAAAATGATCGTCGTTTTGCAATGGATTTGATACAAATGACATTTTACTTAATTCTTCTCTAGGTCCGTAAACAGAAATATTTTGATCAGCCAACAAACCTTGCACACCTTCAGTATGGTCACGATGCCAGTGTGTGAGCCAAATTTGTTTAATTTGAAGTTGTTGTTGCTCACAAAAAAGAGTAACTAAGCTTGCTTCAGTTGGATCGACTACAACAACCTCTTTTGTGGAGGTATCTTCCAATAACCAAATATAGTTTTTTAAGGCGTTTTTTACGTCAATAGCATGAAATTTATAATGCATATCCGAGTCCTAAATCTTTGTTTAATGTGGTTATTGCTATTGAATGAGATTAATACATTCATTATTTACAGTGTAAGTGCAAAAAGTAAAGAGTGCAAAGCACTTGGAGATTTAGCTTTGAGTATTGACTGTTTAGGGCAGATTGTGACTGCTTATGCAGCTCTTTATTTTTATGATTGACAAGTAAAGTATTTTCTATGAGTATGATATAAAAGTTTTATAAGTTAATGATTTATATTCATCTTTACGATTATAACGATATTTAATTAAAGCTAAATAATTTAAAAAATTAGATTTAACAATATAAGTACATATCGTTTAGCAAGGATGAAGCATTTATAAATCAAAGAAGAAGAGAGGGAATTATGTCTGATTTGATAGATCATGAAGTGGTCACTATTTTCAAAAAATATTTATATCCTCTATCCAACAAACTTACTGAAATGCTGAATGAACATTTTAGTCATCAAACAGAGCGCCGTGGATGTGGATATACTCAAGCCACTCGTGTAATTGCAGAATATGTTTCTCAGCAACGTGATCTTTTGGGTTTCCAAGATCTTCGCATTTTTGAAGATTATGATACGAAAGCACTTAAAAATATTTTGAATCAATCTTCTTCGTATGGTTTGGTTTTAGATACTTGGAGAAATTTAGATATCAATCCAGAAGTACAGAAAACTTTGGAACATTTAAATCCACAGGAAATATTTACCCAAAATTTGCAGCAAGAATCTGATTTTCAAGCTGGTTTAAGAAAAATTTATGAGCACGCTGAACTTGAAGAAAGTATTCTCATTTGTCAGTTGCTCGCTGACATTATTCTTCCTCAAGATGTACACAATATTAGGATGATCGAATGCCATGCTTTAGAAGAAAAACCCAAAGTAGGCTCTTGTCCGATGGCGGAAAAGTTTTTTCTTCGAATTGCACATCACCGTTTACTTAGACAAGGTGAAATCAATATATTTGTTGATGAAAACGATCAACCGATTATGATGGAAAAACTGAATATGGGAGATAACCATTCCTGTATTAGCTTAGTTCCCTTAATGATGAATGGTGTAAGGCTACCTGCGGGAAGTTTATTTTCTGCAAACTACGAAATTGATCAACTCGAAAAACATCAAAACAAACAATATAAAGGATTTGTGATTCCAATTTCTGCGATGAATGGTTTTTGGTTTTTAAGGCTAACGACCTTGGCGATCTCTCCTAAAAATCGTGCACGCGCATTTGGATATCATTTTAAACAACAGGTTGATAATGGATTATTTCGACCAGATACGACTGAATTGAGCCAATTGATGGAAATTGCTCATGATCAAATCTATGTAGGACATCCATGCTAAAAGCTTGTTATTCGCCACGCTATTATGCTCAAACGCATACCAATAGTATGGAAAAACTCACGGCAGTTGCGGATGTATTGCGGACTGAAAAATTGGTTGAGTTAATAGATCCTGGATTAATCGATGTCGAGATATTAAAGAGATTACATCATCCGCAATTTGTTGAAGCTTTTTTATCTGGCGAAACTGCTTTCGCAACAATTCAAGGATTTAAACCTTGGAATGAGCAATTGCGTGATGCCATTCTATCTGTGCAAGCTGGGCAGTTAATTGGAGCTGAAATCGCACTGAAAGAGGGAATTGCTTCGAATATTGCGCAAGGTTTCCATCATGCGAGTTATGAATCTGGTGCAGCATATTGTACTTTTAATGGTTTAGCTTTGGTTGCAAAACAAAATCCTGAAAAACGGATTTTTATTTTAGATTGTGATCAACATGGTGGTGATGGCACAGCAATTTTTACCAATCGAATGACCAATTTGATCAATTTTAGTATTTTCGGTATTCGGTTTGGCTGTAAGGCTGGTGAACGCAGTTTGACGCGCTATATCCATCCTAAACAAGGAAATTTTGATTTATACCGTGAGGCTATTTTTGAGGCTTTTCAGTATGCGTCTCGTTGGGAGGCAGATTTAATTATTTATCAGGCCGGTATGGATTGCCATCAACATGATAAATATGGCTCAAAATGGTTTACCACTGAACTGCTTTTTGAAAGAGATCGTATCGTCTTTGAAATGGCAAAAAAAATGAAAATTCCTTTACTGTTTGTGTTGGCAGGAGGATATCAAGCACTGGATGATTTAGTACCTTTGCATGTCAATACATTTAAAGCAGCAAATGAAATTTACTTTCCCAAGAAGGGCTAAGATATAAAAAACGCTCGAAGTGAGCGCTTTTTACAACGATGAACTAGCGTAATTTGGCTAACCAATCGCCAAGCATTTGCACCATTTGTACCAAAAGTAGTAAGACAATAACCGTTAAGATAACCACACTAGTATCAAAACGTTGATATCCATATGAAATCGCCAAGTCTCCGATTCCACCAGCACCAACAGCACCAGCCATTGCAGTTGCACCGATTAAGGAAATCGTACCTGTGGTTAAATTCAGAATAAGAGAACTGCGGGCTTCTGGAATAATAAATTTAAAAATAATTTGCCAAGGTGAGGCACCCATTGCTTGTGCAGACTCGATAATACCTTCATTCACTTCGAGTAAAGACGTTTCAATTAAACGACCTAAATACGGACCGACATAAATTGTTAAAGGTACAATTGCTGCCCATGTTCCAATTGAAGTGCCGACAAGCATTTTTGTTAAAGGAATAACAGCAATCAATAGGATGATAAAGGGAAGGGAGCGAAGTGCGTTGACAATAGGATTGAGAAAGTAGTAAATCGCTCGATTTTGTAAGATACCACCAGTACGCGTCACAACAAGTGTAATGCCTTGTATTAAGCCCCAAATACAGCCAAATAACAGAGAGAAGAACACCATTTGAAAGGTTTCTTGTAGAGCTGTAACGAATTGGTCAATTGATAGTGAGCTATGCCAAAATGGAGCTGTCACTTGAGTGAGCCACTGTACTATGAATTCTCTCATTGACTGACTCCAGATTGCTCAACTTTCACACCTTGAAGTTCTAGAAACTTAATTGCGTCTTCAATAATAATCGGATCACCTAAAAGCTGTATAAACATTTGTCCTATCACGGTGCCGTTAATTTCAGTCATATTGGCGAACAAAATATTTAAACTCAGATCAAACTGTTTAATAACCGCTTGAATTACTGTTTCTTGAGCTGAAGTACCTAAAAACTGCAAGCTATAAATACTATTATGATGTTTGTGCTCAAGATTATTCAAAATATTGATTGGTAGCTGTTGCTGTAAAACTGTTTGGATAAATGTTTTAGTCGTTGAATGTTGTGGTTGACTAAAAATGCTTAAGGTTGGACCTGTTTCAATGACGTGCCCAGCTTCCATTACAGCAACATAATCACACACTGATTCGATCACATCCATTTCATGCGTTACCATGACAATAGTGATATTTTGTTCCTGATTAATTTTCTTTAATAGTGCTAGAACAGACTTCGTGGTTTGTGGATCAAGTGCAGAAGTTGCTTCATCACAAAGTAGGATTTTAGGATGATTTGCTAAAGCGCGGGCGATACCGACACGTTGCTTTTGACCACCTGAAAGTTCATCAGGGTAAGCATCTTTTTTATGTTTGAGGTCAATAAAATCCAATAACTCGGCAAGTCGTTTTTCACGTTCAGCTTTGCTATGCCCCAGCAATTTCAATGGCATTTCAATATTTTCAGACACAGTTTTGGTCTGGAGTAAATTAAAGTGCTGAAAGATCATGCCAATGTTTGCACGTTCTTGACGAAGAGTGCGCGCATCTAAAGCGGTAAAGTCTTTCTGATTAATAATGACTTGACCTTGAGATGGGCGCTCAAGCAAATTAATCAAGCGGATTAACGTACTTTTACCTGCACCACTATAGCCAATAATGCCAAAGATACTGCCTTCTGGAATCTCTAAATTAATTTGATCCAGGGCTTTGATCGTTTGACCTTTAAGCTGATAGTGTTTCGAAATGTTTTTAAATTGGATCATGTTCGTCAATACTAAGCAGAAAAGAAAAAACAGGCAAAGTCACTTTGCCTGTTTCATTGAGAAGATTATATTACGAATTCGCTTCTGTGAGATAGCTTGTCGGTTTATTTACGTCGACTTTAGTGCCCGCGAAATGCTCTTGTACATATTTCTTCACAGCTTCAGTGTGGTAAAGCGCGCCAACCTTTTGTAATACAGCATCATCTTTACGAGATTCAGCAGTAGCTAAAACATTGACGTTGAGCTTTGTACTTTGGTCAATTGGCTCATAGAAAATAGCATCTTTTAGAACGTTTAAACCACCTTCCATCGCAAGTGTATTACCTAACAAAATCGCATCAACTTCGTCTTTAACACGAACTGCTGTCGCCATTTGAATAGGTTTGATTACGATTTTTTTCGCATTTTCAATAATATCAGCAGGCGTACCTTTTACTGGATCAAAGTCAGCTTTAAGTTTGATTAAACCTGCGCTTTGTAAAAGTAATAGAGCACGTGACTCGTTTGCGCCGTCATTTGGAATAGCAATTGTTGCGCCTTGAGCAAACTCTTCAACTTTTTTAACTTTGCTCGAGTAAATACCCATCGGCTCTAAATAAGTTGTTGAAACAGGAGCGATCTTATCTTTATTTGCAGCATTAAAAGCAACAAGGTAAGCATAAGATTGGAAAGCATTTAGATCAACTTCTTTATTGGCTGCGGCAGTGTTCATTGCTACATAGTCAGTGAAGTTTTTAATTTCGAGTTTAATACCAGCAGCTTTAGTTTCAGGCAAAGTTGCAATATAACGCCAAATATCAGCATCAGAACCAGTAGACGCGATAACAACTGTTTGAAGTCCAGCAGCATCACTTTTTTGCTCAGTTGAAGTTGCATCAGGTTGCTTACTGCATGCTGCGAGTAATAATACCGATACACTTAAAAAAAGACTAATTAGCTTTTTCATGTATAAATCCTAATCGGAAATAATGTCGAGGAAATTATCATTTCACTAGCATTAATGATTGCAATGGGTTTTTATGTTGTAAATTGGCATTGCACTTAAATCATTACTTGCATGACTTAGAAGTACTGAAAGAAGTGCGTGGTGTTACAACATCATAAAAATTGATGAATATTCATGTTCTAAATCAGTATATACATCTAGGATGTGAAGTACTCATCAATTTCAAAACTAAATTGGGTTTAGATACCGTTGATATTTTTAAAATTGATAATTCAATCAACTGAAAATACTTGAAAAAATATCTTTTAACAAAAAAGAGCATCTAAAATTTCGGCAATCATAGCAATAATTTTAGTTGGGTTATAGTGGGAAAAAAATTACAACTAAGCATAAGAATATGATTAATTGAGGAAATTAAGTTCAGAGTAAATATAAATCAATGAAAATTTTATGTATTTTCTTGAAAGAGTACTGAGATAAATCAATTGAATAGTAAATATATAATTTTCTGAATTTTATATTTAAAAAATGAATATAGAACTTAAGTTTGTGCGAAATAAGGAATAAAAAAGCCTTCCGAAGAAGGCTTAGATTTCAATGAGATTATTCTACTTTTTCACGTGCAATTGCACGATAGCCGATGTCACCACGATATTGCATACCTGTAAATGTGACTTGACCACATACTTCTAATGCATTGATTTGAGCTTCTAGAACTGTATCACCAAGTGCTGTAACGCAAAGTACTCGACCACCTGAAGTGATGACATGACCATCATCACTCATGGCTGTACCCGCATGGAAAATTTTGGTGTCTTCAGGTGATTGACCAATACCAGAAATTACATCACCTTTACGCACTGTATCAGGATAACCTCCTGCTGCAAGCACGATGCCGATAGATTTACGTTCGTCCCATTCAGCTTCATTTGGTAAATTACCTGCAATACCAGCTTCAACCAAATCAACTAAAGATGATTTTAAACGCATCATAATCGGTTGAGTTTCAGGATCACCAAAACGACAGTTAAACTCGATCACACGTGGTTGACCTTGCTCATCAATCATCAAACCAGCATATAAGAAGCCAGTATAAACATGACCATCCGCAGCCATACCATCAACGGTAGGACGCATCACTTCGTTCATGACACGCTCAAACACTTCAGGTGTTACCACTGGAGCAGGGGAGTAAGCACCCATACCACCTGTGTTTGGACCTTGGTCACCTTCAAAAATACGTTTGTGGTCTTGAGAGGTCGCCATTGGCAAAATATTGTTGCCATCGATCATACAGATGAAGCTTGCTTCCTCACCATCAAGGAATTGTTCAATTACTACGCGAGAACCAGCATCACCAAACTTATTACCAGCGAGCATGTCGTCAATCGCAGCAAAAGCTTCTTCATTGGTCATTGCTACGATCACACCTTTACCTGCCGCTAAACCATCAGCCTTGATAACGATTGGTGCACCATGTTGTTCAATATAAGCTTTTGCCGCATCTACATCAGTAAATACGTCATAAAAAGCAGTTGGAATGTTGTGACGCTTTAAGAAATGTTTAGCAAATGCTTTTGAACCTTCAAGCTGTGCTGCATATTGAGTTGGTCCCCAAATTTTTAGACCAGCTTCGCGTGCTGCATCAACAACACCATTCACTAATGGTGCCTCAGGACCCACGATCACTAAAGCAACATCGTTTGCCTTTGCAAAAGCAATGATTGCTGGATTATCTAAAATATCAAGTTCAACATTTTCACATTTGTCTTCTATTGCGCTACCCGCATTACCTGGGGCAACAAAGACTTTAGTCACTTTCGTATCTTGTGCGATTTTCCATGCAAGTGCATGTTCACGGCCACCGCTACCCAAAACTAAAATATTCATTATTAAGTTATTTCCCTTTTCCGTATTTAAGAATATACCTGTTCAGAATAAAAAAGTCCCTCTAATGCGACTATAGCATCGCAGAAAAGAGGGACTTCGGGGTATTAATGACGGAAGTGACGCATACCCGTGAATACCATTGCAATACCAGCTTCGTCAGCGGCTGCAATTGTTTCTTCATCACGCATAGAACCGCCCGGTTGGATGATACATTTGATACCTACTTTTGCAGCGTTATCAATACCATCACGGAATGGGAAGAATGCATCAGATGCCATAACCGCACCCTCAACCACTAAACCAGCATGTTCAGCTTTGATCGCAGCAATACGAGCGGAGTTGACACGGCTCATTTGACCTGCACCTACACCAATCGTTTGACGGTTTTTTGCATAAACAATAGCGTTTGATTTTACGTATTTTGCAACTTTCCAAGCAAAGATCATGTCATCAATTTCTTGTTCAGTCGGCGCACGTTTAGTCACAACTTTAAGGTCATCTTTAGTGATCATACCTAAGTCTTGATCTTGAACTAATAAACCGCCGTTTACGCGCTTATAGTCAAGTTGAGCAGCACGTGCATCAATTGCAGGGAGTTCACCACACACCAACACGCGTACATTCTTTTTCGCGCCAGTGACTTCAAGTACGCCATTAGCAATACTTGGAGCAATAATCACTTCAACAAATTGACGATCAACAATTGCTTGAGCAGTCTCTACATCTAATTCTCGGTTAAATGCAATAATGCCACCAAATGCAGACTCTGGATCAGTTGCATAAGCAAGATCATAAGCCGCTTTGATACCATCTAGAGAAACCGCTACACCGCATGGGTTCGCATGTTTAACGATCACGCAAGCAGGTTTCGCAAATGATTTTACACATTCTAATGCAGCATCTGTATCAGCGATATTGTTATAAGAAAGCTCTTTACCTTGTAATTGCTTAGCAGTTGAAACTGATGCTTCTTGAGCATTTTCTTCAACATAGAACGCTGCATTTTGGTGTGGATTTTCACCATAACGTAAATCTTGTGCTTTATTTAACTGGGTGTTGAAGGTGCGAGGGAATAAATCTGCTTCACCTTCAGTTTTGCCAACACGCGCACCTAAATAAGAAGCAATCATGCCGTCATATTGCGCAGTGTGCTCATAGGCTTTTACTGCTAAGTCGAAACGAGTCTCGTAAGAAAGGCCACCATTTGCTTTTAATTCATCAATAACAGCATCATAGTCAGAAGCATTTACAATGATACCCACTGAAGCATGGTTTTTTGCTGCTGCACGTACCATTGTTGGACCACCGATATCGATGTTCT
The DNA here is from genome assembly GCF_024296945.1 of Acinetobacter sp. Z1. NCBI lineage: Bacteria > Pseudomonadati > Pseudomonadota > Gammaproteobacteria > Moraxellales > Moraxellaceae > Acinetobacter > Acinetobacter sp. Z1. The sequence continues at coordinate 2,421,648 of NZ_CP101115.1, read as the reverse complement.
CAATCGCATCAGCAAGCGAGCAGTTTGGTTTAGCAACTGTTGCAGCAAATGGGTAAAGGTTAACAACAACAAGATCAATTGGATCAATGTTGTGTTCTTGCATCACAGCTTCGTCCAGACCACGACGAGCTAAGATACCACCGTGAATTTTTGGATGTAGTGTTTTAACACGACCATCCATCATTTCAGGAAAACCAGTGTGTTCAGAAACTTCCACTACAGCGATATTGTTGTCTTTAAGCAACTTATAAGTACCGCCAGTAGATAAGATTTCTACACCTTGGTCTGCAAGGTTTTGAGCAAATTCAACGATTCCAGTTTTGTCGGAAACAGAGATTAAAGCACGTTTGATAGTCATGATTTTAGTCAACAGTTTGAAGTCTACAGATTAAAACAAAGGCAAAAAAAATGCCCACGAGAACGTGAGCATTTTATCAATTATTCACTCATTAAACCGTGAGCTTTTAACTTTTTGCGTAAAGTTCCACGGTTAAGGCCTAAAATCTCAGCAGCACGTGTTTGGTTGCCACGAGTATATTCTAAGACCACAGATAAAAGAGGTTTCTCCATTTCTGCTAAAACCATGTCATAAACTTGAGATGGTTGCTCACCTTGCAATTGTGCAAAATAATGACGAACTGCGCGATCTACATGGATGCGGAGAGCGACATCAGATTGAGCCGTAAAAATAGGAGATTTGCTATTCATGCGTGTTAATCCGAAAAATCAAAATATCACTTGGGTAAAGTGATATATAAATGTGGTCTAAATTACTGAGCCCTGTTTTAGATCCTAAAACAGTGACTCTAAAACAAAAGGACTATTAGCTTGCCACAAATCCTCGAATTGTGTAAAAAATAAGCGTAACAATAATTAAAGATTTGTTACAGCCTACTTTCAAAAACAAAAAAACCAACAATGCGCTTATAAGTTAGAAGCACAGTTCGTTTAACGATTTTATTGTCTGTAAATTACGAGAAGTAAGTGGGTGAAGCATTCGTGGCGCGTATCATACCACTCTCTGCGAAAAAATGAGCAATAAAACTTCACTTTTTTTTATTTTTTTGTCACTTTTTTTAGTTTTTAGGGCTGTACAATTTCTAAACTATAGTTGTCGAAGCTATTTTTACTTTTAGGCACTGTAAATTCAAATCGAAAAGGGCTGTTTGATGGAATTCTTTGTATCGTTTTTAAACTATCTACAAGATAGTCTTGTGGCTGGAGTGTAATCTCGGTTGTGACTTCGCCTTTCTCTTCTAATATAACTTTAATAGAAGGAATTAAAATACTATTTTCATGGTGATTGATTAAAACACCTGAAAAATTGGTTTCGTCTTTATTTGAACGTTTTAATTTTACTTTTTCAAAACTTAGGTATTTATATTGTTGGTCTAGTGTTTTACAGGTCAAAACACCGCAAGCGTAGTTAAAAATTCGATTGAGTGCGGGGCTTTCATGCATCAGTTTTGGATTAAACCATAAGATTTGGAATGCAAAAACTAAAATGAGTGCGATATTCCCCACACCCCAAAGCGTATAATAAAGCCAGCCATGATGTTTGCTGCTTTGTTCTTGGTCTATCAGTAAACTATCTTCTGACAAATTCAAGTTAGGTAAAGCGGTTACAGGTTCAGTATTAAAGTAATTTAGGTTATTCAAATAGGTCAGCAAATCAATATTGGAATTTTCAATTTTTTGATCAAAAATACTTAAAATTTGCATTTGCTTTTCAGCAAAAGAGCTGTCGGGTTGAATCGATGAAAATAAAGAGCGATTCGCAGGTGATGGAATCGAATCATTTTCATCTGTCTTAAGAAGATTGGTCAATGCATTAAAGTTAATTACGCATTTGGGGCAACAAACCATGCCCTGAGCAACACTGAGTTGTGAAAGGGTTACTTTGTACACGGTGGAGCATTTTGGGCAGCGGGTTTGTTTTTCACTCATAAGGAACAAAATTCTCAAATTGTTGTTTTACGTTTTCCTGAAATGCGGCACCAATTCTCTTCACGCTTTTCGATCCCTAATATATCAAAAAACTCAGAGTAAACACTAGAAACATCAGCAACTTGCTCTTCGATTACACCAGCAAGTGCGAACTCACCCTCATTTTTTAATAAACGTGAGAACTCAGGCGCTAGTGCCATTAATGGTGCTGCTAAAATATTTGCAACAAGTACGTCTGCTTGTTGTGGTTTGAATTCTTGATCAAACTCTTCAGGTAATCCTACATAAAGACGATCTAATACGCCATTAAGTTCTGCATTTTGTTTTGTAGCTAGTACAGCTTGCGGATCAATATCAGTTGCATAAACTTTTTTTGCACCTAGTAATAATGCAGCAACCCCTAAAATACCTGAACCACAACCATAATCGATTACGACTTTATCTTTAACATCGGTTTTACCTAACCATTGTAAACACAAAAATGTACTTGCATGATTACCTGTACCAAACGCTAGACCGGGATCGAGTTTGATATTGGTTGCATCGGCTTCAGGTGGTTCTAACCATTCAGGAACAATCCAATATTTTTCACCAATTTGGATAGGTTCGTAATAGTCCATCCACGCGCGTTCCCAAACTTGATTCTCTAAATATTCATGACGCATAGGTACATCAGGGAGTTGTGCTTTTAGGAACGCTTCTAATGTATCGACATCAATTGGGTCATCTTCTTCTTGTTGATAGATTCCAGTAACGATCACTTTATTCCAAAGTGGAGTTTCACCTGGTAAAGGTTCTAATAGTGCCTGATCCTCTGCATCATCTAAAGTAACACTCACTGCACCTAATGAAAGGAGTAATGTCTCGGTGAGTTCAACTTGATTTTGATCAACAGTAATATGAATTTGTAACCAGTTCACAGGAAAACCTAAATAAATGTATTTGCAGTTATTGTAATAGATTCGAGCACGATAAAGGGATTATAAAATAATCAGATTACAATTTTAAGATGAATTAATTTTTATATGAATTTATCTAATACATTATTTTTAATATAAATAAGGTCTAAAAAGACCTTATTTATAATTTCGGTTTTATAAATTATGGTGCAGTTTGTTCCATATCTGTTGTTACAGGTGGAGCAGGGGCTATTGGTGCTGCTTCAATTGGCGCGCTGACAGGTCGAGGTGCTGACTGAGTTTCTGATATTTTACTTTGAGTCTCTGGAGTCACTTGATTAGCTGGCGTGGGTGCTTGAAATGCTAATTTACCAGCTTCATTTTGTTCACAAACACCATTGAAAACTACGCCTTTGTGCGCAAATGAAACCATGTCGCCTTGCTTTTTAGCTTTACATACTTGTACATATTTTTGTGCGAGAGGGTCAGTATTTGCTTTCGTATTTGCATGTGCCGCTGCTGTAAAACATAGACCACAAATAAGCGATGAAAATAAAAGCTTAGTATTCATATCATTTTCCTAAAGTATTTATTTATGCAGTATATAGAATAAGAAATTTTTTAATTAAAACAGTCGTGATCAAGTTAAGAATTATGAGTTGCTATGTTAATAATGCATAAAAAATGCAACATAAGGTTTCTTTTTGTATATTGTTAAATGAGATCAATGAGTTGAGATTCCTAAGAAAACAGAGAGTTTTTGCCAACTCGCTTTAAAACTTCTGTATAATACTCTGTCATTTTTTGAATACACATTTACCACTATGCATTATCCTAAAGTTTATGACGTTATCGTAATTGGTGGCGGTCACGCTGGTACTGAAGCGGCGCTAGCTGCTGCACGTATGGGAAGACAAACATTATTGTTGACGCATAATATTGAGACTTTGGGACAGATGAGCTGTAACCCAGCAATTGGTGGTATTGGTAAATCACATCTTGTTCGTGAGATCGATGCGCTTGGTGGTGCAATGGCACTAGCTGCGGATAAAGGTGGTATTCAATTTCGTATTTTGAATTCACGTAAAGGTGCGGCAGTACGTGCAACGCGTGCTCAAGCAGATCGAGTACGTTATAAAGCAGCAATTCGTGAAACTTTAGAAAATCAAGCCAACTTAGATATTTTCCAACAAGCTGCAGATGATTTAATTGTTGAAGGCGATACCGTTAAGGGTGTTGTAACTCAAATGGGTATCCGTTTTGATACCAAAACTGTGGTATTGACGACAGGTACGTTCTTGGGTGGTGTGATCCACGTTGGTCTACAAAACTCAAGTGGTGGTCGTGCGGGTGATCCGCCATCGATTGCATTAGCTCACCGTTTACGAGAACTTAAACTTCCTGTGGGACGTCTAAAAACAGGTACACCACCACGTATTGATGCACGCTCAGTTGATTTCTCGGTCATGACACCACAACCGGGTGATTTCCCATCTCCTGTCATGTCATTTATGGGTGATGCGTCAATGCACCCTGAGCAAGTGAATTGTTATATCACGCATACCAGTGAAAAAACCCACGAAATCATCCGTGGAGGTTTAGATCGTTCACCAATGTATACTGGTGTGATCGAAGGGGTTGGTCCACGTTACTGCCCATCGATTGAAGATAAAATTCACCGTTTTGCGGATAAAGACTCTCACCAAGTATTCCTTGAGCCTGAAGGCTTAGATACACATGAGCTTTATCCAAATGGTATTTCAACTTCTTTACCATTTGATGTTCAGTTTAATTTAGTTCGATCAATTCGCGGTATGGAAAATGCGCATATCCTGCGTCCGGGCTATGCGATTGAATATGATTATTTTAATCCACAAGCATTAAAGTTCACGCTTGAAACTAAAGCGATTCAAAATCTGTACTTTGCTGGTCAAATCAACGGTACTACAGGTTATGAAGAAGCGGGTGCTCAAGGTTTACTTGCTGGCTTAAACGCTGCACGTCGTGCATGGGAACAAGAAGAATGGACACCAAAACGTGATCAGGCCTATATGGGCGTACTGGTTGATGACCTTATTACTTTGGGAACTAAAGAACCGTACCGTATGTTTACCTCGCGTGCAGAATATCGTTTGATGTTACGTGAAGATAATGCTGATCAACGTTTAACGTCGATTGGCCGTGAACTTGGTTTGGTTGATGATGAACGTTGGGCTTCGTACAGCGAAAAAATGGAAGCAGTTGAACGTGAAACCTCTCGTTTACAACATTTATGGGCAGCACCGAATAATCCAATGGGCAAGAAATTCGTTGAAATGACCGGTGCTGATCTCAGTAAAGAATGTAGTGCAATTGATTTATTGAAACGTCCAAATATCAATTTTAGTCAAATCGCTGAATTAACAGGTTCTGAAGTTTCAGAGCAAGTGGGCGAGCAAATTGAAATTGCTGTGAAGTATGAAGGCTATATTAATCGCCAGCATGAAGATGTTGCGCAATTAAAGCGTCTTGAAGAAACTCGAATTCCTGCTGATTTTGAATATGATGGTATTTCAGGTTTATCACGTGAAATTACCTTGAAGTTAAAAACAGTTCGTCCAGAAACCTTAGCACAAGCAACTCGTATTCCAGGTGTAACACCAGCTGCGGTACAATTATTGATGATCACGATTCGTAAAAATAATATGGCGAAAAAGTCAGCATAATCCTTGTATAAGTTTATGTATTAAAAAATACCCTCTTGTTATAAGAGGGTATTTTTTAATTTCAATAACTTTAGTCATAACCATCTGCCTGTAGAATACTGAATCATAAATTGCCCCATTTTATTCATCACAATTATTGCTGAAGTGATTGCTGCTTCTGCTTTAAAAAGTAGTGAAGGGTATATAAAACTGATTACATCTGTAGTTCTAACCCTTATTATTTATCAAATAAGTTGAAAATAGTTCCTGTTTGTATCGCTTATAGGGTTTAGTTGGGGCTGATAAAGAGTAGTGTGCTCATCTTAACTTTTACCAAAAAGCAGTTCACATGTAGCTTTAAAAAAACAAACCGAGCTGATATTTGCTCGGTTTCTAGCTTAAATCTTATAAATCTAAATTAACGTCCAGCAAAATCAAATACGCCATTGATGTGAATATCTTTATTTAATTCTGGATGTTCACCCTTATAGAATAAAGATGTATTATTGAATTTGACTTGGTTGTCTTTTGAATTGTAACTTATACCTTGGCAAGATTGGACAGAATCACAACTAAAGTTGTATTCAGAGCGTTTCAATAAGCCTGTATTTAAGTCAACACCCATCAAATAGTCTTTAAAATTTACCTTTTCGATCTTATTATTTTTAACTTCTATCTGAATCGTATCATTTCCAAATTTTTGTTGATTATGATTGATTACATCAAAATATAACGCAGGTTGGATAAAGGTTCTATTGTCTCCATTTTTAAATGATGCTGTAATTTGGAGTTGGGTCAGTGGCTTGTTGACTTTAACTACACCATCCAATTCTATAAATGTAGTTGCACACGGTTGCTGAATTGGAATATTTGGAAGTAAAGGAGGAATGGTATTATCTTGATAAATAGACTGATTGAATTTTAGACTAATATCATTGGCATTTTCACTGGTTTGAATTGACGCAACATCTTTAATCGGAATGCTCACGACAAAAGACATACAAGCACCTGAAAAACCATGTAAGGTCTCAGCTTCAACTAAAGCATATTTCGTAATTGTATTTTCAATTGAAGTCGTAAACTTGGTTAGTTTTAAACCTGAATCAATCCAATTATCTGCATAGGAACTGAATAAAATCTCTTTTGCTTCTGGATCATAAATAGCATCTATAGGAGAAATTGGTTTTTGGTTTGCAGACATATTAATTTGGCTTGTTTTTCTAATATTTTCAAATGTCTGAGCTGGAATAGATAATGAACCCGATATTTTACCTGCTAAATAAGTATAATTTTTAGTTATTGGTGGTAATTGAATGCCATCCCGAGTCTCCACTGGAGGTAGAGTCATTGTTATAGTTGGTGTATTTGATAGTTTTAGATTTTCAAAATTAATTTCACTATTACCAGTCTTTTCATCAAATTTCACATTGATATTATTGCACACTTCAAAAAGAATAGAATCTGAACAAGCGAGAGGGTTGTCGTTTGATGAATTAATATTAAGTTTGGTTAGGTAAGTTTTTCCAATAGAAACACTCAATACTTTCTTTAAAATAGGGTCATAATTAATGTGCAAAGTTTTACTTATATCACTTTTATCAAAATTATAACTTAAAATGATGGATGAGCTGCCACGATTAAAGTGATGTGTAACCGAATAAGCACTTACATCATCATTTTGATTACTCGTTCTTCCTGCAATCTGAATGGCTGGTTCTGAATCTTTTTGTAAAGTTAAATTACTTTTGAACTCTGTTGTGAATGATGTGGAGCTAGTCAAATTATTTTCTTTAGATTGATGATTATCACTACCGCAAGCAGATAGTATTAATGATGTAGTTAAGACAGCGACACTCGATTTAATATTTAACATTGTTAGTTTTCTACTGGAATTATTTTGTAGCAGAATAATATCTATTAATGATGTTCTTTCAAAGTGTTTTAAATAGTTTTTGTGATTAAAGCCCAATCAAAATGATTGGGCTCAGTAGGAGGCACAAGAGGATGTTTATAACGCTACCTCAATCCCTTGTCTTAAATTCTGCTGATCAAATTGCGTATTGATATCAATTTGAGCATAGGCTTTCGGTAATAACCGACGTGCTGCTTGATTTACTCTTTTTTCCAACCACTTCGGCATGTTGATCGCCAATGGATTAGTTTCCGTTATTGATGCATCAGTCATGACTCGCGTTCCCATAATGTAATCAAACCATGGCTTAGTCACACACCAATTGGCATTTTGATTGCTAGTCATGTGGTGATCATAGTGCCAAGGAATCCGCTTTTTGGCGAATTCTGGATTGAGGTGTGATTTGGCATGTACTTTCCAATAATTCCAAATGCCATAGTACAGACCCGCAGTAAAGAAGGGTGCAACGGGCAGAAAAATCGTGGATGCAGCAGCTAAGCCGATGAGTGCTGATTTCTCATTGTACATTTCAGCGTTTTTAAACATTGACTCTGCATAACCTTCATCATGAAACCCATTTAAACGAGCACGTTTATGATGAGCAATATGGGTGAAGAATGGACTATTTCTATTTTTGCTTGGAAATTCATGTAGCCAGACTTTATGAAAATACCATTCCATCCCATTTACGACAAAAACACCGACTGGAAAACCGATCATATTCGTTAACCTCATAAAATATGATCAGATTGTAGAAACTTAATGGTGAGAATTTTTGACTGAACTGGCAGCTTTGATTTGCCGATCAAATCAAATTATTGTTGTTTTCGTTGTCGATAGGCTGTTGGTGTTTCACCTGTCCAACGTTTGAATGCTCTAGAAAAAGCGGAGGGTTCGGAAAAACCTGTGAGATATACAATTTGATCAATACTTTCTTGTGTATGGGACAGTAATCGCCTTGCTAAGCGTTCTCGATAATGAGCGATCACTTTTTCATAAGTGGTATTAAGTAGCTGTAAGTCGGCTCTTAAGCTTCTTGAGCTACAATTTAAATGCCCTGCGACAATCTCTTGATCAAATTCTCTAGATTCTAATAAGCCACTTGCTAAAATCTTTTCAATAGCTCCAATAAGTTGATGTTTATTGAGTAGTTCAAGTTGTGATTCGGCATGATGCTCATGTATTTTTAATAGTTCAGGTTCATGGGCAGCTGAGGGGAGATCTAATAATTTGCTATCAAAATGTATATAGCCGTGTTGCTGTCCAAGACGAACAGAGCATCCCCAAATTTTAAAATATTCTTCTGCTTCAGCACCATGCTCAAAGGGTAAACCGATTTCAATTGGAGTGAATGCATCATCACTAATATATTTAAAAAAGGTTAGTAAAATTCCAATTGCACACTCTAGATAATGTCTAACAGGATGTTCTAAACCTGAAATCATCGCGATATTTTGATTCGGAAATGCTAGCTTGAACGACATTGCATCAGTGAGTAATGCTTGATAGCGAATCGTTCTTTTTATTCCCTCACCAAAGTTTGGACTGCTAAGAAAAAGATATTCAATCACCTGCCCTCGAAAAGGTGGAATATTGGCACCGACATGGAGACCAATATTTTGATCTTGGCTAATTTCAACTGCTGCATCCCAAAAACGTTGCTGTGTTGAGTTATCACGACGAACAAATTTATTAGGTGGTTGATCTGGGAGATGAACTCGAGCAAAGATTGAAGCAGCATCTAAGTCCATCTTTTGCATGGTTTGATAAACCATCCATAAAAAGATGCCAGCATCACTGGTTTTTTTTGAAGTCATAAAACAAGGTAAATTCGAGTTTTAAAACAATATACTCGGTTATTTTTATGATTCAAACAAATTGTATTTTTGAGATGAATAAAAATGCGATATGTCCATAACAGTAAATTTCCTATTAAATTATTTCGTTATTTCTATTCGAATAGGGTAATAGGTTTGAATTTCTGTAATAGATTTTATTCAAATAATTAAAAATGCCGATTGCATCTTTGATTGAGCAAAAGCTCACCATTCATGCTGGTTTGGTTTATGTTAAACTTTGAAGTATCACAATAGTCAATCAGGCTGTGAGTTGGGAAACGAGTGAATTAAATGATTGGGCAGCAGCGAAATATATTGGCAACATTGGGAGTTGATGTTTGGATTCCTAGAGATATTGTTTGTCAAAAAAATACTGTTTCTGCTTTGTGGCGAGATCAAAATATTGAGCAAAATACTCAACCCTCGTCGATCCAATTTGATTCTAAGGTTTCTCAGAACATTACAGAAATAAAAGTTGAACAGCAGTCTGTTGTAATAAAAGAAGTCGAACCTTTACAGCAACAACAGACTGCTGTAGTACAGCCAATTACAAAGCAAAGCTTAATTGAAAAAGAGCAGATTGTAATTACAGCTCAAATTCAATCATTTGAGTTACAAATGTATGTTTTAGATAATTGCGCAATTTTATTGGAAAGTAGTCAGTTAAATGATGCTCAGCGGATGTTGTGGCAAAATATTCAAAAAGCAAAATTAGGGCAATATGCAGAGCTGAAATGGCCATTTCCATTGGCGGCTTTTCAGGAAAGTCGTGGATTGTCTTCATATATTCAAGGTTTTTTGGATGCAACTGCAACAAGTAAAAAGATATTGTGCTTAGGTCAACTCGACTTTATTCAACATTCTAATATATTACATTTGGCTAGTTTAGAAGAAATGCTTGCCCAGCCTGTATTAAAAAAGCGGCTGTGGCAATTGATGCAATAAAAATCGGAACATCTTAATGAAAAAAGTCGTTGTATTTAGTCAGATTGATCAAGAAGTTTTAGCGAAATTACAGCAGGCTTATCGTGTTGTGGTACTCAATCCAAAGCTCGGCGATATTAATCAACAAATACGAACAGAAGTCGTTGATGCTGATGCCATGATTGGTGCTGGTCGTTTACTCAATAAGAGTAATTTATCGACTGCACAACAACTCAAAATTATTTCAACTGTTTCCGTGGGTTATGATAACTATGATGTTGATTATCTTAATCGAAAAAAAATATGGTTAGCCAATACACCGCATGTTTTAACAGAAACAACTGCTGATCTCGCATTTACTTTATTACTGAGTGCCGCTCGTAAAATTCCTTATTTGGATGCATGGACGAAACAAGGGCAGTGGAAACGTACTGTTGCGACTGAACAATTTGGGGTGGATGTTTTTGGTAAAACTTTGGGTATTATTGGTTTAGGGAATATTGGAGCTGCAATCGCTCGTCGTGGATTTTATGGTTTTAATATGAATGTTTTATACCATAATCGCCGTGAAAAACTCGAAGTAGCACAAGCATTTAATGCTCAATACCGTTCGCTAGATGAATTATTGCAACAGTCTGATTTTATTGTAGTTGCTGTCGATTTAAATAGTGAGTCGAAAGCGCTGATAGGTGCAGAGCAATTTGCTTTGATGAAGAATAATGCAGTATTTGTGAATATTGCACGTGGTTCTGTGGTTGATGAAAATGCACTTATCCAAGCTCTTCAGCAAAATAAAATTTTTGCTGCTGGGTTAGATGTTTATGCCAAAGAACCGTTGCAAGAATCTACGTTATTTCAATTGCCAAATGTTGTTACTGCACCTCATATTGGTTCAGCAACAATGGAAACGCGTAAAAAGATGGTTGAACTTGCTTGTCAGAATCTAATTGATGCTTTAGAAGATCGTACACCTCGTTATCTCGTCAATCCAAAGTTTGAATAATTGCTTACAATGCTGATTAGTTGATTGCCGCATTATTGTGCGTTTTGATCTTTTTAAGTTGATTAATATTGGTACACTTGCGCCTTTTGTGATTTCGTCTTGGGGTGTGTAGTGTTTGAGAAATTGGCTGGGAAAAGTTTAAACTTAATGGGGTGGGAGCTGGATAATCATTGGGATTTGAATGTTGACCAATGTGTCATGATTGCAGCTCCACATACGAGTAATTGGGATGCATTGTATGCACGCTTGGCTCTTAAAGCTTTAGGTGTAAATGTTCGTTTAACGATTAAAGACAGTTATATGAAATTCCCTTTTGGCCCATTTGTTCGAGCAATGGGTGGTATTGGGATTGATCGTCGTGCCAAAAAAGAGGGACAAGAGCGACCAAGTATGGTTCAGCTCATGAGTGATCTTTTTAAAACACATCCTAAACTTGTAATGCTGGTTACGCCAGAAGGTACTCGCGCAAAACAAGAACAATGGAAGACGGGTTTTTATCATGTTGCCACCACGGCTGGAGTGCCGATAGCATTGGCTTATATGGACTATGCCAAGAAAAAAACAGGTGTAGGGAAAATTATTTATCCTACAGGTGATTATGAAAAGGATATGGCGGAAATAATGGATTTTTATGCACAGATTCATGCGAAATTTCCAGAAAAATTTAGCGTAGATCAGCGTTATATTGATCATAAATAGTTTTTGATTTCAAAATATATAAACTTAGGCAGGAAAATCCTGCCTTTTATAACACTTCGTTGCAAATTTCTTCATTTTCTAATGCTATATTAAAATTCTTCATTAGAATCATAGAGAAAACACTTGAGATCTTTGCTGCTTGCATGTGGCTTACTTGCCACTACTCAACTTAGTCATACTCAGGTTTTTTTACCTAATTTACCAACAGGACAAACAGATGTTCCTGAGATTGGTAGTGGCATAGGTTTGCTCGATCAACAAAAAGAAAAACTAATTGGTGAGAAAGTCTATCGCCAAGTGCATAAACAGTTGCCAACTGTACAAGATGCATGGTTAGAAGGGCAATTTTTACAAGTTTTCTCAGGAATTTTAAGTCAAACACAACTGGGTCAACCGATTGGTCTAGTCGTGGTAAAAGATCCTCAAATTAATGCTTTTGCAGTTCCAGGTGGCTTATTTGCAATAAATACTGGATTGATTACATCTGCTAAAAATTTAGATGAAATTGTTGGGGTTATGGCACATGAAATTGCGCATGTCACTCAGAGACATTATAGCCGTTCACAAGAAGCATTTAAGGGGCAAGGTTTACTCGCATTAGCAGGAATTCTTGTGGGGGCAGCAATTGCTTCACAAGCGGATGGTGATGTAGGTTCTGCTGTCATGTTGGGTACTCAGGCTGCACTCATGGATAAACAGCTTAGTTATAGTCGTAACCAAGAGCGTGAAGCGGATCGTATTGGTATGCAGTTTATGTACGCTGCTGGCTATAATCCTCAGAGTATGGCTGACTATTTTGAAACCATGCATCGAGCGACCAGTAGAGTAAGTTTTTTACCAGATTTTTGGTTTACGCATCCATTAACCACTGAACGTATGAGTGAAGCTCGATTGCGTGCTAATCAGCTTCCAAAAGTAAAATCAAAAATTTATGACCAAGACTTTGAGATTTTAAAACTTTATACATTGGTTGTTTCAAACCAAACGACCGAAGTTCAGCTGCAATCTTTTGCCAATCAGAAAAATCCAGCGGGTCAACTAGCATTAAGCAAGTTTTACTTAGAACAAGGAGATTTCGCTAAAGCACAAGAAAATTTAGATTTGGCGAAAATGAAGTTGAAAAATCATATTTTAGTGCCTTTGATTCAAACTGATATTTATTTGGGGCAAAATAAGTTAGAGCAAGCCGATAATACGATTAGCCCATTACAAAGAACCATGCCTGAAAATAGGGCTTTGTCATATAAACTGGCTGAGGTGTTTATTAGACAAGGTCAAGTGGCACAAGCTCAATCATTGGTTCAACGATTTATTCACAAAAATCAAAGAGACATTGAAGGCTGGCAATTGTTGCAGCAAGCCACCAATTTGGATAAAAGCTCACCGCTACAAGCAGTCAATGTGCTTTGCTATCGTGCTGAAGCTGAATATTGGTCGGGTTATGAAGAAAATGCAATTAAGTCAATGTTACATGCACAGCGTTTAGCGAAAGGCAATCTGATGATGTCAGCAAAAATTGACTCCCGCTTGAAACAAATGCAAGATGATCGCCGTATGAAAATTTAATCTTTGTCACAAGTAAGAGAAATAAAAATGATTAAAGGACAGTGTTTGTGTGGGGTAGTGCAATATGAATATTTGGGGACGATAGAAAATAGTATTTTATGTTATTGCCAGCACTGTCAGCAGGCACAAGGCTCAATCGCTGGTTGGAATAGTCCACTCGATCAAACACAATTTAAAATTTTATCAGGACGAGATCAGCTTAAAGAGTATTTTCATACACCAAACAAGGCGCGTGTTTTTTGTCAAAACTGTGCGAGTCCGCTGTATTCTTATCGTAAAGACTTACCTGATATTATTCGTTTACGTTTAGGTACAGTCATAGAAGGAAATCTTCCGCCACCAAAAGAAGAGTTTTTTCTTGAGCATAAGCCAAATTTTATTGAATTAAGATAAGATGATGTGCGTAAGGAATCGCTGAGAAGTTAGAGAATTTATGAAGAAAATTTTAGTTTTTATTTTTGCGATAAGCAGTGTGGGGATCAGCTCAGCGGCATCAATTGAGCAGTATGCAAATTCAGTTGATAAAATCCGTAGTGTTTATGCGCAGGATATCCGTAGCTTTTTACGAAGTTTGAATCCACAAATTTCACAATTTACGCCTGAGCAGCAAGCAAAATATTGTCAAATTAATCAACGTTATATTCAGGATATGTCTGATGCGATTGAGCAAAATCGGTCATCATTACCACAGCAATATGCAAGTATGACCAAGCAGGATTTAATCAAGCAAGTGATAGAATCAAAAGAGATGCAAATGCTAGAGAAATACAATATTCAATGTGATTTTAAATAATAGAAAATAGTTGGGTTCATTGTAGAAATGAATCCAATTTTAATCGAATAAATAATATAAAGAAGGAATTAAGCAGATCAGCTTAATTTTGCTTTAATTTTAGCAGATACTTGTGCAGGATCGGCACGCCCGGCTATGATCGGACGTAGAGAATTCATCACCTTACCCATATCTTTCATGCTAGTAGCTTCTTGAGCAGCAATCGTTTGCTCAATGATGGAATCAAGTTCTTCCTCAGTCATAGCGGCTGGTAGAAATTGAGAAATAACCTCAACTTCGGCTTGTTCCTTACTAGCTAAATCATCTCGACCAGCACCTGAAAAGGCCTTGATCGATTCTTTACGTTGTTTAATTTGCTTTTCAATGACCGCAAGAACCTGAGCATCGTCAAGCTCAATGCGCTCATCGACTTCGATTTGCTTAATTGCTGCCTGTACACCACGAATAACCGTTACTGTTGCCATATCTTTGGCACGCATTGAATTTTTTAATACGTCAGTAATCTGGTTTTTTAAAGTATTCATAGTCTCTTCAGCAGTCAATCACAAATTAATTAGTAAAGGCGAGTAGTACGTACAGATTCGCGAGTCAATTTCTTTTGATAACGCTTAACTGCAGCAGCTTTTTTACGCTTACGCTCTTGAGTTGGTTTCTCATAGAATTCGCGCTTACGAACGTCAGCTAAAACACCCGCTTTTTCGCATGAACGCTTGAAACGACGGATAGCTACGTCTACTGGTTCGCCTTCTTTCAACTTAACTTGTGGCATGTAAAATCCTCTAAGATTATGGATAAGATCTATTGCACGATTGCACTAGATCGCAAGTGAAGGTCAGTATTTTACTCATTTACAACTCAGATCACAAGTCTATAATAGCTCTGATATTATTTTTGATCGTTGTAAAGGCAGTTTAATGATTGTTTTGGGCTTAGAAACTTCGTGTGATGAAACTGGGTTAGCACTCTATGATAGCGAGCTCGGCTTACGTGGACAGGTTTTATATAGTCAAATCAAACTGCATGCCGAATATGGTGGTGTTGTGCCTGAATTGGCTTCGCGTGATCATGTTCGTAAAATGATTCCTTTAATTAATCAGTTGCTTGAACAAAGTGGTGTAAAAAAACAAGAGATTGATGCTGTCGCTTATACCCGTGGTCCTGGACTCATGGGTGCATTGATGACAGGTGCATTATTTGGTCGAACATTAGCTTTTGCATTTAATAAACCTGCGATTGGGGTACATCATATGGAAGGTCATATGCTTGCCCCATTGCTTTCGGAAACACCACCGGAATTTCCGTTTGTCGCATTATTGGTTTCAGGTGGACATACGCAACTCATGGCGGCGTATGGTATTGGTCAATATGAATTGCTTGGTGAGTCGATTGACGATGCAGCAGGTGAGGCCTTTGATAAAGTCGCTAAAATGATGAAACTGCCTTATCCGGGTGGACCAAATATTGCAAAGTTAGCTTTGCAAGGTGATGCCAAGGCATTTGAGTTTCCTCGTCCAATTTTGCATCAAGGCTTAGATTTTTCTTTTAGTGGTCTAAAAACAGCTGTTTCAGTACAGTTGAAAAAGTTAGGTGAAGAAAATCGAGATGCGGATGTTGCTGCTTCTTTCCAAGAAGCTGTAGTTGATACTTTAGTGAAGAAATCACTTAAAGCATTAAAGCAAACTGGGTTAAAGCGTTTGGTGATCGCGGGCGGTGTGAGCGCTAATCTTCGTTTGCGTGAACAATTAGAAACTTCACTAGCAAAGATCAAAGCACAAGTCTATTATGCCGAGCCTGCATTATGTACGGACAATGGTGCCATGATTGCTTTTGCTGGATATCAGCGTTTAAAAGCAGGCCAACATGATGGTTTAGCAGTAACCACGACACCAAGATGGCCGATGACTGAGTTAGAACCAACCTAACATGGAGTTGATCATTTTTATTGGATGTCAGGCTTCAGGTAAATCAACTTTTTTTAAGCGATATTTTTCCGATACACATATTCGTTTAAATATGGATATGTTGAAAACACGTCATCGGGAGAGAATACTGTTTAAGGCTTGTTTAGACGCTAAACAAAAGTGTGTAGTTGATAATACCAATCCAAGTAAATTAGATCGAGCAATGTATATTCAAGATGCAAAATATGCTCACTTTAAAGTGGTAGCATACTATTTTGATAGTTGTTTGGATGATGCACTTCTAAGAAATGAACAGAGAGAAGGGAAAGCCAAAATTCCTCGAGTTGGTGTGATTTCAACTTTTAAAAAGTTGGAAATACCTGAGCTTGAAGAGGGCTTTGATGAAATTTATCAAGTTTCACTTTATCAAGAAAATGATTTTAATGTGAATTTACTACATCAAAGAGAACTAGAATGAGATTTGATGAACTAGATACGAAATTAAGAAAGTATGAAACGGCCTATGATTTTTGTATACCTCCTGAAAATTATATTGTCGTAAGACTGGACGGTCGTGGTTTTACTCGCCTAACCAAAGAGATTTGGCAGTTTGATGCACCATTTGATGTACGATTTAGAGATCTAATGGTAGAAACCACAACGCATCTAATGCAATGTGGTTTTAATACTATCTATGGATATACGCAAAGTGATGAAATTTCACTGTTATTGCATTTACAGGATGACGGTTTTAATCGTAAAGAACGTAAAATTCTTTCAATATTAGCAGGCGAAGCTAGTGCAAAGTTCTCTCTAATGCATGGTCAAATTGCTACTTTTGATGCTCGGGTTTGTATTCTGCCTAATCAGCAATTAGTCGATGATTATTTTCGTTGGAGACAAGAGGATGCTCATCGAAATGCATTAAATGCACACTGCTATTGGATGTTAAGAAAATCGGGTCATGCAGTTGGTGAAGCAACGGAACAAGTGAAAGGATTAAATCGTCAAGAAAAGCATGATTTACTCTTTTCGCAGCGGATTAATTTTAACGAACTTCCTGCATGGCAAAAACGTGGTACTGGTATTTATTGGAAAGACGTCGAAAAAATAGGTTTAAATCCTAAGACTGGTGAAACCACCCAAACGACAAGAAGGCAATTATTTACTGATTTTGATTTGCCTTTAAATGAATTCTATAGTGAATTTATCCATCAAAATTTCTTTTGAAAATATATTTTATGAGCAATAGTTCATAATGGAGTTATAAGTTGAAAATTTCTTATGTTTTTACATGTGGTCGATTAGAATCTTTATTTAAGATTCTACGTCTTATCCAAAAGGGTGAGGAGCATGACACATCTGAAGATAAAAAAATTATTGAACAATTTAGAAAAGATATTACTTTAGGTCGAACGTTTGAGGAAACTGAGCTTTATCAACTGATTAAAGCAAGTGAAGATAAAATTGTTGTGAACCGATTAAGTAATATTCTTCGAGATAAACCTGCTCATCAAAATAAGTTTGATTTGGATGAATATAAAACAGGTGCTTGGTCTGAGTTTAGCGATTATAGACTAGCAGTTCGATTCTCAAATGCCAAAACTGAGTTAAGTCAAAAACACTTTGAAAAAACAGGTGAATATATGACGAGTCGTGGTATCGCAAAGTTAACTGGTTTTAATCCAGCGAATATCAAGAATATGTTGCAGCATAAAAGAAGTGTAGTGAAAAAAATGCTGTCGACCTTAGAGAAATTAGCAAGAGAGTATTGATATTTAAGCTCTATTGTTGGTGCAGAGAAAATTTATTTCTCTGCATTATTTAGATTAATTTTTAAATGATGATTCATTGAAGCTTAATATTGATATTCAATATTACTCAGATTATTTGTTATTAGACAGCATCGCCAAGCAAACAAAAATTAGAATCATACCAATCCAGCCAATGAGTGCGAGTTGCTCACCAACCAATAAGATTGCAAACAAAGCAGCAACCAGCGGTTCAAATAATGTCAGCGTCGTTGCAGTACTTGCAGAAATGCTATTTAAAGCATAACCAAATAACAAGTAACCTAGAAACATCGGAATTAGCATCATATAAATCACAACATAAAGATTTATTGGTTCATTAAATAGATTAGAACCTGTAAAAAATAACGTTGGTAATAAAATCAAAGCACCAAAACCAAAAATTAATCCCATAGAAGCCTTTGAATCGACCCCACGATCAATCATCTTTTTTGCAGCCCAAGAATATAAAGAATAGGTGAGCGCGGCGATTAGCCCAAGAGCAATACCAAAGGTTTTCTGATCGGTCGCAATCGTTTGTGTTGAACTTTGAGAATGTGATTCACCAATCGAGAGTAATAAAACACCAACAATTCCAAATACGAAGCTAATAAACCATTTTTTAGATAGTGCTTTCTTATCAAAAAACTTTTCCAGTAGTGCTGTAAACAATGGTGCTGAACCGATCGAAATAACAGTACCGATGGTAATGCCAGCCATACGCATTGAGCTATAAAAAGCCAATGGGTAAATGGCAACGGAAATTATTCCAATCAACAGGACAGGCAAATAAGAACGAATTTGTGGCAAATGGAAGAGAATTTTCTTATAAGCCAATAATGCTTGTAATAATCCACCGCCACCCATTGCAATTGCACCAATCGCTAACGGACTTAAATTAGGAGCATATGAGGCGGCAGTACCTGTTGTGCCCCACAAAATAGAGGCAATTAATACAGCAATGAACCCATAGCGAGCATTGAGGTTTAAACTGGAATTATTCAATTTTAGATTTCTCGTTCTAATAGGTTTTTAACCATTTGTTTTGCTGCAAAAACCTTAGCGCTTGAACTTTCTAAGCCAGCGCGAGCAATACAACCCTCTAAAATAAAAGAGATTAACAGCGCGAGTTCTTCAACTTTTTTTGGATCATCAAATAATTGTCTTAAATGACTCGCAACAATATTTTCGATCTCATCTTTATGGTTTTTGACAGCTAATCTTTCAGGACTATGCGCTGGAAACTCCGCGGCTGCATTCAATAATCCGCAACCACGAAAACCTTTTTCATATGCGAATTCAGCATGATCTTGATAGGCATCAAAAATCGTCAAGACCCCATCTAATGGTGTTTTAATTTGATTTTTTCTTTTCTCATAAAGGTCTAACCATTCTTGATGACGAGCTTCGATATAACAGGTGATTAAATCTGATTTGGTTGGAAAATTATTGTACAGAGACATTTTTGCAACTTTGGCTTTATCCGTAATGCTATTGATCCCTGTATTGGCAATTCCATCGTTATAAAACAAAGTTGATGCTGCATCCAAAATTTTTTGTTTGGCTGATTTAGTGTTCATATGAATAATATTAGGTATACCGATCTACCTAATATTATTGAAAAGGAAAATAATTTGCAAGATGATATTAAATCGATGAAAAAGAGGCATATTAAAATTGATTAAAAAAATAAATATATTCTCAATCTATTTAGTGACTTATTTGTGATTTTCTTTGCTCTGAATGATTGCTAATCCATAAATTGGCTATTTCTTTTCAGCTTTAAAGTTATTGACTAGCCATGCAACCAACACTAAAGCAATTGAGCCTAAAAGTACTGGAAATAATAGGAAACTCCATTCGTATTGAATGGTATGTGCTGTCAGCAGTATCACCAATGGATTTGCACCTGCAGGTGGGTGTACACAACGCAGAATTTGCATGGCTGCAATTGCACAACCGACAGAAAGAGCAATGCTCAAAGTAGATGCACCAAAAACTTTAAGAAACAGTAAGCCAATAAATGCGGAGATAAAGTGCCCTAAAATGACATTGCGTGGTTGGGCTAAAGGAGAGTGAGAAACGGCATATAAAATGACACAAGTCGCGCCAAAGGGTGCCATGATAAATAAGTTATTTGTTAATTTACTCAGTAATATTAAGATCAAAATACTGAATGTACCGCCAATTAAACTTCTTATAATATCAATAGATTGGGGTGGTGGGGCGAGATGTTCTCGACCATTGAATAAAGATAACATGGTGATCTCACTATAGGGTTGCTTTATAGCGATAATATAACTAAAATTACAAATAGTACAGATCTGTACTATTTTGGGTGAGTAAATTTTTATGTCAAAGTCGGCCAATAAAATTTTGCATACAGCTGAAAAATTATTTTATGAAAATAGTTTTGTGGGAGTTGGTGTTGATCTCATTCGGGATGAATCTGGCTGTTCAAAAACTACGATGTACACGTACTTTAAAAACAAAAATCAATTGGTGAAGTCTGTTTTGGAAGCGAGGGACGAAAAGTTTAGGAACAGCTTGTTGGATTATGTGGCGGATGAAATAGGAAGGACTGCACTTAATCGGCTGATCGATTGGCATTTATTATGGTTTCAAGAGGATAATTTTAAAGGATGTTTATTTGTCAGAGCAGTAGCAGAGTCACATTTGCGTGATCAAGAGATCATCACGGTATCAAAAGAGCATAAAGTGTGGATTAGAAATTTGATCGCAGAGTATCTGCAATCTTATCTTAACGCAGAGATGTTGGTCGAAGTGACGTATACGCTGATAGAAGGGCTGATCAGCCGCTTTTTGGTCGAAGGTTATGAAACAAAAGTGGCAATTGAGATTAAGGATTCAATTAATCAATTCATTGATAATTTAAGTCCTCCTAAGATTTAAAGCGTGTGAGTATGTTTTAGATCGTTTAGCCTTTGATGTTTCAGCAAAGGCTAATCAAGGTATCTATTTAATCTTCAAACGCTTTCTGATCTTCTACATCAATATATTCGATGTATCCGCGACCTTGCACAGTATCATTTAAATATACAGCTGAAAATGAATAAGACCCAGCATAACCAATGCCGTGCCCATAACGATAAGGGCTGTCTATTTCAGCGATAAGTTCTAACACTTTTTTACCTCTATCATCTTTGACTGACCAAGAAAATAGTTGTGGTAAACGCATTTTTTTACCGCTAGGTGAAACATAATCATCAATTTGATGAGAAATTACTTTAAATTCAACATTGGTATACACTTCAGCAGCTTGATCAGTGTGGCGAACATGTAAGGTATAAGCGACGGGTTGACCCAATATATCTGCTTTGGTTAATAACAGCTGAGTTGTTTCATTCAGATTAATAATTTGATAGGTGAAGAAGTCGAGTGGTAATTTATAAGGTTCAGGTAGCAGTTTTTTAACTACGCCATGTGCGCCAGTCGCTCTAGCATATTCATAAGTACATAAGCCTTCAGCATCAGTTATTTGCCCTTGGTATTCAAGTTGACCTTTAAATCTCGATAAAAGACTAAAATGATCGTAAACAGGTGTTTTGATAAACCAAGAGGCTTGATTAGTCACATCTAGATCGAATTCAAAACTTAAACCATGATATTCACCTTGAAGATGAATCGTGGGATAACTGCCTGTAATAGAAACTTCATTGCATAATTCAATTTGTGTACCATCAACATGAATATTGGTTTGCTCTGGGATGATATACGCTTTTAATAAGTGCTGATCTATCGCAGCAGTGCTTGAATAGAAAGTGGCTGTTTTACGTGGATCATCCCTGGTAATGTCGTCATGGTCAAACGCCAGTGCACCCGGCGTTCCTAGTAAAATCATGATATTTAGATATCGATGTGGTTCAGGTAATAGCGGGAAAAAAATTCCGTAGTGTGTCCATGTATAAAATTTTTCATCGGTTCTTGGAAGAATGATTTCTGCTGTATCAAATGGGATCGTTGAATATTTGATGGCTTGATCTAAAGCACCTTGAGCGAATATGAGACTCTTTCCCAAAATTTTGCTTGTAAGTGCAGTAGGGGGCAATTGTTTCTTCATTTTATTTCCTAAACTCAAGCTATGCTGAAGCTAAGGTTATGTGAAACAACTGCCTAACCTAAATGGAAATAAGGACAAAGCTAAAGCTTTTAAGGACAATTATTAGGCGATTTTGTTCGACAATTTTTCAAGATTTTGTGAGCCAATCCAATGCTTTGAAAATTGGTAAGCGGCACGCCCTGAGCGCTGACCACGCGCTTGACACCATTTTAAGCTCTCGCCGCGAACAATATCATTATATTCCAAACCTGCTTTAAGAATGTAATGTTCCACAATAGTTAAATACAACTGCTGATCCATCGGGTAGAACGATAGCCACAGACCAAAACGGTCGGAAAGCGAAATTTTTTCTTCAATCGCTTCCTGTGGATGTAGCTCTGTGTATTGCGGAACATCAACTTTACGCACAGGGGTATTTTCATGCATAAATTCAGGAAGTAAATGACGACGATTACTAGTCGCATAAATAATAAAATTGCTTGAACCTGATTGTAGTGAGCCATCTAAGACGCTTTTTAAACTACGATAATTTTCATCTTCAGCGTTAAAAGCGAGGTCATCACAATAAACGATAAATTTCTCAGGTCGGTCTTGAATCATTTTTTGGATTTTAGGTAAATCGGATAAGTCATCGCGTTCAATTTCGATTAAACGTAAACCTTGTGTCGCATATTCAGTCAGTAGTGCACGTACAATCGATGATTTTCCAGTTCCGCGAGAACCTGTCAATAAAACATCATTGGCTGGCAAACCATTCAAAAACTGTAAAGTATTTTGGATGATTTTATCTTTTTGTCTTTCGATTCCTTTTAAGTCTTCCAAATACATTTTTTTAGGTTGTTGTATGGCGACCAGTTCTTGATTTTCCCATCGAAAAGCAACTGCTGAAAAATCTGTAGGTTGTCTTGGTGCAGGAAGGATTTGCTGTAATTGGGTCAAGACATTAGATAATGATTGGATAATAGATTCGGGTAAATCAAGGAGAGCCATAATACAAACCAAACTTATTGATCGATAGTTAGGGATACTATCACCGCCATATTCAAAATAAAGGAAATATCATCAAAAGAATGCAATAAATAGATTTTATACTTGATTGTTGGTGCCGCTTTTTGCATTGTATAGGTGCAAGATTATAAAAAATATGATGAGATTTAGGACTGCGAATGTTAAAAAGAGTTCAAGAAAAAAGAAATACATATCAAACATATAGAGTTGGTATGCTACAAGAACACTTACAACATGCAAATTCTTACGCTGAATGGAAAGAAATCGCCTTAAAACTGGATGAAGAATCTGGTCAGGAGGCATGGAAATATGACAATCAGTCGCCTTATTTTGATGCTGAAATTCTGTCTAAACGTCATAACTTATTAAAAAAATATCGCACACAGCGCAGGACTCTCGATTTAATTTATGTGCTTAGAGAGGGGTTGTCGTATGACTTTGCCAATATTGGGCATCCGATGCTATATGCTGAAACGTATATCGGTACTAAAAAAATAATAGAAAACTATGTCGAGGAAATGAGTGAGTGCTTCCAATATTTAGCTTCGAGCGAGTGCATCACATTTCAATTGAAAGAAAAAATTCATTTTTTTGAAGAATGCCAAAAAGCTTATGGACAACCAGCACTTATGTTCTCAGGTGGTGCAACTTTGGGCCTGTTTCATACAGGTGTTTGTAAAGCTTTGCTTGAACAAGATTTGATGCCAAGTGTTTTATCAGGTTCAAGTGCGGGCGCAATCATGACAGGTATGCTCGGTGTTTCTGCTCCCAATAAGATTCCTGAATTACTAAAAGGAGAGCACTTTTTCAGTGATGCTTTCAAATTTAGAAAAGTCAGTGAGCTTATTCGCGGAAATGGTGGAATTGCTGATGTCATGTATTTGAAAAAGTTTCTGATGCAAAATCTTGGAGATGTGACTTTTGCAGAAGCTTATCAACAATCAAAACGGCATATCAATATTGTCATTGCACCTTATAACACAGCTCAAAACCCGCGTATCATGAATGCATTAACAGCACCAAATGTTTTGGTTTGGAGTGCGGTATTGGCTTCTTGTGCTGTACCTGTATTATTTCCACCTGTGCATTTGACTAGTAAGCGTTATGATGGGTTGCACACGCCGTATTTAGCCAACACCAAATGGGTTGATGGCAGTATGCGCAGTGATTTTCCTCAAGAGAAAATGGCGCGGCTTTACAATATTAATTATACAATCGCCAGTCAGGTCAATCCGCATATTGTACCTTTTATGCAAAGCGATAGTGAAAGATTTCGCCGAGATGTGTTGAGTTGGCCTGAACGAATTATTCGACATCAAGGCAAGGCAATTGCCATGGAGTTAATGGATCTAACACGAAATTATATGGGGAGTTTTTTTCCAATTCGCCGAGTTTTAGATCATGGCTATGGAATTTTGGGGCAACGCTATTATGGAGATGTCAATATTATTGCCAAGTATGGTTTAAGACACTATAACTACATGTTGAAAAACCCTCGACCCAAACTTTTTAAAATCCTTCAGCAAGAAGGTGAGAGGGCAACATGGCCTAAACTAAGCTCAATTGAAACACACGCACGAATTGGTAAAACCATTGAGCATTGTTTAACGGCATTACGAAAGCAGGAAGAAAAGCAGCAGAATGAGTTTTACTACGTGGATTTATGATCCAAATATTCAAATAAATAATTTGGTCTTAACCACTAAAAATCAAAGTTATCAATTTGGTCGGCGCCTATATTCTTTTTATGTAGATGAGACAAAATATTGGCTCAAATATCACGAGGCTAAACATCATCAAATTTTAGAGCACGCTTTTTTAGATGAGTTAGATTTTTATCGTCATAGTGATTTGATCAATCAGAATATTTTATTGCCGCACCAAATTATTCAGCTTAACCAGTTTGTTTGTTTTAATGAGCTAATAAATGGGGGCTATGGGTTAATCTTGATTGATAGTCATGATTTTTTTACAGATATCAGATTAATTAAAGATATCGAAATGATTAAGCATAAGATCAATTTAGTATTAGATGTATTAAGTGATTTACATGAATCAGGTTGGATTCATGGTGATTTGAAGCCTGAGCATTTTCGTTGCTATGATAATCTTTGCAAGCTCATTGATTTTGAGCAAGCCCATAAACAGGGTGTGACTGCTCCAAACTTAAATGCAACGCCACACTATATGGCACCTGAACTTTTTCATGGTCAACAAAAAACAGTTCAAACTGATTTATATGCATTAGGTCTTATTTTATATGAATGGCTTATCCATTCGAAGCTCACAGCAAAAACCTATCGCGATTGGGCATTGCTACATTGTCAACAATTACATATACAACTGCCATCTCACTTTTTGTGTTTCTTACCTTTAATTAAGGGCTTATTAATGAAGAATTCTGAACAACGTTTTAGTTCAGTTATAGAAGCAAGAAAGTGTATAAATGCGATCAAATTGTTGTAAAAATAAACATAAATCTTTGATTTGAATATTATATGTTCATTTGAATGCATTTTTTGTTAGAAAGTCTTGTCATGAAGATGCTTTCTCACTAATATGCATACCCATCGGGGGCGTGGCGAAATTGGTAGACGCACTGGATTTAGGTTCCAGCGCCGCAAGGTGTAAGAGTTCGAGTCTCTTCGCCCCCACCAAATTTAAAAAGCAAGAATATCTTGCTTTTTTTATGGTTAAATCAGAAATGACTTAACCATACGGTTATAGAGGATTGGTGTAATGGTAGCATGACGGTCTCCAAAACCGTTCGTCAAGGTTCGAGTCCTTGATCCTCTGCCAAATATAAAAAAGAGACTTTATTTAAAGTCTCTTTTTTTATTTCTGTATTTTTTGATTTGTATATGAAAAAAGCATTAGCTTTCAGATGGATGGTTTTTTTATAAAAAAGGCTTGTCAGCAAGAAAGTTTATCACTAATATACACATCCATCGGGGGGCGTGGCGAAATTGGTAGACGCACTGGATTTAGGTTCCAGCGCCGCAAGGTGTAAGAGTTCGAGTCTCTTCGCCCCCACCAAATTTTAAAAAGTAATCTTTACTTTTTATGATTAAATCAGAAATGATTTAATTACAGTGTTTTAGAGGATTGGTGTAATGGTAGCATGACGGTCTCCAAAACCGTTCGTCAAGGTTCGAGTCCTTGATCCTCTGCCAAATATAAAAAAGAGACTTTATTTAAAGTCTCTTTTTTTATTTCCTTATTTTAGATTTCTTTCAATATCTTAAAAAGAAAAGACCGTACAATGATCAAGTACGGTCTTTAAAATTACCCTAGATTATTTAAAACAAATTCGGGAGATTTGATAAATAATCGGATTAATGCTTGTGAAGGTCTAGAAGGGTGCCTTTTACCTCGTTCCCAACTTTCTAAAGTTCGGGTTGAAATACCGAGTTTTGTTGCAAGTTGAGCCTGAGAAATTTTCATAAGCTGACGTGCTTTAATAATTTCTTGAGCAAACTCTGGTTCTTGCATCTGTAGTATCGAAGGTGTATCAAATACTTGATTCATTTTAAACCTCGTAAATTAATATGCAAGTTTGAGTAAAAGCCTAAACAGCATTGCGATCAGTAGTAGCCCGAAGAAACCACCTAACCACAGCAAGATAAACCATTGTGTTTGTGATAATTTCATATCCGTTACTCCTAGTGATAGCCTTCATCACCGATCCGAACTTTATCTCTGAACACCCAATACGCCATGATGGTGTAAATGATAATAATCGGAATCAAAATAAGTGCACCAATCAGCGCGAATAATTGACTATTGGCTGGTGCGGCTGCATCCCAAATGGTGACAGAAGGTGGAATAATATAAGGAAAAATACTGATTAAAAAACCTGTATATGCCAAGAACACCAATGCTAAGGTGTATAAAAATGGCATTGACTCTTGTCGCTTTTGACATGCTTTAATCGTTAAATAAGTAAAGACTAAAACTAAAATCGGTACAGGGCTGAAATATAAAATTTGAGGTTGCGTAAACCAACGTTCAGCTATCATTGGATGTGCTAATGGGGTGTAAATACTGACCGATGCAAAGATAAGCAATAGCCCGATAATCAATTTTGGCATCAAGTTGTACATGCTGATTTGTAGTCGATCATCTGTTTTCATAATCAACCATCCACAACCAAGTGCAGCGTACACAATGACAACACCGACCCCAGTGAAAAGAGAGAATGGCGTTAGCCAATCTAAGCCACCGCCTGCATATCGTCCATCAACAATATGAATCCCTTGAATATAAGCACCTAAGATGACACCTTGCAAAAAGCTAGAAAGTACAGATCCACCAATAAAAGCAGCATCCCACAAATGCTTCGTACGATTTGCTTTAAAACGAAACTCAAAAGCGACACCACGGAAGATCAGCGCAATCACCATCAAAATGATTGGCATATAAAAAGCAGATAGAACTGCTGCATAAACCATTGGAAAAGCTGCAAATAAACCCGCACCACCCAAAACCATCCATGTTTCGTTGCCATCCCAAACAGGAGCAACAGTATTCATCATGACATCGCGTTCTTGCTGATCTTTGATAAACGGAAAAAGAATCCCGATACCTAAGTCAAAACCATCAAGTACAACATAGATAAAAACACCAATCGCAATGATTACAATCCAAATCAGAGATAAATCAATCATGATGAAGCTCCTTGATCACGATCATCAATTTTTTCATCAGCTGCACTTAACGGACGCATTGGTGTTTTAAAATGACCGACACCACCCACTTGTTCAGCTTGGCTATCAATAAACTCTGGACCTTTATGCATCAGTTTCAGCATGTAATAAATGCCCACACCAAATACAATGCAGTACACCACCACAAAAATAATCAGCGTTAAACCGACTTGTTCAGCCGAAACCGGTGATAGGGCATCTTTAGTTCGCATGACACCGTAAACCACCCACGGCTGACGACCTACTTCTGTGGTAAACCAACCTGCAAGTAATGCAATAAATCCTGATGGCCCCATAATCAAAGCGAAACGATGAAACCATTTGTTTTCATAAAACTTACCCGTTTTTCTGAGCCATAAACCCATCGCTGCAAGCAAAAGCATCAGCATGCCTAAGCCGACCATAATGCGGAAACTCCAAAAAACGATTGTAGAGTTAGGACGATCTTCAGGAGCGAAATCTTTTAATCCTTTAACCGTACCATCCATAGAATGGGTTAGGATTAAACTGCCCAAGTTGGGAATTGCAATTGCATATTTGGTACGTTCTTCCTGCATATCTGGTATGCCAAATAGATAGAGTGGCATACCTTCATCGTAGTTAGTTTCCCAATGACCTTCCATTGCTGCAAGCTTGGCTGGTTGATGTTTTAGCGTATTAAGACCATGCGCATCACCCACGAAAACCTGTAGTGGCGCTAAAATCAGAATCAACCACAGAGCCATTGAAAATGATTTCTTGACCAATTCATCACGTCGGCCTTTAAGCAAATGCCAAGCGGCAGTTGATGCAACAAGGAGTGCGGCAACCATAAAGGCTGCAATTGCCATGTGTGCTAAGCGATAAGGGAATGATGGATTAAAGACGATCGCAAACCAATCTTGTGGAACAACAATACCATTTTCGATTGTGAAACCTTGAGGTGTTTGCATCCAACTATTTGATGACAGAATCCAGAACATAGAAATACATGTTCCGACTGCGACCATCAGGGTGGCAAAGAAATGTGCTTTTTTACCAACACGTCCCCAACCAAATAACATGATGCCAAGAAAGCCTGCCTCTAAGAAGAAAGCACTGAGTACTTCATATGCTAATAAGGGGCCAGTTACACCACCAGCGAATCTAGAAAACTCACTCCAGTTGGTGCCAAACTGGTAACTCATGACTACACCAGAGACCACGCCCATTCCAAAAGCGACGGCAAAGATTTTGACCCAGTATTTAAATAAATCTTTATAAATAGGATCATTGGTTTTTAGCCATCGCCATTCTAAGACAGCTAAGAAACTGGCTAAGCCAATCGATATGGCTGGAAAAATGATATGAAAAGATACAGTGAAGGCGAATTGGATTCGAGCCAGTTCAAGTGCCGTTAAACCTAAGGTCATGATTGCACCTCCAATATTCTGAAACTAGCTAAAAATATAGCTATATAGGGTTCTACCCGTATGCGGGCATCAGATATCATTGAAAACATTACTACGATCTCATGAAAATATTCATTATCAAAACAATGACGTTTTGAGCTTGTAATTACAGAGAGGGTAGTAGCGGAGGGGCTCGACCTTGAGGGATCAGAAATAACTGTTGAAGATCAAAGAAAACATGAAAATAGTTTTCAATAAATGCAAGAAATCGAACCTGAATCCGAACTAAAACTTGAGTTAAATCTATATCGGGTAAAGGTAAAACATGACTATAAACTACACAATATTGACATTGGTGTCCTGGATCATGATGGTGGTGATTTGATGGCTTGATTTGATCGATTAAATTATTTGGTTGTTCGATATGATGAAAATGACTTGAATGCTTTTCATCATGTTGATGACTTTGAACATCAGTTGCATGATGATTTGCGTGTACAGAGTGATCAAATTTAAATGCTTGAGCAACAGTTTCACATACCGGAGAAATTTGATATTGCTCAGGTAGGAGAGGCTGAAGAAAAACAGCGATTTGTAACAAGATTGCGTAACAACCGAGCAATCTTCCTAAAATCATAAGCATTTAGATAATAACTCTAATACTCGAATATCTAAAGATTCTATAATAATAATGTGATTTTACAAAGTGATATTAATCAAAAAACATGTTTTAAAGCGATTAGGAAATAAAAGCTATATTTCTTAATGAATTGAATTTAATAAATATTTTGTTTTATTGGAAATATAACAATATGTTGGTCAGCTTATTTTTAGTCATTCAACTCAACGAATAATCCTAAATTGAAAATATAATAAAAATATTTTCCATACACTGTAGGATGTTTAAATAAGCAAATAAAATATGGTGCAAATACAAGAAAGCTATTTTTTTATTTTAATTATGTAAATCAATAATATAAATAAATTTGAATCAATTTTATAAATTTAATAAAAAATATGAGGAATGTTAATATAATCGTTCTAAAAATCTTGATGTAGACCTTGCGAATATCAATCGTTTTAGCATTCTCTGCGATGCTATTTCAAATTGCTGTTTTTTTACAGCCTTTACTACCTGAGCAATATCAAATAGCTAGGGTGTGTCAAAGTGTTGCCGAAATACAGCACAAGACGGATCAGCATCATAATCATTTGATCAAGCATAATGTGATTGCTGAGATAAAGCAGACAGTTAAATCAAATATGGAGCATCAACATGATGTTCATCATCAATGTGTTTTCTGTACAGTATATAGTCATTTAATTTCTAATCTTGATTCAGATTTCCCTGAAATCTTTGCTCGAATACAAGTAAGATTAATAGCCTTTCAGAAAGCGTTTAGACATATCCTTTTTGAGCTGCAACGTCTTTTCTTAAGTCCTCAAGGCAGAGCACCACCTTTATTGGCTTAATTTTCAAAACTCAAATCAGAGCTATTCAATGGCTCTAATGAAAATTTATGCTTTAAAGGTCAACAATGAAATACTTTCACTTTCATCCATTAGCACTTGCTATTTTAGCGGTTCAATTCTCTTCAACCGCAACTTTAGCAGCTGAATCTTCAACTGAAATGGATGCCACTCGATTAGCGACGATTATTGTTACTGCTGAAAAACAAGATGAGCGTCATTCATCATCACAAGCAATGACGCAATTTAATCATGACCTGTTAGATGTTCCATTTACTAAATCACATGTATCTTCAACAGATATTCAAAATCATAATGTTCAACGTATCAGCGATGCACTATCACTCGCAAATGGTGTGGTATATCAAGATAGTTATGGTGGTGGATTTTGGGACAATTATTCGTTCCGTGGCTTTAGTACCGATCCCAATATGGGAACGATCTATATGCGGAATGGATTAAGTTCTGTCAGTGGAATTCATACCACGCGAGATATGGTGAATATTCAGGCGATTGATTTCTTGAAAGGACCGATGGCTGCGATGTATGGGCAGGGTGCGATTGGGGGAATTATGAATATCACCACTAGACAACCTGAATGGCAGCCTAAAAGCGTAGTTAGTTTGAGTGGAAGTACTTTAGAAGAATATCGAATTGCAATGGACACCACCAATGCGATCAATGACGATTTTGCCTATCGTTTAGGCGCATCTTATGAAAACAATCAAAGTTTCCGTGATCATGTTGATAATCAGCATTATTACATTGCGCCTCAATTGGCTTGGAAAATTTCTGAGCAAACCCAGTTAAATCTTGATACTGAGTTTTCAGCGTCTAAAGGCGTATTTGATCGAGGAGTACCGATGGTCAATGGAAAATTCCCAGTCAATAAGAAAACCTTCCTAGGCGAGCCTAGTGATGGCGATATTGAAATCAAAGACCAAATGTATCAACTGCGCTTGAATCACGCCTTCAATGATGATTGGAATAATACAACGGCAATTACCTATAATCATGGTGAACGTGCAGGAACTTCGACTGAAATTGGTTCGATTACCGCAGATGGCAGAACCGCAAATCGTTTCCGCCGTGCTCGACAATTTGAAACAGATACCACCAATTTCCAGTCGATCTTACGAGGAAAGTTTAAAACAGGTTCTCTGAAACATGAATTCGTGACCAATGTTGAGGCGGGACACTACACCATTGATCAAACGCAAAGAAGAAATGCAGCAGGAACGAATAGTCCGATAGATATTTATAATCCTATTTATGGTCAAAACCTTCTTCCATTAACTCGAATAAGTAAAGATATGAAAGAAACCCAAAATATGATGGGCTTCAATCTACAGGATCAGATTTTTTTAAATGAGCAATGGAGTATTTTGCTTGGTGGACGCTTCAATCACTTAGAACAGCAGATTGAAAATCATCTAACGGCAAAATCAGCTCAACAGACATTTACACCATTTACACCCCGGGCAGGGATCAATTTCAAAGTAACTGAACAGCTTTCCTTTTATAGTAATTGGGGTAAAGGATTTGAGCTAAATACAGGTTTAAATAAGAATAATGAGTTATACCAACCTGAAAAAACCACGACTTGGGAATTCGGAGCTAAGTATCAGTTTCTTCCGAAAAGCTGGTTAGGATTAACTTATTTTGACTTAGATAAACGCCATTTGCTTACTGAAGGCATCACCGATAGTTATGTTGATAACGGTCATGTACAAAGTCGAGGAGTTGAATTGGAGTTACAGCATCAAATCAGTGATCAACTTCGAGTCAATGCAAATTATAGCTATACGGATGCTTCAGTTTTAGAAAGTGAAGTCGATAAAATAGGTTCACGTCTGAAAAATATTCCTAAACATACCGCGAATATTAGTGCGGATTATCAATTGAACCTGTTTGGGCGAGAAGCAGGTCTTGTTGGAAATATTAATTATTATGGTCAGCGAAGTGCAAACTATATTGATAATGGAACGACTCTACCTGAGTTTAGCGTTGTCAATGTCGGTGGCTATATTCAAATTCGACCAGACCTACGTGCACAGTTAAATTTGGAAAATCTATTTGATAAAGATTATTACGTAGCAAGTTATACCAACTATTGGGTACAACCAGGTGAACCTTTAAAAGCGACTTTACGTTTTGATTGGTCTTTTTGAGCTTGATGGTAGGAATGAAACAGAGCAATAGCATGTCGATGATGAAGAAAAGAGCATTAAGCACTTTCATTTTGGCGAGTGTCATCATGGGGTGTAGTCAGAGTGATCCCAATCCTGAACAGGATAAAGTAGGTGCTGAAGTTAAACCAAGCATTGATCCCTTATTGCAAAAATGGATAGGGCATTATCAAGGAATATTGCCTTGTGCTGGATGCATAACTTTTTGTGAAAACTGTGATGGAATGACTGTCGATCTAAAGATTCATGCCGATCAAACTTTTCGTTTAGAGCGAACAAGTAATAGTGACCACAATAAACATGAGTTGTATGTTGGAAATTTTAGTTTCATGGATCATGGAAAAATTAAAATTCAATTACAACATGTGAAAGAGCGTAATCAATTGATCTTAGGTGATGATTATGTGGAAATTCTAGAAAGCAAAACTGGTGTTCCATATCAGGCTTTTGAAGATTTTCAACTCGATAAACTTGCCTAAGATAATGACTAGGCACTATTTTTAGTGCCTAGCATCATGAATTATGACAATCTAGATTTATGCTGTTTAAACATGATGAAGGCAATCGCGACGATTAAACTTATCGCTAAGGTTGGCAAACAAATCAGAAGAATAAACAAAGATATCAGAAGCGAAATTTTCTGTTTTAAGTTGCCATTTTTCCAAAGCTGTAAGCTCTGTTTGACTAGGTTGATTGTGGTTTGTTTTAGATTAAACGTGCGACTCCAAAGCCAAAATGCAATTACAATGAGTGCGCATAAAGCGATTGCATATATCATTAATAAAAGTTGATTGACCCAACCAAACAACATACCAATATGCGCATCCACACCCCATCGGGTGAGTTTTGCTGTCGCTGGGAAATCGTCAAA
Organism: Acinetobacter sp. Z1; assembly: GCF_024296945.1. Taxonomy (NCBI): domain Bacteria; kingdom Pseudomonadati; phylum Pseudomonadota; class Gammaproteobacteria; order Moraxellales; family Moraxellaceae; genus Acinetobacter; species Acinetobacter sp. Z1. The sequence goes on along the minus strand of NZ_CP101115.1, from coordinate 2,387,997 downwards.
TTTTAAATGATCAATCACTTTATTGCTTTGCAGATCAATCGAAATACTGTCTGCTTCTGTAGGCCAACGACGACGTATTTCTGAAACTGTCCATGCAGTATCTATAGTTGTCGGAGGTTTGATTTGCAGTTGAGAACTGTGAATCCCATGTTGTCTGGCAATTTGTAGCGCTTGATCAAAATCCTCAGCCTTTATGAGTGGCCGATGGTTCATTTGTTGCTTATCAGTATGATGATGTGCATGTATATCAACTGATTGCTTATTATTAGAAATAGAGGTAACGAGAGCTGGTGTTTGCCAACTCAAAGCTTGGCGAAGTATGCGGATATTTTCTCCAGTCCATTTAGACCATGTTAAACCTGTAATCGCGACAATCAGTAGCAGCGGAAATAAAATAATTCCCAGTGAGCTATGCCATTTTAAAAGTGTATTTCTTGGCGTAGCGATCTGTTTTAAATGTTTTCGGCGTTTATACCAATGATAGAGACCTGAGAGACTTAGAATTGCTAACCAGCTTGCAGCCAGTTCACTATATAGTCTTCCATAGTCGCCAAGCAGTAAATTACTGTGAAATTGATCAATTAGAGTTCTAAACGGAAGAACGCCGCTCGTTCCATAAACAGGAAGTTGCCCCTTAAGTTCTAAAGTATATGGATCAACGAAGATAGCTTGATTACTTATATTTTCAACAGGGTCACTATAAATGACACGTGTCGTTTGATTGGAAGTAGGCGCTGGGCGCACTTCAGTAATCTTGGCAGATTCAGGAATGAGAGCTTGAGCGGCTTTTATTTGCAAACTTAGCTGTTGAGCTGGAATATTTTCACTTTGAACAAAGAGTTGCTCTTTATAGATATATTGTTCGATTTGTGGACTGCTTACATATAAAAATCCAGTAAATGCCGCAATAAAAATAAATGGGGCGATCAATATTCCTGCATAAATATGTATTAAGCGGAATAGATCTCGCCAAAAATTAGCAGATTGGGGCATAAGAGTGAATATAGCTTGTTCCTAAGAATTTTAAATTATATACCTTAGACCTTAATAATGAATTAAGTTAATTTGCAAGTATTTTTGATGAATATATATCTAAATGAATTTTTGGGAAATTTGAAGGATAGGTTTAGATTTGAATGCTAAATGAATAAGATTTTTCGTTTAGATTACTGCTGATAAAAACTGAATCGAATGAGATATTTTGTAATAAAGCTTTAATTTTTTGAGTATTTTGTGATGGGTCGTAAGGCAGTTTAATTAAAATAATAAGATTAACTGGATCAACCATAAATTCGATGCTTGTAAGTTTGATCTGGGTGGTAGTTAAATTATTTTCATTTAAAAGTGTTGTGACTTGATGAGCCAATTGATTAATTCTTATTTCCTCGTCTGTTGTTTGTGTTGCTGAAACTGCTTTCATAAGTGTGGAGTAATGTTCTAAATCTTGCTTATTATCAATAATTTCAACTTTATAGAGCCCAAATGAGTCACTCTTGGATTCAGGCAGCGACATTTGATTATTTTCTAAAAAATCTGTTTGCATCGGTTTGATATTTGCCTGATAGAGATTGGATACGTCCTTTGCTTCTTTGATGGCTTTTTTTGCTCTATTTTGTGCATCCAAGAGTGGATCGTAAAGATTATTACTATTTAGAAGCTGAGTATCTTGAGTTAAATCAAAAAAATTAGGCACTTGATTGTCTAATGGATTATTGGAACTCATAGCATTTTCGGTATTTACTTTATTTTCATTTGGCTTTGTATCATTTTTTGAGGGTATGTTGCGAGAAGAGGAGGATGAAAAAGTCTGAGCTTTAAGCGTTGATGCTGAAATGAAAGTAACGTTCATTGTTGAAACAATATCATTATTTTTTTCAGCTTCAAATTTTAAAAGCACGGTAACGATGATAATGTGCACTATAATGCTAAAGAGAAATGCGCTCTGTGAAACATTCAGTTTTTTTGGAGTCCACATAATTTTCCTCCTTAGCATTTATCTGGTCAATCAGAATAAATATCGTAAGGTCATTCTGAGGTTTCTACCCTCAGTTGGGTGAACATGTTTGTCAAAAATACCCTCACGTTCAGTAGAGTTTGGAGAACATGCGGAATCGCCAAAATCTTGACGACTGCATGATGCATAGTAATATTCAATATCATTCACCTTTTGATCAAATACATTGAATAGTTCTAATTGTGCTTGGAAATTTTTATTAAATTTATAACTGCCTTGCAAGTTTACTAATGTCGATGAGTCTGAACGAACGGAATTATCTTCAATCAAAGGACGTGAACCAAAGTAACGTAAACGACCGCCAAAGTTTAATTGATCATTAAAATGATAGGTGAATCCTGCTGCTAGTGTTTTTTCAATCGCACCCGGAATATGATTTCCTTCAGCACTGTTATTTTTAAATCTTGCTTTTGACCAAGCAGCATCTAAATCAATAATCCAAGCATCAGTTGGTTGATAGTATTGTGAAATTTCAAGTCCTTGGCGTTTACTTGGACGACTGGCTTCAGTGGTGCCAGCGTCACCGATAAACAAAAGTTCTGAATCAGAGTCGAGTTGCCATACAGCAAGTGTGCTGGTAAGTTCTGGAATAAAGTTGGCTCTCAGTCCAATTTCAGAATTGATGGTTCTCACTAAAGGTGATACAGAGTCAATTTTGCTTAAATAGTTACTGTCTCTTGGGTCAACATTCAATCTTGTCGTGGTACCTCTAGCATCATTACTATGAAATCCATACGCATAATTCAGATAATATTCAATATTTTTCCAAGGCCCTAAAACGATGCTCAGTTTAGGGCTGAGAATTTGATCAGTTTCATTACCTGAATTTTCTTTACGATCTGAATTGACATCAAATGAATAAAAATCGCCACGAACTCCAAATATAGTCTTTAACCAAGGTTGCCAACTGGTTTGGTTTTGCCCCCATATGCCCACAGAAAACTCTTGAATATCATCTTGTCGGATTGTGCTAAAACGTTGACGATTTTGGGTTTGGTATAGTCCTAGATCCGTGATGTAGTCATATCGAAATGAAGCGCCTACAGTATTTAAAACATCTTTTTCTTGCCAATTTGTAATCCAACCTTTTTGGTATTTTGTACCAATAGTCGCTCTTTCTTCAGCTTGCTCAAATTGATCGCCACGGATTGGATCATTTAAAAAATAACTAAAATCTGAAAATAAATTGAGTTTGTTATAAACAGCATATGAAGAAAGTTCACTAAATTGCTGGTCATCATGACTTTGAGCATTATACCAAAGTGCTGTACGAGAAGATTTACCGCCGTCACTACTGTTAAGTGTGTCAAATCGATCGAGTTCACCATTATCAATCAGGCGTTGGGGAATCTGATCAGTTGCATCCCATTTTGATTGATAATGTTGAAAGGTGATAGATTGATTTTTATCATGGTCACCCGTGTAATATTTTAGAAATAGATTTTGTTTGGATAGGTTTTCAGGATTTTTCCAAGGTCCATCGTTATTTAAATTTTCAATAGCAGCAATAATTTCCCCGCTCTGCAATTTCAAATTGCCAACACCTAAAACTCTGAGTAAATCATTTTTTCCTAGCGTCATTTGGACATATGGACGATCTAATGATTGAATACTAGAAATTTTTGCTGTGCCTGCTGAAGCAAAATCACCATCATCAATTGATGTTGAACCTTTATGATATTGAATTGTTTCAATCAGTTCAGGGATTAAGAAATTTAAATCGGTATAACCTTGACCGTGTGCATGAGTGACCATATTGATTGGTATTTCATCAAATGAAGTGGCAAAGTCAGTACCATGATCTAAATTGAATCCGCGTAAGAAAAATTGATTCGCTTTACCTGTACCACTATGTTGAGTCACGATTACACCTGGTATTGTCTCCAATACTTCTGCAGGGCGTGATAAAGGTCGCGTTTCAATTTGTTCCTTGATAATTGTGCCCTGTGAAGCAGTAAATGCGATTCCAAATGTGTCACTTGAATTTGCGTTAGCACTTAGTTTTATGGTTGGTAAACTATGAATTAGTTCACCTCCGGCTTGGGTTGTTTGATTAATACACAAGTTACTGCTACTAATCAAAATGATTGAAATAATTCTAGTTTTCATTTTTTTCACTAATTTAATTTTTATAATTCATATTAGATTTAGGCTTGTGAAATCACTGTGAAAATACAGTGATTTCTTCGATTTTTACTCATTAAAAATCAAAGCTTAGTTACTAATTTTTCTAATTCAGGAACTAACACCGGATTTTGATAACCTGTTTTTTTACTCCAGTTTAAGAGCTTTTCTGCACTATTTTGATTTTTACTTTCAATCGCTAAAGCGGCATAGACCTCAAAATCTTCATTTTCTCTTTGCATATCCCAGTTTTTCGCAGCGATCTTGAGACCTTCTTGGTATTGCTTTGATATCCAAAGGTATTGTGCTTGCTCTCTTAAATGAATGTGATCTTGCTGTTTCAATAAAGTTTGAACGCGCAAGCTTAATTCACTTAAGTCTTGATTTGATGAGCCATCAGCTAGTTTTTGTTTTGCTAAAATAATTCGATAAAGTGCACCATCATGATAACGATAGGGTTCTAAGATCGTTATTGCAGTTTGATACTGTTGTTGAGCAATATACCAATTTGCTTTGGCGAGAGTATTCGGCAGGTTATCTGTTGCAAGTAATGGAATAGCTTGCGTCGCAAGTTGTTGATCATTAAATCGTGTGGCAACTTCAAGCAAAATATTTCCAAACCACTGTTTATCATTTTTACTAAGTCGTGAAGTCTCTTTTAAAAGCTCATCTGCTTTGGGTTTTAAATCTGAATAACTTTTGGTCATTGCTTCAACTTGGAGGATACAACCAGCTTGATACCATTTGACTTCGGAATCACTTAGTTGATTACATAAGCTGAGCGCTTGATCAAATTGACCTTGCAGTCTGTAAATATTTGCGAGCTGTAAAATAGCATCATATTGGTTTGGCTGAGACTTCAGTATTTCTTTTAAGGTCTTTTCTGCTGTACTAAAATCATGATTAGCTTGCGCTAATCGAGTTGCCAGTAATTTATTTTCCACATCAGAAGGGTTTTTACTGGTTTTCATTAAGTTTTCAGCTTGTTCCAATAAATCACCATCACCACGAGCATATGCTTTTTCGAGCAATACCGTAACGATTTGATTTCTTACTGTATCGTTATAATGATTATTTAAATTAGTTTGATTATTTAAACTTTCGGGATTTGAAACAGCATGCTTATGTTGATGCTTAGGATGTGCATATACAGTACCAAGATAGCTAAGAACCAAAACAGAAAGTGTTAGTTGCCGAATAAACATTAAAAAAACTCCTAAAAAGGTGCTTAGTTAGATAATGCAACTAAGCACCTTTGTTTTAAAATTTAACTGCTACGGGTTCAGCTTTATTATCTATCGTTGATTCTGCTATTGCAGTCAGCGTTTTCGGTTCAGCTTGTTCAAAGTTGCTTAGCGATTGGTTGGTCAATATCAACGTTTCTTTCAGTACAGCATCACCTTGAGATTGGTTGTTATTGTTGGGTTTTGATTTATTATCATCGCCACCACATCCGCTTAATCCAATTGCAACCATGAATAACAACATATATTTTTTCATGGTAGTTACTCCTGATTATTTGCTAGCTGTATTAAACGGTGAGCCCGACACTGGAGTATTTAAATAAGGGAAGGTCGTACCAAACTGTTGCGGTGATTGTAATGCACCATCAGTAAAACTGATTCCGCCCGCTTTAGCATCCGTTGATTTACAGCCTACAGCAGTATTTACGCCATCAATCGTGCATAACAAGCCCATTGCAACACGAAGCTCAATATCTACGACATCATCACCTGGGCGACGACCATTTGGGAATCCAGCAGTATCACCACCAATGACACCTAAACGACTTTGCTTATCTTTTGTCATCGGTGCGATTGCTGTATTTAAACGGAGCATCTCAGATGCTTTCACATTTTTTGGCTGATTTAAACCAGGAATACCCAATAAGAATGCATTCACTAAGTCAGTACGTGGGAAATTGGTTGGAGCAACAACTGCGCCGCCTGTTGCATCTTTAAACAGAACTTCGATTAAAGTTGGTAGAGCAGGATTAGTGACATAATCAGCAAATTGACCATCATTCGCTGGTTTACTGGCATTAAATTTATCTTTGTCTTTTAAGCCGATCACGACTTCGTTGACTAATGGCATACCTAGACGCGAAACTTGAGTCCATGCACCACCAACTTTTGCTGCACTATTCAGATTACTTTCTGGATTTGGATTTAATAAAGTCGCTTGAGGTAAGCTTGCAGTTGTCCAACCACCAATCACAGTATCGTTTGTAGACACTAAGCATGATTGTGGTACTTCAAGTGCAATCGTCGTGACGTTTTTATCTGCAATTGTATTTAAGCCTTGGTCTTCAGCATTGACACCAGAAGGTGCAAGTTGAGTTGCTGGAATTTTGATATTGACCAAGTCAAATACTTCACCCAAGTTTACTGCAAATGAATCTTGACGTTGTCCTACGAAAACTTTACCTGAACCACAGCTTCCGAAATTCACATTTTGTACAAAAGTGTCTGCATAGGCTTGGTAATTAGGAATAGATTTTGTACCCACATTATCAAATGGCTTTTTGAAAGTGCCGAGGACATTACGATCACCTTTGCGACGATCTCCTTTAATCATCGTTACTGTGAAAGTTTCAGCAGTATTTTGAGCCGAGCTACTATCATTGGTAATTTTGCCGATATTGGATAATGGAACAGAAATATTTTTGCCGCCCACTGGAACTTGAAGGTCTTTTAGTTCTTGATTAAATTTGAACTGAAAAGTGATGTCTTCTTGTGCATCTCCGTTATTGTCTACATGAATTTCATATAGTGCTTTAGAATCTAGTGAAAAGTAATTTGGACCACCATAGGCATCTTGCAAGGGCTGGTAGTTAGCCAAAAGTGTTACGTAGTTACTACGCCCAGATTCATAGCTTTTAAACATATAAAAATCTGTAGCGTCTACTTTGGGTAGTTTAGTGATTGATGGTGCTTCTCGGTGACTTGAAGCAAATGATGTTGCACTAAAGCTACTTAGCAAAATTGCAATAAGTAGGCGAGAGTCCATAGAGCTTCTCCTTGATCATTTCTGTGATCTCAGGTTTTAATTTTTGATAGATTTGTTATTGGTCTTATGCTTTTCCCTATAGTAAAAATTAGTTATTTGCATTAGACATTATAGATTTACTGGTGTAGCTGTGAATTTTGTGTGATGCATTTGGTGAATTTATTGTAACCACATGATTTTTTTAATTTAATAAATATATTTTTGATGCAATCGAATTCTAGGGTTAGGTCTAGATTTACCTGTTTTCTTAAAAAAGAAAAGCCTGAAACTCAGGCTCAAAATTCAAGATAAATTGTATTATTGATTAAAAATAGAAATCTTAACGATTGATTTCTAATTCATGCCCCCGACAATTTAAAAATAACTGATTTTGATGCCATGCTAGTTGCCCTGAAACAATGGTGGTATCCACTTCATAACGAAAGCTTTTATCTTGGAATGGACTCCAACCACATTGCATATAATTTTTTTGATCTTTGACAGCAATTCTATGGGTATTTTCTTTGAGTAGAACGAGATCAGCCCAATAGCCCTCACGAATATAACCACGGTCTTTAATCTTAAATAAGTCGGCAACTTGATGAGATGTCTTACGCACCATCGTTTCGATATTGAGCTTTCCATCTGCAACCAGTTCCATCAATGCGGGCAGAGCATGTTGCACCATTGGCAGACCTGAAGGAGCATTCATATAGGATTGTTGTTTTTCATCCCAAGTATGTGGTGCATGGTCGGTTCCAATAATATCCAAACGATTACTGTTTGAAATCGCATGGATCAAAGCCTCTTTATCTTGTTGGGTTTTGATTGCCGGATTACATTTTATTAAATGTCCCAGAGTGGCATAGTCAGCATCATCAAAACTCAGATGATGAATACAGACTTCGGCAGAAATATGTTTTCGATTTAAAGGCAGATCTTTAAATAAACATAACTCTTTGGCTGTGGTCAGATGTAAAACATGCAGTTGAGTGCCGTATTTCTCGGCTAAGGAAACAGCAAGTCGAGAACTTTCAAAGCAGGCCTGTTTATCTCGAATTTTAGGGTGCATTGCTGCTGGAATATTTTCGCCATATTTTTCCAAATATAGTTTTTCATGTTCTTTAATTCGAGGCGTATATTCACAATGCGTCAATAAGATGGTTGGTACATTGGCAAATAAACGCTCCAGAATTTTAGGATCATCGACCAACATATTGCCTGTTGATGCACCCATAAACACTTTGACACCACTGACTAATTTAGGATCAAGTTGTTCAATAATCTCTAAATTGTCAGAACTCACGCCAAAATGAAACGCATAATTTGCCATACTATGTTGCGCTGCAATTTGCTTTTTTTGTGCCAAAGTCTCTAAGTTCAATGTCGCAGGATTAGTATTGGGCATATCCATGTAACTGGTAATCCCACCAATGGTTGCAGCCATAGATTCAGAGGCGATACTACCTTTGTGTGGTGAACCTGGATCTCTAAAATGAACTTGATCATCAATCATGCCTGGGATCAGCCAAGCACCATTAGCATCAATGATTTTTGCATTGAAAATACCAGTGATATTGCTAGCAATTTTCTCGATTCGTCCATCTTGAATCAGTACATCGGCAATAAACTGTTTATCTTCATTGACTAGATTGGCATTGCGAATAATGATCTTGGGAAATTGTCTAAAATTCATTGTGCAATGCCTTATATCCTTTGACTAATTCGATATTGGTGCTCACCACACTTTCAGAAAACTCACTGATTGAAACATCAACAGGCGGATATAGGCTCAAATCTGTTTTGGGATTGATATAGCTCATGGCAGGAACATAAAAGTGACTCGGTAAATCACGCCCGTCGACCACTGCATTGTGTCGGATCGCGCTATGATCACCGACTTTGCAGTTGAATAAAACGCTATTAAAACCAACAAAAACATGGCGACCAATCTCACAAGGACCATGAATAATCGAACGATGTGCAATCGATGAATTTTCTCCAATTGTCACTGCTGCACCTGCTTTGGAGTGAATCACCACACCATCTTGGATATTGGAGTTAGCACCGATAATAATCGGTTCCATTTCGCCATGTTCATCGGTTTCATCAGCACGAATTACGGCATAAGGACCAATGAACACATTGGCATGAACGATGACTTTGCCGCAGATAATAGCCGTTTGATCGACATATGCAGATTGATCGATAACAGGCAAATGACCAGATGGATTTTTACGTAGCATAGAATTACCGCTTAAAATAAGTTAAATCACAGGTTGAGTTAAAATCGTCACTTGATCTGTATTGAGACCAAGATAAAAACAAGTCGGGCGTAGGGTGTGGCAGGCTGGACCAGTTTGATTAACAAGGAATAATAGGCAGTCTCCATCACAATCGAGTCTGGCATCTGTCAAATATTGACGATGTCCTGAATTCTCACCTTTACGCCATAAGCATTTTCGTGAGCGCGACCAATAGCACACTTGTTTGGTCTGCAAGGTTTCGATTAAAGCTTCTCGGTTGACCCAAGCCATCATCAATACTTCTTTGCTGGTTTGATCTTGAGTGATCGCTGGAACTAGACCATCTTGGTTCCATTTGATCTGTTCAAATACATTCTCAAAATCAAATTTCTGACCCAAAAACCCATGTTCCATTTGTTCAAAAATAGAATGCTTTACCATTGCCACGAACCTTGAGCCACAGCGTCATGCGCATGCAGGCTTTCTGCATGAATGACTTTGAAATTAAAGCCATTAATACTTTTATGATTTAAAAATGTGCCATACAGTCGTCTTAAGGCATCTTCACAAAACATCAGGTTTTGACCGTTGGCAATTGCGAAAGCCTGTTCATCGATACGTTTAACGGCTGTTTGAACAGGTGTCATGAGGGCTTGTTCAGCCTGATTGATAAATAAAATCAGTGGAATATGTTGGATATTTTGATCAAGTCTAAAATTAAGAATTGCAAAGCTTCTTTGACTATGCGGTGTCGCAGCAATGGCATCAGTACTGCTTAGCCAATCTAAAATTTCTTGCTGGTCGAGACGAATGTCTTGATTGTTGAGTGCTGATTCAAAACGTTGTTGAATAATGTTTCTTGAAAGCGCAGCCGAGCATGGACAGGTTGATGAATAGGGAATCTCAACTTTTAATTCTGCTAAAAACTGCTCATCTAAAAGTTGGCATGACAAAACAAAAGGATAACTTTTCCAACCTGAAAGCTTGCTGATCAATGCAGGTCGTTCGATATACAGTTCACTATGAATTTCAATTTTTGCATGTTTGGATAGATCGCGATGACTTTCTAAAAAGTCTTGTAATAAAGACTTTAAATTCATCAAGTTTAAATTTCCAATCAAGCTCAGTTCTAACAGTCGCGTATACAAGCGTGACATATGAATTCCCTTAGCTAAGGGATCGTCTAAACTGACATAAGCATTAACTTGACTTTGACATAGCGTATTTTCGATACGAACGGGTAATGCAATTTTTTCCATGCCCACCCAATCAAGGCAATGGCTATACGCTTTGGGTAAAGTGGAGTCGGCTGAAATATCAGGAAGAGCAAGATTCATTTGTTGATAGCTTACGTTGTAATATCAAATGTAATGTTATAACATAACAGTAAGCATCGACAAGCTCGCTGCGAAGTTAATTTGAATTAGCAGACCTTAGCGAATCAAAAATGAAAAAAATCTACATGCTCGGATTTATATGCGGTCTTTCTGCTTGCCAGTCTCCAAACCAAGCGATTTCGTTTTATCAGCATGCCCCGCGTGAAATAAAAACTACGATTCCAAAAATTATTCTTAAACCGAAGTCTATTCCTGCTTCTTATCAGATGTGGACAATGCAAGTTGATCATCAGCAACAAATACAAGCTTATAAAAACTTTTTAAAAGCACAGGGAATTGATGCATTTATTCCTGATTTTGAGTTTTTTCAAACTGCCAGAGATTGGCAAAAATGTAACTACGTCGAATATGAAGTTCCCCCCAGAGAGCTATGGAACAACATTGTTCCCACATTAAATATTTTGCATAAGTTGCTACAACAAGGGCGAATTGATCAGATTACGGTGACATCTGTGTATCGCAGCTTTGCACTAAATCAGTGTGCAGGTGGTGCGGGTGCTTCAAAACATGTCTTTAACGCCGCACTCGATTTTCGTATAGGCAGTGAAACACCTGACTCCATTGAACAAATTCATATCGAAAATACAAAAAAGAAGCTTTGTGAATTCTGGATAGCGCAAGGTGAAGCGTTAAATATGGGTTTAGGTGTATATGCATCAGGACAAATCCATATCGATACAGCAGGCTATCGTACATGGGGTGTTGATCATCGTTATACCTCATCGCCGTGTATCAGTAATTCTTTTAATAATAACAATGAGTAAATTGCAATGAAGCTCACTATCGCCCAACAAAATATTTTAGATATTTTAAAAACAGAAAATAAAGCCATGAGTGCTTATGAGTTATTGGAAAAAGCCAAACCTTATGGCTTTCAAGCGCCTATTCAGATTTATCGAATCCTTAAAAAACTGTCAGAACATTGCCTGATCATAAAACTAAATACCTTGAATATGTATGTGTTAAATCAAGCCGAACTCTCAGCAAGTTATCGGCTTTTTACTGTGTGTACCGAATGCCAAAGCGTGCAAAGTATCCTCATTCCACAACTTAAAACCTGTGTAGAAAGCACCATCCAAGCCAAACAATTCAATCCGAGTTACCCATATTTAGAAGTATTAGGTCAATGTTTTTCATGTCTTTCTAAACATAAAACTCAACATCTTTAATTAGTGAGAACGCCAATGAATCATTCTTTAGCCACTCCAAGCAAACTTCCTGTGACCGTCCTATCTGGTTTTTTAGGTGCAGGAAAAACCACGTTGCTCAATCATATTTTGAACAATCGTGAAGGGCGAAAAATAGCCGTAATCGTCAATGATATGTCTGAGGTGAATATTGATGCGGCTTTAGTTCGTGAGGGCGGTGCTGAATTATCACGTACAGATGAAAAACTGGTTGAAATGAGCAATGGTTGTATTTGTTGCACCTTACGAGAGGATTTATTGATTGAGGTACGGCGTTTAGCTGAAGATAATCGCTTTGATCAATTGGTGATTGAATCAACAGGGATTTCTGAACCTTTGCCCGTTGCAGAAACATTTACCTTCGAAGATGAAAGTGGTGTTTCACTGAGTGAATTTGCGCGTTTGGATACCATGGTGACTGTGGTCGATGCCTATAATTTTTTAAAAGATTATAGTTCGCTTGATAGCTTAACTTCACGAGGTGAATCGTTGGGTGAGGACGATGAACGTAATGTGGTTGATCTCTTAATCGACCAAATTGAATTCTGTGATGTGATTATTTTAAATAAAGTTGATTTAATTAATCGTGAAGAAAAAGAAAAATTATTTGGCATCCTACATTCACTTAACCCAAGAGCGAAAATTGAAATTTCTGAATTTGGGCAAGTGAAGCTAGATAAAATTCTAAATACTAACTTATTCGATTTTAATGAAGCAGCTCAAGCACCTGGTTGGTTAAAAGAATTAAGAGGTGAGCATACACCTGAAACCGAAGAATATGGGATAGGTAGTTTTGTTTATCGAGCAAGAAAGCCTTTCCATCCACAACGTTTTTTTGATTTTGTAAATTCTGAATGGCAAGGTGTGATTCGTTCAAAAGGTTTCTTTTGGTTGGCTTGTAATCCAGAGTTTGCAGGGTCTTGGTCGCAAGCAGGTGCGATGGCTCGTCATGGTGTAGCAGGATATTGGTGGGCAGCAGTACCAGATGAGCATTGGCCAGAAGATCAAAGCAGTCGTGATGCGATCGAAAAAAGTTGGGATGATTTAACAGGTGATGCGCGTCAGGAAATTGTTCTGATCGGTATGGATATGGATCAAGCTGCTTTGACTGCTCAGTTTGATGCTTGCTTATTAACAGATGATGAAATGGCACTTGGCGCAAAAGAATGGGAGCTGTTTGATAATCCATTCACGGGTTGGACAGATATGATTTTAAGATAGAACATTTGTGAGCTTCTAGCGTTTAGAAGCTCACTTTTACCTATTTCAAATTGAGATGATATCAATCATCAATAGATAAATTTAGAAATCTTATCAGCAGTCTGAATCACTGTGTCTGCAATTTCATTTTTAAAATAATGTTCATCATAGGTGCCTAAAGGACAACTTACAGATAAAACAGCAGTTATTTTACCAGTGGATTGTTTGAAAATTGGAGCACCACAAGCAGCCATGTCATGATTGTAATGCCCCCAACTGACCATTGATCGCTGTGTTTTAACAAAGCTAAGCCGTTGAAGTAATTCTTTGAGATTTTTGGGAGTTAACTCGGAAAAAGTTTCCCACTCATTGAAGTTTTTATAGCGATTTCGAATTTCATTTTCAGATAGGTCAGCCAATAACATTTGTCCAATCACAGTCGCATGAGCAGGCCAGCGAGTACCCAAACCAATGTTACTGCTAAAAGTACCATTCGACTGCACATTATTGATAAAGACAATATGTGTGCCTTCCAAAATCGATAAATGTATTGCAAGTTTAGTTTGATCACGCAGTTCTTTCATCAATGGTGTAGCCAAATCTAACAGCGATTGCTTTGATAAACTGTTAAAACCAAGTTCCATCACCTTTGAATCAAGTGCATAGGTTTTTTGAGACGCTTTTCTAAGGAAGCCACATGATTCTAAGGTGTAGATTAGACGAAAAGCACTAGATCGGTTTACATCCAAAATCTCTGCAATCTCGGTGATGGTCATTTCTTGGGTTTGCTGATTAAAGGCTTGCAAAATTGCCAAGCCACGTACCAAACCGGGTACTAAATAGCGATCGTCATTTTTTGTGAGCTCAGATTCTTGAGAGTCTGTTTCTATGGTTGAGTTCATCAGCTTAATTTTCCTACAAAAAACGCAAATAATAAAAATTTAATTTTCTTAGGATTCTATTCTAACTGTAAAGTAGAACGAAAAGATAGTTTTATATATAAAACAAAATTTCTCAAGTAAAACGTAAAAGAATGTGTAATAAAAATCAAGTTTTTGATTTTAAATAATATATATAGTTTGACATAAAAATCATCATAGGAGTATTCTTTATTAAAGTTTGTTATATCAAATAATGTTTTATATATAAAACAAATGAGGATGCAAGGATGAGTTGGATCTCAGTTTGTCAGCAAGACGACATCACCGAAGACGAGCCAAAAGCCATTGAAGTTGACGGTAAGAAAATTGGCGTATTTTTCATCGATGAAAAATATTTTGCTATCGAGAATGTTTGCCCACATGCCTATGCCTTATTAACTGAAGGTTTTATTGAAGATCAGACCGTTGAATGTCCGTTGCATGAAGCGATTTTTGATATTCAAACGGGTGAGCTAAAGAGTGGACCGGGATGTCGTGATCTATGCACTTATCCTGTACGTGTTGAAGGGCAGGAAGTACAAATTCAACTCTAGGTCTTAATTAAAAGGAAGGAATCGCATGAAAACATTTAATGAAAAGCTAGCGAACTGGATACATGCCACGCCAGCAACCGAAGCAGGAATTAACAATATTCAGGTTCCGGGGCAGCCAGAACTTTTAATTTGGCAAACTCGCTATAAAGAACCAACCGTATATGAACAAGACTTTGTTCAGCATCTAATTAAAGCCTTTACAGCAGGTGTGACTGAGCTTGCAGATTTAGTTCAGACTTTAAACCAGCAAGGTTTTCGTTGTGAGTCTGGTGAGCTTTGGACTTCTGATAGTTTTTCAGAAGAAATGCAACGTTTAGGTTATTGATTCAAGGAAGAACGATTATGAACGCAGCAGTATCGTCAGTAACACCAAGTGTTGAAGAATATTTAGATTTAGGTTTACGTGACCAGTGGCATCCAGTGCTTGCCAGTTGGGAAGTCGCCGCAAATCCAGTGGGTATCACTCGTTTGGGTGAGAATATTGTGGTTTGGCGTGATGACCAAGGTCAAGTTCATGCTTTAGAAGATCGTTGTCCACATCGTGGCGCACGTCTTTCATTAGGTTGGAATCTTGGAAATCGTGTGGCTTGTTGGTATCACGGTGTTGAGGTTCGCCATGATGGTGTGGTCGAAGATGTACCAGCAGTACATGATTGCCCAATGAAAGGCACAAAATGTATTAAAAGCTATCCAGTGATCGAAGCACATGGTGCAATTTTCCTTTGGTTTGGGATCGACCCAAATGAAGAACCGAAAGCACTCGATTTTCCTGAACAACTTGCGAGTGAAGACTGGAGTGCATTTCTGTGCCAAGCAGATTGGAAAGTGAATCATCAGTATGCGATTGATAATGTGATGGACCCAATGCATGGCAGTTATTTGCATTGTACTTCGCACTCAATGGCAGAAGGTGATCGCACCGCGGAAATGAAACATCGTTCAACTGAGCATGGTTTTGTTTTTGAGAAAGAAGGTCAAATTGGTGTCAATTTCGACTGGGTTGAATATGCCAATACAGGTGCAAGCTGGTTACGTCTCTCGATTCCTTATCGCAAAGATTTTGGTCCAGGTGGTGAGTTCTGGATTGTTGGTTACGCAACACCGATTGATGCCAATAATACTCGCGTATTCTTTTGGCGTTGCCGCAAAGTCAGTGGTTGGCAACGTAATGTCTGGCGCTTCCTTTACCGTAATCATTTAGAAAAATTGCATTGGGATGTATTGGAACAAGATCGAATCATCTTGGAAAATCTTGCGCCAAATGCACGCCAACAAGAATTCCTCTATCAACATGATGTCGGTTTATCTCGTTTACGCCGTTTAATGAAAAAAGAAGCAGAAAAGCAGTTAAAGAAAATTGCAGCTTTGAATAATTCAAACCGTATTGAAATGAAGGAAGAAGCGCATGGCTAATGTTGCATTGTTACAAGGCAAAAAAGTCCTTGTCACAGGCGCGGCAAGAGGCTTGGGGCGTGACTTTGCACAAGCAATTGCTGAGGCAGGTGCTCAAGTCGTCATGGCAGATATTTTAGATGACCTTGTTCAGGAAGAAGCGATTGAACTTCAGCAAAGAGGTTTAAAAGTTAAGGCTGTAAAAATTGATTTGGCTGATGCTGTTTCAATTCAGCAGGCTGTCGAACAGGCTGTTAAATATTTAGGTGGATTAGACGGTTTAGTCAATTGTGCTGCTCTAGCAACCAATGTTGGCGGTAAAAGTTTAATGGATTATGACGCTGATCTCTGGGATCGGGTCATGAACATCAACGTCAAAGGCACATGGTTAGTCACAAAGGCATGTGTGCCATTCCTCAAACAGGCAGATGCTGGAAAAGTGATTAATGTCGCTTCTGATACGGCTTTGTGGGGCGCACCGAATCTAATGGCTTATGTAGCCAGCAAAGGTGCATTGGTTGCAATGACACGTTCGATGGCGAGAGAGCTTGGGCAATTCAACATATGTATCAATACGCTTTCACCGGGTTTAACACTTGTAGAAGCGACTGAATATGTACCGCAAGAACGTCATGATTTATATGTGAATGGTCGAGCGATTCAGCGTCAGCAACTACCACAGGATTTAAATGGCACAGCACTGTATTTACTCTCGGACTTGTCTTCATTCGTGACAGGTCAAAATATTCCAGTAAATGGCGGTTTTGTCTTTAATTAAGGAGTTTGTCTCATGATTACAGGGATTGAGATTTTAAAGTTTGGTGTTGAGGACAGGGCTGCTTCCAATAAGTTTTTGGCAGACTTTGGATTGACTCAAGGCAGTTCAGATATTGAAGGTGCTGATCTTTATCAAACCCAGAATGGTAGCAAGATTTATTTGTTTGATTGTGATGATAATCGTCTACCGCAAGCGATTGAATCAGGTTCAACACTGCGCGAAGTGACATGGGGACTTGATCAACCTGAACAAGATTTAGCAGATTTAGCGGTTCGCTTGGCTGATGTTGAGGGCTTTCAAGCAACGACTGATATGGTGCAATGTGTAGACCCGAATGGTATGACGATTCGTTTCCAAAAGAGTTTCACTCATGAGCTACCAACATTAAGAACAGAAGGGATTAATCAGTACGGAACTGTTAATCGTATTAATGCGGCGAGTCCAGTGTATGAAAAAGGTCAGCCTGTTGCGATTGGACATGTGGTGTTTTTCACACCTGATTTGGAAAAAACCGAAAAATTCTATATTGAAAAGTTAGGTTTCTATCTTTCAGACGCTTACCGCAATCGTGGTGCATTCTTGCGTTGTCGAGGTAAGGGCTATCACCATGACTTGTTTTTATTGTCTATTCCAAACAAACCTGCTGGTTTAAACCATGTTGCTTTTGTGGTTCGTGATATTCATGAAGTGATTGGCGGTGGTTTGAATATGAATCGTTCTGAATGGTCAACGTTTATTGGACCAGGGCGTCATCCAATTTCCTCAGCATATTTTTGGTACGTCAATTCACCATTGGGTGGTGCATTTGAGTATTACACCAATGATGATTATTTGACTGAAGAATGGCAACCACGTGTCGAGGAACATCGTTTAGAGCTTTTCACTGAATGGGCGATTGAAGGTGGTTTAGATGACCATACTCGCCGTCAAGTGAAACCTGCATAAAGTCTGATGAAGCAGGGAGAAATGCTATGGAAAGAATCGTAATTGTTGGGGCAGGACAAGCCGCGGGTTGGGCAGTCAGTACACTACGTCAAAATGGTTTTTCAGGTGAAATCCATGTGGTTTCAAATGAAGATCAGGTGTTTTATGAGCGTCCACCACTTTCAAAACAGGTGCTTTCTAAAGAAGCAAGTTATGAAAGCCTAAATTTATTTTCAGCAGAGCAGGTTCAAGAGTTCAATATCCAATGGCATAAGCCTGCTGTGGCAACTGAAGTGGATCGCCAACACAAACAGGTCATCTTGGACAGTGGTCAGTTATTGCCTTATGACAAGTTGTTGATTGCCACTGGAAGTCGTGCTCGTGTACCTGTGAATACGTGGCAGTTTATTCCAAATGTCGTCACGCTGCGTAATGTTCAAGATTGCGAACGCCTCGCAGAAATTTTGCAGCATGCTCAAAAATTGGCTGTAGTCGGTGGTGGTTGGATTGGTTTAGAAATTGCGGCGACTGCTCGTAAACAGGGCAAAGAGGTTCATATTTTTGAATATGGTGATCGTCTTTGCGCTCGAAGTGTTAGCCCAGATGTATCTGATTTTTTGAAAATGATGCATGAGCAACAAGGTACGCAAATTCATTTGAATAGTAAAAACTTGCACTTAATCGAAGCAGGGCAAGGCAAAGTTGAAGTGGTTAATCATCCCAATGTAAGCGAGTTGTTTGACTGCGTTGTGGTTGGGGCTGGTGCGGACATCGCTAAAGAGCTTGGTGTCAATGCGGGATTAGATGTCAAAGATGGCATTGTGGTGAATTGTTTTGGTCAAACTTCTGATCAAGATATTTATGCCGCAGGTGATGTGGCTATCCATCCTAGTTTAGGTTATTGCATTCAGTCATGGGCAAATGCGCAGAACCAAGCAATTGCAGCTGCAAAATCGATGCTGGGTATCGAAACAGAATATACCGATATTCCTTGGTTATGGTCAGATCAGTACCACTTCAATATTCAAATATTAGGGATTTATCAACCTGAAAAAACTGCACAAATTGTTGTTCGAAAAAGTACGGATGATCAATGCAGTTATTTATATCTAGATGATCAAAACCATTTACTTAATATGATCGCCATCAATGATTCAAAACTGGTCAAACTGGCTAAACGTTGGATGCAGTCCAATACTCTATTAGATGCAAAACTATTAGCAGACCCTGAATTTAATGTCATGAAATTAAAACCATAAACATTTAATTCCGGTTCATAACTCAATCGAAGGAATGAAGTATGAGTAATGAAGAGAAAAGTGGATTTAAGCATTGGGTGCCTGCTTTTGTCCTGATGATATGCGTAGTGCTCGCATTTTTTGACAAGATCAGTATCGCGGTTCTTTTTGCAGATCCACATTTTCAAGGTGCAATGGGAATTGCACAAGATAAAGCAAAACTGGGTTGGTTAATGACCAGTTTTCTATTGGCTTACGGTTTTTCATCAGTATTCCTTAGTTTTCTTGGAGATATTTTTGATCCAAAGAAAATGCTGTTTTGGAGTGTTGCCTCTTGGGGCGTGCTGATGTTCTGTATGGGCTTTACAACAAGCTATTCAGGAATGTTAGTACTGCGCGTTTTACTGGGATTGGCAGAAGGTCCATTGTTCGCACTGGCTTATACCATTGTTAAACAAACCTATACCGATCGACAGCAAGCACGTGCATCAACCATGTTTTTATTGGGAACACCTATAGGTGCTTTTTTAGGCTTTCCAATCACCGCAGCGGTATTGGCTAAACATGATTGGCATACCACATTCTTTGTCATGGCAGCATTAACGATCGTCGCTTTAATTGCGATTGTATTTGGATTACGTAATTTAAAACTCAAGAAAACCATTGAGTTGGAAGCGACAAGTAAGCGTGTCAATTTTAAAGGTCATATTCAGAACACCAAGATTTTATTGCAAAACCGTGCATTTTGGTTGGTGTGTATCTTCAATATTGCATTGATGACTTACTTGTGGGGATTAAACAGTTGGGTGCCATCGTATTTAATCCAAGACAAAGGCTTCAACCTTAAAGAGTTTGGTATTTATTCAAGTTTACCATTCATAGCAATGCTTATTGGTGAAGTGATCGGTGCATTCCTTTCTGACAAGTTAGGTCGCCGCGCTGTGCAAGTCTTTGGTGGTTTATTGGTTGCAGGCATCTTTATGTATGTAATGGTCATTATGACCGACCCGATTCTTGTCATTGCTGCTATGTCTTTTAGTGCAATGTCTTGGGGTTTTGGTGTCGCAGCCATCTTTGCCTTACTTGCCCGTGTAACAACTGCTGATGTCGGTGCAACAGCTGGCGGAATTTTCAATGGTTTAGGTAACTTTGCCAGTGCGATTGCACCGGTTCTGATCGGTTACATCGTGATGCAAACCAATAGTTTTAATTTGGGAATTACTTTCTTAGCGGCAGTCGCCGTGATTGGATCGTTCTTCTTATTACCTTTACTGAAACGTTATTAATTAAATTATTTATCAAAACCCTAGGAGTTAAAACATGACTACTCAACAATTTGAATCATGGACACAACCTGAAGGTACAAATTTACAAGATTGGTTAAATACGCGTATCGCACGTTTTGAAACACGTAAATATGATTTCGACGCCTTGAAATTCCAAGCAGATTACGACCCGAAATATCGTCGTGCGCAAATGCGCTATATGGGTACTGGCGCAACAGGTGTGGTCAATGATGGCAATACGGTTCCAGCTGAAAACTTTACTTTTTCAACCATGGTTTTACCTGCGCAATGTGAAGGACCTTTGCATATCCATCACGATGTTGAAGAAGTGTTCTTCATGTTACGTGGCGAGATTGATCTGTTCATTGAGCACAACGGTGAGAAATTCCAGACCAAATTGAAAGAGCGTGATTTGATTTCAATTCCACCGGGTATTTACCGTGGTTTGTTTAATCCTGGTCAAGAAGATGCCTTGATGTGTGTGATGTTAGGTGCTGGAAAACCAACCATTCCGAACTATCCACCTGAGCATCCATTGTCTCAAATCAAACGTTAATTAAAGCGTTTAACTGCAACAAAGGAATGAAATGATGACTTTGATTGACACATTAGTCCAATACCCAGTGAAAACCATTGAGATTGATGGTCAGGTACAAGCCTATCGCGAAGCTGGGCAAGGACAAGCACTGATTCTTTTACATGGTATCAGCTCAGGTTCTGCTTCATGGGTCAATCAGCTTGCTGTACTTAGTCATCATTTTCATGTCATTGCTTGGGATGCGCCGGGTTATGGCTTATCTGAGAACTTAGATACGGAGCAGCCAAATGCAACCGATTATGCTCAGCGAGTACTAGCGATTATGGATGCATTGGTGATTTCTAAAGCCATCATTGTCGGTCATTCATTAGGCGCATTACAGGCAAGTGCTTTTGCCCATCTTTATCCTGAACGAGTTGAAATCCTAATCATTGCCAATGCAGCACAGGGTTATCAACGCTCGGATGAGGATACCAAAGCACAGGTGTATCAGAAACGCCCAAATATGTTGAAAAGCTTGGGCAATGCGGGGATGACGGCAAGCCGTGGTCCACATTTAATTTATAAACAAGACCCTCAAGCACTGGCATTGGTCAGTGAGGTGATGGGACAACTCACTTTAGACGGTTTTACGCGAGCATCGTATTTGTTGGCGTATGACGAGATTAGAAATTATTTAGCAGATATCAAAGTCCCATGTGTGGTGATTGCAGGTGATAAAGATGAAATCACACCTGCTCAAGTCATCATGGAGCTGGCGATGGAAATGCAATTGAGCCGATGTCATCTCATTACAGATGCAGGTCATCTGAGTTATGTCGATCAACCTGATCAGTTTAACGACATTGTTTTATCGGCAAATTAATTAGAGAGATATGGATATGAGCTTCCAAGTTGAAGGAAAAGTAGCAGTTGTAACAGGTGGCTCGTCAGGCATTGGTTTGGCTGCTGTGGAAATTTTAGTTGCAGAAGGTGCAAGGGTGGCGTGGTGTGGTCGAAATGAAGCACGGTTAGCATCATCGAAGCTTTATATTTTAGAAAAATATCCACATGCCAATATTTACACCAGCATCTGCAACGTTTTGGACAAAGAAGATGTAAAACGATTTGCACAAGATGTAAAGCAAAACTTAGGCAATGTCGATATGTTGATCAATAACGCAGGTCAGGGGCGTGTGTCGAATTTTGAAAATACCCAAGATGAAGATTGGATGAAAGAAATTGAACTCAAATATTTCAGTGTATTACATCCAGTTCGTGCATTTTTAAATGATTTAAAAGATTCAGCATGTGGCTCAATCACTAATGTCAACTCATTGTTAGCATTGCAACCTGAACCGCACATGATTGCAACCTCATCTGCGCGTGCTGCGCTACTAAATTTAACGCATTCACTGGCGCATGAATTTACCCAGTACGGTGTCCGTGTCAATTCAATTCTTTTGGGCATGGTGGAATCGGCACAGTGGAAACGTCGTTTTGAAACCCGTTCTGATCCAAATGCAACATGGGAACAGTGGACAGGCAACATTGCCAAAAACCGTGGCATTCCAATGCAACGTTTAGGCAAGCCGGAAGAGCCAGCACGTGCCTTGGTGTTCTTGGCATCACCTTTAGCATCGTATACCACAGGTTCGACACTCGATGTCTCTGGTGGATTTAACAAACATTTATAAGGTGTTCACATGAAACAGTTGATGATGATTGGTTTTGGAGCGATGGCGGCAGAAGTATATGCCCACATGCCACAAGACTTACAACTTAAATGGATTGTGGTACCAGCACGGAGTGTTGAAAAAGTTCAGGCGCAAGTTGCTCCTGACGTGCAAGTGATTAGTTCAATTGATGAATGTCTGGGGACACCTGATTACGTGATTGAAGTGGCAGGACAGGCGGCGGTGAAAGAACACGCGCAAAAGGTATTGGAAAAGGGTTGGACCATCGGCTTGATCTCAGTTGGAACTTTGGCGGATAACGAGTTTTTGATTCAGTTAAAAAATACCGCTGAACAACATGATGCCCATTTACATCTTTTGGCAGGTGCGATTGCTGGAATTGATGGAATCTCAGCGGCGAAAGAAGGTGGTTTGGAAAAGGTCACTTATAAGGGCTGCAAAAGTCCAAAAAGTTGGCGTGGTAGCTATGCAGAGCAATTAGTTGATTTAGATCAGGTGAGCGAAGCAACTGTTTTTTTTCGTGGTACAGCGCGTGAAGCTGCATTGAAGTTTCCAGCCAATGCCAATGTTGCAGCGACGATTGCGCTTGCAGGTTTGGGTATGGATGAAACCATGGTGGAACTCACAGTTGATCCAAATATCAATAAAAACAAGCACACTATTGTGGCAGAAGGTGTGTTCGGTGAAATGACAATTGAGTTAGTCGGTGTGCCTTTGGCGAGTAACCCGAAAACTTCGACATTGGCTGCACTCAGTGTGATTCGTGCCTGTCGCAATAGTGTTCAAGCAATTCAGATTTAAAGGATTTGATCATGGCAAAGGAAATTTATATCGCTGGTGAATGGCGATTAGGTCGAGGTGACACGATTCAAAGTCTGTTTCCAGCAGATCAATCTGTGAATGCTGAGATTTCAACGGCGAGTTTGGATGATGTCAATGAAGCGATTGAAAAAGCTGATTTGGCATGGCGTCAGACGGCGTGGCGCAACAGCATGCCACACGAGCGTGCTCGGATTTTGTATAAAGTGGCAGACATTATTGAAGCGCGTGTTGATGAACTTTCAAAGCTACAAACCAGAGACAACGGTAAACCGCTGGCAGAGACGCGTGCTTTAACCTTGAGTGCGGCTGCAACAGCACGTTATGTCGCAGCGGCGTGTGAAACCTTAAATGATGAGTTGACGACACAACGTGCGCCAGATTTTATGACCATGAGTGTGCATGAACCTGTTGGGGTAGTGGCAGCGATTACACCATGGAATTCGCCGATAGCCAGTGAAGTGCAGAAGTTAGCACCTGCAATAGCAGGTGGTAATGCAGTCATTCTAAAACCAGCGGAAGTGACTTCCTTAATCGCATTGGAATTAGCAAAAATCTTTGAAGAAGCGGGTTTGCCTAAAGGTCTATTGAGTGTACTGGTTGGACGTGGCTCGGTGATTGGTGATGCAATCGTAAAGCATCCATTAGTACGCAAAATTTCCTTTACAGGTGGAACCAGTACAGGACGTCATTTAGCACATATTGCCGATGACAAGTTGATCACCACATCTTTAGAGCTTGGTGGAAAATCACCAACGATCGTCATGCAAGATGCCGATATTGAGCTATCAGCGAAAGGTGTGGCTTATGGCATTTTTAGTTCAGCAGGACAAGCATGTATTGCAGGATCACGCTTATTTGTGCATAGCAGTATTTATGATCAATTCTTAACGCGTCTAGTTGAAATTACCAAAGGCTTGCGCGTAGGACATCCTGAAACCGCAGGCGTGCATTTGGGTTCTTTGATCAATCCGAAGCATTTAGCTTCTGTGGATGCTTATGTTCAATTAGCCAAAAAAGAAGGTGGTCAAGTTTTGGTTGGTGGGCAGGCATTGACTGAAGGTGAATTGGCAAAAGGTAGTTTCTATTTACCGACCATTATCACAGGCCTCGATAACTCAGCTCAAACCTGTCAGGAAGAAATCTTTGGTCCTGTATTGGTAGTGATGAAATATGACGATGAAGCAGATTTGATTGCACAAGCCAATGACAGTTGTTTTGGTTTAGCCGCAGGGATTTGGACTGAAAACTATCGAAAAGCTTGGCAACTTGCACGTGCTCTAGAAGTGGGAACAGTCTGGATTAATACCTACAAAAAATTCTCGATTTCTGCACCTTTTGGTGGTTTCAAAGAAAGTGGAATTGGACGTGAAAAAGGTCGTTTAGGCATCTTGGCGTATATGCAACAAAAAAGCATTTATATGGGATTAAGCGAACAGCCAAATCCTTGGTGCGATTAATAAATTCATGGATAGAACAAGTTTTTGAGGAATAAGGTAATGACAGAACGTGTAAATGTAGGCGAAGCAATCGCTCGTGTTTTAGAGGCGCATCAAGTTGATAGTATCTACGGCGTCATTTCAATTCATAATTTACCAATTGCTGATGCAGTAGGTCGCCGTGAAAAAATTCGCTTTGTCGCGGCGCGTGGTGAAGCAGGTGCAGTGACGATGGCAGATGGTCATTCACGCTTTAAAGGTTTGGGGGTTGCCTTAACTAGCACAGGTGCAGGTGCAGGAAATGCTGTGGGTTCATTGATTGAAGCAATGAATGCGGGCAGTCCAGTGTTGCATTTAACAGGTCAAGTTGAACGTGAATATTTAGATCGTGATGCAAGTTTTATTCATGAGACCAAAGATCAACTGACTTTCTTACGTGCATCGAGCAAAGCTGCTTTTCGTATTACTAGCCCTGACAATGCAGTAGGCGTGATTCGTGAAGCGATTCGTGTCGCAACGACTGTCCCAATGGGGCCTGTTAGTGTTGAGCTACCGATTGATGTTCAAGCAGCAGAAATTGACCTACCACTGAATCTAGGTCCAGTCAAAGCACTGGAATTACCTCAAGCAGATCAAGTTGAAGTCGATTTGATTGTTAATGAAATCAAAAAAGCCAAACGTCCAATTTTTTGGATCGGCGGTGGTACGCTCAATAGTGTGGATGAAGTCAAAGCGATTGCTGACTTGGGTATTCCAGTAGTATCTTCAACCCATGCGCGTGGTGTGTTAGCAGATGATCATCCACGTAGTCTAGGTGCATTCCATAACTCAGCAGGCGTTGAACAACTTTTAAAAGATGCTGATTTATTGGTTGTTGTTGGTTCTCGCTTACGTAGTAACGAAACCAAAACCTATTCAGTGCAGTTCCCTGAAAATATTATTCAGGTCGATGCTAATCCTGTTGCACAACAACGTAATTACAAAATTCGTAATTTCATTTGTGGTGATGCCAAAGATGTGTTGCAACGTGTTCTCACAGGTTTAGCAGGCGTGTCTAAAATAGATAATGAATATGATGCAGCAGTTGTTGATGCGAAACAGGCAGCAATCAATTCTTTACGTACACAGCTTGACCAATATGCGTTGATCTGTGATCACCTTCGTGCAGCACTACCACAAGATGGAATCTTTGTTCGTGATATCACCATGTCAGGCAGTACCTGGGGCAGTCGTTTATTCCCAGTACAAGCACCAAATCAAAATATTCACTCTTTAGCAGGGGCGATTGGTCTAGGTTTAGCGACTGCAATTGGTGCCTCAATTGCCAATCCTGACAAAAAAGTGATTGGTTTAGTCGGTGATGGTGGTTTGATGCTCGGAATTGGTGAGATTGCGACGATGGCGCAAGAAAATACCAATATGGTGCTAATGATCATGAATGATGGTGGTTATGGCGTGATGCGTGGTATTCAAAATAACTACTTCGGTGGCCGTCAGTATTTCAACGAATTGCACACACCTGATTACCAAGCCTTGGGTGAGGCGATGGGCGTGAAAAGCTGGAAAGTCGGCAGTGCAGAAGAGTTTAAAACAGTCATTCAGCAGGCAGTTGATTTCCAAGGACCAAGTGTGATTGAGCTAGATATGAATTCAATTGGACCACTGAGCTTTGCAGGTCCACCACAAAAGAAATTGTACTGAGTAATTTAAATATTGGTTGAAATGGCTGATGTTTGAAAATTTGTAGGCAAATTTTTTTGCCTACAAAACAATAAAAACTATGTTTTACAGGTAAAACAATAATCCAGACCAACAGGACGGTTGGTATCGAAGCGAAGGAATATGATATGAAAAAGACATTAGTCATGATGTTTGCTGCACTGTCGATAAGCGCGGTATCAAATGTACATGCACAAAGTTCAGCACTGGAATGGAAAAGTGAGGATGGAACGGATTCTGTCAAGCTTGGTGGAGTGATGCGTTTGAATCAACGTTATGAAAATTGGGAGGGGCCAAATGGTGGTTTTGGAAAACTCTATTTTGATATTTTTCGTGTTGATCTGAAAGGCAAGTTTGATGATGCCTATTTCAATGCTAGTTACCTTTTTCAAGATCAAGAGAAACGATCAATTGAAAAAGCCTATGTGGGATATCATTTGGATGAACATAACAGCATAGAAGCAGGTTTTGTTTATAAACCCTTTGCAATTTATCCTTATCCACAAAATGGTTGGACTTATCATATTCCATTCTTTTTGGGTTATGGAAATAACATCGCTCCAGGTTTGAACTGGAATTTTAACAACAAAGATTGGGATGTGAAGTTAGGCTATTATCCTGAAATGCTTGCAACTAATCTTCGATATTCACCTGAAAGTGCGACTTATAATGATTTGGCTGAAAATGCATTTCCAACACAAAAAGCCTATCAAAATGAAAAGCGTCATCAAGTAAATACACGGATTGTTCGTAAGTTAGAAACTGAATTTGGTAAGCAAGAAATTGGTGTATCAGGTGCAATTGCTCAATTGCATAACAAAATCACGGATGACAACGGCAAATATTATGCAGTGGGTTTGCATACTGATAATAATTACAAACGTTTCAATGTCCAAAGCTCAGTGATTCATTATCAATATGATGCAAAAAATCCAGATGGTGTAAATGATGATATGACCTTGATGGGTGCAAATGGTTTAACGCCAGCATATTTCATTGCTTCTGAGGGAACCATTGCAAGTTTAAATCTTGCATATACCTTACCTGTACAGGATATGGGTAAGCTTAAAGCAATCCGTTTTTACAATGACTATAGTTACTTGGATAAAAAACGGGATGATTGGTCTGATTCGCAAATGAATACCACTGGTATGATGTTCATTGCCTCACCCGTTATGGTTTGGGCGGATTATACGTGGGGAAAAAACTCAAATATTATCGGTGGAGCTAGCAATGCCACAGGTTTTACATCTACGGTTTCGCCAAACAGTGATAAATGGCTTTATCGTATCAACTTAAATATTGGTTTTAGTTTTTAAATCTTCATAAATTTTGATCACAAACAAGAAAGCAAAGCCGAGGCTTTGCTTTCTTATAATGAGTTATCAGTTTATATTTTACTAATCAAATCATTGATTTGTTTTGCTTGTTCAGCTGCATTACCTGTGTAAGTTGCAGGTGTAAGCTGAGCTAAACGTGCACGTTCATCTGCTGGAACTTGTAATAGTTCATCACCATTCACAAAATCTACCATCATGTCACGTGTCATTGCCTGACCACGTGTTAGTGCTTTCAATTTTTCGTATGGTTTTTCAACGTTATAACGACGCATAACAGTTTGAATAGGCTCGGCAAGAACTTCTTGTGCTTGGTTTAAATCTTCATTTAAACGGTTTGCATTCAGTTCAAGTTTACCAATGCCTTTTAAGCATGCATCAAAAGCAATCAAGCTTTGCGCAAAACCAACACCCATGTTACGAAGAACAGTTGAGTCAGTTAAGTCGCGCTGCCAACGAGATACAGGAAGTTTTTCACCTAAGTGACCCAATACCGCATTTGCGATACCTAAGTTACCTTCTGAGTTTTCAAAGTCGATAGGATTTACTTTATGAGGCATTGTTGAAGAACCAACTTCACCATCTTTTAATTTTTGCTTGAAGTAACCAAGAGAGATATAGCCCCAAACATCACGGTTAAAGTCGATCAAGATCGTGTTGTAACGACGTAATGCATCGAACAATTCAGCCATATAATCATGTGGCTCAATTTGTGTAGTATATGGGTTAAATGCTAAACCTAAAGACTCAACAAATGCTTGCGCATGCGCAGCCCAATCAATTTCTGGATAAGCAGAGAGGTGAGCATTGTAGTTACCTACAGCACCATTGATTTTGCCTAATAATTCAACATTTTCAAATTGCTTGATTTGGCGTGCTAAACGATAAGCAACGTTCGCCATCTCTTTACCCAAAGTAGTAGGGCTAGCCGTTTGACCATGTGTACGTGACAACATTGGTTGTTCAGCATGTGTGATTGACAAAGCAGATATCGCATTCAAAATTTGCTTCATGCTTGAAACTAGAACTTCACGACCATTTTTAAGCATTAAAGCGTGAGATAAGTTGTTGATATCTTCAGATGTACAAGCAAAGTGAATAAATTCACCTGCATTTTTTAATTCATCAATATTTGCAATTTTTTCTTTAAGGAAATATTCGACTGCTTTTACATCATGATTGGTCGTACGTTCAATTTCTTTAATGCGGTTCGCATCTTCTTCAGAAAAATCAGCAACAATCGCATCTAAAGCTGCATTGGTTTCAGCAGAGAAAGCAGGGACTTCGATAATTTCTGCACGATTTGCAAGTGCTTGTAACCAACGCACTTCAACAGTGACACGAGCGTGGATTAAACCAAACTCAGACAAAAAAGGGCGTAGTGCATCGCATTTGCTTGCATAACGTCCATCAAGTGGTGAGAGTGCGGTTAAAGCATTCATACAGATTCCTTAAATTAAAATCTCTACTTACAAGAGAGATTTAGAGAGGTTGTAAAACGGTATAAAAATAAATTCGTTTCAGCATCGGTTTAAACCACTTGATACTGCAAACGAGCGAGAGCTTGAATATCTTGCAATAATTTGCGTTTACTAAAAATCATACTCCACGAGCTACCACCAGATTGCTTCCATAAATGAGCAAGTTGTAGGCCTGTAAATAAACACGCACGGATACGGTTGGTATGATTGATATCTTTAAATGCTTCGGCATTGCCGCGAACGAGGATGCGTGGATTGATTTGTCCCGCAGTTTCTACATAGGTTTGCGCTAGGTTGGCAATGATACTTGGGTGTAAATAGTTATTATCAAAAAAAGATAGCTGTTTTAAAATTTTTTGTTGAGAGGCTTCAATAATTTTAACGTATTCAGGATTGCTATAAACTTTCTTTTCCAGTTGCAACAAAGCCATCGCATAGGACATTGGTAGTTTCGCAGCAGAAAGTTTAGGAACACGTGATTTAGGAGCACTATTAAAAGGTTGTGTGATACAACCTTCCAAGGTTTTTAGTCCTAAAGAAATATCAGCCAGTTGATTGAAGAAATCTAAGGTTTGGGATGCTTTATTAATTGTAGGGCGAATGTTTAAACTCGCTTTTATGAGTAATTCAAAATAGAAATTACCTGTATCCCCAATACTTTGCTGACCAGCCATCGCGGTCATATGTGTAAGCTGTGTTGCTTGAAAAACCGCTGCTAATGCTAAAGCACGGTTTTGTCTAACATTCAACGCTTGAGCGTGCTGAAAGGGTAACTCGACCATGCTTCGCTTCCAATTTCCTTAAATAAAATCTGGTTCTGGTGCATTTGTATGGTGAATGACACCACCGCCTAAGCAGACCTCTCCAGCGTAGAACACCACGCTTTGTCCAGGAGTCACAGCTCTTTGTGGTTCATCAAACTCAACCCGAATACCATTTTCGGTTTGCTCATCACGATAGATTGTACACGCTTGATCTGGCTGACGATAACGGGTTTTTGCCGTGCATCGGAATCCAGTCGATGGTATATCTTGTTCACCAGCAACCCAATCAATCGATTCGCTCCAAAGCTGCGTGCTTTGCATCAATGGATGTTCATGTCCTTGACCGATCACCAGTCGATTATTGGCAATATCTTTGTGTAATACGAACCATGCACCTTCTTGTACACCTTTCATACCACCGATACCAATACCACCACGCTGACCCAGCGTATAGTACATCAAGCCATGATGTTCACCAACTTCTTTACCTGACTCCAAAACAATTTTTCCAGCTTGAGCAGGTAGATATTGTTTAAGGAAATCGGTAAAACGACGTTCACCAATAAAGCAAATACCAGTCGAGTCTTTTTTCTTGGCAGTTGCCAGATCTAACTCTTCTGCAATGCGACGAACTTCTGGTTTTTCAATTTCACCCACAGGGAACAAGGTCTTGTTGATTTCACGACCATGCACCGCATGTAAGAAATAAGTTTGATCTTTATTATTATCAACACCACGTAGTAATGGCGCATAAGTTTCGCCACGTGAATTTTGCATACTCGCGCCACGACGCGCATAGTGACCTGTTGCGATGAAATCAGCACCTAAAGTCATGGCATGGTCGAGGAAAGCACGGAATTTAATTTCTTTATTACAGAGAATATCAGGGTTGGGCGTGCGACCAGCAGCATATTCAGCTAAGAAATGCTCAAAGACACGGTCCCAATATTCCATTGCAAAATTAGCAGTATGTAGTTTAATGCCAATTTTATCTGCAACCGCTTGCGCATCTGCCAAGTCTTCTAGTGCTGTGCAGTAATCCGTACCATCATCTTCTTCCCAGTTTTTCATGAAAAGACCTTCAACTTGATATCCTTGTTGAAGTAATAGTGCGGCAGAAACGGAGGAATCTACACCACCAGACATACCGACGATGACACGTTGTTGCATCTAATTAAGCATCCAAATGAGAAGTGAATGAGGGAGAGAAAGGGTGCTCATAAATAAGCGATAAAGGATATTTCTTGCCAGCAAGGGCATCTTGAACAGCTTTTAAAACCAATGGGCTACGTGCACGAGCTGTTTCTTGCAGTTCAGCCAAGTTCATCCATACTGCATTGACAATACCTGTATCCAGTTGCGCATTTTCTTCAACTGATGTGAGATGTGCCAAGAAGCAAAAACGGTAATAGGTACGGTCTGGAAACATTGGAGGTGTATAGGTATAGATACCGAGCAAGTGATCTATTTCTACATGATGACCTGTTTCTTCTAAGGTCTCACGGATCGCTGCTTCAATAATCGTTTCACCGCATTCGACATGACCAGCAGGTTGATTAAACACCGTATGCACAAAGCCTTCGCTGTGTTCTTCAACAAACAGAAAACGTCCGTCTTTTTCAACTACAGTGGCGACTGTGACATGAGGTGTCCAAGCGGTCATAGAAAGCACCAAGATTTTTTAAAAACGTATTCTACAAAATTTGAGAGTTTTTGGCTATGGTAGTGCTGATGGGGATTCATTGAATTAATCTAGATTTTTAATTTCATTAATAATTGTATCCAGCAACCAGAAATTTTCTTCAATTGAAATAGCCTTTTTACTCAATTCATCTATATTCTTTCCTTCTATTGTCCATAGAAAAGGATAAAATGAAAAGACCTGATTCCCAGTAAGTTCTTGAACATCAGTTTTCCAATTATTCCATCTTAAAGAGCCATAAAATTGATCGAGATCGCCATTTAAACACCAATTTAAGAAATCTGAATAACCAATCTCTAAATTTTCCCATCTTAAACAGTCGGGAGCAAGATAATAAATATCACCTAAGTTTTCTCCCAAACCACCACCATTTATCGAAAAATAACCGCCCAAAATATCATCGGCTATAAGCAAATAATGAGGTTGCTTATGTTGTTGGATGATTGTTTTTCCAATATTCCATTCATGAATTCCACGATCTAACTTTTTGCTGCCAGAGCCTAAAACTCTCAACCATCCATGATCAATGATTAAACCACCAGTTTCATAAATCATAGCTCCCATTGTGGAGCGAGTCGTCACTTGGTTTGAAAGTAATTCACTTTCTGCTCTGTTTATATTATTAGGTAGCACTTCAAATTGATTCTTAGCTGTTTCCAACCAGCTTTTAATGAGAATCCAACCTGATTCCTTAGTATCTATTAGTTCATTTAGTTGTTTCATTGTTCTTTGAGTTCGTTAGTGTGAATTGACTAAATGGATATAAATTTAATTATTCTTATAATTATCCTTCACTTTTACATAATTTTGCGCTGAATAAGGTAAAAATGCTTTTTCTTTATCTGTGAGAGGGCGGACTTGTTGCACAGGACTACCTACATACAAATAACCGGTTTTTAAGACTTTGCGTGGTGGAACAAGGCTACCTGCACCAATCATCACATCATCTTCAATAATCACGTCATCTAAAACTACAGTATTGATCCCAATCAGGACGCGATTACCAATAGTACAACCGTGTAAAGTCACATGATGCCCAACAGTCACATCTTCACCAATAACTAAAGGTGAGCCATTTGGTTTTGATTGATTTTTATGACTGACATGCAACATACAATGATCTTGCACATTACTATTTTTGCCAATCTGAATTGAGTTGACATCACCACGAATCACAGCAAAGGGCCAAACCGAGACATTCTCTCCTAATTTGACATCCCCGATAACTACAGACATTCCATCTATATAGCAACTTGAATCAATATTAGGTGTTTGATCGAGATATGGACGAATGTTCTTAGTCATTAGAAGCTTCAAAACAAAATATGATGGAATTATAAATTAAAAAAGCATTCATACCCAAGAGCATGAATGCTTAATGAGTAAACTCAAAACTTAGAATAAGTTGCTAAAGAACATTTTGATATGGTCAATCATACGAGCAAAGAAACCCGCTTCTTCAACAGGTTTTAATGCAACAAGCGGTTTTTCAGCAATTACTTTACCATCAAGGCTTGCCACTAATTTACCTACCACTTGACCTTTTGCTAAAGGTGCATTTAGTTTCGGTTGAACGACAAGCTGAGTTTTGATTTTATCTGCTTGACCTTTAGGCATGGTTACGTTGAAGTTTTCAGCTAAACCAATTTGAACGTCATCTTCTTTACCAAACCAGACTTTTGCTTTCGCAAGAACTTGATTTGCAGGTTGTACATTTGCAGTTTCAAAGTTTGCAAAACCCCAAGCCAATAATGTACGTGTTTGATTGGCACGCTCATTCATACTTGGTGTACCAAAGATCACTGAAATTAAACGCATTGGACCACGTTTACTTGAGGTGGTTAAACAATAACCTGCTTCTTCGGTGTGACCTGTTTTTAAACCATCAACACTTGGGTCTGTATAAAGCAAAGCATTACGGTTGCCTTGTTTAATACCATTAAATGTAAACTCTTTTTCTGAGTAAATTGGATAATATTTAGAGCTATCTTTGATGATATGTTGTGCCAACACAGCCATATCTTTAGCGGTAGAATAATGTCCTTCGGCTGGCATACCTGTTGAGTTCATGAAATGGGTATTGACCATACCAACACGTTTAGCTTCTTGGTTCATCATGTGGGCAAAAGTTCCTTCGTTACCCGCAACATGTTCTGCCATTGCTTTAGAAGCATCATTACCCGATTGAATAATAATACCACGAAGCATTTCTAATACGGTCGCCGTACCATTTAAAGGTACATACATGCATGACTCAGTACTACTTCCACGACACCACGCAGATTCATTCATGCGTACTTGTTCGTCTTCAGTCAATTCACCCTTTAAAAGTTTTTGTTCAATGATGTAACTGGTCATCATTTTTGTCATAGACGCTGGCGCAAGTTTTTCATTTTCGTTTTTTGCGGCTAGGATCTGTCCTGTCTCATAATCCATTAATACATAGGATTTATTATTTAATTCTGGTGGAGCAGATAGGACAGTCGCTGCATATGAAAAGCTTGGCAAAAGTAATAATGCAGCAAGAGCGCTTTTTTGAGTCATTCTAGGTGGTTCCAATATCTTGTGTGAAGCAGAAGAGCCTAGCATTTTAGGATAAAGCTAAGCCGACTTCTATGGGCGAAGTCGGCTTTTTCATACAGTATTGTAACCAATCAGTTACTTCGAATAATAATTCCGAACGTCATCGCAAATTTGACGATTATCTTCGTCAGAAGCAGCTTTTGCATCACTACGAGCTTCTTTTAATGCTTCTTGGAAATCTTTAGTTTTTACTTGCTTATTCAGTGTTTCAACTGCCTTAGCATCATTATTTAAATAGGCTTTAACTAAATTGTCATATGCCTTGTTAAATTTTAAGTCTTTACCAATCAAGCTTGGGCAAATTTCAGAAAGAACGTAGATTGCAGCAAGTTCTTGCTTAGTGACAGTGTCAGAAATGGGTGTTACTTCAATCTTTTCTGCTTCAGATGCTTTTTTATCTGCTGCAAAGGCTGTAGGAGCTAAAATGCTAGAAGCGATGAGAAATGAAAGACCTAGTGCTTTAAAAACATTTTTTTTCATAAGAAATAAAACTCAGAACAAGACTTAAAGAATTTGAATAACTTATAGCATAAAAGCGTGTTAAAAAATGTAGGTTTGCTGTAGGAATGGTAGTGTTATGTGATTTTTAAATTTACTTTTTTTATTCAATTTATTATTTAAAGAATGATTTTTGTAGATATAGAATGACTTTACAGATGAATTTTTTTTAAAACACGACTGAGTAAGCTGATTCTATAAGGGCAAATGTTCTTAAGCTTTCTAAAATGAAGTTTGGAATAAAAAATAATTCATTCCCTCAGCTTTAAAATATCGAGTAAGTTAGACGAACTGAGTGGAGATAACCTAAAAGATAAAAAATCAGAATAAGGTATAAAAAGGAGCAGAATAATGACTAGATTTAATGGCGGTGTTGATATCGCATTGAAACTTCCACCTCACCAATTCGACGCTACTGTCACATTTTATCGTGATGTAATTGGTCTCAAACAAATTACAGATAAAGCCCCAGACGTAGGCTTTGAGTTAGGTCTGATCAAATTATGGATTGCTGCTGCACCAGAAATGAGCCAAGCCGAAATTTGGCTTGAACTGTTTACCGATGATTTTACTGAAGCTGCTCAATACCTTGATAAAGTCGGTGTTATTCGTTGTGATGCAATAGAGCCATTACCTGAAGGTTTTCGAGGTGGTTGGATTACGAGTCCAGCCAATATTATTCATATGGTTCGAGAACCTGACGCTTGGTAAATTGATTGGTATCACAAGAATTGAGAGAATTGACTTTGTGCAGATGTAAAAGTGTGGTTTTAAATACGGGCATTTAAAAACCACACAAATATCGAATAGACATTAACCTTCAAAGTTTAAAACATCTTCACAGACAGATTTCTGCTCTGATTTTTCAACTTCTTTAGCTGCTTCACGTGCATCTTTTAATAAAGATTGGAATTCTCCATCTTTTTGCAAGCTTTCAATTGATGCAGATTTATCAGAATAATTACTTAAATATGAAGCAACCATTTGTTTGATGTTTTGGTCAAACTTTGCATTTTTGCCAATAAGAGCAGGGCACATTTCAATTAAGACTTGTGCATTTGCAATATCATCTTTGATCAGCGCATCTGCTTCTTTTACTGAAACCGCTTCGTCAGCAAAAACAACTGACGCCGTAAGAAGTGAGAAACCAACCCCAAAAACTCGAATAAAATTAGATAAATGTCTCATGTCTGTATAAATTTCTAATACTAAGAAGATATAAATATATATAATTCAATGAATAATTCAATTGAAAAAACTCAGTAGTAACATTTAAAGAGATAGGATTTTAGTGAATATTTTAATAGCAAATGATGATGGTGTTTTTGCTCCTGGGCTTCAAGCCTTAGCACAGGCTTTAAAACCTTTAGGGCGTGTTGTTGTGGTTGCACCTGAAAGTGAACGCAGTGGTTATTCTAGTGCTTTAACTTTAGACCGTCCATTACGCCCGATTCCGATTGCAGAAGATGTTTGGGCTGTTAATGGAACCCCAGCTGACTGTGTTTATTTATCGATGAATGGTTTGTTCGATTTTGAGTTTGATCTTGTCGTCAGTGGCATTAATAGTGGCGCCAACTTGGGTGATGATGTTTTATACTCTGGAACAGTCGGCGCTGCTTTTGAAGGTCGTTTAATGAAACATCCTGCTTTGGCTGTATCATTGGCTGGATCAAATGTACGTTCTTATGAACACCCACAAGATTATGCACGCGCGGCCCAATGGGTCCATGATTTTATTGCTAAAGGCCTGCCAATCTTACCGCCACGTCATATTTTCAATATTAATATTCCAGATGTTGAAGAGATTCAAGGTGCGCAAGTGACTTATCAAGGACGCCGTGCGCAGTCTAAACCGATTAGTAGTCATGTTGACCCAAGAGGTCGCCAAGTTTATTGGATAGGTTTAGCAGGAGAAGCGGTTACTGAACCTCAAACTGTATCGAGTCATATCCAATCTGATTTCTTTGCAGTTGCAAATGGTTATGTCAGTATCACTCCAATTCAAATGGATGCTACAAATTACGATGTACTTGATAATTTGCATGATCATGTAAATGGTTAACAGGTGCTATGTTATAACTTTGTGAATATAGAATGTGAGAGCTCGTTTTTTCTCACTTTTTTGGTACTCTTAGGCGCAAATAAAATAAGGTTTTTTTCGATGAGGGCGAAGATGCACTTAAACAATGTCTCGATTTTTCTATCACAGAAGATGATTAAAACAGTTGTATTATCTATGGCGGTAGCAACAGCGGCAATTGTGACGGGTTGTGCATCAAAACCACAGATTAATGGTGGTACACGTTATGTACAAGCACCAAATTATTATACTGTGCGCTCAGGTGACACGCTTAGTGCAATCGCCAATCGTTATGGTTTGAATTATTTAGATATTGCTGCTTTAAATGATATTGCTGCGCCATATCGTATTTATGTTAATCAATCGCTTCGTTTAAAAGGATCGGTTGCGCAACGTACTACATCGACTCAGGCAATGGCTCAGACAACACCGATTCAACGTCAAACGATTAATTTACCGCCGCAACAACAAGTGATAACCAAAACTCAACCTGTTGTACCTAAAGCTGTCGTACCAACCGTACCAGTGAATCCTTCATCAACGCTAGCTTCTAATTTACGTTGGGTGAAACCAACCAATGGAGCCATTATTCAAAGCTTCAATTTAGCCAGTAATGTTAAAGGCACGCGATACGGTGGTAATGAGGGTGATCCAATTTTTGCTGCTGCAAATGGACAAGTGGTTTATGCCGCTGATGGCTTGAAGGAGTATGGTAATTTGGTGTTAATTAAGCATGTTGATGGATATATCTCTGCTTATGCTCATAACAGCAAAATGCTAGTGAAAAGTGGTGATAATGTCACTGCTGGACAGAAAATTGCAGAAATGGGATCAACAGGTGCTTCACGCGTAATGCTAGAGTTCCAAGTTCGCTTAGATGGTAAGCCTGTTAACCCGACAACAGTATTGCCAAATTAAATGAAGCAATTAACACTCTTTCAATAAATTATTAATAATCGCTAGTTTAAGGGTAGACTTCCCTGTATACTTATTGAGATTGCTTTAACTACAACAATAAGCACATTTTAATAAATTAAGAGGGAAGTCTATGTTAGACCAATTGCGTGCAATGGGGGTATTTGCCTGCGTTGTAGAAAAAAGTTCTTTTAGCGGTGCAGCAAGAGATCTTGGGATTACAACGAGTGCTGTTAGCCAACAAATACGTTCTTTAGAACATGAAATGGATGTCACATTACTTCATCGTTCAACTAGAAAACTCAGTCTTACAGAAGCTGGACAGGCTTTTTTCTTGAGTTGCCAAGAAATGTTGGCAGCAGCAGAACGCGGTAAAATCCGAATTAATGAATTAAGAGATGATCTTGTCGGTGATCTGCGTATTGCAACGACACCAGAGCTAGGTGCTTTGCATGTTATTCCTGCACTTTCACATTGGATGTCTGCACATAAAGGTTTAGCCATTCATTTTGAGGCAGATCACCGTTATATCGATTTGATTGAGGAACGTATTGATATTGCGATACGTATGAGCTTACGTGTAGATGATCATCAATTAACTGCGGTTCCTTTGGCTCGTGTAGATCAAGTGTTGGTTGCTTCACCAAGCTATATAAACCAATCAACGCCAATCACGCGTCCTGAAGATTTACGCCACCATGAGCTTCTTCCTATAACATTAATGCAAAACTATCAACATTTCGCTTTCCGTAATGGTTTGAGTGGGGAAGTCGTAAATGTAGATATGAAAACACGTTTAGGAACCAATAATGTATTTGTTGCTAAATCGCTCTGTCAGCAAGGACATGGTTTAGCACGTATTTTATATATGGACATTCAGAAAGAGTTGATGAATGGCACTTTGGTTGAAGTTTTACCAGATTGGCATTTACCGCATTATACGCTACATGCTTTGACCTCGAAGCGTGAACAATACCCAATGAAAGTTCATCGTTGTATCGATGCACTTAAACAATATTTTGGGCAGCTTCCAGGTGGACGTTCTTTACAAGGCGTAGCCTAATCAAAAAAGCCATGTTCAATCTAGAACATGGCTTTTTTTTTACTTCAACTTCTTTTTAAGTTTTGGCTTCATTGTTTTCGCTTCAACGGTATTGTCTTCAGACACTTTATTATTCGCTTCAGAGGTTTTCTTTACTTTTTTGCGCTTCTTCTTTTTCTTGGATTCATCATCCTCGACAGCTTCA
Organism: Acinetobacter sp. Z1; assembly: GCF_024296945.1. Taxonomy (NCBI): domain Bacteria; kingdom Pseudomonadati; phylum Pseudomonadota; class Gammaproteobacteria; order Moraxellales; family Moraxellaceae; genus Acinetobacter; species Acinetobacter sp. Z1. The sequence continues at coordinate 2,348,951 of NZ_CP101115.1, read as the reverse complement.
CCATCTTCAATTGCTTGCCAATACTCTAATTGCTGCATAACGGCAGCATAAATTGAGTTTTTACTATAGCGACCCTTTTTATCAAGAGTACCTACTGGACGAGCCATTAAAATTTCTAAGGCTTGATCAATCGTATCAATCGCATGAACGTGAAATTGTCCTGTCTCAACGGCTTCAATTACGTCTTGGCGTAGCATTAAATGCTGCATGTTTTGACGAGGAATAATGACGCCTTGTTTGCCTGTTAAGCCTTGCAGCTTACAAGCATCATAAAACCCTTCAATTTTCGCATTAACACCACCAATCGGTTGTACTTGACCTAACTGATTCATCGAACCCGTGATAGCCCAAGATTGATCAATTGGAATTTGGCAAATTGCAGAAATTAGAGCTGAAAGCTCCGCAACGGTTGCACTATCCCCATCAACTTGTCCATAACTCTGTTCAAAGGCTAACGCAGCAGAGAAGTGTAGAATTTGCTCACGTCCAAAGTGTGCTTTTAGGAAGCTAGACATGAGCAAGACACCTTTTGCATGCAAAGAACCACCAAGTTCAACGCTACGCTCAATATCTAAGATATCTCCACCACCTTGATAAACAGATGCAGTAAGACGAGAAGGTAAGCCGAACTCAACATCTGCATAATGGATCACGGATAGGGCGTTAATTTGACCTAAGCGATGTCCAGAGGTTTCGATCAGTTGTGTTCCACGAGACAAGTCTTGCCAGTAGAGTTCACGTAAATATCCCAAACGGTATTGACGATGATGTAAAGCTTGATTGACATGATGATCAGTCACGAGCTTATCATCTGCTTTAAACGCATGATGATGCGCTTCACGGATCAAATCTCCTAATGTGGACGCATGTAATGAGAGAGAGCTTTGATCTTCTGCTTGGCGGCTGGAGTCGGTCAGCAGGGCTGCGAGTGCAGAGCGATCAAAAGGTAATAATTTGTCGGCTTGAACATAGTCGGCAATGAGCTGTACATAAGCTTGTTCATTACTGTCATTACGTTGTAATGTGTCAGTAAAGTCAGCGCGAATTTTAAATACACTGCCAAGCTCAGGTTCGACCTCTAAAATTTCATAATAAATTTCAGGCTCAGCTAGTAATACAACTTTAATATCTAAAGGAACAGATGCTGGTTCAATTGAAATGCTTCCTGTTAAGGTGAGCATGTGTTCTAAAGAAGAAAGTTTCAGTTGCCCTGATTTCAGTGCTCTTTTTAGACCTTGCCAAGCATAAGGCTGTTCAAGTAGCTGTTCGGCTTCTAAAATTAAGAATCCGCCATTCGCTTGATGAAGTGAGCCAGGTCGAATTAAAGTAAAGTCAGTGGTAATGGTGCCATTGTGCGTGAGTTGTTCTACATGTCCCAATAAGTTGTAGTGCGTTGGAAAATCTTCAAAAATGACAGGCGCACCACTATTAGGTTTATTGGCAACGATAACATTGGCTTGATATCTTGATGGTACACGATTAAAAAGTGCTGGTGTGAAGTCATCTTCTTCTTGTTCCAAGATGAGCTCAACATTATCAATAATATCATCTGCATATTGCTTTAAATATTGATCTAAGCCTTTAACATCTTTATTTTTATTTAATAACAGTTCAATGCGTGGCATCACCACTTGAGTTGCAATATCACGATTTAATATTGAAACTTTATCTCTGGCATCATCTTCTAAATCACCTAAATGCAAACCAAGACGTTCTAGTTTCTTTTCCATATAACGCATGTTTGAGGTGATTTCTGCGCGTTGCTTGGTATTTAAGCTATCTAAATCATTCTGTGTCATTTCATGATATTCATTATCTTGAAGATACATTGGAATGAAGACATGTTTGTCATTACGAGAAATCAGTTTTAAATCGAGCTCTTCACCTTCTTTGGTCAATTCGATTAATGCTTGTTGTTGTACATCACCTGTATCTTGGCGAATGCGTTCAATGCGGTTGTGATAGGTCTCAGCACTAAAACGACGCTCAAGTTGTTTTAGAATAATTTGCCATGATTGTTGTAAAGCTGCTTGAAACTTTACGCCTTGACCTGCTGGAAAGCGCAATGCAAGAGGTTGTCTTGGGTTTTTAAAATTATTGACGTAGACCCAATCATTAGGTGTTTGCATGGTTTTCGCATGCTGTTGAAGTAAACGCTTGATCATTGTGCGTTTACCAAGTCCCGCTGTACCTACAGCAAAAATGTTGTAGCCAGAATAAGGTAATGAAATTCCCGCCTCAACTGATGCGCGTGCACGATCTTGTCCTAGAAAATTATTGAGTGGCTTAATTCGTTTGGTAGAGCTAGGAATTTTGGCGAAATCTGGCGTATGCGTAAGTTGATCTGCTTTTAAAGCTGTTTTGGTTAATGTTGGTTGTATATCCGTCTGTTCGAAAGCGCTTGGAAAGGTACTGATATTTGCTGTAATCGTGTTTGCTGGTGTTAATGAAAGGGTTGTTGCAGTCATTTGATCGAGCTTTTGGGTCACTATTGATATCCAACAAATAAAACGAAAGTTAAGTAATTAAAGGTATACAGTTTTAGGTCTAAAGATCAAGCGAACTTGTGTTTTTTATCGACGAAATAGTCAGACTTTAGCAATATTTAATTTGCTTGATTTTTTATAGATTGAAACATGTGATGAATAACGCTCAATAGTTGCATAAAGCAACTTGCAAGCGATCTCAAGAAACGATTGAATATGCACATTCAAGTAAGTTCGTGGAAAATAATAACCAATGACTACACAAGCCTCTAGTTGGGCATCAGCATTTAAAGCATTTTTAGATCGACGTGCTCTGATCATGTTATTTCTTGGTTTCTCTGCGGGGATACCAATTTTATTGATTTTTTCGAGTTTATCTTTGTGGCTAGGTGAGGCAGGGATTGATAAAAGTGCTGTCACATTTTTTAGTTGGGCAGCATTAGGATATTCATTTAAATTTGTTTGGGCACCTTTAATTGATGAGTTACCTGTTCCTTTTTTAACGAAGAGTTTAGGTCGCCGTCGCGCTTGGTTGTTAATTGCTCAGTGTTTAATCATTTGTGCAATTTGTATCATGGCATTTTCTGATCCTTCACTAGGGCAAAGTTATCTTGTACAAATGGCAGTCGGAGCAGTTTTATTGGGCTTTTCCGCGGCGACACAAGATATTGTTATCGATGCTTATCGTATCGAGCTTGCTGAAAGTGAAATGCAAACGGTTTTAGCCTCAACATATAATGCTGGTTATCGGATCGGGATGATCGTTGCGGGTGCCGGTGCTCTATTCTTAGCAGCTTATTTAGGAACTGCGAAGGGTAACTATATTTATGACGCTTGGAAATATACGTATTTAACGATGGCGGCTGTGATGGCGGTAGGTATTATCACGACCTTATCTATTCGTGAACCCCAAGTAAATCGCACCTACAAGCATTATAAAACCACAGATTATTATCGTCTTGTTTTTGTCTTTTTTGTTGCTGTTTCAACCTTTGTCGTGAGTTATATCTATTCAGGTAATTTAACTGAAGCGATTACTCAATCTGCTCACATTAAAGACACCGCTGCTTTATTTGGTCTTGAAGCATTGCGCTTTTTAACAGCCACAGCCTTTGCCTTATTGATCGGTTTTGCTTTGGTGAAAATGGGTGTTGTGAATCAACAAATGGCGAAAGAAACTTGGGTCGCGCCAATTCTTGATTTCTTCAAACGATATGGGCTTAAACTCGCATTAGTGCTGTTGTTATTGATTGGATTTTTTCGTATCTCTGACATTATCGCAGGGGTGATTTCGAATGTGTTCTATCAGGATTTAAACTTTACTAAAGAGCAGATTGCTGAAGCAGTTAAAATTTATGGTGTTTTATTTAGTTTGGTAGGCGGTTTCTTAGGTGGATTGTTAGCGCAACGTATGAACATTATGAAATTAATGTTTGTAGGTGCAGTATTGGCAAGCTCAACGAATTTAATTTTTATTGGTTTAGTGAAGTCAGGAAAACCATTGGATCAAGTTGAAGTGCAGGTTGGTGATGATCGGCACTACCAAGTTGAAACCGATGAGGTCGGATATTGGAAACTTTCAATACCTAATGAAGTTCTATCCAAACAAAACACTGTGAACGTGAGTGCTCAGTATCAAAATCAGTCAGATTCAAAAGTAATTTTGTCTATTCCTTATCTAGTAAGTTCTCAAAAAGCTCAGATTCAATTATTGCCGATCAGTGGCGATGATCAACTTACTCCTAACGAGTTAAAGCAAAGTTTAGTCATTAAAGGTCAGTTGGCAGATATAAAGATTGATGAGTTGAACTCAGAGCGTCCAGTTGTTTTAACATTGGATGGTCAGGAGTTTGTCGCTAAAGTTGATAAAAATGCGGTGTTTACTGGCGTTATTGATGGCAAGCTTTTACAAGCATCGCCAACGAAAACAATTACTGCATTGGCAAATTTAAAAAATAACACTGAACATGCATTATTAGCAACCCGACAATATCGTATTGATACAGCGAGCCATGCCGAAATGGCTTTAGATGTCGACATTGAACCTGTTGCAGTGATCAATCCAGCACAAAAAGGTGCAGTTGAGCTTTCTGGTAAAGTGATTAAGAGCTATAGTTCTTTATGGCTATATTTAGCTATCATTATAGATAACTTGGCTTCAGGATTGGCAGGTGCGGCATTTATTGCCTTTTTATCTAGCTTAACCAGTGTGTCATTTACTGCAGTTCAATACGCTATTTTTAGCTCTTTAATGACTTTAACCCCTAAATTATTAGGTGGGTACTCAGGTACGATTGTCAGTAATATTGGTTATCCGAATTTCTTTTTAATGACGACTTTAATTGGTATTCCAATTTTAGTATTAGTGGTTTGGGTCGCGAAACTGTTACGCGATCATGAAAATCAAACAACACAACAGACAGGTGAATAACGATGCGCATGTTACATACGATGCTACGAGTAGGTAATTTAGAACAATCTTTAACGTTCTACACTGAGGTGCTTGGTATGAAATTGCTACGCCAACGTGATTATGAAGAAGGGCGTTTTACCTTGGCTTTTGTTGGTTATGGTGATGAAGAAAATAATACGGTACTTGAGCTAACGCATAACTGGGATACATCTAGTTATGAGCTTGGAAATGCTTATGGTCATATTGCGATTGGCGTAAATGATGCTTATCAAGCATGTGAAGACATTAAGGCACGTGGTGGTAAAGTTGTGCGTGAAGCAGGACCAATGAAAGGAGGCGTGACTGTTATTGCTTTTGTTGAAGACCCAGATGGTTATAAAATTGAGTTGATTCAACAAGATCAAGACGCACGTAATAATTAATCTTTGATCTATTTAGTCTAGGGTTTCTAAACCGAAGCCCTAGCTTTATTTATTTGGCCCAGTATGATGTTTGAGCGAATGGTCAACAATATCATATTGGGCTTTGTTTTTAGTGAATAGATAGGGATAGGTTATGTTGAAGCTATTGGGAGTGGATCGCTTTACAATATTGTTAATTTCCATGGTAGTACTGGCGACGTTTTTGCCAGTTTCAGGTCAAGCCGCGCATTTTTTTAATATTTTAACGACAGTTGCGATTGCCGTACTTTTTTTTCTTCATGGAGCAAAGCTTTCACGGGAAGCTGTGGTTGAAGGTATGTTGCATTGGAAAATGCATGCTTTAGTGTTTGCATTTACCTTTCTGATTTTCCCTGCAATTGGTATTTTGTCGAAACCAATATTAGAACCATTGTTAGGACAGCCACTTTATTGGGGTTTCCTCTTTATGTGTTTCTTACCTTCAACAGTTCAGTCATCGATTGCATTTACGTCAATTGCAAAAGGGAATGTTGCTGGTGCAGTGTGTAGTGCTTCTTTTTCCAATATTATTGGCATGTTCATTACACCAATTTTAGTAAGCTATTTTATTTTAGGACAGAGCCAACATGGCTTTGATCCAACCAAATCAATTATTCAAATTACATTGTTATTATTGGTCCCTTTTGTTTTAGGGCAATTGTTACGTCCACTTGTTTTTCCATACATGGTTAAACGTCCGAGCTTGGTCAAAGCATTCGATCAAGGTTCTATCTTGATGGTGGTTTATGGTGCTTTTAGTAGTGCGGTTGTCGCAGGTTTATGGCATCAGGTGAGTGGTATAACTTTATTATATCTGACACTTGCTTGCTCAGTATTGCTAACCATTGTTATGCTACTTGCTCTGTATTTACCAAAGTGGTTAGGCTTTAATCAAGCTGATCAAATCACAATTTTCTTTTGTAGCTCGAAGAAAACACTGGCAAGTGGTGTGCCGATGGCGCAAATTTTATTTATTGGACAGCCTTTGGGAATGATCGTATTGCCAATTATGATTTTTCACCAAATCCAGTTGATGGTATGCGGCATCATTGCCAATCGTTGGGCAAAATCAAAGCAAGATTAATTCGCTAAATTAAATTAGTTGGCGTATAATACTCGCCACTTGTTGGCTTTGCTCTGACCTTTATGAGTCTCGGTGAGTCAAAAGAAATGGTCTGTTGTGGTATTGATCTGCGAGTTTAAATACTCTGCTTTCCTCATTTTGAGAGTGATCAATTGCGATAACAGCTTAAGCCTTTCTTACTAAATTAGGAGCATCGACCATGCGCGCCGATATTCATCCAAAATATACAACATTAGTTGCAACTTGTTCATGCGGTAACGTGATTGAAACTAAATCAGCTTTAGGTAAAGAAACTCTTTATCTTGACGTATGTTCAGCTTGCCACCCATTCTATACTGGTAAACAAAAGAATGTGGACACTGGTGGTCGTATCGACAAATTCAAACAACGTTTTTCTGGGATGTCACGTTCTATCAAACGTTAATACTAAAAACGCAAAAAAAAAACGGGCTTTATGCCCGTTTTTTTGTCTCAAAATAAATGTATTGAACTAGATGAATTTTAATATTTGCACTTAGTATTGATCAGTGCAAATATTAAAAATACACAAGACCTTATTGATCTTGTACATCTGTTAAACGGTCTAATTTCTTTTGGAAATAATTGCCTTGTAGGTATCTTGCTTCTACATTCCATGCATTTGCGAATAAATTCATATCATTCAAATCTATGAGTAATATTTCTACAGATTTCATAGCAATGAAATGAAGAATTTTCTCCTGTAGTACAGCAATATCTTTTTCGGAACTTAGCATTTTTGCTAACTTATGATTGAAACTTAAATATTGCGTGTCTATTTGCTGAAGGATTGAGTCGCTATAAAGTGAATCACCAAAATTTCGAATCGATATTTCTGCGCCATGCTGACGTAGTAAAGCAATTTGAGGCTGTGCTTGCGATAAATTTTGTTGTAACGCTTGCTCAGAAAATTGTAAAACTAAAGGATGAGCTTGTTTACTACCTATAATCGTCAGTAATTTAGCCGTTAATTCAGGAAGCTTTTTATCATTCAATAAGATGTGATGGTTTAGATTTACAATTAATTTAGCCTTTGGATATTGGGTAATAAAGTTATGCAACTGTTTAGAAGCTTCCACTAATATCCAACGATCTAATTGAACTGATAATTCCGTATCGTCTTTTAACTCATCAATACTATTCAAATCTTGCCACTGATTATTATGAATAAACCCACCGGTAACTTCATAAGTATGGGTATTTTGATCTTGTTTATCATAGAGCTGTTGATATTTAATATGAATATCACCCGCATCTAATTTCAATTTTAATTCTTGTAATATACTTAACTGTGCAGATGTCGGAACATGCTCTGTCGTTAAACTAATATCTGCGTCAATTTTTGGGCTATTAATTTCAGGTAGAGTCGAAGCGAATGCTTTCGTGAGGATCTGCTCAAAGATAGCCTCATCTGAAATTTGTTGTGATAGCTCGTAATGACCTAATTTAAGCTGGAGCGGGAACGTATAATTTGCCGTGACCAAAAGCTGTGGTTTTTGTAAAGCATTAAGGCTAATTAATAGTGAGTTTAAAACGGTTTTAGATTCTGCTTGAACCAAAGCAACAAAGAGCGCTGTATCAATTTGATAAACAGGAACACTGAGTTGTTCTTTGATAAAAGTGGGAATATTTGCAAAATATGCTTTCGTCGCACGCCAATCTGATTGAAACACTTCATTTGGACAACTCTTGAGGCTAAATAAAACTAAAGCATTCGAGTTGGCAGGATGATTTGTCAAATGGCGATTGATTTGTTGGAGTACAGAATTAATATTAGATGCTTTATCAACTGCGATAGATGGTTGTGTGCTGTTAGCTGAGCCTTGGGCTAATGACTCACATTCAATATTAAGCTGAACCTCATCATCATTACCAGAAGGTAAGAACTCTAAATGTAGAGGATTATTTTTTACGCTAGGGTTTTGTGTTCGTAATTCAAATCGAGCTTGCTCAAATTGCCCTTGGGATATTTTTTTAAAGCGGACTTTAAACTGAGCCAAATCTTCAGGTTGTAAAACATCTAAAATTGGCAACCCAATTAAATCATCTTCACTACCGAATCCAAATAAATTGGCATATTCAGTATTGGCATTCATGTGAATACCTTCTTGCAGAATCGCGACCGCTTTATGGCTTTCCGCAACTAATGACTGTGCTTGTGTTTGTGCAGCTTCTAATTCATCGAGTAAACGATGCTCTGCTTGAACAAGTCGGCTAAAAGACAGCGCACGAATAATACTAATATAAAATCTTTCAGGTGCTTTAAGATTTAAAACATCATAAATGCCTTTATGAATATAGTTCTGAAATTGGTCGGAACTATAATCCTCAGGTTCAAGGAGCAAAATAGGAAGACTCGGCTGATGAGAAGCTTGAATTAAAGATAAAGTTTGTTCTACTTTTAAATCATAAGCTCGACCAAAAATAACAATATCCCAAGTCAAATTGAGCTGTTTTTCAAACGCTTTTAGATCATCTAATAATGTTGCTTGAACTTGATGATCTTGCTGATTAAATATTTGTAAAATTTGATTATAACGTAATTGGTTATCATCAATAATAAGTAAACGTGTTTCGGTACGCTTTAACTTTTTAGAGAGTAAAGAATTTCTCACTTCAATGCTTCCCATAAATCTTGATCATTTGTATCCATATTTTTTTGTGCCATAAACTTATTTAGAACAGGCTGTTCTTCTTCGTTTAGCAGTTCAAAATCAAATTGAACAAAACTTTGGGTAATTAATTGTGCTGTTAATAAGTACACTTTTACTTCCTCTTTCCCCAATCTTAAATGAACAGCTTGCTGCTCTCGAAAAATTTGTGAACCTGGTAAAATTAAGGTTGTTTTAGTCTCATCCAAATTTTGATTTTTTAATAAAAGGGCAGGATGATAATTACTGATATGACGATCTGCTTGCAAACGCACTGCACAAGGGAAAATATCTTGTGCCAAAACTTCTAAACCGAGTTCTAAACTTTTTTCTGTTGATTGTTTTAACCAACGAATAACACCACCACGCCAATGTCCGTGTGAGGTTTCTTTTACAAGAATATATTCACCTGTTCTTAGGTTTTTAGGTGCATCCCCAGACCACTTGATGCGATATCCATTTACACTAATATCCAGAATGTCTGTTTGATACACAGATTTACTTTCACGACTCAAACGTTGGATCGATGATTCTTGATTACTAGAATTATCTTTTTTATCCCAAGTTGATAAAAACTTTGACTCACTTTGTAAGCCATAGCCATGTTCTAACATTAATGTTTCAGCGAAATTTTTAGCTTTAGATAAATAAAAGTGTGCAGTCAGTAAGCCGAAACAAATATGTAATTGAGCAGAATATTCATAACGCTCGTGACGACGTTCTGCTGTAGAACCTAAAATTGTTTGCACATGAAATTTCAGCGCAGGGGTTAAATAGATTTTTTCATTTTTAGAGATATATTCTGCATTTTTATGCAGTGTCGCAGTAACGTGATCGAGCAGGCTATGCGTACTAATAAAAATGTTAGGATTAAATCCAGAACTTTGTTTTTTATTATAAATCGGTGGATGATCTTTGGTGACATCCACTACATATTTGGTTAAGTCTGTTTCTTTGGTTAATAGTTGAACCATTTTTGCCCAATCGAAACTACACTGAAATAGGGCTTGAATCTCTGATTGACGAATTTGATTAGTATTAAAAATATCCATTAAAATCAGTTGAGCATATGCTTGACTGATATTGTTCAAACTCGGTTTACCTGGTGCTTGCTCAATATTGGTGTAATGGTATTTGTGTGTTAATGCAGCATCATATAGCTGATGTGCGATTAACCACTGACCAGCAACAGGCTCGCTATACAACATGTGTTGTTGATAAAGTAATTGAGTGAGTTGCTGTAATGCTTGAAAGGTCGCAAGTGTTCGTGCAGTTTGTAGATTTTTTTTCTGATTTAAAGCGAAAAATGAAAATTTTTGATGTTCTAGCTGATCATTACTACGACGTACGATATTGATATAGATTGCCGCAAAGTAGCAGCGTAACAGCATTGCAAGTTCAATGATGTGTTCATTTCGGTCAGAACTGATCACACCTTGATTAAAGAAATTTTTCTCTAAGCTGCCTAAAACATTTTCAATGGTTGGATGTAATGCTTGGATTAAATCAAATCGTAATGTTTCTGAACATTCTAATTCACTCAGTTCAAGCAACGCCGCAAATAAAGCTTTAGATGTATCGCCTAATTGCATAATGGATAGACCTGATATCCATTCATTTATACTTTTAGTGTTCATCGCGCAAAAACTTAATTTGTCACGTCTTAAAACAGTAGGAATTTGAAAAATATCCGAAAATGCATTATTCATCATTGTAATCAATCTCAGAACGTTTGAACCCCAAAAAGCGGTGTCTTATTTTTTTCGCCCGCTATTTCCCTGACGAGTTTAGGGACTAAATAGCCTGGCAAACTCGCTAATACATCACTGTATATCTGATCTATCTCTGAAGATCTTAAGTCAAAATGTTGAGCGCCTTTTACTTTATCTAAAACATGTAAATAGTAGGGCATTACTCTAGCTTCAAATAGTCGCCAACTCAGTGCGGTTAACGTTATTGCAGAATCATTTACACCTTTAAGTAAAACTGCCTGATTTAACACAGTAATATGATGTAATGTTAACTGTTCTAACTTTGAACACGTGTAATTGTCGAGTTCTGAAGCATGATTTGAGTGTATCACTACTATAATGCGTAGCCTACTGTTTTTTAAAATAGAAATCAGTTCTTCATCGATTCGATTTGGTATAACAATCGGAACACGTGAGTGAATTCTCAAAATTTGAACTTGAGGGAGTGATGATAGACGTTCTAACCAAAGTGCCAATTTTCGATTTGATAAAGTTAATGGATCGCCACCACTTAAAATGACTTCATTGATTTTTGGATTTTGCTCAATATACTGTTTTATTTTAATCCAATCATCATTTTTGGGCAGATTTTCCTGATACGGAAAATGTCGACGGAAACAATAACGGCAATGAATTGCACATGCACCTGTCAATGTCAGAAGAAAACGCGATTGGTATTTATGCAGAACCCCAGGCATTTGATTTGCCGCTTCTTCCCCTAAGGGATCAGTCACAAACTCAGGATGTTCTTCAAGTTCTAAATGATGAGGTAAAACTTGTAGCAATAGCGGATCAAAAGGATCACCAATGATCATTTTTCCGACGAATGCGCGAGGAACACGTAATTTGAACTGTTCAGAAGCAAGGATTGCCCCTGATAATAACTGTTCAGTGGATAACTCAAGCAGATTTAACAACTCTAAAGGATCAGTAATTAGATCACTGAGTTGTGATTGCCAGTTTTGCTCTTGATGTAAATAGTTTATCATGCCATACGTTAAAATAGTGTTAGTGCAACACCTGTACGTGTAGTCTAGCATTAATAGATTTGAGTTTTAAGTTGGAGTGCGCCTTTCATGGCCTATTATTCTACAAATGATTTTAAAGGTGGCCTTAAGGTCATGCTTGATGGTAACCCATGTTCAATCATGGAAAATGAATATGTAAAACCAGGTAAAGGTCAGGCGTTTAACCGCGTAAAATTACGTAACCTTCGTTCTGGTAAAGTTTTAGAAAAAACTTTTAAATCAGGTGATTCTTTAGAAGCTGCTGATATTGTAGAAGTAGAAATGGATTACCTCTATAACGATGGTGAGATGTGGAACTTCATGGATCCTGTAACTTTTGAGCAAATCGCTGCTGATAAAACAGCAATGGGCGATGCTGCAAAATGGTTAAAAGACGATTCAAATGAAAAATGTACGATCATGTTATTCAATGGTGTACCTTTAACAGTAAGTCCACCAAACTTCGTTGTACTCAAAATTGTTGAAACTGATCCAGGCGTACGTGGCGATACTTCTGGTGGTGGCGGTAAACCTGCGAAACTTGAAACTGGTGCTGTAGTACGTGTTCCATTATTCGTTCAGCAAGAAGAAAGCGTTCGTGTAGATACTCGTACTGGTGACTACCTAGAGCGTGCTTAATCGTTAAACATAAAGTATACGATTATAGAGGGGATGATAAAAAATCATCCCTTTTTTTATGCCAAAGTATTAGATAAAAAAGATGTAATAAAAGATAAACTAACAAAGATATTTCTTCTACATAGAATGAGAAAGGGAAATCAATATAACCACAACTTAAGTATTTGAGAGGTTTTGAATGGAAACAATACCAGCGAAATCAACACTTCCCTCAAAGCTCCTCTGGAGTTTAGTTGCTATTGTCGGAGCAACTTCATTTGGGATTTTAGCGGTTAGTCGTGGTGAACATGTAAATGCGGTTTGGCTTGTACTTGCTGCAATTTGTGTCTATAGCATTGCTTATCGTTTTTATAGTTTATTTATCGCCAATAAAGTTTTTGAATTAAATTCTAGACGGTTAACGCCAGCTCATCGTTTAAATGATGGTCTGGATTATGTTCCTACCAATAAGTTTGTCTTGTTTGGTCATCATTTCGCAGCGATCGCTGGAGCTGGTCCTTTGGTAGGACCAATCTTAGCGGCGCAAATGGGGTATTTACCCGGAACCATTTGGTTGCTGGTCGGCGTTGTGATTGCAGGTGCAGTTCAAGATTTTCTTGTACTATTTATCTCCACACGTCGTGATGGTCGTTCGTTAGGTGAAATGGCAAAGCAGGAATTAGGTACGTTTGCTGGTGTAGTGGTCATGCTTGGTACATTGGGCGTGATGGTCATTATCTTGGCAGTACTTGCACTTGTTGTCGTGAAAGCACTCGCTCATAGTCCTTGGGGCGTATTTAGTATTGCTGCAACGATTCCTATTGCATTGTTTATGGGTGTTTATATGCGTTATCTGCGCCCAGGCAAAATTGCGGAAGTATCAATCATTGGTTTTGTATTGATGATGGCTGCGATTGTATTTGGTGGAGATGTCGCAAAAGATCCATATTGGGGTCAGCTATTTACCTTGAGTGGTACTCAACTGACTTGGGCATTGATTATTTATGGTTTTATTGCATCAGTTTTACCCGTCTGGCTACTGTTAGCGCCACGAGATTATTTATCAACATTCCTTAAAATTGGTGTTATTGCAGGTTTGGCAATTGGGATTGTCTTTGCAATGCCTGATTTGAAAATGCCTGCGGTAACACATTTTGTTGATGGTACTGGACCTGTATTCGCTGGAACGCTATTTCCATTCCTATTTATTACTATTGCTTGTGGGGCGATTTCTGGTTTCCATGCGCTCGTCGCTTCGGGCACAACACCTAAACTTGTCGATAACGAAGTCAATATTCGTATGATTGGCTATGGTGGGATGTTGATGGAATCATTTGTCGGGATTATGGCAATGATTTGTGCGACTGTGCTTGATCCAGGTATTTATTTCGCGATTAATGCACCTGCTGCTGTTTTAGGAACAACAGTTGAGACAGCTGCTGAAGCGGTACGTAATTTAGGCTTTGTTGTTACACCAGAAATGTTAACTGTACTCGCTCAAGAAGTGGGTGAGAGTTCAATTTTATCTCGTACTGGTGGCGCACCGACTTTTGCGATTGGTATGGCACATATCATTTCAGAGATTTTCAATAGTCGTTCAATGATGGCTTTTTGGTATCACTTCGCGATTTTATTTGAAGCATTATTTATTCTGACTGCCGTTGATGCTGGTACACGTGCATGCCGCTTTATGGTTCAAGATACAGTGGGAATTGTGATTCCTGCGGTTAAACAATCAAGCTCGTTTTTTGGGAACTTGGTTGGAACTTTTGTTGCAGTCGCAGGATGGGGATTCTTCGTTTATCAAGGTGTAGTTGATCCATTAGGAGGTATTAACTCCTTGTGGCCATTATTTGGTATTGGTAACCAAATTCTTGCATCTATGGCATTGATCTTGGGTACAGTGATTTTATTCAAGATGAAGAAAGAAAAATATGTTTGGGTCACCATCGTTCCAACAGTTTTCTTGTTTATTACTTCTATGACCGCCGGTTGGCAAAAAATATTCCATGAAAACCCAAAAATTGGTTTCCTAGCACAAGCAAATCGTTTTTCTGATGCGATTGCACGTGGTGAATTACTCGCCCCAGCGAAAACAGTAGCCGAGATGCAAACCATTGTGATGTCCAATCAAATCAATGCTGTATTGTGTGGATTCTTCATGATTGTTGCAGTGGTCATGGTGATTGCATCTATTGGTGCGATTCGAAAAGCACTAGCGAGTTCATCACCGACAGTGAATGAAGCACCTGCCGTTTATTCAGAAGTACCGATGACTGCGAATAGCGTGAAGGGAGAATAGCTATGGACTTTAAAATTGCGCGAGAGAGTGGATCAGTGATTGTGAAGATTATTAAATTCACAATTATGTCGCAAAAACACCTGATTTTTTCACCAAAAAATTGGTCTCGGATCGCAATTCTGTGGCAAAACTTACAAAAGAGTTTTCGTTTAATGGTTGGTGTGCCAGATTACGAAAATTATCTTAAACACATGCAGCTACACCACCCAGATTTAACACCGATGGATGCGAAGACTTTTTATCGTCATTGTGTCGATGCACGTTACCCATCTTCTGGCGGGAATATGAAAAAATGCCCTTGCTAGAAATCATTTGATTTCTTTGAAAAAAAATCAAAACAGTGTATGTTGAGGCATACACTGTTTTATTTTGGGGATAGAATTATGTGGGGCATGGAAAAAGCTTCTGTTCAAGAGAAAAAAATACAAAATCAACAACTAGAACATGATATTAAAAGCTTTAGCCATAAAATTGAAAGTTTCCTTATTGAAGTTAATCAGCTAATTTTAGATAAACCACAACAAACCAAACTTGCACTCACTTGTTTGTTGGCAGGTGGTCATGTGTTATTTGAAGATTTACCTGGTTTAGGTAAAACCACCTTAGCCAGTGCTTTAGCACGTTTGGCGGGACTGCATTTTCAAAGAATTCAATTCACTAATGATATGCTGGCAAGCGATGTGATTGGGATTAATATTTTTAATCAAAAAGAACATGTTTTCGAATTTAAAAAAGGACCCGTTTTTACCCAAATTTTACTTGCAGATGAAATTAACCGTTGTAGTCCAAAAACGCAAAGTGCCTTGCTCGAGGCTATGGAAGAAGGGGCGGTCACAGTTGATGGGATTCATTATGAGTTACCTCAACCTTTTTGGGTGCTTGCAACTCAAAATCCACTCTTTCAAAGTGGAACTTATGCTTTGCCTGAGTCACAGCTAGATCGGTTTTTAATGCGATTGTCTTTAGGCTACCCATCTCGTCAAGCTGAAAAACTTCTCTTACAACAAAGTTCACGTCAGCTTCTTATTCATCAATTAGATGCAGTATTTACTCAAGCAGACATTCTGCATTTACGTGAGTTGGCTAAGCAGATTTTCCTTAGTGATGCAGTGCTTAACTATATTCTAGATTTGGCCTCAGAAACACGTAAGCAAAGACATGGATTATCAACACGTGGTGTATTGGCATTAAAAGCCGCTGCACAAGCTCATGCATTGGTTGAAGGGCGTGATTTTACAACGACTGATGATGTACAAACTGTTTTTATTGCAGTTGTTGCCCATCGTTTGAGTCTAAGTGAGGTGGAAGTTAAGCAAATTTTGCAGGTAGTGGAAGTCTTGTAGTTGAGATAAGCGTATGCAAAATGGCTTTAAACAAAACATAGAACAATGGGTTGCGAAGCGTTTTCAAGTAGATGGAGAGAAGACACTATTACAAAAAGACGTTTTAGTGTTTATTTATAAACAAGGTTTTTTATATTTAGTTTTGATATTAATCACCTTTATCGCTGGAATTAATTATGCAAATAACCTGATTTTAGGTTTTTGTTTTTTAATCAGTGCAATGCTCTGTATCAGTTTTTATCTAACATTTAAACAACTGCATGCTTTAAAAGTTGAAGTTATCGCAACTGAAGTAGGACAGGTTGGGCAGTCCTTAATACTAAAAATTTTATTTAAGCAGAAAATTAACTCAGCCCGATATTTACGTATTCAATGGCAAGAAAATGAGCAACTTATCTATTTTGATCAAGCGCAGCAAGCATTAGAGCTTACTGTATTGCCGCAACACCGTGGTCATTATGAGATAGGTTCAATAAAGCTTTTTTCCACATATCCACTTGGCTTGGTACGTGCGTGGACATATTTCTATCCTAAACAAAAAATATGGATAGCACCTAAAGCTTATGATTGGCAAAAAGAGCATAAGAATCAGCCGACCAATGCGAATGATAGCCTTGATGAGTTTAAAGAACTTCGATCTTTTCAACTAGGTGATTCATATCAAAATGTAGCATGGAAG
This sequence comes from Acinetobacter sp. Z1, assembly GCF_024296945.1. Taxonomy (NCBI): domain Bacteria; kingdom Pseudomonadati; phylum Pseudomonadota; class Gammaproteobacteria; order Moraxellales; family Moraxellaceae; genus Acinetobacter; species Acinetobacter sp. Z1. The sequence continues at coordinate 2,332,159 of NZ_CP101115.1, read as the reverse complement.
CAAGTTGCACGTGGTCAAGGTTTTTTTATCAAGATGTTTGAAGCTCAAGCCAATCTTCAATATTTAGTGATCGATTATCAACAAGTACCCGCACTTGGGCATGAAGAAAAACTAAGTTTTATAATGGGGTTGGTCGAGCAATGTGAGCAGTTAGGTGATGATTATTGTTTGATATTACCGCATGCGATATTAGAAAGAGGGCAAGGACACGCTCAATTGATCAAAGCTAAACTTTTACTTGCGCAGGCCTAAGATGAATAGACAAATATATTTTTGTATTCTAGCTGTACTTGGGTTTGTGTTATTAGGGCAAGTTGCATTCATTCCTGTGACACTGAGTGGATTGTGGGGAATTGTTTGGCTAAGTTTAGTTTGGAGATTTAGTAAACATCTTATGAATCCATTTCCCAAATGGATACTCGTTCTGTTTGTATTTATGTCATTAGCATTAATCTATGTAAATTATCAAACGCTATTTGGGGTTGAGGCAGGTGTAGCCTTTTTGAGTACATGCCTTTTTGCTAAAAGTTTAGAATCGAAAAATACTCGAGATTTATTAATCTTCTTTAATTTTGCCTTATTTGTCAGTGCAAGTTTACTTTTGCATAGTCAGGCCTTTTGGATGGCTGTAATTGTGTTCTCAGCATTTATTATGTGCTTACTCGGTTTATATCGAATACAAACCAATTTATTTAATAAAAGTAAATTATCGTCTAAGCAGTTGAAACAAGATATAAAACAAATTTTTAAGTTCGTTGGAATTGCAACGCCGTTTTTTATTTTACTCTTTATTTTCTTTCCACGTTTACCACCTTTGTGGGCAATTCCAATTCAAAAAGATCGTGCAACCACTGGTATTAGCGATCGTATGTCGCCAGGCGATATTGCTCAATTATCTCAGTCCTCTGCTTTAGCTTTTCGTGTAATTACAGATATGTATCAATTACCTAGTCGACAATCATTATATTGGAGAGCATTAGTCTTAGATGAATATGATGGTGTAACTTGGACCAGTAGCTTTTTTAATCAACAAATTAAAATGGAGCCAGCTCATCAAAGAGCTGTGAAATATCAATATTTGCCCGCAGACGAACAATCCGATTGGATTATGGGACTGGAATATTCAATTCCACAAGAACGCTATTTGCAACTTTATCAAGATAACAGTATACGCCCAAGTAAATTAATTAAACGCAACCAACCGATTCAAATGCTGTGGTTAGGAAGATCAGCAGATGAAGCTATTCCTTTGTCACCTAGACAATTCGAATTTAATATCAAGTTTGATCACGATCGTGATCTAAAATCACAAAAATTGGCATATGAATTGTTTGAAAAAAATCAAAAGCAACCAGAAAAATATATTCAGTCTGTTTTGTCATGGTATCGAAAAAATGGCTTTGTATATACATTAACACCAGGCACTTTAGGTGGTGATCGCATTGATCAATTCTTATTTTCTAGTCGTAAAGGGTTTTGTGAGCACTATGCTTCTAGCTTTGTCATGCTGATGCGTTATGCAGGCATTCCTGCGCGTGTGGTGACAGGCTATCAAGGTGGTCAATTGGCACCTGATGGGCAAAGTTGGGAAGTGAGACAATTAGATGCACATGCATGGAGTGAGGTTTATCTGAATGGTAAATGGAAAAGGATTGATCCTACAGCAATGATTGCTCCGCAACGACTTGATTCTGGAATGCAGGATTACTTAGCACAAGACCAAACAGTTTGGGGCGATGAAAAAGCAAAAGCTTGGCGTTTACAGCAATTTAAATTTTTGAAAAACGTGCGAATTTGGAGTGATTATTTAAGTTATCAATGGCAAAGTAAAGTTGTTGGTTATGATGTGGAAAAACAAAAAAGTTGGTTGGCGAGATTAGGTTTAGATTCAACCTATGGATATGTAATCTTATTATTATTGGGTATGGGTGGGGTTTTAGTTATATATGTTGGTTTTTATTGGTGGAAACAAACAAATCAGCATAAGGAGTATCAGCGCTTAATTTTTAAATTTGAAAGATCATTACCTAAATATTTGCATAAAATGCCTTCTGAAACTTTTTCATTATGGATGCAAAGGTTAGGAACGCAAGTTCAAAATAAGCAAGTATTTGAAAAAGCAATTGTGTTACATCAAAAAATCGTATTTTTAGAACAGAGTAATAATGCAAATATTCAAGAATTTAAGCGCTTGCTTAAAGACTGCGCGATTGCACTAAAACAACCTTAAAAAAACTTGTGAAGCTGATCAAAAATGAATATGATGCTTTTCATTCTAGGTGTATAGCTCAGTTGGTTAGAGCGCTACGTTGACATCGTAGAGGTCAGCAGTTCGAGTCTGCTTATACCTACCAAGATTCACTGTGAAAACAGTATATTAAAGCCCACTCAAAAAGTGGGCTTTTTTTTTCGGGGAACTTCATTCGGTTTTAATGTGAATAAGTACAATAAATCACCGTATTTAGAATTTTAAAAGTTAACTAAAACTAATTCGTGAGATCGAGGCTAGCTGTTCCGCGTGGTCGTTTAGTTATGTTATATCTCAGCTAATATTCGATATGTGATCAGATTACTTTTTACATATGTACAGTCCGTCCAGTAAGCACAAAAGCTTTATACATGAAAATTAACTGTAAAAACTAAAGAAAATAATCTAAATAACCTCCTTTACGAGGTTTTTCTTGCCGAACGGATTACGGCGCACAAAGCCCTGCTAACAAAGATGTGATAGTGGGGCTTTATATTTTATGTGTTAAGCTGAGATTCATAATTATGGATTCTTAAAATGTATATTTGTATTGGCGGCGATTTAAATGGGGAAGTAGTTACAGGTCGTGAAGGAACATATTTTGAAGCGAGTGAAATTAACACTGAAAAAAAGTCTACATACAATCGTCAAACTTACATTGTTGGTGAAAAAACATATCGGTTTTGGCTTTGCGCTGAGCTAACCTATGCTGAGACAACAAAAATAGCGAATGATTACTTGGCTCAAAAGCATCCATACCTTTCATAATTTTGAGATTGAAAATAAGCCCGCCCATTTTGGTGGGTTTAATTTTATAGAGCGAGTCGGTCGGATAAATATTGGTTAAGAAAAAAATCCAATTAAAAAAGCCCCTCATATCTGAGAGGCTAGTTATATCAATTTTCTGGTATGAATGGCTGCAATTTCTTAAATAACTAAACAAATCAAATTGATAAAAGTAGTTAATAGTATAATAAATCAGTGCACTAATTTATTCTTTATAGTAGCAGAGCCTCAAAACAACGTCCAAGGCACTGTTAATAAGAAATTATTTGTTATTAGGATCAGGTTGTTCATTATTCTCAGGCAGATCCTTTACGGTGCCAGGAGCTTGTGTAGATTGAGTTTCAGCAGGTGGTGTTGCTGCAGAATGCTTGTTTATTTGAGATTTGAGGATATTTGCATGGTTAGTTGTATTCTGAGAAAAACTTTTAAAACCTGACATTTTTATCTTCTTATCTTCACTAGGGAGAGTTCATAGTACGCTTTAAACGCCGTTACATTGCGGTAGTTTTAAGACTTATATGTGTTGATATGTCCTAGAAAAGATGTTTATCTCGATGACTTATTTCATAAATAAAATCAATTATATATAAGCTATTGAGTCTTATCCTTTAAATTCTGAAATTGATCTATCCAAATTTCAAGTAGGGGTACACAAAGCACACATATATAATTTTTATTAATGTATTTGATTAAAAGTCATAAGAATTAATTAAATATAGTTCCATATGAAATATTGATAGTATAAATGTGTGGTTAAGCATAGTATGTATAATTAAATTGGAGCATATTAATGCTAAAAGATATTACAATTATTGATTTCCAAGGTAAAGAAAAAAGAGCGCAAGCAAATTATACAGAAGTAAATGCTAATAAAATCAATTATTCAGCTAGAGTTCAGAAACCAAACGTTGAATATATTTTGTTAAAAGGTGAATTTATTTACCCTACTTTAGATTTAGTTTTCAATAGCTCCGATGGCAACAGCTACTATATTGAGTAAACAAAGCTCATATACAGATTAAACATAACCCACTTCGGTGGGTTTTTTATTACCTGAATATTGAGGTGAAACGTAATGAGCAGACCTTGCAGACAGTTTGGGTATCCGAACCTAGTCAAAAGCTACCTGATGTCAATATAAAAGAATTGGAAATAAAGGGAATTACCAATTTTCAGCAAGCGATGCTTCAAGCTTATCGCGCATTGAATAAGATCAAGTATCAAAAGAGGTCTGTAGAATTTGGCGCATATCATGAAGCTGATTTGATCACTCGAAATGATTTAATTCTAGTTGCTGATGATACATGACCAATGCTTATCAGTTCGGGTTCTGTGCTTGAACAAGATAGTTTGTATTTAACGCTGTCCCAACCTTGTCTGCTCACACCAGGTGAAACATATGTGATTCATTTACAAATGCCAAATAAGCAAGTTGATGTAATTGAGGCCACTCAGGGTATAAGTGAATATTAAGTCCTACTTGCACGTGCACCTACTTCTTTAATTGTGCTTGAATATGAGGGAAATATTAGCGCCTCAACTTATTTAGTCACAACAGATACGCATAGTAAACGAGATCTATTTTTAATTACTGAAAAGTCGGGTGGTGGTGCTGAATCTTCAATCACCGCGATAAACTACACTGATAAATATTACTTAAAGCATAAAGACTATATTTAAATCTTAACGCCGCCGAAAGGCGGTTTTTTCCAATTCGTCAATTTTTGACCAAATAATTAGCTAAATAGATATACTAAAAATTCAATTAAAATGAGGTGATCCGTGAAAAAAATAATCTTAGGGACTTTGATAAGCGTAATAACAATAGGCAATACATTTGCAGCATGTACCTATAATTTAAATGCTACACAATCACAAGTAGATGCAGTTAATGCACTAGGTGGTCGTCAAGCAACACTCATGCCTACAATAAATTTAACCGAGCAAAAAGGCACAGCAGTGATTGGTCATTTTAGTAATTCTGTTGATCAAATCGCAACTTCTAGTAACTTTATAAGTAATACTTCAATTAACACACCTATCAATGACAAGGTAGTTGTTAACACTAATATATTGGCTAGCGAATTTGTTTTTGATGTTGCTAATATTAAAGATATTGCTTTGGGTGCTAGTCATGAAATTCAACAATTGGGCCTTCAGATATTAGGCGCATCAAGTTCGAAAAATGAACTTAGTTTGGATTTAGCCTATAGCTTAATAAATAACGATCCTAATTATTCAAATGGCAGTTATATTACTTTAACTGCAGCCACAACAAAGCTAAATGCCAGTGGACAACTGGTTGCTAAAGATTTTGATCGAAAATTGATACCTGTTACAGTGCCTAGTGTTGGTAAGGTTCGAGTAGGGATGTATTTCAATCAAGTGACCAAGCAACTAGGTTATATCATTAATGGTACGAATTATGGGTATCTAAATATTCTTGCAGAAAATGCATTAAGTAATATTGGATTTCAAGCAGTTTCACAGCCATCTCCAAATACAACTTCTAGGTTTCTTGGTAAACAAGTTTCTATTCAGGTAATCACTAATTCTGCAAATATGCAGTTTACCTATCCTTCAAACACAAAGGACATTTGTGGGAATACAATTTAAATAAAAAAGGTAACTATAAATGAAGAAAGTAATTTTATCCTCAATGCTTGGTTTAGTTTCCATTGGAAGTGCTTATGCTGAATGTACATATAGCCTTGATGCGACCTTAACGGATATTAAAAATTGGCAAACAAGTAACAATACAGTTCCTAATTTTTCAAGAACATATGAGTTAATTCAGAATATTAACCAAACTGACCAGAAAGCAAATGGTCCAATTAACTTTTATGCCAATACAAGTGTTGATCATTTTGCAACATCAAAAAAAGTGGCGAATTTCAGAGCTCAATACAGATATATAACAAATATTCCATCTAATGTACCTATGGTAGATACTGCAGTAAGTAGTACTGGAATTGTTGCATTAGAGTCAGTGATTGATGTTGCTAATCTGAATATAAATATGGGTGCATCAACTGACTCGTACGAATTTGGCTATAACTTAACGGGTTCTTCTTCACAAAAAACCGAACTTGGTTTAGATATTGTTTATGGCAAATATAACAATTCACCTGGCCAAGCCAATGGTGACTATATCTATGTGACAGGAGGTTCATTTAAACCAAATGGAACTGGATTCACTACAGTTAAAGAGTTCGACCGTAAAACTCATCAAATTACTGTGCCAATAGATGGAAAAACTAGAGTTGGTGTATATGTGAATCAGTCAACAAAACAAGTTGGCTATATCATTAATGGTGTGAATTATGGTTATTTAAATATCACTCTGCAAAATGCCATAAATACAATTGGTTATTCTGCTGTAATTAACCAAGAACCATATTCTAATTCATTATTAGTTGGTAAGAATGTAAGCCTACAGCTCATCACAGATCACTCTAAAATGTTACTCACATATCCGAGTGCAGCCAAAGATATCTGCGGAACAGCACTTTGACTTAAAACTCCTTCGGGAGTTTTTTTAAGAAACGGCTATAGCCCCAATTGGGGCTTTTTTATTATCTGGAGAAAAGTGAATGCAAGATTATTTTAAATATGCAATTGATTGGTTAGATGCGCATAACCTAACAGTGGTCGCCGTAATTCTGTCAGTGATTGTCGCGATCGTCAGATCACTCAAGAAACGTGGAAAGATCGACTGGTTAGAAGCTGTATTGTGCGGGTGTTTAACGTTAACGATTGTGAGTGCATTAGAGTATTTAGCGTTACCTATACAGCTTTCAATCTTTGTGGGTGGTATTGTGGGCTTCAAAGGCACACTTTGGGTGGATCGAATGATTAGTAAAAAAGTAGGTGAGGAATCATGAAGGCGATCATTGATTATTTACGTAAAATCAGTGGTGGAAAACTGACCCAAAAACAAGTCGATGCCACTGATAAATTAATGAATGTAGCAACAGCCTATGATGTTGCTGATATGCTTGGAATCGCAATTGATTCTGAAATCACTATAAGTTCTATAGGCATTCAACTCATCACCAGTTTTGAAGATTTAAAGTTGAAATCTTATGACGATGGAGTAGGAGTCTGGACCATCGGTTATGGGACAACGATTTATCCAAATAGTGTTGCTGTAAAGAAAGGCGATAGTTGTACCTTAGAACAAGCAAAGTCCTTTTTTCAACATGATTTGAGGCGCTTTCAAACAGCAGTAAATGATGCTGTGAATATTCCACTCTCACAAAATCAATTCGATGCATTGGTTTCTTTGGCTTATAACATCGGAACGAATGCTTTTAAAACATCGACCTTAGTGAAGTATCTGAATGCTTTAGATTATAAAGCCGCAGCGGATCAATTTTTGGTATGGAATAAAGCGGGCGGTAGTGTGTTGAAAGGTTTGGTTCGCCGCCGTGAAGCAGAGAGAGCATTATTTTTAAAGAAATAAAAAAAGCCCTTTTTTTAAGGGCTTCCTAAATACTTAATAACTATTTATATGGATTTTTTTTGAAATTAATTTTCTCCACTTAACGATTTTAATAGGCTAGATAATTTGGGACTTAAATAAAATCCAATATTTTCTGCTTCATTGGTGGCAAGTTTGTTATTGTAAATATTTATTAAAATTTCATTTTCTCTTATATCTCTTATTCTTATTTGTGCATTAAGAAATGCTAATGGTTTGCCAGGTATTTTTATTTTTGAACCGGAAATAATCTCTTTAGTAATTATTTTAATTATTTCATTATCATCAATAACTAATTCTTCTTTGTTAACTAAATGAGAATTAAATACTAAATTAATATTCTTAATTTCAGATGATTTTATAGAGTTACTGCCTAAAGTAATAATATCACTCATAATTTCGTATTCTTGAAAATGCGGGCTTGGAGCAGAAATAGGAGCTGGTCGATTTTCAGGTGTTGCTACTTGCCATACTGCACCATTTTCTTGCCAAATTCGGCATTTGTTGTTGGAGAATAAAAAACCTGTATTAGCCATTACAGGTTTTTTTATAACTTTAGCAATTGCGTAAAGTAGAGCAGCTCCCTCTTCACCTGCACCAGTATGACAAGACCAAATTTTCAACCATGGAAAGTTACGTTGACTAAGTTTTTCTAAAAAAGGGCCCCATGCAACTTGATTCCAATTAGCTATAAAGTTCTTTTGCCAGTCTTGGGGACCATGACCACTACCAGACGTTAAAAAACCTTCACTTCCATGACCACCAATATTCAGTGCCCCTGAACCTTGTATTTGATTATCGATTGAATTGGAGGCTGGTAGTCTACTTAAAAAATTATTGACTGCTTGCTCAGTAGTTGAATGTCTCATTGAATTCCAAAAGCCACATGCTAAATTATTATTTGCACCGTTATCAGCACCGTTTGAAATAGTATTTATTTCACCTATACCTGAGATGCCTATTTCGTAAGATATTTCAACTAGTTTTAGTTCATTCATTTTTATTACTCTTTTTTTGTTAGTTGTATTATTATATGATAATAATATATGAGATTAAAGCAAGGTTTGAGTAAAATAATTGTTTTAATTATTTTATAAATTTAATTTAGTTTTTCTAAATTATTTTCTAATAATATTTTAAAGATAAGGTTTTGGAATGCGAATATTAATATTTATTATAGCTATTTTTATTTTAAATGGGTGTTCTGGAAATGTTTATACAGTAAAAAATCCTATCATAGAATCCAATAAAAAAGTATTGGGAATTCCATTCTATGGATATAAAATCCAAGAAAAAACTGTTTTATTGGATCGTATAAGAAATCCAAAAACTGGTGAAATTACACATTCTATGTATGAATCGGAAAGCTCTAAAAAATATTGCAAACCTGATAAACGTATAGATAAAATTCCTGTAGCTGATTATTCGCAATTATATTATATTTATTATGATCCTGCTTTTTTTGAAAGTAGCAAATTTGGAGTAACTTTAGAAAAAGGAATGTTGACAAGCATAAATAGTGAGTCAACTCCAGGTCCTAAAGTTGCTATCGAAACGCTTCAAGGGATTGCTTCATTGAGAGAGGATATTTTGAATGGTTTCAATGTTCAGGAGAGTTTGGTACAAACAAAATCTATAATTTTATGTTCTGAGGAAAAATAATGAAAATTATAATTCAAAAGCCCTTTTTGAAGGGCTCGATTCAACGATATATAGATACTACAGATTCTCATTTCAAATAAAAGCCAAGCATCACAGCAAACATTCCAGGAAGCATACATAAAAAGCCCATCGCTTTAGCTTCTTGGGTGTTTCTGATATGTCTATGAAATATATGTGGACCAAAGATCACTCCGAAAAAAGCTAAGATGAATCCAATAATTATCAAAAATGCAGACATATTTTTTATCCGTTAAGATGCTTTCTTATCAAAATTAGAACTCAAATACACAACATTTTTTGGTTCAACCATAGAGACATTTTTCTTTTCATCAATGACGGCACATAAGGCAGAGCCACATAAGATACGGTATTGTTTTAAATCGGTTTCAGAGCCAGTAATTTTGACTAAAGGTAATTCATTAATATTGGCGAGAATGTCCATACCATTTTTCTTGCCTTTTTCTTGTGTATCAAGAATTGATGTAAATATTACAACTGAACAACCTATGATTAGAGATACATAAAGAGTAAAAGTTGTATAGTTCTTTTCTAATTCATCTATTTGACTAGAATTGTGAGGTTTAACTTCATGTTTAAAGCGAAACTTAATCTTCCGTCGTAAAAAATCAACTATTGTTTGATCTAAATCTAGAGAAACATAAACATATCGTAAAACATAAATACCTATTCCAGTTAGGAAAATAGCGATTAAAGGGCTTAATGCTTTCAGAAATCCCCAATAGATTTTATCTTGAACGCTAAAGTTTAGGACGACTGGATCTACATAGAAGGGACGTAGTAACCCTCCCAAATAAGATTGACCAGATACAAATAGAAAAATGGCGATCAAAGAAGTGATGATTGCCAAATCAAACGAAAAATTAAACTTCATGTTCTTTCCTTATTATTTCTTGTTCGGGCAATTCTTGCCATTTCCACCCGATAAACAATCATCTTAATTGTATTTGTGAAAGCCCTCACAAGAGGGCTTTCACAGGCTAGTTTTTGGAAACATACCTTAACTAATCCTATCTTTTTAGTTAGCTACACCATCTTGTTCAATTTTTTCTGCAGCTTTCCAACTTGGTAGTGAACTCAAATGTTCGACGTAGCTTTTGATATGGGGATATTTTTCACCTTGTTTCATATGATGAATTAACCCGTGAAGTGCAAATCCCATCATAAAGTCAGCGCCAGTTAAACGATCGTCCACCAAAAATAATTTATCTTTTAAATAATCATTTAAATAACCAAAAACTTTATCAAACTCAACTTGAGTATAGTTTTCTAGAAACACTAATTTTGTACCGTGTTTGGTTTCTATTTGATTAAACGTTTTTAATAAAAATGGCACCATCGCAGAGCTTTCTGCAAAGTGAATCCATTGTAGGTAATTTGCATAAGTAGCGTCATTTGTATCGGGTGCTAGATGTGTTGCAAGTTTTTGAATCAGTAATTCTACAATAGCTCCTGATTCTGCAATGACTTTACCTTGCCATTCAATCACAGGAGATTTTCCTAGAGGATGAATGTTTTTTAGTGACTCAGGTGCCAAATGAGTAGTTTTGTCACGGTAATAGCGTTGCAATTCATAAGGTTGATTGATTTCTTCTAGTAACCACAAAATGCGGAAAGAGCGTGATTGGTCTAAGTGATGTAATGTAATCATGATGATTCCTGCTTTCAAAGCTTTATGGGAAATTTCCCCAAATTTTACGGTTTCAAATATACCCTTAAGTCAATTGATAGTGCTGTTTATCTACTTATAAATAACAATTCAAGCTAGGGCTATATTGATGAGGCTGAGAAAGAGGCATTACAGAGAAAGTTGAATGCTCATCAATATAATTTAACTTAAATGAAAGTTAAAATTATTGTAATTTCATCCTAGAATTTTATAGAGCAGACTTTGATTTTTGATCGAAAAATGTTAGAAATTTTCGGAGAATAAAATTGTAAAATTCTGATTTTATTGAAGTAAGGAAAGTGGTTTTTGACCTGATTTTCAGTCAAATGATGCATACTATTTTTATATAATGTAATTTGTTAGGTTGGGTTTGATGCAATCTTTAAATCGTAAAGGTTAATAGTTCGAGCTTACACTTACCAAAATATAGGGACTTAGGAGCATAAAACAGTTTGTAAGTTCTTTATTAAAGTTTAATTAAAGTTTATTTGTATTTGTCACGCTACATTATCTTGACCCAAACAAATATTGGTGATAATTTAAACAATAAGGAAGTCATATACTATTTGGGATTCAAGAGAAATCTTGCCTAAATGAACAAGATATGACAACCTGAATACACAGCTAACAACGAACGAAACGGTTCAGATCGTTTTTAAAAATGTTCAAGGTTGTAGAAAAGCCCGTTAATCGGGCTTTTTTAATGCCAATTAGGTTTGAAGAAGCTTTAGGCTTTAGTGTGAAATAAAGATTGGGGTAGCAATAGGGGATTGTGATGCTGATGTTTATTATTTTGGTCATCGTGATTGGCTTAGTTTTATTAATTTTCTTTGCAAAGAAAACAGATGCTACACAGGATACTTCTGATTATAGCAATCCTTATATTTCTACATCTTCAAACTTCGATTCATTTCAGGACAATAATGATCAACGTATAGATGATAGTGATTCTAATGCTGACTCAAGTAGTTGTGATAGTAGTAGCAGTAATGATTAAAAAAGCTTGTACCCCTTGGGGTAAGGGATACAAGTTAAACTGAGCTTAAGGTAAGTCAAACCAGATCATTTGACTGTCTTGCAATGCTGCAATGGATGCAGTTTCATCAAATACTAAAGCGTCACCAGCTTTAACCAAATGATCGGCAATCATTACTTCACCTGAAATTACATGTACATAATTCACTTTTTTCCGTGCTGTAATTTCTAAATGTTGATCTTTCTCAATCACTGCAGTTTTGACTTCAGCATTTTGACGAATCAGCATTGGCGCGGTTTCATCACCAGCAATCAAGTGCCATTGATTTGGGTGATCTTTGGGGTTAAGTAAAATTTGCTGATATGTTGGCTCAGCATCTTGCACATTTGGTTGAATCCAAATCTGTAATAAATGCACAGCCTTATCATGCTTGTTCATTTCACTATGAGTTACACCTGTTCCAGCACTCATCAATTGCCATTCACCTGCATTGATTTGTCCCTCATTACCCATACTGTCTTTATGAGAAATGGTGCCATCAAGTACACAGGTTAGAATTTCCATGTTGTCATGGGGATGTGTACCGAAACCATTGTGAGCAGCAACCGTATCATCATTGATCACGCGGAGTGCACTCACACCCATATATTTCGGGTTGTACCAACTACCAAATGAAAAGCTATGATAAGTATCTAACCAACCAGCTTTGACATGCCCACGATTTTCACTACGATGTAGATAAGCATTCATCTTTCATCTCCCAAATTATTATGTTTTGCTTGATAGTTATAATATCGATTCATAATAGTGATAAATAGTCTTTAATTGCGACATATTGTTCTATAAATGAAATGATACAGTATTATGTATTTTCTTGAATAAAATAAAAAAGGCTGAATAAAAATATTCAGCCTTTTAAAGTTAGTAAATTAATTTACCAATCTTTTATTTTGATTTGTTTTCTAGTTGTGGAATCGCAGAGCCTTGGCCAACTGCAAGTAAACCTGTTTCAGTATAGATACCCAATTTTGCACGAGTATCGGTAATGTCGAGGTTACGCATGGTTAATTGACCGATACGATCCATTGGCGTAAATACAGAATCACCTTTCTCCATGGTTAAACGCTCAGCTTCATAAGTAAGGTTAGGAGATTCAGTGTTCATAATCGTGTAGTCATTACCGCGACGTAATTCTAAAGTCACTGTACCTGTAATGGCTTTAGCAACCCAACGTTGTGCTGTTTCACGAAGCATAAGCGCTTGTGAATCGAACCAACGACCTTGGTAAAGTAGGCGACCTAAACGTAAACCGTTAATACGGTATTGTTCAATCGTATCTTCGTTATGAATACCAGTTACTAAACGCTCATAAGCGATATGCAACAAAGCCATACCTGGTGCTTCATAAATACCACGAGATTTTGCTTCGATAATACGGTTTTCGATTTGGTCGGACATGCCTAAACCATGACGACCACCGATACGGTTTGCTTCAAGAATGAATTCAACTGGATCTTCGATACGTTGACCATTTAAAGCAACAGGGAAGCCCTCTTCAAATGTGATTGATACTTCTTCAGCATCAATTTTTACATCATCTTTCCAGAATGCAACGCCCATGATTGGGTCTACGATTTTAATACCTGCATTAAGATATTCTAAATCTTTGGCTTCATGCGTTGCACCCAACATATTTGAGTCGGTTGAATACGCTTTTTCTTTTGACATTTTATAGTCAAAACCGTTGTCGATGAGGAATTGCGACATTTCGGCACGACCGCCTAACTCATCAATAAAGGTTTGGTCTAACCAAGGCTTATAGATTTTAAGCGCAGGGTTGGTCAATAAACCGTAACGATAGAAACGCTCAATATCGTTACCTTTATAAGTTGAACCGTCACCCCAGATGTTCACATCATCTTCTTTCATCGCGGTAACAAGCATTGTACCTGTTACTGCACGACCTAAAGGTGTTGTGTTGAAATAAGGTACACCGCCAGTGCTAATATGGAAGGCACCACATTGAATTGCAGCTATACCTTCAAGAGCAAGTTGTAAACGACAATCGATTAATCGAGCTTTGACTGCGCCGTACTGTTCAGCTTTCTTTGGAATAGCATCATAGTCATCTTCATCAGGTTGACCCAGATTTGCAGTATATGCATAAGGTTCTGCGCCTTTCTGTTTCATCCACAATAAAGCTGCTGAAGTATCGAGACCACCAGAAAAGGCAATCCCAACTTTTTTGCCTACAGGTACGTGCTGCAAGATAGTTGCATTATCAGTCATTGCTTGTCCTAACGTTTATTAGTAAAGACCCCTAGTCGGTAGTCTTGGAGAATAAAAAATCGGAGCTATTGTAACACTTTTCATTAAGCTTGTTTTCGTCAAAAAAAAACTAAGCGCAAAATTTATGCTCTAATTCATTTTGTTTTTAATTTTTAAGCTGAAAAGCATATTCGTTACATTAGTCTTGACTTTAGTGTCAGCATTTTCTCAAAAAGAGTCATAAACTCATATAAAAATTCAGTTAAAGTACTATGCAACAAGTTGCAAAGCCAAAATTATAGAAGGAATACCATGACTAGCTATGCAAATATCTTAAAACCATTACATTTAGGTTTTACTACCATTAAAAACCGTGTCGTAATGGGCTCTATGCACTCAGGTTTAGAGGATCGTTTCTTTAATTATCCTAAACTAGCAGCTTATTTTGGTGAGCGAGCAAAGGGTGGAGTTGGATTGATCATCACAGGTGGTATTTCTCCAAACCGTCAGGGTTGGTTACTCCCTGCGGGCGGAACGATGAATAGTTTGGCGGATATTCCCCATCATCGTTTAGTGACGCATGCAGTGCATAAGCATGGCGCAAAAATTTTAATGCAAATCTTGCATTCAGGTCGCTATGGTTATCATCCATTTTCGGTTTCATCTTCACCGATTCAAGCGCCAATTAATCCATTTAAACCGCGTCAAATGTCTGATTCTCAGATTTTAGCAACAATTGACGATTACGCGCGTTGTGCAAGCTTAGCGAAAAAAGCAGGCTATGATGGCGTAGAAATCATGGGTTCTGAAGGTTATTTAATTAACCAGTTTTTAAGTAGCCATGTGAATAAGCGTACTGACCGTTGGGGCGGTGATATCGACAATCGTATGCGTTTCCCTGTGGAGATTGTCAAAGCGATCCGTGCCAAAGTGGGTGAAAAATTCATTATTGCATTTCGCTTGTCTTTACTTGATTTGGTACATGATGGCAACACAATGCAAGAAGTGATTGTGGTTGCAAAGGCATTAGAGAAAGCTGGAATTACGCTATTAAATACAGGTATTGGCTGGCATGAAGCACGTGTTCCAACGATTGTGACTTCTGTACCACGTGCTGCATTTGTAGATTATACCGCTGCGGTGAAACAGCACGTATCCGTTCCGGTCATTGCTTCAAACCGTATTAATATGCCAGATGTTGCTGAAGAAATTATCGCTTCTGGTAAAGCGGATATGGTGCAAATGGCTCGTCCATTCTTAGCAGATGCTTATTGGGTAAATAAAACTGCAACCAATCGTGTTGATGAAATTAATACCTGTATTGCGTGTAACCAAGCATGTTTAGATCATGCATTTAAGAATGAGCGTGTCAGCTGTTTAGTCAATCCACAAGCGTGTCATGAAACAGAATTGGTTTATATCAAAACCAAGAAACCAAAGCGTATTGCTGTTGTTGGTGGTGGTGTAGCAGGTATGTCTGCTGCAACCGTTGCAGCAAGTCGTGGCCACGCCGTAACGTTATTTGAAGCCAATAACGATGTCGGTGGTCAGTTTAACTTGGCGAAAGTTGTGCCTGGTAAAGAAGAGTTTCATGAAACGATTCGTTATTTCAAAGTTCAGCTCAAGCAGACTGGTGTTGATGTGCGTTTAAATACCAAAGCCAGTCGTGAGCAATTAGAACGTGAAGGCTTTGACGAAGTTATTGTCGCAACGGGTGTTGTACCTCGTGCTTTAAAAATACAAGGTAGTACTGCACCACAAGTGTTGTCATATGCTGAAGTATTACGTGGTGCAGAAGTGGGTCATAAAGTTGCCGTGATTGGGGCTGGTGGTATTGGCTTTGACGTATCAGAGTTTTTATTAAAACCACCATATCAACCACAGCCACAACCATTAGCAGAATGGCAACGTGAATGGGGCGTTGATCCAGATCCTAACTATATTTCTGAAGGTGGAATGCAACGTCCAGAAGTTGAAATACCTGTGCGCCAAATTTACCTATTACAGCGTAAGACAACGCCATTAGGTATTGGTTTGGGCAAAACCTCTGGTTGGGTGCATCGCGCGCAACTTAAAAAGCATGCCGTACGTATGCTGCGTGGGGTGCAATATAAAGCCGTAACTGATGAGGGTCTATGGGTTGAGCACAATGGTCATGATCAATTATTACGTGTCGATACGATAGTAGTATGTGCAGGTCAGGAATCAGTTAAAGAACTGATGCCTAAAGAGGGCGAAAACACGTCGGCGAACTACCATATTATTGGTGGTGCGAAGCTTGCAGCTGAGCTAGACGCTAAACGTGCGATCAGAGATGGTGCTGAATTAGCCGCTAAACTCTAAAATTGATGAAACAATATGCATTTGAATACGTTGCAGTTAAATTTCTCTTGTGTAAAGAGGGCAAGCTTTGTATTCTTACGCACATGGAAGCGTGGCAGAGCGGTTTAATGCACCGGTCTTGAAAACCGACGAGGGTGTGAGTCCTCCGTGAGTTCGAATCTCACCGCTTCCGCCAAATATCTAAATAAGCCCTTGTTTTTACAAGGGCTTATTTTTTATCTATGATCTTACCCCTCAACCTACCCCTCATCAAACATTGGATTAAGTGATATCTAAAAAGTCATCTTTTTACTTATTTGGACATCGTATCAGTTGAAATAAAATTTCCAGTAGAATTCCAAACTGATTTTTAGTGAGGAAATATGGCTGAAAATATACTTTAGAATGACCATTCGTTACTTTGAGCTAATACTTAAATGATCTGTTATATTGGCTTTTGACCGTTGCTTATCTTCACTTTAACCTTAGATAAAATTGCTTGATTTTATACATACTGTTTATGGGATTTTATTGATTCATAATTATGGGCAGACTGTAAAAAAATAAATCTGTCCATATTCTTTAGATGCTAGTAAGTGATGTTAAACCGTTAGACTTGCTGATAGTGGCTTAACATACGGTCTGTTAAGTTGTCTGCATCCTTAGAGGTTGATGATCTTAGCCAATTTGGGTGAAAGTAAGTTTAGTGTATCGGGTATGGTACTTTTTAAGCTATCTTTGCTGATTTTGTGCGTATGGGGTGATCCATTATTTGTACAAGAAATGCTTGTAATTTTGCCTGACATAGCTTTTTTTGGTGCTTTACTTATTTCGATATCGTCAAAATGACTGAGTAAATCGTGTAATTTATCCATGTGCTGAGCTAGATCATAATCTTCATTTTGATTAATACATTCCGCTAAGTCCTGAGTCTTTGCGAAATTGTAGGATTCGATTACAGAGTCGGGAATTTCTATATCCGAGTTTTCCAATAGTAATTCTGAATAATTGATACCCTGAAATTTTATTGGATCACCGTTTAAAATTTTGCGCTTAAAAATCTGTTCATAGAAAATTAGACTGATTAGGGCAGACAAAACAGTATCAGCTCTTTTTAGTACAGAGGACGCATTTACCACACTATCTAATTGATTTCGAATTTGATGGATTTTTTGGAATTGCACTTCGTTGATAGGAATTGCTGTATTAAAACCACTTCTGAGTCGATCTACTTTTCTAGCAATAAAATGATGTAATAAGTCATTGATAATATTTGGTAAATTATTGGAATCTTCATCTAAATGAATATTTAAGTTTAGATATTCTGGAGATTTGGCTTCTGAGTCATAAGAGGAAGTATCAATAAACGATTTGTTATATGCAGGTAAAGGTGAATCATATTTGAATAATCGAGACAGTACCAACTTTGCTTCTTGCGGAGTGGGCTGTTTGGTAATATTTTGGTTTTTCACTTTTTTATTATTAAATTTATGATAATCAATGAAAATCATAAAATAATCTAAAAAAAGCTGTTCAATCGTCCAATGTGGGAAAAGATTAGGCAGATATAAATTATTATTTTTTAGGTGGGTCAGAAGAATTTCAGAAGAATATATGTTATTAGACCTTTTTTCATATTCTTTGATTTTATCCCAGAAGAAGATATAAGCTTGGTTGTACATGCTTACGATCTCATAATGTTGTAATAAATCATGAATTAAATATTCATCTGCTAAGTACAGTTCATGGGTTTGACAATACCCAACAACATGATCGAGTAATCGCCGATCTAAAAGAATGGTTTCAACGTTTTCTTTAATCACTGTGGCTGAGAGGGTAGTCTTTTCTTTATATTTTACAGTGATTTGGTGCTTTAAGTTTATCCCTGTTTGAATGATTACATGTTCGAGATATACATATAAATCTGGAAAAGTCGCTTGAAATTCTTTGCTCTGCACCGCTTGTTGGATAAGTTTTTGCATAACGGGATGTGCGATTCTGAAAATTTCGTGATCAAAGATAGGTTTACTCATTTAAATACGCTACTTAACAATTGGGAATCTTGTTTTTCTGAAGTTTCCGATAATTTTAAAGCATATTTATATCCGAAGACATCCACATCAGGTTTAAATCGGAGTAAACAATGCAAACCTCAGAAAATAGAACTAACCAAATAATTCGCATTAATAAATTAAAGCAGATGATTGGTCTAAGTAGATCAAGTGTCTATGACAAAATGAATCCCAAATCGAAACGCTATGATGCTTCATTTCCTCGTCCGATCAAGCTGAGCATATCGGCTGTAGGGTGGTTTGAGCAGGACATAATTGACTGGCTCAATTCGAAAAAAAGCTGATCAGATTAGCGCGATATCTTTACAGCCTCAAATTATCCCATTTAACCCTAAGACACTGTAACTCCTTGATTTCGAGGTCATTGGATTACGGTGTTTTTTACGCCTGACCATTTGTGGTACTTATATTATTTATATATCTAATAATACTACATTAATTAAATTAGTTATTAATTAACAGATGGTTAGGTGTGATTGATTACAGTAGAGTAAATTATCATGACACAATCACCCTATGTTATGAATGATAGTCAAACACACAAAATTGAATATATACCACCAACACAAGATCCTACTTTATCGAAGAATCCTATAACCAATACCTTGTATCGTTCTATGCAACAAATAACACATGATCCTGATCAACATTTCCAGTTGATGGAAAGTGAATATGAATCATGTTTTAAAGCAGACGACAGTCAACACTCTAGCTCATTGGTCTTAGATCACCAACTTGAGTTCAGTGAGGAATTGCAGGCTTATATTCTTCGTAGAAATCCTGAATTGGAGAAAATATTTACACGAATAAAATATGTGAACTTGATTGTTGAAAAGGGATTCGTGAGAGCTTGTCGTCCATTAGCTAAGAATAACCCATTGAAAGTAATGGGTATTCAATATGAATATGCAGATAAAGAGTTGCAGCAATTATTCAAACAGCTATTTAGACAAGGTTGTGAATCACTTGAGCAATATGACTGTGAACACAATCGAGTTGTACTACAGGCATTTAATGAGGTTTTAAAGCCTGTATATCATGCTGACTTTGAATTTATATATCTAAATGATCCGATTACGATAACCAATCTGGATGGTACGACCAGAATTGGTGTATTCGCTGAATTGCTTGATCAATTTGTGGAGCGAACTTATTGGCTTACCCAAGAAAAAGAGTTTAAGTATCAGCAAAAGAAACGAAAGGATCGTGCTAGAAACCAATTTGAATCAGCTAAACGGTGTATAGATTTGATACTTGAAAAGCATTCAAGAGTATTAGTTATCCGTATTGACCTCAGATTTGATAAAACCCAGAACCCGACTCTTGACCAAGTCAAAAAGGATTTACGTACTTTTTTGCGTTCTGTAGGTCGTACTAAGAATCTGAATATCCTAGGGTATATCTGGAAGCTAGAATTCGGTCAAAGAAGGGGATTTCACTATCACTTTATATTTATCTTAGACAGTCGAGATCATTCTCAGGAAATTAAACTTGCACAACAGATTGGTCAGATTTGGGAAAAGGTCATCGGTGTTGAGGGGACTTTCCATAATTGCCATTTCAAAGCGGTCAATAATCAATATGATAAGTTAGCCATAGGACGGCTGCATCGTCATGAGCAACAGAAATACCAGTATTTACTGGGATTGCTGCGTTATTTTGCAAAGAAAGATCAATTTATTCTGCATAAAAATATTGGTAAAGAACGTACTCTAGGGACAAGTATTGATAAGAATATTGCAAAGACAATGGGACGTAAAAAACAAGCGGAGGTGAACAAGTGAATCACTTTCCAATTACGCCTCCGCAGCCCATATGTCAACGGACTCCACAGTTTCCTTTGGTGTTGGATGCACATCAGAATTATATATTTAACCAAACTGTGAAAAGCTTAGCCCAAATTGAGAAAGGGCAGCTTCAAGTAATGGATAAGCGTGCTAAGGAATGTTTTGAACCACAATATCAAGCATTCTTATATTTTTTACCTTGGTTGCATAATCATCGTACCGTATTGAATGAATTTCAGTTAAACCCTTATTGGAACGCATTGATAGAAATAGTAGGTCATTATCAATTTCAAGATATGAATTATGTATTGGCGAATGCACATCCTATCCATGGAAAAATTAAAACCAAATTATTGAAGCAACGTACTGCAATAAAATATTCAGAGTTTATTGAGCCTATTAACGCAAGTGTAAAACATCAAAAAGCTGTATTTAAGCGCTGTTTAGATAAGCATAAGCAAATGAACTGTTTGTTCTTTGAATTACAGTGCATCTTTACTCATCCACTGTATCAGAGTGATGAAGTTCAACTACCTAAACTCGTTCGAAAATGGCTGGAAAGATTGCATCAATCAGAGCAATTAGCTGGCAAGCTGTATGATGTGCAATGGCGTATTGTGAAATCACTGAATGGATTTTATTCAGTCCATGCCATCATTTATGTGATTGGTGATGAGTTTAAATATTCCGATTTTATCTTGCGGGTATGGAGAGGGGCTTGTTTACACAAGGGACATGAGCTTGTGCAAGGATCACCTTATTTGGTTTGGGAAAAACACTGTTACTTTGCGGACAGTGATATGCGTAGCTACTGGCGTAAACATATTGAGTTTCTAAATGAACCACTCAAGATTTACCGCTATATGAGTCAGCATATTTCCTATTTGTGGCAAAGCTATACAGGAAATATCCCTACTAAATAAGCTTCTCAAATATAAGGCGTTCTAATCAGAACGCCTTTTTATGCTTGTATAAATCCTTGTGATTAAATCTCTAAAAGTTATAGGTATAGGTCAAACCACTGTTGGTGGTGACCGTCACTTCACGAACATATTCAGCCGAACAACCCAAGTAAACTTTTGCCACAGAGCCATAACGCATATTCTGGTAATCATAAGTACCTTTACTTCTACAATTTCCACGATTGATTAAAACGCCTGTGATGGTGGTTGGTGCATCGTTTAAAGACATGATGTTTAACAAATCGCTATAGCCTGTCATGGAGTATTGTGATTCTTCACGACGGACACGGACTTCAAATTGTTCTTGTACAGTGGGTTCAGTCACTTCCTCAGCATTGTATGTTTCATCTTCTAAAAAGGATTTATCTACGGCTGGAAAATCATCTTCGGATTGAGGGGGAGTTTCAGTCGTATCAGCAGTGCTATTCTCACTTGTTTGAGTTTGGACATCTTTGGATTTTGGTACATCGTTGCCCGAATTACATGCGCTTAAAGTCAGCAGCAACACACTGGATAAAACAACAGATGGAATAAAATTCATTACACATGCCTATATTTAATTGAATGTTGTGATCTACAGGGTTGGGCGAAAGCCCAACCCTGTGTATTTAATTGTTTGGTCAATCAATTTTTTACTTTTTATAAAAGTGGGAATTACTCATCGATCTTTTTAAATACTTTCTCGATCGGCGTGTAGTTTTCCAAGCTAAAATCAAAAGGAATTGGCTTTTTAAGTGTCACATCAAATTGCTTTAATCGAGCATTTTCTATGCCGTTGAAATGTTTGCGTTGAAAGGACATGGTGCTTGGTTCAAGGATAGCGATCGGCTCATTTGCTGAATCAGCTTGCGTATTGTTGGCTTTATAAATGACTAAACTATCTAATTCCAACTTATGATTATTGAAGTTAAAAATATAACCGACATACTTTTGCCCACTAGCCGTAATGATATTTTGTGCTAACTCTGGCGTGGATGGGGCAGTGAAATTCACAATAAGATCAGATGCGAAATTCATGTTCTCAAAATGTAATTGTTTCGAGTCAGCATCGTAGTAAACAAAATTATCAATAGGACCCTTTGGTCGATCATTCGGTGTATAGCTGCTTGGCATAAACAGACTTTGACCAGACGTAGCATTTAAACTGAGTTCTAATAGCTTTAAGTCATAATTGAGATGGGCATTTTTACTGTCCAGTTCTTTTTGAAGTGTCTGAATACGTTGTTGATATTGTTCTGTACTTTCAAATTGATCTTTTTGTGGTGGAACGACCTGCATTGTCGATCTTATATAATTGATGGCTGTATCATGCGCTGCACGCAAAGAATAGTCGTCACCTAAAGCAAAAGTGAATGCAGGAAATTGTTGACCTGTATGACCAATTACCAAAACTTGATTATTTTTTAAAGCCAGCACATTTCTTAAATCATTCAGAACAGATTGGAAATGCACACAGTTTGCACAATAGTCAGCCACATCCGAATTCTCAGCAAACATCTGCAAACCAGAGATGGTTTTATACGGTGGATAAAAAGAAAAATACCCTTCATCTTTTATTAATTCCTGAAAGCTTTCACCTGTTTGGGTGAGCGGAGGTGTAATTTTATTTCGAGCGATAATCAAAGGAGAAGAAACAGCCTGTGCAGAGGCAGCATCATTCAATGACATGTTTTCAATCTTTTGAGTTAGTTCCTTGTTCTCTACATCATCATTTTGTGGTTTTGAACAGCCGACCAATGCAAGGCTGGTGAGCAGCGCAATTGAAACGTATTTCATCCTATTATTTCCCCATCCAATATTTTTAAAGTTTTAAAAATGAACTATGAAATTGACTGTAATTTCAAATACATTCTGTTTGGCTGTCACAGGCTCTAGCGATGCTATTTCTGAGCAATAAGGACAACCAAAATAAGCTGTGCGATGAATTTCATGATTTTTATCCAGCACAAAACACCACTGACCAAAATGGATGCAGCAGTTAATTGATTCCTTGAATCAATCAGGACACAGCGAAAGCGTGCGATAAATGAATGGGAATGAAATGCCGAAAAGGCGGAGAAAGTGCAGGGGAATAAAGCACAGTAAATTGCGTCATGGTTGACTATTCCTTTTGTGATGAGAAGTAGTCTTACCAAATTACTGTCAAATAATGGTGGCAAGACTAGAAGGGTTGACAGACTGATACAAAAGGAAATCAGCGCACGCAAGCGTGCCCCTCCTAGCCTCACCATAAAGGCGTGACTTAAGAGAACGCACAAAAACCTATATCGCGTTTGTTGTGCGCCTTTTGTAAACGGTCTGTCAAAACCGACTGACAATGTAGGTCAGCCCTTGCATCATAATCGTTGCCAAAAAACAGGTCAATTGATCTGTTTAATCATCATTCAAAAATCGCCTAAAACTGATGATAAAAAACGCATTCTAAAAAAATACAAATACATAGCATCTAATTGAGAACGGTGTTTCTCCATTCGAGACGGCACCAACACATGCTTCAGCTACATCGCAATCATTTTGCCTGCTTCCCCAGTAGGCTTTTTTATTCATTTACAGGAAATACCACAATGAGTTTGCCATGTCCTTATTGCCAGTCTAGAGAGACGGTACAACTGCAATCACCCCAACATTTACCCAGTACCTCATCCAATAGCTCCTTTTCTAATGGTGTGATGTCACCGATGGCACTTGCCACATTAGGCGTGAGTGTTTCCAAAAGCCTGAATATTCCACCGATTGCAGGCGCAATTGTTGGGGTGTTGATCGGTGGTATCTGGATGTTGATCACTGAAGATGAACAGCAACAACCGCTACAACCCATTTCTCGCAGACAGTACTACTGCAATCACTGTGACCGCAGCTTTAGCCCGAATTTACGCAATTAAGCATTCAGCAAAATTTAAATCCAACGCTTTTACCCATTTTAAAATTGATACAGGAATTATTCTTATGGCACATTTAGTAGAAACAATGGCATTCACTGGACAAACCCCTTGGCATGGCTTAGGCAATGAACTCACCCCAAACCAACCTATAGAGGTCTGGGCACAACAGGCAGGTATGGATTGGCGGATTGAATCTTCAGATGTTAGTTACATGGCACAGAATGAAAAGGGGCAAAGCATTATCATGCCTTTTGAAGAGCAACGGGTACTTTATCGCTCAGATACCCACGCACCGTTATCGGTGGTGAGTCAGCGCTTTCAGGAAGTGCAACCGATGGAAATCCTACACTTCTACAAAGACTTGACCGAGCAATCAGGCTTTGAACTGGAAACCGCAGGCGTACTCAAAGGCGGTAAGAAATTCTGGGCATTGGCTAAGACAGGACAAACTTCGGCCTTAAAAGGCAAGGATGTCAGTAATGGTTATATTTTATTGGCAACAGCATGTGATGGCACATTGGCGACTACAGCACAATTTACCTCCATTCGGGTGGTATGTAACAATACTTTAGCGATTGCTCTCAAAGGACAAAATACCAGTGCAGGCGTAGTGAAAGTTCCGCACAGTACCAGATTCAATGCGGAACGCGTCAAACAGCAACTGGGGATTTCAGTTCGTGCATGGGATGAACACATGTATGAAATGAAACAACTGAGTCAGCGCAAGGTAACACAGCAGGAAGCCGCAGCCTACTTTGATGCAGTATTTAACAACACCAACTTGAGTATTGCTGAACAGGATGAAAGCATCATTCAGTTCTATCGAAATGCAGCCATGCCAAATCAAACACCATCCAAAGCCGACAATAAAACTGAACCGAATGGACGTGCCATGTCTAAAGTCATGACCATGTTTAACGGACATGGACGAGGCGCAGAACTCAGCTCAGCCAAAGATACGGCGTATGGTTTGCTGTGTTCCATTACGGAATTTTGTGACCATGAACGAAGAGCCATGAGCACTGATCATCGACTCGATTCTGCTTGGTTTGGGGCAGGTGCAGCCATTAAACAGCGTGGTCTGGAACAGGCATTGAGAATGATTGCCTAAATTCAGTTTCAGTTAAGTCTTCTACATTAGCCTAAGCAGACGGTAATACCGTACAAGCACAGTAACACCTTTAGCCACATTTCCAGATGTGGCTTTTTTTATGCCCAAAATTCAGCTTTTACGATTTTACTCTTACAGGAATAGTTGCAATGAATAGTCATACTCAAATTCAAAACACCTTAAACCATCCACCTTTACAACCCTATGTACCTAACTTAAATCAACCCACTCAACAGGTTGAGGTGGGAACTCGAAAACGAGATCGACCGAATACGCAACCACGAAAAACCAAAGCACCCACAGCCAAACGTCTTGCCAACACCAAACAGATGAATTACCAGCAATGGTTAGAAGTTCGAAAGCAGGGCATTGGTAGCAGTGATGCCGCTACCGCATGTGGACTCAATCCGTATATGTCGATGCTAGAACTATGGATGATCAAAACAGGTCGGATGCAACAAAACATTGAGGACGAAAGTGCAGGCTATGCACCCTTATATTGGGGCAAGCAGCTAGAACCTTTAGTCGCTGAGTACTACAGCATACACACCAATAATAAGGTACGTCGTGTCAATGCAGTGCTACAGCATCCCGATGAAGACAAACACTTTATGTTGGCGAATTTGGATTATGCCGTAGTGGGTAGTGAAGAAGTTCAAATCTTGGAATGTAAAACCGTGGGGGAATATGGCTCTAAGCTTTGGCGAGATGGTGTACCACTGTATGTACTGTGTCAGGTACAGCATCAACTTGCGGTGACAGGCAAACAAGCCGCGCATATCTGTGCCTTGGTTTGTGGACATGAAACTAAAATCTTTAAAGTGACCCGTAACGAAACGGTGATTCAGCACATCATTAATGCGGAACGTCATTTCTGGCAATGTGTGGAATCCGATATTCCACCAAGTGTGGATGCCTCGGACTCAGCAGCCAAAGCTTTACAACAACTTTATCCAGCACAAACGCCATTACTAGTAGAAGACCTCAGCCAAAATGAACAAGCCAACTATCTATTTAACCAATTGTTAGAGGAGAGACATAGGGTTGAGCAGCATCAACAGTATTTTGATGAACTCAAACATCAACTGCAAATGATGATGAAAGAGGCAGAACGAGCGGTATTTACAGGTGGTTCAGTCACTTGGAAAAAATCACAGGACTCAATCAGCCTAGACAGTAAATCCCTGCTTAAATTGCATCCTGAATATCTACAGCAGTTTCCACAAACCAAAGTGGGAACACGAAGATTTCAGATTTACCCGAATGGTGGATAGAGCAGATACGTATATCCAGCATTTCTTTCTTAAACAAACGTATCAACCACCAGAGCCACGTCAAACAACCCGATCCCATACCTCAACAGGTATGGGATTTTTTTATACCCAAAATTTTAAACAGCTATAAAGAGGACATCACCATGATTAAAGGCTTAGCAATTACACCACCCGTTTTAGGTCGTATTAGCATCGGCAAAATTGTCGAAAAGAATGGAAAACGACTCCCTGAAAAAGATGACCAATTTACCATTACCAGCCAAATCCAGAATAAGGATGGCTGGGTGAAACATCCACTGGATGAACAGTTACGTGCCAAAGCACAAAACCAGAAACTCAGAAGCATACCTGTACGAATGATTTTTAATGATCCTGAGCTCAACCTTAGAGCTGAGTACAGCCTTTTTGACCGCCAAACTGGACGCTTAATCTGTTCAGGCAATGGCGAAACCTGTCAGCGACTCGGACAAAATGGCATTGAACAACATCCATGTCCATCACCTGATTTATGCCCATTGGCGCAAGGTGGGCTGTGTAAACCTTATGGACGGCTGTATGTGAATCTGGATGAATCGGATGAGTTTGGCACATTCATCTTTAGGACCACAGGCTTTAATAGTATTCGGACATTGGCAGCACGGCTAAGTTATTACCATGCAGCATCGGGTGATTTACTTTCATGTCTGCCATTGCAACTAACATTGAGAGGAAAAAGCACAACACAAAGTTATCGTACTCCGATCTATTACGTGGATTTAACCTTAAGGGATGGCATAAACCTGAAAGATGCAATTAGCTCAGCCAAACAGATCGATGAACAAAGCAAGGCAGCAGGGTTTTATCAGGAGGCTTTGGACCATGTGGCACGACAGGGCTATGGCAATGCCAGCTTTGAGATAGGTGGTGAAGAGGGCTTGGATATTGTTGAGGAGTTTTATACTGAGGAAGCTAAATCTGAGCAACATCAGCAAACGCATGATTTAACTCATGTTCAGGATATTCAGAAAGGGTTGCAGCAGTCGGTTCAAGCTCTGAATTAAATACTGTTGGGGGCTAAGAAGCCCCCAACAGTAATATTGCTACTATTTTTTATTAAAAAATTTGAACTACTTATTGAATCAATAAACATTACTTAAGTATCGTTTATTTGGAGGGCGGTAGTACGTTAGGCTTTTGTAACATTAATCCATTTATAACTTTTTGTTGTCTACTATCCTCATTACGTAGTTGTTTATCTTTGGAATGATGGTCATCTTTATTCTCATCAACTTTGGTATCGCCATGGTTATGATCAGTAATATTACGTAATTCAGTATCATCTAAGGAGCGAATCGTTTTTGAAGTGCTAGGTTCAGCCCAAGATATTGTATTTAAAAATATGAGAAATAATAAATTGTACTTCATCCATGAAGTCATAGCGTGATCCTTTTTTACTCAATACCGACTACAGTGGTGATATAACCAGTGGCTAAAAGAATTGATAGACCTAATGACATCTCAAATAAAATGGCATAGCCCAATTGTTTCGCAAATTTCGGGTCTTGTAAGCGAGGTGTGAAATACCATTTGTTAAAGGCTGCTAACAATAAAATACTTAGGACAAATAATATTTTAATAATAAATCCATGCCCATAAGGTGTATTGATTAGAGTATTAAAATCTTTAAAGAGTAATAAAGCAATACTAAGACCACAAGCGATGAGTATTCCTACAATAAAGGCTGCTATTTGCCCAAATAGATGCATATGTTCTTTAAGTGGTAAGCCATTAATTTTTTTGCTTGTTTTCCATAATGGATAAAGCGACCCCATCCATAAGGACATTACAAGTACATGTATTGATAACAAAGCTTGAGCGAATAAGGGTAAATTCGTGACGTGTCCGAGTTGTGAAAAACTTAAAACGATTGGTGTGAGCAGTATGGTAAAGATTGCTCCTTCAGTTTTGGAAATATCAATCGTCCCTTTACTAAGTTTGACTATCATAAATATGAGTAAAAGTGCAAAACTGATTGATCGAATGATATAGACATGTCCAGTAGGAGTATTGACTAGTATATTTATATAGTTGCTATCCCACATACCTGAAAGGCCAGTGTTGGCAAAACTTCCTATAAGAATGAAGAAGCCGAGAACACTTGAAAAAAGACCTAAGCCTGTACCAATAGTTATGTATTTGAGAATAGTTTCCTTTATTTCTACATAACGTCCAAGTAAGAAGTAGGAGAAAGTACCACCAACAACAAATGCAATACCTAAATATAAAATGACTTTAACAAGCCATGATGCATATATCCAAGATTCAGGAATCATAATTTTCTCCATCGTAATAGCAACATGCCAGCAGTTCGCTGGCATGTTGCTATTAGCACTTGATTTTTATTTTGCTGATTTAATGGTGAAATTATATTCGCCATTCATGTTGTGGCCATCCGCTCCCATTGTGGTCCACACGACTGTATATTTTCCTTTTTTTAGTTTAGGTGCAGCGACGTCAAATGATTTTTTCATATCATGAGTTATTTTATAATTTAAAGGAATGTCCTTACGTTGTGCATCAAGTAACTTAACGTTCATTAGCATGACTTCTTCACCAAAATTGAGTGTTATGTTTTTTGGTTGACTTGCTACAGAAGCATTGATCGCAGGAATTGCACTTTCAAGTTTCACGTGTGCAAATGCACTTGAAGCAGTAACAATCAGTGTTGCACCTACGAGAGTGTTACGTAGAGCTGACATTTTATTTTGAAAAATTTTCATTTCTTCATCCTCTTTAAATTAATCTTGGGCCCAGTAATGACCGAATGAAATTCATTGATTGATAGCTTGGTCACCAACTTTGTAATCCTATTATCAAAGAAAGATAGAAACACTCCGATGACTTCAAAATTACATTTTTGTCATTTTAAAAATTGAAAAGTCACAAGTGCTACACTGACTATAAAGAAAATTTCGCTTATCTAATGATCAAGTAATAGGAAATTATTTACGTTTTAATCAATTTATTACTTTTAAAATTAAATATGAAGGAGGTTGTATGGACCATCATCATCACGAAGATAAAAATACACTTACTGATCCTGTCTGTGGCATGGCATTAAAAGAAACATCTCAATTTTATGAAAAAGTTGACAGTAAAACTTTCTATTTTTGCAGTGAAAATTGCTGGTTAAAGTTTAAGAATGATCCTGCTTTTTATATTAATAAACTAGCAAAAGCGACTAATCCAAAAGAGATTGGGATAAATTCAATTGTGGTTGATCAGCCGATAAATGTGAATACTTCTACTATTTACACTTGTCCGATGCATCCCGAAATTCAACAAAATCACCCTGGGAATTGTCCTAAATGTGGTATGACTTTAGAGCCTTTACTTCCAAATCTGGATGAAGCTGACGAAAACCCTGAACTAAAAGATTTTAAAAGACGATTTTGGTATACCTTACCTTTAACTCTTATCGTTGTATTTTTAGCAATGTTTGGTCATCAATTGAACTGGTTCGAAATGCAGGTGCAAAGCTGGATTGAACTGGTACTGACTTTACCAATTGTTTTGTGGGCAGGAATGCCATTTTTTGTGAGATGTTGGCAGTCAATTCTTAATCGGAGTCCAAATATGTGGACCTTGATTGGAATTGGTACAGGAGCTGCTTTTATATACAGCCTCATTGGAACTTTGGCTCCACAAGTATTTCCAGACTCTTTTGTTTCTATGGGACGTGTCGCTGTATATTTCGAAGCCACAGCAGCCATTATTTCGCTGACCTTATTAGGCCAAGTTCTTGAGTTGAAAGCTCGATCACAGACCTCGGCAGCAATTAAATCTTTACTTGGGCTAGCACCTAAGACTGCAAGAAAAATAAATGACGATGGTAAAGAAGAAGATATTCCTCTTTCCCATGTACATGTTGGAGATTTGCTCCGAGTACGACCAGGTGAAAAGGTCCCTGTTGATGGAGTTGTTACTGAAGGGTCAAGTTCTATTGATGAATCAATGTTAACAGGAGAACCTGTTCCCGTTACAAAACGTGAAGGCGATCAAGTAATAGGTGCAACAATAAATATGAATGGTTCATTAGTAATGCGTTCAGAAAAGGTTGGATCTTCAACGGTACTTTCTCAGATCGTACAAATGGTATCGCAAGCTCAACGTTCTAAAGCGCCGATGCAAAGAATGGCAGATCATGTTGCAGGTTGGTTTGTTATGGTAGTTATTGCTATTTCTGTGCTTACATTTTTTGGTTGGGGGGTATTTGGCCCAGAGCCTAGCTGGGTTTACGGGTTAATTAATGCTGTCGCAGTGTTAATTATTGCTTGCCCATGTGCTTTAGGCTTAGCGACACCTATGTCAATTATGGTGGCAACAGGTCGTGGTGCATCGAATGGTGTACTTTTTCGTGATGCAGCTGCAATAGAAAATTTACGTAAGATTGATACTTTAATTATTGATAAGACAGGTACTTTAACTGAAGGCCAACCCTCATTCGATAAGGTTATCGCTCTTTCGGGCTATGAAGAAAATGAGGTACTTCGGTTAGCAGCTAGTCTGGATCAGGGGAGTGAACACCCTTTAGCTGATGCAATCGTACGTGCTGCCCGTGAAAGAGATCTTGTACTGTCTAGACCAACATCTTTTGAATCTGGCTCTGGGATTGGTGTTAAAGGAGAGTTAAATGGACAACAATTATCTCTTGGTAATACAGCATTAATGGAACAGCTGGGAATATCAGTTAAAGCATTTGTTCCCGAAGCTGAAAAGTTAAGAGCCGAAGGTGCAAGTGTCATGCATTTAGCTGTGGATGGAAAACTGATAGGGTTAATAGCTGTTTCAGATCCAATCAAAGCAAGTACACCTGAGGCTGTTCTTTCATTAAAAGATTCCGGTCTAAGAATCGTAATGGCTACTGGTGATGGATTAACAACAGCTAAGTCTGTTGGCGCTAGATTAGGTATTGATGAGGTTTATGGTGAGGTTAAACCCGCAGATAAATTAGAATTGGTTAAGAAATTGCAAAAAGAAGGAAGAGTGGTTGCGATGGCTGGTGATGGGATCAATGATGCCCCAGCTTTAGCTCAGGCTGATATCGGAATTGCAATGGGTACAGGAACAGATGTAGCAATGAATAGTGCACAAGTTACTTTGGTAAAAGGTGATTTACGCGGTATAGAGATTGCTCGTTCATTATCAGAAGCAACCATTAAAAACATGAAGCAGAACCTTATGTTCGCATTTCTTTATAATGCTTTAGGTATTCCTTTAGCAGCGGGTATTTTATATCCATTTACTGGCTGGTTACTTTCTCCTATGATCGCAGCCTTAGCAATGAGTCTAAGTTCAGCATCAGTCATTGGTAATGCTTTACGACTACGTAGCCAAAACTAAGTTTTTCTGACTACTCATTATTTTTAACTATTAAAGATGAGTAGTCAGTAGTTGTTTATTTTTATATAAGCGATTAATTTTTAAAAATAATTTTAAAAGTTATGCGGCCATTATGATAGTCTGCTCTAATTGTTGCGCCATGTACATCAAGAATGGATTTGGTAATTGCTAGCCCTAAGCCAGTACCTTCCTCAACTCGCTGTCTGGAAGCATCTGTTCTATAAAAACGGTCAAATAATCGATTTAGCTGGTCTGATGATAAAGGTGAGCTTTCATTCTCAATTGTAAAAACAGTTTTATCAAAGCTTTGTTGGCAATTGATTTTGATCACTGAATCTGTTTTTCCATATTTGATCGCATTTGATAATAGATTACTGAGTGCTCGACGTAACATTGAAGGATCGCCATTTACATAACCTAGACCAGTTTGTTCTAAAGTCATTTTCTTTTCAGAAGCAATAGCATCATAAAAGTCAAATAAAGCTGAAATTTCTTTGACCAAATCAATTCTTTGTAAGTTTGGTAAATGCAAACCGTGTTCGGCTTTGGCAAGGAATAACATATCTGAAACCATCCGAGCTAAACGTTCAAACTCTTCTAAGTTAGAAAAGAGAACTTCCTGATAAGTATTGATATCTCTACTACGGGATAAACATACTTGGGTTTGAGTCATCAAATTATTAATAGGTGTACGAATTTCATGAGCAAGATCAGATGAGAAGTCTGATAATTTCTCTACAGCAGATTCCAGTCTATCTAACATATCGTTAAAAGCTATGGCTAAGGATCTAAGCTCTGTTGGCGTGTTTTCGACTTCTAAGCGTTCAGAAAGATGTTGAGCAGATATACCTTCTGCCACTTTTGCCATTTTTTGAACTGGGCGTAACCCTCGCCATGCTGCGAACCACCCTAAGAACATTAAACAAATTGTACCCACAAATCCAATGTATAGAAGTTGACGTCTAAAGTCATTTAAGAAATGTAGATGCTCAGAAGTATCGATGCCAACGACAATTTGAGCTGACATAATTGAGTCTTGATGATTAAAAGACTTTGTATAAATTAAACCACGGTAGGTTTTATTTTGAATGCTCCATTCAACCCAAGGCTTTCGTTTTGATTTATTGAGTGTTTGGGTATGAATGGTGGATGGTGCTGAACTAAAAATAATTTGACCCGTTGGTCGTTCAATTTGAACAATTAGATCATGATGACCAACTAAGGCATCTTTTAAATATAAATTCAATTCTTGAGAATTAGAAGGATTCTGTTCTAATAGATTCTCTATAAGTTGAATTTTACCTTCTAATTGAGTTCGGTCTTGAGCTTCGAAATGATGCATTACGAGTTGATGAATAACTAGTCCCATAATCATTAGAATGATTACGGTAGATAGAGAAAAAATAATAGCTATACGAAAGCTGATTGCATTAAACAATTTACGAGTCATCTTCAACCTCTAGAACATAACCCATTCCCCGTATGTTCTGGATTAGCTTAGGGCTAAAGTTACTGTCAATTTTACTTCTCAAACGTTTAATAGCGACTTCTACGACGTTGGTATCACTATCAAAATTCATATCCCAAATTTGAGAAGCTATGAGTGCGCGAGGTAAAATTTCACCACGTCTACGCATAAATAATTCCATCAGCGCGAATTCTTTAGCTGTTAAGTCAATACGTTGCCCAGCGCGAGTGACGCGGCGTTTACGAAGATCAAGTTCAAGATCAGCAATTGTAATAAGGTTACTATCTTCTTTTTGTTGTCCCCGTCGGAGTAAGCTTTTAATGCGTGCTAATAACTCAGCAAAAGCAAAAGGTTTTACGAGGTAGTCATCAGCTCCCAAATCTAATCCCTTAACTCGATCTTCAATTTGATCACGCGCTGAAAGAAATAGAATAGGCATTGTCTTTCCGCTTTTGCGAATATCATAAATGATATTCCAGCCATCTAATTTTGGTAACATAACGTCCAAAATGATGAGGTCATATTCTTCGGAAAGTGCTTGATGTTTACCTGATAATCCATCTGTGACCCAATCCGTAATATACCCAGCTTCAGATAGACCTTGTTTAAGGTAGTCACCAGTTTTTTGTTCATCTTCAACTAGTAAGATTCTCATTGATAAAAATCCAATATCACTCATTAAGAATATAATAACGTTATAAATACGTGATTCTTTGTAGATTACAAAAATGTCATTTTCATGTCATATAGATGTTTGGTGGTAGCCTTTAAGGTATTTGTATAAAGTTAATTTTTGGAGCAAAACATGAAAACTCTATTCCGTCGTAGCTT
Source organism: Acinetobacter sp. Z1 (assembly GCF_024296945.1). NCBI lineage: Bacteria > Pseudomonadati > Pseudomonadota > Gammaproteobacteria > Moraxellales > Moraxellaceae > Acinetobacter > Acinetobacter sp. Z1. The sequence goes on along the minus strand of NZ_CP101115.1, from coordinate 2,297,958 downwards.
AACTACACTTATGTGTATTGGAACTTTAATTGCAGGAACTCAGTCTTGGGCAGCCGATGCTAAACAGGGAACCACTGTAGTCACTGAAACTAAAGCGGACTCAAAAATGTCAGAGAAATGCCAAAAACCTTGTAATATGAAGAATGATGAGAAAACCCAACAGGATCATAGTCAGCATGAGCATGGCAATATGGCTGATATGTCTCAGATGGATCACTCTAAGATGATGAATATGGATCAGTCTAAAATGGGTAATATGGATCATTCAAATATGATGAACATGGACCACTCAAAGATGAACATGTCAAATACATCAAATAAATAACAAATACGATAAATGAAAGATTGGGGAGATTAAAGCGAATAATTGGTTTGCTTGAGCTCCCCATCTTTATATTAGATAGGTGAAATAAATGTCTAAAAAATTAAGTCATGTCCTTTTAATAGGAGTTGGTTTATTTTCATCAACTTGGGTAATGGCGGCAGTTAAAGAATATGATTTAACAATCGCTGAACAAACTGTAAATATCACAGGAAAACCAGTTGAGAGAATTACTGTAAATGGTAAATTCGTTGCACCACTTCTTGAATTTGAAGAAGGTGATGAGGCCGTTATCCGTGTTCACAATAAGTTAAAAAATCAGGACTCTTCAATCCATTGGCATGGCTTATTATTACCTGGAATTATGGATGGTGTACCTGGATTTAACAAATTTAATGGCATTGCCCCTAATAAAACTTATGAATATAAGTTTAAAGTCCGCCAAAATGGTACTTATTGGTATCATTCACATAGTAAAGGACAAGAACAAGACGGTTTATATGGTGCTTTTGTTATTTATCCTAAAGATAAAACTCCACTAACAGCTGCTGAAAAAACCGATAAAGATTACGTTGTTTTGCTTTCTGATTTTCATAATTCGACAAGTGATCAAATTATGAAAAATCTTAAAAAAGAAGCAGACTACTATCAGAACCGCCGCGAAACAGTATTCGATGTATTAAAACAAGTTAAACGTGATGGGCTAAAAGCGACTTGGCAAGACCGTTCGATGTGGAATCAGATGCGAATGCTCAAGACTGATATGTCTGATGTGACAAAATATACTTTTTTGATGAATGGTAAGACTCCAGAACAAAATTGGATTGGTAATTTTAAGACGGGTGAAAAAGTACGTCTTCGGTTCATTAATGCCTCAGCAATGTCATTCTTTGACGTCAGAATCCCTAACTTGAAAATGACGGTAGTCAGTGCAGATGGGCAGCCAGTGAAACCTGTTCCTGTTGATGAATTCAGAATAGGAACGGCTGAAACGTATGATGTCATCGTAGAACCTAAACAATCAAATTATCAAATTGAAGCAGAATCAATTGATAGGAGTGGCTTTTCAGTTGGTTCATTACATGATGAAAATACTCCTCCAATAAATCAAATCAAAATGCCGAAGTCACGTCCTCGTTCTTTATTAACTATGGAAGATATGGGGATGGGGCATGATATGTCGTCTATGGCGGGCATGGATCACGATATGTCTTCAATGAAGGGCATGAATCACGACATGTCTTCGATGAAAGGTATGGATCATGACATGTCTTCGATGAAAGGCATGAATCACGATATGTCTTCTATGAAAGGCATGAATCACGATATGTCTTCTATGAAAGGTATGAATCATGATATGCCGATGAATAGCGCTACTGTTAAGTCGGCTTCAGACAAGAATGATAATACCGTATTTGGATGGGCAAATGCTTCAACACCCGTTGGTCAAAAAGCACTCCAGTATAGTGATTTACAATCTTTAAACCCTCAACCAGATACTCGTGCCCCTGAACGTGAAATGGAAATCCGTCTTGGTGGGAATATGGAGCGCTACATTTGGACAATTAATGGTAAGAAGTTTAATGAAACAGAACCATTCAAAGTGAAATATGGGGAACGTATACGCTTGAAATTTGTGAATGACAGTATGATGGCTCACCCAATGCACTTGCACGGTATGTTTATGCAGCTTGAAAATGGTCAAGATCCAAGTAATATGCCAAATAAACACACGATCATTGTGCCACCAGGGAAAACAGTTACAACTTTACTTACTGCTGATGAATTAGGTGAATGGGCTATCCACTGCCATTTGTTATATCACATGGCAGCTGGAATGATGAACAAACTCATTGTGGCAAATGTAGATAGCAATGATGTTGATTCAAAAAGTATCGTTGCCCAACCCCATGCAAATGATAAGGGAGTGAATCAACATGCAAACCACTAAAAAACTTTTTTCAAAAACACTTTTATCAGTTGCTTTAATTGGTTTAGCAGGTATGGCATTTGCGAATGATAATTCGACTGAAAATCTAAATAAGAGTACTTCAAGTATGAATGTGCTTTTAAGAGAATCAGGCGGATTAGGTTATGTTGAACGCAATGTTGCTCAAAAAACTTCAAAAGACAAAGGAATTGAAACTTTAACTCTTAGCCAAAATCATGATAAACATCTGAACGAGCATGGTGGGCAGATTTACCAAACAACTAAATTTTCCAATGAGTGGATAGTTGATAAAGATGGTAAAGGCAGTTTAGGTTCGAGTTTCGAAACATTGATTGGAACAGATGAAAATCGAATGTTTGTTGAAGCCAATCTGAATAAAGCAGAGAGTAATGATCCCAATTATGATGTATCAGCTCTTTACAGTAGAAATGTTGCACCATTTTGGGATGTTCAAGCTGGGGTAAGGTATAGTGAGGACAAAAATAACCGTAATAGTAATCGCATTGATGGTGTTATTGGATTATTAGGTCTTGCTCCTTATTTCTTTGAGACAAAAGCTTACCTTTATGGTGGTGAAAATAATTTTTGGGGAGCCAGTTTTGATTTCGACCGTGATTTATTACTCACTCAAAAGTTGATTACTCAGCCATATATTGAAGCAGATGTTGTGTTTAATGATAATTCTGACTTTGCATCAAAGACGGGATTGTCAGAATTGAAGACAGGTATTAAAACTCGTTATGAGATTACCAAACGTATCAGACCATTTGTTGATATAGCTTATCAATATGAAAAAGGGCAGAAATTAACAACTTTTCAAGAAGCTACAGATTCTGAAAAGGGGTGGTTATACGGGGCAGGCATTGAATTAGTTTTCTAAATATTTTATTAAGAATGAATAATGGTGATATTCCATTATTCATTCTTAATTATTTTAAACTTACGGATAACCCTTCAAGTACTTTACAAGAGTTAATTTCCAAAAAACCAGAGCATTTACTTCTTAAATCAGAAAGTTGTTGCTTAAGCTGAATCTGTTTTTGGATATTCTGCTCTAATTGATGAATATGTTTATCAACTAAGATGTTAATAGAACTACAGTTTCCACAAGGTTTGTCTTTGTATGCTAATAAAATTTTTATTTCGTCCAAGCCCATATTCAAAGTTCGGCAATTAAGAATAAATAGAAGTCGCTCTAAGTGGTCTTTGTTATAAAGTCGATAATTAGCTTCCGAACGATTAGGGGCTAGTAATAAAGCTTCTTTTTCATAAAACCGTATTGTAACAACAGGGCAACCGGATAGCTGAGATAATTCACCAATTTTTAAGTTCATTTCAAGTCACCTGATCTATTGACTCTATAGTAGCTATAGGGATTTTAATATGCAATACGTGAAGATATGACTATAGGCACATCAATGAGTGGTTGCGGTTGTAATCAAGAAAGTTCTTGTGAAGACACTAAGCAAAAACAAAATGAATCAAAAACAGATTCTTGTAAAATTAAAGATTTAGCTACAGAAGAAAGTAAAAGTTCTTGTTGCGATAATGAGGTACAGCAAGAACCTACCCCTGATGAAAAAGATTCCTGCGGTAGTAAGCAGTCGAATTCATGCTGTGGCCCAGATACTATAAATTTACCAGAGCAAGTTCGTGGCAATGAAAGTATAGTGGCTTTCATCAGTGACTATAGCATCCCGAAAATGGATTGTTCCACAGAGGAACAAATGGTTCGGATGACTTTATCTCCATTGGTAGATGTTAAGAGCTTGGTTTTTGATTTGCCGAATCGAAACCTAAAAGTTCTGCATAATGGTGAAAGTAATGAAATCACTGCAAAACTTGAAGCTCTTGGATTTGGGGCAAAATTAAATAAAACTGAAGTTTATGAAAATAAAGAACAAGCACAAGAAGCTAGTACTTTTCTGATTCCGAAGATGGATTGTTCGGCAGAAGAGCAAATGGTAAGAATGGCACTTTCTCCCTTGCATGAAGTTAAAGGTTTATCTTTTGATTTGGCACAAAGACGGTTAGTTGTTTTCCATACCAATGGGATTAATGAAATTACCACAAAACTTGAAGCCCTTGGCTTTGGTGCAAGGCTTGTGGAAACGGTAAAAGCTACGGAGGAATTGCCTGAAGCACCTGATCCAACTAAGCAGGCGGAAGTCCTAAAATTATTACTAACGATTAATGGTGTTCTTTTTTTTATTGAGTTCATAAGCGGAATCATAGCCGCATCGACGGGGCTTATTGCGGACTCTCTTGATATGTTTGCTGATGCAGCCGTTTACGGTATAGCACTTTACGCGGTAGGGAAAGCGGCTAAATACCAATTAAAAGCAGCTCATTTTGCAGGATGGATTCAACTTTTATTAGCTTTGATCGTTATTATTGATGTTGTCAGACGTTTCATGTTCGGTAGTGAACCAGAGTCAGATTTGATGATCATTATTGGCTTCTTAGCACTTATTGCCAATGTGACGTGCTTGTATCTCATTTCTGGGCATAAAGACGGCGGAGCCCATATGAAAGCGAGTTGGATCTTTTCAGCTAATGACGTAATAGTAAATATGGGGGTTATTTTAGCAGGCGTACTTGTCGCATGGACTGGTTCAGCTTACCCGGATTTGATTATTGGTATTCTTGTTTCACTGTTTGTACTGAATGGCGCTCGAAAAATTTTGGCGTTGAAATAGGGTGCAGACAATGAATTTATTTCAAGTAAAGCAAGATCAGACTGTAAAAATTATTGATCTTAAAAAGGGTGAACAGTATCAAGATAAAAATGATCCTGTTCTGGAGCGTTTAGAACTGCTGGGCTTTAGAGTAGGTGAATCCTTACAAGTGCTTGCGAAAGGGCTTTTTGGTGGTGATCCTGTGTTGGTTCAAATCGAAACCTCACGTTTCGCCTTAAGAAAAAATGAAGCAGAACGAATTTTTGTAGAGATTACCAATGGAAACTAAAAATATTGCACTTGTTGGTAATCCTAATTGCGGTAAAACATCACTTTTTAACACCCTCACAGGGACTCGTCAAAAAGTTGCAAATTATGCTGGGGTAACGGTAGAACGGAAAGAGGGATTTTTTAAACTACCTTCTGGTGATACCGTTCGAGTATTGGATTTGCCTGGGACTTACAGTTTAAAGCCAAGTAGTTTAGATGAAGAAGTAACTAGAGCAGTCTGTTTTGGCGAGTTAAAAGGTGAAGTTATACCTGATATTTTTGTATGTGTTGTGGATGCTACGAATCTTCATCTTCATTTAAGTCTTGTACTTGAAGTCAGAGCTTTAAACAGACCAATGTTACTTGTTCTTAACATGATGGATGAGGTTAGAAAACGTGGTATCTCGATTGACACATCAAAATTATCTCAGCTCTTAGGTATTCCTGTTGTTGAATCGATAGCTGTAAAGACAAAAGGGATTCAGGGTTTATTAACTCAGTTAGACCAAAAAAATTTGTTTGTTGCCCCTTATCATTCTGATCTGAGTCACTTTGACCAAATCAAATATATTACAAAACAAGTCATCTTGAAAAATGATAATGGTGATAAACGAACGGCTTTCTTGGACAAAATGTTCTTACATCCAGTTTTTGGATTATTAATATTGACCTTTACCATGTTTGTAATGTTTCAGGCTGTCTTTATTTGGGCTCAACCATTAATTTCCTTTGTTGAGGATTCGATTTCATGGTTTGGTGGGGCGATAGGACCTCTGATCACTCATCCACTTTTAAGAAGTTTGGTCGTTGATGGTGTAATTGCAGGTGCTGGTAGTGTACTCGCGTACATGCCTCAAATTCTGATCTTATTTTTCTTTATTTTAATTTTAGAAGAATCGGGATACTTACCTAGAGCTGCTTTTTTGTTAGATAAGCTGATGTCTAAAGCTGGTTTAAGTGGGCGTTCATTTATTCCACTACTTTCAAGCTTTGCTTGTGCAATTCCCGGAGTCATGGCGACTAGAAGTATTAGCTCTGAAAGAGATCGTTTAGCAACGATTATGATTGCACCTTTGATGACGTGTTCTGCACGATTACCTGTATATGCTTTGCTGATCGCTGCATTCATTCCAAACAAGTTGGTTTATGGTTGGCTCAGTTTACAAGGTCTAGTTCTGTTCGGGCTTTACATGTCAGGAATCGTATCCGCTTTATTGGTTTCTTTATTCCTAAAATTAGTAAGAAAAGATAAAACTGAAAGTATTTTCATTTTTGAATTACCTACATACCGTATTCCAGATGTTCGAAATGTAGCTTTGGGGCTTTATGATAGAGCGACTATATTCTTAAAAAGAGTCGGTGGAATTATTGTCGCACTGTCTATTCTATTATGGTTCTTGGTAACGTTCCCATTACCACCCGATAACCCAACAATGCCACCAATCAATTACAGTATAGCTGGGCAGTTAGGGCATTTGATTCATCCAATATTTGCTCCGATTGGATTTACTTGGGAAATTTGCATTGCTTTGATTCCTGCAATGGCAGCTCGTGAAGTGATTATTGCTGCATTAGGCGTGATTTATGCAATGTCTGGCGATGAGGATGCAGTTACCCAAACTCTATTATCTCAAATATCAGGTCCTGATGGATGGGGATTAGCAACAGGTATGTCACTATTGGTTTGGTTTATTTTTGCCCCACATTGTTTAGCGACATTAGCGACGATCCGAAGAGAAACAGGGAGTTGGAAACAACCAACCATAATGGCTGTTTATCTCTTTTCGTTGGCTTATCTATTCGCTTTTATCACTTATCAAGTTGTTAGTCGTTTAACGGTTAATTAAAGATGAGTATGACTGAAATCACGTCACAAATAGTGGTAAAGCGAGAGAAGTATGCCTAATACTCTACAAATGAATTCAACCAAAAAAATGTTTCAGTTTTATCCTCGCAATTTATTTTGGCTTGGGCTTTCCGTTCTTGCCATTGTTTTGGATCAATGGACAAAATGGATTGCCTTAGAAAAAATTTCTCACATAGATTTACCATGTCAGGATGGCGTAGAAAAAATTTGTGCTTATTCTGATTCTATTCAGGTCATTCCACAAATTCTTGATTGGACATTGGCATATAACCACGGCGCAGCGTTTAGCTTCTTATCTGATGCAGGTGGTTGGCAACGTTATTTGTTTACAGGTTTAGCTGGTATCTTTTCCCTGATCTTTATTTTTTGGCTGATGCGTATCCCAAAGAAATTAGTCATTTTACCTATTGCTATTTCGCTGATTTTAGGTGGTGCGATAGGTAATTTAATTAATCGAATGGTTTTGGGCTATGTGGTTGATTTTATACATATCTACTATGAGAAAATTTGGAGTTTTCCAGTATTTAATTTAGCAGATTGTTCGATTACTTTAGGCGTGATTTTTTTGCTGATTGATACGTTTTTTTTGGAAAAGAAGCGTAACCAAAGCACGGAGATGAACATGGTTAGCATTTTGAAGTAATCGCTTATATTAATTAGGGGTTGTTATTTCGCTAAGAATCTGTAAAACTGAAAAAGCTTAAATTTTGGTCATGACATTATGCACTGGTTAAAAACATGCCTTTCGCTGTTTTTATCATTTGCTATCCTCATCGTAGGATCGGCAGCAGCAGCTGCATCTGTACATAGTCCATGTTTAATGTCATCTCAAGATATGCAATCTATGCAAATGATGAATTCTGAAGATCATGAAAAAGCAAGTGCTATGCACATGGATTGTATGAAAGCTGAAGTAAAGATTAAGAAGCAATTACATGATCCATCATGTATGTCTAAGCAAGATTGTATTATGTCATTTTCTAAAATTGCATATACATCTACAGCACTAGGTGTTTTGCAATCTATGGTTTCTTCCCCTGTGGAACAGTCTGCTTTTTCTCCATTAAATCAAAATTTCACCTCATCTGATCCTTCCAATTTATGGAAACCCCCACGCTCTAATTAATTTGATGACTAATCATCATTCATAGAGTTTTCTATGGATGTTCTGCACGTGCGCGTGTACATCATTTTAGAGCTAAAAATATGAACTTTAATAAAGAAAAACTGTCCCTAAAATGGGGTGGATGCTCAATTGTGACGATCTGTTTTTTCTTGAGTTATGGTCATGCTTATGCCCAGCCATTGACTTTGGATACAGCGTTGAAGCTTGCTGAGCAATATGCACCTACTCTAAGAGCTAATAGCGCTCAGATTGAAGGCGCTGAGAATATGGTTTCAGCCTCTGGTATCTTACCCAATCCTAAACTGTTTGTGGGCCTCGATAACTACCCTGTATCAGGTGATGCTGCATGGTCTGTCACACAAGAGGGGATGACGATGCAAAAGATTGGCATCATGCAAGATTTTCCAAATCGTGCCAAAAGATTAGCTGAAGTTGAATTAGCAAAAGCTGAATTGGGTTCAGCAAATGCTCAAACAGAAATTCTGCGAATTGAGTTACGTCAAAAAGTAGCATCGGCATGGCTTAAACGTTTTTATCTTGAGCGTAAACTGGCGTTATATGATGACCTTCTTTCAGAAAATGGATTGCTATCCCAGATTACACAAACACAGGTTGCGTCTGGTCGAACCATGGTTGCTAATACAATTTCCCCTAGGCTGGACAAAACTATTTTACTTGATCAAAAAGATGATTTGCTTCGAGATATAAATAAGGCAAAACTAGAATTACACCGATTAATCAGTGAGGACTCTAGTGGTACAACTGAAATAGAAAGTTTGCCTACCCAAGAACCTATAATTAATTTTGATACATCACGTTTATATCATCATCTGCATCAACACCCTGAACTAAAAGCATTCCAAGCAGAAAAGCAAACTGTTGAAGCAAAGCTTAAGCAAGCCCAAGCCCTTCAAAAACCAGATTGGGGTATTGAGCTTGCCTATCAGCATCGTGCTCCTGAATTTGGAGATATGATTGGTGTACAACTGACAACAGAACTACCAATATTTTCAAAAAAACGTAGTGGTCCGCTCATTCAGGCAGCATTAGCTGAACAAAATCGGATTACAGCAGATCAGGAGATAAAATACCGCGACCATCTCACCATGTTAGATGAGGGGCTGTCGGATTTAAAAGCTCTTGAAAGACAAATCCAACGTACCGTTCAAAGTACACTTCCTTTGGCTAAAGAAAAAGTAACTTTACAGTTAGCAAGTTATCAGGCTGGTAAAGCCAATTTGTCAGATGTCATTGAGACACGACAAGCATTACTAAATCAGCGATTACGTCTCATCGATTTACAACAACAGCAAGCAATTATCAAAGCCCAGCTCTATTTTTCTTTTGTAGAACCCACCTTAAACCATGCTGAGGAGTCAAGATAATGTTAAAAAATAAATTGGCATTTGTAATTGCTGGCTTGATTGTGGGCAGCTTGGGAGTCGGTAGTGGGGTTGGATATTGGTATGCGCATCAAAATGATAAAAAGCAAACTGTAAGTGATCAGGCAACTGCTAATGTGTTGTACTGGTACGATCCAATGAAACCAGAACAGCATTTTGATAAGCCGGGGAAATCCCCTTTTATGGATATGCAATTAGTCCCTAAGTATGCGGATGAAAGTACTTCTGGAATAACTGATAGTGCAGGAGTAAAGATTGATCCAGCTCTTCAACAAAATCTAGCCATCCGTTATGCCACAGTCGAACAGGCTGTAATGGGCAATACCTTGTTAACCAATGGCATATTACAAGCGAATGAACGGCAAACAGCTATTTTACAAACTAGAGCAAGTGGCTTTGTCCAGCGAGTGTACGGGCATGCTGTTGGAGATATGGTGACGCAAGGAAGCCCTATAGCTGATATTTCAATACCGGAATGGACTGGAGAGCAAACTGAATTTTTAGCTGTGCTCCGTACGGGAGATCGTTCCCTTATTCAAGCAAGCCGTCAACGTTTACAGCTTTTAGGAATACCACAAAATGTGATTCATCAAGTTGAGCGAACTCGTCGAGTGCAATCTAATATAACTTTGCAAGCTCCAACTAGTGGATTTATTGATTCACTAGAAGTCCGCAATGGTATGGCTTTGGCTATGGGGCAAACCTTGGCCACAATTAAAGGTATCAACCCGATTTGGCTAGAGGCAGCCGTTCCTGAAAAACAAATTGCTGGAATCAAACGAGGTATGAGTGTAGAAGCCAATTTTGCTGCTTTTTCTCAAAAAGTAGCTGGCAAAGTTATCGACATTTTGCCTACCTTAGATACAACATCAAGAACTATTAAAGTTCGGATTGAATTACCAAATCCTAGTGGTCAACTTAAGCCAGGGATGTTTGCTTCTGTCAATATAATAAATAATCCCCAAAGCAGTTTAGTTGTGCCAGAGCAAGCTGTTATACGTACCGGTACTCGTAATATCGTCATTGTGGCACATGAACAAGGGCGTTTTGAACCTGTTGTTGTACAGTTAGGGCAGAGTGATGGAAATAAAATAGCAATTCTACAGGGTTTGAACGCTGGTCAGAAAGTAGTGGTTTCGGGACAATTCCTAATTGATTCTGAAGCAAATTTACAGGGTGTACTGGATAAGTTAAACACTGGACAATCGATTACTTCATCTCAAGTAACTAAGGCATCAATATACCAAGGCATTGGTAAAGTGGAAAAAGTTACTGCTCAAGACATTACCATTTCGCATCAGGCAATTGCTGAGTTGGGTTGGGGAGCTATGACCATGGGCTTTAAACAACCAGTACAACCATTTACCCAAATTCAGCAAGGAGATCAGGTCAGTTTTCGCTTTACACATGTTGGGGATGCTTATGTGATTTCTGACATTTCCAAGATGTCTATGACATCTATGAAGAACTAAACGGGAGAACCATCATGATCGCCCGTATTATTCGTTTTTCAATTGCAAATCGAGTATTTGTCTTATTAGCTGCTGTAGTTCTTGCCGTTTGGGGAACTTGGGCTGTCAAAAATACTCCGGTTGATGCTTTACCGGATTTATCTGATGTACAAGTGATTGTCAGAACTAATTACCCAGGTCAGGCACCACAAATTGTTGAAAATCAGGTGACGTACCCTTTAACAACAACCATGTTATCAGTGCCCGGTGTTAAAACGGTTCGCGGTTATTCTTTTTTTGGTGATTCATTTGTATATGTCATTTTTGATGAACATACCGATCTTTATTGGGCCCGTTCGCGTGTATTGGAATATCTAAATCAGATTCAGGGAAGAATTCCTGCAAATGCGAAATCTTCATTAGGGCCAGATGCCACAGGCGTTGGCTGGGTTTATGAATATGCGTTAGTTGATCCAACAGGACAACATGACCTTGCACAACTGAGAAGCATACAAGACTGGTTTTTAAAGTATGAACTAAAGACATTACCCAATGTGGCTGAAGTTGCCACGATTGGGGGAATGGTGAAGCAATATCAGGTTGTCTTAGACCCAAGCAAAATGGCGGCTTTAGGTGTTACACAAAACAATGTCATTGAAGCGATTCAAAAGGCTAATCAGGAAACTGGTGGTTCAGTCCTTGAAATGGCTGAAACTGAATATATGGTACGAGCTTCTGGTTATTTAAAAACTTTAGATGATTTTCGCCAGATTCCACTACGAACAAATAGTTTGGGTGTTCCTGTTTCTTTAGGTGATGTTGCAACAATTCAACTCGGACCGGAAATGCGTCGTGGTATCACTGAGCTGAATGGACAAGGTGAAACTGTTGGCGGTGTTGTGATTTTACGGGCCGGTAAGAATGCACGTGAAACGATTACTGCTGTGAAAGCAAAACTGGCTGAATTGCAACAAAGTTTACCTAAAGGAGTGCAAGTTGTTCCTGTATATGATCGCAGTAAACTGATTGATCGGGCTGTAGAAAATTTAAGCCATAAATTGATTGAAGAATTTATTGTGGTGGCTTTGGTTTGTGGATTATTCCTCTGGCATTTACGTTCAGCAATGGTTGCGATTGTTTCTTTGCCCTTGGGAATCTTGTCAGCTTTTTTATTGATGTATTATCAGGGACTAAATGCCAATATCATGTCATTGGGTGGTATTGCCATTGCAATTGGCGCTATGGTCGATGCCGCTGTGGTTATGGTCGAAAACGCACATAAGCATATCGAAGCTTGGCAACATGAACATCCTGATCAAGTTTTAAAAACACAAGAGCGTTGGGACATCATTACGCATTCTGCTAGTGAGGTTGGACCTGCTTTATTTTTCTGTTTACTCATCATTACTTTATCCTTTATTCCTATTTTTACTTTACAAGCACAAGAAGGACGACTGTTTTCTCCATTGGCATTTACTAAAACTTATGCCATGGCCGCTGCCGCAGGGTTATCAATTACACTGATTCCAATTTTGATGGGGTACTGGATTCGAGGGAAGTTACCCTCTGAACAATGCAATCCATTAAACCGTTTTCTAATCAAAATATACCGTCCGATGTTGGATAAGGTCTTAGCTTATCCAAAGACAACTTTATTTGGTGCATCATTCATTTTTCTTCTCAGTCTTTTCCCTTTAACTCGCTTAGGTGGAGAGTTCCTGCCCAATATGGATGAAGGTGATTTACTGTATATGCCTTCGGCTTTACCGGGATTGTCCGCAGCAAAAGCTTCTGAGTTACTTCAACAGACTGATCGAATGATTAAAACTGTTCCAGAGGTTGCCACGGCATTTGGTAAAGCTGGGCGAGCAGAGTCAGCTACAGATCCAGCACCTTTAGAAATGTTTGAAACCACGATTCAGTTTAAACCGCGATCTGAATGGCGTTCAGGTATGACACCCGACAAGTTAGTAAAAGAACTGGATAAAGCGGTTCAAGTACCGGGTTTAACAAATATCTGGGTGCCACCTATTCGTAACCGAATTGATATGTTGGCAACTGGGGTTAAAAGCCCAATCGGGATTAAGATTTCAGCAAATGATTTGCAAGATATTGATCGGGTCGCACAACAAATTGAACAGGTTGCCAAAAAGATACCCGGTGTTAGCTCAGCTTTAGCTGAACGACTCACAGGTGGGCGATATGTTGATATCGATATTAATCGAAAGCAAGCTGCACGTTATGGTCTTAATATCAATGATGTACAGCAAATTGTGTCATCAGCAATTGGTGGGGAGAATATTGGGGAAACTGTTGAGGGATTAGCTAGGTATCCTATTAATGTACGTTATCCACGAGAAATCCGAGATTCACTTGAAGCCTTAAGGAATCTACCAATTCTGACTGAATCAGGTCAGCAAATTGTTTTGAGTAGCATTGCCAATATTCAAATCACTGATGGCCCCCCAATGCTAAAAAGTGAGAATGCTCGCCCAAGTGGTTGGGTCTATGTTGATGTACAAGAGCGTGATTTAGCTTCTGTAGTTCAGGATTTGAAACGATCTATTGATGAACAAGTGAAACGCTCTGCGGGTATGAGTATTAGTTATTCAGGTCAATTTGAGTTTATGGAAAGAGCAAATGCTCGTCTAAAGGTGGTGATACCAATCACTTTGATGATCATTTTTCTATTGCTCTATTTGATTTTTAGACAAGTACAAGATGCCGCTCTGATTATGCTGACTCTACCATTCGCTTTAATCGGTGGTATTTGGGCAATGTATTTCAGTGGCTATAACTTTTCAATTGCCATAGCAGTAGGCTTTATTGCACTTGCGGGTGTTGCCGCAGAGTTTGGTGTGGTCATGTTGTTTTATTTAAAGCAAGCCATACAACAAACGCAGTCTTCTGAAAAATCCTTAACTGAACAACAGCTCAATGACGCACTTCGTACAGGGGCTGTTCTACGTGTTCGCCCAAAAGCGATGACTGTAGCTGTAATTTTAGTCGGGCTACTTCCTATTCTTTTGGGGACTGGAACAGGTTCTGAATTGATGAGCCGTATTGCTTTACCGATGGTTGGAGGCATGATTTCAGCTCCGCTTTTATCAATGTTTGTTATCCCCGCTGCCTACCAACTTCTAATCAAAAGGAAACTATCAAAATCTTGATAGTTTTATTATTTCGTTCAAAGAGGTTTTATTATGTTTAAATTTATGAAAATTGTAGCTCTTGTTGCAACTATTGCTACGTTAAGCGCTTGTAGTAAAAATGAGGCATCAGAGCAAAAGAAAGCGGAAGCACCTATGGAGCAGATGAGTAAAGAATCATCTACAGCAATGACAGCTCAAGCTGTTGGCGTTATTACGGCTATTAATACGAAAGAAAATATTTTGACACTCAATCATGAGGCAATTGCAGCGATTAAATGGCCAGCAATGACAATGGGTTTTAAGGTTGCAGATCCTAAGTTGTTAAATGGGCTTGCAGTAGGGCAAAAAGTTGATTTTGAATTAAAAGCAGATGGTGAAATTTACACAATCGTAAGTGTTAAACCAGAAAACAAGTAATGTCAAAAGTATAACTAATATCAAGAGTACAGAGCCTGTAAAAAAATCTGTTTAATTGCCTTTAAAACGAATGCTTCAGCCATCTAAGGCTGAAGCATTCGTTTTATGATGTCTAGTTAAAGTGTGTACAACAGAATTCAGTCCAATCAGCCATTAAACCTTTACGTTTTTCAAGGTACCCTCCACGTAAGTAAGAAGCTTCAACTTCATCGGGTAGTTTATGGGCAAGTACATGCTCACAAACTTCCCGTGAATAATCCGTTTTATCGGCTGACCAATCACGGAATGTAGAACGGAAACCGTGTGTTGTAACCACACGATTTTGTTTTGGATCAATATAGCCTAAGCCATCTTCTTTAAGCTTCTGCTCATGCATCCGTTTGATCAATGTGGTTAATGACATATCAGAAAGCATTTCTCCAGAACGTGGGGCAGGGAAAATGAAATCTTGTGCTTGAGTATGATTTTTGATTGATTCAAGCAACGTGATGGCTTCTTCAGACAAAGGTACGCGATGTTCCTTTTCTGCTTTCATCCGTTCTTTAGGAATAATCCAAACCTTATTCTTAAAATCAATTTCCTGCCATTTAGCCCCAAAAATCTCACCAGATCGACATGCAGTTAAAATCGCAAATTCCAGAGCTTTAGGGGAAATCCCTTTTTTCTGTCTTAAATGCTGGATAAACTCAGCAACCTGTTCATAAGGCAGGGATGGATGTGGGCGTGATTCCTGCTTTAAGTTACCTAATATAGGTTCAAGATTGCCTTTCCATTCAGCAGGGTTGTCACCCTCAAAATATCCCATAGCCTTGGCATAATCAAAAATGGTTTCTATACGACCACGAATACGTCTGGCTGTTTCATTTTTTTCAATCCAGATTGGTTTGAGAGCTTCAGCAATATCTACTTTGGTAATGGTGCCAATGGTGAGATCACCCAGCGTTGGATAGATATAGGTTTCCAGTGTTGTTGACCATTGTCCGATATGCTTTTGATTTTTGAGTTCACGGGTTTTATTGGCAATAACAACTTTTGCACATTCCATGAATGTTTTATTCCGTAGTTGCTGGACATGCAGCTTTTCAAGCTGTTCCTGTTTATGCAGAATAGGATCAATCCCATTTCGTATTTGTAATTTTAATTCAGCGGCTTTGGCACGGGCTTCTGCCAAGGAAACTTCAGGGTAGGGGCCAATACCAATATCACGGCGATGAGGTTTTAATTTTCCATCTTTATCCAGACGTTTTCCCACAACGGCACGTAAAATCCAGACACGGGAATCTCTTTCAACATTTAAACAAAGACCATCAACGCCGCCTACGTGGTATCGACCAGTCTCTTTAATTCTTGCTACACTGAGTGCAGAAAGCTCTTTGGATTTCTTTGGCATTCTTTTATTTACCCCTCAACCTACCCCTCATAAAATACTGGAAATGGTCGGATTAGACAAGACTAGGTTGGATGGGTATGGTTGTAATTAATTGAAAAATATTAATTTATAATATTGTTTTGGACTTCTTGGGATTAGTGTTAGACGGACACCGCTTCCGCCAGTTATCTTAAAGGGGATCAAATATATAGTTTGATTCCCTTTTTATTTGGCACAATTTTGGCGCTCACTTGTTTTTTCTTTTCTAAGCTAATCCACTTCGCATAACGATCCGATCCATTAGCATGATTGCACTATGACCTAACTATAAAGCGAAATAGCTTTCTAATGGTCAGTTAGTTGAATTAGCCTAAGCTATCTTTAGTATACAATTTACCAAGTGACAATTTTCGCCACATCAAAACTTATGTGGTTATATATGTTAAAAATATGACTTAAGTTATTAATAGTAATAATTAATTTATGAAAATTGGTTGAAATAAAATCAATTATCTTTAATGATAACTATACTTCACTTAGTCATTCATTCTAGGAGGTAGATCATGATTGATGTGCAATATTCCGAAAATGTCTCGATTCAGCAATTAGCTGATAATGCGTTCCTATTAAAAATTAATGATGCAAAGGTCTATCAGTACTTATTAGTGCAATGCGGCACAACGTTTGGTTGGGAACGATCTATACAAAAGTCACAAAGCTTTTTTAACGGAGACATTGAATATCAAATCAATGTTTCCAATATTCCATTAGAAAACTTTGGTCGAGAGTTTTTCATGCTTGAACCTGAACTACTCAATAATATTGCTAAAACTTAGTCTTTAATGAAAAGGGCATTAATCATATGTTGATGCTCACACCGTCATTCACACTTTCCCCACATCTACCCCGATGTGGTTTTTTTATGCCCAAAATTTAACTTTACGATTTTATTTATATAGGAACTTATACAATGGATAGTTATACGCTAATTCAGAACACGCTTATGCAAGCCTTATGGCAGACTTTACGTCAACTTAAATGAATTGGATGATTTTGGCACATTCATTTTTAGAACCATAGGCTTTAACAGCATACGCACTTTGGCTGTACGATTAAGTTATTACCATGCGGCATCGAGTGATTTACTGTCATGTTTCCTTTGCAGCTCATGTTACGAGGCAAGAGCACTACGTAAAGTTATCGTACTCCAATCTATTACATAAATCTAACTTTACGTGATGGTATTAATTTGCAGGAAGCAATTACTTCAGCTAAGTAAATTGATAAATCAGCAAGCACGTTAGCAGGGTTTTATCAAGACGTTCTGGATCATGCGGCACGACAGGGGCTATGGTAATGCTTGTTTTGACATGGGAGGTGACGAAGGTATGTATATTGTTGAGGAGTTTTATACTGAGGAAGCAAAATCTGAGCAACATCGTCAAACGCATGATTTAACTAATATTCAGGATATTCTGAAAGGGTTGTAGCAGTCAGTTCAGGCTCTGGATTAAAAATATTAAGGGGCTAAAGACTCCCTTAATATCTAATTTTATACCAAAATTTTAAAATACATTGAGTTAAACTTAAAGCATTGTTTTTATAAACCTAAGCAATACACAAGCCATACAGATGATTGTCAGTGCTTAGTATTTTTCGGTTTTGATCCAAACTAACTAACGAGCTAACATCATCCAATAATTTAATCTGATCTTCTGATAACTCAATATTGATCGCATTTAGATTGCTATTTAACTGTTTTAAAGATTTTGGTCCAATTATTGGGATAGTCCCATGTGTACTTGCCCATGCGATTGCAACTTGATCAGCTGAAACGCCAAGTTGATTAGAAACTTCAAGTACTGCATCTAAAATTTTTGTACGCTGCGCTGTGTTTTCTGCTTGAAAAACATTTCCACCAAAACCTTCTGCACGCCCAGTTTCACCTTTACGATATTTTCCAGTTAACATGCCTCCACCCAAAGGGGACCATGTGACCATTCCTAATCCTAGTGCTTTTGAGGCTGGTATTAAGTCTACTTCTGGTTCTCTATGAACCAAACTATGTTGAAATTGTATAGCTGCGACAGGTACTGAATTTTTAAGTTCAGCCAAGGTAACAGCACGTGATACTCTCCAAGCTGGAAAGTTCGAAAGTCCAGCAAAGAGTATTTTCCCAGCACGAGATAGATCTTCCAATCCTCTAAGTATTTCCTCACTGGAAGTAATATTATCAGGATGGTGTACCCAGTAAAGATCGATATAGTCGGTTTTTAATCTGCGTAAACTTTCCTCAACTGAGAAAATCATTGCTTTACGGCTATTACCTTTATGTAGTTGATTTGAGTTTGGCGTAGCTCCGCTTGAAAATTTTGTTGCTAAGACAACTTCATTACGGATACCTTGTAGCAATTCACCTAATATTTGTTCAGATTGACCAAATTGATAAACATCCGCGGTATCAATAAAGTTCCCACCAACATTTAAATATTGATCTAGTATTAATTTTGCTTCTTCAATAGAGGCGCCATAGCCCCAACCTGTACCAAAATTTCCTGTTCCCAACGCGATCTGAGAAACATTTAATCCTGTTTTTCCAAATACTATATTTTTCATAATTTAAACTCCAAAATTATTCTGCAATTTCTACAACGACTTTGCCTTTCGCACGTCCAGTATTCACGTATTCAAGTGCTTCGTTCATTTGTGAGAATGGATATTCTTTATCAACGATAGGTTTAATTTTCCCAGCCTCAACAAGTTCAGCTATTTGAGACAGCTGATATCCATTTGGTTGCATGAATAAAAATGAATAGGTAATGTCTCTTTTTTTTGCCTTATTACGAATGGACCAACTTAAAAGCGGAATGATAAATTTTAATAACCAATTTGCTTTGATTGCTTCAGCAAAAGCACGGTCAGGTGGCCCTGAAATACTGATAATACGACCACCACGCTTTATAACGTTCAATGACTTTTCTAAAGTTTTTCCACCCTGCGTGTCTAAGACCACATCGTAATCTTTCAGTTCTTGCTCAAAATCCATGGTTTTGTAGTCAATAATAATATCTGCGCCTAGTTCTCTAACCCAGCAAGTATTTTTACCACTTGTCGTTGTTGCGACAGTTGCACCGAGATGCTTAGCAAGCTGAATTGCAATCGAGCCTACACCACCTGAACCAGCATGAATCAATACTTTTTGTCCTGATTTAACTTTTGCAATTTCTACTAATGCTTGCCATGCAGTCAAGGCGACAAGCGGTAGTGAGGCAGCATGCTGCATAGAAATATTTTGAGGTTTCAGTGCAAGTGACGATTGCTGAACGATTGTGTACTCAGCAAAAGAACCATTCGAATCTGTCTTGGCATAGACTTCATCACCGACTTTAAACTGAGTAACATTTGAACCAACTTGAGCAACGACACCTGCAAAGTCATTACCTAAAATAAATGGAAACTTAACAGGTAAAATCGCTTTGAATTCACCCTCTAATACTCGTAAGTCAAGCGGGTTGATACTTACAGCATGTACTTTAACAAGTACAGAATCTTTTGAAATAGATGGTTTAGGCTGTTCATCTAGTTGTACATCATCGGTTTTGCCATAACGGTTAATATATGCTGCTTTCATTTGGGACCTCTATATATTTATTTTTTAATCCTTAGAAATGGACTTATTAAGTTGGGTTAAACTTTCAAACTGCGTTGAATCAATGTGTCAAAGATCTTTACTGGGGCAAATTTTCGTAAATTCTTTAAGTGTCTTGCTGTCTTGCCTGATGTATAACGAGGCAAAATGTTTTGACTGTTGATTACCGTTAAAATTGTCTTAGCAACAACACCTGGATCATCTGACTTATTAATTGCTTTTATCATGTGCTGATGGAGCTTCTCGCGAATGTGGTCATACGCTGAGATTTTTGCATCTGCTTCTAGTAAGTTTATGCCTAATGAAGTTTTAGTGTAAGCAGGTTCTATTAATGAAACACGAATCCCTTGTGTTCTCAATTCATGATCTAAGGACTCTGAATAACCTTCAAGCGCATGTTTTGATGCAGAATAAAGCGCGCCAAAGGGCATTGGCAGAAGTCCTAAAACAGAGCTAATGTTCAAAATAAGTCCAGAATTTTGTTTACGCATCACTGGAAGTACTGCTCGAGTCATTCGGACAACACCAAAGAAGTTGGTATCAAAAATAGCTTGAGCTTGTTGCATCGAACTTTCTTCAGCGCCAGCGGGTGCGATTGCAAATCCTGCATTATTGATCAAAATATCAATTCGACCTTCATTTTGAATCACTTTCGCGATTGCACGATTAACCGAATCTTCATTATTTACATCTAGTTCAATCAGATTGAATTTATATTGAGATGACTCACTTGTGCGTCGACTCGTACCATAAACAATAAAACCTGCCCTATGTAAAAGTTCTGCTGTTGCTAAACCAATACCAGAAGATGCACCTGTAATAAGAACCACTTTGCTTGTCATACAACATTTCTCACACGTAATAGGTTGGTGATGGAACAACCAATTTCACCTTGATGTTTTGATCATAATCTAAAATTAAAATAGTTACTACTAAAAAGATAGTGACAATGCGTTTTTGTTGATGTATGGTTAATATTAAATCGATACTGACTTTGTTTTTGATTTCCTTATCTCAAGAAATAATTAATTAAATTCAGTTGAATAGGCTTTATGCATTAATTCTGAGGATTAAAAAAATGAATTTTTTACTAAATACAATTGCGATGGGATTGACGGTGGTCTCTGTTTTTATTTCGCCATTAACGCAAGCCGAAACAGTAGCATCGATCTCTTTTAGCGACTCGGTGGCTAAAGGTGACGGATTATCTCCAAAACTTATTTTCAATCAGCAAGCTGGTCAAAATCCTCAGTTAGCTACGAATTGGAAGAATGTACCAACTCAATTTATAAATGCTGATGGAGTTAATTTCGCCTACAGAGAATATGGTCAACAAAATGGTGGAACACCTATTATTTTTCTGAATCATTTAGCTGCTGTATTAGACAATTGGGATCCAAGAATTATTGATGGAATTGCCGCAAAACATCATGTGGTGGTTTTTGATAACCGTGGTGTTGGTGCTACTACAGGTAAGCCTGCTCAGTCGATTGAGCAAATGGCAGGAGATGCAATTACCTTTATTCAAGCAAAAGGTTTCAACAAAGTTGATTTATTTGGTTTTTCGATGGGAGGCATGATTTCACAAGAAATCGTATTGAAACAACCAAACTTAGTAAGAAAGATGATTTTATCAGGAACAGGACCTGCTGGAGGAACTGGCATCAGTACAGTTGGACGAGTTTCTAATTGGGATTTAGTCCGTGGGATGGCAACGCGCCAAGATCCTAAAGTCTATTTGTTTTTTACTCGGACCGACAATGGTAAAGCTGCTGCGAAACAGTTTGTTCAACGGATTAATGAACGTACCGAAAACCGCGATAAAGAAATCACTATTTCTGCCTATCGTGCCCAGCTTAAAGCACTCAAAAAATGGGGAAGTAAGAAACCCTCCGACCTTTCTGTGATTCAACAACCTGTTTTAGTTGCTAACGGTGATCATGATCGAATGGTACCCACTGTAAATACTTATGACTTAGCAAAGCGCCTTCCAAATAGCACGCTCATCATCTATCCAGATGCTGGACATGGTGGAATTTTTCAGTTTCATGATGATTTCGTTAAACAATCGCTTACTTTTTTAGCTAAATAAAATTAGATCCAACCAAATATTTAAAAATTAGGACAATCAATATGACCGCGATTACACACCAAACCGCTGAAACACAATTTATAGAAGTTGATGGAGCCAAATTTGCTTATCGTAGATGGGGTAATGCAAATACAGAGCAACCACCGCTATTTTTTCTTCAGCATTTCCGAGGTGGTTTAGACAATTGGGACCCATTAATTACTGATGGATTAGCAGCGGACCGAGAAGTTATTTTATTCAATGGGCGAGGGGTCGCTTCATCAACTGGACAACCTCGAACTCGGATTGAAGATATGGCTGACGATGCAGCAGCGGTAATTCGAGCATTAGGTTTGAAACAAGTTGATTTACTGGGCTTCTCTTTAGGCGGTTTTCAAGCACAAGATTTGGTACGTCGCCACCCTGAATTAGTTAGAAAATTGATGTTGTTAGGGACAGGTCCTCGGGGAGGAAAACCTAGAGGTGATGATCCTGATGTTCCAGCCTTAGTATTGAAGCATGCCACCAGTGCTGTCCCCTCTGAAGATGACTTTCTATTTTTATTTTTTGGTCGATCATCAACAGCAATTCAAGCAGGGCATGATTTCTGGCAACGTCGCCATCAACGTAAGAATCAGGACCCAGCAAGTTCAGACAGCGTAATGCAGGCTCAGATTGAAGCCAATATGCACTTTTTACCGAAGCTTGATGAACAAGATCCTTTTGCTCATTTACGCGAGATTAAACAGCCAACCTTTATTCTTAATGGTGTAGATGATGTGATGATTCCAACCATCAATGCTTATCAGATGGCACTTAATATTCCAAATGCACAGCTGTTTATTTATCCCGATGCTGGTCATGGAGCACAGTTCCAGTACCCAGAACGTTTCCTCAAGCATGCAATACAGTTTCTAAATGAGTAATGCATCAGGATTCCCTAAGTATCTTCATATATTGATGAACAGAGAACTAAAATGATGAAATTTAAATTATTACTGTGGATGCTGACTAAGCTTTTACAACGAGCTGTGAAAAATAACCCAAAATGTGCTGCTTATGTGAAAGATAAAAATGTCACATTCCAAATTCAAACGGCTAGTGGTGAAGGACGTTATTTTGAAGTCAAAAATGGCAAAATAAAGTCTCATACTGGTCGAAGTAAATCCCCAAGTTTTACATTCACTTTTAAAAATGGCAGTACAGGTTTTGCTGTGCTATCAGCTAACGATAGTGTTAATACATTTTTAACAGCCCTTAGAAAACAGGATCTTGTGATTACTGGAAACTTTGTCGATGTCATGTGGTTTCAAAGTCTAGTCGACTTTATTCAACCTCAGCCTAAATCATCTTCAACTTTGTGAGCGAAGCCCATGACTGACTTGCCATTAAAAACAAATCTCCTGAATCAGCCTTTAACGTTACCGAATGGTTTCGTAATTCCAAATCGTTTGGCTAAGGCAGCAACCAGTGAAACGCTAGCGACCTATTCCAATAACCCAACTGAAAAGCATATACGACTATACCAGCGTTGGGCGGCATCAAGGGTTGGCATGATTATCACGGGCAACATTATGATCGACCGACGTGCTTTAGGGGAGCCTGGGAATGTTGTGATTGAAGATGAACGGGATTTTGTAATTTTACAGCAATGGGCAACAACGGTGACTGATCAAGGCTCCCAATTATGGGCACAACTCAATCATCCTGGAAAACAATCCCCAAAAGGATTAAATTCACGAAACATTTCTGCTTCAGCAGTGCCATTTGGGGCCGAAATGCGATCATTATTTGCAACGCCAGATGAAGCAACCCATCAAGAAGTACTAGAGATCATTCAGCGCTTTGGTCGTAGTGCGTTGATATGTAAAAAGGCTGGATTTAGTGGTGTTGAGATACATGCTGCACATGGTTATTTGATTAATCAATTCTTATCACCATTACACAATCTAAGAAATGATGAGTGGGGAGGTACTCCAGAAAATCGTCGTAAGTTTTTAATGGAAGTCTATGCAGAAATTAGAAAACAAGTAGGGGCATATTTTCCAATTGCGATAAAGCTTAACTCAGCGGATTTCCAAAAAGGTGGATTTACAGAAGAGGATTCTCTAGCAACCATTAAAGCATTATCTAAAGCAGGAATTGATTTAATTGAAATTTCAGGCGGTACTTATGAGTCAGGTGTAGCTAAAGCACCTCAAAAAGCATCAACTATTGCTCGTGAAGCATTCTTTATTGATTTTGCTGAAAAGGTTAGGGCGCAGGTAAAAACACCATTAATGGTGACAGGTGGCTTTAGGAGTGTTGAAGGTATGAATCAAGCTTTAGGATCAGATGCTTTTGATGTAGTTGGGATTGCTAGACTGATGGCAATTGATCCTGATGCTCCCAAATATCTATTAGCAGGAACCAATAGTGAGCAAACAGTTCAACCAATTAAGACTGGCATAAAAAAGATTGATCAACTTGGGGTTATGGAAGTACTTTGGTATACCCAACAACTTAATCGCATTGCCAAGGGAAGTAATCCAAAACCTAAGGAAAGTGGCTTATGGGCATTTATCAAATCAGTTTTACGTAGTGGTTGGGGAACTTACAAAACACAGCGTACTCGAATCAAATAATAATTTAGTATTTAAATTTATAAAAAAGCACTCTCACAGGAGTGCTTTTTATTATTCAGCTTTTTGGTGAATAGTTCGAGATCCAATTTCAGCACCTGTCACTTTATCAATTACAATCGGTTGAATTTCTGTACCTTGTTCAGCATCAAGAAATATAGGCATTTTCTCAGGATTTTTAAAAGGTTTATGCTTACGACCCCATGCACCTATTACAAATAAAACGGGTAAGAAATCTTTGCCTGCTTGAGTTAATACATATTCTTCACGTGGTGGATGTTCAGAATATTGTCGTTTTTGAAGTAATCCTTCATCTACTAAAACGGACAAACGTTTAGTCAGCATCGTGGGAGCAATGCCTAAACTTTTACGAAATTGATCAAAGCGTGTAAATCCTGCATGTGCATCACGTAGAATTAACATACTCCAAGCATCACCAAGAACAGATAGGCTTCTTGCAATTGGACAAATTTCAAGATTGGTATTTTTAGTCATAAAATTAACAAACTTTATAGTAACTACTTAAATGATATTAACATGGTTGGTTTTTTTAAACTATTAAAATTGGCAATTAAGAGCCATATAGATACATTGTATTTAGATTGATTGCATTCTCTTAACAGTATGAGCGGTTAAGTTTACGAGATGGGATTAATTTGTAAAAGATGTTTAGTTTAAACAAAAAAATTGATGAGTAGAGGAAAGTAACTGAAATTTATTAGAAGTCTTTGCATATTAGACCTCTTTCATAAATCATTTTTCACTCAGCTCCAAATTATAGATTCCAGCGATTAAAATAAATCTCAAACCAAGTCTTTTCCCTCTATTTCGATAACGTTCGGCAAGGATCCTGAAGGTTTTCAGGCTGCCAAATACATGCTCAATACCTATTCTTCTTCTATTCATTTCCTGATTAAAAACTTTTAATTCGGGATCCAATTTAAAGCCTCTTTTTGCTTTTAATGGGCTTTGTTGCACAAAGGTTTGAAAGACAATGCTACCCTAATTGAGCTAAATTCAAGTGACAACTTGGGTATGAGGTCGACCTAATTCTGTGAATTTATTCAAAACTGCTACACGTGCATGAATCTCATTCACCTGACTAGGAAAACTCCTTGCTGTTAATTTATCGCCTAATAATTTGATGCAATGCATTTTGGTTTCCACTAAACTTCGACGATGATAACCAGACCATTTTTTCCAAAGTGACCTACCTAGCCGTTTGACTGTTTTTAATAATTCATTCCTCTCTAAAGATCTCAATTTCTTATCTTTCCAAAGTTTTGCATTCTTCCTAGGTGGAATGACTGCATGTGCATCTCGATCTAAAATGACTTGTCGGCAGTGCTTTGTGTCATAAGCACCATCTGTATAAACTGAATCAATTCGTTCATCCAACGGAATTTGATCAAGCAAATCACCAAGTACCTGTGAATCACTCACATTGTTTGTTATGAGCTGAACTGCTCGTATTTGAAGGGTCTTAGCATCTATACCAATATGAAGTTTGCGCCATTGGCGACGATATTCAGGCTGATGTTTCTTACGCTTCCATTCGCATTCACCTAAAAATTTTAACCCTGTAGAATCGACGAGTAGGTGTAATCCATCACGACTTTTCTGATAGCTTATCGCAATATCAATATGCTTTTGTCGTCTACATAGGGTGGAGTAATCTGGTGCTGTCCAATTCAAACCACAGAGTTTAATCAGGCTTTGAGAAAAGCCAGTGACCATACGTAAAGAAAGACGGAATAGAGATTTGATCATTAAACAGCATTGAATCGCTGTATCGGAATAAGTTTGATTTCGTCCATGCTTGCCTTGTGGCTGTGCATACCATTCGGTTTTGGGATCAAACCAGATTGAAATATTTCCTCGCTTGATTAAAGCTTGGTTATACGAGGACCAATTGGTTGTACGGTAGATTTTAGGGGCAGGCTTCTTCATCTGGAAATTATATTGCTGAAGAAACCTTCAAGAATAGCTTTGTGCAACAAAGCCAATTAGAACTATAAAATGTCAACAGACCCAATTGATTGTTAAATTTTTTCTAAAAAAGTCTGAATAACTTCACGAGATTTGCTCACTAATTTTTTTGCATAAAGTTTGTTATCTTCTCTTAATTGAGGGATTGATAAGCCTGCATATCGTATCTCACAAGTATGACCAATCAACCACTTCTCAAAACTTTCTTCAATCATTTCAAGATGAAATTGTAAGGCTAGAATTTTATTTCCTACTGAAAATGCCTGATTCGGATAAATGGTTGAACTAGCGAGTAAAGTCGCATTATTTGGTAAGTCAAAAGTATCACCATGCCAGTGTAAAACTTTGATACTTTCAAGTGATGTTAAGACATTACTATCACTATCTAATAACTTAATTTCTAATTCGTTCCAACCTATTTCCTTTTGATGTCCTGCATATACTTTAGCACCAAGCGCATGCGCAATAAGTTGTGCACCTAAGCAAATACCTATGGTAGGTTTGTTTTCTAGCAATCGCTGCTTCAGACCTTCAAGTTCATCCTTTAGAAAAGGATAGTCCTCTGTTTCATATACACCAATTGGACCACCTAAAATAATAGTGAGTCCTTCATAATTGAAAGCTAGTGTTAGATCATCAACACCAGCTTCAAAATATCGGACACGAAAACCAAAATCATAAAAAATATCTTCTAAGGAACCTAAATCTTCAAAGGCAAGATGTTGAATCGCATATATTGTTTTAGGAAGAGATGTTTGTAGGCTCATATCAATACTTCTTGTTTATTCAGGGTAAATCATAACGGTTCAATACATGATTATATTCAAAAATAAATAAGTATTAATGTTGTTTAGTCGTATTCCAATCAGATAATAATAATCCGTATTGTAATAAATCATGGTGTTGATTTGACCAATAGCCTGCTTCTCTCAGCAAACCTTCATTCCTAAAACTTAAATTTTCAATTAAACGAAGAGATTGTGCATTTTTAGGATGAATGAGCGCTTCGATTCGATTTAACTTCATTTCGGTAAAACCCCACGGGATAATTGTATTTAGTGCTTCAAACATGTAGCCATTCCCCCAAGCAGATGAAACAAGTTCATAGCCAATACTACATTTTTTCCAATTTGTGTCCCAACGGAACAGCCCACAAGTTCCGATTAAATGGTCTTCGCCTTTTAGCTGAATACCCCATCTTGTACCTGGGTTAGCCTGAATTCTCCAGTTTGCAAAAAGTTCGATAATGCTTTGTGCTTGTTCTGATGATTGGACTGGATTTGTACCAAACCAACGCATTGCTTCAGTATCACTGTAAATTTCAAAAATTTGTTGAATATCAGTCTGAGTAATTTCACGTAGAATCAGTCTTTTGCTTGTAAGCGTAGGGAAGGGAGTCGATGGCATCGTTATTTGTCTTAAAAAAGTAATTGAGATGAATCTGTTTGTTGAATGTTAGGAACTTGATGTTCATCTTTTAAATCAACGCCAGAAAAACCAAGCTGTTTTGAATTTTTCATCAACTTAATCAAGCGTTGTGTTGCAATTGGGATACTTAGTCCAGCGTTTCGAACATTTGAAATACAATTACGTTGGGCATCTGTCGAACCTGTATGCGCATCCCATGTATAGTACACGCCCATGCTATCTGGAGAGCTTAATCCTGGGCGTTCGCCGATGAGCATGACCAGCATAGGTGCTTTTAAAATTCCCGCGACATCATCTCCTAAAGCGACTCTACTGCCAGTTGCAATGATGACAGGAGCAAGTGTCCAATCTTGTTGTTGAATTTGTTTTGCTAAAGACAGAATAAAAGGTATTGCATTTGATTCGATTGCACGGGCAGATAATCCATCTCCTACAACAATACAAACATCGTATTTCTCAGCTTTATTGCTAAATTTATTTACTAAGCGTTCTTTTGAGTCTTTCGATAATTGTCGCCCTAAATCAGGTCGCTTGAGATATGTTTGTTTGTCTTTAGCATTACTTTCTACATGGATACTTTCTATAAACTGCTTAGATAAATGTTCAGATAAATAATGAGTATCTAATTTCTGGTAAACAGCATCCTGAGCTTGAGCATGCGCTAATTGAAAATCTAATAATACTTTGGTTGGCAAACTACATCCCGTACGACCCAAAGCGATTCTTGCATCTGTAAATTGCTTTAGTTTTTCCCATTGGTCTTGATGTGTTGATGATGGGTATTGAATATCAGGACTCAGCTTCATAGTATTGCTCCTAGTTCATGAGTAAACGAGAGAACTGTTCAGGCATTTGTTCTGCCCAATGAATATGGGCATTTTGCTGTTTAAAAATACCTTGTTGTTCTAGCCATTTAGAAAATTCAGGGGCAGGTTTCAGGCCCAATAATTGTCTTAAATACAATGCATCATGGAAAGATGTCGTTTGGTAGTTCAACATAACATCATCCGAACCAGGTATACCCATAATGAAGTTCAGACCAGCAGCACCAAATAGAGTGAGTAATACGTCCATATCATTTTGATCAGCATCAGCATGATTGGTATAGCAAATATCACAACCCATTGGTAAGCCGAGTAGTTTTCCACAAAAATGATCTTCTAACCCAGCTCGAATAATTTGTTTACCGTTATAAAGATATTCAGGTCCAATAAAACCAACAACTGTATTGACTAATAAAGGTTGATATTTTCTCGCCACTGCATAAGCCCGTGTTTCTAGTGTTTGCTGATCAACTCCATGATGAGCATTACTTGAAAGCGCGCTGCCTTGTCCAGTTTCAAAGTACATGACATTATTTCCTAGAGTTCCTCGGTTTAATGCCAAAGTCGCCTCATAACCTTCTTGTAATAACGCTAATGAGATACCAAATCCTTCATTGGCACGTTGTGTTCCTGCAATGGACTGAAACATCAAATCAATAGGTACATTTCTTTCAGCTAATTGAATTCCTGAGCTAATGTGGGTGAGAACGCATGATTGAGTTGGGATTTGATATTCTTGAATCACATGATCCAAAAGCTTTAAAAGTTCGGTTAGATTATGTAAATTATCTGTTGCAGGATTAATCCCTATAACAGCATCGCCATTACCATACATTAGACCATCTAAAATACTCGCAGAAATACCTAATACGTCATCCGTTGGATGATTGGGTTGTAATCGAGTGGAAAGATGACCTTTTAAACCAATTGTATTTCGAAACTGGGTAATTACTTCGCACTTGCTTGCGACATAGATGAGGTCTTGGTTACGCATGATTTTACTTACAGCAGCAACCATTTCTGGAGTGAGTCCAGATGCTAAAGTAGTAAGTGTTTCTGAAGTTGCCTGCTCGCTTAGCAACCAGTTGCGAAAATCTCCGATAGTAAAATGTGAGATAGGATTAAATGCCTGAGCATTATGCTCATCTATAATCAATCGTGTCACTTCATCGATTTCATAGTCGACGACAGCCTCATTGAGAAAAGTTTTTAAGGGAAGATCAGCCAATGCCATTTGTGCTGCAACGCGTTCAGTTGCATCGAATGCAGCAACACCCGCAAGTTCATCGCCTGAACGTAAAGGTGTTGCTTTTGCCATAAGTGTTTTCAAATCTGCAAAATGATATTGTTGATTGGCAACTATAATTCGATAGCTCATTTTTTATCCTTAATCTTTATAGTGTTTTCTCGGTAGCTTTAATATTTGCAAACTCTTCTTCTGGCGTACCTTTTACTAAATGATAACGGCTATAGAGTAAAAAGTAAGCAATAAAGCATGCATAAATAAGTGCTGCAATGAACCATATTTTCGGATTAACAACAAAGCCTGCAACGACGGCAGCAATTGCCATGATAAGTGCGAGAGAGGAAGTTATGATTCCTCCTGGGGTTTTATAAGGGCGAGGCATAACTGGTTTGGATAAACGAAGCTTAATATGAGAAAGTAAAATGAGGACATAAGAAATTGTTGCACCAAACACGGCAATTAAGATTAATGAATCACCTTCTTTAGTCAAAGACAGCAAGAAGCCAATAATCCCTGGAATAATGATAGCTAAATAAGGTGCTTTATTTTTATTGGTTAATGATAATGATCTTGGTAAATATCCAGCACGAGACAAAGCAAAAATTTGTCTTGAATATGCGTAAATAATTGAGAAAAAACTCGCGATTAAGCCTGCTAAACCGACAAAATTAACAAATGTAGCAACCCATATTTCAGTTCCATACACTTTGATCAGAGCATCGACTAACGGGGCGCCTGAGTTTTGTATATTACTTGCACCCGCAGCGCCTACGCCTAATATCAAAATAAGCAGTGCGAAAGCAGTTAAAATAAACATCGCACCCATGAGTCCGCGTGGTAAAGATTTCGCAGGATCTTTGGTTTCTTCGGCAGCAAGTGGTACGCCTTCAACTGCTAGGAAAAACCAAATTGCGAATGGTACAGCAGCCCAAATACCGATATAACCATGTGGAAGAAAAGCGCTGGCTCCAAATGCATTACCGACAGGTATATCAAATAAATTTTGTAGATTAAAATGAGGTGCCATAGCGGCAATAAAAACCACTAGAGCAATAACAGCAATAAGCGTAATGGCAAATATAATTTTAAGTGCCTCACCAGCACCTTTTAAGTGAATTCCCATAAAGACGAGATAGCAAAATAGATACACCATCCAACCATTTAAACCAAATAACGACTCACAATATCCGCCGATGAAAACAGCAATTGCAGCAGGGGCGATCGCGTATTCAATTAAAATGGCAGTTCCTGTTAGATAACCTCCAAGAGGACCGAAAGCTGCACGCGCAAAACTATAGCCCCCACCAGCAGTTGGCATCATTGTCGACATTTCAGACATCGAAAGACATAAACATAAATACATGATCGCAACTAGAACGGTTGCTATAAACATTCCACCCCAACCACCTTGAGCAAGACCGAAATTCCAGCCAGCAAAATCCCCAGAAATGACGTAGGCTACACCCAAACCGATCAGAAGAACCCATCCGACCGTACCTTGTTTCAATTGTCGTTGTGAAAAATATTCAGCTGATGAGATTTCAGTTTGGGAGGAGGTGCTTGATACAGTGTTTGATTGATTCATACAAGATTACTCATCAGAGTGAATTTATATCAAACAGTGCAAAAGTAATGCCTAATTTTTTAGAAAAAATCTAATAGTCTGCTTTTTTTATTCCAAATGATAAAAATAGTAATTTTTTCAGAAGCTTTTGATTTTAATGATGACTGAATTGAAACCTTAGGAATTAATCTATCGTGCAACTATCTATAATTTATCTAACAAATATAGGGGTGCGCACCAAGATGATGCGCAACACAGAATAAAAAGAACTTCAATATATTTGTATATATGAAGCTCTTTTATAAATTAACTTTTAGAAAAATGAACTCTAAGCGATCTTTTGATCAAGCCAATCAAATAATGCCTGATAGACTTTTTCACGAACAGGAGGTGAGGACAATACAAGGTCATGCAGACCATTGTGTATTGCGAGTGTTTGTATATCACCTTTCATTTTTTTAGCGTTATTCGTCATGTCTTTAACGTCAAGAATAACATCACTTTGTTGTGCATCTAATCCCCATTTTCTAGGGTATTTAGATTGATGCGAGTGCATAATCAATGTTGGGATATTTAATCTAATGCCTTGATGTACTTCTTTTTGAGCTTCATGGATTGCGTGCACAAAGCACAATCGAACAAATGGAACCGATTTTGGTTTCCAATTTAAATTGAAGTCCCATTCTCCATAAAAGTCTTGATGTAAACTTGGTGTGTACCATTGATTTAAACCGCTTGGAAATTTTGCGTTGGGTAAACGTTTGCCAATTTCACTTAAAACAGGAATTCCAACTTTTTTCTCTAAGAGACTTTTATAAAAATCATAAAATGGACTATTGGTCCATAAGGCTTTAATTAGACGATGGTCTGGATAATGTGCAGCGTACAACGTAGTAATTAAGCCGCCAGTTGAATGTCCTGCAAGTAAAACTTGGTTATGGTTTTCTTGACCAATGATTTCCAGTGCTTTGCTTATTTCAGCATCATACTCACGTAAATCAAGGACATAATAAAGCTTTTGATGCGGTAATTTTGAACGTCCATATTTTCTTAGGTCAAGGGCATAAAAATCATAACCATGTTCATTGAATTGCTCAGCCATTTCTTTTTGAAAGAAATAATCAGCAAAACCGTGGATATATAAAACTGCCTTCTTTGTTGCTTGTGTTGTTTTTTTTCTAATTAATGTTGCAATGACTTTACCATCGTAGTCATCAGCAAAATTCAAAGTCATTTTTTGGTAAGCATCACCCAATATATCTGTTTGATATGTATAAAGATTTGAAGTAGGCATTTTTATATCAAGTCTGAATTCATTTACAAACACATTAAATGAAAACCTTTGGATGTCAATGTAAAAATGAGATATACCGAGTTCTCAAATACGCTTTGAGTTTTTAATTTTCATAAAAAATCGTTAAGCTATGTGCTGTTGTTTTTGACTGACGAAATTATGAAACAAGAAACTGCACTAAATTTACTAAAAGCTGGAGAAAATGTTTTTTTAACGGGTTCGGCTGGTGCAGGTAAAACGTACACACTTAATCAATATATTCATTATTTAAAAGCACGAAAAGTTCCTGTTGCGATTACCGCTTCTACTGGAATTGCCGCGACTCATATGAATGGTATGACCATTCATACATGGGCAGGCATAGGTATTAAAGACAGTTTGAGTGATGATGATCTCAAGCGTATGAAAGAGCGTAAATATTTAAAAGAGCACCTAGAAAATGCCCAAGTTTTGATTATTGATGAAATTTCAATGTTGCATGCTAAGCAACTGAACTTAGTGAATCAGGTCTTAAAATACTTCAAAGAAAGTGATGAAGCTTTTGGTGGTATCCAAGTTATTGTCGCTGGAGATTTTTTCCAATTACCGCCAGTTGGTAAAAAAGAAGAAAGCAATCGAGATAAATTTTGTTTTATGTCAGATGCATGGGTAGAAGCGAAATTTCGAGTTTGTTATTTGACTGAACAACATCGTCAAGATGATGAAACGCTCAATAAAATTCTGAATGCAATCCGTGCTCAGAATATTCAAGATCATCATGTTAGTGCCTTACAGCAATCACGTCAGCACGATATTGGCGATACCTTTACTCGTCTCTACACTCACAATATGGATGTTGATAACATCAACTATCAACACTTGAATGAGATTGATAACGAAAGCCATCAATTTAATGCTGTACTTGATGGTAATGACAAGTTGATTGAAACGCTAAAATCCTCAGTTCGCGCACCAGAAGAGTTAACGCTTAAAAAACATGCCAAAGTGATGTTTGTTAAAAATAATTTTGATATGGGATATATCAACGGCAGTTTGGGTGAGGTGATTGGCTTTGAAGAAGATGATAAACAGGGCATTTTACCTAAGGTAAAATTAACTGACGGAACAACGCTGTTAGTTGAACCTGAGACGTGGTCAATTGAAAATGAAGCAGGTAAAGCAATTGCGAGTTTTCAACAAATTCCATTACGTTTAGCTTGGGCAATTACCATTCATAAAAGCCAAGGTATGACATTAGAAGCAGCAGAAATTAATTTAACGCATACTTTTGAAAAAGGTCAGGGTTATGTGGCTTTATCACGATTAAAGTCCATGACAGGACTGAAACTGCTCGGATTTAATGAACAAGCACTTGAATTAGATAGTTTAGCGATTAAAGCTGATCGTCGTTTTCAAGAACTATCTAAGGAAGCTGAAGTTAATTTTGAAAATATTGACTTAACCACACAACACAATGCATTTATTCGACATTGTGGTGGTACATTAAATGCGACAGAAATTAATCGTAATGAAAAGAAACTTTCTAAAAGCACTAAGCAAAATTATGCAGCAGCAACACTAGACGAAACGCGTGCATTATTTGAAGATGGATATGAAATTGAAGATATCGCACATGAACGTGGCTTAACCCCAGCTACGATTATTAACCACTTAGCGCGTTTACAAAAAGAACAAGGCTTAGATATTTCAGTTGCTAACCCTGGCGAAGAAGTTATTGAAGAAGTCCGTAAAATTTATAAACGCTTACATAAACGCAAGAATCCTGAACATTTTACCGATGATGGTGCAATCAAGTTGCGCCCAATTGTTGAAGCAACAAGTCCACGCATGGCTTATGATCAAGTCCG
This sequence comes from Acinetobacter sp. Z1, assembly GCF_024296945.1. Taxonomy (NCBI): domain Bacteria; kingdom Pseudomonadati; phylum Pseudomonadota; class Gammaproteobacteria; order Moraxellales; family Moraxellaceae; genus Acinetobacter; species Acinetobacter sp. Z1. Next base: position 2,263,419 of record NZ_CP101115.1, on the reverse strand, counting down.
TCTAGCACTTTTATTTATTGAATAGGAAGTTAAAATGCCTCATCTGATTGCTCACTATTCAGCAAATTTAATTGAATTAGATCAGCATGCTTTACTCAAAGTCGTGAATACTGCATTGATTGAAACTGATTTATTCAGTGCTGATGATATCAAATCGCGCATTTTTAAAGATGACGTGTTTTTGATTGGTTTAGAAGAAAATCAAGAAGCCTATATTCATCTGAAACTTTATCTTTTGAGTGGACGAACTGAAGCGCAAAAACAAGTGGCGGGTGAGGCGTTACTTGGTGTACTTGAGCAAAAAAACTATATGAAAGCTAAGATCGAAAACTCGATACAAGTTTGTGTCGAGGTCATTGATATGCCACGAGAGTTTTATTTTAAAGCGATAATTGAGCCATAATTAGAAAGTAAAATTCGGAAAGAACTTTGACGAATTGATGTAAAAGTTAGTTCTTTGATCTAAAAAACTTCAAAACTTTGTTTACTATGTACATGATTCAGATTTTGATTACAAACTTTTATTATTTCAATAGTTTGTGAGCTCTGCTAAAACAGAGCCACATTAAAGAGTTTCGATATCCACATATTGCCGAATCAAATTATCATCTAACATATGTACATAATCTAAAAATGCTACATTGAAGCTACCCACAGTCTGAGCGTGTTCAAATGCCAGTTTTCCTGCAATTGAAAAATGAATATGTGAGGCGAGGGCAGCAATTGTGGGGTTGCTTACAGCGTTATATGCTGCTGTTAATGCCCCTAACGCACAACCTGTTGCTGTGATTTTAGGTTGCAAATAGCAACCTCCATTCACCTGAATAACGCAATCAAAATGTTTGGAAATGATGTAATCAGACTGACCAGAGATTGCTATACAGTCAGCATGCCGTAGTAAATTTTTTGCTTGGGCATAAACATCTTGACTGTTTAATGTAGTGTCTACACCCTTAGATTGATTTTGACTGCCTGCTAGCGCACTTATTTCTGAGGCGTTGCCACGAATAATACTCGGTTTAAATTCTAAAAGTTGTTCAACAGTTTCACTACGCCATTTTAAAATTGCACCATAACCCACTGGATCAAGTATCCAAGGGACTTGATGTTGTTGAGCAGTTTTAGTTGAAATTAACATGGCTTGAGTTTGTTCAGTTGTTGGCGTCCCTAAATTAATACTCAAGGCAGAACTGATTTTTGTAAAATCTTCTGCTTCAAAAGGATTATCAATCATTGCAGGTGATGCACCTGCTGCAAGTAAAATGTTCGCGACATAATTACTGGCTACGCTATTGGTGATACATTGTACAAGTGGTGTTTGACTCTGCAAGGAATGCCATGCTTCTATGACTTGTTCAATTAATTGTTGTTTTTGTGACATTTTGCAGCCCCTTGAATGCACTCAAAAAAGGTATTTTAACGTGTAAAATAATGATCTTGATGTTTACACTTACGACAAATGAGCGAAACATAGTCATCTGCATCATAATCCACAATAAGATCATTTGAACCACAATACATGCAACGTTTGACTGAATAAAAATTAAGTCTAGGTTCTATTTTTCGCCAAGATTTCCAAATCGGCTGAAAGAAAACACTTTCATCATAACCTAGTAATTTAAATAGTAAAATCTCACTCATTTTACTCAATGGAATATTGTGTGGTCTTGGTAAAGTTGTGGTTTCCCAGCGTTCTGCTAAGGCACGTTCACGATATTGTTCCAATGTTTTTTTCAGTAAATTGGTATTAATAAATTTATCATTTCTAGGTTGTAATACCTTTTGTTTGTGTAAGTATTCCAATGCTGTTTGGATTAAATAATAAATTTGTCCCACTGCTAAGCCTTCCATTAAACGATAGCAAAAGGCTTGGAAGGCGCGATTCCCAGCAATTTTAATCCCCCAAGTTCTACAGTAAAACTGCATAAATTGAACAATTTCTTGATAGAGCACTAAATAAAGTACATCCTTCACTTCATCAGTGCTTTTAAAAGGGATGCCTAAGCTTAAATTTTGATAAAACCAATTACGTAATTGTTGAGCGATACTATAAAGACTCGGATCAGAATATCCATCGAGTCGAATATTTAAATAAAAATGTTCAGTTTCACTGGTTGAATCTTTTAACTTAAAGATGCCAAGTTTAACCAACTCTTGAACGATTTGATTTTGAAATAAATAATTGGGTGTGAAATCATAGTACTTAATTTTTTGCCAATGGATCATTTCATCATGTTGGACATCTTCGCGGGCATAATTATCGAGCAAGCTAAGTAAAAATAATTTATGTAAAAAACTCAGCTGATTTAAGCTATAAACCACTTCATCCTTGATTTTGTATTTTCGTTGTTCTTGTAAGATTGTCTGTTGAGTTTGCTTTTTTCTCTGTGCAGTACATTGAGCACAGTGGCAATTTAACTTACTGTCGCTTTTAAAAACGCGGTGCTGACAATGACTGCATTCATGAAATTGAAATTCTTGTGAATATTGTTCTGCTTCGATCCAAAACATGGAGGCTTGGCATAAAGGGCAATGGCTACTTTCATCTAACTGTTTTTGTAGAATCTGTAAATCCATTCAAATAAAACTCACTTGCTATAAACCTAAGATTATACATGTTGGATGATCCTTGAGATGGAAAGTTTATACTTAAAAAAAGAAAACCTAAAATAGGATGCAATCCACTGAAATTTATATAAAAGTTATTTAGACTACTTTGTATTTTTTGAAAATATAGTAAATTTCTACGTCAATTAAAATTACATTTGAATCTTAACTTAAAAAATTGAAAAGGAATGGGGAAATGGGCGTATCATCGAAAGTAAAACAGGAAAAGTATATAAAGGAAAAGCACGTTTAAATAATGATGGTAAGCGTTTAAATATGCGCGGTTATGTTGGGATTTCAGCTCTGGGTCGGACTGTGGTATGGATTAGAATAGACAGTGCCAACCCATAATCATTTATTATTAAATGTGTGAATTGCTTAAAATTTTAATGAATATTAAGCAATTAAATATCCATTAGTCTTGTTGACTGTCTGGGTTCATTAGAATAAAAGTGTATAGGAAGGATTGCTTTGCATTAAGGAGAAATTTATGCAAAAAAACTCACTCATGAAAGGAATCATGGGAATTTCTTTTGCTTTATGTACAACAACAACTTTTGCGATTACTCCTGAGGGTTTTTGGAAAAGTATTGATGATCGTACTGGTCAACAGCTTTCGATTGTAGAAATCAAAAAGAAACCAGACAATACATACACAGGAACGATTGTATATCGCTATCCAGTTTTAGGTGGTGGAACTGTATTGACTCATTGTGTGAAATGCCCTGAGCCATATAAGAATAAACCCATTTTAGGCTTACAAATTGCTTCTGATCTAAAAGAAGATCCAAAAAAGCCAAATCATTATATTGATGGTCGTATACTAGAGCCTAAGACAGGCAATATTTATAAAGGCAAAGCTCAACTAAGCCCAGATGGAAAACGTTTGCGTATGCGAGGATACATGGGTATTTCTGCGCTTGGACGCACTCAAGTATGGATTCGAACTGACAGCGCGAACCCTTAGGCTTTGCTAAAATTTATTTGATTAATAATGAGAAAATTATGATAAATCGTATACTTATGAAAGGAATCATAGGCGTTTCGATTGCTTTTATAAACATCACTACTTCTGCAACTTCTATTGAGGGCTATTGGAAAAGTATTGATGATCGTACCAGTGAACAACTTGCAATTGTTGAAATTAGAAAAGTTGAGGATGGTACATATCGTGGTAAGACTGTTTATATTTATCCAAGCGTAAGAAAAGGAGCAGACGTTACACATTGTGTAAATTGTCCACCGCCTTATACAAACAAACCACGTTTAGGTTTGGAGTTCATGACACAAATTATTCAAGATCCTAAAGATCCAAATAATTATATAAATGGAAAATTGCTAGATCCAGCTACTGGTAAAATTTATAAAGGCAAGGCTCGTTTGAGTATTGATGGCAAAAGATTGAAGTTAAGAGGCTATATTGGAGTCTCAATGCTAGGACGTTCAATCGTTTGGATTCGTACCAATAGTCCAAATCCTTAATGAGATATATTTAATTTGTAGAATGCCTTAGGGATCACTTTTGGCATTTTTTTTCTGCTAAAGAATCATGATTGTTGTATTAAATTTTAAATAAAAACTGTCACTTAGTGTACAAATGAACTGTAGCGTACAGTGTAACTTAAATAAAAATGTGATACTTTTCGAATATTAAACTTATAAAGATGAATAAGTTACTTTTTTAAATGACGGGGTCAATATGCTAAATCGTATACTCATGAACGGAATCATGGGAATAACTATTGCTTGTGCAAGTGTGTCAACTTTTGCTGCTTCTATCGAAGGTTATTGGAAAAGTATCGAAGAACGTACTGGAGAACAGCTTTCTATTGTCGAAATTCGCAAAGGAAGTAATGGACGTTTTCATGGAAAAATTATATATCGTTATCCAAACTCACATGGCATCGCACTCACAAATTGCACTAAATGTGCAGCACCAAACACGAATAAGCCAATTTTAGGTTTGGAGATATTATCTGGATTTAGAGAAGATCCAAATAAACCAGACTCTTATATTGATGGTCGTGTTTTAGAACCGACTTCAGGTCGAGTTTATAAAGGTAAAGGTGTTGTGACTGGCGAAGGTAAGCGTTTACGTATGCGTGGATACATGGGTGTTTCCGCACTTGGTCGTACTGTGGTGTGGATCAGAACTGATAGCCCAAATCCTTAAAATAATTTAAGCCTAAAAAAACCTCGAAGTTTCGAGGTTTTTTGTTGATTGATGATTAAACAGGGCATGGTAAATTTTCGTCCTCCTGACCAATTTTTTTTGCAGCAATAAGTGCTTGTACCTTTTTACTTGGTAATTTTTCTTTGCCAAGCGCGTCGTATGTATTCACAATATTGGTTACTTCTAATGCCGTTAGTTCAATTCCTTCTGCTGTTAAAAAAACCGAGATTACGTGGTGATCAACACCTGCCTTTGCAAGATCGTGGATCGCTTTAATATTTTCTAAACGATATAGATGTGCTTTCAATTCCATAGTCGTAGCCCTCGCTTGTTATTTTATATACCTACATTGGCATATATGATTAAGCAATAACCGTGCACAAAATGTTAAGTTGAAGAAAAAAATGTAAATTAAGCGATGAAAAGGGCGGGCTTCTGTATTTTTTATTTAAGAATAGAAAACTATGTTGTAATTTTGTCTAAACGAACCTTAAATTCTGCTCTTGTATTTGAAAAAAGAACAATAAACATCATAAAACTCTTAAATGAGATAGTTGTGTCTAAAGACAGGTTTTATAAGTTGGCGTATGATTTGCTAATCAAGAAGTCTTGCCAACAAGACCATCTAATGACATGACGAAAGATAAGGAATACTGATGAATATCGCTGCGCAACCTCCTGTACAAGCAGATCAAACCATTTATTTGAAAGATTATCAAAAACCATCTTTTTTAGTTGAATCAATTAATTTAGATATTCAAGTCTATGATGATCATACGATTGTTGATTCAATATTGGTGATGAAGCGTCAAGCTAGTGGAGCATTAGTATTATTAGGACGTGATTTAGAGCTGAAATCCATTCAACTCAACGGTAAATTATTAACTGCTGATCAGTATGAGCTAGATGCAGAGCAATTACAGATCACTGATGCACCAGATGAGGTCATTATTCAAACTCAAGTGATCATTCATCCAGAATCAAATACTCAACTGGAAGGTTTATATAAGGCGGGCGATCTATTTGTTACCCAAAACGAACCCGAAGGTTTCCGCAAAATTACTTTTTATCCAGATCGTCCAGATGTTTTGTCAGTATTCACGACCCGTGTTGAAGCAGACAAAAAATATCCTGTTTTATTGGCAAATGGTAATTTACTTGAAACGGGTGAGGCTGGTGAAGGTCGTCATTTTGCAATTTGGCAAGACCCAACCAAAAAACCAAGTTATTTATTCGCCTGCGTCATAGGTGATTTAGCTGTATTGAGAGATCGTTATACAACTTCTGAAGGTCGCGATGTTGCCTTAGAAATTTACGCGATCGAGAAAGATATTCCAAAATGCCATATTGCGATGGAAGCATTAAAGCATTCGATGCGTTGGGATGAGGAACATTATGGTCGTCCTTATGATCTCGACAATTATATGATTGTTGCAGTTAGCCAATTCAACATGGGGGCGATGGAGAATAAAGGTTTAAATATCTTTAATACCTCTTGTGTACTCGCTGATGAAGAATTTACGACTGATGCAGCAATCATGCGTGTTCAATCAGTAATTGCACATGAATATTTCCATAACTGGACGGGTAACCGTATTACTTGTCGCGATTGGTTCCAGCTTTGTTTAAAAGAAGGTTTGACTGTATTTCGAGATCAATCATTCTCTGAAGATTTACAGTCGGCAGCAGTACAGCGTATCGATGATGTTGCTGTATTAAAAGCACATCAATTTCCTGAAGATGCGGGTCCATTATCTCATCCCCCACGTCCAGATCATTTTGTCGAAATAAATAACTTCTACACAGCGACGGTTTATGAAAAAGGGGCGGAAATTAACCGCATGATGGCAACACTTTTAGGTAAAGAAAAATACCGTAAAGGCACAGACGAATATTTCTTTCGCCATGATGGTCAGGCTGTAACAGTTGAAGATTGGGTTGCAGCACTCAGCGTAGGGTCTGGTGTAGATTTATCAAATTTCCTGACGTGGTATAACCAACCGGGTACACCTAAGCTAGAAGCGAAAGGTGAATATAATGCAGCTGCAAAGACCTATCGTTTGAGCTTCAAACAAAGCTTAAAAGCACATCCGAAGTATCCAAACTTAAAAGCTGTTCCAATCCCAGTTGCTTTAGCATTGTTCAATGCAAAAACGGGTGAGCAGTACACTTTGCATAGTGCTGATCTATTCGTAAATGATGTGAAAGATGGCGTTTACTTATTTGATCAAGATGAAGTTACTATTGAATTTTCAGATGTGACCGAACAACCAGTCGCTTCATTACTACGTAACTTCTCTGCGCCTGTAAATCTAAGTTTTGATTATTCTAATGATGATCTAGCGTTCTTGATTCAACATGAAACCAATGGTTTTAACCAATGGCAAGCGACTCAAACGTTGCTAGAACGCATTTTATTAGAAGATCATCAAGCAGATACCTACATCCAAGCAATTAAAAATACGTTGCCTGATTTGGTTAATAAAGATCCTTTGCTTGCATCACGTTTGTTTGATGTACCAAGTGAAAGTTATTTGGGTAGCCGTATCGATCAAGATTATGAACCTGAGTTAGTACGCGAGAAACGTGAAGCAGTTATAAATCGTTTGGCGCGTGAACTTGGCTCGTTCTGGAAAGAAACCTATTTAGCGCTTGATCCTGACTTGCAGAAAGAATTTTCTTTGGCAATGGGTGTACGTGCATTGAAAAACATCATGTTAAATATGTTGGCACGTCAAGGTGATGAATCTGCTTTCGATTTGGCTTATCAGCAATATCAGCAAACAGGGAATATGTCTGAGCGTTTAGGTGCTTTGCGTGTTCTCGTGTGGAATGATGCACGTCAAGCTCAATCGGTACTTGATGATTTCTATAATCGTTTTAAAGATGAAGCTTTATCTTTAGATCAATGGTTTACCATTCAAGCATCTAATCCTAATGCCACTGCTGAAACCATTGGATATCTCACCAAGCATCCTGATTATGATTTAGGTACACCGAATCGTATTCGCTCAGTGAGTGGTGGATTATCTAATAGTCCAGTGAATACATGGAGTTTTGGCGTTGAACATTTCATCAATCTAGCAACTTATTTAGATGAGAAAAATCCAATTTTAGGTTCTCGCTTATTACAAGTATTGTCACGTTGGTATACCTTAGCTGAACCTCAGCGTTCGCAGGTGCAGCAAGCACTTAAAGCGATGCAACCAAAGGTTAAATCGAAGAATGTATCTGAAACATTAAATTCTTTACTCAGTATTTAATCTAAACTAAGTTTTAGCTTTAACCACAATCGTTTACGGTTGTGGTTATTATTTTTTATTCAGCATTTATAGAATTTCCCGCAATTAAAAAATTATAAAAAAAATAGAAATGGGAGCATTATAGGAATAATGACACATGGCTTTGAGTGTATTTGATCTTTTTAAAATCGGTGTAGGTCCTTCAAGTTCACATACTGTCGCACCGATGCGAGCAGCATATCGTTTTGTCGAGGTATTGCAACAACGCCGTGATTTAGAAAAGGTCAAACAGATTAAAATTTACTTATACGGTTCATTATCTTCAACAGGAATTGGTCATGCTACAGACAAAGCAACTTTACTGGGGCTAATGGGGAATGATCCTGAGACAATCAATATTTCAGCAAGTGATTTAACTCTAGAGCGCGATTTAAAATCTAAAATTTTAAAAATTGCAGGTATTCACCAAATTCCGTTTGATGCGAATCAAGACATCCTCTTTATCGATGAAGCTTTGCCGTATCACCCGAATGCAATGAAAATTATTGCATTTGATCAGCAAGATAATGAAGTCTATGCCAATACTTATTATTCGATAGGCGGAGGTTTTATCTTAGATGAGAGTCATATAGGCCAAGGAAGTTTTATTGAAGATAAAACTCAGATTCCATATCCATTTCAAAGCGCAAAAGAACTGTTAGCACTTTGCAAAAAGCATCAGTGCAGTATCAGTCACTTGATGTTAGAAAATGAGAAAAGCTGGCGAACTGAAACTGAAATACGTGCCAAAATCATGGCAATTTGGCAAGTGATGCAATCTTGTATTCAAAGTGGTTTACAGCATGATGGCATTTTGGCAGGTGGATTAAATGTAAAACGTCGTGCGAAAAGTATTCACCAACGTTTATTAAGAAAAGAACATAGCAATCTGATCGCGACCACCTTTAATGCAATGGAATGGGTAAATTTATTTGCACTTGCAGTAAATGAGGAAAATGCAGCAGGTGGAAGAGTCGTGACTGCACCGACCAATGGAGCGGCTGGAATTATTCCCGCAGTTTTATCCTATTACGTGAATTTTTCCGAAGATGAATCTGAGGAGACGATTGTAAAATTCTTTTTAAGTGCCGCAGCAGTTGGGATTTTATGTAAATTGAATGCTTCTATTTCTGGAGCAGAAGTGGGCTGTCAGGGTGAGGTCGGTTCAGCATGTGCAATGGCTTCAGCAGGTTTAGCTGAAATTTTAAATGGAACACCTGATCAAGTTGAACATGCTGCCGAAATTGGGTTGGAACATAATCTAGGATTAACTTGTGATCCTGTGGGTGGCTTAGTACAAATTCCTTGTATTGAACGTAATGCCATTGCTGCTGTAAAAGCGATTAATGCTGCACAGATGGCGCTCAATGGTGATGGCCAGCATTATGTTTCTTTGGATAAAGTCATTCAAACTATGAAAGAGACAGGTAAAGACATGTCCGATAAGTATAAAGAAACCTCGAAAGGTGGTTTAGCTGTAAATTCGATTGAGTGTTAAATACCATATAGACGATTGCTAAGCTGACATAAAAAAAATTGATAAAAAAGGATATTGATGGATATCCTTTTTTATTTGACAATTTGTATTGTCATAAATAGTATGTGATGAAATCTAATACGAAGATGGATCGCTGAGATGGAAATAAAAACAATCACATTACCCACCCGTGACATAGAAGTAGAAGTTTATACACCTGCTGAAAAATCAGATAAAGTGCCTGCAATTTTATTGCTACATGAGTTATTTGGCGTACTTGATGTTTATCGTGAAGATGCTCAAGATTTAGCAGATCGTGGTTATTTGGTTTATGTACCCAATTTATTTAGTGGTGGTGCAGTTAAATACTGTATTCGCGCAATGGTTAGTAAGGCTGGGCGTATAAATGCTGCGGATAGTGATGTTAATCAAGAAATTCATGTGCTACTTGATGCATTAAAGGCTGACCCACGCTCAAATGGTCGACTTGGTATGCTTGGTCAATGCTTGACAGGTGGCTACGTTATCCAAATGGCAAAACGTGCGGATATGCTTGCACCTGTGGTTTATCATCATTCTTTGGGCATTCAAGGTGCAGGTGTACCGAAAAAAGAATCCTTGGATGACATACGAATCTTACAAGGTCATTGGTCAACTGTAGACCCATTTTGCCCAGCAACGAAACGTAATAAACTGATAAATCAGTTAGGAGATCGTGTAGAGGCTTATACTTATAATATGCCACATGGCTTTCGAAGTGTAAGTCGTGGCTTACCTGAGGCGAAAATTGTATGGCAGCGAACGGTTGATTTTTTCGATCGAGAATTAAAACAAATAGGCGTATAAATGTTATTCTCAAAATAGATCATGAATAAGTGTTTATTTTTATAAAAAATAAAAGGTGAGAGAAAATGTCTTCTAAATATGAATATGCTGGTTTTTGGATACGTGTTGGCGCAGCCATTATTGATTCAATTATTGTTGCAATTGCTTTAATTCCGATTGCGATGATTGTGGGATGGAATAGCACTTATACTTCTGGAATGAGTTCTGGGTTAGAGTGGGCATGGCAACTTCTTTGCGCGGTATTTTATATTTTCTGTTGGATTAAATTTGCAGGAACACCAGGTAAACGTCTATTACGTTTAAAAGTTTTAGATGAAAAATCAGGTAATCATGTAACAGTCGGTCAGGGGATTATTCGCTATATAGGCTACATACCTGCAACACTTGTTTTATTTATTGGACTTATTTGGGTTGCGTTTGATTCTAAAAAACAAGGCTGGCATGACAAAATGGCAAAAACTGTTGTAGTCAGAGAGCTTTAATTTAGAGCGAAATTTTATCATGTAATAAAAAATTCATATGATAGGGCTTGTGAATCAATTCGCATGTCCTATAATGCCGTTGAGTTTATTCACGGAGATCCTAAATGGGAAGTTGTTCGAGGTTCGGGTTTAATAAAGGATTAAGCCAAAGCGAATACTGAGCAAGTGAGTTATTTAGGTCGGCTATCTTGCAATGAGATAGCTTTGCTAAAAATTATCTAAACCTTCCAATAAAATTTTGCTGTATCCACAAAATTTATTCTATTGACTACGTCCTGTTTAGTTTCTCACCTAAAATAGGGAGAAGCCTATGTTTTTTCATGCTTCCATTCAATGGCTTGTTGTTCTTAACGTATTTATTTTATGTGGATTATTGCTGCCCCAAAAGAGTAAGGCTGGCCCACTCATCAACACCGATGATATTTCTATAACAGCTGCACAGCAGTGTCAGCTAGAAAGTGCCTATAATTATAATCAAGACGGAACGTGGTCTTATCAAGTCGTACCTGCCTGTAATCTCAATCAAAATTTAGAAGTATCTTTAGGTTATCACTCAAGTAAAGATCACGATCAGATTCATGGCTTTTCGCTTCAAGCGAAAAGTATTTTAAAGCCAATCGAAAATGATTGGGGTATTGCTAGTAGTTTACAGCTATCACGTGATGATGTAGCTCATCATGGGGATTTAAACTGGTTTTTGAATGTTCCAGTCAGTTTTCAACTCTTAGATCAACGTTTAGCATTGGATACCAATCTCGGTTATCAACAAGCCGATGAGCGTCTAGTTCGCTGGGGAATTGCTTCAACTTATACGCTGACCGAGCATGTTGGTGTAACACTTGAAACTTATAATCAAGACCGTCAAGCGCCATTTTTTCAAACAGCGCTGCAATACAGTTTGATTCCGAATGTACTTACTTTAGAAGCTTCCTTTGGCGATCGTCTACATCGTTTAAAACAGCATTGGTTTGGACTTGGTTTAAGTTATACACCGTCATCATAATGAGCTTAAATTCAGTTGATCTATTATTAGACTTATTGATAAAAATATAGGTGTAAGATGCAATTAAAATTTTTACAAAATATTGATTTATCGAATATTGCTGACACTTTGGTCAGTCTATCTGTTGCTTTTATTCTCGGTGCATTAATTGGTTTTGAACGTCAGTATCGACAACGTACGGCTGGACTCAGAACCAATGTTTTAGTCGCTGTTGGTGCTGCAATTTTTGTCGATATTGCCACCAATTTAACGGGTGCAGAAGGTGCAGTTCGCGTGATTGCCTATGTGGTTTCAGGTATTGGTTTCTTGGGTGCGGGTGTGATTATGCGCCAAGAAGGCAATATTCATGGTTTAAACACGGCAGCGACCTTATGGTGCTCTGCAGCCGTTGGAGCTTCCGCGGGTTCAGATCTTATTATTGAAGCAATACTGGCAACGGCTTTTATTTTGGCAGCCAATACTTTGCTAAGACCGATTGTTCATGCAATAGACCGTCGTCCATTAGATGACGAAACTGAAGTGTTACATGTGATTTATATCATTTGTGATCGTGTACAAAGTAAAGTTGTAATGGATGAATTAAATCTGACGCTGAAACATCATAATTATCCAGCCAAAGATATTGAAGTCACTCCATTTGGTGAAAAGGAAGTGGAAATTGAGGTGACGTTGATTGCGACTTCGATCGAAAGTGAAGATGCACAGCATATTATTAATCATTTGAATGCGATGCCACAGATCCGTCAGGCATTTTGGGATAAAAATGCCGTAACATAATATTTGTGTATCACGGTTTTAGATTTTTTAGCTATTTAAAATCATTTATTTGAGATGAATTGTCTCATAAATAATATATAAGTCTACTATTGTTTCAAATAGAATGATTTCAGATTGATAAAAATGAGAACAGTATGAGTTCAGAAGCACATTCAATAAGCTTGATTGCGCCAGTGGTTTTATTGGCAGCTGCTGTTGTCGCAGTACCTATATTTAAGCGTATAGGGTTAGGGTCAGTTTTAGGATATCTAATTGCAGGGCTTATTATCGGGCCATTTGGTTTTGCATTTTTCCATGATTCGGCCTCCATTTTGCATATCGCTGAATTAGGTATTGTGATGTACTTATTTGTGATTGGGCTAGAAATGCAGCCTTCTCATTTATGGGGATTAAGGCGAGAAATCTTTGGCTTAGGAACTTTGCAAATTGTGGCGTGTTCTTTGGCGCTTACTGGCGTGGGACTTTTATTCGGCTTTACATGGCAAGTAGCATTTATTGGCGCTGCTGGTTTTGTATTAACTTCAACTGCGATTGTGATGCAATTACTTGGTGATCGGGGAGATATTGCTCAACCGCATGGGCAGAAAATTGTCTCGATTTTATTGTTTGAAGATTTATTGATTGTGCCTTTGCTTGCGATTGTGGCATTTATGGCACCAAATCATGTTGTCGAAAGCACGTCCACTCGCTTAGAAAATATAGGAATAGGACTCATCGCGATTGCTGGATTAATCGCGGCAGGTTATTGGTTACTCAACCCCTTATTTAGATTGCTGGCTGCTGCGAAAGCAAGAGAAGTGATGACTGCGGCTGCGCTTTTAGTGGTTTTAGGTGCTGCTTTGTTGATGCAAGTGAGTGGCTTATCAATGGCAATGGGTGCTTTCTTAGCTGGCGTTCTGTTATCTGAATCTACATTTCGACATCAAATTGAAGCAGATATTGAACCCTTTAGAGGGTTGTTACTCGGCTTGTTCTTCCTTGGTGTTGGCATGTCGCTTGATTTATCAGTAGTTGCTCAGAACTGGCAGCTCATTATTAGTGGTGTTTTGGCGTTGATGTTTGCTAAGGCACTGATGATTTATGTGATTGCTCGTGTTACTAAGAGCTCTCATTCAGAGGCTTTAGATCGAGCATTATTAATGGCACAGGGTGGAGAATTCGCCTTTGTATTATTTACCGCGGCTGTGAGCGCACAAGTTATTGATAATACTGTTAAATCAAATCTTACTGCGATTGTTGTATTATCCATGGTGTTGACGCCAATTATTGGAATTATTTTTAGTCGATTTACCAAGACAGATAAAACGGTTTCTTTGGAAAATGTCAGTGTTGCAGAGGGTCTATCTGGCAGCGTATTAATGATTGGTTTTGGTCGCTTTGGTCAAGTTACAAGTCAATTGTTACTAGCGCGTGGCGTTGATGTAACGATCATTGATAATGATATTGATATGATCCAAAACGCAGAAAAATTTGGCTTTAAAATCTATTATGGTGATGGTTGTCGTCTAGATATTTTGCACGCATCAGGCGCAGAGTCGGCACAAGCAATTGTAGTTTGTGTAGATAGTAAAGAAACAACCAATCGAATTGTTGAGTTGGTTACGCATGAGTTCCCACTTGCTAAGCTACTCGTTCGATCTTATGACCGAGAGCATTCACTTTATCTAGTGAAACAGAAAGTTGATTACATGATGCGTGAAACCTTTGAATCAGCAATTAAATTTGGTGAAGTAATATTACAAGAACTTGGTGTAGATGAAGATGAAGTTCGTATTATCTCTGATGAAATTCGAGATCGAGACAATGAACGCTTTGAGACGGAAATTGCAGCTGATGATGTTTATGCAGGTGCGGGTATGCAATATTCACACACTCATCCTCGCCCAACTGCGCCATTAATTCGTCCTAAACAAGCTGGACGAATTTTAAATGATGAAGAGACACAGAAAGATTTAGACGAAAAATAATTCTTAATATTTTTGAATAAGTCTTAGTCCAACTAAGGCTTATTTTTTTGCTTAAATTTGAATAAAACTAAAACAAAAATACCTAGGATCAAACCCCAGAAAGCTGAACCAATTCCTAAAAATTGTACACCCGAAGCACTGCATAAAAATGTTAGGAGCGCTGCTTCACGTTCTTCTACATTTGCAAATGCCACAGCGATGTTATGACTAATGGTAGCAAAAAGTGCAATACCAGCAAGGGCAACAATAAAAATTTGTGGGAATGACATCAGCAAACTTACAAGTGTCGCCGCAAAAAGTCCCATTAAAATATAAAATAAGCCACAACTAATCCCTGCGATATATCGTTTGCTTGGATCAGGATGCACTTGATCATCTAAGCTTACTGCTGCACTGATCGCCGCTAAATTTATTGAAAAACATCCAAAAGGAGCAAAAATAGTATGTGCAACACCTGTCCAACCAACCAATTGATTTACATGCGGGTGATAACCATAACTTTTGATCATCGCAATTCCTGGTAAGTTCTGCGAGGTCATATTGATCACAAACAGTGGCAAAGCTAAACCAAGAATTGCAGACCATGAAAATGAAGGTTGCATCCATACAGGTTGAGTAAATGACCAAGTAATCGATTGCAATTTAAAATCAATAAACAACGGACAAATTGCTGCGCCTAAAATTACTGTGAGTACGATGCTGTAACGAGGAAACAAGCGTTTAGACACAAGATAAATAATAAGCATGCTCAGAATAAATCCTAGGTGGCTTTCTAAACTGCTAAAAATTTGGATACCGAATTTTAACAAGATGCCAGCAAGCATTGCACAAGTTAGACTTTGAGGAATATGCGCTAATAGTTTCTGAAAAATGCCAGAAAATCCAACCACAGCAATTGCGATACCACAAATAACAAATGCACCAATCGCTTCATAAAGATCATAATGACCTGTAGATGCAATAATTAAAGCAATACCTGGCGTAGACCATGCCGTTGCTACGGGGTATTTATACTTCCAAGATAGAATTAAACCAGATAAACCAATCGCCAGACCTAAAGCCCAAAACCATGAGCTAATTTGTGCAGTATTTGCACCTAGCGATTGAGCGCCTTGAATCACTAATATTGCAGATACACTAATACCAATTAGGAAGGTAATAAAACCCGCAAACACCGCAGGAATTGAAAAATCTTGGATGAGACGTTGCATCTATACATCTACATTTATTTAAAATTTGTTGAAAAGTATATCGTTAATACACACTAAATCGTAGTTCTAAAATCATCAAATCAATAAATCAAATTTAATTTAGGTGAGGGTGGACGTAGCGAGTCTTAAACCAAAACCAAAGAATAGAATACCGACTAAAAAAATCCCACTTGCTGCAAGTTTGTAGTTGTGTTTAAAAAAGTTAGCTAATTTAATACCTGAGAAAATTAAAGCAGTTAAATAGCTAAAACTAATGATTTGCAAAATAATAGCTAAAATTAAAAAGCTAAATGCGGGATAAGCATAACTAGGTTCAACGAATTGAACAAAGAAAGACAGGAAAAATAGGATCGCTTTAGGATTGAGTAGACTAATACTGAGTGCGGTACGATAAGGGTGAATCTGATCAAGTTTAGGTAAATCAGCGAGTTCAGCGTTATGAGTTGGTTTATTCCACGTCTGATACGCAGATTGTAATAGTTTAAATCCTAAATAAGATAAGTAGCACGCGCCTGAAAGTTTCAGAAGAACAAACAAAATCGGAAAAGCTTTAAGGAGGGAAGCCGCACCTAAGACAGTACAGATAATTAAAATAAAATCACCGGTAAAAACACCACAAGCAGCGGCGTATCCTGTACGGATACCATAGCGCGAAGCGACAGACATCACATACAAAGAATTCGGACCTGGCAATAACACAATTAAGATTGTACCAATAATATATGTGGTTAAATCTGTTATGCCAAACACGATAAACTCTTTAAAAAACCGATTTTTGCTAATATAACAAAAATCGGTTTTTATAGGTGAAAAATCGACTAATTATGCTTTAATTTCAGCATCAATACCGAAAGACTGGCGTAGTAATAAACTTAACTGATCACGTGCTTTGATAAAGCCATCAATTCCACCTTGAAGTAATTGGAAAGCCATCAAATCTTGTTCTAACTCAGCTTTAAAACTTTCTTTGGTTTGCAGCGCACGTTCAATTTTATCAGCTTGTAGTGCTGCATCTTTTGTTAATTGTGCTTGAATAGTTTGCTGGTCTTGTTCCAATTGTGCCAATAAATTCGGTGCAATCGTTAATAAATCACAACCTGCCAAACCGAGTACTTGTGCTGTGCTACGGAAACTCGCACCCATAACTTGAGTTTGAATATCATATTGTTTGTAATAATTATAGATTTTCTTAACAGATAAGACACCAGGATCTTTTTCGATCGGGTACTGATCAACACCTTCAGCTTTCTTATACCAATCCAAAATACGACCTACAAATGGAGAGATCAAAGTGATGTTTGCATCTGCACAAGCCTGCGCTTGATGTAAACCAAATAACAAGGTGAGGTTACAAGGAATACCTTCCGCTTCAAGAACTTTTGCTGCTTGGATACCTTCCCAAGTTGAAGCAATCTTAATTAAGATACGTGATTGTTCGATTCCGTATCCTTGATAAAGCTTAGACAGTTCACGGGCTTTAGCGATTGTTGCTTCGGTATTATATGAAAGTGAAGCATCTACTTCAGTTGAAACACGACCATCAATTAACTTTAGAATTTCTACACCAAATTTTACAGTCAAAATATCAATCGTGCGTTCAATCAACGCATCACTTTGATAGCCTTCTTCTTTGGCCTGATAAAAGGCATCTTCAATCAGCTCTTTACTTTCAGGCTGTTCAGCCGCAGCAGTAATGAGAGAAGGGTTTGTTGTTGCATCTAATGGTCGAAACTTTTCAATTGCTTCAAGATCACTACTATCAGCAACAACGGTTGTTAAATTCTTTAATTGGTCTAATGCATTCTGGGTCATTGATATAACGTTCTTAATAAACAATATTATTGGTAACTTCTTTTATAACACAATCTGACTGAAAGCAAAGTACAGCTTTCGTTTGATGGATCAGTATTAAATAAGTGGCTGTTATTTAGCCGTATCATGGCGTTGTGCTCTAATATGATCAATTAAAAAGCGCGCCGCAGCACCTAATTCACTTTCTCTACTCCATACTAAATCAACGAAATATTCGAATTTCGGGGTGAAATCATAGAGTTCTAAGATTTTCAATTTCTTCTTTAGCTCAGGATTTTCATTAAACATTTCGAGTGGAAGTACGCCCCAACCTAAATTTCTCACAATCATCATACAAGCAGAGTGGTGATTATCAGTACGCCAATAATCTTTAGAAAAAAGTAATTCTGGTTTAATACTGTTATCACGACTTGCGACAACGATTTGACGCGTTTGCACCATTTGCTCGAAAGAAACATTCTCTAGTTGTGCAAGAGGATGATGCTTAGCAAGTACTGGCACCAAAGCTTCTCTTTTTAACTCTACAAATTGTTCACGACTATCCAGTTGTTCTCGCTCAAACATCAGTGCAAGTTGTGCTGTTTGATCAAGCAACATTTGTAGAGCGTCTTCTTGAGGAGCTGAAACGATATTGATTGCTAAACTAGGAAAATGTTGTTCTAACAAAGTGATGTAATCAGTCCAATTGGTATGGAGTAATTCTGAGACTATAACGATATTCAGTGTTGATTCAAGACCATTACTCAAGGCATGTGCATGTTGCTTCCATTGATTCATTTCAATCAATAATTGCTGAGTTTTTTCATAAAGCACCATCGCTTCGGCTGTCGGCGTTGGCTCACGACCAATTCGTTGGAACAAGTTGAGATTGAGATCAATTTCTAAATTCGCAATCGACATGCTCACAGCGGAAGGAACTTTGCCTAATTTACGTGCAGCAGCAGAAAATGAACCTGTTTCAATCACGGTTTGGAACATCAAAAGTTGTTCTTGATTTATATTCATCTGTCAAAAAAACTGAAAGAATCTGATTAGATTAATCAACATTATAAAAATAAAATGGCTCATATACAAACAAGAGAGTGTTATAGAAATGTTGATTTCCAAAAGAAGACTCGTTCATGCGATGAGCTATGAAGTGATTTTATTGGTCATCATCGCAATCGCGTTAAGTTTTATTTTTAATATGCCTTTAGAAGTCACTGGTGTTTTAGGTGTGATTATGGCGGTGATTTCTGTGGTGTGGAATATGATTTTTAATCATTATTTCGAGAAAGTTGAATATAAATATCAATGGAAAAGGACCATTCCAGTTCGTATTCTTCATGCAGTCGGCTTTGAAGGCGGTTTGATGCTTGCGACCATTCCGATTATTGCCTACATGATGAAAATGAGTTTCATTGATGCATTAATTTTAGACTTTGGTTTAACCATGTGTATTTTGGTTTATACATTTATATTCCAGTGGTGTTATGACCTGATTGAAGAACGCTTCTTTCCGAATGCCAAGTTAGCTGTTTAAACAGTAATATTCCAATAAAACATAGTAATAGTATTGATTTAAAAGTTGATTCAAAGAAATTTGGATCAACTTTTTTTGTGCATGGTTTAAGAGGAGTCTTTTATTAGACCAAACCAAAACCATTTTGAAAATTTGGGTTTTGAACTAAAACAACACACTACTATTAACTTTAAGTTAATGAATTTGCATTTAGGTTGATTGATCAAAATCTCGAAAAAGTTTTTTATAAGAATAGATCAAGACATAACCAAGGGAAAGCACATGGAAGGTTCTGTTCAGCATAAAGAACGACTATGGACAAAGCGTCGGCATAGTAAACAACTCAAGTTGGAAATGGCAAAAAAGTATACAGACGGCGTAGTTATTCCAACACAAGATATTATCAAGGTTTTAGAAACCCTTATTACACCTGGTGATCGAGTTGTACTCGAAGGAAACAATCAAAAACAGGCAGACTTTTTATCGCGTTCATTGGCAAAAACGAATCCCGATATTTTACATGATCTACATATGATTATGCCCAGCGTAGGACGTCCTGAACATTTAGATTTATTTGAAAATGGTATTGCACGCAAATTAGATTTTTCATTTGCTGGAACGCAAAGTTTACGTATCAGTCAGTTGCTTGAAGATGGATTGCTTGAGATAGGGGCGATACATACTTATATCGAATTGTACTCTCGTTTGCTGGTCGATTTAATCCCAAATGTGGTGTTGTCGGCTGGGTTTATGGCAGACCGACAAGGCAATATTTATACAGGTCCTAGTACAGAAGATTCGCCTGCATTGATTGAACCAGCAGCATTCAGTGATGGAATCGTGATTGTACAAGTCAATGAGCTCGTTGATGACGTGAGTGATCTGCCGCGTGTTGATATACCAGCTTCATGGGTGGACTTTATCGTTGTTGCAGATCAGCCATTTTACATTGAACCTTTATTCACGCGTGACCCTAAACACATAAAACCAGTACATGTGTTAATGGCGATGATGGCTATTCGAGGTATTTATGAAAAGCATCAGGTGCAATCTTTAAATCATGGAATTGGTTTTAATACCGCTGCGATTGAGCTTATTTTACCGACTTATGGTGAATCCTTGGGTTTAAAAGGAAAAATTTGCCGTAATTGGACTTTAAATCCTCATCCAACTTTAATTCCTGCGATTGAAACAGGTTGGGTTGAAAGTGTGCATTGTTTCGGTACTGAGTTGGGAATGGAAAAATATGTTGCGGCACGTCCAGATATATTTTTCACAGGTCGTGATGGCTCTTTAAGATCTAACCGAATGATGTGTCAGCTCGCAGGGCAATATGCAGTTGATTTATTTATTGGCGCAACGCTTCAGGTAGATGGAGACGGTCATTCTTCAACAGTAACCAAAGGGCGCTTAGCAGGTTTTGGTGGTGCCCCCAATATGGGACATGATCCTCGCGGTCGTCGTCATGCTACACCAGCATGGATGGATATGCGTATTGCGGGCAGTACAGATACTGACACCTATTTGGCACGTGGTAAAAAGCTAGTCGTTCAAATGGTTGAAACCTATCAAGAAGGTGGCAAACCGACATTCGTTAAAACTTTAGATGCTGTAGATGTGGCAAAAAAATCTGGAATGGATTTAGCGCCGATTATGATTTATGGCGATGATGTTACTCATTTGCTGACCGAGGAAGGCATAGCCTATTTATACAAAGCTCGAAGTTTAGAAGAACGCCGTGACATGATTGCTGCTGTTGCAGGGGTCACAGAAATTGGTCTAAGCCAAGATCCTAAAAAAACACAAAAATTGCGCCAAGAAGGATTAGTTGTATTTCCTGAAGATTTAGGTATTCGGCGTACAGATGCAACGCGGGAGCTGTTAGCAGCCAAAAACATCGCTGATTTAGTGACTTGGTCTGATGGATTGTATCAACCGCCTGCAAAATTTAGGAGCTGGTAATGAATGCGATCTTAAAAACCACTAGCTTTTTTAGCACTTCAGAATATTTAGCAGATATGGCTGTAGAAGCATTATTGGCTGAAGTGAATTTAACTCCTAAACCAGCATTGGTCGATCAACGCGGAAGTGGCGCACATGATGATTTAACGCTT
This sequence comes from Acinetobacter sp. Z1, assembly GCF_024296945.1. Classification (NCBI taxonomy): domain Bacteria; kingdom Pseudomonadati; phylum Pseudomonadota; class Gammaproteobacteria; order Moraxellales; family Moraxellaceae; genus Acinetobacter; species Acinetobacter sp. Z1. The sequence continues at coordinate 2,242,168 of NZ_CP101115.1, read as the reverse complement.
GAACTAATGGAAAAATCGGCACGTAGTTTGTTGCCTATGTTCAAAGCCATGGCTGAAGCTGCTGAATATCATGGTCAAGTTTGTCAGAGTTTAAGAGAGGATATTGGTCAACTCGGTAGACAAGGCGAACAACGCATGTTGCAAGTCACGAAAGGTATCAATACACATCGTGGCGCAATTTGGTCAATTGGACTTGTAGTGACTGCTACGGCATTACGAGTTCGAAATCAGCAACCTTTTCTTATAGATAATATTTGTGCCACAGCCAGTCAAATAGCGCAGATCGAAGATCGTTTTATTCCTCAGCAAAGTCCGAGTCACGGTCAAAAAATAAGACAAAAATTTGGCATCAATGGCGCTAAACAACAAGCCCAGCAAGGTTTTCCAATGATTACTCAATTTGGAATCACCCAGTTAAGACTGAGTCGTGAGCAAGGGATTAAAGAGTCTGAGGCACGTTTGAATGCTTTGTTAGCGATGATGGCACAGCTGACGGATACTTGCGTCATCCATAGAGCAGGACTTGAAGGTTTGAATCTAATGCAAACCGGCGCCAAACACATATTAGAGCTAGGCGGTTGTTCGACTTTTCAAGGACGGAATCGACTTGAACAATTAGAACAGGAGTTATTGGCAATAAGAGCTTCAGCAGGTGGAGCAGCAGATCTACTAGCCACACTTTTATTTCTAGATGAAGTTGAACAATACAACTGGACTTGATAGCAGGGAATATATCAATGGAAATACTGAATTTTGAATTTAAAGCAAATCAATCTCCACAAAAATCTGCCTTAGTCGGTTGTGTAGGCTCAGGTGATTTAGAAATTTTAATGGAGCCTAGCACCTCAGGAAAAACAACGATTCAAGTGATGACTTCTGTGGATGGCAGCGAGCAACGTTGGAAAAATTTATTTGAACGTATTTTTCTAGATCCAAACACGCCCGCTGTGAATATTGATATTCATGATTTTGGTGCTACGCCTGGGGTTGTCCGTTTAAGACTAGAGCAAGCATTTGAAGAGGTGCAACATGGCTGATATCGAGTATTTACTCAGTAAGCAAAGTTTTATCGAACTCAGTGCACGTGAGCGAGCAAAGTCATTATTTGATAAAGATCAATTTAAAGAACTACTTGATCCGTTCAGTCGCATGATGTCACCTTGGCTATTGAAACAGAATATTGTGCCACAAGCGGATGATGGCGTTGTGATTATCAAAGGTTTGATTCAACAAAAGCCAGTTGTGGTGATTTCAATAGAGGGCGTATTTCAAGGCGGCAGTTTGGGTGAAGTGGGCGGCGCTAAAATTGCTGGTGCATTAGAGCTCACAATTGAAGACAACCAAAACAATATTCCAACCACTGCAATTCTATTGCTAGAGACTGGTGGAGTCAGATTACAAGAAGCGAATTTAGGTTTGGCTGCGATTGCTGAAATTCAATCCGCTATTGTGGAGCTGAGACAATTTCAGCCTGTTATAGCTGTCATTGCAGGTAGCGTAGGCTGCTTTGGAGGAATGTCTATTGCTGCTGGATTATGTAGTTATCTGATTATGACTCAAGAGGGACGTTTAGGTTTAAACGGTCCTCAAGTGATTGAGCAAGAAGCAGGAGTAGAAGAGTATAACGCCAAAGATCGTCCATTCATTTGGAGCATTACTGGTGGCGAGCAACGTTTTGCAAGTGGTCTTGCGGATGCATTTGTCGAAGATGATCGTGACCAAATTAAGCAGCAAATTATTCGTTATATGCAACAAGGGCTCTCTAAAGTTCAACGTAGTACCCAAGCTGCATTTTATTTGTCAAAACTTTCTCAAGTAGATACGTCAGATCAGATTTCACCGATGCAAGTACAAACACTATATCAGGGAGAACAAGCATGAACATGGATGTAAATGCGGTGAGAAGTTCAATCAGAGGAAAACATTGGTTCAATGTTTTAACTCAAAATTTTGAGGCTATTGATACTGGCATAGCGTCATTACATGTTGCAAATGGGCAGCTCAATGGTATGGAAATCAGTGTGCTTTCTATCGTAGCTGATGAACATAATCTTTATCCAAGAGCACGACAAGGTGAAGTTGGATTACTTGAAGGTTGGTCTTTAGCGCTTGCAGTAGATCAGATTATTCAAGCTGATCGAGAGCTTGAAAAAAAGCGGGGCATTGTTTGTATTGTAGATGTTCCAAGTCAGGCATATGGTCGTAGAGAAGAAGTATTTGGAATTCATCAAGCATTAGCGGGTGCAGTAGATAGTTACGCTCGGGCGCGTTTGGCAGGACATCCACTTGTAAGTTTGCTGGTAGGTAAATCTATGTCTGGGGCTTTTTTAGCACATGGTTATCAAGCAAATCGAATCTTGGCATTAAATGATCAGGGTGTAATGGTACATGCTATGGGCAAAGAATCAGCAGCACGTGTGACTTTGCGAACTGTCGATGAATTAGAAAGTCTTGCTGCCAATATTCCCCCAATGGCTTATGACATCGAAAGTTATAATTCATTAGGCTTACTATCAAATTTATTAAATGTGAGTAACGCGGACGAACCGACTGACGAAGATATTGAGTACATACAGCAAGCGCTAAAGAGTGCTTTTGAAGATATTACTTTGAGTGGTGTAAATGATTTAAAGCATCGTCTTAATGCAGAGAATCGCAGTATGTCAAAACAAGTTCGTGAGTTGTTGAGGGAGCAATGGACATGATGCATTCTTTCCAACCTCATGATCTTCTGTGGGGCATGACCACAAAGTTGTTACCTAATAGCGCTCCACAATGGGTGATTGATACGATATCCGAGCAAAAGCCTGTGGTGGTAAGACGTGCTGTCTCGGCTTGTAATATGGTTGCTGTCGGTATAAGGGGAATTCAACGGAGCCAAAGATTTGCAACTGAGGTACCAATTAATGTCATTACAAAGTGTATACAGCCAGAGTGCTTAATAGAAGAGGATTTAAGCTTATTTCCTCACTTAAAGTTGAAGTTGCAACAAGTTTATAACGTGATGCAAAGCTTTAATATGACATGGGGTTATACAGGTAGTGTTGGATTTGAATTGGCTACTGGATTGAGAACGGTCACAGAAAATAGCGATATTGATTTACTCATTCGAGCAGATGAGCCTGTTTCAAAATCGCTTGCTCAAACTATTTTACTTCAGTTAGATCATCTCAATATGAAGCTTGATGTGCAATTACAAACACCTCAGGGTGGTGTCGCACTTAGGGAATGGGCAGGCAAAAAAGGGAGTGTTTTACTAAAGAGAAACGATGCTGCTGTTTTGGTCGGAAATCCTTGGTACTAAGGGAATAATAACATGAGCTCAATATGGGTATATCCAGGACAAGGTGCTCAAAAGATCAATATGTTACATGATCTTCCAAAGCATGCCTTGGTGAATCAGTATCTTGAACAGGCATCAGATGTTTTGAAAGAAAACGTCATGTTACTTGATCAGGTTGACGCGTTAAAGTCTACCTACGCAGTTCAGCTTTGTTTATACATTGCTGGTGTTATTAGTTCCGCTTTATTACGAGAGCAAGGGTTACAACCAAAGTACGTTGCGGGTTTATCGATCGGTGCTTGGGCTGCGGCAACGGTTGCCAATGTTATTCGCTTTGAAGATGGGCTCACTTTTGTTGCCAAACGCGCAGAATTGATGCAACAAGCATATCCGAATGGTTATGGAATGACTGCAATTATTGGCGCTGATCGTTTTCAAGTTGAGTCATGGATTGCAAAAGTTGCATCAGATGGTCAGGAGGTTTTCATGGCAAATCTGAACGCTGAAAATCAAGTAGTAATTTCAGGGTCATTTGAAGCAATGCAATTGGTAGCAAAATATGCAAAACAGAATGGAGTAATTTCTAAAAAAATTGAAATTAGTGTGCCATCACATTGCATGCTTTTGGAAAAACAAGCGCAGCAACTCGCGTGTTTAGTGAAAGGATTAAATTCGCAACAACCAACCATACAATATTTGAGTGGTACTTCTGCGCGATTACTCAGAACAAATACTCAAATTATTGACGATATTGTTTTTAACATGAGTCGGACAGTGGATTGGCAGAGCACCGTTCAGGTCGCATGGGAGCGAGGTGTACGCTTACAGATAGAGGTTTTACCCGGGACTGTTTTAACGGGTTTAGCTCGGAAAGTATTTAAAGAAGGGACAGTCTTATCCTTTCAAAATACACAATTTGAAAGTCTGATTATTGCAATGCAAAAGGAAGAAGATTTTGTATAAAGCATAATCAAAAAATGATGCAACTCAAAGGATAGAGGAAACGGAAAATGATTATATACGGAACAGCAATTTTAGCGATTTGTCATTTATTGGGTGATTATTTTGGTAATACGCTAGGCATGCTTTTGGGTGTAAAGGCAAATGTTGGTGGTGTAGCCATCTCTATGATTTTACTTATATTGGCGAAAGAGTTATTAGCGAAAAAAGGTTATCTCCCTCAAGTCACACAATTTGGCATTTTATATTGGTCAGGGATGTACATTCCAATCGTTGTTGCGATGTCTGCGGGACAAAATGTTGTTGCGGCACTGTCGGGTGGATTATTAGGAATTATCGTATCTGTTGCTTCACTTATAGGCACGGTATTGGTTATTCGATATTTAAACCGTATGAGTGGTGACTATGAAACATATGAATGGTCATTAGAAACAACTGAAAAAACGGCTTAAAAAATAATATAAAGGATTGATGAAATGGAAGATTTAATAGCGGTTCTCAGTAAAAATGCACTTGTCACAGCACTTGCGGTTACTGGCTTGATGATGTTTGTATCGCATTTATTGTCTAAATACTTAACCAAAGGAAAGTTACAGAGTTCAGCAATTGCAATTACATTAGGATTGGTTGTGGCATATTTTGCAGGCGTATATACCAATGGCACCAAAGGTATTTCTGATATTGCAATATTTTCAGGGTTTGCATTATTAGGTGGAGCAATGATCCGCGATCTTGCAATCGCATCAACAGCTTTTGAAGTCGATGTGAAAGAGGTGAAAAAAGCTGGAAAAGTCGGATTAATTGCTTTGACTTTAGGATGTGTTGTGCCATTTGCAATTGGAGTTGTTGTAGCTTGGTGTTTAGGTTACAAAGATCCAATTTCAATGACTACGATTGGTGCCGGTGCGATGACTTATATCGTGGGGCCGATTACAGGTACTGCCATAGGTGCAAGTTCAGATGTAATTGCATTGTCAATTGCGATTGGTTTAATCAAATCGGTGTTCTTTATGGTTGGAACGCCTTTATTAGCAAAGTTTATGTATTTAAAAAGCCCTAGATCAGCAATGGTTTTTGGTGGCTTAGCTGGAACAACTAGTGGAACTGCTGCTGGTTTAGCTGGTACTGACGTCCGTTTAGTTCCATACGGTGCTTTAGTTGCTACCTTTTATACAGGATTAGGATGCTTACTTGGACCTTCAGTTTTCTTTCTAACCGTCAATGCAATTTTTAGTTAATTGAAATTGAAGACTAAAAAGGGTAGTTAATTAAATATTAACTACCCAAATAATTATAAATATTGTCGCGCAAACATCCGACATTCAGCGATTAATGCCAATAGGTTTGGATCCCTTTCTTTACTCTTTAGAAAAACGACTCCAATTTCCTGTTTGATTTGATAAGGTGCTTGTAATGGAATAAGTTTGACCGAACTTTCATAAATTGTAGAGATACGGCCAGGTAGTAAAGCCATGCCTACACCTGTACTGACCATACTGACCAAGGTGAAAATATCACTTACCTGTAAGAAAACTTTTGGATCAATACCTGCTTTTTCAAACACAATATCGCTGTCATGACGTGTTGCAAAACCTTTAGAAAGCGTTAAAAAAGTTTCGTCTTTCAAGGTACTTAAATCGATTTCCTCTAAAGTGGATAGCGGTGAGTTTTTGTTGACAGCAAGATATATATTGTCCTCAAACATCGCTAAGCTTTCAAAATCAGGATCAGATGTTGTTTGATTTAATGCAACGATAATTGCATCTAACTCGGTTGTTTTTAACTTTTTGACTAGATCTAGGTTTGAGCTAAGTAGCAATTGAATATCTAATTCACCTCGGCGTAATTTTAAACGACTAATCACATTCGGTATGGTATTTACAGTCAACGAGTATAACGAACCTAAATGTAAAACTTTGGCTGCAAATCCAGCTGCTTCTCTCGTCTTATTAACCGTTGTTACGATATCTTGCACGATTTTTTGAGCATGCTCTTGTAGTACATAAGCGCTTTTTAATGGAATTAAGTTGCGACCTTCATTTTTAAATAATGGACAACGCAGACTATTTTCTAGGGAATGCAATGCCTTGTGAACACTGACATTACTGATTTGCATTTCTGTCGCAGTTTTTGAAAGGCTGCCACAGCGCATGAAAGCTAGAAAAATTTGAATTTTTCTTAAGGTTAGGTCTTCATCAATTTCCATATCAATCATGCTCGTAGCGAATTAAATTTACTTTAAATTGACATTTATATTAGGTCTAAAAGCGCTGTTATGTTCATGATATAGACTAAAATCTTTGAATTAATTTAAGATCGAGTAATGGTTGCATATTTTTAATAAGCTTTAATTGTGAATAAATAGCCTAGGCATCAATACAGGGTGATGATATTTATCCACATAACAATTCTGTGGTTATGTTTTTAATTTCTGAGTTGCTCATAAACATATAGTTATATAAATTGTGTGAGTATTGTTCAAGTTTCAAATTGATCAGTTAAGATGGTCTAAACCAATGCGATTAATAATGCTTAAAACTTCCAACTAAGTTTATAACGAAACGGTAGAAATCCTACGTGAGTCAACTGACATCTGAGCAACGATCTGAGCTTTTAAAAAATAAAGATCTTCATATTTTTGGAGAGGATTTATCTCAGTCGGAATTAGTGGGTTGCGAGGAATGCGACACGATCTATCGTAGAGTTGATTTAGCCGCTGGAGAGCGGGCGTATTGCGAGTGTTGTGGTGCAGAACTTTATAGGCAACCCAAATCGTTTACATCACTATTAGCATTGGTAATAACTGCTTTTATTATTTTTATTATTGCTAATAGCTTTCCTATTGTAAAAGTTGAGCTACAAGGGAATTTTTCCCAGACGACATTGCTTGGTGCAGCATGGACAATGTTTCAGATTGATCGAGCTTTTGTGGGGATTTTAATTTTAATAACCACATTTATCGTTCCCTTAATTGATTTGATGCTTTTAATGTATGTACTCACATCAATTGGACTTTTTAAAACCAGACCTAAATTTTTAAGATTGACATTAAGAGTGCTGTTCTTATTTCGAGTATGGGGAATGGTCGAAGTTTTTCTTATCGGTGTATTGGTCACTCTTGTAAAATTAGTAGGAATGGTCATTGTCATTCCTGGGATTGCACTTTGGGCATTTGGCATATTAAGTATATTGCTGGTCTATATATCTTCAGTAAAAATTAAAGATATTTGGGACGAAATTGATAGGTGTTTATCATGAAAAATCAGCATGTAAGCGCCAACAAATATAATGATCATTCGATTGGAAATATTAAACACTACCCAAGAGCAAAAGATTTTTCACTCTTACAATGTCATTGTTGTGGTCTTTTAAATCCGCAACAAAATATGGATGGAGATGATCAACATTGTTCACGTTGTCATACAGCATTACATCTTCGAAAACCTTATAGTTTAGATCGAACTTTAGCATTAGTGATCGCTGCGAGTATTTTATATATTCCAGCAAATGTATTACCAATGACAATGACGGATTCATTGCTTGGTCGTCAGCAAGATACAATTATGAGTGGTGTGATTTATTTCTGGAAAAGTGGTGACTATTTGGTATCTGCCGTAATTTTTATGGCGAGTATCTTTATTCCTATGTTAAAACTACTGATCTTGTGCTTCCTATTAATTGCAGTACGTATACAATCATTTTCACGATGGAATTTTTCTCCTGAACAATGCACATTGTTATATCGAGTTGTCGAATTTATAGGTCGATGGTCGATGATCGATGTATTTGTAGTGGCTTTATTAACAGCGCTCATTCAGATTCAATCGCTTGCAACCATCTTAGCTGGGCCAGGTGCTGTTGCATTTGGAGCAGTTGTTGTTCTCACTATGTTTGCATCTTTGAGTTTTGATCCACGAATTATTTGGGATAATTATTACGCAAATGAAGCTCGTGATCGCCAGCAATCTATAGAGAAAACTTCGACAGTAATGCACATGGAAAACTCCATTGAATAAACTAATTTTTAACTTTGACCAAGAAAAGAATCATAAGTATGTCTGAGAATACGCCGAATAACGAACAGTCTGTCTTGAGTTCTTCAGAGTCAAATTTGAAAGAGCAAGGATTACCTGAACCTCAGAAAAAGAAAGATCGTTGGAGACCAGCACTAATTTGGTTGATTCCATTTATTGCATTATTAATTGGTCTTTCACTTGCAATAAAAGCTGTTTTGGATACAGGTCCTACGATAGATGTATCATTTAGAACGGCTGAAGGTTTGGTCGCTGGTAAAACAACAGTTCGTTATAAGCAGGTGGATATTGGACTGGTTCGGCAGATTGATTTATCTGAAGATCGTTCGCATGTGATTGCAAAAATTGAATTAAGAAAAGATGCCAGCAATTTTGCAGCTAAAGATTCTCGGTTTTGGGTGGTACGACCAAGAGTGGGAGTAGGTGGTATATCTGGTATTGATACTTTACTGTCGGGTGCATATATTGAAGTTGATGGTGGTAAATCGCCTGAAAAAAAAGAAAATTTTTCTGGGCTTGAAGTTCCTCCCGTAATTTCATCCGACGTACCCGGCAAAGTCTTCTTTTTAAAAGCACGTGATTTAGGTTCTCTTGATATTGGTGCGCCGATTTATTATCGCCGTATTAATGTGGGTCAGATTACAGCATATAAATTAGCTCAAGATGGTAAAAGCGTAGAGCTGCAAACATTTGTACAAGCACCCTATGATAAGTTCGTGACAACAGATGCGCGGTTTTGGCAAGCGAGTGGTGTCGATGTAACTTTGAATGCATCTGGATTTAATTTAGACACTCAATCGCTTGCAAGCATTGTCGCGGGCGGTATTGCTTTTGGTTATCCTGAAACATCTAACGCTGCTTCTGCTGAAAATAACAGTCGATTTAACTTGTGGGATTCACGAACAGAAGCGATGAAAGAGCCAGATGGTAAAGCACATCAAATTTTGATGTACTTTAATCATTCCTTACGTGGTTTAGCTGTTGGTGCACCGATTGATTTTATGGGTATAGAAATTGGCAGTGTTAAATCAATTAATGTTGAATTTGACCCAAGCTATTCACAACTTCGTATGCGTGTTGACGCTGTAATTTATCCTTCACGTCTTGCAAATGGTAAAGAGTTAGATCCAGATGGTGAAATATTTAAACATTTCATTCAAAAAGGCTGGCGTGCACAAATGCGAACAGGGAATTTACTTACAGGGCAAAACTATATCGCTTTTGATATGTTCCCTAAAGCCAAATCAGCAACTTTAATAATTCGTGCTGATGGCAAAGCAGAAGTACCAACTACGCCAACTGAATTAAGTGGATTACAAGCGCAAGTTTCTCAAATTGCAGATAAAGTGAGTAAGTTCCCATTGGTTGAGATTGGTCAGGATGTTCGTAAAACATTGAATAATATGAATACGACCATTGAATCTACAGATAAATTAGTAAAACAGTTAGATGGTAAAGTTGCTCCTGGCTTACAAGCTGCTTTAGACGATGTGCGCAAAACCATGCAATCTACTGAAACAATTTTATCGAGTGATGCACCAATGCAGCAGGATGTGCGTCGAGCACTTCAACAAATGACACGAGCTGCCGCCTCATTACAACTTATGGCAGATTATATTGAACAACATCCTGAATCACTGATTCGTGGAAAAAGACCAGAGGCTGACAATGATAAGTAAAAGCATTAAAAAATCATTTTTCAATGAGAAAGTGATTGTCGATAGTGGTCTAGTTTTAATGACGATAATGTTGAGTGCCTGCTCTAGTTCGACTACACCCAACTACTATACATTGGCGCCTAAAGTGACGCCAATAGTGAGTTCTAATGTTCGTGTGATTGAAGTATTGCCTGTAGGTCTACCTGATCGTTTAAATAGAGCACCTTTGGTAATTCAAAATAATAATGGACAGTCCAAAGTGTTAGATAATGAACGTTGGACTTCTACATTAAGCGCTGAATTACGAGATGGTTTATCGGCTGGGTTACAGCAAAAATTAGGTGCTGTCGATAGATATAGTAGTGGCATGACAGGTGGCAAAGTGTCATATCGTATTGCAACAGATTTTTCACGTTTTGATATAATCAATAATCATGCTAGTGACAAATATAATCGAGCCGTTGAGATCTCGGTTGCATGGATTATTAAACGAGAAGACCCTTTTAAAGTTCTATCAGAAAAAACCAATCCAAACACGACTAATACGATTAATCAGCTCAGTTGCAGAATGTCATTCACGCAACCTATTTTAAATGATCTTAATAAAACTCAAGATGTTGTAAATGCTTCAAGTATCGGGTTGAGTCGTGTTATTGATGCTGTTGCTGCTTCTGTAAATATGGTTGATGAAAAAAGAATAATGACGATGAATGGTGTGACTTGTTCGTAATACCTATTTGGGTTTAAAGTTTTGCTTATAACAGTGGTTGTAATTTGAAATTGATTGGATTCATTTTCTATAAATGTGATCAGTATGTTTAAATGAAGTCTTTAAATATACTAATTTACTTTGCTCATGCTTAGTAGAACGATCATAACAGTCTCAATTATTCTGATGATATATCCTTAAGTGAAGGCTCTGCATTTTTCACTGTTGATTTCAGAAAATGTAATTTAATTGTTTAATTTAATAGCAAATATCCGTTTTTTTCATTTCATTGCATTAAAAGAACTTGTATTCCTATTTAAAATTCGCTACCATCCTTTCGGTGTTAAAACTTGCAAATACAAGAGTTTACACTATAAAGGGCCTATAGCTCAGTTGGTTAGAGCAGCGGACTCATAATCCGTTGGTCCCGTGTTCAAGTCACGGTGGGCCCACCATATAAAACCTCGTAACTATTTGAGTTATGAGGTTTTTTAATGGAAGAAATGAAAAAAAGTTTAGACCAACGGTCTATTTGATGGTCCATCAGTTCAAAAATCCGATGGACCAATTTATGGTCAAACCTCTTCTAGATTCGACATTTCCGCAAGTTCATTTGCTAATTGCTCAGCCTGTTCTATAACAGTTTCAGTCGCTAATAATGCCATATCAGGTGGGTATCCATATTTTTTTAGCAACCGTTTCACAATTACTCTTAACTTTGCCCGTGCTGCTTCTTTAATTGTCCAATCCAACGTGACATTTTGGCGAATAGATTCAGTAAGTACCACTGCAAGCTCTCTAAGGATATCTTTTTGCATAAGTTCTCTTGCACTATCATTTTCAGCGACAGCAGAGTAAAAGGCATACTCATATTCAGTTAGATTGAGTTCGGCAGCAAGCTTGTCAGACTCCTGAATGGTCTTTGCGAGCTTGATGAGTTCATCAATCACTTCAGCAGCAGTGAGTACTTTATTCTGATAGCCTTTAATGGCAGTACTTAGCATATCCATGAGCTTCTTGCCTTGGGTTACGCTACGTTGTCCTCTTATTTTGATTTCATCAGCCAATAGTTTTTTCAGTGTTTCAAGCGCAATATTTTTATGCTGATATCCTTTCATCTCTTGCATGAACTCATCTGAGAGAATAGAAATATCAGGTTTCTGAATACCAGCCGCATCGAAGATATCGACCACTTGTTCAGTAACTAAGGCTTGATCAATTGTTTGCTTCACTTTGGCTTCAAGTTCGGCATTACTCATACCTGAGATTTTGCCTGTACCATCGCTAAATTTTACTAATCGAGCTTTTACTGCTTGAAAGAATGCAACGATAGGAGCTGCTTCCATTGCAGAAGGATGAGGAACAGCTAAAGCAAATGCTTGAGACATTGCTGTAACCGCAGTGAGAAAGCGGTTTTTGGCTTGTCCTTGCTCTATACCCAAAATATGCTCCTCAGCCTCCAAAATAATACTTAACTTACGTGAAGTATTTGCAGTGAAGTACTCAGCATAATTGAAGCCATGCATCATTCCATCAAGGACTTCTAGTTTTTCTTGCAAAATTGTGGCTGCTTCATCTTGTATTAGCGCAGGATCACCTTTACCACCTGCATCAGAATAAAATGACAAAGCTTCTTTGAGGTCTGATGCGATTCCTAAATAATCGACCACTAAACCGCCGAGTTTATCTTTATATACTCGGTTGACTCGTGCAATGGCTTGCATGAGGTTATGACCTTTCATCGGCTTATCAATATATAAAGTGTGCATACTTGGGGCATCAAAGCCTGTTAGCCACATATCACGAACAATAACGAGTTTGAGTTTGTCGTCATTATCTTTCATTCTATTGGCTAAGATTTGGCGTTGTTGCTTGGTGGTATGATGTTTGGCAATCACATCACCATCCGATGCACTGGCGGTCATGACGACTTTGATGACACCATCATTTAAGTCATCACTATGCCATTCAGGCTTGATTGCTACAATTTCATTGTAAAGATCTACGGCAATTCTACGTGACATACTCACGATCATGCCTTTACCTTGATTGGCATTGGCGACTAATCGTTGCTCAAAATGTTCAACGAGGTCTTTTGCAATCGCTTTGATGCGTTCTTTACTACCAATGAGTCCTTCAACTCTTGCCCATTTAGCACGTTCTTTTTGGGTTTGGTTTAGATCATCTTCAGTAAATTGATCATCAAATTGCTCAATCAGTTCTTTACCTTCATCTCTGATTGCAATTTTTGCTAAACGGCTTTCATAGAAAATTCGTACTGTTGCGCCATCTTCAACTGCCTGTGAAATATCGTAAATATCAACATAATTACCAAAAACAGCAGGGGTGTTGACATCCGTTTTCTCAATCGGCGTACCTGTAAACCCTAGGTAAGTTGCGTTTGGTAATGCATCACGCATGTATTTGGCAAAGCCGTATACGGTACGCTTACCTACGACTTTGCCATCATCATCCTTAATATCGACTTCTTTTGCATTGAAACCATACTGTGAGCGGTGCGCTTCATCAGCAATCACAACAATATTGGTTCGATTGGATAATTCTTCGTAAATGCTGCTACCGTCTTCAGGTTGGAACTTTTGGATGGTGGTAAAGATCACGCCACCTGAACCAACCTTGAGCAGTTCTTTAAGTTCATCTCGATTATCTGCTTGCTTGGGTGTTTGTCGAAGAAGTTGGCTTGCACCTGCAAAAGTACCAAATAATTGATCATCTAAATCATTCCGATCCGTAATGACCACAACGGTTGGGTTATCGAGTGCAAGTACAATTTTCCCCGTATAGAACACCATAGACAACGATTTGCCTGAGCCTTGCGTATGCCAAACCACACCTGCTTTTTTATCACCTAAGGCTTGTTGTTGTACCAGTTCTTGTTTGCTTCTACCTTGTTGATGAATAGCGACTTCGGCTGATTGAGATTCAGTATTTGCATTTGATGCACGAATGGTAGAAAGGACTGCGGCATTGACTGCATAGTATTGATGGTAAGCAGCCATTTTTTTGATGGTCTTAACGGTAATCAAACCATTGGTATCTTCTTGCTTGCTTGACTCAAACACAATGAAATGTCGAATCATATCAATCAAGGTGATAGGATTAAGTAAGCCTTGAATCAGTACTTCGAGTTGCGCTTGCGTCTTCTTGGCTTTGGTTTGACCATTTGCTGTTTTCCAAGCCATATATCGACTAAAATCAGCAGAAATCGTACCTGCTTTCGCTTCTAAGCCGTCAGAAATAATATTAAAAGCATTGTATGTAAATAGGGTAGGAATTTGGTTTTGGTAAGTCTGAATCTGTTTGTATGCGCCCTCAATGGTGGCATTTTCATCCGTAGCATTTTTGAGTTCAATGACAACGAGGGGTAGACCATTCACATACAGAATAAGATCAGGTCGCCGTTCCCAACGATCTTCTCGAATGGTGACTTGATTGACTACGAGAAATTCATTATTTGTCGGGTGGTTAAAGTCGATGAGCCAAGCGAGTTCACCTTGTGTATTCCCATGCTTGGAAATCTCAAGCTTGATACCTTCGGTCAATAAACGATGAAATGCTTGGTTGTTACTCAGCATTTCTTGTGACTGTAAATTATTGATTTGCTTGAGTGCTTCGATGCACTTGTCTTCGCTCAGTTGAGGGTTGAGTCGTTGTAATGATGCCAATACTTTCGATTCTAAGATGACCTGCTTATAGCTTCTTAAAGGATCGACCGATTTAGATTCAATATCAGGCCCATAAATGTAAGTGTAGCCTAGTGCTTCAAGTTGCTCTATTGCCATCAGCTCTATGTCTGATTCTGTCATCTTAGACACTAAAAAACCTCACATTATAATTTTTGGAACGTTGCAGACTAAATATAACAAAAAAAGTAGATAAATTTCGAAAATTTAGTTATTTATATCGATGAAATAATTATTGTCACATACTTAATTTTTTTATAAGGATAAAGATAATGGGTTCGCATTCGATTATAATTGGGGAAGATGAGAAGCATCCTTTAATAGAAATTTCAGCTCAATATTCTAAACAAGAAAAGGTATATAAAAAGATTCCACATTTAGATGCACTTTCTAACATTGCTTCAGTTGCCGCACAAGCAGCTCCTGCATTAATGACATCAGCTGAGATTGCTAATAAGCATATTATGGAAGTTGTAATTCATGGTGATTTAGCCCAAGCTGCTGATGGAAATGGTTTAAGAGCATTTTCTCGAGCTACAAATGGCGGAATTACAGAACATGCTCGTTTATATCACGCTGATTCATTATCTAAACTGGTTAATGCTGCTGCTGTCTGGCAAATAGCATCTGTAATAGTTGCACAAAAACATTTGGCTGACATTAATAAAAAACTAGAAGCTTTGCAAAATAGTGTAAATCAGATTTCTGATTTTCAGAAAACTGAACGTAAAGCAAGAGTTCAAGCAATCTTTGATAACTTAAAAGAGAAGATGGATTTTTTAACTATCGCAAATCCAGAACAACGAAAAATTATTCTGAATGCTTCAATTTTATCGAAATATGATGATGATTTAAAACAGATTTACTTACATCTTAAAGCTGATTTAGAGAAATATGGTCTGCAAAAAGTTGAACATAAGGAAATATTTGGAACCGCAGATCTAAAAGCAGATATTGAAAAAAAAGTAAAAGACGTAAATGAGCTAGCAGAGCTTGCATTCCTATGTTTAAGTTTACGTCTAATTTGTTGTCATATTATGAATCATTTAGGAGATATGGATGTAATCAAAGAATTACTTCAACAGCGTATTATGCAAGAGCTAGAACATTTGATATTGTTAAATAATCGAATAAAAGAGAATATTACAACTGAAATTAATTCTATGAATTCTTTAACTAATAAGGCTCAGAAAGTAGTCAATGACAATAAAGGTAAAATTGCTGCAACAATTTTAACAATTGGTTTTCCTCCGATAGGTCTAACCACTTTTGCTTTAGGTGCTACAGTTGGCTTTGGTGGTAGTTTTATGGATGGAAAAACTAAGAATCAGCTGAGTATTTTGGATAAGAGAAAACAGGAGTTACTACACAGTGTGCAAACATTTTCATCGAACATTGCTGAAAAAAGTGTGTTTGCAAAGAAAATAGCCGAACATGGTATCCAAGCTGTAATGGCAAAAGAACCCCCAATTACACTAGCTTTTCAGAAATTAGATGATCAACATCTTCTGTGCATGAACACAGGAGAAAGAATTCTAGTCTAACGAGTATAAGTTTAAGTAGTCTTATTGATAAGGCTACTTTTTAGTATCTTAAATAAGTTAGTTTAGTGGAACTACTATCTTATTAATTTTCCAACTCAAGCCATTACGGACCATCAGTACTTTGACGTCTTTAGCTTTGCCTTGATCTTTGACCACAATCTCAAAGTCATTGAGAGAGGTGTATCCTGATTTGTAATCTGGTTGATGTTCATCTTGGATTGATGATTCTTCTTGTTGAACTGAATCTTTTACGTTGTCCTTTAGATTTTTCCCTTGAAGCATCAATGTCATGCCTTCAGGAGTAACAACAGTATCTACCATTTTATCAACCATAGTTGTTGCCATCATTGCACCTAAAGCTTCCCAACCATTAGTTTCTTTTGATGTCATATCCTTAACCATGTAAGCATTCATTTGATCTTTGAAGCTTTGGCGGCTACTTGGATAGTCGATGTATGCAGAGACTTTCTCGCTGTCACCTGCTTTTGCTGCACTCTTGATGCTATTGAGGACGAGGTAGGGCGAAGCATAGTAGTAGCCCCCAACTAGTACGATAACAGCAGCGATTATAGCCTCGATTAATTTCTTATTTACATTCAGCCCCCTGAATGTAATGTAAAAAAGGTGAAGCCATCAAATGACTTCACTAAATATTATACGACTTGTTCTGTTTGGTATTGGATTCTAACTTCACCGCTCATAAGCTTAGGAAGCAAGGTGTCTCGTAGTTGTTCAAGTGTCTGGATTTGCCCTAAATTCTCTTTTACTTTTTCATAGTAAATTTGAACTTGTTCCCCACATTGTATAAGAAAAGAATTATCAAATTTTGGAAATGGGCAAGCTTCAATTAAAGAACCACTAATATTGGGTTGTGCGCTACCTGTTGCTGAGTTCGCAATGTAATCTTGCCCATATTCACTCTTCAAGTGAAGATAAGCGAGATATTCAGCTCCTTTAAACTTTGGTTCTAGCAATCCCACTCGTTGATTTAATAAAAGCTTTTTACTTGTTTTTGGCACAAGACCCAACTTACCAATTTCAGCTCCTGTCATCGCAATTAAGACTTGCCCACTCAATACATAGAAGCGTTGAGCAGTAGATAATCCAACTTCATCACATACAAAATCAGTTTGCTCAATATCAATGATATTTCCTGAAATATTCTTGATCTTGATTACTCCAAAAATTCCACTTTCCTGAAAATCTTTACTTTTAAATGTATATCCGCTTTGTAAACGAATTAATTGTGTAAGATCAGCATCTCCTAACTCCTCTCTCGCTTCCTCAATAAACCACTGTCGAAACAGTGTTTCAGCCATCGCTTCTAAAGTTTTATTCTGACGATGTAATAAGTCGATCTTGTCATCTAATGATGAAAGAACAGAGGCTATGGCTTTTTGTTCAGGGAGAGGGGGAAATGAGAACTCTAAAGCACGAATGTCTTTCATATTTAGATGGGCAACTACACTACCACCTGAAAGCTCATTTAAATAATCCTTAAATCTCGGTGATACGAAAGAATAGAGCAAGTACTTCTTATCGATTTTATCTGAATAGATTTTGATAAGCACAGTTCTCTGCCCAAGACAAATTTTATGATCTTTATCAATCCATCCTACCTCGCCAACAGGAGCTTCACGGGCAAGTATAAGATCACCAGTTTCAGGTATTCCTCTTTTAGTCCATGAATTATAAGTTTCTACACTGACTCTGTTTGCTTGTTCATATAACAAACGTCCATTTTTGATGTCAGGAGTACGAATAGAATAATATTCACTTGAGTCTATTTTTGGTGCTGTCTTATGTTCGCAGTCAATTACATTTGCGATTTCATCTAGGCGGTATGTGATTAATTTACTCATATAATCACCTTTGCCAAATTCTCCATAATAGCTTGATTCAGCTTAGCTTCTTCTGCAAGTTGTGCTTCAAACTCTGCTTTTAGACTGCTAAAGCGTTCTTTAAAATCAAACTCATCTTCATCATCAGCCAAACCGACATAACGACCTGGGGTAAGCACATAATCAAGCTCAGCGACTTTTTCGAGTGGTACAGAAGCACAAAAGCCTGCAACATCTTCGTACACAGCGTTTTTATTACGCCAGTTATGGTAAGTCTCTGTAATCAGCTTAATGTCATCATCAGATAAAACTTTGGTTCTGCGGTTAATCAGATGCCCTAAGTTACGAGCATCAATAAACAGAATCTCGTTGCTACGATCTTTGTACTTGCTTGAATTGGCACGATCACGACGCAAAAACCATAAAGCAGCAGGAATCTGAGTATTTAGAAAAAGCTTGGCAGGTAAATTGACAATACAGTCGATCACATTGGCATCATTAACCAAAGCTTTGCGAATTTCACCTTCACCACTGGTTTTGGAGGTGAGCGCACCTTTCGCCAGTACCACACCAGCTTGTCCTTTAGGCGACATGTGATAAAGAAAATGCTGCATCCACGCGAAGTTAGCATTGCCCACAGGGGGGGTACCTAATTGCCAGCGAGCATCGCCAACCAATTGCTCACCACTCCAGTCGGATACGTTAAATGGAGGGTTGGCGATGATGTAATCTGCCTTGAGGTCTTTGTGCGCATCATTGAGGAATGAACCCTCAGAGTTCCATTTCACATGCTCTGAGTTAATGCCACGAATGGCTAAGTTCATCTTGGCAAGTCGCCAAGTGGTCTGGTTGCTCTCTTGACCATAAATCGAAATGTCATCAATCAGGCCTTGATGAGATTCTACAAATTTCTCCGACTGAACGAACATACCACCCGAACCACAGCAAGGATCAAATACACGCCCTTTATACGGTTCTAACATCTCAACTAATAAACCAACAATTGACTTTGGCGTATAGAACTGACCACCTTGCTTACCTTCAGCTAAAGCAAACTCACCTAAGAAATACTCAAATACATGACCTAATACATCGGCAGAGCGAGACTTGGTATCACCCAATGCGATATTACCGATCATATCGATCAGTTCACCTAAACTTGTTGGATCAAGATTTTGACGTGCGTAGACTTTTGGAAGTACACCTTTGAGTTGAGGATTATCATTCTCAATCGCTTCCATTGCGGCATCGACAATCACCCCAATAGAGGGTTGCTTGGCTTGTTCTAGTAGATAAGACCAACGAGCGACTTCAGGCACAAAGAAGACGTTATAGGCGGTGTATTCATCACGATCTTCTGGATCTGCACCTGCAAACTCACCTTGACCATCGACTAATTTTTTATAGTGCTCTTCAAATGAATCACTGATGTATTTGAGGAAGATCAAACCAAGTACGACATGTTTATATTCAGCAGCATCAATATTCTTTCGAAGTTTATCTGCTGACTTCCAAAGTACGACCTCAATTGGTTCTTGTTTTGTTTGCTTTGGAGTACGAGCCATAGTGTTTGTGAATCCCAATAAATCATCATTTTATGAGATGATTATAATAGATCGTCTAGTCAAAATACTAGAAAGAGCAGAAATATCACGACATTGGTTGTCGCTATTATAACTTGACGAATAAAGCAGGTAAGTAATAAGTATGGTTAGAGTTCTCTAAAGGGGGGAGTTTTGGAGGGGGAGTAAAAAATCTGTAGAGAAAAAAAGGTGAAAGCCATGCTATATAAGGGATAGAGACCAAAAAACAGGGGGGAGTTTTCTTATATAATAATTCATATAACTAACAAATTTCCCCCTTTATTCTCAGACAGGCTTGAGCTGGTATTAGCAAAGATGAATACAGTCGAATGAGTGTGATGTACAACAAAAAGAATAGGTCAAAGGTTGATGGGTATTGATTGATATTATATTAATCTGATTGTGTTTGCTTTTGAGTCGAGGGTAAATATCAACCAAGTCTAATTTCAGTCAAATATTTTAGCCTATTAATGATTGAATTTTTTATAAAAATCCTTATCTAGTTCTAAACTTAGGAATTATTAAGGTCTACAAAACTATGTGTACTTATGAAGAATCAATCATTAGTAAAAAAGAAATTGATTGTGAATACCGATGTCCGAAACTTTCTGCTACTGATGAGAATAAAAAAGAGCTATCTTATCGAATTTTGAGGTTAGCCGATTCTACTTTAGGTTTAGAAATATTGAATTCGGCTAAAGGTACAGTATTTAAAAATCCTTTGAGTTTAAATACTCTCAGAGAGTATATTTTGGAATTAGCAGATATAAAGTATTACAAAGCCAGTGATATGTTTCAGCCATTATTCGCAAGGATAAATTTATTAGCTGGAAAGCTTTCTGTAGCAGATAATAATAATTCTGGATTTTTATGTGCAGTATTAATAAACCTAGGTTTGATTTCAAAAAACAGATCAGGCGAATATAGTGTATATCAACTAATACCTGAAGCAATTAATAATCTTGAAAAATTTTTAAATATTCACACAGAGAAATGATTCCCAAAGTGTTCATTGAGCTGATTTAGTGAGTAATGAACAGTTACTTAACCACATATTATTTTCATGATCTTTAGAACTAGGAATGATCATGAAGATAATTTATTTTATACCAAGCAACGCCACAGTTTCCCACAATTTTTGTTCGCTACAGCCCTATATTTTGAGCTTTGCCCTTCTTGGGAGCGAATCAGAATGACACAAATTTTGCAGCAATGGCTCAAAAAGGAAAGAAAATCTAAAGGAATTTCGAAACTAGAATTATCCAATAAGCTGAACAAACCTAGCTCATATGTCAATGATATTGAGCAGGGTCAATATGTATTGGATATTATTGAGTACCTATATTATTGCCATGCACTAGGGAGTGATCCTAAGCAAGGAATCCAGTACATCAGCGATGAGCTAGAAAATCAGCGTAAGTGATTCTGTTATTGTACGAACTGATTGTATTTTCTACAGTATAGATTTTGGAGGGGGAGTAAAAAATCTAGAATACAAAAATAGATAAAAGACTTGCTGGACAAGGGTTAGTGACCAAAAACTAGGGGGAGTTTTCTTATATAATAATTCATATAATATCAATTTCCCCCCCTACAGTAGATCAATCTTATTTTTCTAGCAAAGCGAAATAAATCTAACTTTGATTTACATATTATTTGAGTGAGTTGCTAAGTAAATAATGTATGCAGCAATAATATTCATAAACGTGAACAGGAGTACAGATGAAATATTCGCATCATTTAGAGTGCATTGCAGATGCTATTGCGCTCATTCCAACAGAGAAAGCACAAACTTTGGCAAACGCACTTTACACATGTAATAACCCAGATAGAGCTATTCTTGAGAAGCTAATTGCTATAGGTCGTATTCTGATCTGATCTAGTCTCATACGTTTCACAATTGATCCCGATGTACGAAAAGTACATCGGGATTTTTTATGCTTGCATTCAGATTAGGAGAAAGGCCATGTAACAGACCAATTAGCATGAAAATATTTAGATTATCGTGGATGAATGCTTAGGTAGGAGGTATGGAGCTATTATCTTTTGGAAGCTCATTCTGAATTAATTCCAGTCCAATCTGAGGATCAATACCCAAAGTATGGCAATACCATACATATTCTACGACATCTAAACGGCGTTCGCCTTGTTCAACTTTTTGTATAAACGAGTGCGGTTTCTCCATACGTTCTGCTAGAGCACGCATAGAAAGATTTCTAGCTTCACGTTCTTGTTTCAACCAACTTCGCAAAGCAAGCATTTCATTGGTGTAGATACTATTTGTCATTGTACCTATTTAAGATACATTGACCTTTGTACCCAAAATAGGTACATTATGTGCGTATCTCTATCATCATTTAATTCAAATATTTATAAGTTAGGTATATATGGAAGGAAAAATCCTTGGAATTGATACTGTCCAAAATAAAGCAGTAATCATCACAAAAAATAGTGAGCGTATTACATTTGATTTGTACGAATGGCGTGGCACTATTCCAATAAAAGAGGGCTTAGAGATTGATTATGAGCTCAATGATTCGAGTCAAGCGATAAATGTTTATCCTTCTCTAGCAGCTACCACCGTAGTTCAGAATAAGGAAAAATCAAAAGTTGCATTGATACTCTTAACGTTAGTTGGCGGTGGCTTGGGCGCGCATAAATTCTATGTCGGCTCGTGGGGATGGGGGATTGTGTATCTTTTGCTTTGTGTACTCTATATCCCACTCATTTTAAGCTTTATCGAATTTGTTCGGTATTGCTTCCTGTCTGAGCAAGAAATTAATGAAAAAGTCCGAAAGCTTAAGGGACCATTTTCATGGCTTTGGTGAATTAGCTTCTCACTGATTCGAAATATCTATGTCCCGATGTACGAAAAGTACATCGGGATTTTTTATACCCAAATTTTGGAGAAAAATATGCAACCACGTGTTCCAGATAAAATTAATCATACTCTAGTCAATACGCTAATTTGCCCAAAACTATCGGAACGATCCAAAGGGAACTTGCATTATCAAATATGGCGAAATAATGATGATGCGTCTTTAGGAATAGCGATTAGCAAAAATGAATCATCAGGTGGGTTTAGCGCAGAATTAGTCAAAATAGAAGATATTCTTCAGACAGTTTATGCATTACGAAAAACTGGAAAAGCTTTTCATGCAACCTCATTGAAAGGACTTTTCATTGGTAAGTCAGCAAATAACCCATGCTTTCTGGCTGCAATTCTCGTTGATCAGAAAGTCGTTCATCCTCATCCCAATACGCAACGGTTATTAGAGGTGAGTGATGATGCTGAATTTTGGCTAAAAAGGCTCAATGACGCATCATCTGCACCACTATCTAATGTATTAGACGATGATGACAAAAAGGCAATCGATACAAAATCTATTACTGATAAGCCGAAACACGGACGCTCTGAAACATCAAAAAAGGAGGGATAGCGAATGAATATTGTCAAAAGTAAGCGTGATTTAGAACATGTGATGAATCAAGCTATACGTTTAGCAATAGCTAGTGCGATTGATCGAATCGAAATAGAGTATCAAGAAGACTACCAAGCCACCCAATATGGGTGGTTTGTTGTTTTAGAGCATACCCATGAACTTAACGTACCTATTGCAGGTTTACCATTCTCAATTCTGGACAAACTAAATGCTAGTGAGGTTGAGTACATTGAGAAATGTCCATACGCTTGTGAAGTTTATATCACCCTTAACGATACTGAAGGAGTGTTGATCTATATTCCATATCAAATCTATCCAAATTTGGGTATCAAAAATACGTGATGGTGCTTTAGCGAACCCCAGTCAGCAAAGTAGTGGAGAGGATAATCGAATAAGCCCCTGAGTTATGTCACTCTAGTTGTTAAACAGCATCCCATAAATCTAAACACCAGTCTTAAACCGTAAGATGAACCGTAAAACTTTTTGGGTTTTACGGGAATTCTAATTTGGACTTGTAAGGAAAGGACTAATGCATACGTCAAATAGGAAGAAGCAGGGTCTTGTAGTCCTTAGTTCCTTTGGATAATTATTTGCTGTAGTTTTTCTCTTTGTATTTGCGATATATTTTTTTCGAAAGTTAACCCATTACTTAGATTTTGCTGATATTGCGAATGCAGTTCAAGCCAGCCAACAGCTTCTGATAAATTATTTTGAATGAGTAACTTCTTGGCTTTATTGAATAATGATAACTGGATTGGAGGTGGCAATTTTAGTGAGTCAGTTTTTTCTTCTAAGGTTTTTGATGAGCGATGAACTTTTAAAGTTAATAGTTCTGCACGATCAATAAATTGTGTTTCTTCTTCGCGTTTAAGTATTTGAAAATATTCTAGAACAGAAGAAAATTCCTGAGTATTTAGTAGAGATATTGCTTTCTTAAGATTCTCTGTAGAGATCGTTCTGTAGCTGTAGATATCCAGTTTTTGCTTTTCTATCAAAGTGTGAAGCTTTTTTATTAAGTCTGGAAATGATACAAAACGGAATAACTCTTGATGATCACTCCATAAATTCTGATTAATCTTTAGAATATTTTTAGCAACATAGACTGTTTCGAAACAGTGTAAGTATTTTAAATTAATATCTTTAATATTTTGTCGTGAACAAATGACTCTATATAGAACCTTATCAACTTCTAAGGATATTGATTCAATAATAAAAATATGCTTGTAATAGTTGATTTTCTTATCAAAAATCAGACATTTATTATAATCAACATTAAAGAAAAAAAGTTGTTTGCATTTATAAAATCTTCCCAATATTTTTTTCTCTTCAATTTTACGTAACTTGCTTCTTAATGTCATGCGTGTGGTCGGAATATCTGCAGCAGCATTGTAATAATCTAATAAATCTTTTAATGATTTAGCTCCATTTTTGATTGCATCTTTTTGTAGTTGATGGAACTTTGCGTCGTTCATGAATTTCGGGTGCGTATTTTTCGATCTTTTTGTTTGACTTGGAGTGATAACGGAGTCAGAGAGAATCATGGGAAAAGCTAGATTAGCACCTTTTGTTAGTACTAATTCTTCAGAATCAAATTGATTTTCAACCAAAGAAGCCACTGTACCCTCCGAAAGATGTAACGGTTTGTAAAAAATATTGAATTTTTTCGCATATGCTTTGATAGAAAACTATATTACATCTATATGAAATATAAGTATATATACATTTTTTATTTTGAATTTTTAGAGATATTGTTTTGAAAATCACAATCATGCAAGATGTTTTCAACTTAAATGAAATGACATTTTTAAAGGAGATGACGACTTAATGATTCATATACCTGATTTACCTATTGTGTGAATTAGGAAACCAACTTAAAGCATGAATACTCAAGCTTACTAATTTTTATTAATCCCCCTTTTGAATTTGCAAAATGGCCTTTAGCGGTCAAGGGGATTTGTTTGCCTAAATTTTGGAGAAACTAATGAACGCGAAACAAAAATTGGATGAGGCACTCGTGATGAGCATTGTTTGTCCTCAGAGTCGACGTGAACTTGAGATAACTGACAATGTAGTGAAAGGACTCAAACTTGTAGTTACTCGTCAGGGTAAAAAGACTTGGTTATTTCGTTATGTAATTAACGGAACCAAGCGCGCGATGAAATTGGGTAATTATCCAGAATTACGTTTAGCTGAGGTAAGGCTTATTGCCCAAGCTAAAAATGATTTATTGACGATTGGTAAAGACCCACAGCATGAACGTGATGTACAAAAAGCAATGCCGACAGTAAATGAATTTTTCACTAAGACTTACTATCCATATGCGCAGAAACGTAAACGTTCACACAGTGATGATTTATCAAGGTTTAACAATCATTTGCACAATGTGATTGGTCATCTTCCATTAAATCAAGTGGAAGCAACTAACGTCATGCAAATTCTTGATCATGCGAAAGATTCGGAGCTATCACATGCAACGATTAATCGTATTCGTGCATTACTTTCCGTAATGTATAGCCATGCGATGGATCTAGGTTTAGTTGAAAAGAACCCAGTATCACGAGTTAAGAAATACAAAGAGGTGAATAAAATTGAACGTTTTTTATCCCAGCAAGAGCTCCCTCGACTAATGCAAGTGCTGAATTCACCTGCAGAATATGGAATTGATAATCTCGTTATTGTGGCGATTGTAAAAGTTTTATTACTGACAGGTATGCGTAAAAGAGAGGTTATGGATATGAAGTGGGCTGATGTCGATTTGTCCTCAGGCCATTGGAAGCTTGAAAATAACAAATCAGGTAAACCACGCTTGATACGTTTAGCAAGTGAAAGCTTGGCAGAAATTAGAAAAATGTTACCACGTCAAAGTGAATATGTTTTTGCTAATCCGCAAACGGGACAAGCGTTCAATGATATTCGTAAATGCTATGACAAAATCATGAAAGCAGCAGGGATACCGAACATGCGAATTCATGATTTGAGACACAACTTCGCAAGTATGGCTGTCAATAAAGGGTTAAGCCTGTATGTTGTTCAGCATTTACTTGGTCATGCTTCACCACAAACAACCCAGCGCTATGCTCATCTCAATGGGGAAGTCATGTTAGATGCCTACCAAAAAGTCGCTGAAATTGTAAATCAAGCGTCTATCTAAGCCTACGACCTAAACACACGTGAAATTTTATTGGGTATGAAAACCATACCCTTAGGAGAACTCATGCCAAATTTAGTAAATATGATGGAATTTAACTTAAGTGAAGGCCAAATGATTGCGGATCATTTGGCATCAATTGAAGTCGGTACAACATTGCTTAAAGCTTCTACTGGGACAGGAAAATCTACATTTGTAGTGGAAACTCTTATGCCACAGGAGCGAGTTGTGATGTTGTGTCCAAAAGTGTCTCAGGTACAACAGCTTGAGCAAAATTACAAAGATCAGGGAACTGTTTTTTGTTATGGAGAACTTAAAGTGTCTGAGGAAGAATTATCGACAAATAATATTGTGGCTACATATGATCAGTTAGCTAAAATCAAGCCATACATCCAATCAGATACTATTTTAGTGGTGGATGAAGTACATCAGCTTTATTGTGCAGGTGGGTATAGAGGCAAGGCGTTAAATGAAATATTAGACTTTATGCAAAAGAAGCATGTAAGAAAGGTATTGTTGGTGAGTGCAACGCTTACTATGGAACTTTTAGATAAGTTGCCACTTTCACTTGATCATATTTATCAGTTTACCCAAGTAAAGCCAGTTCAACGTCAGATCTTTTTACAACAATACGCTCAGCAACATGATCTTAACTGCGTTAACTTTATCATTAACCGAGTTAATTTGATGAAGTCTACGGATTCTGAAAAGATCATCTTTGTTCGAATTAACGATAAAAGAAAAGCTGAAGAATATCGTTTCTTTTTGCAGAAGCAGGGTATTTCTACACTTGTTGTAAACCGAGAAAGACAAGGGAATGAAGCTATTATTGATATGGTTAACTCAAGCAAGTTGTCAATGGAATATAGCGTAATTTTGACAACTTCTGTTTGGGATGAAGCCATAAACTTCATGAATACTGATGATGAGATTGATAGTATTCATATATTGGGTGGTAATACACATGTAGATGAAATTACTCAATTTATAGGCAGAACACGTCATGCAAATCCACCAATTTACATTCACTTAGATCAAGAAATTGATAGTTCTATAATTAATGATGTAGTGGCGATTCATCACCAATATGTAGAAATAGTTGATTTAGAATGTGCAGCCAATATCAAGATTTTAGAGCATTTGCAAGCTGCTTCACAGCTTATGAAGCAAAAACAATCGCTAAAAGGGTATAAGGTTGTAGAGACTATAAATAAGGCTCTCAAAGATTTGATAAAAATAGAAGGGCTTGGAAGCATTGATGATGAAATTACTATTAATCATGCGGTTGTCGCAGCTAAAGCATTCTCAATAGATACTCAGAATCTTTATTCTAATATTGGATATTTAGAATATCGATTAACTGAAGCTAACCCAAATGCATTCATTTCTCAAACAGTGAGCACCGCAACCATTGGTGGTGAGTTGGAGAAAGCTTACGCAGAAGCTAAGCAAAAGCTGCAAGAACTGAAAGAAAATAAAGTATCAGGTGTTGCTAAACAATATCTCAAGGATACTAGACAAGTTTACGGAGTTACTTCGCATGGAAAGCAGATTTTAAAAAACCCACAGGTAATTCCTTATATAAAAGAGGATTCTGAGATTGAATTTGATCTGTATTATCACATGGCTGAAGTATCAATTTACGTCGGCAATATGCATGATATTCTTGAAATCTTACGGAGGGATAGCTACAAGTCTGTAAAAAAAGTTGGGCATGAATATCAAAATCATCCAATCATTAAAATACTTATGGATCAGATTGCTAAGCACATATTCATAAATGATCAAGCATCTAAGACATATGATGTAAAAGCATTGGAAAAGTTGATTAATCAAGGGTTACGAAAGCTCGATAAAGATGAGGCAACCAAGTTTGCTCTAGGCATCAAAAGCCATAAGTATTTTGAGTTAGACCAAAGAAATAAGATCGTTCTTAAATCTAATCAAGCCGTAAATTTTGTAAAGAAATACTGCAATGTTAGGGTCAAAAATGATAAGAAATCTTATGAAGACAAGATCGTAACTTTTATGGGGTTAGGTTGGGGAGGCTATCAATATAACGGGCTTTCCTATATTGAACCCAACAAACCACAATGTATTGAACTAGAGGGAGAGAGAATAGATGCTCGATCTGGTCAGTTACTTAGTGACATATCAGAGTTAACGCAAACTGTGGCAGCTTGATAAGAAGTAGGACCGTAGACAAGTGATGAAATATCAGTCTACGGTCTAATCATTTTACTACGTGACTGTAAAAGTAGTTATGGTCAGTTACGGTCTATAAAAAATGCATTGTTATCTACGGTTTATCGAAACGGTTTTCAGGTCTAGCTACGGTAAATCTTCGGTAAGTACTGTATATGCTAAATGATAAAACGTTATTTCTTATGCATTTATTACTTTTACGGCAAAGATTTTTTGATTAGATTTCTATCAAAATATTGAAAATTCTTCAGATTTCTTTGAGTTGTAAAGAAACTACCTACGGTCATTTGCTAGTCATGTATTTCTTGATTGTATTTTATTTAAGTTGTTGAAATATATCAATATAAATGAGTGTTTGTCTAAACTCATAATCCGTTGGTCGACAGTTCAAGTCTGTCTGGGCCCACCATATAAAACAACCACTTAGGTGTACTAATCCTAAGTGGTTTTTTAATATTTGAATTACGAATAAATTTTAATTGTTTACTTAATGCTCGGTATTGAGTGCTTAATTGATTAAATAAATCACATCAAAGTTAACATCAATCGACATGAAGATAAGTTCGGAATTTAAATGTGTATTCACAACTTCTGAGATTTGACTTATTTCATTTCTTTCATAAGCTTTTAATTCTCTGATTAAAATATCACAAGCTGTATTAAACTCGTTAATATTCCAATCTTTATTAAATAAAAATTTAATCGAAGTATTCTCATTTACTTCATACATGAACGTATGATGAAGAGAGAAGCCCTTGTCATCTATGATTTTACGACTTTGGAAAAGAGTAGGTTCGTTCTGATTGGCTTTTATCAATAACAGAGAGTTAACGATTTGATGAGTTAATTCACTATCAAGACTAATAAAGAAACCAAAAGAAAACATTGTGATCACGGCGGCATCCATCCACACTGATACTTTGTTTTTAGTCGGTTCTAATCTTAGATCAATTAGTTCAGGTTTCGAGTTTAAATTCGCCATTTGTGTAAATAGCGAGTATTCATTTTCATTTTTAAATTTTATTGATGAATGTGGCATGGAGCTTACCTGTTCTTACACTATACAACAATACTACTACAAATAAATTTTATCATATATTAAATTTTTATTAATTTAAGTATTTGATTTTATTCGTATATATAAGGTGCTTATTTAATTTATTTAAACTTTATAGTTGGATGTGAGCTAAATTTTTAGCATAAAAATCTAATTGTTGTTTTTAAAGACAAGTTGATCATTTTTATTAGCCTAATGATTTTCATTGTTAATAATATTTTTTAAGAAATACTTATAAATAATTTAATTTCAAATAAAATTTTAATAATTTCCCTTAATTATTTGATGAATAGGAATTTATAGCTAAAAACATAAGTCATGCTGATAAATGTATCAGCTGTGATTATACACATCTAAAGTTATAGGCTAATATACTTTTAAATTTATGAATGCTATTTATCTGAAAAACTGTTAAAAAATGTTCAAAAAAATAAAATCTATGATAAAAAAAATGCTCAACAATTGGTTGAAAAAAATATTAAAAGTGAATAGGAATATTTCATGAATAAAATTTATAGATTAGTGTGGAATTCTAAATTTTTATGTTGGCAAGCTGTGAGCGAAATCGCAAAAGGGGGAATTATTGCAGACCAAAAATCTACAAAAACAGAGTCTAAAGTCTCTTTAATTCTTACTGCAAAAGCAGTAGCTATTTTTATTGTGAATATTTTAAGTGCAAGTATTGCATTGGCAGGACCAAACGGTGGAGTTGTAAGTTCAGGAACTGCAACGATTTCAACATCAGGAACCACCACCACCATTAACCAGTCAACCGCAAAAGCAGCAATTGATTGGAGTAGCTTTTCGACCAGTAGCAATGAAATTGTCAATTTTGTCCAGCCTAATAGTAGCTCTATTACTTTAAACCGAGTTACGGGGACTAGCGCTTCAACTTTAAATGGTCAATTAAATGCCAATGGACAGGTATTTATTATCAACCCAAATGGAGTGTTATTTGGGAGTACTTCACAGGTCAATACAGCGGGCTTAGTAGCATCCACCTTAAATCTAAGCAACAGTGATTTTAATAACAACCTATTTAATTTTAGCAATACGAGTAACAACAAAGTTGTTGAGAACAGAGGGAAAATTACTGTGCCAACAGGCGGTACAGTTGCTCTGATTGCCCCGACAGTAAAACAAACAGGCACGATCAAAGCACCGCAAGGCAATGTATTATTGGCAGCAGGCGGTGATATTACCCTGAATTTAAATAATGGTAGCTTGTTGGGTTACACCATTAATCAAGGTAAGGCGCAAGCTCTAATTAACTCAGGCGGAATGATTCAGGCGGATGGTGGTAAAGTTGTACTGACGGCAAAAGGTATTGATGAATTAAGCAATGCGGTCGTAAATAGCGTTGGAGTGATCCAAGCACAAACAGTGAATAATGTCCGTGGTGTGATTGAATTAGGCAGTGATTTAACCAGTGGGACATTGAATGTCAGTGGAACACTAGATGCTTCAGCGCCTAATGGCGGTAATGGAGGTCAAATAAAAACTTCTGCGGCACAGGTACATATCAATTCTGGTACCAATATCACAACGCAGCGTAATACAACAACAAGCTTGCCGCCGACCACGAGCGGTTGGGAGTTAAAAGCCAAAAATGTAGATGTCGATTTCTTTGGCGGTAGTATCAGTAGTACGACTTTGGGCGATGCTTTAAACAAAGGCAACGTCACCTTGAATGCGACTGGTACGGCAGAGGGTCAAGGCAATATTAATGTCAACGATGCAACCAGCTGGAATGGCAATACTGCACTTACACTTACCGCAAATAAATATATTAACTTTAATAGTGATTTGGATTTAAGTGGCGACAAAGCTAAACTTGCTATTAATTATGGGGTTAACTCAGATTACAACTTAAATAATGGTTCAAAAATTAATATCAGCGGCTCTTCACCAACGCTTTTGATTAATGGTACTTCCTATATTGTAATCAATAATTTAGGTGAAGAAGGTGATGCAAATATTAATACCTTACAAGGGATGAATAACAATCTTTCAGGTAATTATGTGTTAGGAGGCGATATTGATGCTTCGGATACAATAAACTGGAATAGTGGTAAAGGTTTTGATCCAATAGGAAATGCTGGAGGGATTATCGAAATATTTAATGATCCGACTGCACCTAATGGATTTAATGTTACAACTACGATTGTAGATAATCCGTTTTTAGGGGAATTTCATGGTTTAGGTCATACAGTATCAGGTCTCTACATAGATCGCATAGATCCTTTGCCAATTCCACTTCCTTTGGAATTGCCAGCCACTTATTTCATTAATTCATCTGGTCTATTTGGAGCGACATCAAATACAATTAGAGATATCGGAACTAAAGCTGGTGTAATCAAAGGCACAAATACTGTTGGAGGATTAATTGGTTTTCAAAAATCAGGTGCTGTAAAAAATGCTTTTAGCTCAAATACTATATATGGTTTAGCTGGTGTTGGAGGATTAATAGGAAAAAGCGGCTATCGAAATGAGAATAACCAACAAATCTCGGGTTCTATCTTAAACTCTTATGCTTTAGGGGATATTACAATATTAAGTGTCGCTGAGCCTGTGTTAGGAGCTTCAGTTGGAGGATTAGTAGGACAAAGTTTTAGTTTAATCAAAAACAGTTACGCTACTGGTAATATTAATTCTCAAATTGCTAATTCATATGGTGTTGGTGGACTTGTAGGTGAACAGATAAACAATGATATTGTTGGAAGCCATGCATCTGGTAATATTTTTGGGGAGGTAGAACATTTGGGTGGGCTAATAGGCTCATTAAGATTCTCTCAGGGTAATACAAAAATCTATCAAAGTTACGCAACTGGAAATATGGATGGAAAAGCTAGTGTTGGTGGCTTAATTGGATTTGTTGGATTAGAAGCCTCATATAATAATCCAAATCGAGATATTAATTCATTTGTAACAATCGAGCAAAGTTATGCAAAAGGTAATGTATCTAGTTATAGTAGCGATATCATTCCTGCCGCAGGAGGATTAATAGCTTCCGTAAACGGTACTATCAAAATCAAAAATAGTTTTGCTTCTGGGAATATAACTGGAACAAAAAATGTCGGAGGGCTCATAGGAATATTAAACAATAGTTTTCCAAGTCAACAACAAGTTTCTTTGATTGAAAATAGTTATTCAAATGGTTTGGTTGTTGGTACTAGTTTTACTGGTGGGCTGATAGGGCAGATATTGTCGCAAACTCCTACGATTGTAAATAGTTATTGGGATTCTGATACATCTTCGCAAATGTCGAGTGCTGGCGGTGGTGATAGAAGAGCATCATATTATTTAACTCAAATACCAAATTTCGAAGGTTGGGATATAGCTGATGTATCAGACTCAAACTCAACATCTGTTTGGGTGATTGATGAGAATAATACGACGCCGTGGCTGCGCTATAACTATTAAGATTCTATAGATTTTAAATTTTCAGACAAGAAGCTTAGCTTCTTGTCTTTCATATGAGCTTTTAATAAATTTAGAGAAAAATGGAATTTTACTTCTATAAAATACTAGGAAAGGGTTATCTAAAAACGCTCTTTTTTATCCCAAATGTTTATATTATTTTAGGGATTTCGACTTTTGTTCATGCTGAGGTTGTTGTTCCTGATAGTGGAACAATTACCAAGCAGCTAGGTCAAGAATCTTTCAAATCGCATGTAAAAGATGATCAAAAGTATTTTGATGTTGATATTACACAACAAAATTATAGTCGAGATCAAACTCCGATTTGGGTGGGTAAGGTTCAGATTGAAGGTAATCATCAGATTAAGACTGAACTTCTGTATGATTTAGTTCATCATTTAGAAAATAAAAATAATGTTCTTGCTGACTTACAACTAGCAACAGATGAGATCACTCACTTCTATAAAAAACAAGGTTACTTCTTAGCAAAAGCATATTTACCGAAACAAAAACTAGAAAATGGGGTATTAATTATCAGGGTGTTAGAAGGTCAATTAGGCAAAGTTATCTTAAATAACCAATCAAGTATTCAAGATGAAATTATTTATCGTTATACAAATCGAATTCCAGTCAATCAAGCATTGCAGCAACATCAGGCGAATAAAACTTTATTACTGATTTCGGATGTACCTAGTGTTGGGCAAATTCAAGCAAATTTACAAGCTGGGGAACAAATAGGACAAACAGATCTGGTATTAGATATACTTGGCCAGAAAGCTATTTCAGGTAGAGTCGGAGTTGATAATGGGGGAAGTAGTTATACGGGGCAATATCGTTTTTCAGGATATTTAGAAAGTAATGGATTTATTGGATATGGAGAAAAAATTTCTGCTCAAATACTCAGTAGTGATCAGAACTTGGTTTTAGGAAACATAAATGCACAATTCCCAATCACTGGAAATGGCTTAAGTCTAGGGGGGGGGTATAGTAGAACTGAATATGAATTAGGTGAGCAGTTTGAATTACTTGAAGTAAAAGGGACTTCTGAAAACTATAATTTACATTTTATTTATCCACTGATTCGAAGTCAGAAAACGAATCTTAATTTGAAATTATCATTTGAAGAAAGAAAGCTCTTCGATGAGATTGCTGCAACAGATACCGAAACATTAAAAAAAATAGGCGCAAGTCGTATTACATTCAACTTCTCTCGCTTAGATGAATGGGGTATAGGAAATGTAAAAGGTGGTATTAATCAGCTACAGTTTATTACCACATTTGGTCATTTAAATATCAAAAGTCCTTCAGCTTTAAATATTGATCGCTTATCAGCAAAATCACAGGGCAATTTTCATAAATATGAGTGGAAGCTTTCTAGACAACAACGTTTGGGTGCATCATCATGGTTTACTGGAGAATTATATGGACAATTATCTTCTAAGAATTTAGATTCTGCCGAAAAATTTTCATTTTATCAAATGCGTGCTTATCCCGCTGCGGAAGGTCTTGGTGATCAAGGTTGGGGAGCATCAACAAATTTTTATTATCAACTTTCTCCCTTTGTAAATACATTTTTATTTCAAGATATTGGGCGCATTCAACACAATAAAAAAGTTTACTTAAATGAAAAAAACAATCGATCTTTAGCTAGTACAGGAATTGGCTTGGGAGGCAGCTATAAGTATTGGGATTATAATTTGACTCTAGCATGGAGGAATACATCAACTGCTAAAAGTGATAATGATAAGAATCCTCGTTTCGCATTTCAAGTTGGTTGGAGGTTTTAAAAATGGATTTTAATTCAAAGGATATTTAGATCGTTAGATAAGAATAGGTTCCGCTGCTAATTTTTCTGCCAAATATTGAATGAAGACACTGAGTTTTGGGGGAACATGACGGGTGGGTGGGTAGAGTAACCATGCGCCGCCACTGTAATGGGTCTTAAAATGCCAATCAGGTAAGACCTGAACCAGTGTGCCTTGCTCTAAAGCATGTCGAGCCACGAAGTAAGGCAAACTGGCAATGCCTAAATGTTGTAAAGCGGCACTGAGACGCACGCCTGTATGATTCGCAGCATAACGACCGCGGACAGCAACAGTAATGGATTTCTGTTCTTGCTGGAATTTCCATTTAGAATCATTCGGTTGTTCGCCCAAATAGATACATTGATGCTGTTTTAAGTCGTGTGGATGCTGTGGTATGCCATTTTTCTGCAAATATTCAGGCGTGGCACAGATTAAATGATCAATATCAATTAGTTTTCGCCCCATCAAGCCACCCGGTGGTTGTTCGGTAATGCGAATCGCTAGATCTACACCATCATCAATCAAGTCAATATAGCGGTCTTCCAATAGCAATTGAATATCAATTTTTGGATACAGTGCCAAGAATTCGGGTAGATGCGGATGTAGCATAAAATGCCCAACAGCTTTGGGCACACTGATCCGAATAATACCCTGTGGTTCAATATGAAACTGACCTGAGCTTTCCATCACCGCTTGTGCGGCATTGACCATGTCGACACAGCGTTCATAGACCTGTTGACCACTTTCACTTAAGCGCAGTTTACGGGTCGTGCGATGCAATAAACGTGTACCTAAAGCTCGTTCTAAACGGGCAATCGCACGGCTCACAGCAGATGGGGTTGAACCGAGTTGTCGTGCTGTTTCAGAAAAGCTTTCGGTTTCGACAACTTTGACAAAGGTTGCCATTTCATTTAACAGAACTAGACTTTGATTTGTGCTCATGAAGCAAAAGTTATTTGGATTGTGATTGGATTATCGCGCTTTAAAAATCGCAATACAATCTTTTTCCTGTAGTCATGATGGAGATAAATCAAATGTGGCAGTTGTATGGACATGAGTTTCTGGCCTTGGCATTGATCCATTTTATGGCAGTCGTTTTACCGGGTCCTGATTTTATTATTACAGTACGACAAAGTGTTCGATATGGCTATTTGATTGGTTGTATCACTGCAATCGGCATTGGTGTCGGCATTTCGGTGCATGTGTTTTATACCTTGGTGGGTGTTGGCGTGCTGATCCAGCAAAGTGTCTGGTTAATGTCGGTATTACGCATAGCTGGAGCGGCTTATTTGATTTATTTGGGCTGGCAATGTTTACGTAGTCAACCGAATGCCAATCTGGATATTTTGGCAGGTGAGGTGATGGGTAAACCGAGTTTAATCCAAGCCTTTAATATGGGATTTCTAACCAATGCGCTGAACCCCAAAGCGACAGTTTTCTTTCTGGCGATTTTTACTACCATTGTTAGCCCGACCACACCGTTAAAGATTCAAATTGGTTATGGCATCTGGATGTGTCTAGTCAATGCTGTGTGGTTTATTTTGGTCAGCATTTTGTTTGCTCAGCCAGTTGTACGGAAACGCTTTTTAGAGTTTGGGGTGTATTTTGAGCGGGTAATGGGGGTTATTCTCGGTGTAGTTGCAATACGATTGATTTGGAGTGTTGCATTTGCCTGAACATAAAAAAGACTGCGCTGAGGCAGTCTTTTTTATTAGAGAGGGGTTAGGAACTTAGTTTGTTTCTGGCCAGTTGATGTAAGACTGACACCAGCAAATCAATTTCTTCCGTGGTGTTATAAAACGCCAAAGAAGGGCGTACAGTCTGTTCTACACCAAAACGACGTAAGATCGGCTGAGCGCAATGATGTCCTGAACGTACTGCAATCCCATGTTGATTCAGTGCTTTACCCACTTGCTCTGTCGAATAACCTTCAAGGGTAAAGGACATGACACTGGCTTTGTTTTTCGCCGTGCCAATCGGTCTCAAACCTGCGACACTGCTTAACGCATGCTGACCATATTCCAGTAAGTCATGTTCATAGCGAGCAATATTATGAATGCCAAGGCGCTCAACATATTCCAAAGCAGCACCTAAACCCACCGCATCAGCAATATTACCTGTTCCTGCTTCAAACTTATTTGGGGCAGGTTGGTAAACCACTTGTTCAAAGCTCACATCCTGAATCATATTACCGCCGCCTTCCCAAACGGGCATGGTTTCCAGAATTTCAGGTTTGGCATAGACTGCACCAATACCTGTTGGCCCAAAAACTTTATGCCCTGAGAACACAAAGAAGTCGGTATCAATCGCTTGAACATCGGTTGGCATATGCGAAACAGACTGAGCTCCATCGACCAAGACTCGCACACTTTTGGCATGCGCGATTTTGATCACCTCAGCGACGGGTGTCACCGTACCTAAGGCGTTGGACACTTGGGTAATAGAGATCAGTTTGGTGCGTTCATTGATCAGTTTTGGCAGTTCTTCCAAAATGATTTGGCCAGTATCATCCACTGGAATGACACGGAGTTTGGCACCGACTTTTTTGGTGAGTTGAAACCACGGTACGATATTGGCGTGATGTTCAAGATGCGAAACAATAATTTCATCACCTTCACCAATATTCTGCTCACCCCACGTCTTGGCAATCAGGTTAATCCCTTCAGTCGTACCACGTACAAAAATGATTTCTTTGGATGATTTTGCTCCAATAAAACGAGCCACCACATTACGTGCATGTTCATAGGCATCGGTTGCACGTGCTGCCAGCTCATGTGCGGCACGATGAATATTGGAATTTTCGTGCTGATAAAAATAGGCAATGCGATCAATCACGCTTTGTGGTTTCTGCGTGGTCGCTGCATTATCAAACCAAACCAAAGGACGGCCATTGACGCGTTCTTTCAGAATGGGGAAGTCACGACGAATCGCTTGAATATCCAAAGGTTGAGCGGCATTGGCTACAAACTGCGGTTGTGAAGCTTGGTAATTGCCATAACCCGTATTGCTTTGTGGTAAATCTAAAAAGTAGAAGCCTGTTGAGGTAGGGCTTTTTGGGGGGGCTGAACTTGGCTGATCTTGCTGCAACAAGCTTTTTAGTGCATCGCCGTGTGGTAATTGAAATGATTGTGCAGTAGCAAAACTGGCAGCATCAAATTCAGAGCTTGATGTGCTGGGGGCTGCAAAATCATTTAAAAAATAAAATGGTGAAACCTCGCTTGTAGATGGACGAGAAGGTTCAACCAAAGGCACATTCGGTGCACTATGAATCGCCTGTGGAAAATTTGGTTCAATTGGCGGGCGAGGCAAGTTCGCCCCACCGACCACGGGTGCAGAGGCAATGGCACGACGTTCAGGATAATCAGGATAGTTTGGAATATGCTCAGGATATTCAGGATTCAAACTTTTTTCATAGGCAATATTTGGCGCACGTCCACTTAACGCTGCTAAAGGTTCAGCGGGCTGAGGTTGATGTGGCGGTGTACCGACATTGGGCAAGTCCAAATTCAAACCAGACGGATGGCCACTGCCTGAACTTGGCAGCGCAGCAAAAAATTCAGAGGCAAGTCTTGAAAGTGTTGCTTCATCTGGGAAGTTGGACGGTGGGCTAACACCGACCACTTCAGAACCCGTCGGACTACCGTGTACATTACTTGTAGATAACTGGGTAGTCATGATACTTGTCCACCTCCACATCTTCGAGTACAGCCAACGCATCCTCAGTCAATACCGCCAATGAGCAGTATAATGAGATCAGATAAGACGCAATCGCATTGCGGTTGATGCCCATGAAGCGTACAGAAAGGCCAGGAGATTGTTCACCTGCCAAGCCCGGTTGGAATAATCCCACTACACCTTGGCGTTTTTCACCCACACGCAGTAACAAGATTTTGGTTTTACCATCTTCCACAGGAATCTTATTCGATGGAATCAGCGGTACACCACGCCATGTAATGAACTGTGAACCGAATAAACTGACTGTTGGAGGTGGCACGCCACGACGGGTACATTCACGACCGAATGCAGCAATGGCATCTGGATGTGCCAAGAAGAAACCAGGTTCTTTCCAGACCTTACGCAATAAATCATCAAAGTCATCTGGTGTAGGAGGACCATTTAAAGTTGAGATACGTTGGTCATCTGCCACGCTTGCCAATAAACCATATTCAGGGTTATTGATCAGCTCGCTTTCTTGACGTTCTTTAATGGTTTCAATGGTTAAGCGTAATTGTTCTTTAATTTGATCGTGTGGACTGCTGTAGAGATCGGCAACACGAGTATGAATATCTAAAACGGTAGAAACACCATTTAAGAAATATTCACGTGGTTGCGCATCATAATCCACAAAAGTTTGTGGCAAAGTAGCTTCATCACGTTGTGTGCACGCGACTTGGATATCGTCGGTATTGCTGACACGGTTAACACGATAAATACCTGCTTCAACAGGAATCCATTGCAATAAATGTGTGAGCCAACGTGGAGTAATGGTCGAAAGTTGTGGAACGGTCTTGGTTGCATTGGCAAGCTGTCTTGCTGCATGATCACCAAGTGCAAGTTGAACTTTATCGTTGGTTTTTGCCATGAATAAATTTTCCTATTGTGTTTGGCTTTGTTGATAAAATTGTTTTATTTAAATAATGCTCAATGAGTTATTTAATAAATCTAAAATAATTGAAGTTAGTAAATTATTAATATGAGATAAAACTTATTTATTACTCATAAGAATATAGTTGTGAAAAATAAATATATTGAGCATGTAAGATATTTATTATTTAAAATAAATAAATGCCTTTTAATAAGGTTCTATTAAACTTTATTGCTATATATAAATTCACTTGGTGATTGTAAAATTTGACTACCTGCTGCCACGCTATGAGTTAGCCAAACATTGCCTCCAATAATTGAACCTTTACCAATCGTGATATGACCTAAAATGGTCGCGCCTGCATAAATCACCACTTGATCTTCCACAATTGGGTGACGAGCATAATCTTTCTTCAAGGCACCATCATCGGTTAGCTCGAAACGCTTCGCGCCTAGAGTAACTGCTTGATAAATCCGCACATATTCACCAATCACCGAAGTTTCTCCAATCACTACGCCAGTTCCATGATCGATAAAAAAACCTTTGCCAATTTTCGCGCCAGGATGGATATCAATTCCTGTTGCAGAATGTGCTAATTCGGAAATAATTCGAGAGAGTAAAGGAACGCTTGGGTAGAGCTGATGTGCTATGCGATGGTATATAATCGCGAAAATACCGGGATAACAAAGTAAGACTTCATCCACGCTATGCGCTGCGGGATCACCTTCATAAGCCGCACAGACATCAGCATCTAATAAGCGTCGAATGTCGGGTAGGGTATTGGCAAAATCTTGTACAATTGTTTGAGCTAGTATGATTTGTTGTTCGTAGAGCAGACGTTCGTTATTTGAAACTGGTATGGGCTTAACATGGCTTTTAGCTTCATAATTTAATGCAAGCTTAACTTGTGAAAGTAACTCGCTGAGCACACGGTCAATTGTATAGGCAATATAATAATCTTCAGTTTCTTGTTTTAAGTCACTAGGACCAAGTCGCATTGGAAATAAAATGCCGCATAAATCATCTAAAATTGATTTAAGAGATTCTTTCGAAGGCAGCTCACGCCCACCAAATTCTTTAATTCGATGTTGTTGTTCTCTCCATTCATGTCGTGCAAGTTGCAAACCTTCAATGACAGGTTGTATTTTCCATTGGCTCATGCGTTTTCCTTGCGAATTAAATTAAAAAGAGTCTTCAAATTTGATTTTTATTTAACTTTAATCTTGTACCCAAGGTAGGTGATGTATACGCCAGCCGTTGGTTTGATTGCGTTGTTGTTGCTCGTTCAAATCACCTTCAAAGCCTTCAAGAACGTTATAAACTTGCGCAAAGCCTGAACTAAATGCAGCCGTTGCAGCTAAGGCAGAACGTTTGCAACTGCGACATAAAAGTAAAATGGTTTTATCTTTGCCAATTTTGCTATCCAACTCTTTTAGGAATCTTGGATTTCGATTAAAGCTCGTGCCAGTAGCCCAAGCGATGTGAATACTTTCAGGAACATAACCTACAAACACACGCTCTTCGTTGGTACGTACATCGACTAAAACAGCTAGACCTTGCTCAACCAAATACCAAGCATCTGTGGGTGGTATGCTTCCAGTAAAATCGAGTTCATTTTCCTCAGCATAATGTTGAGCACGTTGTAATATTTCTAGTGGATTTTTTGATAAACCATCAGTAGCAGAGCTGGATTCTACAGTTTGGGTAGAATCAAATTGAGCATTCATTTTTATGACCTTTAATACAGCTTTGGAATATTTTTATCTTATTTATATTTTTAAATGCTGTGAAATAATCAAAATTTATTTATATATCTAAATAAGATAAATAAGCGAACCATTTAAATAAATTATGAATATATAAATTTATTATGAACTTTTAAAATGCTTTCGAAATGATATAACGGGGCATGATTTGATTTTGTTTTAGATCACTTTGTTTCTAAAATAATTTGGCATTTCAATTGGGAGGAATATTGAAAATATTTTAAAGCTTCGCTCAGAGATGAGTTGCAGAAAATGATTTTATAAGGTGTCGAATTTGAAAAACAACATGTTAAACTAGGCTACTTGTCTTTTAGTACACATGATTTTCTCTATGTTTCAACAAGAAATCTCTCAACTCAACCTACAACAATTCAAAGCAGGTGAGAAACGCTGGATTGGTTCCTTACTCGGATCTTCCGCAGCATTATTATTCAAAGAAATTGCGACTCAAAGTTCAAATCTTTATATGATTGTAGCGAGAAATAATCAACATCTCGCACAACTCGAAAGTGAGCTTGAGTTTTATGGCATCAAACCCATCATTTTTCCCGATTGGGAAATTCTACCTTATGACCGTTTATCTCCTCATCAAGACATTGTTTCCGAACGGTTATCCATTTTATCGAGTATGCCTCAAAAAGGTATTTTACTGATTTCTGCCAGCACATTGGCACAACGTGTTGCACCATACGCTTGGGTTGTTGGTGAGCACTTTGATATTAAAGTTGGACAAAGACTTGATTTAGAATCGCAAAAAAAGCAATTGGTTCAAGCGGGCTATCGTTTAGTGGATACCGTTTATGATCATGGTGAATTTGCAGTTCGTGGCAGTATCATGGATATTTTTGCTTCTGGACAAAATGAACCCATTCGGATTGATTTATTTGATGATGAGATCGAGAGTTTAAAATTCTTTGACCCTGAAACACAAAGAACCACTGAATCCTTAAAAAATTTCACCGTTTTGCCTGCTAAAGAGTTTCCTTTGAAAGAGGGGCGATCAATTTTTAGAGATCGTTACGCAGAAAGCTTTCCGACTGCAAACCCAAAGAAAAATCCAATTTACCAAGATGTACTAGAAGGAATTGCCACACCTGGTTTGGAATTTTATCTGCCTTTGTTCTTTGATAAGAGTTTGATGGAAGCACAAAGTATATTCACTACGTACTTACCAAAGAATTGCGTTGTCATTACAAATAACGAAGTTGAAGATGAATTAATTAACTTTTGGAAAGAAGTGGTAAGACGTTATGAAGATCGCCGTCATAACATAGATCAACCTATTCTTCCGCCAGAAGATTTGTTTTTAATGCCGAATCATATATTACAAGCATTAAATCAATTTCCTAGAATTATCGCGTCAGCTGAAATATTTGATCAGAAAGCTGGGGTTTTGAATCTTTCTGCTGAACAGCCACCCAAACTTGCAGTTGATCCTAAAAAACCTCAACCTTTCGAAGCGGTTAAACAATATATCGATCAAGCCCAGCATCCAGTTCTGTTAGTCGCGGAAAGTGCTGGTCGTCGCGAAACGTTAAAAGATGCTTTACGTTCAGTATTGGGCGATATTCAAAATGTTGAAAGTTTTGCTAAGTTTCAATCTGAAAAATTACAAGTTGCCATTACCAGCGCGCCTCTAGACAGGGGTTTGTTGCTGAGTCATCAGCTTTCAGTTATTTCTGAAAATCAACTCTATGAACACCGCGTAGTACAACGCCGTCGCAAGCGTCAACAAGACGTATCCGAAGAGTTTTTAATCCGTAGTTTGACTGAACTCAATATTGGCGCACCTGTTGTTCATATTGATCATGGTGTTGGTCGTTATGCAGGATTAATTACTTTAGAAATAGATCAACAAGATCATGAATTTTTGCAGCTAGATTATGCAGATGGTGCAAAAGTTTATGTGCCTGTGACCAACTTGCATCTGATCAGTCGTTATAGTGGCGGTGATCCAGATCTTGCCCCATTACATAAGCTCGGAACGGACACTTGGAGTAAAGCAAAACGTAAAGCATTAGAACAAATTCATGATGTAGCAGCAGAATTATTACATATCCAAGCACGTCGTCAGTCTAAGCCCGGCTTCGCATTTGAACTTGACCATACAGGTTATATGCAGTTTTCGAGTGGTTTTGCTTATGAGGAAACCTTAGACCAAGCAAATGCAATTGAAGCTACATTACACGATATGCAATTGGCTAAACCAATGGATCGTTTGGTGTGTGGCGATGTTGGTTTTGGTAAAACAGAAGTTGCAATGCGAGCCGCTTTTGTTGCTGTGCAAAATAATAAACAAGTTGCGGTTTTAGTGCCGACCACCTTATTAGCCCAACAACATTTTGAGTCATTTAAAGATCGATTTGCTGATACAGCAGTACGTATTGAGGTGCTTTCTCGTTTTGGTAGCAATAAAACGCATCTGAAAATCATTGAAGATTTGGCTAAAGGTAAAGTAGATATTGTTGTCGGCACACATAAAATTTTGCAAGAAAATATACAATTCAAAAATCTTGGTTTAATGATTGTAGATGAAGAACATCGTTTTGGTGTTCGAGATAAAGAGCGAATCAAAGCCCTTCGAGCAGATGTTGATATGCTGACTTTAACGGCTACGCCAATTCCGCGTACCTTAAATATGGCTTTTTCTGGAATGCGTGATTTATCGATTATCGCAACACCTCCTGCACGCCGTTTGGCAGTAAAAACTTTTGTTCAAGAGCATACTGATGATTCAGTCAAAGAGGCGATTCTTCGAGAGTTATTACGTGGTGGGCAGGTTTATTTACTTCATAATGAAGTTGATACGATTGAACGCGCTGCCGAAACTATTCGAAATTTAGTTCCTGAAGCACGTGTTGCTGTTGCACATGGTCAAATGCGAGAACGTGAACTCGAACAAGTCATGCAACAGTTCTATCATAAAGAATACAATGTATTGGTGTGCTCAACGATTATTGAAACAGGTATTGATGTACCAAATGCCAATACAATTATTATTGAGCGGGCAGATAAATTAGGACTTGCACAGTTGCATCAATTACGTGGTCGTGTCGGACGTTCACATCACCAAGCTTATGCGTATTTATTAGTGCCATCACTTAAACATTTAAAAGGTGATGCAGAAAAACGTTTGGATGCAATTCAACGTGCTTCAACTTTGGGTGCGGGTTTTATGTTGG
The DNA here is from genome assembly GCF_024296945.1 of Acinetobacter sp. Z1. Taxonomy (NCBI): domain Bacteria; kingdom Pseudomonadati; phylum Pseudomonadota; class Gammaproteobacteria; order Moraxellales; family Moraxellaceae; genus Acinetobacter; species Acinetobacter sp. Z1. The sequence continues at coordinate 2,198,241 of NZ_CP101115.1, read as the reverse complement.
CAACCGAAGACTTGGAAATACGTGGAGCAGGCGAGTTATTGGGTGAGCAACAAAGTGGTTCGATGCAAGCGATTGGATATAGTTTGTATATGGAAATGCTTGAAAAAGCGACCAAAGCTATTCAAAAAGGCAAAACACCAAACTTTGATGCACCATTGTCATTGACTGCTGAAATTAGTTTGCATATGCCAGCATTAATTCCAGATGATTATTTGGGTGATGTACACCAACGTTTATTGTTCTATAAGCGTATTAGTAATACCGATAGTCAAGAAAAGCTTGATAACATTCGAATGGAGTTGATTGATCGTTTTGGAATACCACCACAACCAGTAAAACAATTGTTTAGTGTTCATCAAGTTCGTTTGAGAGCCGAGCAGCTCGGTATTACTAAGATAGATATGAACAGTAATGGTGGTTATGTCGAATTCGCACCTGATACCCCTGTGCAGGCGATCAGTATCATTCAACTTATGCAAAAAAATCCAACCCATTACAGGATGGAAGGTGGTCAGCGTCTTAAGGTGACGGTGCAATTAGCGGAATACGATAAACGAATTCAGTTCATCAATGATCTTTTAAATAAGCTATTAGCTGAGTTGAAAAGTTAGTTGAAAAGTGAATTTTTGCTGCATAAATGAGCATGTGTAATGCTTTGAAATTGAAGAATCATCTTTTGGTCAGATGTATGCAGAATAAATGAGGAAAATCATTGTTATTTGTAATCAAACAGGTTACTAATAATATTCACATCAAAACTGATGTGGTAGTATTGATCATCATTATTTTGCATCATTTATAAAGATATGTTTAGTTTGCATCCACAACTTGCTCAAGATACATTTTTTGTAGGCGACTTTCCGCTTTCAACATGTCGTTTAATGAATGATATGCAATTTCCTTGGTTGATACTTGTACCTCGTGTACCTGGTATCACAGAGTTATATGAACTCAGCCAAGCAGATCAAGAACAGTTCTTGCGCGAATCAAGCTGGTTATCTAGTCAATTAGCGCGAGTTTTTCGTGCGGATAAGATGAATGTTGCAGCATTGGGGAATATGGTTCCTCAGTTACATTTTCATCATGTTGTACGTTATCAAAATGATGTTGCATGGCCTAAGCCAGTTTGGGGAACACCTGCAGTGCCATATAGTAATGATGTGTTGGCTCATATGCGTCAAACATTAATGCTTGCATTACGTGGTCAAGGTGATATGCCTTTCGATTGGCGTATGGACTAATTCACTCAGTAAAATAAAAACATCTTCTATAATAAGAAAGGAGGATAGAGTGCCACTAGATAGGTTAATTGATAAAGAACCTAGGCAGTTCGCATACTTCCATCGTTTGATGGGATATTCGATTCTGTCACTTATTTTGGTAATTTATACATTTACCTCTTCGAGTGCTAGCTATCAACTTTATATCCTTCCTTTATTATTAGTTTATTTTCTATTTTGTCCTCGATTGGAAAAGTGGCTGCAATATAAGTTTGATAAAAATACTGAAAAAAATGTTCTTTTTGCTTGTGAAGCAGTCATTGTTGCAATTGTTCTCTCGGGTATACATCTTAGTTTAGTTCCTACGTTTACCATTCTATTCGCTTTACTCTATGTCGGTTTAAATAACAAAATCACCTTACCAATTTCCTGTCTTATTGGTCTTATCGGTGTTTTAACATTCTATTTCTGTACCTATTTCCTATTTGGTGCGGAAGAATACTTTGAACCAACCAATCCAGAGCTAACAGTGGTTAGCTTACTAGGGTTGATGATGTTTATTGTGATTGGTAATTACTACCAACATCGTCGTTTAGATATCTTAGGACAACAGCGTCAGCATTATCATAATCAAATGACGCGATATATTGCTTTTGCGAATCAATTAAGTCGCTACGCGCCCTTACAGTTATGGCAATCTATTATGCGTGGCGAAGCTGAAGCTAAAATTGAATATAAACGTAAAAAACTCACCATATTCTTTTCAGATATTCAAGGTTTCACCGAATTATCAGAAACACTTATTCCAGATGATTTAGCATTTCTGCTTAATGATTATCTGAGTCACATGACTGAGATTGCTAAGCAATACGAAGCGACTGTTGATAAATTCATGGGTGATGCCATTCTTATTTTCTTCGGAGATCCAAACTCGCAAGGTGTAGAGCCAGATGCGAAATCTTGTGTAGAAATGGCCATTGCTATGCGTCAGCAAATGAAATTGCTACGTGAACGTTGGAAGAAAATGGGTTATCCAGCTTTGCATATTCGTATGGGGATTAGTACGGGTTATTGTCACGTCGGCAATTATGGTGCTTCACATCGTATGGCTTATACAATTGTAGGGCGTGATGTAAACTTGGCTGCTCGATTACAATCCGCGGCAGAAGTGGATGAAATCTTAATTGCTGATGATACACATCAACTGATTAAAAATGAGTTTTTATGTGTTCCTAAAGTACCTATTTATTTAAAAGGTATACAAGGGCCTGTGAAAACTTGGCAAGTGATGGAAAAATTCACGGGTAAAAAGTCGGATACGCAAAAATGGTTCGACTTTGAATACAAGGGTTTTCACTTGGTGTTGAATCTTGAAGAGGTTCAGAATTATGAATATCCTGAGTTGGTTGAAATCTTAGAGAAAATGATTCAAAGAATTAAGACTCAACAAAAAATTACGAATGCACAAGGCATCCCGCGACTTACCTTAGATGATGAAGTGAAACAAACATAACTTATCAGTTATTACAGTCATAAAAAAACTCCTCTTAAAAGAGGAGTTTTTGATTTGGAAATAGATTAATGATTCTCTGAAGCGTGGTTAATGGTGTATTTAGGAATTTCAATTTCTAAATCTTCATCAACAATTTTAACTTGGCATGAAAGGCGAGAATCAGGCTCTAAACCCCATGCACGATCAAGTAAATCTGCTTCAACGTCATTCATTTCTTCAAGACTATCAAAACCTCTGCGCACGACCACATGGCATGTTGTACATGCAGCAGACATGTCGCAAGCATGTTCAATTTTAATACCTTGTTTTAATAAACTTTGGCATAAATTGGCGTTTTGTTCGACTTCAAATTCTGCCCCTTCAGGACAGATTTGTGCATGAGGAAGAACTTTAATACGTGGCATATTGATCACCTATACCTTTAATTTGAGTTAGACCAATCTTCAAGTTTTGTACCCTTCAAGGCATGGTCAATATGTCGATTCATACGCAGTGCAGCAAATGCATCGCTGTGAATTTTAAGTTGTTGAACGGCATGCTCAATTGCTTCAAGCTCATTGGTTTTTAGACGTGCTTTAAGTGCTTCTGCTGCTAAAATTAAATCTCTAGCTTGTTGCTGAGAGAGTAAATCAGTGTCAGCTTTTAAGGCTTGTTCCAATGCTTCTAATTCGCGTTGTGCTTCAACCTTAGTTTCTTGCAAATGACGAAGCTGTTTATCTTCTTCAGCATGTTTGAAACCTTCGACCAATAAGCGTTCTGTATCTGTTTCTGACAATCCATAAGATGGTTTGATATCAATTTGTGCTTGAACACCAGAGGTTGTTTCTTTGGCAGATACAGTGAGTAGACCATCAGCATCAACTTGGAACGTCACTTCAATACGTGCTTGACCCGCGGTCATAGGAGGAATGCCGTGTAAAACAAAACGACCTAATGATCGGCAATGTTCAACTAAATCGCGTTCACCTTGAACTACATGAATCAACATCGCTGTTTGACCATCTTGATATGTAGTAAATTCTTGACGACGAGCAACAGGAATCGCTGTATTACGTGAAATTAAACGTTCAACCAAACCGCCCATCGTTTCTAAACCAAGAGAAAGAGGCGTAACATCAAGCAGCAATGAACCATCTTGGCTATTACCAATCAATTGGTTGGCAGTGATTGAGGCACCAATAGCAACTACTTCATCTGGATTGATGGTGCATAATGGTTCACGTTCAAATAATTCACGTACAGCTTTTTGTACTGCATATGAACGTGTTGAACCACCAACTAAAACGACATGTTCAATATCATCTAGTTCTAATTTGGCATCACGTAATACGCGTTTACATACGCTCATCGTTTTATCAAGTGCAACCTGAATGATTGATTCAAATGTTGAACGATCTAAGGTTAAAAGATTGTCGAGTAATTTTAACTCAGCAGACTGATGTTCAGTTAAATACTCTTTTGCTTGACGAGCAGCAATGATAAAAACAGCGTATTCTTCATCGCTTAGAGTATCGATATTGAGTTGTTTTTTTGCCCATTTAACAATTAGACGATCAAGATCATCACCACCTAGAGCCGTATGACCACCCGTCGCTAGAACTTCAAAAACACCTTCTGAGAATCGTAAAATTGACACATCAAAAGTACCACCACCTAAATCATAAATCACATAATTACGATCAGTGCTAAGGTTAGTCTCTTGATCTAATCCATAAGCAACAGCAGCAGCAGTAGGTTCATTGAGCAATCGTAAAACATTTAAGCCTGCAAGTTGAGCTGCGTCTCGAGTTGCTTGACGTTGGGCTTCATCAAAATATGCAGGAACTGTAATGACTGCGCCATTTACAGGATTGTTCAAACTTGTTTCTGCTCGGTCTTTTAATTGTTTTAAAATTTCAGCAGAAATTTCGACTGGTGTTTTACGTCCTGCGGCGGTTTCAAACGCAGGCATTTCATTTTCAGCACCTATAAGCGTATATGGATGCTGAAATTTAATATCTGCTTGTGAACGACCCATAAAGCGTTTAACAGAAACAATGGTATTTTTAGGATCTACCAACATAAAAGGTTTGGCTTCATAACCAAATGTGGTCACATCCTTGGCAAAATGAACAATAGAGGGCAACAACACTCTATCTTTATCATCTTGAAGAACTTTCGGTTTTCCCGATAGCACTGTCGCCACTAGAGAGTGGGTTGTCCCTAAGTCAATGCCAATCGCAATACGGTGCTGATGCGGGGCAGTCGCTTGACCTGGTTCAGCAATTTGCAAAAGTGCCATGCGTGAGATATCCCTTGGAAATAATTGGTAACAGCGGACTAAAAATCATCATCTAGATTGAAGCTATCGTCATCATCAAGCATGCGATCTTCAGCTTTTTCAATATCATTGACTACACGTTGGAAGAAACGTAACTTACGAACTGTATCACGTGCTTCAGCCCAATCTTCCTCAGAATAATCAATTTTAAATTCACGAATGAGACCATCAATCCATTGCTGAATTTCAACTTTCAATGTTTCAAGTTGTGTCGTAGAAGATGCCTCATCGAGTTGTTCACGCATTTCAAGTGCTGATTGCAAAAACTCAAAGTCGCTGATCGATTGGTCAAGATGATGATCTTGTTTTTTTAAGGCAAGCAGGTAGGCTGCACGACTATCAACTTGAGACAGTACTTTATAAGCCTGATTAATATTACTTGACTGGATCAAAGCTTGATTTTTATCGATGGCTTTATCTGGGTGATATTGCTGTTGCAAATTTAAAAATTGTTTCTTTAAAATTGCTAAATCTATATCGAGTGCTTCTGGTAGTTGGAACAACTCAAAATGATTCATGGGAGATGAATTCCGCTAGTGGTAAATACATCAAAACAGTGCGGAACACACTGTTTTGAAGAAAAAGAAAAAGGGAGTGGGTTAAACAGTAAAGGATTCACCGCAACCACATTCACCCTTTTGATTTGGGTTACTAAATTCAAAACCTTCATTGAGACCATTTTTGACATAGTCCATCTCCAAACCATCGAGATAAACTAAGCTTTTAGGGTCAACAAAAACTTTTACACCGAATTGTTCAAATATTTGATCATGTGAATCAACAGCGTCCACAAATTCAAGTACATAAGCCAATCCAGAACAACCCGAAGTTTTCACACCAACACGAATGCCTTCACCCTTACCACGATTTTGTAGGTAATTGCTGATGTGAGTCGCAGCATTTTCAGTTAAATGGATCATGAAAACTCCAATGTTTTTTCGGTAATCACACAGCTTTCGCTTTTTTGCCGCGATAGTCTTCAATCGCAGCTTTAATCGCATCTTCAGCCAATACAGAGCAGTGAACTTTTACTGGTGGAAGTGCAAGCTCAGTTGCAATGTCGATGTTCTTGATTGTTTGCGCTTCATCAAGGGTCTTGCCTTTCAACCACTCAGTTACAAGTGAGCTTGATGCAATTGCAGAACCACAACCATAAGTTTTAAAGCGTGCTTCTTCGATTACGCCATTATCGTCGACTTGAATCTGTAAGCGCATCACATCGCCACAAGCTGGTGCGCCGACCATACCTGTACCTACGTTTTCTGCATTCTTGTCTAATACGCCAACATTACGAGGGTTTTCGTAATGATCAATTACTTTTTCGCTATAAGCCATGTTGCTTCTCCAAAACTCGGGGTCAGCCTAATATTAATTAATATGAGGGTGAAAACACATTTTTCAATTGAAAGTTCAATGAATTAGTGTTCAGCCCATTCAACTGTTGAAAGGTCAATACCTTCTTTATACATATCCCAAAGCGGAGAAAGTTCACGAAGTTTCTCAACAGCAGCTTTGGTAATTGTTAACACGTGATCAATATCTGCTTCAGTTGTGTATTTACCAAAACTAAAACGAATTGAACTGTGTGCTAGCTCATCAGATAAACCTAAAGCACGTAGTACATAAGACGGCTCTAATGTTGCAGATGTACATGCAGAACCACTTGAAACGGCTGCATCTTTTAATGCCATCATCAATGACTCACCTTCAACAAAGTTAAAGCTGACATTTAAATAGTTTGCAACATTTTGAGTAGGGTGACCGTTTAGGAATACTTGCTCTAAATCTTGTAAGCCATTCCAAAGTTTGTCACGTAATTTGCGAAGACGTTCTTGCTCGGCATGTATCGTTTTACCTGCAATTTCAAACGCTTCACCCATACCCACGATTTGATGAGTTGGTAAAGTACCAGAACGCATACCACGCTCATGTCCACCACCATGCATTTGGGCTTTTAGTCGAACACGTGGACTACGACGAACAAAAAGTGCACCGATACCTTTTGGACCATAAATTTTATGACCAGAGAAACTCATTAAATCAACTTTCATCGTTGAAAGATCGATGTCAACTTTTCCAGCAGCTTGAGCAGCATCGACATGTAAGAATGTCTTATTAGCGCGTGTTAACTCACCAATTGCTGCAACGTCAGTAATCGTACCGATTTCGTTGTTCACCATCATAAGTGAAACAAGAATAGTATCTGGACGTAAAGCAGCTTGAACCATTTCAGGTGTAATTAAACCTGTACGTGGTTCAGGCTCTAAATATGTAATTTCAAAACCTTGTTCTTCAAGTTCGCGACAAGTATCGAGAACCGCTTTGTGTTCAATTTTACTTGTAATAATGTGTTTGCCTTTAGAACCATAAAACTGAGCAATACCTTTTAATGCTAAGTTGTCAGATTCAGTTGCACCTGAAGTCCAAACGATTTCACGTGGGTCAGCTTTGATTAAATTCGCAACTTGCTCACGTGCATATTCAGCTTTTTCTTCAGACTGCCAGCCATAGGCATGTGAACGTGAAGCGGGATTACCAAAAGTTCCTTCGAACGTTAAGCACTCCATCATTTTTTCCGCAACTTCAGGCAGAACAGGAGTGGTTGCTGCGTAATCAAGATAAATTGGACGTTTCATGTCAAATACCTGTAACCGATAAGAGGGCTGAATCTAAACTAACTGTATTTTGACGCAAAGCGACAGTTTGTACATTGTCACGTGCGATAAGATCAGCAAGAGAGATTTTTGCAAGATAATCGGCAATATGGTGGGAGAGTTCTTGCCATAAGTCATGCGTTAAACACATCGCACCATTTTGGCAGTTGCCTTTATGATCGCAACGGGTCGCATCAACAGTTTCATTTACAGCTTCGATGATTTCTAGCACAGTAATTTCAGTGGCATTGCGCGCAAGATGATAACCACCATTTGCTCCGCGTACACTTGAAACTAAGCCATGACGTTTAAGTTTTGCGAATAACTGTTCTAAATAAGCGACTGATATGGATTGACGAGCTGCAATTTCTGCAAGCGTTATCGTTTGTTCAGTTGGCTGCAAAGCTAAATCAAGTAGAGCAGTCACTGCGTAACGACCGCGAGTTGTAAGACGCATGATTCGGTACACATGGTTAGACTAGATGTCTAAATTTTATGAATTCCGACTAAAATAGTCAAGTTTTTTTAATTGGGAATATCAATCAGAAACATGAAATGTGTTTTAATTATTATGCCCATAGATTATACACAAAATATGCAATAAAAATAAAGCTTAATACAGCAAAGCTGATATTGATTAAACGTTGACGTTTTTGCATACGTTGTATGCGATTTTTATATTGTTTAACTTCGACTAACAGCGTGTTAATTTCCGAGCGTTGTTCATCAATTTTATCTAAAAGAGGTGCTATGCGTTGCTGAGATGCCACTGCTTCAGCATCGTCGTTAAACACACTAAGCCATTGTTTCCAATTCGATAATATATTGCTGAAAGTAAGGTGAGGGACTAAATCAAGCCATTCCTCTACAAGTGTACTGTCACCTAAAATACGCATATTGGAAATGCTACGTTGATTGTTAAACACAAAGATCTTAATTAAATCGATGAGTGTGCTATTAATCTCTAAATCAATTTGACGATCTAATACTTTAGTATCAAACAAGAGACCTTTTTCAGTAAATTGAACATAAAAATCAAAGAAGGGGATGTAGCTATTAATTCGAATAGTGACTTTTCGATCGATGAGTTTCTTAGCTTGAAGGCGTAAAGCAGCATCATGCGTAAGGATGAAAGAAAAAAAAGTTTCTAAAACAATGATGACAATGTTTAGCAACAAATCGGGATGTTTATGTCTTTGTTGCGTATCGCTCATAAGTCTATTTTTCCTTACCAATCAATTTATAAAGCCAAAGTATGTAAACAGTGAGTATCCTTACTCGATTGTTAAAAATAATTTACATGACTTTATTGCTTTGTAGAACAGTTTTTTAAAACGATCAAGTCTTAACTTTGATATTATAAAAACATTTTTATGGTTAAATACGACATACAGTTTGTAAAGTGCTTGGGAGCATGGGTCTATGGATAACTCAAATACAGAAAACACGGGTGAAGACGAAGAGGTGAAAACTAAACTAAAATCAAAGAGTTCTAAAAAATCTGCGCTCGATTTCAAAAAATATACACAACAGATTTGGTTGGCAGGATTAGGTGCTTTTTCACGTGCTGAAGAGGAAGGAAATAAATTATTCGACTCTCTAGTCAAGGTTGGAGAAGAGCTTGAATCTAAAACTGTAGACTTCGCTGATAATACTGTTGGTAAAGTGACAGAGAAAGCTAAAGAGTCAGTAACAGATACCAAAGACAAAGTTGAGAAAATATTAGACACTGGTGTCAATCATTCTCTAAACCGCATTGGACTGGTTACTCCCAAAGATCTTCAGCACATCGAACAACTTTTAGTACAACTGCACATTAAAGTTGATGCGCTGATTGAAGAAAATAACGAGTTAAAGTCTAAATTGAATAAAAAGTAAAAAAATTAAAGGCACTCGTCTGTTTATGTCGTATTTCAGTATTTATTTTTACTAAATAGCCTTTCTAGTATTGCGTTATCCCCCAAAGCATTGCTATAAAGGCGTCATGGCCTTTTAAACTATAGCCTTGGATCTTAACAAACGATATTAAGAGGATATTTTTTATCATGAATAAATCAGAATTAATTGATGCGATTGCTGAAAAAGGGGGAGTATCTAAATCGGATGCTGGTAAGGCACTCGATGCAACGATTGCGTCAATCACTGAAGCACTTAAAAAAGGTGATACGGTTACTTTAGTTGGTTTTGGTACTTTTAGCGTAAAAGAACGTGCTGCACGTACTGGTCGTAATCCTAAAACTGGTGAAGAGTTGCAAATTAAAGCAAGCAAAGTACCTAGTTTTAAACCAGGTAAGGGTTTAAAAGATTCAGTTGCGTAATCTTTTAAAATCAATAAACGCACCATCTTGGGTGCGTTTTTTATTTATTAAATGAAATCGTTAATTTGCGGCTTTTTCTGCATTCATTCGTTTAGTTTTTTCAGTTAAAATTGCCTCGAAATAAAATATTGGAATTCTCATGGAATCATTTCGTACACTCATTAAGGGGTGGCTTGGCAAAGTCCTTCTCGTTTTGTTTTTGACTCCTTTAGCGCTTGTAGGTATTGAAGGATATTTTAGTGGTGGCAACAAAGCAGATGTAGCGAAATCGGTAAACGATCAGGATATTTCTAATAAAGAAGTAGAAAGTGCAACCAAGAACTATAAAGATCAATATTTATCATTGGTTAAAGGTGATGAATCACTTTTAAATTTGCCTGTTATTCAACAGAAGGCTTTAGATGCATTAATTGCGCGTTCATTATTGCAACAACAAGCTGAAAAATTAGGTATTACATTAAGTGATGCTCAGTTAGAGCAAATGCTTGCTCAACAGCCTACTTTTCAAGAAAATGGTCAATTTTCACAAAAGCTTTATGAAAATTACCTACGTTCTGTTGGGATGACCAATCAAGCTTTGATCACTAGTTTACGCCAAGATCATGCTTTGAAAATGATCTCATCAACTTTGATGGATTATGCTTTGGTAAGTCAGTCTGATTTACAACAGCTTGCAAATTTACAAACAGAACAACGTACTTTGCATTTAGCAAGTATCAAGTTAGATGATTATAAAAAAGGCTTAACTGTATCTAATCAGGAAATTGCTGATTACTACAACAAGCATAAAAATGAATTTAAACAAGTTGCCAGTGTCGATGTTGATTATGTTGTATTAAGCCCATCGTTACTACCTCAAGCGAATTTAGCTGTTACTGATGCAGACTTACAGCAAGCCTATAAAGCATTTGTAGATAAACAACAGCAAGAAGCTAAGCGCGAAGTTAAACATATTTTAATCACAACAGATTCTCGTAATGATGCAGCCGCTCAGAAGCTAGCAAATGAAGTTTATGCTAAAATTCAAGCAGGTATGACATTTGCGCAAGCCGCAGCAGAATTCTCGGAAGATCCAGGTTCAAAAGCGCAGGGTGGTTTGGTTGACTCATATGCACCAGGTGTTTTCTCAGCAGATTTTGATAATGCTGTAAATGCATTGAAAAATGGTCAAATTTCTAAACCTGTAAAAACGCAATATGGCTATCACTTGATTGAGGCAAATGCTCCTACAGTAAAACTGCCATCATTTGAATCAGAAAAAGCACGCCTTACTGTTGAAGTACAGAAAGCGAAGACTGCAAATTTATTTAGTGACACCGTCAATAATCTAAATGAAATGGTTGTCGGGAATGACTCATTGGATGCAGTAGCACAAGAAGTTAAAGCTGCAAGAGTTCAATCTGCAAATGGCATAACATTAGCAACTCAAGATCCGATCTTAAGTGATTTGAGTGTTAAAGCTAAGCTATTTAGCGACGACGTTAAAAATGGTGATCGCAACGCATCTTCTAATATCCAGCTAGCAAATGGTGACACAGTTTGGATTAAAGTACGAAACTATCATCAAGCAGGTATTAAACCTTTAGCTCAAGCAACTTCACAAGTTAAGGCTAAAGTGATTGAAGAAAAAGCCTATAAAGCTGCTCAAGCAAAAATAGCAACTATTTTAGCTGATTTCAAAACGCAACCTGCTGCACAAGTTGTTCCTAAGGCACAAGTTACTTTTGAGAATGCAGGTACCTTTGCTCGTTCTCAGGGGTTGAAGCGTGAAATTGAGCGTGCTGCATTTAGTATTCCAGCACCAACTAAAGAAGGTATGTGGTCAGCTACTACAGCTAAATTGCCGAATGAGTTGGTGATTGTTGCTGTCTCAAATGTAAATACTGAAGCTGCTCGAGCTTTACCACCAGAACAGTTGGCTGAATTAGCAAAACTTTACCAACAATTCCGTGGTCAGCAAATTTTAGAAGATTATACTGAGTATCTAAAATCTCAAGCGAAGATCAAATAATTTTGCTCTAAGCAATAAAAAACCAGTTCTTTTGAACTGGTTTTTTATTGGGTGAATTACAAGCTACTTTTTCTGGATAAATTTTGCTTCTTCAGATTGAGGGTATTGGTTTAACAACCTGGTTTTATATTGATTAGCTAATGCATTATTTTTATCGACTTCTTTTGCAATGCTATAAAGTTGATAAACGGCACGAGATGCTTTTGCAGAATTTGGATAGCGCGTAGCAACAATATTGTAGTTTTGTTTTGCTGCTTTATAGTCAACTGGTTCAATAGCTAAATAAAATTCAGCTAGCCAAAAATATGCATTTCCAACATAAATACCATTTGGATGGTTCTTAATAAAGTTTTGCATGGGTTGAATGGCTTTTTTTGCTCCACCTTGCTTATAGGCATCCAAGGCAACCGTATATGCTGCTTTCTCTAACTCAATTTGATTATTAGTGCTGTTGGTTGTGGCTGTTGAGTTTTGTTGTGGTTGAACGACAGGTGTTTGAGGCTGTGCAGGTGCAGTTTGCTGCGCAGTAACACCAGTTGCAGTGTTGTCTGATGCTGAAGTGTTTGTACTGGCTGTTTCTGTTGTTGCATTCTCTGTTTCAGTATTTTCTTCTGGCGGATCAATTTTTTGAGAGAGTAGTTCTAAACGTTGATCTAAGTCTGTATAGCGATTTGCTAACTCTTTTTTTAGTTGCTCAATTGCGTTGTCATGTTCTTCAAGCTGACCTCTTAATTTACGAATGTCTTCTTCAAGCTTTTGGTTTTTTTGCATGATTTCCCAGTTTAAGCTCGGAGTACCTGCAACCACGCTATTTGCTTGTTGTTGACTTAACGATCGGGATTCAATAGGAATATTGGCATATAAATGTGTGCTGCCAAATAGCGCTATAAACAATGCAGAATGCTTTTTTAGCATGAAAATTCGTCCATAAAGTTTGAAATAAAGCTAAAGGCAAACAAGTCTTTATTCTTCACTTGTTATATGCCTGATATACGATTTTTGATTTAGTCATTAAAACAGCAACTCATGTAAATGCAATACATGTTTACAATCTTCAAGCACTTTTGAATAGAAATAGTTCGATTCTGTTTAATCTTTAAACTTGATTTAGTGTGGATAGTGATTTTGAAATAGTGATTGATGCTGATTTAAGCAATTGAATCAAAAAATGAATTAAATACATAAGCAAGACTTGCAACTCGAATAAAAATCTCTATACTCTGTCTTGCAATGGTAGCCCTGCTGGTAGCTTCGCAATTGTACTCTATGAACCCCGCCAGGACCGGAAGGTAGCAACGGTAATAGAACTATGATGTGCCGAAGTCATGCTAGTAGGGTTGCCACCATTTATTCTTCGCTCGTTCGAGCAATCACTTTCATAATCACATCCATATCAAATCCTCTATATTGTAAAAATCGAATTTGCTTGGCTTTTATTTTTTGGTCTTTTGTGACTTCTTCTCCAAATTTCTTTATCTTCAATTGATACGCTTGTTGTAACCAGTCTACTTCTTCTAATTCTTGTGTAATCAGCTCGGCATCTAGATGTTTAGCTTTTAATGTTTGCTTAATACGCTGTAAACCTTTTCCTTTTCGAATTTGACTTGCAAGTGTTAGTTCGGCTACACGTTGATCACTTTGATAATTTTGTTCTGCTAGTTCTTCTACTAGCTTTGTCACTTCCTCTGGGTTGACTGCATATTGATTAAGCTTAGTTATTAATTCAACTTGAGAGTAATCACGACGAGTCAGTAGAGCAAAGGCATAAGAGCGTAATCTTGAGCCTGTAAGCGTTTTAGGTTTCTCAGTCTTATCTGAATTAAACATAGTTTCCTCATTAAAGAAAAACGCCCCGAAGGGCGTTTCAGTTTAGCTTTCTAAATACTCTGGCTCTTCAATTTCAGCCTGGGCTGCTTCATTTTTGTTTTTGGTGAGAAGCTGCTCACGAATGACCTTTTCAATTTCTTGAGCCATCACTGGATTCTCTTCAAAATGACGAATCACGTTATTTTTACCTTGTCCAATTTTATTACCTTGATATGAATACCAAGCACCCGCTTTTTGGACGATATCTTGTTGAACAGCTAAATCAACAAGTTCACCTAATTGGTTCGTGCCTTTACCATACATAATTTGGAAGACTGCTTCTTTGAACGGAGGTGCCATTTTGTTTTTAACAACTTTAACGCGTGTTTCGTTACCTGTAATTTCATCGCCTTCTTTAACTGCACCAATACGACGAATATCCAAACGAACAGAAGCATAGAATTTGAGTGCGTTACCGCCAGTTGTTGTTTCTGGGCTACCAAACATCACACCAATCTTCATACGAATTTGGTTAATGAAGATCACCATACAATTTGAGCGTTTTGCATTACCTGTGATTTTACGCAATGCTTGACTCATCAAACGTGCCTGTAGACCCATATGTGAGTCACCCATTTCGCCTTCAATCTCGGCTTTTGGGGTAAGTGCAGCAACGGAGTCGACAACAATGAGATCAATTGCACCTGAGCGAACCAGCATATCTGCAATTTCTAAAGCTTGTTCACCGTGGTCAGGTTGGGAAACGAGCAAATTATCAATATCAACACCCAATTTACGAGCGTATTCAGGATCTAAAGCATGTTCGGCATCGATAAAGGCACATGTACCACCATTCTTTTGACATTGCGCAATGGCTTGTAAGGTCATGGTTGTTTTACCTGATGATTCAGGACCGTAAATCTCAACAATACGACCTTTAGGTAATCCACCAATTCCTAGTGCAATATCTAGGGTTAATGAACCTGTAGAAACTGCTTCAACAGCTAATACTGTATTGTCGCCTAAGCGCATTACTGTATTTTTACCAAATTGCTTCTCAATCTGACCTAAGGCAGCTTGTAGCGCTTTGCTTTTATTATCATCCATCTCAAAACCTCAAAACTTTATTTCTTAACGACTAACCCAAGTGGATGTACTGAATCTCAACTTGTTGGGACTTAGGTATAGTGGCAGATTCTAGTTGTTTATTCCACATCTGATCTGTGTCAATACGACACAAAATGACGCATCCAAATTAGAAAATTTTATTCATCATGATAAGACCATGATTGTACATTTTCTTGTTTAAAACGATTGATATCACGACGATCTTTTTTACTTGGTCGATGATCAGGTCGGGCTAGATTATGCAATTTTCGTTGTGAGGCATGCAACTCTCGACGCTCAATGCTTTCAGCTGTTTCTTCATAAAGTAACTGTGCGGCAGGCGCACCACCACGGATAGCAGAAAGTGCTTTAATCACGACTGTTTTCTTTTCAAAGCCTTGTTGAATCGTAAGTTCCATGCCGACACGAACATCTCTAGAAACTTTGACACGATCATTGTGGTGATGGACTTTGCCACCTTCGATGGCAGCTTTAGCAATTGAGCGTGTTTTAAAAAAACGTGCTGCCCAAAGCCATTTATCAATACGCATGGAATCCATGCTTTCTGGTTCATGCTGTCTTGGCATCTGTTACCTGTTGGTTGGTTTCAAGATAATCAAAAAGTTCAGTTAAATGATCAAGTGCAGGATAAGCTAACTCGGTTTTTGATCTAGGCATTTTATTGCTTGAAGGCTGTAGAATACTAAATAATTGATGTATGCCAAAGTCTTCAGCACTATTAAGTACAACAACAGTATCATCAATAAATATAGCTTGTGCAGGATCAAATGGATGCAAGAGTTGAAGCTTCTGCCAGAAAGCCACTTCTTCTTTGGCATGTCCAAGTTCTTCACTGCTGATCATAAGTTCAAAGTAGGGGCTTAACTCCACATTTTCAAGTTTCATTTCTAAGCCAGCACGGTCTGCATTGGTGAGTAACCAACAGCGATAACCTCGTGCGTTT
Organism: Acinetobacter sp. Z1; assembly: GCF_024296945.1. Classification (NCBI taxonomy): domain Bacteria; kingdom Pseudomonadati; phylum Pseudomonadota; class Gammaproteobacteria; order Moraxellales; family Moraxellaceae; genus Acinetobacter; species Acinetobacter sp. Z1. Next base: position 2,182,328 of record NZ_CP101115.1, on the reverse strand, counting down.
AATTGTTTTAATAATTCATGACAACCGATTCTGGCTTTGATTTTATCTCGATGTTCATATTGTAATTGAAGTACATCAACTTCAACTTTCTCAGTCCAGTACGTCGAAGAATACCAAGATAGTGTATGCTTATGTTGTTGGTAAAATTGAAACAGCGTTTTTTGACTTTGTTCTAAACTACACTGATGCACTTGAGCATGACGCTCAGGCAAACACTGATTCCAAATAAAATCATCAAAGGCTAAATCGAGTAATGTACCATCCATATCAAACATGGCGATAGGCTGCTGCTGTAAATCTGAATATGACATAAGGTTAATCTATGTTTATTAAAACGCTTGCTCCACAAGACCACTTGATTTCACAACTTCTGCCAATTATGGTGCAGGCAAGTCAAATATTACTGGAAGAATACCAAAGTTATTGTGCTGGATGCGAGTTTAATATTCAGGAAAAAAGTGATGACTCACCTGTTACGCAAGCTGATTTAAAAGTAAATCATTTTCTACTCAAACAATTGGCAACAGTAACGCCTCAATTACCTGTATTGTCAGAAGAAAGTGATTACTCTGCACGAGCGGAATGGAAAAGTTGTTGGATGCTTGATCCTTTAGATGGTACTAAGGAATTCATTCATGAGCGTGATGAATTTACAATCAATCTTAGCCTGATTGAAAATCATGAAACAACATTCGCGATTATTGCAGTGCCTTGTGAGCAACTTATATATATCGGTTATACATCGCAACTTCCTTATAAATATAGTATTAGTCGTGATGAATGGTATAAATATCAAATTGAAGAACATGCTTTAGAAGCACCTATTCAAATTGGCTTAAGTCATAACAGTAAAAATCCAAAATATAAAAACTTCATTGAACCTATTTTGCATTTTCGTGAAGTAGAGCGTCGTGAAGCTGGCAGTGCTTATAAATTTTGTATGATGCTTGAAGGTGAAATTGATATTTATCCTCGTTTTCATCCAACTTCAGAATGGGATACCAGTTCAGGCCAATCGTTATTGGAAAGTATTGGTGGTGGGCTAATGACATTAGATGGTAAACCTTTCCAATACAATCAACGTGAAACTGTTTTAAATAATGGCTTTATCGCATTTAAAGATCAATATAGTAAAAAAATAGCTTATGAAGCTTTACGTGATTCTGGGATTTTAGATTGAGAGTTTGGCTATGCATGTTATAGTGGCTTAAACATTTATTTTTAATAATTAAATATGGCCCTGCATTTATTGCCGAAAAGTATGTTTGAAGCGATTGATTTGCTTCCTGATACTTCAATCCCTGTCACTTTATTTACACGCCATTCATTACGTGAACTGGTGAATGGACAGGGCTTGGCTGGATATGATTTGCAATTAACGGAGCAGGGACGAGAACTTGCTTATGTTTGGGGGCAATATTTAATTCAGAATTCTGATCGAGCCATTCAGCATTGTATTTCGAGTCCAATTCAACGTTGTGTTGATACCGCAGCGTTAATGATTGAAGGTGCTGATGGAACTCATAAAGTTAAAAATACGCATACCATCGAAATCGTTGAGCAGCGGTTATTGGTAGAGCCGGGTAGTTTTGTATTAGATATTCAGCAAGCCGCTCCATATTTTCGTAAACAGGGCGCGTTAGGCTTTATCAATAGTTTTGTGAATAATGCTTTACCGGGAATGAAGCATCCGATTACAGGTGTATTCGATGTTTTGGAACTGCTTTACCACACGCATCCAACTCAGCATAAAGGACTCAGTTTAGCTGTGAGTCATGATACGATTTTAGCTGCAATAGTCGCAGTTATTTCGGGTAAAAATCAAATTGATCAGGCAGATTGGCCAGACATGATGGAAGGCTTATTTGTATGGTTTGAGGGAGAGGATTTTAGCAACAGTAAATTAAAATGGATTTGGCGCGGGAAAAAGCAAGAATTAATCATTAAAGATTTTAAAAAATAAATAAAAAATGGTTCTTATTCACATAATATTTAATATTTGTTGACTGAGCTGACAAAAGTTCATGTATTTGATCGTTCGATAAATTCCATACAATCCAGAAAACTTGTTATTATATTAAGTGTATGATTTTTAATAATTTTAACTATTACACATAAATTATACTTATCAATATTCTAATGCGCTTTTTCTTGGGGAAATGTGATGCAATTACGACTTAAACATTTAACAGTATGCTTATTATCAACCATGCTGATTGCTTGTGGCGGAGGTGGAGAGGGTGAAAATAATCCTAAACCGAATGAGCCGCCGAAAGACAACTCTTCAGGTTCAGAGAATAACCAGAATCCAAAGCCCGATGGTGGGAGTAATGAATTACCGGGTGATGGGTCTGCTGAAACACCCGATAATGGATCAGGAAGTGAAAATCCTGCTCCAGTTCTAGAAAAGTATCCTGAACCTAAAAAAGATGCAATGGATGATTCGATTTTAGGTTTTTACGATTATGACAAATTAGGTCAAACACGTGTCTTAAGAAATGATTTAACAGGAAGTTTTGCTGCAATGATTCAGTTTGCACAAAGTCATGTAGTCAATCCTAAAAATAATGAAAAAGATTCAATGCCACGTTTAACGACTGAGAAGGACGCATTATTACTGGTAAGTCCTTTGGCTGAAATGGGTGATCTACAACAGCTACAAGTTGGAATATATCAAGGTAGTCAACTTGTACGAACTGTAAAATTAAAGGAACCTTCGCGGATTGCTGCTTCAGATCAATCTAATTCAGATACACGATCACCTGTAAACTATTCTAAACGTGCGTGGACAGTCGCATTAAAATGGAATGAAATTAGAGCGGGTCTAAATCTTCGAATCATTGATCCAATAAATAACCGCGTTGGTGAATTAACCGCAGAGAATATTGATTTGGCTGCGCCAGGTGAGTTGGTTGTACAAAATATTCGTTTAGGTTTATTGACAGATCCGCCTAAATCCAATGGTCACTATATGTTATTGGAGCCAGAAAAGGCTGGAACTGATTATTTTCAAACTATTCCTGCTGCTCGAATGATTGTCTCAAAATATGAAGATCTCAAGTTGGACAAAGTAATGGTTGCAAGTGGCGTCATTTATGACGCTGCGAGCTCGACAACGGGTGATGTATATAGTGGAGATATGCGTGAGAACACCGCTAAGTCGACTTTTGGTGTAGGCATAAATCTTGCCAATTGGGGAATTACCAGTGCATCAATGGCAAGCCAAGAACAACCACAACTGACTCAAAGTGTGATCACGCATTATGCACGAGGGAAGTATAGTAATGGGGATGTCACGCATGGTCTAAGTGGTGGTAATGGTATGCTGACACTTATCGATTCTGTGGGAAATGAATTTAGTCATGAAATCGGTCATCACTACGGATTAGGGCATTACCCTGGTTCTGTAGGCAATAATATGTTTTGGGCAGCACATCATGCGGATAGTGGATGGGGTTATATCGCCTTTAGAAATAAAATGCGAGGTAATTTAAACTGGTCAACCACGAATTTGGGTGATGGTAGTAATGGTGTGCCCAATTTTCTAAATAAGTATGCCTATGGTTGGGATGCTATGTCAGGCGGTGCAACCGCAAGTAGCATCTCTAAATATACGCATTACACTGGTTATAGTACTTATCTTAAAATCCAACCTGCATTTGACCGCTATGTTTGGGACGCTTCTTCGCCTACAGGTTATAAAAAGTGGAACTCTATTACACGTACAATGGATGTTGCACAGCCGAAAACGCCTAACTCAAATAATGTTTGGTATAACAGTGCTGATGGTAATTACTTGAAACCAAGATTATTTAGTGTGCCTGTTTATACAATTTTAGGTGGCTATGATCCTGTTAATCAAAAAGGTTTAATCTATCCAGCGGCTAAAGGAAATTGGGGAAATGTGTTTAATTTACCGCAGGTTAATCCAAACAGTGCTACAGCACAGTGTTGGCTCAATATTCAGTTTGCGAGTGCTAGTCAAAATATTGCATTAGCACCTCAGCGGATGAATACCAATAGTAATGCGAATAAATTCCATGTAAATGTGGCGCAAAGTGAGTTACCTCAACAAGCTAAACTGTATTGTAAAAAAGCAAATGAAGCAGCAGTTTTACTTTCAAATATCACAATTCCTGCAACAAACACACCACCATTATCACCTTACGTCGTGATTGGTAAAGAAGCTGGATACTCAGCATTAAAGGCGATTGAACTTCCTCAGTTTGAACAAGCGTTACTACAAAATAAGGATAAAGCGGTCGTAAGTCTTTCTCCAGAATCTAAATTATTATTTGATTCATATCGTACATTTAAAGATGAGCTATCACTTGATGCTCAAAATGAGATGCAACGTTTTGTTCAACAGCAAATTAAACTTTATCGATTAAATCGTTGGATCAATGTTTATCGTTCAGATTTAACCAATTTAAACGCTGATGCTGTAACTGCATTTAATGCATTTGTTGAAAAATTGGATTTAAAAAATGATTTTACGTTCAATTCTACAAGCACACTCATGAACAAGACCAACTGTTTAAAAGTTGAAAAATTAGCAACGGGTCAATTAAATACTTTTATTAGTGGGGCAAGTGGTTGTACAGGAGACGACTCTGAAAAGTGGATGTATGATGCTTTAGGTAAAATTCATAATAAGCAATATATTGACCAATGTTTAACAACATTGTCAGGTAATGTGGTTAATTTAATGCCTTGTAGTGGTACAGCATCTCAGATTTGGGAAGTGGATACTGCACAACAGGCGATCAAACAATTTAATCAATGTTTTGATTTAGAGGGGGGGTATCTCACGAATAATCGTGCTCGTTTAATCCGCTATAGATGTACTAATGGTGGGAATCAAAAATGGACATCACTTCCAATAAATAACAGCTTAATTCTGGCTGGTTTATCATCGAAAAACCTACCTATCGCCACAAAATTACTTAAGGTTAATCCGTAGCTGTAATTTTAAGTCTTTATATTGAATCAATGGCATAAAACCTTGCATAGGATTTATGCCATTTCTTTTAAATAACAAGTTACATATAAGTTTAAAAACTGTGCTTTCAAAAAAATCTCTTTTTGGGCATTATAAAAAAATAAAAAAGATAAACTTGACGCATAATTGGATAAAAAGATGTTATTAAACACGATTTATTTGTGGGAGCCTGAGATATTTACAGGTAAAGTTCCTGCCGAAGATGATTCACATCAGGCTGCATTAGAGTTGCACCAACAATATGGCAAAGTATCAAGTCATGGTAAAACGTTGAAAGCTTGGTTGGATTTATTTTCGAGTAAAATTTGTGATCCAGAATATCAAAATTATTTTTCAGAGCAGACCCAACAATGGGTAAGTTCGCTGAAGGAACAATTTTCTCAGGGATTATTTGCAAGTGTGCAACTAGATGTTCTTGCTTTAGAAGCACAAAACGATGCCTTGTATCGCGTATTTTATGAAGCGGTACATGCAACGGGTGTAGGCTGTTATGAGCCTAATTATAATATATGGGCAATAGGTGAGCTTCAATCACCCCGAGATGCTATTTCAACAATGTTGCAGCCTTATTTGTTAGCGCCATTAATTGCAAAACAAACAGAAACTCATATGGTTGATAAAGTAGCCATAAATCGCAGTGAATTTCAGATTCCTCAAAATATGAATGAAGCTGAACAATTGATGAGTAAATGGTTTCAAGAACAATCTTATACGCGAGATCTAAAGCTGAATGTTTTTAACATTGCACATGACTATATCTCTCGTTGGGGGAATGTTGAGCATCCTGAACGTTCAATTGATACAGGGTATCGATGTTTTTTATTAACGCAGCAATATGATGGTATTTTTTATCAGCTTAAATTGGTGCTAAGAAAATTAACCATTAGCCCAATGGTCTCTTTTGCTATAGATATGACCAATCGATTTATTCCTACAGAATTACAAGAACAAATACCTGAACGTCTTATTTTTCGATTGAGACCAGTTGATGTTGTAACTCTTGATCAATTTAGTCAAAAAGATAAATTAAGTTTCGATTTGTCTGGAAGATGGGATTCCGCCAACGATATCCATAAGTTTTTTAGTCAATTAGATGCTTATATCAATTTTATTTTTTCGCATTTAGGTCATGGAAATATAGATAACTTACAAGCTTGGGCATATCACGCTATGCCATTAAATCAGGATGTTGATTTGGATTTTCGTGTTGAGTTAATGATGATTGCCTTAAGCCAAGATCATGATTTGTTGAATGAACGATATCAATTCTATAAGACGTTATTTATTCAAAATAATTTAAGAGCGCATGATTTGGTTTTATTGGAAGATAGCTACAAATGCTGTCAAAAAATTATAGCAATTGTGCGAGACGAAAGAACAGGCTTGTCACCATTTGCATAAACTGAAGACAATAAAAAAGCCCGAAAATCGGGCTTTTTTATACGATCAAATTAGTTAGCTAACGCTTTAACTTGAGCATTTAAGCGGCTCTTGTGACGAGCAGCTTTGTTTTTGTGGATGATACCTTTATCAGCCATACGGTCAATTACAGGTACAGCTGTTTTATAAGCTTCTGAAGCAACAGCATAATCACCAGCAGCGATCGCATTTACAGTACGTTTGATGTAAGTACGAACCATAGAACGCAAGCTTGCGTTGTGTTTGCGTGCTTTAACGTTTTGACGAGCACGTTTTTTAGCTTGAGCAGAGTTTGCCACTCGTGCACTCCTTAAAAATAAGTTGGTCTGGGCGGGCTGAAGTTAAAACCAATAAATTGGCAACATTCACCAGCCCGTAAACAAGTGGCATATTTTGAGGAAACTAAGCCGCGAAGTCAAGCTTTGTCATGTTTTTAAGTGCATTTAACAGATGATAAACGTGCAAGAAAACGTTACATTAGGTCGAGTGATGACTTAAGTGGAATAAAAATGAAAATAGGTGATAAAAAAGCAATCGTCATTGGTGCAACCGGATTAGTCGGACAAGCCTTGATTGATGAGTTGCAACAATCAGCAGATTTTAGTGCAATTACAGTTGTTGTACGTAAAAAGTCTGAAACATTAAATGCTTATAGCAAGGTGATTCAGCTAGTTTTAGAAGATTTTCTTTTACTTAATGATGAAGATGTAAGTTCACATACACATGCTTTTAGTTGTTTGGGTAGTACGATAAAACAAGCAGGTTCTAAACAAGCATTTTATGCAATTGATTATGAAATTAACGCGCATTTTGCAGACTTAATTCAAGATAAAAATATTCATTTCTTGATTGTGAGCGCACTAGGTGCTGATGCAAATTCGCCTATTTTTTATAATAAAGTGAAAGGTGAGTTGGAGGATTATCTGAAAAGTTTATCAATTTATAAACTATCTATTTTTCAGCCTTCGCTTTTAATAGGCAAACGAAGTGATGTTCGTATTTTAGAAGACGTAGCGCAAACTTTATTTAAATTGGTTGAAAAAACTTGGACCAAGCCGTTTAAATTTAAACCTGTAACCGCTGAGCAATTAGCGCATACAATGGTCGTTGCAGCGCAAAGTCAGACCGCCATATTTAAACTTTATGACAATTTAAGCATACAACAAACGCAGTGATGGAGAATTTAAGTGACAACAGCAGCTTTCGTAACTTGTGATTTATTAGATGATAATCCAGGAAAAGATTTACAAGTGGTTATACCTTCCTTGGATGGTAAATTCTTTAAAAGCTATGGTGCTCGTAAAACCTTTGGTGGGCAAGTCGTAACTGTAAAGTGTTTCGAGGATAATTCACGTGTAAAAGAGCTTTTAGCAACGGATGGTACTGGTAAGGTATTGGTTGTTGATGGTGGTGCATCAATGCGTTGCGCACTTATGGGAGATTTGATTGCAGAATCAGCTGTAAATAATCACTGGAATGGAGTGGTGATTTATGGTTGTGTGCGTGATGTGGATGCAATTGCGGAATTAGATTTAGGTGTACATGCATTGGCTGCAATACCACAAAAAAGTAATCGTAAGGGCATAGGTGAAGTAGACATCACATTGTATTTTGGTGGCGTGACGATCAGTTCTGGTGATTATATCTATGCAGATAATAACGGAATTGTGATTGCAAAAGAAAAACTAGTCGAATGCTAAAAGGATAACAGTATGCTTAAAATGGTGAGCCATCAGTTTAAAGTTTTACAATCAGTCGCTGCAACACTGATCGAAGGTGGACGTGGGGTATCAGGAACACCATTTCCGAATCAACCTGCGAAGCCGATTAAGCTCTATGAGTTTGAAGGTTCACCATTTTGCCGCCGTGTTCGTGAAGTCATCACAATATTAAATCTAGATGTTGAAATTTATCCATGTCCTAAAGGCGGACAAAAATATCGCCAAGTTGTAAAAGAAAAGGGTGGTAAAAGACAATTTCCATTTTTGATTGATGAAAACACAGGTGATCAACTCTACGAGTCACAAGAGATCATTCATCATCTGTTTAAGCATTATGGCAAAACAGGGCATACACCTAAAAAATATAGCTACTATCCAAAACTACCATATATTTCGACCTTAGCAACTGTTGCGAATGCCGCTCGCGGTGTGTGGATCAATAAGCAAATTATAGATCGCCCAGCGCCTACAGAGCTTTTAGAATTGTGGAGCTTTGAAGCGAGTCCATATACACGTTTAGTACGTGAGGTTCTTACTGAATTAGAATTACCTTATATTTTACACAACGTACCAAAAGAGCGTTGGCAAGATATGGGACCTGCCATTTTACGTTTAAAACCTGGTCCATATATTCCTTTGCCGAATGGCAAGCGTGAGAAGACTGTCGAAATAATGGGACGTGATATTCAGGTTCCATATTTAGTTGACCCAAACACTGGTGTGAAAATGTTTGAATCAGCTAAAATTGTTGAGTACCTCAAGAAACAGTACGGACAATAAGCTTTGAACAAGCACCTTTAAAAGGTGCTTTTTTTTGTATTATTTGGTTGTTGCATTCATGATTGTTTTGCAGCTTAAATACTTTAGTAAATATTGTGATGTGATCAACTAATGTTAAGTCAGTTATCTAGTTTATTCAAAAGCTCAAAAGAGACACCTGAACAATTGTTTTTGAAAGAGCATGCTTTAGCCTTTGATACGGAACATGGCACTATATTAGATGGTGTAAAACTGAATGAATTAGGTTTTCGTCTGGAGTATTTTTCAAATCGAAAATTAGATCGATTTGATGATTTAGAAAAGCTATTTAGGATTGCACCGCAAATTAATGAAAAGATCGATTTGGAAATTCATTCACAACGCTTTGTTGAACGATTGGGCAACACTGAGGAAAATCTTAAAGAACTTAAACAAGCGATTAAAGTGTTAAACGATTATTATGTAAATTTTCAAAGAGCGAAATAGTCTAAATAGGGACATGACCTTTAAAGTGTAACATCCAAACGATAAAGCTCAAAAACCAAAGGCAAATAGCAAAAAATATAATAATCGGTAAGTGTTCCTCTGCACCTGATGATAGGAAGTGGAGTAGAACAAAGCATAGACCCAAAATAGAAAGATATTTATAATGAATAACCACATCTTTAATATCTATTGGTGATTTGATAGTGGGCTTTACTGGTTAGTATATAAGGTAAACAAATACAAGAAGAAAGAAAATAGATAAAATTAAAGTTAAATAAATAGCTTATCGTAAAAAATGAAACACTACAAAGGATGCTATTTAATACTCTTCTATATCTTTGCAGGCTTTCAACGGGATACTTAACCAAAGCCTTTTTAAAAGATAATTCCGCAAGATAAAATCCAAACAAAAATAATAGAACCAATAAAATTGGATGCCAAGCACCTATATAAAAAAGTTGGTCAAATAGAAATGATTGCATGTACTATATTTTTATAGATATTGGTTTGTTTAATCATAATTATAATAAAAAAGGACTAAATCCAAAGATTTAATCCCTTTTTTGTGTTAGGCGAGCAATTATTTTTCAATAATAGCAGTTACACCTTGACCACCAGCAGCACAGATCGATACTAAGATACGACCTGATCCTTTTTGGTTTAAGATTTTTGCAGCAGTCGCGATGATACGACCACCAGTAGCAGCGAATGGGTGACCAGCAGCTAAAGAAGAGCCTTTAACATTTAGCTTGCTACGATCAATTGAACCTAAAGGTGCATCTAAACCTAAACGCTCTTTACAGAATTTTTCATCTTCCCAAGCTTTCAAAGTAGAAAGAACTTGTGATGCAAATGCTTCGTGGATTTCATAGTAGTCGAAATCTTGAAGTTTAAGACCAGCACGCTCAAGCATACGCGGAACTGCATAAGCAGGCGCCATCAATAAGCCTTCTTTTTTACCAACGAAATCAACTGCAGCAGTTTCAGAGAATGTTAAGTAAGCAAGAACTTCGTGGCCATTTGCTTTAGCCCATTCTTCAGAAGCTAAAAGTACACATGATGCACCATCAGTAAGTGGAGTAGAGTTACCCGCTGTCATTGTTGCAGCTTCGCCTTTACCAAATACTGGTTTTAATTTTGCTAATTTCTCAGCTGTAGAGTCAGCACGTAAGTTGTTATCACGGCTTAAACCAAGGAAAGGCGTAATTAGGTCATCGAAGAAACCTTCTTCGTATGCTTTCGCCATTTTTTGGTGAGAAGAAGCAGCTAAAGCATCTTGCTCTTCACGTGGAATACCCCACTCAAGTGCAGTAATCGCTTGGTGATCACCCATAGATAAACCAGTACGTGGTTCACCATTTTTAGGCGCATCCATAAGATCTTTAACATTGATCTTAGAAAGTGCTTTTAAGCGATCTTTACCTGTTTTAGCAATGTTAAGCTCAAGTAAAGCTTTACGTAAGCCGTCACCAAATGCGATAGGTGCATCAGATGTAGTATCAACACCACCAGCGATACCCACTTCGATTTGACCTAGAGCAATTTTGTTTGCTACTTGGAATGCTGCTTGTAAACCAGTACCACAAGCTTGTTGAAGATCACAAGCTGGTGTTTCAGGAGCAAGTTGAGTATTTAAAACACACTCACGAGTCATGTTGAAGTCACGGCTGTGTTTTAATACTGCGCCAGCAACAACTTCACCCAAACGTTGACCTTGTAGGTTGAAGCGCTCAACCAAACCGTTTAACGCAGCAGTAAACATGTCAATGTTAGAAGCTGTGAAATAAGCGCCGTTAGAGCGAGCGAAAGGAATACGGTTACCGCCGATAATGGCAACACGGCGCACAGTGTTTTGGCTCATGGTTTTATCCTGTTGAACAGAAGGTTTGGTTGTTTTAGCTGATGCTGCTTTTGTAGTACTTGAAGAAGCAGTACTTTTCGGACTACGAGTGGTAGTACGAGTTGTCTTAGGTGTCGTGCTTGCTGCTTTTGAAGTTGTGCTAGCAGTTTTACGTGTAGTAGAAGCTGCTTTTGATGTATTTGACACATTTTCTTCAGCAGAATTTTCGACTGCTGGATTTTCTTGAGTTGTTTTGCTCATAAGGCTTTTCCAAGCATAATTGCGATATTCTTGTGATAACAATACCATATTTACAATACTGCTGTATTGACTAGAATGACGCTTTAGACCACATTCAGGTCAAGACATCAGAACATGAACTCAAGTATGATTTGTTATGAGTCAATCAGACATTGATTTCATGTTTTTAGGCTAACATGAAGCATATGTTTGTAGAAAATTCATTTGTATGAGAGATAATAATCATGACCGATCAATACCAAGCATTTACACAATCACCTTTGGGTAAGTTTGTTGTAAAAAATTTAGGTTTACCATCGCCAGTAACGTTAGAACGTTTTGAAAGTGCTCAACCTGTTGTGAATGGTGCCGTATTGTTTGGCACTGCTCCATCAAGCACGATTTCTGCTGCTATTGCTCAAGTACTTAGCAATATCCATGCAGATAGCTATGTGGGTAATAATGTTGAATTACAACAAACTGCTGCAAAAGTTGGTTTAAATCTTCGTCCTTTAAACGCTGATGATAAAGAGTCAAAGTTTAAAGCGGTGGTATTTGATGCTTCTGGTATTCAAGATTCTGAACAATTAAAAGCATTGTATAACTTCTTTAATCCGATCGTTCGTCAAATTTCTAGTTCTGGTCGTGTGATTGTTATTGGTACAACACCAGAAACAGCTAAGACTGTAAAACAAGCAATTGCACAACGTGCGCTTGAAGGCTTTGTTAAATCTGCTGGTAAAGAATTTAAAAAAGGTATCACCGCTCAAGTGGTTTATGTTGATCAAGGTGCTGAAGCAAACCTAGAGTCAACTTTACGGTTCTTAATCTCTCCGCGTTCAGCTTATGTTTCTGGTCAAGTGATCCGTGTTTCTAAAGCGGATGTGGTTGACTTAGATTGGGCGAAGCCACTTGCAGGTAAAACGGCATTAGTAACAGGTGCGAGCCGTGGTATTGGTGAAGCAATCGCTCATGTTCTTGCTCGTGATGGCGCGCATGTGATTTGCTTAGACGTTCCACAACAACAAGCTGATTTAGAGCGTGTTGCAGGTTCAATTGGTGGCTCAGTATTGGCAATTGACATTACTGCTGCTGATGCGGGTGAAAAAATCAAAACTGCTGCTGCAAAACAAGGTGGTTTAGACGTTATTGTTCACAACGCGGGTATTACTCGTGATAAAACTTTGGCAAATATGAAGCCTGAGCTTTGGGATCTAGTCATCAACATTAACTTATCTGCTATTGAGCGCGTTAACGATTACTTACTTTCTAATGATGGTTTAAATGCAAATGGTCGTATCGTTTGTGTATCATCAATCAGTGGTATCGCTGGTAACTTAGGTCAAACTAACTATGCTGTTTCTAAAGCAGGTGTGATTGGTTTAGTGAAGTTTACTGCGCCTACATTAAAGAATGGCATTACCATTAATGCTGTTGCACCAGGTTTCATTGAAACTCAAATGACTGCTGCGATTCCTTTTGCGATTCGTGAAGCAGGTCGTCGTATGAACTCAATGAATCAAGGTGGTTTGCCTGTAGATGTCGCTGAAGCGATTGCTTGGTATGCATCAACAGGTTCAACAGGTGTGACTGGTAACGTAGTACGCGTTTGTGGTCAAAGCCTGTTAGGTGCTTAAGCATTAAGGTTTTGAAGAGGGGTGCTAGTGCATCCCTTTTTTATAAAAATATAGAAAGGTTTATTATGAATACACGTCATTTTAGTCAATTACCAAAACCTTATTTAGCTTATCCAAAAGTTATCCAAGGTTTAATTTTCAAAAAGCCGAAAGGTGAAAAAGTTTTGCCACAAGTTGAATATGTGGTTGATACACTCAAAATTGATGCAAAACATTTAGAAAGCTACAACGAAATTTGTGGTTTTAAAAATGATGGATTTGTACCTGCAATTTACTTGGCAGTATTATCTCAAAGCTTGCAAATGCACATGATGACGAGCGAAGCGTTCCCATTTGCGATATTAGGTTTGGTGCATATCCGTAACCAGATCAAACAAACACGCAAAATTGGTGTAGATGAGCAGATTACATTGTCATGTAAATTTGGCGAGCTACAACCACATGATAAAGGCTTACAGTTTGATTTCATCACAACTGCAAAAGTTGGTGGTGAAGTGGTGATGGAAAGTTTAACCACTTACTTATCTCGCCAAAAAACTGAGAAAAAAGCATCTGAAAAAGCGAAAGAAAATAAAGAGCCAGCTTATCAGCCGCAAACAGAATGGAATATTTCTGAGAATACTGGTCGCCGTTATGCAATGATTTCAGGTGACTTTAATTTGATTCATATCCACGCTGTTACAGCAAAAGCATTTGGTTTTAAACAAGCAATTGCACATGGTATGTGGAGTAAAGCAAAAGCATTAGCTAGCCTTGAACTTCCAAATGCGTATGAAGCAGATGTCTGGTTCAAGTTACCTATGTTTTTACCTTCAACAGTAGAGTTTTTAACTGCGATTGAACCAAAACAAACTGAGTTTTTAATTCGTAATGTAAAATCTAAAAAACCACATGTTGCGGGTACAGTAAAAGCCCTTTAATACCATCATGTATTTCTAATGATCCCTTTTGTTCGCAAGAGGGATATTCTAAAAGTATAAATATCATAAGGATTTGAGCTTTGATTAGAGAACTTTTATTAGCCGATACTCATAATTATCGTGGCACAGTTGATGAACGGTTTTCTGATTTAGCACGTCAGTTTAGCCGTTTTCAAGATGCAAGAAGCGATCGGGGTGGTGCGGCTTTGGTTGTTTATTTCCAAGGCAAAAAAGTTGTCGATATATTTACAGGTAAAAAATCTCAAGAAGAAGATTGGCAGTCTGATACTTTGGCAATGTGCTATTCAACAGGTAAAGGAATCTTAGCAACGCTTGCACATATTTTAGTAAGTGAAGGCTTACTTGATTACGAGCAACCAATTGCAAATTATTGGCCTGAATTTGCTCAAAATGGTAAAGCGAATATCACATTAAGGCACGTGTTATCTCATCAAACGGGTCTATTTGATATTCGTAACCTTATCGATTCAGCAACAGAGATGTTAGATTGGCAACATATGTTAGAGGTTGTAGCAGGTGCTACGCCACGCTTTACAGCAGGGCAAAGTTATGCGTATCAACCATTAACTTATGGTTGGATTTTGGGGGGTGTGGTTGAGAAAGCTGCTAAACAACCTTTAAATTGGCTAATGCAACGTTATTTAGTTCAGCCGCTCGAATTGAATGGAGCGTATTTTGGCGTACCAAGTTCAGAATTGAATCGTGTCGCTCGCTTAATATCAAAACCAAAAACGCTTGTTACTTCTAAACCTCAAGTGCAAAAAAGTAATCAATCGCGTAAGCCATCTTTATCTGAAAAATTATTAGAACTATCAGGACAAAGCCCACAAGATTTTAAAGATGCAATGATTCCAAAAGGAATGAATCATTTTAGCTTTTTTAGCGATGCTGGCTTACAGGCAATTATTCCTGCTGCAAATGGGGTGTTTACTGCGGATAGTTTAGCAAAAGTTTACGCTATGCTTGCCAATAAAGGGCAGTGGTATGGTGAGCAGTTAATTCGCCCTGAGATTTTCAAGCAGTTAGGTAAAGTACAATTCACAGTACGTGATCGAGTGATGCCTATTCCAATGCATTGGCGTTTAGGATATCACCGTATTTTAACGATGGGTAAGCGTGCACCACATGGTTTTGGTCATGTTGGTTTTAATGGCTCGGGTGCTTGGTGTGATCCTGATCGCGGAATCAGTTTTGCTTACACGCATAATTTTAATGTCACATCTGCGACAGGCGATTATCGTTTATGGGGTTTGAGCCAAGAAACTTTACGTTGTGCAGATGAAATATTAAATGGTCGTAAGGGCTGGTTTTAATTGATTTTATTTTGAATAAGGCGGAATATGATAAATCACCGCCTCATATTTGCTTTCTGTTTTGTATCCAGCAATAGTTCCACCTAAAAATTCAGCCAGTTTACGACTTGGCTGATTATCTACTGCAACAGGGTATACAAAGTATTGCGCGGATATATTGCGAGAAGCCCAACAAAAGACTTCAAGCAATGCTTCTTTAGCAAAACCCTGATTGTGACAATCTTCTCGAATCCACAAACCCAGTTCAGGGGTTAAAGTGTGCATCCGATGTAAGCCAATAAGACCAGTAAAACGTAGATTTTCTTTATCACGTAATACGAAGTGAAGGTCAGTGGCGTTTGCTTCAGCAATCAGCCATTTTTTACAGATATATTCTAATGCTTCAAGACTTTGAGCTGGTTCCCACGCCATATATCGAGTTAATGTTGGTGTTATGCAAGCATAGATTTCAGATATATCTTCTACAGAAAATATGAATAAATTTAGCCTAGAACTTTCTAAAATTGGTATTTTCATTTTTTATTTCATAAATAAATCTGTTTTAAAATATCAATTTAACTTTAATTTTTAAGTCAACACTCATGATCATTGTAACTTCATATTTTTGCTGTCTTGTTCCTCTAAATTGGAACGACTAAACTCAAGATTATACTATTTAGTAAAATTAATAAGTAAGAGGGTTTATGTGCTGAATTACACACTTTTACAGCAAATCATATAGAGCCACAATCTTCTTTAAAATTACAGCTTCTGCTTGGATATTTAGTCTATTAACTTGAATGGTTAAACAGATTATTGCTAAACTGTGATAAAAATAAGATTATGATTTTAAATGATATATTATAAATATTAATTGAGTGGTGAGGTGGTTTCTGCTACTCTTATCGTGCAAAAAAAGCACAAAAAAGGAAAATAAATGAAATTAAGTCTTAGAGTGATTTGTATAGCTGGACTATTAGCTGCATCAGCAGTTTATGCTTCTACTACATTATCTCCAAATCAAAATAGTAATAGTGGCAATATCCCAACGGGTTACGCTGATCTAAAATTTGTTTTAGCAAATGGCAATTGGGTAAAGAATATTTATTTGCCAAATAACGCAAATAATTTAGACAAGGTGACTATTCAATCAACTGCGGGTTATAAAAGCTATTTAGATACTTCAAACACAAACTTGCCTATTGAAGTACTTGAAATACAAAGCGGAGATACTTTTCAATTTGTCTATAATTCAACTTCAAAGAAATGGGTGGCTCAACTTGCTACTGTAAGTCCGAGTAATAATTCACAAGTTGAACAAATCGCATTAAGTAATATTAAATTACAGCAAGTTTCAGTTGCCGATGGAAAATGGGCAAAAACAATTGTGCTGCCAACGAATGTGATGGATGGCGCTTTAGTTCAAATTGTTTCTACTGCGGCTTACGCTTCTGAAATTTCTAAAGATAATTTACTTTTTGGTAGTAGCTATAATCTAAATAATGGCAGTGAATACTGGCTCAAATATAATGCTGCTTTGCAGAAATGGGTTCCTGAGTTTATTAAACCCGTTAAAATAAATGTTAAGGATATTGGAACAAGCTTAAATGCTGTAACGACACCTGTAACGGAAGTTAATTTTGCAGATGCAAATTGGGTTTCAAATTTCACATTGCCAAATACTGCAAATGATCGTGATCGTGTCATTATTAAATCAACAGCAACTTGGGCTGCAAAAATTAATAATACGAATACCAATAGTAGTGCGACATTGAGCCTGAAAACAGGTGACCAATATGAGTTTATGTATGTAACAGATAAGGCTCATTGGGTGCTAATGTCTGCTCCAACAAAAACTATTAGTTCAAGCAGTACAATTGCTTCAACTTTACCCAACATGACTCAGCCTACACTCAAAGTGAATATTTCGGATTCTAATTGGAAACAAACAATTAATTTACCGACAACAGCACAGGTGGGTGATAAGGTCATTTTGTCTTCTACAGCGGGTACAAATAGTTTTATTACAGCTGCTAACGGCTTATCTACTACAATCAAAACTGGTGAAAATCGTCGTTTTATTTTCACTGCTCAAGGTTGGGCAATTGATAGCTATACCATTGATATATTGTTGGTCAATAGTCCAGACGTTTCTAGTATTTTAGGTGAAAGTGCTTCAAAACTTCGTATGATTGAAGGATTGAATTTAACTAATTTAACTGCGGAAAATTCATCAGCTAAATTCTATTTAAGACAAACAGGATATTTAACTTATAAAATTCCTGCTGCAACTTTACTTGATGCAATTAATGTTGGACGCTCGGATACAACCGTTCAAGCAGAGCGTAAACGTGTATTAGCAGATGGGGTATATTACCAAGGAAATGAGCCTGGTGCTGGCGGTTGTGGTTGGGCTTGGATCAATGCGAGTTCGTATAACATGATTGGAGCTAATGATATTGCTGGCTGTTCAGTTGCAGCAATGCGTCATGAAGTTGGTCATAACTTAGGTTTGTATCATGGCGACTCAGCCAATATTGGTTCAGGTTTTTCTCATCCATTAGGAAGCACCGCTTTGGGTGGAAATAACTTAAACTTTTATTCAAGCCCATATCTTTATAACCCTAAATATGGTGTGCGTTTAGGCGAAGAAGGCAAGAAAGATGCTGTTAGTGTTATTAATGCTAACGTTATCCGAATCTCACAATATAATTAAGTTGTTTTCAAATTTATGAAGCACTATAAAATTTTAACTTTACTTGCAGTCACGTTGATCGTGACTGTGGGTTTATTTGTTTTTTTTAAGCCTGATCAAGTTGTGGCATCTACACAGAATGGCTCAACTCAAAAATCAAATCGTTTTAATTCTTCGGATCAATCCGAATCTAATTTTCCGCGTGACAATTTGAATATTTCAAAAAAGGAGTTAGAAACTGCGAAGAAAGAAACCGTTTTGTTTCATGAAATACAAGACAATGATTTGAAAAATAGTGAAGCCTTACCGCTTTCTAAAAGCAATAAAGGAATGGCTGTTAACTATAATCAAAATATTATTGAAACCAAAAATATAGGTGATGTTGTTAAGTTCCAGATGCTTGAGTATGGACTCAATCGTAGTGGGAAAATTGTTGAAATTGAAAAGCTAGATGATGATATCTTACGTTGGCGTGGTGAGTTTGAACAAGGTATACCAGAGAGGAATTATTTTACGATTACTCAAAGCCAAAAAGATCAATATACGATTATTCAGATTTACAGTGATAAAGGAAATTATACAGCTGAGATCAAAAATGGACAGGGTATTGTGCAAGTGATGGATCAAGGGGTTGAAGATAAAGAAGTACATGCGCATGATCATTAACTCAGGGATAAAGCTCTGATTTGATCATATATTCGGTATGCCGTTTAAAATCTTCTTCATTTAGTCCCGACAAACCAAGTTTATAAATACCTTCTAAACCGCAGACAAAAGCAATCAAACGCCAAGCAATGTCTTGGCTTTTTGTTTCAAATTTAAACTCTTCGCAAAGTTTACCTTCTTCGATAATTTTGACGATAGAATCGTGCCAATCTTGCATTGCGATGTTATAGGCTTTTTTAATTTCTGCATCTTGTTCAATTAAAACTTCAGCTTCATTCCATAATCTTAAATAGGGCTGAACTTGCTCTATATTTTCACAGCCCAGTAAAAAATAAATACGATGTAAATAGTTGTTTGTAGCCACCAGACTTTCAATTTCATCTAGTTGCTGCATGAGTTGAATAAATGCTTCGGCTTTTAAATGTGAGTTGGATGCAAAGTGATGATGTACTTGTCCTGTTGAGGTTTGCGCTTCAGTGGCAATACGACGTACAGTCATTGCTGAGAAACCTTCATTTAAAGCAACTTTCATAGCCGCTTGTAGAATCATTTCACGACGTCGATCTTTGTTTAAATATGCCATATTTCATCACCTTGAATAGCTTTTCACAAACCGATACAAACTAACTTAAATTTTAAAGTTGGACAAGTGTTCAGTTTTGATTATAATAAAGCCAATTTGAACAATTGTCCAACTCAGAGGCATTTATGACCCGCAAGTGGTTAATTCTTGCAATCATTGCATTGATCTATCTCCCTGTTGTTATTGATGCAACCGTATTACACGTTGCTGCGCCAACACTTATTGATTCATTATCACTAACAAACAATGAATTGTTATGGATTATTGATATTTATTCCTTGGTTATGGCGGGACTGATTCTGCCGATGGGTGCGTTGGGGGATCGTATTGGATTTAAACGCTTAATGATGATCGGCGGCGGATTATTTGGCTTAGCATCTTTGATGGCTGCATTTTCTTCTACAGCATGGATGTTGATTGCATCTAGAGCGTTATTGGCAGTAGGCGCAGCTATGATTCTACCTGCGACACTCTCCGCTGTACGGAATACCTTTTTGGATGAAAAGCAACGTAATATTGCATTAGGTATATGGACGACTGTCGGTGGTGGTGGTGCAGCCTTTGGTCCTTTATTTGGTGGTTTCTTACTTGAGCACTTTCATTGGGGAGCGGTATTTTTAATCAATATTCCAATTGTTATCGTGGTATTGATCATGGCTTATTGGGTGATTCCAAAACAGGCGGGGCAACCAAAACAAAATTTAAACTTGGTACAAGCCTTAGTGTTGGTATTCGCCATTTTGTGCATCATTTATGCAGTAAAAACAGCAATGCATGCGTTTACTATGAATGTTGTCGTGATTTTTGTTGTTGGACTTAGCTTATTAATTGCTTTTATCCGCAAACAATTAACCGCCACATCACCAATGATTGATATGCAATTGTTTAAACATCCTGTGATTGCTACGGGTATGGTCATGGCAGTCGTATCAATGATGGCACTGGTTGGTTTTGAATTACTCATTTCTCAAGAATTGCAGTTTGTTTATGAACTATCGCCATTAGCAGCAGGGATGTTTATTTTACCTTTTATGCTGGCGTTTAGTTTAGGTGGGCCTATTGCAAGTATATTGGTCAATCGCTTTGGTTTACGTTTGATTGCAAGTCTTGGTATGTTGATGAGTGCAATAAGTTTGTGGGGCTTAGCTAATACGGACTTTATGCAAGCCAAACTTCAAGCTTGGGCGTGGATGGTGGCGTTAGGTTTGAGTGTGGAAATAGCTTTACTTGCTTCCACCTCAGCAATCATGTCATCAGTACCACCCACTAAGGCAAGTGCTGCTGGTGCAATTGAAGGAATGGCATATGAACTTGGTGCTGGTTTCGGTATTGCTTTTTTTGGATTATTGCTTTCTTGGTTCTATGCACAAGCAATTGTAATACCAAATGAAGTTCCTGAGTCATTGATCGCGCAGGTGAGCACTTCAATTGGTGAGGCTGTACAAGCAGTTAAACAGGCATCACCAAGTATTGCTGATCAAGTGATTTCTGCGGCGCAACTTGCTTTTAGTCAATCACATCGGGCTGTATTAGAAGTGGCAGCAACCTTCTTTTTGGTGTTGACGGTATTTATTTGGTTTGCTTTACCAAAGCGAGTTGAGATCGTTGAGGAATAAAATAATGACTTACCCTTATCTATATAGATTTAGATAAGGGTGTTTTGTTTTTAAGGAATAGCTATCCCAAATTCACGTAAAATCTTACACAACTGAATCATCGGTAAACCCATCAATGTGGTTTGATCATCTCCCACCATTTTTTCAAATAAGCTAATCCCTAAGCTTTCACACTTAAAGCTGCCTGCACAATGCAAAGGCTGATCAATTTCAATATAACGTTCAATTTCAGCGATCGTTAGTTGGCGAAATTTTACTTGGTAATGTTCGACTAGTGTGGTTTCAAAGCCAGATTGTAAATGCTGGACACTGAGCGCCGTGCTAAAAAATACAGTTTTCCCGGAGTTTGCTTGTAATTGTTGAATCGCATTTTCAACCGTTAATGGTTTACCAATAAAGTCATAAGGCGCATGTTCACGCCAAGCAACTTGATCAGAACCAATCACAATCGCATTTGGATTTTGCTCAGCAATCACCCGTGCTTTCTCGAAAGCGAGACGTTTAGCCAAATCATCGGCATGTAATTCACCATCTGCTGACTCATCGATATCAGGTGAAATACAGCGATAATTTAGATGTAAACGATCCATCAGATCTTTGCGGGTTTGGCTGCTCGAAGCCAAAATTAGTTCAAATTGACGCATTACACCGCATATTCCACAAGAATATTAAGCGGAACATAATGTAAAACTGCATTATGGCAAGCGTTCAATTTAATAGGCGGGGCTTGACCCGCTTCATATGCCTCAACCCATCGTGTCACGCAAATACACCAGAAATCACCAGGCTTTAGTCCTGGGAATCCAGCTTCAGGTAAAGGGGTAATTAAATCGTTACCAATCTTTTGTGAAAAATTTAGAAATTCAGAGGTCATCTGTGCACACATCGTGTGTTGACCAATATCTGTGACCGAGGTGTGACAAAAACCGTTACGGAAATATCCTGTAATCGGATCATAACAACAACTGGCTAAAGGTTCGCCAAGGACATTTAAACGATTAATTTTTGGATCAGGATGAATAGACATAATCATATTAAGAATAAGTGACATTGATTATCATAATCAAAAGTGACGCTTTCGCCAGCTTTTCTGCAAAAAAACTCACCTTTATTTTTGATAATCATTTAAAATTGTGCCGTTTTTAAAATCAACTAGAGAGCCACCCATGAATTTTCAGCGCATGACTGACCTTGATTTAACAGGTAAACGTGTTCTTATTCGTGAAGACTTAAACGTTCCTATAAAAAATGGGGAAATTACTAGCGATGCACGTTTGCGTGCGGCGTTTCCAACGATCAAAGCTGCTTTAGATAAAGGTGCGGCAGTGATGGTGTTTTCTCATCTTGGTCGTCCTGTAGAGGGTGAGCCAAAACCAGAACAATCACTTGCACCAGTAGCAGCGTATTTAACGAAAGCTCTAGGTCAAGATGTAAAATTATTTACTGATTACTTAGATGGTGTTGAGGTTGAAGCGGGTCAAGTTGTATTGCTTGAAAACGTGCGTTTCAACCATGGTGAAAAGAAAAATAACGAAGAGCTTGCAAAAAAATATGCAGCACTTTGTGATGTATTTGTTATGGATGCCTTTGGTACAGCACACCGTGCAGAAGCGTCAACTGAGGGTGCAGCACGTTTTGCTCCAATCGCAGCAGCAGGTCCATTATTGGCGGCTGAGTTAGATGCGCTTGGTCGTGCGATGCAAACGCCTGAAAAACCAATGGTAGCGATTGTTGCAGGTTCTAAAGTTTCTACAAAACTTGATGTACTGAATTCACTTTCTACAATCTGCGATCAACTGATCGTGGGTGGTGGTATTGCCAATACATTCCTTGCTGCTGCAGGCTTTAATGTTGGTAAATCACTTTACGAAGCTGATTTAGTTGAAACTGCAAAACAAATTGCTGCAAAAGTTAGTGTTCCATTGCCAACAGATGTTGTAGTTGCTGATGCGAGCCAAATTAGCTTCGATGATTTCTTAGGCTCATTAGCAAATGCACAAGCTGTTGTGAAAAACGTTGCAGATGTAACTGATACCGATATGATTTTAGATGTTGGTCCAGAAACTGCTAAAGCATTTGCTGAGATATTAAAAACCTCGAAAACGATTCTTTGGAATGGTCCAGTAGGCGTATTTGAAGTGGATCAATTTGGTGAAGGAACCAAGACGCTGTCGTTAGCAATTGCTGAGTCGGCTGGTTTCTCTATTGCAGGTGGTGGTGATACCCTTGCTGCAATTGACAAGTATGAAGTTGCTGATCAAATTGGTTATATTTCGACTGGTGGCGGTGCATTCTTAGAATTTGTAGAAGGCAAAACTTTACCTGCTGTTGCGGTTTTACTTGAGCGTGCATAATCAGTATTAATCTTATATTTTTTAATAAGATGATAGAAAAAGAGCCGAGCTGAATCGGCTCTTTTTTGTTTTAGGATAAGTTGCAGTCATAAAAATGTCATATATTTGAAATATGCTTGTCATTAACTTAAGCAAGTAACTGTGGAAAGCCGTGATGAAATTCAAATTAACTCTTGCCGCTTTAATCATTGCCCCAATCATGTTGACTGCGTGTGCAAAGAAAGAAGAAGCGAACAACGCTGAACAGCAAGAACAAGCAGCTTCAACTGTATCGACACAGACTACCCCAGAACAACAAGCTGCCATTGATGCAATTGATAAACCGAATTTAGATGAGAAGAATACTGATGTTGTAGAAAGTGCAGCATCGGAAGGAGCAGCGAGCGAAGCTCAGTAAGCTCCCCCACAATGAGAAAAGCCGATGTGATCACATCGGCTTTTTTTATTTAAGCATTAGGCTTGCAGTAGAAGGTCAATGTCGTTTGGTAATCATCATCTTTGGCTATAGAAGCATTTTTCCCTGTAAGTGTGCCGATTACGCCCGCAGCAGCTTCGACCATTTTTCCAGTTTGTTCATCTACGACGCCTTTCAATACACCTTGGTAAACTGTTTTTTCGTCGACAACAACAGGGGCAGTATTGCGCGTACAAGTTTTTTGAGCAGCACTTATTGTATTGTTTTTAGAAATTAAATTTGTTTTACCAATACCTGTCACTTCATATTGATTATTTTCTTTTTGAATCGCTAAGGTATTGGTTGGTGTTGATGCGCATGCAGTAAGACCAAGTGCCAAGCCACCTAATAAACTCATGATAAATGTTTTTTTCATTGCTTGCTCTCTGGTAGTTACATAATTGTATTATTTGAACATATAATTTTTGAGTGCTTTTGCAGGTTATGTACAGTTTGTAGTGAGGCTCTGTTAAATTTCTCAAATTGATGATTCAGCAAGGATTAAACGTGGTGGAAAATAGTCAGATTATGCTAATCTAGCGCAATCCTTATGTTAGTTAGATTCATGTCAATGACGGACTCAAATATAGAGACGATTCATCAAAATATTCATCAACGTCAATCGATTGGACAACTCATTGAGCCTGCGCCCAATACACAACAAATTGAAAAAGCAGTACAAGCTGCACTTACAGCGCCTGATCATCACCGTTTAAAACCAACACGTTTTGTTGTTGTAACACCCGAATTACGTGCTGCATTTGGTGAGCATTTAGCTCAAGCTTTGACTGATTTAGGTGAGGCTGATCCAGCACAATTAGATCGCGCTAAACAGCATCCTTTTCGTGCTCCTTTATTGGTCTTGGCATTAACTACGCTTCAAGATCATCCAAAAGTTCCTCATTTTGAGCAGATATTAAGTACAGGTGCAGCAATTCAAAACTTCTTGCTCTCCTTACAAGCACAAGGCTTTGCAAGCATGTGGCGTTCGGGTGCAGTGGTTGAGTCAAATTGGTTAAAACAACAATTGGGGCTTAAGCAACAAGATCTAATTTCTGGCATTATTTACATTGGAACAGCGGCTAAAGCAATTGCTCCTCGTAATGATGTAGATGTTCAAGAATTTTTAAAGGTTTGGCAGCCAAACTAACCTTATTTGTTAACGATTAAAGAAATAAATTGGTTTAGGATAAAAAATGACAGAGTTAAAATTTAGTGATTTAGTTGAGCCTGTAGCAGTAGATCAAAAAACAGCATTAAGAATTACTGTATTGGGTGGTGGTAGTTTCGGTACGGCAATGGCCAATTTAGCTGTGCGTAATGGCTGCGACACCATGATTTGGATTCGTGACGAAGAAGCAGCGAATGAAATAAACCAAACACATGTTAATAAACGTTATTTACCTGATTTTACATTGGAAACAGGACTGCGTGCAGTATCAGATTTAGAATTGGCTGTGCGAGATCGCGATATTATTTTAGTAGCAATTCCAAGTCATTCATTTCGAGATGTTTTGAAAAAAATTGCGCCGTTCATTAGCGCTCAAGCAGTTGTTTCTCTAACTAAAGGTATCGAAGCAAAGACCTTTAGTTTCATGAGTGAAATCATTCGTGAAGAATTACCTGAAGTGCCTTATGGCGTATTATCAGGACCAAACTTAGCAAAAGAAATTATGGCTGGTATGCCATCAGGTACAGTAATCGCAAGTGAATCAGAATTGGTTCGTTATGCAGTTCAACATGCTTTACATAGTGCCTTATTCCGTGTCTTTGGTAGTGATGATGTGCATGGTGTTGAGTTGGGTGGAGCACTAAAAAATATCTATGCAGTTGCGATGGGTATGGGCGGGGCTTACAAGATTGGTGAAAATACCAAAAGTATGATTTTAACTCGTGCTTTGGCAGAAATGAGCCGTTTCGCTGTAAAGCAGGGTGCTAACCCATTAACTTTCTTAGGATTGTCAGGTGTCGGTGATTTATTTGCGACGTGCAATAGTCCATTGAGTCGTAATTACCAAATTGGATTTGCACTTGGATCTGGTAAAACGCTTGATCAAGCAACAAAAGAGTTAGGTCAGACGGCAGAAGGGATTAATACCATTGTACAAGTACGAGCTAAAGCACAAGAGTTAGATGTGTACATGCCGATCACGAATGCATTGTATGAAGTCATTTTTGAAAATGCACCACCTATGACAATTGCGCTTTCTTTAATGAAGAATGGTCATCGCAGTGATGTTGAGTTTGTTTTACCACATCATGAAGTCTAATCAAAAAACTGTCATCAAATGTAGTTAAAATATAGATATAAAAAATAAGGTAATTTTATGCAGTTAACTTTAGTTCGTCACGGTGAAGCGTCTCCAGCCATCAATGGAAATGATACGCAACGTCCCTTAACACAACGTGGACATCAGCAAGCTGAACAAACAGGTCAGTTTCTAAAAGATGTTATTCAACCTGAAATTTTTATTGTCAGTCCTTTATTACGTGCCCAAGAAACTCTGGCACATATAAAAGCTCATTTTTACGGTATTCCAGTTTTAATTTGCGATAAAATTAAACCTGATGATGATGCGAAAGATGCGATAGAATGGCTATCAAAATTGCCGTATGAATCAATTGCTGTTGTGTGTCATATGAATGTAGTTGCACATATTGCTGAACAATTGACGCATGAGAATTTTAATCCATTTGCGTTGGCTGAAGCACGTATTTATGCTCAAGCTGTGATCGCAAATGGTTTATCTACACAAAAGAATCGTTTTACACCAACAATATAATTTTATATATCCACAATAGGATAAGGGTACTGAACACCGATGCTGCATATATGGATGCCCGAAACCAATGGAACATGGTATTGGTCGAATGGGGAAAATTGGTTAGAGGCAGTAAGTCTTGAACAGTTAATACAAGATTTGCAAGCGCATAACGGCAAAGAAGCTGTGCTTTATTTTCCAAGCCGAAATGCTCAAATCATGCAGCAACCCATGACTAAAACGCATTATAAGCAACTAGGTCAAGAGGGGATCAAATATCTATTAGAGGAGTTTGTAACCTTACCGATTGATCAAATGAAAGTTGTTCATCACTTCCAAAATGATCAACTTTATATTTTAGGTGTTGCTCAATCGACCATTGAAACTTGGCAACATGCTTTAAGTCTTTTACCTGTCCAAATTACAGCATTTTTACCCGATTTCTTAATTTTGCCAGAACCAGAGCAAAGTGAAGTGGTGATTGTAAATCTTTATGATCATTTATTGGTAAGAGAAGGTGTTTGGTCAGGTAACTCAGTGGATGATCTGGCTCTATTATTAGAATTTCAATCTCCAGAAACAAAATATAGATTTGCGAACCTGACTGAAACTCAGCATAGTTGTCTAGAACATATTTCAAGCCAAGATCAGCAGACACAGTTTAGTTATCAATTTCAGCCTTTATTAAAAGCAAAACAACATCCATTTAATGTGCTGCCAAAATCGAAAAATGCAGATGTTAAATGGTCTGGTTACTGGAAAGCTTCTGCATTTGTATTATTGGCCGTTATTTTTGTTCAACTCGGATACGATGCTTTACGATGGTCTAAATTGAAGAACGTTGCTGATCAAACAGCAGTTCAGGCGGTTGATCAATACAAACACTGGTTTGGCGAAAATAGTCGTGTGACGGAACAAAATATTAAAAGCCAATTTGAAAGCCAGTTGCGTATGAGCCAGCTTGGTGATACGCAAGCGTTGTCTTTACTTAGTCGAGTAGGGCCAATCTTAATGCAAAAACAGATCGTTGCTCAGCAAGTTAGTTATGAAGAATCTATGTTGGCAATGTCATTAAAAGCTAAATCAGCAGATGATTTGCAAGCACTGACTCAACAATTGAATCAACAAGGCTTTCAAGCTGAATTAGGTAATGTTCAAGCGGACAGCATCGGTGCAATTGGGATGGTGAAAGTAAAATAATGAAAGCAATAACAGTATTACAAAATAGCTTGGATCAAAAAACCGAAGCGCTGAACCAATATTTACAGAGTTTATCTGTTCGTGAACGAATGATGGTGATCTTCACAGCCGTATTTTTGACCATTGTGATTATAGGCTCTGCCTTATGGAAAATGCATACTCTAGCCGATCAGCAACAAAATCGCTTAAATG
The DNA here is from genome assembly GCF_024296945.1 of Acinetobacter sp. Z1. Classification (NCBI taxonomy): domain Bacteria; kingdom Pseudomonadati; phylum Pseudomonadota; class Gammaproteobacteria; order Moraxellales; family Moraxellaceae; genus Acinetobacter; species Acinetobacter sp. Z1. The sequence continues at coordinate 2,154,469 of NZ_CP101115.1, read as the reverse complement.
AACTTAAAGATTTAACCGTTTGGATGCAAAGTAATGCAGCCACGATGAAGCCTGCCAATGATCTTGGGCTTTCCGTTGCAGATAAAATTCAGCGTACTGCTCAGCAACAAGGTTTAGCCGTAGCGTCTCAGCAAAACGGAGATCAGATTCAATTGATTGCAGAACACCAAAATTATGCTGTTTTGGCTAATTTTTTGATGCAACTCTCTCAAATGGGCGTTAGTGTGCAAAAAATGGATATGGTATCAAGTAATAATCAAATTAAATTAACTGCAACAGTTGAATGAAAAATAGGGGCTATGGCTCCTATTTAGTTTTTTATAATTTTAATTATTGTTTCGCCATGCTTTGAATAAATATTCATCGTTGATTGTATTTTTTCTAAGCGTATTTTCATGCTTTTTAGCCCAATATTGACGTTTGATGCACTTATTTCATCTACATTGAAACCAATACCATCATCTTTAATTTCTAAAATTATTTGTTTGATATCTGAAAAATACAACCGAACCAAAACTTTTTTGGCATAACTATGTTTGATCACATTTGTTAAAGCCTCTTCTGTTACTCTCAACAATGTTAGGCATTCTAAAGCGGTTGGTTTGGAGTACCAGATCTCAGGAAAACTCCAAACCGATTGGATCCCTAACTCATTAAAAATTTGGCTAAAACGATGTCGAATCGGTGCTCCCCATAAAATTGGAGTTTTAGGAATTTCTTTAGAAACTGTTGAACTGCTGTCGATAACTTCGCGTAGATCATCTCGGAGTAATTTGAGCATTGATAAAAATTGCTGATTACTCAGATTTTGCTGACTTTGACTGACAACACTGATTGAGCGAATTAATGAACCTCCCACAATATCGTGTAAATCATGAGCAAGTTGTAAGCGCTCTTGCTGTCGAATTTTTTGTAAATCAGATTGCTGAATATGAAATATTTCTTCCATATAGCCCATCAATAATAAGCTTGAATAAATTAGTAATAAGATAAAAAAAGAAAACTGTAAGTAAAACCAATGGTGATTAAGAATAAAGATTGTCTCAAGACTACTTTTATTCAGTAAAAAAACAATAAGGATGAGAATAGTCCCCAAAAAGTATATTTTTAATAAATTATCAAATAATTTTTTTGTTTTGAATGTGATAATTTTTTTTATTTGAATTGATGTAAGTGTTAAATAATACAAAAATAGAGCCATTAAAGTACTAGGTAAATCTTTTTTTATTTGTGAATAATATACTAATAAAATAATGGCAATTAAAGTGATGAGTAGGAAAGAAATAATATTAATTTCAATATTAAATTTTTTAGATATTGAAAAGTAAAATGAAATTAAGATAGATAGGGAGAGTGCTAATACAGTAAATAAGAGTAATGTTGAAGGATGAGATGTTTGTAAATATGATACTAATAACATATTTCCTGAAGATAAAATAAGTATTGCAAACCAAGTGATGGATAAAGGAAGTTTTTTTTGGATAGATGTAGAGATTAAAAATAAACCACTAATGATGAGGAAAGATGGAATAAATAACCCAAAATAATTTTCAATATTATACATTTGATTACTTTTATAATTAAAATAAACCCAAAGAGTAAGCAATTTTTATTGCCTTAGAACGACTGTCTACAGCAAGCTTACTATAGATATTTCTCAGGTGAGCTTCGATAGTATAACGTGACAATCCTAGCTCATTTGCAATATCTTGATTATTTAAACCTTGAGTGACGTGTTCTAATATCTCAAGTTCTCTACATGATAAGTTTTCAGGCGAGTTCTTAATTTTTTGAGGTTTTTTCACCATATTTGATAAAATAATTTGAGCCAAAAAAGGATCTATCGGAATACCACCCTGTAATATTTGTTTAATTGAAATAGTAACTTCATAATCATCACGCTCTTTCAATAGATAACCAGTTGCACCAGCTTGTATTGCTTTAAAAATTGCATCTCTGGTACTCCAAGCTGAAATAACAAGAATTGGAATGGTAGAATGTTTTTGTCTCAAACTACGAATTAATTTCGTACCATTGCCATCAGGCAAACCTAAATCGACTAAGGCAAATGCAATATTATTTTGTTTTACTTCAAGCATAGATTGAGATAAGTTTTTAGAAAATATTAAATCGCTATTGCTATAGTTTAGGTCTATTAAAATTTTTTTTAATCTATTTTGAACTATATAGTCGTCATCAACAACCAGAACTGGTTTTGGTAAAGCAGAGCCAAGTAAATTTTGATCAAAAAAACTTAATCTATCTTTTATTTGTTCTATCATGATGATTATCAAATATACGTATATTTTTTATTATAATCATCGGTTCTTTATTTGCTATATTTTTTTAAATTAATTTAAATTGTTTATAAAATTTAAATTAATTTTTACAATATAATTAATAGTTATTTAAATAAATCTTTATATGTTGGGTTAAATATACACAAGCTTAGAAATTACTAAGCTTGCTGTAACCAAAGAATGAGTAGAGTTAATTAGCAACTACCAACCACTGTACCACTCCAAAGTGCTTGATCATTGACATACAAGGTGATTTTAAGTCCTGTTGGAATTCCCCAGGTTGTGCAAACATCACCACATACGCGTAAATTTGCATTTGCAGGAATTCCGATTGGAACATTGACACAAACATTTCCGAAAACTGGAAAGTCAAAACAAACATCGCCGTTTCGATAAGAAGCACCTACACATGCACTTAGACTTAAAGCCTGAACATTGGTACTACTCAACTGATTTTGTACAGATTCAATTGTATTTGTTGTTTTTACACTAGATTGTAAAGCATTACTGTTTTCACCATTAAAACCTACTTTTGTGTAGTCTGGAACGACTTGTGGATCACATTGACATCCGCTCATTATTTTACTTCCTTTAATATTTATAAAAGTTATAGTTCGTACTCATATGGCTTTTCCGAATATCGCCCCATTTTTTACAGTGGTTTCTGGCATCCACAATAAGTCTTAAGACAAGCGATGAAGATTGTATTAAGACTTAATTTTATTGATTTGAATTTTTATGAGCGTGAAGGGTATATACCTTCCAAGCTGATCAAATAGTAAAGCGCTAAATACGGGTTTGTAATATTGACGGGTTGGCTACCCCCAGCTATTCCTGTGTTTTGCACAGGAACAACGACTTGCGTGGTTGCATTTAACGGTTTCATATTGACTAATTGACTCGTATCTTGAGTAAACACATCATATACACTGCCTGTGTTAGGATCATTTGCATTTGCCCAAGCTGCATTGGCAGGGCTACTTGTATTGCCACCGACTGAGCTTGCTTGTGGTGTTAATGAAACTGAAGCATTGATGGTTTGACTAGCAACGACATGGGTATGTGCTGGTAAGTTATTTATTGTGAGAGTCGTACTTTGACTTCCTGCGGCTTGACCAATTGGAAAATTATTGTTTACCCCAAGTGCGAAGCGTCCACCTAAGTTTGGTAGTGCGAAAGTGGTTATGCCATCACCACCATAAATGGTACCAAGTAAGCTGAAAAGTGCTTGGTTTTGTGCGATTGATAATAATTGTCCATTGCATGCCGCCCAACCTCTCGGAACGAAGTTGTATGGAACCAGCATGATTTCACCTAGATACGGATCTGCGCTCATAATTTTTACCTTTTAATTTTCAGTAATATTGTTGATGTTTTTGTGTTTTTTAATTTACTGAAATTTCTTCATAGGCCAATATCCCCAAAACATCGTATTTTGATTGAATGGTTTTGAGTTTTCGATTAATCGATTTTCGGTAGCTATAGACTGTTTCAATGCTGAGATTTAATTGGATAGATATGTTGGAGCTACTCAAGTCTTTAGATAAAAGCTCGACGATCATTAATTCTCGAGGTGTGAGTAGGTTTAGAAATTCAGAATAATATGATGAAAATTGCAGCAGAAAAGATCTGTGATGAATGTCGAGTTTTTGATAAATGTTTTCTTGATGGGTAGTAACAGTTCTTTCACTAATATGAAGTTTTAACGAGATCTCTTTAACTCGATAACCATGTACTAACATTTAAAAAAATTTGATGCTCACGTTTACTTAGCATTTTTAAAGTATCCATTTTTATCCTTTGTATTGAATTAAAAAATTAAAATTTTTATGTGGATTTATTAGAGATAAATTACTTAGCGTTTACATCATTGAAATTTGTTATTTAAGTGATTTTTTCAATGTTATTTTTTTATTTTTCTACCAAATTTCAATGATTCATTCTCAATAAAAATGTTCTCTAATTTATGTGTTTATATTCACAAAATAAAGGGAATAATATGAATCGTATCTTTAAAAAAATTTGGAGTAGATCTCTGGGGTGTGTAGTTGTTGTATCGGAGAATGCTAAAAGCGAAGTTAAGACGAACAAGACAGGTGGTATTGTTGAGACGAATACTATTTTTAATGAATTTGAGTTTTTAAGTACTCAAAATAAATTACGGTTAAAACCGCTCGTTATCGCTTTAGGATTATCAACGATTACTTTAACAACCCAACATGTTTTTGCCGAGCAAGTGATAACCTGTGGAGCAAAAGATTCAAATACAAATCCAGGTATTGCAGCCACAACTCATGGTAATACGATTGTGAGCCAACAATATTGGGGAGCGATCAATTGTTATAACAATGCACCAATTTCAGATAGCAAAATCGCAAATGATGATTTCGATGTCACTATTAATGCAGACACTTTAAAAGTGGGTGCAGGCGGGATTACCTCTAAAGGTTCATTAAGTGGTTCAGCTGGTAACGGAACCATTTCTTTTAATAATAATAAAATCACCAACCTTGCTAATGGTACATCTACAAATGACGCAGTTAATTTTGGACAATTAAATTCATTAGCCAATGTTTTTGGTGGTGGCGCTGGTTTTAGTGGCGGAATATTTACTGGTCCTACATATACGATACAAGGTTCAAATTATACAAATATTGGAAGTGCATTTACTGCTGTAAATACTAAATTGACCAATTTACAGAGTCAAATTGATGCTTTACCAACGGGAGGTGGTGCTGATGGAAAAAGTGCTTATGAGCTTGCAGTTGATGGTGGTTACTTAGGTTCACAAACTCAATGGTTGGCTTCATTGAAAGGAGATAAGGGTGATAAAGGCGACAAGGGCGATAAAGGTGATGTAGGCGCTACTGGAGCTCAAGGCGTACAGGGTGACAAGGGCGATAAAGGTGATGTAGGTGCTACTGGAGCTCAAGGCGTACAGGGTGACAAGGGCGATAAAGGTGATGTAGGCGCTACTGGAGCTCAAGGCGTACAGGGTGACAAGGGCGATAAAGGGGACGTAGGTGCTACTGGAGCTCAAGGCGTACAGGGTGACAAGGGCGATAAAGGCGATAAAGGCGATAAAGGCGATGTAGGTGCTACTGGAGCTCAAGGCGTTCAGGGTGACAAGGGCGATAAAGGGGACGTAGGTGCCACTGGAGCTCAAGGTGTACAGGGTGACAAGGGCGATAAAGGGGACGTAGGTGCAACAGGCGCAACTGGAGCTCAAGGCGTACAGGGTGACAAGGGTGATAAAGGCGATGTAGGTGCAACAGGTGCTCAAGGTGTACAAGGTGACAAGGGCGATAAAGGCGATATCGGCGCAACAGGTGCCACTGGAGCTCAAGGCGTTCAGGGTGAAAAGGGCGATAAAGGTGACGTAGGCGCTACTGGAGCTCAAGGTGTACAAGGAGACAAGGGCGATAAAGGTGACGTAGGCGCTACTGGAGCTCAAGGTGTACAAGGAGACAAGGGAGATAAAGGTGATGTAGGCGCGACAGGTGCTCAAGGTTTACAGGGTGATAAGGGCGATAAAGGCGATGTCGGTGCAACTGGAGCCCAAGGCGTACAGGGTGATAAGGGCGATAAAGGTGATGTAGGCGCGACAGGTGCTACTGGAGCTCAAGGCGTACAGGGTGACAAGGGCGATAAAGGCGATGTAGGTGCCACTGGGGCCCAAGGCGTTCAAGGAGATAAGGGCGATAAGGGTGATGTAGGCGCAACAGGTGCAACTGGAGCTCAAGGCGTACAGGGAGACAAGGGTGATAAAGGTGACGTAGGTGCGACAGGAGCTCAAGGCGTACAAGGTGACAAGGGCGATAAGGGTGATGTCGGTGCAAACGGAGCTCAAGGCGTACAGGGTGACAAAGGCGATAAAGGTGATGTCGGTGCAACTGGAGCTCAAGGCGTTCAGGGTGATAAGGGCGATAAAGGTGATGTAGGTGCAACTGGGGCCCAAGGCGTTCAAGGAGATAAGGGCGATAAGGGTGATGTAGGCGCAACAGGTGCAACCGGAGCTCAAGGTGTACAGGGTGACAAGGGCGATAAAGGGGACGTAGGTGCAATAGGTGCCACTGGAGCTCAAGGCGTACAAGGTGACAAGGGCGATAAAGGTGATATTGGTGCCACTGGAGCTCAAGGCGTTCAGGGTGATAAAGGCGATAAAGGTGATGTAGGTGCAACTGGGGCCCAAGGCGTTCAAGGAGATAAGGGCGATAAGGGTGATGTAGGCGCAACAGGTGCAACTGGAGCTCAAGGCGTACAGGGTGACAAGGGTGACAAGGGCGATAAAGGTGACGTAGGCGCTACTGGAGCTCAAGGCGTACAAGGTGACAAGGGCGATAAAGGTGATATTGGTGCAACCGGAGCTCAAGGCGTTCAGGGTGACAAGGGCGATAAAGGCGATGTAGGTGCAACTGGAACTCAAGGCGTACAAGGAGACAAAGGCGATAAAGGTGATGTCGGTGCAACTGGAGCTCAAGGCGTTCAGGGTGATAAGGGCGATAAAGGTGATGTAGGTGCAACTGGGGCCCAAGGCGTTCAAGGAGATAAGGGCGATAAGGGTGATGTAGGCGCAACAGGTGCAACCGGAGCTCAAGGTGTACAGGGTGACAAGGGCGATAAAGGGGACGTAGGTGCAATAGGTGCCACTGGAGCTCAAGGCGTACAAGGTGACAAGGGCGATAAAGGTGATATTGGTGCCACTGGAGCTCAAGGCGTTCAGGGTGATAAAGGCGATAAAGGTGATGTAGGTGCAACTGGGGCCCAAGGCGTTCAAGGAGATAAGGGCGATAAGGGTGATGTAGGCGCAACAGGTGCAACTGGAGCTCAAGGCGTACAGGGTGACAAGGGTGACAAGGGCGATAAAGGCGATGTAGGTGCAACTGGAGCTCAAGGCGTACAAGGAGACAAAGGGGATAAAGGTGATGTCGGTGCAACTGGAGCTCAAGGCGTTCAGGGTGATAAGGGCGATAAAGGTGATGTAGGTGCAACTGGGGCCCAAGGCGTTCAAGGAGATAAGGGCGATAAGGGTGATGTAGGCGCAACAGGTGCAACCGGAGCTCAAGGTGTACAGGGTGACAAGGGCGATAAAGGGGACGTAGGTGCAATAGGTGCCACTGGAGCTCAAGGCGTTCAGGGTGATAAAGGCGATAAAGGTGATGTAGGTGCAACTGGGGCCCAAGGCGTTCAAGGAGATAAGGGCGATAAGGGTGATGTAGGCGCAACAGGTGCAACTGGAGCTCAAGGCGTACAGGGTGACAAGGGCGATAAAGGGGACGTAGGTGCAATAGGTGCCACTGGAGCTCAAGGCGTTCAGGGTGATAAAGGCGATAAAGGTGATGTAGGTGCAACTGGGGCCCAAGGCGTTCAAGGAGATAAGGGCGATAAGGGTGATGTAGGCGCAACAGGTGCAACTGGAGCTCAAGGCGTACAGGGTGACAAGGGTGACAAGGGCGATAAAGGGGACGTAGGTGCAATAGGTGCCACTGGAGCTCAAGGCGTTCAGGGTGATAAAGGCGATAAAGGTGATGTAGGTGCAACTGGGGCCCAAGGCGTTCAAGGAGATAAGGGCGATAAGGGTGATGTAGGCGCAACAGGTGCAACCGGAGCTCAAGGTATTCAGGGTGACAGGGGTGATAAAGGCGATGTAGGTGCCACTGGAGCGCAAGGCATACAGGGAGATAAGGGAGACAAAGGTGATACTGGGGCTAACGGTAAGAGTGCATATGAAGTTGCGGTAGCTAATGGTTATAACGGTACCGAAAAAGAATGGTTAGCAACGCAGGGTGGTAATAATCCGTATCTTGATGCAAATCCGAATGCTACTTCAACGGGCGCTAAAGCGACTGGAACAGGTGCGACAGCATTAGGTGATGGAGCAGTAGCCGATGGGAATAATAATACTGTTATAGGTTCAGGGGCTTCTGCCAAAGGTGAGTCAAATACTGTAGTGGGCAAAGGAAATAAAGTTGAGGGTAATCGTTCAGGTGCATTTGGCGATCCAAACTTAGTTCAAGGTGATGGAAGTTACGCCGTTGGTAACGATAATACGGTTAAAGGCGATAACAGCTTTGTTGTAGGTAATAATGTTAATACTTCAGCCAAAAACTCAGTTGTGTTAGGTAATGATTCTGCATCTGATCGTGACAATACAGTATCGGTAGGGGCATCAGGTAAAGAGCGTCAAGTGATTCATGTTGCAGCAGGTGTTCAAGATACTGATGCGGTTAATGTGAAACAAATGAAAGATGGCAATGCTAAAGTATTAACAGATGCTAAAACGTATGCTGATGCTGGTGATCAGGCAACATTATCGAGTGCTAAAGGCTACACTGACAGTCGTGAGGTTGTGATGCGTCAAGAATATAAAACTGCTGATGCTAAAGTGTTATCGGATGCTAAAGCATATACCGATACTAAAATTTTGGATTTAGAAAATAACTTTAGAGACGTTTCAAATCGGTTAGACCAAACGAACCAAGATGTGCGTAAAAACCGTGAAATTGCTGCACAAGGTATTGCAGGTATTACTGCAATGACTAATATTCCGATGCCAGCAGAACAAGGTGCATCCACTGTAGGGGTTGGTATGGGGCATTACGATAGTCAATCTGCAATTGCTGTGGGTGCGAGTCATTATTTTGAAAATGGCGTTGCAGTTAAAGGTGCTTTCTCAACAGGGTTCAACAATGGCAATACTACTGCCGTAGGTGCAGGTGTTTCTTATTCTTGGAAATAACTAACCCATTAAAAATATAGTAAATAGCCAAGCTTCTTTTTACAGCTTGGCTATTTACTATTTGAAATTTAAGAGAGGATCACATACTTATAATTAGGAATTGTTTAATCTAAAAGCATTAAAGCAAAGACTCTACAAAATAAGCCTATGTCAAGCATGGTGTTTTGTTTAGCCTAAGCCTATAATACTGCTACTTGGAAATCAGTAGACTGTGATTGGTATGTTATATACATTGGCTCGCCCTTTGTTGTTTACTTTAGCACCAGAGCGTGCACATGAACTTACACTTTCAATGCTTGATAAAGCTCATAAATTTGGACTGATGCATCAAAAAGTTGCACATAAACCTGTGACTTGTATGGGAATCGAGTTTCCAAATCCAGTTGGCTTGGCAGCTGGTCTAGATAAAAATGGAGCACATATTGATGCTCTTGCTGCTTTAGGTTTTGGTTTTATTGAAATTGGAACCATTACTCCTCGCCCTCAAGAAGGTAATCCTTTACCTCGACTATTCCGTATCCCAGAAGCAAAAGCCATCATCAACCGTATGGGATTTAATAATGATGGTGTTGATAAGCTCATTGAGAATGTAAAGGCATCGAAATTCCGAGGTATTTTAGGAATTAATATCGGTAAGAATGCTGATACGCCTGTTGAAGATGCTGTCTCAGATTATTTAATTTGTTTAGAAAAAGTTTATAACTACGCTTCTTATATCACAGTAAATATCTCTTCTCCGAATACAAAGAACTTACGTAGTTTACAAAGCGGTGATGCGCTCACAGAGTTGTTACAAACTTTGAAAGATCGACAACTAGAACTTGCTGAACAATACAATCATTATGTTCCTTTGGCACTTAAAGTTGCACCCGATTTAGAACCAGAAGATATTCGCTTTATCTCAATGCAATTAATCAAATTTAAGATTGATGGATTGATTGTGACGAATACAACCTTAGGTCGAGAAGGGGTTGAAAATCTTGCTAATGGAAATGAAGCAGGCGGTTTGTCTGGTGCACCAGTCTTTGAAAAAAGTACAAAGTGTCTAAGCCAATTTGCAGAGATTCTCGCTGGAAAGGTACCTTTAATTGGTGTTGGTGGAATTGTATCTGGAGAACAAGCTGTAGCAAAACAGCAAGCAGGTGCAAGTTTAGTACAGGTCTATAGTGGACTCATTTATACAGGTCCGACCCTTGTAAAAGATTGTATCGATGCGATGACAGTGTGAAATGAACACCCTTGATATCATCATTCTGATCATATTGCTCATTGGAGGGCTTAACGGTTTGCGTCAAGGATTTATCAAAGCCTTTGCGAACTTGATCGGGTGGATATTCGCATTGATCATTGGGGCAAAATACGCAGTTATGTTGGCACCTGCTATGAGCAGTTTGAGCCAAGACCCTGTTGTGCAAAAAATTGCTGCGTTTGCTTTTATTGTCCTAATTATTGTTGTGTGTACTTGGGTCGTTACCGCGCTGTTAAATGGGCTCTTGAAAAGTTTAAAATTGGGCCCATTAAATCGTTTAGCAGGTGGAGCATTTGGCTCATTAAAAGGTTTATTGATTGTTTTAGTTACAATCCAAGGTGTAGGGCCTTGGGTTGATAGTTCTCCTCACTGGAAACAGTCTAAATTTGTACAAATTCTTTTACCTTATGCGCCTGTAGCAACTGAAATATCTAAAGATGCTGCAAATGAGGCATTAAATCAAATGACATCCGAAGGCGCGTTATTACATCGCCCTTCAACTGAAATGGAAGATTCAGAACGAGCTTCAGTAGATCAACGTTCTGATCATTCTACCAAGAATCCTTTTTATTAATTGCTAGCTCGTTGAGAGGTTGCTATGTGTGGAGTTGTTGGGATTGCTGGTAAATCACCAGTAAACCAAATGTTATTTGATGCCTTGACGATGTTACAACATCGTGGACAAGATGCAGCAGGGATTGTAACTTGCGATCAAGGGCGTTTATTTCTCCGCAAAGATAACGGTATGGTACGTGATGTATTCCATACTCGTCACATGCGTGCCTTACTTGGTAACTACGGTATTGGGCATGTTCGTTACCCAACCGCTGGTTCATCGAGTAGTGCAGAAGCGCAACCCTTTTATGTCAACTCTCCTTACGGAATTACGCTTGCACATAATGGTAATTTAACCAACGCAGCAGAAATTCATGATGATCTATTTAAAACAGATCTACGACACATGAATACCGATTCTGATTCTGAAGTTTTACTGAATGTATTTGCGCATGAACTACAGAAAATCGGCACCTTAAATCCAACACCTGAAGATATTTTTCATACAGTAACGCGTGTTCATGAGCGTTGTAAGGGTGCATATGGTGTAGTGGCGATGATTACCGGACATGGTTTAGTAGGCTTCCGTGATCCAAATGGTATCCGTCCACTGATTTATGGTTCTAGAGAAACTGATCAGGGTCTTGAATACATTATTGCATCTGAATCTGTTGCTATTACAGCATTAGGTTTCAAAATTGAGCGAGATATTGCGCCTGGCGAAGCAATTTTTGTGGATAGCAAAGGGCAATTATTTACTAAACAATGTGCGGTAGAACCTGAGTATCGCCCTTGTATTTTTGAATATGTGTATTTTGCGCGTCCAGATGCAATTATCGACGGAATCTCTGTTTATAAAGCTCGTTTAAAAATGGGTGAAAAGCTTGCCTATAAAATTTTAAAAGAATGGAGTGAGCAACACGATATTGATGTTGTGATTCCTATTCCTGATACGAGTCGTACTTCTGCATTAGAGTTAGCAAATATTTTAGGTGTGAAATTCCGTGAAGGGTTTATGAAAAACCGCTATATCGGACGTACCTTTATTATGCCTGGTCAACAGCAACGCAAAAAATCAGTGCGTCAAAAGCTGAACCCTGTAGAACTTGAGTTTAAAGGCAAAAACGTTTTACTGGTTGATGACTCAATTGTACGTGGTACAACCTGTAATGAAATTATTCAGATGGCACGTGATTCTGGTGCGAAAAAAGTATTTTTTGCATCTGCTGCACCTATGGTGAAATATCCAAATGTGTATGGTATTGATATGCCAGCAAAATCTGAGCTTATTGCATCTGATCGTACTGTTGAAGAAATTCGTGACATCATTGGTGCTGATCGCCTTATTTTCCAAGATTTGGAAGATCTGAAAGATGCAGTTCGTACTAGCAAAGTTCCAGATTTAAGAGAGTTTGATTGCTCTGTTTTTGATGGTGTTTATGTCGCTGGTGGAATTGATAGTGACTATTTGATTAATCTTGAGCAGAAGCGTAATGACACAGCTAAGAAGAAAGCTGATGGCTATATCGATGTTAATATCGATGCTTCTTCTGTTGATTTGACAGGGATTAAAGAAGAGTAATTTCTTTAATCATTAGAAAAGCGGGAATTTCCCGCTTTTTTATTTTATGATAGATAAGGCAATTAAGCCGTTGACGAAGACAATGTAATAAGGAAAATTTACATTGAAAGAAATGAGCCATTACTTAATTGAAAATAAAAATATTGCTTGGTCAGTAAGCTTTTGCATTCTTGCAATGTTGCTCACTGTTTTTATTCTGAACTTAATTCTGGGTTTGGTGGTTCATTTTTTTGATTATACGCAACCGATTTGGTGGCATGTTCTTAGTCCTTATTTTATTGCAATTTTATTTTTAGTACTCATTTGGTCGGTGGGAGCAGAACTTTACGTGTTGCGCGAAGGCGGACATTCACTTGCAAAACAACTTAAAGCAAGACGTTTAGTCTTTGATGAAAGCACACCAGAGGAAAGTACTGCTTTAAAAGTTGTCGAAAAAGTTGCCCAAAGTTTTGCGATTGATACACCCGCTGTTTATGTCTTACCAGATGAAGTTGGTGTCAATGCTTTGACGGCTGGTTTTAAATCACAGGATATTGTGATTATTTTAACTTGGGGAGCATTACAAAATTTAGATGAACTAGAACTATATGGTTTATTAAGCTATGAGTTTAATCAAATTTTGTCAGGTGAAGCGGTTGAAAACACCAAATTAAAAATACTATACAGTGGTCTAACTACCTTTAGTCAGTGGGGCAGTAAATTAGCTCAAGCTGGATATAGTCCTTATGCAACATCTTATCGTAATAAGTTTGAAACTATTTTTGTTGCGATTGGTGGTGTGATTTGGTTGATCGGTAGTTTAGGAATTTTAATCACTCGATTGATTAAATATTTAACCTTGAGTGGTCGAACTTTCCGTAATGATTTAAAAACCATGCGTTTGATGAATAATAATGCCAATATTCAAACCCTGTTACGGATTTATGTACATCATTCAGGTTCACAAATTCATAGTGCTTACTCAGAATCGATTTCGCATATGTGTTTTGCAAATTCGCTTAGTCCACAAAGTTGGATGAATATTCATCCAAATATTAAAGATCGAATTTATGAACTGAATCCGACGCTATTGCAGGATTTACAGCTAGAAAATTTAAGAAAATTACGTAATCGCCCTTTATTTAGTCTATTTCGTTCTTTGGAAGAGGAATTAACAGATCTCAGCGTACCTTGGAGTTCGCCACAGCCATTACCGTTGTTGCGATTATCTCCAATTAGCTTTGCATTGAATGATGCAATTAAGCCATTAAATTCCGAAATGCGAAAAAATAAAAAACGCCCTGAACTAATTCAGCGCGCCATGCAAACGGCAACTGGCTCAAGAGAGGTGATGGTTGCGATTTTAATGATAAGACAATATCGTGAATTTATTCCACAAGATGCTGCTGTGAGCCATGCAATTGTCGATGCCTTATTAAATCTAGATGGTCGAATTCATGTGCAGATTTTTCATGATGCTTGTAAGAATATTGGGCATATGCCAACCAGTATTGCACGTCAATTTTTGACGAAACTCGCATGTATTATTCAAGAAGATGGTGAGGTGGGGTTACTTGATGCTTTGTTGCTTGAGCGAGTCAAACATGAACTTAATTTGATGCCAGCACATTTACCGACCTCGTTTGAAGACGTAAAGTCGCAAATAGTACATTTAATTGATGCTTTATTGCATGTGCAACAAATTAATAGTCCAAATCAACTTGAAGTCAGAGAGCGGATTTTACAACAAATATTAGCACCACATGAGATGCGAATTTATGCAGATATTTCTGATGAACCGCTTGATTTAGCTGAAATATTGAATGATGTTTCTGGATTGCTGCTGAGAGATCGTTTAAATATTTTATCTATAGCCGAACGTTGTTTGTGGAGCGATCGTATTATCACGCAAGATGAGTTAGATGTTTTAGAGCTATTGTACTGGCGTTTGGGTTTTGACACGCGTGAAGTTGTGGAACAAATGCAGAAAAAAAATAGCTTAATGATTATCTAAATATAGTGATCTTTGGATAAATGATTCATTAAAACGTTACGTGACAGTCACATAATTTGATTTAAATTCGGGTTAAGCTTGCCTCTAATTTTTTTAGCTATTTTATATTACGTGCTTTTGAGTAAGTTATGGAACATATTGAAATTTTAAAAGCTTTATTTTTAGGTTTTATTGAGGGTCTCACTGAGTTTTTACCTATTTCGAGTACAGGGCATCTGATTTTATTTGGTCATATGATCGATTTCCATTCAGATGATGGTCGTGTATTTGAAGTTGTTATTCAACTTGGGGCAATTTTAGCTGTATGTTGGTTATATCGTCAGAAGATTTTCGATTTACTTAAAGGCTTTTTTAGTGGGGACGCAGAAGCACGTCATTTTGCATTTAGTGTTTTAATTGCATTTTTCCCTGCAGTTGTGATTGGGATATTCGCAGTAGATTTTATTAAGAGTGTTTTATTTAGTCCCTTAGTCGTTGCTGTCGCATTGATTATCGGTGGTTTGATCATCTTCTGGGTGGAGTCTATTAAATTTGAGCATAAAACTACAGAAGCAACGAAGATCACTTATAAGCAAGCATTCTTAGTGGGCTGCGCGCAATGTGTGGCGATGATTCCTGGAACTTCACGTTCTGGTGCAACCATTGTCGGAGGGATGTTCTCTGGTTTATCTCGAAAAGCTGCAACAGAGTTCTCTTTTTTCTTAGCGATGCCAACAATGCTTGGTGCAGCGGTTTTTGATTTGGCTCGTAATGCAGATGTACTAACACAAGACAATATGTTGAATATCGCTGTAGGCTTTGTGGCAGCGTTTATTGCGGCATTGTTGGTTGTCAGTGCATTAGTAAAATTTGTTGAGCGCCACACATTACGTGTTTTTGCATGGTACCGAATTGTACTTGGTATCATTTTATTATTTATTTTTCTATAAAATAATACTTCTCCCTTTTAGTAAAATGACTAAAAGGGAGCACTTCTAAGATAAAATTGCGGTTCTTTATTTTTATATCTCACTAATGGTTCAACTGTAAAAATGACAATAGCAAAAATGAATGCACGAGATTTAATTATTGATTTACTTCTTGGGCTACAGGGTCGTGAGATATCAATTAAGCAAATAATTATTGCAGCGAAACTTTTCGACATTAGTGAAAATAGTATTCGTGTAGCGGTTACTCGCTTGTCAAATGAAGGTGTAATTGAAGCTATTGAACGAGGAATATATCAGTTCACGGCTCAATCACATGAGTGGGCAGACGTGATGCTCAATCGAAAGAATGGTATTAAACATACTAAACCGTGGAATCATCAATATCTTGCTGTTTTAACTGGGGTGCTCGGGCGAGTCGACCGTACCGCATTGAATCGTAGAGAAAGAGCACTGAAGCACTTTGGTTTCAAAGAGCTTGAGCAAGGAATTTATATACGCCCTGATAATTTGGCAATTCCTTTTAAAGCACTTTTTTTAGAATTACAGACATCTGGTTTAGAGAAAACAGCAAAAATTTGTCAAATTAATGATTTTGATGAATCAACGTTATTAAATATTCCAAAATTGTGGCCGACTCAAACTTTGAATGAAAACTACAAAAAATATAATGGAATGATTCAAAAATGGTTGGATACCGTAGATCAATTAACTCTAGAAATTGCCGCTAAGGAATCACTATTACTTGGTCGACAAACGATTTCCTTGCTTATGAATGATCCTTTATTACCTCAAGATTTTGTCGATGTTGAGTTGCGTCAGGAATTTGCATCAAGCGTACAACGATTAGACCAAACGGGATTGCTCCTATGGCAAAAATTTTATGAATCTCATTTAATCTGAAATATTACAATAAAATTAATTTTAATATATTGACAGAAATATTACTTGTTTTAAAATAAAACTATAAATTTTGTATTTTTTAAAAATTAAAACAAATATAGGTCAAGGATATGAATACACGAACCGCGATTAGTGATTTATTTACACGAGAAGAAATCACTGAGTTAACATCAAAGTCTGATATACATGGCAGTTGGGCTGTTTTATCAACATGGGCAGTTATTGGTGGAACTTTTGCAACTGTAGCAAGTACATGGGAGTATTTACCTGCATGGGGTAAACTACTGATGTGCATAGCTGCTTTAATCGTTTTAGCAGGTCGTCAGCTAGCGCTTGCTATTATTATGCATGATGCATCGCACCAAAGTTTATTTAAAACAAAGTGGTTAAATGATGTCGCGACAGATTGGCTCTGTGCACGACCAATTTGGAACGATTTAAAAAAATATCGCGCTCATCATATTCGTCATCACAGTAAGACTTCTACTGTGGATGATCCTGATTTGTCCTTAGTAGCTGGTTTTCCAACGTCTAAAAAATCGTTGATGCGTAAATTTTTAAGAGATATTTCAGGAATTACTGGTTTTAAATTTGCTGTTGGTCGTGTTCTAATGGATACAGAGAAAATGGAATGGACTGTGTCGAATGATCGTCGTTGGATTTCCCAAGAAGGTCGACATTGGGCTGACTACGCAAAAGCTTTTTTAAAAAATAGTGGCGGCGCTATTGCAACCAATGCGGCATTATTTTCTGTGCTTTGGGCAGCAGGACATCCAAAATTATATGCACTTTGGGTTTTAGCTTATTTAACACCATTTCCACTATTCCTACGTGTACGCTCAATAGCAGAACATGCAGGTATGCCAACTAGTAATAGTGCTTTGACCAATACTCGTACTACTAAAGCAGGCTACATTGCACGTGCTTTGGTTGCACCAATCCATGTCAACTATCATAAAGAACATCATTTGATGGCAACGGTTCCATATTTTAAATTACCTCGAATGCATCAAATGCTCAAAGATAGAGGTTATGTGTCTGAGCCACCAAATTATTGGCAAGTCTTAAATGAGTTATCAAATAAAGCTGAATAATGATTGCGGTGAATTTTTTAATCAAAATAAATTTTAAAATGTGGAATAAAAAATGGCGATTGATAAAAACGAAATCATTAATTTTTTAGCGCAAGAGTTTCCTCAAGCGCTCGAAAAAACCAGTATTCAAGAAATAACGGATAGAGGTGCTGAATTATTATATCGTGTTGATCAGAATGATTTACGACCAGGGCAAACAGTTTCTGGCCCGACATTAATGTTAGTTGCAGATTTCGCCCTTTATGTCGCAATCATGGGGCATCTAGGTTTAATTGCGATGGCAGTAACCACAAATATGACGATAAATTTTTTTCGCAAACCGAATGGAAATCAAAATATTCGTGCAGTGTGTAAATTAATTAAGGTCGGACGAACACTGGTTACAGGCGAAGTTTGGTTATATTCAATGGGTGATGATGAACCCGTAGCACATGTGATAGGAACTTATGCCATCCCGACAAAACAGATCCAATAATTGAGTTTCCAAAACAATCATTTTATCAACATGCTTAGAAACGATTTTATCAACCCATGAAATAAAAATTAAAACATATGCTTAAAAACGATTGACTTTAATTGGTCTAAAAATATTTATGATGTCATAGGAACACATTTGAAAATGGAGTGAGATGGATATCTATAAAAATCTTTTTCAGGAGGAATAAGATGATAAATAAAAAACTATTGGTCGGTGTGCTATTTTCAGGTTTGGCGTCTTTTACTCAAGCGAAACAAATCGTTTGCATCTTTGATCCTGTTGGTAAATCAGGTGATGCCTTTGCATTAGCTAAAGATTACGCTTTAGAAGCGAAGAAGTGGGGTGCAGATATTGAATTACGTGCTTACGTAGATGAACGGATTGCAGCAGAGAATCTCAAAGTTGGTCATTGTGATGGAGCAATTATTAGTGGTTTACGAGGTCGGCAATTTAATAAATATATCGGCTCATTAGATGCAATTGGCGCATTAACAGATATGAAAACCGCAATTCTTGCATATCAAATTTTGTCTAAACCTCATGCAGCTCAAAGCATGGTCAATGGTCCTTATGAAATTGCAGGTTTAGGTACAATTGGTCCAGCGTATCTATTTGTTTCAGATCGAAACATCAATACTTTAGCGAAAGCTGCGGGTAAAAAAATAGGTGTATTTGCTTATGATGAAGCTCAACCTCGTTTAGTAGCTCAGGTTGGGGCGCAAGCTGTATCTGTTGATGTCACTACAGCCGGACCAAAATTTAATAATCATCAAATTGATATTGTGCCTGCTCCGATTGTGGCTTATAAGCCACTTGAGTTGCATAAAGGGTTGGGTGAAAAAGGTGGTATTGTTAAATTTCCACTGACGCAAATATCAGCTAATTTTATTATTCGAAAAGAAAAATTTCCTGAGGGTTTTGGGCAGAAATCAAGAGAATGGGTCGCTGGTCAATTGGGTCGAACTTTCAATATTATTTCCAAATATGAAAAAGAGATTCCAGCAAAATATTGGATGAATATTTCAGCTGAAGAACAGGTCAATTATATGAAAATGATGCGTGAAGCACGGATTTCATTAACTAAAGCTGGCGTTTACGATCCGAAAATGATGAGTTTCCTTAAAAAAGTTCGGTGCAAACAAAATCCAAATAGTTTTGAATGCGCATTGAATGATGAATAATCGATGAGAAGATTTGGTAATAAGCCTTCTTAATTTATTGTGGTTGAGAAGGTTTTACTCAGAATAACTAAAATAATATTAAAAACATAACAACATTTAAGTATGCGAAAAATCAATAACATGCTAAAACTAAATATGTTCGGATTTCTTTGTTGTTACTCGTTTTAATGATATGGCTACAGCACTCGACTTAACACCTTTATCGCAAATTGAGTCAAATCAAGACCATATTTTGGCGATTAAGCGTAATGATTTATTGCCTTTGCTCAATGATCCTCATCTTTTAAATCATTATGCCGATCATTTGGTACAGGCTCAAAGTGTATTGTTGAATGGTGTTGATCCTAAGCTGAATCAACAACTTAGTGAAGTAATTACACAAATTATTCAGCAATTATCATTGTCCAAAAAATATTTAGGCGGTCGTCGCTTTAACGCATTGCAAAAATGGTTGGGCATTGATATTGAATATGATGCCGGGCAAGTGAAATATATTAAAGACTTAGATCGCTTAATTAATGAAGCCAATCATTTAAGTCAAAAATTACAGATTGAAATTCAAAAATCACAATCGAGATTACAACAAGTACTTGGCTTAAGAGAACAAATGGCAGCCTATATTTTTGCTGCTGATGAGTTTCTAAATGAATATCCTCAGTTTAGCAAACAACAAGTGCTTGATCATTTTGTGGAGCGTTTATCAAAAAAAATTAATACGTTACAAACTTTACAAAGCAGTAATGACATTGCGATGAAACAAATGCAATTGTCACAGCATTTATCATTTAGCCTATTAGATCGTTTTAAAGAGGCTCAACAAGTTTTGATTCCTGCATGGCAATATCATTTGAAGCAAAGTCACGAATCTCATTCAGCTGCGACGATTGAGCAGTTAGATAAGAGTAGAGAAAAACTGATTCAAAATTTGAAAAAATCATTACAGAAATAAGAGGGGATTATGATGTCAGATTTAGAACTTAATAAAGTCTCAAATGAGGTTGTACTAAAAGAAGAGCAACGCTTTGAGCAACTGAACTTGAAAGAATTAGGATTGCAACCGCAAGATTTTTCAGAAGTAATGGATGCTCATAAAGAACTTGCAGATATCAGCACAACAGTAGTTGCTGAGTATGGTAAAAATATTGCGAATAAAACCTCTACATATACAGACGAGTTATTAAATCTTGTTCAAAATAAAGACTTGGATGCGACAGGCCAAAAATTGAATGAGGTTGTGCAAGTGGCTCAGCAATTGAACACTTCAAGTATCTTGAATAAGTCTAAAAACTCTGGCTTTTTCGGAGGCTTACTGAGTAAGTTTAAAGGCGCTAAACAAAGTTTTGATCAGCATTTTAATACCACGAAAGAACAAATCGATGTGTTGGTGAAAGAGATTGAAAGCTCACAGTCTGGTTTAAAAGCACGTGTTGGAACATTGGATAAAATGTTTGATGCTGTCCAAGAGGAATATAAACAGTTGGGTGTTTATATCGCTGCTGGGCAACTAAAACAACAGGATATTCAACAACAAATATCAAGCTTGACGACACTAGAGCAAGATCAAAAAACCACGCAGCAAATTTATGACTTTAATCACTTGGCAAACAACCTTGAAAAAAGAGTGAGTGATTTACAAGTTTTACAGCAATCTGCAATGCAAACTTTACCGATGATTCGTATTATTCAATCAAATAATTTGATGTTAGTAGACAAGTTCTATGCAATTAAGAATATTACCTTACCTGCATGGAAGAATCAGATTAGCTTAGCGATCTCTTTGCAAGAGCAAAAGAATAGTGTGCAGCTCGCAAAAGCAATTGATGACACCACAAATGAATTGTTACGTCGCAATGCAGAATTATTACATCAAAACTCAGTTGATACTGCTAAAGCCAATCAACGTTCAGTAATTGATGTGGAAACACTTGAACATGTTCAAAACACCCTCATTAAAACAGTAAATGATGTTATTCAAATTCAGAAAGAAGGTATGCAAAAACGAGCAGAGGCAACAACGCGGTTACGTGCGTTACAAGAGAGTTTGAATCATTTAGTTCTGGAAAATAGCGGACAAAACACCCCTAAGTCTTAGATTTAATTTACTGAAGGAAAGATCATTGTCACCAATAGACGAATTTAGTGTGCAACCCATTGACCAACGTTTGGATGTGTTAAAAAAGCGTCAACGTCATTTGATGATCTGGTTTGTTCCAACCAGTGCTTTAGCAGTTGTTACTATTGCATCTTTATTTTTGCAAAAAGAATTTATCTATCGTTTCTATGATCTTTCAATTCATGTTCAAGCTTTGGATCTACCTTATCATGTTCAAGAATTAGTTCCTTTTAAACAGCCTATTGATTATTTTTTTAATTTAATCTCTTGGTTTGGTTGGCTATTTCTCAAAATATTTGGTGCATTTATTGGTGCATTTGTAGTTGTTAGTTTGCTAAAAAAATTCAGTTTTTTTAAGAGACGCTTACAGGGCTGGATTCAAAAGATTTTGGCATGGGTGATTGGTTTTATTTTGATTTGGTCCAGTTTGGCTTATATCCAATATGACTGGAAAGATGAAACTAAGCAGGCATATCAGCAATGGATGAGTTATGAAAATAATATTGCTGAAAGTCAGATCGCGCAAGATTTGTATCAAGCTGATGTTAGCTCAACTGAAAAAGCTTATATATTGGCTCAAGTCGCTTTATTACATCAGCCTGTAGATCGAAAAACAGCGAATATCTATGTCAATCAACTCATTAAAGCAGAAAAAAGTAATCCATCTCAATTTCAAGAATATGATTTTAAGCCAGAACAGTTGTGGGTGATGCAACAACAACTCTATGGCAAAAGTATTACTGCGTTAACACAACCTTTAGATTTGCGTGCTCAACAAGCTGAGCATATTTCAATGATTGTGAATGTGATTTTATGGATTTTTACTGTTCTAATGTTAGCTATGAGTGGAATTTTTTATCTACTTGCGAAACATTTAAAAAATCGTCGTTATCGAATTGAGAATAAACTTGATGCTTTCTAAGTATTAATTCAAAAATCCGATTGAAATAATAAAAACATACTGTTTCACCTATTTAGTGTTTTTGCGTACTATAGCCTCATTGAAAGAATTTAGCTGATTGTACTGCTTAGAATTTGGAGAAATATATGTTAGATCAAAATATTAAAACGCAATTAAAAGCTTACTTAGAACGTTTAGAAAGTCCAATCGAATTGGTTGCTGCTTTAGATGAATCAGACAAAGCTGCAAAAATCAAAGAACTCGTGACTGAAATTGCAGAACTTTCTGATCAAGTTACGGCGCGTTTTGACGGTTCAAACGCTCGTCGTCCTAGTTTTGGTATTGCCAAAGCAGGTGAACAACCGCGTGTGTTCTTTGCTGGTTTACCAATGGGACATGAGTTTACCTCTTTGATCTTGGCATTATTACAAGTCTCAGGTTATGCACCTAAAGTGTCTGATGAAGTACTTGCTCAGATCAAAGGCTTAAACTTAACTGCAAACTTTGATGTGTTCGTATCTTTAAGCTGCCATAACTGTCCAGATGTGGTTCAAGCACTGAATCTGATTGCGATTAATAATCCAAATACTACCGCAACCATGATTGATGGTGGTTTCTTCCAAGATGAAGTTGAAGAACGTAAAATCTTAGCTGTACCAATGGTGTTCCAAGATAATGAACATATTGGTCAAGGTCGTATGACTTTGGAAGAAATTGTAGCGAAATTGGACACCAATTCTGCTGAGAAAGATGTGGCAGTGATCAATGCCAAAGATGCATTTGATGTGTTGGTAATTGGTGGTGGTCCTGCAGGCGGTACAGCAGCAATCTATGCAGCGCGTAAAGGCATTAAAACAGGTATCGTAGCTGAACGCTTTGGTGGTCAGGTGATGGATACCATGGATATTGAAAACTTCACTACGGTGCAAAAAACAGTAGGTCCTCAGTTTGCTCAAGATATGGAAGCACATGTTCGTGAATACGGCGTGGATATTATGAATTTGCAACGTGTCAGCAAGATCACAGGTGCAGATCAAACGGCGAATGGTCTGGTTGAAGTTGAATTGGAAAATGGTGCCAAGCTTGAATCTAAAACCATCATTCTTTCAACAGGTGCTCGTTGGAGAGAAATGAATGTACCGGGTGAAGCTGAATACCGTACCCGTGGTGTAGCGTACTGCCCGCACTGTGATGGTCCATTATTCAAAGGCAAACGTGTTGCAGTGATTGGTGGCGGTAATTCTGGTGTAGAAGCTGCAATTGATCTTGCAGGGATTGTGGAGCATGTGACTTTGGTTGAGTTTGATACCAAACTTCGTGCTGATCAAGTGTTGCAAGATAAATTAAACAGTTTGCCAAATACCACCGTGATCTTAAATGCATTGAGTACGGAAGTGGTAGGTGATGGCGCTCAAGTGACGGCATTAAAATATAAAGATCGTGCGACGGATGTTGAACACACGATCGAACTTGCTGGAATCTTTGTGCAAATCGGATTACTACCAAATACGGATTTCTTAAAGAACAGTGCGGTTGAACTGAGTAATCGTGGTGAGATTGTGATCAATGATCGTAATGAAACCAATGTTAAAGGTGTGTTTGCTGCGGGTGACTGTACCACAGTGCCATACAAGCAAATCATCATTGCAACTGGTGAAGGTGCGAAAGCTTCACTTTCCGCTTTTGATTATATGATCCGATCTGGTATGTAATTTCAATTCTTAAAGGAAAGCCCAAAGAAATCTTTGGGCTTTTTTATTCTGTTAGTTGTTGGGTTTGTATAGTCCATGATCAACTAAATGTTGACGTAGTATACGACGTAGTTCTAAAACAGCTTCAGGTGTTTCTTGAATAGAATGTCCGCCAGTAAAGATCTTTTCAGAAACAGCTCCATCTAAATGTGCACTCTTATAAGGAACAATCCCATCCGTAATTGTATTAGGATCGTCACTTTTAGTGATGTTGCCCATAATAGAGTGGAAAACTAAGTCTTTTTCAGGTGGGATGTTTGAAGTAAGCTCCATAAATTTTGATTTTTTACTCAGATCACTAGGACCATTTTGAATTACTTCATTGGTAAGTGTCTTAACAAAATCTTTAAGATCGGCATCATTACTGGTTAATGTATCTGTTAGGGTGGTTAAAAATGTTGCTGGCAATTTAATGATTTTACGTGCCGCTAGCGTAAACCATCGATCAGCAAAATCTGTCCCACGATGAGGAGCTGCAAGAAAAATAGCACGATCAAAGTTTTGAATTGGTCTCATTTTAAGACGCTCACCAATCACTGGATGTTTTCTCAAACGAGATTGTTGGCGGCTATTCATCATTTCCAATGCTTGTTTAGAAATATCAGCATCGCTTACTAATAAGCGACTGATAATACCACCCATACTATGACCTATGAGTACTGCGTCTTTGGAAGCCGCATCTTTACTGTTTAAAGAGCCAAAAGCTTGTTTGAGTAGAGCATAAATTTGAAAACGACTTTCCAAAATTGGCATGTTGGTTGAGTAAAACACTTGCCAAACTTGGTAGTGCTCACGCAGGACAGGATCACCCATAATATCATTTGTCACTGCAATCCATGCTTCTGGGCTACTTGCAAGTCCGTGAACCAGTACAATCACTTTTTTGTTTGGATTATAAGGTTCAAGCATGTAGAGATGCGGCATGGTGAGATGCTGATCGCGGTCTATTAAAGTTAAGTAGGCGGCTGCCCCTAAGTTATTTTCGGCTAACCATAATCCATACGGTGCTGAGAAGTTTGCAGCTAAGGAGTAAGGCTTACCCGCAATATTTACTTTTTCTGTGTTATAGGGATCATAAACTTTAATTTCAAAATTTGGACTATGTAATACATCATCAATGGTTGCATTATTTTTCTTAGGTTGGGCAATAATCGTCGCAGCTAAATAACGTGCTTTATGAATATTAGGATTGATGCCTTTAGGATAATCAAATGAGAGTGGATCAAGAATATATTTATTTTCAAGTTTGGATGTATCACCTGAAGGATAGACTGCAACAAAGTCAGAACCGAAACCATCACGTCTATTAATCGCCCTTAGACCTGAGAAGTTCATGTTATAGCTAGAAATAAACTTTTCTAATTGCATGTTTTGTATACGTTGATATGACTGAATATCAATGGTGTATATACTTTTACCAATTTTTATTGTCGGAGCGATATTGGTGGAGGGATTTCTCAAACTATGCACATTCACTAGTTTTGTAAGGGCTTGGTTATAAAAATCACGAATTTGAACTTGGCGATTGTCAAAAATACGTTCTTGCGGTTGTCGTTCTGTTTTAAATAAATAGGCATAACTATATCGAATGCTTTTGTCTAAAGCTTCAAGTTCTTGATCTAAACATTCGTCATAACTATTTTGAATTTTCTGTTGTTCTTCATCCGATTTATGTTTGCTTAACTTACTTATTTTACAAGCAGCTGATTCTGAAAGTGTAATGGATTTAGACAGATACAATTCACTGGCTGTTGAAAGCAATTGCTCATCTAAAATCTGAGGAATTTTATGTAAGTCTGCAATACATTGATCAGGTGTTTGCATGCAAATCTTGGCTTCTTTGCCTGACATTGAAAGTACGTTAAGGCTCGCTTCGCTTAATTTTTTTTGCGTCAAAATACTGTTACGTTCATTTGCAATGGTTACGTCAAGCGCTTGCTGTTTTAAGCTAACAACCTGACAACCGCTCATTGTTAGCGTTGTAAGTAAAATGCCATAAAAAAGATAATATTTTGATTTAAATACAAGCATGGGAATTCAGCAAGTTATGCAGAAAGAATAGGGCTATAATACGAAAATAAGTTGCTTTTTCAATCGCCCAAAAAAAATAGACCGTTAAAACGATCTATTTTTTACAAAAAAGCAGATTTAGTTAAGCACTTGCCAAACATTCCAACGTTTACCTGATTCCACTTCACTGATGAGTTTATCAGTCACTTCAGCTTCGTCTGGGTAATTAATTTTATAATTTTTAAGTGTTTGAATTGCATTTTTCTTTTGCTCTAACCATAAATAGTTGTTTGCAGCAGAAAGATAAGCTTCTTGTACACCACCTTTGATTGCCTTATCTAAGTAAGGAATAGCTTCACGTTGACCGCCACCTTCAGATAAACCAAAACCAAACCAGAAGTTGGTTTCAGGATCATTTGGACTAATCGCAAGAATACGTTGAGCATATGTGAGTGATTTGGTGGTATATGCTGTACCCAAATCCATATTTCGAGCCATGACGCTTGCTTTAAATGCACGCGTTAGAACATCTAGTGAAGCGTTTGGTTTTTCGGCTAAAGCATCAAGTTGATGAGTGATTTCTTTTAATTTCACCTCATAACCTTTACGTTCTTGACGCTCAGGGAAACGTGGAGGGTAGTGGCGAGCTTTGCCTTCAACGAGTTGTAAGAAGTCATCAACTTCAGTCACATCAACTTCATTTTCACCTGCAAGGACAGCGTATTTCATATTACGTTGCTTGCTCTCAATTGTAGGTACGATTAATTTATTGACTTCGAGTGTGGTAGATTTAGATGGATCATTTTGTAATGAAACAACCATTTTAGTCACAGGTTGAGCTGCTGCATCTTTGATTGCAACTTCAAAACTCGGTGGTGCATCGTATTTGACTGGATTTAAAGCATAGAATGGCGGAGTTGGGTCTGGTTCTTTAAACACAAAAGGTTCATTCACCTTTTCCTTTTTAACTGGTGCAATACCACATGCCGTCAGAACAGAAGTTGAAAGGACAAGTAGTGCCAAAGGCTTAAAATTCATGCTTTACATCCATTAATTTTAGTTAAATGAGAAGTAGATAGTTGGTTTTACCAGTCTAGGAAAAGCAAAACCAACTTGCAATGATAAGCTTGTTACATTTTTTATAATTTATATATTAGGTTGATGAAGTTTTACTCTGTGCTTCACATTCTCGTCTAACTTCTTCAATAATCTTAAGTTCTTCTTTACTTAATGGTTGATTCTTAGACGTCTGAGGCTTGAATGATGGATCCAGTTCAGACAAACGTTGGCAAAGCATATTCATATGCTTTTCATTCTTCTGCATGCGATCGAGTAGAACACGAATACCATCTAAAATAGGATCTGCTTGATCTTGTGTCGTTGCATAAGGTTCAAAACCAATGCTTTCTGCATAATCACGACGATTCGCTTCATCTTGCGCAATTTGAGTTTTATCTTTGAAAATATATCTTGCTGGATTACCTACAGCAGTTACACCTTCTGGAACTTCTTTAGTTACTACTGCGTTTGAACCTACTTTTGCACCTTTATGTACAGTAAATGGTCCAAGAATTTTTGCGCCAGCACCTACCACAACCCCATCTTCTAAAGTTGGGTGGCGTTTACCTTTATTCCAAGTTGTGCCACCTAATGTAACCCCGTGATAAAGGGTCACATCATCTCCAATTTCTGCTGTTTCACCAATCACAACGCCCATACCATGATCGATAAAGAAACGTTTACCTATTTTAGCCCCAGGATGAATTTCGATACCTGTTGCGAATCGGCTAAATGAAGAGAGTAGGCGAGCAGAACCTTTCAGTTCTTTTTTCCAAAGTTCATGCGCTACGCGATGCATGATCAGCGCATGAATACCTGGATATGTGGTTAAAACTTCAAGTGTATTTCGTGCAGCAGGATCACGTGCAAATACAGCTTCAATATCTTCTTTTAGCTGTTTAATCATGAGACTGATCCTCTTTGATATTTTTTTTCCATGAACCACTGGCTAAAGCCTGTACGCGGCTGAAGACGCCACGTAATAAATGATACTCCATACGATCTAATTGTATCCTTCCAAATAAACGACGCAAGCGTAAAGGAAGTAAACGTGGATTATTTGGATCTAAAAATTCAATTTCGGTTAGCATTTTTTCGAAATGGGGGTAGAACTCTTCCATCTGCTGTTGAGTAACTAGAGGTTCATCCCACTGCATACTTTGCTGTTGTTTTAGCTGCATATAGTCATTTTTTATTTCATTAGGCTGATTATGTTGCTCAAATGCTGCCATTCTGAGTTCATAACATACGACTTGAATGGCTTGAGCAACATTTAAAACGCCATAATCTGGATTAACAGGAATCGTTAAATGATAATTTGCTAATGCTAATTCTTCGTTGGTTAAACCTCGGTCTTCACGACCAAAAACGATGGCAATATTTTGATCTTTACTTGCTGCATTTAAAGCTTCTTTTGCAGCAGGTCGAACATCAAGTAATGGCCAAGGAATAGTACGACTACGAGCGCTTGTTCCGAAAACAAGATGGCAATCTTGGATCGCCTGTTCTAAAGTTTCAACAATTTCAATTTTTTCAATTAAATCTTGCGCACCCGCTGCAAGCGCATCAATATCAGGATGCGGATAGGTTTTTGGCGCAACTAAAACAAGTTTAGATAATCCCATGGTCTTCATGGCACGTAAGGCACTGCCAATATTCGCTGGGAGAGTGGTATTGACCATAACGATACGAACATGATCCAAACGGTTGGACACGTCATTTGAGTCAAACGAGTTCATAAATCATCCAAAATTAAGAATATTGAGAGATTTCAGCTTGATAGATATCTAAAGCTTCATCCATTGACATATTTTCAGGCGGTGGCGCAATCATCGCGGGTTTAGGCGATTCAGCTACCCGAGCTGCTTTTGATTTGACTTGGTATTCAATAAAAATTGCATCTTTACCAAAGTAATCTCTGAGCTTGCTAAGTAATTCATCAAATGGAGCAACTTTCCATTGAGGACCTAAATGAAGCTCAGCAGTAGCAAAACTTTGATCGATTAATATTTGAAGACCAATATGCTGACACATATCGATATTACAATATGGAAGAAGTATGGTTTGCAAATCTTTAGCTAAAGATTTGTTCATGAGATCATGTGCTAATCGAATTTGAATGCTCTGCGCACGTTTTTGTCGAATTTCATTTAAAGTAAATGCTTTGCTTAATCGAGCCATAGGTCGATCAAAGCCTTCACGCTCGTAGATCTCACCTTCGATAACGATGACTTGTTCTAAACGAATAATATCTTTATAACGTTGGAAACGTTCATGATTACAACTAATTTCTACCCGAGCCGTACCATCATCTAAGGTAATCATAACGCGGTTTGGAAAGTTAGCAATATCAACGACCAAGCCTGCATAAACTGTAGTTACACCTCTACGCGTAGGTGTAAGTTCATTCAATTTAACAGGTACAAAAGCTTTTAATTCAGTTCGATAAACATCAATTGGATGACCTGTTAAATACAAACCAAGCGTATCCTTTTCACCTTTCAATCGAACTTCATCTGACCAAGGTTTCACAGGTTTAGCGGGTTTACGTTGAACTTCTTCAACCTCACCAAACAAATCCATAATCCCAGTTTCGCGATTACTGCGTGCTTGTTCTGCGGCTTGCACAGCTTCTGGTAACTGCGCCATTAAACTTGAACGTTCGATACCTAAACAGTCCAAAGCACCTGCACGTATTAATGCTTCTAAAGTACGCTTATTAATTTTTTTAAGGTCGATTCGATGGCAGAAATCAAATAAGTCTTTATAAGGTCCTTCTTTGATACGTGAGTCGATGACAGATTGCATCGCTTGTTCACCTACGCCTTTGATTGCGCCTAAACCATAAACAATGGTTTTCTCATCACTGGCGTGAAAATGATACAAAGACATATTTACAGAAGGCGGCAGTACTTCTAATTTATTATTTCGACAGTCATCAATTAAGAATACAATGCTGTCTGTATTCTGCATTTCTGATGATAGAACGGCAGCCATAAATTCAGCAGGATAATGTGCTTTTAACCATGCTGTATGGTAAGCAACGAGTGCATAAGCAGCTGCATGTGATTTGTTAAAGCCATAACCAGCGAACTTTTCCATATAGTCAAAGATATGGTTTGCTGTCGCCTCATCAATATCTTTTTCAGCAGCACCTGTAATAAAGATTTGGCGTTGTTTCACCATTTCTTCAGGCTTCTTTTTACCCATCGCACGACGAAGTAAATCTGCACCACCAAGCGTATAGCCTGCACAGAACTGTGCAGCCTGCATAACCTGTTCTTGGTAAACCATAATCCCGTAAGTAGGCTCTAATACACTTTCGAGCAATGGATGTAGATACTCAAAATCACCACCATGCATACGATGAATAAAGTCTGGAATCAGATCCATTGGACCGGGACGATATAAGGATACGAAAGCAATAATTTCTTCAAATTTGCTTGGTCTTGCTTCCTTCAACATTTTTTTCATGCCGACGGATTCAAATTGGAATACGGCGGTGGTATTTGCTTCGGCAAAGACTAAATAAGCATCTTTATCATTCAAAGGCACATCTGCAATATTCAGTGGCGTGTCGGATTTAATTCTTTTATTAATATTCTGAACAGCATCTTCAATAACTGTCAAATTTCGTAGACCTAAGAAGTCAAACTTGACTAAGCCAGCAGCCTCAACATCATCTTTATCATATTGTGCGACACGACCTGTTCCATCTGCTTCACAAAGTACAGCTGAATAATCAGTAATTTTCCCCGGTGCAATAACCACACCACCCGCATGTTTACCTGTATTACGAGTTATACCTTCTAGTTTGAGCGCCATTTCCCAGATTTCAGCGGCATCATCATTATCTGGATTCGATGGATTGGTCACAATATCTTTAAGTTGAGGTTCCATATCGATGGCAGTTGCCAAGTCGACACCGAGTGGTTTGGTTGGAACCATTTTGGAAATACGATCGGCAAGACCGTATGATTTACCTAAGACACGTGCCACATCACGAATTGCGCCCTTGGCAGCCATCGTACCGAATGTCGCAATCTGTGAAACAGCTTCACGTCCATAGTTCTGTGCGACATATTCGATCACTCGATCTCGACCAGCAATACAGAAATCGACGTCGAAGTCGGGCATGGAGACACGTTCAGGGTTTAAGAAGCGCTCAAAAAGTAGATCGTAACGTAACGGATCAAGATCGGTAATTTTTAAACTATAAGCAACCAATGAACCTGCGCCTGAACCACGTCCCGGACCTACAGGTACACCATTATTTTTTGCCCATTGAATAAAGTCCATGACGATGAGGAAGTAACCAGGGAAACCCATCTTAAGAATAATATCGACTTCGTATTTGATTCGATCATCATAAGGCTTTCGGATGTCAGCCCAATCTTCATCACGTTCAGAAATTGGATAAAGATGATTGAGTCGCTCCTCTAAACCTGTACGTGATAAATGCTCAAAGTAGGTATCAATGGTGTAACCATCAGGGATAGGGAAGTCAGGAAGGAAATACGTTCCTAATTGCAAAGCAACGTTACAACGTTGCGCAATAAAATACGAGTTTTCTATGGCACTTGGAATATCTGAGAAAAGCTCAGACATTTGTTCAGCGGTTTTAAAATATTGTTCAGTACTGTAGTTTTTAGGACGTTTGTCATCTCCCAAAACATAACCATCTGCAATACAGACGCGTGCTTCATGAGCATCATAATCATCTTGTTCAATAAAATGCACGTCATTATGTGCAACAACACCGATTTGATATTTGGCAGCTAATTTTACGGCTTGTTGAATAAAATCTTCTTCGCCAGCACGATCTGTACGGGTTAAAGCCAGATAAACACGATTGCCAAATTTCTCAATCCAAGCTTCTAATAATGGTTCGGCTTTTTGCGGATTTGAAGAGCACAACATTTTGCCCACATCGCTATGTTGTCCGAGCAAAATAATTAAATCATCAGCTTGTTGAAGTATCCAATCTTTTTGAACACAAGGAATACTGAGTTGCTGACCTTCAATAAAGCCGCGAGAAACGATCTCTGTTAAATTTCTCCAACCCACACTCGTCATGGCGAGTAGCGTGGCTCTATGCTCTGCATCATTCAGGCGAATGACACTGCCTAAAATAGGTTTAATGCCTTTTTTTAAGCAAGCTTCATAAAATTTAACTGCTGCATGCAAGTTAGATAAATCTGTAAGCGCAAGAGCAGGCATCTCTTCACTTACCGCAGCTTTGACCAAATCAGGTATGCGAACTATCGACTCTGTAATCGAAAACTCTGTGTGTATACCAAGATGAACAAACTGCATAAATCTATCCTAAACGCGACTGCGAAATATTCTAGCACGCTCTGTCTAGGACAGTTGTCTAATATTTTTGCAATAGGGCGGATATCCAGTCTGAGTAATAGAGTAGAAACAAAAAACCGATGTATAAGTGATCAGACTATATACATCGGTTATAAAATGGCGCGCTAAAATCAATATTGCCAGAACATTCTTTGAATTTCTTTTGCATCATTGGTTTTGGTCAAAGCAAGTGCAGCTAAGATGCGTGCTTTCTGAGGATTAAGATCATGCGCAGCGATCCAACCATATTTGTCATCTGGCTGTTCCGCATTGCGTAAGACGAAACCTTGTGCCACGCGTGATGAGCGAATGATGTGTATTCCTTGTTCATCATGCAGTTGTTTTAATGTTGGCACAATATAATTAGGCACAGAGCCATTACCTGTACCTGCATGGATAATGGCTTTAGTACCCGCTTTTGCATAAGCAAGATAAGCTTCAGGTGTCATTGAGCTAGAACCATATACGATTTGTACCTGTGGTAATTGATCTCCTTTAATATTTTCAATATTAAATTCTGAGCTATTGGTCTGACGTTTAACACTATTTCTAAACCAATATGGTTTGCCTTCAACAATAGTGCCTAAAGCACCCCATTGGCTTACAAAAGCATTGGTGTGGATATTAATGCCCTTGGTTGTATCGCGTGCAGCAAAAATTGAATCGTTCATTACAATAAAGACGCCTTTATTCTTTGCTTCGTCAGATGAAGCAACAGCGACTGCACTATACAAATTGAGAGGACCATCTGCAGATAGAGCAGTTGATGGGCGCATAGAGCCAACTAAAACGATCGGTTTATCTGTATGTATAACAAGATTCAAAAAGAAAGCCGTTTCTTCAAGCGTATCTGATCCATGCGTAATCACGACACCATTTACAGATGGTTTCTTGACTAAATCATTCACCTGTCTAGCGAGTGATAAAAGTTCTTTATCGGTAATATTTTCCGATGCAATCTGTAAAGCTTGTATGCCACTGACATTTGCCAAATCTTTAAGTTGAGGCACTGCATTAATTAAACCATCGACAGGAACTTTTGCTGCCGTATAAGTAGCACTGTTGGTTGAGCTCGCGCCCGCGCCTGCAATTGTTCCACCAGTGGCAACAACGACTACATTATTTTTTGCATATAATGAAACAGAAGCAGCAAGCAATGTGAATACTAAACCAACTGTTTTAACCGTTTTATTGATCATCAATAACAATCCTGTATTTTATAATTTCCATCAGAACCATGATGTCTATACAAGACATGACAGCGCGGACATTATTTTTGTTTTTGATCTTTAAATCATTGGCAATATATGCTTTCTTAAATGAGTCGCGTTCTAAAAAAGTGAAGTTATTTTTTGATTGATTTTTAATTCAGTACGTCTGAATGTGATGATTAAAATTAATTATTTTCATTATTTTATTTTTTCCAATAAGACAAAAAATCCTTGTTTTTTAATTTTTTAAATCGCATTAACAATAAGTTTTAGCTTAAATTCAACAGAGACTCTATGGCAAAGTGTCATTGTCACAATATTTTACGCGTTATTTCTTGATGAAAATTACATCATATTTCTTGTGATTTGTTTGATAAATTAAGTCAGAGTAGCAACAATTATCCGTACTGAACATTAATAATTCATTTAGATTTATCATTTTTTTATAAAATTGAATTTTTATTTTTTGGCTTTCAGTCAATTTAAATTTAGGTTTACATAGAACATTTTGACGCTAGAATATCTTTGATTAAAAATTTATCAAATTGGACTTAATAGTGAAATTAAAAAATATCGCATTTTCAATTTTCATGGTTTTTAGCGCATTTAATCTCTCACATGCAGAAGATGTATCTTTTACTCAAGAGCTTGTACAACAAGCCAAAGCGGGTGATGCAGTTGCCCAAAACAATTTGGGTGATGCTTACTATTATGGAAATGAGGTTGAGCAAGATTTTGGTAAAGCATTAGAATGGTTTAAGAAATCAGCTGCTAAAGGTAATGCTGATGCTTTATTTTCCGTAGGTTATATGTATGACTACGGCGAGGGTACTGAAGAAGATAATCCAACAGCTTTGAAATGGTATACGCAGGCAGCACAAAAAGGGCAATTACATGCTCAATATTACTTGGGTTACTTGTATCTATATGGTGATGAAGGTGTATCTGTTAATACTAAGAAAGGTTTGGAGTGGATGATCAAATCTGCTGATGCAGGATTGGATCTTGCCCAAGCGGAGTTGGGGCATTTATATAATGATGGTGGCGATGAAGTTCCTCAAGACTTAAAAAAAGCATTACATTACTATCAGTTAGCAGTAAAGCAAGATGAGTCATCTGCAATTAATAATCTTGGTATTTTCTATTTGGAAGGAAAAGCGGGTATAAAACAAGATTACAAAGAAGCTTTGCGTTTATTCACTTTAGCCTCAGAAGCTGAAAATGGTTTGGGTTCTTCAAATATCGCCTATGTATATGAAGAAGCTAAGGGTGTTGAAAAAAATTATAAAAAGGCAGCAGAGTATTATTCACTCGCAGTTGAGCAGGGTGAGAACGAAGCTTTATTAGATTTAGCTCGTTTATATGAGAAAGGTGGTTTTGGTTTAACTAAGAATTTAAAGAAAGCCAAAGAGTATGAAGCTCAATGGGATGAATTACAGTCTGAAGCTAATTAATTAGGAAATTGGTTATGAGTAAAAAAGGAAGCAAATTGCTTCCTTTTTTATTGCTTATTTTATTTAACGCATCTTCGCCAAGAAACGACTTAAACGATTGATTGCTTCACGTAATTCATTTTCAGCAGGTAAGAACACCACACGGAAATGATCAGGTGTAGGCCAATTAAAGCCTGTTCCTTGAACCAGCAAAACTTTTTCAGCTTTAAGTAAATCCAACATTAGTTTTTCATCGTCTTCAACTGGATAGATCTCAGGATCTAGTTTAGGGAAGCAATACATTGCACCTTCAGGCTTTACACAACTTACACCAGGAATCTCATTGAGCATTTCCCATGCAATATTACGTTGTTCGTATAAACGACCGCCTGGACGAATCAAATCATTAATCGATTGGTAGCCACCTAATGCGGTCTGAATGGCATATTGAGCTTGATGATTCGCACACAAACGCATTGAAGCGAGCATATCCAAACCTTCAATGTAGTCGGCTGCACGTGATTTATCACCCGTTATTGCCATCCATCCAGCACGGTAACCTGCAATACGATATGCTTTTGATAAACCGTTAAAAGATATACAGAGCTGATCACCTGAAAGGGCAGCAACAGCCACATGTTCAATACCGTCATAAATGATTTTGTCGTAGATTTCATCTGCAAATAAAATTAAATCGTATTTTTTAGCCAAAGCGACAATTTGTTCTAATACATGACGAGGATAAACTGAACCTGTTGGATTGTTCGGATTAATCACGACAATACCGCGTGTACTGGAAGTGATTTTGCTTTCCATATCTGCAATATCAGGATACCAATAGTTTTCTTCATCACATTTATAGTGAACAGCTTTACCACCAGATAGATTGACTGCTGCTGTCCATAACGGATAATCAGGCATTGGAACCAGCATTTCATCACCATCATCGAGCAAGCCTTGCATTGCCATGACGATCAGTTCAGAAACACCATTTCCGACATACACATCATTGACGTGCATATCAAAAACACCTTTTTGCTGATAGTACTGGCAAATGGCTTTACGTGCAGGAAAGATTCCTTTTGAATCAGTGTACCCAATTGCATTCGGAAGATTTAATGCAACATCATTGATGATTTCTTGTGGTGCTTCAAAACCAAAAGGTGCAGGGTTGCCAATGTTTAGCTTAATGATTTTGTGTCCTTGCTCCTCCATTTCATTGGCGGCGCGTAATACTGGTCCACGAATGTCATAACAAACATGCTCAAGTTTAGATGATTTTTTAATTTCTCGACTTGACTGGGGTGTAACAGTATTTTTAGACATAGCAGGATTCACTTTTGCATATCGGTATAAATAACTTTTGAATGTTTCGACACTAACCAAATTTAGATCATGTTGATCTTTCAGCAATTCAACAATTTTTTCATGGGTGAAACCCAATTGTTGATATTCTCTGATGGTTGGTAATAGATTTTTAAAAACCACACTTTTTTTCTGTGACATTTTTTTTCCTACACAACCTTGCTGTACAAGAATAACACTATGATTGCTTACTTGAAAGATAATTTATTTGAAAATGCTCACCTTAGTGGATTTATTTTGCTTACTATTTGCTATTTTAAGTTAAGTGCTTAAATTACGATAAATTATACAGTGAAAGACTAGAGTTTTTTTTTTGAATGGCGTAAATATAAAAACATGATCATCAAGAAATTGTTTTCAACAAAATAAAAGGTGCAGGCTATGGGAAAAGTGAATAAAACAGATCGTGAGTGGCAAAGAGAGCTTTCTCCAGAAGAATACCGAATCACACGTAAGAAAGGCACTGAACCCGCATTTACTGGACAATACTGGAATAATAAACAACACGGAACGTATATTTGTCGTTGTTGCGGAGCTGAGCTATTTTCATCAGAAACAAAGTATGACAGTGGATGTGGTTGGCCAAGTTTTTATAGACCGATTGATAGTGTTGCAATAGAAGAACATGAAGATTTATCTCATGGTATGGTCAGAACCGAAATAGTCTGCCATGATTGCGATGCACATTTGGGGCATGTGTTTGAGGATGGCCCACAGCCGACAGGATTACGTTATTGTGTGAATTCGGCATCATTACAACTTAAAACAGAAGAAAAGAATGACGAGGAAACTTATCCATGAGTAACATTTATCAGTTCGAAGCTGAATTGTTAGAGGGAGAAATAAAGGCGCTCGCTGATTATAAAGGCAAGGTCATGCTGATTGTAAATACTGCAAGTAAATGTGGTTTCACACCGCAATTTGCAGGCTTAGAAAAGTTATATGAAAAATATCAATCGCAAGGCTTAGAAATATTGGGTTTTCCATGCAATCAATTTGGTGGACAAGACCCAGGAACAAATAAGGAGATAGGAAGTTTTTGTCAACGTAACTATGGCGTTAACTTTCCTATGTTTGCTAAAGTTGATGTTAAAGGACCTGAAGCACATGTGATTTTTCGTTATTTAACCCGCGAAGCAAAAGGAATTTTAGGTAGCCGCAATATCAAATGGAACTTTACAAAGTTTTTAGTTGGTCGTAATGGTGAAGTTTTGGGGCGTTATGCACCGACCACAAAGCCAGAAGCTTTAGAAGCTGATATTGAAAAAGCTTTAGCTAAATAGTTTTTTTTAAATTGTGGTCACTCTTTAATTTTGAGGCTGAGATGTTATTAGACTCAACAGTTGAGTTCTGGAATGATCCACTCATGCCTTATGTAGAAATACGTAGGGCGTGCCAAAGTCGAATTTGTTATAAATCACATAGCCATCCTACCTTTTCAATTGGTGCGGTGGATGTGGGTCAGAGTCATTTTTCAAGCTATTTTGCTCAAGAGCAATTGCTTGAGTCTGGTAGTGTTGTTGTCATTCCAGCAAATGTTGAGCATTCGTGTAATCCTTTACCTCAACATGCTTGGAGCTATCAAATGATGCACCTTGATGTCGAATGGTTAAAAACGTTGATGAATGAGTTATGGACTGATCAAACACTAAACTCAGATTTAATTGCAGCAAAAATACCAAAGATAAAACCAAATATATTAAAAAATTCAAAATCTTATTCTGCTTTTACTCATTTAAATAATAGTTTGTTTGATTCAGAAATTTCAATTTTTCAGAAAGAACAGAATTTGGTTGCCACGCTCACAGAAATTTTATTACCAGATTTTGATTTGCAAGAAATCGTACCGTCAAATTACTATCAGCAATATTTACCGCAACTGATCAAATGTTTATCTACAGGCTCAGAAAATTTATCTCTACAGCAATTGGCCGAAAAAATGGAGATTAGTCGATATGCTTTAATTCGGTTATTTAAACATTATTTTGGATTTACGCCACATGCGTATCAACTTAATACTAAAATCAATATCGCTCGTCAACGATTACAACAGCGTTGTGATATTGCGCAGTTAGCTTATGAGTTGAACTTTACAGATCAGAGTCATTTTCAAAGAGTGTTTAAGCAACATACAGGGATTACACCGAAACAATATTCTAAAAAAACTTAGCGCACGCAATTTTATACAAGAATAAAGCTGATGGCTTTTTTAAGCTTGCTCCATTGACGTGGAGAAAGATGTATGGAGTTTTTTATAACAATTGCAATTACTCATTTTATTGCATTACTCTCACCAGGTGCAGATTTCTTTTTAATCTTAAAAACAGTAATTGAAAAAGGTAAAACATCAGCAAAATATACGTGTTCAGGTATTGCTGTTGGAAATGCAATTATCTTGATGTTGATCTATCTCAGTTTATATCTACTAGGGCAAGTGGATACTGATCTGATTATTTTTTTGAAATGGTTGGGGATAATATATTTTGCTTATTTGGCTTTTCAATGTTTACGCTCTGCCTTTTCGGCTCAAACAGTACAAGATATATCTGATGATAAGATTAAAAAAATGCGGAAGTCGAGTGACTTGAGGTATTTCGGGTTGGGTTTGCTTTCCAGTTTGCTTAACGTTAAAAATCTGATGTTTTATACCGTTTTAGTTATCCTGATTTACCCTAAATATAATTTTATTCAAAATATCTTGTTGTGCATTTGGATGGTTGCTTTAGTGCTGTTTTGGAATGTAGCAATTGTTAGCTTTCTAAGCTCAAATGTTTACTTATCTTGGTTAAAGCGCCATTTTCATCATGTTTATTTTTTAGCTGGAATCAGTTTTATATTTTTTATGATCGTACTGATTATGTCTTAGAAATAAAAAAGACGATCATATGATCGTCTTTTTTTAATTTGAGCGATGAAAATTAATTACTAGATTGAGGCTCAGTTTTTCTAAAGCGTATCTTACGATTTATATCATCAATAAAGGTATATACCACTGGAATAACCAATAACGATAAGAATGTACTGGTAATCAGCCCACCAATCACTGAAATTGCCATCGGCGCACGAAAACTTGGGTCTGTTCCAATACCGAGAGCGATTGGCAGCATACCTGCGCCCATTGCCAATGTAGTCATGATAATGGGGCGCGCGCGTTTATGGCATGCATCCAATAATGCATTGAAACGAGAGTAATGCTTTTCGTTTCGGGCAATGATCGCATAGTCAACCAGTAGAATTGAGTTTTTACTGGCAATACCCATCAGCATGATTAGGCCGATTAAACTCGGCATCGAGAAGCTACTTTTAGCTAAAAGTAATAAAACGAATGCACCACCAAGTGATAATGGTAAAGCAACCAAAATAGTAATCGGTTGTAAAAAGTCTTTGAATAAAAGAACGAGTACAACGTAAATACAAAGCACACCCGTAAGCATAGCTAAGCCAAAACTTGAGAACAGTTCCTGCATGACTTCTGCATCACCAATATTGGTGCGTTTTACTGTTGGTGGTAAGTTTTTCATGGTAGGTAATTGATCGACTTTGGCTGCCACGTCACCTAAAGGCTGATTATTCAATTCAATATTAAAATTAATATTACGTAAGCGATTGAAGCGATCGATTTGCGATGGACCACTTTCAATATTCACTTCAGCAATCGTGCCTAACATCACGGGGCCACGACTACCTTTAATCATTAATCTTTTCATTAAATCTTGATCTTGACGCGCTGCAAGTGGAAGTTTAATCACCACAGGTACTTGTCGTTGCGATAAGTTCAATTTGGCAAGGTTTTGATCAAAATCACCCGCAGTTGCGATACGTAAAGTCTCTGCAATATCGTAAGTTGTGACACCAAGATCAGCGGCCTTTGCAAAATCAGGACGAATCACCAATTCAGGACGAATTAATGCCGCACTTGAGGTAATGCTTCCAATGTTAGGAATAGTACGTAGCTCGCGTTCAAGTTTTCGTGCCGTGTCCATAAGGGCTTCGGGATCATCACCAGAGAGTGCTAATTGATACTGGCTATTATTTCCAGCTAATCCAACTTGAATACGTGCACCAGGAAGAGGTGCTAATTTTTGACGAATTTCTTCTTCAATCGTTTGCAAGCTTGCACTACGATCTGAACGTTCAGAGGTTTGGATGGTTAAAGTTGCTTTGCGTGGTTCACTAGATGCCCCACCAGAAAATGGGTCTGTACCCGCAGCACCACCACCGATCGTTGTATAGATACTCTTAATTTCAGGATGATCCTTAATTAAGCTACGTGCGTATTCGGCAGTTTTTAACGTATCAGAAAATTGTGAGCCAGGCGTAAGCTCTAATCGAACTTGAGTTTGCCCTGTATCTGGTGGAGGGACAAAACCAGTGGGTAGTAATGGAATCAGCATTACTGAGCCGATAAAAAATGCAATTGCGCCGAATAATGTAATCCAACGATGATTTAAACACCACGTCACTAAACGCATGTAACTGCGCATCACTTTGCCATCGCTCGAACGATCTTTGGCTAAGGAAGAAGTCCCTTGATCATGAATAGCTTGATTTTGAGAGGTTTCATTTTGTGCCTCAACTTTACCCACCCAAGGTTTAAGTATGTAGGCTGACATCATTGGGGTAAGCAAACGTGCAACTAAGAGCGATGCAAAGATTGCCAGTGCAGCTGTCCAACCAAATTGAACAAAGAACTTACCTGCGATCCCACTCATAAAAGCAGTTGGTAAAAATACAGCAATCAGTGTAAAGGTCGT
This sequence comes from Acinetobacter sp. Z1, assembly GCF_024296945.1. Taxonomy (NCBI): domain Bacteria; kingdom Pseudomonadati; phylum Pseudomonadota; class Gammaproteobacteria; order Moraxellales; family Moraxellaceae; genus Acinetobacter; species Acinetobacter sp. Z1. The sequence continues at coordinate 2,113,517 of NZ_CP101115.1, read as the reverse complement.
TGCGATAACAGCTAAGCCAATTTCATCTGCTGCTTCCATCGCGGCTTCATAGGGTGTTTTACCCATTCTTAAATGCCGAATAATATTTTCAATCTCAACAATAGCATCATCGACTAGAATACCGACCACCAGTGACATTGCTAAAAGTGTGACTGTATTGAGGGTGAAGCCAAAGTAATACATACCAATTAAAGCTGGTAAAATAGATAATGGCAGAGCAGTGGCTGCGATAATCGTTGCTCGCCAATCACGTAAAAATAACCAAACCACTAAGATTGCTAAAATCGCTCCTTCGTAAAGAAGAGACATTGATCCTTTATAATTATCAACGACAGGTTTTACAAAGTTAAATGCTTCTGTGATTTTTATATCAGGATGGGCTGCTTTAAGCTTATCTAAGGCTTCAACCACACCTTTTTCAACATCAACCTCACTTTCACCTTTACTTCTGGTAATTTCAAAACCAATCACAGGCTGACCATTGAGTAATGCCGCAGAACGTCTTTCAGCAATGCCATCACGAATATTCGCGACTTGGTCTAGGCGAATATGGCGACCACCACTTAGAGCGATTTCCATCGCACCAATTTCATTAGCTGTTTTTACAGTTGCGATTGTACGAATTGATTGTTCACTACCGCCAATTTTAGTTTGACCACCTGAAGCATCTTGTTGGACTAAACGAAGTTGACGGGTAATGTCGGTTGCTGTTGCATTAAGTGCTAATAATTTTTCAGGATCGAGTTCGACTTCGACTTGTCGTGTTACACCACCAACACGTGCCACAGCGCCAACGCCCTTTACTTGTAACATGGCGCGAGCAATATCGTAGTCTACAAACCATGACAATGCTTCTTCATCCATTTTTGGTGATTGAATGGTATAGGTCAGAATAGGAGAGCCTGAAAGGTTTATTTTACTTACAATTGGATCTCGTAAATCAGCGGGTAAGTCTGAGCGAACCTGTGATACCGCATTTCGGACATCATCTACGGCTTCTTGCAAAGGTTTTTCAAGCTGAAACTCGGCTGTAACGGTGACTACACCATCTTGAATATTGGTATATTGATTTCTTAATCCTTGTAATGTCGCAATTGAATTCTCAATTTTACGGGCAACTTCAGTCTCCAATTGGGGAGGTGCAGCACCAGGTAAAGCCGCAGTTACAGTGACCATGGGTAATTCAATATCAGGAAACTGTTGTATTTTCATCCAGTGAAAACAAAGTAATCCTGCCAAGCCGAGCATAATAAATAATAAAATTCCAGGAATAGGATTACGAATAGACCAAGCGGAGAAATTCATTTTATTTCTCCTGTATGTTTACGAGTTGCTTGCTAAGAGGTGTTTCTGGAATCGCTTTAGCAACAGTCACAAGGTCGCCATCTGTAAGAAATCCCGTACCTGATGAAACGACTTTTACATTAGGATTTAAATCTAAAATTTCAACACGATCACCCAGACGACGCCCAACCTGTACTTTTTGCTGACTCACACGATTTTTATTATCCAAAATAAAAACATATGAAAAACCATCGCGTAATAACAAAGCTGTTTGTGGAATAGTGAGCGCAAGTTTTTGACCTAAATCAAATTCACCTTTGACAAACATTCCCATACGTAATGCTTGTGTTGTCGGAATATCAACATACACAAGCCCATATCGTGTTTGTGGATCAATCACAGGTGCAATCATTCGTACTTTACCAGTCACAGCGGGTTGAGCTGGATCGGGTGAAATGATATGCGCTGTCATGCCTTGTTGAAGTTTATACAAATCAGTCGTGGTAACTTCAGCTCGCCACTCCAAACGCTGATCTCTTATAAGGCGAAATAATTCTTGACCTGTTTGCGCCAAAGAACCTACGGTAGCGGTACGAGCTGAAATAACACCGTGGTCAGGTGATACGACTTGTGTTTGAGATAAACGTAATTGATTGCTTTCTATTTGTGCTTTAGCTGCATCAAGGCGTGCTTGTGCGGTTGCTTGAGAAGTCTGATATTGAGTTGCTTCTTGTGCAGAAATTGCACCTGTATTTTTTAATTGTTGAATACGTTTATTATTAGTGATCGCATCAGTAAGTACAGCTTGTGCTTCTGCATAGCTTGCTCTTGCTGCTGCGAGATCTGCACGAATTGTTTCGCTATTAATTTCTGCTAAAACTTGACCGCGCTTAACTTGATCACCGACATTGACATTTACTTTGGTTAAGCGCTGACCTGATAATTCGCTACCAATAACGACTTCTTGCCATGCTGCGATATTGCCATTGGCAGTAAAGGTCTGCTGCCAATTTTGCTGTTCAGGTCGAATGACTGTTACCGTTAAAGCGGCTTTCTGCACGCTCTGATCTGTTTTTCGCTGTTTTTCACTCTGATTGGTTTTTTTATCCGATCCAGATTTCCAAATTAAAAGTGCAACAACAAAAACCACAATTACAATTACTGAAATTAACCAAACCTTGTTCTTTGAATTTTGGGAAGTTTGAGAATCCATCTTTCCATAGTCACTAAATTTTGATGTCTAAGTATAGACGAAGATTTCAACAGATGGTCAATAGTAAACAGACAGATGAATTCATTCAAAAATAAATGCATAAACAAGTTGATTAACGTTAGGTTGATACAACAATCAAATCTGTAATTTTATAGGGGAAGTAAACGATTGATTACCACATTTTTCATCACAATCGTTGATGTAAGACGTTGAACATTGGGTAAAGCAGAGAGGCTATCATCATAAAGCTTCTGAAAACTTGCAAGGTCTTTAGCGACTACATGAAGAAGGTAATCAGGATTTCCAAATAAACGCTGTGCTTGAATCACATTCGAAATCTCAGTAACTTTCTCTTCGAAACTAGATAGGGCGCTCTTATCACCATCTTTTAAAGTAACGAAAATAATTGCTGAAAAATTTAAGCCAATTTTAGAAGCTTCTAAATCTGCATGATAGCCTTTGATCACACCTGATTCTTCCAAAGCTTTTACTCGACGATGGCATGGAGATAAACTTAGACCTACTTTTTCAGCCAGTTCAGTGATAGATAATCGCCCATTTGCTTGTAGTTCAGCAATTATTTTCTTATCAATCCGATCCATTTAGAAGAATCTCCCTCATGCTTTTAAATTTATAGAAGTATTTAGAATAACATTTTCAGCATTTAAGCATATTCTTTGCAAATAATCTTCACCATTTGGTTGAAAAAATTGAGTTGAAGAAACCGATTAAATGTTGAGAAGGCTTTGATAATGGAACTGAGTGTAATTTTTGCATTTTGGTGTGTGTCGATCTTATTTGTACTCACGCCTGGTGCAGATTGGGCTTACGCTATTCTTGCAGGAATAAAAGGGCAGTTTGTATTTACTGCTGTTAGTGGATTAGTAATAGGGCATTTAATTGCTATTTTGTGTGTTGCGGCAGGGGTTGGTGTACTTGTTCAACATTATCCGATTTTATTAACTGTGATGACCATTTTGGGAGCCTGTTATTTATTATGGATGGGCATTAATCTTTTTCTACGCCCTGCAACCATCTCAAATGAGACTGATGCCATACAATCAATTGATTCTGCACGCTCTTGGCTCATTAAAGGTGTAGGGATTAGCGGATTAAATCCTAAAGTGTTGCTGTTATTTTTTGCTCTATTGCCACCGTTTATTCATCCGCACATGGCATTTTCACCGACAACACAGATTATTTTATTGGGGATGATTCATTTACTGAGTTGTGCAGTGGTGTATGTGTTGGTTGGAATTGCTGCTAAAAAATTGTTAGCGACTCGACCAAGCGCAGTGAAAGTAGTAAGTCGAATTTCTGCTACTCTGATGATGGGAATAGGTTTTATTCTGTTGATGGGGCAAATGTAGACGTTAATCTTGGAATCTATAAAAATATAGACTCCAAGATTAGATAACATTAAAGAATTGATTTAAGTCGTTTAACGACTTCTTCACATTGCGCTAAGTTAGCAACCAATGCCATTCTGACATGACCTTCGCCCGGATTACCTTGCTCAGTATCACGGGACAAATAACGACCAGGTAATACTTTGATATTGGCTTTTTCCATTAACATTTTGGCAAAAGTCTCATCATTATCTACTTTTAGCCAATAATAGAAACCTGCATCTGGTTTTTGTAATGGCAATAAATGACCGAGTTCTGATTGAAACAAGTCAAATTTAGCACGGTATTGCTGACGGTTTTCTTCAACATGTGCTTCATCATTCCATGCTGCAATTGAAGCCAATTGATTTTGAACAGGCATTGCAGCGCCGTGGTAAGTACGGTATTGCAGATATGGTTTTAGTAAAGCCGCATCGCCTGCAACAAAACCAGAACGTAGACCCGGTAGGTTTGAACGTTTAGAAAGTGAATGGAATACGATGCAATTTTTATAATCATCACGACCTATTTCAGCACAGACTTCTAATAGGCCGATTGGTGCTTGGTCAAACCAAAGTTCGGAATAACATTCATCAGATGCAATCACGAAACCGTATTGGTCGGAGAGAGCAATCAGTTTTTTAAATTGTTCTTTCGATAGCACCGTTCCTGTTGGATTACCGGGTGTACAAACAAATAATAATGCTGTTTTTTCCCAAACTTCGGCAGGTACAGCGTCAAAATCACCTAAGTAACCATTTTCTTCAGTACAGTTAATGAAATAGGGTTTTGCACCTGCAAGCAAGGCTGCACCTTCATAAATCTGATAAAACGGATTTGGCATCACCACATAAGGTGCATCTTCACGCTTAACCAAAGCCTGTACAAAAGAGAAAATACCTTCACGTGTACCAGAAACAGGCAGAATATGATCTTCTGCACTAATTTGATTCAGCTTGAAGCGACTGGTGAGCCATTGTGCAATACTTTGGCGCAGCTCAGGTAAGCCTTTACTATTGGGATAGGTAGAAAGGTGAGCGAAATTATCAAAAAGTGCTTGTTTTACAAACTCTGGTGCAGGGTGTTTAGGTTCACCTATTGATAAGGGAATTAACGGTAAATTGGCTGGTTGCACATCTTTAAAAAGTTGATTTAACTTTTCAAAAGGATAGGGATGCAATAAAGACAAGCTAGAGTTCATTTAAACAAGTACCGAAATAAGATTAACAAGTTCCCTGAGATATAAACATAATCGTATCTTAGGGAACTTAAAAGGTTAGGATGGATTACAAATTTGGTTTGAGGCTTCATCTAAGGCTGATTTTAGCGTTTCAGCGAAAATTTTCACTTCTTCATTTGTCAATAAAATGCCATTTTTCTTGGTAACAAAGAAAATATCTTCTGCGCGCTCACCGAGCGTTGCAATTCTTGCTGAATGAATGTCTAGACCTTGTAGCATAAATAAACCACCGATTCGAGCCAGTAGCCCAGGTTGGTCGAGGGTTGAAATCTCAACCATATGCTGTTGTAAGGTCGGATTCAGTACGATATCAACGGTATTTTGCACATCAAAGTGGCGTAAATGTCGTGGAATACGACGCTGCATAATACCTGGATATTGATCTGAATGGCTGAGTGCATCGACTAATGCTGCTTTTACTTTGCGCTCTCGATCAGGGTCGGTAAGTAAAGTTCCAAAACGATCAAGCACTAAATAAGTATCTAAGCTAAAAGCAGTAGATGCTGTAATAATTCTTGCATCTTGCACATCAAGATTCATGCGGTCTAACACAGCAACTGTGGTTGCAAACAAGTTCGGCTGATCGCGTGTATAAATAAAGATCTGAACAGCATCTTCTGCTGCATTTCGATGTGCACGAAGTAAAACCAATGGCTCAGGATTATCGCCGTGTTTTAAGATTGCTTGAGTATGCCATGCAATTTCATTCGCAGATTCTTTAACAAAATACTCATCGCCTAGTTCTTGCCAGACTTTTTCAACATCAACTAACGAGAAATCATTGACCAATAACTCACTCGCTGCAAACTTGGTATCTTCGATTAGCATTTGGTAATCCACAGGACGACCCAATCCTGAACGAATCACATCACGCGAATATGTATAAAGCTGACGCATAAGCGAAGCGCGCCAAGTATTCCAAAGTTTTGGATTGGTCGCATTAATATCTGCCACAGTCAGCGTATAGAGATAATCTAAATGCTCCATATCACCGACTTTTTCAGCAAACTCTTTCACTTCATCAGGATCAGAAATATCTTTTTTCTGTGCTGTGAGAGACATGAGTAGATGATTGTTAATCAACCATGCGACTAATTTGCATTCCCGTTCGGTAAATCCATGCGTTCGGCAGAACTCAATCGCATCAAGTGCACCAAGCTCACTATGATCACCGCCACGGCCCTTGGCAATATCATGAAAAATTGCTGCAAGAAATACGATGTCATGTCGAGTAATTCGTTGAAAAACTGAACTTACAACAGGAAATTCTTTTGCAAACTCAGGTTCTTTAAAACGACTTAAATTACGTAGCAGTAATAGGGTATGTGCGTCTACAGTATAAATATGGAATAAATCGTACTGCATCAATCCTGTGATTTGTCCAAAAGCAGGAATATAATTACCCAATACACCATAACGTTTCATCGAAACCATTGTGTCATACAAGCGATGCGGTGAACGTATAATCGACATGAACAAAGCTTGATGTTCTGGATTATCTCTAAAACGTTGATCAATACGTTTAGCAGCAAGAACAAGTAAGCGTAAAGTACGTGCGCGAATCCCTGTAATTTCGGCGCGATTCGCCAGTAAATAAAATAATTCTAAAATTGCACTTGGTTCTTCTGCGAACACTTTATGGTGTTGTACGGCTAATTTGCCATCTACTATCTTGAAGCGTTCATTAATATCGATAATTTCACGTTCATAATCTGTTAAACGAGGTGTAATTACAGACTCATTGAAATAGGCAAGTAGCATTTCATTCAGCGTTGAAACTTGTTGTGCCGTTCTATAGTAGCGCTTCATGAACTGTTCAACGGCAAAATTAACAGGTTGACCTTCTTCACGGACATAACCAAATTTTGCAGCGATATCTCTTTGATATTCGAAGAGTAGGCGATTTTCATCGCGCTTCGCCAGTCGATGTAAATGGGTTCTGATTTCCCATAAAAAGCTTTCAGCTTCTTCAAGAACACCCAGTTCAAACTCAGTAATAAAGCCTAAATGAACCAAATCATAAATACGATTTACGCGGAAATGACGTTTCGCAATCCAGCCAATTTGATTGATATCACGGATACCACCCGGCGCATTTTTGATATCAGGTTCTAAGTTACTTTCAGTATTGTTGTGTTGAAAATAGCGTTTAGCTTGTTCAGCCATTTTCGCATCGTAGAAGGTTTTATCTGTCCAAGTTTGTGCAACAATTCGACGAGGCCATTTTGCAAGCTGCTCATTACCCGTAATTAAACGCGCTTCGATGAGTGTCGTTGCAACGGTAAGATCATTACTTGCTTGTTCGACGCAGTTCTGAATGGTACGGACACTAATTCCCGGTTTGAAATTACCAACATCCCATAATGAAGATATAAAGATTGAAATCTGTTTTTCTTGTTCTTCGCTTATTTCATCTTCAGACAAAATCATAATATCTGTATCGGAATACGGTAGCATTTCACGGCGACCATATCCTCCTACAGCAAATAAACCCAATTGTGTTTTATTTAACTCAGCATGATTCCATAAAAAAATCAGTGCTTCATCAATTGAGTTAGATCGCGCTTTAATGACTTCACGAATAGTTTGCCCATTTTCATAACTCTCTTGCAATTGTTTTTCTACATCAGTACGCCATTGATTAATAGCTTGAATATCATGATGGCTGGTAACGTAGTTCAACAATGGAGATGTATTGATCATGAAAATGGGTCTACTCAATTTAGGTTAAGAGTTAGTTTGTACGCTCACTTGGTCAGCAGCTTGTTGTGCCAACTCACGAGCGAGTTCTGTTGTTTCGGCACGAGCAGTTGCAACACCCATACGACGGCGTTTAAATCCTTCTGGTTTACCAAATAAACGTAAATCTGTATTTGGGTTTGCTAAAGCAAGATTTAAGCCAGTAAAGCTTAAATTATTCGCATCAACACCCGCATAAATCACCGCACTGGCAGCCACACTATGGCGTTGTGTATTGACAGGTAAGCCTAAAATTGCACGAGCGTGTAATTCAAATTCACTTTGGAATTGAGACGCTAAAGTGACTAAGCCAGTATCATGTGGGCGAGGTGATACTTCGCTGAACCACACTTTATCGCCTTTAATAAATAACTCTACACCAAAGATACCACAGCCGCCTAATGCAGTTGTTGCTTTATTTGCAATACGTTTTGCTTCCTGTAACGCCGTTGCTGTCATTGGTTGTGGCTGCCAACTTTCAACATAGTCACCTGCATCTTGACGATGTCCAATCGGATCGCAGAAATGTGTTTCGATTTCACCTGTTTCAGGATTTTTTGCACGTACTGTTAACAAGGTAATTTCAAAATCAAAATCAATTTGAGATTCAACAATCACCGTACCTTGATTGACACGACCGCCTTGCATCGCGTATTCCCAAGCAGCATCAACTTCACTAAAGCTTTTTACACGTGATTGACCTTTACCCGAAGATGACATCACAGGTTTTACAAAGTTTGGATAACCAATGTCATCACAAGCTGCGCGGAAACTTTCTAAAGTATTTGCAAAGCGATATGCAGAAGTAGGTAGACCAAGTTCTTCGGCAGCTAAACGACGAATTCCTTCGCGGTTCATTGTTAAGTTCACTGCTTTTGCAGATGGGATAACTATAGCTGTTTGAGCTTGTTCGATTTCAACTAAAACTTCTGTCGCAATTGCTTCAATTTCAGGAACGATAAGATTCGGTTTAATTTCTTCAATGAGTTGTTTTAATTCAACAGGATCAGCCATATTTAATGTATATGAATAATGCGCTACTTGCATTGCAGGCGCATGATCATAACGATCAGCAGCATGAACTTCTACTCCTAAGCGCTGTAAAGAAATCACGACTTCTTTACCAAGTTCTCCAGAACCTAACAGTAAAACCTTAAATGCAGAAGATTGAAGTGGAGTTCCTAGAGTGACGCTCATGCGAATAATCCTATCCTGAGTAATTTGCATTTAAGCATAGCAGAACTTTTTAAGGAATTAAGTCAAAATGAGACAAAAAACATGGTTTTTGTTAGACAAAAAACAGCACTATGCAGCAAGACTTTCTGTTTAGACATTCACCTGATAATTTAATTGTAATTCGTCGGCATTTTGTCCACGGATACCCCAATTGCTTTTAGGTGTCTCAAAAATAGTGATTTCAATGTCTTGTAGTGAAATTCCACATTGCTGTTGAATATTAGAAAATATAGTTTGAATCAGGCGTTTTTTTGCTTCATTTGTTCTTCCTTCAAACATTGAAATTTCAATGATTATGTAATTTTCACTTCTATCCTCAGGATAAATAAAATCATCATGAGCCAAACCAATGAAACGCTGAAATTTCTTTTCTACAGGATAATTTAAACTTTCAACTAAGGCTTGGTGAATGGCATTTGAAAGGAGATTTCTAAATTCCACAATTGTTTTTTCTAATGCATAAATCTTAATTTGTGACATAAATAATTTATTTCCCTTAGGGTCTGTTGACATTTGCTGTGCAAAAAAATAGCGAGAAAGTAAAATTCAATCGCCAAACCAAATTTACTCCTCGCTATGACTCGTACAATGCTGAATGATCAACACTGGTTAAAGCTGAAATCTATTGTCCACAATTTGGGGATCTACCTCAAACATAATCTTCGAAATTTTATTGAAGCCATTCTCTATAGAATTAGAACAGGTTGTCCTTGGCGAGATTTACCTGAATCTTTTGGTAAGTCCAACACCATATTTAAACGATTCACCAGGTGGTCTAAAGATAATAAGCTACTAAAAATATTTAAATTATTATCAAAACATGCTGATCTAGAATGGGTGTTTATTGATGCTAGCCATATTCGAGCACATCAACATGCTACAGGACTCAAGGATCAAGCTATTTCAAGAAGCATCGGTGGAAACAGTACTAAAATCCATTTAGCTGTGGATTCAAATGGGAACCCAATCCAATTTCTCATTCATGATGGCACCACCCATGATGTGAGTGTTGCACCTGCATTAGTCGATAGCATTGATTTAAAAGATACCGATGTGCTTTGTGCAGATAAAGGATATGACTCAGAATTATTGAGAGAGCAGATAGAAAAAACAGCGACTAAAGCAAATATTCCAAAGAAATCCAATACACGATCGAACAATGATTATATGGACTGGCACTTATATAAAATCAGGCACTTAGTGGAGAATACCTTTGCTAGACTCAAGCAATTTAGGGGAATTGCAACACGTTATGACAAGCTAAAGCGGAACTACGAAAATTCAGTTGCTTTAGCCTGTATATTTATTTGGCTACCGCTATGAAATGTCAACACACCCTAATAAAATAAAAACTTAAATTGGCTTCTATTAAAATATTTTGGTTTATCTCTAATTAAAACTAATTAGGCTAAATTATGGTGTGCTCAACATCAAAAATATATAACAATGATTGAGAATTATTCGCAAATTGACTAGCATAAGCACCAAAGGTTTCATTGGCGCTTTAATATGTCTAATCTCAACACTCGTGTTGCCGCTATCATGCTATGCAGCGCGTTTCTACTGCCAGCTTGTGGTAATTCAAGCAATGATCCAAAGGAAAAAGTAGAAATCAAAGCTGCGCCAAAACTCAATAATGATGCTACAACTTATGCGAATGCAGCATGGAAGTTGATTAATGACATTGATCCGATTGTTTATAATAAACAGACAACTGAAATTGAAGAGAAGGTGAGAAAACCGCTACGTCAACTCAGTACTGACTGGCGAATTAATGTCAAAATGACTGACTCAGTCACAGAAGGCAAATATGCGCTATGTCGTAAAGCACTCACAAGCTTAGATACATGGGCGAGAGATGTAAAAGACAATGCTAATGTGTCTACTCAAAAACAAGCTGATTATGAACGTGATAAAGCGCAATGTAAGGATGCAATTGATAATCCTGCATTAGGCAATACCTCACCAAAATGAATCTGAGCGGTTAAAATTATAAATTGTAATGAAATAAAGAGGATAATCTGGATAATTGATTGACACCAATTATCCAGAAAACGTAGGATAAATTTCCTCAATTATGTAAGGTTCTATGGTTAAAAGCCAAGTTCTCATATGGATATTCCCAGTTTAATTTCAGAAACTTTTGGTCAATTTTCTCTAGCTTCAGCCCTCACTGGTGACGCTTTACTTTTATTTTTGTATGTTATTTTAGCCTTGTTTTTTTCGTTCCTCTGTTCGATTGCCGAGGCAACTTTACTAAGTATTACTCCAAGTTATATTGCGGGTTTAAAAGAAACTAACCCTAAAAAAGCTGAACGATTAAGACGTTTAAAAGAAGACAACATTGATCAGTCATTAGCAGCAATTCTTACTGTAAATACCATTGCACATACCGTCGGTGCGATTGGAGCTGGTGCCAAAGCAACTTCAGTATTTGGCCATGCATGGTTCGGTGTGTTTTCCGCAGTCATGACGCTATTAATCCTATTCCTTTCAGAGATTATTCCCAAAACACTTGGAGCAGTATACTGGCGTCAGTTGGCTTCTTTCACAGGTGTTTACGTTAACTTATTAATCAAGTCGATGTATCCCTTAATTATTGTCTCTGAGAAATTAACTAAACTCATTTCTGGCAATAAAAAAGCACAGCAATTTAGTCGCGATGAGTTTGTAGCGATGGCTGGGATAGGGAAAGAAGAAGGTATGCTGAATGATCGAGAATCTAAAATTATTAGAAATCTTTTTTTGTTCAAGTCTTTTGATGCCAGTACGGTGATGACCCCGAGAATTGTTTTATCTGCCTTGCAAAAAGATATAACAATTGATGAAGCATTATCGACGTCAACGATCTCTAATTTCTCACGTTTACCTATTTATGCCGATGATCTAGATCATATAGTTGGCTTTGTTTTACGTGAAGATTTACTTGTTGCGAAAAACCAAGGTAAAGGTGGAAATTCGATTAATGATTTCCGAAGAGAACTCATTACCGTTATGGCTAAAACACCACTTTCTAAATTAATGGAAATATTATTGGAGCAGCGACAGCATATTGCATTGGTGGTTGGCGAATATGGCGATACCAAAGGTGTCGTAACTCTTGAAGATGTTGTTGAAACACTTTTAGGAATTGAAATCCTTGATGAAGGTGACAAAGTTGAAGATATGCAGAAATTAGCAAGACAACTTTGGGAAAAGCGAGTTGAAAAAATGGGTATTCATTTAGAATCGCCTTTCAAATAGTTTTTTAATCAGTGCTAATACATAATTGGCATCGGGTTATATCACTTTCGCCTGTGTAATCATCTTTTGAACAATATTTAGATTACACAGGTTTTAATCCATTAAAGTACCTTTTGTAGATAAAACTTTTAATTTTTTTAAATCAATAACCTGTATTCTTTTAAAGCCTAATTGAATAATTCCTTGTTTTTCGAAAGCATTCAATTCTTGATTTACAGTTTGCCTAGAGACTGTCAGCATATTGGCAAGTTGATCTTGTGAGATTTGAATATTTAGATCTTGAATAGACGAGCGGTTGCCGTAACCTTCCAATATAAATAACAAGCGTTGAGCAAGACGCTGACTAATACTTTGAGTTTGAATCGCAATTTGCTCTAAAAAGACATAGCGAAGTTTTTGACTGGTAAGTAAGGCAAAGAAATACCAGTAATAAGGATTTTTTAACAAAAAATCTTTCAGTGGTTCTGCTGGGATTTGCAGAACAACGCTTTTTTTTAGTGCTATCGCATCATGCGAGCGTGGTTGCTGATCGATTAGAGAAATTTCGCCAAACCACATGATTGGCTCAGCAATTGCAGCAATGGCCTCATTGCCATTGACATCGATGTAACCCAAGCTAATCGAACCTTCAAGCACACCATATACACCATTAAATTGATCCTGAGCATGGAATACAGCGGCATTTTTTTCTATGACGAGTTTTTTGCCGTGCTCAACAACAAATTGCTGAAAAGGTTCCTCAAGATGGCTAAACCAAGAATTTTGCTGCAAATGGTGGATATAAATAGAGTCTAACACAGCATTTCCTTTCTCAAATATAAATCCATTTGTCAGCTAAATGACAACTTCATCTTTTGTTTTCTTATAGATTAATAACATATAGAAATAATCTGAGGAATGAGAAATGACAAATTTGGAGCGTCTACTGAGTCAATATGCGGCTTATCACTTAGATCGAAATAATATTTTGACCCATTTTATAGGGATTCCTTTAATTGTTTTTTCTATTTTATGTTTAAGCGCTCGTGCTGGTGTGGAAATTTCAGGCGTTTCAGTGACTTTGGCATCCATACTGATTCTATTAAGTACGATTTACTACATTTCGCTGGATAAGCTATTTGGAATTCTAATGCTGATTATATTCGTTGCAGCATATCCACTTGCAATCAAAATAGCTGCATTGCCGATGTGGAGTTGGTTAGGTATGAGTATTGGTATTTTTGTTGTAGGTTGGGTGTTTCAATTTATTGGGCATTATTTTGAGAAGAAAAAACCCGCATTTGTTGATGATTTAGTAGGTTTAGCAATCGGCCCTCTATTCGTGTTAGCAGAGTTCATCTTCTTACTCGGATTCCGCAAGCCATTACATCAACGTATTTTAAAAGAAGCTCAAATGAAACGTGCGGAAATGGATATGAAAACGCAAACAGTGTCTTAATTGATTTATTTCAACTTAATAAAGCCAAGTTCATAATTACTTGGCTTTTACATATAATGATTCTAAAAGTGTGACCTAATTGCTAAGCTTATTTTCAGTTTAGTTTGATGATTTACGATTAAAAAGAATATGACAGGAATTTATGAATATTGGTCTTTACCTAAAAAGTTAGAAATTAAATGTCCTTCTTGTATGGGTAAAGCTCATTTCGAATTTGCAAGAATAGCCAAGATAACACTCAAGAAAGATATCGAGTATTTCCAACAACATGCTGATTTTGAATATGAGCGCTTTCAGGATAGTTGCGGTGGTTATTGGCATGCGGCATTTTATTATCCAAATTTATCAATTCCGATTGAGCAAATTCAAGATCTACCTAAAGACTATGCCGCAACAGTTTGGCATTCACTTTATTCCAGACAAAGTCGTGGAGGAATCGTTTGTGAATCATGTAATTATCGACAAAAGCATCTATTAAATTGGCCGAATGATGCTTATTACACTGTGACGTATAAAGAGCAGGTTTTATGGGCATTTCATCGTGAGGCTGCTTTAGATTTATATCATTATCTAAATAAAAAATTGAGAGACCATAAACAATATCGACATTCATTCTTTTTATTACATATCCCAACTATTTTTAAGCAGAAAAAAGCGAGATTGCATGTCACGCAACAATTGAAAAAGTTATTGTTATAAGTTGTTTTTTTAATTTCAGTGGTAATTAAAAAATAAAAAAACCGCCAATCAGATCAAATTGGCGGTTTGGAAATCAAAACTTTGATTTATACGTTGAAGCGGAAGTGAAGAACATCACCGTCTTGAACGACATAGGTTTTACCCTCTAAACGCCATTTTCCTGCTTCTTTAGCGCCGTTTTCACCGTTGTATTGAATAAAGTCATCGTACGCAATACATTCAGCACGGATAAAGCCTTTTTCGAAGTCGGTATGAATCACACCAGCTGCTTGTGGCGCAGTCGCACCCACTTTAACTGTCCAAGCACGAACTTCCTGTACGCCAGCAGTAAAGTACGTTTGTAAGCCAAGTAAGCTATAACCTGCACGAATCACCACGTTTAGACCAGGTTCTTCCATACCCATTGCTTCCAAGAATTCAGCGCGATCTTCATCTTCTAATAATGAAATTTCAGCTTCGATTTGGTTGCAAAGCGGTACAACGATTGCATTTTCTTCAGCAGCAAGTTTTTTTACTGCGTCAAGATGTGGGTTGTTTTCAAAACCATCTTCTGCAACGTTGGCAATATACATGGTTGGTTTAAGTGTCATTAAACCAAAACCGCGAACTGCTTTACGTTCGTCATCAGAAAGGTCAGCGGCACGAGCTGGTTTGCCTTCATCGAGTAAAGGTTGGATTTTTTCTAGTGCTGCTTTGGTTGCGATTGCTTCTTTATCGCCACCTTTTGCTGCTTTAGTTAAGCGTAGTAATGCTTTTGCAACAGTATCAAGATCAGCAAGTGCAAGTTCAGTGTTAATGGTCGCGATGTCATCTAATGGGTCAATTTTACCATTTACATGAATCACATTTTCATCTTCGAAACAACGAACCACATGTGCAATTGCATCTGTTTCACGGATGTTAGCAAGGAATTGGTTACCCAAGCCTTCACCTTTAGATGCACCAGCAACCAAACCTGCGATATCAACGAATTCCATCGTAGTTGGAATAACACGTTGTGGTTTAACAATTGCTGTAAGTTTGTCTAAACGTGGATCTGGAACAGGGACAATGCCTGTGTTTGGTTCAATGGTACAGAACGGAAAGTTTTCAGCAGCAATTGCTGCCTTTGTTAATGCATTAAATAATGTAGATTTACCTACGTTTGGCAGACCAACAATACCGCAATTAAAACCCATGAAACCACTCACAAATGTGTTATTTAAAAATTGCTGCTGATTTTACATGAAAGCCATGACAAAGTCAGGTCATGGCGCGTGCGGATTTTTATTTCGGACTTAAACTTTGCGTTTATCCAGTTGTTTGGCAATATTATCACCTGTGACTTGTACCAACATCACCAAGACAATCAGCACTAAAATTACCGCCAGCATCACTTGCATATCAAAACGTTGATAGCCGTAGCGATAGGCGATATCGCCCAAACCACCTGCACCAATCGCACCTGCGATGGCAGAGGAACTGATCATGGTCACAATGGTCACGGTAAAACCTGCGACAATACCCGGCAAGGCTTCAGGGAGTAACACATGCCAAAGAATCTGTTTACGATTACAGCCCATTGCTTGTGCTGCTTCAATCAGACCTTGATCGACTTCACGTAGGCTGACTTCGGCAATACGGGCAAAGAACGGAATCGCGGCGATGGTTAAGGGCACAATCGCGGCCAAGACCCCATAGCTGGTGCCGACGATCCAACGGGTAAATGGAATCAAAGCCACCATTAAAATCAGGAAGGGCACGGATCGAGTGATGTTAATGACCCAGCCCAAAGGCTGATTAATTTTCTTGGATGGGTAAATCCCAAAATCTGCGGTACTGACCAAAATCAAAGCAATCGGCAGACCAATCAAAAAGGCCAGAATCGCTGAAACACCGACCATGATTAAAGTATCGGTCGTACCTGTGAGTAACAGATCAATGAGTTGATTGTACATAACCGACCACCTCAAGTTGTGTTATTGCAGGATGTTTTTCAAAGTGGGTGTGAGTTAAATCAAATTCCGAAGAGGGAACCCCGATAATCAATGAGCCAATGGTTCGTTGCTGAATGCTATTAATTTGGCTGTGGTAGATTTGAACGGGGCGATTAAAGCCATCCAATAGTTCGTATAAATCAGGTACCGATTTCGATTCACTGACATATTTCAGTTTTAAGATCTGATGTGTACTTTGGGGCAGAATGGTTTGACTCAGTTCAAAAGGTAAATTCACTTGTTCAAAATTGAGTAATTCCCGTGTGATCTGTTGTTTTGGATCGGAAAATACCGACCAGACTTGCCCAGACTCGATGATTTCACCATGATCAATCACCAGCACTTGATCGCAGATTTCCTGTATAACCTGCATTTCATGCGTGATCAAGACAATGGTTAAACCCAAGTCTCGATTGATCTGTTTTAACAAAGCGAGGATATTGGCGGTACTCTCAGGGTCGAGTGCCGAGGTAGCTTCGTCACAGAGCAGAATTTCAGGCTGAGAAACCAAGGCCCGAGCTATACCGACACGTTGTTTTTGTCCACCAGAAAGTTGAGCAGGGTAATCATTTCGCTTTGCTGCTAAGCCAACCAGCGTCAAGACATCACTGACCCGTTGTTCGATCTCAGCTTTGTCATAACCCGCAATACGGAGCGGTAAAGCCACGTTTTCCCACACCGTTTTGGCAGACATCAAATTAAAATGTTGAAAAATCATGCCAATTTTCTGCCGAGTTTTAATCAACTCGGCATGACTGAGTTCAGCAATATTTTGCTGATGAATCAAAATACTGCCTGTATCAATTGACTCCAGACCATTTAAGGTACGCAGCAGGGAGGATTTACCTGCACCACTTTTTCCGATAATCCCGACAATCTGTGCTTTAGGAATATCCACATTAATGTCTTTTAATGCATGTAAGCGTTGGCCCTGTACATCATAAAACTTATTCAAACCACGTATTTTCAGATGCGGGACTGAAAAATCGACCTGTGAACCAAAACTCACCATCATCGTTCTCCTTATTTCCAACCTGGGAACCACAACGTTGGACCGAAATCGCTATTCAAGGCTGCTTTAACTTTCGGTGAGTTTTGATAAATTTCGACAAACTTCTGTAGTTTGTTGTCTTTATCCTGATAATCATCACGCACCACAAATAAGATCGCATAACGCTTATTGGTATTGTCATCAAACAATAAGGCACTTTCAGGATCAGCCGTTTTGGCCAAGCGTAAGTAATGTGGATAGCCAAAAGCTAAATCAACATCATCAATGGCACGTGCAGTTTGTGGGCCTTCAACTTCGGTAAATTTCAAGTTCTTCGGATTTGCAGTAATGTCTTTCAGTGCAGAAAGGTGATTATTGCTGTCTTTCAGTTCAATCAGCTTAGCTTGTTGTAAAAGCAGTAGTGCACGACCTTGATTCACGGGATCATTGGGAATGGCAACAGTTGCGCCATTTGGGAGTTCATCAAAGCTTTTATATTTTTTCGAATAAAGTCCGACATGCGAAGCCGCGCCTGCAGCAAAGGATTTTAATTTAAACCCTGTTTCCTTAATCGCATTATCCAAGAAGGGCTGATGCTGGAAAAAGTTCGCATCAATGTCACCATGATTTAAGGTAATGTTCGGCGTATTCCAATCGGAAAACTCCACCAGTTTGACATTTAAACCCTGCTGTTTGGCTTCATCCGCAGCGACTTGTAGCGGATGTGCAAAAGACGGACTAATCCCAATCATCAGTTCACTGCTATGGTTCTGTCTTTGTTTATTCCAAATCAATAAGGCAATAATCGCAACAACGAAGACAAGGCCAATACCAAGCCATTTTTTAGAGGCTGTTTGAGCCATATATTTCTCCAATTCTTTTCTTAAATGTTAAGCACTAATTTCTTCAATTATTTTTAGGTCATCTGCGTTGTTATGCGTTCTACATCGGAACTGATTAGCAGGATGGCTTGCAGCTAAATGATCGCCTTGGGCAAACAGTTTGTTCCGCAGTGAACCTGTGGCATATTCAGTTTTATAACGTCCATGTTGCTGTAACTCAGGGATCACCAGTCGAATGAAATCATGGTGTGATTCAGGTGCAACCGTACGAGTCAGGTTAAAACCATCAATGCCAGTTTGATCGAGTAGCTCAATCAGATATTCTGCAACTTCCGTAGCACTCCCGACAATCAGTGGATAACGTCCACCCAAAACATGCTGTGCTTTTAAGTCATTTTTACTGATACGCTGTTCTTTAAATTTTTCATTGACGGAGGCAATGCTATTGCTCTTTTGATAAGGAATCGCTTCATCATCAGCAAACTTGGCAAGATCAATGCCGACGGAACTTGCATAATGCGCTAAACCTGCTTCTGGGCTGGCATATTGGCGATATTCAGCCAGTTTCTGTTGAGCAAGTTCATGTGTTTCAGCCACAACCACGGTAATGCCGACAAAGATTTTAATTGCATCTTCATCTCGACCTTGTTGCTGTGCTTGTAGTCGTATCTTATTAACTTGCTGACGAATTTTTTCAGGCTGATCACCGCCAATAAAGATACATTCGGCATGACGTGTGGCAAATTGCAGACCTTTCGGTGATGCACCTGCTTGGAAGAGTGTTGGGGTACGCTGTAGTGACGGCGCAACCTGAAACACTCCTTGGCTTTGGTAATATTGGCCTTGATGATTGATCGAGTGAACCTTATTAGGATCAGTAAAAACGCGCTGTTTTTTATCTTTCTTTAAGGCATCATTTTCCCAAGAGCCTTCCCAATATTGATAGCAAAGCTGTAAAAACTCCTCGGCCTGATCATAACGTGCATCATGATCTTTTAAGCCTTTTTGCCCAATTAGGCGTTCGGCACTATCCAAATAGCCGGTGACAATATTCCAGCCCAAACGACCTCGGGTTAAATGATCCAAACTGGCAAAACGCCGTGCAAATTGATAGGGCTGTTCATAGCTCAGATTGACCGTGACACCAAAGCTTAAATTTTGTGTGACCAAGGCCATTGCCGAAATCAGGGTCGATGGATCATGGCTTGGTAGTTGAATGGACTCTTTGAGGGTCAGATCAATCCCATTCTGATAGACATCATAAACCCCTGTAATATCAGCTAAAAATAAACCATCAAATAAGCCTTGTTCTAAGGTTTGTGCCAATTCAGTCCAATAATTCAGCTCATTAAAGCGATGTGATTGATCTCGTGGATGGGTCCATAAACCATGATTGATATGACCAACACAATTCATATCAAAGGCATTTAACAAGATTTTTTTAGCAGTCGTTTGACTCATTACAAAGTCCCCCGACGTGGAGGCAGAATGCCATTCAACACATAATTACCAATGAAGTAATATTTCCAACGTGCGGCATCATGCAAGGTGTGTACACGTGCATTACGCCAATGACGATCCAGCCCATCGGCACGTTGACTACCACGGCTACCTGCTAATTCAATCAGTTTCGATGAAGCCTTTAATGCAGTTTCCGTACTATGCGCACGAACTTTGGCGACATCAATTGAGGCTTTGGCTAAGGTCTCAGCATTCAACTCATATTTAGCAGCATCAACAGATCGAGCTGCTTGTTTAAGTAAAAGTTCGCTGGCTTTGACATCGGTTGCCACACGACCTAGTTCAGATAGGGTTAATGGATCTTGCGTCGCAGATTCAATATTGGCATCAATCCAAGGACGCGCCACACGTACACGTTCCAGTGTTTCTTCAAAGGCAGCACGGGCAATGCCGACTTCAATCGCAGCATGCATGATCTGGGCAAAGGGGCCAACCAGAGACAGTTGCTTAAAGGCGGTATCAAAAGCAATCACATCCTCTTTGGCAACAAAGACCTGATTAAACTTAACTGTGCCGCTGCCCGTGGTGCGTTGCCCAAAACCAGACCAGTCATCAATCAGTTCTAATCCTTGACTGTCTCTTTGCACAAAAGCTAAAAATTCATTGCCTGCTTCATCCACCACTAGGGTTGGAATACGGTGTGCAAACAAGCTGCCCGTGCAATAGAATTTTTCCCCTATGATTAGATAACCACTTTCGCTTGGGATTAAGGTAGTTTGTTTATGTGCTGAAGTGCGAGTTTTAAATTCAGCCAGTGCATTACCGAAACGAGCACCTTGCAACACTTCTTGATAGAGGCGTTTCTTTTGCTGTTCTGTCCCTGTATTCCGCAATACTTCTAATGCATAAAAATGATTCTGTGCAATCTGGCCGATTGAACCATCCGCACCACTAAACAGCGCAATCACTTTAGCTACGGTTAGACTCGAAACTTCTGCACCACCATACTGCTTAGGTACTGTAATCGCCCATAAACCTGACTGGCTATAGGCTTCGATTTCTCTAAATGGCAAGTTTCGATTGGCATCACGTTCAACTGCTGTTTGTTTAAACTGCTGACTCAGTTGCGTAGCAATTTCTAGGGCTTCGGCATCGTTTTGGATAATATGTACTGCTTTCATATTAGTTTTGGCAAAACCTTGTAATTCTTGATATGAGGTCATGATGATTTTCTCCTTAAATCCAAGCATGGCGGGCAGGGTGAGTACCATTGAGGTAATAGTCACCGATGGCATGGAATTTCCAACGCACAGGATCATGTAAGGTATGTACGCGAGCATTGCGCCAATGCTGATCAAGATTGTGTTGGCTCAGGCTGGCACGGCT
The DNA here is from genome assembly GCF_024296945.1 of Acinetobacter sp. Z1. Taxonomy (NCBI): domain Bacteria; kingdom Pseudomonadati; phylum Pseudomonadota; class Gammaproteobacteria; order Moraxellales; family Moraxellaceae; genus Acinetobacter; species Acinetobacter sp. Z1. The sequence goes on along the minus strand of NZ_CP101115.1, from coordinate 2,092,381 downwards.
TCCACCAAGTTCGAGTAATTTTTCTGAGATATGCAGAGCAGCATCATTGGCATAGATTTTGGCTTCCGCCACTAAAATAGAAGCGTGCGCGGCTTGTTCGGCAGAGATTTCTGTAAGTTGATCCAGTTCATCCAGATATTCGGCAGCATCATCCAGTAATAAAATCGCTGCATCGAGCAGGATGTTGAGCTTGCCAACTTCTTGTAGGGTGTAATGTTCTTCACTGGCTTTTTCTACACCTGAATCAATAATAGGACGTGCTTTACGAATGCTAGACAAGGTGTCATCAAAGGCTGCTTCGGCAATGCCAACATCAATGGCAACCTGTAAAAGTTGAGAATAAGCACCGCGAACATTTGGGGTGTCAGCAATAATGCGCTCATCAAAAAATAGTGCAGGATCAACGACAACATTGTGAAGTTTTACGGTTCCACTGGCTGTAGTACGTTGGCCAAAGCCATTCCAATCATTAATCACTTCAACACCATTTGCATGTCGATCAATGATCGTCAATACGATATAGCCATCTGGATGTAAGGCACGAATCGCTACCCAATCTGCAAAGCTGGTTCCTGTAGAGTAAAATTTTTCTCCATTTAAAAGATATTGACCATTTTCTAACGTTAAAGTGGTTTGGATGGCTTTAGTATCTTTTGAGTTTTTCTCTGGACCACCATTGGCGATGCGTTTACCTGCAAGAATTTCAGCGTAGATAAACTGTTTTTGTGCATCTGAACCTGTGATATTAATAAAATTTAAAAGACCGAATTGGTTTTGTGGAATTTGTCCAACATTCGCGTCTGCTTTACTCAAAATACGAAACACATGGGCCAAAGTTTTATTGGAAACAAAAGCCCCTCCGTATTGTTGTGGTACACGGATTCCACCTAAACCTTTTTGACTAAAATGAATGATTTGTTCGGTAGGTAGAATACGATTTTGATCCCGATCATTTCGATCTTCTAATGCAAAGTCAGCAACTTGATAGGCAGCGTTAATGGCCTGCTGATCATTTGAAATCAGTTGGGTTTTAGCTTGAATCACTGATTGATTACTGGACATGTGAGCACCTCTAATAGATAAGAGGAACTTTACAAAAGTTTTACTTTTCCACTAAACCATCAGTTTTGGTTTAGATATCATAATAATTGTTAAGCATTTATTATGAGAAAATTAACGTAAAAATAGATATTAAATAATATTAAAAAACAATAACTTGTGATTATTTTGAATTTAATGGTGATGTAAAAAAGAATATTTCTATGAAATAAAAGAATAATAACAACCAAAAAACATATAAAGAAATTTAGCCGAAATTAAAAAAGATAGAGCGAAAACGACATTGTAATCATTCACTTTTACTTCTAAAGTAAGGAAAACTTTATGTTTGAATGAATAGAAAAATAAATTTGGAGAATTTATGCGGGTTTTATACCAATTTCCTTTGTCTCACTATTGTGAAAAAGCTCGCTGGTTGTTAGATCATAAAGAATTGGACTATGTGGCACATAATTTAATTCCTGGTGTTCATCGGGCATTTACTTATCTAAAATCTGGGCAATATTTTTTGCCAATGCTAAAAGATGACAAACGATGGGTTGCTGATTCAACCAAGATTGCCCTCTATCTTGATGCGACTTACCCAGAGCATGCATTACTTAGACGTGATGAAAACCTACGCAAACAGGCACTTGAGATTGACCAACTTGCTGGTGAATTAGGTGTTCATGTTCGTCGTTGGACGCTAGCACAAGCACTTTCTATAGGTGATCATCCACTTGAAATTATGATGGGTGAGCAAGGTTATCTACGTCAATTTGAAAAAATATCAAAACCAATTCTAAAGAGTTTAGTTTCTACCAATTACAAACTGAACCCCGAAAAAGTTGAGAAATCTAAAGTAAGAATGACAGCGTTAATTACGGATTTAAATCAACGTTTGATCGACAATCAAGGACGTTATTTGGTCGGTGATCGTTTAGGTTTAGCTGATATTGCAGTTTGTTCGATTCTCGCGCCTCTGTTAGTGATCAAAGGAACGCCTTGGGAATTAGAAAATGATGACATTGAACAATTTTCAGGTGAACTAAAAGCATATCATGATTATTTACTAGACTTACCAATCGGGCAGTATGTACAGCGAGTTTATGCAACCGAACGCAATGCTCGTATTGATTGGCGTGGTCTCTAATCGATTCACGTAATCAATAGATATAACCCTGATTTTAAATCAGGGTTTTTTATGAGAAAGAAAATAGGAAAAATGTCGAAAAATTAAAAAATTAATGAACAATAAAAATAATTTTTAAAAGAATATTCGTTTTTATCCTGAAATATTAGAAATTATTGCCAAATTTACTTTAAAAAAACTGAAAAGAGGGAAATAATTATAGAAAGGCTTTGCTATCTTATATTTCAGGGTGTGATGGGGATCGAAACGAGTTGTTCAACTATTGGGAGATCACTTGAACAGTTGCTCAAAAGGTCTTGTTTCGGCTTTGGGACTAAGATAAATCACAAGTTTATCGGAATCATGTTTGTGTTATCCACGCAACATCGTCAAAAGTTAAACATTTGTTTTCCCTTGACCCTTAAAATTACTGAGTTCAAACAGTTCCGATAAAAACATAAATTTAGAGTGAGAACTGTAAGATGGAATTGGATCGTTTCGATAAACAAATTCTTGAAATTTTGACCCATGAAGATGTCAATCTAAATGAACTATCTGAACGAATTAATCTTTCTGTCAGTTCAGTTCATCGTCGTATTAAAAATCTAATAGAGTCCCAAGTGATGGGGCAACTCAAGCGGGAAATTAATTTTAATAAATTGGGTTTTAGTCTGCATATTCTTTTGCAGGTATCGCTCAGTAAGCATGATACTGAAACCTTTGATAAGTTTTTAGAAGAAATTGAAGATATTCCTGAAGTGACCAATGCATTTCTAGTGACGGGGCAGAGCGCCGATTTTATTTTAGAGTTGGTTGCGAGAAATATGGATGATTATAGTGAAATCTTACTACGCCGTATTGGTAAGATTGACAGCGTGGTGGCACTACATTCAAGTTTTGTGATTAAAGAATATAATGTATTTAACTGCTATAAACTTTTAAATAAGCTATAAAAAATGCATCTAAAAGATGCATTTTTTACTGAGCTAAATCAGTTAAGCATCAAGCTGAGCTAAAACTTCTTCAGTAAACTCCACGTTTGTATAAACGTTTTGAACATCATCAAGATCTTCGAGCATATCAATCATTTTCATGATTTGTTTAGCTTGATCAATATCATTGATTTCAGCTTTAGTCGATGGGCTCATGACTACTTCAGCATTGTCAGATTTTAATCCTGCTGCTGTAAGTGCATCTTGAACATCACCAAAACTTTCTGGGCTAGTAATGACTAAGATACTATCTTCATCGATCTCGATGTCATCAGCTCCTGCTTCTAAAGCGACTTCCATGATTTTGTCTTCTAAAGACACATCTTCAAAAGAAATTTCACCGCGTTTAGTAAACAAGTAAGCTACAGAACCATTAGTTCCTAAGTTACCATTGGTTTTGCTAAAACAGTGACGTACATCAGGAACGGTACGGTTTAAGTTATCAGTCATTGTTTCAACAATAACAGCAACACCACCTACACCATAACCTTCATAGGTTACTTCTTTTAAATCATCGTTATCATCACCACCAGCACCACGTTGAATCGCACGGTTAATGGTGTCACGCGTCATATTCACTGACAGTGCTTTTTCTACAACCGCACGTAAACGAGGATTACTCGCTGCATCTGGACCGCCCAATCTTGAAGCAGTCACAATTTCACGGATATATTTAGTAAAAACTTTACCGCGACTTGCATCTTGTTTAGCTTTACGATGCTTAATATTGGCCCATTTAGAATGACCCGCCATGGAAGTAACTCCAAAAATTAAAACTCAAAAAAGTGCGTGAATATTAGCATAGCGATAGTTTTGTTGAAAACTCTTGCGGACTACATTCAGAATTTAAAATATTGATCATCTTTCAAAGTTTGATCAAATGAATTATTTAATTTTTACATCGATACCAAACTCGGCATAAAGTTCTTTAATTTTTTCTAGATCTGTTTGCAAATCAGTTGGATAAATCTTGCCTAAAATACCACCTTGTTTTGTGCGTGCATTGGCATACATTAAAATAATAGGTACGTTGGCTGCTTTAGCAATATGCCAAAAACCCGAACGAATCGGTTTGCGTTCCTCTCCATTTTTTGCGCGTGTTGCTTCAGGTGCAATCACGAGGTTAAAACTTTCATTTTGGTTAAATAGTTCAACCATTTGCGTGACAATATCTTTACTTGATTTACGATCAACAGGAATGCCACCTAATTTTTCTAGAATTGGTTTCAGTGGACCCTTAAATAATTCTTTTTTGATAAGTGTATGAACTTTTAATTCTAGGATCTCAAATAAGGCCAGAGATAAAATTGTGTCAAGATTGGAGGTATGCTCAAAACCAATAATGACTTGTTTTTTTTCTAAAATTGTTGGATCAACATTATATTCCCAACCAGTTGCTTTAAAGATCGATTTTCCTAAAACTTTTCTCATATTTGTCTTCATAGCGAATGAATCAGAGCAGTGTAATACCAGAAATTGAGAAAATATATATCCAAAAAGCTCAAACAAAAACAAAACTTAGATGTGTATTTTATGTTTAAAATATGCTGCTGATCATTTTATATCTCAATAAAACACTAAGTTCTACAGGAAATTGTTCTTTCTATTTCACTCATTTATACAATTTCTTTGTCTGTAAGATTCTGAATATATTTAAAAAAATTATGAGATATTCTTGAAGTGTAATCTGGTGAATGCTTTTTTTATTGATTGAATTGAAAGCAAATAAAAATGCTAACAGATTTAATATAAAGAAATACTAGAGAAAACATGAAAAACGTGGATAATGTGATGGATTTCACAATAATGAAAAAATGATGTTTAGAATCTTGGGTAATTTGATCGTCTGTACGCTTTTCGTGATTGGTACCATACTTGTGGTGCTGGGTGTTGCATCATTTGATGTGATATTAATTGTCATGGCATTTGCATTGCTGTTTTCATCATATTTATTGGCATCAGAATTTCGGCTTAGCTTATTTAAATGGAATTAGTGATCGATGAATAGTAGTTAAGCTTAGGTTTCAAACTGACAATCTAAGTACACTATACCTAATTCATTCAATGCAAAATTCGATTGTTCTTGATGCGAATTAAGATATGAGAAATCCAAAAATTATTTGAATTTCAAATATTGATTTAAATACTTAATTTTCGATGATTAGTAAACTTTAGGCTGACCATCTAGTCTGGTTTTAAAACGACGATGGAACCACATATATTGTGTTGGACACATCTTGATCTGATTTTCCAAAATCAAATTTACTCTAGTCGCATCATGGACTTCATTATCACTCGGAAAATTTTCCAAAGCTGGTTCTAATAAAATTTGATATTGTGGATTTTGTATGCTGCCTGTGCGATAGAAAAATATTGGAATAGCAGCAGCCTTAGCAATTTTCATTAACCGTCTGTGCGAGGTTAAAGTCGCAGCTTGTATACCAAAAAATGGTGCCATAACGCCTTGTTTTAAACCAAAGTCTTGATCAGGACTGTACCAAACTGCATGACCAGATCTAAGATTTTGAATTAATCCTTTCATATCGTCTTTGGAAATTTGATTTTTATAAATTGTTTTTCGACATCGACTGATCATCATATCTAAAAGGGGATTATTCTGTGGTCTATACACAACATCCATATCAAAGAAACAACTGCTAACGAAACCACCTGCATCTAACAGTGTGGTATGACTACCTAATAATAAAATACCTTTTCCTTCGACTTTTTTTAAGTGTTCAAGTCCTTCAATATGAATTCGATTTTTGAACCATTTGGGACTATACCAAGCATTGAGCGCTTCGAACACGCCTAGAAATGCATTGAAAAATACTTCTTGAGCATCTGTTTGAATTTCTGATGGGCTTTTATCTGGAAAGCATAATTCTAAATTTCTAATCGTGGTTTTTCGTCTAGATTTTAAGGTCTTCCATGCCAGTTTTGATAATTTTTCAGCTAATCGCCATTGCAAAGCCCAAGGCAAAATTGCAAAAAACATTAACATTAAAATAGCGAACCATATTCCCCAATATTTAGGTAATAAAAATGACCAGCGAAACTCACCTGTTGTATATTGAGTTTTTAAATTCATGATGACGAGTTTCATAAGCAAAACTCATCAGCCTAACATAATTAGAAAACGAATATCGGTCTATATTTTGAGATAGTCTAAGCACAGCTTTTATTGATTAGAAATAACTCTTAATCATTTCAATAAATTCAATCATTACAATTGTGTGCATCCAATTATTGAGGTTCTTGTCTTGGTGCAGCATTCATTTCATGCCTTACCGTGCTTATATTTTCGTATATAACTTTTCGTAATCTATTGATAGCGCCTAAAGGTTTATGATCTGGTAAAGCATGCCATGGTGTAAATGATAGATTTTCACAGAATTTGTTTTGTTCAGGTGTATCAAATACTTGTTGTGGAATACGGATTGTAGCAACAGTATAAAAAGGTGCTTTATTCTCTTTCCATTCAGTCATTGAATCTTCAATTAACATTTTAGGTGAAGTTCTTGGCTGTATTAAAAACTCCATACAAGCATCATGATTGTTGAGTTCATTTCGCAGTGCTTCGCGTAAAAAGTTTTGATCTGGTTTATTTGGAATTTTGTCTGTACCATGTGAGCATGCTCTAACCGAATACTTAACTGCTTCACGTTCTGCTCCTAATCCGAGTTGATAGGGAACCATGGACCAATATCTTGCTTGCAAAGGATTTGCAATTTTTGAACTTGCTGCCTTTACAGCATTTATGGTTCCTTTCGCACCTAGTGCGATGGGAATATGCAGTTTTTTTAATAAGCTTTCACTATTAACATCCTGTATAAATGACTGATAACGTTTAGGATCATTCACAAAAAATACGGGATGATTAATCATGATGAAATCTTGAGTATTTGCGTCTGGCTCACTTTCTAAAACTTTTTTGCCTGTAACGCCTAAAACTTTGATCGCTATTCCTCTAGCATCTTTTTCATAATCTGGTTTTTTTGCATCTCCAGAGGCATTCGAAAAACGAATCCAAGCTGAGTAAGTTTTATTGGGAATAAACATACCTTTAGCAAAACGTTCATTTAGATCACTTTTGACTTGAAACGTGGCTCGAACACAGCCATGTGCTTTTGGATGGGCATCTCGAAGTGCATGACCTAATGAATATTGTTGACGTATAGATTGTTCAATAATTGCTGAAATTTGTTCAGCCATCATTTTTTCATTTGGTTGTAATGCTTCACCCAAATCTTTATCAATATTTGGATAAATAATTTTATTACGATTCGCAATCGTAGTTTTTGTTAAAATATCAGTTTGTGCAGGAGAGGTCGCATAGCATCCTGTTACGAGTAATAAAAAAGGAGAGGCCACTGCAAATAATTGAAAATATAATATTTTTCTTATCATGTGTGTAATCTCTACTTTGACTTATTCAATTATTCCAACGATTTTCAGCCAAACTTTATCGTTCTCAGTTAGCTTTCTATATACTGTTGATTCACTGCTTTATTTTGAGGCAATTTTAATTTTTTTGCGTTGTAAATTTTGTATCTTTCATTAGACTAATTAAAAAAAGGGATTAGCCTTTAATTTTTAAAGCGAAATTATTCTAGTTATTGAACTAAAAAATATCTTTTCTGATTATTATTGAAAGTTAGATAATGACGATAAGCAGAATCTAAATCTTAGAAATGAAATTGGATCTTTAAAATGATAGAACTCACAAAAGAAAAATTAGAAAGCATACTGGATTCTTGTATGAAAACTACCCAAGGTCCTTGGATTTCATATGTAGAGGGACGAGATCACGAGAGTGGTTCAAGCTTTATAATGACAGGGGCTGAAGATATTGAACTCACAGGAGCAACTATTGCTGATCAAGATTTTATCGCGAGTGCCAAACAAGATATTCCTTTATTGGTTATGGAAATTTATAGGCTTCAAAACCTTTTAGCCATTAAATAGTTTATAACTTTAGTTCAACAGCTTATACAGTATTTTGTTTGAGAAATTCTAATAATCTAATCAGAGATTTGCTGTAGCTGGTGTGCTTGCCAAAAAGGGCTATTACTCCATCTTTGTTCTTGTCTGTAAATCGAAAGCCTCCGATTTTCGTATGTTCGAAGTATATGATTTAATTCAGTTGTGTATTTAATCTCCTCAGTTGCATTTTTACTAGATAAAATGACTTCTGCGGCTTTCATTCCTGTGTAAATTGCATTAAATAAACCTTGACCTGCGATTGGATCGAAAGCTAATAAGGCATCACCGCAAGCAACCCAATCTTTTCCAAATGATTTTTCTAGCCAGCAACTTCTTGCATCATGTGAGAAAATATCTTTTCCGAATTCTAGTGCACCAAACAATTCAGAAAGCCCTAAGTTAGTTTGAATCATTTGTTGCCATTGATTCGCATCTTGATGGAATTTTGAAGCAATTTTAGGTATAGTATGAAATCCCATTACCCATTGTTTATCGGTCATTTTACCTGTGTATATCCAACCATATTTATGGGCTGAAAGGATCGTGCGATTAAGCTGATGATTTTTTTTAGGTAAGCAAGTTCGGTATAAGGCGACTAAGGGAAGACCACGATTACGTTGCACACCCAGCAGCTTTACAATTTTTGCACTACGACCAGTCGCATCTACAATCCATTTAGCTTTGATCTTTTCTCCATTTTCTAATTCTATTTCCCAATTATTTTCTTTTTTTTGTAGATTAATGATATTTGAAGCATAAAAGTTTGTACCACTGGTGAGTGCTGCCTCTCTTAACTGTTGATCAAATGTCTTTCGATTAATTCTAATTCCTAATCCGTAAGGGTCATGAATAAAATCTGTAATAGAACTAAAGTCGCTGCCCCAAAAAGAGATGTTACCGCCAACACGTTCAGAATAAGATGTTTGAAAATTAGATTTAGAGCTTAAATTTTCGATAATGGCCTCTAAGCCCAGCTTTTTTAATAAGCGAATAGCTGCGCTAGGTAATGTTTCGCCAAATTTATTAGTATTACTTACGGGTCTATCTATCAACATGACATTTAGACCCGCCAAAGAAAGTTGCCGAGCAACAATACAGCCAGCAGGACCGCTTCCAGCAATACAAACATCAATATTGGACAAGTTCATATCAACGCTTTTGAACGCGGACTGAACGGAATGCTTGTAATTGTTCATGACTTGCCCAGCCAGCTTTTTCAAGATCATTCAGTGGATGAGGTTTGCTTTGAAGCAAATGAGACGCATATTCTGCTGACTCTTTTAATTTCCCAGCAATTAAGGTTTCGACATATAAATATTCAGGAATATCAGGATCGTTTTTTAGACCTGGACGTATTTCAACGATGCCGAGTTCATTAAAATGCTCAATCATTCGCATCATCACATCTGCAACATTGGCATCCATGATTGATCTTAACCAGTTTTGACGTTGATTAAAGGCAGCAATACGCTGTTCTCTTGGAAGTTTGTCATTGATCACTTGTTGATAATCGACTTCAGTCAAGACATGATTTGGAACTCTTGCTGCCCAGAATGTAGGTAAGTAAGGATCATAGTCAGGATCATATCCTGATCGGCAAAATGCAGTATCACCTTGCCATGGGACCGCCATCCAACGGGTAATGCTTCCTGGAATTTGACCATATAAAGGACCATCTACTTGTTGCACTTTGATTGGAGTCATGGTCGAGCCATAATTTGGTTCCACATCATTTATTCGTGAGCGAATACGGAAAGGGGAGCTATATAGACTGGCATGACGCATTGGCCAAGTCATTTCACAACCGGGATGGAACGTATCCGCTAAACAATAATGTAACGCTGCCTGATCAAGCATATTCGGTTGTTGTGCGAGTGGAACTTTATCGATTGAGGTCTCAGGTTTGCAGTTTTCAATTGACCAATCATTCAGAAATTTACCTTCAACCCAATGACGGAGTAATGCTTCTTGCAAACCTGTCATGGTGAGCATATTGCCAGTTCCACTTTCAGAAAAGCTACCAAAAGCATCGCCATAGATCCAAGGCCAAACATGAGGCCACGCCACAGGCTCAGCGACTACTGGTTTAGATGGTCTGAAACTATGAAAAATTGCGCGACGTAATTCTGTGTATGGGTCAGAACCGCCTTGTTTAGGTTTAAAAGACAATTTAGAAAGTAAGTCTGGATTATTGAAATCCATTGGACATCCTTTACCAAAATATGCCGCATAACCTTTATTTACCCACTGTAAGCCTCCTAACCGTTTGAGTAATGGTAAAATGTCATGAGTGAAAGAAGGGGTTTCTGGCATAGTCATCCAACCAGCATTGACATATACATCACACATTAAGTCATACATTGTTCTCCAACTAACAACGTCAGGAGCGTAATTAGGTGGAGCAACAACAACCCAAGCTGATTCAACTGGAATAGACACACCATTGATAGATACCGTTGCCGTTACTGGCCCATCTGAAGTGTCGTCATACCAATCATCCGCATTATTAAAACTTGGCGGATTATCTGGGTCGTATACAGGAGCATTGGTCGGCGAGGCTGATTTACCATGTCCACCTAAAAACAGTAATCTGCCATTTTCATCCGTTTGGATCTCACCTAATGGCACAATCACTGGTTGTTGTGCCGCAGCTTGAAAAGTTCCTGTATCAAATCGATGCTCTGTACCCCCAATCGTATTTCGACCAGAAATACTACGCGGACCAGGATCAATCGCTAATTTTTTTCTATCTTTGACTTTAGGATTGCGAAGTGTGAAGGCATTATCTGGGGCATTGACTGCTTCAGGTATATCGAGTGCATATTGAAATTGATACCATTGAGATTTTCGGTTTGCAACATGTACTGTCCAAATTATATCTGCATTGTCTGGATTTAGTTCGCGAACAACTTCACCCGCGGCGTTATAACCATAAATTCGGAAGCGAGCAGCTTGGCGTTTTATCGCACCTGTCTCATCTCTAAAGTTATTTGGTTTTTGATTTGGATCTGATAAAGCATCAACAATTTCAGGGCCGATAAAAAACTCTGTTTCACTATCGCCAACTCTAGCAATACCGATTGCAGGATGGATCGCTGCGCGAACAATATACGTATCTATTGCTGTAGCAGGTGAAATTAATGGACGAGGAACATCTGGTTCTGAAAGTGGTACACCATTTACATTACGACGTAATTCAGCCGATGCTGCATAAACAACTTTACGTGCTTCTGCAATTGAACCAACAGGCGCATGTTCTTGAGTTACACGCCAAATATTCATTGCTAGATTTTCACCATATTCAGCTTGACCACGTGCAGAAATATCTTGAATAGGAATAACAATATCAGCAACATGAATAGGTGGACTAAGATCCTCAGACCAAACAACTGTTGCCTCATCCAATGGCATTCTTTCAGGGTCAGTTCTAAGCTGAATCATAAAACGAAAACGCGTTTCAGATTGAGATAGACGTTGAACAAGATCTTGACCCAAATAAGAAGGGTCGTTTGGAGAGTGGGTAGGTGGGTCTAAATAGAATGTAGGTTCCAATTTATATTTTACATATTGATTCTCTCCAAAATGGAATGGTAAACCACTCCAATATGGTGAAACTAGAACACTGGCAACTGGTTTTGCCATAGCATCAAGTAATTCTGATGTTTTCGGATGAGCGTTTAGATAAGGAGTATAATCACCATCTACCACACCAGCTTTAGTGAACTCACACATATCTTTGGCTGTATCAACAAAAAAAGCATCAAAGTTTTGCATGATAAAATCAAAAGTATCGGCATGAGGATTGCCGAGAAGTTTCTCACCATCAACATCAAATAATTTAATTCCAATACCTAATGTTGATTTGAAATCGGTACTGGTTGGTGTGGTATCAGAAGAAAAACGAATCCAAGCGGGATATTTTTTCTTTGTCTCCGCGAATAGACCAATGCGTAAATTCTCAGGTAAATCATCTCGAATAATAAACTCAGCCGCTGCTAGGCCATGCGCTTTTAAAAAAACCGGTCGCATGGCAGGGCATTGACCTTTTACAATTCGTCCAGCTTGTACCATGTCTACAAACATATTTTTTAATGATGTAATTGGATCTTGTGAGCAATCGACACAGGAGGTGACATGCGTTGAGGATGGTTTATCCATTATTATATTCCTTATTATTTTTAAAGTATTTTATATTTGCAACGATCAAACTACAGAAAAGATATTCTTTGGTCAATATTTATGCTTAAAAATAGAATATTTATTTAATAATACTTATGCGTTGAATTTTTTCTAAAGATAATGTTAATTTAAAATTAAATAAATTTTAATATGCTGCTAATATTTAAAATGATAGTTTAATTAATATTAGCAACATGTGGTAATTGATTGGTGCAGGTATGATATATTGAAAAATTTTACAATCTAATTGTTAGTAATAACTAGCAACAATCACAGCGCTTTTTTCGTCATTTAGTTTTTCAAAGGATATCTCATTTATAGAGTTTTTTTGTGAACTGGTGTTTAAATCATTGTTAGATATTGATTCTGTATTGATTTTTTCTTGAATTTTGTTGATTGCTTCACAATCTTTATTGGTGTGATTAGAGAAACAAGTATCTTCAACAATATTTCCATTAAATTGAATTGTGTTTGCAGAATATGTAGTTGCTGAAAATACAGCTACTATCGATATTAATAATGATTTTGATATATTTTTATACATGATTATATTCCTTAGTATCATTTGTTATTATTAATTAACATGGAATTTATTGTTAAGGCAATATTAAAATAATACTTTGATTAAATAAACTTTTAAACTGTGATGGGATTATTGTTTTTATGGAATTATATTAAATAATTGAAATTTTTAATTTGTTAACTAAGTCACATATTTAATATGTTTCCAATTTAATGAATATGAAGTGAATTTGATCGCTTGAAGTTATTTAATTTAAGCAAACCCAATCATTTGATTGGGTGGAATAGCTAGAATTTATATCTCATTACCACATTTGTCTGTTACGCCTTGTGGATAGCTGAACTGTAAGGCATTTCGGTCAGTGATTAGCTCGGATGAAAATTCTAATCCTGCTAGTTTCTCAGAGAATGTACCATCCCTATCAGAACTAACCGAGCTACGAATATCAAAACCTATATTTTTCAATGGAGCAGGGAGTGTTCCTTGATACCCCTGATCAACACCATTGATAATAAAACCGACCTGTTTAGTATTTTGGTTGATATAGATACCTAAACGATGATATTTGCTTTGATAGTCGGTCATTTTATTGTAGTAATAGGCAACTGAAGTATACTCAGTATCATCACTACTTGGGTAACCAAGCATAAATAATACGGATGGTGGGTTTTCACCGAAATCAGGATCAGCGGCACCTGCCATGAAACTATATCCTGAGCTTACGACATATCCATTTTCAGAGATTCCACTAAAATTAATATCTGCGAAATAAGATGAACCTGGTTCTCCGTAATAACCACCATTAAGAGGAGCTGCGGGAATGTCTATTTGCATTTCTAATGTAAGAATCCCCGTGTTAGGTAAAGGTAGATCACCTAAGTTATCTAACAATGGGGACTAAATTCTTCATAGTTGCTTGATTTTTTAGTCTTTTCCTACTTGTTGGTAATAAGTAAAAATACTTAAAATTACTGTACTCAGAATCATTAATTGAAAAATATGGAGGGGCAACAGTTAAGCTAAATTTTTGTCCATTGATTGCAGGAAATAGACCGATCAGGTAATCTGAATTTTGATTGTTCCATAAATTATCATAATCTTCTTGTGTTGCATCAAAGTTATACTGACACATTTGTGGTTGGCTGAAATTACGTAAACTAAAGCTTGTGGATGTTGTAGCCATGTATTGAGCACTGGCATTATTTTGCAAATTATTCTGATTTTCACCACAGCCAAGCAGGGCTAAGCTAAGTGCGACTAAACTCAGTTTTTTTATTGATTATTCCTTTTGATTAAATGATTTAAGGTTTTTTGTCAAAGTAAGGCTAAAAGCCAAGTTTTTAATAAAATTAGCTATTAATGAAATTTAGAGATTTAAAATTTAAGTTTTATAAAAAAAACCTTCCATTTTTAAAGAAGGTCTTATAAAAAAATTAATCGTATTGGATTGTAACTGTTGCCATTGCACGAACAGTACCAGCGGTGACATTGGTTGCTGTCTGATAATAGCGAGCCGATAATGGAATGTTATATTGAACGGTTTGGTTAGAGTTAACAGTACCAACTTGTAATTTATCGCCTTTACGAATCACTTGATTTTTATTTTGATACTTCCACATTAACTGTACACCCACACCATTTGCTTTAGTAGAGTTTGGTGCTGTGTTTGCCATGACTTGAGTATTAGTACCATCTTGTGGGAAATCAAAATCTAAGCTGATTAGATTTTTTTCTTCATATCCAGTTGGGTTTTCACCGCCATTACAGAGAATATTTAAGTCAAATGATTGAGTTCCTTGAGTTGAACCAATACCTGTAAATCCTGACTTTGTAACAGAGGGAAGCTGAACTACTTTATTGATATTCCCTTGTAGTTCACAAGATGAAGAGGCAATCGTAATTGCATTTGCAAGAACATGGCTTGTTAGAATAGGGCGGGATGAGTAATTAGTTAAATAATAACTACTGTATTGGCCTGGTACGAGTGCGCCAGATCCCGTTTGTTCTGCTGTTTTTACAATTTCAACTACAAAATAGCCTGAATCAAGTGAGTAATTAGTACCTCTCCAACCACCTGTAATATTTCTTGAATATGGGTAATATCCTGAAAAGTTTGCATTATTCTGTGCTTCACGATACAAACGGATGCCGATCCCAGGAATATTAGTTGTATAAATATTATTACCTAGTGAACTTACAGGGTAGCTCTGGATTAAGTCTGCTTTCACCATCCCAGAAGAGTTTGGACTACAGTTAATTGTTGAATTATTAGGATCAATTGCAAAGGTCGCTTTACGTAAAACCTTTCCAACTTCATCTGAAGGTCTAACGACCACACGGCCAACAGCCATACTAATGACTTTTGTTGTAAAACCTGATGTAGGGGCACAAGCTGCATTCGCTTCAGTATAGATACCAAGACCTGCGGTAAGCAAAACACTATTTAAGAGTAATTTTTTCATTTGCATACTGCCTCGGTCATGATCATACTTTGCTGATCGTTAGAAATTTGCGCTGTAACGTCATAATTAAAATTGCACTGTTCATTGGCATCATCGCCCCATTTTACGTACAAATCACCTTTTGGTTCTTGAGTACGTAAATAGACCATACTACCTTGAGCAACGATTCCAATTGCTTCGTCTTTATCGTTAAAGACTTGAGCAGCAAAAGGTAAGCTTTCACCAGTTGCAGTTTTGGTATTGATGTAAATGGCATAACCTTTCTTTGTTGAGAAATCAACTTTTGCAATTGCACCTGCAAAAGGAGCAATACGTTGGCTCGTTTCTTCCAATTCAACATTGGTTGACATTTCTTGTGGGTCAAGGGTGATGTCATTTAAGCGATAAGGTGTTACATAAGGGATAACGGCATAACCAGATTTATTAATACTCAAACCAGTCGTATTATTTACTTTTGCCCCAGCAGCATCAGGCGCATAAACCAGTACCATGGTTTGACCTTGTTCTGGACCAAATAGGATACCTTCAGAGTGCGCAACAATATTACCGCTAACACTAACCATTGCTTGCTGATAGGTATCCGCAACGCTATAAGAACCGCCCACTGTAGCAAAGTTAGTACGATAACGAGCATTGGCGTTAAAACTTGGGCTCTGTCTATCTTGGTGTGATACCGACGAACCGTAACTGAAACGATCACCAACCATGCCACTGAAACCTACGGTACGACTGTCTTCAGAAACGTTTGCATTGACATTAACTGAGCTCTTTCTGAAATTAATCGGGAAAGATAGAGTCATCAAATATTCAGTGTCACGTGTCTGACTACGCGAACCATATTCAACTTCACGATTGGTCGCTGAAAGACCATAAGTTAAGCCATGATAGTTATTACTATAACCGATCTGATATTGGCGACTCGTTTCATTTCGATTCCAATAGTCATTCCAAGAACCAACCATATACACGTTACCCCAACCATCAGGTAAACCTTGGTTCAAGGTAATTTGGAATTCGCTACGTTGTTTACCAACTGCAAAAGTATTAACACCTTTATTTTCAAGGTCTCTAATTAATAATGCATCGCGTAATTTATAATAGTTTTCAGTAGAATAACGATACGCCGCCAAGGTTAAATTGGTGTTGGTTGGAGAAATAAGTTTACTGTAGCTTAAACGAAAACTCTGACCAGATTGCGAGCCTTGTTTATCAAAATCTGCATTTGAATGTGTTGCATCAAGTGATACTGCTCCAATAGGGGTCGCAAAGGCTGCACCCAATAATATAGCGCTATAGTCTTCAGCCAACTGAAAACCAGTATATCCTGTCAAATAGTTATTAATACCGCGTTGGTATTTACCTTGAGTTGTCCAAGGAGTTAAATCAATATCTCGATCACGGAATTCACCAGCCGTTAATGAATAGCGGCTGAGTCCAGGACGTAGCATTTGTACAACTGAAGCATATGGAACAGCGAACTTTTGGATTTCTCCATTTGATTCAATAATAGAAACTTCAAGCTCACCACCAAAACCAGTAGGGTAGAGATCATTAATTTCAAAGCTACCCGGTGCTACAGTCGTTTGATAGATCAACTGACCTTGTTGGCGCACTTCAATTTTTGCATTGGTTTTTGCATTACCACGAATACGCGGTGCATAACCAAGCATACTATTTGGTAGCATGCGATCATCGCTTGAAAAATCTACACCACGATAACCAAATGAATCAAACAATTCACCGTTGGTAAAACTATCACCAAGCGTTAAAACACCACGATATTGTGGAAAAGCACGTTGTAAATAAGTGCTGGTTGATTCGTAATTAGATTTTTTCTTGGTTTTTGAATCGAGTTCACTTTGATTGCCATCTTGCCATTGCCACTGACCATTGTGACGAAGTTGCCAACCTGCAATATTTGCTCCAGCAGAGAGAGCCATGAACGCATTTGTGGTTTCTTTATTGTCATTTGCACGATTAAAAGTTTTATAGGCGCTACCACTATAAGATAAAAAGCCTGCATTAATGCCGCGATCCCAAATACTTGGATCAACATAGCCTTGTGCATTTTTCTGTAGTGCAATTTGTGGAATAGAAATGTCTACACGTAGGCGAGAAGTATCAAAATCATAATACGCATTTTCAATCCATTCTTCGATCTTGTAACAAGCATTTGGAGCGGCTGACTCGGTACGATTGACAAGTACTTCTTGTTTTACACCGTATTCAAGTAATGAACCTGAAGTAAAACAGGTAAATGCATTTTGATTTTGTTCAGTTGAACGGAAAACCATTCTTTTTTTGCCAAACCAGTTGCCATTGATATAAACATCAACGCTATATTCACCGGGCAAAACAGGATTACCGTATTTGAAACGGGAAACATCAACTTTTTGTGCATCACCTATGAGGAAGACAGAGTCAAACTCTGCTTCCATTGGCGCTTGTTCTGCTGTCTGTTCTACCGCATATACAGCCATAGGCATCGTAATTGTGATTACCCCAGATGTGAGGTAATAACAAACTCGACGCTTTAAGAATTTAGCTGTTGCATTTTTCTTTGACATAATACATTCGCCTATTCAACGATAGGTACACAATCATCTATTGAGTGGGAGTAAATTTACTTGTTATTGAAGTTTGATTGGGTGTTCGATACGACCACCGTAATCATTAATATTAATAAAACTAAGTTTTTCGATACTTGCAGTTTTCAATTGGACTTTCTCTTCAGAAAACGGCGCGAGCATTAGACCTTTAGGAAGTAGGTCGACAGTTTTTCCTGCATTATGCTGATATATCGATGTCATTGTG
This sequence comes from Acinetobacter sp. Z1, assembly GCF_024296945.1. NCBI lineage: Bacteria > Pseudomonadati > Pseudomonadota > Gammaproteobacteria > Moraxellales > Moraxellaceae > Acinetobacter > Acinetobacter sp. Z1. The sequence goes on along the minus strand of NZ_CP101115.1, from coordinate 2,074,255 downwards.
ACATGAAACGGTGTTGGATTTTTAACCGTCAAAGTTTGTCCGCTTCTAGACCACTGTAGTTTTTCTCCTGCTAGATTTGCATCTTCTTTAATAGTTGCAGGACGATAGAAAAACTTAATACGTGAACGAATCGCTAGTTGGAGAAAGTTATCAGGGACTTCATCTTTTGCACCAGCTTTAGGACGAGGTGGAATATCCAGCACGTTTAACCAATAAACCGTTTCTTTTTTCTGATCGATTTGAGCTGCATTTGGCAGAGCAGTGATACGAAGAGATTGACTCTTGGTTGGATCAACCCGAGAAATCGGTGGTGTAATCATAAATGGAACTTTTGATTGGTCTGGTGTACTTTTAGCATCACCTTCATCAATCCATGCCTGAACAAGAGATGGTTTAGAACCATTGTTACTTACTTGCAAGGTAACTTCACGAGCATCAGATGGATAAATCACTCGAGTACCATGTAAGATAATTTCTGCATGTGTGCTATTTGCGACAACAATAGAAGACATCGCTAAACCAAGCAAAAAATTGTAACCGTTCAGTGCCATTTATATTTACTCTACAGTTGCATGTTTTTTTATTGAAAACTGCGAGTTTTTAAGTGCATAAAAACTCGCAGAGATTTATCAAAGATTATTGATAAATGATTGTGTACTGAACTGAAGTATTTACTTGACCAGCAGTAGAAGCGCCAGTTGCATAGTATTCAGCATAGTAGTTAAGGTCAGCAGTACCAGTTGCTGTAACATCAGCCCATTGAGAGTTCTCTTGAGCACCATTTGAACCAGCTGCACGTACAGGAATAAATAAGTTATTGCTACCTAATAATTGAACGTTAACATTTTTAGCACCAGCAGCGTTTTGGTTAAGTAAACGACCAGTATTAAAGTCAACTGTAGCACCTGGTTCGAAGTAAGTAGCAACTTTACCTTCAGAACAGTTTTTTAGGTTAATTTGAAATGGTGTACGACCAGCAACATCACCTGCATTAGCAAGAGTTTGTTTAGATACAGTTGGAAGAGTTACAATAATATCTTTGCCTGTTGGATTAGAAATGTCACAAGTTTTGTCAGTTACTAAACCATTAATCGTAATCGTACCATCAGCAGCTTGAGCATTTGCAATACCAACAACTGAAAGAGTAGCGATCAAAGCAAGTTTTTTCATAATAATTTCTCGAATACATCAGCTAAAAGTTTGAATTAAATTACTTTTCCAGATATTTTTTTGCGCTGAACAAGTAATGTGCGAAATATACCAGTTATTTGAAAAAAATGCAAACTCCATCACAATTTTAATATTTCTTAAAATATTCTTAAGCAGATTAAATTTAACTCATTGTTTATTGTTTATTTTTGCTTTTAAAGTTTTCTTGATTATGTGAATTTTACACAAATATTTGTTGATCTTAGGATTGTTTTTGTAAGTGATGATGCACCGTTTGTTTATTTTTTATACAAAATAGCTAACTTTTTTATTAATTTTTTATGACAGTTCACAAAATTGTGACTTTTTTTGCCTATTAGGTCTGACATTTTTTTCAAAATTAACATGGTTACAAAAACGCCAAACTTCTTTTAAGAATTTTTTAAGGTTAAATTCTTACTGTTTTAGTCATGATTAGATGAAAAATCATCCTAACTTAAGGAGCTTTCAATGAACATGCTTTATACCCATAAACCGAATTACTATTTTTTTGCACATAAATTTGTATTGTTCTTAGAAGACCATCTTAAAACGCATTCTTATGAACATGAAACAAGTTTTAATCTACAAACCATCTATGATTTATTTGGACATGACCGCGCTTCAAGTACGACTAATTTAGAAGGTATTTTAAATATTGCTGATGAATATGTACTTGAAACTGATGAAGGGCAGCAGTCATTAATTCGTTCTTATCATGTGCACTTAGATAATCACGTGCTTAATTTAGAATTTAATACTAAAGCGGTTGAAAGTTTAAAAGCGGGTCAAACAATTGTTAGTCCGCAAGCGGCTTAATTAAAACTCGGAAATTTCAGTTCCTCGTTTATACACTTAGTCATCAATCTCCTTTGACTAAGTGTTTTTTTATGCTGTTTAAACCTGTTCTATTGGTTATGATAAACATATCTTGATGTACAAAGAAGATCTATATGGCTAAAGATTTTAATTTAGAAACATACACTGTAGACGAATCTACTGCCGATACAATTTTATGGCTTATGCAGCATCAAGATATTTTTGATTCGTTTCATTTTGATGTGCATACCCAAGAATTATCAGTAACACATGCCGCTGGTGTCGATATCATTCGTGTAGGAATGTTTTTAAACGCAAAATATGGAATTTTAGTGACTTCTATTTAATTATGGACAGATCTAAAAAAGCCTTGTCAGACGACAAGGCTTTTTGATTTATGCACTCATGGCATCTATAGAGAGCTCTGAAACTGTAGGTTTCGGTTTTTCTGCGGTTAAACCTAATTTTTCAAATAAAATTTGATCTTTACCTTCGCCTGCATTTGGAGTGGTGAGGAGCTTATCACCAGAGAATAATGAATTTGCTCCAGCCATAAATGCGAGGGCTTGATCAGAATCACTGAGAGATTCACGTCCAGCAGATAAGCGAATATAGCTGTGTGGCATGATAATACGTGCTACAGCAATGGTACGAATCCACTCTGTCACATCAAGCTTTTCTACTTCTGCAAGTGGTGTTCCTTCAATCGGTACAAGCATATTAATTGGTACAGATTCAGGATGTACTGGCATCGTTGCAAGTTCATGCAATAAACCTATACGGTCATTACGGCTTTCACCTAAACCAACAATACCACCACTACATACTTTCATACCCGCTTGACGCACATGATCCAATGTATCAAGACGATCATCAAAAGTACGTGTACTGATAATATGCGAATAGTATTCGCGAGAGGTATCAAGATTGTGGTTGTAATAATCTAAACCAGCATCTTTTAATCGCTCTGCTTGAGATTGATTTAGCATACCAAGTGTCATACAGGTCTCTAAGCCTAATGCTTTAACCTCACGAACCATTTCAAGCACGTATGGCATATCACGCTCATGTGGGTTACGCCATGCTGCGCCCATACAAAAACGAGAAGAACCAGATTCTTTTGCAGAAAGAGCTTCACGAATTACCTTGTCAACAGCAATACGCTTTTCGGCTTCTAGTTTTGAGTCATAGCGTGCAGATTGGGAGCAATACTTGCAGTCTTCAGGACATTTACCCGTTTTAATTGAAAGAAGTGTACTGACCTGAATCGTATTTGCTTGGAAATGTTGACGATGAACACCTTGTGCTTGAAATACTAAGTCTAAAAAAGGTTGGTCGTACAAAGCTTGGATTTCGTCACGAGTCCAGTCATTACGTAGGGTCATTGTTATATCCATGATAATTGATTACAAAGATTGAGATTAATCATACAGAAATCGTGCCAAAGCCATAGGGCAAAAAACATCATTTTTCTATTTGGTGAACATTTGATTGCTGCATTTGTTGTTGAATTGCCCAATCAATATGAACATTTACAATCTCATCGTGCCAAGTTTTTGCTTCTTGCAATTTGGCTATGATTTCATCTGAGTATGGCGCATTTCCAAGCCCGATTGCAATATTACGTTTAAATGATTGATAGCCTGTGCGTCGTATTGGGCTACCTTCTGTATTGGCTAAAAATGTTGCCTCATCCCATTGCCAAATATCTAATAAAAGAATGTTGTCTAAACCGTGTCTAGGATCAAAGTCAGGAATTGTTGCCGTTTTAGCAAAACCATTCCAAGGACAAATTAACTGACAATCATCACAACCAAAAATTCGATTTCCTATGCCAGCACGTAATTCTTCTGGAATAATACCTTTATATTCAATGGTTAGATACGCAATACATTTTCTTGCATCTAACATATAAGGTTCAACGATCGCTTGAGTTGGGCATATATCAATACAAGCTGTACAAGAGCCACAATGTGCTGTTGCAGGCTGATCAAAAGGAAGATCAAGCGATGTAAATAATTCACCTAAAACAAAAAAGGATCCTGATTTTTTATGGATGAGTAATGTATGTTTTCCAGTCCACCCCATGCCAGCACTTTCAGCCAAAGATTTTTCAAAAATAGGTGCTGAATCAGCAAAAGGACGTGACTCAAAATCGCCCACTTTTTCTTTAATTCGAATGGCTAAGGTTTTGAGTCGTCCGCGCATCACTTTATGGTAATCACGGCCTCGCGCATAGCGTGCGATAATGGCTGAATTTGGTTCAAATGGTACATAACGGGGCTTGGGTGATGCCACAAGATAGTTCATTCGCACACAGATGATGCTTTTTGTACCTGGAACAAGTAAGGTTGGATCAGCTCGCTTTTCTAGATTTTCCTCTAAATAGTGCATATCTGCATGGTAACCACGTTCCAAATATTCTTTAAAACGTGGCATTTGATCTTGAGCATCTGGTTTAGCAATGACACAATCAGAAAAGCCCAAGTCCAAAGCTTGTGCTTTGATCCATGTTTTAAGCTGTTGGGGATCAAGCTGTTGAATCTCAATCTTTTGAGATGAAGGAGTGGAAGCCATAAACCAATAATAAGGAGAAAACCATGCAACGTTCAGTTTACCATAGTCCAGTTTATGACAGTCAAAGTATACAAGCATGGGAGCGTCGTTGGTTTGCTCAGCACAATTCATCTTTGGGATTAATGCAGCAAGCGGCTTGGACAATATCTCAGCGATTAAATGAACAGTTTCTATTAAAGAAAATTCAGAATATCGCAGTTTGGTGTGGGCAAGGTAATAATGCTGGTGATGGCTATTTTATTGCAGCATTTTTAAAGCAGCAGGGCTATAAAGTAACGGTTTTTGCAACTGAACTAGGTCAATCTTGTGATTTACAACAAGCATTTAAGTATGCACAAAGCCAACAAGTTGATATTCAAACTATTGATTATTTATTGACTGAACATGAAATCCAACAAGATTTACCAATATTTGACTGCTATATCGATGCTTTATTTGGCATAGGTTTAAACCGAAAGCTTGATCAAAAGTGGCAAAATATCATCCAACTTTTTAATAGACAAACAGGATTTAAAGTCTCGATTGATATTCCGAGTGGATTACATGCCAATACGGGACAAGCTTTACCGTGCGCTATTCAAGCAGATCAGACTTTTACTATATTAGGATACAAGACAGGATTGTTTACAGGTCAAGGTAAAGAATATGTTGGAATACTCGATCTAGTTAGCCTTATTCCTACTGATTCAGCATTAACACCGATTGCTTATTTATCACCACAAGAAATTGCTCTACCTAAACGCTTAGCTTTTGGTCATAAAGGAAATTATGGACATGTTCTCGTCGTGGGTGGGCATGCAGATATGGGGGGTGCAGTCATTATGTCTGCTGAAGCAGCTTTTCATGCTGGCGCTGGCAAAGTTACAGTGGTTTGCCATGCTAAACATCATCAAGCAATTTTATCGCGTTCACCTAATATTATGGTTCGAGATATTAATGTTCTAGATCAAGAGGCTATTCAAAATCTATTAACACAAGTCAATGCTGTTTGTTTTGGTATGGGATTAGGACGCGATGAATGGGCTGAATCAATATATTTAAAATGGTTTGAGTATCTGGATCAGAATTCACATTTAGAAATTGTACTCGATGCTGATGGACTTTGGTTTTTGGCTAAACATCCGCAACAATTAAACAATCATATTTATGCAACACCACATTCAGGTGAGGCTGCAACATTGTTGGGTTGTACAGCAGCAGATATTGAGCAGGATCGAATTGCAGCGATTTATAAGCTTAAAGAAAAATATTCAGCAAAATGGATTTTGAAAGGTGCTGGAAGTTTAACTTTGGATAATCATTTATGGATCTGTTCGCAAGGCAATGCTGGCATGGGAACCGGAGGCATGGGTGATGTGTTAGCAGGAATGATTGCCAGTTTAAAAGCTCAGTTACATCAACAAATTGCTTTACATCAAATTGTCAGCTTACATGCAAAAGCGGGTGATTTACTGGCTGAAAACGGCATGAGAGGTTTGCAAGCGCATGAAATGAGCAACGTGATTTATCAGGTAGTAAATAAGAATTAGATAGTTAAATATTTATGAGTTGGTTATTGATTTCTAATTTTGAAGGACGACGTATTTTTCAAGTATTTGAGGAGGTATTGTACGTTTTGATAACTAATCGATAACACGAACGATCTAGACAGGGTTGTCTGGTGTTTATAGAATGCGCGAAATTTAAGCCAATATTCAAAAAAAGATGTTCAATAATATATTTCAAGCTTTAGAGAGTTTAGGGCTTGGCGCACAAAAACGTGCCATTCATATCCAGTTTTCTAATCAAAAATTAAATACACAAATCTTTTTACAACGTATCGATGGCCAACATCACCTCAATGAAGGCTTTAAAGCAGAACTGATCTGTCTATCCACCAATGCCACGATTCCATTAAAACAATTCATTGGTAGTCAGGTTGCGATAGATACAGTGACCGATCAAGGTCAGTTGACTCGTGTCACAGGCATCATCACCCAAGCCCTACAAGGACAATCCGACGGCAGCTTAACTTTATATAAACTCACGCTCGAAGACCCCACCACACTATGGAAACAACGCCGTAACAGCCGCGTATTTATGAATAAAAGTGTGCCTGATGTAGTGGAAATCATCTTCAAAGAGTGGCAACAAAAAAGCTCATTGTTTGCATCAAGTCTCACTTTAGATTTAAGTGGTCTCAGCCAAGACTACGATGTCCGCCCATTCATCATGCAAGCCAATGAAAGCGACTATGACTTTCTGACCCGATTAATGCGCAGCGAAGGTATCAATTGGCTAATCGATGAAGCCGAGCGAATTGTTGCACTCAGCAGCGCTGCTATCCAAGCACAAAAACTTCGACTCATCGATGACAATAGCCAATACCAAGCACTCGAACGAAGACAGATTCGCTACCACCGCAGCAGTGCCACCGAACAATACGACAGCATGACCAGCTTAATCGGACAACGCACACTACAGCCGAGTTCAGTTCATGTACAACGCTGGCAAGCCGATGCCTTAGAACAAGAAGAAGGTGCAGGCAGTGTGCAGAGCACGCATCAACACAGTGAACAACATGACAATGCCAGCCTCGGTTTAGAACAGGCATGGCATTTCTCACCAGCTTGGATGCAAGACTTGAATGATGAAGATGGATCAACTCAATCAGGCAATGCTCAAATTGAAAAAATTAATCAGACTCTGAGCCAATACTACGACTTACAATCCAAACAATTTATAGCTCAGACTACCGTGCGAGATAGTCATGTCGGTTATTGGTTTGAACTGGCAGAACACCCTGAAATAGATCAACACGATGGTGCAGACAAAGAATTTCTGATCACAGGCAAAAACTTCTATAACCAAAACAACTTGCCCAAAGATTTAAGCCAACAGATTGATCAACTATTAGCGCAAAGCAATTGGCAGCCGACCCAAGCCAATAATGAAGAACGGCAAGCCAATCAACTGACACTACAACGTCGCAATATCAAAACCGTTCCTGAATTTAATCCGCTACAACATCGTCCAGCAGCTTCACCACAACGCGCCAAAGTGGTTGGGCCAAGCGGTGAGGAAATCCATGTGGATGAATGGGGTAGGATAAAAGTAAGATTTCTATTCACAAGAAATGAAGACCATAGTCATGATGGTGGTGCAGGTGCAAATAACAACGACACCGATTCAGCATGGGTGGATGTACTTACACCGTGGGCAGGAGAAGGCTATGGCGCACGATTCTTGCCACGTATAGATGAACTTGTGGTGATAGACTTCTTTGATGGCAATATCGATCGTCCATTTGTCACAGGACGGATTCATGAGGGATATCGTAGCCCAACCAAATTTGACAATGCAGGCAAATTACCTGATACCAAAAAACTAGCAGGAATCAAATCCAAAGAAGTTCAAGGCGAAGGCTTTAATCAATTGCGTTTTGATGACACGACGGGTCAAATCAGCGCGCAACTGCAAAGTAGTCATGCTGTTAGCCAACTCAATCTCGGCAAACTGAGTCACCCAAAAGACCAAGCAGAAAGTGAAGATAGAGGTGAGGGCTTTGAACTGCGTACCGATCAATGGGGTGCAGTACGTGCAGGGGAAGGTTTACTCATTTCTACGCAGAAACAGGATCAAGCCCAAGGCGACCATCTTGATGCCCAAGTTGCTAAACAGCAGCTAGAGGGTAACCAAAGCAACGCCAAGGCGCTGAGCGAAGTTGCCAAGAATCAGCAAACGGATGAGATTGAATCGATTGAGCAATTGAAAGCTTTTGCTGAAGAAATTGAAGCTGATATTGCTAAGTTTAATAAAGCAATGCTGTTGCTTAGCTCACCCGCTGGGATTGGCCTGAGTACTAATGAAGATATTCATTTATCTGCGGATGGACAAATTAATCAGTTTGCAGGTGACAGTATCAACTTAAGCACCCAAAAGAATCTGATCGCACATGCAAGTGCTAAGGTAAGCCTGTTTGCAGCACAGAATGGCATTAAGCAAGTTGCGGCAAAAGGTAAGTTTGAGATGTTGGCACAGGCTGATGGAATGGACCTATTAGCCAAGCAAGGCATCCAGATTATTTCGACAGAAGACCGAATTGAAATCACCAGTCCAAAAGAGATTGTGATTACTGCCGGCGGTTCTCAGATCAAGATTAATGGTTCAGGTATTTTGCTAACGACGGGTGGCAAGTTTGAGGTGAAGGCAGGGCAGCATTTGTTTGTGGGCGCCGCATCGGTGAGTGTACCTGCGATTGATTTACCCGACTGTTCTGCGAAACAGCACTCAGCAGCGACCAATGGTGCTGCATTGGTTGAGATATAAAATGTCAGATTTATTTAAATTAGATACACCGATTGAAGCAGTTGATGAAGATTTATTGCTATTTAGATTTGAGCACATTTATAAAGAGAACCGAGCCATAGATTTCATTATAGATCGGACTGTTGAGCCTGATTTTTTTAGTGAAATTATTGATGATTTTGATCCCCTCATTTCGGTAGAAAAAGTTTTTATCGCTAAGCCGATTACACGGGAAGCAAAACAGCCGCTTGCTCTGCTACGACTTAAAAATGATCTTAGATTCTATGAATATGCACCTAAGATTGTCGAAATATTGTTAGAACAACTGGCTTATACATCCACACGTCAGATTATTTGTGGTTGGGGATATAGTGAACATTCATTAGATGGTTTAAAAATCAAATTTCAAAAAAATTTAATTGCTAAGTCAGAAGGCTCTGCTCAAGCCTTTGTTCTACGTTGGTTTGATCCTCGGGTTCAGTATGTTTTTCAAAATATGGCGCCTGAGGTTCTTTATCATCATTATTTGGCGGATTATAAAATTTGGGATTATATCCACCCTAAGGGGATTTTCACCAAAGCACCTATAGCCTATATGATTAAATTTAATAATATTTTTCCAAAACAGGTCATTGATTTTTTAATGATGTGTGAAGACGTGAACAGCATTAATAAATATCTAGTGAATAAAAATATTCCGTCAAATCAAATCGAGCCTATGTTGACCTATGAACACCTGATTTTGATTAAAGGTAATTCAGCCAATGTTGAGTTTAATGTGATGAGTGAGCTTGTATATTGGTTCTATAAAGTCGGTTCAAATTTGACTGAGCATGCAGACATTAAAGCTTTATGGCATAGAGAAGATTATGAGCAAATACTTGAAAAGCTCAATACTGATTCAACTTTGCAAGTCAATCTTTTAGAAAGAGATCGTGTAAATGGATAATAAAAATTCAACTAAAAAACTTCCCCCTTATTTACAGAATGCACAAAACAATCAAGCAAATAAAACTGTCTCTTGGGGGCAGAATCTTAAAAAATACGATTTAGCCAAGATTGAACAAAAGAAAGCTGAATTACCTGCCAATCAATCTAAAGGCGCACCCAAAGCAATTGCAGTAAAACAGCTTTCTTCAGAAGGGGTAAATGAGCAAAAAAAGGATTGCCCATTTTGTCACGCAGAAGATGATAGTTTTTTTCTATTTCCCACACGCTATGCTATCGCTAAGAAAGCAGATACCCAAGCGGTTTCTCTACCTGCGCACTTGAATAGTTATGTAGGTGATAAAACCATTGCTTATTCGAAGTACACATTAAAATATTTAAATACAGGTTATTTATATGCCTTTGTTGAGTATGAGAATGGAGCAACCAGATGGTTAGGGTATCGTGTCAATGAAGAAGGATTTCTAGCAAAGCTCAAGAATATTTTTGACCCGAATTGTGCACCCACGCCTTATGGTTGTACCAATGAAAAACACTTTGCAAATAGCTCAATGATTTGTCTTGCGCCTTTTCAGAAGTCAAAGGCAAAAACAGCCTATCTTCTTTTTTCAAAGGGATTTCTTACACAAGCAAGATTAAAACTCTACCAAGCAAATCGTGTTAGTTATGCCAATGAAAAGAAATGGCAGAAGATTGATTTAAATGCTTGGCGAGGAGGGCAAAAATCAAACTTTTGTTATAACCAGCAAATTTTTGATCGCCATGTCCCTACACCTAATTTTGCGAAATTTGGTAAGGCCAATCAAACCAGAAAGCAAAAAATTTCAGGTAAATTTGCCCAGTTTCCAAAAGCCGTATGTGGCGTTGCTATTTATGATGCTTTGGGAATTGCAATTGATCTAAATGAAAGAAGAAATGATCAATTTATTGAATTAACAAAATTTATGAATACCTATAAAGATGGTATTAGTAATCAGCAGCGCTTTAATAGCATTCCTTTAATTGAATCGATTGAAGAAGGCTTAAAAAGAAAAGCCTTACAAAGTGCAAAAAATTGGGCAGAACACACTAAAAATGTTGATATGAAATCAATCGATGCCCAATTGAATCAACCTTATAGCGAACGGAATTTTCAGTTGCACAATAGAGTTATGGAGGAGATGAAAAGAAAAAATCCAGAACATTATAAAATTACTGAAAAAACGCGTAAGGATTATTTTGCACAATATGGTATGACTCCGCCAAGCTCTGCTAAACAGGCTTATGAACAGCAAAAGGAAATCGCTCAACAGAAGGCAAAAGCACTGGAAAAGGCAAAGATTGAAAGCAATACTGCTTTTGCAATGAATCAGTGGGAGAATAAATATAAGCCTTTAGTCAAATATGATGAGATGCAGACATTTAAATCGAATGTTGCTACAAAGACTAAAAGTGGAATGGACAACGCAAATGTGGTGGGTGCTGATCATTTGATTTGGCTGAAATCGTCTCAATTAGTACAAGAGTTACACGCCTTTGACCCAGAAGATAAAATAAGTGGCTTTGTCTTTTATGAATACATGATGCAGGCCGTTGCTGGTACAGGTGTAACAAAGGCAGGTGCGACTCAGATGGATGGTTGGATTACCAAGCGTAAAGTCGAGCCTGATAATGTGTTTATGCGAGCAGTTCTTTATAACCAGAAATCTGCTATTGATTATTATAATGAGGGTACACAAAGCTTCTTTGCATCTGTTGTAAATTATACCGATTGGACAACAGGCCAGAGTACCTATAAGCAGTTGATTGTTACTATTGCTGCTTTAGATGCGGCATGGGATGAATGGGCATCTAATAATTCCAACAAGCATTATATGCCCGATTTTGATAAGACTTTTGTGGGTCGTGTAGGGCGTTGGAGCGCAGAGTTTATTCGTGTAGCAGCACAAAAAGCCAGAAGTACCAGTCTCGACCGTTTAATTGCCACACAAATTTGCTGCTTTTTATATGCTCGTACGGGTGTATTTAGTAAAGGTGTAAATTTGCATTCACTGATGTTGTTTGCAACTCCGGGACTAGATCCGCAGCGGCGAGATCCGAAGGTCAGCAATGCAACTTTAGATTCAATTTTAAATGACAGCAAAAACAAAGGAACTGCACGGGTTGCTTCTTTTGTCATGGCACTCGAAGCAATTAATTTAATGTTCCAGCTCAGCAAACCAATGACAACTTTAGATCAGAAGCTGCAAATATGGGGAGGAGCATGTGGTTTAATCACTGCCAGTTTGGAATTGGTTGGCGTTGTTACTGCAACAACTAAAAGTGCTTCACATAATATGATTAAGTTTGCTGCCAATAGTTTTGCAATTGTTGGGAGTGCTGTTTTTGCATTTTATGATTTTAGACAAATGAAAGATAATTCTTCCGAAGATAGATTTTTAGCACTTATTTATGCATCACGAGCTTTGATGTATACCGGATTAGCATTAGGTTATACCAAAATTTCGCTGGATTTTCTACAAAAAATAGCGGATGTAGCCAAAAGACCTACGATGTTACGTTTTACTGGCAAATTAATTGGTTCTGGAGTTTACCGTTTACTTGCATTTCTAGGTAGCGTGCTTTGGTTAGCACGAATAAATCTAGTTATTTTAGGTTTAACGGCAATTGAGATTATTTATAAGGCTTATTTTTCTGATAACGCACTTGAGGATTGGTGTAAAAAATCAGCCTTTGGTATCAAAGCCGTGAATTTTGAGAATGAAGCAAAAGAGTTAGAAGTTTTTAACCAAGCATTCGTAGATGTTATTGGAGCGTGAGTATGAAAGTAAAATATGGCGCAGTAAGAAAACTCCAATTTGTTGATGCAATTGTTGGTGAATTACCAAAGCTGAGATCGCAAGCAACTGCCACAGCGTTAGTGTCAATGTTTGCTGAATCTGGAGGAATGGGTGCAGCAGCAACTTTAGCTGGGGTAAATGGATTTCCAGGTTACTATATTCATTTTTATATTGATGATATTGAATTTTATGCTGCCTTTACTGGCATCTTTTTTAACGAAGGTGAAAGCATTTATGTTGTTTATGATGAAGGAGTTAAACAAAATTTTAATGTTTTAGCGATTATGAATAAAAATAACCATTTATTAGGCATGGTCGTTCCTTTTGGTCATACAGTAGCAATGTCGAATAAAGCCCATAATAAAACTGCATTAACGATGGGAGTATTAACAGCTTTGATTGGTTCAATTGTAAGTTTTTTTCTCGAAGTTAAGGAAATATATATATATGTATATATAGTGATTTTTTCCATAGTAGTTATGTTGTTAATTGGTCGTAGTATTGGAAAACAATTCAGAGTTTATGCAGAAGAGTCAGAACGAATTTATAGAATATTAGGTGTTACAGATTTAACCTCCTTGGAAAAAACAGGCATGCAGGCTTATATAGACCCAAATAACCGTATGTATGACGATGTTTATAATTATACACAGTTTTTAGATTATGACCCTCAGCCACTAGTAGATGTTAGAACTGATGAAAGTCATCTACGGTAAAGTCCAAAAACTCCAATTTGTTGATGCAATAGTTGGTGAGTTACCAAAGTTGAGATCACAAGCAACAGCAACAGCTTTAGTATCGATGTTCGCTGAATCAGGAGGAATGGGTGCAGCAGCAACATTGGCAGGTGTAAATGGTCTACCTGGATATTATCTTCATTTCTATATTGATGATGTTGAGTTTTATGCAGCTTTCACTGGTCTCTTTTTTCGAAAAGGGGATAATATCTATGTGGTTTATGATGAAGAAGTTGAAAAAAACTTTAATGTTTTAGCAATTATGAATAAAAATAACCACTTATTAGGTATGGTAGTTCCTTTTGGTCATACAGTAGCAATGTCGAATAAGGCTCATAATAAAAGCAATTTAATAATGGCAATACTAACTGCTTTAATTAGTATAATCATAGTTTTTCTTCTAGGCGCAAAAGACATATATATATATATAATATTTTGCTCAATAACAGTAATATTGTTTATTGGTTATACTATTAAGAAACAATTTAGAGGATATGCAGAGGAATCAGAACGAATTTATAAAATATTAGATATTAATGATATTGATGCTCTAAATGCAGAAATTAATAAGAATCATCTGAAGCCATACGAAGATAAAGAAACTAATCGTATCTATGATGATGTTCATAATTATACTGAATTTTTAAACTATGATCCTCAGCCACTAGTAGATGTAAGAACTGATGAAAGTCATCTACGGTAAAGTCCAAAAACTCCAATGTGTTGATGCAATAGTTGGTGAGTTACCAAAGCTGAGATCTCAAGCAGCAGCGACGGCTTTAGTATCGATGTTTGCTGAATCTGGAGGGATGGGGGCAGCAGCAACTTTAGCTGGGGTAAATGGGTTTCCAGGTTACTATATTCATTTCTATATTGATGATGTTGAGTTTTATGCAGCCTTTACAGGTCTATTTTTCAAAGAAGGAGAAGATATCTTTGTGGTTTATGATGAAGAAATAAAACAAAATTTTAATGTTTTAGCAGTTATGAATAAAAACACTAAACTATTAGGAATGGTAGCACCTTTTGGGCATACAGTAGAAATATCTGACAAGACTCATAATCGTAATGCATTATATCTATTCTTAGGAATTAATATTTTTACAACTTTGGTTTTATTCTTTTTTGAATTTAAAATGTTTTTATTTCTTTCTGGCTTGATAGGGTCATTTATAATAGTTTTTTCTATAGGTTATAGCGTTAAGAAACAATTTAGAGGGTATGCAGAGGAATCAGAACGAATTTATAAAATATTAGGTATTAATGATATTGAGGCTTTAAATGCAGAAATTAATAAGAATCATCTGAAGCCATACGAAGACAAAGAAACTAATCGTATCTATGATGATGTTCATAATTACACTGAATTTTTAAACTATGATCCTCAGCCACTTGTAGAGGTGAAATAAAATGAAAAAGTATGAGTTAATTAACAAGTCCTTTATTTCTTTTTTGATATTTTTTGTTTTTTTGAGTTTTATTTTTATTTTTATTTTTATTTTTTTTAAATTTAATTTTTTATTTGTTTCTTTTTTATTTTTTTTAATTTTATTTACTCTTGGAGGGAGGGTGGGGTTAAATAAAGGTGGTCAAAAATACTTTTTTTATATTATTTTGAATGCTATGGTTTTGTATTTTTTTGCAGTCTTTACAATTGTTTTGATTCTAAAGAGTTATGCAGTCTTTATTATTTTTCCTATTTTTATTTATACGGTTTTGGACTATATATTTTTTGAGATTAAGCTGGAAAAAATTTTAATTAAATTTTTTAAAAGAGGATTTATTTGTTTTGGATAATAATTATGATGGTTTTTCAAGTGATTTTGAACTTGAGCATGGAAAAGTTTGGGGAGTGGGGTTTGGGCTTTTTAATCTGGTTTATATTTTATATATGTTTGTAGTTGGGCCGTACTTCTTTATTTTTAATTTTAAAAATTATTTTGATGTAAATAATATTGTAATGGAGTGGAAGGTTGGATTTGTTATATATGCTTTAGTTCTTCTATTTTTGATATTGTGGGAATATACCTTTAAAAGGCTTATTTTTTCAAAAGGCTGTTATCCAATTAATTTTTTATACAAGAGTAATGAATTTAAATGAAAGTTATTTACGGTAAAATAAAAAATCTTCAATTTGTCGATGCAATTGTAAGTGAGCTCCCTAAACCAAAAAAAGTTAGAGCACAAGCTGGAGCTACAGCATTGGTATCGATTTTTTCTGAGTCTGGAGGGATGGGTGCTGCTGCTACCTTGGGTGGAGCAAATGGCGAACCAGGTTATTATATTTATTTCTGTATTGATCATATCAATTTTTATGCCGCGCTTACTGCTGTTTTCTTTAAAGAAGATGAAGACGTATATGTCGTTTATGATGAAAATGTGGAAGGTGACTTTAATGTCTTAGCAGTTATGAATAAAAATAATAAGTTATTAGGTATATCTTTGCCTTTTGGAGAAACGGTGGAAATGGTAACAAATAGCCACAGCCCCAAGAATTTGGCTATTGTTGCATCGGGAATGTCAATATTCATGCTTATAATATCATTGTTCTTGACTGATAACGGCACTATTAATGTAGACATAATGGATTATGTCTTTTTATATGCATGTATTTTAGTTTTACCATTTGTTGTGATATTTGGGATAGGGGCGAGTGCGAAAAAAGAGTTACTCCGTTATGCTCTCATATCGGATCAAATTTATAAGTTGTTAGGAGTAAAAGACTTAAAAGTATTTGAGAAAAGGGATCTTACATTAGCTTATCATGATGTTGAGAATAGACAGTTGTGTAAGGATATACATGATTACACCCAGTTTTTAGATTATGATCCTCAGCCACTAGTAGATGTAAGAACTGATGATAGTCATCTATGGTAAAGTTCAAAATCCCAATTTGTTGACGAGACCAATCATCTATCTAAAACACATGTAGCTGATACGATTTAATATATCAGCTCAGAAAAACGAAAAATGCGTCTTGGGTTTACTCAGGTTTTTTGTTTAAAACGGTGTTTGCATTTCAGACAAAGATAGTCTTGAAAAATATTCTTGTCGATCACTACACCTGCTTTTTTTCCGAAAATATTACCGACAACTCCACCAGTTATCCCTACACTAATCGCCCCTACGAAAGTTCCAATAGTCCCACCAACAATTACCCCTAATGGACCTGCTACAGTTCCTATAGCTGCTCCAACTGATGCACCAGTTGCTGCACCACCTACTGTACCAGCAGTTGTACCAGCAGCAGTCATTAAAACGCCACCTGTTGTTCTCAGTAATTTGTCATGATCACGTACTTCAATTTCTGTAGAACCACATTTTGGACATTGTAGTGTTTTTTCCATAAAACTAACCTTTCTTCATCATTTGGCTAAATCATTGTAGCGAATAGAGCACTCATTGTTTATGAAACGATAATTTGTTCATTCGAGGTAAAACTATCTATTTTCATTTTAGCTAAACATGAGAAAAAAATATTTATAGATCATGTAAATAGAGGTGAATTAAAATTCATCATATTGGATTTTATAAAATAAGATGTATGTTTACGATTTAGAGACATGGCTTTTACTGGCTGTTGAGATAATTCTTTTTTATATTTAAATTTTAATTGAGTAAGTTCATTCGAGATTAAATAGCATTAAATATTGATATTTAATGCTATTTTTTAAATCTGATGGATCGCTACTTTATTTTCTTGAAAATAAAGTCATTAATCTTATGACCCGATTCTAGACCACGACGCTCGAATTTCGTGACTGGACGCCATTCAGGGCGAGGGTAGCTATTGCCTTTACCTGCCAAGTTTTCCATATCTGGACGATTATCTAAAATATCAAGCATCCACTCTGCGTATGGTTCCCAGTCAGTTGCTGAATGGAACGTACCACCAAGTTCCAACTTCTGTTCAACCAATTGCATACGCTCATGAATCACAAAGCGGCGTTTAAAGTGACGCTTTTTCTGCCACGGATCTGGGAAATAAAGCTGTACGCAGTTAATGCTGTTGTCTGGCATTTCACGTAATACTTGAATTGCATCAGCATCCAAAACAAACAAGTTCTTTAAGCCAGCCATACCTGCTTCATAAACACACTGTGCGATACCAGGCACGTGAACTTCGATTCCGACAAAGTTACGTTCTGGATTGGCTTTTGCCATGAGCACCAAAGAACGACCCATACCAAAACCGATTTCAACGGTTAATGGACGCTCAGGATGTTCAAAATGTTGACGTAAATCACCAACAGGATATTCCAAAATTAAATCACGATAATCTTCTAAAGCAGTGCGTTGTGAGGTATTGAGCGGAGCTGAACGACGCATAAACGTCACAATTTCACGGTGCTCAGGCAAATTGTCGAGTTCCGTAATTTGCGTTTCTAACTGATCGTTTGACATGATTCTGGAGATATAAATATAGAAATGCCGTATTTTAAGTGTTCAGGTGGTCAAGTCAAACTTTAAGTGATTTTATTTAGCTGATCATTTCTGAAATTACTTAAAATTTGTCAAAAAAGCTTCATAGAGTTGTCATAGAAGTTGCATAGCCTAATTGCAATTTAAAACACTTAGTAAAAAACTATGAAAAATTTTAATTACCATTCGCTTGCCATCTGTTTAGGTTTGTTGGGTGCTTCTTCAACATTTTCTATTGCGCATGCGCAACTCATGTTTAGCCAATATGTTGATGGCAGCAGCAATAAGAAAGGACTAGAAATTTATAATCCTGATGCAACAACAGTGAATCTAGCTGATTATGAAATTCAGCAGTTCAATAATGGAGGCACTGTCAAAACAGTTGCTTTTCCGCTACAGGGAACTTTAGCCAGTAAACAAAAATTCTTGATTGGTCGTTCTGAATTGAAGAGTCAATTGGGTGATAAGGTTAATCAAGTTGCGGGACTATCTTTTAATGGTGACGATGCCATTGTGTTGCTTTATCGTGGTACACCCGTAGATCGTTTTGGTCGAATCGGTGAGCGTCCAACGGCAGGTTGGGGCACTACAGTGTTGAGTATTGCGAATAGCTTTAAACGCATTCAAACAGATAATCCTGTAGTCAGTGTTGACCCGACCAGCGCATTTGATCTTGATCAATCTTGGCAGGCATGGACAGATCGTAATGACTTTTCGAATTTAACAGGTTCAACCACCACACCGCCTGTGGATGCGGTTAGTTGTAGTAGCAACGATACACCAATTGCAAGTTTGGCAGAATCGTCTCAGAATCAAAACTATACCATTCGTGGTGTGATCACTGCGGACTACCGCTATAGCAATGGTTTCTCAGGCTTCTATGTACAAACGCCTGATAGCAAAGCAACGCCAAATGTCAGCAATGCCATTTTCGTCTATATTCCTGTCAGTAGCGCAGTAAAAGGTGGACAAGTTGGTGATGAAGTTATTCTGCGTGGTCGTTTAACCAGTTATCAGAATCAACTTCAAATTGATCAATTACTGCAAGATGTGCAAAGTTGTAACCAAAATATGGCATCGCTAATTCAGCCGCTTGATCTTAATTTGCCATTTACGAGTTTGACTGAAAATACAGGTAACACACCAAAACGCTATCAAGGGATGTTGGTGAAACTACCGCAAACTTTAACCGTCAGCGAGAACTATAATTTTGGGCGTTATGGTGAACTTTCATTGAGTCTTGGTCGCTTATTCATTCCGACCAATCTATATCCTGCACTTTCAAATGAAGCGAAGGCTTTAGCACAGCAAAATATGCTTTCTAAGATCATTTTTGATGATGGTTATAACAATCAAAATCGTGCACCGTGGTTGCCACAAAACTTTAGCGCTTTTAATACTTTACGTTCTGGTTATCAGTTAAAGAACACACAAGGCATTTTGGAATATCGTTTTAATGCTTGGCGTGTACAACCTATTGTAGGCGCGAACCTACCAGAAGTTGTCACTACGACCAATCCACGTACGACAATTGCTGTGAAACAAACGAAACATATTCGCGCAGCTGCATTTAACGTGCTGAACTATGACAATGGCAAGAATGGCTTCCCAACAGAACGTGGTGCCAACAGTCAGGCTGAATTTGATAAGCAACATGCCAAAATCGTCAATGCATTAAAATCAATCGATGCGGATGTTTATGGTTTGATGGAGATTACCAATAATGGCTATGGCAGTGATAGTGCAGTTGCTAACTTAACTAAAGCGTTAGGAGCAGATTGGAAATATGTTATTCCAGAAGGACTAAATCAGCTTGGTACTGATGTGATTGCAGTTGCAATTATTTATAACAGTAAACGTGTACAGCCAGTGAATAAACCTGCGGTATTGGATTTAGGTGATAAAAACCGTTCGACTATTGCTCAATCCTTCAAGCCTGTACAGGGCGGACAAATCTTTACAGTGATTCCAAATCATCTTAAATCGAAGAGCTGTCGCGGTGTCGATGAAAACTCTCTCGATGCAGATCAACGTGATGGGCAGGGCTGTTGGAACCCAACCCGAGTTAAGGCGGTTGAGCAACTTACCCAATGGATTGCCAAGAATCCAACCCAAGTGAAGAATCCGAATATCTTGCTGTTAGGCGATATGAATAGTTATGCCAAAGAAGATCCAATCCTCAGCTTTGAGAAAGCTAACTACAAAGTATTGCTGAATGATAGCAAAGTGGGTGAGGGCAATCAGGCTTATAGCTATGTGTTTGGTGTCGCCAGCGATGCAGATGGTTATGGCGGTGCAGGTAACCTTGATCATGCCATTGCCGATGCCAACCTATATAAGCGTGTGATCAAAACTTTTGCATGGCATATCAATGCCGATGAGCCAACGGTATTGGACTATAACGAAGAATATAAAACCGATGAGCAAAAAGCCCTATTCTTCTCGGCAGATGCTTATCGTTCTTCAGATCATGATCCTGTGATTGTAGATTTGGATATGAAAAGCTCGGATTCTCAACTTGAACCACATAATCCGAAGAATATCATTGTTGAATTTTTAAACTCATTATTTGAATGGTTAGGCAAACTCTTTGGTCGAGCGTAATCTGATTTCCGTGACATTGTTTGGTTTGTTCTTTCATAAATTAATCAATCGTCACGGAATATAACTTGCAAGGTAGAAAAAAATTCATTAATAGTAGATGTGTAAATGTTCTTAGCATGAAAGCTATTATAAATTTTTAGTTTTATCTGTTCTCGAGTTTCAATAGAACGTTCTAGAGCATAAGTAGTTAGATAACAAGGATCAATTATGAAGTTGTATTATTCACCTGGCGCATGCTCATTGGCAGCCCATATTATTTTAAATGAAATAAACGTAGATTTTGATTTAGAACGAGTTGATCTAAAAACACATAAAACCTCAAGAGGTGTTGACTATTACGAGATTAATCCTAAAGGTTATGTGCCAGCTTTAGAAATTAATCCAGGTTTGATTTTAACGGAAAATGTTGCAATTTTACCTTTCTTGGCTCAACACGATCCAAAGCAAGATCTTATTCCACCATCGGGTATGGGGCGTGCTAAAGTATTAGAATGGCTAGGTTATTTGAATTCAGAATTACATGATGCTTATGCTGTGTTTTTTGGCGGTAAACTCAGTGATGATGAAAAAACTAAAGCTTATGCAGAAGTAGATCGTTTATTAAAATATATCGATAATTATTTAGCTGAATCTGATTGTGATTATTTAGTTGATGATAATTTTGGTCCAGCAGATGCATATTTATTTGTTCTCACAAATTGGTCAAATCACATTGAGCATGATTTAACACCGTATATCCATATTATTGCATTGCGTAATAAAGTGGCTGAACGTCAGTCCGTACAAATTGCGATGCGTGATGAAGGCTTATTAAGTTAATTCACACTCGTAAAAAAGCCTCTGTAAACAGAGGCTTTTTTGTTTTAACAGATTATTGTTGAGCTTTTTCTTTTACATCAGCAGCGCCTGATTCTACAGCACCTGCAACTTTAGCAGTTGCTTCACGTGCAGCAGCTTCAGTTTTTGCAGCAGCTTCAGCAGTCGCTGTTGCAGTATGATCAGCAGCAGCATCAATCTGATCACCAGCAGTATCTACAGCAGTGGCAACATTGTTAGTAGCAGCTTCGGTCGCATTTTTAACATCAGCACCAGCTTGATCAGCAGCGTGTTCTAAATGCTCGCCTGTTGTTGCACCTGTTTCAGGTGCTTTATCTTTATTACAGCCTACAAGAGCAACAGTTGCAGCGAGACCTAAAGCAACAAGTAATTTATTCATTGTCATGTTTCCTTTTCATTGTGGCATCCAAATGGTATGGATATGCAAAATATAAACATAAAATGTATGAATAATAAAGTTGAGAATTTGTTGAAAACTTGTAAAAACACGCACTTACATTTTAAAAATGTAAATGCGTGCACATGTTTATTGGTTAAAATTACAGACCAGATCGGATCATATAATCAAAAGCGGAAAGTGAAGCTTTTGCACCTTCACCAGTGGCAATGATAATTTGCTTGTATGGCACTGTGGTACAGTCGCCCGCAGCAAACACACCTTTGACATTGGTTTCATTACGATCATTGATCACGATCTCACCACGATTACTTAATTCAACCGCACTGTTCTTTAAGAAATCCGTATTTGGTAGTAATCCGATTTGCACAAAGATTCCAGCAAGTTCGATCGTGTGTTCAACATCCGTCGCACGATCTTTATATTTTAATGCCGTCACTTGAGCGCCATCACCTACCACTTCCGTACTCAATGCATTTAAGATCACGGTGGTATTTGGCAAACTGTTTAATTTATCTTGCAACACTTGATCAGCACGAAGTTTGGTATCAAACTCAACCAAAGTCACATGCTCCACAATCCCTGCAAGATCAATTGCAGCTTCTACACCAGAATTACCGCCACCAATCACTGCAACACGTTTGCCTTTGAATAATGGACCATCACAGTGCGGGCAGTACGCTACACCACGGGTACGGTATTCAGCTTCACCCGGTACATTCATTTCTCTCCAACGAGCACCTGTTGAAAGAATGATGGTTTTAGATTCAAGCTTGGCACCATTTTCCAATTCAACTTCAACCAGACCATTCGCCGTTTGATCTGCACCTGTGATCTTGCTGACACGTTGCAAATTCATAATATCCACGCCGTATTCACGAACATGTGCTTCCATATCTTGAGCAAACTGAGGACCTACTGTTTTTTGCACCGTAGTGAAGTTTTCAATATCCATGGTATCCATCACCTGACCACCAAAGCGTTCAGCTACGATACCTGTTTTAATGCCTTTACGCGCTGCATAGATTGCTGCTGTACCGCCTGCAGGACCACCACCAATTACCAACACATCAAATGCATCTTTGGCATTGATCACTGCCACATCTTTCTCAGCAGAATTGGTGTCCAATTTCGCTACAATTTCTTCCAAAGTCATACGACCTTGACCAATATGTTCATTATCTTGGAACACCATTGGTACAGCTAAGATTTTACGTTCTTCAACTTCATCTTGGAAGAAACCACCATCAATCATGGTTGCGGTAGTATTTGGATTATTAATCGCAATCAGATTCAGTGCTTGAACCACATCTGGACAGTTATGGCAGCTTAAAGATACGAACACATCAAAGTTTGCAGTTAAGTTTAAGCCTTTGATCTGAGCAAGTACTTCATCAGACACTTTAGGTGCATAACCTGAGACTTGTAATAATGCCAAGATCAAAGAGGTAAACTCATGTCCCATTGGTAAACCAGCAAAGAACACACGCGGTTGTTCACCTGCTTTGGCAATACCAAAACTAGGACGACGAGCGTTTGAACCGTCAAAACGCGCCGTAACTTGATCAGAAAGTTCTGCAATTTCAGTCACGAGTTCTTTGATTTTTGCAGCTTTGTCTGATTCATCTAAAGCAGCAACCAATTCGATTGGACTTTCTAAACGTTCTAAGTAAGCTTTTAATTGCGTTTTAATATTTTGATCTAACATATATTTCTCCAAATTCTAAGCAGTACAATCAGCTAAATTCATTCAATGAGGCTATAGTACGCAAAAACACTAAATAGGTGAAACAGTATGTTTTCATGAGATCAATCGGATTTTTGAATTAAAATATCAATCTGTAAAAATTTTGTGCAAGCAACAACATAAAAAATTTGAATCGAATAAAACTTGTTATATAACTGCAATTATTTCATGGCATATATAAAGGAGCAGGAAATGGTGTTGCAACGTGGTATTTATCAGCACTACAAGGGTCGACTATATCAAGTGTTTAATGTGGCTCGCCATAGTGAAACTGAAGAGCAACTTGTTGTATATCAATGCTTATATGGTGATTACTCAATGTGGGTACGTCCATTATCTATGTTCATTGAAACTGTTGAACTTGAAGATGGACAAATCATTCCACGTTTTAAATTAATACAAGCAACCTAATTTATGGTCTCGATTTAAGTATTACGGAGATGAAAGATGACGAGCACGGTTTTTTTACAACGCATTGCTAATTTATACGATGAGTTTAAACAACATGATGCTCGCCAATCTGATCGTTTAAGACGTTATAGAAATATAGAAGCTGAATCTGCAAAACTGTTGGGAATGTTGGTTCGTACTCAGCAATCCAAGCGAATTTTAGAAATAGGAACGTCGACGGGTTATTCAACTTTGTGGTTAGCAGAAGCTGCAAAAGCTGTTGGTGGTCAGATTAAAACCTTAGAAATAAATGCATTTCGTAGTGCTCAAGCTAAAAAATACGCAGAAGATTTCGCTTTAGAAGATTTTATAGATTTTTGGGTAGGAGATGCTTGTGATTATTTAAAACAAGCAACCGAATCCTATGATTTAATTCTACTTGATGCAGAGCGCGGCTGTTATGTGAGTTATTGGCAAGATTTAAAACGTTTATTGCAATCTTCTGGAAGTACTTTGATTGTCGATAATGTTATTTCACATGCAGCAGAAGTGAAAGATTTTCTAGAATTGATTAAAGCAGATGAAAACTATATGAGTAGTATTTTAGCTGTCGGTTCAGGGCTGTGTATGGTCGTGTTGAAATAGTCATATTTTATTTAGATGTTCTAGGCGATAGTATTGCGGACTACATCCGACCATTTTATGAAACGCACGAGTAAAATTGGCAGGATTGGAATAACCTAACTCATAAGCAATATGGGTAATAGTAAAATGAGAATTTTCTAGTAAATCGATTGCACGCTCGGTACTGATTTTTTGTTTTAAAGACTGAAATTCGACACCTTGTTGCTGCAAATAGCGTTGTAAAGTCTTGGTGGAAATATTTAAGACCTTGGCACACTCAGTTAGGGTAGGCACTTGATTGGCTTGTCTTAACATCATGCTTACCCATTCAACAATTTCACCTTGATGATAAATTCTTTGAATTTGTTCCTGACAACGTTGTTCAACTACTTTTAAGCTATGCGCATCAGCCAAAGGTAAGGGAAGCGCGAGCTGTTGTCGATCAATCACGACACGAATACCTGCTATCCATGTGTAATTAAAATGAAAACCAGCTTTAACTAATTGTAAATAACGTTCGGCATAAACAGGTTCAGGTACACTCAAATGAATCTGGTAGCGCTGGAGTTGCTGTCCCGCAAGTTCTAATAAACTGTAATAGAAACCGACAGCAATCGCCTCAATATGAAAGTTCAAACATTGTTTATTCATTTGTAAAATCGGTTCGAATAAAAGCTCAACTTTTTGCGGATCAGATGGAAATTGAATACTCAGTTTAAAACTCGGCATGATGAGTCGAAAATATTGCGCAATTAATCTAAGGGCATGCTCTAAGTTTGGACTTGTCATAAGTGCATAACCAACCAAGCTATGTGAACTCAGTTTTAGATTTTTACCGAGTTCAAAAGCTAAATCTTCGGTATTGGGTAAACTCAGTCCCAGTTCAATAAATTGCTCAATCTGTTGAATGGATAACAGTTCAGCTTTAGAAAGTTCATTATGGAATGCGTTTAATAAATCGTTATCGTACTGGTTCGTACCAATCAAAATCTCGATTAGTCGCAAGTAATAGCGTGACGGGATAACAGGAATTTGCTGCTTCTGCACAATAAAAATCCAGTAAAGTCTTAAAATGATAATATCAAGTCTTAAAATGATAATATAGAGCTGTTTTAAAAGAACACAATCAATCCAAGCAAAACATGATCTGATTGATTGAGGATTTTCTAATGAATATGCATACTCAACTGGATGTAGAGCAAGCTACAACAACTTTTAAAGATAAAAAACGTCATTTGTGGCTATTGGGTTTGGCTGTACCCACCATTGCAATGGGTGGTTTAGCTGGTTACCAATTTGGTCCGAAAAAAACCAAGAAGTTTTTCGCGTCTTTTGGTCCATTATTTATTCATGGTGTGATTCCAACTTTAGATAAGTTAATTGGCGAAGACACTGAAAATCCACCACTTGATGCGATTGCAGATTTAGAAGCAGATCCGTATTACGCGCGCATTGTTAAACTATTTATTCCATTACAATATGCAACCAATATCTATGGAACTTACTTAGCAAGTCGTAAAGGAACCTCGATTGCTGATCAAGCTTTACTCGGAACATTGGTCGGTATGGTAAATGGTATTGCCATTAATACCGCACATGAATTAAGTCATAAAAATGGTCGACTCGAACATTATTTATCGCATTTAGCATTAGCACCATCAGGTTATAACCATTTCCGTATTGAACATCCATATGGTCATCATCGTCGGGTGGCAACACCTGAAGATCCTGCATCTTCAC
This sequence comes from Acinetobacter sp. Z1, assembly GCF_024296945.1. Classification (NCBI taxonomy): domain Bacteria; kingdom Pseudomonadati; phylum Pseudomonadota; class Gammaproteobacteria; order Moraxellales; family Moraxellaceae; genus Acinetobacter; species Acinetobacter sp. Z1. The sequence goes on along the minus strand of NZ_CP101115.1, from coordinate 2,048,119 downwards.
AACTGGGCGAAACCTTTTGGAAGTTTTTACCTAGAACCGTTATTGGCAGTTTCAAATCAGCGATTGAAATTGAGAAAAATCGTTTAGAGCGTAAAAAATTACCATTCTTCTGTAAAGAAAATGAGTTGATTCATGGATGGGCGATGTCAGCAATTTATCATGCTGCCATGTTCAGTAAGTTTGGTGTTCGTTCTGTACCATTCCAAATGACACAAGCAGCGTATGCAATCACGCTATTTGAATCGGTAAATTATATTGAACATTATGGTTTGATGCGTGCAAAAAAAGCCAACGGTCAGTATGAACGTACTATGCCAGAACATAGCTGGAACAATAATAATGTCGTGACCAACTTGTTCTTGTATCAATTGCAACGTCATTCAGATCATCATGCAAATCCAACACGAAGCTTCCAGACTTTGCGTCATTTTGAAGATGCGCCGCAATTACCAGCAGGTTACGGTGCGATGATTTTACCTGCGTTTATTCCATCGTGGTGGTCAAAAATTATGGATGATCGTGTTGTTGAGCATTACAAAGGCAACTTAGAGAAGATCAATGTTTACCCTAAAGCAAAACAAAAAATATTAGAAAAATATGCAGAACAAGCAGAAATTGCATAATGTGATTTAAAAATGAAAATCAGCCCTATGTGGCTGATTTTTGTATTTAAGATGCCAAAAGACAAAGTCGTTTAAAATGAAGGTCAAATTCTAAATATTTTTGAACGAAAGCTGTTTTATCTGTAGTACGCAGTAAATTATTATAAATAAACTCTGGAACAGGATGATAAAGCTCGGCTGTACCATTGTTATAGAAAATTTTTAAATAACGCGAAGAAACATCATATTTCCAAGAGGTTACAATAACAGCTTTTTCCATATATTTGTCCCCATTCTAGATTGATTATTTAGTACATATCAAAAAACTCTTTTGTTCATCATTTGACATTACTCCAAGTTATGAGGATTGACAATTCATTAATGAATTTTGCTATGAAGATATAAGTATAAGAATTGTTAAGAATTTAATAATAAAATGAAGGCTGAAATTGATTTTAGTTTTTATAAAATTTATAAAAAGAAACCACTCTTTTTAGAGTGGTTTCTTGACTGTTTTATCAAATCTAAAGAATTAGATTTTACCAACTAAGTCGATTGAAGGAGCTAAAGTTGCTTCGCCTTCTTTCCATTTAGCAGGGCAAACTTCGCCTGGGTGGCTAGCTACGAATTGAGCAGCTTTAAGTTTACGTAAAGTTTCTGATACATCACGAGCAATTGCGTTGTCATGAATCTCAGCAGTTTTAATCACGCCTTCAGGGTTAATGATAAATGTACCGCGAAGTGCTAGACCAGCTTCTTCAATATGAACATCAAAAGCACGTGTTAATTGGTGAGTAGGGTCACCGATTAATGGGAATTGAGCTTTACCAACAGCTGGAGAAGTTTCATGCCATACTTTGTGAGAGAAATGAGTGTCAGTTGTTACGATATAAACTTCTGCACCAGCTTTTTTGAACTCTTCATAGTTTTCAGCAGCATCTTCAACTTCTGTTGGGCAGTTAAATGTAAATGCAGCTGGCATGAAAATAAGAACAGACCATTTGCCTTTAAGATCTGCATCAGTTACTTGAATGAATTCACCGTTACGGAACGCATCAGCTTTAAATGGTTTAACTTCAGTATTAATTAAGCTCATCATTGTCTCCATGATTGAGGTTTTATTGAGAGGCTTAAAGCCTTACTTGTTTACGGGATCAAGAATAAATAATTTTTAGTTATTGGGGAAATAGTATTTTTACATGACTAAAATCGGAAAATTGAATGAATCAATATGAAACGATTTTCACCCAAAGATATATGCCTTATTTGACTTCACTGAGATGAAGAAAAAATGACAAAATATCTCAAAACTAACTTGCATAACAACATGAAGTCTAAGCGTATAAAATTCAAGGGTAAAATTGAAAAAAACTAAAAAATATATAGAAAACGATAATATACGATTAAAACACCGTCTAATTTCATTATTTTTTGAGCATTGTACTTAGAATGCTGTTTGTTTAAAATGCGCAATATGCCATCGAAATACTTGATCGTATTTTGTGATAAAAATTAAAACTTTATGTGCAAGATACTTTTCTTCTCATGACTAGAGTGAATTGAATACTAAAAATGACTGATCAATTAAGAGCCAAGTTTGAAAACTTAGAACTCAATGCGGGTTTAGGAAAAATAAGTGCCTTTATATCAATGTCTTTGGGTCTTTTAGGCATTTTTGGTGCGCTATGTTTTTTATTTCCGTCCGTGCTAACCATGCCAGAACTACGTCCTGTTTATTCAAAGCATTACGATATTTTTTATTTAAGCTTAATAATTGGTATTGTACTCAGTGTTATTTTTGGTGCTTTCAGTTCCATTGTTCGCCAAAATCGCTACGGTTTTTATGGACTTTGTTTGGCGCTAATTGCAGCAATTTTGGGTTGTGGTTTGATTAAAGCGCCAACTTTACCGAGTTTGCCTTTTTATGCAGGGATTGATTATTTTATATTGACGCTTGTAATTTTAGCGTTGATTTTTATTCCGCTTGAAGGCTTTTTTGCCAAGAATCCTGATCAAAAAATTCTGCGAGTTGGTTGGGTGACGGATATGAAATATTTCATGTTTAGTCATGTCGGCATTCAACTTTTTACGTTTTTGACGGTGATGCCAATTCAATATTGGATTACGCATTTACCGAATAATCCAATTGTTCCTTATGTGCAAGCTCAGCCCATTTGGTTGCAATTTATAGAATTACTGATCGTGGTGGATTTTGTGGTGTATTGGCTACATCGAGCTATGCATGAAGTAGATTTTTTATGGCGATTTCATGCAATTCATCATTCAACAGAATATATGGATTGGTTAGCATCCTCACGTTTACATGTAGTTGAAGTGTTGATGACACGGTTTTTAGCAACTTTACCTATTTTCTTACTTGGTTTTCATACATCAGCAGTGTTTGCTTACCTCATTTTTATTTCTTTTCATGCCATCTTTATTCACTCAAATGTACGTTTTCGTTTTCCCTATTTACGCTGGCTGATTGCTACACCTGAATTTCATCATTGGCATCATTCATCTGAAAAGCCTGCGATTGATAAAAACTACGCTGCATTTATTCCGCTGTATGATGTGATTTTTAAAAGTGTCTATATGCCAAATCATTTGGCAAGTGTTTATGGAACGGTAGGCTATAAAATTCCAAACAGTTTTGTTAAACAATTTACGTGGCCATTTAAAAAGTATGTCAAAAAACTTCGCAATCGCTTCGATCATTCATCTAAACCATAAATTTATAAAATCGACTACATCAATATTCGTATTGATTGATGTAGTTTCTTTGCATAGCAAGGCTTTAAGGCGTAAAATAGCCGATTATTTTATTTTTCAGGAAAGCTGTTCAGTGCAGAGTCATTTAAATGTAGACCAATGGGTTATGGCACGTGACCGTCACCGTTTAAATCGACTGCGCAAAGATAAAAAGACAGAAACAGCAGAAATCGAAAAACTGATTGAGCAATCAAACCATAAAGTTAGACAACGTTTAGCGCGACTTCCAAAGATCAAACTCAATCAAGACTTGCCTGTTACTCAATATGCAGATCGGTTGATTGAAGCTATTCAAAAGCATCAAGTGATTATTGTGGCAGGTGAGACGGGTTCAGGTAAAACCACTCAGCTTCCTCAAATCGCAATGCTCGCAGGTCGTGGTCTCACTGGCATGATCGGGCATACTCAGCCTCGTCGGTTGGCTGCCCGTAGCGTATCGCAACGTATTGCTGAAGAGGTAGGCGAAAAACTCGGTGAGTCGATTGGTTTTAAAATTCGTTTTAATGAGCAAGGTTCTCAGGACTCTATTGTTCGTTTAATGACGGATGGTATTTTACTGGCTGAATTGACCAACGACCGATTTTTATCTAAATATGACACGATTATTATTGATGAAGCGCATGAACGCTCTCTTAATATCGATTTCATTATGGGATATTTAAAGCAGCTTTTGCCGAAGCGCCCTGATTTAAAAGTGATCGTTACTTCAGCAACGCTAGATGTAAATCGTTTTAGTCAATATTTTAATCATGCTCCAATTTTTGAAGTGGAAGGTCGAAGTTTTCCTGTTGAGTTACGTTACCGTCCGATTTCAGAGCTTAGTATTGTCGGCAGTGATGATGACGAATTTGATGATTTTGAAGAAAACTTACCTCGTGCAGTTGTACAAGCTGTAGAGGAGTGTTTTGCGGATGCTGAAAGTAAAGGTCATCCTGAATATGCGGATATTCTAATTTTTGCCAGTACAGAGCAAGAAATTAGAGAGTTACAGGAAACTTTGCAGAAATATGGTCCTCGCCATACAGAAGTTTTACCTTTGTATGCGCGGTTAGCGATTGCAGAGCAACAAAGGATTTTTAGCCCAGGTGGAAAGGGGCGACGTATCATTATCGCAACCAACGTTGCGGAAACAGCACTGACTGTACCCAATATTCGTTATGTCATTGATAGTGGTTTTGCTCGTATATCACGTTATAACTATCGCTCTCGTGTTCAGCGCTTACCCATTGAAGCTATTTCACAAGCAGCAGCCAATCAAAGGAAAGGACGTTGTGGACGTATAGCAGCGGGCGTATGTATTCGCTTATATAGCGAAGAAGATTTCCAAAGTCGTCCTGAGTTTACTGAGCCTGAGATCAAACGGACTAACTTGGCTTCTGTAATTTTACAAATGCAAAGTTTAGGGTTGGGTAATTTAGAAGATTTTGACTTTATTGAACCACCTGATTTTCGACTGGTCAATGATGGGCGTAAGCTTTTGGTTGAGTTAGGTGCACTAAATGAACGTAAGAATGATTTAACTAAAGTCGGTCAAATGATGGCGCGGATGCCGATTGATCCGCGTTTAGCGCGAATGCTTATTGGTGGTGCGCATTTTGGTGTGCTCAAAGAAACTTTAATTATTGTCAGTGCGCTAGCAATCCAAGACCCGCGTGAACGTCCCGCTGATAAACAAATGCAGGCGGATCAAAAGCATGCATTGTTTAAAGAAGCTGATTCTGATTTCTTGTTCTATTTAAAGTTGTGGAATACGATTCAAACCAGTCCAGATACACAATCTGAAAGTAAGCGTCGTCAATTTGCACGTCAGCACTTTTTAAGTTGGTTGCGCTTACGTGAATGGAAACAAACTCATCAGCAGTTAGTTGAGTTGGCTGAAGGTTTAAAACTAAGCTTTAATGAAAAATCAGCCAATTATGAAAATTTACACCGTGCGCTACTCACAGGTTTACTTTCATTTATCGCCAATAAAACGGATGAACGTAATACCTTTATGGCGGTACGCCAACAAAAAGCAAAAGTCTTTCCAGCCAGTACGTTGCATAAGACTAATACTGCTTGGGTAATGGCATTTGAGATGGTCGAAACCTCTCAAGTGTATTTGCGGACGTTGGCGAAAATTGATCCTGAATGGATTTTGTTGGCTGCTGGTGATTTATTGAAACACCACTATTTTGAACCGCACTGGTCGAAAAAAGCGGGTATCGTCAATGCCTATGATCAGATTTCATTATTTGGTTTAATCATTGAACCAAAACGTCTGGTGAATTTTGAGAAGGTTGATCAAGCTGCGGCGCATGAAATCTTTTTACGAGACGCACTCACCACTGGTAATTTGGGTATTACACCACCGTTCTTAAAACACAACTTGTTAAAAATTGAAGAAGTTGAGCGTGTTGAAGATAAATTACGTCGTCGTGATTTAGTGGTCGATGAAGAAACTATTTATCAATTTTATGCTGCCAAAGTACCGACTGAAATTGCCAGTCGCAGGAGCTTTGAAGATTGGCGTGCCACAGTTGAACCAGAACATCCACGATATTTATTTGTGGATGATGAGGCGTTGTGGATGAATGATCGACCAACCACGCAGCAATTTCCTGACTATTTACATAATGGACAACTTCGATTAGCTGCGAGTTATCGTTTTGATCCAAGTCATGATGAAGATGGTGCAACGGTTAAAATTCCTGTGCAAGCTTTGCCTCAAGTGGATGAAAAGCAATGGTCATGGGGAATCCCTGGTTGGCGTCAAGATCTGATTGAGGCATTACTTAAAGCTTTACCAAAAGATAAACGTCGTAATTTAGTTCCGATTCCTGATACTGCTAGAAAATTATTGCAAGGAATTGATGCAGTTCATTTGCGTGAACATCTATTTAGTTATTTAGCATTTGCTTTACGTGGTGACCAAATTACCGAAAAAGATTTTTCTTTTGAACGTATTGATCAATATCTAGTACCGTTTATCAAAGTCGTTGATGAAAAAGGCAAGTTAATCGCCCAAGGTCGTGACTTAGATGAACTGAAAGCAAGATGTCGCGTTGAAACGCATCGACCTGTTAAACAGCAGGAAGGTGAATTTCAGACCTTCCCTGAAAATTTCATTTTTGAAGCATCACAGAAAGTGACTGGCGTAGTTGTAAAACAATATCAGGCATTAGTTCCAACCAAGCTATTTGTCGATTTAGATGTTAAAGATGAGTCAGGAGTGGTGATTCAAACCTTTAATGATCAAGCTGAAGCGATTAAGCAGCATCGTGAAGGTGTGATTCGTCTAGTGCATATGCAATTAGGCGATTTAATCCGCCAGTTGAAAAAACAAATCTCAAAACCGCTAGCCTTGGCATATTCGCCATTGGGTGATCGAGCCAAACTCGAACAAATGTTGGTGTATGCAACATTGCAAGTTTCAATTAGAGAACTTCCTAAAGACTCACAAGAATTTAATCAGCTATTAACTGAAGTAAAAAAACAATTCTTGGCAGATGGTCAAAAGGTACTCACTGATATTACAGATATTTTTACCCAATGGCAGCAAATACGCCGTGAACTATTACTTTTAGATCAAGGGATATTTGGACGAAGTATAGATGATGTTGAAGATCAACTTGATTTAATGTCTTTGGCGAACTTTGTATATAGTCGACCTGCGGAAATTTGGCAGGAATATCCAAGATATTTAAAGGCACTGCTATTGCGTTTGGAGCGTTTGCCAAATAATCTACAACGTGACCTTGCTGCAATTGATGATGTCGATCCGTGGATGGACAAAGTTTTTAAATTTAAAAATGATTCTAAAATCAAAGAAATGTATTTGATGTTGGAAGAGTTTAGGATTTCTTTGTTTTCTCAACCGATGAAAACAAAGCTGCCTATTTCACCAACTAGATTACAAAAACTATGGGATCGTTTGGCAATCGGTTAAACTGGACAATGATGAAAGTTAGAACCATTCTTTACAGGAGTTTTACATGGGCATCCGTATAACAGGTACAGGTTTATTTCACCCGACCGAATCTATTTCCAATGCAGAGTTGGTTGAAAGCCTAAATGCTTATGTAGAACAATTTAATCAAGAAAATGCTGAGAAAATTGCAGCAGGCGAGATCGAAGCACTACGTGGCTCAAGCCCTGAATTTATTGAAAAAGCATCAGGTATTCAACGTCGTTATGTCGTCGAAAAATCTGGAATTCTTGATCCAAAACGTTTACGTCCACATTTGCAAGAACGTAGTAATGAGGAACTTTCACTTCAAGCGGAGTGGGGTGTCATTGCTGCGAAACAAGCGATGGAAAATGCAGGTGTAACGGCTGAAGATATCGATGTCGTGATCTTGGCATGTTCAAATATGCAGCGTGCCTATCCGGCGGTTGCGATTGAGATTCAGTCAGCGCTTGGCATCCAAGGCTATGCGTATGATATGAATGTGGCTTGTTCTGCTGCAACCTTTGGTTTAAAGCAAGCATATGATGCGGTGAAATGTGGCGCGCGCCGTGTATTGTTGCTTAATGTCGAAATTACCTCAGGTCATTTAGACTATCGTACTCGTGATGCACATTTTATTTTTGGTGATGTCGCGACTGCTTCAATTATTGAAGAAACAGAAACTAAGTCTGGTTATGAAATTTTAGATATTCATTTGTTTACTCAATTTTCAAATAATATCCGTAATAACTTTGGTTTCTTAAATCGTAGTGAAGATGCAGTAGTTGATGACAAACTATTCCGTCAAGATGGCCGCAAAGTCTTTAAAGAAGTTTGCCCACTTGTTGCCAAAATCATTACAGCTCAGCTAGAAAAATTGGAATTGACACCTGAGCAAGTGAAACGTTTTTGGTTGCATCAAGCTAATGCGAATATGAATGAACTAATTTTAAAATTAGTTGTAGGTAAAGAAGCTGATTTAGAACGCGCACCCATTATTTTAGATGAATTTGCAAATACGTCTTCTGCGGGTGTAATTATTGCGATGCATCGTACTGGTGAACAAGTTGATAATGGTGAATATGCTGTCATTTCATCATTTGGTGCTGGTTATTCTGTGGGTTCAATCATAGTGCAAAAGCATATTGCTTAATAATTATCTCTATTTAAATAAAAAACACCACAATCAAAGTTGTGGTGTTTTTTTAAGTGTTCTAAGTTCTACTTAAATAAAATTGCTAAATCAATCACTTGAGGTGTGGTGTTAGTTCCGATTGTAGATGCATTTAGATTTGGTGATCCATCTACACTAATTGCTAAATTTGCTCGAGGTGTTGTTATTGTTGTATCACTATTTAAATCAATACGATACAAAACTGATGGACCAGAACCACCTGACACTGTCGCTAAAGCTAAACCATTATCGCCACCAGCAATATCAAAACCATTATCAGTGCCAAGATTAATACCTAGACTTCCAATCAGGCTCAAGGTGCCGTTATTAGGTGGATTCTGTTTAGTTAATGTTTTATTGGTTTGATCGAGATCAAATAATTCGGTAGCAAGTGCAGCTACAGGAGTTTTAAAACTGTTGGTATAAGCGGCCGCCGTTACTTTTGCACCTGAAGCACCATTAATATCACCATCTTTAATGGTGTCACCAGTATCTACATTGATTCGTAGATTTTGACCAGTATTACTGATGACACGTAATCGATCAGCGGTTGGATTGAAATCAACAGCAAAGCTGGTTCCATCCAATGCAGTAAAACTACTTCCTGCTGCTGGTTTTAATGTGCTTACTAAGCTTGCTAAGCCAGATTCAGGATTAATGGTGTATAAATTCGCTTTGTTGGTTAGTCCGTAAAGTTTACCTGAATGATCAGTTGTTGTTCTCAAACGATAGTCAATTCCAATAAATCGCTCATCAACGAGCAGACCAGTTAATGATTTTTCAGAAACTGAGTTTGGATTATTTAGAGCAAAGTTTAATAATTTATTATTCGCCGTTAAACCGAAAGCTTGCGCCGTAGAATCAGAAGCTCTTTTTAGAGCAATTCCACGAATTCCCATGGTATTAAAACTATTATTTAAATCGCTAGAAGCAAAGACGGCATCATTACTAGTTCCAACATTACCAAGATTGATTTGAAAAAATTTATATGCTCCAGAGGTGAGTTTAAGTGCTGCGAATCCGACGTTGCTGACCGGATCAATGTCTAGCCCACCACCGCCATTGATATCTGCACCTAATGCTGCTGAAATTCCAAGTGTTCCTGCGTTCGCATTTTGCAAATAAATTCGATCTGAGTTTTGATCAATGCTGTAAAGTTTAGTAGAAGCTGTTCCAGCAAATGCATTGGTATAAGCTCCAGCAACCACTGTGGCTGTGCCTTCAGCTAATTTAATTGTACCGTCAGTGATTGTAACGCCTGTATCGACATTGATTCGCAAATTTTGACCTGTATTTGATATCACACGTAAACGGTCTGCAGCAGGGTTGAAATTCACTGTGATCAGATTGGCGTCACCCATAATTTTGCTGAAAGGTGCATCATCACTTGAATCAGCAATCAACTTTCTAAGAAAACTTGCTTTGCCTGTATTTGGGTTTAATGTATATAGGTTTCCTAACAAGCCAACGGCATACAGTTTTCCATCTTTAGGACGATAATCGATACCTACAAGTTCATCGCCACTTTCTAAACCTGTGATTTTAAGATTTGAAACAATCTTATTGGGTGTTGCGCGATCTATGGAACTGATCATTCCATTGCTGGTTAAAATTAATGTATCACCAGTAATTGTATTTGTAGTTTCTGTATCGTTGTTAGAGTCATTATTACAACCCAATAGTATTAGGCTACCCAGAGTTGCTGCAGTCAAAGTTAATGCTCGTTTATTCATAGTCGTTTATCCTGATACATATTTTGGTTATAAGAAGCTTTTGAGAAGTATTCCCTGTTATTTATTAACTGCGAGCTTCTTGTTATTGGATTGCTGTAATGGGTCTAGCCTTAGAAAAAGATTTCGACTTTTATTTTTAAATGAATAATTTAAAAATCTTATATTTACTTTTGTTAGCTTAAGTGGGGTAAAGTTGAAAGTAAACTAGTGTTTTTAAGTGATTTTTTCGTATTTGAGTTTTGAGTTGTAATTATTCACACCAAATTCACGGCATCTAAGAAACTCTAAATTATTAAAAGTAATTATTATGACAAATTTATAATGTTTAAACCTGAAAAATAAAAAATCGAGAGAATTTTAAAATTCTCTCGATTGGGATATATTATTGCTTATGCTTCGACAGTTTGAACTGCAATTTTTTTTGCTGGATCGACTTTACGGCGTACCGCAGGAACAGGCTCACCATGATACTGACGATCTGCAAAGTAGCTTGAACGAACCATTGGCGCAGACCAAATGTTTCTAAAACCTAATTTACGACCATGTTCAGCGTAACGCTCAAACTCTTCTGGTGTAACAAAACGATCAATCGGTGCATGCTGTTTAGAAGGCTGTAGATATTGACCAATGGTTACATAATCCACTTCATGTGCACGCAAATCATCGAGCAAAGAAATCACTTCTTCTTCAGTTTCACCAATACCCACCATCAAACCACATTTGGTTGGAACATCAGGGCAGTATTCTTTAAACATTTTCAAAAGAGTCAAAGAATGTTGGTAGTCAGAACCTGGACGCATTGCTTTGTATAAGCGAGGAACAGTCTCGATATTGTGGTTAAAAACGTCTGGTGGACATTCAGTCATAATGCGTAAAGCAATATCCATGCGACCACGGAAATCAGGAACTAAGATTTCAAGTAGCGTTTTTGGACTCAAAGCGCGAGCTTCTTTAATACAATCCACAAAATGTTGAGCGCCGCCATCTAATAGATCATCACGATCTACAGAGGTGATAACTGCATATTTCAAACCCAAGTTTGAAATCGTTTCAGCCATGTGTCGTGGTTCATCAGCATCGAGTGCATTTGGTCGACCATGAGCAACGTCACAGAAAGGACAACGGCGAGTGCAGATATCGCCCATAATCATAAAAGTCGCAGTACCACCACCAAAACACTCTGGAAGGTTAGGGCAGGCAGCTTCTTCACAAACAGTATGGAGTTTTTGCGAACGTAGAGTTGTTTTTATACGCTGAACCTCTTCAGGTGCAGTCATTTTGACGCGAATCCAGTCTGGTTTACGAGGTACTTCAACCGTAGGTATAACTTTTACAGGAATTCTAGCGACTTTTTCTGCGCCACGAAGTTTTATGCCCTGTTCAGGTTTACGGTGTTCAGACATCTTGTTTTCTACAACCTATTACTTGAGATATTGGATTATTATAGTCAAATTTACAGGTTTATAGGATGAAATAGGTATTCATTTTGAAAATGTGAATATATAAAAATATATGGTTGAGAAATACATCAACCCATAGCATATTAGTTATCATATATATAGAAGTAAACAGCGAACAGATAAAGGAGCTTTGAATGCCACGTAAGAAAGAGGTCGTTGGTGGGAATGTTGTAAAATTTGATGCAGTCATTCTCGGTTCTGGCCCAGCTGGTGAAGGCGCGGCAATGAAGCTAGCTAAAGCAGGTAGAAAAGTAGCAATCGTCGATGTACGTGATCAACTCGGTGGTAACTGTGCACATGTCGGTACAATTCCAAGTAAAGCCTTACGTCAAACAGTTTCAAGTATTATCCGTTATCAGCGTGATCCAATGTTTCAAAAAGTAGGTGAGTGGAAACAATTCACCATGAAACAAGTGTTACGCAACGCGCATAAAGTAATTCAACAGCAAGTTGACACGCATACACGTTTTTATGATCGTAATAAGATTGATGTTTTTCATGGTCGTGCATACATCCAAGACAAAAATACGGTTTTAATTTTTGGTCAGGATGGTATTAAAGATACGATTATTTGTAAGCAAATTGTGATTGCAACGGGTAGCCGTCCTTATCAACCGCAGGGACTGGATTTTAACCATCCACGTGTCTTTGATTCAGACAAAATTCTTGATTTGGATTATTCAATTCAAAAAATTATTATTTATGGTGCTGGTGTTATTGGTTGTGAATACGCATCGATTTTCATCGGTTTAGATCATAAAGTTGATTTAATTAATACGCAGCAAAAATTATTGAGCTACCTCGATGATGAAATTGCAGATGCATTGTCTTATCACTTACGTGAACAAGGTGTGCTAATTCGTCACAATGAACAAATTGATCGCCTAGAAACCTTTGATGATCATGTGGTATTACATTTGCTTAGTGGTAAGAAAATTAAAGCTGATGCCATCTTATGGTGTAACGGTCGTTCGGGTAATACGGATGGTTTAGGACTCGAGAATGTAGGTCTTGTACCAAACAATCGTGGTCAGTTGATGGTGAATGATCAATATCAGACTGAGGTTGATAATATATTTGCTGCTGGTGATGTGATCGGTTGGCCGTCACTTGCATCTGCTGCTTATGACCAAGGACGTTGCGCTGGCGCAAATATGGTTGGTGAAAAGAATGTTAAACCAATTAAAGACGTGCCAACAGGAATTTATACCATTCCTGAAATTTCGTCGATTGGTAAGACAGAGCAGGAACTAACTGAAGAAAAGGTTCCTTACGAAGTTGGACAGGCATCATTCCGTCATCTCGCCCGCGCACAAATTACGGGTGATACGGTAGGTGAGTTAAAGATTTTGTTCCATAGAGATACTTTAGAGGTATTGGGTATTCACTGTTTCGGTAACAATGCGGCTGAAATTATCCATATTGGCCAAGTTGTGATGCATAGCCCAAACAATACATTAAAGTACTTTGTTGAAACGACATTCAACTATCCAACCATGGCAGAGGCTTATCGCGTGGCTGCTTTAAATGGAATAAATCGTCTATTCTAAAATATATAGACATTGTATGAGCAAAATGCCAATCAATCTGATTGGCATTTTGCTGTTTCATGAACAATAAAAGGTTAAATATGAAAATTCAAAAAAATAATTTAATAATCGTTGTTGTGATTGTTATTTTGATGACTGTTTATTTAGGTTTGGACTTAAAGCCGCAAGATCAAATTACTGATAAGTCACAAACAGAGCAGAGCAACACAGCAGTTTCAATCTCTGCGGATCAGTATAAGATCATGCAGGCTTTTCAACAGCAAAGCAGCAATATTCAAGTTCAAGGGCACGGTGTAGTAAAAGCAATTCTTCCTGATGATAATGATGGATCGAGACATCAAAAAATGATTCTCAAGTTAGAGAATGGTTTAACTGTTTTAATTGCTCACAATATTGATTTGGCACCCAGAATAGAAGGTTTGAAAAAAGGTGATACTGTTGAGTTTTATGGTGAATATGAATATAGCCAAAAGGGTGGTGTTATCCATTGGACGCACCATGATCCGCGTGGAAAACATATTGATGGATGGCTGAAATACCAAGGAAAAATATATCAATGATATTCTTCCTTGATAAGTTAACTGCAAGATATGCGCTAAATTAGCTTATAAGCCCCAGTTTTTGACGAGATTTCCATTTAGGTAGGACTTTAGCTAAATATGCATCCATACACCATACAGGGCCAATCAAGAGAAATTGTAGATCTTTAAAGAATGAAGGTTTCTTGCCTTCAACTTTATGCCCATAGAATTGCCCAATCCAAGCGATCACAAAGACACCAATATAGAATCCTACACCTACTGGTAAGATAATAATTAACCATGCCATGACTGCTAACAATGCTGCCATTGCCACCGCTAAAACAATATCTAAGCGTGCATAAAACACTAAAGTGAGAACGAGTAGTAAAGCAGTGAGTAAGGTACTAAAATGAGCGAGAATGCCAATAATTGAAAATAAAATTGCAGGAACACAAACCCAATGAATTTTCTTGTTGGTTTGATTTTGATGACTATCACTGTATTCATCAAACCATTCATCGATTGATTTCATTGTGCACTCCGTACTTTGATAATTTTTATCCATTCAATATACCGAAGATGATCCTAAGCGTCAAAATGATTCAAACCAATTTTTATAATCATTAAAAACAAAAAAACCACACGAGGTGGCTTTTTCATTTAAGCTTGTAATTTATGAGTTAGGTCCATCAACACGTTCGATGCTGACATTACCTGTACCTGAACTAGACATTCCAAGTTGCTTAGCAGCACCATAAGATAAATCTAATACACGGTTACCATGGAAAGGGCCACGGTCATTTACTTTTACAACTACGCTTTTACCATTATCTTTATTGGTAACGCGGATGTAACAGTTTAAAGGCAGACTACGGTGAGCAGCGGTCATCGCATTCATATCGAATGTTTCACCACTCGCCGTTTTACGACCATGGAATTGACGACCATACCAAGATGCAACACCATTTTGGCTAAACTTACGCACAGTGTTAGATGCAACTGCATTCAGTTTTTCAATCACTGAAGGCTCTTCTTCAGGGATATCGATTTTTGCTGCAATCGTCTGGCGACGTACTTGGTCACCTGAACGCTCAGTGATTGAAAGACTATTAACGTTAGAAAAACGAGAATTAAAATTTTGAGAATCTTTACTCAAAACGCGGGCAGCTAAATTAGAACCTTCCACATCATTAGTAAGTGATGAAGACTGAACCATTTCAGCATGTAACGGGCTTAAACTTAAGCCTGCCGTCAGCGCTATAATATATTTTAGCGAAAACTGCATTGTATAAACTCCTAGAGAACATGCTTTTCTATTTCAATAAACACTCTGAAATATAGTGCACATGTCTAATTATTCACTTTTGCAATTACTTTAACTTGGGTGGATAATATTCATCGCTTACGAAGTGTGTCTAGTCTTTAACGATAAATAGTTACAAAAAGGGTAAAAACTTACAGTTATGGATTAAAAAATAATCAATATTGTAACAATTTATGTATTTTGCTGAATATATATACTTTTATACAAAGAAAAATATTGACTTTTGGGTTGTATGTAAAAAAGCTAGCCTAACGGCTAGCTACTTCTGTGCCTAATAACCATACTGCTGTCGCATACATACGGCTTTTATTGTAGGTCGTAATCACTTGGAAATTTGGATAAGTGATGTAGTAAATTGGACCGAATTGATCTTGTAATTGAATGACATTCACTAAGTCTAAATCATCAATTTTTACCACTGGATCTATGGGTGCAATACCCAATCTTTTTAATTCACCATAAGGTCGTGGTTGAGTCAAATCTTTTGCAATGATGCTATCTGGATTATTGCCAAGATACCGAGCGGGGAAGCCGATTGGACGGTCACGTTCCCAACCATACTGAGCTAAATAATTTGCAATAGAACCAATGGCATCGGTGGCAGAATTTCTTAAATCAATGTGCCCATTGCCATCATAATCGACACCTAATTTTTGAATATTACTTGGCATAAATTGTGGATAACCAATCGCACCAGCATACGATCCAACAATACTATTTGTTGGATAGCCTTCTTTATATGTCCATGAGATTAATGCAGCAAGCTCATCACTAAAATATTCTGCTCGGCGTGGATAACCAAAGGCTAAAGTTGCTAATGCGTCACGAGTGATGAATGAGCCTTTATTTGCTCCGTAACCTGTTTCAACCCCCAATATTCCTAAAATAACCGCTTTAGGGACCCCATACTGCTGTTCTGCGCGATTCAGTACATCTTCATATTGGTTTTTGAAACGAATACCACGTTGAATGGTACCTTCAGCTAAAAACATCGAACGATAATCGTACCAAGGCTTACTTTCTCCTGGGCGAGTCATAATGTTTAAAATATTAGGTAAGTTGCGTGCACCACTCATTGCCGCATCGACTTGCTCACTGCTTAAACCATAAGTGCTCATGGTTTTTTGCTTGAAGTTAGCGTAATTAGGATCATTATAAAATTCATTTGCTTGTGCCCAATTACTGCTTAAAAATAAACTGGCACTCAAAGTCATAAATTTAAAAGTTTTATTTAAAGTTGGATGAAACATATGTTTATAAAATTCCTCGTTATCGATGTGTATGAATAGACATAACCAGTCCAAAAGTTGACATAAGAGTAATAATTGCAGTTCCACCATAACTCATGAACGGCAAAGGCACACCTACCACTGGTAAAATACCACTGACCATACCCGCATTTACAAATACATAAACAAAAAATGACAAACCAAAGGCACCTGCAACCAAACGACCATAGTTATGGAAGCTTTGTAAACCGATTTGGAAGGTTCTAAAAATAATTGCACAATAAAGCAGAATCAGTAGGGTGACACCAATTAGTCCAAATTCTTCTGAATATGCAGCAATAATAAAATCTGTATGACCTTCAGGTAAAAAGTGAAGGTGTGATTGAGTACCTTCTAAAAAGCCCTTGCCTGAAAAGCCACCTGAACCAATCGCAGTTTTTGATTGGATAATATTCCAACCTGTACCAAGAGCATCGGCTTCAGGATCTAATAATGTTAAAACGCGCTGCCGTTGGTAATCATGTAGCAGAAATTGCCAAGCGATAGGAATAATAATTGCCACCACTCCAGCAGCAGCAGAAATGAGTTTCCACGACAGTCCACTTAAAAACAGTACAAAAATACCGCTTGCAAGCACAAGTAAAGATGTTCCTAGATCGGGTTGTTCTGCAATTAATAGAAATGGTACGACAATCAGCATCAAGGACAAAACGACCTGAGTGAAACTTGGAGGTAGAGCTTTGCGTGATAGGAACCACGCTACCATCATTGGCATGCCAATTTTCATAAATTCACTGGGCTGTACACTACCAAAACCAGGAATATCAATCCAACGCTGTGCTCCCATACGAACTTCACCAAAAATCACCACTGCGATAAGTGACAATACCCCGAAGATATAAAAGTATGGTGAAAAGGCTTGATAAACTTTTGGTGGAATTTGGGCAAGTCCAAACATTACCACAAAACCAATTCCGAAACTCATAGCTTGTTTACTGACTAGCCCAACATCTTGAGCGGAAGCGCTATATAAAACAGTTAGTCCAAGTATTGCATTTAGAACCAAAAAAAGACAAAGCCATGGATCTATATGGAGTTGTTGCCAACGCGAAGGGTGGTTAGCTGTGCTCAAGCCATCACGTGGTGCTTGGCGTAAAAATTTGTACTGTGAGCTTGGGGCCATGCGATTCTAAATCAACTCAATCAACGCTTCGCGAATGCTAACATAAACCCTGATTTAGACAATGCAAATTTAGAATTTGTGACACTTATAATCTTTGATTTTTTAAAAATATAAAAAAGCGACGATATGAATATCGTCGCCTTTTAGAGCTAATCTGAGCTTACTTTTGTACCAATAACTGATCGAAGTGTTTAGTAAATACTTCGAGTTCAACTTGGCTCAAACTTGGAATCAGCTTTTTGATAACAATATGTACTGCTGTTTCAACACCGCTGGTTGCAACACTTGCAACACCACGTTTTACCATGCCTAAACCTAATGTTTTATTATATTCAGTCATGAAGTGTTGGATAAGCGCATCTGCAAATGTCTTAAACTGTTGTGTTAAAGCATCACGTTGCTCTTTACCATTTCCTGCTGCTACTTCAGCAAAGCTTTTTTTCATATCATTAACAAGGCTATCAGGAAGTACAGTACCAATACGTTGTTTGCCTTCATTGTCGATAAACAAGCTTTTTTCCATGAACGCCAATGATTCTAAAACTTGATCATTTGAGGTTTTACCCAACAACTGTTTCATTAACGTTGAAACGATGCTGCGAATTTTTTGAGCAAGTTCTTCAGTTGTATCTCGTTTATCACTTGGTGGAAATTGTTGAACCAAATGAACCAACATGGTGTCAATTAACTCATCAGTTAGCTGTAGAGAAATTTTGTCACGTAAAGGGTATTGTGGCTCTTTACTGTTACGGTTGGCTTGTGCAAGTTGAATATCCTGACTCAACGTTGCCGATGGAAGAATACCGAAATAACTGGTCATTGAAGAACATCCTCTATATCAAATTTATTCGTTTTATTGTCGCGCCAAGCGAATTGGCTCGGGCATCCATGTCAAATCAGATACTCGGCATGGGTTAATATCCAAGCCCCCTCGACGAGTATACGTTGCATAGACCATCAGCTTTTCTGGTTGCAGCAATTGCCAAATATCAGCAAAGATTTGCTCAACACATTGCTCATGAAAACCATTATGCTGACGGTACGAGATAATATAAGCTAATACGCTGCGATAACAAGGTTTTTTACCCTTAAAACGAATAAAAACCGTGCCCCAATCGGGTTGACCAGTTACTGGGCAATTGCTTCTTAAAAGATGTGAATACAATTCAATCTCTATATCATCTTCCGCTGTATTATCTAATTGCAATAAGCTTGAGTCTGGGTGTTCTGAAAGACGTTCAGGAGTTAAATTGTCAATACAAATACCTTTCGGTTTAGAAATCTCTAAATCATCGACTTGGAACAGTTGCAGTTCAACTTTCCCACCAGCAGCATTTGACAGATCACGTTCTACTGTTTCTATAAAAGTATTTTGGGACTCAAATTGAGTGAAGTTCATACTATTGAAATAAAGTTTAAGTGACTTTGATTCAATCAGGTTAGGTGAGCTGGCTGGCAACATTAAACGACCAATCGCAACCTGTGGTAAACCAAGCTTATTTAGCCATGAAATTTCGAATACATGCCACCAGTCTTTGCCTTGAGTGATTCCTTCAACGTGTGCATATTGTTGACGGGATTCAGCACGGGCTATTGGAAATAAAACCTCTGGCTGATATTGAGTAGGGTATTGGGTGTCTTTACCCAATAAAGAATGTTCAACACTCATTCACGCATTCCTGAACCACGAGCTAATAAATGATAAGCAACTGCATACAGCACAACACAGCATAGAGTAACGATACTCAATGAGAATGTTACATTGACATCACTATGTCCTAAGATGCCAAAACGGAAAGCATTGACCATATATACAATTGGATTAATTAAAGATAAATTCTGCCAAAATGGACTTAAAGCACTAATCGCATAGAAAACACCACCAAGATAGGTGAGCGGTGTTAATACGAAGGTCGGGATAATTGAAATATCATCAAATGACTTCGCATAAACTGCATTAATGAAACCACCAAGCGAAAATAATAATGAAGTAATAATGACTGTATATATAGTCACGAAGAAATTATAAATTTCTAAGTGAGTAAAGAATAAACTCATGATAGTGACAATTAGCCCAACCAAGACACCGCGACTAACGCCGCCAATCACATATCCCCAAAGAATTAAATGTAATGGCACAGGACTCATGATCAGTTCTTCGATGCTTTTTTGGAATTTAGCACTAAAGAAGCTTGAAGATACGTTGGCGTAGCTGTTTGTGATCACCGCCATCATAATTAAGCCTGGCACAATAAACTGCATGTAGCTAAAGCCACCCATTTCACCAATGCGTGAGCCAACTAAATTACCGAAAATCACGAAATATAGGCTCATAGTGATCGCAGGCGGTAACAACGTTTGTGGCCAAATTCGCATAAAGCGACGAATTTCTTTAACAACTAAAGTCCATAGAGCGGTTTGTAATTGATTGAAATTCATTGATCCGCTCCTGCAAGATTTTTCTCCACCATTTTGACGAACAATTCTTCTAAGCGATTTGATTTATTACGCATACTACTGACTTGAATATTTTGCGATTGTAAAATTAAGAATAAATCATTCATGCTATGAGCTTTATCCATCGTGACTTCTAAGGTCATGGGATCAATTAAATTAAACTTAAAACCAATAATATCAAGCTGGAATTCATTTATTGGTTCAACAAGGTCACAAATAAATGATTCTTCATTGAGTTGATTGAGGAAACCTTTCATTGAGGTATCTTCTTTGATCACGCCACGATCAATAATCGCGATACGGCGACAAAGCATTTCGGCTTCTTCTAAATAATGTGTTGTAAGAATAATAGAAGTGCCTTTTTCATTCATTTCGGTGAGGAAATCCCACATTGAGCGGCGTAATTCAATATCGACACCCGCAGTAGGTTCGTCAAGAATAAGAAGTTTAGGTTCATGCATCATTGCGCGTGCAATCATTAAACGACGTTTCATACCACCTGATAACATACGTGATTGAATATTACGCTTTTCCCATAAGCCAAGTTTTTCTAAATAGAACTCTGCACGTTGTTCAGCCAGTTTTTTGGGAATTCCGTAATAACCCGCTTGTGTCACTAAAATATCAAATGTTTTTTCAAATTGACCGAAGTTAAACTCTTGAGGAACAACACCAAGACATTGTTTCGCATGGGATGGGTGGGTATCTAAGTTATGCCCAAAGATTTCCACTGTACCCGATGTTTTTTTGGTTAAAGAGCTAATAATACTAATCGTGGTAGATTTACCAGCACCATTAGGACCTAATAATGCATAAAATTCACCTTCAGGCACGGTTAAATCGATACCTTTTAACGCCTGAAAACCATTACGATAAGTTTTGGACAAACCGCTCAACACCAAAGCATCAGTCATAAACGTCTCACGTTGTTAAATAGAACGGGTATTTTGAGCGATATGAAAAAATAAACCAAGTAGAAAAATAGGTTTATGGCGTGTTAAAAACAGAACGTTGTTTTTTGAGCTTGATTCAAGGGTAAGAAGATCCGGTTCTGTTAAATTAAACTGTTTAAAAGTAATTAGATAATTTTATAAGATTGAAATCGTTGGTTTAATAGACAATAAACATTTTTGTTTAAGGCTATGTATTTACCAATATGCTTTTTTTGCCTATGATGTGCCTCGCATGCGCTCATAGCTCAACTGGATAGAGTACAGGTCTCCGAAGCCTGTGGCGTGGGTTCGAGTCCCGCTGAGCGCACCAAGATAACATTTTAATTTCTCTTATTTTTAATAATTTTCTGATAAAAACAAATCCTTCATAATTAGATTTGAGGGATTACATTTGTTTTGCTAATTTTGTCATATCAAATTATTTCTATATTTTATGAATTATAAATGTTGTACTGAATAATTAATGAGCTTTAATGTTTGATTCAATTGACTTGGTGAGATTCTCGATTCTTGTAATGAGGTAATCCATTGCATTTGGCAAGCTTTGAGTTGTTGAATCGTTTTTATAGATTGAATTTTTTGCACTAATGGGCGAGCCATGAGCCCACAATAGGTTGTGAGTGTTTGAATCATCACTTGTTGAATTTCAACAAATGGTAATTTTTCTAATGTTATGTCTTCAGGTTCAATATTTTCTATCGAGTTTAATGTAATTTGTTGGATTTGCTCTGATTGGGTTGCATTTAATATTTGTTCATTATCATTTTGATCAGCATTGATTTCACTTGTATTTTTTTGAGCTGTTTGTTCTGCTAATAGTCCCATTTCAATCAATTGCTGAACCAATTCATTGGGTGCAATTCTTTGTTTATAGTCTTGATCTAGTTCTTTAAAATCCTCATGATCAATTAAAAGCAGTAGACGGCGTTGACGTGCGGTTAAAGCAATACTACGTTCTTGGAGGGCAGTTTGCCCAAGCTCTGTTTTAAAAAAATGTGACATCTCTTAATCTCCCCCAATCAAGATCTAGACGGAGATTAAGTTAAGGTTGAAAAATGACAGTTACGTTAACATATTATTAAATATCATTGTCTTGTTTCGAGTAACTGGAAAATAATCTTGATTATATAATTTCCATTACTTTATCAGTTTATTTTCTAAGGCTTTTCTCAAATATGGATCAAGATCATCTTGGCGAAGTAACCACTGAATATAGTCAGCAGGTAAATCTTGAATAGAAGAACCTTTGTGTTTACCAAAAGTGATACTTTTTGGAATGCGTGCTTGTTCAGAAGCTATATATAGTTGTTCAATATTTTCAATGTTTAATTGATGAATGATATGCATCAAAATATTGGCAGTTAAGATAATATCCGCGTCTGCTCGATGAGCACCTTTAAGCATTTCGCGTGCTTTTTCACTTCCCTTTGAGATTAAATAAATAAGTGCAGAAATGTTATGTGCTTCTGCATCCTCCCAAACATGACGGGCGAGGGCAAGTGTACATATTGGTTTTAATTTAGAGGTATCTACACCACATCGTGCGATTGCAGCAATATCATAATCAACATTATGTCCAATAATATAAGTTGTCTCTGACGGGAGCTTAAATTCCTTATAAAAAGGTTGATCCGCTAGGTCTGATTCTAATATGTGATGCACCGCCATTGCAGCGAATGAAATAGGTTGTCCTACTTGGTAAAGCTGATCAAAGATTTTTTTCTTATCTAAGCTTAATTTTCCGTTTTCAATTTCGATCGGCGCATAAGCGATTTCAATTGGCAAACCATTCAATGTATGTGTTTCTGTATCTAAAATGATGGTTTGCATAAAGTAGACTCAAGTTTGATAGGATTTGATTATCTTACAAGAAATTTTCTCATAATCTGTTTCGAAAATACTTCAGATTTTGATTTTTTTAAGTTTTCTCGATGTTTTGAATAAATAAAAATCAAAAAATAAAAACAACTTGAAACATAATGAAATTAGGCGTAATTCTAATAAATGTTATTACAACCTTAGAGCATTCAGTCTAAGGAAAAAAATGAAAAATAGTTAAGGAAAAACTAGATGAAAATTAAACTATTAACGGTTGCGATGCTGAGTAGCACTTTGTTCTTGGCAGCATGTGGTGGCGATGATAATGGAACGACAATATTTGTTCCAAAACCTGAGATTCCTGAAAATAATATCAAAGATCCTGTGGTTGGAATGCCAACAGCATATACCAAAAGTAATTTTAGTCTTGTAGCGTCAGAAAGCTCTATTATGACTTACAAAATGTTAGGTAAAAATGGTCAAGAAACGATGGCAACCAGTTTGGTTTTTGTTCCTAAAGGAACAATGCCGGCTGGTGGTTGGAAAATTGTGGCTTGGGCGCACGGAACAACTGGTGTGGCTGATATTTGCGCGCCGAGTGGTAATTTAACTAATGAATATGTTCATGGAATGATTAGTAAATTTTTAACAGCAGGTTACATCGTCGTTGCGCCTGATTATGAAGGGCTTGGCGAACCGAGCGGGCGTGAACTTCATCCATTTTTAAATGTAAAAAGTGAGGCCTATTCAATTACCGATGCTGTAGTTGCAGCCAGATCTTATTTATCTAGTCAAGGAAAAATGACATCACGTCAATGGATGTCGGTCGGGCATTCACAAGGCGGGCAAGCCGCATTAGGAGCAGCTCAATATGCGAGCCGCGCAAAATTGGATTATAAAGGAACGGTTGCTGTAGCGCCTGCATCTAATCTTGGTGCAATTTTAATAAATGGAGAGCAATCTGTAAAAGATGCGCCTGTAAACTTTCAAATTCCAGTTTATGCACAACTTGATACTTTTACTGCATTGATTACTGCAGGTCTAAGAAATAATAATTTAACGTTCAGTTATTCAAATGTTTTTAAATCACCAACTGACTTAATTGCGAGTCAAGCTGAGTCAGACTGTTCAGATGTATTAGGTAATAAGTTTGTTGGCGGGATGCAAAATTATTTAAAAACAAATGTCGATTTGAAAAATTATCCTCGTACTCAAACAAACTTTATGGCTTTACCTATAGTGAAAGAGTTTTTAGAAAAAGATTCTCAACCTGCACAAGTTAAGCTTAATCAACCTGTTGTTATTTATCAGGGAGCAAAAGATACCACTGTACCAAAAGAAGCAACGGATGCTCTAGTTTTTGTTGCTGCTAGTAAAGGGTCTAATATTCGATATGTAACAAATCCTGAATGGGATCATAGAACGGCATATGAGCTTAATATTGAAAATATTTTGAATGATGTCAAATCAGTAATGCCACCTAGTAATTAAGATTTTAAGTTTTATCAAAACCCAATTTTCGTGATTTGAGGATTGGGCTTTATAGTTTTAAGCATAATGTTTTGAATAATACAGAAAAGAAAATAGATCAATTCCAGCAAATTAAAATTAATAGTGAAAGATGAATCAAATTCACCAATAATTAAATAAATATCAAGCTCTGTAACAGCAAACTTCATGCTATAATTCGCACCAATCTTTAGCACGGCTTAAAAGCCCTAATTTATAGGACCCTCCGCTAATGTTTGCCAATATCTCTATTGCTGAATTTGATCCAGAATTAGCTCAAGCGATTGCTTCGGAAGGCGACCGCCAAGAAGCTCACATCGAGTTAATTGCTTCTGAAAACTATTGCTCTAAAGCTGTAATGGAAGCTCAAGGCTCGAAACTTACTAACAAATATGCAGAAGGCTATCCGGGCAAACGCTATTATGGCGGTTGTGAATATGTTGACGTTATTGAGCAACTTGCAATTGACCGTGCGAAAGAGTTGTTTGGAGCAGATTATGCAAACGTACAACCACATGCAGGCTCACAAGCAAACTCAGCAGTTTACTTAGCGCTTCTTAATCCTGGTGATACAGTATTAGGCATGAGCTTGGCTCACGGTGGTCACTTGACTCACGGTGCTAAAGTTAGCTTCTCTGGTAAAACATATAATGCAATCCAGTACGGTTTGAACCCTGAAACAGGTGAAATCGATTATGAAGAAGTTGAGCGTTTAGCTTTAGAACACAAGCCACGTATGATCGTAGCTGGTTTCTCTGCTTATAGCCGTGTTGTAGATTGGCAACGTTTCCGTGATATCGCGGATAAAGTTGGGGCTTACCTTTTTGTTGATATGGCGCATGTTGCAGGTTTAGTTGCTGCTGGTGTTTATCCAAACCCAGTTCAAATTGCTGATGTAACGACAACGACTACTCATAAAACGCTTCGTGGTCCGCGTTCTGGTTTAATTCTTGCGAAAGCAAATGAAGAAATCGAAAAGAAACTTCAATCAGCTGTATTCCCAGGCAACCAAGGTGGTCCTTTAATGCATGCAATTGCTGCTAAAGCAATCTGTTTTAAAGAAGCTATGGCACCTGAATATAAAACTTACCAACAGCAAGTTGTTAAAAATGCTCAAGCTATGGCTGAAGTATTCATTGCTCGTGGTTATGATGTTGTATCTGGTGGTACTGATAACCATTTATTCTTATTATCTTTAATTAAACAAGAAGATGTAACGGGTAAAGACGCTGATGCATGGTTAGGCGCTGCTCATATCACAGTAAATAAAAACGCTGTTCCAAATGACCCACGTTCTCCATTCGTAACTTCTGGTATTCGTATTGGTACACCAGCTGTAACAACTCGTGGTTTTGGTGAAGCTGAAGTTCGCGACCTTGCAGGTTGGATCGCTGACATTATCGATAGCAAAGGTGATGAAAAAGTTATCGCTGATGTTAAAGCTAAAGTTGAAACGGTTTGTGCTAAATTCCCTGTATATGCAAACTAATTTGTATATCTAAAAAAGCGCCGTCAGGCGCTTTTTTTATTCAAATTTTCTAAAAGTTCTAAACAAAGTGTTTTCTTGCAGAGCATCATATTGGTGCTAATTTTTATCTCTTGTCTCAAATTATCCCTAAAAATGATCAAATAAGTATTACGAATGCGAAAAATCGTAATACTTATTTGGCATGTCTTTTGCTTCACCTAAACATAGCTAAAAGTTGTCTAGGGTTCCGATGTTG
The DNA here is from genome assembly GCF_024296945.1 of Acinetobacter sp. Z1. NCBI lineage: Bacteria > Pseudomonadati > Pseudomonadota > Gammaproteobacteria > Moraxellales > Moraxellaceae > Acinetobacter > Acinetobacter sp. Z1. The sequence continues at coordinate 2,022,182 of NZ_CP101115.1, read as the reverse complement.
ATCAACATGACTGGTCCGAGAGATAACGGTTCGATAGAACTACACGGAGGGATAAAAGCCCGGGAGGTCAGGCATTTTGCCATTACGAGGTTAAATTATCCGCAAGAGGTGTGTTATGAATCAATCGTCTTATCACGACAATCAGATACTTTGGGATGAAAAATTACCAGGCGGGCATCATTGGTCTGGTCGTATTCAAAGGGGTACGGTATTACAAGTTGAAGCACTCAATGAAAATGCCAATCTTGCTTTGTTTTGTGTAAATGCAGAAGAAAAATTAGAACGTTTTAATATGCCAGACAGCTTAAAGGCACAGCACACTGCATTTTTGTCAACGGGACATGTTTTATATTCAGATTTAGGTCGGGTAATGGCATCAATTGTGAAAGATGATCACGGTTGGAATGATGTTTTTTGTGGCCCAAGTACAGCAGCACAGATTGAAAAAAAATATGGTAAGCAAAATTTCCAACAAGCACGTAATGACATGTTTCAAAATGGATTAGACAGTTTATTGGTTGAGTTAACCAAATTTGGTTTAAGACAAGCTGATTTGACAGCCACAGTTAATTTATTTTCTAAGGTTCAACCTGATGATAGTGGAAAATTAACTTATCTTAAAAATGATAATCGTCATCAAATAATAGAGTTGCGCTTTGAGATGGATTGTTTGGTCTTTCTTTCTGCGGCACCACATCCTTTAGATCAAACAGAAACTTATCAACCTGCTGATATTCAACTTCGATTATTTAAAGCCAATCCTCTAACCGAAATTGATATTTGCAAAGATTCATGCCCGCAAAATCAACGTGGTTTTGCCAACAATAAACGCTATTACGCATTATCAAATTAAGGATTGGAGAACTAAGATGTCAGCATTACAAAAACTCGAAAAAGCAGTCCTTGATGAAGTATGCCCAGCAGGTGAAGCGTGGATGTGCGAGGTCAAAAAAGGTCAGTATTTCAGAATTGTAGATTTAGAGGGTAATCAAGCTGTTGATACTTTATTTATCAGCGCAGAAAATCCAGATGAACGATACAGTGCCACAGATACACTAGCGCAAAATCAACAAATTTATCTTGAAAAAGGCACCTTGCTATTTAGTAATTATGCTCGTCCTATTGCGGTTATTGTGGATGATAACTGTGGTAGACACGACACATTAGGTGGTGCGTGTTCATGTGAAAGTAATACGGTGCGCTATGCACATGATAAGTATCCGATGCATAGTTGTCGTAATAATTTTATGTATGCCTTAGCTCAGCATCCGATTGCGAAAAAACATCAACTGAACGTCAGTCATATTGGCCCAAACATTAACTTCTTTATGAATGTTCCTGTAACGACTGAAGGACATTTAAAGTTTGAAGATGGCGTATCAGCAGCAGGAAAATATGTAGAGCTTCAAGCAGAGATGGATTTGATTGTTTTAATTTCGAATTGCCCACAATTGAATAATCCATGTAACGCCTACAACCCGACAAAAATTCAATTAATTGTACGTGAAGCTTGAGGGGCGAATTATGTTTAATAAAGTATTAATTGCCAATCGTGGTGCAATTGCGTGTCGGGTCATCCGTACATTAAAAAAGTTAGGTATTCAATCTGTTGCAGTCTACTCAGAAGCAGATCGAGATTCTTTACATGTTACATTAGCAGATGAAGCGATTTTTATTGGTCCTTCACCTGCGCAAGAAAGCTATTTAAATATTGATAAGATTCTGGCTGCTGCAAAAGCATCAGGTGCTGAAGCGATTCATCCAGGTTATGGTTTTTTATCAGAAAATGCAGCTTTTAGTGAATTATGTGAGAAAAATGGAATTGTTTTTATTGGTCCAACTGCTCAGCAAATGCTTGATTTTGGTCTTAAACATACCGCTCGTGAATTAGCAATTCAAAATAATGTGCCTTTATTACCCGGTAGTCAATTATTGCTTGATCAAGCGGATGCTATTCAACAAGCTGATTTAATTGGTTATCCTGTCATGCTCAAGAGTACCGCAGGTGGTGGCGGTATTGGGATGCGTTTGGTTTGGAATGAAACCGAGTTGAAAGATGCTTATCAAACGGTCTCATATCTTGCACAAGCAAATTTCAAAGATGCTGGATTATATTTAGAAAAATTTGTTCAAAATGCACGTCATATCGAAGTTCAAATTTTTGGTGATGGCAAAGGAAATGTCATTGCCTTAGGTGAGCGTGATTGTTCGGTTCAGCGTCGTAATCAAAAGGTAATTGAAGAAACGCCAGCACCTCATTTAGATGATCAGCAACGTCAATATATTCAAAATGTTGCCATTCAATTGATGCAATCCGTGCAATATCGTTCAGCAGGTACAGTTGAATTTGTCATGGATACCGATAATCAAGCGTTCTATTTCTTGGAGGTTAATACACGCTTACAAGTTGAGCATGGTGTAACTGAACAAGTGTATGGCGTTGATTTAGTGGAATGGATGGTGACCTTAGCGAGTGGCGATTGGGAACCACCCAAGCAAAAATTGCAATCTTCTGGACATTCAATTCAAGTCAGATTATATGCTGAAGATCCAATTAAAAATTTCCAACCGAGTGCAGGCTTATTGACGAATGTTACATTTGATTCAGCCGCTCGTGTGGAAACTTGGGTTGAAACGGGATCAAACGTTTCCTCTTTTTATGATCCAATGATCGCTAAAATTATTGTGACAGCTACAGACCGTGATCACGCAATATCGGCGATGAAAAATAGCCTAAGTATTACTGAGATTGCAGGGATTGAAACAAACCTAGAATACTTACAGGAAATTATTGATTCTGAGACCTTTAAACAAGGCACTCAAACAACACGTTTTTTAAATACTTTTGCGTGGAAAACACAAAAAATAGAAGTGTTACAGGCAGGTATTCAAACAGCCATCCAAGATGTGACGGGGCGATTAGGGTATTGGGACGTGGGAGTTCCACCTTCGGGAGCTATGGATGCATTAAGTTTGAATTTAGCCAATCAACTACTTGGTAATGCATTTAACACTGCTGGTTTAGAGTGCACGTTGCAAGGGCCTACGCTGAAATTCCATTGTAATAGCCAGATTGTACTGACGGGTGGCGACATGGAAGCCAGCTTAGATGGTCAAGCTATTCCAATGTGGTCAACGATTAATGTTTCAAAAGGACAAGTTTTAAAATGTGGCCGTGTCGTTACGGGTTGCCGAAGCTATATTGGAATAAAAGGGGGCTTTAATGTTCCTAAATATTTAGGCAGCTTAGCGACATTTACGTTAGGACAATTTGGTGGTCATGCAGGTAGAAATTTACTTATTGGGGATATGTTGCCAATATTTGCATCGGAGCAGACTGAATCAATCTCCTTAAACCCAGAGCAAATACCGACATTTCAAACAAACTGGGAAATTGCGGTGATGTATGGCCCACATGGGGCGCCTGACTTTTTTACCAAAAATGATATTTCTATGTTTTTTGAGCAGGAATGGGAAATCCATTTCAACTCAAGTCGTACAGGCGTTCGCTTAATTGGACCTAAACCTGAATGGGCTCGTATTGATGGTGGAGAGGCAGGATTACATCCTTCAAATATCCATGATAATGCTTATGCAATCGGTGCAATTGATTTTACAGGGGATATGCCGATTATTTTAGGACCTGATGGCCCAAGTTTAGGCGGATTTGTGTGTCCTGCTGTGGTTATAAATTCTGAATTATGGAAGCTTGGACAGTTAAAAGCAGGAGATAAAGTGAAGTTTATCCCTGTGAGTTACACGCAAGCACAATGCTTAGAACAGCGTTATCAAGCTTCAATGGCGCATGAAACCACAGCACAGCTCAATTATCAGCCACAAATTGAAGCAGAAGAAATTACATTAGCAAATGCAGTCTTGGCGACCTTAGAGCAAGCTGATGATAAACCAAATGTAACGTATCGACCTGCTGGGAATCATTATTTATTAGTTGAATACGGAGAACTGGTTTTAGACTTAAATCTGAGATTCCGTATTCATGCTTTGATGCAGTGGGTTCAACAACAAAATATAAAAGGTATTATTGATCTGACACCGGGCATTCGATCTTTACAAATTCATTTTGATTCAACAATTTTAGATCAGCTTGAATTATTGAAATTATTGCAGGCAGCAGAAAGTGAGTTACCAGACATAGAAAACATGCAGGTTGCATCGAGAACGGTATATTTGCCACTCGCTTGGGAAGACTCTCAAACTCAACTTGCTACTGAAAAATATACGCAATTGGTAAGACCAGATGCACCGTGGTGTCCTGATAATATTGAGTTTATTCGCCGTATTAATGGTCTGGAATCGAAGCAGGCAGTTAAAGATGTGGTGTATAACACGTCATATCTTGTGATGGGGCTAGGTGATGTTTACCTTGGTGCGCCTGTAGCAACACCACTAGATCCTAGACATCGTTTGGTGACGACAAAATATAATCCAGCACGTACATGGACACCTGAAAATGCAGTCGGTATCGGCGGTGCATATATGTGTGTGTATGGCATGGAAGGACCGGGTGGTTATCAGTTTGTTGGGCGAACGACACAGGTTTGGAGCCGTTATCGTCAAAATCCTAATTTTGAACAAAATAAACCGTGGCTATTACGATTCTTTGATCAGATTCGATTCTATGAAGTATCTGAACAAGAACTGTTAGAAATGCGTGAATCATTTAAAGCGGGTCGTTTACAGTTACGCATTGAAGAAGGTGTTTTGAACCTTAAAGAATACAATGCATTTCTCAAAGAGAATGAGCAAAGTATTGGAGCATTCAAACAAGTTCAGCAATCTAATTTTGAAGCCGAAAGACAAAGATGGCATGAAGCGGGTCTAGCTGAATATGTTTCGGATCAGGTTGATGTTTTGATTGATGAGACTGAAATTAGTATCCCGGATGGTGGGATGCTCGTGGAATCACACATGCCGGGATCAGTTTGGAAAATTGAGTGTTCAGTGGGAGATATCATCGAGGAGGGCGAAACTCTTGCTGTGATTGAAGCTATGAAAATTGAGATTCCAATTATCGCACCTGCAAAAATGAAAGTAGATACCATTCTAATTGATAAAGCACAAACGGTAAAAACAGGGCAAGCTTTGTTTACACTTGCGCCAGCATAAAATCAAAAAAACCATGATGCAGAAAAAGCCCTATGATGAAACTTAGGGCTTTTTTTATGTGCATTTTTTCATCTTTTTAAAATGATTTACTCAGTAAAACAGCGTAAAAACTGGCATGGATACTGCATTTAATATTACGAATCTTTAATTTGGTATTACTGGAGCGGTCATGAAAATCAAAAAAATTCTAGTTCAGTATTTTCACATTGCTACAAAAGTGCTGATTGAGTTGCTTTCTGTGAGAGCAGGTTTGTATGTAAAGCAAAATCAACTTCCTAAAAAATAGCTGAATGAGTATGAATGCAAAACCTAAGCTAACACGTATTAGCATTACAGTTCCTGAAAAAACGGTTGAAGCTTTAGATCAAAAAATTGTTGAGGAACATTATGAAAGTCGTTCTCAAGCGATTGTTGACATGATCAATAAGCATCTCATTCATCAATACACCACCGAAAATTCAGTGATGGTGGGCACATTGACACTACTTTATCAACGCAGTTCAAGCAACATTCGTGTTCAGTTAAGTGATTTGCAACATCAGTTTTTGGAACAAGTGATCAGTTCTTTAAGTATTCAACTCGATCAGCAAAAGATTCTTGAAGTTATGCTTTTACAAGGAAAAAGTAATGACCTCAAACAAATAAGCCAGCAGTTCATTGCACTCAAAGGTGTGATTAAAGGGCATTTAGAACTCATGGATGCCGTCATGCCACCTTTACAGCAAAACGAGTAGCAAACCCATTTGGCTAAAAGCCAGATGAATTGATTTGTACACAGATTTATCAATGGAAATTTAAAACTTTTCTGAACGTCAAATATGGGGTTATACAATGAAGCGTGCAATATCTTCTTTATCAGTTTCAATTCTTTTCGCGATGTCTGTGGTGGGATGTGACAACTCTGCCAAGGTGCTAACAGCAGATAAATCAACTGAAACAAAAAGCGCAAATACAGCCACACCGATTACGATTGGATATAGTGATTGGCCGGGTTTTGTGGCATGGCAAGTAGCGATTGAAAAAGGTTGGTTAAAAGATGCTGGTTTAAATGTAGAGTTTAAATGGTTTGATTACTCAGCTTCGCTTTCAGCTTTTGCTGCAAATCAACTGGATGCAGTTTTAGTCACCAATGGCGATAATCTTGTCAATGCATCTGGCGGTACTAAAGGCATGATCATTATGGTGACGGATTATTCTGCGGGTAATGATGTGATTATTGCTAAAGAGGGCATTAATAGCATCAATGATTTAAAAGGAAAATCGGTCGCAACTGAAAAGGGTTTGGTTGATCATTTATTATTGGCGACAGCTTTAAATGATGCAAAAATTCCATCGACTGATGTGAAATTAGTGAATTCAGTGACCAATGAGTTGCCTCAAGTGTTTGCGAGTAAAGATATATCAGCAATTGCAGTTTGGCAGCCAGTAGCCAATCAAGCACTTAAAGCTGTCGCAGGTTCAAAAATTATTTATACTTCAAAAGATAAACCTGGTTTGATTTATGACACTTTAGCGGTCAATACTAGTCACTTGTCTATGCATAAAGATGAATGGAAGAAACTCATCCAAGTGTGGGATAAAACCGTAAAATATATTCAAGATCCTGCTACACATGATGATGCCGTGAAAATCATGGCAAATCGTGTTGGTGTTGATCCAAAACAATATGAGCAATTTATTGATGGTACTCACTTATTAGATGTCGCTGCCAATAAAAAGGTATTTGTAAAAGGAGACGGTTTCGATTCAATTTATGGATCAACTTATCATGTGAATAAATTTAACGTCAGTAATGGTATTTATAAAAGCGAAGTGGATGTTGATGGTTTGATCTATCCTGCTCTGCTAGATGAACTTAAATAATAGATTTGCAAACATTAAAAAACCGTTCAAAAATGAACGGTTTTTAAGGTCTTAAATATGTGTACTGTTGGAGAAAACGTTGATTACAATAATTCCAGCCAGCATCAGACCAAGCCCGATGATTGCAGCTAAATCTAAATGTTGTTTGAAGAAAATCCATCCAACCGTTGAAATTAGTACAATGCCTGCACCAGACCAAATCGCGTAAGCAATACCAACAGGTATGGTTTTAAGTGTAAGTGATAAGAAAAATAATGCGACTGCATAACCTAATATCGTAATTATAGAAGGCGTCAGAAGGCTAAAACCTTGTGAAGCTTTTAAGGCTGAAGTCGCAATTACTTCAGCAATAATTGCAATGGTCAAAAAGAGATAGGACATAGATCGCCTATTTAAAGTTAGAGAACATGAATTGAATTTTTTAACAAGTGATCCTTCTCATGATCGAACCATTGTTCTGACTCAGAAGTAGTGGAGCTTGAATGACTAAATTCAAAATGTGGTTGATAGACATCAATAGTGAAATAAAGTCGATATTCCTCGCCATCAATCACTTTGAGCTGTGAAATGGTATTGCTATCAATTATTTCAAAATGATCCAATGCAATGAGCTGATCAATTTTGTCTGGTTGTGTACTGAAATGAATAGTTGCATTAGTTAATGCAATTGAGACTTCATAGTTATCAATGGAGCTGTTTTTATCCTGCAAATCATAGAGCCAAGCTACATTTCCAATCTGCTGCTGATGATATGGCAGACGAGATTGTGCATAGGCAATCTGTTGATCTGTAATAATTAAACCACCATCCATCGTGATTATTTCTTGGCTTGCTAAATGTTGCATTTGAAATAATCTGAGTCCGAGAAACAAACCTTTGTTAGCTTGTTGACGCCAATCTTCGACATAAGCATTCGAAGGCGAAAATTCTAAAATACAATTTCCAATCTGATAAAGTTTTGCGGGCTCTGGCCACTGCACATGATTTTGATAATTGTGTTTGATATGCCATGACAAAAGTTCAGTTTTCGCATCCCATATCGTGTCCCCAATCCATCCTTGACGTTGGTAGATAGAGGTATTATTGCCATCAACCAGCCTTAAATCGATGCTAAAAGATTTGGACTGAAACCAATAAACAATGGTCTTTTCATCCGTCATTCCATTAAAAAAAGTAATACTTTTCCGTCTAAAACTTCCCATTAAATATTGAGGTAATTCTATATCGCTTAAAGTAGTGGGTTGTAGTTGTTCTAAGAGCAGCACTAGATTCATGGTGTTTCTCCTTTTTCTTGCATACCAAAGGAGTAAAGTGGTCGAGCATTTTCTAAAACAAGTTTACCTGTTTCAATTCTCTTTTTCAGATACATGAATGTTTGAGCAGTTTGATTAAACAAATGTTCACCACCTTTCATGGCGGAGTAGTGAGGTGCTTCATTCTCTATGATTGGCTGAATGATATAGTCGTAATCACATGAGAAGAATAAAGGAAAAGAGTAACGTTCTTGTTGAACTTGTTTAACCCGATGTTTTGTTGCTAAATAACGGCCATTTGACAAAATTTCCATCATGTCACCAATATTCATCACCATGGTGTTTTCTATCAATGGAATATCAATCCATTCGCCTTGTTTATTGAGAACTTGCAGTCCTTCAGCGGTCGGAAAGAGCAGGGTGAAGCATTCATAATCTGTGTGTGCGCCTATTCCAAATTGATCTTCTGCTGCTGGATTGTAGGGATAATGAATCAGTCTTAATTGGCTTGGCGCACGTTGTGTATGTTGTTCAAAAAAGTCTTCATCTCGCTCTAAGGCTAAAGCGAAAGCCTTAAATAATTGCTGACCTATTGCTCGAATATGCTGATAATAATTTAAAACGACAGCTTTAAATTGAGGATGGTCAGGCCATAACGTAGGACCTAATAATGGTCTTCTATCCGATGGGTCTGAATAATCATAATTCACATCATAGGATTCTTTTAAATCGTAAACATTTGCCTTGAATTGTTCTTCGCCGATAGGAACATAGCCACTATGATTTTGAGAAAGACCAATATAGTGGCGCATTTTGGTTTCTTCATCTTGAGCAAAATAACTTTGCGCAATCTGTTTCAATTGGTGGAATAATTCAGGTTGAAATTGCTCTCCTCGAATATATAAGAAACCAATATCTTTACAGGCCTGATCAAGCGCTGTGACAACTTTGATTCGATCTTGTAAGCGATCACTTGCAAGCAGTGAAATATCAATCAGCGGCAGTGCATAAGCATCATGAGATTGACTCATAAGGTTCACCATAGGCTGGTCGTCCAGCAATAAATGAAGCAAGTTGGGTCGTCCCAATTGCTATTTTTATTTCTATGTACTGATTTTGGTCATACGAGGAATTTTTGGCAGATCCTCTAAAGCAGGGTCAATGTCTTCTTCCTGCGCATGGACGAGTTGATCTACTCGCTGACGTAATTGTTTAAATTCGGGTGAGTGAATTAAATCTAATGATCGTGGGCGTGGTAGATTCACTTCAATAATTTCTTTGATTTCACCTGGATTTGCTTTTAAAGCCACAATACGATCAGCCAATAAAATAGCTTCATCCATATCGTGTGTGACAAACATAATCGTGATGTCGATGTTTTGCCATAAATCCATCAGATGCTTTTGCATTTTTTGTCGGGTATAAGGGTCTAGAGCGCCGAAGGGCTCATCCATTAATAAAATTTTCGGTTCATTGACCAAAGCTCTGGCAATTGCAACACGTTGCTTCATTCCACCAGATAGCTCATGCGGAAACTGATTTTCGTATTTTTCTAAACCAATAATATTGATCCATTCACGCGCCATTTCCTCAGATCGAGTCGGACTCACGCCTTTCATCAATGGGCCAAACATCACATTTTCTTTGACGGTTTTCCATGGGAAAAGGGTATAACCTTGGAACACCATGCCGCGTTCGGAACTCGGTCCTTGAATTTTTTCCCCTTCAACTAGGACTTCACCACTGTGAAAATCATCCAAACCTGCTACGACACGACTTAAAGTTGATTTACCACAACCTGACGGTCCGATGACACAAATGAACTCACGTTTGTGAATGCTTAAATGAATGTTATTTAAAACCACTCGCTCAGTATTTCCATGCCGGAAAACTTGACTTAAATTCTTGGTTTCAAGCATGACAGGTCGAGCATAAATAGTGTCGAAGTAGCTTTTTGAATCAAAAATTTCATCCATATTCATACTCCTTTTTTCCACTTAAATAGACGTGCGCCGAGTTTCATTAAAATCAAATCACAAACGATGCCAATGACCCCAATGATGAGAATTGCTGCATAGACATTATCAAAGTTTTGATAGCGAGCTTGTTGAGTGATAAACCATGTGATTCCTGAGGTTGCACCAATTAATTCCGATACAATTAAATAAGTCCAAGCCCACCCAAGTAGAACACGCTGATCTCGATAAATATCAGGAAGTGCTGCGGGGATAACCACATGGAATAAACTTTTGATCTTATTAGTACCTAATGTATAACCCGCTTCTATGAGACCTCGATCCACCATTCGCGTTGTATTCGCGATAATTAAGATTTGTTGGAACAACGTACCAATCACAATAATGGCAATTTTAGGTGCATCATTGATACCTAATATAGCAACGGCCAATGCACCAAAGGCAGGTGCGGGTAAATAACGGAAGAACTCGACAAAAGGCTCTGTCAATCTTGAGATGGTTTTTGAAAAACCACATAAAATTCCAAGCGGCACACCCAGCAAAGACGATATAAAGAAAGCCGTAAATACGATCTTAATACTATGCCATAGGCTCTGATGTAACCACGGAGAGTCGGGTTGCTGTGGTGGTGTCGTAAATGAAGTAAACAGTGCTTTTGCGACTTCATGTGGTGCAGGTAAATAGATTGGATTGACTAAGATGCCTGTAGGAGGATTTTTCCCCTGATCAATGATATTTTGCGCTTCAGCATAATAAGCATCTTTTTCTAAGCGAGTTCCCATTTGTAAATAGGATGCATCACCTGAATTTGTAATTTGTACTTGAGGATGCCAAATAAAAGGTAAATAACTGACACAGCTCCAAATCAGTAAAGGAATTAAAAAAGATCCTAAACTTAAGAAAAGCGTGTTCTTATTTGACGCGGATGAATGGTGCATAGGCAGACACCTGTAGTAATACTAATTGTTAAAAACGTAATACTAAATAGCAAGTTTGATGCCAGTGTTTTGTCTATGTCCCTAAATATTGCTTTCTTTTTAGAGATGACAATCGATGATTGATATGCGATTGAGTGATTCACTTATATTGTGTAAGTCTCTAATTACCTAATAAATTTAAGCTATTAAATTTAATTTGCAGTTGATCCTTGCTCTCTATGTGTAAAGGATCAGGTTTAATACAATCAATAGGGCAAACTGCAATACATGTGGGTGCTTCGTAGAAACCGACACATTCAGTGCAACGTTGTGGGTCAATTTCGTAGATTTTTGCACCTTCATAAATCGCTTGATTAGGGCATTCTGGCAAGCACATATCACAGTTTATACATGCTGAAGTAATCAATAGCGCCATATTTAATCTGCCGAATATGCAAGTGCATCAGTTTTTAACTGTGTTTTGGCGTGTGGAAGATTGCGGATTAATAAGGCATAAGTAATATCGATATCTGCTGAAAGTGGGATTTTCACAATATGTCCAGAACCTTTTGCACTTTCGATTGGATAACCTTTTAAATCAAGCATTTCAGTCAAAGTGAAGACAAGATTACCTTTAGGAGTCATGAGCTCAAGTGTATCGCCAACTAAAAACCGATTTTTAACTTCGACTCGAACATAGTCTCCATTGCGCTCAATTACCTCACCACAAAACTGTTGATAGTCGAAATGTGATGAACCATCCTCATAATTTTGGTAATCGCTATGCACATGGCGACGTAAAAATCCTTCTGTGTAACCACGATTGGCTAAACCTTCAAGTTGATCCATTAGACTTGAGTCAAATGGTTGACCTGATAGCGCATCATCAATTGCCTTACGATAAATTTGAGCTGTTCGAGCACAGTAAAAATAGGATTTTGTTCGTCCTTCAATTTTAAGTGAAGCAATTCCCATATGAGTCAAACGATCAACATGTTGAATGGCACGTAAGTCCTTCGAGTTCATAAAATAAGTACCATGTTCATCTTCTTCAGCCGCAAACATTTCTTCATCATTACGTTGTACTAAAACACTCTGAACTAGGTCATCTTGAACTTTATTGGAACAGCATTGTTTTGATTGTTCTATCTGCTGAACAGGAATCACGTCACCATTCACATCTTCTTGTGCTTCATGAATTTTATATTCCCAACGACAAGCATTGGTACATGCGCCTTGATTTGCATCTCGTTTATTCATATACCCAGAGAGTAAACATCGTCCTGAGTAGGCCATGCATAGTGCGCCGTGGACAAAAACTTCGAGTTCAATCTCTGGTACATTTTTCTGTATTTCTTCAATTTCTTCTAATGCTAATTCTCGAGAGAGAATGACCCTGCTTAAACCATAGTCTTTCCAGAATTTTACAGTTGCCCAATTAATCGCATTGGCTTGTACCGAAAGGTGGATAGGCATATCAGGGAAATGTTCGCGAACCATCATGATTAAGCCAGGATCAGACATAATTAATGCATCAGGTTGCATCGCAATAATTGGCTCTATGTCACGAATAAAATTTTTAAGTTTGCTGTTATGTGGCTGAATATTGGCAACAACATAGAATTTTTTTCCTAATGCATGTGCTTCATCAATTCCGATTTTTAGATTTTCATGATCAAACTCATTATTACGAACACGGAGACTGTAACGTGGTTGTCCTGCATAAACGGCATCTGCACCATAAGCAAAAGCATAGCGCATGTTTTTAAGTGAACCAGCAGGAGAGAGTAATTCAGTATTCATGATACAAAAGGCATATAAAAAATAGGGAATTATTTTAAAAATATAACCGCATAGATTCAACCTAGCATTTTGCTCGGAATTTTAAATATCTAAGTAAGTATTAACTGAAAAAAAGCACCCGTAGGTGCTTTTTGTATTAATGACGACGATGCTTTTTCTTCTTTTTATATTTCTTCGATTGGTAATTGTCATAGTCTCGATCTTGACCAACTTTACGACCTAGTGCCGCACCACCTGCTGCACCAGCCGCAGCACCAATGTAACCACCAGTTGTGCCGCCAACATTTCTACCCACTGTGTAGCCACCAACGCCGCCTAAACCGCCACCAATCGCAGCTTCGGTACGGGTACGTTTACTACTTGCAGCCGCAGCACCACCAGCACCACCAAGCGCAGAGCCAATCATAGCGCCATTGTTACCACCCATTTCTTTACCGATAGCAGTACCAACAACACTACCAAGAGCAGAAGTTGCAGCAACGCGTGTTGCATTATCAGCATATACATTGGTTGCTAAAGTTGAGCTCGCTAAAACTGCACCTAATAATAAAATATTCGCTTTCATTTTTGACTCCATGTTCCTACTGATAGGACATCTTTCTAATGGTTGCAAATGTAACAAAGTTTTAGAAAGAAAATGTGGAGAAGCACTCGCTAATTATTATTCTTTGGTGACTTGATTGTAGAGTTTTGTTTCAATGATGGAGGTGGAGTGAGAAATTAAGCAGATTTAACAATAAGATAGTTAATCTGCTCACATCATAAAAATCAAAAAATGGAGATGTCCCAAACGCATTCCGATGTTTACTCAGCATCATCTTGTTTAGAAGTTGATTCATCTAATCTGATTTGGTGAGGATTTAATTCAGTTTGTAAGCGTAAATAATTTAAGTCACGAATATTTTTCTGTGTAGCAACTACACCAAATAAACTGAGTAAGAATGACATGATATAAAAGCCTTTTTCACTCATTGCGAGATCTGCATTCCACAAACTGATCAGTAATAAAACAATACATACCGCCATAGATGCCCAACACAAGCCATAATATATTTGAGTAACAGGAATTTCTTCTAATTGATCGCGAACTGCTTTTTGTAATGAGGCCGCTGAAAATAATCCATAGAGTAAAATAACGAAATAATAGCCTTTTTCATGCAGAGGCATATTGGCATTCCATAAACCAATCATGAAACCAACAGCGCCAGCCAGCAACGCGACCCAGCTTGCTGCTATAAATGCCGATGTTGGACGGTTTATAAAGTTATTCATAGATCATCCTATTGTTTTATCTTTTTATTTATCCTGACTAATTTATATCTAAGCACCGATAAGAGAACAAGTGCAAACAACAAAACTGAACAATTTGTGATGAAATGATGGTAGATAAGTAAGTTCATAGCTTTGACTATGTCTTTTAATCCATAGAGTCTGTAAACTATGCGCAATTTTTTGATTTTACTCGTGCTTCAAGTTTTTGAATTGCATTGAGTCTTTAGATTTTTGAGATATTTCACCCATGAAAGCATCACTCCGTTTAAGACTAGATCAACTTTGTGATCGTCATGAAGAGTTGACTGCATTACTTGCTGATCTAGAAGTAATTTCAGACAACAAACGATTCCGTAAACTCTCACGTGAGCACAGCGATTTAACTGAAATTACAGAGGTATGGAAGAAATATCGTCAAGCTGAAGAAGATATTGAAACTGCTGAAATGATGAAATCTGACCCTGATTTCAAAGATATGGCAGAAGAAGAAATAAAGGAAAATAAAGCACTATTGGTTGAATTAGAAGATCAATTAAATGTGCTTATGATTCCTAAAGATCCGAACGATGCCAATGCTGCTTATCTTGAAGTGCGAGCAGGAACGGGTGGTGATGAAGCTGCGATCTTCTCAGGTGACTTATTTCGTATGTATAGTAAATACGCTGAAACACAAGGTTGGCGTATCGAAGTGCTTTCTGAAAATGAAGGAGAGCATGGCGGTTATAAAGAAATTATTTGCCGCATCGATGGTGAAGGCGTTTACGGTCGTTTGAAATTTGAAAGTGGTGCACATCGTGTACAACGTGTACCAGCGACCGAATCACAAGGGCGTGTTCACACCTCAGCTTGTACTGTTGCTATTCTTCCAGAAGTTGATGTCGATACCACGGTAGAAATTAATCCTGCTGATTTGCGTATTGATACCTATCGTGCGTCAGGTGCGGGTGGTCAGCACATTAACAAAACTGATTCTGCGGTTCGTATTACTCACATTCCATCTGGGGTCGTGGTTGAATGTCAGGAAGAACGTTCGCAGCATAAGAACAAAGCCAAAGCTATGGCGTTGCTTGTATCGCGGTTAGAAAATGCAAAACGTGCAGCGGCTGATGCGGCAACCTCCGAAATGCGCCGTGACTTGGTTGGTTCGGGGGATCGTTCAGAACGTATTCGTACTTATAACTATTCACAAGGTCGTATGACTGATCACCGTATTAATCTAACTTTATATAAGTTAGATGCGATTATGGAGGGTGATTTAACCGAGTTACTTGATAGTTTGCACCGTGAATATCAAGCGGATCAGTTAGCGATGCTTGCACAGGAAAATGGCGGCTAATGAATATTGCTCAAGCCTTAGAACTTAAAGGTGAAATTGATAGCTATGAACGTCAAGAAGCGGCATGGTTACTAGAACATCTTTTGGGTATTCATGCTTTAGAGTTAAAGCTGAGGCTTGAGCAGGATTTAACGGAGATGCAAGAGCAAGCATATTTAGATGGGCTTGCTCGAATTGAGCAAGGTGAACCCTTAGCATATGTCACGGGTTCGCAACCATTTTGGACTTTAGATTTAAAAGTCACCCATGACACATTAGTCCCACGTCCTGATACCGAAATTTTAGTTGAAACAGTTTTAAAGTTACAACTTGATCAAAAAGCAAATATTGTAGATTTGGGTACTGGTACTGGGGCTATTGCTTTAGCTTTGGCGAGCGAAAGACCTGAATGGCAAATAACAGCAACTGATATTTTTCAGCCTACATTAGATGTTGCTAAAGAAAATGCTATTCGGCACGGTTTAATACGAGTTCAATTTTGCTGTGGTGCATGGTTCGAGGCATTGAGTGATCAAAAGTTCGATTTGATTGTTTCTAACCCTCCTTATATCGATCCTGATGATGTACACATGCAAATGCTTAAATCAGAACCTGAGCGTGCATTAATTTCCGATAATCATGGCATGGCAGATATTGAAATTATTATTCAGCAAGGTAAAAACTGGCTCAAAGCAAATGGCTGGATTGTACTTGAACATGGTTATGATCAAGGCAAAATTGTAAGAGACACTTTTGAGCAACAAGGTTTTCAGCAAATTAAAACCATCAAAGATTATGGCGGTAATGATCGTGTCACGCTTGCCCAACTTTAAGCATAATTATCTAAAAAGCGAATAATTTCTTTAGCTACAGTTGTAGGGTAGATCATTCATACGGTATCTAATGTCCATAATCTTCTAATTCAACGATTTGTAGATTTGTAGATTTGTAATTAGTCCTTTATAGCGCGCAGCCATCTGTTGATCAGAGCTTAAATAACTTTATCTAGACAATTTTTATCATATATAAAATTGGATAACAGTTAATCCTGAATATATTGCTGTACGGCTTGTCCGAGTAGACGATCACCTTGTTTTTCTAAACCATCCACAACTCCTAAAGCATCAGACTTATCACGATTTTGACTCAGTTTGAATTTTCCTGTCATTTTATTAATTTTGATTTCAATTCCAACAATGCCTTGAAGTTGCTGAGCTATATATTCACTTGGTGCATCAGACATTTTCCAAGGCACTGTTTGTTTAGCTTCATGCGTACGTGTCAGTTTGGCTAAAATACCTCGTAAAGATTTTTCATCAGATAAAAAGGTAATAGTTCCTTTGACATGAACCACCTGATAGTTCCAAGTTGGTACGTGCTGGTGATGTTGCTGTTTACTTGGGTACCAGTTCGGCGAAATGTAGCCTTGTTCGCCTTGAAAAATAATCAGTACATCGGCACCATTTTCGATTTGGATATGCAGTAAATTATTTTTTGCAATATGAGCAATTAAAGAAGCTGTGTTCTCATCTTGATTTTGAATCAATTGAAAGGGTAGATGATTCGCTTCAATTCCTTCTGACGTATTGCAGATCAGGGTCGCAAAGGGATAACTTTGAATGAGTGTAAATAACTTTTCTTGATCTTTTTCTTCGAAAATTTCTGGTAAATACATCTTTTAACTCCGGTTATTATTCCAAATGACCCGAAAGGCTTTTCTTCGTCGGCGAGGATTTTCGATAGCTGCCAGGACTAACACCTGTCCATTTTTTAAATGCACGGTGAAATGCACTTGGATCATGAAAATTGAGATCATCACTAATACTTTGAATAGAATCTAAAGTTTTGCTTAAACGTTCAATCGCGATATCACAGCGAATATCATTTTTGAGTTGCTGGTAACTGACGCCTTCTTGTTTTAATCGGCGTTGAATGGTTGCTGTTGACATGTTTAATTGCTGAGCGATGTCTTTAAGTTCTGTCCAATCACATGGGGGTTGTAGCAGCAATTGACGACGAATTTGCAAGCTTAAAGAATTTTCATTTTTAAACCTTACGATTAAGTTATAAGGTGTTTGTTTCAGAAAATCATTTAACGCTTGTTTATCTTTTTTAATTTTATGTTTGAGATAATGTGCATCAAATTCAATTTTATTTTGATCTGCGTTGAATTCAATATTTTCACAAAACCGAATACGATAATCTTGCAATTCTAGCGGTTGATGACATTTAAACATCATGTGCTGAAAATGAATACGTTGATCACTTAGCCAGCACATCAAACTATGCACAAGCATTAAAAAAGTCGCATAGGTGAACATCCTTTTGGGCTGTTCCCGATCATGCAATACTAAATAAGCTTTTGAACCTTCTTGAATTAATTCACCTTGAATATCATCTAAGATCAGGCTGAGAAACTTAAAAATTTCATGAATTGCTTGTTCTAAGGTTTCAGCTCCAAAAGCTATTTGAGCGAGTAATTTATAGCTTCCACGCCGCATTGGATGTGAATCCATACCTAAAAATTCATCATTTAGCATTTTTGCTGTTTCAATCCAAAGCTGTGCGCATTGGATGACGGGAACACGAGCTTTGGTTGAAGTGAGTAATTCTGCTGAAATACCTGCACGATTGGCAATATTGACAATGTTCAGACCTCGACTTGCAGCAACACTCAATGCCTCACGTATTAAAGCATTTGAAATGGTGTCTTTAGCAGAGTTCAATTCAATGTGCGGATTTTTGCTCATATTTAGATAAAAGATAGGAGATAAATTAGGATGAATGCTCAAAAGTTGCATTAAATTTGCTACTTTTTGGAATTGTATCGGAAAAAAGTTATCTTTACTCTCGCTTATAAAAATATATATCTTTAATTTGATAGGAAACGTAAATGAAAATTCAAGGAAAACATTTTGTTATTACTGGTGGCGGTTCTGGACTTGGTGCGGCTACAGCTGAATATTTAGTAGAGAAAGGCGCATCAGTTACATTAGTGGATATGAATGTTGAAGCGGGTGAGCAACAAGTACAGGTTTTAGGTGACAAGGCTGACTTTGTGAAGTTGGATGTGACCGATGAACAAGCTGCGGAACAATTCTTTAAAGAGGTTGTTGCAAAACATGGCAGTGTCCATGGTTTAGTAAATTGTGCAGGGATTGGACCATCTGCAAAAGTTGTAGGCAAAGAGGGTGCACATGACTTAGCAATGTTCTCTAAAACTTTGCAGATCAATGTAACGGGTACATTTAATATGCTTCGTTTAGCAGCAGAAGCAATGAGTAAAAACACGGTTGCAGAGGGTGATGAAGATCGTGGCGTGATCGTCAACACGGCCTCAGTTGCGGCATTTGATGGTCAAATTGGTCAAGCAGCTTATTCAGCTTCTAAAGGTGCTGTAGTGGCAATGACTTTACCGATTGCACGTGAATTATCGCGTCACGGAATCCGAGTTATGGTTATTGCCCCAGGTATTATGGAAACGCCAATGCTCAAAGCTTTACCGCAAAATGTGCAAGATGCATTAGGGCAAATGGTACCTTATCCGTCACGTTTAGGTCGCCCAGAGGAATTTGCTCGTTTAGTTGGGCATATTGCTGAAAATTCATATTTGAATGGTGAAGTCATTCGTCTTGATGGCTCCATTCGCATGGCCGCTAAATAAAATCTCAAAGATACAAAAAAGCGATGATTGATCGCTTTTTTTGTATTTAAGCTATTTAGAAATGTATTGATTTATATACTGTTGTTTGACCCAAGGCTCATTTATCTATATGTTGATAATGAAAACGATTATCAATAAAGGTGTGTGATGCGAAATCTTCAGAAAGGATTTTTGTCTTTAGTTATATGTTCTAGTTTTAGTGTTTCAGCTTTTGCAAATTTTACGCAAGCGCCGTTACCTTATAAAACCAATGCGTTAGAGCCTGCGATTGATCAACAAACCATGGAAATTCATTATGGAAAACATCATAAGGCTTACGTGGACAATCTTAATGCTCAGATCAAAACATATCCTGAGTTAGATAAACTAACAGTTGAACAAATTCAAAAGCAAATTTCTAAATACAATGCTGCTGTCAGAAACAATGGTGGCGGTCATTTCAATCATGCATTTTTTTGGGAAAGCTTAGCTCCTACCAATAAAACGGGTAAGGTAAGCCCAAAATTGTTGAAGCAGATTACTCAAGATTTTGGTTCATTTGAAGCTTTTCAAGAACAATTTAACCAAGCTGCAACTAGTCGTTTTGGTTCAGGTTGGGCATGGTTAATTGTCAACCCTGCGGGAAAATTAGAAATTACATCTACACCTAACCAAGATAATCCATTGATGGATATTGCCGATAAGAAAGGGCAACCATTATTAGGCTTAGACGTTTGGGAACATGCGTATTACTTGAAATATCAAAATCGTCGCGCAGATTATACGAAAGCGTTTTGGAGCGTAGTGAACTGGAACAAAGTTAACCAACGCTATGAGCAAGCAGTTAAATAAATCCGAGAATAATTTGAATAAAAAGAGATGGCTATAGTCATCTCTTTTTTTGTTTTTATATACTGGCTTTGACTTCATCACCGATCAAATAAAATGTTCCGCCAGCGATATAGTGCAAGCTTCTCAATTCTTTTCCGACATTTTGAAAATTCCAGTGCCCATCTTTAAACACACGTGGGTCTGCCCATGCTGCAATCACTGATCCAATAAAGAGATCATGTGTTTGTTGGATATGTGGTTCAGGAATTACTTTACATATCAGCCATGCGAGGCTGTCTTTAACTAAAGGAACATCAAATCCTGCTTGGTAGAAAATCTGAGTATGACAATCTTCTAGTTTGTTTGGATTATCAAATTTACTTATCGTTCCTAATTGATGCACCATGTCTATTTGCGCGTAACAAGGAACTTGTAAAGCAAAATATCCACTTTGCTCAACTAGTTGCCGTGTTTTGGTACTTTTATCTAATACGATAGTCACCTTGGCAGGCGTCAGTTCTAAGGCACACGCCCAAGCTGCCGCCATAACATCGGTATCTTGTTCGTGTTGTGCAGAAACTAAAACTGTAGGACCGTGATTCAGTAAGCGATAAGCTTTAGGTAGATCTACAGGCAGCATCTTATTTTCAGACATATCTCATCCGATCAGTTTCATCATCAGCACTTATTGTGACATAGGATTAGTCTGATTTATTGATTTTCCCAACGTTTATAGGCACGACTAAAGCTTGATGTTGATGAGTACCCCAAATTTTTTGCAATTTCATCTTTGGTAATGAATGGATTCAATAATAATTTTTGAGCTTTAGTCCTACGAACTTCATCATAGAGTAATTGAAAGCTTCTTTCTTTCTCTTTCAACATACGTTGAAGTGTTCTTTTAGTAAGATTTAATTTTTGGGATACTTGATCAATATTAAGTAGGCCATCAGTTTTATCATCTATAAGATATTTAACGCGTTGAATGATATCTTGTGTAGCCACCAGATCATCCAATTCTTTTTGACACAGTAGTTTAAATTTTTCTGAAGTCAGCGGGTCTGACATGCTCAGAGGTATGTCTAAAAATTTTGCAGAACTAATAATACGGCTAGAAGATTGCTCATAGCGTATTTCTTCAAAAGTTGTAGTTAGAATGTCATTGAAACGCGTGAAATATTCTGGATATTTACATTGTAGTTCTACACATGGTTTAAAACTAGGTATAAAAAAACGCACTAAATGTACAAAACCGATGAGGAAAAATACACAGCTAAATTCATAGGCTTGTAAATCTGTTGCATCATTAAAATTTAATACAGAGTGATCGTATGTAATTCCATAATAAGCAAGATCATTCTCTACAGTAAAATTTAGTTCCACAAATGAACATTGCAAACGAACAAATTGGTTAATAGTTTCTATTGCTTCAAAAGCATTTTTTGATATGGCAACGGTAAAGCCAAGTAAACCATGAGAGCTTATTTTGAGTTGAGTGCCGGCGTAGAAAGCGATTCCATCTTCTTGAGTAAGCTCTATAGTACGAGCAATCACTTTCTTGAAAGAACTCAGACTAATTTTATAATTCAGATCATTTAATTGTTTAACATCGACTCCAGTACCCCAGAATAATTCTTCAGATGAAATGTTCCACCGAGACACAACCTCACTGAGTAAATGTACATAAGAGCCACTAATAAAATGCTGATACTGAAGACGGGGAATACTCATAATGTTGAACAAATTCCATTGAAATACTTATTCCATTCATCGTGAAATTAAAGCAGTGAAGCGCATTTGAAAATGTACATTCATCGGAATTTTGCATTTCAATAAAAAAAATGGCGTGTATTGTTATGATTTTGGCGCGGTTTGTTTTAGTCTAAAATTCACACAATATTTCTAGGGAGTATAATTTTCGCAGTCTTTTGTATGTATGGAATGATTCCGCATACAAAGCTTTAGGACTAAACGTTTGTAATAAAAATGAAAAATGCTAGGAGCAAAAACGTGAAGAAAAAACACTTCAAGACTATGGCGTTAATGGCGGGCATGCTAGTGAGTAGTGGATCTGTTGTACATGCAGGTTTATTCGATTTTCTAGCGCCAAAAGCATCATGGCAAAACTGTAATGTAAATTCTTGTTCAGTCGGCGGTAGTACAAGTGTTACATCAAGCTATGCAAAAACTAAATATCCAATTTTGTTGGCACATGGAATGGCAGGTTTTTCTGCGGTCGGACCATTGCAATATTGGAATGGCATTACAGAGGATCTAGTTGGAAACGGTGCAAATGTATTTGTGGCGCAACAAGCTTCTTTTAATTCATCAGAAGTTCGTGGAGAACAATTATTACTTCAAGCTAAACAAGTGCTGGCGATCACAGGTGCTCAAAAAGTTAACTTGATCGGGCATAGTCACGGTTCACAATCAATACGATATGTGGCTGGTTTGATACCTAATCAAGTTGCTTCTGTAACATCAGTGGGTGGTCCCGCTAAAGGTTCAAATGTAGCAGATGTGGTTTATACAGTAACGCAATCACCTATTGGGCCAGCAGCTTCGCCTATCATTGCTGGTGCGGTTAATGCATTCTTTTCTTTAGTTGGGATTGGCTCTGGTCATTATTATGATCAAGATGCGATTGCAGGACTTAATTCATTAACGACTGCTGGTTCAGCTAATTTTAATCAACGTTTTCCTGCTGGTGTCCCAACGACCGCTTGTGGAGCAGGTACTGAGCTTGTAAATGGCGTTCGTTATTATTCTTGGAGCGGAACAGGGGTCTTAACCAATGTTTTAGATCCGATGGATTATGGTCTTGCTGCTACATCTCTACTTATCCCCGGTGAAAATGATGGTCTAGTACCAAGGTGTTCAAGCCATTTGGGAACGGTTATTCGTGATAATTATGCATTTAACCATTTGGATGAAGTGAATCAAATATTAGGTTTAGTAGGCTTCTTACAAAATCCTGTTACACCATTTCGTACTCAAGCAAATCGGTTAAAAAATCAGGGTCTTTAATAAATAGGCTAAAGGGGTAAATTTAACTCCTTTAGCCTCAATATTTTTTAGAATGAATAATAAATAGAGTAAAGGATGATGAGTAATAAGGTTTTAAATAATAGAATAATCTTTTTAGGCTTAATGGTCTGTTTATTGCTATTGCTGGCTTTTATATACTGGTATTTTAAACCAGAGGGACAAAAGCAGCAGAATCATCTAAATCAGCAAACTCAATTACAATCAAAAAATGATTTGTCCAATGAAAAACAAAATAATCAAAAAGGAAAGATGCCTATACTCGCACCGTCACTGCAAGGAACAGAAATAGATTGTCCAATCCAAGTAGATGGGAGCGGTAAACTAATTTTAACGGTAGGTCTGAGAAGTTGTTTCGATTATTTTTTCTCAAGTTTAGGTGAAAAAACAGAATCAGAACTAATTTCTGATATTAAACAATACCTAACAGCAACTTTGCCTGATACTGCTTCAAACTATGCAATTTATTTATTGGATCAATATGTTGCTTATACGCATGCTTTAAAAAATCAAAAACCAAGAGGGAATTTTAAATCTGGAGATGTTGAGGAATTTCAAAAAATTATTGATCAGATGAATAAGCTACAGCAACAGTTTTTCAATCAGGCTGAAATTAATGCTCTGTTTGGAAACGAGCGCAATCTGAATCAGTTTAATATTGAGCAAATGAGAATCCATTCTAATAAGAATTTATCAACACAACAAAAAGCCATAAAGATAGCTGACTTGATTAATGAGCTGCCATCTACTTTAGCAGATGGCGTTCGTGTGTCGATGCAATTTGCAGAATTACAGCAACTTACTCAAGAAATAAAAACGAAGGGTGGCTCTGCTCAAGAACTGCGTAATATGCGAGAAAGTTTACTCGGGCCTGAAGCGGCAGATCGTTTGGAGAGAGTTGACCAAGATGAAGCGAATTGGCAAACACAAGTAAATAGTTATTTGTCTCAACGTGATCAAATTCTAAAAAGTAACGCTAATGATGCAACCAAACAAAAATCTATTGAACAACTTCGGAACAGTACGTTTGCGACAAAAGAAGATTTACTTCGAGCGCAGTCATACGAAATTATGAATGATCAGAAGAAACTTAACTAAATTATATTTCTTTAGGTGTTTTGATCATTGTCTAAGCAACCTGTGCGCCAGTGAACTTAATCCTCAGAGTATTAGGACTTTATTCAAATTTCTAAGCTGCCTATGTGGCAGTGAACCGCAGGCACTTGGCTAAAATCAGGGGGTAGTATTTCTAAGCTGCCTATGTGGCAGTGAACGACCAGGCACTAAATTTAGAAATATTTTCGCATTTCTAAGCTGCCTATGTGGCAGTGAACTTTTATTTCAGACTTGCTAAACCATTTTGCACTTTCTAAGCTGCCTATGTGGCAGTGAACTTAAGATATCATCAATATAATAAGCTAAAACATAAACTTATTAAAAAAATTGAAGAATATCCAAAGTTTTTAACCTGAGTTATAACTTGTTGATTTTATTTAACTGTTAATGAGTGTGTAAAATATTGGGGTAAAAAATGGCTATTGTCAAAGTTAAATTATATAAATGCTAGAATCTTCTTTCATAAACACACTCATATACTTAAAATCTAGCCAGTTAAATGTAACTTAGGGAATTAATGTGTCAGACCATTTAGAAAACGAATTTGAGCTAAGTCATGAGGAAATGCATCTCTATAGTCGTCAGATTTTATTAGATGGTTGGGATATAGAAGCGCAAGAAAAATTAAAACTCGCGAATGTATTAATTATTGGTGCTGGAGGAATAGGTTGTACTAGCGCTGAGTTGCTCGCACGAGCGGGTGTAGGAAAAATTACAATTGTCGATGCTGATACGATTGAGATTAGTAATTTACAGAGGCAGATTGCTTTTACTACAAATGATTTAGGTCGATATAAGGCTGAAATACTCGCAAAGCGTATACAAGAGATTAATCCTCACATACAAGTCAGCTATCAAAATATACGATTTGATGTAACGAATGCTGATGATTTCGTACAACACCAAGATGTAGTGTTAGATGGCTGTGATAACTTTACAACTCGTTATTTGGTCAACACCATATGTAAAAAGTATCAAGTACCATTAATTAGTGCTTCAGCAATAGGATTTGAAGGACAGTTATTTATGGTGGATTCTGATTCAGCCTGTTATGAGTGTCTATTTCCAAAAGCAGACAATGCTAATGAAGGTCTAAGATGTGCAGAATCTGGCGTACTTGCAACTACACCTGTAATGATGGCGTCATTACAAGCACATCACACATTGCTGTTTTTAGGTTTGGGGTTGATGCCACTGAGAGAAAAACTCTTAGTTTGGAATGGTTTAAATTTAACTCAACGTATTCTCAAATTTGAAAAAGATGTAAATTGTCCAGTTTGTCAGGCAACTTGATCGGTAAAATGAGCAAAATTTGCTAAACTACAATAATCTGTGAGGCAAGAAAGATTATGAAAAGAAATATTTTATTCGATGGATTACGATCTGTTGCACGTATTGGTGAAACAGTCGTTGTTGCGGCACAAGCAGGTGTAAAATACGCAACCGAAAAACCAAGTAACGCAAAGCTCATGCGTGAGACTTTTGAATCATTGGGTTCGACGTATATTAAATTGGGACAATTTATTGCCAGTACGCCTTCTTTATTTCCGCGTGAATATGTTCAAGAGTTTCAAGGTTGTTTAGATCAAACGCCAACTTTACCCTTTAGCTATATTCAGAAAGTATTGGCAGAAGAGTTTGAAGGGCGCAATCTCAATGAAATTTTTAGTTTTATTGATGAAAAACCTTTAGCATCGGCTTCGATTGCTCAAGTTCATGCAGCAAAATTGGTGACAGGTGAAGATGTTGTATTAAAAGTGCAAAAACCAGGTGTCGAAACTATTTTATACACTGATTTAAATGTAGTGCATTGGGCAACAAAATTACTTGAAAAAGCAGTGCCTAAAATAAAATTTGCATCTCTTTCTGAAATCGTTGATGAGATCAAAACACGTATGGTACGTGAAGTTGATTTTATTGAAGAAGCACAAAACTTAGATGATTTTATTGAATATTTAAATATCTCGGGTAATCAATCTGCTACTGCGCCAAAAGTTTATCATCAATTTTCTACACGTCGTGTTTTGACCATGCAGCGTTTGTATGGTGTGTCATTGACGGATTTTGATGTTGTAAAAAAATATGCGAAAGATCCAACACAAGTTCTCATTACCGCAATGAATACTTGGTTTGGTAGTTTGATGCTTTGTAAGAGTTTCCATGCAGACTTACATGCAGGGAATCTCATGCTGCTCGAAGATGGTCGTATTGGATTTATCGATTTTGGTATTGTTGGACAGTTAAACCCTGAAGTTTGGTCTGCGTGTATGGCATTTATGGATGCATTACAACATACCAATTACGTTGCTATGGCAGAAAATATGCTCAAAATGGGCATGACACATCATAAAGTTGATACACAAGTGCTTGCAGATGACTTAGAGCGTTTATTTAGCGGTGTTTTGTTGGCAGATCCGCAAGAAATTTTAAGTTCAAATCCTGCTGATCTTAATGACATTATGATGGATATGATTGGCGTCGGTGAACGTCATGGGATTAAATTCCCACGCGACTTCGCCTTATTGTTTAAGCAGATGCTATATTTTGATCGTTTCATGCGTGTTCTTGCACCATATACCGATATTTATGCTGACCAACGTTTGAAAATGGTTCACAATATTGAACCTGCTTCATTTTTAAAGCATTAAGAAGAATTCCCCTAAATCCCCCTTTATTAAAGGGGGAATTATTAAGTGATGTAAATTATGGATGCCATTATTATTGAGGGGCTAAAGGTCGATACAGTGATTGGTTGTTTCAATTGGGAACGTCAAATTATTCAACCTTTAATGCTAGATTTAACCATTCATAATGATCTGGCACAGGCTGCAACTTCAGATGAGTTAGAAGATACTCTTAACTATGCTCAGATTTGTGAGCTTGCAGCTCATGTTATTCAGACAGCTCAACCAAAGTTAATTGAACATGCTGCACAGCTCGTCCTAAATAGTTTGTTTTCTACTTTCCCTTCGATCGAATCGATCAACATTACCATTCGTAAACCAGCCATCATTGCACAAGCTCATGCAGTAGGAATTCGTCTTGAACGCAACAGAAACAATTTTTGCGCTCGCACTGGCGAGTAATGTTGATCAGCAAAAGAATTTTCTTTTTGCTTATGATCAGATTGCTAGTTTAGGTCGTGTTGAATTTTCTCCAATTTATGAAATTCCTTGCCGAGATAAAATTGGAGCTGATTATTGGAATTCTGCGTGTCTATTAATAAGTCAGCTTAATTTTGATCAAATAGTTGAAACATTAAAAAAACTTGAAGCGCAGTCAGGGCGCGTGCGTCCTTCGCACAATATTAGTTTAGATATTGATGTAATTGCATGGGGTAACTCTCTAAAGCATATGCAATTTAATCCAAAAAAGTTGCCATTGGCTTTAGATGTTAAAATCCCATTATTCGATTTATGGCGACATAATGATTTAATGTATCAACAGCAGCATGCTTATCCTGTCATTACAATGTAATTAATTTTGTTGGAACACTATAATAATAGGAATTTTTTATGAAAAAAATTTTATGCTTATCAGTTTTAACGGTTTTGCTTTCTGGTTGCGCTGCTATGAGTGTCGATCAATGTAAAACGGCAAATTGGTTTAATGTTGGTGAGAAAGATGGTTCTGCTGGGTATGATTCACGTTTAGATAAATACTATTCATCTTGTCAAAAAGCGAATATTGTCCCGAATCAAAGTTTATATGAGAAAGGTTACCAAAAGGGCTTGGGATATTACTGTCGCCCTGAAACCATTTTTAATGAAGCTTTAGACGGACGTGGTGATTTTAGAGTTTGTCCAATCGAAAAACGTGAGTCATTGCGTAATTATTACCAAGTTGCAAATGCATATTATCAAGCAGACTCAGAATTTAATCGTTCGCAAACTGACATAAATCATTATCTCAAAGAATTGGAACGCAAAGATCTATCGGTTAAGGATCGTGATGATTATAAAAAGCGTTTGTATGATTTAAGAATGAACAGTAGTCGGGTGCAATCGCGTTACCAAGATGCAGTTCGAAATTTAGAGCGTTTTAAGGCTGAACATGGTTTAAACTAATTTCTTAATTTTTTAAAAGCCTATGATTCATCTCATAGGTTTTTTATTTTTAGGCTCAACATTTAAATTACAGACCTATTTTAAGATTGATGTTTAAATAAATGATTGATGAATAAAATATAAAGGTGCTCTATGCAAATAAAGCTGATGATTGCGGGTTTTATCTCATGTGGCGTTATGAACTCTGCTTATGCAATTGATGCCAAATATAGACAACAATTGGAATATTCAGGCTGTACACAAGTCAGTGAGTTGCAAGGCTGTGATATTAGCAAAACCAAAGAAGAAAACATTAAAGCTGGGTTAGTTGAATCTAATAACGTGGTAACAGATCAAAATGCATCAATAAGTCAGCCACAGTGGATTGCTGAACGACAAGATGGTACATCTTTAGCTCGGATTAAAATTGATCAGCAACAGCGTGTTTGGGTCAATGATTTAAGAGTTATAGCGGTAAAAAATCGTGATCAAATCAGTTTTAGACAAGGGAAAATTAACTATACGATTTTTACGGATACAGAAAAGCAATCTCAAAGCTTTTGGTATGACCGTTATTCACATGATAAGGGCAAAATTGTATTTAAATGAATCTCTTAATTTTTTGAAAAAATAGGGGAATTATGATTTCACAATTCCCAAGCCTATTTTATAAATAATAACTTGTTTTAGTCATTAATTTTGAAATTGCAGTCATGGTGATACGAACAGGAACAGGCAAATCAACACCTCCTGCATTTAGTGCAGTTTCTCTATGATGCAGTTCATCTTCATTCATTTGTACGAGTATTTTACGTGAGCGATCATCATGAACTGGCAGTTGCTGGATGTGCTCTTGCAAATGCTGGCTGACTTGGCGTTCAGTTTCAGCGACAAAACCTAAACTGTATTTATCACCTGCAATGCCTGCAATTGCACCCATTCCATATGATAATCCGTACCAAATTGGATTTAAAACACTTGTATGGCTATCTAACTCTTTTAAGCGATCTTCACACCATGCCAAATGATCTTGCTCTTCAATAGCAGCCTGTTGCATTTCTTCGCGAACATGGGGGAGTTTTGCTGTTAAAGCTTGTCCATGGTAAAGCGCTTGCGCACATACTTCTCCACTATGGTTTACTCTCATTAATCCAGCAACATGACGAGCGTCACTTACGCATAATTGTGAAGGTTCATCGCTTGCGGGATTATTGCGTTGAGCACTGGTTGCACCAGGCACTAAGCTTCTTAAAGCTTGATCAAAAGAATTAATAATTTTATCGAGACCAGTGTAATGACGCATATATTAATCCTCTAATGTGTTGGGTGAATCTTTCAATAAAGGCTTTAAGCGTTTTAATAACCAAAATGAAAAGATTGCACTTAAAACAGCAGTAATTGTAAATAAGATTTTAATATCAATTTTCAAAATGCTTAAGATTAAAATTGAAAAAATTGCTGAGGAGACCATAAATACAGCATTTAAAATGTTATTTGCTGCAACAACACGTGCTCTGTGTGAACGTGGCGAATAGGCTTGCATCATTGCATAAAGAGGGACGATGTAAAAACCACCACTTATTCCAAGTAGCGTAACCGCTAGCATGACATGATAATAAACTGAACCCTGAGTAAAGATATCTTTCAATGTAAGTAAATCGCCTGTGCGCTCTGGAACAAAAGCTAAACTTGCCGCCAAATAAAGTGCGAAAACTGTCAGACCAATTGCACCATACGGCACCATTTTGATATTGATTTCAGTTCCACCAATTCGTCTACACAGTAGTGAACCGACCCCTATACCAACCGAGAAAAAAGTGAGGAGTAAACTGACAACATTTTCTGAGGCATGTAAATTTTGTTGGGTAAGTTGAGGTATTTGTGTGAGATAAGTTGCGCCGTAAAACCAATACCATGAGTTACCGAGCAAAATGACAAATACAACAGGAATACTTTTCGCATATTTAATTGTTTGAAAACTAGTACGCACAAAATTCCAATCAATTTTTAAATCAGGTGCGGCGACTTTCTGAGGAAGGATAAAGCGACTGCATAAATAGCCTAAGCAAGCGATCAACACAACTGTAATACTAATCCACAATAAATTTCCTTCAGAAGAGGCAATGACTGCACCACCAACGATCATACCCAAAAGTATGGCAATCGAAGTTCCTGATTGAAACAATGCATTGCCAGACATCAATTCATGAGGTTTTAGAATTTCTGGTAAAATTGCGTATTTAATTGGACCGAAACAAGTTGAGTGTGTTCCCATTAAAAATAAAGCGAATAACAAGAGCCATAAATTACCAAGTAAAAAGCCCGCTGTACCAATCAGCATAATCACGATTTCTAATATTTTAATAAATCGTATAAGTTGAGATCTTTCATATTTATCAGCAATTTGCCCAGCCGTGGCGGAGAAGAAAAAATATGGCAAAATGAATAAAAGTGCTGCTAAATTATTTAATGTGCTAATTGGAGCGCTTTGTTGTTGAATCCAGCCATAAGTTATGACTAAAAGAAGTGCTTGTTTATAAACATTGTCATTGAGCGCCCCAAAAAACTG
This sequence comes from Acinetobacter sp. Z1, assembly GCF_024296945.1. Taxonomy (NCBI): domain Bacteria; kingdom Pseudomonadati; phylum Pseudomonadota; class Gammaproteobacteria; order Moraxellales; family Moraxellaceae; genus Acinetobacter; species Acinetobacter sp. Z1. Next base: position 1,991,406 of record NZ_CP101115.1, on the reverse strand, counting down.
AGTGAAAAACATCGGGGCAAATCGGCGTGATGTCATTAAGCGGTCATCTTGTTTCATCATGTGTTCACTTCATTGTGTTTTATAAAAAAATGTGACGTAGTGTAAAAATAGTAGAAAATGCATGTATGATACTTTCAATGTTTGATTGGATGAAAATCAATTATTTGAACGTTATTTCAGCCATCAACACAACATAAATTAAAATAAGTTTAGAGCCCAACATGCCATCAAAAGCTAAGTTTAAACAGTCGACACTGGTTCATTCTATGCATTTAATTTTTAAAATGCAGGATTTTCCTAAACTTATTTGTAGTAGTTTTTTGATTAGTTCTTGTATATCAGTTGCTTGGGCTCAAGAGCAAGCGCCAGTTTTGTCTGAAAATGAATCAGTATTACAGCCTCAGGTTTCTGCTGACTTGCAATCAAGTGTCAGTAGTATTGGTTATACGCCATCTTCAGAAGTTCAATATTCTCAATACAGCAGCTCAGATTTTGATAGTCTTGCAGCTTTGCAACAACAAGAACAATCCCTAAACCAAATTAATGAATTAAAGCCAATTGAGTTAGATGATAATTTAGAAAACTTACCTGTGTTGACCGTAGATCAAAACATGGCAGATGAGATCTTTCGTGTTGCTGAAGATGCAAAAAATGAGGCAAAAAATTATAAGGATAGTGCTTCGAAAGTCCCAGAAATTTCGGTGAATGATGCTTCTCAGTCAGAATTAACACAGATTACTCAAGCGCCTGTTAATATTGATCAACTGATGCAACAGATTCAAACAGATAGTAAGATTGTTGTTGAAGCAAATGAAACAGGTAGAACACTTGCAGAGCTTCAGCCCAAAGAAGAACAAGCACAAGAAAAAGTTGGATTCTTTAAACGAATATGGACGCGTTTACGTCCTGAAAATTTATTAAATGCTGATAAAGTTCCGCGTATTACAGCTGATGTTTCAGGAGCACCGCCCGAATTAGCAACCAATATTAAGGCTAAACTTTCTAGTTTTACTCAGGAAGCCTTTGAAGACTTTAGTGTCGCACTACCACAACTAAGATCCTTGACAAATCAAGCTGCGCAGGCTGTTGGTTATTATAATGCTGAATTTAAGTTTGAGCGATTGAGTGACAGCAAGGTAAAAGTGAATGTCGTACCTAATGAACCTATCATTATCAAAGATCAAAATATTGAGTTTACGGGTGCGGGTGAGAACTTACCTCAATTTCAAGTTATACGCTTAGTTCCAGAACAAGATGTTGATGACATCTTTAATCATGGCAAATATGAAGCGACTAAAAACAAAATTGTGAATACTGCAACTGATAACGGTTTTTTTGATTCCTTTTGGCGATTACACGATGTCAAAATTAGCCAACCAGAAAAAGTTGCTGATATTAATTTAAAATATGAGACAGGTGAACGCTATAAGCTGAAACAAGTCGAATATCGTATGAGTGATCCAAACAAGCCTTTACCTTTAACACAAAAGGTTTTAGACAGTTTGGCACCGTGGAAAGAGGGTGATGATTATGCTTTTTGGCGTGTTAATCTCTTGGCGAATAATCTGACCAATACACGCTATTTTAACTACACTCTAGTCGATACGATTAAACCTGATCCTATCCAACCGCCGTTAGAACTTGCTCCAGATTTACAAGCACTGGTTGATCAACAAAAAATTCAAGAATCACAATTATTAAATAGCCAACAAAAAGAAGATTTGGCTAGACAAAAAGTCACCTCAGCGCAAGAAGTTACTCAGGATGTGGTTGATGAATCACAGTTCTCTGGTGGGCAAGCAGCGCAGCCTTATGCTTTAGCAAGTACGATGCCTTTATCTCATGATCACGAAGATGAAGATGATGCGCGCCAACAAATGGAAGAACAAGCAAGAATTGATAAAAAGATTCCAGTTGTGGTGACTTTAAATGCAGATCGCTTGAATAGTCTTGAAACAGGTATCGGTTATGGAACTGATACAGGTGCACGTATTAGAAGCCAGTATAGACGTGCAATCGTAAATAAATACGGTCATGCGTTTGATGCGAACGTTGAAGTTTCTGAAATTCGTCAGTCAATAGATGGACGCTATAGCATTCCTTATAAACATCCGTTGAATGATTATTTTAACCTTGTAGGAGGTTATGAACGTGAAACACGTGATGATATTGGACCGAATATTAATCTGTTGGTGGAATCCGCTGTACTAGGTGGCGAACGAGTGATTAAAAATCCATTGGGTGATTGGCAGCATACCATGGGGTTACGTTATCGCTTGGATCGTCTTACCAAACAAGGTGATATTGATGTTAATGATTTGCCTGATGCCTTTAGAGTCTCTGGCATTGATTCAGAGCAAGAATCACTTTTGTTCGGTTATGAGTTGTCTAAAACTAATTCTAATTCGCGATTGAATCCGACCAAAGGATTTAAACAAACATATAAAGTTGAGCTAGGTACAGAATCGTTACTATCAGATGCGAATATGGCAATCCTAACCGCAGGATGGCGCTTTATTTATTCTTTAGGTGAAAATGAAGACCATCAATTTGTCGGGCGTGGCGATGCAAGTTATATCTTTACAGATGATTTCAATAAAGTGCCATACAACTTACGGTTCTTTACTGGAGGAGACCAATCTCTTCGTGGTTTTGATTATAAAAGTCTGTCACCTGAAGAAAATGGCTATAAGATTGGTGGACAAGCTTTAGGGGTAGGATCATTTGAATACAACTATCAATTTAAAGATGGCTGGCGCGCAGCTATTTTCTCTGATTTCGGGAATGCTTATGATAAACAATTTAGCAATCCGACAGAATATAGTATTGGTGTAGGTATTCGCTGGAAATCACCGATCGGACCAATTCGTTTAGATGTGGCATCGGGAATTTCAAATGATAATAATCCTATACGATTACATTTCTTTATTGGTCCACAACTTTAATAACTTTTAAAAATTCCTTCGAGAAGGTCAAACAATTTTAGGTCGATTATGTCGGAAGTAGAACAGCAACCAACAGCTCCTATTGGACCAAAACAAAAGCGGCATATACTCCGTAGTATTTTGCTGATTGTGCTTATCATTTTTTTACTCTTTATAAGTTCATTCCTTGTCATGATGTCTACGGATAAGGGAAGTCGCTTTCTATTAGATCGTGTCCTCAAGAGTCAAACCATCATTACTTATGAATATGAGGGTGGTAATTTGCTCAGAGGGATTATTCTTAAAAATGTATTATTAAAGCTCAGTGCTGTAGATGTATCGCTTGATCGTGCTGATGTATCTTTGGGCTGGCGTGCAATCCTCAATAAAGAAATACATTTAAGTCATGCTGATGTTCGAAACTTAAAGGTTATAAACAAAAAACCACCTTCAGATAAACCATTTGCATTTGATGCTATTAAATTACCTTTTGTTTTGCGTATAGATGAGGCGACTTTAGATCATTTGCAAATTAAAACGGCAACATCTAAAGTTGATTTTAATGATGTTTATTTAAAAGACGCACTTTGGTCAGGGACTAAACTTGAGTTTGAAGATTCTCGAATGGATATGGGCTATCTGGCAGTTAAAAATGCCAAGGGTAGTATGGACTTTAGTGGCAAATATCCAATTGATGCCAAGGCAGATGTAATTATTCCGTCTTTAAAAAGTTTAGATATACACACAATAAAACTGGTAGCGACAGGTACTCTAGATACTTTAAAAGCAGGAATTGCAACGACTACACCTGATTTACTTACAGGCTGGGTAAGACTTCACCCAGTACGTGAACATGTTCCTATGCAGGGTGAGTTGTTGTTTAAAAACTATCATTTACCACTGATGAAAGAACAAAAATTATTTGCAAAAGATGGTGTTGCTAGATTCAGCGGTGATATTGAAAAGTTAGTGCTAAATTTAGACACAGATCTAAAAGGTGAGCAAATTCCAGAAGGTAAATATACTGCGATTATGGATACTGATCTGGTAAATCAACTAAATATCCGTGATTTTAATGGACAGTTGATGGGCGGTTCGGTTACCTTAGCAGGCTTGGTGAATTGGCACGATCATGTATCATGGGATATTAAAGGGCGTTTAAATCGTCTGAATCCTAAAGATAAAACAGTTCCTCAAGTCGCTCAAGATTTTTTACCGCCTAATTTGGACGCAAATCTAAGTACCTCAGGTTCGATGGAAAAAGGCTTGGCTCTAATTGCCAATCTTGCCTTTGATCAATACGAAACGTGGACAGTTAAACTAGACCAAGCCGCTTCAAAAGATAATCAATCACAGCCGATGTTGTTGAATGTTGCTTGGAAAAATATTGATCGCGCTGTGCCTTATATTGGCTGGCTAAGTAGTGATGAAGGTCAAACCAATGTAACTTTAAAAGATGGTCAGCAAGATGTATTTGTTTCAACGACGGTTCGCCAGCATGAGCAAACATTATTGCCGACAGGAAAGTACGAAGCTCGACTTGATTTGAAAGATAATCTTTTAAATGTGGAAAATTTTTTATATCAAGCTGATAAGGGTAAGTTAACAGGTCAAGCAAAAGTTAAATTACCAAATGAAAAGCAACAATTGGTTTGGAATGCGGATTTAAAAGCCGAGAATTTTAACCCTCAAAGCATTTCAACTGCCGCGCCAGTGAATTTGTTAAATGGTCAGATCAAAGCGAATGGTTTTGCAAAACCAAATCAACAAATCATTAAGTTTGATCAAATTGATTTAAAAGGACAAATTCCTCAAGCTGGTAAAGTTGAGACTGTTGCACTAAAAGGTAAAAGTACTGCGGCTCTGATTTTCAATGATCAAAAGGCTGGTGGCGGTTTCAAAAGCTTTGCGGTGAATTATGATGGTTCATTGAATGCTTTGAATCAAGGCAATGGGCTATTGAAAATCGATCTAGCAGGCACACCTGAATATATTAAAATTAATGAATTAAAGCATGATGGTGTTGCGGGTAAAGTATTTGCAAAAGGTGCAGTAAATCTAAAAGATAAAATTGGATGGGATATTCAAGCTTCGCTAGTACGATTTAAGCCACAATATTTCGTTTCAAGTGTAAAAGGTGAAATTTCTGGAAATGTAAACTCACAAGGTGTGTGGTCTGATAAATTAAAACGAATTGATATTAGACAATTAAATGCTGCTGGTTTGATTAATAACAAAGCCATACGTGGCCGTGGTAATTTATCATTATTACTAGACTCGAATCAAAAAGGCTTTTTACCTCAACAGTTTGAAGCAAATGATTTATTTCTTTCATATGCTCAAAATCAGTTGCAAGCAACGGGTAATGCTCAAAATTTAAGAATCAAATTAAATGCACCTGCGTTATATGAACTTTATCCTGGATTACAAGGTCGTGCATACGGCATTTTGAATGTGCAATCGCAGCCAAGGTTAAAAGCCACTGCAAATATTGCCGTTGATAATTTTGCGTTTAATGATTTAGCCAGTATCAAATCATTACGTATACAAGGTGAGTTGCCAACCTCAGAAACAACACCGACTTTATTAACTACAAAAATTGATCGCTTGCGTAACGGTAATCGAGAAATTGAAAATGCGACGATCAGCTTGGCTGGTACGCGTAAAGCACATTTATTAAAAGTTGAAAGTAAAAATCGTCAATCGAATTTTTATGTACAGCTAGCAGGTGGTTTTAACCAAAATAATGATTGGTTAGGACAACTCCAAAAAGGTAATTTTAGTTCGCGTCGTGTCAATCTTGTACAAAACCAAAGTGCGCCAATCGTTTATTCAACTGCATTGTCCGAGTTATTTGTAGGGCAACACTGTTGGCAGAGTTCAAGCAGTCAGGTGTGTTTGGATCAGTCCGCTCGCATTAGCAAAGCCAAAGGTAATTTCTCAGTCATTACCAAAAATCTAGACTTAAATGACTTTGCTGCATTTATGCCTGAAGGATTGGCAGTCACTGGATTATTAAATGGTTATGCGAGAGCATCTTGGGTGAGTGGTGCTCGTCCAAAAGTGGATGCAAGCCTAGTGACTCGTAATGGCAAAATTGGTTTAGCTGCAGCAGATCCGCAGGATATTGCGACGACAGTTACCTACGATGAGTTAAGTCTTCTAGCAAAAAGCGTGACTGATGGATTGTTATTCCGTGTTGATATGAAAACGCCTGATATCGGAACAGGTTATGCAAACGTCATTATTAATCCATTCCAAAGCACTATGCCAATGCGTGGAGAAATCGCTTTTGATGATGTGCAACTCAAAATTTTCAAACCATTTATTAAAGATGTACGCTCAATGGGCGGTACTTTAGCGCTGGCAGGTAAGGTAAATGGAACGCTGACTCAACCACAATTTACAGGTGAAATGCGTTTAAAAAATGGTGCAATCAGTATGATTTCACTGCCTGTAAATTTAAACAATATTCAACTTTACTCATCTATCCGTCAAGATTCTGCAAGTATCGATGGGGCATTTAATAGTGGTCAAGGTGTTGGTCGACTTAAAGGTAGTTTTGATTGGAAAGATAATCCACATCTCGCATTGACTTTAAAAGGTGATAATTTATTAATTCGCCAAGCACCGATGATCACTGCAATTGTAAAACCAGATTTAAGCCTTGATGTATATCCGTTTGATCAACGTTTAAGTTTAAAAGGTACAATTGATGTTCCGCGTGCTCGTATTTCAATGCCAGAAAGTTCTGCAACAGTGGTTAATGTTTCTCCGGATGTTCGCGTTGTTCAGCAAGGTCAAGACTTATTAGCGACCCTAAAAGCTGCAAAACCATGGGATATTCGTGCTGATATGACAGTGACTTTGGGTAATCAAGTTATTTTCCAAGGCTTTGAAAGTAATATTCCTTTAGTAGGGCGTTTACATCTTTCACAACGTGGCTTAGAAACAGCAATGCGTGCTAACGGTGCGATAGGTGTGAGTCAAAAAGTGAAAATCGAGGCCTATGGTCAAAGTCTTGATTTGAATAGAGCGATTGCACGTTTTAATGGGCCACTTGCAAATCCAACACTAGACATTGATGCCAATAAACCAGTACAAGGTAGTATGGTGGGCGTGCGCGTTACTGGTACAGCAACGGTTCCTAATATTCAAGTGTACAATGATGCAGGTTTATCTGAACAAGAAGCGTTAAATGCATTACTGACAGGACGAATTAATGAGGGTAACAGCGGTTTAAGTAATACAGAGGGCTTTAAATCTGATGTAAACAATACAATCGCTGCTGCTGGTATTAGTATGGGCTTAGGTGGTACGCGAGCACTGACCAATCAAATTGGGCGAACTTTTGGTTTAAGTGGTTTAGCACTGGATGCACAAGGTACTGGCGATGATACTCAAGTCAGCCTAACAGGCTATATCACACCAGACTTATTCATTCGTTATGGTATTGGTGTATTTACGCCCGTGAATAAACTGACTTTACGATATCAGATGAACCGTCGACTTTATTTAGAAGCAAGTCAGTCATTGGAAAGAGCGTTAGACGTTTTCTATAATTGGCGATTCTAATGATCTAAGATTAAAAAGCCTGTTTTATATTGATAAAGCAGGTTTTTTTTTGACTATTTTTTATAATAAAAAAATGGTAAAATTAATTTAAGTTATTGAAAAGTATATATTTATTGACAATTTTTGGAGTTATGAGATGAAATCTGTCACTTTTGGTCAGCTTTGGGCAGTCATTGGTTTAGGATTAATGTGTATTACAAACCCAACCTATGCCAAAGAATACTATAAGTGGGTAGATGCTCGTGGGGTAACGACGTATTCCGCTACGCCACCACCAAGTCAAAAGAAAGAGCCACAACTTGACCCGCTTAAAAAAACTACAAATGCTGTTTCGGCGGAGCAAAGTATCGGGATGTCCAGTAGTTCAGCAGTGAAAGATACCAAATCAGTTAACCCAACATCAGCTATTCCAACGAATGTTATAAATAAGCCAGTTGTCACAGCTTCTAATGATAAATTAAATGCTGCTAGTGAAATGGTCACTTCAATCAAAAGCTGTAATGGCGTTAGATGCTGGGATGCAAAAGGTAAGATTTTTAATTTAGTTGCAGGTAACACCTATCTTTCGTCAACAGGTGGAAAATGCCAAAAAATTTCAAATAACATGCGCTGTAGCAAATGATTTGTATATTTTTATTACCAACTGAATCTTTTTAAAGGCTTCCTTTTTGCAAAATGAATCAGTTTGAGTATGATGTGTGCATCAAATTAATCGCAGTATGATGATGAAAAAGGTTTTGTTGATTGCAGTCGGTTTGGTTTTAGGTGGTTGTGCAGATAAAAAACCATTAACACCAGAACAGCAATGGCATGGATATTGTGTGAGTGTGGGTAATGCGGCTCGCTCAATTACTTTAGATCGCCAAAATGGAATCGAGCAAAAACAAGCCAAAGAACACGCGGCTAAAATTGAAGATGAAACTACGCGTAAATTTATCTTTGAAATTTTGGATGAAGTGTATGCAATTCCTGTTGATCAACTTAAAGCCGATCCTGATGCGATTCGTGAACAGCTCAAGCAGAAATTTATGAATCAATGTTTGGAAACACCACACGAAAAGCTTCCAAACTATAAATCATTTTAATGTGTTAATGAAAAAGGCAACACCAGTTGTCTTTTTTTATGGGTGTAATTCTTTGTTTTATTGAGCTTTGATCTAATACCAAAGCGGTATTTAAAACAGATGAACATTTCGCTATAAAATAATGGGCATCACGTAGAAATACGGTAGTTCGATTAACTTTTATCGCGAAGTCTAGTAAAATTTTGCTGTCCATATTACTTGTGAAGCTTGTAGAAAGCTGGAACTTGCGAGTAATTTTTTAAAAAAGAGGAATAACACTGTGCTAGAAGCTTACCGCCAACACGTTGAAGAACGTGCCGCACTCGGAGTCCCACCGAAGCCACTTGATGATGCTCAAACTGCTGAACTTGTAACTTTATTAAAAAATCCACCAGCAGGCGAAGAAGCTTATTTAGTAGATTTGCTTGAAAATCGTGTTCCAGCAGGTGTTGACCAAGCTGCTTATGTAAAAGCTGCATTCTTATCTGCTGTTGCAAAAGGTGAAGCGACTTCTCCACTAGTAACTAAAGAGCGTGCAGTTTATTTACTTGGCACAATGCTTGGTGGTTACAACGTAGCTCCTCTTGTTGATCTTCTTGATAATGCTGAACTAGCAGAATTAGCTGCTGAAGCATTAAAGAAAACACTTCTTGTATTTGATGCATTTCACGATGTAGCAGACAAAGCTAAAGCAGGTAATGTTGCTGCTAAAGCTGTATTACAATCTTGGGCTGATGCAGAATGGTTCACTAGCCGTGCTGATGTTCCAGAAGAAATAAAAATCACTGTGTTCAAAGTAACTGGTGAGACGAATACAGATGACTTATCTCCAGCGCAAGATGCGTGGAGCCGTCCTGATATTCCATTACATGCAAATGCAATGTTGAAAAACGAGCGTGATGGTATCAACCCTGAAAAACCAGGTGAAGTTGGTCCATTAAACCAAATCAAAGAATTGATCGCGAAAGGCAACCAAGTTGCTTACGTTGGTGACGTTGTTGGTACAGGTTCTTCTCGTAAATCTGCAACTAACTCTGTTCTTTGGTTCTTCGGTGACGAACTTCCACACATTCCAAACAAAAAAGATGGTGGTGTGTGCTTAGGTTCTAAAATCGCTCCAATTTTCTTCAATACAATGGAAGATGCGGGTGCATTACCTGTAGAAATCGACGTTGCCAACATGAACATGGGCGACGAAGTTGTATTGAAAATTGACCACGCTGCTGCAAAAGTTACTGCTTTTAAAGATGGCGTACAAATTTCAGAAGCTGAACTTAAAACACCTGTACTTTTAGACGAAGTACGTGCTGGTGGTCGTATTAACCTGATCATTGGTCGCGGTTTAACTGCGAAAGCGCGTGAAGAATTAGGTCTTGCACCTTCTACTTTATTCCGTACTCCAGTACAACCTGCTGACACAGGTAAAGGCTTTACACAAGCTCAGAAGATGGTTGGTCGTGCATGTGGTTTAGCTGAAGGTCAAGGTATCCGTCCAGGAACTTACTGTGAACCTAAGATGACGACTGTTGGTTCTCAAGATACAACTGGTCCTATGACTCGTGACGAGTTAAAAGACTTAGCGTGCTTGGGCTTCTCAGCTGACTTAGTGATGCAGTCTTTCTGTCACACTGCTGCATATCCAAAACCAGTTGACGTAACAACTCACCATACATTACCAGACTTCATCATGAACCGTGGTGGTGTATCTTTACGTCCAGGTGACGGTATTATCCATTCTTGGTTAAACCGTATGTTACTTCCAGATACTGTTGGTACTGGTGGTGACTCACATACTCGTTTCCCAATCGGTATTTCATTTCCAGCGGGTTCTGGTCTTGTTGCGTTCGCAGCTGCAACTGGCGTTATGCCACTTGATATGCCTGAATCTGTACTTGTTAAGTTCAAAGGTAAAATGCAACCTGGTATCACTTTACGTGACCTTGTACATGCAATTCCTTACTACGCGATTCAAGCGGGTGACTTAACTGTGGAGAAGAAAGGTAAGAAAAACATCTTCTCTGGTCGTATCCTTGAGATCGATTTATCGGAAATGGAAAATGACTTGACGGTTGAGCAAGCATTCGAACTTTCTGATGCATCTGCTGAACGTTCTGCTGCTGGTTGTTCAATCACACTTTCTGAAGAGAAAGTTGCTGAATACTTACGTTCTAACATCACCATGTTGAAGTGGATGATCGCAGAAGGTTATGGCGATGCTCGTACAATGGCACGCCGTGCTGAAAACATGCAGAAGTGGTTAGACAACCCAAGCTTGTTAAAAGCTGATGCAGATGCAGAATACTTAAAAGTTTACGAAATCGATCTTGCTGACATCAAAGAACCAATCCTTTGCTGCCCGAACGATCCAGATGACGCGAAACTTCTTTCTGACGTTCAAGGTGACAAAATTGATGAAGTGTTCATCGGTTCTTGTATGACCAACATCGGTCACTTCCGTGCGGCTGGTCAGTTACTTGATAAAGTACCAAGTGGTTCATTAACGACTCGTTTATGGTTGGCTCCACCAACACGTATGGACGAACATCAGTTGATGGAAGAAGGCATGTACAACATCTATGGTCGTGCTGGTGCGCGTACTGAGATGCCAGGCTGTTCATTGTGTATGGGTAACCAAGCACGTGTAGCACCGAATACGACATGTGTATCGACTTCTACTCGTAACTTCCCGAACCGCTTAGGTCAAGGTGCAAACGTTTACTTAGCTTCTGCTGAGCTTGCATCTGTAGCTGCTGTTCTTGGTAAATTACCAAGCCCAGAAGAATATCAACAGTACGCGTCGCAAATCGACAGCGCTTCTGCTGACATCTACAAATACTTAAACTTCGACAAGATGAGCGAATATACAAATGAAGCTGATCAAGTTGATACTAAGAAAATCCAAGCTGCTCAATTGACTTAATTTATTGATAATTAAGTTTAAATGAGTTAAAAATAAGGGCTGATTAATCAGCCCTTTTTATTTATGAAATTAACTAAATTTACAATTAAAAATTTTAGAAGTATTACAGACGGTAGTGAAATTAATTTAACAGACTATTCTGTACTAGTAGGGAAAAATAATGAAGGTAAAACAACAGTATTACTAGCATTGAAAATGGCAATGGATGCTTTAATTAGCCATGGGAGGAGTGGTACAACGCGGAATAGATTCCTACTAAGTCGGAGAGATAATAGGTACGAATGGGAAAGGGATTTCCCCATTTCATTACAAAACAAATCAAGGATTAAAAAAGTTACCATTTTTAGATTGTATTTTGAACTGGATGTTAGTGAGCAAGCAGAATTCAAAAGAGTAATAAAAAGTATTAGTAATAAATCTCTATGTATCGAAATTACTTTTGATGAAAAAAGTAATCCTGATTTTTTAGTTCCTAAAAGAGGGAGTAGTGCATTAACAAAGAAATCGGCTATTGTATCAAAATATATTGCAGAGAGAATACAGTTTACTTATATTCCTGCGATTAGAACAGATAAAGAAGCTATTGAAGCAATTAATAGTATGATTGAGGAGGAGCTTAGGAAACTTGAAGAAAAGCAAGATTATAAGGACGCTCTTAGTGTCATTGCTCATCTTCAGCAACCAGTTCTTGATAATGTATCACTTTCAATAGAACGTTCTTTGCAAAATTTCTTACCTAATATCCAAAAAGTCGAATTAGGAATTTCAGAAGATGACAGAAGATATAGATTACGAAGAGATTATTTTGTAGAAATTGATGATGGAAATAAAACAGATATTAGGTATAAAGGTGATGGAGTTAAAAGCCTTGCCGCAATTGGTTTGTTAAAAGATCGTCAGAAAATACACAACGGTGCTTCAATTATTGCAATAGAAGAACCTGAGTCACATTTACATCCTTCTGCGATGCATAGTTTAAAGCAAGCTCTTGAAGAGCTTTCAGTAGAAAATCAATTGGTTATATCGACACATAATCCAATATTTATCCATCGTGATAAATTATTAAATAATATATTAGTATCAGAGAATAAGGTTAAATCTGTTAAAAAAATACAAGAAATTAGGGATTGTTTAGGGGTAAGAATATCAGATAATCTTGAGCATGCTAGGAAAGTAATTATAGTTGAAGGTGAGTGTGATTTCATAATCATATCTAAATTAATAAAGGAAAGAAGTGCAAATTTAAGTAAGCAAATGAAAGAAGGAGATTTGGTTGTTAAGTATTTAGGGGGAGTGAGTAAATTAGGTTATATGTTGAAACACTATCAAGAAATGCTATGCTCTTGTTTTATAATTGTAGATAATGATGAGGCTTCAAAAGTAATTTTGCCAAAACTCATTGATGCTAAAGAGATATCTAATTCTTCTTATAGTTATTTAGTGGCAAAAGGTAAGAAAGAAACGGAAATTGAGAATTTATTTAAAATAGAGGTTTATATAAAGCAAATTGAAGATGATTATGGAGTTAATCTAAAATCTACTAAATTTAGTCAAGATAATAATAAGTGGTCTCATGCTCTGAAGAAGGCTCTTGAATCTCAAGGAAAAGATTTATCGGAAGCAGCACTTAGTACACTAAAAAAAGCAATAGCTATTCAAATTTCTAATTCATCTGTTTATGAGAGTGTACATGAATGCAATAGAAATTATGTAGATAGCCTTATTGAGCAGTTGGAAAAAAAATTTCATAATTAATTTCGAAAGAACATTAAGAAAATAATTAATGTAATCAGCCCTATTTTATAGGGCTGATTACATTGGTCTATTTAGACTTGTATAAATTTAACTATTAAATATCAGTCTGCGTAAATAGTATAATGTAGCTGTTATACTATTTAATTAATATTAAACCAATTGTAGTTTATTATTTCCAATCACCAATATCCCAACACTTTCCACCAAGGTCCGCCAATCACCACAAAGATGATGATATTGACGACACTCATGACAAAGCCAGCTTTCCACCATTCCCCCAATGTGGTGTAACCCGAACCAAATACCACAGGCGATGTACCCGTTGCATAATGGGTTAAGGTCATCATGATACTGGAAGCGGCTGCCATCATTAAAGCAAACAACATCGGTGGCGCACCCAACGCCAGTCCAGCCGTATAGAAGGCCGCAAACATGGCAGTGATATGCGCCGTGGTGCTGGCAAACATATAATGTGCATACAGATAGGCAAGCATGAGCAATAAACAGGCAGGCATCCAGCTTAGACCTAAATGACCAATCCCAGTTTCGAGCACACCTGAGAACCATGTGATTAAACCGAGCTTATTTAAATAAGTCGCCATCATCACCAAGGCTGCAAACCAAGTGATGGTATCCCACGCGTTTTTTTGCGTCAGGATATCTTCCCAAGTCAGTACGCCAGTGATTAGCAGCAAGCCCAAACCAATAAAGGCAGTTGTGGTGGGATCAACCGCCCAAGCTGAGCCAAAAATCATGGCAGGGATACCTGCCCATAACAGCAGTAAAATACCGAATACGCCGAGCATAATGATTTCATTTCGACTGACTGAACCCATTTCCTGTAACTTAGTTTTTGCAAACTGAGCGGCATTAGGCGTTTCTTTAACTTCGGGTGGATACATCCAGTACATGATCAACGGCATGATGATTAACGCAATTAAACCGGGTAATAACATTGCAATTGCCCATGTACTCCAACTCAATGAAATTTCACTATTGGTTGCTTTCGCTACCAGATCAACCACCAAAGGGTTAGGGGCGGTCGCGGTAATAAACATGGCAGAAGTAATGGGGTTGGCTTGGTAGTTGACCAAAGCTAAATATTTCCCCATACGACCTTCGGTGCCTTTGGCTGGGTCAGAGTCGTAACTGGTAGAAATTGCACGGACAATCGGATGAATAATCCCGCCACCACGTGCGGTATTACTTGGGGTAACAGGTGCAAGAATCAGTTCAGACAGAACCATGCTATAACCGATACCAATGGTTTTCTTACCCCAAACTGCTATAAATAAATAGCCTAAGCGTGCACCGAGTCCCGTTTTTTGCAGACCTTTGGAGATCATGATCGAAATACCAATCAACCAGATTAGAGGATTGGAAAAACTACTGAGCGCATCTTGAATGGCTCCACTTGGGCTGTCATTGGTTACACCTGTCACGGCAACCAACGTAATGGCAATAATCGCAATCGCACCAATTGGCATAGCTTTACCGATAATTGCAGCAATCACACCAACAAACATTGCCAATAAATGCCATGCATCAGGATCAACTCCTCCGGGCACAGGAATAACGAACCAGATCAGTAATGCAATAAATAAAGAGATAAGCGTAGGGAGAGCTTTAAATCCCATCTAATTTCCCCTTGTTGTATGGATTTAATAAAATTTATAGTTCTTTATGAATGAATCGTTAAAGAAAATAGCTACTAAGTCTTTATTATCATTGAAGAGAACGTCGAACTGCAAAGAGAGTTTTGTTGAAACAGCGTTATATTAGGCAGTGAATAGACAAATGATTTGCTTGTATAAAAGGAAATAGCTATTGGGAACAAAATCTCTTATTAAATTTTTGAGCAACATGCTACATTTTCAACTTGCTTGATCAAATAATAAGTATGGTATGACTCAATTTTCATTACAGCAATCAAGACGTTTTGTTTATAACATTCTCCACGACGATGAGTATAAAAGTAAGATTAGTATTTGTATAAATTATTTATTGATTGCTTTGATTATTGGCAATGTTGCAGCGGTATTATTAGAGTCAATCAATGAAGTCTATAAGTTGTACCAGCCTTACTTCAATATTTTCGAAAATCTTTCGATCTTCATTTTTAGTGCTGAATACCTTCTTAGGTTTTGGAGTATTGCTGAAAAAGACCCAACTCAATCTGCTTGGAAGCAACGCATACAGTGGATGAAAAGTGGCGGTGCAATAATTGATTTGATGGCAATTTTACCTGCCTATTTAAACTTCATTGTGCCGATTGATTTGCGTTTCTTACGTGTTCTGCGTTTAGTGAGGTTACTCAAACTAACGCGTTATTTTGTGTCATTACAAATTCTTTTACGCGTCATTCAACGCGAAAAAGGATCATTCCAAGCAGTTATTTTTATCTTATTCATTATGATTGTGATGACAGCTTCTGCAATATATGTAGTAGAAAATAAAGCTCAACCTGAGGTATTTAGTTCGATACCGCAAGCAATGTGGTGGGCAGTGGTTACTTTGACTACAGTGGGTTATGGCGATGTCACACCTGTGACCAATTTAGGTCGGATACTAGGCGCATTTATTACTATTCTTGGTGTTGGTATCGCTGCTTTACCAGCTGGTATTTTAGCTTCTGGTTTAGCAAATGAATTGAATCAACGTAATCAAAGACTTGAGCAAGAATTCCGTGAAGTTTTGCAAGCCAAAGGTCTAGACTTGCTGCATGACCAAGATGAAATTGAAAGGATTAGAAAAAAAGTGGGCTTGCCTAAAGAGCAAACGCATGAAATTATTATGCAATTGGTTCGAGAAAAGTTAATTGAAGATCAGGAGCAAGAAAACAAACAATATCGGTTTTGCCCGCATTGTGGGGAAAAACTATCTGAATAGTTTGAAATGGATGATGAAATTGAATGCTTAAGTGCAAGCCTATGTTATTTATTCTTATGTAATAACGAAAAATTTGACATAAAGTAACTCATTTACGCTGAGTCTTCGTACAATTTATCATCAAGCATCTTAAAAAAATGTAGATAGATGAATTGAATAGAGATGCAATTTAGACATTTTATAATCAATCTCCGAAGCATTGTCTTTAGATTTTTTATATGATGCTATGAAATAAACAATACATATATAAGCTAATGCGTTTTTGTTTTTTATGCTTTGGTACGATGATTCTGGTCATTTTATTAGTGATTTCTGGCATACAACCTTTTGATCGAATCACTTGGTGGCTTGAAGTCACGCCAGTATTGATTGTGCTACCGTTATTATTTGCCACATATAAAGCTTTTCCACTGACTGCGATTTTGTATGTGCTTATTTTCTCACATGCGATTGTATTAATTGTTGGTGGGGCATATAGCTATGCACGTGTGCCTTTGGGTTTCGAAATAGCGCAATGGTTTAGTTTGGATCGAAATCCTTATGACAAGCTTGGGCATTTTATGCAGGGCTTTGTACCAACAATGGTTGCACGTGAAATTCTGATTCGTAATCATATTCTAGCCAAAGGCAAAATGCTCAGTTTCATTGTGATCTGTATTCTATTGGCAATCAGTGCCAGTTATGAATTGATTGAATGGGTGGCGGCATTGTCTTTAGGGCAAGGTGCAGAAGAGTTTTTGGGAACGCAAGGTGATGAGTGGGATACGCAATCAGATATGTTCTTTGCACTGATTGGGTCGATCACAGCCTTACTGTTGTTATCTCGATGGCATGATCGACAAATTGCAAAGTTAATGTAGTCATAGACAAAGCGATGAATCTGCCTTTAAGAAATGACAGATTCACTTTTCTTTGAATATTTAGCATAAGCCAAAGCAATTAATAAGATGGCTAAGCCACCTAAACTTAATACAAAGCCAACCCAGATCGGTGCTAACCACCCCATATTATGACTCAACACCCAACCGCCCAAGAATGCACCAAGTGCATTTGCCAAGTTAAATGCTGAATGGTTTAGCGAAGCGGCTAAGGTCTGCGCATCACCTGCGATATCCATTAAATGAGTCTGCAATGCACCACCTAATCCTATGACGGTAAAGCCAATCAAAAATAGTGCTGTAATTGCGGTATAGAGATTAGACATCATAAAACTTGCTGCTACAAACGCGAGTGCAGAACTCACTAAAATTCCAATCATGGTTTTAAATAGGCTTTTATCTGCTAACCATCCAGCGACTAAGCCACCAATCACCATGCCGACTCCCCAAATAGCTAAAGCTACAGGAACAACACGGATATCGGCATGTGTATATTCAGTCAAAATCGGTGAAACATAACTATATACAGAGAACATCCCACCAAATCCAATCGCACCCACGGCAAGAGTGAGCCACATATTGATATTTTTTAAACCTGCCAATTCAGCTTTAATGCTAGCAGTTTTTTGTAATGGAATATTGGGTACAAATAGACTGACACCTATCAGTGTGAAAAATGCAATTGCAGCAGAAAATTCAAAACCTGATTTCCATCCAAATTGTTGACCCAACCATGTAGCAATTGGTACGCCGATCACATTGGCAATCGTTAGACCCATCATGACTTGGGCAATCGCGGTTGCGCGACGTTGTTTTCCAGCCAATTCAGCCGCTACTAATGCTGCTACACCAAAGTATGCACCATGTGGAAAACCTGCAATAAAGCGAGAAATCAGCATAGTTTCAGAGGTGGTTGCAAAAGCTGTTGCCGCATTTGCCAACCCATAAAAAAGCATCAGACTCAACAAAAGTGTCTTACGGGGTACTTTTGCTCCCAATATTGCAATAATAGGGGCGCCAACCATCACGCCAAGTGCATAAGCACTAATGAAATAGCCTGCATGCGGAACACTGACATTTAAATCAGTGGCAATTTCCTGAATCAGCCCCATTGCCACAAATTCTGTCGTACCAATACAGAAACTACCAACAGCAAGGGAGAAAATAACAAGGAATAGAGAATAATTGTGTGAGGGCGAGTTTGGTGAGGACATATAACTTGTAGTCTAAAAGTGCCATCGTATTATATTCAACTTGCTTTCAAAAAGGTGAAATGGAACACAATTTTATCTTAATCAATTTTTAAATATAGCTTATTAGAAAATAATTTGAATGATAATTATTTTCATTTATGTATAATGCAAAGCAGACGTTTAAATGAAGATATTCAAAGGGTGGAAATAAAATGAAAAAATTATTAATCAGTTCATTACTGCTTGTTTCAGGTTTTAGCTTTGCTCATGAACCCTATGTCGCACCGCTCGCATATACCACTGGACAAACCCAAGTCGCTATTATTTCAGGTTATGCAGAAGAAGCTTTGCAAAGTGAATATGCACTAAAAGATGCGAAATTTGAAGTGACTAGCCCAAATAATGCCAAAACCACAGTTGCAGCAGAGTCTAAATTGGGTTCGGCAACCGTATTTGATTTAAAATTGCCTGAAGCTGGAACTTATAGCATTAAAACCAGCGCTAGTTATCCATTGAAATATGTACAAGATCAAAAAGAATGGAAAATGTTCTTTGATATGCCAGCAGACAAAGCACCTGCCAAAGCTGAACGTGATTTTGTTATTCCTTCTGACTTAAAATCGAAAAAAATTACGCCTGTTGAAATTACTCGTGAATGGACATTATTGACTTACGTGTCTAAAGACAAGAACACACCTGTTCAAGCAAGTACAGCTCCGATTCAAGTTGACTTTTTAACACATCCTAGTGAGCTAAAATCCAATCAAACCGTCAAAATTAAGGCATCTAAATCGAATCAAGCATTGGCTCATGCTAATGTGATCATTCGTGCTAAAGGTGCAACTGACAAGCAAGGTATTAGTTTAAAAACAGCCGCGGATGGTAGTGCTGACTTGATATTTGCAAAAGCAGGTGAGTATCTGATTGAAGTTAGTGAGGCGGTTGACGCGAAGCAAAAGCCAAGCAATCAGTTCTATAGTATTATCAGCGTTGCTGTAAATTAAGAAACGAAAAGGCTAATTCAAATGAGTTAGCCTTGTATTTAGACAAATTCTTAAAAATTACTAATTCGCCTAATTTGACTCATCATCCATTGCATTGCTATAAAACTTCACACCTAATTGGATACGGTCACGACCATTACTCATACGCCAGCGATTGCTATCTCTGAGTGAATAGACACAGCCACAGTATTCTTGTTGATAGAACTCTTCTCGCTTACTGATTTCAAGCATACGTACCGCGCCACCATATTTGCGCCAGTTATAATCCCAATATTGAATATTTGGATAATGCTCCGCTGCACGTAAACCACAGTCATTGATTTGCTGCATATTTTTCCAGCGTGAAATGCCGAGCGAACTACTGATTAGGCTAAAGCCATTTTCAAAGGCATACAGCGCTGTGCGTTCAAAGCGCATGTCAAAACACATGGTGCAGCGAATACCTTTCTCAGGCTCATTTTCCATGCCTTTGGCACGGGCAAACCAGTTGTCAGTGTCGTAGTCACAGTCGATAAATGGAATATTATGCTTCTCGGCAAATCGAATATTTTCCTCTTTACGAATCAAATATTCTTTCACAGGATGAATGTTTGGGTTATAAAAAAAGATCGAAAACTCAATGCCTGACTCTATTAAAGTTTCCATGACTTCACCTGAACATGGCGCACAACATGAATGCAGCAACAGTTTTTTATGCCCTTCAGGTAGCGTGAGCATTTGGCGTTCAAGTGTCTTTTGACTTTGTTGTGTCATATCAGCAATGTTTGAAAAGTGAATCATCTATTGTAAAAGTTTTAAATACTTGGAGGGTTTCAATTTAATGAAATGTTCTCAGCTCTAACTGAATTTTTTTTAATAAGCAGTACAATTTTAACAGTCTGACAATTAACTGAGCATTAAACGACTAAGGCGTTATATATTTTTAAAGCATGAATGTTAATGCAATAATCAAATATTATTCTTGGTGAGACAAACTCATTAATTTAATGATAAGATGAAATAAATTCAATTTTGGTTTGGCTTGTGTTAGAACTTCGTCATTTAAAAACACTTCATGCTTTAAGAGAGCACGGCTCATTAGTCGCTGCTGCCTCGGATTTGTGTCTTACGCCATCAGCTATTTCACATCAGTTAAAAGAATTAGATCACTGGTATGGGGTTGAGGTAGTGAATCGTCGTAGCCGTCCTGTCAGCTTCTCAAATGTAGGTGAGCGCCTACTCAAGTTGGCAGATGATATATTGCCACAAGTGCAAATCGCTCAATCGGATATTACTCGGATTGTACATGGTCAAACTGGACGCATAATTTTCTCATCTGAATGTCATAGCTGTTTTGATTGGTTAATGCCTCTACTTAATCAATATCGTCAACAATATCCAGATGTTGACTTAGACTTTGCAGCAGGTTTTGAGTCTAATCCGCATGAGTTATTACAAAATGCTGAATTTGATTTACTGATTACAGCGGATCCAATTGCATTAAAAGATATTGAATACTTTCCAATTTTTGAATATGAATCTCGTTTAGTGCTTTCCAATACACATCCATTAGTGCGCTCAGAACACGTTACAGTACAAGACTTGGCGGAAGAAACCTTAATTACATATCCTGTTGATAAGCATCGTTTAGATATCATGGCGCATTTATTTATTCCTGAAAATATTCAACCAAAGCATATTCGAACTACTGATTTGACTCAGATGTTAATTCAGTTGGTTGCGAGTGGTCGAGGTATTGCAGCGTTGCCAGATTGGGTGGTGAATGAATATGAGCAAAAAGGTTGGGTCGTCAGCCGTCGATTGGATTGTGTGTCAGAAAAAGGTTTAAGACGTACTTTGTACGCTGGTTATCGAACCGAAGACAAACAAAAAAATTACTTTGAAGGTTTTCTCAAACAATTAGAGAAGTTTTCACAAAAGAGAGCGATGTATTACGATCGATAAATAAAATTGCATATTTAATTAGGGGCGGCGGAAAAAAATCTTTCGCCGTAGCCCTTTGATCAATCTAAATCTCAAAACATTTTTTGAATTAGGACTTTCCAATCAACAAAGATAATATTCCAGCAGCGATGAGCGGACCTACAGGAACGCCACGTAAAAGCGCAACGCCTGCAACCGTTCCAATTAATAATCCAGCTACAACATCAGGTTGGTGTGTCATAAGTTTTACACCACGACCACCTAACCAAGCGACTAAGAGACCAACAGCAATTGCTAGTAAAGATTTAATGCTAATAAATGATTTTAAAATGCTCTCACCGCTGAGTTTTCCACTTGCGATCGGAGCAAGAACACCTATGGTTAAAATAATAATGCCGATATTGAGACCATGTTGTTGTATATAAGGGAAAAATTCAGCGAGAGGTGTGAGTTTAATAACGATCAAAACGCCAATTGCTATAATAATTGCAGTGTTTTGACTAAAAACGCCGAAGCCTAATAAAATTAACAGAACCAGTAAATTGACATCAAGTTGCGATAACATATTAGAAAAATCAGACATGAGAAAGTTGAATTGTACAGTAAATGATAGTGTGATTTTGATCAAATTTGAATATTTAACTTATTTCAATCTTATAAAAAGACTTGTATAACCTTTAAATTTCAATGATGTAATTCTTTATTGCAAATTTGATCAAATTGCAAAGCAAGATCGGCGAGGGTAGTGGACTTTAATTTTGACAATAAAATCAATTGTGCTTGATTCATAGCATCATCTAAGGCTGCATTGACCACTCGTTCAACTGCACAGTTTGGATTGTCTCTTTCATTTCCGATTGCAAATATTGTGGGTTCACCTACAGCATTGTAAATATCAAATAAAGTAATGTTCTCTAAATTACTAATCAGTAACCAACCACCTTTAGGTCCTTTCTCGGATTGAATAAAACCGGCTTTTTTTAAACCAGCCATAGTACGCCTGACCACCACAGGATTAGTTGATAACATCAGAGCAATTTCATCAGAAGTAAAAATTTTATTGTTTCTCGACATATGAAGCAGAACATGAAGCATCCGAGAAAGTTTACTATCAGTACGCATAACAGAATCAGCATAAATAAAACATTAATGTAACATTAAAAGTTGCAAATTAAAATGAAAAGCATTAATGTAACTTTAAAAGTTACTTAATGGTGTTGGTATGATTTATGATGTGGCAATCATTGGTGGTAGCTATGCGGGATTGGCAGCTGGATTACCATTAGCCCGAGCTAGAAAAAATATAGTCGTGATTGATGCGGGGCAAAGAAGAAATCGATTTGCCAAGTTTTCACATGGATTTTTAACTCAAGATGGTACTGACGCTACAGAAATTGCGAGAATCGGTAAACAGCAATTATTGCAATATGAAACTGTAGCTTGGCAAGATGGGTCGGTAAAACGGATTGAAAAAAAAGATGATCAATTTCATATTTGTATTGATGCTACGCATGCGGTAATTGCTAAGAAAATCATAATCGCAACGGGTGTGACTGATCAATTACCTTATATTAAAGGCTTAGTAGAGAGGTGGGGCGAAACTATTTTTCATTGCTCGTATTGTCATGGTTATGAGTTGAATCAAGGCAGCATTGGACTAATTGCAAGTTCAGAGCATTCAGCACATATGGCGATGATGTTACCAGACTGGGGAAGTGTTACATTTTTTTTAAACAATCAGTCAATTGAAAATGAGGTGCGAGAGCAATTAATAGCAAGGGGAGTTAGCATTGAAGATAGACCGATTAAGGAAATTATCGAGCAATCAACCCTTGTTTTAGAAGATGACAGCAAAATGAAGATGGATGGCATATTTGTAACCAGTAAATGTCTGATTTCGCAAGATTGGATCTATAAATTAGGCTGTGAAATTGAACAAAATATTATGGGTGAAATGATTAAAACCAATGCATTAAAAGAAACTTCTGAAATGGGTATTTTTGCCTGTGGGGATGTAGCCCGTTTAGGTGGGTCAGTTTCGCTCGCTGTTGGTGATGGTACGATGGCAGGCGTAGCGGCTCATAGATCACTTATATTTTAAGTTTAAAAAACCTTCTCTATACAAAAATAGAGAAGGTTCTTTTCTAAATTTAAGCCAATTTACGAAATGCTTCATACTGATAACTAACAATTTGCTCATCCCAAAATTGTTGCCATAAGTCACAATATTCTAGACAGATTTGACGAATCGAGCTGTAGTCAGATTCTACACAAGCTTGAGCCAGAACAAACCATAAGTCATCTTCATGATCATCATCAGCTGCTTCCGCAGTTTCATCATGAGAAACGCCATGCACAAAGTAATAACCGCTATCAACATCGAAGCCAACGGCACTTGTTGCTTGACGTAAAGCAGGGCTAAATAAAATAACTTCTTCTTCAGCCACAGCCAACAGAGCAGCTACTGCATGATAACGATCAAATGACTCTTCTAAATAGTTACGAACTTGTTGAGCAATAATTGAAGGTTGATAGTTATTGCGCTCTGCTTGAGTTAGATCAAACTCATTTAGAACATCTTCAAACAGTGGATAATGAGCGTATTGAGGATTACCTGAATAGTATCCATCTTTGTCTAGGGCTGGACGGAAACCAAATTCGTCAAGAATGTTTAGATTGAGTAAAAAGCGTGGAAACATTTTTGAACCCGATAACAAACGTGGTTCAAGTTGCTTAGTTTGGAATTGAGCCATTAATAAAGCATCAGTGAATACTTGAACAATGGCATGACGATATTCTAAATGAATGTGTTTTAGTGTTTCTTTATCTATTAAACCATCATTTAGCAGTTGGATAGCAGGATGCTTTGAAACAGGATGATTGGAAATTTCTGCTCTTAAATCACTCAGAAATTTAACATTCTTGTTCCATTGTTCTTCAGAAATACTATTTTTCATTCCGTCTATAGCTTTCTGTCTTGGGTTATCAAAATCTTCAAATTGTTTTGGCATAGTTTTGTACTCAATGAATTAATATTATTGCTTTTCCAATTATATAGTTTAGATTTACTTTGGTTGCTTTTGAATATAACTATTAGTTCAACCAAATATCTTTTTATTGGATAATTTAAATATAAAATGATTTTTTTGTGAAATCAATTTATTAAGCAATCTAAAAAATATAAATATAGTTTATTAATTAACCTAAATTTTAGCAAAAGGTGATATACTTCACTATATATTTTAATTTTTTTAAAATAGAAAAATTTTTTTACAAATGATCTTGTTTGTTATTCAATTTTTGCTTAATTTATAAGGTGAGACAATAAAGAAAAATTTCATATTTTCTAGAATGTTCTTAAAAGAATATAAATTAACATAGTTGCCAGAAATCACCAGCTTAACTATGTCTAAATAATGCATTAAGTTTTTTGATAGAATTCTAAAAGGATAATAAAATGTCAAAAAAAGAAGATATTATTGCAACGGCTCTGAATCTCTTTAACCGCTATAACTACAGCTCAGTTGGGGTGGATCGTATCATAAGTGAATCCGGCGTTGCCAAGATGACCTTCTATAAGTACTTTCCATCGAAAGAGAACTTGATAGAAGAGTGTTTGTCACGTCGGAATAAAAGTATCCAAAAGGCTATTGAAAGTGAAATCAGTTTAAAAGATGAAGATGACTACTTAGGAAAAATCAAAGCAGTTTATTTTTGGCATTTAGCATGGTTTAACTCAGATGACTTTCATGGATGTATGTTTCAAAAAGCATCACTTGAAATATTGCAACAGTATCCATCTATTATTGGTCCTATTGTTGCTTATCGAGAGTGGTTAATGACATTGCTCGAAGATTTATTTGAAAAAGCGAAAGTTTATCAACCTCATGTATTAACATCTATGTATATAAATATATTGGATGGAATGACGGCTTATGCCAAAGTGAATAAAGATCATGCTCAGATAGAGGAATGTTGGTATTATATTGAAAAACTCATTAATCTAGATGCTGCATAATATATTAAGCATTTCTTAATAAACTATTTTATTATGGTTAATGTGAATATATTCTTAATTGTTATTTATTTAAAATTAAAAAACCGAGGTAATCACCTCGGTTTTTTTATGCAGTTAAAATTATTTTTCGACAAAAGCTCGTTCGATTACATAATCACCCATAACCCCCATGCGTGGAGATTCGACTAAACCATGTTGATCAAGTAAAGCAGCAACATCTTTTAGAAAAGCAGGGCTACCACAAAGCATTGCGCGGTCAGTTTCGCGATTGAAACGTGGTAAACCTATTTTCTCAAATAATTCGCCAGTTTCAATTGCCGTCGTAACACGACCTTGAGTGTGGAATGGTTCACGAGTAACAGTTGGGTAGTAAACTAATTTATCTTTGATACCTAACTCTTCGAAAAACTCATGGTTTGGTAATTCATTTAAAATCAAATCTTGATAAGCAAGCTCTGATACATAACGTGTACCATGTACCATGATCACTTTTTCAAATTTTTCATAAGTCTCTGGATCACGGAGAAGTGAAAGGAATGGTGCAAGACCAGTACCAGAAGACAAAAGGTACAAGTTTTTACCTGGTAATAAATCATCATGTACTAAAGTGCCTGTAGGCTTTTTAGAAATAAGAATTTCGTCGCCCACTTGTACTTTTTGTAAAATAGAAGTTAATGGACCGTCTTGTACTTTAATCGAGAAGAATTCTAGTTCTTCTTCATAATTTGCACTCGCGATCGAATAAGCGCGCATTAAAGGCTTACCATTCACTTCAAGACCGATCATCACAAACTGACCATTTTTAAAACGTAGGCTTGTATCGCGTGTCGTTTTAAAACTGAAAAGTGTGTCATTCCAGTGGTGAACATGAGTAATGCGTTCAACGTTAAAAGCAGCCATTAAAGGTCTCGATCACAGTTAAAAGAAACAGATTGCTATTCTAATCTAAAATCATTCTCGATAAACTGAATATATTTAATTGTGTTTATAAGAAAAAGTGATGAACGAGTCTATAGTGATGCCGATAATCGGTTACATGAACTCTCCTTATCGAGAGAAATTTGGTATTCCAAGACAACCAAACTTAGTTGAGATTGAGTCCTATATTGAAATGATCGAGCCTTACAATGATGTTTTAGCATTTGAGGGAATTGAGGAGTTTAGCCATTTATGGTTGTTATGGCAGTTCCATGAAAATAAAAATTCTGATAACTCTTTGAATCAAATGTCTAAATTTCGTTCACAAGTGCGACCGCCAAGACTTGGAGGCAACCAGAAAATAGGTGTTTTCGCTACACGAAGTATGTATCGTCCAGCTCCAATTGGTTTATCGGTAGTACGATTTAAAAGAGTAGAAAAAATTGGCAAATCTATACGGCTTTATGTTTCAGGTAGTGATCTATTAAATGGAACACCAATTTTAGACATCAAACCATATATCCAATACTCGGATGCGATTCAGGATTCAATCAGCGGTTATGCCCAAGATGAGCCATCGAGAAAAGTTGTGGTTTGGACGCAAAATGCTCAACTACAACAAAGCCAATTATTGAAGCAATCTATTTTGAATAAAAAAGTACTTGATGAACTAGAACAAGTGTTATCTTTAGATCCTCGACCTGCGTATCAAAATGATGCAGAGCGAGTCTATGGAATGTGTTTTGCTGAAGTGAATATTCGTTTTACTGTGGACGATCAGAATGTCACGGTTATAAATGTAGAGCAAACAAACTTAAAAATATAAATGATTCATAATTTTGGGGAACAAACGGTTATGCAAGCGCAGGCGAAATTTGCAAACTTTTCATTTACGATTGATGTAACGTGGTGTTTAGAGCAACTACAAAAAGATGGGCGAATTACAGAAAGAGATAAGCTTCTTATTCAAACCACTCATCGTCAAAAGGATCAGTTGAAATGGCATCCGTTGCAATGGATTGCGAGCTTCAACTTAAAAGATCAGTTAAATGTACCAAATACTTTAACCTTGAATCGTTTGTGTCTATGGTTAGCAGAAAAAGCAGAAATTCCGCTATTTGTGATTGATCCACTAAAAGCAGATGTTGCAGCACTGACAAGTGTGATGTCACAAGAGTTTGCCGTTAGAAATCATATTTTAGCTGTTGAAGTCCAAACGGATAGGATTTTAATTGGAACGGATCAGCCCTTTACAACAGAATGGTTGAACAATTTAGAGCGAAGTTTAGCACCTCGTAAAATCGAAAAAGTTTTATTGAGCCCTGAACAATTACAACGCTATATTGTTGAGTATTATCAAGTTAGTCGAGCAGTCAACTCATCACAAAGTACGACCTCATTTGATCGAGATAACAAAGGTGTAGAAGCGCTATTACAACTCGGTGATACACAAAATCCCGATGCCAACGATCAACATATAGTGAAATTAGTAGATTGGGTATTGCAGTTTGCCTTTGAACAAGGTGCAAGTGATATCCATCTAGAGCCACGCAAAGACAAAGGTAAGGTGCGTTTTCGTATAGATGGCGTTTTGCACACGATTTACAACATGCCAGCCAATACACTTACTGCTGTTGTTTCTCGTATTAAGATTCTTGGTCGTATGAATGTTGCTGAAAAACGCAAACCTCAAGATGGACGTTTAAAAACGCGTACCCCAAAAGGACAAGAAACTGAACTGAGACTATCAACACTACCAACCGCCTTTGGTGAAAAGTTGGTTATGCGTATTTTTGATCCTGAGGTATTGGTACGTAGTTTTCAACAGTTGGGATTTGAAGGGCATTTACTACACAGTTGGCAGCAACTAACGCAGCATAGTCATGGCATCATTTTAGTCACAGGACCAACAGGTTCGGGGAAAACCACAACCTTATATTCTTCTTTAAAGCAATTAGCTACCGAACAAGTCAATGTCTGTACGATTGAAGATCCAATTGAAATGTTGGAACCAAGTTTTAATCAAATGCAGGTCAACCCAAATATTGAACTTGGTTTTGCTGATGGCGTACGTGCTTTAATGCGCCAAGATCCAGACATTATTATGATCGGTGAGGTTCGAGATCATGATACTGCAAATATGGCGATTCAAGCGGCTTTAACAGGTCACTTGGTCTTATCAACCTTACATACTAACGATGCACCCTCAAGTCTTACACGCTTACATGACTTAGGTATTCAACCATTTTTGACAGCAGCCACTATTTTAGGCATTTTGGCGCAACGATTAGTGCGTAAACTTTGTCCTCATTGTAAACAACAAACACAGATGAATGAGCAACAATGGGAGCATCTGACCTTTGATTATATGATGGATATGCCAGAGACTATGTATAAGGCAGTTGGATGTGAAGTTTGTCGTCAAACAGGTTACAAAGGTCGTGTCGGAATTTATGAATTCATGCCTGTAAGTTTAGAGTTAAAGTCGATTATCAGTGCCAATGGCACATTGAATGACTTAAAAGCACAGGCAAAAAAAGAAGGTGTTGAACCTTTGCGTATTGCAGGTGCTCGTAAAGTGATTGAAGGTATGACCACATTAGAGGAAGTATTGCGAGTGGTGCCTTTGAATTAAACAGAAAATTTTAATCTTCAGATTCGCCTCATTTTCATTTGTTTTAATGACTACATCGAAATGATGAACAATGATGAGGGTATAAAGATGAACCTATTTTCTAAAGTTGTTGTTGTTACTGGTTTAGTTGGTGTTACAACGTTTGCAGTTGCAAATACAGGTGCAGTTAACCAACAAGCTTTAGCACCAACACAGACAACAACTGTCAAACAGGCGTTAACGTTAAAAGATGATACACCTGTGCAATTGAAAGGCTATGTTGTTAAATCCATAGGTGATGAAAAGTACCAATTCAGTGATCAAACTGGCAGTATTACGGTCGATATAGACGATGATTTATGGCAAGGGAAACCAATTTCAGCTAAAACGCCTGTGACCATTATTGGTGAAATAGACATTGACTACAAACCAGCGAAACGTGTTGAAGTTGATGTGGATCAAGTTAAATTCTAATCACAGATCCCATATAGAAAACCACATGATATTCATGTGGTTTTTTGTTTATGCTTTAATTCAATATTGGAAATAAAATGAGAGCGTTTATTGATGCGAATTTTATTGGCTGAAGACGATGCTTCTCAAGCAGAAAGCATTAAAGACTGGCTAGAAATGGATGGTTATAGTGTCGATTGGGTTGAGCGAGGTGATTACGCGATTGCTGCGATCGAACAACATCAATATGACTGTATATTATTAGATAGAGGTTTACCTCAGGCATCGGGAGATGACATTCTAAAAACTATACGTCGCCAAAATATGAAAACACCTGTCATTTTTATCACAGCAAAAGATCATGTTCATGATCGTGTGGAAGGATTAGATTTAGGTGCAAATGACTATTTGGTTAAACCTTTTAATTTAGAGGAGTTGTCCGCTCGTGTCCGTTCCCAGTTGAGACACTATCACTCAGAAGTTGGTCAGTATCTTAATTTTTTAGATTTACAACTTGATCCCCAAGCGAAAACACTTGTGAAAGCAGGTAAACCCATCAACCTTACTGCCAAAGAGTTTCAGATTTTGTATAAGCTCATGCAAAAGCCGAATCATATTTTGACACGTGAGCAGCTTGAGGAATCGCTTTATGCATGGGGAGATGAAATTGAAAGTAATGCAATTGAAGTTTTTATTTATCAAATTCGTAAAAAAATTGGCGGTCATTACATCAAAACCATACGGGGTCTAGGCTATCGAATGCATCAGGAAGAGTAGAATGAAAGTTGTCTCTTTACAAAGCAAACTGATCAAAACATCTGTAGCAAGTTCAGTCATCGCTGGAACTTTGGCATTACTTTTATTTATTATTATTTCTATCTATCAAACTATGCAAATCCAAGATGAAATCATGGATGAGATTTCTGACATGTTACTGATCGCAGATTTAACAACTGCATCAGGTCAGCAAATAGATGAGTTGAGTGAGCAGTTTGATATTCAATATCGATTAAGTAATCCGCAATACACTTTGACTCAATCTGAAGATTTTAAACTAGATCAAACCTACTATCGATTAGGCACTGGAGACGAAAATTACGGCTTTATTTGGCAAGATCATCAGTTATGGCGAAGTTATATAGCTATAGATAAACAGTCAAATATAGAAGTGTTGTTGATACAACCTTTAAGAGAGCGTTTTAAAGAGTTATTTCATAATTTCTTATGGTATTCATTCATTTTAATCATGGTTTGGTTCATACAATGGTTGATTTTACATTTTTTGATTA
The DNA here is from genome assembly GCF_024296945.1 of Acinetobacter sp. Z1. Taxonomy (NCBI): domain Bacteria; kingdom Pseudomonadati; phylum Pseudomonadota; class Gammaproteobacteria; order Moraxellales; family Moraxellaceae; genus Acinetobacter; species Acinetobacter sp. Z1. The sequence goes on along the minus strand of NZ_CP101115.1, from coordinate 1,960,989 downwards.
AGCGTCAATTTCGTGTTATTCATCAATTATCAACTGAAATATCTGAAAAAAATGTCGATGATCTTAGCCCCATTCAAGTAAGAGAAATTGAACTAAAAGAATTACAACCGATGCTCAAACAATTAAATCATTTATTGGAGCGTTTAGATCAATCTTTAAAAGCTGAACAACGATTTACTGCCGATGCATCACATGAATTGAGATCGCCATTATCTGCTATACAACTACGATTACAGTTATTACAACGCAAATATCCTGAACGTGCTCATGACTTTGTACAAATGCAGCAAGACGTAAGTCGCGGCATTCAAATATTAGAGAACTTATTATTATTGGCGCGTTTAGATCCAGGAAAGCCAGAAAATCTGCCTAAATCACCTTTTGATATACAAGAAATAATGGATGAAGCAATCCAAGCTCTAACTTTTTTTGCAAATGAGAAGTCGATTAAATTTATTCAAAAAAGTAGAGTTGAAAATTGTATGGTCGTAGCCAATCAACAACTCATTTTTACCAGTATAAGAAATATCTTAGATAATGCGATTCGTTATACACCCATTGGCGGAAATGTTTATTTAACTGTAGAACAGCAACCTGAGTTTGTAGAACTTACATTCGAGAATGAAGGACAAGCTATTAGTTCAGAAGTTTTGGAGCGATTAGGAGAGCGTTTTTACAGAGCTTTAGGAACGAAAACGCAAGGTTCAGGTCTCGGTTTATCAATCTGTAAAAAAATTATAGATTTGCATCACGGTAAAATTTTATTTATGCATTCTGAGCATGGTGGTTTAGAAGTTGTTATTCGATTGATGCGTTAAGTTATATGTTTTTATTAAGACATAAAAAATAAAAAGCAGTATGCGCTGACATACTGCTATTTCCACGTTTATTATTGTTCCGTTTTTAATATTTTACTTAGTTAGAATTAAGCGATTGTTACGTGTTAAACGTAAGCGATATTCTTCTCCTGCGTGCATGATGCGAATTTCACGACCTAATGCAAATAAGTTATTTGAATGTAGCATCGGTAAAGAGTGAGCGGTATCAGTACTACGAGTAAATAGGTTAAATGGTGCGTTCATTTGTTATGCTCCGTGGTGTGTTTTTTAATGTTTTAAATGATAATCATTATCGAATAGGCCTGTCAACGTAAATTTAAAAAAATTACAAAATCATTCATTAATTATGTTTTTTAACATGTGAATTGATGGTCGTTTTACTTAAAATTAATATGAAAATATGAGAGATTTTAAACTGTTATGTCTAAAGCTACAGTTGATGTTGCAATCGCAATTTTATTACATAAATCCAAAGTTCTTGTCGGTTGGAGGCAAGCAGATCAGCATCAAGGAAATAAGCATGAATTTCCTGGTGGGAAAGTTGAAGCAGGTGAAACACCTGAACAAGCCTGTCGTAGAGAGGTTTATGAAGAGGTTGGTATTGGTTTAAAAGAATGGCATTCATTTGATCTAATATGCCACGAATACGATGATGTGATTGTTAATCTACATCTATATCATGCTTATGTGCCTGATGAATTATTAGAGCTTATTCACCAACCGTGGACATGGTATAGCCGTGATCAATTGGCGAGTTTAAATTTTCCAAAAGCAAATCAAGCAATATTAGACCGTTTGATATGGTCACATTTGATTAAAATTAGTGATCAAATGAGTGATTTACCTGAATGTAATGCAGAATTTTATTGGCGTGTAGAATCTGATGAAATCAATGCTATAGAACAGCAATTACATGGTTTGACGTCTGAGCAATTAAATAAGTTAATTTTAAACTTCGATATTTGGAACAAGCTTAATCCAGAATTAAAAACAAAAATTAAATCTATTCATCTGAAGCAATCACAGTTATTGCAATTGAAAAAAGGTGACTTGCTCACAGGTAAAAGATTTATCGCTGCTTGTCATGACGCTGTTTCTTTACAGCATGCTCATCATGTTGGATGTGATGCTGCATTTCTGAGTCCTGTACATGCAACTCAAACGCATATTGATGCAAAAGTATTAGGATGGGATGGTTTTGTAGAATTAGCAAGGAAAAGTGATATTCCTGTGTTTGCTTTAGGTGGTGTCAAACCATCAGATTTAGAACAAGCCCAAAGACATCACGCTTATGGGCTTGCTGGTATTCGAGCATTTAATTCTTTAAAATGAATTAAAGTGCTTGAATGGCTTTTTTAGCTTCTTGTGCTTTCATTGGATGGTTACGTGCTTCGCTTGCTCTAAGAACAATGTACCAAAGTTGTTTTTTCATAACATTACTTTGCGCATAACTCAAACCACGACGTGCTAATGCTTCGGCATTGGCATATTGTTTGCGCTGATTGGCAATCATTGCTAAATATAAATAAGTTTCTGAAGCTTGAGGTGCAATACGTTGTGCTTGTAGTGCATAACGTTCAGCTTCGGCAAGTTGCTGTTGTTTATAAGCAACTTGAGTTTTTTGCATCAAAGTTCTAAATGCAGGTAGTTGGCTACCATCATTAAATTTTTGCTGCACTTTTTGTTGGGGTACAACAACCTGCACATTTTGACGTTTAATTTCTTTCTGATCATATGGTGTGATCTTTACGCCAGTTGAAGGTGGAGTCACCTTCTTTTTCTGTGTATTGGTCGTTGGGGTTTGATTTGAGGGCGAAGTCGATGTTTTTTGAGGTGTAGTGGTACAACCTGCAACGACCAACATGCCCATAATAACCGTTAATTGCTTAATCATGTCCAATCATCCTTTTAAATTAGTTATCACCGTTATAACTACCGCTTGAAATAACGCGGGTTGAGGTGTGATTGGATAAATCTGTATGCATTTGATTTTCACTTTCTCGAATATAATTACCTATGCCATCATTAGATTCATCAGCGTTCGATTCATCAGTTTGTGGCATATAGGTAGGTTCAACTTCATAATGTGATTGTCCACAAGCCGTAGCACGGCGAGGAACTGTTTGGCGAAGCAAAGGAATATACATTGCACCATCACAGCCTTGAGCAGATAAATCGCCACTTGCACTATCAATCCATTGCCATTGAACATTATCAGTTTGACGTAGGTTTACAGGTTCTTGACGAAGTTGTTTCATTACATTCGTCCATACAGGCAATGCACCTGATGACCCTGTTAAGCCAGTCACTTTATTATCATCAAGACCTAGCCACACTACAGCAACATGATTACCTGAATATCCTGCAAACCATGAGTCACGAGTGTCATTAGTCGTACCTGACTTACCTGCTAAGTTTAAAGACTCTGGTAAGCTCGCATAAGCAGAACGTCCTGTACCTGAGCGCATAACTTGCTGTAAGCCATAATTCAAAATATAAGCCGCAGCAGGATCAATGGTTTGTTGAACATTTAAACCATAACGATCTAACAAATGTCCTTTAGCATCGACGACAGTACGAATCGAACGAGGAGGATATTTAAAACCGCCAGTTGCAAAGTTGCCATAAATGCTGAGCACTTCCATTGGCGACATATTTACAGCACCAAGATAGATAGATGGATACGCTGGAATATCCGAACTCACGCCAAATTGTTTTAATTTATTACTAAATGCAGACAATCCAAATTCATTTGCTAGGCGGACAGTGGAAAGGTTATATGAGTTTGCTAAAGCTTGTTGCATAGGCACAACACCGTGTTCACCACCACTGTAGTTTTTCGGTGTCCAGCTTTTATCTCCATCAATTGGAATGTTTACCGTACTATCTTCGATAGGTGTTGCCCAAGTATAACGACCTGACTCAATTGCATTTAAATAAATAATTGGTTTCAGCAAAGATCCAACTTGACGTTTTGCATCTAAAGCTCGGTTAAAACCTGTGAAATCTTGAGTTGATCCAACAGCGGCGATCAGTTCACCATTATCAGGATGCGCAACAAGAACAGCACCTTGCAAGTTCTTTAAGCGAGCTGGGTTCGCTTTGGCTAAACGCTCAACAGTATTCTTAAAGGCATTTTGAACTTGGGTTTGAGCAATAGGATCTAGCGTAGTGAAAATTCTTAAACCTTGATTGGTAATATCGCTTTCTTGATATTCAGTACGTAATTGACGGCGGACAATATCGAGGAAATCAGGAAATTTGGCAGGCCCTAAAGCTGGTTTACTCACCACATTTAAAGGACGCGCAATTTCATCTTGATATTCAGCTTCGGTTAAATAACCCATTACTTTCATGTTATTCAAAACGACATCACGACGTTTTTTTGCCGATTCTGGATTACGCCAAGGATTATATAGTGAAGGACCTTGTACTAGACCGACTAAGTATGCCTGTTGTGAAATATTCAGTTCGCGTAATGGCAAACCAAAATAAAACTGTGAAGCTAAACCATAGCCATTAATCGAATAGTTACCGTTTTGCCCCAAATTAACTTCATTCAAATAAGCTTCAAGAATCTCATCTTTGCTGTAATGTAGTTCAATTAACACCGCCATTAGCGCTTCATTAACTTTACGTTTAAGCGTTTTCTCAGGAGAAAGGTAAAAGTTTTTGACCAACTGCTGAGTTAAGGTTGAACCACCTTGACGTTTACCACCAGTTGCATTACTTACTAGTGCACGAGCTGTACCGCGAATGGAAATACCATGATGGTGATAGAAGTTTCTGTCTTCTGTAGAAATTAAAGCTTCTATTAGAGGTTTTGGTACTTTATTTAATTTTATAAGTACACGGTCTTCATTATGCTGAGGATAAATACCGCCAATTAATAAAGGTTCTAAACGTGCAATACCAGTGCTAGAAGGTTTTGTAGAGCGAATTTCACTGACTTGACCATCTGTAAAAGCGAGCTCAATAACTTGTTCAGGTTCGCTACTATCACCATAATCAAAACCACGTGTATGAACATACATTTGGTTGCCTTGCACGACATAACTACCAGATTTGTCATAGTTAGCTGTATTTTTATAGCCTAATAATTTTAACTCTTGAGTAAAATTATCTTGGGTAATAGGGGCATTTGCGTAGATTTCTAATGGGCGAGCGAAAACCTTGGCAGGGATATCCCAACGCTGACCTTCAAACTTGTCACGAATAATCGTATCTAAACGAATCAGATAGATGCTAAAAGCAACAAACACACCAATCACTAAAATTGAAAAAATGAGTGCTAGGAAACCAATACCACGTTCAAACTTCATAGATTTGCGTTAAAACCAAAACAATGGTGGTAATGATGCGATAGCTTATTGTCATTTTGCAATCATAAAACTGTGAATAAATAGCAACATGGAATAAAAAGTTTAAGAATGTGTTGACATTAATCGTATAAAAAAACAACGAATAGACATTTTTATACTTTTTAATCAATCATCAACGCAATTTGAGTTGTTAATGATATGATAGCCAGTAATCGCAACGGAGCTGAATTATTCGTGCAAATTTCACATAAATCCTTTCGAAATATTGGTCTAATTGGGCGACCAGATAAGTATTCTGTAGTAGAAACGTTATGTTTAATTCATGATCATTTAATCACTTTGGGCTTAAATCCTGTATTTGATCAAGAAACAGCTAAATTGGTCCCTTATAGTCATGGACAAACAGTCAGTCGCAATTTACTTGGGGAAGTTGTTGATTTAGTGATTGTTGTAGGTGGTGATGGTTCACTCCTCCATGCGGCTCGTGCTCTGGTGAGACATAACACACCTGTACTGGGTATCAACCGAGGTCGACTCGGTTTTTTAACTGATATAAAACCTGCTGAAGCGATTTTTAAACTAGATCAAGTTTTACAAGGTCAGTTTCAACTCGATCGCCGTTTTCTATTGGAAATGGAAGTCCGTACAAATAATGAAACGATCTATGATGCTATTGCTTTAAATGATGTGGTTTTACATTCTGGTAAATCCGTTCACATGATTGATTTTGAGCTGAGTATTGATGGACAATATGTTTATCGTCAGCACAGCGATGGTTTAATTGTATCAACACCAACTGGTTCAACTGCTTACGCATTGTCTGGTGGTGGTCCTATTTTGCATCCAAGTATGGATGCAATTGCTTTAGTTCCAATGCATCCTCATACACTTTCTTCAAGACCGATTGTTGTTGGTGGTCATAGTGAAGTTAAGATTACGATTAGAGAAAATCGTGTGCTACCAATGGTCAGTGCAGATGGGCAACACAGTGTTGCATTAAATGTGGGTGACACCGTGCATATTCGGAAACATCCGTTTAAACTAAGCTTATTACATCCACCTGGTTATGATTTTTATATGGCTTGCCGTACAAAACTAGGCTGGAATCAAGATTTTGAATCTTTTCAACAGGATGACTCATGAATATTGAACAAATGCTCGCTATTTTAAATCCTGAGATTGTTGAGCGTCTGAAAACGGCTGTTGAAATTGGTAAGTGGCCAAATGGTATTGCATTGACCAAAGAGCAGCGTGAAATTTGTATGCAAGCTGTGTATGCATGGGAAATGGAAAATTTACCGAAAGAACAGCGTAGTGGTTATATTGATCGTGGTACGAAAGAAGAAGGTGAAGAGTGTGATGACGATCATCACAAAAATGAGCCTGAGTTTAAGCCGATTCGTTTTGTGTAAAAGTTGCGAGATATTTACAGTGCCCTTAATTTTGAGGGCATTTTTATTACTCTATGTTTGAAGATAATTGCTTGAAAATGATCATAAAAATAAAAATAGATTGTGTTAGGTGGTACTGGAAAAGTGACATAAAATGTCATAAATAGACAATATTGTATAGACAGAGGCGTATTGCTATCAGTAAAATGCTGTAAATTTAAGCCAATATTCAAAAAAAGATGTTCAATAATATATTTCAAGCTTTAGAGAGTTTAGGGCTTGGCTCACAAAAACGTGCCATTCATATCCAGTTTTCTAATCAAAAATTAAATACACAAATCTTTTTACAACGTATCGATGGCCAACATCACCTCAATGAAGGCTTTAAAGCAGAACTGATCTGTCTATCCACCAATGCCACGATTCCATTAAAACAATTCATTGGTAGTCAGGTTGCGATAGATACAGTGACCGATCAAGGTCAGTTGACTCGTGTCACAGGCATCATCACCCAAGCCCTACAAGGACAATCCGACGGCAGCTTAACTTTATATAAACTCACGCTCGAAGACCCCACCACACTATGGAAACAACGCCGTAACAGCCGCGTATTTATGAATAAAAGTGTGCCTGATGTAGTGGAAATCATCTTCAAAGAGTGGCAACAAAAAAGCTCATTGTTTGCATCAAGTCTCACTTTAGATTTAAGTGGTCTCAGCCAAGACTACGATGTCCGCCCATTCATCATGCAAGCCAATGAAAGCGACTATGACTTTCTGACCCGATTAATGCGCAGCGAAGGTATCAATTGGCTAATCGATGAAGCCGAGCGAATTGTTGCACTCAGCAGCGCTGCTATCCAAGCACAAAAACTTCGACTCATCGATGACAATAGCCAATACCAAGCACTCGAACGAAGACAGATTCGCTACCACCGCAGCAGTGCCACCGAACAATACGACAGCATGACCAGCTTAATCGGACAACGCACACTACAGCCGAGTTCAGTTCATGTACAACGCTGGCAAGCCGATGCCTTAGAACAAGAAGAAGGTGCAGGCAGTGTGCAGAGCACGCATCAACACAGTGAACAACATGACAATGCCAGCCTCGGTTTAGAACAGGCATGGCATTTCTCACCAGCTTGGATGCAAGACTTGAATGATGAAGATGGATCAACTCAATCAGGCAATGCTCAAATTGAAAAAATTAATCAGACTCTGAGCCAATACTACGACTTACAATCCAAACAATTTATAGCTCAGACTACCGTGCGAGATAGTCATGTCGGTTATTGGTTTGAACTGGCAGAACACCCTGAAATAGATCAACACGATGGTGCAGACAAAGAATTTCTGATCACAGGCAAAAACTTCTATAACCAAAACAACTTGCCCAAAGATTTAAGCCAACAGATTGATCAACTATTAGCGCAAAGCAATTGGCAGCCGACCCAAGCCAATAATGAAGAACGGCAAGCCAATCAACTGACACTACAACGTCGCAATATCAAAACCGTTCCTGAATTTAATCCGCTACAACATCGTCCAGCAGCTTCACCACAACGCGCCAAAGTGGTTGGGCCAAGCGGTGAGGAAATCCATGTGGATGAATGGGGTAGGATAAAAGTAAGATTTCTATTCACAAGAAATGAAGACCATAGTCATGATGGTGGTGCAGGTGCAAATAACAACGACACCGATTCAGCATGGGTGGATGTACTTACACCGTGGGCAGGAGAAGGCTATGGCGCACGATTCTTGCCACGTATAGATGAACTTGTGGTGATAGACTTCTTTGATGGCAATATCGATCGTCCATTTGTCACAGGACGGATTCATGAGGGATATCGTAGCCCAACCAAATTTGACAATGCAGGCAAATTACCTGATACCAAAAAACTAGCAGGAATCAAATCCAAAGAAGTTCAAGGCGAAGGCTTTAATCAATTGCGTTTTGATGACACGACGGGTCAAATCAGCGCGCAACTGCAAAGTAGTCATGCTGTTAGCCAACTCAATCTCGGCAAACTGAGTCACCCAAAAGACCAAGCAGAAAGTGAAGATAGAGGTGAGGGCTTTGAACTGCGTACCGATCAATGGGGTGCAGTACGTGCAGGGGAAGGTTTACTCATTTCTACGCAGAAACAGGATCAAGCCCAAGGCGACCATCTTGATGCCCAACCCGCCAAGCAACAGCTCGAAGGCAACCAAAACAATGCCAAAGCCTTAAGTGAAGTTGCCAAGAATCAGCAAACGGATGAGATTGAATCGCTGGATCAACTAAAAGAGTTTGCGGAACAAATCCAAGAAAAAATAACACAATTTAAAAAATCACTATTACTACTCAATTCACCAGCTGGCATCGGCCTGAGCACCAATGAAGATATTCATTTATCCGCGGATGGACAAATCAATCAGTTTGCCGGCGACAGTATCAATTTGAGTACACAGAAAAATCTGATTACGCATGCTCAAAACAGAATCAGTGTGTTTGCCGCACAGAATGGTATTAAACAGGTCGCAGCCAAAGGTAAGTTTGAAATGCATGCTCAAGGGGATGGTATGGATTTACTTGCCAAGCAAGGGATTCAAATCATCTCGACGGAAGACTGTATTGAAATTACTAGTCCGAAAGAGATTGTGATTACCGCAGGCGGTTCTCAAATTAAGCTGAATGGTTCAGGTATTTTGCTAACGACGGGTGGCAAGTTTGAGGTGAAGGCAGGGCAACATTTGTTTATGGGTGGAAGTAAGCTAGCTATACCAAAATATTCACTACCTAAAATTGGTGAAAAAAATCAATATAGCTTAAAATACCAAATTTTGGATGATAGTGGTAATCCTTTGATAAACAAGAAATATATTGTTTTTTTAGATTCTGGAAAAACGGCTGAAGGTATAACTGATTCCAATGGTTTTACCAATGAAATAAGAAGCATACAAAAAGAAGATGTATCAATTCATGTTTTTTTGGATAAGGAGTTAGATGTTGAGCAATAATATAAAAGAGTATCTTCCATATGTGAAGTTAAAAACTGAAGTAGATATTACTAAATTAAGCTATACTTTATCTATATTTGATACTGTAAATCAAAAATATAAAAACTCTGATTATAATGTTAAGTATCTTTTTAAAAAATCTGGTTCTAATTTTAGGACTGCAATGATAACTTTGAAAAATAATCGTTCAAGAGTTGAAGTTTTGAAAGATTATGTTTTAATTTTTAATCTTTATAGGTCAGATAATAATGGGAATTGGCACCATGTAATAAAAAATTATTACGTAAATAATATGGTTGAAGAATTTGAAAAAAGTATTGTAGGAAATGTTAAATTAGATATCGTTAAATACTCTGAAAAAAATGATGCAACTAAGGTTGTACAGCCTAAAAATCTAAATACTGTTGTAGTTAATATTTCTACAACCCCAATATTTGTTTCAGTGGAGCATCCGCCAGGTTCTAAAAAAGACCCTTTTACAAAAGAGGCAGTAGAAGCAAGTCTATTTAGCCGTTTAAAAGAACCTTATCCTGATCAAAGATTTACTTATTTATGTGGTCCTGCTGCTTTTTTTTATTGTGTATTAAATAGTAATAAAGAAATTTATAAAAAAATTGTTAAGGCTTTATGGGAAAAAGGAGAAGTTTTAATTGGAAGGTTAAATATAAAACCTGATCTAAAAGGTGCACGCCTTGTTCATAATTTTTATGATGATAAAGAAGTTGCAAGAATATCTGCCGTTGACTGGATTACAATGGGAAGTTTAAGAGATAGCTCTAATTCGGTTACAAAGTACAATCAAGCAGAAGCAGTTGGATGGATAGCAGATAAGCTAAATGGTTTAACGGCATTTACAATGCCAGATGAAATAAAAAATTGGTTTTCTTCGATAGGATATAGTGTTCCTTTATACCAAAGTTTTATTCGCCAAAAGGTTCCAAGAAATGTTGATTGGCTTGATGTCTTGAGAAGTCTTTCATCTTATCCATCACAAGATTATTATTACGTTTTGTTAACGGTTGGAGCGATAACACAAGGTGGTTCAGATCTACCTTCAGTAGCAATAGGCCCTTCACATTATATCGTAATTAATTCAGATTTAAAGACAGACTTAGGGGTTGTTAATAAACTTACCTCTGATGATACTATCGTTAATGCTACATGTTTTAACTGGGGTAGGCAGGATAGAATTAAATCTGTTAGCTTAAAAACTTTAAGTCGGTTTATTTGGGCCGTTATTGTTGTAAAAAGAGAGTTAAAATAGATGAAAAAATTTGTAGCACTAACATTTTTATTTCTATTAGGTTGTTCTAATATAAACAATGATGTGTTTTTGACAAAAGAAATTCCAGTAGCAAAAGTTGGAAGTCCTTATTTTGGAGAAATAAAAATGAAGGAATATAGTATTATCGAGGATACTTTTCTTGTACAGTCAAATATCGATCAAAAGAGTGGTCTGATTGTTTCATCAGACCAAGGTGAAAAAGAGTTTGCTCCTCATGCTTTGACAACAATTAAAGGTACACCCAAAAGATCTGGTATTTATAAGATAAATATTTCTGGCACTGTAAGGGATGGATTAAAAGATTTTAATAAGGATTTTGTTCTAAAAGTTGAAGATTAGAATAATCATGTATAAGAATGATGTTGTGATTGAGCCTAGTAATAAGCTAAATGGGTATCATAATGTAAATGTAAAAGGTAATCCGAAATATTCTGGCAAGTTTTCTATTGAAATTTCTACAGGTTTTTATGGTAAAAGTGATGATGAGTTAAGTAAAACTTATGATTTTATAATAAGTGAATAAACTCTAATTTTATCAATTTTTATATTCAGCAAATAACCCAAGGTTATATAAATAATCTTGGGTTTTTTTTGATCAAAAATGACTATCCCATAATTCTTGTGCTTTCTTCATTGCATCATCGTAATTGCTAACCACACCCATAGTATATAGCGCAATGCTCATCGTTTCAGTTATCGCCATTTCGCCATATTCGTGAGATTGTTCACCCAACCAAACAGCTTTGAATACAGCAAGGTCGAGTTCTTCTTCAATTGGGCTGCGGTCAGGTGTTAATTTGGGCAGTTCATATTCATATAATTCGCCATTTTTAATGCCACAAATTAAAGTCTTAGCATCAGGATTTCGCTCAAACTCACCACCTTCACCTTTAATTACGGCACTATTTTGATAGCCCAATCGAAAAGCCGTTTGCTGATGTGAAGTACGATAAGCAGGGTGGAAAATCGCTTGCAATGTCGCTTTAGCATTAAATGGATTAATTAAACGCGCTAATGTATGAATCGGAGAGCGTAGTCCCATTACATTTCGTAGTGAAATCAAATCACTTAGAATTGGTGAGATGGCCTCAAGTGGTAGATAAGCAAAGTTGTGTTGTTGAAGTTGTTCACGAACATCTTGTTCGTTGTGGCAGATAGAATAACCTAAGTATTGTAAAACTTGTTCTGTGTAGACGCGGTTAATCGTGTGACCAGAAGCACCATGCATCACAATCTTGTAACCATGATGCGCTAAAGTCAGAGCAGCCAATAAAAACCATGGATAATGTTTACGTTTACCTGCATAAGACGACCAATCTAAGTCGATTTCAAGCGGTTCAAAATTCAGTTGATCACGGGTTGCTTGTACAAAACCTGCAAGTTCATCTACAGATTCTTCTTTAACGCGTAGTAGCATCAAAAAAGCACCAAGTTGTACGTCTAGTACTTCATTTTTTAAGATCATACTAAAAGCTTGATAGGCTTCTTCATAACTTAGCGATCGAGAACCTGTTTTACCTTTACCTAAAATACGAACATATTGGGCAAATGGATGTTCAGCAATTTGGTAGATATTTCGTTTAGTATTCATCGTGGTTTATAAATCATCGCTAAGAATAGAATTAATATGACATAAAAGAAGCTGATTGCACGTAAAAAATAACTGGGGTTGTCTATAGATTAAACAATTGTTTATGCTCATCGATGAGTTGAAAATAAAATATTGACCGAATCAGTCTAGTGAAATGATGTAAACGGAACATGACATTAGGTCTAAAAATCATTAGCATGGCTTCGAAACAATTTTTAAGAAAAATGAAAGCGAAAGGAAATAAAGATGTTAGCTTATGATGCAGATTTGGAACTCTTCCGTGATAACTTTAAACGTTTTATGAGCGAGCAAGTCGCACCGCATTATGACCAATGGGAACGTGAAGGAATCATGCCACGCTCAGTTTGGACAGCGCTAGGTGAAAATGGCTTCCTGTGTGTGGATGTGCCTGAAGAGTATGGTGGCTATGGTGTTCCTACTCATTATTCATTAATGTTAGTCGAAGAATCAGCACGTGCAGGATATGGAGCTTTATCAACAGCAATTTCTTGTCATTCTGAAATTGCTGCGCCTTATATTCAGCATATTGGTACAGAACAACAAAAACAGCATTGGTTGCCAAAAATGGTATCTGGTGAAGCTGTAGGTGCTATTGGTATGACCGAACCAGGCGCAGGTTCAGACTTACAAGCGATGCGTACTAGTGCAATTCTTCAAGATGATCATTATGTATTAAATGGCTCTAAAACCTTTATTTCAAATGGTCAACATGCAGATGTTGTGGTTCTAGCCGTGAAAACTGATCCTCAAGCTCGGGCTAAAGGCGTTTCCTTAATGCTGGTGGATACACATTTGGACGGCTTTAAAAAGGGAACCAATCTCGACAAAATTGGTTTACATTCACAGGATACGTCTGAATTGTTCTTTGACAATGTCAAAGTGCCGAAAGATCAATTGTTAGGTAGCGCGGGTCAAGGTTTTGCTTATTTAATGCAAGAATTACCTCGCGAACGTACAGCAATTGCGTCTACTGCTTTAGGTGCCATTCGCGGTGCGATTGATATTGCGACTCAATATGTAAAAGAGCGCCAAGCTTTTGGTCAAGCGATTGGGAATTTCCAGAACACGCGTTTTGTATTGGCTCAAGCAAAGATTGATGAGTTAGCAACAGCAGCTTTCTATAACCAAAATGTTGCCTTATATAATGAAGGTAAATTGGATGTGGAAACTGCAGCGGCATTGAAGAGCTTCAGTACCGATATGCAAATGAAAGTGGCAGATAACTTGCTTCAATTATTTGGCGGATACGGTTATATGACTGAATATCCGATTTCACGTTTCTTTGTTGATGCACGTATTCAACGTATTTACGGTGGTACAAATGAGATCATGAAAGAAATCGTGGCTCGTGGATTGATTGGGAAAGCTTAAAAAAGAATTTTCAGCTTACTTTCGAGTAAGCTGAAATCTTCCAAATAAAATTATTTTTTAGGGTTGTAAATAACTGGATAGCTTTGTTGTTTCGGTAATTTTTGTAATGCTTGATTTATTTTTATTAAAAATTCATCTGCTTGATCCTGATTCGGCCAATGTTCATTATATTGGCTTCTTTTTTGAATATTTACACCACAACCTCTAATTTCCATATTTTCAGGATTAAAAGACCAGTCATTTGGGTTTTTTAGAGTGATATCTAGATCACTTGCGCAACTTTGCCATAATTTAATAAATTCATTTTGACTTGTCGGTGTAAATCTTTCTGCTGGGTAAACTGAGAAACCTCTCATTTCTGAATTAAAAAATTTAATAAACATATAAGAGGGCATATCGCCCCAAAGTATTGCTGTATCAGGCGCTAATTGAATACCTGTAATGTCTTTTTCTTTTAGAGCTTTCATTTGTTGTTCTTTTTGAAAAGCATTTTGAGACTTGTATTTTATTTTACTTTGAGGTGGAAGCGTAATGCCACGGACCTGAGTGGTTGTTTGGGTAATGTAATAGGGAGAGGTATCACGGTTACAACCTGTTGGATTGTAGCAACCAATACAGCCAGTCAAAATGATGCTGCTTAAACCAAGCGTTGTAATCGATAAGATTGTATTCATTTTAAGTTACTATTCTTATTTCATTCGATTTCATCATAACTCAATATTCAAGAACAAATGTTCAAATATTATGGAGTCAATTCATCAAATAAAGCTGAACAATTTTGAGTGTGGCATCCTGCTAACATGATCGCTTTAGGTAGGCTCGCATACATATTGGTAAGATGTTGTTCAGCTGGATGTTTGAAATTCCAAAATAAAAATTGATCAGAGCGTTGTTTATTTAGGTTTTGATAAAAATCAAATTGTTTTTGAGTTGATTCAGTTACATCGATATCACTTTTACGTTGCTCATGAGTTCCAACTGTCGTCATCAACATTAAATCGTGTTTGTTGGAATTTTTCTTATTTAACCAGTTTGTTTCATGATCAAGTAAAGCATAGTTATCAAACCAAAGTGAAGGGCTAGCAGCAATATAGCGTTGAAATGTTTGGGGTTGGCTAAAGAAAGTATGTAAAACAAATAGCCCACCAAAGGAATGTCCAAATAAACTTTGTTGTTGCAGATTGACTTTAATTTTCGTGTGAATGACAGGTTTGAGTTCTTTTTCAATGAATTGAATGAATTGATCGGCACCGCCATGTTGATATTTGGCTTGTTTTTGAAACTCAGCAGAAGTTTTGGGTGTGTAATCAAAAGCACGTTTTTCTACATCAAAACTGTTTTGCTGAGGGTAGCCAATCGCAACAATTGCGACAGGACTTAGACCTAAGCGATTGGCACCACCACCTACTGATTTAGCAATATTGGCAGCACTATCAAATGCGGCGTTGCCATCCAATATATAGAGAATTGGAAAACCTTGACTTGGAACTTCGCCAACTGGAACAAAGGTCTGAATCAAATAATTATGTTTGGTATATTTAGATTTCAATACAAAACTTTGCTTAGTATTGTTCTGCTCCTGTAGAGGAGCATGATCTTTAGTTATATTTTCTTGTTGTGCAAATACGGTTTGTATAGTGATGAGTAATGAAAAAGTCACAATACTAAATTGTTTAAACATAATTTATTCACAAACTTTAAATTCCTTGAGTAATATATAATGAAAATCATTATCAATAAAGTTTATTGATAAAAAGAGTTAAAACTCAGCGTGTTTAATAGCTTAAAGTGTTGTTATACTAGCTCGGATAATCAATTCAAAGATGAATTGTAATCCATTCTTATAGATGATTTTGCTGAGGCTGCATTCAATGGTAAACGATGGACAAAACACATCGACTTCACTTAATTTAGAACAAATTCGCGATGATATTGATAGTGTTGATCAACAAATTCAAGAATTATTAAACCGTCGAGCTTCTTTAGCTGAAGCTGTAGCGAAGGCCAAGTTTGCAGCTGAAGACAATCCATTGTTTTATCGTCCTGAACGTGAAGCTCAAGTATTACGTAAAGTGATGGAGCGTAATCAAGGACCTTTGTCTGATGCGACTATGGCTCGATTGTTCCGTGAAATCATGTCCGCGTGCCTAGCACTTGAAGCACCACAAAGCATTGCATTCTTAGGGCCTGAAGGGACTTATACTCATTCGGCTGTATTGAAGCATTTTGGTAAAGATGCCGTTGTGCGTCCATTACCAACAATTGATGAAGTATTCCGTGAAGTTGAAGCGAGCAGCGCACATTACGGCGTTGTTCCAGTAGAGAACTCATCAGAAGGGATTGTCAACCATACCTTAGATTGCTTTAAATCATCGACAGTGAATGTGATTGGTGAAGTTGAACTGCGTATCCATCATCAATTCCTAGTATCTGAAAATACCCGTAAAGACAGCATTAAACAGATTTATGCACATCAGCAAACCTTGGCACAATGCCGTAAATGGTTAGATGCACACTATCCAGGGGTTGAGCGTGTTGCACTGAACTCAAATGCAGAAGCGGCACGTCGTATTCGTAACGAATGGCATTCTGCTGCAATTGCATCTGATATTGCGGCAAGCATGTATAACCTTGAGATTTTACATAGCAATATCGAAGATAACCCTGAAAATACCACTCGTTTCCTAGTGATAGGTCGTGAGAAGATTCCTCAAAGTGGTAATGATAAAACATCTTTATTGATCTCTGCACATGATCGTGCAGGTGCTTTATTGGAAATTCTTGCACCGTTTGCCAAGCATGAAATCAGTTTGACCAGTATTGAAACGCGTCCAGCATTACCTGAAAAATGGGCTTATGTGTTCTTTATCGATTTAGAAGGACATATCGGTCAGGAAAATGTTGCGGCTGCATTGGAAGAAATCCGTCCAATGGTCAAGGAATTACGTGTACTCGGCTCATATCCAATCGCTGTTTTATAATCCCGTTTTATCATATGGATAGATGACTTCGGTATCTATCCATATCAATGTCGTCTCATTAGGCAAATATGTTTTATGTCTCAACCATTATTTAAGAAAGTTGCATTTATTGGGCTTGGACTGATTGGATCGAGTCTCGCTCGTGTGATTGTGGCAGAACAACTTGCATCTCAAATTGTGGCTTCAACACGCTCGAAAAAAACATTAGAAGATGCCAAGGCACTCGGTCTTATTCTACACGGTTATGCAACGCCTGAAGAAGCAGTTCAGGATGCAGATTTAATTGTTTTAGCCTTACCCGTTCGTGCAACGCAAAAAGTACTTGAACAGATTAAACCTTATCTTGCAGACAATGTCATTATTACCGATGTGGGCAGCACCAAAGGCAATGTTGTGGAAGCAGCTAAGGCGGTATTTGGTGAAGATCTACCTGTCGGTTTCGTGCCAGGACATCCGATTGCAGGTGCTGAGAATACAGGTGTGCATGCAGGTAAAGTAGATCTATTCGTTAATCATAAAGTGATTTTGACGCCACTTCCGACCAGTGCGGAGTGGGCAGTTGAAAAACTGATTCAGCTTTGGTCTGCGGCAAAAGCCGAAGTGATTTGTATGGATGTCACCAAACACGATGAAGTGTTGGCACATACCAGTCATTTACCGCATTTGATGGCATTCAATCTAGTTGAGCAACTGGCAAATCGTGAAGATAATTTAGATATTTTTCGCTATGCTGCGGGTGGTTTTCGAGACTTCTCGCGGATTGCAGCGAGCGATCCGCAGATGTGGCATGATATTTTCTTTGCCAATAAAACCGCAATTTTGAATGCTGTTGATGGCTTTGAACAGCAATTATCAGTCTTAAAAAAATTGATTGAACAGGAAGACTCGCAAGCGTTGATGGGCCTACTTGGACACGCGCAAGCCGCACGCCAACATTTTAATCATATGTTAGCCAAAAAACCTTTGATGGAGAAAAACAAGGTGACACAGCAATTTACCATTTTGCCCGGAAAGAAAACATTTACAGGTAAATTCACCGTACCAGGTGATAAGTCTGTGTCACATCGCTCAATCATGTTTGGTGCGATTGCAGAAGGCACAACCCATGTGACAGGCTTTTTGGAAGGTGAAGATGCACTCGCAACTTTGCAGGCTTTCCGTGATATGGGTGTGAGCATCGAAGGACCTAAGAATGGTGAAGTCACTATTCATGGTGTAGGCATGCAAGGTTTAAAAGCCCCAGCGAGCGCATTGTATATGGGTAACTCTGGTACCAGTATGCGTTTGCTGTCCGGCATGTTGTCTGCACAAAAATTTGATTCAGTGATGACTGGTGATGCATCGCTTTCTAAACGTCCAATGGAGCGTATCGCTAAGCCATTACGTTTGATGGGTGCACAAATCCAAACTACAGGTGAGAAAGGTACTCCGCCAGTGAGTATTACAGGTAGTCAAGCCCTTAAAGGGATTGAATATGATTTACCAATGGCGTCTGCGCAAGTGAAGTCAGGTATCTTGTTGGCGGGTTTATGGGCTGAAGGTGAAACATCTGTGACAGAACCTGAACCAACGCGTGATCACACCGAGCGTATGTTACGTGCTTTTGGTTATGAAGTGAAAACTGAAGGCAATAAAATCTCACTTGTGGGTGGCGGCAAATTAGTTGGTACTGATATTCAAGTGCCTTCTGATATTTCATCTGCTGCATTCTTTATGGTGGGTGCCGCAATCACAGAAGGTGCTGATGTAGTTCTTGAAGCTGTTGGAATCAATCCAACACGCACAGGTGTGATCGAAATACTGAAGCAGATGGGTGCTGATCTTACGGTTGAAAATGAGCGTATTGCTGGCGGTGAGCCGATTGCTGATATTCATATCAAAGGTTCTCGTACACTTAAAGGTATTCATATGCCTGAAGATCAAGTACCTTTAGCGATTGATGAGTTCCCAGCATTGTTCATTGCTGCTGCTTGTGCTGAAGGTCAAACCGTTTTAACGGGTGCTGCTGAATTACGTGTCAAAGAATCTGACCGTATTCAAGTGATGGCAGATGGTTTGAAAATTATGGGTATCGACTGTACACCCACTGAAGATGGAATCATCATTGAGGGTAAAGGTAAGTCTGGTGATTGGTCTGCAATCTTTAATGGTGGTGAAATTGAGTCACACCATGACCATCGTATTGCCATGAGTTTTAGTATGGCTGGTTTACGTACTTCAGGTAACATCACCATTCATGGTACAGAAACTGTGGCGACAAGTTTCCCAACTTTTACTGAATTGGCAAATGCTGCTGGTTTGGATTTAAAGATTGTGAATCCATAAGTTGATTTGAAAAGGCAGTGTTTAGCTTTATTAATAAGTTAAATGCTGCTTTACTTATAATTATATCAAGAAAAATAATTGACTAAAGAGAATGATAAAACGCTTAAATAATAAAAATGTTAAGTTTGTATATGTACATATCTAATCAGGTCGAAATTTCTAAAATTTGAACGAGAAGTAAGACAATCGGCTAATCAATTAAAGACAATTGTATATATAATAATTCATACCGCTGCAGTAGGCTTTACTCTGTGATCCAGAGTTAAAAAACATAAAAATAGAGGGAATACCATGAGAACGTTGCAATTCATAGCAGATTGCCCAAAACATGGATTGATCGATCATCCACCAAATGAATGTTACATTACTCAAGAGTATGTAGCAGCTTTATTGTATAAGCAATTAGAACAATATGGTTTTGATGCAGAGCATATTCGTCATGAGCATGAAAAAATTGAAGTGCGTATAGATAACCATCATTTGCCACTCTCTATTTTATGTTCTCAGCAAGGTGCAGAAGGACATATCTTGTGTCAAATTTCAGCTAATCCGCAGCAAGAACAAGCTTGGTTTGAGCGTATTGAGACACAAAGTATTATTCGCCAATTGGCTCAGGCTGTTGAAAACAGCTTGAAAGCAGAACATAGTTTTTCTCAGTTCGTGTGGAAAAGCTAAGTCAATTTTGAGAATAAAACCTTAAATAAAGTGATTTAAGCATCGCTGTTTAGGCGTATATTTGTTTAAACACTTTATTTGAGAGCATAGGTGCATGATACAGGTCGATTTTTCTAAATTATCACCCCAAGCAGTTTGGCAACATTTTGAGACCTTATGTACGATTCCTCGACCATCCAAGCATGAACAACAACTCAGACAACATCTAAAAGATTGGGCAGAACAGCGCAACTTGGAAACTTATGTCGATGACATTGGTAATTTAATTATTCGAAAAGCTGCTATAGTAGGTAAAGAGCACGTTGCAGGTGTGATTTTGCAGGGACACTTAGATATGGTGACTCAGGCAAATCGTGGTACTCAACATGATTTCTTTAAAGATCCCATTCAACCTGTATTAAAAGATGGCTGGCTGATTGCTGAAAACACGACATTGGGCGCAGATAATGGGATTGGAGTTGCACTTGCACTGGCGGTATTAGAATCAAATGATATTGCACATGGGCCGATTGAAGTCCTGTTGACCATTGATGAAGAAGCAGGAATGAGTGGTGCTCGTTTACTTGAGTCAGGCATCTTAACTGGACAGTGGCTTTTCAATATTGATACCGAAGAATGGGGCGAGCTGTATCTTGGCTGTGCTGGGAGTATTGATCTGGAAGTACAGCAAGCACTTGAATATGAAGTAGCACCTGCAAATTTAATGTATGTCGATCTGTTGGTTTCGGGCTTAAAAGGCGGTCACTCTGGTGTTGATATTCATTTAGGTCGTGGTAATGCCAATGTGATTTTAGCCCATTTCTTGAATGATTATTTGACACAATCCAAGGGTCGATTGGTTGAATTTGTTGGCGGAACAGCACGCAATGCTATTCCTCGTGAAGCGGTGGCAACCATTGCAATTCAAGTGGAGCAATGGGCTGCTTTACAACAAGCACTTGCAGTAACACAAGCAGAGTGGCAACAAAAATTACAAGGCGTTGATGATCAAATTCAGATCACGGCACAGCAAAATAGCAATCCGCTCAATAATGAAGTGATAGCTTTACAGCAGCAACAGGCTTGGTTGCAAGCGTTGGCAACGTGTCCGTATGGTGTTGCACAATGGAGTAAAGTTTTAACTGATGTGGTTGAAACTTCGAATAATATTGGTGTCGTTAAACTGACCAAAGAAGTAGCCAAAGCCTTAATTATGGTGCGTTCGATGGTGAATCAAGAGGCGCTAATCTTTGCACAGAACATTCAACAACATTTTGCTAATTTCCAGATTCAATCTGAATTAACACCATTGGTATCAGGCTGGACACCAAACCCAGATTCGGCTGCATTAAAATGTTTACAGCAAGCTTATCAATCCGCATTTGATATTGAACCAAATTTGAAAGTGATTCATGCAGGTTTGGAGTGCGGCATTATTGCGGAACATTATCCAAATTTGCAGATGGTGTCTTTCGGTCCTGATATTCAAGGGGCACATGCACCAGGTGAACGGGTTAAAGTAGATACTGTCGAGAAATGCTGGAAGCTGTTGGTGACTGCTTTGGAATCTGTAAAATAAATTGCCATAGAAAAGAAGCTCATTCTTGAGCTTCTTAAACTTTGACATTGACCTGAAACAGATTTTTATTGAGTTCAATAAATTCAATTTCACAATCAATAAATTTTTCAATCATGGCTGCTTGGGTGCGCGTATGTTCGCTGATGCATTGTGCAGTAAAACGACCGCCTTGACCTAATACCAAAGGCAAGAGCAATTGATCTGCCAAATATTCATCAACAACGGCATTAGATGTTAAATAATGTTGTACTTCTTTGGCAAGTTCACTGGCAATTTGTTCTGATCGCTTACGCATTTCACCCAATGCCGTAAACAGTTGTGTGTGATGTTCATACTCAACTTTGACATAAACCGTGTTGCCTTGACTAATTCCATCGAAAAAGAATTGCTGCTGTGCGGTCAGTTCTAGCTTTTGGTTTAAGGTGGCTAATTCACGTTGTGCAATATCATGTACCAAATTCAGTACCGCAGCATGTGCAGTGAGAGCCTGTTGCTGACCACATTGTAATAAATCAAGTGGGTGACGTTGTTGCCACGGTTGAATGTTGATTTGAATTTCGCCTGCACCAATCGGAAAGAAGCCTGCTTTGTTTAATTTAAAATCAACCTCAATGCCGATCTTTTTGAGACAGGGTAAAAAACAATGCTCAATAAAATCCGCCGTTGGTGCAAGTGGGTTATGCGTACCGCCTGAAATGGTGATTTCGCTGGCTTGATCTTGTAAAAGTAATGCAGGCAATAAAGTTTGTAAAACCAAAGTCGTGCTGCCAGCCGAACCAATCTGGAATTGGTATTTGCCACTTTGAACGTGTTGTGGCGCAAAATATAGGCGTTGGCTATGTAGTTCAGCACCTTCGACATAGGCTTGGCTGACTTGCTGTGAAGCTTGTACACAAACCAAATGCTGACGCATTAAGCCTGACTTTTTGCGTCCTGCACGAATGTTAATCAGTTCAAATGCCTGACCTGTAATCATGGAAAGGGCAAGGGCGGTTCTTAAAATTTGCCCGCCACCTTCGCCTTGTGAACCATCAATCTGGATGGTGGTTGGCAGTTGTGCCAAAATGTTATTCACGTTGTTTTTCCTTTATTTCTAATTAAATGAACATACTGTCAGTACATGGTAATGCGAAGTAACGTGTCACTTTGCTTTTGGCAAAGGTTTACTCAGTACATGGTGCTGAGCCTAATCAGTGAAGATTGATGCACGGCTCACATGCTGCCATAGCCGCCTGAATTATTTTCAATCCCTCAGATCGGAGTAAAGCGGGATCTTGTACTCGCCCAGTATGTTCAAACTGGTGTTGTGAAATGATTTCACAAAATCTATTTTCTATTCGACTAAATCAATCTGCCAGTTTGCAGCCTGAATTTTGATATTTAAGTCACGTAATTTTGCACTGATATCATCTGCCTGTTTTTGCAAATTGGAAACAGGGATGACTTTTTGCCATTTAATTTCCCGTGCACTATAACGGTCGGGTTCACGATGGGTATTGGCAATCGCATCAACGAGAATCTTATGTTGCTCGGCATAATTGTCTCTCAAGCTTAATAATGAGAGCAAGTTTTTTCCATTTTCCTGTTTTGCCTGTGCATTGGTCAAATGAATACGACAAATCAATTGATTGCTTTCTTGGGTTAAAGCAAATACTTGTTTGATGAGTTCGTTCGGATCTTCACTCGGTTCATCACCATCTTGTACCAATACATTGGCGTTGATCCGTTGTTTTAATGAAGCGAGCTTTTTATGTTGATCGCTTCGCAGTAAAAGTGCTTCTGCGAGTTTCATCTTTTATTTTCCTAAAAATTTATTCTTTAATCTGTTGAGCTTGCAAGTAGTAAACAACCTTTCTTTAGCTGTGGTGAGTAGACAGTTAGGCACCAATTCCCCCACCATTCTCGGCCGGGTTCAAAATAATCATTCCATTCAGAATCGTTATCTCGACCACTACCTGGGTAGCCAACCCAATCATATATTTCACAGTCTTTTTCAGTTAAAAGACATAATTGCGTGAATGTTTTGAAGAATGTTACTCGATGAGACTGGGCAAGGGTTGTTCCATAGGGTGGATCAATGATTGCCTCTAACATGCTCAAAAACCAATTGTGTCCAGAAAATAAATTAGGTTTGTCCAAACAATTAAGATTTATAAGGCTGCGATCTAATTGCTCCTTTATGGCTAGTGAGTTCAAGTCTAACGTTTTTTCTAAGGCTAAACTTTCACAATTCAATAGCATCTTTTGATGAATAGTCAGCGTATTTGAAGATTCCGTTTGATGTGTGACATCAAACAAAAAAACTTCAAATACGGCTTGTATGGCATCAAGATTAGATTGTAATTCTTTGGTCTTCAAATGATCTAATTGGACAAACATATGCTCACCTTCTGGTTGTGCTCAGGTATCTAGCCCTTAACACAAACTACTTGTCTTAATGTATAAACCACTTCAACCAAATCTTTTTGCGCATTCATCACATCTTCAATCGGTTTATAAGCCGATGGAATTTCATCAATCACAGCAGCATCTTTTCGGCATTCCACACCTTCAGTCTGCGCAATCTGATCTTCCACAGTGAATCGACGTTTTGCTTCAGCACGGCTCATCACGCGTCCTGCACCATGTGAACATGAGCAAAATGACTCCTGATTTCCAAGCCCACGAACAATAAAGGACTTGGCACCCATCGAACCGGGGATGATTCCATATTGTCCAAGTTTGGCACTTACAGCACCTTTACGGGTTACCATGACTTCTTCGCCGTAATGTTCTTCCTTTTCCACGTAATTATGGTGACAGTTCACGGCTTCCAATTTTGCATTAAATGATTTTGGAATAATGGTCGCTAAAGCTTTAATCGCTGATTGCATCATAATCTCACGGTTTTTCATGGCAAAGCGTTGTGCCCAACCTACAGCAAACCAATAATCATCAAAATGTTCTGTTCCTTCAACTAAATAAGCTAAATCTTTATTGGGTAAATTAATAAAGTGTTTTTGCATATCTTTGCGTGCCAGCTCAATAAAATGATTACCAATGGCATTACCGACACCACGAGAACCTGAGTGCAGCATAATCCAAACGTGATTGTGTTCATCCAAACAGATTTCTACAAAGTGATTCCCTGTTCCTAAAGTTCCCAATTGCTTGCGGTTGTTGGTATTTTTTAGGCGAGGGTGCTTCGCACAAATCAACTCAAAATCTGCAACTAAATCAGCCCAAGCTTGATCTACCATTTCAGGTGGTGTTTCCCAAGAACCTTTATCTCGTCCACGTTTGGTCATTCCATGTGGAATTAAACGTTCAAGTTCAGTACGCAAAGCATGTAAATTATCTGGTAAATCTGATGCGGTTAAGTTGGTACGGGTGGCCATCATCCCGCACCCAATATCGACACCGACCGCAGCTGGGATAATTGCACCTTTGGTTGGAATCACGCTTCCGATGGTTGCACCTAAGCCAAAGTGAACGTCTGGCATCACTGCCATCCATTTATAAATAAATGGCATTTGGGCAGTTTGTAGTAATTGTTGTTTTGAGTTGTCATCAACAAGAACACCTTTGGTCCACATTTTTACAGGCATACTTTTTTCATTTTTTAGAACTTGATAAGCACGTTGTTGCTGTTCTTGTTCAAATTGAGCTTGTTGGTTGATTTGTTCAACAACAGACATTTTCATTTTCCTTTCAAAGCCTGCCTGCCAAGCGTTTGCAGGCAGGTGTTATTCACAAGATCCGAATGATGTTGTGTGCTTATACTATTGCAGTGACTGTGCCAATGTTTTAAAAAGCAAATCAAAATTATTATATGTTATTGATAATAATATAAAATAAAATTTATTCTACTGTGGGTTGAAATATTGGGGTATATTTTTTATATAAAAAATATATTTATATAGATATAAATATATCTTAAAGGATATGCGATCTATTCTTGAATTTTACAGATAGATCGCATAACAGGAGGTGTATTAGGTTTTATCAATTTTTAAGAGTTGACCATTTTCATCTAAGCTAAATTGATCAAAATCATGAGCTAAATAAAAATTACCTTTGTAAAACGCTCTGACCTCCTCGGCGATCGCTTGCTGCCCAGCACTATCTTGATGTCGCGGACTAAAGTGCGTGAGAATGAGATTGCCTAATCCTTGCTGCTGAGCAAATTCAGCCACCATTTTTGCTGAACTATGCATTGGACCTTGACCCACTTTATCCAGAACTGCTTGAGTGTAGGTGCTTTCATGAATCAATAGTTGAGCATCTTGACATGACTGAGCTAATAACTCAGGCTGATCATTGTCACCACCCACTATCGCGTGAACGCGCTGTATATGCGTTTGAATAAAATCACTCGCTTTTAAGGTTTGATCATTGAATTGGATATCTTTACCTTGTTGCAAATCACCCCAAGCTTTACCTTTAGGTACACCAAGTTGAATTAAAGCCTGTGTGTCTAATTTCTTTTGAGTGTATTGCGTGATAATACTAAATGCAAAGCTTGGTACTCGATGGCTAAGTGGGTGAGCTTGAATTGAAAGATTATCCGTCAGTTGCTGTATCTGAGTCGCTTCATTTACATCGATAAAGTGGAGTGGGTAAGGTAAATGTAGATCAGTGAGCTGTGCTGTAACATCAATCCATTGTTGAATTTCTTTGGGTGCAATAATGGTTAAAGGTGCAGTACGGGCATTCATACCCGCACTTGCAAGTAAGCCGACGAGACCATAACAATGATCACCATGGACATGGGTAATGCATATCGCAATCAAAGTCTGTAAAGAAAGTTTAGCCTGTTGAATCCGATGCTGTGTACCTTCACCTGCATCAACCAATATCCAGTCTTTATTCTTACTGTTACGAATTGCCAAAGCAGAAACGTTGCGTGTGAGTGTGGGTACACCTGAAGATGTGCCTAAAAAAGTAAAATGAAGCATCTTGTTGGTATTATTTAATGAAAAGGTCATTGTATATGAAACTATAAAATTTTATAGAAAATGATGTGTAAAGATCATAAGATCAATAAAATGATTTAAGGGCATAGCCTCAAATGAGTAAACTAGGATGTGTATGTGGTCATGTGATTGTTGATCAGACGGATCAAATTCCATATAAAGCTTCTTTTATTACTGATGTTGATTTATTTGATTTTTATGATGCAGTCGACGACAAGATTAATGCTTCTTTAAATAATAAACAGATATTTTCTGAGCAGATTATAGATAGGTTTATACGATATTCTGCAGATATGTATGAATGTACGCAATGTGGGCGATTATGGATAAGTATTGGAAATAATCAGTTTAAGTCTTTTCTTCCTGAATCAGGGAAATATCAAGCTATTTTAAATATCCAACATGATAGATTTAAATGAATAAAAAAACTGTTGTAATTGGTTTCGTCGGTTCTACTTTAGATCAAGGCAAGCGTCCTGACCGTTGGCAACGCTGGCGTCCGACCTTGAGTCTTTTGATGCATGAAGATTTGATTGTAGATGAACTGGTACTATTGCATGATCGACAACATCATAATTTAGTCAAATTTATTGCTGAAGATGCACAGAATGTATCTCCATCAACCATAGTGTCAGGTCATCGAGTGAGTATTCGTGATCCTTGGGATTTTGCCGAGGTCTATGGTGCGCTGTATGACTTTGTAAAAACCTATCCATTTGATACTGAAAAAAATAACTATCTTTTGCATATCACGACAGGTACACATGTTGGTCAAATCTGCTGGTATCTTCTAGTCGATGCTAATTATTTGCCTGCCAAACTGATTCAAAGTGCGCCAAATCAACAGAAAACGCCAGAAGGTGAATATCGCATTATTGATCTGGATTTATCTCGCTACGATGTTCTCAAGCAGCGTTTTGAAGATGAGCAACAACAAAACTGGCAACAGTTAAAAGCCAATATTTCAACCTATAACCATGAATTTAATCAACTGATCACCGAGGTTGAATTGGTGGCAACACGTTCAAGTGCGCCGATTTTGATTATGGGGGCGACAGGTGTTGGTAAATCGCATTTAGCCAAACAAATTTTTCAATTAAAGAAAGATAAGTTTCATCTGAGTGGACGTTTTATTGATGTGAACTGTGCGACGCTGCGTGGTGATAGTGCCATGTCGAGTTTATTTGGACATATTAAAGGAGCTTTTACAGGGGCAGCGGCTTCAAGAACAGGCTTATTAAAAAGTGCTGATCAAGGTATTTTATTTCTGGATGAAATAGGGGAGCTTGGGTTGGATGAGCAAGCGATGTTACTTAAAGCGCTTGAAGATAAATCTTTTTTTCCAGTCGGAAGTGATAAAGAGGTTCAGGCAGATTTTCAGTTGATTGCTGGGACAAATAAAGACCTGAGAACAGAGGTACAAGAAGGTCGCTTTCGTGAGGATTTATGGGCGAGGTTGAATACATGGACTTTCTTTTTACCCAATCTTAAAGATCGAATAGAAGATATTGCCCCGAATATTGAATTTGAGTTGCAACGTTTTGCTGTAAATCATCAGCGTCAATTACGATTTCAACGTGATGCCCTTGATGCATATTTGAAATTTGCCAAGTCTAAAGAAGCATCTTGGCAGGGGAATTTCCGAGACTTAACCGCCAGTGTCACCCGATTAGCAACGCTATCCACTGGTGAGTTGATTCGTTCCGAAACGGTAGAAAAAGAGATTCAGCGTTTAAAACAGTTGTGGTCGATTCAAGCCAAACAAAATCATTCTAAAGATGTAGATATTCTCCTTAAATATTTAGATCAAACGCAGTTGAGTGAAATCGATGAGTTTGATCAGATTCAACTACGTGGCGTACTCCAAGTTTGTGAAAATGCCAAGTCGATGGCGGATGCTGGACGCCAGCTATTTGCTGCTTCACGCCAGCAACGTAATACCACCAATGACAGCGACCGAGTCAAAAAGTATTTGGCTCGGTTTGGCTTGAGTTGGAGTGATTTTCAGTAATTATTCAATGGGATGGTCTTTTTTTATTTGTGATTGAGCTGGTAGAAACTCTAAATTCCAAAGTTTTTCGGCGTGTCGTCCAATCCACCAGAAAGATGCAGCGAGCAAGATAAAGAAAATGGCTTTGTGCATGCTATTCCAAAAGAACTCAAAATACTTGGTGTAGAGATTAATAAATAAGAAGGTGATACCAAAACCACGTGAGGTGGCATCATCATGTTTTAGACCGTAGACTATTGCAATGATGGCAATAAATGCGAAAAGCACACCCCAATGTAAGAGTTCATATTGTTTAACGTTATACCAGCTATTCAAATCACCATAATTGCCAAAGATCGAGAGAATCCATAAGGCAATAAATAGATAAAGCAGTCCCATGACATAAGTTGAATGGGCGAAGTCTCTAAAATGCGCGTAGCGTTTAAACAGCAAGCTTAAACCAATCAATACGCCGCCAAAAAAGACAAAACGTAAAGGAAAGTTCATGCCTAGGTAATAGGCCCCCCAACCCGACATATAGCCAGTTTCCGTCCCAAACCATGACCCGAGTGAAAGTAAGGAAAATACCCAGATCAGTTTAGAAGGGAACCAGAAGGCAAGTGCTGCATAAATAATGGTAGAGAGCAGGAATAACAAAGAGAAATGCCCACTGCCTGTATCAATTGCTTGACCAAAATAGGCGATGGACGCTGCGGTAGACAGCACGCCTGCAAAAATAATCGCTTCATTGCTAAATTGATGTAGGGGCTTGGTTTGGCGTCGACGATAGGCAAAGCCATAAAAAGCTGCAGCAACTGCAGCGAAAATCAGACAAGGAATGATTTTGGAATCAACAAAGATTTTTTCAATCAATTCCATCAAGAATTTATCAGCGGTAATTGCAGCAATCGAAATCACGGCACAAATCATTGAAATCCAAAATGAATATTTTGCCAATCGTTCCCAATCAAAAGGTCGAATCGAAAAACTTTGATTTAAATCATTGGCAACATCGGGCGTAATCGTGCCTTGCTGTTGCCAATATTCAATGGTTTGCTTTAAAAAAAGTCCCTGTTTTTTATTTAACTTCATTATTTAAAAACCTAAATGCCTGTACATCTATACTGATATAACAGACATTGGATTCAAAAGGCGTATATTTTTCTTAGTAATTTGTTGTTAAGTCTAAAGTTTTAAAAAACGAGTGATAATTTGACGCAACTGTTTTAGATAACCTGTAAAGAAATGATTGGCACCTGGCAGAATTGTGATTGGATGTTTTTGTGGTTTTGCCCAAGCAATCATATCTGAGAGCAGGGTAATAACATCTTGTTCGCCGTGTACGAATAAAATATCGCCGTCAATTGCAGGGGTTTTATAATGACGTAAATCCACTACTGAGCCAGTTGGTAGTCCGCAGAGCACTAATTGTTTTGGACGTAATTCTTCACTGAGTTGTGCTTGGCATTTAGCTAATACATGAGAACCGAAACTAAAACCACCTGCATAGAAAGTTAAACCTGCATGTTTAGCACGGGCATATTCAATCACAACCATAATATCTTCAGTTTCGCCATGACCTTGATCATGTGTACCTTCGCTACCCTGTAAACCACGGAAGCTAGGACGATAAACCACACACCCCATTTCATTAAAAATCTGAGCCAATAGGACAGGGACTTTATGATGAGGTGTTCCACCTTGTAAAGGATGTGGGTGGCAAACAACAGCAAAACCTGTGATTTCACCTTGGGGTTGATCGACAAACATTTCAATTTGACCAACAGGACCTTGGATGAATAATTGCTCAGACATAAGATACGCAATGGATAATGGAAGAATCCACTATTTTACCGATAAAACTTAACGAGAACACGAATTGGCATTAAAAATTATCAACTGATATAGTTTCACCAAGATAAATTTATTTTGATTAATTATGCTTGCTTTAATTTCTCCAGCGAAAACACTTGATTACACAACAGCTTTACCGACTGATACACATACTCAGCCACGTTTATTAGAGCAATCACAACAATTGATAGATGCGTGTCGAAAACTTTCTGCAACAGAAATAGCATCGTTAATGACCGTGAGTGAAAAAATCGCCAATTTAAATGTAGAGCGTTTTCGTGATTGGAATGTGGAATTTGATTTTTCTAATGCACGTCAAGCTTTATTTGCATTCAAAGGTGACGTGTATATAGGTCTAGATGCTTATCATTTAAAAGATAGAGATATTGATTTTGCCCAACAGCATTTACGTATGCTGTCTGGTCTTTATGGTTTATTGCGTCCGTTAGACTTGATGATGCCGTACCGTTTGGAAATGGGCACTAAATTAAAGAATAGTCGTGGTCATAATTTATATGAGTTTTGGGGCAGCATTATCACCGACCAAATTAACCAAGATTTAGCTAAAATTGATTCGAAAATATTGGTAAATTTAGCCTCTGACGAATATTATAAATCTGTAAATGAAAAGAACATTCAGGCGGAAATTATTAAGCCAGTATTCTTGGATCAGAAGAACGGAAAATATAAAGTCATTAGTTTCTATGCGAAAAAAGCGCGTGGTCTGATGGCGAGATACTTGATTGAAAATAAATTAAGCCAAGTAGAACAATTAAAAGCATTTGATAGTGAAGGGTATTACTTTGATGCTGAAAGTTCATCGAATAAAGAGTTGGTCTTTAAGCGAGATGAGCAACACGCAGCTTAGATTTGCCTTGGGCAGGGTGGGATGTTAACCAAAGAATATTTATTAAAACACGCAATATCGTCTGATCAAGTTAAAGTTAAAGGACATTTGACAGAACCTCGAAGTTATGGAGTGTATGCATTGCCTTTAGACCGAGATGGTACTCGACGGTTTCGATTTGGTAATCACCCTATGCGCCAACAGGAACTGAAGCATGAGTTTGGTTCCTGTACCTTGTATCAGCTTTTTTTAGAGCGTAAAGATGCAGAGTCATTAGCAAAGTGGCTTAATAAGGCAATCCAATAAGGATGAGTAATGCAGCAATATTTAACTGTATTAGAAAAATCTTGGTTTGAGCTGCATCAGCATTATCATTTTTCTGAGCCACAGAAAGTTTTTAATAAGTTGATTGCTGCCTACAGTGAAAAGCAAAGGGCCTATCATACCGTTCAGCATTTGTATGAATGTTTGCTTTTAGTTGGAACGATTCGATCTGATTTAAATGATGCGAATGCAGTTGAGTTAGCACTTTGGTTTCATGATGCGGTCTATGATCCGCAAGCAAAAGATAATGAGCTGAAAAGTGCGGAGCTATTCGTACAGTATTTGGCTCAAGATTTATCAATTGATATTGTTGAAAAGATAAAGCTATGGATTATTGCGACGCAAAAGCATGAAGCAACGAATGAGCTAGATTTGCAATTTTTACTGGATATTGATTTGGCCATTCTAGCTGTTTCACCAGAGCGTTTTGATGAATACGAACAGCAGATTCAGCATGAATATGCTTGGGTAGATCCAGATGTTTATTCGATTAAAAGAAAACAAGTCCTAGCGCATTTTTATCAGACAGTACCGCTGTATCAAACTGAATATTTTCAACAGAATTTTGAGCAGAGTGCCAAAAATAATTTAAAGAATATAATAGAATAAATGATTAGGGTGTGTTGACATTTCATAGCGGTAGCCAAATAAATATACAGGCTAAAGCAACTGAATTTTCGTAGTTCCGCTTTAGCTTGTCATAACGTGTTGCAATTCCCCTAAATTGCTTGAGTCTAGCAAAGGTATTCTCCACTAAGTGCCTGATTTTATATAAGTGCCAGTCCATATAATCATTGTTCGATCGTGTATTGGATTTCTTTGGAATATTTGCTTTAGTCGCTGTTTTTTCTATCTGCTCTCTCAATAATTCTGAGTCATATCCTTTATCTGCACAAAGCACATCGGTATCTTTTAAATCAATGCTATCGACTAATGCAGGTGCAACACTCACATCATGGGTGGTGCCATCATGAATGAGAAATTGGATTGGGTTCCCATTTGAATCCACAGCTAAATGGATTTTAGTACTGTTTCCACCGATGCTTCTTGAAATAGCTTGATCCTTGAGTCCTGTAGCATGTTGATGTGCTCGAATATGGCTAGCATCAATAAACACCCATTCTAGATCAGCATGTTTTGATAATAATTTAAATATTTTTAGTAGCTTATTATCTTTAGACCACCTGGTGAATCGTTTAAATATGGTGTTGGACTTACCAAAAGATTCAGGTAAATCTCGCCAAGGACAACCTGTTCTAATTCTATAGAGAATGGCTTCAATAAAATTTCGAAGATTATGTTTGAGGTAGATCCCCAAATTGTGGACAATAGATTTCAGCTTTAACCAGTGTTGATCATTCAGCATTGTACGAGTCATAGCGAGGAGTAAATTTGGTTTGGCGATTGAATTTTACTTTCTCGCTATTTTTTTGCACAGCAAATGTCAACAGACCCTAAAGTTCATTCGTTGAGTTTGTAAGTGAAAGATTTAACATTAGATATTGCAGAGGGAAAACTTAATATTCGTGTAGCTGCTTGGATAGAGCATGAAGATCAGATTTTGGTTTCTACATTTCCAGATGGAAGCATCTCCTTGGTAGGAGGGCGGTTAAAGTTTTCGGAAACAACATTAGAAGGGATTCAACGAGAAGTGCTTGAAGAAACAGGAGAGTATTTTAATTCGCCTGTGCTTTTTGCGATTGTTGAAAATTTCTTCTATGATCCCGTAGTGGGGCGGCATTTTCATGAATTTCTTTATATTTATAAAGGCAGTATTCAAACGAAAGCTCGTTATTTTGATGATGTGACTGAAGCTCAGGTAATTTCATGGATGCCAAAGCATGAGATCAAACAGCTCAAGCCAGATGTTTTACATGATCTTGCTTTACAATCAACGGAGCATGTTGTTCATTTGGTTAATCTGGAATCAAGATAAATTGTAATTGCATTAAAAAAGGGAGCCCAAAAGCTCCCTTTAATCGTTCTATTTTTACTTAAAGAAATACCCCGTCTCAGGTGAGCTGGCATTGGCCATACGCTTACGTGACATACGACCTGCTAAAAATGCTTCACGACCTGCTTCAACCGCTTTTTTCATGGCAGAAGCCATTAAAATTGGATTTTGCGCAGCCGCAATCGCTGTATTCATTAATACGCCGTCGCAACCCAATTCCATTGCAATCGCAGCATCACTGGCAGTACCAACACCTGCATCCACCAGCACAGGAACTTTAGCGTTTTCTTTGATGATAGAAATGGTATGTGGATTGAGAATACCGAGACCAGAACCAATTAAGCTACCCAAAGGCATGATCGCAACACAACCCATACTTTCAAGTTCTTGAGCAACAATAGGGTCATCTGAGGTGTAGACCATGATTTCAAAACCATCATCAATCAATGTTTGCGCTGCTTTTAGCGTTGCGGTCACATTTGGATATAAGGTTTTTTCGTCACCGAGAACTTCTAATTTCACCAGATTGTGCCCATCAAGCAGTTCACGTGCCAACATACAGGTGCGAATCGCGCTATCTGCATCGAAGCAGCCTGCGGTATTTGGCAGAATTGTGTATTTCTCTGGTGGAATCACTGAAAGTAAGTTCGGTTGATCTGCATGTTGACCGATGTTTACACGACGAATCGCAACGGTAACAATCTCTGCACCACTGGCTTGAATAGCTAAATCGGTTTCATTTAAATCTTTGTATTTACCAGTTCCGACCAATAAACGTGATTGAAACGTCCGTGAACCAATAATTAAAGGGGAATCTTGCATGGGCTTACTCCATTTTTAGCCAATCAGCCGCCACCAACAGCTTGAATAATTTCAATACGATCTTCAGGAGCAATGACAGTTTGCTCAAGTCTACTTTTCGGAATAATCTGTTGGTTCTTCTCTACAGCAAAGCGTTTGCCTTCAAGCGCTAAGCTTTGAATCAATTGCTGTAGATTTTCACAAGGCGTGTCTGTTGACTCGCCGTTTAAATAGATATGCATGATCAATCCTTATTTCGCATGCTTGATTGCTTGCCATGCGAGTAACAGCCAGCCCGCTATCATAAACGCACCGCCAATCGGTGTAATCGCACCTAAAATGCGAGGTAGGCCGAGCGCCATAATGTACAACGAACCGCAGAAAAAGATGATACCAATTTGGATCAAAATAAAAGAAATTTTTATTGGAAATGTTGTTGTGGTTTTATGCAGGACACCCAAGATAAGCAAACCAATCGCATGATAGAAAAAGTATTGAGTTGCAGTACCCCACCAACTAAGTTGTTCAGGTGTGGCAAAAGATTTGAGACCATGAGCACCAAAAGCACCCAACATAACTGCAAGCGCAAGATTAAGCGCCGAGATGGCTATCCACATAATGATAATGGAACTAGAGATTTGATGAGCAAAGTTAACATATTCGGGGGCTTAAACAAAGCCAGATAAAACAAAAGGGCATTGTAGCCCTTATGTTTTTGTTTGATTTTAACTCGCAGACATTGCAGTTTTGATTTTTTCCATTGCATTTTTTTCAAGCTGGCGAATACGTTCGGCAGAAACGTTATATTCAGCAGCCAGTTCATGCAAGGTTGATTTGTCATCGTCCAACCAACGACGCTGTAAAATATTACGTGAGCGATCATCAAGTTGATCCATTGCCTCATGCAAAGCAGAGGTACTTTGCTGTTCGTAATCCTCTTCTTCGACAAGTCGAGCAGGGTCGTAACGGCTATCTTCTAAATAAAGCGCAGGAGCAGTATGTGGAGTGTCATCATCATCATCGCCTTGAGCTTCAAAAGCAGCATCATAGGCGGTTAATCGACCTTCCATTTCGAGTACTTGCTCTGGCGTAACATTTAGGTCATTCGCAATAGATTGAGCTTCCGCTAATGTCAGCTTTTTACTTGATTTTTTAAGACTACGTAAGTTAAAGAATAATTTACGTTGTGCCTTGGTCGTTGCGATTTTGACAATACGCCAGTTACGAATCACATATTCATGTATTTCAGCTTTAATCCAGTGAACTGCAAAAGAAACTAGACGGACACCCATATTAGGATCGAAGCGTTTTACCGCTTTCATTAATCCAAGGTTGCCTTCTTGAATGAGATCGCCTTGTGGCAATCCGTAACCTGCGTAGCTACGTGCAATATGCACAACAAAGCGTAAGTGTGACATTACCAAAAGTTTGGCAGCATCAAGATCTTGGTCATAATAATAACGCTCAGCAAGTTCTTTTTCCTGCTCGGCCGTTAGAATTGGAATTTGATTGACAGTACTGATATATGCACCAAGGTTTACGCCTGGCGCAGACAATGACAGGGGCATCAATTGATTGCTGCTGTCAGTAGTCATGGAGTCTCCTTATAGGATGGTGTTTGAGTCAATAATTTCATCTTAATGTGAATGTGCTTCATCACTAAGGAAATTTGAGTATAAAAATGTAAATTTAACAATATTTTCTTTAGCAAGAGTTTATCAAAGAATTATATAGATTCAATTAAATAGTGAAATTCATTGTCTGAAATTTTCTGAGTCAGGCAATGAAGTTGCTGAATTTGGCAATATCGAGTTACATCAATTTCACTATGAGGATCAGATGACTTCAACAAATATTGTTTCACACTAATGTCTTTTTTCATGGCGCGTTTCAGCATGAGTAAAGGCATAGGGCAAGGTTGTCCTAATGCATCAATAATTAGAGGTAAATTTAATGTTTCGGTCATATACTTTTCAATTATTTCATTCATCACTATTTTAGCAAAAATTGGCGTAATTTTTGAGATAAAAATTTCATCAATAAAACAGCTAAAATATTCTATAAAACAGCTAGAACTATCGGAAATAACTTAAAATAAATCTATTAATTATCATAAACCCATGTTAAGCTCGATGCGTTTTAGGATACATGTTATACGATTTTATCGTAATAAACCTATAACAAATGGATGTAACCGGAAATTGTTGATAGTTTTACAGAATGATTACAAGCTTTAAAATTATAAAAAATTTTAAAACCTTGTTGGCTCTGCTGTTTGCAACACCGGAAGGTCCTTATCTTTCAATATCTGAGGATTGACTTATGACAGCTCGTGAACAAGGCGTAGTAAAGTGGTTTAACGACACTAAAGGCTTTGGTTTTATTCAGCGTAATGGTGGTGATGACGTATTTGTTCATTTCCGCGCAATTATGGGTGACGGTCACCGTTCTTTACGTGACGGCCAACGCGTTGAATTCAGCGTAGTTCAAGGACAAAAAGGTTTCCAAGCTGAAAACGTTCAGCCTTTAGACTAATTTGTTGCTTTAAAGCAATATAAAAACGCCCCAATGTAATTTGGGGCGTTTTTGTTTATAATACCCACTTTCTTTTGATCATTGATGGTCCGAGAGCATATATGACATCTGGTTTTGAAACCTTAAATTTACATCCGCAGTTAAAAAAAGCGATTGATGCTTTGGGTTTTACACAAATGACCCCAATCCAACAAAAGGTTTTAAAATATACATTAGCAGGGCATGATGCGATTGGTCGAGCGCAGACTGGTACAGGAAAAACAGCTGCTTTTCTAATTAGTGTAATTAATGATTTATTAAATAATCCTGTGACAGAGCAACGTTATCGGGGTGAACCGCGTGCTTTGATATTGGCGCCGACTCGTGAACTAGCTTTGCAAATTGAAAGTGATGCTCAAGGCTTGACTAAATTCACTGATCTGAGTGTTGTTACACTTTTGGGCGGTGTTGATTTTGATAAACAAAAGAAGTTGTTAGATCGAGGTTTTGTTGACATTATTGTCGCTACACCGGGTCGCTTAATCGATTTTGTTGAACAAAAAGAAGTTTGGTTAGATAAAATTGAATTTTTAGTGATTGATGAAGCTGATCGTTTGCTTGATATGGGCTTTATTCCATCAGTAAAACGAATTGTTCGCTATTCGCCGTTTAAAGAGCAGCGTCAGACATTGCTGTTTTCCGCAACATTTAGCTACGATGTTCTAAACCTCGCTAGACAGTGGTTATTTGAACCTGTAACAGTTGAAATCGAACCTGATCAAAAAACCAGTATTGATGTAGAGCAACGTGTTTATGTTGTTGCAAAAGAAGATAAATATAAATTATTGCAAGAAATTCTTCGTGACGAGCCAATTGATAAAGTCATGATTTTTGCAAATCGTCGTGATCAAGTGCGCCGTTTATATGATCATTTAAAACGTGATGGTTATAAAGTTGGAATGCTATCTGGCGAAATTGCACAAGATAAACGTTTAAAAATGTTAGACCAATTCAAACAAGGCAAGAATAACGTCATGATTGCAACTGATGTTGCGGGTCGTGGAATTCATGTGGATGGAGTCTCCCATGTGATTAATTATACTTTGCCTGAGCAATCTGATGATTATGTTCATCGTATTGGGCGTACTGGTCGAGCTGGTTCACAAGGTGTCAGTATTAGCTTTTTATCGGAAGATGATGCTTTTTATCTACCTGAAATTGAAAAGGCGATTGGTAAAACATTACCACTCACTCGTTTGGAAGGTTATTGTTAATAACGTTAGACTTTCATTCTCTAAACTCAGTGTATTGTAAATATCTAGACCAAATCATTAAAAGATTTGGTCTTTTTTATGGCTAAAGTGAATTGATAACCAAATTACACAAAAGATTCATGATTTTTTTGGAAATCCTGCGATTAGTTGCTGAATTGAAGTAAATCAACATGTAGAATATGCCGCATTACCTGGGAGGATATTATGGCTCTAATTTCAATGCGCCAGCTCTTGGATCACGCTGCAGAACATAACTACGGCGTACCAGCGTTTAACGTAAACAATTTAGAACAAATGCGTGCAATTATGCTCGCGGCAGATGCAACGAATTCACCTGTGATTGTGCAAGCTTCGGCTGGTGCGCGTAAATATGCAGGCGCACCATTCTTGCGTCATCTTATTTTAGCTGCGATTGAAGAATGGCCACATATTCCAGTGGTAATGCATCAAGATCATGGTACAAGTCCTGATGTATGTCAGCGCTCTATCCAATTGGGTTTTAGCTCAGTTATGATGGATGGTTCGTTGGGTGCGGATGGTAAAACGCCTACTTCATATGATTACAACGTTGATGTAACTCGTCGTGTTGTCGCTATGGCACATGCTTGCGGTGTTTCAGTTGAAGGTGAGATTGGTTGCTTAGGTAGCCTTGAAACTGGTATGGCTGGTGAAGAAGATGGTGTTGGTGCAGAAGGTGTACTTGACCACTCTCAGTTATTAACATCTGTTGAAGAAGCAACTCAATTCGTTGCGGATACTGATGTCGATGCCTTAGCGATTGCTGTGGGTACTTCTCATGGTGCGTACAAGTTCACTCGTCCACCTACAGGCGATATCTTGGCGATTGACCGCATTAAAGAAATTCATGCTGCACTGCCAAACACGCATCTTGTAATGCATGGTTCAAGCTCTGTACCACAAGAATGGTTGGCGATTATTAACCAATATGGTGGTGATATTAAAGAAACTTATGGTGTACCTGTAGATCAGCTTGTAGAAGCGATCAAGCACGGTGTTCGTAAGATTAATATCGATACAGATTTACGTTTGGCTTCTACTGGTGCGATGCGTCGTATGATGGCGGAAAAACCAAGTGAATTTGATCCACGTAAATTCTTTGGTGAAACCGTTGAAGCAATGAAAGATATTTGTATTGCACGCTATGAGGCATTTGGTACAGCAGGTAATGCTGACAAGATTCGCCCTATTTCTTTAGAACAAATGGTTGATCGTTACAAATAATTTAGTTAAAAAAATAGCGGCAATTGCCGCTATTTTTTATGAAACTTCTTAAGAAAAATGCCAGAATT
Source organism: Acinetobacter sp. Z1 (assembly GCF_024296945.1). Lineage (NCBI taxonomy): Bacteria > Pseudomonadati > Pseudomonadota > Gammaproteobacteria > Moraxellales > Moraxellaceae > Acinetobacter > Acinetobacter sp. Z1. The sequence continues at coordinate 1,921,805 of NZ_CP101115.1, read as the reverse complement.
AAAACTGGCATTTTTTCATTATTTAGTTTTGTTTCGCTTTAGAATCTAAGTTTACGTCTTTAATTTCCACATAAGCATTAGCACGAAGTTCACGAGCCCAGCTATCCACTTCGGTGTCAAATTGGCGTTCGCCAAGGATTTGACGAGCCATTCTTTCTTGAACTTCTTTGGTCATATCTTGTTGGCGGGTGTCCGTAACTTGAAGAATATGCCAACCAAATTGACTTTGGAATGGTTTGCTGACTTGCCCAACAGGTGTTTCTTTCATGACTTGTTCAAATTCAGGCACCATAACACCAGGACTTACCCAGCCTAAACTACCGCCATCACGTGCTGAACCTGTGTCATTTGAATAGGTCGCTGCTAAAGTTGAAAAATCTTCTCCTGCTTTTACGCGATTATAAAGATTGTCAATCATCTGCTTGGCACGATCTAAAGTGACAACCTCAGATGGTTGAATAAGGATGTGACGTGTTTGGAATTGTGAAACTAATGCTTTTTGATCGTTCTGTTTGCGTTCAATAAGTTTTAATACATGTGTTCCATCACGAACATTAATCAGTTCTGTCGTCTGACCCACTTTCAGCGGTGTAATGCGAGCAGCAAGTTCAGTTGGTATTTCAGATAATGAACGGAAACCCATATCTGCACCATCAACTTTAACAGCAGAAGTGGATAGTTTTGAACTAATCGATTTCGCATCATCATTGGAGTTAAGAGATTGCTTAACCTCTTGAGCTACTTTTTGAACTTCAGATTCGTTTTCACCAGAAATACGCATGTGAATAACATGAACTTGAGTGCCTAGTGCAGCTTGACCTTCTGGAGAGTTTAAGAAATTTTCAACATCATGATCACTGATTTTAATGCGTGACATGACTTGTTGTTGACGTAAACGACCAATTGCTAAGTCTTCTGCAACACGATTGCGTAGGTTTTCATATGTACCGGGTGCAATGGCATCTAATTTTTGTTGAAATGCTTCTAAACTATTGGCACCTGATTGGTTTGCCACTTTTAACACAGCGGCATTTAAGCTTTTTTCGTCTGGTTTGATGCCGTAACGTTTAACTTGCTCTAATTGAGCTTGGCGAATAATCAGTTGATCTAAAACTTGCATTTGTAAATACTGTTGCGGAGGAACAGTTTTGTTTTGTGCTTTAAGCTGATGTTCTGTTTCAGCAACGCCTTGTTCTAGATCGCTTTTAAGAATGACACTACTATCTACAATAGCAACAACCTCATCCGTAGGTTGAGCAAAGCTTTGCATTGATGAAGAAATTAGGGCAGCGAGAACAGTCGCTTTAAAGATATGGTGAATTGGTTTTATCTTCATTAACGTTGTGTCCAAGATTGATTAATTTTGTTGAAACCTAAAACTCTATTCTCAAGAAGAGATGCTAGCTTATTATTTAAAGCACCTAAACCTTTTAGGGTAAATTCGGCCATAACAGCATTCTTTTTGCGAACATCTGGAGCGTTTGGATCGTCCAAGTCGTTATAGTAAGAACGACCATAGACCGATACAGCCCAACAGCATGACTCGTAATTTACACCGAGTAAATATTCACGCATCACATTGTTGTCTAGGTCATATTGAGCATGCCCCATAATACGCCAATTGTCTTTTACAGGTTGTATAAACGATGCAACAGCTTGGTCATAAGAGTTTTGTCTATCAGGAATGTCTTTGCGATAGAAGTAACCCACATTATATAGATTACCTTTGTCACCGACATAATATGCTTGGAAGTCTCTTTGAGCGTTATCACCATTTGACATCCATGCAGAATTGGCTGCAATCGTAAAGTTTTGGTTGAGTTGACTAGATAAGCTGACAATTGGACCCGTGCGGCGCTGCGTGTCAAATTCATCAGGTTCTTGATTTAGAGACACACGGCGATCGCTGAAATAATAGCTTTGTCCAACACTGGCTTTGATTCGTTCTAAACCTTCTGTATCTAATAGACTATAGGTTACGCCGAGTGACAGGAAATTGTTGTCATCTAAACGGTCATGTCCATAGAATCGGTATGGGTTGAACAATTGATCATAGCTAATAGATGCAGTAGTGGAATCGAAGTTTGGATGATCTTCTTGGTTTTTATACGGTGAGTAGGCATAAAAAGCACGAGGTGAAATGCTTTGAAGGTATTTACCATCTTTTTCAAAAGTTATGCCAGTCGCTAATGTAAATTGCGGAACCACAACAGATTTTTCTAAATCATCAGATGCAGAATAACCGAGTCCTTCTTTTGTATCTTGATCGTAAAATGTATTAATGCTACGAACAGATACTTCAGGGACAACATAAAACCAAGATGGTGTTAAATAATTATATCGAACAGCAAATTGATTATAGATACGTGTACCACTTGATTCTAAAGCAGAACCATCGCTAATCGATTTTTTAAAGTAGGCTGTGTCATTATTAAATTCGTACTGAAGTCCTTGAGGATCACCAGTGACATAATTTAATAAAAATTGTGGAAGTCTCGCGTAAGGCTTATCTTTATCAGCAATGGTTTTGTCGAGTGTCTGGAAGTCTTCAACTTTTAACTGTGCTTTAAGTCCAGGAATACCATTTTTGTAGTTTAGCTCCCATGCACGACGTAAATTCAAATCGGTTTTTGTATTTGGACTTGAGTTAAAATCTGAAAAATAATCTTTATCTGATGCGCTGTTAAATTCTAAATTTGTAGACCATTGTTGATTGATTTGCCAATTATGAATGAAATGAAGGTCGTCACGATCTTTATTATCATATTCATCATCATTCGGTAAAAAACCACCCCAAATTCGACCAGAACCGAAGTTTTCAGTCATGTATCTAAATTCAGCATCCATCTTCACACCACGTTTGCTCATATAGCTTGGTGTGAGTGTTAAGTCATAATTTGGTGCTAAGTTAAGATAAACAGGAACGGTTAGTTGAGCGCCACCATCGTTACTATAGCCAAAATTCGGGCTTAACATACCTGTGGTGCGACGATCATCGATAGGGAAGTTGAAATAAGGTACGGCCAGAATAGGTACATCTTTTACATAAAGTTTTGTACCACGTGTTACACCGCGACCAGTATCTTGATTTAACTCAATTTGTTTTGCTTGAATTTTCCAAGCTGGTTTTTGTTCTGGTGGACAGGCGGTATAGCTCGCATCTTTTAAAATAACTAAATTTTCGCTTTCTCGTTTGATTTGACTTGCATGACCATGCGCATGCTGTTGCTCAGAGATGTAAAAGCTATTATTTAAATCACCTGTCTGGGTTTTTAAATTGTATTTAATCGCATCGCTTTGGGTAAGCAAACCTGATTGAGCAAGCTGTACACGTCCTTCAGCATTTGCATGCGTTTGAGTCGAATCGATGGTGACTTGATCTGCACGAATCGTCCGACCTTCTTGATCAATAACAACATTACCTTTTAGGACAGAATCACCCGTTGGATTGTAATGCCCATAATCAGCAGTTATGACCGAGGTTGTGGTGCTTGTGTCACCTGCTTTTGTTTCAGGATTGATCGGGGTGACCCAAGTTCCTTGGCAAAAAGAGGAGCTTAAATAGCGATTGTCACGTAGTTGTGCTTCAGGAGCTGTTTTATCTACATAATATTGCTGAAAAAAACTTTCACCAGGATAACTTTCTTGGTTTTGAGTTTGAGGAATTGCTGCTTTGAGCTGTTTGTTGTCAAGCGTAGAGACAGCACCAGTCGTAGCCGCGAAACCTGATTGAATCGAGCCGCCACATAAGAGTGTCAAAATAGCTGTTGCTAAAGGATTAAATTTAAACTGATGTTTCATTGTCTCATTAACCAATACGCTAATTCACAATTAATTATTGTCGCATCATAGAGAAAAAGTTGATAAGTGGCTACACTTAAGCTTTCAAAATCTCAGCTAGTTTTAGATTTTATTGCAAATGAATACACAACGTGAACAATTGATACAAACTTGGCTTCAAGCCACTCTACAATCTGATCAATTTGAGATCAGCTTTTTGGCTGGAGATGCAAGCTTTCGTCGCTATGCGCGAATTAAGTTACAAAACAATACATATATGTTGATGGATGCGCCGCCTGAAAAAGAAGATTGTGTGCCATTCGTAAACATAGATGAGTTTTTTGACAAAAATGGTGTGCGTGTTCCGCATATCATTGCTAAAGACTTAACACTGGGATTGCTCTTGTTAGAGGATTTTGGGGATGTTGTTTTATCAACCTTACTCAATGATGAAACAGTCGATCAATACTATGCGCAAAGCTTTAAGCAGCTCATTGAATTACAGCAAATTGACGGCCATGCGCAATTACCAACTTACTCTTATGAAAAGTTAATGACTGAGATGCGACTTCTAACGGATTGGATGCTTCCTTCATTAGACATTCAACCAACAGAGCAGCAATTGGAAACGATTGAACAGGCTTTTGATTTCTTAGCTATTGAAGCAACAAATCAGCCTCAAGTGATTGTGCATCGTGACTTTCATAGTCGTAATTTGATGAAAATCGAAAATGAACAAGAGCTTGGTGTAATTGATTTCCAAGATGCAGTGATCGGTGCTGATACTTACGATCTCATCTCGATTACGCGTGATGCCTATGTGCAGTGGAATGCTGAGCGCGTCTACGAATGGTTTGAAGTGTTCTATAACTTATTACCAGCAACTGCGAAACAAAACCGTAGTTTCGAGCAATTCAAACGAGATGCAGATTTGATGGCAATTCAACGCCATCTGAAAATTTTGGGTATCTTTGTTCGTCTGTTTAAGCGTGATGGAAAATCTGGCTACCTCAAAGATTTACCTCGCGTAATGTGGTATTTGCTTGAAGAAAGCCAGGGCTATGATGAACTGAATGACTTTATGCAGTTTATTCGTGAAGTGGTTATGCCAAAGTTTATTGTGAAGTATGGCAGTTACGAGGTTGCAGCATAATGAAAGCCATGATCCTTGCTGCCGGCTTGGGCAATCGCATGCGCCCTTTGACTTTGCACACACCTAAGCCGCTGCTTGAAGTGGGTGGAAAACCACTGATTGTTTGGCATATTGAAAAACTAAAAACGGTGGGTGTGACTGAAATTGTAATCAATACTGCTTGGTTGGGCGATAAACTTGTTGCTGCTCTCGGTAATGGTTCTCAATTCGGCGTAACAATTCTTTGGTCGCATGAAGGTGAGGGGCTGGAAACAGCTGGTGGTATCATTAATGCTTTGCCTTTATTGGGTGACGAACCTTTTATTTTAGTAAATGGTGATGTTTGGACCACAATGAATTTTTCTTCATTGTTAAATGTTCAGCTGGGTGATCAACAAGCGCATTTGGTGTTGGTGGAAAATCCCCCACAACATTTGAAAGGTGACTTTATCTTGTCGAATGGTTTGGCTTATACATTTGAGCAAGAACAAATGGGCGAAGCTTTAACTTATAGTGGTATTGCTGTAATAGCGCCAAAAATGTTTAGCGGTTTGGAACAGGGTAAACGACCTTTAGCGCCATTACTCAAACAAGCAATGCTGCAAAAGCAAGTTTCCGCTGAGAAGATGCAAGCAATATGGGTTGATGTTGGTACGCCTGAGCGTTTAGAACAGCTAGATCAGCAAATCAAGCAGAATGCATTTGCATAATAAAAAATGCTTTGTGTCGCTTTGATTTGCAAAAGAAAAGACAAAAAACTAATGGATTGTGCAGTTTATCATGTTTGTATATGTTTAACTGCATAATCGTTCAACAAGTCCTACTGTGCCTTGTATCAGAAATCGGTATACTGCACGGCAAGTTTATCGAGATGTTGCACTGATATGCATCCTTTTTTTCAAGAATTAAAGCAAGGTAGTCAAGCTCTAGGTTTAAACCTGAGTGAAGAGGCGCTATTACTCTTACTGAAATATCAAGATGCTCTAGTGCTTTGGAATAAAGCGTACAATTTAACCGCTATCCGTGATCCGAAAGAAATGTTGGTTAAACATTTATTAGATAGTTTAAGTATCTTAAATGATTTACCACAAGGTCGCTTATTGGATGTGGGTACAGGTGGCGGAATGCCTGGTATGATCATTGCTTTATGTCAACCAGAACGATCTTGTGTACTATTAGATTCCAATGGAAAAAAAATTCGTTTTTTGAAGCAGTTTATTGCTGACTTGAAATTAACAAATGTAATTGCAGTTCAAACTCGTGTCGAAAATGAAGATAGTATTGATGATCTAGGTCAGTTCGATGTCATCACAAGTCGTGCATTTGCTTCATTAACAGATTTTGTCAACGCCGCACAACCTTATATGCATGAGCTAAGTATCATTGCTGCGATGAAAGGCTTGATTCCTGCTGATGAAATTGAACAGATGAAAGCGCAATATTCTTGCAAAGTAATTGAGCTGCGTGTACCGCGATTAGATGAACAGCGTCATTTACTTTTACTTCAACGCATTTAATAAAAAAATTAAGGGTAATCATGGCTCAAATTATTGCAATTGCAAATCAAAAAGGTGGTGTGGGAAAAACCACAACAGCCGTTAATCTTGCTGCATCTCTAGCAATTTTGAAAAAGCGTGTCTTGTTGGTCGATATGGACTCTCAGGGAAATGCCACTATGGGGTCTGGCGTTCAAAAAAATGATTTGCTTTATTCAATTACAGATGTCCTTCTTGGAGAAGTACCCATCGAAACTGCAATTCAAAAAGCAGAAGTGGGTTATAAGGTTTTAGGTGCAAATCGTGAACTTGCTGGAGTAGAGCTGGCAATTGCAGAGCAAGAAGGTCGCGAATTTATTCTTAAAAATGCATTACAGCAAGTCGATTCGACATTTGATTATATTATTGTTGACTGCGCACCTAGCTTAAGCTTAATCACTGTTAACGCATTGGCAGCGGTGAATAGTGTAATCATACCAATGCAATGTGAGTATTATGCTTTGGAGGGTTTGGCTGATCTGACACAGACTATTGATCGTATACAAAAAGCCCTTAATCCCAACTTGGAAATCGTTGGGGTATTACGTACTATGTACGATGCTCGTAATGCGTTAACTCGAGATGTTTCTGCTGAGTTAGAACAATACTTCGGTAAAAAACTATATGAAACAGTGATTCCTCGAAATATTCGTTTAGCGGAAGCTCCTGCGCATGGTTTACCTGTAATCTATTTTGAAAAGAGTTCAAAAGGTGCGATTGCATATTTGAACTTAGCTGCAGAAATGTTGAAGAAAAGTAAAGTGAAAAAAGGAAATGCTGTATGAGCATCAAAAAACGCGGATTGGCTAAAGGTCGTGGTTTAGATGCGCTATTGGGTTCAATTCAAAAAGAGAAATTGCAACTTGAAGCACAAGCCTTAGATCACGGTCAACTTAAGCAGATTGATGTCAATTTATTAAAACGTGGAGAATATCAACCTCGTCGTTTTATTCAAGAACAAGATTTACAAGAGCTTGCTACATCGATTGAAAAGCATGGTGTGATGCAACCAATTGTGATTCGTCCTGTTGATGATGAACATTTCCCATACGAAATTATTGCGGGTGAGCGTCGCTGGCGCGCAGCACAATTAGCAGGTTTGACTGAAATTCCTGCAATTGTTCGTGAGTTAAATGATCAAGTTGCGATTGCCTTGGCTTTGATTGAAAACATTCAACGTCAAGATCTTAATCCAATTGACCAAGCTGTTGCATTACAACGCTTCCATGATGAGTTTGGTCTAAGCCATCAAGAAATTGCAGATACAGTAGGCAAAGCACGTACAACGGTAAGTAATTTACTTAGACTGCTGAGCTTGGCAGATCCAATTAAAGATTTAATGCAACAAGGTCAATTAGATATGGGGCATGCACGTGCCATTTTGACTTTGAAAGCAAAAGATCAAATGGATGTTGCAAAAATCGTGATTGAAAAAGCATTGTCAGTGCGTCAGACTGAACAATTAGCACGTGAGTGGGGAGAGCCAAAACCTGAAAAGGAAAAAACTCAGGTTTCTCCAGATATTGAACAATTGACCCAAAAGCTATCTGAGCGTTTTGGTGCAAATGTTAAAATTGACCATAATCAAAAAGGTAAGGGAAAAATGGTCATTCACTATCACTCATTAGATGAATTGGATGGAATCCTAAATATTTGTTTACCTGACTAATATTGGGTGAAATCCCTGTTATTTATTTAATATTATTGGGGAATAATATGTGGGAACTAGTAAAAGCAGGCGGTTGGTTAATGCTGCCTCTTATGCTCTCATCAATTTTTACGGTTGCAATTATCTTAGAGCGTTATATTCGATTAAAACGCTCACAGGTATTACCAAAAGATTTACTGATGACCAGTGCTAATGCTGAATCAGTAATTATGCATTTAGAGCAAGAGCAAGCTATTAAAAGTCCACTTGGTCGTATTTTAAAAGCTGGATATGAACACCAAGATCAAGGTGAACAGTTTGCTCGTGCGCAGATGGAGGCAAAAGCTTCTCAAGAAATCAGCTATTTAGAAAAAAATATTAATTTCTTAGGTACATTAGGTGCGATTGCCCCTTTATTAGGATTATTAGGTACGGTTCTAGGTATTATTGAATCGTTTCTCGTTATTGATGTGGGTTCTGCTGGAAACGCTAGTATGATGATGCCTGGTATTTCTAAAGCTTTGATTACGACAGCCGTAGGGATGTTGATTGCAATCCCTGCGATGATTGCTTATCGCTATTTTCAACGTGTTGTGCATGAATATATTGCTGAACTAGAGCAGCAATCAACCCTGTTTCATGCAGCACTTTTTTATAAAAAAGCACCACATGTGCAAGAACATCGCCTTGCAAGCTGAGCATAGGTGTAATTATGAAATTCAAACGCTCTCAAGTTGAAGATATTCATATCAATTTAACGCCAATGATTGACTGTATGTTATTTATTTTGGTGTTCTTATTGCTTTCTACGACTTTCAGTCAACAAAGTCGTATCAATCTTACACTGCCTGATGCTCAAGGGGTTCCGCCGAAACAGTTCGATCAAAAAATCGAAATCATGGTAGACTCGACAGGGCATTATTCTGTGAATGGTCAAGCATTATCGACGAAAGAAAGTGCGGATCTAAGTACTGCGATTAAACAGGTTGCACAAGATCGCCGTGACTTTATGTTTATTATTGCTGCCGATGCTAAAGCTGCTCATCAAGATGTTATACGCGTTATGGATGTCGCTGGTCAGCTTGGTTTTGTAAATGTGAATATCAGCACCAAAGTTCCAACAAGAGGTTTTACTGAGTGAGTCAAGATTTTAAGGTTTATGTCCGACTTTTAGCATATTTAAAATCTTATTGGGGCATTGCCTTATTTGTATTGCTTGGATTTGGCATTAATGCTGCGACAGAGGTTTCAGTAGCCAAATTACTTAAATACATTATTGATGCAATTCAAAGTGGTAGTCGTGAAAATTTAGACTGGTTCCCAGTCCTAATTATCTTGTTAATGTTTTTCCGCGGTATTGGTTTATTCTTGGGTGGATACTTTACGGCAGTCATATCACGCCGATTAGTGTTTAGTATTCGTCAAGAAGTTTACGCCAAGCTACTTAGATTGCCAGCTCAATACTATCTTGATAATAGTACTGGTCACATTAGTGCAAAACTAATGTACAACGTAGAACAGTTAACTGCTGCATCATCAGATTCGTTACAAACATTAGTGAAAGATGGCTTAATTGTCATCGGATTACTCAGCTATTTATTTTATACAAACTGGCGTTTAACACTTTGTATCATTGTTTTCATGCCAGTCATTGGTGTTCTTGTTCGTATTGCTTCCAAGAAAATGCGAAAGTTATCCATACAAGTGCAAAATACAATGGGTGATGTGAACCATGTGGTTCAAGAAACAATTAACGGTAATAGTGTGGTAAAAAGTTTCACTGGTGAAGCTTTTGAACAACAGCGTTTTTATAAATCTTCAGAAGAAAACCTGCGTCGTGGTTTAAAGATGGTGATTGTTCAAAATATTAACAGTCCTGTTATTCAATTGGTTTTATCATTCGCAATGGCGCTTATTCTTTGGTTAGCACTTCGTCCACAAATATTAGGCGATACTTCAGCGGGTGAGTTTGTAGCTTATATTACTGCGGCAGGTTTGATTTCTAAACCAATTAAAAATCTAACTGACATCAATGAAAAGCTTCAACGAGGACTTGCTGCGGCATATTCCGTTTTTGAATTGCTTGATATGCCTGAAGAAATGAATCAAGGCCAACTGAAGCCCGTGATAAAAGGTAATATTCAATTTGATCATGCGAATTTACGTTATCAAGATGGCACCCATGCAATCAAAGATTTTTCATTAGATATTAAAAGTGGTCAAACGATTGCCTTAGTTGGACGTTCTGGTGCGGGTAAAACATCATTAGTCAATATGTTGCCACGTTTTCAAGAACTAAGCGAAGGACAAATTTATTTTGATGGTATTCCAGTTCAAGATATTGAATTAAGTTATTTGCGTTCTCAAATTGCGACTGTGAATCAACAAGTTGTATTATTTAACCGTTCTGTGCGAGATAATATTGCCTATGGTCAGTTACAAGATGCAAGTGATGAGCAAGTGATAGCAGCAGCGAAGGCTGCATATGCACATGATTTTATTATGAACCTACCTCAAGGTTACGATACGATTCTCGGTTCTCAAGGCTTGAATTTGTCTGGTGGACAAAGACAACGTGTCGCAATAGCTAGAGCAATATTAAAAGATTCACCGATCTTAATTTTAGATGAAGCAACCAGTGCCTTAGATAATGAGTCTGAATACTTTATTCAACAAGCGTTTGATGAAGCAATGCAAGGTCGAACGACGATTGTTATTGCGCATCGACTTTCTACAGTTGAAAACGCTGATGTAATTGTTGTGATGGATAAAGGGCAGATCATTGAGCAAGGTACTCATCAAGAATTACTTGCAAAACATGGAATGTATTACCAATTACATCAACGTAATTTCGAGGAAGATTAAGCATGTCTTTGGCGCATCGTATTCAGGATGCTTGGAATAAACAATCATCATGGTTGATTATGTTGCGCCCTCTATCATGGTTATATCAACTTGCTTTTTATACGAATAAATCACTCTATAAAAGTGGTATAAAACAGGTATATCAAGCACCTATTCCGATTATGGTCATCGGTAATATAACAGTTGGAGGTAGTGGCAAAACGCCATTACTTATCCAATTAGTTAAATATTTACAGCAGCACAATGTCCGTGTTGGAGTGATTAGTCGTGGATATGGTGGTCAAGGGCCTTTTCCTGCATTGGTGAATGCATCGTCAAATCCAAACGAAATTGGTGACGAACCAGCTTTGATTGTCCAGTCTACGCATGTCCCAATGGCGGTTGGGCCAAATCGTAAAGAATCGATTGAACTTTTATTAAATTCAGAACAACTGGATTTAATTATTAGTGATGATGGATTGCAACATTGGGCTTTAGCACGTCAAATTGAATGGATTGTAGTGGATCAAAATCGAGGTTTGGGTAATGAGAAACTATTGCCTGAAGGATATTTAAGAGAACCAAAATCTCGTTTAGTCGAAAGTACTGTAATCGAACATACGAAGACAGCTCATTCATATCGAAATATGCATTTGATGACAGGAAAGCTTTATCTGCTGAATGCTTATGAACAATCAAATGTGTTTGATATAGATCAGTATTTTAACGTTGTTGTTGGAATTGGTTTTCCTCAACGATTTTATCAGACGCTTCAAGGTTTAGGTGTGCATAAATACCATTCGACTGAATTCAAAGATCATCATAATTACGAAATTAATGATCTTATTTTTGCAAATGATTCTCCAATCATTACAACTGAAAAAGATGCTGTAAAGTTCAAGACGTTGTTGCTGCAAAATCCTGAATTCAAAACTGCTATTTGGGTTGTACCCGTTGAAGCGGTTTTATCTGCTGATTGTTATGATTTACTCAAGCAACAATTGCAACAAGTTGGGATTCAACTTTCTTAGAGATATGACATGAAACACATTGTGATTCCTGCTCGTTTTGCGAGCTCACGTTTGCCAGCAAAGCCACTGTTATTGATTCATGGTCGCCCAATGATCTTGCGCGTTGTCGATCAAGCAAAAAAAGTTGCCGGCTTTGATGATTTATGTGTTGCGACGGATGATCAACGAATTGCTGAAGTGTGTATTGCGGAAGGTGTTGATGTTGTTTTAACCAGTGCTGAACATCCGTCAGGAACCGATCGTCTAAGTGAAGTTGCTCGTATTAAAGGGTGGTCTGACGACGATATTATCGTAAATGTTCAAGGTGATGAGCCATTACTGCCAGCGCAACTCATTCAGCAAGTGACACGGCTTTTAGTGGATAATCCACAGTGTTCGATGTCGACTTTATGTGAGCCAATTTTTACGCTTAATGAGTTTGAGCGAGATAGTATTGTTAAAGTTGTGATGAGCAAACGCAACGAAGCGTTATATTTTAGTCGAGCAACTATTCCGTATGATCGAGATGGCGCAAAGCTGACAGAAATTAAACTTCACAACCATGCCTATCGTCATTTAGGTTTATATGCCTATAAAGTTAAATTATTACAGGAATATGTGACTTGGGAGCAAGGGGATTTAGAAAAACTGGAAAGTCTTGAACAGCTTCGGGTTTTAGAAAATGGGCATAGAATTGCAATTGCGATAGCTGAAGCGAATTTACCTCCAGGTGTAGATACACAAGAAGACTTAGATCGTTTGAATTTGATGTCTGTGAGTGCATTTGAGTAATGACAGTTGAGCAACAAAGTACCATGATTTATCCTTGGCATCAGCAAACTTGGTCGCTGCTTACCGCTAAATTTCCTGAGATCGCTCATGGTTTATTATTTTTTGGCAAGAATGGTTGTGCTAAGAATGAATTTACCCAGCGTTTTGTGGCTTGGATTTTATGCTCAGATAAAAAGGTAAATTCGGCTTGTGGTGAATGTAGTAGTTGTTTGTGGTTAAAATCTAATACTCATCCGAATTACGTCCACATTAGTACGGATGAAGAAAATAAAAAGGCAAATGCAAAGATAAAAATAGAAAAAATTCGTGATTTATTGCCTTTTGTTCAACAAACCGGTGAAGGGTGGCGAGTTGTTGTTATCGAACCCGCTGAAGCGCTCAATATTGCATCTGCCAATGCACTACTGAAAACCCTTGAAGAACCAGGTGAGCGGGTCGTCCTTATTTTAGTTGCCGATCATTATCTAAAATTGCCCGCGACCATTCGCAGTCGATTGCAACATTTCGCACTTGATCGATTGACTAAAACAGAAGCGGAGAGTTTTATTAAACATGAATTACCGACTTTAACTAGTGAAAAGTTATCTTTATTGCTCAATTTAGCAAATGATATGCCTTTAACTGCTCTCGAACTTGAGAAAAATACGTGGATAGAAAAACGTTCAGTATTTTTAAAAGACTGGGAAAAATTGGTTGCTGAGAAGAATAATCCTATTTCTCTTGCTAATAAATGGGCTAAAGAACTTAGTTTTCAAGATTTTTTAACAATGTTTGAATATCTGCTAGGCGATCTTGTGGCTTTTAAATTAAATCAAACCTTGAAAAATTTTGATTTAGAATTTCACAATTTAAATACTTATTATCATTTAGAGCAGTTATTTGAAATATATTCATTCCTCCAACAAGCCAAGCTAATGACAGATCAAAATGTTCAAAGCCAATTGGTAATGGATGAGATTTTTATGAAGATGATGAATGTATCTTAATTTTAAGAATTTCTTTATTTAAATGCTTGTGTGTTTACTATGTCTTAATAGTGGTAAATATTTAAGTAATTGATATTTATCTATATTATTTTTTAATTTTACTGCTTGATTAATAATTGTATTCAATTTGTTTTGAAGAATAAAATAAAAAATAAAATGATGTAAATTGTGAATTACATCACAATAATATTAAAATATAGGATGAAAATAATGAATATTAAACATCTAATAATAGGCATCAGTACAATTCTTGCATCAACACTCGTAATGGCAGAACCAAAGTTTAACTCTGATATTGATGGTTCTTCTTTTATGGTTAATGTATCCAATATTAGTCAGCAAAAATATGAATGTACATATACTTATACCTACAATGCTAATCAACAGGGCTTTCAAAGTCCGAGTTTCAATGGAAAATTTTTGGTTGAGGCTGGGGTAAGAAATATCGCTGTACTTGCTCGCAATGTAGATAGACCAGTAACAAAGCTAAATTTCGATTTTAAGTGTAAAGAAATTTAATTAATGATAAAGGTGTAATTTTTGCACAATTTGAATGTTAAAAATTCACATATTTAAATAATTATGTTATTTTTTCACATCTATCATGTGGGGAAATACTATGCTCAACAAAACATTAATTTTATGTTCGTCATTTTTACTATTTGCTGGCTGCCAAACGCTTGATTCTGCTATGTCTGCTACAGATGGTATTTTAAATAAAACAGGTGATCTTTTGAGTGGTGATTTTAGGGGATTAGCACCTGCAAAAAAAACAAGTTTGAATGATGTTTGGCAGGATTGGCAACAGAATGAGATCACTGCGAAGCGAAAGTGGAATGCACAGAGACTAGAAGTACCAGGGATCATTACACGAATTACAAAAACAGGTGATGTGGTTTTCCAAAATCAAATCGCCATTATTTTTAAAGATCCTTCAAACTCTAAATGTAAAGGTCAAGGGTTAACTAGAGATGATTTAAAAGTAAACACCGATAAAATTAGTCATTTAAAAGTAGGTGATCGAGTTGTGGTTACAGGCGTTCTTGGTACGACTGAGTCAAAGTGGTCAGATCAAGGTGAATGTTGGTTCTCATTTGACAAAGCAGAAATTGTTAAAGTTGTTAAAAAATAAATCACTTATGCATAGAAAAGACAGAGACGACTCTGTCTTTTTTGTTAAATGATGACTTAATTTATTTTTGAAAATTTACAATGATTTGTTAAATATAAAAATAACATAAATATCATTTGGTTAAGAATAAAGCGTTTAAAAAACTTTATTTGTTGTTTGTCCTAATCTTTCTTATAATCCAATCACAGAAAAGCGAATTTCGTAAAACGGTCTGATCACATTTATATTGTAATAGCTGTAAATCATCGTATTGATAGATATGCTTTTACTGATTGGTATTATAAAAAGTAGTTTAAGTTTTAAAGCGTACAGGGGAATGTTATGCAACCACAAATGATGGGCGGGATTATACAAGTCAATATTCCTGATAAAGCGACTTTACAATCAAGTTATATGCCTTTTGTACAAGGCGGTGGGCTCTTTGTTCCAACGAAACAAACTGTAAAAATGGGACAAGAGGTTTTTATATTGGCAACGTTACCAGAACAAACACAAAAAATACCTTTAACAGGTAAAGTTATTTGGATTTCTCATAAGCAAACGCACTTTAAACCACAAGGTTTCGCTATTCAGCTTGCTGGTGAAAAGGGCGTATATTATAAAAACGAAGCTGAAAAATTATTGGCAGGTTCAAAAAGTTTGGATCGTCCAAGCTATACGATGTAGTTGCTATTGATCATAGGAAGAAAGAGTGTTTGTTGATACGCATTGCCATTTAACGATGTTGGACTTAACGCCTTATGATGGGAGTTTAGACCAAGCACTCGCGCAAGCTCGACTTGCTGGTGTTTCAAAGTTTATGGGGATTTCAGTTGATCTTGATGATCATAAAAAATTGGCTGAAATCGCCTCACGTCATGCAGATGTTGGCTATTCTGTAGGTGTGCATCCCTGTGAGGATGCGGATGTCATGGCGCAGGCAACCACTGAATACTTAGTGAGTCTTGCGCAATCAGATAAAGTTTGGGCGATAGGTGAAACTGGTCTAGATTATTATCACAGCACGGATTTTATTGAAGAGCAAAAACGTTGTTTTGCTAGGCATATCGAAGCTTCTAAAATTGTAAAAAAACCAGTGGTTGTTCATACCAGAGCTGCAAAACACGATACGGTTGATATTATTAAGGCTGAACAATCAGCGCATGGCATTTTGCATTGTTTCACTGAGGATTGGGAAACTGCAAAAGCTGTATTGGATTGTGGGTATTATATTTCATTCTCAGGTATTGTCTCTTTTAAAAATGCTCAAGACTTGCGAGATGTGGCAAAACAAGTTCCACTTGATCGCTTATTGATCGAAACGGATAGTCCCTATTTAGCACCTGCCCCTTTTCGTGGTAAAACCAATGAACCGAAATATGTTCCATATGTGGCAAAAGCATTAAGTGACGTATATGATAAATCGGTTGAAGAGATAGGTCGAATTACAACACAAAATTTTGAAAATCTCTTAAATTTGAAATAAACGGTTTAGTTGTACTAGGAAAGAGAGTTATCACGTGAAAATGGATCGTCAAGCTCAGTTTAGAGCGCGAGAAGTATTAATTTTTCAAATCGCTGAACAACTCCTATTAGAAAATGGCGAAGCAGGCATGACGCTCGATGCGCTTGCTGCTGAATTGGATCTTGCTAAAGGCACGTTATACAAGCATTTTCAAAGCAAAGATGAGTTGTATATGTTGCTGATTATACGCAATGAACGCATGTTGCTTGAGATGATTCAAGATACAGAAAAAGCTTTTCCTGAACATTTAGCTTTTTTCATGTTACATCATTTGCATCATCCTGAGCGTACAGCTTTATTTCATCAACTTGAAGAGCGGCTTTCGACGACTGGGCAAGGCATTCAAATGTTGTTTAGCGAATTATATAAAATTCGTCGACAACGTCTGCGAATCATTATCCGTATGACAGAAAGTTATTTGCTTGATATTAACAGTTCTATGACAACACGTGATTACTTGGCTTCTATTTGGTCACTAACTTATGGTGCTGCTGTTATATTAAATTCAAGTTTTTATCAAAGATATCTCGGTTCTCGAGATACTTTACGTGTCGCTTATATTGAGCAAGCCTTGGCAATGCCAAAACAGCTCGATTCTATTGCTTCAAGTTGATCATCCAATGAATTCACCACGTAGATTGCAACAAGGTTTTACCCTCATTGAGATCATGGTGGTGATTGTTATTATGACTGTCATGGCATCACTCATCGTGTTGAATATAGGTGGTGTTGATCAACGTAAAGCGATGCAGGCTAGGGAAATGTTTATCCTTGATCTACAAAAAATTAATAAAGAAGCGACAGATCAAGCAAAAGTTTTTGCATTGAATACTCAAAATGCTACTGACGTTGCGCCATTTAGTTATAATTTATTTGAATATCATGATCAGAGTCTAGAGCAGCTTCAACAAGATAATAAAACATGGCAGCCTTATACTGAGTTTAAAACACGTCAACTCCCTGACCATGTTTCTTTTAGCATTCAAAGTCTAGATTCTAAAAATTATGCTAGAGCTAGAAATGAGGATCTTTTAGGTGGGAGATCACCACAATTGATTTGGTTTGGTAATGGTGAAGTCAAACCAGCAAGAATCCAGTTTTATTATGAGCAGCAGCCAGTTGGTCATGAATTGGAGCTAGATCACTTGGGTAAAATAAATGAAAACTAGATACTCACCCTGTAGCTCTTCGTTTTGTGCTCAGGCAAAGTTCAATGCTCCGTATGCTGTTACTCCAAGTATAGTTTCACGTCTTACAACAGCAGGTAGGCCAGCTCACTTCGAACATAGCTCTTCATCTTGCGCTCAGATGAAACGTTGTCTCATTAATCCTGCAACTCGAAGCAAAGCTTCACGACTTGCAGCAGGGCAGAGCGGTACTCGGCGTAAACCTGCTTCAGGATTTACGTTGCTTGAAGTTATGGTGGCGTTAGCGATTTTCGCTGTAGCTGCGATTGCATTAACTAAAATCGCAATGCAATATACCCAAGCAACATCGAATGCGATCTTACGTACCAAAGCACAATTTGTGGCAATGAACGAAGTTGCAATGATGGAAATAAATCAAGAGTGGTTGGATGGAACTCAATCTAAGCAAGTTACCGCTCAAGGCGAAACATGGCAAATTGATAAAAAAGCCCAATCCACCATTAGTCCAAAGATACAACGGATAGAATTACAAATTAGTTTATTTAATCGCGAGCAGGGTAAGGTTGAAGCTGGAATTACGAACCTTACTTTCTTTAATTATCCAACTCAAGCTAAAACGCAATGAAATATAAGAAAGGATTTACTCTGGTTGAGTTGCTGGTTGCAATTGCTATATTTGCTGTACTTTCTATGCTCGGTTGGAAAGTTTTTGATTATTTATTGAAAGTTAAAGATAGAAATGCTGAGCACGAAAATCACTTATTTGAACTTCAAGATGCATATCAGCAAATTTTAAGAGATAGTCTGCAAATTATTCCTCTAACAGCTAATGAAGGTCGAGAATTACAAGCAGCACTTGTCTTAAATGATCGATCTTTTGCTTTTAGTAAAGCAGGCGTATCAGATCCACTCAAACAAGGTTTATCACCCTATGAGCGAATTGAATATCGTTTTGATGCAGAACAAAAGAAAGTATATCGATTAAAATACTCAAATCTTAATATTCCAAATCGCGTTCAACCCATATCAAGCACGTTGTTACAGAATGTTGATGATTTTCGAGTTACGGTGCTAAATCCTCAGGAATTAAGCCAATGGCCTGAAAACTTAAATGACCCCAATAATGTGAATGAATTAAAGAAATTACCTTTAGGTGTTAAAATTCAACTTACTGTTGCTGGTACAGATTATGAATGGATTTATAGCTTACTGAATTCAAATCAATTGCTAGATGGACAGGGTCAGTCATGAAAATAAAATCATCACAGGCTGGTGTTGCATTATTAACGATCTTGGTTATGGTTGCTTTAGCGACGATCTTGGCAGCAACCATTGCAAAGCGACAAACCAATACAGCTGAAAATACTGGTTATTTAATGCGCCAAAATCAATCTTTGCTTTATGCGAAAAGCGCAGAAGCATTTTTTTCTGAATTACTTAATCAAGACAGTGATAATGGTAATAGCGTAGATCATTTACAAGAAAACTGGGCAAAACCTATGCCTCCTTTCCCTGTTGAAGATGGTTCAGTCTCAGGACGATTAATAGATGAAAGTGGAAAATTTAATTTAAATAATCTGGTTAAAGTTGATGGTAATCAGGTTGATGACTCAGCACGACGTTGGTTTGAAAAACTATTGCAACGTATCGGTTTGCCTGCTGAGTTAAGCCAAGCTGTGATTGATTGGCAAGATTCAAATGATGAAACAATGGGCGCAATGGGTGCTGAAAGTAATTATTATCAAGGCTTAGATCCTGCTTATTTAACACCAAATACAAAGTTTCATAGTGTTGAGGAGTTAAAGTTGGTAAGGGGTTTTGAGGGTAAAAACTTTGATCTGATCAGACCTTATGTCACAGCATTACCTGAACAAACTAAAGTAAATATGAATACTGCTCCAGCATTATTGTTGGCCAGTATAGATCTTAAAGTTGATGTTAAGGCTGTAGAACAAGAGCTTAAGACTAAGCAAACAAATTTAACTTATTTTAATAATATCGATGATTTATGGAAATTAAATGCTTTTTCTGGCATCGAAGAACAGAGTAAAAACGATGCAGCAATGTTTTTAGACAGTAAATCCAATTTTTTTGTTGCACAAATTGAGGTTGTTTTAAGCGATCGAAAACGTCAGTTTACTAGCTTAATGATGAGAAAAGATAAACAAGTTACTGTTTATTCGAGAAGTCTTGCACCATTTAAAGAGTAGAGCATATTGGATTATTGAATTGTGATAAGGTTTAAAATCAATCCCAATGCTCGTTTTTTTGCTTTATAATAAAATTTGTTTACAGATAAAGATTCGCTTGGTGCATGTTAATTCGTAAATTATTTAAGTTTGAAAACGCTCATATTGTACGTAATTGTACATCGGATCGTTGTAAGCGTTCGATTCATGGGCATAGCTATAAAGTTGAATTATTATTAAAAGCGTCAAAGTTAGATCATGGACAAATGGTCTATGATTTTGGTCTTTTAAAAGGTGTAATCAAGGAATTATTCGATAGCTTTGATCATGCGATTTGCTTTTGGCAAAAAGACGATGCAGCTTACATAGATGCCTGTAAAACTTTTAGCGCACGTTGGATTTCTCTCCCTGTATCTCCTTCGGCAGAACAATTTTCTCGTATTTTTTTCTATTTAGCTCAACAAGTACTGAATTCGACCACCACTCAGAATGGTGAGGGTGATGTTGAAGTGTATTCTGTAATTGTTCATGAAACTGACACTGGCTACGCTCAGAGTTTTCAAGAAGATATTGTGAATGAGCAAATGGGATTGTTGACTCTAGATCAAATTGAATTTTCAGAACAAGTGCAACTTGAATGGAGTGACTCAAAAATGTATGAAAATCTGAAAAATGGTATCAAATTTCAAAACCCGAATGTAGAGCTTCAGGTAGATATTTAAGTAAAACTTAATTAGATCTACACAATAATGCAAGGAATGTTAATGCAATTTACTGAACAGCAGCAGGAAAAATTAAACAAAGTTCAGCTAGATGAGTCTTGGAAAATTTCATTATCAGACTTTTTGCTTAGTTCGAAAATGGATAATTTGCGAGAATTTTTACAGCAGGAAATTCTGGCTCAAAAAATAGTATATCCGCCAAGTAAGCAAATTTTCAATGCTTTAAATACAACACCATTGCAAAACGTAAAAGTTGTGATTTTAGGGCAAGATCCATACCATGGTCCGAATCAAGCAAATGGGTTAAGTTTTTCAGTTCAAAGAGGGGTTGCATTACCACCATCTTTGCGTAATATTTTTCATGAGCTACACAACGATTTAGCTGTACCCATCTCTCGGCATGGTGATTTGAGTAAATGGGCTGGGCAAGGTGTATTATTACTAAATAGTGTGTTGACTGTGGAAGCGGGTCAGCCAACTTCTCATCAAAAACAGGGGTGGGAAGAATTCACTGATACGGTTATTGATGTACTGAATGATCAACGAGAGCACATCGTATTTATTTTATGGGGTGCTTATGCGCAACGTAAAGGACAAAGAATTGACCGAAATAAACATCTTGTTTTGACTGCTGCTCATCCATCACCTTTAGCGGCAAACCGAGGTGGTTTTTTTGGCTGTAAAGTATTTTCTAAAACTAATCATTATTTGAAACAACATGGCATTGAGCCTATAGACTGGCAATTGGACGCATAATGACTTCTCCTGACTTAAATAGCTATCATCCAGATTTGATTGTTGAGCATGCAAAAAATGGTTGGCGTATTGTTCGCTTAAATCGACCAAAATCACTGCATGCACTTGATGAATCAATCGTTAGTGCATTATTGAAAGTATTTGAACATTTTCATGAAGATGATGCTGTTAAAGCGATTTGGTTTGACTCAACAACACCGAAAGCTTTTTGTGCGGGTGGAGATGTTCGTAAACTTCGTCAATTGGTTATTAATAATGAAGTTGAAACTGCAAATAAATTTTTTGAGCAAGAATATGCTCTAGATTTGTTACTTCATAATTATGCTAAACCGATTGTGGTTTGGGGTGAAGGCTATGTTATGGGCGGCGGGCTTGGGCTATTTATGGCTGCACCATTCCGTTTAGTAACACCATATTCTCGCTTGGCGATGCCTGAAATTAATATTGGTCTGTATCCTGATGTTGGTGGAAGTCGCTTCCTTGCAGATCGCGGGCAGATTGGTTTATTTACAGGTTTAACGGGTTCAATCATGACTGCAGCTGGTGCATTTAGTATCGGCTGGGCAACGCATATTTGTGAAGCACAAAGAGATAATGTTTTGCAAAAAGTACTAAGTGTTGACTGGAATCATTACCCAGCAGGTGCTTTCCGCGCAATTGATGACACATTAAATAGTTTGCATCGTCCTGTTGCATCTGGTCCACTGCAAAACTCAATCGATGTCATCCATAGTGTTTGTCGTGGTCAGAACTTTGAATATGATTATCAAGCGATTATTGGTTTGAGCGAAGCGAGTAGTGATTGGTTGCGTCAAGCCAGTGAGAACTTACAAAAAGGTTCGCCAAGTACTGCTGCAATTACATGGTTGCTATGGCAATGGGGTAAGCAAGGGCATGCTTGGGATGAGGTTTTTGCTTTAGAATCACAAATTTCTGACTGGAAGATTCGTCACCCTGACTTTGTTGAAGGCGTGCGCGCACGTTTAGTTGATAAAGATTTATCTCCAGAATGGAAAGCCGCTGAAAAAATTACATTAAAAGATATTTTGTCAGACTGCGCTCCAGTGACGACGATTGATAGTTGGAATGCGTTATTAAGACAGTACGGTGTTATCGTCTAATTAGCTATGAGTTTAACAAGCATAAATGATGAGCATTGGATGCAGCTTGCTTACGAGCAGGCTGCTATAGCTGCTTCCAAAGGCGAGATTCCAGTAGGTGCTGTAATTGTCAGTAATGGTGAGGTGATTGGAGTAGGATATAATGCTCCAATACAACTTTCTGATCCAACTGCACACGCAGAAATTCAAGCGTTGCGATCTGCCTGCCAGTCGTTAAATAACTACCGCCTGCCTGATGATGCAGTGCTTTATGTAACTTTAGAACCTTGTACAATGTGTGTGGGGGCGTTAATTCATGCACGTATACAAAAAGTGGTTTTTGCGACAACCGAACCCAAGGCTGGTTCACTTGTGAGTGCGCGTCAATTGCTAGAAAATGGTTATTACAATCATAAATTTCATTTTGAACAAGGCTGTATGCAGGAACAATGTTCCGCGCAATTAAGTGATTTTTTCAAAAAAAGAAGAAATGAAAAGAAGCAAATCCGTTCGTCAAAAACGTCCTTAAATGACTAAAAAGCTCGAAATAATTATGGCAAACTTGGCCTCCAATGATTTTGTGTCAAATAAAAAGGCAAAGTTATGCGTAATGCAATCACCGTAAAAAAAGAATTCCGCGCACCAGTCGCTGAGGTTTTTGAGTTGTTATCAAAACATGCAACTTATAATCAGGCATTTGCTCCTTTGCAAGTTGTACGTGTAAAGGATTCTGCTGACCCGCAGCGTCCTGATGGAATTGGTTCTGTGCGTCGTATGGGTTTTGGTCCAATCAAACCACTTCAAGAAGAAATCACATTTTTGGACCAAAACAAGCGTATTGAATATAAGCTAATTAATAATCCTTTAGTTAAACATCATTTGGGTCAGATTGATTTTAAAGAAATCACGCCTTTTATTACTCTTGTGACTTATAAGATTGAATTTACAGCAAAGGCGCCCTTTGTGAGTAAATTAGTTCTTGCACAACTCAAAGCAGCGATTACACTAGGTTTCTCAAAATTAGCAAAATCAGTTTCTTCATAAGAGATGGGAATGACAGTTCATATTATTACGATAGATGGTCCGAGCGGCTCTGGAAAAGGAACCTTGGCTGCAAAAATTGCAGCACATTATCATTTTAATTTATTAGACTCTGGGGCGTTATATCGTTTACTTGGACTGTCATTATTTCAGCAGGGCTTACTTGATCAAATTGATGCAAATTTAGATCAGTGTGTAGATTACGCGACCCATTTAGATATTGAATTTAAGACTTCTGAAAGTGCGACATTGATATTTCTTGAAGATGTAGATGTCACCAATACCATTCGAACAGAACAAGTGGGTGAATATGCGTCTAAAGTTGCAACTGTCCCTGAATTAAGAAAAGCATTGTTTGAGCGTCAGCGCGCATTTATTCAACCACCTGGATTGGTTGCAGATGGTCGTGACATGGCGACATCAATTTTTCCGGAAGCCCAAGCCAAAATTTATCTTACTGCTTCTGCTGAGTCTCGTGCTGAGCGTCGTGTAAAACAGTTGCAGGGTATGGGTCTTGATGCTAAAATAAGCGACATTTTATCTAACATAGAAGCTAGAGATAAGAGAGATATGGAGCGTAAAGTTGCTCCACTCAAGCCTGCTGAAGATGCATATATCATTGATAGTTCTACAATAGGCATCAATGAAGTGTTTCAGTTAATGGTTGACTATATCAATAGCCGTATAAAATAGATACACAATTTTTTATCAGTTGAAGCATTGCTTGATCAGATTTTTTGGACAATGTAACAACTTAACTAAACCGGCCTTGTCTGATCCAAGACCGCGGACTTTATCAGGTATATCATGACCGAATCTTTTGCAGCCCTCTTTGAAGAAAGTGAATTAAACCTCAACGTTGAAAAGGGTGCAGTCATCCAAGGTACTGTTGTTAGTATCGATTCTGACTGGGTTACTGTTGACACTGGCCTTAAATCTGAAGGCGTAGTTGACCGTGCTGAATTTTTAAATGAACAACGTGAACTTGAAGTTCAAGTTGGCGATACTGTTGACGTAGTTGTTGAAGCGCTTGACAACGGTATGGGTCAAACAGTTTTATCACGTGAAAAAGCGAAGCGTGCTGAAACTTGGACTAAACTTGAGAAAATCTTTGAAGACGGCGAAATCGTTACTGGTGTTATCTCTGGTAAGGTTAAAGGCGGTTTCACTGTAGACATCGGTCCTGTACGTGCATTCTTACCAGGTTCTTTAGTTGACACTCGTCCTATCCGTGATACAACTCACCTTGAAGGTAAAGAGTTAGAGTTCAAAGTAATCAAACTTGATGCTAAACGTAACAACGTTGTTGTATCTCGTCGTGCAGTTATGGAAGCTGAATCTTCAGCTGACCGTGAAGCGTTACTTGCTCAACTTGAAGAAGGTCAAACAGTTACAGGTACTATCAAAAACCTTACTGATTACGGCGCGTTCGTTGATCTTGGCGGTATTGATGGTCTTCTACATATCACAGATATGGCTTGGAAGCGTATCAAGCATCCTTCAGAAGTTGTTGAAGTTGGTCAAGAAGTTACAGTTAAAGTACTTAAGTTTGACCGCGAGCGTAACCGCGTATCTTTAGGTCTTAAGCAATTAGGCGAAGATCCATGGTTAGCGATCATGAACCGTTACCCTAAAGGTTCAATCGTTAAAGCACGTGTAACTAACTTAACTGATTACGGTTGCTTTGCTGAAATCGCTGAAGGCGTTGAAGGCTTAGTACACGTTTCAGAAATGGACCACACGAACAAAAACATCCACCCATCTAAAGTTGTACAGATTGGTGATGAAGTTGATGTTATGGTTCTTGAAGTTGATGAAGAACGTCGTCGTATTTCATTGGGTATCAAACAAACTCGTGCTAACCCATGGGAAGAGTTTGCTAAAGCAAATGAAAAAGGCGAAAAAGTTTCTGGTACGATCAAATCAATCACTGATTTCGGTATCTTCATCGGTTTGTCTGGTGGAATCGATGGTCTAGTACACTTGTCTGATATTTCTTGGAACGAACAAGGCGAAGAAGCTATTCGTCGTTACAAGAAAGGCGATACAGTTGAAGCAGTTATCTTATCTGTAGATGCTGAAGGTAACCGTATCAGCCTTGGTATCAAGCAATTAAACAGCGATCCATTCAATGACTTCTTGGCTGCGAATGAGCGTGGTGCTTTAGTTAAAGGTACTGTAACTGCTGTTGATGCTAAAGGTGCTACAGTTAAATTAGCTGATGACATCGAAGCTACTCTTAAAGCTTCTGAAATCAACCGTGATCGCGTTGAAGATGCAACTAAGTTCTTAGAAGTTGGTCAAGAAGTTGAAGCGAAGATCATCAATGTTGATCGTAAATCTCGCTCTATCAACTTGTCTATCAAAGCGAAAGACGAAGCTGAAGAGAAAGAAGCTGTGAACACTGTTCGTCAAGCTGCTGCAACTCAACCAGCAGACAGCAATGGTCCTAAGACTATTGGTGACTTAATTAAAGCTCAAATGAAGTAATTTGTTAAAAGGTACGTTTCTTGTAACAGATACGTGCTTTTTTATACAAAAATACTGTAAACGGTAGCGTAGTATTGATGTACTACGCTACCGTTTTGTATTTAAACAGGTTATTATTAAAAACATTGAAAAGTAGCAATAATTAAATGAGGTCATCAATGACTACTGAAGCACTTAATAAATCTGATTTAATTGAACGGATTGCACTTAAAAACCCACACTTAGCTGAGCCTTTAGTTGAGGATGCAGTTAAGATTATGATTGATCAAATGATCGAAGCACTTTCAAGTGGTGATCGTATTGAAATTCGTGGTTTTGGCAGTTTCGCTTTGCATCACCGTGAACCTCGTTTAGGTCGTAACCCTAAAACAGGAAAATCTGTTGATGTCGCAGCGAAAGCGGTACCACATTTTAAACCTGGTAAAGCACTTCGTGATGCGGTAAACGAAACTGCTCAGTAAATTGAAATAGTCGAGGTATTCATGCGTTATATACTAATTGCATTGCTCGTTGCCATTTTTGGTTATTCACTTGCTTTGGTTCTTCAAAATCCAACAGAACTTCCAGTAGATTTATTATTTACTCAAGTTCCTGCTATGCGTTTAGGTCTGTTGCTTTTATTGACCTTGGTTCTTGGTATTTTGGTAGGTTTGTTGCTTGGCGTACAAGTTTTCCGTGTTTTCCAAAATAGTTGGGAAATTAAACGACTTCGTAAAGATATTGATCACCTTCGAAAAGAGCAAATTCAACTTGCACAACAAGCTGCCGCAGAAGCTGCTGCCAGTGTAAGACACGAAAAAACAGTGTTGGATATTCAACCTGAGAGTCATACACGGACTCCACTGTAATCTATAATATTTGGAGTGTTATTGAGTTCTTTAAGATCAATAGCACGATAGAATAGTCCTTTTATTTAAAGGGCTATTTTTTTGTCTTAAGGAATGCCTAGGTATCGCAAGCTAGCAGTAATGAGCATCGCTACAAGAATAACGACGATAAGTGAGTATTTTTTCCAAGCAAAAATAATAGCAACTGAAACGCCGATAATTTTACTTATACCACTAAAATGAGTTTCAGAAAAAAGTGTGTTGAACATGGCTAATGTGAACAAAAGGACACAAGCAGAATCAGCCAGTAGTTGTTTGCGATGCTCTTTGAATGTCATACGATTGGCTAAATAGAACCCTGAATAACGAATTAGATAAGTGCCAAAAGCAAGTAAGACAATTCCAACAAAGATGTAACTCTCACTATATTTCATTTTGATTTACCTTTAAATAAGAGACCAAACATTGAAATAAGAACGGGTAAGCCTGTTGGTAATAATGGAATAGATGCTATAGATAGTGTCGTGCCGATAAATACACGTTTCCGTGTGGTTTTATTTTTAAGCATAGGCAATATCAAAGCGAAAAGAATAGCTGGAAAGGCTGCATCAATACCAAAAAAATGAATGTCTGGAATGTTTTTACTTAAAATGTAACCAGCCAACACACCGATAGGCCATAGAATGCAAATACCAAGTCCGCACATCCAATAAACAGATTTCTTTGCTTGATCATTTTGTTGGCTTAAACCGAACATGACGCTTTCATCATTCATAATGTGGTATGCGATAAATCGATAAGCATTTTTTTCGATAAAGCTAGCGACTGATAAACCAAATGGAAGATGGCGTAAGTTGATCAATATGCCTGTTAATGCTGCAAAAATAGGATTAGCACCTGTTGCTATCATGCCAATAAACGTAAATTCAGCGGCTCCAGCCAATACAGATAAAGAAAGCAGGATTGGAATCCACAATGGCATATCAACGCTTGCTGCAACTGAGCCCAGTGAAATTCCTACAATTCCAGTTGCTAAAGAGATGAGTACAATGGCTTTAATGAGATGATATTGCTCTTTATCTTGCATCTTTATTTTATATATCAAACGAACGTACGATATAATAGATTAAATTTATACTGTTCGTCAAAGCGAACGTTCGTTCTTTATGGTGTGATATGGCGTTACCAATAGAAATTGTTGCTAAGAGCTTACAAAGAGAGAGACAGAAAGCAGGGTTATCCTTGGCTGAAGTTGCACGCAGAGCAGGTATTGCGAAATCCACACTTTCACAATTAGAAGCGGGGCAAGGTAATCCGAGTCTTGAAACTTTATGGGCCTTATGCGTGGCTTTAGATATTCCTTTTGCGAAATTGATGGAATCAAATATTACGCAAACTCAAGTGATTCGTTTTGGTGAAGGGCCTTCGGTATCATCCGAGATAGCACATTATCAAGCGATTCTATTAGCGAATTGTCCAACAGGCGCTAGACGTGATGTATATATCTTGGTGACTCAACCTGGTGAGCCTCGTAATAGTCAACCGCATCCAATCGGCAGCCTTGAACATATTATTATTATGAAAGGCAAGGCAAAGGTAGGTTTGATTTTGGAACCAATTTTAATGAATGAGGGTGATTATATTTGTTATCCCGCCGATCAAGCACATATCTTTGAAGCTTTGGAATCAGATACGCGAGCGATTTTAATCTCAGAGCAAAGATAGGAGTGTTTTTCGACTGGAAAAGCTTTTTTTCAATATGATGTCTTTCTTACTTTGTTCATCTACTGAATCACTTTATAATTACTCGATTTTTATGTGATGGAACTAGATTCGTGAGTATTATTGTTGCCTTAGATGCAAAAAGCCAATATGACGCCCTAACAATTGTTGATCAACTAGATCCGTCACTTTGCCGTGTCAAGGTGGGTAAAGAGCTTTTTACTCATGAAGGTCCATCTATTGTTAAGAATTTACAAGATAAGGGTTTTGAAGTTTTCCTAGATTTAAAATTTCATGATATTCCCAATACGACTGCTCAAGCAGTGTGTGCAGCAGCGGATCTTGGTGTTTGGATGGTCAACGTTCATGCGTCAGGTGGTCGTAAAATGATGGAAACTTGTGTAGAGCGTCTTAAAGCTGGAAATTATCAAACTCAGTTGATTGCAGTAACCGTGCTGACTTCAATGGGGCGTGAAGACTTACGTGATCTTGGTTTAGATATTGAACCTGTTGAGCATGTAAAGCGTTTGGCAAAACTCACTCAAGAAAGTGGTTTGGATGGTGTGGTGTGTTCTGCACAAGAAGCGAAAATCTTACGTGATTTGTTAGGAAAAGATTTTGGATTGATCACCCCAGGTATTCGTCCAGAAGGTTCTAATGCGGATGACCAAAAACGTATTGTGACACCAAAACAAGCAATGCTTGATGGTTCTACTCATTTAGTGATTGGTCGTCCAATTACTAAGGCTGCAAATCCAACAGAAATGTTGAAATCGATTTTAGCTTCCATCTAATAAATTTTATATCAGTCTAAAATTTCATATTCAAAAACAAACTGATGAGTAATGGTGCAAGTAAAGACAATATTAATCCGCTCATCATGGCATGTGGCACATAATGTGTGCCACATGACTGTTTTACCATCGCCAGTGTAACATCCATTGAAGTTGCGCCCGCACTGGAAATAGCAGAACGCGGAAAGCGCCAACCAAGGCAATACATTAATAAAATTGCAAAAATTTCTCTAAATAAATCTGTTAGCAGTGCTATACCGCCAAGTTGAGCTGAATGTAATTCAGTGAATAAAATCCCTGACATTGAATACCATCCATATCCCTGAGCCAGTGCAAAAATTTCATTTAAATTATACTGATTCGACAAGATCAAATAGTTCAGGATTGATGCTAAACAAGACCCAACAAATGCAGCTACTGGCACCATCAAAACTTTCCAGCTTAACCAGCTACGATCAAATTGGGTAAAAGCCAATTCAACTCCAATTAAAAAGATAAAAAACAGTAACAAGTACCAGCTATTAAAGGTCATTTGAAGTTCTGAGGTATTAACAAGGATACCTAAAAAAATTCCGACCGCTAAAGCTAAAAATGCTTTGCCAATATTTTTTAACGCATTTAAAAAGAGATGCAAGGAAATTTTGCCCTGTACACTTTGACGATCAATCAGTTTATATGTAATTAAGCAGATAAAAAAAGAACCAATAGAGGTAGTAAAAGCAATTAATAATGCAGGGGGTAAAATTGCGATTGGATTTTTTATATGATTTAGAGCTTGAGTCAGTTCAAATGCCACACTCACTAATAAAATATATGAAAAAAAAGGTAAAATTTTAAATATAAATTGTTTGATGCCTTTTGATAGGTGTGGAGCTAAGAAGTAACCTAAACTAATAGCGATGAAAATTTGAAAAATAAGAATAAATGATTGCATAAAAAAAGCAGGTTACGAATAACCTGCTTATTATGAAGAATTATTGATTACGCTGCATTGTTTTTTGTATTTACTGTGGAACTCATAAAATTATAATCAGCAACATTTACTTTGCGTGTTTCTAACCAATATTTCCAAGTATAGGTAGGCCACAAAGAGAAGTTTTTACCATCGGCTGCTTGATACCAACTACTGCAACCACCGGCCTGCCACACTGTGCCTTTAAGTTTTTCCTGAACACGCTCATTGAACTGATCTTGAACCTCATGCTTGATTTCAACAGCTTGAGTACCAGTTTTATCCACGGTTTGAATCAATTGCAAAATATAATTCACTTGAGATTCAATCATAAAGATCACTGAGTTGTGACCTAAAATTGTATTTGGACCTAACAATTGGAATAAGTTAGGGAAATTTTTAGTGCTTACACCATAATAGCTTTCTGCACCATCTTTCCAAGCTTGTTTCAATTCAATCCCATTACGACCAACGCAATTGAAGTGTTTTAAATAGATGCGTGGATCAGTAATGAAGCCTGTACCGTAAATTAAACAGTCAATTTGACGTTCTTTACCATCTTTAGTAATGATGCCATTTTCTGTGATTTCTTGAACGCCATTGGTAATAAGTTCAACATTTTTACGATTGAAAGTTGGGAAGTACTTATTCGAAATCAAAATACGCTTACAGCCCATCACAAAATCAGGTGTAAGTTTTTTTGCAATTTCTTTATCTTTTACTTGGAAACGAATAAATGCTTCAGCAAGTTTTTGTCCATATTTCATAATCTGTGGTTGTACAATCGGTACAACGCGTGATTCATTCGTCCAGTACAAACGGGTACGATGAATTTGACGATAAATATTTGAAGACTTAAACAAAGACTTACTTAATTGAGAGTATTTGCGTTCGTCGCGTGGAATAACCCAAGCTGCTGTACGTTGGAATACATAGAGTTGTTTAACTTCAGGGGCAATTTCTGGAATATATTGAATTGCACTTCCGCCGGTACCGATAGAAGCAACTGATTTTCCATCTAAGCTGTAATTATGATCCCATTGCGAAGAATGGAAAACTTTACCTTTGAACTTTTCAATTCCTTTTAAATGCGGAATTTGCGGAACGTGTAGAGGGCCTGAAGCAAAGATAACAAATTGAGCCTCAAGTGTGGATTGGTCTTTGAAATCTAAAGTCCAAACATTACGATTTTCATCAAATTGAGCGTTTGTTACTTCGTGATTGAATTTACAATAATCTTTTAATTTATATTGTTCAGTAATATCTTGAATATAATCAAAGATTTCATCTGCTTCTGCATAACGCTTCGACCAATCTGTCTTAGGAGCGAATGACAATGAATACATATGTGATTGAACGTCGCAAGCAGCACCAGGATATTGGTTTTCACGCCAAGTTCCACCAACATCGTTGGTTTTTTCTAAAATTACAAAATCATTAATTTGACTTTGTAATAGGCGAATAGCCATTGCTAAACCACCAAAACCTGCACCAATAATTGCAACTTTTGTTGTTTGAATAGCATTTTTGCTTACTTCACGCATAGTCGACGTCCTACACATCTAAATTTTGTGCAAGTTTAACGGTTTTGTGAAGATTAAATATGATTGTATAGACGCAAAACTTGATCATTTCGGCAATTCAATTGCAGAGGCTTTTATAGTAAAACATTAAGGTTTTGAGAATTATAATTGGAATTATGAAGAGATCTATCCTCGGATTGATGTATTTGATTCAAGGCATGCGTCATGTCGGTATTGATGTGGACGAGCGTTTGATAAATATGGGAATTCATGCCGATGCTTTAGATCCAAGCTCAATCATTCCTGATCAAATAGAATGGGATATTCTTCAGCATATTAGTCAAGACATATCATCTGAACAAGGATTATTTATAGGACAACATTATGCTCTAGCAGGATATGGTCCTTTTTTAATGTTATTAGTTACCAGTAAAAATTTAAATACTGCTTTATTAAATGGAGTTCAATTTCAGAAGCTTACACATTTATTTGGATCATTAGAACTAAATGTTCAGCAAGATTTTATTCATTTATTATATCAACCAATTGATTTAGATACTCACGTAGGGCAGTTTCGAGCACAATGTGAAATATCGGGCACGTATAAATTTTTACAAGATATTTTTAAAATGATGGGTTTAGATATTCCCAGTATTCAAATTGAATTACCTTTTAAAAAACCCAAAGATTCAGAATTGCTTTTTGCCTACCAAGATTACTATGGGGTAGATGTAAAGTTTGGATGTCATCAAGCGGCATTTATTTTAGAAAACACTCAAATTCTTGATATGAAAATTCCATCCGCAGATGCATTGACCTATCGTATCTATGAAGAAAAATGCCTAGAGGATATCAAACGTTTTGAGAAGAGCGCTGATTTTAAATCTACCGTTGTTGAATATGTAGAAGATTATCTAGAAATGCAAAAAGGTGTCATTCCAACGATGTCTGAAACAGCATGTGCATTAAATATTCCTGAACGGACTTTAAGACATCAATTGCAGCAAATGCAGACCAGCTATAAAGAAATTCGTGAAAGATTGATCAAGCAAAAAGCAATAAAGTTTATTGAAAATAGTTCATATTCAATAGAGCAAGTTGCCGAAATGTTGGGCTATTCTGAACCTGCGGCATTTAATCATGCATTTAAACGGTGGTTTGGTCGTAGTCCAAGACAATATAATAGAAAAATGTAAATGCTTAAAAATGGTACATTATGATGTTTAAACTCTATGATAATTAAGCCTAAAATCTAATGTCTTTGAACTCAATGTTCGATATAATTTTCACCAATTAAAATTGTAATAACACCTTATGTCAAATACTAAGCCAGACTCTCATAGCACTTCGTATATTCCAACTTCACCTGCTGAGCGTTATGCACAAGCGATTGAGTCAGGACAATTCATGCCAGATGAGGCGCAAGCTCAGGCAGTGCAAGAGTTAGATCGAGTATGGAAAGAGTTACTTACTCGTTATAAAGCCTCTAAGAAAGCATTTAGACGTTTTCGTCGTCAAACCTATCCAAAAGGCGTATACATGTGGGGTGGTGTTGGGCGTGGTAAGACATGGCTCATGGATCAATTCTATGAATCAGTGCCATTTAGACGTAAAACTCGTATGCATTTTCATCATTTTATGCAACATGTGCATAAAGAATTAAATAAATTATCTGGGCAGCGTAATCCACTTGATTCTGTTGCAGATCAAATTTATAAAAATGCGGTAGTGATTTGCTTTGATGAATTTTTTGTATCGAATGTAACTGATGCAATGATTTTAAGTGATTTATTCCAAAAATTGTTTGAACGTGGTGTTACCTTGATTGCAACATCAAATATTGCGCCAGA
This sequence comes from Acinetobacter sp. Z1, assembly GCF_024296945.1. Taxonomy (NCBI): domain Bacteria; kingdom Pseudomonadati; phylum Pseudomonadota; class Gammaproteobacteria; order Moraxellales; family Moraxellaceae; genus Acinetobacter; species Acinetobacter sp. Z1. The sequence continues at coordinate 1,888,328 of NZ_CP101115.1, read as the reverse complement.
AGGTTTATATAAGAATGGTATTCACCGTGATCGTTTTATGCCAACGATCCAACTCGTACAAAAAAATTGTACTGTTTTAAATGTGGATGCAGGTGTTGATTATCGTTTACGTGTATTGAAGCAAGCACAACTATTCAAGCATCCATTAACGAATGATGCGCAAGCATGGATGACTGAGCGCTTTCAAGCATTAACGCATACACAAGCTCTATCTAATACACCTATCATGATTAATAATCGTGTGGTTGAGACTTTAGGTCACACTGAGGATGTGTTGTGGTGTGAATTTTCAGAATTATGTTTTAAACCACGTAGCCCAGCCGATTTTATTGAGATTGCCAATATCTATAATACGGTTTTGGTAAGTAATGTTCCTCATTTAACAGACTTTTTATCTGAAGGAACTAGACGCTTTATTTATCTAGTCGATGAATTTTATGATCGTGGTGTAAAGTTGATTCTAACTTCTGAAGACTCAATTATTGATTTGTACAAAGGCGACAAACTGGCTTTTGAAATTGAACGAACACGTTCACGTTTGTTGGAAATGCAATCCGATGATTACTTGCATTCAGAGCATCGACAAATTCATGGTGCACAAACAACATAATTAAAAAAGGCATTCTTCGGAATGCCTTTTTTTATATTTTCGTATGAATAAGGCTTTATTCTTGATTGAATTTTGCTATAACTAAGTTGGTTTGAAAAAAGAAGTATATCGCATAACTAGAAAGTAAATGACTCATTGTTTGATTCTACAAATTAATGTGTTTGTCAATACGTCTTATTGGGAAAATGCTTACTATTTAGGAATGTGATATTACTATTCAGGCTAGTATAAATCAGTATACTAGGATTCTTGTTATAAAAAGTTAGCACCATCAGGAAAGACAATGACTGTACGTATTCAAAAAGGCAAGCTAGCGATTGCTAAAGAACTTTATGATTTCATCGAAAATGAAGCTTTACCAGGATCTGGTTTAGATAGTGAAACTTACTGGAAAAACTTCGAGCAAGTCGTTGTCGATCTAAGCCCAAAGAACAAAGCATTATTGGCTAAGCGTGATGATCTACAAGCAAAGATTGATGAATGGCATCGCAATAATAAGTTTGAATTAAATGCTTATAAAGCGTTCTTAACTGAAATTGGTTATTTAGTTCCAGAAGTTGCTGATTTCGACGTAACAACTGAAAACGTTGATGAAGAAATTGCTTTATTGGCAGGTCCACAATTGGTTGTACCTGTACGTAATGCGCGTTATTGCTTAAACGCTGCAAATGCGCGTTGGGGTTCATTATATGATGCACTCTATGGTACAGACGTAATCTCTGAAGAAAATGGTGCGGAAAAGGGTAAAGGTTATAACCCTGTTCGTGGCGATAAAGTGATTGCATTCGCTAAAGATTTCTTAAATCAAACTTTTCCATTAGCAAATGGTTCTCATGCTGATGCAACCAAATATGCTATTGTATCTAATGGATTGGTTGTAACGTTAAAAGATGGTTCTACAACATCTTTAGCGCATGAATCACAATTTGTTGGTTTCAATGGTGAGGCTGCAAATCCAACCGAAATCGTATTATTAAATAATGGCTTACACGTTATTATTGATATCGATGCCAATAGCCCAATCGGTAAGACTGATGCGGCTGGCGTTAAGGATTTAACACTTGAAGCTGCAATCACAACAATTCAGGATTTAGAAGATTCTGTAGCTGCTGTTGATGCAGAAGAAAAGGTTGAAGGATACCGTAACTGGTTAGGTTTAATGAAAGGTGACTTGCAAGAGTCTATCGAGAAGAATGGTAAAACCGTTACTCGTGCATTAAACAAAGACCGTACTGTTCAAAACTTGATTGGTGGCACTACAACTTTGCATGGCCGCTCACTTATGCTTCTTCGTAACGTAGGTCATTTGATGACAAATCCTGCGATCCTTGTTGAAGGTGAAGAAGTTTTTGAAGGTATTATGGATGCATTGGTAACTCCATTACTTTCTATTGCAGATATTCGTGGTGAAAATGAAAACCACAACTCTCGTAAAGGTTCAATGTATATCGTTAAACCGAAAATGCATGGCCCAGAAGAAGTTGCATTTGCTGTTGAGTTGTTTGAGCGTGCAGAACAAGCGATTGGCTTACCAGCTAAAACGCTTAAAATCGGTATTATGGATGAAGAGCGCCGTACTTCTGTGAATTTGAAGAACTGTATTGCTGCTGCAAAAGACCGTACTATCTTTATTAATACAGGCTTCATGGATCGTACTGGTGACGAGATCCATACCTCTATGGAAGCTGCGCCAGTTGTTCGTAAAGAAGCAGTTAAGACTCAGAAATGGATTGCTGCATACGAAAACCGTAACGTTGCAATTGGTTTGGCGTGTGGTTTACAAGGTAAAGCGCAAATTGGTAAGGGTATGTGGCCTAAGCCAGATAGCATGAAAGATATGTTGAGCACCAAAACAGCACATCCAAATGCGGGTGCATCTTGTGCATGGGTTCCTTCACCAACAGGTGCTGTTCTACATGCTTTGCATTATCATCAGATCAATGTTAAAGCACGTCAAGACGAGTTGGCTTCTGAAGATATGTTGACTTTAGATGACTTATTAACGCCTCCGTTTGCTCCAGAAACAAACTGGACTGCTGAAGAGTTAAACAACGAACTTGAAAATAACTGTCAAGGTATCTTGGGTTATGTTGTTCGTTGGGTTGATTTAGGTGTTGGTTGTTCTAAAGTTCCAGATATTAACAACGTTGGTTTAATGGAAGATCGTGCAACATTACGTATCTCTTCTCAACATGTAGCAAACTGGTTACGTCATGGTATTGTTACTAAAGACCAAGTTGAAGAAGTATTGAAGCGTATGGCTGTGATTGTTGATCAGCAAAACGCGAATGATCCACTTTATACACCAATGGCACCGAACTTTGATGGTATTGCTTTCCAAGCAGCTTCTGACTTGATCTTCAAAGGTGCTGAGCAACCATCTGGTTATACAGAGCCATTGTTACATGCTGCTCGTTTAAAATTAAAAGGTTACACAGGTGACTAAGCTCATCTAAATAGGAAAAGTCTCTTCGGAGGCTTTTTCTATTTTAATTCACTGATATTTGATAATTTAATAACCTTTGAGTTAAAAATCTGTATATAAACACTTAATGAACTAAAAATTAAATTTTTGCTATAATCCCACCTAATTTGATCATTTAGTCGAATCATAACGATGTCACATATTTTAAAATTAGATGCTTTGAAACAAGCACAAGTTTCTACTTCACCATATCCATATTTTGTTTTGGAAGATTCAATTGTTGATAGTGAAGTGAATGCTGTTATTCAGGATTTTCCAAAAATTGAACAGGGCGGAAGTTACAATATCGAAGATGTTGAGATTAAGCCTAATTTTGATCGTTTTCTAAAATCATTAGATACCAAGGAATTCCGTCAAATTTTGACTGATAAATTTGATGTGGATGTTATGGAACATCCCATGATGATCACTTTGCGTGGTTATTCGCGTCAAAAAGATGGTCGTATTCACTCAGACTCAAAAACTAAACTTCTTACAGTTCTAATCTATTTAAATGAATCTTGGGATGCTCCGACAGGTCGTCTGCGTATTTTAAATGATGAAAAGAACATGGAAGATTATGTTGAGGAAATCAATGCAGGTCCGGGTACATTAGTTGCTTTTAAAGTCACTGATAATGGTTGGCATGGTTATGTGCCGTATGAGGGGCAACGTCAATCGATTCAAATTAACTTCTTAACTAGTGATAAAGCCAACGCTAAACATCGTTTTGTACATGGTTTAAGTGCGAAGCTGAAAAAGTTGTTTGGTTAAAACTTATAAGTTTATTGAATTAAGAATTTGTATAATTAAATAGAAGATATAAAAAAGCGAGTAATCAATTACTCGCTTTTTTATTTAGCTAATTACTGAGCTGAACGAACCTCTTCTTCCTCGTCATCATCTGCTGAGTCCATACCAAGCTCTTTTAGTTTACGGGTTAAAGTATTTCGACCCCAGCCTAAAAGTTCTGCTGCATGACGTTTACGCCCACGTGTTTGTTGTAAGGCGGCAATAATGAGTGTGCGTTCAAACATTGGCGTGGCGATATCTAAGATTTTCATTTCACCATTTTTTAATTTTTGAACAGCCCATTGACCTAGCAACTCATCCCAATGATGGACTGCAACGCGTTCTACTAAAGCTGGGTTTGATGTAGCTTGAGTTGCTTGCTCATTGCTTGATTTATGAATTGAGACCTGTTTTAACTCGGCAGGAAGATCTTCTGGATAGACTTCACGTCCAGTGATCATCACGGTAAGCCATCTACATGTATTCTCTAGTTGGCGAACATTACCTGGCCAAGGAAGTTGTTGCATGTAGTCAGTCGTTTCTGTACGCAAAATTTTAGGACTAACACCTAACTCTTTACCTGCACGAGCTAAGAAGTGTTGCGCCAGCATCGGAATATCTTCACTACGATGTGCAAGTTTTGGAATATGAATACGAATGACATTTAAGCGATGATATAAGTCTTCGCGGAAACGTCCATCATTCACCAACTTTTCCAAATCTTGATGGGTAGCAGCAACAATACGTACATCAACCTTCACAGGCACATGTCCGCCAACACGATAAAATTCGCCATCTGCTAAGACGCGAAGTAAACGAGTTTGCGTTTCAAAAGGCATATCACCAATTTCATCTAGGAATAACGTACCGCCATTGGCTTGTTCAAAACGACCTTGATGTTGGGTGTTCGCACCCGTAAATGCTCCTTTTTCATGTCCAAACAACTCAGTTTCAATTAAGTCTTTTGGAATTGCTGCCATGTTTAATGCAATAAAAGGTTTGGCACGACGCGGTGAATGTTTGTGTAAAGCATGTGCAACCAGTTCTTTACCCGTTCCTGATTCACCATTAATCAGTACTGTAATGTGTGATTGGGATAATCGACCTATTGCACGGAATACTTCCTGCATAGCAGGTGATTCACCAATAATTTCAGTTGACTGTAGTGGGACTGCTGCTTTGGTAGCTTCTTGCTGTTGTAATTTATTAAGATGCAAAATGGCACGATTGACAAGTGCTAATGCTTCATCAATATCAAAAGGCTTTGGTAAATACTCAAATGCACCTGTTTGATAACTCGATACTGCGGATTCTAAGTCAGAGTGAGCAGTCATAATAATGACAGGAAGATCTGGATGAGTATTTTTTACTTTTGATAAAAAAGTTAAACCATCAATCCCTGGCATACGTATGTCAGTTAAAATAACGTCAGGAGCATCATCGTGTAAGCGTTCAAGGGCAGTTTGTGCCTCTTCAAAGTTGGTAACGTCAAAACCTTCTTCTTTAAAGGTTTTTTCGAGTACCCAACGCATGGCACGATCGTCATCTATTACCCAAATTTTATTTCGTGACATGGTTTAACTCCCAAGGTAGATATAAACTAAAAATGGTTTTTCCTGGAACGGATTGACACTCGATCATTCCGTTATGTTGATGCATTATGTTTTGTGCGATGCTTAATCCGAGGCCTGTTCCTTTCGCTCTGCCTGTAACCAAAGGATAGAATACTGACTCTAAGATGCTTTCTGGAACGCCCGGACCATTATCCTCAATATCAATTCGGACTGTTGAGCGATTGAGAACACCATTAATTGTGACTAAGCGTTGGATGCGTGTTCTTAAAACTAATTCTGGCTCGGAGTCTACAAAAAATTCTTTATTTTCAGTCATCGCTTGTACAGCGTTGACACTAATATTGAGCATCACTTGAATGAGTTGATCACGATCAGCCATCACGTCTGGTAGAGATAAATCATAATCACGTGTGATTTTAATTTTCTTTTTGGTTTGATTGACAATTAATGAGCGAACACGTTCAAGTGGCTCGTGCACGTTGACTAGTTCATAACTCGGTAGTTGTCTGGAACCCAACATCGTATCTGCTAAATTAGTTAAACGATCTACTTCACTAATAATAATGTCAGTAAATTCACTATAACTTTCGTCATTTAGGCTTCTCGCTAATAGTTGAGTAGCGCCACGAATTCCCGCTAATGGATTTTTAATTTCATGTGCAACGCCACGAACTAATTGACGTGCGACTTGATGTTGTTGAACTAAATTCTCTTCTTTAGAAATTTTCAACATTCGATCAATTGGATTGAGTTCTATCAAGAGTAATGGGTGATAGCTCTTTCCGGCATTCAGTTGTGAAACGGTATAATCAACATGAATAGGTTTAAAGTTGACGTTAATCACCGCTTCACGACGAGTGTAGTGCTGACCAGTCTCAAGAGTATTTTGTAATGCATCATAAGTATTAAATGAATCATCATGAGCATGTAGTAAGTTTATGACTGGCTGACCTGATGCGCGTAGTAAGCTAATATCAAATAAAGCTTCGCAAGCTGAATTTAAATAAAAAATATTAAGTTTACTATCGACCAATAAAATGGCAGTTGTCAGATTATCTACTAAAAGTCGATAGTCGATAGTGTGTTGTTGATCCATTTGTGAATCGTCCTGTTTTAAAATGGCGCAATAAAAATCAATTTAAATAAATAGCCATTAACTTCTAAGATTTTACTAAATGCAAAATATGAGCCAACTTTGTATTGGCTAAATTTCAACAACTTATAAAAGAAGTATTCTATTTATGCTGTATTTTTCACATAGATTGAGTGTTTTGAATATTTTATTATGTTCTAAAATAGTGCGTTGTTGGAATTTATTTAAATTTTTGGTTGTATTTTGGTGCATTACACAAAGAGATGTCATTGCAGCTATGCGGAAGCAAAGAAAAGTCATACAATACGCCGATTAAAGTGGAGCGCAGATTCATGAAGACCCCCAAAGTCGGTTTTGTATCTTTAGGTTGTCCTAAGGCATTGGTAGATTCTGAAAGAATTTTAACTCAGTTAAAGACTGAAGGTTATCAAGTTGCATCAGATTATGATGGTGCTGATCTGGTTGTTGTTAATACCTGTGGTTTTATTGAATCTGCGGTACAAGAGTCTTTAGATGCTATTGGCGAAGCCATGAGCGAAAATGGTCGAGTGATCGTCACTGGCTGTTTAGGTAAAGATGAAGATAAAATTCGTCAAATGCATCCTAATGTTCTAAAAGTAACAGGTGCGGCAGCGTATCAAGATGTAATGGAAGCAGTGCATGAATATGTACCAGCTCCGCCAAAGCATAACCCATTTATTGACTTAGTACCTGAGCAAGGTGTTCGTTTAACACCAAAGCATTACGCTTATTTAAAGATATCGGAAGGATGCAACCACCGTTGTACGTTCTGTATTATTCCTAGCATGCGTGGTGATCTTGTTTCTCGTCCTGTCGGAAAAGTCTTGGATGAAGCAGCAGCGTTAAAACGCGCTGGTGTAAAAGAAATTTTAGTGATTTCTCAAGATACTTCTGCTTATGGCGTGGATACGAAGTACAAGCTAGATTTTTGGAATGGTCAGCCTGTTAAAACAAAATTCTATGATATGTGTGAAGCTCTAGGGCAATTAGGTATTTGGGTGCGTTTGCATTATGTATACCCATATCCGCACGTTGATGCAGCAATTGATTTGATGGCTCAAGGTAAAATTCTACCGTATTTAGATATTCCTTTTCAGCACGCCAGTCCACGCATCTTAAAATTGATGAAACGACCAGCTCATAGTGAAAATACATTAGAACGCCTTAAATTATGGCGTGAAAAATGCCCTGATTTGGTGATTCGCTCAACATTCGTTGTTGGTTTTCCGGGTGAAACGGAAGAGGATTTCCAAATTTTATTAGATTGGCTCAAAGAAGCTCAGCTTGATCGCGTAGGTTGCTTTACTTATTCACCTGTTGAAGGTGCGACAGCAAATGATCTCCCTGATCATGTGCCAGAAGAAATTAAGCAAGATCGCTATGAGCGCTTTATGGAAGTGCAGCAAGCGATTTCAGCTGCAAAATTACAAAAGCGTATCGGTCAAACGATGACAGTATTGGTTGATAACTTGGAAGAAGAATTCCCAGTTGCTGTAGCACGTTCATATGCAGATGCACCAGAAATTGATGGTAACGTTTTCGTTGAAGATATTGATAAAAGTGTGATTAAAGCAGGTGATTTACTTGAAGTCGAAATTACTGATGCAGATGAATATGATTTGTTTGCAAAGTTAATTCAAATTAAATCTGCTTGATATTGTATGAAATATTAAAAAATTTTGAGATTGGTCGTTTTGGAGTAAAGCATGTCAGCTTCTAAGAATCCGCGTTATTCACGTATTTTGCTCAAGCTTTCTGGTGAAGCTTTAGCAGGCAATAAAGATATGGGTATTGATGCCCAAGTGTTAGATCAAATGTCGCTGTCAATTGCTCATTTGGTTGGTTTGGGCGTGCAAGTCGGAATTGTTGTTGGTGGTGGTAATTTATACCGTGGTAGCCAATTGCAAAAAGATGGTTTGGTTGGTCGAGTGACTGGCGATCAAATGGGAATGCTGGCAACAGTTATGAACGGTTTGGCTATGCGTGATGCTTTAGTTCGCCGTAATATTAAAACACGACTAATGTCTGCGCTTCAAATTGGAACAGTTGTAGAGTCTTATTCGAGTCGTGATGCAATTCGCCATCTAAGCCAAGGTGAAGTGTGTGTATTTGTCGCTGGAACGGGTAATCCTTTCTTTACAACAGATACAGCTGCTTGCTTACGTGGTATTGAGATTGAAGCAAACTTAATCTTAAAAGCAACGAAAGTAGATGGCGTATACAATAAAGATCCAAGTAAATATGACGATGCAGTTAAATACGATAATTTAACTTTCGATCAAGTATTGGATGAGAAACTTGGCGTTATGGATCTTACAGCAATTTGTTTATGCCGTGATCATAATGTGCCTTTACAAGTTTTTGATATGAACAAATCTGGTGCATTACTTTCTGTCGTAATGGGCGAAAAAGAGGGTACTCACGTTACGAATTAATGTACGTGAGCCTTAAAGCTCTTTATACTAATGTTTAATATTTTGTAATACCTAATGAATAAGTAAGGAAGATCATATGATTAACGATCTTAAAAAAGACGCAGAAGACCGTATGAACAAGTCACTTGACTCGTTAGAGAATGGTTTTGCCAAAGTTCGTACTGGACGTGCTCACCCATCAATTTTAAATGGCGTGATGGTTCCTTACTATGGTTCTGATGTTCCACTTAACCAAGTTGCTAACGTAGGTCTTGAAGATTCACGTACCTTGCTTGTGCAACCATTTGAGCGTTCAATGGTTTCTGCAATTGATAAAGCGATTCGTGAAGCTGGTTTAGGATTGAATCCGATTACGGCTGACGCAATTCGTGTACCAATGGCAGCATTGACAGAGGAAACTCGTCGCGATATGCAGAAAGTTGCACGTACTGAAGCAGAAAATGCAAAAGTAGCGATTCGGAACATTCGTCGTGATGTGTTGGGTGATATCAAATCACTGTTGAAAGAAAAAGAAATTTCTGAAGATGATGATCGTCGCGCTTCAGATGATATTCAAAAAATTACTGATAAATTCGTTGCTGAAGTAGAGAAGCGTCTTGCAGCAAAAGAAGCAGAATTGATGAAGGTCTGATTTAACTATGACCTTGCAAGAAGAATCACTTCTTCCTCAACATGTTGCCATCATCATGGATGGCAACAATCGTTTCGCTAAAAAAAAGCAAATGCAAAAAGGTGATGGGCATCGTGAAGGCAAAAATGTCTTGGATCCTATCGTTGAACATTGTAAAAAAGTAGGTGTGCGTGCACTCACTGTTTTTGCTTTTTCTAGCGAAAACTGGAATAGACCACAATATGAAGTAGATTTGTTAATGAAATTGTTGGAAGAAACAATTCATGAGCAATTGCCTCGTATGGAAAAGTTCAATATCGCTCTTCGTTTTATTGGCGATCGTTCTCGTTTATCTGATCCATTACGTGAGTTGATGAGTGATGCTGAGAAAAAAACAGCATCGTATGATTCAATGACATTAACAATTGCGATTAGTTATGGCGGAATGTGGGATATGGCTTATGCCGCTAAACGGATTGCAGAAGATGCGCTGTTGGGTAAGCTAAAAATAGATCAGATAAACGTTGATTTATTTGATAATTATGTCAGTCTGAGTGATTTACCCGCAGTCGATTTGTTGATTCGTACTGGCGGTGATTATCGTTTGTCAAATTTCTTATTATGGCAAGCGGCGTATGCTGAATTATATTTTACTGAAACTTTATGGCCTGAGTTTACTGTAGAAGAACTTGATCATGCATTTTGTGTTTTTTCGGGGCGTGAAAGGCGTTTTGGTAAAACGACTGAACAGATTCAACAAGCTAAAATAGAGAATTAATAATGTTAGAGCGGATTATTACCGCATTGGTGTTAGTTGCAGTTGTTTTAAGTTGCATGTTCGCAACGCAATCACATTATCCAATGTTTATACTGATGATTTTAGCTGCTGGGGTTGCTGGTTATGAGTGGTTTAAACTCATGCCACGAAATGAAACTGTTGTTTCTAAACCAAAAGCTTGGATTTATGGTGGTTGTGTAGCATTAGTATCGACACTGGCATTATTTTTCGATGATGTAGCATTATTGCTTTGGGCTGCATCAATACTAACTTGGTTAGGTAGTATTTATTGGGTTAAAAGCTTTCCTGAGTCAGATAATTGGTACAACGTATCTTTATACGCTATCGGATTTATTTTAATCTCGGCTGCTGTTACTGCAATTTATGCTGTATGGCATAGTTCACCTTGGTGGCTCATGTATTTGTTCCTTTTGGTTTGGGGAGCAGATAGTGGTGCTTACTTTGTGGGACGTAAGTTTGGCAATCGAAAACTTGCTCCAACTGTTAGCCCAAATAAATCTGTAGAAGGTTTATATGGAGGTATTGCGACAACAATAATTATTATGTTTGTTGTTCAATATTTCTATCTGAGTTTAACTGTTTTACAGCTTATTTTATTTCTAATACTTTCTTTAATAACAGTTTTTGCGTCAGTACTTGGTGATTTGTTTGAATCTATGATTAAACGCCGTGCAGGCATTAAAGATTCTGGTCGTGTTTTACCTGGTCATGGCGGTGTATTAGATCGTATTGATTCGTTACTCGCGGCTGCACCAATTTTTGCTGCAGGTATGTATATATTAAAACTTATTGGTGTAGATCTTTAAATGACCCAAGCTGTAAGTATATTAGGTGCTACTGGTTCAATTGGACAAAGTACTTTAAAAGTCTTGGAACAGCATCCTGATCAATATTCTGTGTTTGCTGTTTCTGCTTATAGTCGTTTAGACGAACTTTTGTTTATATGTAAAAAATTCCATCCTAAAATTGTTGTTGTACCAAAAGAAAAAGCTTCGGAACTTCATCAATTATTTAAAAATGAAAATTTAAATCAAATTGAAATTCTGACAGATGAATCTGGCCTCATTACAATAGCTGAGCATGCTGATGTCGATATCGTCATGGCGGCAATCGTCGGTGCGGCAGGTCTTTTGCCTACTTTAGCTGCTGTAAAAGCAGGTAAGCGTGTTTTGCTTGCCAATAAAGAATCACTGGTAATGTCTGGTGACATCATGATGCAAGCCGCACGTGATCATAAGGCGTTATTATTACCTGTTGATTCAGAACATAATGCAATTTTTCAGTCATTACCTCACAATTATTTAAGCGCTGAAAGAACTGGTCAGCCGCAATTAGGTGTTTCGCGGATATTACTGACAGCTTCAGGTGGGCCATTTCTTAATCATACATTAGAACAATTAAGTGAAGTGACACCACAGCAAGCATGTAAACATCCTAATTGGTCTATGGGGCAAAAAATTTCTGTCGATTCTGCGACTTTGATGAATAAAGGTCTTGAATTGATCGAAGCGTGTCATTTGTTTTCAATATCAGAACATTTTGTTACAGTTGTTGTTCATCCACAAAGTATTATTCATTCAATGGTGCAATATGTGGATGGATCAACTTTGGCGCAAATGGGTAACCCTGATATGTGTACGCCAATCGCACATGCTTTAGCATGGCCTGAACGATTGTCAACGCACGTTCCGGCCTTAAATTTATTTGAAACTGCTCAGCTGAATTTTCAGTCTCCAGATAATATTAAATTTCCTGCATTAAATTTGGCACGCCAAGCTATGCGTGTGGGTGGTTTAGCACCAACCATTTTAAATGCGGCAAATGAAATTGCGGTTGACGCTTTTCTGAAACAAAGAATCAAATTTACCCAGATTACTCAAGTTGTCGAGAACACTTTGCAGTTAATACAAAATGCAAAAGCAGAAAGCATAGACATCATTTTACATACTGATATGATCGCTAGAAGAGTTGCGGAAAAGTATATAGCGGATATTGGAGGCTAATCGTATGAATGCACTTTTTATGATTGCAGCAGCGATTTTGTTGCTAGGTCCACTAATCGCAATTCATGAGTTTGGTCACTATTGGGTTGCTCGTAAACTGGGTGTCAAAGTTTTAGTTTATTCCATTGGTTTTGGACCAACATTGTTGAAATGGCAATCTAAAAAATCTGGAATCCAATATCAGTTGTCAGCTCTTCCATTAGGCGGATACGTCAAAATGCTTGATGAGCGTGAGGGAAATGTATCTGAAGAAGATTTGCCTTATGCGTTCAATCGTCAATCACCTTGGAAGCGGATTGCGATTGTGGCTGCTGGACCATTAATTAATTTAATCTTTGCGGTATTTCTGTTTTGGATTTTATTTTTACCCGCTCAAGAGCAATTGAATACTCGTATTGGTAAAATTTTGCCAAATACAGCAGCGGCTCAAGTTGATTTAAAAGTTAATGACAAAATTTTAATGGTTGATGGGCAATCAACACCGACTTGGGAAAAATTGAATTACACACTTGTAAATCGTGTAGGTGAAACTGGTGTAGTTTCAATTGTTGTAGATCGCTCAGGCAGTGAAAAACAATTTAATTTACCTATTAAAGACTTCTTAAAAGATCAAAGTGAATCTCCACTCGACGCTTTAGGTTTTTTACCTTATAGACCTGTTATTCCAGCAATCATTAAAGAGTTAAGCGCAGATGGTGCTGCAATTCGCCAAGGAATGAAAGTCGGTGACCGAATTGTTGCAATCAATAATGTCCCAATGAAAGATTGGTTTGATGTGGTTGATGTTGTACAGAAATCACCTGAAAAACTCTTGAATATTGATGTTTTGCGTCAAGGTCAAGTTGTGCACCTGCAAGTTATGCCACAAGGTCAGCGTGATAATATGGGCAATACCACAGGTATGCTCGGTGTCAAAAGTGATGCAGGTAAAATTACGATTCCTGACGAATACAAACAAACAATTCAATATTCACCGATTGAAGCTTTAGGTGTGGCTTTAGATAAAACCACTCAATTATCAGGAATGATTTTTAATTCAATCATTAAGATGGTTCGTGGTTTAATTGGATTAGATAACTTATCTGGTCCAATAACGATTGCAAAAGTTGCTGGTCAGAGTGCTGAAATGGGGTGGCAGACTTTTATTTCATTTATGGCATTAATGAGTGTTAGCTTGGGAATATTAAATTTATTACCTATTCCGATGCTTGATGGTGGACATCTAGTTTATTACTTTATCGAAGCAATTCGTGGTAAACCTGTTTCTGAACAAATACAGATATTTGGTCTTAAAGTTGGTATGTTACTGCTCGGTAGCATGATGCTTTTAGCTTTATTTAACGACTTCATGCGTTTATAAAACGCGAATGGAATTTAACTTACTGGAAAATATATGGGCATGCGTCACACACATTTATTAATGCCTTTGGCACTGGTTAGTGCGATGGCAGTGGTACAACAAGCATACGCAGCAGATGAGTTTCTTGCACGAGATATACGAATTGATGGCCTTGTGCGTTTAACACCTGCAAGTATCTATTCGATGTTACCAATAAATAGTGGTGATCGTGTTAGTGATCCAATGATTGCAGAGGCAATACGTACATTGTATGCGTCTGGTTTATTTGACGATATCAAAGCTTTTAAAGAAAACGATATATTAGTTTTCAAAGTTATTGAACGTCCGATCATTTCCAAACTTGAATTCAAAGGGAATAAACTTATCCCTAAAGAAGCCTTAGAACAAGGCTTAAAAAAAATGGGTATTGCTGAAGGTGAAGTTTTCAAAAAGTCTGCATTGCAAATTATTGAAACTGAATTGGAACAACAATATACGCAACAAGGTCGTTATGATGCCGATGTGACAGTTGAAACTGTAGCTCGACCAAATAACCGCGTTGAATTAAAGTTAAACTTTAATGAAGGTACTGCCGCTAAAGTATTTGATATTAATATTATTGGTAATACAGTATTTAGTGATAGTGATATTAAGCAAGCATTTGCAGTAAAAGAGAGCGGTTGGGCATCAATAGTTACGCGTAATGACCGTTATGCGCGCGAAAAAATGGCTGCAAGCTTAGAGGCTTTACGTGCTTTATACCTAAATAAAGGTTATATCAATTTCAATATTATTAATTCACAGCTAAATATCAGTGAAGATAAAAAGAATATTTTCATCGAGGTTTCTGTTGATGAAGGTAGCCAATTTAAATTTGGTGATACAAAATTCCTTGGTGATGCACTTTATAAGCCTGAAGAATTACAAGCTTTAAAGTTATATAAAGATGGTGAAACGTATTCACAAGAAAAAGTAAATGCAGTCAAGCAATTGCTACTTCGTAAATATGGTAATGCGGGTTATTACTATGCAGAAGTGAATGTTGTACCTGAAATTAATAATCAAACAGGTATTGTTAACCTAAATTATTATATTAATCCTGGTCAACAAGTCACAGTTCGTCGTATTAACTTTACTGGTAATAGCAAGACTGCTGATGAAGTATTACGTCGTGAAATGCGTCAGATGGAAGGTGCTTTAGCGAGCAACGAAAAAATTGACCTTTCAAAAGTACGTTTAGAACGCACAGGTTTCTTTAAAACGGTCGATGTAAAACCAGTTCGTGTACCAAACTCACCTGACCAAGTTGATTTAAATGTAAATGTTGAAGAACAACATTCAGGTACAACAACACTTGCTGTGGGTTATTCTCAAAATGGTGGTATTACCTTCCAAGCTGGTTTGAGTCAAACCAACTTTATGGGAACAGGTAATCGAGTTTCAGTGGATTTATCGCGTTCGGAAACTCAAGATTATTATAATCTTAGTGTGACCGACCCATATTTCACGATTGATGGTGTGAGCCGTGGCTATAATGTTTATTACCGTAAAACTAAATTAAATGAAGATTACAACGTCAATAACTATGTCACAGACAGCGTCGGTGGTAGTTTAAGTTTTGGTTATCCAATTGATGAAAATCAAAGTTTAAGCGCTTCATTGGGTGTAGATCAAACTAAAGTAAGAACTGGACCAAGTGTTTCGACTTATATTCGCGATTATTTGTTAGCAAATGGCGGTAAAGCAACAGGTTCTAGTACTTATTGTCCACCTGAAAATTGGGATAAAGATGATGATAATAATTATACAGGAAAGTGTAAGCCTGGTGGGGAAAGGGTTTACGATAGTGCTTTTGAAGGTACATTCCTTACATATAATTTAAATCTTGGTTGGTCGTATAACACATTAAATAGGCCTATTTTTCCAACATCTGGTATGTCACATCGCGTTGGTCTAGAGATTGGTTTACCTGGTAGTGATGTTGATTATCAAAAAATGACTTATGATGCTCAAGCATTTAAATCATTACCTATGGGTTTTGTACTTAGAGGCTATGGTAAGTTAGGTTATGGTAATGATCTACCTTTCTATAAAAATTTCTATGCGGGCGGCTATGGTTCAGTTCGTGGTTACGATAACAGTTCTTTAGGTCCAAAATATCCAAGTGTGATTTTCCAAAAAACAGATCAAAATGATCCAGACCCTGAAGAGGTTGGTGGAAATGCTTTAGTGCAGTTTGGAACAGAGTTAGCGTTACCGTTACCGTTTAAAGGTGATTGGACACGCCAAGTTCGTCCGGTATTATTTGCTGAAGGTGCACAAGTCTTTGATACTCAGTGTGATGTGCCTAATGGAAATGTAATGATCAATGGTAGCAATATTGATATGAAACAATATTGCAAAGACAACAATAAGTTTGATTTTGGTAATATGCGTTATAGCGTAGGTGTTGGTTTCACTTGGATCACTATGATCGGTCCACTTTCACTGAGCTATGCTTACCCGTTAAATGATAAACCGGGCGATGATACTAAATCGATCCAATTTGAAATCGGTCGTACTTTCTAAGTACGGCTTTTCCAAATATTCAATATATAAAGGATGAAATAATGAAAACGCTGACATTTTTGATGCTAAGTTTAGGTTTAACGGTAACTTCTCTTGCAAATGCTGCTGGCATGGCAGTTGTAGACTTAGCAAAAGTTGTTGAAAGTAGCACTTATCTAAAACAACAAAATGCAAGTTTAGGTCAATCTGTGAAACCTACCTCTACGCGATTAGAGCAATTAGGTAAAGAGCTAGAGACTCTGCAACAAAGAGCCCAGACTGAAGGGCCGAAAATGAATCAGGCTGATATTCAAAAAATGACAGCGCAATACCAAGCCAAGTTAAATGAATTTAATTCTACTCAGCAAGGTTTACAAACTAAGGTTCAATCTAGCTTACAAGCTATGAACACAACTTTTGAAAATCGTGTGAAGCAAGCTGCTGAACAATTACGTAAAGAAAACAATCTTGATTTTATTTTAAATAAAAATTCTACCATTGCATCTGACGCTCAGTATGATTTAACTGATAAAATGATTCAAAAGGTTAATGCAATGAAATAATCAATGAATAGACGTAGTTATCGTTTAGAAGAAATTGCTCACCTTGTAAAAGGTGAGCTTTTTGGTGAAAAAGCACTTCAGGTTTGTAATTTAGCAAGTCTAGAGAATGCTCAGCATGATCACATCTGTTTTGTGAATAGTGACAAATATTTAACACAAGCAGAATTAAGTCACGCTGGGGCTTATATTGTAACTTCGGCTCTAAAACAACAACTTTCTACAAAGCAAAATTTTATTGTTGTTGATAATCCTTATTTGGCATTTGCTACTTTAACGCATCTATTCGAAAAAAAGATTTCTCAGCGAGGAATTGAAAGTACTGCCCAAATACATCCTTCTGCAATTATCGCTGACGATGCTTATATCGGTCATTATGTTGTAATTGGTGAGAATTGTGTCATCGGTAATAATACAATTATTCAGCCTCATGCATTTATAGATGATGATGTGGAAGTAGGTAAAGATTGTTTTATTGATGCGCATGTGACCATTACCGGCGCTGCTAAACTAAAAGATCGGGTTCGTATCCACGCTAATACCGTGATTGGGACCGAGGGTTTTGGTTTTGCACCTTACCAAAGCAAGTGGCATCGTATTGCTCAATTGGGGTCAGTTCGTATTGGAAATGATGTTCGTATCGGTTCAAATTGTAGTATTGATCGCGGTGCATTAGATGATACGATTTTGGCAGATGGCGTCATTATTGATAACCTTGTGCAAATTGCTCACAATGTTCAAATTGGAGAGAACACCGCAATTGCCGCAAATTGCGGAATTGCAGGAAGTGCAAAAATTGGCAAAAACTGTATCATGGGCGGTGCGTCAGGGGTGGTTGGACACCTTGAAATTACTGATAACGTGACACTTACAGCAATGTCAATGGTCACAAAAAATATTTCTGAGTCTGGAACGTATTCTTCTGGCATGGGGTTGTTTGAAAATAGTCATTGGAAAAAGACAATTGTTCGCCTAAGACAATTAGCAGATGTGCCATTGACCCAAATTAGTAAAAGGCTTGATCATATGCAAGCTCAATTAGAGTCCCTTGAATCAACCTTGAAGTTACGTAAATAATTTATTATGACTGAGTCTACCTTACCAGCATTTACAATGCCTGAATTACCAATGGATATTCAAACTATTCGTGAATATTTACCTCATCGCTATCCTTTTTTATTGGTAGATCGTGTTACAGAGGTAACGGAAAATAGTATCGTTGGCTATAAAAACGTATCAATCAATGAAGAGTTTTTACAAGGGCATTTTCCAACTTATCCAATTATGCCTGGCGTACTCATTATTGAAGCCTTAGCACAAGTTTCTGGTATTTTAGGATTTGTTCTAACAAATCAAAAGCCTAAAGCTGGTTCATTGTTCTTATTTGCAGGTGCGGAAAAAATTAGATTTAAGAAACAGGTTGTTGCAGGTGACCAGCTTATCTTAAAATCTGAACTTGTTATGCAAAAACGCGGCATTTACAAGTACAATTGTACTGCCAGTGTTGACGGTAAAATTGCAGCAACGGCTGAGATTATTATTTCCCACCAAAAAATTGAGCAGACATGAGTAGCCAAAATCTAATACATTCCACAGCAATTATTGACCCATCTGCAGAAATTGCATCTGACGTTCAAATTGGACCTTATTGTATTATTGGGCCAAATGTCAGTATAGAATCTGGGACAAAATTACGCTCGCATGTAGTGATTGGTGGCTTTACAAAAATTGGTAAAAATAATGATATTTTCCAGTTCTCAAGTATTGGAGAAATCTGTCAGGATTTAAAATATCAAGGCGAAGAAACATGGTTAGAAATAGGGGATAACAACTCTATTCGCGAGCATTGTACTTTACATAGAGGTACTGTTCAGGATCATGCATTAACAAAAATTGGTAGCCATAACTTATTCATGGTGAATACGCATATTGCACATGATTGTGATATTGGAAATCATAATATTTTTGCGAATAATGTCGGTGTTGCTGGGCACGTGCGTGTAGGTGATCATGTCATTGTAGGTGGAAATGCCGGTATTCATCAATTTTGTAGAATTGATTCTTACAGTATGATTGGTGGAGCATCTTTAATTCTTAAAGATGTACCAGCTTACATCATGGCATCAGGCAACCCAGCACATGCTTATGGTATGAATATTGAAGGCATGCGTCGTAAAGGATGGTCTCGAGATACTATCCAAGGTTTAAGAGAAGCTTATAAACTAATTTATAAAGCAGGCCTTACGTCTGAGCAGGCTATTGAACAAATCCAAAATGAAATTTTAGTCAAAACGCCTGAAGCACAATTATTTATTGATTCGTTAGAACAATCAACTCGTGGAATTGTGCGTTAATTCATTCGTGAATAAAAAAAGACACTCAGGTGTCTTTTTTATTTTTAGTTTTCTACTTGGATATAATTTTGGCGATATTGTTTAGGTGAGAATTCAAAGGTTCTTTTAAATGCTTGGCTAAAAGCAGTTTCTGATGAATATCCAACTTTATTGGCGACTTGCTGTACTGAATAATTACTTTTACGTAGATATTGGCTTGCTAGACGCATACGATGTTGTTGTAGGTAGGCTAAAGGCGATTCACCAATCACTTCATGAAATAGGCTTGCAAACTTAGAACGGGACATACAACATTGTTCAGCTAAAGATTCAACTGTCCAAGCTTCATCAGGGTGATTGTGAATTGCTGCTAGGCTATTGCTAAGTTCAGGATGATTGAGAGCACTGAGCCAGCCATGTTGGGTAGAGATTTGTTGAATATGATCACGTATACATTTAATCAATAAGATATTCACTAGATGATCAATAATGATATCTCGTCCTGCTTGAATATTTTGCGTTTCTAAAGCAAGAAAATGTAAGCCGATCTGTAACCACTCTGGTGCATTGGTATCGCCATGTTGAAGGTGAATGAGCGGTGGTAAAGCTTGAATAAACGGCTTTGCCATAATGGTATCAATCTGACAACGAACAGTCAGAATCAGGTTTTTCTCGGATGAGTTTGTACCAAACTCTATAGCATCTTCTTTATGCCCATCGAATAATTTTGATATATCAACTGCATCTACAAGTTTAGTGATCGTATTATCCGCACCTGTATGCGCTTTTCCAGAAGGAATAACGACGATTTCACCAGCATGTGCTGTTAAACTATTTTGTGCGTCAAGTTCAATAAAAACAGAACCAACAAGAATGATATGGACGATGAGTGCTGATTGATCTTGGCAAAAAAAACTCCATTCTCCCTGAGTTTTCAAATAGATATATTCACTACGATTTAAATGTATATCTGCAAATATTTTACTTAGAGCATCCATATGATTTTAAAACTACATAATTATTTTAAATTATAGAGAGCTATCACAATAACTCAATATGTGTTTATAGGACAAAAACATGCGTGAATATGCCAAAGACTCTAACATAGGTTTTTTGGACGCTTGCAACTGTCATAGAAATCATAATAACTCAAAATAAGCATATATATACAAAGACATGGATTAGATGATGAATGCGCCAGTAAATGTTGAGCACGAACTTACGCCAGTAAGCATTTCAAAATCAAAAACTGAGTTGGATCGTAAGCGCTATCTATGGGCGATTAGCCCAGCTTTACCTGCAATTGGAATTGGAATTTTGGCAGGTTATCAATTTGCACCACGTCCGTTGAAAAAATTATTCGCTTTAGGTGGACCAATTGTACTTCATATTGTCATTCCTACAATTGATACGATTATTGGTAAGGATGCAAACAATCCAACAGATGAAGATATTAAACTACTTGAAAAAGACCCTTATTACTCTAAGTTAGTCAAAAGTTTTATTCCAATACAATATGCTGCAAATGTGTATGCATGTTATTTAACAAGTCGTAAAGAAACATCTTTCATTGATAAAATTTTGTTAGGTATTTCGATGGGTGCGATTAATGGTATCGCTATCAATACTGCTCATGAGTTAAGTCACAAACATGATCGTATTGATCATATATTATCGCATTTAGCCTTAGTACCAACGGGTTACAACCATTTCCGTGTAGAGCACCCTTATGGTCATCATAAGCGTGCAGCAACACCTGAAGATCCAGCATCTTCACAAATGGGTGAAACTTTTTATGAGTTTTGGCCACGTACCGTGATTGGTTCTTTTAAATCAGCAATAGAGATTGAAACCAATCGTTTAAAACGTAAAGGTAAAGAGTTTTGGTCAACTGAGAATGAGCTTCTACAAGGTTGGGGCATGAGTGCAGCTTTTCATGGTTCAATGGTTGGCATATTTGGTAAAGGTGTGATTCCATATTTAGCGACACAAGCATTTTATGGCATTAGTTTATTTGAAGTGATTAACTATATTGAGCACTATGGTTTAAAACGTCAAAAAGACAAAAATGGTAAATATGAGCGTACAATGCCAGAGCATAGCTGGAACAATAATAATATTGTGACTAACTTATTCTTGTATCAATTACAACGTCATTCTGACCATCATGCTTATCCAACGCGCCCATTCCAAGCTTTACGTCACTTTGATGAAGCACCTGAATTACCTAGTGGTTATGCAAGTATGTTACTTCCTGCATTAATTCCACCATTATGGTCAAAGATGATGGATAAGCGCGTATTTGATCATTACAAAGGTGATTTAAATAAAGCGAATATTTATCCAAAACGTCGTGCCAAAATCTTTAAAAAGTTTGGTGTAGTTGATAAATCTTTACAACAAGATGCTGTTGAATCTTAATGAACTAAGTTTTCCAAATTGCTCCCAAAAGCATAAGCACTGATGAGTTATCATCGGTGCTTTTTTATTTTCTTGTATTAAATAATTAAAAAAACAGAGTTTTGACATTTGCTTGCTGTATATCTATTTATTATCTAGAACCAAAAATAGTCTTCTAACTGATATGCCGAGACAAGTATGACAAAACATTATGACTATATTGCGATTGGCGGTGGTAGTGGCGGAATTGCATCAGTAAATCGTGCAGCAATGTACGGTATGAAATGTGCTTTGATTGAAAAGGGTGAAATTGGTGGAACTTGCGTTAATGTGGGTTGTGTACCAAAAAAAGTGATGTGGTATGCCGCACATATAGCTGAATCAATTCAAAAGTACGGTCCTGACTATGGTTTTAATAGCAAACTTGAATCTTTTGATTGGCAGATATTGATAAAAAATAGACAAGCTTATATTGAACGGATTCATCAATCCTATCAAAATAGCCTAAGCAATAATAAAGTCGATCTTATTCTTGGAGCAGCTAGTTTTATAGATCAGAATACTATTGAGGTAAATGGAGAAATAATCTCAGCAGATCATATATTGATAGCAACTGGGACACAGCCCTCATTACCTGATGTTGAAGGGGTAGAACATGGCATTGATTCGAATGGTTTTTTTGAATTAGAAGCTTTACCGAAAAGAACAGCAGTTATTGGTTCTGGCTATATTGCGGTTGAACTGGCAGGTGTATTGAATGCTTTAGGTTCACAAGTAGGATTATTTATTCGTAAGAATTTACCTGTACGTCGTTTTGATTCTTTTTTGAGTGAAACTTTGGTAGAGGTGATGCGAACAGATGGTATTGAAATACATACGCAAGCTGTGCCGAAGAAAGTCACAAAAAATGAAGATGGTACTATTGAACTGTATTTAGAGAATGGTGAAAAGCATACAGTAGATTGTCTAATTTGGGCGACAGGTCGAGAGCCGAATACTGCTCATTTAAATTTAGATAAAGCCAATGTTCAGTTGGATGAACGAGGTTATATCCAAGTGGATAAGTTTCAGAATACATCACAGACAGGAATTTATGCAGTAGGTGACATTACTGGAAAAATGGAGCTTACGCCTGTCGCTGTAGCAGCAGGACGCAGATTATCTGAAAGATTATTTAATAATAAACCGAATGAGTATTTGGATTACGAAAATATCCCAACAGTTGTATTTAGCCATCCGCCAATTGGAACAGTAGGCATCACAGAAAAAGAAGCGGTTGAAGAATATGGTCAGGAAGCTGTGAAAGTTTATAATTCATCTTTTACTGCTATGTATAGTGCGATTACTCAACATCGTCAACCGACTAAAATGAAGCTGGTTTGTGTCGGTAAAGATGAAAAGATTGTAGGTATTCATGGGATTGGATTTGGGATGGATGAAATTTTACAAGGTTTTGCTGTTGCTTTAAAAATGGGTGCAACTAAGAAAGACTTTGATAATACTGTTGCGATTCATCCAACTTCTGCTGAAGAGTTTGTGACGATGAGATAGGGTTTGCTTTATCCGAAGTTGATTTTGAGTAAAGGACGTTATTGCAACGTCCTTTAGGATTTATTTTGGCCTTTAGAGTAACAGAATTATTTCAATTCACTCGAAGATTTACCTAATTCACGACGCGCAATGATCAATTGCTGAATCTGTTGTGTACCTTCAAAAATATCAAGAATTTTTGAATCACGAGCCCATTTTTCTAGTAACTCATCCTCTCCATAGCCAACACTTGCAGCAAGTTCCACACATTTAAGTGTGATTTCATTACCGACACGTCCAGCTTTAGCTTTCGCAATCGAAGCTTCCTTAGAGTTTGGCTTTTTATTATCAGCCATCCATGTTGCTTTAATCATAAGTAGACGGGCAGCTTCCCATTCGGCTTCCATACGATAGATTTGGGCAGCTAAATTCGATGTTTGCAAATATGGGGTTTTGTAGTCTGGATCAAGTTGATCTTTGAATATTTCTTTAATGCGTTCTAATGATGCTTTAGCACATCCGACAGCCATTGCAGCAACAAGAGGACGTGTATTATCAAAAGTTTCCATTACACCAGCAAAACCTTTAGCTACATCAATTTCAGGATTACCTAATAAATTAGCTGCTGGTACACGACAGTCAATAAAACTAATGACTGCTGTATCAGATGCTTTGATCCCAAGTTTATGTTCAAGGCGTTCTACTTTCATTCCTGGTGTACCTTTAGGCACAACGAAGGATTTAATAGCAGCACGGCCAAGCTTTTTGTCCAAAGTTGCCCAAACTACAACTGAATCAGCACGCTCACCAGAGGTTACGAATATTTTTTCGCCATTAAGGATATAATCATCGCCATCTTTAGTTGCAGTTGTTCTTATTGACGCAGAGTCTGAACCGCAACCTGGCTCAGTTATTGCCATCGCAGCCCAAGTTCCTTTAAATCGTTCAAGTTGCTCATCATTTGCAACAGCCGCGATTGCAGAGTTGCCTAAACCTTGACGTGGCATACTCAATAATAAACCCGTATCGCCATAGCACATTTCGATAATACCTAATGCAGCAGACATGTTGCCACCATTCACAACAGCATCAGGATTAGCAGTTCCGCGCTTACTCGCATTGGCAGCACCAACACCTTCACCACTTTCATTCATACCATCAAGCAAAGCAGCAAGCATATCGAGTTCTTTAGGGTATGCGTGCTCAGCTTTATCATATTTGCGAGATATTGGACGTAATACATTCAAGGCTGTCTCATGTGCTTGATCAATCAGCATTTGAAATTTTTTAGGATTTTGTAAGTTCATTATTATGCTCCAAATTTACGCATGTAGACCAGAATGTAAAATTGCTGTTGCACGTAGATCACGATACCAACGCTCTACAGGATGCTCTTTGGTAAAACCATGACCACCTAATATTTGCACGCCATCCGTACCAATTTTCATTGATTTTTCAGCACAAAGCAGACGTGCGAGATAAGCTTCTCGATGGAAAGGTTTACCTGCTTCAGCCAAACTTGCCGCATTCAATACAAGCATGCGCATTGCATCAATTTCAATCGCCATATCAGCAATCATGAATGCAACACTTTGACGATGAGAAATCGGTTCACCAAAAGCTGTGCGTTCATTGGCGTATTTAATACAGTAAGCTTTAATTGCTTCACATGTACCTACTGCCATGGCACACCACATCAAATTACCCAAATCAACGAATGCACTATAATTAAAATCAGCATCACCTAAACGTAATGCAGGCGTTTGATTAAACTGAAGAGTTGCTGTTTCAGCTGCTTTTAAACCCATTGCAGGATTATTTTTAATTGAAATACTTTCGTTTGATTGCACAACAAAAATATCAGGCTGACCATTAAATTCAGCGCTTACAAGGAATACATCTGCTGTATCTCCTAAAATAACCAAGGTCTTTTCGCCTGTAATTTGGAATTGACCATTATTTTCTGTTGCTTTAGTTTTTAACTGAAATGGATTAAATGCTGGGGTTGCCTCTTGGAAGGCAAAGCTTGCAGTCACATCTGTATCTTCGGCAAAGCAAGGTAAATACATCGATTGAACTTGCGTTGAGCCCCAACGAGTAATGGCATTGATGACGCTGAAGGTACTCAGTAATCCAGCTGTTAGGCTGAAATCACCTTTAGCTAAGCTTTCAGCAATTAAGATATTACTCACAATATTTTGCTCAGCCGCAACACCACCAAGTGCTTCTGGAAGGGCATAATAATTTAAGCCCAAGTCAACTAGGTGCTGCCATAATTCTTCTGGGAATTGTGCATTGTGATCTGCATCATGTGCTAAAGCATATAAGACCTCTTGAGCAAATTGAGACATTGCATCAGCAGTCATTTGCTGTTCTTCAGTCAAACTTAGATCAAATAAGTTTTTATTGGTTTGATTCGGAAGACGTTGTTTATCAATAGGTTGTGGTTTGAAAGCTTTTTGAGTAGTTGTCAGTACTTTAAAACCCGTTTTTGAACCTTGATACAGTGATTTTTCAACAAATTTTCTTAATTTAAGTTGGTCAAGCACTTCGCTTCCTGCAATTTTTGTGATCAAAGATAGCCCGAAACCTTGAGCCTTATTCATCATATTCGACATGACTTTATCCTAGAGGATGGTTGTAAATTTATGCTGACATGCTCTAGATAAAAAAACTATGTCTTCTTTGACATGCTGATTTGAGAAAGATAAAGGGTAAATAATGTATATAATTTAATGTATATTTATGATTTATATGGTTTTAAAAAAATGAAAATAAAATCTAAATAAAAAAAATTGACCAAAATGACAATTCAAATTGGTCAAAATGACTTTGCCTATATTGTTTAGGCAAACTGACGAATCATTTTACGTACATTTGTCTTTGCTTCAATGACAGTCATAAAGGTATAAGCACCTATAAATTTGCGGCTAATAAACATAAATTCTTTAGGTGGAACAGAGAAGTAGCGAGAAGCCATAGATTGAGCAGCTTGTTGCATTACACGACTATGCAGTTGGCTTTTTTTCCAATCATAGCGATCTTGTTCATCCATAACACCACTGGGAATATCTGGATTATTACTTGGGCAGCTAAATGCTTCTGTTGCAATAAGAAATACATCTGCCATACCAGGTTTAATACTTTCTGGCATACCATCAAAAAACTCATACCCAGTCATGGCTTTGACCATTGCATTTTTATCATGATCATAACCCGCATGAATCAAATTACGAGCAACTGTGAGCAAATTATTATCAAACTGGCGAATTGCACCAAAGTCTAAGAGTACAATTTTATCTTTTAAATCTTCACCATTACCCAAACGCACAAGATAATTACCAAAGTTCGGATCAGTTTGCATCTCACCCCATTCGAATAATTCACGAACAGCGATTTCTAAAGAAGCTTCGCCCAATTGATTTCTTCGTTCTTGAGGAAGTGAGAGCATAACAGGACTATTGATCGGAACACCACGTTCAAAGGTCATGCAAAGTACTTTATCAGCGCAAAACTCTTCAACTATTTCAGGTACAACATAGCGAGGATCATCTTTTAATCGTTCGGCAAAACGACGTGTGGTTGCAGCTTCAATTCCATAGTCAACTTCACGATGCATCATTTCACGGACTTCATCAAACCATTGATCAAATTCACGAGTTTGCGGCACCATACGGGTGAGTTTTAACATGTTCTTAAATAGATTCATGTCTGAATCAATAGCTTCGGCAACACCTGGGTACTGAATTTTTAGTACCAGCTCTAAACCATCTGACTTACGTGTTGCACGATGAACTTGAGCAAGCGAAGCTGTACCAATCGGCTCATGATCAATTGTAAGTTCATCAAGTTTTGCACCTAATTGTTCTTGTAGATGTGTTTTGATGCCTGGCCAAGCTAAGGCTACGGTCTGGTTATTCAGTGTATTTAAAGCTTGTGTTATTTCTTCAGGTAAGAAATGTTCGCCGTATAAAGCCATCATTTGACCAATCTTCACAATTGAGCCTTTTAGTTTCCCAATTTCAGAAACTAAATAATGCGCTTGTTCAGCCATAACTTTTTTACGTTTTTTCTCTTTTTCAGCTTCACTAGAAAAAATTGAAGTGGCGCTTGCAGTAGCCCAACGTGTTCCAGCGAGTAAAGATGCTTTTGCAATAGATAAGCGACGATCCACAGAGGAGGTTTTGAGATTCTTAAGCTTATCGTTCTGATCTGACATGAAAGAAAAATCCTATGCTGAAACCGGAGAGTAGAAAGCCGAGACTTAAATTGTAGCGAATATTACAGCTTTTGAACGTATTAAAATAGTTCAATCGCTTGAATTATCTGTCTAAATTTGTGCAATGGGGCGGTTGTGTGAAAATAGCCTAAGTAAATATTTCCTAATTAGTTGATATTTACAATACATTTGTCCTAAATTTTAAATTGGATCTTCAATGCAGATTTTCTCATTAACGCAGCTCTGTTGCTATGAATAAATTTCACTAACATTTGTTTGACCTGATTGTGATGAAAACCGACGGCATAAGCTTTGACAACAATAATACTGGGGAGTGTAAAGAAAAAATACTTGGTGTCTTCTAAAGTCGCATCCTTAAAAATACCTTCAGCAACCAATATTTCTCTCAAAAACTGCTTTTCAGCTTGTATGGTACTTGATGCTTCATCATCCCAATAATTTTGGCGCATCGCCATTAAATTATTATGCTTATAACTCATATAGGAATTTAGCCTTTAACTTTCACCTTTAGTCTTTATATAAGGCTTTAAGGATAATTATCAAGAATACAATTCAAAATAGCCTAAGCAAATTGAAAATATTTTTTTTAAAATGGTACACTTATCTCACTTAAAAACATCTATTGAAATAAGTTATAACATGACACCAGCTTGTAAATTATTGGAAAAAAATAAAATAGCATTCTCAATTCATGAATATGAACATGATGCTAACGCAAAAAGTTTTGGGTTAGAAGCGGCTGAAAAACTAAATCTGCGAGTAGAAGAAGTTTTCAAAACGTTGATGGTCGTAGATGATAAAAATTATTTTATTGCGATTTTACCTGTAAACCACCAACTCAATTTAAAGAAGGTTGCAGCAGCGGTAGGATGTAAGAAATTACAAATGGCAAATCCTAAAGATGCTGAACGTTTGACTGGTTATTTAGTTGGTGGAATTAGTCCATTAGGTCAGAAGAAACGGCTTAAAACCGTTATTGATTCGACTGCGCAAACATTTAATAAAATATATGTCAGTGGTGGGAAAAGAGGGCTAGATATTGGTTTAGATCCAAATGATCTAGCAAAGTTATTAAATGCAACTTTTGCTGATTTATTAGATGGTTAAGTGATATCTCTAGGGTCAAGAGAGTATGGATTAATCTTTTAATCTACTAAAACAATAAAATTAAACAATATAATTAGAATATATAATAATGAGAATTATTATCTTTTGTATCTATAGTTATCTATTTTTTATCTTAAACGTTAAAAATCAATATTTTAATTAATTTTGCACGCCGCAAATTTGTAATTGCTATTATAAATGATAATTATTATCATTCATTTATTCTTGTGTACAGCCGTTGCTGTATTTGAGAAGTGTTTAGAGCTTAAACATTCGAAAAAAAATTAACTCTCTCTATATAGAGGATACCGACAGATGCAATCACTTGCCAATCGGTTGGCGATACAACATTTCGTCAACGCATATACGCAAGAAACTGGCAAAGGTCACTTGCTTAATAAAACACAGCAAACTCCGCAACAAAAAGCGTTTAGCCAAGGTTTGACGCTATTATCTATTCCGATTAATTCTATTCATGCTCAATGTGATATCCCATTATCTTATGTCAGTCGAGTTGGACGACATCGTGTAGCCAATCTCCCTCAAATTACAATCGCAGGTCAACCAAAATCATTCAGCCCAGTTGCAGTCGTTGGGCTATTACTTGAAGAACTGGTTTCTGAATCACCTTTATCTTTAGATGCGGCATCTTTGGTAGAGAAGTGGATTCAAAGCCGTGAAGCACTGAAACAGTTTTTAATACAACGTGAAGCTGATTTTGATGATTTGGTTAAAGCTGGTCAAAGCTTTATTGAAACTGAACAGGCATTGATTTTGGGGCATAGCATGCACCCAGCGCCGAAAAGTAGAACAGGTTTTGTGCATGAGGATTGGCTAAAGTTTTCACCTGAACACAAAGGTAAGACACAACTTCATTATTGGCTAGTGCACCAAGATTATATTGCAGAAGGTAGTGCGACTGATGAACCTATTTCAGCGCAATTAAAAACGGCATTACAGTGGTATTTATCTGAAAATGATCTCAATCTAGTTAAAACCTATAGCGAATATAAATTACTCCCATTACATCCTTGGCAAGCTCGCTATTTACAGAGTAAATCTTGGTTTGAACGATTGAAGCAAACAGGGCAATTGATTGATTTAGGTTTACGTGGCTGGCAATTCTCTCCAACAACATCCATTCGTACATTGGCAAGCTTCAACGCACCGTGGATGGTCAAACCATCTCTTTCTGTGATGATTACCAATTCTATTCGAGTGAATTTAGCCAAAGAATGTCATCGTGGTGAATTAACACATCGTCTTTGGCACAGTGAGTTTGGGCAAAATATTCTTAAACAGTGTCCAAGTCTAAAGGCAGTCAATGACCCCGCCTGGATCGCCTTAAAAATTGATGATGAAATGATTAATGAAAGTATCTGCATTTTTAGAGATCAGCCTTTCCATCCTCAACAGCAAGTCACTTGTATTGCATCCTTGTGTCAGGATCATCCAAGCAAATCTTTAAATCGTTTTAACGCATTATTTGCCAAAATTTCAAAAGCTCATCCTGAGATGGATTTTTCAGAGATTGCTTTAGATTGGTTTAATCGTTTCCTCGAAGTCAGTTTGCAGCCTTTGATGTATTTATACCATCATTTCGGTATGGCATTTGAGTCACATCAACAAAATGTATTATTGGAACTCGAAAATCATTTTCCTAAAACTTTATGGCTACGTGATAACCAAGGTTTTTATTATATTGAAGAGTTTGCGACTGAAATTCTGCAAGCGCTACCTGAACTGAAAGAAAAAGCCTTTGCGGTGGGTCCGAAAGATTTTGTGGATGAACGTTTTAGTTATTATTTCTTCGGCAATACTTTGTTTGGGATTATTAATGCCATCGGTGCAACAGGCTATATCACTGAAGATGAATTGTTAGCGCGTTTAACTGAATTTTTAGAAGAACAATTACAACAATATCCTGATAGCACCTTATTGCAAGGATTACTGTTCAATTCAACTCTGCCTTATAAGGGTAACTTGCTGACACGTTTGCATGAGTTAGACGAATTGATCGCGCCTGTAGAAAATCAGTCTGTTTACGTGCAACTGCCAAATCCGCTGCGTATTTCACAGAAGGATGTCAGTTATGCTTGATTTTATTGGAGTTGGTTTAGGGCCTTTTAATTTAAGTCTTGCTAGTTTGCTACAAAACAAAAGCTCACTCAATTACGTGTTTTTTGAGCAAAAGGCGCAATTTGATTGGCATGCAGGTATGCAACTACCTAATACGGTATTACAAGTGCCATTCATGGCAGATTTGGTCTCGATGGTTGATCCAACCAGTCCATTTAGTTTTTTGAATTATCTGCGTCATCAGCAACGTTTGTATAAGTTTTACTTTTTAGAGCAGCCACATATTCCACGTTGTGAATACAACCACTATTGCCAATGGGTTGCAGAACAACTTGATTGTATCGAATACCAGTCGCAGGTTCTAAAGATTGAACCTCAAACGATAGGTTTTAAAGTAGTCGTTGAATCAAACGGTGTTCAGCAAAGTTATTTATGCCGTCATTTGGTGGTTGGAAGCGGCAATGTGCCTTATTTGCCTGAATGTTTGGCAAAAATTCAGAAAATCCATCCACAACAATGTCTGCATTCAGCACAGTATATGACGCATGCCGATACAGATTTACATGGCGATGTGGTCGTACTTGGTTCTGGACAATCTGCAGCTGAAGTATTTATCGACTTATTTGATGAACAGCAAGATACTTTCAATCATCAGTTTGATTTGCATTGGTTTACGCGCTCTCAGGGTTTCTTCCCGATGGAGTATGCGCCATTAGGTTTGGAACATTTTAGTCCAGATTATGCTCAGCATTTTTATGATTTGACTGTGCAGCAAAAGGAACAGCAGTTAAAGCAACAAGCCTTGTTATACAAGGGAATTAGCGCAAAAACCATTCGTGAGATTTATCAGAAACTTTATCATCGCAGTATTGCAGGTCAAAGCTTACAGACACATTTACATAGTCAATGTGATTTGAAAGATGCAGAAGCATTGGATACACAAAAAATCCGACTGCATTTCCAGCATCGTGCTACAGCTCAGTCTTTTCATCTCGACTGTGATTTTCTTGTAGCCGCAACGGGTTATTTCACACCTGATTTTGGTTTTATGCAGTTGCTCAAGCCATACATCGAGTTTGATCATAAACAGCGTTGGCAGATTACAGACGACTATCGTGTTGTACATCGGCTGAATGGTCATATCTTTGTTCAAAATCAAGAAATGCATAGTCATGGTGTCGGCACGCCTGATTTAGGTCTTGGTGCTTATCGTGCAGCAACGATCATTAATCAACTGCTTGCTGAGCCTCTTTATGAATTAGGCAATCAAGCGCAGACATTCCAACACTTTAATCTCTCTCAAAATCCAAAAATTTGTATGGCAGACGACAAAGCACAATCAAAAGAGTGCGTTTGTGAAAATTCTGCCAATAAAAACCATTCAATTTTCAAGAAAACAGAACAGAACGTGATGACAACGCACCCTAATCGTCGTGGTGCTAATACACGGACACAAACTGCTTCTGTACATTCAACTTATGAGAAACTGATATGAACTTTGCAACTTTAAAAATTAATCAGCAGCAATGGCGTGCCGCAGGGCAACGTCTTATTGAAATGGCGATTGCAGAGTTTCTATATGAAGAAATTATTGAAGTTAAAGCATTGTCAGCAGGGCATTATCGCTTAGATTTAGGCAAACGTCAGTATGAGTTTCAAGGACATCAATATCTACTCGGACACTGGAATATTCAGGAAGCTTCAGTACGTGATGTGACTCATAGTCAGGAAAATGATCAACCTGCTTGGAACTTACATGAGTTCATTGTCGCAATGTCTGACAGTTCTAATGTTAAGCCATTTACCAAAGCGTATTTGATCAAAGAAATGAACAATACTTGGCTGGCAGAAGCACATTTGTTCAATGAAACACGTTTGCCAAGCACAGCGGTTTTGACTGAGCCTCATTACAAAGTTGAAGGCATGCTACGAGGTCATCCTTGGCTCATCATGAGTAAGGGGCGTATGGGTTTTGGTTATGATGATTATCTTAGCTCAGCGCCAGAACTTTCTCCTGAAGTTAAAGTGTTGTGGTTAGCCGTACATCGTGATTTAGCAGAGTATCGAAGTACTGAAGATTGGAGTGCATGTGGTTTATATCAACATGAATTTGATGCCAATGAACTACAGCAGTTCATGAATATTCTCCAAGAAAAAAATCTAGACCCACAAAATTATTTTTTGATTCCTGTACATGCGTGGCAATGGCACCAATGGCTCGTGCCAACTTATGCCAATGAAATTGTTGATCAGAAAATCATTGAGCTGAATATCAGCCAAGATAGTTATGTACCAATGCAATCCATTCGTACATTATGCAATACATCAAATCTACAACGTCATTACATTAAGCTGCCAGTCAGTATTTTTAATACTGCTGTTTATCGTGGATTACCCTCAAAACGTAATCTTGCTGCTCCAGCAGTGACCGCATGGTTAAAACAGATTCATCAACAAGATCAAGACTTACAAAATACAGGTGTGATTTTCTTGGGTGAGGTTGCAACTTTAACCATTCACCAGCCATGTTTTGACCGCATTGACGGCGCACCATATCAATTTAAAGAGCTGTTCGGTTGTTTGTGGCGTGAAAGTGTTGATCGCTATGTTGATTCATCACAACAAGTTCTCTCGCAAGCAGCTTTATTACATCGTGATATTTCTGGTCAATCTATCCTGAGTGTGCTGATCAAAGCATCAGGATTGAGTCCTTTAGCTTGGTTAACTCAATTTGCTCAAGTGTGCATGAGTCCATTGTTACTTTGCTTGTATCGCTATGGTTTGGCATTTTCACCACACGGTGAGAACACAATGTTGGTACATGAAAATGGTGTGCCGAAAGCCATCGTATTAAAAGACTTCATTGATGACATCAATTTAGTGGATGAGGATTTTCCTGAGTTAGCTCAGTTACCATCTGAAGCAGATTTATTACTCCGTCACGAAGCGATAGATTTAAGTCATTTCATTTTCACAGGTCTGTTTATGGTGCATTACCGTTATATCTGTAATGTGTTCTTGCAAGACTATCCTGAATATTCAGAGCTTGATTTCTGGCAGACCATTTCCAACACGATTGTTGAATTTAACCACAAACATCCAGAACTGGCTGAACGTGCTGATAAATTCGCCATGCTGCGTCCAAGTTACACCAAAATTTGTCTAAACCGTGTACGTCTATTTACCACAAGTTATAACGATGAAGCAGAGCGTCCTGTGCCTGTCTTTCTTGATCCCATTGCAAATCCAGTTAGCCCAGAAACATTGAAAACGTGGGCACAGCAACTTCGCCAAGCGAAAGTGGGCTAATTTTATTCGTCATTTTATAGGTTCGATATGAAAACAATCTCTCAGCAATTACCCGATTATTATGAATACTTTGAGGATGGAACTCAGTACTACTTACGCCAAGTGCAATATCCGCAGGATATTCCTTTATTACACAAATGGATGCATGAACCACATGTGATTCCACAGTGGCAGTTAAATAAATCGGAACTGGAGTTACAAGTTTACTTCGACAAAATGCTTGCAGACGACCATCACCGTTTATTGATCGTTGGAATTGATGGCAAAGATGTGGGCTATACCGAGATCTATGAAGGTAAGCGTGATCGTTTAGGTCGTTATTACGAAGGTGATGACAATGATTTGGGATGGCATTTACTGTTTGGTGATAAATCCGTTTTCGGTAAAGGTTTTTTACGCCCAACCATTCGTTTACTCAGCTTCTATATTTTTGAACATTCTAAAGCCAAAAAAATCGTAGGTGAACCAGACCATACCGTTAAACCTTATGCGGCAGTCGTGGCAGAGCTTTGCTATGAAACACAACGTTTAATACCGATGCCTGAAAAAACTGCAATGTTGTATTACTGCTTCAGAGAAACTTTCTATAACAAGTTTGGGGAATATTACCAAACATCACAACAACAGCTAGCAGAAAAGCCAGCCAAACTTCTGAGTGTTACATGAGCTTATATATCAATGAAATGCATATCTTGGACATGCGCTTTGCAGCGCAAGTCTCGGTGGCAGAATTTGAACAATGGTTGATACGGATTCAGCATTATTTTGAACATCAGCGAAATTTCGTGTTAATCATGCAAACCGATGTAAATACTGAATTTCCTGAAGAATATAGGGCGATCCAAGGCAAGTGGTATAAGCAATATAAACAAGATTTTTACCAATATTGCTTAGGTTTTGCTCGTATTGCTCAGGATGACGAAGATCGTATTCGATTGGATACACCAGCTCTGCACAAAGCTTGGCATGTTCCATATTTTGTGAGTGTGGATAAAACTGAAGCCATGCAATGGGCGATGCAGAGGTATCTATGAATCAAAATTCATTAAATATTCAGAAAGTCTCAGCCTTGAGCCTGACTGTCGTGGTGGTTTTATACCTCGCGCATGCCTTACCACTGTATTTTTATAACGTCGCATTACCTGCGATTCTGCGCCATCAAGGTGTAGATTTACGTTGGATTGGCATGTTGTCGCTGCTTTATATTCCTTGGGCATTCAAGTTCTTTTGGGCACCGCTTATCGACCGTTTTTATTTCAGAAAACTCGGTAAACGTAAAACTTGGCTTTTGTTTACGCAAATAGCTTTGGTGTTGGGGGTCGTTGCTTTGGCACTTACCCAATTCGATTACGGTCTTGGTGTATTTGTTATTGTCGGTTTATGGATTTCAACTTTCGCTGCAACGCAAGATATTGCCATTGATGGCTATACGGTCGAAACCTTTTCAGAATCTGAGTATCGACTAGGCAGTATGGCGCAAAGTATAGGCGTTGCGCTTGGCAGTATGGTGGGTGGAGCAGCAACTTTATGGCTGTATCAGCTTTATGGTTGGCAAACTGCACTGATTTCCTTAGCCGCAATGACAGCATTGACGATGTTGGCTATTTCCCAAATTAAAGAAAAATCAAATGTAGAGAAAATCTCAAAACAGCCGCCAAGTCTGATCCGTGCATTTAAACGTCCAGAAATGTTATGGGCATTAGCTTTGATCGTGTGTTATCGCTTCGTTGAAGCACCTGCAATGGCAATGCTGAATCCGATGCTGATTGATCAAAAGTGGTCTTTGGCTGAGATTGGTGTGCTGATGTCTGTGATTGGCGCGGGTATTGGATTACTAGCAGCTGTTTCTGCTGCATTTTTATTAAAAAAAATAGCTGCAACACAATTGCTGATCTGGGCTGGTTGGGCACGGACTTTGATTTATGCCTTGTTGGGCACTGCTGTTTTGCTCAGTTGGTTTGACCAGTGGCATAGATTACTTGGCGTATTTGTAGTGGTTATTCTTGCCATTCGTTATATCGCGATGACAGCGTTATATGCACATTTCATGCAGACCAGTTCTAAAGATCAAGCTGGTACTGATTTTACGATTTTAGTTTGCTTCGAACTATTGGTTTATTTCATTGGCGGTGCAGTCTCAGGTTTCTTAGCCAAAGCATTTGGTTATGGAAACTTCTATCTCATTCTCGCTGCTGCATCCATTTTAAGCGTTTTACTCAGTCAAGTTTTGATTTCTAAAGCAAAACAATCGAAACAACTTATCTAGGGGCTACTTATGAAAGTTCATACACTTTCGACAACATTAACACTTCTAAGCTTGGCAGTAAGTGCCCAGCTTTATGCTCAAACAACTGAGATCGATACCACGATTCAAAATAATGTCGCGGCAGAAGTTCAAAAACCAACACAACTTGCGCCAATTGTTGTGACAGCAACTCGTTCAGCACAAAGTATCGCTGAGATAGCAGGTACTGTTCAATCAATTGAACAGAAACAGATTGAACAGCAAGCAGCTGCTGGACGAAAAGTTGCAGATATTTTAGCTCAATTAGTTCCATCACTTAGCCCAAGTAGTGGAACAACCACTAATTACGGTCAAACGATGCGTGGTCGTCAGGTGCTTGTACTTATTGATGGAGTTGCACAAACAGGTTCACGTGATGCGGCTCGCCAACTAAATAGTATTAGCCCTGATTCAATTGAAAAAATTGAGGTGGTTTCAGGTGCAAGTAGTATTTACGGTTCCGGTTCAACAGGCGGTATTATTAATATCATCACAAAGAAAGGGACTGGTGATGGTGTAAATTTTGAATCAAAACTTGGCGTGACTTCTGGGGATAATTTTAAAAATGATGCACTAGCTTATGAAGCTTATCAATCAGTTGGGTTTAATCAAGGTGATTGGAGTGGTTTCTTAGGGGCAGGCTATACCAAACGTGGTGAAATCCAAGACAGCCATGGTAATCGCATTGGACCAGAGATTGCACAAACGGATCGCCAAGATACAGAAACGGTTGATGTAAATGGTCGTTTAAGCTGGAAATTTGCTGATACCCAAAAAATAAGTTTAGGGGCGCAGTATTACGATGACAAACAAGATTCAGAGTATGGGCCTGATTATGGTCCTGATTATGCTGTGTTTGAGAAACGTAACAAACCAAGTTTAAATGCATTAAAAGGCTTTGAAATAGATGATCAACCGTTTACCAAACGTTATGCAGTCAATGCACAATACCAAAATACGGATTTATTAGGTCAAGAACTTAATGTTGAAGCGTATTATCGCAATGAAAAAGCAAGATTTTATCCAACTGTTTTAAGTAACTTTATGCCATTTGGTTATTATCTAGCCTATCAATCGGAATCTGATATTGACGTTACTGGTGTTCGTGCTGCGATGACATCAAAACTAAATCTTGCCGATCGTGATTTAAAACTGACTTATGGTATTGATTATGACCATGAGAAAGATAAGCAAGTTGCTGATTTATATAGCATGACTGATAATGGTTTGAAATATAATAATACAGGGCGGAGTTATGACTTTGGCCCAGATGCAACCATTAAAAACTTAGGTGCATTTGTTCAAGGGAATTATGATTTAACAGATGCATTCAATATGCAGGCAGGCATTCGATATCAACGTATTGAAAGTGATACCACAGCATTCAAACCAACTGTTGCAGCTATCCAAGGAGATATCACAGGTCAACCTGTAGGTATAGTCGCAGCAGGTTCAGTTAAACATGATAAAACTTTATTTAATTTAGGTGCAGTTTATAAGTTAAATGATCAGCAACAAGTATTTGCGAATTTCTCCCAAGGGTTTAGTTTGCCTGATATTCAACGTGTACTACGTGATGTTTCAGCAGGTTATGTTGTTCGTTCAGGCAATGTTGATCCAATTACTGTGAATAATTATGAACTCGGTTGGAGATTGCAAAACGATTTAGGTGCAAATTTAGGTTTAACAACTTTCTATAATACATCGGATAAGGTTATTCAATTTAAAGCAGACCGTTCAGTTACAGTCGCAGATACAGATCAACGGATTTACGGCGTTGAAGCAAATGCAAGTATGCCTATTTTAGATCAATTCAGTGTGGGTGGAACACTTGCCTATACTAGAGGTCAATTTAAAGATGCTGCGGGATCATGGCGAGAACTTAATGCCTTACAAGTTTCTCCAGTTAAAGGTACATTGTTTGGTGAGTGGAATGATGATAAAGGGAATGGTTTAAGAGTCCAGATGCTAGCCGTAAAAGGTACTAATAAAGCATATGAAGATTCTTTAGTTGCGAAATATGATACCAATGTTAGTCCAAATGCTGCAACGAAAATCAAGGGCTATGCAGTTATGGATGTGATTGCCAATACAAAAGCAGGTCCAGGTACTGTGGGTTTTGGTGTCTATAATGTTTGGAATACAGAATATAAAACTGTATTTAGCCAAGCAGCAGAAGTAGTTTATGGTGCTATATCTAGCTTACCTGCTCAAGGTCGTACCTATGGTTTGAGCTACACTCTCAAATACTAATCTTATCCAAAAGGCATCTTTTCAGATGCCTTTTCTTTTGATGAAGTCCATGATGAACAATCATTTAAAATTTTTAGCTTTGGCTGCTTTAATTAATGGAACTTGTTTTTCCATGATTCTTCCTTTACTGGCACCTTTGACTCGACAGCTACATTTATCCGAATTCCAAGGTGGAGTCATCGTTTCAGCAGGAGCGATCTGTATGGCTATCGCTTCAATATGGATTGCAAAGAACAAAAGTAATCAATCTCCACAAAATTTAGTGAATTATGGTTTTATGGGAATGACCATCACATGGGCACTTTTTACTTTCATACTGGCTTTGGGCTTAGATGCAATTTTGCCTTCAGTATTGATTTTCATTTTGTTGGTTTTAAGTCGTGCTTCGACTGGCATTTTTATGGCAATGCCACAAATCGGTCTGCAAAGTTATGTCATGACTGAATCAACTGAAACAACTACTCGTAGTAAGAATATGGCATTTTTTGGTGCGATGAACAGTTTTGGCATGATTGTCGGACCTTTGGCGACTTCGTTATTATTGTATGGTGGACTATTATTTCCAATGTGGTTCTCGGTCGTTTTACTGGCTTTAGTCAGTTTGGCACTCTTCATTTTTTTTAAGAAAACGGC
The DNA here is from genome assembly GCF_024296945.1 of Acinetobacter sp. Z1. Classification (NCBI taxonomy): domain Bacteria; kingdom Pseudomonadati; phylum Pseudomonadota; class Gammaproteobacteria; order Moraxellales; family Moraxellaceae; genus Acinetobacter; species Acinetobacter sp. Z1. The sequence continues at coordinate 1,849,313 of NZ_CP101115.1, read as the reverse complement.
TGATATAAGATCCGATGCAAATAAGGTATTAGAACAAAATTCAAATACAGTTTTGAATCAGCAAAATATTATCAAGCAGAGTTTAATTTGGTTGGCTTTAGGCTTTTCTACTTATGTTGCAATTGTGACATTAAACATGACTGCTGGATTTTACATCCAAGATAAATTCTTTCTGAGTAGTCAGCAAAGCGCAGTGTATTTTGCTCAATGTATGGTTATTGTTGGTATCTGTCTGGTGGTGACACAGCTGCTGATCGTAAAAGTGATTAAGCTGCAACTACATAGTCTTGTATTAATTGGCATTTTGACTATGTGCTTTGGGTTGTTACTATCACTATATGCGCAAAACATTGTGGTTTTTCAAGCCAGTTATATTTTCTATGGTGTTTCAGTGGCATGCTTATTACCAGCATTTACAACAGGCGCAGCACAAGCAGTTACGAAAGATTCACAAGTTAAAATGGCAGGATATTGCACTGCAACTCAAGCTTTTGGTTTGATTTTTGGTCCTCTAGTTAGCACTTATTTATATCAATTTGATCAAAATCTACCTTTCTATTTTTTATTCGCTTTAATGATATTGGTCGGGATATGTATAGGGTGGGTTTTAGTCAGAAAGGAAGAAGAAATGAGTTCTTTTGTCGAAGATTAAACGCTTAATATGATCAAGAATAACCCATATATTCTTTTAAAAAGCAAGAAAACTTACATAACTACATCTTAGGACGTAAATATAGATGGCTGTTTGATCATTTATTAATCAAATTTATTTCATTTATTTAACGGTCGAAATTTAAGCTCATTTCTGGGTTAGCCTATTAAAACTAAAACAAAACAAGAGGAGTAAAGATGTTGATTTTTCATGATTTTCCTGTTCAAGGGGCACTTTTTGATATGGATGGAACAATGTTTGATACAGAGCGATTACGCTTTGAAACATTGAAACAAGCATCAGAGGAGCTTATTGGACAGGAATTTTCAGATGAATATTTAATGCAGTGCTTAGGTCTGAGCGCAAAAACTGCAGAACAACTTGCAAAGAAATTTTATGGGGAAGATGTTCCATATCAAGCGATTAGAAAACGTGCTGATGAGCTTGAGTTGGAATCTGTGCGTCACAATGGTGTTCCAATCAAAAAAGGATTAATTCAAGTTTTAGAGCGCTTACGCAAATCAGGTTTAAGAATGGCAGTTGCGACATCAAGTCGTCGTGCAATTGCAGAAGAATACTTAATTAATGCCAACGTTTATAAATTTTTTGATTTGTTAGTGTGTGGGGATGAAGTTGAAAAGGGAAAACCTCATCCAGAAATCTTTATTACCGCTGCGCAAAAACTAAATTTACAACCAAGTCAGTGTTTGATGTTTGAAGATTCAGAAAATGGAATTTGTTCAGCTCATGATGCGGGTGGCATTACGATTTTATTTAAAGATATTAAAGAACCTAATGATCGCATGTTAGCGAAAGCAAATTTTTATTATCAGGATATGTACGAGTATTTAAATGCTTTAGATCAGTACATCCCTGAAATGGATATGCCTCAGCTACAAGAACCATTTCCGCAAAGTCTGAATCAATTAACCGTAGGGATTCATGGTTTTGGCGCAATTGGTGGTGGGTATATTGCTCAAATTGTTTCACATTGGGATGGATATACACGTCCAAAACGTATTTTGGCTTCCACGCGAAATAAATTGTATTTGGAATCGGTGAATAGTTTTGGCAGCTATAGTATTCGATATGGTCAATCGTCTTTTGACGAACGAATTGATAACTTGACTGTTATTGATGCTGATAATGATAAACAGATGCGTGAAATGTACATGCAATCGAGCCTTATTGCATTGTGTTTGCCTGAACATGCGATAGCATCTGAATCAAAAATGATTGCCAAAGGTTTATTGGCGCGTTTCATGTCACAAGATTTAGACAACCTTGAACCAATCACTTTTCTGATTATTTTGAATAAGGTTTGCGCGAAATATTTAGTGCTCAAACATATTCGTGAAGCTTTGCTTGAGATCACGGATGAAGATATTGCTGAGCATATTTTAAGTGAGCATTATTTCTGTGATACAGTGGTCAATCGCATGGTCTCAAAATTGAGTGATCAAGCTTTGTATCGTCAACTCAATATTAAGCATCGTTTATTTAAACAGTATCAAGCTGATTTGAATGAAGAAACGATTGAGTTATCAGATGAAACAGCATTAACTGAAAAACAGGAACGTCAGCTCAGTCAATCATTAGAGGAAATGCGCGATCAGTTTCAAGCAGGTCAGTTTTTACAAAATATGGATTTAATTTTATTCCATAGCGAAACGGATATGCCGATCTATGTTGAAAATCGTAGCCCGCTGTTAAATAAAATGCGCCAAATGATCTTGGTTGATCAAATCTCAGATATTCAAATCATTAAAAATCGTCTATGGAATGGCTGTCATGCCATGATCGCTTGGCAGGCGAGTCTTATTGATCATGAAATGATTGGAATTGCTTTAGCAGATCAGAAGATCAAGAAATTTGCTGAGCAATTGGTGATTGAAGTGAAATCAGGATTGGTAAATATCGTTCCGAATCAAGCCAAACAACTTGATCGCATGGCTGAAAGTTTTATGAGCTCATGTCGTTCTGCCTACAAAGATCCATGTGAACGTGTGGCTCGTGATCCATTGAGAAAACTGGGTTACAACGAACGCGTACTCGGCAGTATTGAAAATCATATCGTGCAACAACTGCGATATAAGTACCTATTACAAGGTGCTGTTTCGGGTTATGTGTATGCAGTTAAGCTTTTAGAAATTCCTATTGATAAAGTGATGACGCATTTACAAAACGCTATCGAGCAAATGGACATTATTGAGCATGAAAAGAACGATTTGTTTAAATTGATTTTTACAGCAGTCTCAGCTGAATTAAATATCTCAGATGGAGAGCAATCTTTTCGCATTAAAAAAGCCGAGCTTGAAACAGCCTAAATGACTTTTAAAATCATTTAATCTTGCAAGAAAATTATGTTTGAATAACACAACTGTCAGATTGTTATTGTCGTTGTGTTATTACAAACATCTACTCAACTCGTTAAAACTGAAATTCGAGACTATCCGGAATGGCATCATGGTCGGACAAATTATGCTTTGTGGTATATCGAAATTGATCAACCAGAATTAGTTGAATATTTAGATGCGATCAAAACACATTTCTCAGATTTCCTACTTACGTCGAATCAACGTCAGTATCACATTACGTTATTCGTATGCGGTTTTCCAAATACCCATCTTTCTCCATATAATGATGATTTTTCAGCTGAACAATTGTCACTACATCTAAAATCTATCAATCAATTACAACTCGAACCCTTTGAACTAGAACTCACAGCGATCGATAGTTTTAGCAGTGCTTTATTTATTCAAATCATCGATCAAGAAAAAAATTTAGAAAAAATCCGTTCTCAGCTTTCACTTGTCTCGAAGGAAATAGCGGCATTACAATATTGTCCTCATATTACGATTGGACTTTATAACGATGCATGGAGTAGTGATCTTGTTTTGGAGCGAATAAAAAGCTTTGAAGCCAAAAGAATTAAAATTCAAGTGAGTCAATTGACTTTCGGTTATTATAAGGCTCAGATTTTACAAGGATTACTGTATCCTTATCATCAAATGGTATTAGCTTAATATGTTGCAATTAATTTTGGGTGGTGCACGTTCGGGTAAGAGCCGATTGGCTGAAAATATAGCTCTGCAGCGTGGACTCCCTGTGATTTATGTCGCCACGGCGCAAGCTTTAGATGATGAAATGCAGCAAAGAATTCAACATCATCAGCAGCAAAGACCTAAGCAATGGAAACTTTGTGAAGAGCCTATTTTTCTGGCGAATCAATTATTAAAACTAGATCAAGAACATCAAATCATTTTGGTTGATTGCCTTACCTTATGGTTGACCAATCTATTGTTAGCTGAAGATCAAGATTTGCAGCAACAACAGACAGACAAGTTATTAGAAATATTACCCAAACTTAAATCTGAGATTATTTTAGTCAGTAATGAAACAGGGCTAGGTGTTGTGCCGATGGGTGAAATTAGCCGTCGATTTGTGGATGAAGCTGGTCGATTGCACCAAGCATTAGGGCAGCTTGCTCATAAACTGATGTTTTGTGTTGCAGGCTTTCCAATGATTTTAAAAGATGAGAAATAACATGACTGAACAAAATGCTTGGTACGCTGAATCGGTACAACACATTGATTTGGAAGCAAAACATCTAGCCGAACAACGACAACAACAACTCACTAAACCAACAGGAGCTTTAGGAGAGTTAGAGCAGCTTGCGATTCAGCTAGCAAGTTTACAGGGTACAGTTCATCCCCAAATTCAAAAACCTTGGATCACGATTTTCGCAGGTGACCATGGTGTAGTTGACGAAAATATCTCAGCTTATCCTCAAGCCGTGACACGTCAAATGCTTCAAAATTTCGCGTCTGGCGGTGCGGCAATCAGTGTTATTGCAAAACATCATCAGGCCCAGTTACAAGTGATTGACTGTGGAACGGTAGGCGATTCCTATGATTATGTCGGTGTAGAGCGACATTGTATTCGTGCAGGAACAGCCAACTTTGCTCAACACGTTGCAATGACGGAACAAGAATGTTTTGCTGCATTGGCATTAGGTAAAGCCAGTGCGGATCTAGCGAAGTCAGAACAGGTTGATATTTTTATCGCTGGAGAAATGGGCATTGGCAATACTTGTTCCGCTTCAGCCATCGCATGTTTGTTGTTAAATGAAGATGCAGCACAACTGACAGGTGTTGGAACAGGAATTAATAATCAACAATTGCTACATAAAATTGCAGTTATCAATCAAGCAATTGAACTCCATCAACCCAATGTTGCGAATGATGCTTTGAAAATTCTAGCTGCCGTGGGTGGTTTAGAGATTGCTGCCATGACAGGAGCATATTTACGTTGCGCTCAAATTGGTTTGCCTATTGTGGTGGATGGTTTTATTAGTTCCGTTGCAGCTTTATGTGCTGTTCACATACAGCCAAGCTGCCGTGACTGGATGCTATTTGGACATCAATCAGCAGAATATGGTCATGTTCGTATTCTCAAAGAGTTAAAAGCGCAGCCAATTTTAAAAATGAATCTAAGATTGGGTGAAGGAAGTGGTGCAGGCGCAGCATTGTCAATGCTGCAATTGGCATGTGTTTTACATAATCAAATGGCAACTTTTGCCGAAGCTGCAGTGACTGGAGATAAAGTTGCGTCTTGATCTACTGCGACATGGTGAAACAACTTTAAGCCATACTTTACGTGGGCACATTGATGATGAACTGACAGAAAATGGTTGGTTGCAGATGCAATCGACCATACAGCAACATGTTACTGCTAACACTGATTGGGATGTCATTTTTAGTTCACCTTTGCAACGTTGTCATGCCTTCGCTATTAATTTGGCAGAGCAACTTGAACGACCTTTGCAATTAAATATGCATATTAAAGAAATGTATTTTGGTGATTGGGAAGGTATTTCGACTCAAAGCATTTATGAAAATGAACCCGAGTTATTGGCAAATTTTTGGCAATTTCCAACAAAATATCATGCACCAAATGGTGAACCTTTAGAGCAATTTTTACAGCGTGTTAAAGTTGGATTTGATGAAATCCACACTCAAATGCAAATACATCAATGGAATAGAGCATTAGTTATTACACATGGTGGAGTGATTAAATTGTTGACTTGTTTAGCACGACATAAACATCTCAATGATTTATTAAAAATGCCCGCAGAGTTAGGGGCGTTATATGCTTTAAACCTCACTCAAGTTGACAATCAAATACATTTTTCTGAAAAGACAGCAATTTAGTAGTTATAAAATCTTATTTTATTTCCAGTATTTGCTTAGGTCATGTAATCGAAATGTCATTGCCACTGCCTATGATACATCTCATTTCTTGACCTATAAGTAATTCCTTTATGAATATATTATTGAAAAGCAGTGTGTTATGCGTGAGCATTTTATTGGCGGCATGTAATAACGATGATCGCTCAGAAGCAAAAATAATCCCAGAAAATAACACGGTATCAAAATATTATCAGACTAAAACTCCATACCAACCACAACAAGATCTAAAAAAATATGAAGCAATTCCACAGGGTTTCAAACCTGTTTTTACAGAGTTAGTAGCACGTCATGGTTCTAGAGGATTATCGAGCATTAAATATGATTTGGCGCTTTATAATTTATGGAAACAAGCTAAGGCTGAGAATGCTTTAACACCTTTAGGTGAAAAATTAGGTGCTGATTTAGAAAATATGATGAAAGCCAATATTTTGCTTGGTTATGGTGTAGATGGGATTCGCCAGTATGGATATGGCAATGAAACGATGCTTGGTATTCAAGAACATAGAGGTATTGCAGACCGTCTTTTACAGCGTCTACCTGAACTATTTAAAACAGGAGCGACACAACCTCAATCTATCTTAGTCCAAAGCTCAGGTGTAGATCGTGCGGTTGATAGTGCCAAGTTTTTTACTGCTGAATTGATTCAACAACAACCACAATTGAAGAGTCAAATTACACCTACGTCATATACAAGTTTGGTCAGTACCAGTATTCCATCTAGTGAAGACGTTGGAGTAGATCGATTTAAGCTTTATTTTCATAGTTTAAATCAAACTCAAGATTTAACTCAGCCTATATCTGCACAACAACAAGTCATTTATGATGCAAGTCAAGCTTATCAACACTTTGAAGAAGATAATGCTGACTTAGCTAATAAACTAGATGAGTTAACTCAAAAATCGCGTGCTCAGCAGGTTGCTATGAGTGTATTAACGCCAATTTTTAAACCTGAATTTATTAAAAAAATAGGTACAAGCGGTTATACTTTCAGTAATACAGGCTCATATACTGTGACTACCCCAACAGGTGAAAATATTACTGAAAAAGGCAAAGGAAAGAATACAATTACTAGTGCTGTAGATGCTGCTGCTTATATTTATGAACTGTACTCTATTTCAGGAGGGATGCAGGTTGAACTTAACGACGTAAGTTTTGATAAATATATGCCAATCGATGCAGCTAAGTTTTATGCAGAATTCAATGATGCTAATGACTTTTATTCTAAAGGTCCAAGCTTTTCTGAATCCAATGCTGTCACCAGTAAGATGTCAAAGGGATTAAAGCAGGATTTATTTGACCAAGTTGATGCGATTATTGAAAGAAAACAATCCCACCGCGCTGTGTTACGTTTCGCACATGCTGAAATCATTATTCCACTGGCGACCAGTCTAGAGTTACATGACATGATGCAGCCTTTACCATTACGTCAAACCTATAACTACAGCAATAGCAAGTGGAGAGGTGAAGTGGTATCGCCAATGGCTGCGAATTTACAGTGGGATATTTATCAAAATGCACAAGGTATCACTTTGGTAAAAATGCTCTACAATGAAAAAGAGACCTTGTTTAAACCATCATGTAAATATGCACAATATAGTACCAACAGTTTCTATTATGATTATTTAAAGCTCAAACAATGTTATCAAGTTCAATAATCCAAGCATTAGTTTTTTCAAACTGGGAATAGCAAGGCTATTCCCAGTTTTATTTCCTCATAATTGCTAAATTATGAATCGAATATGATTGAGTTTACATGACGTCTTTTTGGATCGCTTTGCAATTCTTGACTGTTCTACCCATCGAACTAAAACAGATACCAACTGCAAAGCAAAATGGTCAATCTGTACTTTTTTATCCACTTGTAGGTTTGTTGATTGGATTAATTCTATTTGGACTTTCAATCCTTCTCGTAAAAGTACCGATTATTCTTGTTACAGCGATTATTTTAGTGATTTGGATTTGGCTTACAGGTGGGCTTCATTTAGATGGTCTAGCGGATACAGCAGATGCTTGGGTAGGCGGTTTTGGTGATCGGGAACGTACTCTTAAAATCATGAAAGACCCAAGTTGCGGTCCTATCGGTGTTCTAAGTTTAGTCATTGTTTGCTTACTTAAATTTTCCGCTTTATATGTCTTGCTTCAACAACAGCTCTCTGCTTTTTTAATTTTAATACCTATGCTGGGTCGCAGTGTTCCTTTATTTTTATTTCTCACAACACGATATGTTCGAGAAAATGGATTAGGGCATTCAATGACTGATTCTATTCCTAAAACTGTAGGATGGATGGTTTTTGTCATTACATTGGCATTGCTTTGTGCATTTAAATTAATTGGATTAGTTGCTTTAATCAGCTTTTTCTTAATATTGGTTTACTTAAGAATTTTGTTTATTAAGCGAATCGGTGGTATCACGGGCGATACTGTGGGTGCAGCAATTGAGTTAAGTGAGACGGGTTTAATATTAACTTTTGTGATTGCTTTCTTTTATAACTAAGTGAATTTTTATAGGATTGATCCTTCTCAGAAAAGAAGGATCAATTTTGTTTTAACGTTTTCGAATTGCCAATACACTTCCCAAGAAAACTAATACTGCAATCAATCCCGCAATTGTTGCCAACAGAATGTCTCTAAGCGTTTTATCTATTGGCAACCATGTCCACTTATGCAAATATGCAAAACTAAAGCCCTCTAAGGCATCTTGCTGATTTACTTGAGCCGCAATGACACCACTACTTGGTTCTATATAAAGTCTAAGCTGATCATTCAAATTGGTTTCAACCTTGATCACAGGTAAACGTTTGTTGATAAAACCATATTCACCACCAAACTGTGTAACCCATGAACTTTGAGTAAAATGCTCAAAAGGCAAGTTTAAATAAAAGGCTGCCAAATATTTGCTCTGCTCAAGAGGATTCAACTTTTTAGCATGTTGAGCATCAATTTACTCAATGGCTGGGGCAGCATCTTTTGCATGATGATGGTGATCATGTTCTTTCGCTGCGGTCATGCTCCCTTGTAATTGGGGTTTTCCAGTCAATTGAACCATCCAGCCTGCATGTGCTTGATTCTGATCAAAAGCGATCGGTACAAGGTTGAGTCGCTGAATTGGACGTTGAACTGCCAATTGCCATGCTTCAGGATTTAAATCTTGCGTATGGAAGATGGGCTGAACATTCACAAGTTCAGGTTTTTTATGCCAAACATGATAAAAACCACTAAACACCCATAACAAAATAAAAACACTTAAACTAATGCCCAGATAACGATGAAAAAAACGAATTGGCTTTTTAGCTAAACGATGATTTTTACGATTGTGAATTTTGAAAAACAATCCGATTCCCATCAAGGTCAAAGCAAGAATGCCAATTAAAGCAATTTGCATCAAGAGACTTTGTCCTGTCCAAGGCTGATCTCCCCAAGTCCATGTATGACCTAAGCGAAAGATCCGTGCCATCCACATTTTCTGATCATTAGAAATCGTTGCTAATCGAGATTGTGCTGGATCGACATAAGCCCTTAAACCAGTATCAAAATCTACACGCCAAACAGGTAATAAGCGATTGACGCTTGGATAATCATCACTAAATTGAGTGACCAGTTCAGCAGAAATAATCTGTTGTTGTTTTAAGCCGGTGTACCAAACTGCAAGACGTTTTGCATCTTGCAATTCAGCAGCTTTAATCAATTTCCCAGTATGACGATCAAAATATTCAGCAATATTTTGATTAGGTTTTAAAACTCGATAAGCGATAAGATCTTTATTAAGTTCAATTGCTTGTAATGCAGAAAACTCGGTAATTTTCTGCATTTCTAATACTTGAGAGACGGAAAATCCATCTCTCAAATCAAGCTGTTGGGGTGGAGGCATACGTTTTGCAGGTTGAGGTTGTGTTGCACTCATAATTGGATGCAACACACCAGTTAAAGACCACATCAAAACGAGAATGCCAAGTACCATTCCAAAGCTACGATGAAACTTCAATAGCTTTTTCAATTGGTTGGCATTCATGACTTATTTCCCAAAATGATAGCGTAAACCCAATAAATAAGTACGTGGTGCTGCAGGCGTATAACTGGCTTGGTTACTATTGAAAGAGGTGCTTTCTGCATAATGTACATCGGCAGCATTCAGGATTTGCCCATAGATTTCATAAGCATTTTTACGATAATTCGCACGTAAATTTAGACTAGTATGACCAGCATATTTTACTGTGTTGGCTTCATTAATCCAGTATGAACCCACATACACACCTTCAGCGGATAGCAATAGCCCAGGAAGAGGTTTGATCTGATACTCGATGGTGCCAAAGCTTTTTGGAGAACTAGGCATCGTATTTCCACTATAGTCGAGTGTTAAAGACGGTTGAAATTCTTTATATTCGTGCTTTGCAATACTTCCAGAAAGTTTTAATTGCTGATCATATAGCTCGCTGAGCTTCCATGTTCCACCAATTTCAATGCCTTGATGCAAGGTTTTACTTGCATTGCGTGGTTCACGTATTTCACGTGTTTTATCTATTTTTGTATAACTAATTATTTCATCTTTGCCTTCTAGGCGATACAAGGTGATTTCGCCATCCAAGCGATCATCTAACAACTTGAAACGTAATCCAAGATCAACGTTATTAAAGGTTGCTTCTTTCAAGTCAGGTGTGACTAAATTCGCTCCGTAAAGATTATTGACTTCAGGGGGAACAAAGCCTTGCGACCAATTGCTGTAAAGATCTAATTCAGGCGTAATATTCCATACAAAACCGAGTTGTGGGCTGGCTTTATGGAAATTACGCTTTTCATCTGGAGCACCTGTCACGTGTGAGGGAATAAGTTTATTGTCAAAGTCATAACTGATCCAGTCATAGCGAGCGCCACCGACTAAGTTTAAGTTTGGTAAAGCTTGCCAATTTGCTTGTGTGTAAATCGCTTGGTTATTGACATCGACATTAAAATCACGCAGTAATTGTCGTTGATTAAACCCTGTATATATTCGTGTTTTAGGATCACGAAACACCTCAATATCATTGGTTTTTGCTTGGTTGGGCGAATGTTCCGCCATAACACCTACAATTAATTTCACAGGGTTTAAGTTAATTGAATGTTGGAAATTTAAACCATAAGATTGAAAAGCATTATATGTAGTTTGTCCACTATACGTTCCTGTAGGCGTACCATTTTTGGAATCTGTACGAATATTATAACTTGGGTTCTGTTCAGTCGTGTTATCACGATAATACAGTGTAGCTTGGCTTTGGTTTTGATCATTCCAACTGTGGTTTAATTGAGATGAAAGTCTTGTTGCATCAACTTCACGATAGGTAAAGGTTTGATAACTGTAACCAGATCGTTTACTGAAATCCTCTGCATTTAAACTACCCGTCATATCTGCTTTGAGATGATTATAACTGACGATATTTTTAACTTGGGTGGCATCAGATATGCGCCAATCATGTCTCAAAGTGATACTTTGCTTATTACTTTCTGCGTGATCTTGCCAACTATCACCACGATCGCTGGCATAGCCTGAAACTCTAAAGCCATGCTCCCCAAATTCGGTATCAAAGGTATTCGATGCACCTAGGTCTAGACGGCGATAGCCTTCAGAGCTTGCTCTCAAGCCTAAATCAGCTGTGGGGGTTAAACTGGGTGCTTTGGTCAAGAAGTTGATCGTTCCACCAATCGCATTACTACCATATAAACTACTGGCTGGACCACGCAGAATTTCAATATTATCAATCCCAGCCAAATTTACTTCATACAATGCATTATGGTTAAAAACACCTACTGGACGTACAGATATACCATCTTCTAAATACTGATAAACAGCCGCAGTTGTTATTGGTTGGCGTATAGACATCATGTGCTGCTCATTACCCAAGTCATTCATCAAAACACCTGGTGTTTGATTCACTAACTGACCAATGAATGTTGCATGTTTATCTTCAATATCTTGGTTGCTGATTTTGCTAATCGCAGCAGGAGTATTGCTAATCGATTCTCCCTCACGGCTTGCAGTGACGACAATCGTCACTAAGGTTTTGGTTTCATCTTTTGATGAAGTTTCAGCTAAAGCAATTGAACTGTAAGTAACAGAAAGGCACGCAGCAGCTAATACTGACAAACGAAATTGAGTATTCATATCAAACTCTATAAAAAAAGCAATAAACAAGGCGGTACCGCAGTTCTCACTGGATACGATATTTACGGAATTGCGTTTTATAGAGCGAGTGGAGGTGCTTGTTTAATTGGAAAAATATAATAGATACGTGGTATATGCAGATTTTCTGTCCACGCATAGCATAGGCATCGTACACGAGTAAACCAAGCCAATAAAAATACAAAAATAATTGCAATAAAAGGAACGATTGCAGCGGCATCAACGCCATAAGTACATAATGGACAATGCTTCATGATCTTGCTTGCAAGCGCAAAAACCTCTTTAGCATGATCACTAAGTAGATTATGTTTTTGATGTTGAAGATGCTGTTCATGCTGCTTTTTATCGTGCATAGCATGATGGTGATGGCTAGAATGGGATTCTGAATCCATTAAGCTATTTTGAATATTTGTAACTTGGCAGTGACTCGGCATTGCATACAGTGCAGGTACAACGCCAATATGAACCATCGTGGGTAAGAAAATATGCCAGAGTAAACAAAGCAAAGTTATCGCACCGAGAGAGGCACGCCACTTTAGCAAATGTTGACGAAAACTGGACTTCATATCAGCGATACGACACAGTGGAAATGTGGCAGCAGTATAATTAAAAAAACATTACACTACAAAACATATCTAACACAAATGGTGAGTATTTTAAGTCAGTAATTTATTGGTTTTATTGATCTTTCACGTAAAAAAACAGACTCATATGAGCCTGTTTTTAATATCTATTATTTATAAATTAACGGTTTGGCAAAACATCTTTAAGCGCTTCGTGCATCTCTAATAGCGCTTTTTCTGTTGTTTCCCAATCAATACAACCGTCAGTCACTGATTGACCATAAACAAGATCACATAAGTTTTCAGGAATATCCTGACGACCACCTTTGAGATGACTTTCAACCATGATACCCACGATTGATTTATTGCCATCAAGAATTTGCTCTGTGATGTTTTTAAGAACCAAAGGTTGTAAGTACGGATCTTTGTTTGAGTTTGCATGACTAGTATCAATCATGATCTTATTGCTTACTTTTGCTTTCGCTAAGGCAGCTTCAGCTTCCGCAACAGAAGAAGCATCATAGTTAGGTTTACCATTACCACCACGTAAAACTACGTGAGCATAAGGGTTACCATTGGTATTAATAATCGCTACTTGACCATTTTCATTTAAGCCTAAGAAGCTATGACCATGTTTAACCGATTGCATGGCATTGGTTGCAACCGTTAAGCCGCCATCTGTACCATTTTTAAAACCAACAGGTGAAGATAAGCCTGATGACATTTCACGGTGAGTTTGACTTTCGGTAGTACGAGCACCAATCGCTGACCAAGAAATTAAATCTTGGTAGTACTGAGGTGAGTTAGGATCAAGTGCTTCAGTTGCACAAGGTAAGCCTTTTTCATTTAGCTCAAGCAAAAGACCGCGACCAATATGCAAGCCTTTTTCGATATTGAATGAGTCGTTCATATCAGGGTCATTAATTAAACCTTTCCAACCCACAGTGGTACGTGGTTTTTCAAAGTAAACACGCATGACTAAATAAAGTGTATCTTTTACTTTTTCGCTAAGTACACGTAAACGATCAGCATATTCATTCGCCGCTTTAGGATCATGAATTGAACAAGGACCAATGACGACAAATAAACGCTTGTCGTTGCCATCTAAAATATTACGTACAGTTGCACGTCCTTGTAATACAGTTTTTGATGCAGCCTCAGATAAAGGAAGATCAGCTTTCAGTTCCGCAGGGGTAATCAAGGTTTGAATGCTTTTAATATTAACGTCATTGATATCTGGTTGAGAAACTGGGTTTGGCTGTAGAGTATTCATCGCTGTCACAAATTCAATCTAAAGAAGAGGTTATTTTGTCTACGAATATAGCATGAAATGCTGATTGATTAACTAGCGAATCGCATAATTTGTTCTAAATCAACCAGCATATTTATGGGTTTAAACGGTTTTGGTTAAATGATTTGTCTGTTGAACAAAAACTGCTTGCTGAGTTTCAACTGGTTTTGGCTTGGCTTTAATTGGATTCACCATAAAGTTGATCCCTAGTGCAAATAATGTAATACCTAAGATTTTACGAATCAGTCGTTCAGGCATACGAGAGCTAATTAAAGTACCCACAATAATGGCAGGAATGGAACCAACCAATAACCACATTAATAAGGTAAAATCAACATTACCTGAAGACATATGGCTTAAACCTGCGACGGCTGTTAGTAAAACGGCATGTACAACATCTGATCCAATGATACGAATCATAGGCAAATTTGGAAACATAATCACTAGAGCCATGATACCAAAAGCACCAGCACCTACTGAGGATAATGTTACAAATACACCCAGTACAATCCCCATAATAACGATATAAAAACGTTTATGTTGCAGAGCATGTTGCTCGCTTTCCATATTGTCTTGTTCGCGATTTCTAAAGCGATCAAAGAACTTCTCAATTTGGGTACGGAACACAATTGATACACCGGTCAAAGTCAACATAAAACCAAGTACCATAGTCAGTACCGCTTTATAATGAGTTGATTGACTTAAATAGTGTTCTAAAACCCATGATGTCGCAAATGAAGCAGGAATACTTCCGATAGCTAACCAAATCACAATTGGCCATACAATGTTTAGTTTTTTGGCATGAACCACAGAACCACAGAACTTAGAAATTGATGCATAAAGTAGGTCAGTACCAATGGCAATATGAGGCTCGATTTTGAATAAACTAATCAAAATAGGGGTCATTAATGAACCACCGCCAACTCCTGTAATACCTACACAGAAGCCAACCAAAACCCCAGCCATAATGAATTCGATAGGACCAAACATCAACAATATGCCTAAATATGCTAAAACCTGCATATCTTATGCTTTTTTAAGATAACTCGTTGTGATGAAAAATGATTTACTTATTCAAAAAAAAGCTAAAGCGGCGATGTTAGATAAATTGATAAAGCATTATGGAAACAATTCAACTCAATTTTTATAAACTCAGCTATATCTTGAAATCTAACAAGTTATCTTTTGCTTGGTTTTAATTCATTGATCCATAGCACCAGAATAAAAGTAACGGGTGTCGCAAATATCCACCAACTCACAAATCCGATAGAACTTCCATATTCTAAACAAAGCAGGCTACCTGCGAGTAAAAAGCAGATATATGCAACAACTTTGAAGTGAGTTCTGTAATGAATAAAAATTTGCTGATTTTTCGATTGTAATTTGTTGATCTGTTTAGCACTGCATCTATAGAGATTAAACATCCCAATCAAGATCAGAAAAAGACTGAAAAAGATCATACTTTTACCTCTTTTTTCGCTAATTTAGCTTTGATTTTCTGAGTGGATTTTTCTTGAATAGGGTGAATATTTTTAAAAATGAATACGGCGAATATTGCGAAAACAATTAAGAAAAGATCAATACGTAAGAATAACCAGTAACTTTTAAAATCTGAGATCAATTGATGATTCAGTAAATAGACAAAGTTATATACTGGCAAAGCTAAAGCTAACAATCCCATAAATAAAACCTGAGATTTCCACAAGTATTGTTTTTTAGTGAATAATGCAAAGATAAAACTTAGTAACCAAATGATGAAAAAGGTATAGATTTCATAATTTGGTGTCGTTTCAGTCACATGTACAAATCGATTGGCAAATAAATAGCTCATCATTGCAATTGGCAGGCCAATGAATGCAGCAACATTCAAGCGATCTACTAAGTAATAGCCAAAATGAAATTGATTAGACTTATTTTGAATTTGACGTTTTAAGCTCCAAAGTAATAAGCCAGAAGCAATCATTAAACATCCGAGTATGCCAGAGCAAAAAAATGCAAATCTAAGTGCGGGTTGTGCAAAAGTAGCCATATGTAAACCGTATACACCCGCATTTAATGTGGCAACTGAACTTTCATTGCGAGTATTACCGAGCGTTTTTCCATTACTATCAAATGTAATTTGCGCTTGATTTAAGGTAATTGAACGATCTTCTAATTGTTTAAATGTAATAATTGCTTGATCAGTATTGGGATTTTTAACTTCTATAGATGCTAGAGCTTGATCTCCCCATTGTTGTCTGACTTTTTCTAATAAACTATCGATAGGCAATATTTCTGATTTAATGGGTGCTGGTCTTTGCCGAGTATCTTGATTAACCGTTCTGATCTCAGTGAAATACTGAAAAGGATTTTCAGGATAAAGTTTCTGCATTCCCCAAGGGAGATAGATATAAAAGAAAATTGCTAAACCAGTAAATGTAATCGTCAGAAAAAAGGGAAGTGCAAGTACTGAAGAAACATTATGGAAGTCTAACCAAGAACGTTGAGACTTAAAGGTTCTCAAGGTAAAAAAATCTGTAAAAATCTTTTTATGCGTAATAATGCCTGACACCAAAGCAATCAACATGATAAAAGCCGCTATACAGGCAATTAGTCGCCCAATCATTACAGGGAATCCATAAAGTTGGAAATGAAAATTATAGAAAAAATCTCCGCCCTGAGTCGCTGATAGTTTTAATTCTTGACCAGAATTTGCATCTAAACTTCGACTTTCATAACCTCCTGTTGCTTTTTCCCAATACATTCTATTCACAGGTTCTTCTTGGTTGGCAACCTTGAGATACCATGATTTTGCATCAGCCGCATGTTGATTTAAATATTCTGTTGCTGTTGTAATCGCTTTATCTTGGTTTACTTGAATTTGTGCGAGCTGCGGTTGCATCCATAAATTAATTTGATGACGATAATACGAGCTTGTCCCCATTAGGAAGATGGCAAATAAAAGCCAACCGAAAATTAAACCTGTCCAAGCATGTAACCATGCCATTGATTGGCGTACACCTTTATTCTGCATTTTAATTTAAACCTACTGATAAGCCATATAAAACACCTGCCAAAGCTAGGCTAATCAGTGTTAATTTCAGCAATGAATGCACACAAAAGCTCAAAATGATAAATACCACATAAAATAAAATGGCGATAAAAGCTGCAAGATATATCGCTTCGGCTTTGTTAAATACATTCTTGAATAAAGAAGTGAGACTAATGCTTAAATACATCGTACAGATGTAACCCAATACAAATGTCAGAACAAAGCGATAGAAAACACTGAATCTATAGACAAGTGTAGGAGAGGTAGATTTAGCCATAATGAATCTTGATTAGGGTGTGGTGAAATAGAAACAAATCACATTTGGAAATGATTATTATTTATAATAAAGTTTAGTCCAAGTTCAATCAAACAATATTTCATCGTAAATCTAGATAATTTTTTAGTATGAAATAGAAAAAATAGATTAAAAGTGTATTCACCAATTGTGAACAAATTGCTTTTTTTAATATGATTCGATGTAAAATCATTTTGTTAGAATCATTTTAATATTTCAGTGGGGCATTCGTCTTGTCTAAGCAAAAACTAAAAATAGGAATCGTAGTAGGGGAAGTTTCTGGAGATACTCTAGGAGTCAAGCTAATGCGTAGTTTTCGTGAACAAGGCATAGAAGTTGAGTTTGAAGGAATTGGCGGTCCGCAAATGATTGCGGAAGGTTTCCATAGTTATTATCCCATGGAAATTTTATCTGTTATGGGAATTGTAGAAGTTTTAAAAGATCTAAAAAAGCTCTTTGCTGTACGTGATGGCTTGGTCGAACGTTGGACAGAAAATCCAGTCGATATTTTCATTGGTATTGATGCACCTGATTTTAACTTACGATTATCTAAAACGATTAAAGAAAAGAATTTACCAATTAAAACAGTTCAATACGTCAGTCCATCGGTTTGGGCATGGCGTCAAGGACGTGTGCATGGAATTAAAAAAAGCATTGATTTAGTCTTGTGTTTATTTCCATTTGAAAAGACCTTTTATCAAAATTATGATGTACCTGCTGCCTTTGTTGGTCATCCATTAGCTAAGCAATTACCATTGAAAAATCCAGTCATGGATGCTAAACACCAATTGGGCTTACTTGCAAATAAAACCCATATCGCATTATTACCAGGAAGTCGTCGAGGGGAAATTGAACGATTATTACCTTTATTGACTGGTACAGCTGAAATTTTGCACAGAAAATTTCCTGAAGTTGAGTTTTTAATCCCTGCTATTAATGATGCTCGTAAGCATCAAATTGAAGAAGGCATTAAAAACCTAGACGTAGATTTGAAAGCCAAGATTCATGTATTAGAAAATATTGACGATGAATCTAAAATTGGTCGAATGGTGATGAATGCCAGTGATATTGTGGCGCTTGCTTCCGGTACAGCAACACTTGAAGCCATGTTGTTACATCGTCCAATGGTGACATTTTATAAGTTGAATTGGCTGACTTATATTATTGCGAAATTGTTAGTTAAAATTCCATATTACTCTTTACCTAACATCATTGCTGGGAAAAAGGTGATAGAAGAATTAATTCAGGCTGATGCAACGCCACAGCATTTAGCGACCGAAATAGAAAAACTAATGGATCATGAAACTGCGCACATCCAAATGTTGCAACATTTAAGTATGCATAAGCAGTTAATTTCAGGAAATACTGAAGATCCTGTACATGCAATTTTAAGTTGTTTGAAAACAGATGCGATATAAAAAAGGTGGCATAAATGCCACCTTTTTGTTTAAGTTCTCAATACCAATTCGTAACCTGTATATTTACGAATATTGATCACACCAATATCAAGTAATAGATACTGACCTTTGATACCGTGTAAAACCCCTCGAATCTTTGGTGTCTTATCTAAGTTTAGCGATTTAATCTTTTCAGGATATTGTTCAACTGGATATACAAATTCTTTTGGTAATTCATTTTCCAAGAATTCCAAATCCTCATTGAATTCCAGATTTTGATTAAACTCATCGCGTATGCTTTGAATCTTAGGTGCAAATTCTTCTAAAATTTGATCACGTTGTTCAATTAAATTAAGTGGTTCCGCTTCACCTTTAAGTAACTTACGCCAATCTGTTTTATCTGCAATCTGAGTACCAATTAATGTTTCCAAATGCCCAGATAAGCGACGTGAACCAACTTTTAAAATCGGTAATGCTTGTGTTGCACCTTGATCTAGCCAACGTGTCGGCATATTTACAATACGGGTGATACCAATTTTTAGCGCACTAGAATTTGCTAAATAAACAATGTGCGGTTGAAAGCAAACTTTATGAGCAAAATCATCTTCACGACATGTACCGAGATGATAATGACAAGTTTCCGGTTTCATAATACATAAATCACACTCAGCTTTGGTCTTGAAACATTTAAAACAATGACCTTGTGAATAAGACTTAGGTGTTTTTGCGCCGCAAGAGGTGCAGAAAATATTTCCTGTCCATTCAATCTCTAACTCTTGCCCTAAAACAAAAGGTAGATCAGTTTCTGAACGATCCAATATAAATTTATATTCAACATTTGCCTTGCTTGTTGATTGATCAGTTACACTATGCGTTTTGAGCGCTGCATGCATTTTATGACAAATGCCTTGTAGTTCCATGAATAAACTCTCATCTTTCTCAATCAAGGGTTGCAGTTATGGCTGAACAAAATGTCATCGCTTCTATGCTAGACGATTTATCTAAAGAACAGTCCATTCATACTGCACTTTGTATAGGTCAACACATTGACCAAAATGCTTCGATTCAATGGCATTATTTTAACGTAACTGACTTTTTAAATCTGCCATTTACACAACGTTATGATTTAGGTTTTGTATTATTTGATACAGATGAAATGCAAAGTATCAGTGAAGTACAAAAATCGCAGTTATTGGTGAAATTACGTGACTTAATGGCAAAGCGTATTGTAGTCGTTAGTAAGTTGAACGATGAAAAGCTATTACGTTCACTTGGCTTCACACAACTCATTGATAAAACAACGCATGATAGCGATTTTGCCTTGTGGCAATTCAATATTTTGACTTATAAGCATGTTCCAGACTGGTTTAATTCTAAGTTTTGGGCAAATCCAGAAAATTGGAATAAATTTCGTTGGTAAGCTCTCGATATTTTCTGCACGTATATTCGCCTCTTTGAATCGAAACGGTATAAAACTGATTGCATGTTCTTGCAAATTTTAACATTTTAACTTTGTTATCGATTGTGAAAGCAGCGTATGCTTTTTGAATAAATAATTCCAAAAGGAACGTGTAGCTCATGACGGATTTAACAAAGATTGTTGAAATTTTAGCGAAACAAGCTTTAGGCGGTCAGCAGCAATCAGGACAAAATAGTGGTTTAGGTGGAATCTTAGGTTCTGTATTAGGTCAACTTGGCGGCGGACAACAACAAAATAGTCCAAATCAACAACAAGGTGGGTTAGGTGGAATCCTTGGGTCTGTTTTAGATCAATTTGGTGCTGAAAATAATAATTCAACCCAAACCCAAAGTAATACAAGCGGTGCAGGTACTGCACAAACCTTATTGATTGCTGTATTGCCTATTATTCTTGCGTGGATTCAAAAACAAGGCGGTTTGCAAAGTGCATTAGATAAACTGAAAAATGCGGGTTTGGCAAATCAAGTACAAAGTTGGGTCGATCCACAACAACCAAATGCTCAAGATGTTCCTACCCAAAATATTCAAAACTTATTTGACGACCAAGATGTAGAACAAGTTGCACAGCAAACGCAAGCACCAAAATCAGCAATTTACGGTGCTATTGCATCGGTCTTACCTCAAGTGATTGATTCGCTCACACCACAAGGGAGCAGTACAAATCCGCAAGAAGCGAATCAAGATATTCAGCAAGTCTTAAATTTAGTCAGTGGTTTCTTAAAAAAATAAATTAAGTAAAAAATAAAAGGGCATATAGCCCTTTTATTTTTAGTATTAGTTTTTACTTCAGATTAGAAGTTGTATTCCATACCTAAACCGATAGTTGTTTTCTTATCATCTTTTACTAACCAATCACGTTTTTGTTGACCAACTACGCCATAAAAACGTGCTTGTTTATTGATTTGATAGTCTGCACCAAGACCATATAAATCTTGTTTACGATCATCACGACCATTCACTTCAGTTGTTGAAGAGATGTATTCTGCTTTTAACTTAATTGGTGTAGAAGGGATCGTATAAGCAGCTGTTACGCCATATGCATCTTCTTGTAAGCCTTTATAAGAAGTTACAACAGCAGGGGAACCACTCGTTACAGTAACAGTATCATCTGTTGGTTGTGCAGTTTGCCATAACGCACCGAAAACTAAACCATCAGCACCAATTTTAGTTAAGTCTAAAGAACCTGTAACACGGATTGCATCTGTATAAACAGTATTATCGCCACTCAAGTCGCTATATGCGTTGTATTTTGAAGCAACACCAAAGTTACCAGCAACTGCTGCTGCTAAGCCCCAGTCTTTATTTTCATAAGTAAGCGAGGTAGAAACACCATCACCGAAGCTGTCACGACTACCTGTTTGACCTTTTGCATTATTTTTTACAGCAGAAGATTCTTCACCTTGTTGGAACATGATGTTGAAAGCTAAACCACCTAATAGTTTTTTATCGGTTTCAAAGCCGATTACGTTTTTCAAACGATCTTCACCCACTAAAACTTTAGTCATATCTAGTTCATTGTGGTCGTTGAATATATCTTGGTTATTACCAGCTGCATTTTTAAAGTAAGAGTCAAATTGACCTACTTTTAAAGTCGCAATACCATCAGATTTAATACCGACAAAGCGATTGCGGTTAGAAAACGATTCTTTCTGATCGCCATCGGCATCAATTTGCCATTCGATTAAATAAACTGCTGATAATTTATCAGTTAATTTTTCTTCGCCTTTTACCCCAATACGAGAAGCATTTGAGTTTACTTTTGTCACGCTTTCGTCTTTAAAGCCATTCTTATCGATTTGATCTAGAGTTACGTTGAGCTTACCATACAATGTTGGTGCTGCTTGCGCTGCATTCATGGCTAAAGTTGCTACAGTAGCAGCAAGAAGCAATTTTTTCATTGAGATTTCTCCAAAACACTTTTTGTAAATGGCTGATGCCTTAGTTACTGTTATAAGATTGCTTATGTACAAAAAGTTACATAGCTCACTAACTTGTATGCAGTATCGGCAAACTTTGTGACAAAGAAGTGAAAGAAAAATGACAGTTTAATGACGATTCATATTTAGCAACATTTATGCTTATTATTGATTTTTATAAATTTATGATAATAAAAAACGGAGCATAGCTCCGTTTAATCAAAAATATATTAATAAGATCACAGTACAGCTTTAATTTTCTCAGCGAGCGATTTAATTTTTTCCTGATCACCCATTTGAGCAGCGTGCCGTCCTAATTCATGAATAGAACTTGGGATCAAATGGAAATGCACGTGAGGAACGGTTTGTCCTGCTGCAGCACCAGAAAGTTGCATCAATACGATACCTTTGGCGTCTAACGCTGTCTCAATCGCTTTTGCAATCTTTTGGACGATTTGAATCGTGTATGCGGCTGCTTCAGGTGGTAAATCAAGCAAGCTCACTGCTGGAACTTTAGGAATAACCAAAGCGTGACCATCGGCTTGAGGCATAATATCCATGAACGCGAGTACATGATCATCTTCATATATTTTGATTGCTGGTAATTCACCACGAAGAATTCGAGCAAAAATATTCTGGTCATCGTATGCCATGAATAGTCCTTTATTTAAAAAACTTTTAAGAAGCTAAATGAAAATACGGAACTCAACTTGTTCCGTATGCTTCATATATTATTTGCAATTCAACTCTTTTTGACGAGTTTTAATTTCATCAAGACGTTGTTGCTCTTTATCAGAGAACTTTGGCTTAGTTGTATGGCAGTTTTCATTACCATATTTAGCTTTTGCATCCGCATCTTTGAAACAGAAACCTTTAGAAGCATAGATAAGATTGTAATCATCTTGCAGTTTTTTGCATTCTTGTTCTGGCGTTGCAGCTTGAACATTTACACCTACAAGGGTTATTAATCCAGCAAAAACCGCAGCCGTTAACTTATTCATGAGGTATTCCTCTAATCAAAAGAGTATAAACCAAAGTTGTTTGTAAAAGAATTTTACATGTCACATTTGGTTACTACGTAATAAACAATATACGGCTTATTGGTGAAATTTCAATGAAACAGTATTATACGAGTGTAATTTTACTCCATAATTTATTCATTAAATAAATTTTAACGATAATTATCAGTGCTTTAATTTGTTACATGAGATGAAGAATAAATTCACTCTATTTACAAATTATTGTTTATTCTTTAATCAAAAAACTGTATTGCACGAGCTATTCAAGATCATTGAATTAAGAATGAACCAGTCTAATTTTTAGACATAAGGGAAAGTCATTTTATTAGGGCATTGATGAAGTGAATATAATTATGCGTTTTAAAGTCGTTTAGGTGAATAATTTTTCTAATCATTATTAATGACTATATTTTACTATTTGATAAACTATATGCTCTAAAAGAAGAGTCAATTTAATGAAACATATAATATTTGGAATAATTTCAGTTTTAATATCAATAAATACTTCTGCCAGAGAAACCAACTCTATACGTTCATCATATGAACTCGTAGGTATTGGGGATAGTGAAAGTGATTTGCTTAGGAAAATTGGAAAACCATATCCGAGGTATTTTATTTACAAAGAGGGACGACACACCTGCGCCGCAACGGAATATATCTATGATATTGATATGCAAATTTACACTGTTTGGGTCTGTAATGGGAAAGTCTTCAAGATTGATGTAGCCAATAAATAATAAATGATCCAATTGAAGCTCTTTAGAGAAGAGCTTCAATATCTAATTCTCTAAAAAATTCTTGAACTCGCTATATATTCTTTTGAGATCGAATTAAGGCTATCTAATATCTTTGCTGAATCACGAGTTAATATAGCTGTATTAAGATCACTCATGTAGTGAACCAATTGATCTTTAACTTTTTCAGCAAATTCCGAAGTTACAGCTTGATCTTCATAAAGAAGTACATAGTTTTTGGCAAAACCATAAATGAGAAGTAATGAGCTATATTCGAGTTGCTGATCAGAGTTTTTAAGAGATTGTTCACATTGAACTTTTAATTGTTTATAAGCATCAGTTCCATTAGCAGAACTTTTAAAATTTTCAAAAATAGTTTGGAATTTCATTTTGATAACTCACTTAAAAAGAAATCCTACAGGTCTATTGAGTCAAAATCAAGCCTCAATTGTTTTAAAAAATTACGTGATAAATTTACTATTTTTGAAGCAGAAGATATTGTTTAAAAATTTACTAGAACTGCTCAAAATGAACAGTTCTAGTCTTTTGATCATATTGTTTTGAAATGACCTAAATAAAAGATAAATATTGCTTTTATAGAAGAATCGTTTAATCCAATGTAATTTTACTCCAAGATTCATACAACTTAACAGCAGAAGAAAAATCACTATTAGGCTCAGCCATTAAGTTTGCAGCTTGAATCAGACTTTGGGTTAAAGACAAAATTGGAGCGGGGAGTTTAGCTTCATGTACTAAATCCAAAGCGATTCCAGTATCTTTTGCGAGTAAAGGCAAAGCAAAAGTTACAGGAAATTCACGACTGAGTACACGCTGAGGGAAAATGGTTTCTGTCACTAGGCTTTTACCACTGGAAGCATTGATACAATTCAAAGCAGCATCTAAATTCACCCCATGCGCTTTAAGCGTCGTAAAACCTTCAGCAACAGACCATAAATTTACAGCAAGTAGCATGTTATTAATCGCTTTTACCGCGAAGCCTGCACCAGAATCACCGACATGTTGAATGAGCTTGCCCAATGCAGCCATTGCAGAATAAGCGCGTTCAAAAGCTTCAGTGTTACCACCAACCATAAAGGTTAATGTTGCATTCTCAGCACCAATTGTTTGTCCACTCACTGGCGCATCAAGAAAATCGATATTTTTAAGCTTTAATGATTCAGCTAAACGACGACCTGCATCTGGAACACCACTGGTGCAATCAATCCAAATGGCGCCTGATTTAATTTCAACGCTTTCAATCAGTGTTTCAACATCCTGACTAGTAGGTAAGCAAGAAAAAATAATATCGGCTTGGACGGCTTTTGAGAGTGATACGGCTGTTGTTCCATATTCTGTTGCATGTTGCTCAGCTTTACTGAAATTTCGATTCCAAACTAAAACCTGATCGAAATGTTTTGGTAAATGTGCTGCCATGCGATATCCCATAGCACCTAAACCGATAAATGCAACAGATTGAATCATTGTCTACCTTCTTCTTGGTGTTGATCGTTCTGCTAACCAGTTTGTAAGTGTCGGCCAGAACTCAATTGAACTATTTTGACTAGACATTAAACCTAAATGCCCACCTGGTATCAAAGTAAACGTGACATCACGACTACTTGTCAACTGAGTCAGTGGAAAGGCTGCATCGGATGTAACCAGTTGGTCGCCTTTACCAGCGCCTACTAAAAGTGAGCAATTAATATTTTTCAATTCAATTGTTTTATTCTTTAATGTGATTGCGCCATTCTTTAAAGGATTCTGCATCCAGACATTAAACAGCATGTCTTGGTTAATACCGCCCGGATAATCAATCATGTTGTTTAAGAAATGGCTCAGTGTGGCATCTTCTTGCACAAGTTTAAGGTTATCCAAGTTTTTTAATAATTGGATATTTCCATCAATCCAACCTTTTGGATCAAGCAATTTAAAGCCTAGTGAATTTAAAAAACCTGGGGAATGAATCATTAATTTGGGTAAGCGATTATAGATATAGTCTTTGACTTTCTCATTACGCGTAGTGACATAAGCGAGAGTTTTGTACAGTTTGCCAATATAGCCTGAAGCATAACTATCAATTGGACTACCGAGAACCACAAGATTCTTAACAGCATTTGGTTGATGGCGTGCGGTATAAAGCGTGACAAAGATACCCGCCATACTCCAACCATGCAGTGAAATTTCTTCAGATTTAGAATGCTTTTGAATAGCTTCGATACAACGTGGAATAAATTTATCAATAAAGGATAAAAAGTTAATTTGATAATTTTTATAAGTTAATTTGCCCCAATCAATCAAATATACATCGAAACCAGCTTCTTGAAAGTGTTTAACCAATGAACGATATGGATAGAGATCATAAATATCCATATTGATCGCCAAAGGTGCTACAAATACCAGTGGTTCTTTATAACGTTTATTTTCTGAGGCGTAAAAACGAACACAAGTTTGCTTAAATTGAGCAATGACTTGATAGGGTGTTGACTGGGACAGCACAAGTTTGTCAGATTCAAATACGCGCATAGCGAGATGTTTAAAATTTATTTTTTGCTGTTCCACAAGCGATTTCATCTATGAAAGTCTCATCATGAGTCAAGATTGCACGAAGTCTAAGCGATAATTTCATCTTATGCCTTGACCTTAAATACATTAGGCGATCAAAATATTGGCATATTTATACAGTATTTAATAAGCCTTTATAAAAGTTATTACTTTAAAGTAAAGGATTATTACAACCATTGATCATAAGGCATACAAAATCATGAATCCCAACGATGATTTAGAATATCAAATTGAAACACTCGCTATTCGTACAGGTCATGACCGTACGGCTGAAGGTGAACATAGTGAGCCAATTTTTTTAACCTCATCGTTTGTTTGCGAAAGCGCCGCTGATGCTGCTGCAAAATTTTCTGGGCAAATTGAAGGGAATACTTATTCACGTTATACCAACCCAACTGTACAAGCATTTGAAAAGCGTTTAGCTGTGTTAGATGGCGCAGAGCGTGCAGTTGCGACCAGTTCTGGTATGGCAGCAGTGCATGCAATTTGTATGGCTTATTTAAAAGCTGGTGATCATGTAATTTGTTCTCGTGCTGTATTTGGTTCAATCATTGCTTTATTTGAAAAATACGTTGTTAAATTTGCTGTTGAAGTAACCTTTGTTGATTTAGGTGATCTTGAAGGCTGGAAACAAGCAATACGTCCAAATACACGTCTGTTATTTATTGAATCACCTTCAAATCCTTTGGCACAAGTGGGTGATATTCAAGCCATTGCAGATATTGCTCATGCTCATGGTGCTTTGTTTGCAGTAGATAATTGTTTCTGTACGCCAGTGTTACAGCAACCTATTAAGTTTGGTGCAGATCTAGTTCTATATTCAGCAACCAAATACATTGATGGTCAAGGTCGCGCTTTAGGTGGTGCTGTTGTTGGCAAGAATGATCTGATTGAAGAAATTAATGGGGTTGTCCGCACGCTTGGTAATTCAATGAGCCCATTTAATGCTTGGATTTTCTTAAAAGGTTTAGAAACTTTAAGTATCAGAATGAAAGCCCATTGTGAAAATGCTCAAAAACTTGCTGAATGGCTACATCAACACGACAAAGTTGAAAAAGTTTATTATGCAGGTTTGCCTGATCATCCAGGGCATGAGCTTGCTAATAAACAGCAAAAAGGTTTTGGTGGCGTTGTATCTTTTGTCGTAAGAGGCGAGCGTCAAGGGGCTTGGACAGTTATTGATAATACGAAGTTTTTATCTATAACTAGTAATTTAGGTGATGTTAAGTCAACAATCACACATCCAGCAACCACCTCACATGGTAGAATGTCTGCTGAAGCCAAACAAGCCGCAGGAATTGAAGAAGGGTTAATTCGAGTTTCTGTCGGTTTAGAAGATATTGATGATATTATTCGCGATATATCACGTGGTTTAGATTTAATTTAATGAGAGAGACTTATGAACATTAATATGCTCATGCAGCAAGCTCAACGCATGCAAAAAGACATGGAAGTAAATGTTAAAAAAGCCAAAGAAGAGCTTGCTCAGACTGAAGTTCATGCTGAAGCAGGTGGTGGCTTAGTAAAAGTAACCATGACTTGCCGTAACGTAGTGAAACGTATTGAGATTAGCCCTGAGCTATTACAAGACGAAGCGGATATTATTGAAGACTTAATTGCTGCTGCAATGAATGATGCAGCACGTCAAGTAGAAATTATCTCTGAAGAAAAGCTTAAAGGGGCAAACTCTGGTATGGGCTTACCACCGGGCTTATCAGGTTTATTCTAATTTAATGCTCCCGAAAGTTGATATGAACTTAGGGAGCATTTTCACAAGCGTTGTCGAGTTTATTTGTGTTTAGTGAAAGATTTGAACAGTTAGTTCATGCATTACGTATTTTACCCAGTGTTGGTCCAAAATCAGCACAGCGTATGGCATTACATTTATTAATGAAAAACCGTGAAGGTGCTTTCGCATTATCATATGCTTTGCATGAAGCATCGAGCCATATCCACGAATGCCGTATTTGCCACTCTTTAACAGAGCATGAGATCTGCGATATTTGCGCATCTGTTGAACGAGATGATCAGTTGTTATGTGTGGTTGAATCACCTGCTGATGTTATGGCGATTGAACAGAGTGGCAGTTTCCGTGGTAAATATCATGTATTAGGAGGACATTTATCTCCATTAGATGGTATTGGGCCAGAAGAAATTGGTATTCCTTACTTGATACAACGTTTAAGTGAAGGAAAAATTGAAGAAGTCATTTTAGCAACGAATGCAACGGTTGAAGGGCAAGCGACTGCTCATTATCTTGTTGAAGCAACGAAACATTTGCCTATACATATGACTCGAATTGCACAAGGTGTACCACAAGGTGGTGAGTTAGAATATGTCGATAGCCACACTTTAAGCCAAGCTGTACATAATCGTATGCGTATGAAATAAAGAGATAATTAAGTATTTCTTTATATCCATTTTAAATTCATGCTGTTAATTTAAACAAATAATTAAATTTTACATTTTGTCTTACATTTAGATAGATATATTTTGTGCA
Organism: Acinetobacter sp. Z1; assembly: GCF_024296945.1. Lineage (NCBI taxonomy): Bacteria > Pseudomonadati > Pseudomonadota > Gammaproteobacteria > Moraxellales > Moraxellaceae > Acinetobacter > Acinetobacter sp. Z1. Next base: position 1,820,471 of record NZ_CP101115.1, on the reverse strand, counting down.
TTTTATGGCACTATTGGCGAGCGAAAAGGATTTTCGTTTTTTGATGAATATAAAGGGAGTTAACCTCATGTTTTGTGTATGGAATACTGATTAATTTTATTTTTTGCATTTGAGGTAGTTCAAGCAATATCTAATTGAAGATTAATTGCTGACTGTTCTTGTTATTTTTTTATTTGAGCAAATATGTTTCAGTTTATCCAACAGCAAAATGAACTCGCTGTTCTCCTTACCCAAATGGAACACTGTTCCACTTATGCACTCGATACAGAGTTTATTAAGGTTGATACCTTATATCCCAAATTAGGTGTGTGTCAGATTAATTGTAATGGTCAAATTGCTTTATTAGATGGTACATCGCTTAATTTAGAGCATTTTTGGCACAAGTTGTTTACAGCACAACAGAATATTTTTCACGCCTGTGGTGAAGATATTGATCTGATTTATCATTATGCAGAACAAAAACCCCTAAAGAATGTATTTGATACCCAAGTTGCAATGTCTTTTCTGGGACACGGCTTACAGGTCAGTTATCAAAACGCATTGAAATCTTGTTTAAATATCGATATTGAAAAAGATCAAACGCGCTCAAATTGGCTGGCAAGACCATTAAGCCAAGATCAATTAAGTTATGCAGCTAATGATGTGCTTTATTTAGTGAAGCTAGCAGATACTTTAAAAACTGATCTTAAAGCTAAAGGGCTTTATCAATATGTTTTGGAAGATTGTCAAAACCTAACTAAAGAAATTGCAATGGAAACGCCACTTGCAGAACTTTATGCAGACATTGGTAATTATCGTCATAATCGCCGTGAATTAATGCAATTACAGCAATTAAGTATTTGGCGTGAGCAAATCACCAAAGCGTTAAATCAACCTCGTAGTTTTATTCTTAAAAATGCAACCATGATTGATTTGGTTGAGAAGAATCCACGTAATAATTTCCAACTCGCTCAAATAAAGGACATGCGTCCGAATGTAGTTCGTGAGCATGGTAAAACCATATTAGATTTATTAAAGTTTTTACCTCCTGAAGATGAGTGGCCATTGAGAATGGCACGACCTGTGAAAAGTAATTCGAAAGAAGTAGCACCAAAAGTGGATGCTTTAATCGAAAACATCGTTATTCAGACAGGTATCCCAAAAGAAGTGCTGTTACGTAAGAAATGGTTACATGCCATTTATGAGTATGTTGTATTTCATTTTGATGAGCAGGATTTACCAAACTATTTACTTGGTTGGCGTTATGAGATTTTAACGAAGCCACTCATTGAACTTTTACGACAAGATATTGAATATTTAGCTACACAGATGAAAATTTCTAATTAAAAGCCTGAGTATGAAACACGACTGCTGCGTTAACATTCGTTAATGTACCTAAGTTTTTTTTCATGTATGCTGTTTGTGGTTTGTTGCGTTTAAAGACTGTCAACAGCCCCTAAAGATTGACAAGAGTTGTGAGTAGACATGCACTGCGATATTTATAGATCAAGCAAAAAAGACGAAATGTATATGTATATTGCTCGTCCAGACTATTCTGCTGATAAAGAACTAGACAATCCCTTTGAATCTGTTCCAGAAAATGTTTTACAAGCTTTCGGCAAAGCTACTTTTGTTATGCATTTAGAACTTCACCATGAGCGTAAACTTGCTCGTGTGAATGTTTTACATGTTTTAGACTCATTACAAACCAAAGGTTTTTTCATCCAAATGCCGCCAGAAGGACTCATTAATCCGAATGCGGTAGAACCTGAGGGCTTACGTGGTGCTTGAAACTTTAACAGCAATTTGGTCTCGCATTCTTTCAGTTCTGGATCAATTTCCTGAAGAGAATGTTGCGATTATTGTTTATGTTACAGGGACAATTATTGCATTGTGGTGCTGGTATCGCTTGATGTCTCGATTACCCAATCCAATCGGTGGGATTCTCTGGATTATTGTCTTTGCTATTTTGGTAACGCCAACGATTTCAGAAGGTCCCAACTCGGCATTAGCACCCGCGATTTTTGGTTTGATTTTTGGCGTATTGACTAAGGAATATGTTTTAGTCTGGTCTAATTTATCCTTGATCCTATTTGTTACTGGCATTGGCTTGTCTATAGGTTTTTGCTGGTCAAAATACACTGCAAATAAAATTGCGCACTCGGTTTAGATATTCACATAAAGTTAAAGATAGAAAAATAAGGTTCTAAAATGTCTGCTGATACACAACACTTTACTGGTACTGATCAATATATTGCAACTGACAGCCTAAAACTGGCAGTAAAAGCCGCACGTGCCTTACAAAAGCCATTATTGGTGAAAGGTGAGCCAGGTACGGGTAAAACTTTACTTGCCGAGCAAGTTGCAGAAAGTTTGGGACTAAAACTGATTACTTGGCATATCAAATCAACAACTAAAGCGCAGCAAGGTTTGTATGAATATGATGCAGTTTCACGCTTACGTGATAGCCAGCTAGGTGATGATCGTGTCTATGACATTAAAAACTATATTAAACCGGGTAAATTGTGGGAAGCATTTACCAGTGAAGAACGTTGTGTATTGTTGATTGATGAAATCGACAAAGCAGATATTGAGTTTCCAAATGACTTATTACATGAACTAGATAAAATGTCGTTCTATGTTTATGAGACAGGTGAGACCATTACAGCGACACAACGACCTATTGTGATCATCACTTCAAATAATGAGAAAGAACTACCAGATGCATTCTTGCGTCGTTGTTTTTTCCATTATATTGAATTCCCAGATGAAGTAACCATGCGTGAAATCATTGCTGTTCATTTCCCTAATATTTCAAATACATTGGTCAGTGAAGCATTACAAGTGTTTTTTAAGTTACGTGAAGTGACTAATTTAAAGAAACCACCATCAACGTCAGAGTTAATTGACTGGTTAAGCTTACTCATGGCAGATGATATGCCTGAAGATGTATTACGCAATCACGATAAATCTAAAGCAATCCCACCTTTGTATGGCGCGCTGATTAAAAATGAACAAGATGTACAATTACTTGAACGTTTAGCATTTATGTCACGCCGTTAAGAGTGTAAAACCATGTTTGTGCGATTGTTTTACACTTTACGTAAATATGGTGTACCTGTTACGACACGTGAATTGATTGATCTCAATCAAGCAGTTGCGTCAGGTCTCGTATTTGCAGATCAGGAAGAATTCTATCAGTTGGCTAAAACCGTTTTAGTCAAAGATGAACGTTTCTTTGATAAGTTCGATCGTGCTATGAAAGATTACTTTGATGGCATAGAAACTTTTGATTTAGATGAATTACTTAAACAAGTTCATAAGTTACCTAAAGAATGGTTTGACCTTGAACTGTTAGAAAAACATCTGACGCCAGAGCAACGCGCTGAGCTACAAAAAGCTGGTTCTTTGGAAGAACTGATGAAAATGTTGGAAGAACGGTTACGTGAACAACATAAAAAACATCAGGGTGGTAACCGAATGGTTGGTACTGGCGGAACTTCACCTTTTGGTGCTTTTGGTGATCATCCTGAAGGTGTTCGTATAGGTGGTCCGGGACGCAAACGTTCAGCTGTAAAAGTGTGGGAACAACGCAAATATCAAAATCTTGATGATGATCAAGTTTTGGGAACGCGTCAGATGCAAATCGCATTACGCCGTTTACGTAAGTTTGCGCGTCAAGGCGCGGCTGAAGAGCTTGATGTTGACGGTACTATTCGAGAAACAGCAAAACAGGGTATTTTGGACGTGCAACTTGTACCTGAGCGCCGTAACCGTATCAAAGTGTTAATGCTGTTTGATGTTGGTGGCTCCATGGATGCTTATATTGCTGAATGTGAGAAACTGTTTAGTGCTGCCAAGTCAGAATTTAAGACATTAGAGTACTTCTATTTCCATAACTGTCTGTATGACTATGTGTGGAAAGATAACCACCGTCGTAGTTCGACACGTATGAATACATGGGATTTATTGCATACCTATGGTCGTGACTATCGTGTCATCATTGTTGGTGATGCCAGTATGGCACCCTACGAACTCAAGTCAGCGGGCGGTTCGGTAGAATACATGAATGATGAAGCTGGAGAAGTGTGGTTAAGACGAATCCGTCAACATTTCGATAAAACGGCTTGGCTAAATCCTGAAACCGAAGGCTACTGGCATTACACACAGACAATTAACTGGATTAAAGATATTTTTGAAAATCATATGTATCCAATGACTTTAAAAGGTATTGAGGACATGACTCGCTATTTATCACGCTAACACTTAACTTAAAAGTGAATAAGAATAGGAATAATAATGGAACATCAAATCAATGGGATTGCTTTACCGAATGAAGCTGGTTTCTTTGGCGATTTTGGCGGGCAATTTATTCCCCCACATTTAAAAGAAGCAATGGATGAAATTAATCAAGCTTACGAAGAAATTCGTCATACACTTGAATTTCAAAATGAACTCAATGATCTGTTTAAGCATTATGTAGGGCGTCCAAGCCCTTTATTTCATGCGAGACGTCTATCTGATCAGTTAGGTGGTGCGCAGATTTATTTGAAACGTGAAGATTTAAATCACACAGGCGCACATAAAATCAATCACTGTTTGGGTGAGGCTTTGCTGGCTAAGTATATGGGCAAAAGCAAAGTGATTGCAGAAACAGGAGCAGGGCAACATGGCGTTGCTTTAGCAACTGCATGCGCATTGGTGGGTATCCCTTGTGAAATTCACATGGGACAAGTAGATATTGAAAAAGAACATCCAAATGTGGTCAAGATGAAAATTTTGGGTGCGAAATTGGTTTCTGTTACTCAAGGGACAGCAACTTTAAAAGATGCGGTTGATAGCGCTTTTGAAGAATATTTAAAAGATCCTAAAAACTATATTTATGCGATTGGTTCTGTGGTTGGGCCTCATCCATTTCCTAAAATGGTACGTGACTTCCAGTCTATTATTGGTAATGAAATTAAAGTTCAAACCAATGAACGATTCGGAAAAAATCCTGACTATGTTGTGGCTTGTGTTGGTGGTGGATCAAATGCAATTGGTGCTTTTACAGCATTTTTAAATATGCCAGAAGTTAAATTGGTTGGGGTTGAACCTGCAGGGCATGGTTTAGATACAGATAAACATTCAGCAACATTAACTTTAGGCAAACCCGGTCAAATTCATGGGATGGCGTGTTATGTACTTGAGGATGAAAATGGTGAGCCACTTCCTGTACATTCGATTGCTTCTGGGTTGGATTATCCTGGTGTAGGACCTCAACATAGTTATCTGAAAGAACTTGGTCGTGTTCAGTATGAAACTGCTACTGACCAAGAATGTCTAGATGCATTTATGACACTTTCACGTGTAGAGGGAATTGTACCTGCTTTAGAAAGTTCGCATGCAGTTGCTTGGGCATTACGCGAAGCGCCTAAAATGGATAAAAATATTAAGATCGTCGTAAATTTATCTGGTCGTGGTGATAAAGATGCTGATTATGTGGCTGATAAATTAGGACTCTGACTCGTAGATATTGAAATATCAAAATAATGACCGCTTCTGTATAGAGGCGGTTTTTTTTCTGTTAAATAGACGCTAATCCCGTTAGAATAAAGCGTTTTGCAATTAGCACTTTTGGAGACGCCTAAGTGGAGCGACCTACAATCAGCCCTGAACATTTACAAGAAGCGGCTGAAAATTTAGTAACCATTCGAGATTTTATTCGTTTTGGTGTAACCGCACTTCGTCAATATGACGCACACTTAGGTCAAGGTACTGAAGATTATTTCGCTGAAAGCTCAGCACTGGTTTTGCAAACACTTTCTTTAGAATGGAAAGCTGATGCAGAAATCTTAGATGCGAAATTATTGCCAACTGAAAAAGCAGAATTTTTAAGTTTATTAGAACGTCGCATTAACGATCGTATTCCAACCTCATATTTATTGAATTTGGCTTATTTCTGTAATAAACCTTACTATGTAGATGAGCGCGTACTTATTCCGCGTTCACCGATCGCTGAATTGATTGAACAACGATTTGCACCATATTGCTTAAATGAAAATGGTCAAATGTTAGAAGCATTTAATAACTTACCTGAAAACACTAATCCTAAAACGCCACAGCGTATTTTAGATATGTGCACTGGTTCTGGATGTATTGCAATCGCTTTAGCATATGCATTCCCAGATTCTGAAGTGGATGCAACGGATATTTCAAAGGAAGCTTTGGAAGTTGCGTCAATTAATGCCGAACATCACGATAAGCAATATCAAGTTGCATTGCTTGAATCTGATTTGTTTGCAAAAATTCCTGCTGAAAATCAGTATGACTTGATCGTGAGTAATCCTCCATATGTAGACGCTGAGGATATGGCTGATTTACCAGAAGAATTCTTACACGAGCCTGAACTTGCACTTGCTGCGGGTCAAGATGGTTTGGATTTGGTTCGTAAAATGTTAGCGCAAGCTGCTGATTACCTAGCAGAAGATGGTTTAATCGTCATCGAAGTCGGTAATTCAGAATGGGCAATGCGCCAAAACTTCAATACCGTTGATTTTCATTGGCTCACTTTCCAAAAAGGCGGTTCTGGTATTTTTGCTTTAACTGCTGAACAATGCCGCCGCTATAAAGACGTCTTTCAGCAGTCTATCGCATAGAGCTAAAGAGATATGCCATGTCGATTGCAGAAATTCTATTCGCGGATAACCCTGATTTAGATCAAACTAAAATTCAGCAGTTTAAAGATGGTTTCATTCAGTTAAAAAACAAATGGAATCAGAGTGGAATTGATGCAATTAATTCGGAAGTTTTTAAGCAGGAAATTTCTCAGCAATTTGATCAACTCCTTGTATATCTTGGATATGGAGAGTTTGATCCTGATGCCGCGGAGTCATTGATTCATAGTCTTTATATATTCTCCGATCATAAAAATCTGATTGAATATATTGTCCTGAGTTATCGTCAGCAATGTAATGATGATGTTTTAGGGAATGTCTATGAATTAATGCTTGAAGAGATGCACCACAGTTTCGATGAATAAAAGATAGGATAGAAAATGGCAGGAAATAGTATTGGTCAGTTATTTCGTGTGACGACATGTGGTGAATCACATGGTGCTGGCTTGATGGCAATTGTTGATGGAGTGCCACCTGGACTTGAACTTTGCGAAGCAGATTTGCAAAAAGATTTGGATCGCCGTAAGCCCGGAACCTCTAAGTTTGCAACGCAACGTAAAGAGCCTGATCAAGTTGAAATTATTTCTGGGGTTTTTGAAGGCAAAACTACTGGCACATCGATTGGTTTATTGATTCGTAATACAGATCAAAAATCTAAGGATTACGGTAATATTGCTCAAACATTCCGTCCTGGTCATGCTGATTATACTTATACTCAAAAATATGGTTTCCGCGATTATCGGGGCGGTGGTCGTTCAAGCGCACGTGAAACAGCAATGCGTGTCGCGGCAGGTGCAATTGCTAAAAAGTATCTTGCTGAAAAATTTGGTATTGATATTCGCGGGCATGTCACACAAATTGGTAATGAAGTTGCAGAAAAATTAGATTGGGCAGAAGTACCCAATAATCCTTTTTTCTGTGGTGATGTAGATGCAGTTCCTCGTTTTGAACAATTGGTCACAGCGTTACGTGAGCAAGGAACAAGTTGCGGTGCAAAACTTGAAATCGTTGCTGAAAAAGTACCAGTAGGTTGGGGTGAACCTGTATTTGATCGATTAGATGCAGATATTGCTCATGCCATGATGAGTATTAATGCAGTTAAAGGTGTTGAGATCGGAGATGGTTTTGCTGTAGCTGGGCAGTTTGGGCATGAAACTCGTGATGAACTTACGACAGATGGTTTCCTTGCTAATCACGCTGGTGGCATACTTGGTGGTATTTCAAGTGGTCAAACCATTCGTGTAGCTATTGCGTTAAAACCAACAGCTAGTATTACCACACCAGGTAAAACCATCACAATTGATCGTGAAAATACAGATGTATTAACCAAAGGTCGTCATGATCCTTGTGTTGGTGTACGTGCTACACCGATTGCTGAAGCAATGTTAGCTATTGTTTTAATGGATCACTTTTTAAGAAATCGTGCACAGAATGCAGATGTAATTTCTCCGTTCCTACCGATTGAATAATTCTAATCTAAACTATTAGCCACATTTATAACGTTTGATAAATGTGGCTAAATTATTTTTTACTTTAAATTAAACTATATTTTAATTTTAGTTAAATAATAATATAAAATCTAAAGTGCTTCAGAAATAATATTATTTGTTGATGCTAAGTGATATTGATTCCTACCATTACTTTTCGCTACATATAGTGCATGATCAGCTTGAGAAATAAACTCAGAAAGACTGCCATTTAAATGAGGTACAGTAGTAGCAACACCAACGCTAATAGTAACGTGCTTTGAAACATTACTTTTAGGATGAATTATTCCTATATTTCTCACTAGCTCCATTAGGCGTTGCACTTGAATAAGCGCTTGATCTTTATCAGTCATCGAAAATAATAGTAAAAACTCTTCACCACCATAACGCGCTGCTAAATCACCACTACGAGATGAAATAGAACCCAAAAGAATCGCAATTCTCCTTAAACACTGGTCACCTTGTATATGTCCTAAAGTATCGTTATAGGATTTAAAGAAATCAATATCAATCATCATAATCGTAATAGGTACTTCATGGCGAATTGCTCTTTTCCATTCATTTTCAAGAACTTCATCAAGATATCTTCGATTAGCTAAACCAGTCAAAGCATCTTGTTGAGAAAGAATAGAAAGTTGCTGTGCCTGACGCATCAGCTCTAATCGATTAAGCTCAATCATACAGTTTTGTAAGTAGTTTTCACGATGTTGACGATCCGTAGCGTAGGCTAGTGCCATCCCTAAAAAACTACTAAATGTGTATGTTCTATTTAAAAAAGTCCAGTCAATAGAACCATTTAACCATGTGCTCGCAGCAACACCAATCACGCCACCACACCATCCTGCAAGAATTGCAGTATAAAACCTCATACCGACAAATCCATAGATAATAATGACCGCATACATCATTGCTGCATGAAATAGCACATTACTTTGACCTTGTTCTAAGACGTTAATCAAGGTAAAAGTGAGTGCTACAGCTCCCGTTGATCCGAAACAAACATAATGATCAAACCATTTATTCATAAATGGTACGAATGCTAGCAACCAAGCAAAAACAATAATAATTCCAACCCAACCATAATACGTAATCCATTCAAGGCGCATTTCTGTTGGCAAAGCCTGATATGTACCAAAACTTAAGTATAAATATAATGCTAAAATGATAGGGGCACGATAACGAAACTCATATGCAGCTTCATTTCTGTATTGATCTCGATAAATCGCTTCTAATTCTTTAGGAAACCAAACTAAATTTAGTCCGCGAGAAATTAGCAAGTCGATTTGTTCTTGTCCCAAAATATTGGAAGCTTTCAACTTCATCTTATCTCTCACCACTCCCAATGTTTTTATAAATGTAAAAAAGGGATTATTTTTTAACTACGTTACACTGATTTAAATAAAATGTGTATTGGATAATAAAAAATTATTAATTTTTTTATCTTAGTCACTATGTGTTATTAATAATCTATCATATTCTTAGGTCCTTAAAGAAGCAGTTTATTAAATAAATTATTGATTAATCATACTAAAATCACGCCAATACAAAAACTGTTACAATTTAAACAACAACGATTGTATATCTGCTATATTAAGATACAATTAATAAAAAAGCAGCAATCACGGATTGTGATTGGACTAAGTCATACGAAATAGGAAGCATCGCAATGACTGCTATGAATCAATATGGAACAAAACTAGAAATTACACATCATTCAGAATGGTCACAAAGGTTCTGGGATGAACTGTTACCAGCAAAAGAACGTGTGAGTCAACATCCCTTATTTGTAGATATGGCGAATGGAAGTTTAAGCCTTGAATGTTTTCGATCAGCACTCTTAAACTTCTATCCTTTAGTTGCTCATTTTCCGTCATATATGGCTGGAGCTTTAGCAAAGGCAACCAATTTTTCGCTTGATGGGGTAACAGAGACGAGAGATTGGTTAATTCAAAATATTAAAGTTGAGGAAAGACATTTAAATTGGTATCAGGATTGGGCAGGAGGGTTTGGTTTAACAATTGAGATGTTAAATAATGTACGCCCACCAGCAGCCATGAATGCGGTTAATCATTTTTTATGGGACGTTAATTTTAGAGGTGGGCTGGCTGAAAGTATCGCAGCTACCAATCTAGCTATAGAATGGGCAACAGGTGATTGGACAATACAAGTTTACAAAGGTATTCAAACTTATACTCAACACCCAGATGTAAATATCAATAAAAGATCTCTCGCATGGTTAAGAGCACACGCACATTACGATGATTTACATCCATATGAGGCGATGGAATTAATCAAAAGATTATGCGATAAAGATCCAATTTTACAAAGAAAAGCTTTCTTGGCTGCGCAAGATGGTTTAGCTTATTATGAACTTGCACTTGATGAGTGTTATAGATTGCAACATAAAAATTAAAAAGCATCAGATAAAACTGCTATTTAGTGTGGGGTACTAAGTAGCAGTTTTTTAATTCAGTTCAATGGATTCATTTTGTCATCAAAGTTTTCTAACTTTGGAAACTCTAAGGGTTTAAGATTTTCTAAGTTTTCCAAATATGACTCAAAATTTGTGAGAATTTTTTGTCTATCTTCATGAGAAATATAAGGTACATGATAAGCAATAAATGGTGGTAGAACATCAAAGCCTGTATAGGCCAATGATCCGCGTTGAATAGAAGAAATATATTGTTCAATTGATCCATGTACAGATTGATCGCCAAACATATGTTCGCGACCACCCAAAGTAAAACATAGCATGGCTTTTTTTCCAGTCATGCCACCATGGTTATAAAAGCGTTTTCCACCATAAAAAATTCCAGATACAAATACTCGGTCAATCCATCCTTTTAAAATTGCTGGGACTGAGGTCCAGTACAAAGGAAATGTAAAAATTATTAAATCTGCTCGTTGCACCTTATCAATTTCAATCTTGATGTCTGGAGATAGACTATCTTTTTTTACTGCATTTCGTTGTTCTAATGCATAATTAAAATATTCAGGATTTTCCACAATTTGAAAATCCTGCTTAGATGCTACAGGATTGAAATTCATTTCATAAAGGTCTGAAATTTCAACTGAATATCCTTTTTTATTTAAAACCTCATCAGCAAGATTTTTTAGAGATGTGGTAAAAGACTGATTTTCAGGGTGCGCATGTACAATGAGTATATTCATCATTCAATAACCTTAATCTAAATATTTTTTCATCAAAATACTATGCCTTAAATCAGAAACATGACATAGTCCATGAACCGCCAGTCTTTACCATTTCACGCCATTCTTGCTATTTAAAGGTATAAAATGAATCCTGAATTGCCTGGAAGTTATGTAAACTTATTAGTAGAAGTCCTAAAACAAAAGAACTTTAAAACTGATGATTTGCTGAACGAATTCAATATATCTTTAAAGAATTTAGAAGCACCATTTTGGTATATAGATTTTAATACTTTCAATAACTTACTTAATAAAGCTATTGTAATGACTCAAGAACCAGCTCTTAGTATCCATATGGCGAAACTAATGAAAGTGACTTGTTACGGCCATATTGGGATAGCTGCTTCAGCTTCTGAAAATTTAGGTTCAGCAATCAATGTGTTGGAAGAGTTTATAAAATTAAATTGTTCCACATTCCAACCCGAATTAAAAGTAGAAGGTGATTTTGCATACCTTTACTTTAATCAGCCATTAGAAAATTTTAATCTTAATATTTATGGTATTACATTTTTAGTTATTGGTTTTGCTCAAATTCTTGAAAGTTTAGCTGAACAAAAATTAGATATTTGTTTTGAATTTCAGCAAGATAAATCATTATTCTTCATAGAAAATAATCCATTGCCCGAAATGAAAGTAGAATTTAATGCTGATTTTAACCGTTTAGTCTTTAGGAAAGAGTATTTATCTTTACCTTTAAAAACTGCTGATGCTTTGGTATCACGATTAGCTAAACGGCAATGTGAAAAATATAGTCAGAAATATGTTCCAAAAAAAAGGCAATTAGACAGAAACTTAAAGACTTTGGTTAAAGGCTTGTTGGTAAATGATGATCAGAAACTTTCAACTTTAAATCAAATAGCTGATCAACTGAAAATTTCTGAGAGAACATTACAACGTCATTTAGCAATTGAAGGTACAACATTCCAGATAATATTAAGCGAAACTCGTAAAGATAAAGCCGAGAAGTTATTGAAGCAAAATATATTATCTATCCAAGAAATATCAAACCTTTTAGGTTATGCAGATGTATCACATTTCTCAAGAGCATTTAAAAAGTGGACTAGCTACACGCCGAAAGCGTATAGAAACACTCAGAGATGTTATAAGTAAAAGCATTTACTATCAATGTCTTACAAAGACATTATTTCGTATAATGTATATTATGTTAAATGAAGTATTCCAAATGAACAGCTCGCTATTCACTACTGAGTGTGCGAGCTGCATTTGATTAAATCTAATTACTTGAATCAATTAATTAAATTTAATCAAATGTACTTCATGTAACATAACAAATATTATGCAAAATCAGGACACCTTCATAACTGATACACTGTCTAGAAAGCCTTGTTACTCTCCTACCTTTAACCGCATATTATAAATGGGGGTTACTCGATCTGATTTTTTTGAGCTTCCTGTTGTGTTTTCTTTGTTTTTGGCTAATTTTTGATCAGGTTTTAAAGTGTAGTGTTTGTATGCTGTCTCAACACGATCTAAATAACTTTGACGAACCTCTTGGGTAATTAAATCTAATTCGAAATAAGACTTAACAAAGCGATTCATGCGATTGTAATCATCAACTAAAAGTGACTGGGAAACTGGAGACTTGTTTTCAAATTTAGAAACACGTTGTTCTAATGAATCTATTAGTTTGTTGATATGTTCTTGATTCATTAGCACTCACCCTCTAAATATTCTGATATTTCTGCATTCCATTTTTTATAAGTATCTAAATAAGCATCGATCTTTGTGTAGTCATACGACCAGTCAGAAGCAACAACAGCTAATTGCTCTAAACAACGTTCTGTAGGGATTGCAGGAACACATGCTTCGACACAGGCATTTCCATGCTCTGAAACGATTCTTGCCACCTCTTCAAAAGCAGCCTGTATGAATTCTTGTCGGTCTTTATAATTAATCATGGTGCATTGACACAGAGACACAATATATGCACAAAGTTACCATGACACAGCGTGTCATTGCAACAGTTAGTATAATAGAAAATCAGTGACACGATGGTGAAAAACAATGGCTTCAGTGCAAATTCGTATTCAAGACAAACTTGCAGATGAGATTGAAACTGCAAAATGGGAAATCAAATATAAGCTTAGGCTTGAGATTCAAAATGTAGATATTTTGAACGCACTGATATACCACCATCTAAAAGATTTAACAGAGGATGAAGTGCTTGAATATCGAAAAAAATTCTTAGGAAAGGATGAATAATGAAAGGATTTATTATGGGTGTATTGTTAGCAATAACATGCACCTATGCCCTTGCTGAACAAGAGAAATATATAAAATTTGAAATTATATTAACAAAGGACTACGAGCGAGTTTTAGCAAATATATCTAAAGAATTCAAAAACATAAAGCAAGAAGAAAAAGAGAAAGCATTAAACCAGTGTTATGAATACATGATGAGCGAAGACGGAAGACAGTTCTTTAAAAAAGAATCAGGAAGCAAGAAAAGAAAAATACTATACATATGCAATGTAAAGCTGTAAGTCACTGAAATCGCATAATATCCTATTATGTTAAATGAAGTATTCCAAATGAACAGCTCGCTATTCACTACTGAGTGTGCGAGCTGCATTTGATTAAATCTAATTACTTGAATCAATTAATTAAATTTAATCAAATGTACTTCATGTAACATAACAAATATTATGCAAAATCAGGACACCTTCATAACTGATACACTGTCTAGAAAGCCTTGTTACTCTCCTACCTTTAACCGCATATTATCATTGTAATTCTGTATGTCAGTTCGCTTTCGGAATACTCCAAAAGCTCTGTTTAGACCGTACAAGATCAAATATTCTTTTTTGTTTGTAATCAGAAAACGAGATGGTTAAATTTCATTTGTGACGCTGGCTAGACAGCCAGCTTTAGCCGCACAGACGTGCGGTTTTTTCTATGGTTTTGGATAGTGATTCTGTTTAGATCGATATATGCGCTTTGTGAGCGCATATATGACACAGCATAGCTGTGTTGGAACTTAGCGCCTGAATAAATTTTTAAAGTAGTGCTTGATATGGGTAAATAGAGAATGCTTCTCAAAGTAAATTATTGCTAGTTTTCTTGTTATGAGTGCACGAGCTTTGCGTTTATCTGATTCATGGTAGAAATATTGATTTAGTGAATCGTTAAAAGCAGACATAAAAATTTGATGGTGTTTTTTTAATTGTCTCAGGTCTTGCATATCCTGTTGAGTTAATAGAATGTCACAAGTACGCCTATACATACAGACAAGATATTCAGCTTTTTTTTCGAGCCAATAATAATCGCTTGGGTGTGTCATATTATGCCAATCCTATTTTTTATAACAAAAATGCATGTTGTTGAATTATATAAATTAATTAAAACCAGGGAAAAGCCAGAGAAGATCTGCAGCAAGACAATCGATTGTAATAAAATGCCAATCATTCAAAATCATCATGGTGATGATTTTCAGACCTTCCAAATAGTTAACAACAGATCAAAGAATGCTAAAGAACAATATATAAAACTAGGACTCAAAAGACCAACAAAGCACCCAGTATAAAAAGAAAAACTATCAAACTTGTCATTTAAAAATTGCATATTTAACCCCTTAATGTTTGACAAAAAAGGTAAAAAATATAGATAAAAGAACAATGAATAGAAAACTAAGTATGCCAGAAGCTATAGCAATAGACGCTTCAACGTTCTTAAAGTACAAATCTATATATTGAACGTAAAGATTAAAGAGATAAACAACACAATCCAAAAGCAGACCCAATATTTTAAATATTGCTGGCGAAGCCAATAGAATGAATAGAAATGTAGCTGTAATCTTAAATACGGATTTTTGAATCTCAGTCATAGGGTGACCCTCAAATTAAACCTTGTTTTTTCGCTTCATGCATCTTGGCAAAATATTCAGCATCAAATTGATTTACTGATTGCTGATTTTGAACCTGTGATTGCGTAGGAGCCTGTTGTGGCTGTCTTTGTTCTTGTTGCTGGGTGAAGTAATCAAATGGCTTATCACCGCTCATATAACGCTTACAATCAGTTTGAGTCATATCTATTTTAGTTGCCTGTTGTGTGTAGCAAGAACAAGTGTTTTTAAAAATCATGCAACCTGCTAGACGTGGCTTTTCTACAACTTGGTAAGAAACTGCATAATTGGTTTCATAGGGCTTACGAACGTCATATTCAAATATTTGTTGTTGTTCATTTTGATAGGCATTTTGACCAAGTGAATTAGAAGATTGCCCATAAATGTTTGCTTGTTGATTCTTTGTTGCTTTTAATTCAGAAGCACGTTGCATATCAGCCTGAGTTCGATAAATAGCAGCACCGGATGGAGTGTATTTAACATCGATGCCAAATTCATCTTTTTGCCATACTGGTTGTGGTTGCTGTGTACTTGATTGATTTGATGCTTCTGTAGAAGATTTTTCTTTATTACCAAATTTTCCGTTTTGCCATTTTGTATAGGCGGTATATGCGACACCAGCAAGCAATAAGAGCATAAAAACAAGCATCCAAGGGATTGTTTTAGGGACGTTATGTTCTTCACTTGAAATATAGTATTTATAGAGATTTTTCTTGTAAAACCATAGTTTTATTGAAATTGCATTTTTTCGAGTTGAACCAGCAAAATACTTTTGTACTTCATAATATTCATAGATGAACATCATGTCCCAGCCAAATAAGCGTCTTAGGACATAGTGACGACCAGTAGCAGCAAGAGTGGTTGCATTTACTCGTGTAACGTCTTGTGTGATCAAGTAAATATCAAAGCCAAAGTGAGCGTGTAGCGTCAAAGAACGAGCAATATCATAAATACCCTCTTTTTTCTTAACCAAAGCCATTTTGCGCTCTTTATTGACTGAATCTATTAAGTTTTTCTTTTCTAGGGAATTAATGTCAGTACGCGCATTGATTTTTGTTATGCGTTCATCATATGGCTTTTCGTCAATCCATAAATCTTTAAGTAAATCTTCACTGGAGAACGCTGGATGCTCGTGACATTCGTCATAGATGAATATTGTGCCGTTCGGCCAATCACGCCAGTCAGCAGGTTTATTGATTGTGGATGTCATCGAGATCACACCAGGATAGTTCATCCCGATGATATTTGTCACAATCAATCGATCAGGTTGTTGCTTTGATAGCTTATCAATGAGATTGACTAGATAAAGCGATTTACCCGTTCTTGGAGGAGCAGATACTAGATACTGCATAATTCATTACCCTCACAAGCTAGCGCTAGCGTACATGTCGTTGTCGTCATCAATCCTCCGCCTCCATTTAACGCAAGCGCTACTTTGTTTTGATAAATGTTTTCATTGCCTTTGAAGTTGCGGCAATGGTGAAAGCTGAAAACAGCGCACTACAGTAAAAATCAAATTTGAGAATGCCGATTAGCCCCAAATATTCGGACGGGATTGAGTTCAGATTGGTTGATAATTGGGTTTGTAATTGACCTATGACAGTAGAAAGCCCGACATATGTAGCGAGTGTTAAACCAGCACCAGTGAGCATTCGTCCAATGGCTGAGCCTAAAAGCGTTGTTAATAAATTTGCTAAAACACCCCACATTAAGAATCCCTCACTAATATTTGACCAGCGTGTAAAAGACCAACAAGACCAATCAAATAGCCCATATATTGAAGAATGTCGCATAGCTGGCTGTATTCGATGCCGAATGATTTTGATGTGTGTGAAAGCGTGACGAGCAGATTCGGTGAAACTGGGCATTGAGCGTTTACTTTAAAAATGTTGTAGTCGATTTGACCTACAGATATTCCCTCTGTAGTCAAAGCGACACTTGAAATTGCAGCCCCACTTTCATCTGTTAGATAGTCTTTAATGTCGCCAAGCGATTCGCTTGCAGCAGCCGTACCATCTTCGATTTTTTTTAGATGTTCATTTGATTTTGTTGATTGTTCTTTGATGTTTTTTAGATGTTCATTTGTTGTTTTTTGACCATCAGTTAAGGCTGTTAACTTTCTTGATAGAGAGTCGATTGCTCCGAGCAATGAATCACGCAATGCTTTTATCGAATCTATAATCCCTTTTGCGTCAGGATCACCAGTGCCAACAGGTTCTGAGGATGGCGGAACATTGTTGTTTGGATCATTCGGGTTTGGCTGGTTTGGATTCGGATTATTTCTAATACAGATCGCTTCACCATTATGGGTACTTGGGTAATAACCAGTAGGACAATCCTTGTCAGCGTCAGGCTTTGGGCAATTGGCTGCACTACATGCGTTTGGTTGTTGCGGTTGCTCTGGCTCTTCTGGGGGATTGTTATTTGGATCGTTAGGGTTTGGCGTGTTAGGCGAGCTTTTATAACAAATCTGCTTATTGTTAAAAGAACCAGTCAAATAGCCGGGAGGACAACCAGTAGGCGGTTTTTCACAGAATCTTCCACAAGTTGGATCGTCTGGCATTTCAGGTGGTAAGGGAGCCGTAGGCGGTGTATCCGTATTGGGACAAGATGAATCTTTTTCAAATGGACCATAACCCAGTGTAATCATGTCATTGCCATCATTTCCATTAATCTGCGGATGCTGACCAGTAGAGCGACAACCCTTGTAACAGACTTTAGGTTGCTTATTTAAATAATCATCTTGAACCTCTAGAGACCAATTTCGCCAACCAGGAGCATTGAATTCAGGTGTATTGACGTATGTTGGACAAGAAGCGAGCTGACAAGAAGCAAGAGTTGTTTGTCTATACCACTGACCAGATTTATTTTTAAAATGACAAACGTTGTTAGAAGCTGTTACTGAATGCTCAGAAGGGTCTTTCGAATTATCTAATATGTAATTACATGCTTTTTGTGCAGTATCAAAACATGTATCGTTACCAGCGCTGAAACCAGCATATGCACTTGTAATATTAAATAAAAATATTAAAACTAAATATTTAAAAAATCTCATATTCAAATCCTTTAAATATTTAATCAACAAGAATTTTATAAAGAGTGAGAGCGGTTATAAAAAAGATAAACCAGTTAATTAGTGAATCATCCATATAACAGCCCTCTTTGAATTAGCCTTTACGAACAACGCGAATAATAAATCCAACAATCATTGCAGCAATAGCTAGACCGATGATAATAAGACCAGCAGAATCGCCAGTTTCTTCAGCACCTGAATCAGCATATTTAGCTTCAAGCTGTGCAGGAGTAATTGCAGCGTGAGTTGATGAAGCACCTAATGCAGTAGTGATAACACCAGCACCAAGCATGAGATTTCGGCGGTTGATTAAGTCAAGTTCGACTTGTTTTTCATTTTTCATAACTATTCTCCTTTTGTCATTAAGCGTGTGATAAACCTAACGATCATGATTAACATAAAAGATGAGATACAGATTAAAAGAAGCGTATCTCGTGCTTCATCCGTAAGATACGGAATAAGTGAAAATGGCACCCAATGCATGCATTGATTGGTTGTTTCATCGATCAATTGACAGACGTATAAACCTTCCATTTTTAATCCTTTTGATTAAAGTAAATAGGTCGATACACAAGCGTAATAATCCATAAAAGAATAAAAACCATACAGCGAGTGTCATTTTAAAATCCTGTTAATTCGGTTTTGGTTTTGGCTTTCCAAATAATTGTGGGTGCGAAATATTACTTGCACCATCTTCATCTAAAACATCGATGTTCATTTTGTATGACCCAAATAAGTTGTTTTATGTCGTTTATCTTGTCGTGTTGATCAGTATTTAAAGTCTGCAAATGCTGCATATATTCCTCTAAATACTGATTTAAACTTTCAAGCCTGTTTTTATTTAATGCCCCAACACTTCTGTTATATGTCAGCGTTTGATAGCCATATGCTGACCTACGCCATGTCATTTAGCTGGTTGTGGAACTGGTTTAAGTTCTTTCAAAATGGTTACTGTGGTCTTGCCGTTTGACACTTGCTCAAGTGTGCAATCAGCCATGAAAGGGAACTTTTGATTTTTGATCTTTTCAAAATTGTCAGAAGTGCCCCACTTGTATTCGGAACCTACTTGCCCAGCGAAGTTTTCACCCTCTTGTAACTGAGCTTGGTAAAAAACAGTGGTTGAGTTGAAAGGACGACCGTTATATTCACCCTTACTTGATTTAGCACCAAGGACAACGAGTTGAGTATTAAATTGCATGGATAAACTCCTGATATGTTGTGTAATTAAGCAAAGGAACACCCACGAGTAATGGCAATTCCTCAGATTGTGTTTGAATCGGTTTGTTTAAATGAATTGACTGAAGTACAGCTACTGAAGAAAATTTGAGACGTTTTGGAACTTCATCTTTGTCAGATGATAAAACCTTAATTAATTCAACAGGATCATAGAACTTTGCGAATTGACGTATGTATTTACCAAATTGAACTTTGGTAATTTCTAAAGCTTTGTTCCAACTAATTTCTGATTGTTTTTTAATAACTTCGGTTTTTTCAGGAGTAATAAAATCATTGCCTAGCTGGACATAAAGCCACTCAAAGCAAGGGTAAGCACCAAGAAAATAACGGGAAGGACGAAGTAAAACGTCAAACGGGATATAGCGGTCATTAGATTTAAATTCGACTTCAGCTCTAGTCCAGAGCGAGAGAGGATTGCCCTCTTTTTTTCCTTTTTCATAGATACGACAATATTTCCCACTGGTACGGTTGCCGATAGAAAGCGTTCTACCCTTTCCGTTTATTCTTTTCCATGAGCCAAAATGCTGAACTTCGGGATCACGACCGCCACACCAAAAGCCATATATATTGTCCCATTGGTTTGCAACATCAACATTCAGGAATTGACCATCAAAGTCATCATGGGCAAGGTCAACACGGGTGATCTTAGGACGACGAGCGGTATAATTTAAGAACTCATGTAGGCGTTTTTCCCAACCTTTTCGAGCATTTGCACAGCCAGTGCCATTAATTTGTATTGTAATTCTCTTTGACATGGTGCCATAAAGGACAAGACCGAAATCATTTTGAAGTACATAACCATATTTATGGCGGTGCATGCCCTTATCACGTTTAAGACCTAAACCAAAGCCAAAGATTTCATATAAATGTTGGTCTAAAAAAGTCTCAATTGCATATGTAAGAATGCTTTCAGCTTCATCAGGATCAACAGAATAATATTCATCTCCAAGCGTTTCTTGACCGATACCAATAGAGACCCAGTCTATAGAAGCAAAGCCTTCACGATCACAAGGAACAGAATGGATAATTGGAACTGAACCACGTTCAGTGACGATAATTTGAGAATTGTCTAATTTACGAGGAAATGTAAATTGATCGGTTTGAAGGCGAATATCGGCAAGTGTGCTTGTGTCTGTGGTCTCATCCACTACCGTTACCCCCATATTATAAATGGGGGTTACTCGATCTGATTTTTTTGAGCTTCCTGTTGTGTTTTCTTTGTTTTTGGCTAATTTTTGATCAGGTTTTAAAGTGTAGTGTTTGTATGCTGTCTCAACACGATCTAAATAACTTTGACGAACCTCTTGGGTAATTAAATCTAATTCGAAATAAGACTTAACAAAGCGATTCATGCGATTGTAATCATCAACTAAAAGTGACTGGGAAACTGGAGACTTGTTTTCAAATTTAGAAACACGTTGTTCTAATGAATCTATTAGTTTGTTGATATGTTCTTGATTCATTAGCACTCACCCTCTAAATATTCTGATATTTCTGCATTCCATTTTTTATAAGTATCTAAATAAGCATCGATCTTTGTGTAGTCATACGACCAGTCAGAAGCAACAACAGCTAATTGCTCTAAACAACGTTCTGTAGGGATTGCAGGAACACATGCTTCGACACAGGCATTTCCATGCTCTGAAACGATTCTTGCCACCTCTTCAAAAGCAGCCTGTATGAATTCTTGTCGGTCTTTATAATTAATCATGGTGCATTGACACAGAGACACAATATATGCACAAAGTTACCATGACACAGCGTGTCATTGCAACAGTTAGTATAATAGAAAATCAGTGACACGATGGTGAAAAACAATGGCTTCAGTGCAAATTCGTATTCAAGACAAACTTGCAGATGAGATTGAAACTGCAAAATGGGAAATCAAATATAAGCTTAGGCTTGAGATTCAAAATGTAGATATTTTGAACGCACTGATATACCACCATCTAAAAGATTTAACAGAGGATGAAGTGCTTGAATATCGAAAAAAATTCTTAGGAAAGGATGAATAATGAAAGGATTTATTATGGGTGTATTGTTAGCAATAACATGCACCTATGCCCTTGCTGAACAAGAGAAATATATAAAATTTGAAATTATATTAACAAAGGACTACGAGCGAGTTTTAGCAAATATATCTAAAGAATTCAAAAACATAAAGCAAGAAGAAAAAGAGAAAGCATTAAACCAGTGTTATGAATACATGATGAGCGAAGACGGAAGACAGTTCTTTAAAAAAGAATCAGGAAGCAAGAAAAGAAAAATACTATACATATGCAATGTAAAGCTGTAAGTCACTGAAATCGCATAATATCCTATTATGTTAAATAAAATATCCAAGACTGTGGCCTACACAATACCGTTTGTTGCCACAGCTCAGCAACGTGAATTATGATCGTAGAGATTCACGTTGCTGAGTATTTCCAAGTAACATAATATAAGTTATGCAGAAATCAGATCGCTACTCGATAGGCTTATGCAATCATGGCTTTGATGCATAAGCCTTGTGGTGCTGACCTATTTCAACTAGCTCAGGTTATAATAATGGCCTCCAAGAATATGGTTGATCTATTATGAACACTTCCCATGACCCTTTACACGGTAAAAAACTTGCTGACATTTTGGATGAGTTATTGGATTACTACGGTGGGTTTGAAGGCTTAAGTCGTAAAATTGAAATTAGATGTTTTTGCATAGATCCAAGTGTTAAATCATCATTGCGATTCCTACGTACCACACCATGGGCACGTGAAAAAATAGAAAGCCTATATTTGTATGTCTTACGCCAAAAAGCCAAACAAAAATCGTAGCTATTTTCCCATTTTCTGATCTGTATTCAATCTTTAATAATTTTTCTCACTATATGCTCATGTGTCGGTACAAGACCTGCTTTCAATCCTAGTGGTTTAAATACCTTATCTAAGACAGATTGAGTGAGTTTGCCTTTGTCTTGCTCAATATCAGTTAATGTCCGCCGACTAACGCCGACCAAGTTTGCATATTGTTCCTGAGACAGACCAAGTATGTTTTTCCGTAAATATGCCAATAATTGCCCCAAGGTAATTTCATTGAATAGGTATTGCATATAGAGATCAATAAGAACTTGTTGACGATCTTGAGTCGGATTGTTCATATTCATAATAATTCCCATCTTTCTAATTTAGCTTCAACATAGTTGAATGAAAGTGCTGGCATCTCAATAATCTGTTTTGGCACACCTTTATCAATTAACCTTTGTTTTAGTCCAACAAGGTTACTTGCCAAAGATTTCAATGTAGTTAGAGATAAATTGGGATCGCATAAATGTGCAAGTTTTTGGGTAATTTTAACCCAACGATATTCTCCGCCTTCCTCATAAGGACTTCCCCACGTCGTTGATCTTGTTACGACCTCTGGATCTGCTTTCATTGGCGCAAAATCATAAATTGGTGCAAGCGAAATTTTCCCAGATTTTTTTAGAAATGAGGTATTTCGTCCGTGATTATCAGAATTACCAAAAATAATATTCAATAAGTCTCTTTGTAACCATTCACAAATGAATTGTGCTGAATCAAACTCTGAATCAATAAGTGTTAGTAAATCACAAAGATTTTTAATCACTTCAAAGTGGTTAAGATAACTACCTGAAGCTTTATTTAATACAGAATAAACAGATTCAAGCCCGTGCCGATGCCATTGTTGATTGTGCCATTCAACATCAAATCTTGGCAGCCATAATGATGGATATTTTTCACCTTCTATCAGCTTCATTTCTGTTGTTTCAATTGTATTGAAACCTAATTCATTTAACTCCTGATAAAAATAATATTCTGCCCTGAGAATATTACAGTCGATTTCAGCACGATTATTTCTAGGGAATTTAACTAAATAATGTTGATCAGGTTGATCAAAATTTTGTTGATAAGTATCAATCCAAATATTTTGATCTTTTGTCGAACGAATCAGTAACTTTGGAGCTTCACCGCCTGCCCCTGTAGCACCACCACTAATGGCGCCCATTTGCTGCGCATATTCAAGGAAATCAACATTTCGATCAGCAACATCTGCTTGGCTGAAATAGCGTAAATGCAAAGTAGATTCAGGATTTATAGGCGGAAGTGCTTCTTTAACTCGCAAGTTTCCTACGGGTGCAATTCCACCTTTTTCTAATAAAATACTATCCTGTTCGGCATGGTTTAATCGTTGTAAGCCTAAAAAATTGACCCAATAACGGCGTGCTGCGCCTGAAGGAACAATATCATCTAAAAAACCAAACCATGAACTTGCTTCATGCTTTATAAGTATTTGTACTGGTAGTGATAAACTACACGCATTCTCATCTCTTTTATCCAAATTGTGAATTGCGTATTCTAATTCGTACGCCAATTCACTAATGCTCGCTGAGCCTAGTTTAGGTTCTAATAATGTAAGTTCAGCTATATCTAACCAATTTTGATCAAGTAAAGCCTGTATCGTTAGTTTTTTCATTAGCAAAATTGAGCAATTATTTTCTCAAAAATACTATAAAACTTAATATTTGTGAATATATTTGCTCAATATAATTTTATACATGAGTTTTTGCGCATATTTTTGCTCAATAACGGTTTTAATTAGTATGATTTTTAATAGTTTAAGAATTACTGTATTTGATGTCATTAATGAGCGTTAAACTGATTTAAGAAGAGTGTATGATTAGGCATATTTTTATCTAGCTATGAATTTACATTTTATATGAAAAATAGTTTTTCTGAAAACAAACAAATTATCGTAGTTTCAACTTTTTTTGAGCTTATCACTTCTAATTTTCAGGGTGATGCGAATTCAATTTGTTGGTATAGAAATTTGCTAGGCGATTTCAAAGAAATTGTGAATAAACTTCAGTTAAAAGAAAATATCACTGAGGTTTCAGTTGATGATCTATTGGCTTTACAACTTTCAGAAAAAGGAAATCTAGCAAGGGAAATCATTATCGCTGATATCCAACAATTAACAGAACTCGGCGCATCACCTACGCTTAACTTGATTCAAAATTACGAACGTGATGATGAGTTAGATTTTATTTCAACCGATGTGTATTCGTTTCATGTTGATCGCTCCCCCATTCCAACTGATACTTTTTTATGTACTTATCATGGTGCAGCTAGTGAGATCTTACCTAATCATCAAGTAGAGCAAAAAATTTTGATTCCAGAAATTAGGGAAAAACTTAAAGAGTTATATGAAGGCGTTGATACTGATACTGACTTTGAAACGTTTCTAGAAGAATATTTTTTTGATTTACATTATCAAGCGAAACCTGATAGTACGCCTATTAATTTAGGTCTAGGTCATTTATGGCGCTTGGCAGTTGACCATCCAACACAACAGGTTTTACCGTCCGTACACAGAGCGCCTATTGAGCAAGCTGGTGAATATAGACTCTTATTGATTTGTTAAACTTCTTAGCTTTACGAGCTATTTTTTTGTAATTGAATTCCAAGTGGTTACAGTAAAAAACCGATTTATATATTTATTAAAGCCAACTATTAAAGCCAACTATTAAAGCTAATCGTAAATAAATAACAAAACCCTTTTTCAATTATGAAATATGATGTATTTTAAATTGACAATTAAGCATGTCAAATTAAAAGAAAGGAATTACTATGCTAAAAATGCAACAAGTTAAGATCACTCAAGAGTTCAATGCCCCTGTCGCGAAGGTTTTTGCGATCCTAAGTGAGCATGAAAATTTGAATAAACTCTTTGCTCCAGCGAAAGTGACTCGTTTGAGCGATGGTCAAGATGCACGTAATGGGGTTGGTTCTGCGCGTAAGTTATCTATTCCACTCACGCCTTCATTTGTTGAAACAAACTTAGTGTATAGAGAAAATGAACTGATTGAATATGCGATTACCAGTGGTATTGCGCCAATTAAAGCGCATCGCGGGGTGATGAAGTTTACTGATCTTGGGAATAACAGAACACGTTTAGACTATACAATTAGCTTTAAAGGTCGTGTGCCATTTATTGGTCCGATCGTTAAATTGGCATTACAAAATGGTGTAAGCCGCGGACTTAAAAAACTCAAAGTATAATTTAGATAAAACAAAATCTTCTCTAATCTTTGAATTAAACTCCCCCTATTTTCTAATTGTGGGAGTTTTTATTTGCTGTATAGATCAACTTTTCTTTGAAAAATAATTTCTAAAATAACATTCAGTTCATTTTTACGATAAATTAGATGTATTCAATAATTTACTTAGGAAAAGCGATGACTCTTAAGCAGCTAAAGGCATTTTTAGCACTTGCGCGTACTTTAAATTATGCCAATGCTTCGCTGGAACTGCACTTAAGTCAGTCTGCTTTAAGTCTAAGTATAAAAAGTTTAGAAGATGAACTTGGCGGTAAGTTGTTTAATCGAAATACACGTCGTGTTGAACTGACTCAAGAAGGCAAATCTCTCATTCCCTACGCAAAAAAACTATTGGCAAATTGGGATGAAATGGAAAATGACGTTAAACAACGCTTTAAATTAAATCGCGGCACACTTAGTATCGCCTCGATGCCCTTTTTTACCCATGCGATCTTGCCTGATGTGATTCATTCTTTTTTATCTAAGCATCCAAACCTTAATTTTTCGATCCATGATATTCCAAATGAAACCATTATTGAAAAAGTTCAAGATGGTATCTTTGAGTTAGGCATTTGTTTTGAACCAGAACTGACCGAAGGCTTAGAGTTTGTGCCTTTGTTTGATGAAGACTTTCTTGCCTTACTTCCTAAAAATCATCCCTTAGCAGATAAAGCACGTATTTCGTGGCAACAACTGTTTGCTAATCCTTTTATTACCCTACAAAAGCCATCGATTGTTCGTCACTTGGTTGAGCAAAACTGTTTGCGCAACAATATGACTTTGGACTTAAAAATCGAATGCCATCAGATTTCTTCATTATCTAGTTTTGTTGCACATGGTATTGGGGTAAGCGCGATTCCTCGTCATTTTGCCAAGCATATTGATTTAACAGAGAATGTATTACTCGAACTGGAAGATGGAAGCATCCACAAAACGGTTGGTATCGTCTATAAAAAGAATTTTGAAATATCACATATTTCGGCACAATTTATTGAGTCGTTGATAAGGTATAAATTTTAAATAACTCATTATTGCAATTGGTTTTATATTTTTCACGTGTAAATAAATATATTTATTATTAACAATTTCAATAATTTATTAATTATAATCTATTGTTTTTTAAGATTAAAATTCATCCAAATAAATCAATTTATTAATTAAACTCATTAATCCTTGAGAAAAATCAACTTCTATCTACCTAGTCCTAATGCTAAAACTAAATCACTAAGGGATGACAGGACAATAATAGAATGAATAAGGTATATGCCAGCGCTGAGGCTGCGATCAAAGATGCGGTTGCTGATCACCAAACCCTTGCCGTGGGCGGTTTTGGGTTATGTGGAATTCCTGAACAGCTCATTGTGGCGGTTAAAGAAAGTGGTGTAACAGGTCTGACGTGTATTTCGAACAATGCAGGTGTGGATGATTTTGGTCTAGGTATTTTATTGCATACCAAACAGATCAAAAAAATGATCTCATCTTATGTGGGTGAAAATAAAGAATTTGAACGTCAATATCTTAATGGCGAGCTTGAAGTCGAATTAACTCCACAAGGAACATTGGCGGAAAAATTACGCGCTGGTGGTGCTGGTATTCCAGCTTTTTATACGAAAACTGGTGTGGGGACTTTGATTGCTGAAGGTAAAGAAGAACGCAGTTTTCATGGTAAAAAATACATTTTAGAAGAATCGCTTACTGCTGATGTTTCTCTTATTAAAGCTTACAAGGCAGATAAAGCAGGAAATTTAATATTCCGTAAGACGGCTCAGAATTTTAATCCTGAATGTGCAATGGCTGGGAAAATCACCATTGCTGAAGTGGAACAAATCGTTGAGATTGGTGAATTAGATCCAGATGAAATTCATTTACCAGGGATTTATGTGAATCGCATTATTTTAAATGCTTCACCTGAAAAACGTATCGAACAAAAAACTTTAAGCATGGAGGCAGTTTAAAATGGCTTGGTCACGTAATGAAATGGCACAGCGTGCTGCACAAGAACTCGAAGATGGCTTCTATGTGAACTTAGGTATTGGTTTACCTACCCTTGTTGCTAACTACATTCCAAAAAACATGAATGTATGGTTGCAGTCTGAAAATGGATTGCTTGGTATCGGCGCATTTCCTACTGAAGAAACCTTAGATGCGGATTTAATTAATGCTGGAAAGCAAACGATTACTGCACGTGCGGGTGCGGCATTTTTCTCAAGTTCAGAATCTTTCGCCATGATCCGTGGCGGTCATGTCAATATTGCGATTTTAGGCGCTATGGAAGTTTCTGAACAAGGTGACTTAGCCAATTGGATGATTCCAGGTAAGAAAGTCAAAGGTATGGGCGGTGCAATGGACTTGGTTGCAGGTGTTCAAAAAGTTGTGGTTCTTATGGAACACTGCGCGAAAGATGGTACGCCTAAGATCGTTAAAAAATGCAGCTTACCCCTTACAGGTCAAGCCGTTGTTCATCGCGTGATTACGGATTTAGGTGTCATGGATATTACATCTGAAGGTGTTGAGCTGATTGAACTCGCAAAAGATGTCACGCTCGAACAAATTCGAGCAGTAACAGGTGTGCCATTAATTTTTGATAAATCTTTAGTGGCACAAATGAAATTAGCTTTTCTGCTCTAGTCTGTTGAACTGGAGCAGTTTTATAACAACATACATTTAAAGAGATATAAGAATGAGTTCTATTGTTATTGTGTCAGGTAGTCGTACCGCTATGGGCGGTTTTCAAGGTAGCCTTGCTAGTTTAACTGCTCCAGAATTAGGTGCTGCTGTAATCCGTGAGTCTATCCAGCGTGCGGGTATTGCAACAGAGCAAGTTAATGAAGTGATTTTTGGTTGTGTATTGAGTGCAGGTATTGGTCAAGGTCCTGCGCGTCAAGCAATGCGTAAAGCGGGTGTTCCAGATCATGTTGGCGCAGTGACCATCAATAAACTATGTGGTTCTGCGATGAAAGCAGTATTGATGGCATCAGATGCTTTGAAAGCTGGTAGTGCAAATATTGTGGTTGCGGGCGGTATGGAATCAATGACCAATGCACCATATATCTTACCTAAAGCACGTGGTGGCTATCGTATGGGACATGGTGAAATCAAAGATCATATGTTCTTGGATGGTTTAGAAGATGCTGAAACGGGTCGTTTAATGGGTTCATTTGCTCAGGATATGGCAAATATCAAAGGCTTCACCCGTGAGCAAATGGATAACTTTGCGATTTCTTCACTCCAAAAAGCTCAAACAGCAATTACAGAAGGATATTTCAAAGATGAAATCGTCGCTGTAGAAGTTAAAACACGTAAAGGTGTTGAGGTGATTGACCAAGATGAGCAACCTCTGAAAGCAAATCTTGATAAAATTCCGACACTACGCCCTGCTTTTAGCAAAGACGGTACGATTACGGCAGCCAATTCGAGTTCGATTTCGGATGGTGCTGCGGCTTTGGTACTTTCTACAGAAGATTATGCACAAGCAAATGATTTAAATGTCTTGGCTAAGATTGTAGCTACTTCGAGTCATTCGCAACATCCAAGTGAGTTTACGATTGCTCCAATTAGTGCGATTCAAAAAGTACTTGATCGTGCTGGCTGGTCAGTTGCTGATGTCGATGCTTGGGAAATTAATGAAGCATTTGCGATGGTGGCTATGGCACCAATCCATGAATTAGGTATTGATGAAGCTAAAGTCAATGTTCACGGTGGTGCATGTGCTTTAGGTCACCCGATTGGTGCAACAGGTTCACGTATTATTCTTTCATTGATCTATGCATTAAAACGTTTAGGTAAAAAGAAAGGTATTGCAGCATTGTGTATCGGTGGTGGTGAAGCAACGGCTGTAGCAATTGAAATCTAAATTATCAAATATCAATAAAGCATCTCAATCGAGATGCTTTTTTTTGCATAAAAATGATGTGTGGAAAAGGTTTGATCTGATTTAGATTCATTTTTCTTTCTCGATTGAATGAAAAAATAGATACCAGTCTCATGTAAATCCAAGTGTTTTAAAGAATTAAGGGCAGTCAGGAATTGAGTAAACTCACTTCTATTCTTACCTTTTTGATTTTAGGTTTTGTCTGAAATAAAAAAGCACATCAGCCTATCTGATGTGCTTTTCGTATTTTAAAGAAGGATCAAGTCATATTAAGTTAAGCATTACTTGATTCGGTCAAGCTAGTTTTTACTTCTTCTACCTCTTGCTCATCATCAAATTTATGACGTTTCAAACTCAATATCGCGCAAATTGCTAACATTGCAGGGACAGAAATCATCACAAAATTCATGGTATGTGGTAAGTTCAAGGTTAGTAACAAGCCTGTCAAAATCGGACCGACAATCGCACCAATTCGACCTACACCAGAAGCACAACCAATTCCAGTAGAGCGAACACTTAATGGATAGTATTGAGCAACATAGCTATAAAGAAGGATTGAAGTACCAATCGTCGCTGCGCCAGCCACAGTCACCAAACCATATAAAACATAAGCTGGAGAGTTAAACCCTAAGCCGATCAGTGCCACGACACCTGCCATCAGCATTCCCATAATTACAGGTTTCAAATGGAATTTGTCTGAGAGAATGCCACCACCAATCGAACCAATCATTGCACCGACATTCAAAGCAAATAAGAATAAGATACTCTTGCCGAGTGAATAACCTGCTGCAAGCATAAGTTTAGGTAACCAACTGCTTAGTGCGTAAACCATTAATAAGCACATAAAGAACAATACCCAAAACATAAGCGTATTGAATGCACGTCCTTGTTGAAATAACCCTTTTACAGAACTACCTGTTGGAACGTTATCTTCATTCAACACTAAACGCGTATTAATACCGATGCTTTGTTCAGGTGAAATTTTTTGAATGATGCTATGTGCTTGATCAGTTTTGCCAGTTTTAACCAAAAAGGTTAAAGATTCAGGTAGGAATTTCCAAATAACAGGTAATAAAATCAAAGGAATACCAGCAATCAAGAACATGATTTGCCAACCTTGACTCTCAACTAAAGAACTGCCGATAAGCGCTGATAAAATTCCACCGATCGCATAACCACTAAACATTGTGCCAACTAAGGTACTGCGAATGCGTTTAGGTGCGTACTCTGATGTGAGTGCGACGAGATTTGGCATAACCCCACCTATCCCTAAACCTGCTAAAAACCGTAAAATACCAAATTCAAAAGGATTAGATGCAAATGCGCCTAAAAAAGTAAAACCACTAAAAAAAGTAACACAAATTAAAATTACATTTTTGCGTCCGATTTTATCTGCCAGAGCACCAAACAACATTGCTCCAAACATCATCCCGCATAAAGCAGTACTGGCGAGCATGCCCGCTTGCACAGAAGTGAGAGACCACTCCTGCATCAGTAAAGGTAAAACAACGCCATAAATGACGAGATCGTAACCATCAAAAATAATAATCAATAAGCACCAAAGTAAAATACTCCAGTGAAAAGGTGTAAATTTTGCTTGATCAATTACTGCATTTACATTAACCGTAGATGTTGTCATTCTGCATCTCCTCAATGAGATAAATTCCTAATCATTATTTAAAACGACATAATGCACCTTAAAGAAAAAACATATAATTCAAGGTTTTATTTATATTAAAAATCATAACTCGCCGTCATGTTGATGCGGTTATCCGTCCCTGTGCGACCATCAAAGGTTTCACGTTCACCGTAGACATATTCCATCCCTAAGGTAATTGGCTTGTAAGGGTTGTACATGCCATTGATCCAGCCTTGCCATAGTTCTTTATTTTGAGCTGTGTTGTCTTTATTGATTCGTGCAAATGCATTGTTGTCTTTGGCTTTCATATAGCCATAACCCAATGTTGAACGAAATTGAGTGTTAAATTGATGGGTAATCCCTGTTGAAATTGAATCAAACTCATTGCTTTGAATATGTTTTTGATCATCAATTGCATAACTGCTATTGGTCCACATCAGGAAGCGTCCGTCGCCTTTGATATGGTTATAGTCCGCTTTGAGAAAGGTTTTTGGTGTTAACTGATATTTTCCACCGATGCCGACACCCCAAGCCCATTCGTCATCTTGACTGGTTTTCTTTTCAGCGACAAAACTACGTCCAGAAAGCATAGAGCCATTGGCAAACTTATGATTTACACGTCCAACAAAGGCAGGTAAACGCATTTCATTATCAGGGTCAGAACTTGCTGTATATTTAGGATCTTCTACAGCTAAAGCAAAACTGGTATTTGCCGTAATATTGTCACTATAACGAACCAATGGTGAGCGTTGTAATGCTCCGCCTACATAGGTCGCAGCATCAATCGTTTCTGGATAATATTCAGGTGCGATAAATGTGGACCATGTCTGACCTAATAACCATTTATCAAAGGTTAAATAGGCATGACGGATACGGAATTGATCACGTGATGCGCTACCAAAGAAGTCCATTTCTAATTTTCCACCGACATCGCCCATAGCAGTAGGTGTTTTAAAATTTAGACCTATCCGAGAAACACTTGCAGTGCTATGCAAACGATCTTTTTGTTGAGCTTCTTCAGCTGTCCCTTCTAATGGTACGCCGCTAATATTGTTGTACATCGTTGATGCGCCTTTCGCTTGATAAGATGCATCCGCACGCAAATAACCATATAAATTAACCTCTGCACCAGATTTGGTGAGTGATAATTTCGGCGATGTTGTTTGAACGGGTTCGGCTCTAGGTGCAACCATGACCTGAGTAGTGGGCTGAGCAGGCGGAGTTTGCTGGACATAATTCTGCAGCATTGCACGCAACTCTTTTACTTCTTGACGAAGTTGTTCTATTTCTGCATTTTCTGAGCCTGCATAACTTCCAGACATGGCAGTCAGTACAGATAGTGCTAAAACACTTTGTTGAACCGTTAAGATGAATCTTTTCATTAAAATCAATTTCCTTGTTTCATGAACTTTACTTTTCAAGTTCATTTTTTGTTTGCGTTATATCCTTTGCAGTACTTGATGACTGCATCGCATTTCTTGTTTTAAAACCTAATGATCTGATTTTATTTGGTTTTGCCTCCTCTCATTGTTTTGTGTAACGCTTTATTTAGACAAAAAGAACCTCACAATAACTATAAAAGTCACTGTTAATTGAACATTTGGTAAAAATAAAAGCTAAATTATTCTTCTCATCATTTATTCCATTATGAATGAATCCCTTGGGTTATGAGGCTTGAGCAAACTCGGCAATTTCTGCCTTTTTCGCAATCAAACCCTGATACATTAAGATTTGACTATATGAGTGTACGTCTTCAAAACCAATGTCTTGAAGTCGTTGCTGATATTCACTGAATGAAATAGTGAAAAAGTCATTTTCCATGCGATCTAACATTTTCTGGCATTGCAATCCAGTTAAACCTTGAGTCATACATAGATAACGTAAAGCTTGTAGATGCTGAGGATTACTGCAAGGCATCAAATCATAGGTCAATAACAGTCCACTATTTTTCAAACAACGATGAATACTGCTGTAGAAGTCAGTTTTTTGTTCATTTGCAATAAAGTGCGCGACTAAAATAGAAAGTGCAGCATCAAAACCAGCACTTTCAGTTAAAGCAAAGTGATCACCATGTACAAATTGTACCTGTGCTGACTTCCCCATTTGTTTGACACGTGTTCCTGCTTTTTCAAGCATAGCTAAGGAAGGATCAAGCGCAGTAAATTTCCAATCAGGATGTCTATTTAGCAGATATTCCAACTCATAACCTGTTCCACATCCAACAATAAGTATGTGTGCAGTTGGTTCAAGTACAGACTGTAAAATGGCATCCACTTGTTGATGAATGATTTCATATCCAGGAATTAACTTACGGATATGTTGATCATATTCTTCAACGATCTTTGGACTATTAAAATCTTTTGCCATTCACTGTGATCCTTTGCGTTATGACTTTAAAATGCTGTTTTTTCTATGCGATGTAAAACATCATTTAGTCGAATACGTTTCCAGTTAAATTCAGTTCAGCACGCATGATTTCCTGTAACTTAAACTTCTGCGCTTTGCCTGATGCGGTCATAGGAAATTCATTAAAGAATTTTACGTAACGTGGCACTTTATTATGTGAAATGTGTTCCTTACAGAAACTACGAATGTTGTCTTCATCGGTCTGATGATGTTCATGCAAAATAATACAAGCACATAGTTCTTCACCATAACGCGTATCAGGTAGACCGATCACTTGCACGTCACAGATCGCTGGATGGGTATATAAGAAGTCTTCGATTTCTTTAGGAAAGAGATTTTCTCCACCACGAATGACGACATCTTTGATGCGACCTTTAATTTTGACAAATCCTTCAGCATCCATTTCCGCAATGTCACCTGTATGCATCCAACCTGCGGCATCAATTACTTCACGAGTTTTTTCTTCTTCGCCCCAATAGCCAGCCATTACCGAGTAACCTCTGACGCATAGCTCGCCTAAGGTTCCTTGTGGTACGAGTTGCCCTTCAGGATCGACGATTTTGATTTCGACATGTGGATGAACATGTCCAACCGTACTGACGCGTTTATCAATGGTGTCACTCACGGAGCTTTGTACGCTGACTGGTGAAGTCTCAGTCATGCCATAACAAATCGTGATTTCTGACATATGCATACGATCAATCACACGCTGCATAATTTCACGTGGGCATGGG
Organism: Acinetobacter sp. Z1; assembly: GCF_024296945.1. NCBI lineage: Bacteria > Pseudomonadati > Pseudomonadota > Gammaproteobacteria > Moraxellales > Moraxellaceae > Acinetobacter > Acinetobacter sp. Z1. Next base: position 1,786,224 of record NZ_CP101115.1, on the reverse strand, counting down.
CTTCCCGCCATGATCCCTGTACGTAAACTAGATAGGTCAAATTCATTAAATTGTTCATGCTCTAAAGTGGCGATGAACATGGTTGGTACGCCGTATGCTGCCGTACAACGTTCGTTGTGAATTGTCTTTAGTGTTTCTAATGGATTAAAAACAGCTGATGGATACACCATAGTAGAACCGTGTGTGATACAGGCTAGATTTCCCATGACCATACCGAAACAGTGGAATAAAGGCACTGAGATGCACACTTTATCTTGTGGCGTTAAACGAATACCCTCTCCTACAAAATAACCATTATTCAGAATGTTATGATGGGTGAGCATTGTGCCTTTCGGATTACCAGTTGTACCTGATGTAAATTGAATATTAATGGTTTCATCAAATTGCAATTGCTGCGTAGCCAATTGTAATTGATTGAGTTGTTCTTGAGTTGGAGGAACGACTAGATCACTGAAACGATGAATACCTGTATGCTGTTTTTCATCAATTTTGATCACAAACTTCAAGAAAGGCAGACGTTCTGAATGAATAATTTTGTCTGTACAGAAAACAATTTCTGGTGCAATTCGCGTCAAAAGCTCTTGATAATCAGTCGTTTTGAATTGTGAGGCGATGATCAATCCTTTGCAGGAAACTTTATTCAATACATACTCTAACTCATGGCTCTTGTAGGAAGGATTTAAGTTCACTAGGATAATCCCTGCTTTAAAAGCAGCAAATTGAGTGATCGTCCATTCCACGCAGTTTGGTGACCAGATGCCTAGTCGATCGCCTTTCTTTAAACCGAGTTTGAGCAAACTACAGGCAAAAGCATTCACTTCATCTTGTAGTTGTTTATAGGTCAACCGTCTGTTCTGATGTGAACTTACAATCGCTTCTTGATCAGCATATTGCTGACAAGCTTGATCAAATTTTTCTCCAATCGTCATCCCCAATAAGGGTTGTGCACTTGGTCCAGAGGCATAGCTTAACCGTTGTTGTTGCATTGAATCATTCTCCTTGATTCTTTCTAATTTTGTTCTGATTTCATCTCATTGTTATTACTGCAACTATTCTTCAAACTGCCTTGTTTTTTGATTTTTATTGATGTTATGCCCTATTTTTTCCTTACGGCATCCACACAAAAATCTGCAATCTGCTTTGAAAAATAGTCTTTATGTTGCTGATCAAATTTTACATTTTGAGCTGGATCTAAAGGCTCTACCACTACATAGGTCATCGCACCAACCATACATAATGCTGTGGTATTTAGATCTTCTAAAATAAACTCACCGTTTGCATTTCCATCAGCGAGTATCTTAATCACACTCTGTTTGATCAACTGCTTCACACGAAAACGTTCATGCTCCACTATTGAATCCACAGGTTCAAACATAAGTGAATATGCAAGCTGTGGACTGTTTAATGCCCTTTTTACAAAGGTTGTTACTGCTTTATGCAATTTCTGTTCAGCTGTTAGATTACTTTCTGTAATCGCATCAATCACCAATAGTTCGGTATTGATCGCTTCTGACAGAACTTCGATAAGCACCTGACTTTTATTGTCAAAGTAGCGATAAACCAACCCACTCGAAACACCTGCTTGTTCTGCAATAGTTTGTATCTGTGCGTCTTTAAAACCTCCTTCTGAGATTAATTTTCTGGCTGAACTCAAAATCGACTTACGATTTTGTTCCATCCGTTCTTGCATTAAAGATGATCGTTTATAACTCATGAAATTTATTCTCTAACAAATAAAGTGAATTGTAAATCATTTTATGAATCTCTATTCACTTTTTTAAAAATTCATTGTATGGTACTTCCTAAGCACAAACAAGAATGCTTATGGAACAACAAATATAACCAATAGGATGAACACAATGAACCTACGTAGCTTGAATTTTGGTATGGATGAAACACTCATTGCCCTGCAAGATTCAGTTGCCGCATTTTGTGCAAAAGAAATTGCACCAATTGCTCAGCAAGTAGATCAAGACAATAAATTTCCGAGCCATCTATGGAAAAAGTTCGGTGATATGGGCTTATTAGGCTTAACGGTTTCTGAAGAATACGGTGGCACAAACCTAGGTTATCTTGCTCATATTATTGTTATGCAAGAAATTTCTCGCGCTTCAGCAGCAATTGCTCTTTCCTATGGAGCACACTCAAACCTATGTATTAACCAAATTAATCGCAACGGTAATGAGCAACAAAAGCAGAAATATCTACCTAAATTAGTTTCGGGTGACTATGTTGGTGCCCTTGCGATGTCTGAACCAAATGCGGGTTCAGATGTGGTCAGTATGAAATTACGTGCTGAGCAGAAAGGCGATCATTTTGTTTTAAATGGTTCAAAAATGTGGATTACCAATGGCGGTGATGCTGATGTCCTAGTGGTATACGCAAAAACTGATCCACATGCAGGCGCAAAAGGCATGACCGCTTTTTTAATTGAAAAAGACATGAAAGGTTTTAGTCATGGTCATCACCTAGACAAACTTGGTATGCGCGGCTCAAATACCTATCCATTGTTTTTTGACAATGTAGAAGTACCTGTTGAAAACGTGTTGGGGGGTGTCGGTAACGGCGCTAAAGTCCTGATGAGTGGCTTGGACTATGAGCGTGCAGTTTTAAGCGCAGGTCCACTTGGCATTATGGATGCCTGCATGGATGTCGTGATTCCGTATTTACATCAACGTGAACAATTTGGACAAGCTTTAGGTGAGTTCCAATTAATGCAAGGCAAACTTGCTGATATGTATTCAACGTGGCTGGCTTGTAAAGCGCTTGTATATGCGGTTGGTACAGCGTGTGATAAAGCAGATCATGACCGTAGCTTACGTAAAGATGCAGCCAGTGCCATTTTATATGCAGCAGAAAAAGCGACATGGATGGCAGGAGAAGCGATTCAAACTTTAGGTGGCAATGGCTATATCAATGAATTCCCTACGGGGCGTTTATGGCGTGATGCAAAACTTTATGAAATTGGTGCAGGCACATCTGAAATTCGTCGTATGTTGATCGGACGTGAATTGTTTAATGAAACCAAATAATAACGATAAATCAGGATGCATCATATGAATCAATTACAAAGCAAAATTAATGTGCGAAGTGAAGACTTCAAAACAAACCAACAAGCTATGCAGACGTTGGTCAATGATTTAACACAAGTCGCCCAAAATATTGCATTAGGTGGCGGAGAAAACGCACGTCAAAAGCATTTAGCACGTGGAAAATTGCTTCCACGTGAACGTATAGATCAATTGATTGACGTTGGAACAGCTTTTTTAGAAATCGGACAACTTGCTGCGTATAAAGTTTATGAAGATGATATTCCTGCTGCGGGTGTGATTGCAGGTATTGGACAGGTTAATGGTGTGACATGCATGATCGTTGCCAATGATGCAACGGTTAAAGGTGGCACTTATTACCCACTTACGGTTAAAAAGCATTTACGTGCTCAAGAAATTGCTGAACAAAATCACTTACCTTGTATTTATCTTGTAGATTCAGGTGGTGCGTATTTACCTATGCAGGATCAGGTATTCCCTGATCGTGATCACTTCGGGCGCATCTTCTACAATCAAGCACGTATGTCGAGCCAAGGTATTGCCCAAATTGCGGTCGTCATGGGTAGCTGTACCGCTGGTGGTGCTTATGTTCCTGCGATGTCAGATGAAACCATCATCGTGCGTAATCAAGGCACGATTTTCTTGGGTGGTCCTCCTCTGGTTAAAGCTGCTACTGGTGAAGTCGTAAGTAGCGAAGATTTGGGTGGTGGTGATGTACATACGCGTCTTTCAGGTGTTGCTGATCACCTCGCTGAAAATGATGAACATGCGATTGCGATTACACGTAATATCGTTGCCAATTTGAATAAAAAACCAAACGAACTCAACAAACAGATTGATGAACCATTGTTTGATGCGAAAGAGTTGTATGGTGTAGTCCCTACCGATGCACGTAAGCCATTTGATGTAAGAGAAGTGATTGCACGTATTGTCGATGGTTCTCGTTTTGATGAGTTTAAAGCTCGTTTTGGTTCAACCTTGATCACAGGGTTTGCATCTCTTTATGGGATGCCTGTCGGAATTATTGCCAATAATGGCATTCTATTTTCTGAGTCAGCTCAAAAAGGCGCACACTTTATTGAGCTATGTACCCAACGCAATATTCCGTTGTTATTTATTCAAAATATCACAGGCTTTATGGTGGGTCGCCAATACGAAAATGAAGGTATTGCCAAGCACGGTGCCAAACTGGTGATGGCGGTGGCAACAGCTAATGTACCAAAACTTACACTCATCATTGGCGGTTCTTTTGGTGCAGGTAACTACGGTATGTGTGGACGTGCTTATTCTCCACGTTTCTTATGGACATGGCCAAACTCACGTATTTCAGTCATGGGCGGTGAGCAAGCAGCCAGCGTACTTTCAACTTTGAAGCGTGATCAGATCGAGCAAAAAGGCGCAGCATGGTCAGCACAAGAAGAAGATGAATTTAAGCAACCAATTCGTGATCAGTACGAACTTCAAGGTCATCCTTACTATGCTTCTGCTCGTTTGTGGGATGACGGTGTGATTGACCCAGCGCAAACGCGTCAAGTACTAGGATTAAGTCTTGCTGCTGCTTTAAATGCACCGATTCAACCAACTAAATTTGGCGTGTTCCGCATGTAAGAGGTGTTTTATGAGCTATCAATTTTTACAACTGGAACAGCATGATCAGGTGGCATATGTGTGGCTGAATCGCCCTGAGCTACACAATGCTTTTAATACAACAGTGATTGAAGAATTACATACTTGTTTTAAGCAACTTGCTACCCGTGACGATATTCGAGTTGTAGTTTTAGCAGGTCGTGGTAAAAGCTTTTCAGCAGGTGCAGATCTGAATTGGATGAAACAAGCGGGTCAAGCTTCTACAAAAGAAAATGAAGCCGATGCTTTAAAACTTGCACAGATGCTTGAAGCACTTGCAACCCTAAAACAGCCAACGATTGCTCGGGTTCATGGCATCGCTTTTGGTGGTGGTATGGGTTTGGCATCTGCATGTGATATTTGCATTGCCAGTACCGATGCAAAGTTTGCAACCTCTGAAGTTCGACTAGGTCTTGCTCCTTCTACGATTAGCCCATATGTGATTCGTGCGATTGGCGCTAGACAAGCTTCACGCTATTTTTTAACTGCTGAACGTATCTCAGCGCACGAAGCAAAGCAAATCGGCTTGGCACATGAAATAGCGGATGCAGAAGATTTAGATAAAAAAGTTCAAGAGATTATTGATGCTTTACTGCTGGGTGGACCACATGCCCAAGCAGCATCTAAGCAACTGATTCAAATGGTCAGCAATCAAAGTATGAATAATGAATTACTTCGACAAACTGCTCAACACATTGCACAAGTCCGTCAAGGCAGTGAGGCAAAAGAAGGCTTAACCGCTTTCTTAAATAAGCAAGCCCCTGCGTGGACTTTAAATTCTAATAACAACAATTAAGGATGATCAACATGTTTGAAAAGATTTTAATTGCGAACCGTGGTGAGATTGCTTGCCGTGTGATTCGTACCGCCAAAAAATTAGGTATTGCGACGGTTGCGGTTTACTCAGATGCAGATGCAGATGCACAACACGTTAAACTTGCTGATGAAGCGATTTATATTGGTCAATCTCCTGCAACACAAAGTTATTTACAAGTTGATCGTATTATTCAAGCGGCGATTGATACAGGAAGCCAAGCGATTCATCCTGGTTATGGTTTTCTTTCGGAAAACGATCAATTTGCTTTAGCTTGCCAGCAGCATAATATTTGCTTCATTGGTCCTCCAGTCGATGCCATTTTAGCGATGGGCTTGAAAGCAACTTCTAAAGCATTGATGGAAAAAGCAGGTGTACCTTTAACGCCGGGTTATCACGGAACCAACCAAGATGCTGAATTCTTAAAACAGCAAGCAGATGAAATTGGCTATCCTGTTTTGATCAAAGCCAGTGCTGGTGGTGGTGGTAAAGGCATGAGTCTAGTGGAACGTAGCGAAGATTTCCTACATTCTCTTGCGTCGTGTAAACGTGAAGCCAAATCGAGTTTTGGTAATGATGACGTACTGATTGAACGTTATGTGATTCAACCACGTCATATCGAAGTACAAGTATTTGGCGACACACATGGCAACTATGTACATTTATTTGAACGGGATTGTTCTGTTCAACGTCGTCATCAAAAAGTACTAGAGGAAGCCCCTGCTCCGCAAATGCCAAGCGAAAAGCTCGATGCAATGCGTCAAGCTGCAATTGATGCTGCTCGAGTTGTGGATTATGTTGGTGCGGGTACGGTTGAATTTATTGTTGAACAAGACGGTACGGCGTATTTCATGGAAATGAACACACGCTTACAAGTCGAACACCCTGTGACTGAAATGATTACAGGAGAGGACTTAGTAGAATGGCAATTACGAGTTGCCTACGGTGAGCCATTACCAAAACTCCAACATGAATTACAAATTCATGGGCATGCGCTCGAAGCACGTATTTATGCAGAAGAACCAGAAAAAGGCTTTTTACCTGCAATCGGTAAAATTGATTATCTACGCTACCCAGCGCAAAACCAATATGTTCGTGTAGATAGTGGCATCGTTGAAGGTGATGAAATTACCACTTTCTATGACCCAATGATTGCCAAATTGATCGTATGGGGTAAAAACCGTGAAGCTGCTTTGATTCAAATGCAACACGCGCTGAGTCAATTCCATGTCGATGGTTTAGGCAATAACATTGCTTTTTTGGAAAAGATTGTACGTTGTGATTCATTCAAACAAGCAAAGTTGGATACGAATCTAATCCAACGTGAAGAGCAGTTCTTGTTTAGCCCAGTGAACATAAAACCTGAGTTTGTTGTTGCGACTGCATTTATTGAATTTCTAAGCCAAATGCAAAGCAATCAATCAACTCAAAAACAACTGTGGCTAGCACAACCCTTATGGCGTAGTAATGTGTCTTATCAACACAGCATTAAATTGAACTATTTAAATCAAAATATTCAAATTAAGTTTTCTGCTGCTGAACAAGGGTTTAACGCAGAATTTAATGGTCAGCAGTATCACATCACAGGTCAATTGACTGATCAGCACAGTGCAAATATTCAAATTGGTGGAATTCAGCAAAAACTCGCCTTTAACCGAGGTGTACAAGGCATTACCCTGTTCAACGCTGGACAAAGTTATAAGTTTAGCTACTTACGTCAGGATTATAATCAAACTGATGGTCAATCTGAGCAAGGACATCTCAAAGCACCGATGCCAGGCGTGGTGACACAATTACTTGTAGGCGCAAATCACACCGTGAAGAAAGATGATGTGCTTTTGACGCTTGAAGCGATGAAAATGGAATATACCATTCGTGCTCCAAAAGATGGTGTGATTTTAGATGCCTATTTCCAAGTGGGAGATCAAGTCAAAGCTGGTGATGAGCTTGTGGACTTCCAAGCTGCTGAGGAGGAAGTTGCATGAGTGACTATGTAAAGATTGTAGAAGTTGGGCCTCGTGATGGTTTGCAAAACGAGAAACAAGCTTTAAGCATTGAGCAGCGATTGAGTTTTATCAATGATTTAATTGATGCAGGTTTAAAGTCAATTGAAGTGGGTTCATGTGTATCAGCCAAATGGGTACCACAAATGGCACAGAGCGATGAGTTATTTAAATTGTTGCCACAATGTGATGATTTAAATTTGAGCTTGCTCACGCCAAATCTTAAAGGCTTTGAAGCTGCCTTAGCAGTTGGATGTAAAGAGGTTGCGGTCTTTACCGCAGCTTCTGAGAGTTTTACCCGAAAGAATATCAACTGCTCGATCGGTGAAAGCTTAGAACGATTCTCTGAAATTTTCCAAGCCGCGCAAGCAAATAATGTTCGCGTACGTGGTTATGTCTCTTGTATGGTGGACTGTCCTTACGAGGGTGCAATTGATCCCAAACAAGTCGTGAATGTCGTCAAACGGCTGCATGACATGGGATGTTATGAAATTTCATTGGGTGAAACCATTGGGACAGCGACACCAGATCGAGTGCAAAAAGTTTGGCAAGCATGCTTAGCAGAATTGGATAGCAAGATTTTGGCTGGACATTTTCATAATACCTATGGCATGGCAATCGCCAATATCTATCAATCTTTACAGCAAGGTATTCGAGTCTTTGATTCTTCACTTGCTGGACTGGGTGGTTGTCCTTATGCCAAAGGTTCATCAGGGAATGTTGCAACTGAGGATTTGTATTATTTACTGTCACACATTGGATATGAAACTGGCATTAATCTAGAAAAACTGATGTTGGCTAGTCAAAATATCAACCAAACATTAAACCGAAAAAACTTATCAAATTATGCAAATACTTATCTTCAGCAGTCATGTGCATAAATAAATCTCAGAGATAATTGATAAATGCTCCACTAAAAATAAATTTGAAGGAGCATTCATATTTTTTATTTTAATCACTTATTTTTGACTTAAATTTTGATCATTCAGTATGTGTTAATTGATAAAAATAAGAAGTATCTGATTTAATTTTTGGTGAAATATATTGTTCTACCCAATCCAACCAAGCACGAGTTTTTGCATCAATATAATCTCTGGACGGTAATAAGGTATAAACACCAATATCAGGTGAACGCCAATCGGGCAACACATGACACAATCGACCTGCACGAACAGCTTCAATCACCGAAAACATCGGTAATAATGCGATTCCCATATCTTGTTGTACGACCTCTAATAACAACTCAGGAGTATCAGCCACAATTTGACCGCTCGTACTGATCTCATGAAAACCACCCTTTTGATTAATTAAATGCCATTCGGGTGTAATTGATGGATTGACCAAACGTAGACATGCATGATTGTACAAATCTTCAGGTAAGTTTGGTATGCCATGCTTTTCTAAATATGCAGGAGATGCGCACAACACTGAAAATATGGTGCCAATACGGCGTGATACGAATCTTGAATCCGTTAGTGATTCAGTTAAATATAAACTGACATCAATTCCCTTACCTAAAATGTCTGGTGTGTTCTGCGAAGTTCGATATTCAATAGTCAAATCTGGGTAGCTTTGGCAAAATTTAGCCATCACAGGCGATATATAATAATGCCCGAAGCTTGCCATACTCAAAATCCGCAACCGTCCTTTTGGTTTTGTTGCCGTTCCTGTCGCTTCTGACTCTGCTTCATCTATGATTGAAAGTACTTGTCGACAACGCTCAGCATAAAGCGCACCAATATCTGTCAATGCATGCTGCCTTGTAGAGCGTTGCATCAGTTTCACACCAAGCCGTGACTCTAACTCGCTGATCAGACGTGATACCTGTGCTGTGGTCAAATCCATCTGTTCAGCTGCTGCTGTAAAACTTCCACTGTCAATCACTTTCAGGAAAGCATGCATTGCATGCAACAGTCCACCATCGAGATTTTTGCGCATAACGTAAATATCTTTTCCTAAATTACGCATTGTTGCACCAGTTTAGATCAACCACAATGGTAAATGTGTACATACATTCATGCATATTTTTTAACGGTTCTGCGCATGATTTGATCGCCGTATGTCTATAACTCCAAAAGTCAACTCGGATGTTGAGAAAAGAAAGTAGCTCGAACTACATAATACAAAGGAGACATAAATGAATATCGCTACGACATTTACACCTAAAAAGATACCGACGAAAGATGTATCCCTTGATGATAAATACATAAGCGATAACGGCACGGCATATATGAGTGGTATTCAAGCTTTAGTGCGGTTACCTCTCGTTCAAACCCGCCGTGATAGTAAAAATGGTTACCATACTGCTGGATTTATTTCAGGTTATCGCGGATCACCTGTTGGTAACTATGATAATTTTCTTTGGCAAATTGAAGGAATTCTGAAAGATCATGATGTGGTGTTCCAACCTGGTGTTAATGAAGATTTAGCTGCTACCGCAATTTGGGGTAGCCAACAAGCCAATTTAGCAGGTCAAGGTAAATTTGATGGTGTTACTTCTTGGTGGTATGGCAAAGGTCCAGGTGTAGACCGCTCAGGTGATGTGCTTCGTCATGCTAACCTCGCAGGTACAGCCGAACACGGTGGTGTTGTTGCCCTATTTGGTGATGATCATTCTTGTAAGTCTTCTACTGTTCCGCACCAGTCTGAACATGTGATGATGGGTTGCGGCATTCCTATTTTTTATCCAACCTCAGTACAACACATTCTTGATCTTGGTATCCATGCGGTCGCTATGTCACGATTTGCGGGTGTATGGACTTCCATGAAACTCGTGAGTGAAATCGTAGAGACATCAGCATCTGTGCATGTTGATGAGGATCGTGTCATTCCAGTCCTGCCTAAAGATGTTAAATTTCCTGATGATGGCGTTAATATTCGCTGGCCAGATCATGGTATCCAACAAGAAGAACGACTTTACAAATACCGCTTACCTGCTGTTTTAGCATATGCACGTGCTAACCAACTCAATAAAGTCACTTGGTCATGTGAAAATGCCCGTATCGGTATCGTTGCGAGTGGCAAAGGTTATCTCGATACGATTGAAGCTTTGCGTATATTAGGGATTGATAACGATATTGCTGAACAAATTGGCTTAAAAGTTTATCAAGTCGGTCTTATTTGGCCTTTGGAACCACAAGGATTACATGAGTTTGCAGAAGGTTTAAAAGAGCTGATCGTTGTTGAAGAAAAACGCCCGATTCTTGAATCTCAAATTAAAGATGAGTTGTATTCACTACCTGATCATCAACGCCCTCATATTATTGGTAAAGCTTGTGATGGTAAGGGCGAATGGAGTACATCTACTGAGGAAGCTCCCTTAATTGGATATTACGAGTTTCAGCCTGAACCAATTGCAAAAATGTTGGCAGCACGTTTTCTCGCCTTGGATATTCCAGTTCATATAAAAGAACAAATTCAAAACCGAGTTGGTTTATTAAAAACAGCTGAACAAGAATCTCAACGTATTTTAGATATTGCTGATCGCAAACCATTTTTCTGTAGCGGATGTCCTCACAATACTTCAACTAAATTACCCGAAGGTAGTCGTGCATTAGGTGGCATTGGATGTCATTACATTGCAGTTTCACTTGATCGTGGTACAGAAACCTATTCACAAATGGGTGGTGAAGGTGTGAGTTGGGCTGGTGCATCGCATTTTACTAATGAAAAACACATTTTCGCTAATCTAGGTGATGGAACTTATTTCCATTCGGGTTATCTTGCTATTCGCCAAGCCATCGCTGTAAAAATTAATATTACTTACAAAATCCTCTACAACGATGCTGTTGCAATGACGGGCGGACAACATGTGGATGGACATTTGAGTGTTGCTCAACTAACGCGTCAGTTAGCCGCTGAAGGGATAAAAAAACAGGTTATCGTGACTGATGAACCTGAGTTGATACATGCCGAAGAAGGTATAGCACCTGATGTAGAAATTCATCACCGTAATGAATTAGATGCAATCCAACGTCAATTACGTGATATTTCGGGAGTAACAGCCCTAATCTATGTTCAAACTTGTGCAAGTGAAAAACGTCGTCGTCGTAAACGTAATGCCTACCCTGACCCTGCTGAACGTTTATTTATTAATACTGATATTTGTGAAGGCTGTGGTGACTGTTCAAAACAATCGAACTGTTTATCTGTCGAACCTGTAGAAACAGAATTAGGTACTAAGCGACAAATTAACCAGAGTACCTGTAATAAAGACTTTACATGCGTCGAAGGTTTTTGCCCTAGTTTTGTCACTGTACACACACGTGATATGAAACGCCCTGAAAAATTTGAAGGATTTCCTGCTGGCTGGCCAGAAAAACCAATCATTCCTAGCTTGGAAAATACACCGAGCCGAATCATGGTGGGTGGTGTCGGTGGTACAGGTGTGGTTACTTTAGGCGCATTGTTAGGAATGGCTGCGCATCTTGAAGGTAAAGCGACACGTGTTATGGATATGGCAGGATTAGCACAGAAAGGTGGAACAGTATATTCCTATGTACAACTTGCTTCAGATGACGAGCAAATTTCTGCAACAAAAATTCCTGCTGGTCAATGTGATATTTTAATCGGCGCCGATGCAATCGTAGCAGGTAGCAAAGCTGCGTTATCACGCCTAAGAGATGAAGCAGTGGTGATCGTGAATGAAGATGCTTCTCCAACGTTAGGTTTTATTGAATCTCGGGACTGGTATGCTCCGATTACAGACTTAATTACTCGTTTGAAAGGACGTGTACATCACGGAAAACTAGTTACATTACCAGCAGCTCGGATTGCCACTCAAGTACTCGGAGATTCGATCTATACCAACCAGATTCTTTTAGGTATGGCTTGGCAATCAGGAAAAATACCCTTACTAAGAGAAAGTATAGAGAAAGCAATTCAATTAAATGGTACTGCGGTCGATAAGAATATCGAGGCTTTCCGTATCGGTTGTCATCTGAGCAGCGATCCTCATTTAATTCCGCGTTTAGTCGCAGCGATGCCAAAACTTAATAAACCTCAGACCATGTCTGAATTAATTGAAGACCGTACTACTCGTCTGCGTGAATATTGGAATGAAGCATACGCCTTGAAGTATAAAAACTTAGTAGAGAGCGCTGCGGAAAAATTACCTGAATCATTAGCTGGAACGATTGCAACACAACTTTATCGAGTGATGGCTTATAAAGATGAGTATGAAGTTGCACGTTTACTTACAGCTAAAAAATTCAAACAGTCTATAGCGTCGCAGTTTGGAGAAGGCTTACGTCTAACCTATCATCTAGCTCCACCTGTACTGGGCGCACATCAAAATATCCGTAAACGTGCTTTCGGATATTGGATCCGCTTCCCTATGATGCTATTGGCACGTTTACAATGGCTACGTGAAACTTTCCTAGACCCATTTTCTCGTCAAGCAGAACGGCAGCAAGAACAAGCATGGCGCGACCGTTATATAAGTTTCGTCGAGACCTTAGCTGAATCACCTGAGAAATATAATATGGTGATTGCTGAGGAAATTGCCAAACTTCCTGCTGATGTGCGAGGTTTTGGACATGTGAAAGCCCAATCAATGAACAGTGCAATACAGCGTTGGGATGAGTTTGATTTAGAGCTGAAAATAAATAAATCATCTTAGTCATTTGGCTAGTCTTAACCTTTTATATTTTAATAGGTTAAGACTAGCCTAGATTAAATAATAGAAAGGATTTATTTCTTTAGTCAGTTTTATCTAAAAATGTATTAAACCAAAATGTGATTTTAATTCTGCTGCGTCAGAATGTTGAACCCCATTCGTGGACCAAATGCAATCAAGGTTTTAATTAATCCTTTAATGGCTTTGGGTTGCTGACCATTGCTAATACGGCGAAATTGAGCCGCATGCCAAGCGAGTTGGAGATAGGCATCCACAGGATTATAGCCAAGATGAGGAATTGTTGCTGGTTCTTTTACAGACTTTCCTGCCAGCAGTTGTTTGGCTAAATCGGGTTGCAACGCAAATGGTCGCGCCAAACCAATCAAATCCACCGTCCCTTCTGCCACAATACGATTCATCAATTCAGCATCACGTAAGCCGCCCGTGAGCATCAAAGGTAGTTGACTGTTTTTACGCAATGCAGTTGCATAATCAAGAAAGTAAGCATCTCTCTGCACTTGACGTTCGGGTGCATAACCAAGCTGCGCAGGCGATTCATAGTTACCACCTGAAATTTCGAGTAAATCAATTGCTTCTGCCTCTAATGCTAAGGCGATTTGTAACGATTCCTCTTGGGTCAAACCACCCTTTTGAAAATCAGCCGAGTTTAGTTTGACACTTAAGATTTTATTTTTACCAATGGCAGCTCGCACAGCGCGAACAGTTTCAATTAAGATTCGTCGTCTGTTTTCAGAGTTTCCACCCCATTGATCAGTACGAACGTTGGATAAAGGTGATAAAAATTGTGATAACAAATAGCCATGTGCGGCATGGATTTGCACGCCATCAAAACCTGCTTTTATTGCTAATGCAGCGGTATTGGCAAAGCGTTGAATCTGCTCCAAAATTTCTGTTTCACTCATTGCACGCGGCATACGAAGCAGACTCATCATGGGTAAATCCAAGCCTACTGCGGAAGGTGCAATCGGTTTTTTTAGCAAGGATAAAACGGCAACTCGACCAGGATGATTAATTTGCATAATGATCTTGCTGCCATTCGCCTGTGCAGCATGCGCCCATAATGTGTTTGCCTGTAAGAATCTTTCATCTTCTAGAACCACATTTCTAGGCTCAACAAAAGCACGATGATCGATCATGACATTGCCTGTGATTAGCAGCCCTGTACCACCTCTCGCCCATGCAACATAAAGTTGTTGCAGGTCAATGGTTGGCAAACCATGTCGATCAGCCAACTGTTCACTCATCGCTGATTTTGCAATTCGGTTCGGGATACTGATTCCGCAAGCCAATTTAAGTGGTTGTTGCAAAGGGCTAAGTTTTTGCGTTTGTGATTTTTTCATCGAATAGACCTATTTATTATAAAATGATGGCTAAGCTTAAATAATTTGATATTTGCGTTTTAACTGTTCCGCCATCACTCGGTTATCGTGTTGCCATGGATGGAAGTCGAGTGAAAAAAAATCGAAATAATCTTGGCTGATTTGACGTACAAGTCCGTTTCGCCCAAATAAAAAACGTAAACCTACATTCCAATTTTTCAAATTTGTGCGTTGTCCAGAATGCTTCAATAACTCTAGCGTGCCCCTACTAGTAATGAACATAAAGAAAAATGTAGTTTCCAGCATGACCAATCTTAAAAAATAAGGACGATTGACCAAGGATTGATAAACATCAAAAGCCACTGCTTTGTGCTCAGTTTCCTCAATGGCATGCCATGCCCAAATTTTGCGTAAACCCATATCAAATTTATCTAAATCTTGAGTATTTTTACTGATGAAGTAATCCGCCATTATTGCAGTGAGATGTTCCATACATACGGTTGAAGCCAATTGATGTGCAGGACTAAAAGTCTGTTGCATCATCTTATTCATCTTTTTAAAACGCTTATAAATTCGATCAATCGGATAACCACGTTTTCGCATTAAATCATTTAACTGATCATGCTCTTTGCCGTGATGTGCTTCCTGACCAATAAATGCCCTGACCTGTTTTGATAAAATTGGATCTTCAATCTGCGATTGATAATTACGTACACTATGAATGAATTGCCGCTCTCCATCTGGAAAAGCACTGGACAAAGCCGCTAAAAAGCAGGTCAAAAAAGCATTGTTTGCAAACCAGTATTCTGGAATTTCATCTGAGAAAGTTAAATCTAAACGTCTAACTGGAAAGTCGATACTTGCCGAAATCTGCTGAGGCGTTGGTTTTAAGTCTCTAGGCTTGATCGTATTTGTAAACATCGCTGATCCTCTCTCTATAAAACACGTGGATTAAACTGACGCATCAGAAAAAGTGGTGTTCTAAAACGTGGAATTTGAATTGGTGGAATTAAACCACCAGATAAATCGCAACGGTGAATACGTGCTTCAACGACCTCACCCAAGCCCATTTCATGCAACGGATCGTGCTTTGTTCCTGTAAAGCGTAACTTCATTTCGACTTGGCGTACCTCAATCGGATGTTCTCTAGGTGTGAATCGAACTTCTCTGGGTAATGCCAAACCCAAACCGCCCGTGATATTACGATGTGGTAAACCTAAAATTGGTGGTGCATGAGCAATAACATCTCCAAGCTTTGCATTCATTTCAATGAGTGTCGTACCACGACGAGAGGCTTTTGCGAGAATACGAGTGCCATCATTTTCCAAAGCAATTTCGCCTATTTTTTTGGGATAACCCAATAGCTCACGCCCGATAATCATGGCGCGGTCATCATTCAAAATCATCCACGGGCAAAAAATGCCTATTTTATTACCCACCTGAATATGTACGAATAAACCTGCTTCATGGTAAGCCCCTGTATATACATTTTCTGGAAAGTTAGCACAGAACAAATCTGCTCTGGCAGGTTGTGCCAATTTCATACCTGATGGTAGCCAGCGTGCCATTTTCTTTTCATCAACTTCCACGACAGCCGTCAGGTATTGGGCATTGTGATAGAGTTTTTTGCCGAGATTTGCCAAACCAATCGGTATACTCAAATCATGGATCAGTTGTCTCATGCTTTTAACCTCGAAAATACTTGTTTTAATATCGGTAATAAAATGATGCGTGGTGTATATCTGCCTCCCAAAGTTTGTGCTTGAGCAATCAATCCCGGAATCACAATTCGTCGATTAGATGCCATCCCTTGAATCGCTTCTTTGGCAACACGTTCTGCTGTTACCCATACTAGACTTCCGCCTATACCATCAATGTTTGAGATACCTGCAACTTCATTAAATCCTGTGATCGTGGGACCCGGAGCTAACAATGTACAAGTCACACCTGTTCCGTTTAACTCGCTATGTAAAGATTCAGCAAATGAATTTGCAAAGGCTTTTGTCGCTGCATACGTTGCATTTGCAGGCGTTGGTTGATGACCTGAGGTAGAACCAACCATCAGAATCGCCCCACTTCGGCGTTGAATCATGTGAGGAAGTACAGCCAATGTTAAATCCTGTACGGCAACGACATTCACCTCGGTTTCCTCTCGTTCACGATCAGCATCCAATTCATGCAATCGACCAAAAGTGGCAAACCCTGCGTTATTACATAGAATGGAAATATCCATTTTTTCTAGTTCTTTTCGAAAGATAGTTCTTTGTTCTCGATCAGCAAGATCACATGGGTGTAAGTTGACTTCTACTTGATATTTTTCGCGCAAAGCCGTAGCAAGTAGCTCTAATTTATCCACTCGTCTTGCAACCAAAATTAATGAATAGCCACGTGCTGCGAATTGCTTGGCAAGTTCTTCACCGATTCCAGATGAAGCACCCGTTATCACTACAGGAGAATCTTTTAATGGACGAGGTAAACTCATTAGCAATACTCAAATCAATACAATGATCTGAGTATCCAAGAGATAAAACTTGAGCGTGAGATGGGGTTCAGACATACTACCAATCATTTTCGGCCAACGAATAAATAGAAATGAAAGATCCATATGGACTGTCAAAAGCCAGTATCCCTATTTCTTATGCCCATTTATTACTCGAAATCATGGTCGAAAAAGGGTTTTCTGCATCCGAGATTTTACATCTCAGTAAAATACCTGTAACGCTACTCAAGCAATTAGATGCTCGCATCACACCTATGCAATGGTCAAAGCTAGCTTGGGTGAGTCTGACACTAGCGAAAGATCTGGGTTTAGGATACGAATATGGATTAAAACTTAGACTGACTGCACATGGACCAATGGGATATGCATTGATGAGTAGTGCGTCATTGCGCAATGCCATAGAACTTGCAACCCAGTTTTTTAATATGCGATTAAAAGACTATAAAATTGACTTTTATGAAAAAAATCAAAAATCAATTATTGAAATACAACAAACCCACCCTGTTGTCAGCCAACATCCTGAACAAGCTGAAATACTAAGACGCTTTTTCTATGAATGTTTGATGATTGGTGTCGTTCAAACTGCTCTGGTCTTAGCCAAACATGATTTATCTAATGTGGAGCTTCGGGTTGACTGGTCTGAACCTATTTATCATCAAGATTTCTTATCACAATTACCCAAAGTACGTTTCAATCAAGAAAAAAACCAAATTTGTTATTCTTCTGAGACCATAGATTTGCCTACAAAAATGGCGGATCAAAGCGCATTTCTATCGGCATTAGCCCAGTGCGAAGCTGAACAAATCCGCTTTTCAGCACAAATCCAAGATATAGCTTTACGCGTCAGGGCAGAATTAGTATTGACACCTCATAAAGGCTACCCTTCTTTAGATTTGGTTGCACAACGTTTGCATATGTCTAATCGGACATTAAGAAGACATCTCAACGAGATTGGCGCTTCTTATCTCAGTTTGTTAGATGAAGTAAAATATAACGAAGCGACAAGGCTTTTACTGAGCAGTGATATGGAAATACAAGAAATTGCACTGTATTTAGGATATATCCAACCTGCTAATTTTGCCCGTGCCTTTAAAAAATGGAGTGGCATGACACCGAATGATTTCCGAAAAGCGAATACTACGAAATAAAATGGTTAAATAATTCAATCTCAAAGCGTATTGATTAATTGATTTGATTTATGCGTTCACGTTTAATAGTTATGTTTGTTAATTAAAATAATAGAAGAAAAAACGATCTTATTTTTAAACAAGATCGTTTTTATGTATTTGAACTATATTTAAAAATTCACAGACCAAGAGAATTGTGCTGTACGAGGAGCACCTAGGAACAAGTAATCATCCCCGAAGAAACTGCCCGCGTCTCTCCAATACTTTTTATTAAATAGATTATCAACATTAAATCTCAATTGATTCTCATATCCATAAGCATGGAATTTATAAGCTGCACCAGTATCAAATACAGTATAACTAGGTACTTTCACTGAACCAGTTTTATTCGCATATTTACTGCTGCTGTAACGAACACCAGCTAATAAGCGCAAGCCCTCGATTTGTGGCATTGCATATGAGAGATTACTAGCAAAACGTAGTTTTGGCACATTTTGAGTTTGATGATGCTGATATTCATCTACCTGAATATCTTTTAAACGTGAGCGTGTAAGCGCTAGTGTTGAATTTAAATCAAGATTTTGTCCTAAGTGACCTTGTAACCCAAATTCCAAACCTAAATTGTGCTGTTTTCCATCTTTTAAAAAGTAGTTATCCGCATTGGTGTATTGATTATCTTGCTCTAAATTAAATAGTGCTGCGGTAAACAACATATTTTGAAACTGTTGTTTTAATCCAAGCTCATATTGTGTGGATTTAATCGGTTCTAGTGTTTGAAAAGCATTACCTTCAATTCCTTTTTCTTCATTACCAAATGCATACCATGGTGCTTGACCACCATCACTTAAACCTTTACTAAATGATGTATAAACGTGAGTATTTTCCCAAGGTTGATACATCACAGCAAATTGGGGTAAGAATCGATTTAAGTTTGTATCACGAATCTTATTGGCACTGGCATCATAGGCTTTTTCATCTAATGAAAGGATTTTTCCGCCCATGAGAACAGACCATGAATTATTGAAACGGATTTGATCTTGAAGATTTAATGCTGTTTGCTGACTATCAAGCGATTTATAATGATTGCCTAAAACTTTATCTGTCGGATTGTAGCTCACTGTATTTTTATAGATATTACCTGTGCCAATAGGTTGGTTGATAGCATCATATTGTGCACGTCGTTTATAAGTATGAGACAACTCGACATTTAAACTATGTTGCCATGTTCCTGTGTCGAATATCCCATTTAGTCCAGTTTTAAACTGATTGGTTAGGTAACTATCATCTGGGCTACGGAAATCATAAATATCGTAGTTACCATTTTTATCAAAAGTATTACCTAGACCAGTGTACTCACAAATATCACTGTAACATCCCCATGGAAAAGCTGAATAGTCATCAATCACAACACGGCTTTGTGAAGCAGAAAGATTTGCTGTCCAATCCTTATTGATATGATGGGTATATTTTAAACTTGTATTTAGACTTTCATTTGTGATGGGGTTACTCCAGCTTTGATAACCAAGTAGACGATCCCAATCCACATTTTGGGGTACAGTTTTTCCATCTAATAATTGATAGCCTGGTACAGAGCGCTGACGTTGACGTTGTGATTCAATATCAAATTCGAGTTTTGAATGATCAGAAATATTCCAATCTAGAGCGACTGAACCAAATAAACGTTTCCCGTTACTATGTTCTACATAAGGATGAATCTCTTCGTGAGCGAGATTGATTCGATAACCAAATTGTTGATTTTCGCCCAATATGTCGCCTATATCAGTTGCGATACGATTACCACCATGACTATCTGTTTCCAAGGTAACAGAACGAATGTCTTTTGGACGTTTAGTCACATAGTTAACGACTCCACCTGGCGTAGACATTCCACTTTGAATTGCACTAATACCCTTTAAAATTTCTACTTGCTCTTTATTTTCAAGCGCTACATTTTGTTCGCCTCGAAGCAAGTTACCATTGAGAAGATAACTTGATCCTAGATTAAGCGCAAAACCACGCATAATAAAATTAGCATAATAGCCAATCGGTGCATATCCATCACCAGCAGCAGCTTCATTTTTAACAATATCAGTTAATGTTTTTGCGTGTTGATCCGCAATTCGCTCTGCGGTCACAATACCAATTGAAGCTGGAATTTCATCAATATTTTTCTGTGAAAAGCCCGTCAAATTCAATTTTTTCTGATATAGCATGGTTTGTTCAGATTGAGCAGCAACCGTAATTGTGGGTAATTTTGATACTGCAGTTTCATCTTCTGCATTTGCTAAGACCGAAGTTAGTCCACCACATGAAAATGAACCAGCAACCAGTAAAGCTTGATGTAAACGAGAAAATGAATGTGTTTTCACTGTAGTAGCCTAACCCCAAAAAGTTAAAGATAAGTCTGAAATTTCGGGCAAGAGTATTCACAATTTTCTTGGATTGAACAAGCATGTTCTGCTACATATTTAATCTTTTTTAAATTTTGATAATTGGCTTACGCACAAAAAGCTAAGTAAAGTTAATTTATAAATATCTGAAAGCCCTATAACCATTCTTTTGTTTCATCTGCAACTCTATTTCCATGAAGAATATGCATAATCATCGCATAAGCAATACTTCCTTTAAATGGAAGTTCAGGTAATGCATCAAATTTAAAAAACTGTGCGTCGCTGATTTCTTTTTCTTCAAGTTTTATTTCGCCTGAATGATATTCGGCTCTGAATGCAATCATCAAATTACTTGGAAATGGCCAAGGTTGACTGGCTAAATATTGTATATTTTTAATCTCAATATTTACTTCTTCTTTGGTTTCTCTACGGACTGCTTCCTCTAAAGTTTCACCAACCTCTACAAAGCCAGCAATTAAACTATACATTGTTTTATTGCGTGTATTCTTCGCGAGCAGAATCTCATCATCACCACGCGTAATAATTGTAATTACACACGGATTCACTCTTGGATATTGACTATACCCACAACTCGGACATTTCATTGAAAACTGATCAAGAATCTGCTCTGTTTTTTCGCCACATCGCCCACAAAATTGGTGATTACGTCGCCATTCTAAAAGTTGTACAGCTCGACTTGCTTGCTCAAATTGTTGTTTATTCCAAACTTGCAATAGTTGGCGAATCGGTACTAATTGATAACCAGATGGAATGCTTTCACTCTGCTTTAAGTCCCTTGCAATGACCTCAAAATCTGAGGATAAAATAAGATCATCCTTTAATTTCTCGACTTGTGGTAACTGAAAATCATGATCTACTAAAAGTTGCTGATTTTGAAAAATATAAGCAATTGATAATTTAGACATTAAATGACCTTTAAGAAATCTATTCAGCAATAATTAAGTTAAGATCACAATAAACATGAAAATTAATGACGTTTATATTGGCGTGAACAATAAGCACGAGAGACATCAGCGGAACGCAACTTTAAATGTTTTGTTTTACGTCCAACCATACGTTTACGCCATAGTTTGAAGCTACTTGGCTGTAAGTTAGTTCGCATCAATTTGATGACTGAGGATTCATTGAGACCATACTCTCTTTCAAGCGCTTCAAACGGCGTTCTATCTTCCCAAGCCATTTCAATAATTCTTGATAGATCGCCCAAATCATAATTCTCAACACTAAGCATAAAATATGACCTTTTATAATCAAAAAAATCGCTATAAATCTTTAATATGACGATTGCTAAAATTTCTAATCAGAGCATATGAAAAGCTAGATGAATAAATTGTGATTTTTAGATGATTAATTAATCGGTTCTAAACATATGAACAAGTAAACAAAAGTTTTATCGAGTAAATTATTACTCGATAAAACTTAAACATTATTAACCACCTAATGCAGCCATCAATTGTGCTGAATTTTTCAAATACATTTGCTGCAACTCCAATAAACGTTCTTCTGCACTCAACCGTAGATTCTGTGCTGTCGCAACTTCCAGATAACTGACCAAACCAGCTTGATAACGCTGCGTAGCAACCCGTTCATTTTCAGTCGAAAGCTTAAGTAGCTGTTGTTGCGCCACGATCTGTTGTTGGAAATGATCTGCTTGCAGTAAACCATCTTCCACCTCTTTCCAGCCTGTTAAAACTGAATGCTTATAAGCAGCAAGCTTTTCATCGTAATTGGCTTGCGCTTGTTGAATATCAGCCTGTCGTTTACCCCCATCAAACAATGTACCCAAAGCTTTTGCACCAATCGACCATGCGGTATTAGGTGACTGCAATAAACTATGGAAGACCTGACTATTGGCACTACTATCCAAGCTGATGGTCAAATCAGGTAACCATGCGGTTTGTGCTAAGCCTAATTGCACATGTGTCATTGCCAATTCGCGTTCGCTACGAATCACATCGGGACGTTGTGCCAACAGCCGACTTGGAATTTGAGTCGGGATTTGAGGAGTACTAAATTGGTAGCGATTTTTATTTAAATTAAAGTCAGCCACATTGCGTCCAACTAAAACTGCCAACACATTTTCTTGCAAATCACGACTACGTTGTAGCTCTAACAATTGCAGCCCGACTTGTTTAAGTTGGGTCTCAGCCTGAATCACATCAGCCCGTGCAATCATGCCTGCTTGGTATTGCTGCTGTAAAATACGCACAGATCGTTCATCACTTTGCTGGGTCTGATTTAACACATCTAGTTTGGCGTCGAACAAACGAATACTCCAATAGGTCTCGGCTGCCAATACCTGTTGACTCAGTTGAATGGCAGCCAAATCTGCAGCAGATGCTTGTAGGTTGGCCTGTTGACCTTCCACTGCTTTTGCAACTCTCCCCCAAAGATCAGGAATCCAACTCACTGCGACATTGGCACCGAATTGCCGACTCTTGCCAGCGTTTTTGGTTTCAGTCTGATTGGCATTGCCACCCATGCTGATGCTAGGAAGCGCATTAGCACGTTGCCCATCCAACAGTGCCATAACATGGCGATACTTGGCTTGGGCCTGTTGGATGCTCAAGTTGTCCTGATCCAATTGCTGTATCAGCTTGGATAAGATCGGATCTTGATACATCTCCCACCATTGCTGTGGTGTCGCTGCTATCTTAGAAGCTTCAATCCACTGCAAATCTGCATATTTATATTGTGCAGCACTCTGAATCACGGGCTGCTGATAGGCTGCGGGCTTAAAGGTACTAGACGACTGACATGCTGTGAGCATCATCACTGTGATACTGATAGAAAGTGTAAAAACTGTTTTTTTCATAGCGACTTCCTATTTATTCCAACGCAAGATATTCAATCGCAGTTTGAAGCGATTCAGGAATTGAGCGAATTTTTCAAATATGAGATACATCACAGGAGTGGTATATAAGGTTAATAATTGCCCCAGGGCCAATCCGCCAACAATGGCAATCCCAAGTGGTTGCCGCATTTCAGAGCCTTCGCCCCAACCGAGTGCCAAAGGAATCGCACCCAATAAAGCTGCGGTATTGGTCATTAAAATCGGTCTGAAACGCAATGTTGCCGCAGCGATAATGCTGTCTAAATCGGTGTGACCTTGACGCCGTTGCTGCAAAGTAAAATCAATCAGCAAGATCGCATTTTTCACCACAATCCCAATCAGCAAAAAGATGCCTAACAAGGCTATCAGGCTAAACGGAATCTGAAACAACCATAAGCTGAGTAAAGCGCCCAGAGCTGCTGTCGGAATGGTGGATAAAATGGTAAAAGGATGCACAATACTTTCATAAGTAATCCCTAAGACAATAAAAATCAGCACGATCACAGCCGCAATCAAAGCAGGCGTACTTAAACCAGCTTGAAGGCTTTCAGTTTCGACATCGCGATCTGTCATCACAAAGATTTCTTTTGGCAGCATGATCTTTGGCAAGACCTGACGAATCGCAGCATCGGCCTGTTCATAGCTATAGCCTTTCTTCACCACATAGCCAACCCCCATAGCGGCAAATTGATTACGGCGATAAACCCGATCATTGCTAATGCCATAACTCCACGTAGCAAAATTGCTTAAGGGCACATAGATGCCTTGTTGATTTGGCACTTTGATATCCGCCAAGGCTTCAGGATGTTCGGTAAAACGTTGGTCAACTTCCATCACCACATAGAACTGATCATTACGATCATAAATTATGGAAATCTGCCGTTGTGAAAAGGAGTTATTGAGAACACTGGAAATACTTTCAATATCAATACCCAATCGTTTCGCCGCTTCACGGTCGATGTCTAACGTGACATGTTGCGCCCCTTCATCACCCTGTGTTTCCACCTCTTCAAATTCAGGCAGTTTACGCATGGCCTCGGCAACTTTGGGTGCCCATTCACGCAGTAAGCTCACATTGTCAGATTGCAATAACAATAAATATTCTTGGGCATTGCCACTGGAAAAAGGATCATCCAATTCCAAATCTTGTTCGACATCCGCAGAGAACACTGCCCCTGCTTGCCAAGGTGCATTTTTCTTTAAACGCTCGACTACTTGTTTGGAGGTTAATCCGTCGCGTTCAGCTTTTGGCTTCAGACTGACCATCAAAAATGAGTTGGTCATACCACCACCGCCACCGGAAGTACCGACTACATCTTGTACTGCAGGATCTTTGAGTAAGGCTTGGTTAAATGCAGCAATCTTTGGTTGCATGATTTGAAAAGAAAAACCATCATCGCCACGAATAAAAGCGCCGACTCGCCCCGTGTCTTGTTCAGGTAATACCCGTTTTGGTAATAAATTATAGAGATAAACTGACGCCATGATTGCGGCCAGCCACAACACCACAATCAGATAAGCATGTTTCAGCACCCAATGCAGAGAGCGAATATAAGATTGGGTCAATCCCTGAATCAAATCATGGCTATAACGATACAGTCGTGGAGGGTGATTAAGAGATAGAGGTTTTAAACAGCGTGCTGATAAGCTGGGGGTTAAAATCAAGGAAACAAAGACCGATAGCAGCACCACAAAAACCAGCGTGAGCGAAAACTCTCTGAATAAGCGTTCTATCACACCGCCCATAAACAAGACCGAGAGGAAAATCACCATCAATGCCAGATTCATGGCAATCAAGGTAAAGCCAACTTCTTGAATGCCTTTTACCGCCGCTTGTGCAGGAGAATCACCTTGCTCAATATAGCGTTCAATATTTTCGAGTACCACAATGGCATCATCCACCACCAAACCAATCGCCACGATGATCGCCATAATCGACAGATTATTCAGCGAAAAACCAGCCAAATAAATCAGACTACAAACCCCAATTAAAGTGACCAGTAATGCCATTGTGGGAATCACTGCACTCTGCAATCGCCCTAGCATCAGTACAACAACGATCACGACCAACAGCATGGATAGAAACAAAGTATCTCTTGCTTCTTCAAGACTATTACGGACGATATTTGAACCATCCATTACCACCGTTAACTGCGCATCGCGTGGCATCAATTCACGTAAAGCAGGCAATTTGGCTTTGATCAGGTCAATGGTCGCCACGGTATTGGCATTGGGCTGTCGGCTAATTTTTAATATCACCGCAGGCTGTCCATTGTGAAAACCACTGACATAGCGGTTTTCAACCGAATCACGCACTTCGGCAATATCTTTTAAGCGAATCACCCCTTGATCGGTGTGTCGGATGATCAGGTCGGCAAAATCTTGGGCGGTCTTTAATTCTGTAGAAAGCGCCACTTGCCAACGCAATTGCTGTTGCTCCACCACGCCCAATGCCTGCACCACATTACTTTTCGCGACCACCTGCCGAACTTGCTCTAGTGACATCCCCGTTGAAACCAAAGCACTTGGATTGATGGTGATACGTACAGCTGGCATAGAAGCACCATCAATCGACACTTCACCGACCCCGCTGATCTGGGCCAAATTGGGTTGTAATTGATTGGATGCAATTTCATATAGCTTGGCCGCTGAAAGCTGTTTGGAGCTCAGTGCCAAATAGAAAATCGGGCTTTGACTCGGGTTAATTTTGAAATATTCAGGCGGACTCGGCATCCCTGCGGGTAACTGCGACATCGCCGCATTGATGGCAGCCTGAACCTCACGTGCCGCTTCATTGATATCGGTATTCAAATCAAAGTGCAAAACCACCTGTGTCGAACTTTGATTACTGGATGAGTTAATCGCTTTAACCCCAGAAACCCCCATCATGGCGCGTTCTAAAGGTGTTGCCACCGTTGCAGACATACTTTCTGGACTGGCACCGGGTAGATTGGCACGCACCACAATGGTCGGAATATCCGCTTGTGGTAATGCCGCAACATGCAAACGTAAATAAGCCAATATACCGAGTAGAACAATCGCAAGCCCCAATAGCACACTGGCAACAGGTCGTTGCACAAACACCGACAGCAGCGTCATTGAGAGGCTCCTGTCTGCTCTGAAAACTGACTTGCATCAGTTCGGGTTGCTTGCAGGCGATCAAAAAACAGATACACCACGGGTGTGGTAAACAAGGTCAGCACCTGACTCACCAACAATCCACCCACCATCACCAAACCTAAAGGCTGTCGCAATTCAGCCCCTGAACCAGAGGCCAGCATCAGCGGAATTGCACCGACGACCGCGGCCAGCGTGGTCATCAGAATTGGACGGAAGCGTAATAAAGCAGCTTGATAAATGGCCTGCTCAGCCGACAAGCCCTGATGACGTTGTGCTGCAAGTGCAAAATCGACCATCATGATGCCGTTTTTCTTGACCAAACCGATCAATAAAATAATCCCGATCAGCGCAATCATGTCTAATGGCCTCCCCACCATAAACAAGGCCAATAAAGCCCCAATCGCGGCAGACGGTAAGGTTGAAAGAATAGTGACTGGATGAATAAAGCTCTCATACAGCATGCCGAGCACAATATACATGGTCACAATTGCCGCAATCACCAACCAAAAGGTATGTTGCTGTGAATTTTCAAAAGCGGCGGCTGCGCCTTGCAGTTGTACCTGTAGCTCTGCCGGTAAATCGAGGCGCTGCTTAACCTGCTCAATTGCAGCAATGGCTTCGCCTAAAGACACATCCTTGGCTAAATTAAAGGAAATCCCAACCGCAGGAAATTGCGACTGTTGCTGTAAAAGAATCGGTGCATGTTTTTCGACAATCGTGGCGACAGAGCTTAATAAAATCGGCTGTCCCTGATTATTATGAATATAGGTTTGCTTTAAAGCCTCAATGCCTTGGGTGAGTTTTGGGTCTAATTCTAAAAGAATGCGGTATTGATTGGATTGCGTGTATAAAGTTGCGATTTGGCGTTGAGCAAATAGATTTTGCAAAGCCAAACTAATGTCTTCAACACTCAAACCTAAACGTGCAGCCGCATCACGATTGACCTCGATATAGGCTTGTAAACCCCGCCCTGCATCTTCACTGGTTACTGCCGCAAATGCAGGCTGCTGACGCAATGCCTGAACCAGTTGAGGTGTCCACTGCTCTACCAATTGATTTTTCGGTGCAGTCACACTCAGTTGGTATTGAGTCCGGCTAATTTTGTCCTCAATACTTAACTCTTGTACAGGTTGCATCCAGCCTTTAATCCCATGTACCTGTGCAAAATTTTCATTTAGTCGCGCCATCACATCCGTTGCGGGTTCACGTTCAGCATGGGGTTTTAAATTGACCAGAATACGCCCATTGCTTAACTTGGGATTATTGGCATCCACACCAATAAAAGAAGATAAGCTGGCAACAGCTGGATCTTTTGCAATCACTGCTACCAAAGCTTGTTGACGTTCGCTCATGGCCTGAAATGAAATTTGGTCAGGGGCTTCAGTGACCACCTGAATGACACCATTGTCCTGTACTGGGAAAAAGCCTTTCGGAATCGACCAATACAACAGTCCCGCCAGTACCACTGTTGCCAACATCACCATCAAGGTCAGTACTTGGTGTCGAAGTACCCATTGCAACAACTTCGCATAATGCTGAATGACTCGATCCAGACTCCATCGACTCGGTTGATCTGCATGCTTCGGTGCATCTTTTAGTAGATAGGCACACATCATCGGGGTCAAGGTCAAAGACACCACCAAAGACAGTGCAATGGCTGCTGCCAATGTCACGGCAAACTCATGGAACAGCCGCCCAACGACATCGCCCATGAACAGCAAAGGAATCAAAACTGCAATCAGGGAAATCGTCAAAGAAATGAGGGTAAAGCCAATTTCTTTTGATCCTTTCAGGGCTGCTTGCAACATGCTTTCACCTGACTCACGGTGTCGTGCAATATTTTCAAGCATCACGATGGCATCATCTACGACGAAGCCTATGGCAATGGTTAATGCCATTAAAGTCAGGTTATTGACCGAGAAACCAAGGAAATACATCAGTACAAAAGTGCCGATAATCGACAGCGGTACGGCAATACTTGGAATCAGGGTCGCAGCAAAATTACGTAGAAACAGGAAGGTGACCAACACCACCAGACACACGGCGAAGACCAATTCTTTTTGAACATCTTTAATCGAGCTACGAATATTCTCCGTTCGATCAGTTAATACGCGAATGTGAACATTTTCAGGCAGGTTTTGTTGTAACTCAGGTAGGATTTTTTTGATTTGATCCGCCACCTCAATCACATTGGCATTGGGTTGTCGCTGAATATTCACCAAAATAGCAGATTGGCTATCCGCCCACGCTGCCATATAACGATCTTCACTGCCCTCAAGCACTTGTGCGACATCTTTTAGACGAATCGGTGCGCCATTGTTCCAACGTAAAATCAGGTTTTCATAATCAGAAATCGAACGCATCTGATCGTTGGCATCCAACATGGTCGATCGAAAAGGCCCATCAAAACTCCCTTTTGGTTGATTGGCATTGGCAGCAGCAATCGCCGCGCGCACATCTTCAGCACTGAGCTTAATCGCTGCCAAGGCAGCTGGGTTCATCTGCACACGGATGGCAGGACGTTGTCCGCCTGCCAGACTCACCATTCCAACACCAGAAAGCTGCGAAAGTTTTTGTGCCACACGCGTATCGACCATGTCATAGACCGTGGTCAGTGGCAAACTGTCAGAGCTAATTGCAAGGGTAATCACGGGCACATCGGCAGGATTCACTTTGCGATAGATGGGTGGCGTGGGTAAATCATTCGGCAATTTACTGCTGGCAGTACTCAAGGCCGATTGTACTTCTTGCTCCACAATGCCCAGTTCGGCAGATAACTCAAATTGCAGGGTGATCACCGAAGCACCGACCGAGCTATTTGAAGACATTTGCTTCAAGCCTGCAATCTTACCCATCTCCCGTTCCAAAGGTGAACTGATGGTTCGCTGCACCGTATCTGGATTTGCACCCGGCTGAAAGGTGTAAATCTGAATAATCGGATAATCAACCTGCGGTAATGCCGATACAGGTAATAAACGCCACACCAACAGGCCACTAAAAAATAGCGCCAACATAAACAAAGTAGTGGCGACGGGTCGTACGATAAAGAATCTAGAAATATTCATACGCTTACCCAGCTACAGTTTTTGCGGGTATTGGCTTAGAAACATCATCCTGAATGACTTGTACTTCTTGCCCTTCTGAAAGTCGATCAATCCCCTCTAAAACAACACGTTCATTGCCCTGAAGACCTTCAACAATTTCGGTCTGTCCTTGTGAAACCACACCCAGTTTTAACAGACGCACTTCGGCTTTATGTTCTTTATTGACAATATAAACATAAGTTCCTTTTGCGCCATGTTGGATGGCGTCACTCGGTAGATGCACTGCATTTTGCAAGGTCTTGGCATTTACACGAACATTGACAAATTGATTCGGAAATAAAGCATCATCCAGATTGGTAAAAACAGCTTTAACTTTAAGTGTGCCTGTATTCAGATCAATCTGGTTATCCAGTGCTTGAACTGAGCCTGTTGCCAATTGTTTTTGTTCTGCACGATCCCATGCACTGACTTGAATACTTTGTTTATTTTTAGTGGCTTGACGTACGATGTCTAAATAGTTTTCCGCAACGGCAAACTGGATATACACTGGATGGATTTGAGTAATACTCAATAGGCCCGTTGCTTCATTGGCCTGAATTAAATTGCCTGCATCTTTGAGGCGAAAACCAACACGGCCATCAATCGGTGCATATATTTTGGTATAAGACAGTTGTAACTTTGCCGCATCAACCTGTGCTTGATTGGCTTGCATCTGTCCTTTGAGTTGATTGACTAAGGCTTGCTGTTGATCGACCTGTTGCTTGGCAATCGAGTCTTGCTTATACAGCAACTGATAACGATTCAATTCCGTTTGTGCATTTTGCAACTGCGCTAAATTTTGTTGCTGTGTCCCTTGTGCCTGTGCCAATGCGACTTGAAATGGTGTCGGGTCAATTTGTGCTAACAATTGCCCTTTCTTGATGTATTGCCCTTCTTGGAAATACAGCTTTTGCAGCACACCAGATACCTGACTTTGAACATTCACAGTATTGGCAGGTACGACCGTACCAATCGCCTTAATTTGTAATTGCAAATCGCCACGTTGTACCCCGACCACGCGAACAGGCACAGGTTTACTCCATTGGCTAAATGACTCTTGTTGATCGGCTTGGGATTTTTTCCAATAATTCCAACCCCATACCATAAGCAATAAAAGCACCGTCAAGGCAATCAACCATTTGATTTTATTTGATCGAGAATGCTGTTGTGGTTTTAAATCAATTTGTTGTTCACTCATGACATACTCTACTTATTCAAATAAAATTCATTAAAAATATGGGAGACGAAGAAAACAAAAATGTTCCCTTGCATTGGTTTAGTCGAATGAAATTCAAAATCAGCTCAATTTTTTCTGTAAAAGTATGTATACAATTTTATTGATATTAATAACAATTATCATTACTATTTGAAAATATTTTTTCCCCTCGACTTTAACTGTGCATCTCCCTGCTCATTTGTGGACTCTTTGCTATGAACCTGAACGTAGAAAAACAGTTATGGTTTAGCCACGTTTATAAATCACAACAAAGCTCGTTGTTGTCATGGTTTAAGCACAAGCTACAGCACCACCATCAATCTGAAGATTTGAGTCAGGAAGTGTTCTACCGTGCTTTGAAAAGTGACTATTGCTTTGAAAATATTAAAGAACCTCAGGCATGGTTGATGGGCATCGCCAAGCATGTGATTATTGATTATTGGCGACATCAGCATGTTGAACACTTATATTTAGATGCACTTGCACAGCTACCAGAAGAATACTATCCCTCTGCTGAATACGAAGTCTGTATTCGTGAAACGCTTTATCAAGTGCATTTGATGCTGGAAAAGCTACCTCAACGCACCGCACAGGTGTTTTTATTATCGCAATTGGATGGACTGACCTATCGTGCGATTAGTGAAAAACTGGATATTTCAGAAGCAACGGTCAAAAGAGATATGAAACAGGCTTTCTTGGCCTGCATAAGTCTTTATAATCAGACTGATTAATTGCTAAATTTGCTTTGCTGCTATGTCTCAAGCCCCTAAAATCCCTGATCATGTATTGGACCAAGCCGCAGATTGGCTGGTGCTATTACATTCAGGTGAAATGACCGAGCTGCAACAGCAGCAATTTGAACGTTGGCAGGCAGAAAAAAAAGAACATGTCTTAGCTATTCAACACATCAATAGATTTACACACGGCTTAACAGGATTATCCAACCACTTTCCCTCAGACTCTTTAGTCCAGTCCAATCAAAAATTTAAACTGACCGCGAAACGAAATATGCTGTTTAGCCTTTCAGGATTGTTAGTTATCGGCTGCGGAATGTATTTGTTGCCTTGGGCAAAATTGCAATCTGATAATCATACTGAGGTCGGTGAAATTAAAACTATTGCACTGCAAGATGGTTCAACTTTGATCTTGGCCAGTGATAGTTATATCAACGTGAATTTCTCCGAACAGACTCGACAAATTCAACTGATCGAAGGTGAAATTTATATCCAGACCGCCAAAGATCCGCAACACCGTCCATTTATGGTGAAGACCAAAGATGGTGCAATTGAGGCCTTAGGTACTCAGTTTACGGTACGACAAGAACATCATGATCAGACTCGGGTTAAAGTCTATCAACATGCAGTCGCGCTACAGCCTCAGGATTCTGGTCAGCGTCAGATTTTAAAACAAGGCCAACGTGCATATTTCGATACTCAACAGATCTCTAAACCACTCCCACTTAATAATGATCGCCCCTATTGGACACAACAATTGCTGGTGGTAGAACAATGGCCTTTAGAGAAAGTACTAGATGAATTGTATCGTTATAAAAAAGGGACCTATCATATCGATACTGAACTGAAAAACATCCCGATTTCTGGGGTATTGTCATTACAAAATCCTCAACAGAGTCTCGATACACTGGCATATACCCATCAACTTGAGCTCAGCTATTACAGTCCGTACTTATTAAAAATAAAAAAAAGATAAAAATTTGATCCTTTTTTTGATCTGATCCGACTTATAGAGAAATACACTCCCACTCGAGAAGACCACATGAAGGATTATCAGGCGAAAAGTACCTTGGCGTTGGCTGTACGCGCAATCTTATGGGGCATGCCACTCAGCGTTGTCAGCATCGCAACAACGTCTGTCTATGCTGCAAATGTTTATCAGATTTCGATTAGCTCAACCACACTCGATCAAGCACTTAAACAGCTAGCGATTCAAACAGGCACCACCATCAGCTATGATTCGAGCACACTCTCTAAAATAAAAAGCGCTTCACTCAAAGGAAATTATTCAGTAGAAACTGCTTTAGACGTTTTGCTCAAACCACATGCATTTGAAGCAGTTAAAGTTGCCAATGCGGGATATAGCATTCAAGCCAAAGCAACTGTAGCAGCGATTGAACCTAAAGTCGTTAAGTTAGAAGCGATTCATACCAAAGCAAATGCAACGGCTGGAGCAAATCAAAGTAGCGAAACTGGCGTAGCACAATTAGCGACGATTCATCTGAGTGCAGATAAAGGCAAAAACCTCACTACAGAAGGTTCTGGGTCATATACTGCCAAGGCAACAACAGCATCGACAGGGCTGGCTCTTTCACTCAAAGAAACACCACAATTGGTTAGCGTGATTACCAATCAGCAAATGAAAGACCAAAACCTAACGCAACTGACTGATGTCATTTCACAAGCCGCAGGTTTAACCATTAACCAAACGGGCAACATCGGCAGTGATAACTCCCCTGTTTATGCCCGCGGCCAAACAGTTGATAACTATTTGCTCGATGGCGTAAAGCTGATGAGTTCATATACTGCTATTTTTCAAAGTCAGGATACTGCTTTATTTGACCGAGTTGAAGTTGTACGCGGTGCCAATGGCTTAATGACAGGTGCCGGTTCTGCCAGTGCCAGTATCAATATGGTCCGTAAGAAACCGTTGCAGGATTTTAAAGCCTCTGTGAGCGCAAGTGCAGGTTCATGGGATACTTATCGTACTGATATTGATGTTTCCAGCCCATTAAATGCCTCAGGTAGTGTTCGTGGTCGTACCGTTTTAGCCTATCAAACAGGCGACTCCTATATCGATCGTTATAGTGAAGAGCGGAAAATTGCCTATGGTGTTGTTGAGGCAGACCTCACAGAAAAAACCAAAGCGAGTTTGGGCCTTAGCTATCAAAAAATGGATATTTCAGGTATTGCCCGTGGTGGTTTACCTTCATTTTACACAGATGGCAGTCTAATCAATTGGTCGCGTTCTGACTCAAATGCTGCTGACTGGACCTATTCAGATCGTACCACGACCGCATATTTTGCAGATGTAGAGCACCAATTTAACGACCGCTGGAAACTCAAAGGTACTGCCTCAAGAACAATTACAGCATCGGACGAAGTCGTCGGTTATATCTACTCGAATGGGATTGATAAACAAACTGGGGCAGGCGCTATGATCTATGCCACCCGCTGGGATTACAAACCAACCCAAGATCTATTTAACTTAACCTTGAATGGTTCTTTTGACCTATTAAGCCAAACACATGAAGTCGTTTTAGGTACAACCTACGCTAAAAGTAAAAATAAACGTCCAACCTATTCAAGTTGGAATAATAACTATACTTGGGATGGGGAGCTAGATAACATCTTTGCATGGGATGGGCATAATCCGACTCGTCCACCAACCATGATTGATGGCACTTATAGTGGTGATGATCAGAGCCAATCTGTATTTGGTGCAGTACGTCTAAAACTTACTGATCCACTGGCTGTGATTTTGGGTACTCGCGTCGAGAACTGGGAACGCGTTACGCGCAACTTTAATACCTCAGATGAAGTCACATCATATAAAAAACAACAAGAAAATGGCGAAGTTATTCCATACTTCGGTATTACTTACGACATAACAGATCAATGGACAGGCTATGCTAGCTATACCACCATTTTCTCTCCACAAGATAAACTAGATATTCATGCAAATTATTTAGAGCCTTTAATCGGGAATAGTACAGAACTTGGAATTAAAGGCGCTTTCTTTGACAATCAGTTAAATATTGGTGCTGCGATTTATCAAACCCAAGAAGACAATAAAGCAGTAGAAGTCATTGATGCAAACAGTAATAAAGTAAAAATTATTGGTCCAAGTGGCAGTGAAGTTCAAGCTTACCGTACCGAATCTGGAACAAAAAGTCGTGGTTTTGAAATCGAAAGTACAGGAAAACTGACAGATCTATGGCAAGTTTCTGCAAGCTTTTCACGTAATCTCTCTCAAGACAACAAGGGCAAAAGCTTAAATACCAGCATCCCGAATAATACAGCCAAACTATTTACCACTTATACCCTACCATATCTCGATGAAGCACTAACAATTGGCGGTGGCCTTCGTTGGCAAAGTGAAATTTATCAAGATGGTGGACCAAATGGCGCTCGCTTCACACAAGACAGCTATGCTTTAGTCGACTTAATGGCACGTTATAAAATCAATGAAAACCTGTTAGTGAATTTCAATTTAAATAATCTATTTAATGAAAAATACCACTTGGCGACCACCAATAGCTATTATGGTGCGCCAACCAATTTCCGCGTGGGTTTGAAATATGACTGGTAAAACCAACTAGTCTTATCTTCCATTAAAAAGAGGAAACTTTGGTTTCCTCTTTTTATTTAACCATGATGCGGCCAAGTCTTAAATCAAACTCACGATCAACAACAGTCCGAATAAAACAGTCACAATCACATTGGCCTGTAATAGTTTTTTTGGCTGATAAGTTAATAATAACCCGACTGCCAAAGCGGCAAAGGTGATACAACCCAACCACTCAGATAAACCGACCGAAGCCCCTTTAATATAAATCATGACCAGCGCAGAGAGAAGTAACATTGCCCAACCTGCAATTTCAAACCATCGACTATTTTGCGCTGAAATCTGAGCACTAAAAATATCGCGCTGATGCTTACTCATCCCACAGGCAAGTGCTGATAACGCCACCACAGCAACACACCACAACATCAATGCTGCCATTATGCTTGCTCCTGTCCAGCTTGAACTTTAGGCTGTTTTTTCTGCTTCATCGCTAAGCCTTGGTAACGCTTTAACTTGTAATAAGAATAGATAAAAATCAGACCCAAAATAATGCACACCAGATCAAAACTGGCGATCATCCATTGTCCATGATAGATACTCATCCACAACGCCTGCCCACCTGTTAAGAAGTTTAGAATTGGCATAAACAGAAACAGTACAGCGGCTAAAGCCAGTTGCTCCAACCATGCGGGACGATGCGCCCGAATAGCCGCATGAATTAAACACACAAGCCATGCGATAAAGAACACATTAATCTCTAACGGAGAACGCTCGGCCAATTGAGCGGGGATAAAACGATTGGCAATAAAATAAGCTGCGCAGGCAATCGGTAGACCTGTGATTGCGGTAATATTCAGAACTTCAACCAGACGATGACCAAAAGGCTTATAACCCAATTTCTGTACATCTGGAATCCGTTTGACCACCCACAAGATCAGACCAGAAGCCACCATCATGGTGCCTAATATGCCCGATAAAAATAGCAACCAACGTAGGACTGAATCTACACCATGTGCCATATGTAACCATGTCACTAGGGTATAAATGGCTTTTGATGCCGAGTTAACAGGTTTGGCTTCATCGATCAGTTGTCCTGTCACCGCATTAAACTTCATTGAAGGAATGCTCTCACGATCAAGTAATGTCGTCGTGCGTGTTGCATTGAATTGAACATCAGCTTCAACGGTATTCGGTTTATTCACTCGAATAGAGGAAATTGGATTATCGCCCCAGCCTTGTTGAACGTAATGACTCAATGCGACTAAATTCACCATCGGTGCTGCTGCAAGTACAGGTGCTGCTTGTTCGGTCTCACCACGACGGCCGCCCCCTCGATTGCCACGCCCTTCCTCTGCTGCTTGTTTTTGTTTTTGCTCTGCCAATAACCGTGCTTGCTCAGGTGTTTTAGCAACAGGTTCATTCAGCATTTGGTAGAAATTCTGACCGTTTCCATAATGGCTGTTCATCGCCCAAGGCATAAACATAAACATTAACAAAAGCAAACCACTAAAGGTGATCATGATATGAAAAGGTAAGGCAAACACGGCTGTTGCATTATGAGCATCGAGCCAAGAACGCTGACCTTTGGCTGGACGGAAGGTAAAGAAATCCTTGAAAATCTTTTTATGGGTGATAATACCGCTGATAATCGCGACAAACATGAATAAGGTTGCGATACCAACAATCCAACGCCCCCAAATACGTGGCATACCATAGAGTTCAAAATGAAAGCGATATAAGAAACCGCCACCCCGAGTTTCTCGCGCTTTAATCTCTTGTCCCGTTTGTGCATCTAAATAGATTTCACCACCCCGACGGCGGCCTTCACCCGGCTTACGGATATTCAGCATAATGGCAGGTTGGCGTTCATTGGCAAAACGGATATTCCAACTTTCGGCAGGCTGCCCGTTTTGCTGCAAATACTGTAGTGCATAACCCAATTGTTGCTGCTGTGAAGTATTATTCACAGACTGATGCAATTCAGGTTTCATCCACACCGTAATTTCATTTTGGAAAAAACTGAGCGTGCCCGTCAGAAAAACGGCGTATAGCAGCCATCCCAAGAGCAGGCTTGTCCATGTATGTAACCATGACATGGATTGGCGAGGGCCTTCATTTTTACCATCAACACGCATGACTTTACCCTTTTAAAAACCAATAGATCAACGTCATCAAAGCACTGGGAACAATAACGCCTAACCAGACTTTCAAGGTCGAGTTGACCAAAAACACCCAAATGAACACGGCACAATGGATCACAAAAGCCAACATGGTTGCTCCAAATACGGCATTGGCTTTGGAAGGTTCAGCTGAAAACAGGAAACCCATCAACATTGCAGCAATCGCAGCAAAGTAATAACCACCAAAAATGGCCAAAACAAAACGTGAAAAAATCATCAATCGATATTGAATCAATGATGATTGTTCCACCTTCTTTTTTGTGATCCTCTTGGCGGAGGCCAAGGGCACAGGCGCTTCAATATTCATAAAAGATACCTAGTCTGGTGACGATGATGCAAAATAATCGCCACCAGCATTTCAGGAAGATTAGAAAGAAAACTTAAGGTTTAGATAATATTGGCGACCACGGACATCACTGTATTTACTGAGGTAAGACTGCGTTCCAGACATGTCGACCGTGTAATCGTTAAATAGATTTTGAACCCCGAAACTCAATTCGCTAGCGCTGTGCTTTAGCAACTTACTGCTCGGCAATTTCACTTTGGCAAAAATGTCATGGTAGATTTGATCTTCGATTTTCAATTTTTGATCGGCACGACCCGTTTGATTCAAAATCGCAGTCGCATTAACCATGTCATAAGAACCATAATATTGGCTTGCCCAACCAAAGCCCCAATTGTCATTGGCTTGTAGATAAATAGAGGCATTGGCGCGATGTTTTAGCGGTGCATCGGATACCGCACCACCCACCACACTGACAAAATTTTTCTCTGGGTCAATCAAATTATGTTGTTGGCGATATTCATTAACATGGGTATAGCCCAAATTAAAGGTGGTTTCTCCAATCACACTATCAAAACGATAATTTAAATTGGTATCGATCCCACTGGTTTTAAGGTTTAAAGCGTTGAATGGCGTGATATCAATTGAAACCACATCGCCAGCTTGATTACGTTGAATGCGGCTACCATATTTACTTTGATTGTCTAAAATATATTGCGCACTGATCGAACTGATATTATTGGTTTTTTTGATGTTGTAATAATCAATCGATAAGCGTAAATCTGGAATCGCCTCTGGGGTTAACACAATCCCAGCATTAATACTTTTTGAGCTTTCTGGGGTTAAATCAGGATTACCACCAGAAATGCTTTCATACGTACTAATGATTTTTCCTGTTGTAGGATCGGTTAATGTCGCGCCCGTCACTTGAGTCGAAGTCGCTTGAGAAATCTGAGAGACTGATGGTGTAACAAAGCCTTCACTATAGGACGCGCGGAACATCAATTGGTCATTCGGTGCGAAGCGGAAACCTACTGTTGGCGTGATCGCATCAAATTTTGATTTACCAGAGTCACTATAATTTAAGAACTTGGAACGATAGCCCGTAGCAGGATCAATTTTACTGTCATATTGCGGTATCTTGGCTTGCACATTGAAATCCTCATAACGTGCAGCCAGTTGCACATCCAGTAATTTAGCGAAAGGCAAATTCAGCTCAGGGGAAATCAGGGGAATATTAAATTCCGTGTAAACACTAGATGCATTGCTCTTACGTTCGGCAGGTTTTACCCAAGGATTGTCAACATGTTGATGATCCGCAAAGCCTTCACTTTCATAACGGCGATGCTCAATCCCCGTTGCCAATCGAATATCACCTGCATACCATTTTGCAATCGGACCTGTGGCACGAATCGAGAAATCATTTAAAGTCTGCTGTGTATTATTTTTTGGATAGTTCCAGTATTTTGAAATTAGATCCGTTGGTGTAGTGGTGAAATCTTGCAGAAAATCAATTGCATTATTGGCGGTATCTTTGTTCCATGCACTAGCTTTTGGATTATTGCTGCCTTTACGCGTATAACGTTGACGAATATCTGATTTACTCCACGCATAATCTGCTGAGAGTATCCATTCTGGTGTAAGGTCAAAGGTAAAGCCTGTTGCTACTTTCTTTTGTGTGGTTTCAAATGTGTCTTTGGCATAGGCTCCTAGGCTATTCAAGCTCAAAGGATAGTTGACTAAAATATCCTTGCCAAATGGATTATACGGACTATCTTTGCTAACCGTCACCACCCCATAGCCATGTGGAGAAGTATTGAATGACCAACCCTCTTCTTTTTCATAACCTGCCTCAAGAAAAACATTCAGACGATCACTGAAATCACGATTTAAAGACAGACCAAGTGCTTCCGTCTTGGTATCGTAAAGCAAACCCTCTTTACCAGACCAACCACTAACCCCATCCGACAAACCTAAAGCATAGCCTTGACCTAGTTTGCTCAGATCACCATTCCAACCTTTTGGAAGATGCGCCATAGATGATCCCCATCCAGGTAATAATTCAGAACCATCTTTACTGCGAATATTCGTTAAATTACCAGCGGGTGGATTGACCTTGTCTCCAATAAGACTATTCGGATTATTTTTTAAAATATTTTGGCGAGATTTATTTTTCCAGTCACGCTCACTGGCCAACAAGCTATCTTGATCTTTTTTGGAAGCCGTCAGCATCACATGGGTACGGTCCTCTTCCAAAGAAAACCCTGAAACTAAATTAAAAGATTTGGCGGGTTGTTGATTATCCACAGTATCGCTATGGCGCAGATTCACTTCGGTGCCAACATAGTCTTTACGCAAAATCACATTGATCACACCACCAATCGCCCCACTGCCATAAATCGCAGCGGCGGATGTCGGTAATACTTCAATGCGTTCAATTGCAGCCAATGGAATATTATTTAAATTGGGCTGATCAGTAGATTCAGAAGTACCACGACTGCCTGTTCCCGCACTACGGCGGCCATTAATCAATACCAAAGTTTGACTGGCACCAAGTCCACGTAAATTAATTTGACTCGACGTCCCAGAGAAATAGCTGGAATTATTGGTTGAGGTCGCCATTGGCAATACTTTAGACAATAATTCGGTGACTGTGGTGGTGCCTGAACGTTCAATCTCTTCCCGCTCGATCATGGTATAGGCTTGGACATCGTCTTCGCTACGAGGGATATCCATATTGCCCGATTTATAGGCAACATCTACCTTGCTTGCTGTAACTGCAATGGTCGGCAGTGTCGAAACTTTATCTGTACTGTCCTGCGCAAATACATGTGGAGATGACAACACCAATAAAACAGAAGTGCAGAGTGTTGTTCTAATAAATTGAGATGATTTGAGAGAGATATTTTGTTCTAACACGTAAGAACCTTAATTCATTATTAAAAATTTCGTGAATAATACACAAAAACAATACAAATGACAATAATAATGATAACTATTATCATTTATTAACTCTATCTAAGCTATTGTTTCTTCAAAGTTCGCCGCTTTTTAAATTAAATATCTTATATGGCTACTCTTGCCTAACAGCATAATCATTCTTATTTTTCGCATGATTAAGTAGGGAAATGAGAAAAATCCCACCTATAGATAATTATTAATTAATCTACTTAACTAAGCTTAGATGTCCAGATGACTTGAAACTGTGCTTAAAAATATACTTATTTTTATAAAGTAATAATTTTAATAGTTTTTACATGTACTTAACATTTCAAATATTTAATTAAGCAAAATATATCATTCAAACTTAAATCTATTCTTTTCAGATTAAAATTCTAGACAAGGAACGAAGAACGTTCCTTATTTTATAATTTCTTTTCGAGTTGACGATCCATCAGACGAAACAATGGTCGTGTCAGATTCATGAATGCGCTCGGTGCTGTATTTAATAAAGCATTTGCAATCGCACCACTTGAACTTGTAACGCGATAAGGTTTTTTCTGAACAGCTTTCACCAACCAACCCGCTGCTTTCTCAGTATTCAACATTCGCATGTGTTTATAGATTGCAGTTTTTGATGACATCGGTGTTCTAACCATCGGGAAATAAACCACAGTCACATCTATACCTTGATCTCCCAATTCCATTTTTAATGAGCGAGAAAAGGATTCAAGTGCAGATTTACTGGCTAAGTAGGCTGAAAATAGTGGAATTGGAACTTGAGTTGACATGGTTGAGACATTAACGATATGCCCTGCTTGATTGGCAAGAAAGTGTGGCATCAATGCCAACGTCAAACGAACAGCAGCAAAATAATTAATTTGCATCGTGCGTTCATAATCATGCAAGCGATCAAGTGACTGAGTGATTGGGCGACGAATCGAGCGTGCCCCATTGTTAATCAAAACATCAATTTTTTGATGTTCGGTTAAGATCGTTTCAATACAACCCCTTGCATCTTCATCAACTGTGATGTCGACTGGATAAATCCAAGCCTGACTGCCACTCTGTTCAATTGTGTTTTTGACCCGTTCCAATTCTTCTTTGCGTCGTGCAATTAAACAGACTTTAGCACCTAGATCTGCAAGCTGAATCGCAGCTTGTTCGCCTATGCCACTAGAAGCACCTGTGATGATGATCGTTTTGTTATTCACATTCATGTCATTATCCTAAAGTTATTTTCGACGATCTATGTACTCAATATAACCACGACCTTCAATCAAAGTATTTTGATATTCACCTTTATATTGATAAGCACCGACATAACCACTACCCAGACCATAAATCATAGGGGTATCTACCTGACCATTGATAATCGCTAGGATTTTGTTTTGATCTTTAATGACCCATCTAAAGGTTGCAGGTAGATTCATCTCTACGCCATCAGGAGAAATTGCAGATTTGTTCTGGTAACTTAATACTTCAAATTCTGCTTCAAAACTTTGGTTATATTGATCTAAACCACGTATAAATGCTTTGCTGACAATTTTCACATCTTTTAGACGAGTGTCATTCAGTAAAAGCTGAGTGTTATCATCTAAGTTGATAATTTGATAAGTAAAAAAATCTAATGGAATTTTAAAAGCAGAAGGAATGGCTTTATCTCTAATCATATAAGGGCTGATACAGGCCGCATACTCAAAAGTGCAAAGCCCATTGATTTTTTGGGTATCTCCGCGATAGCTCACGACACCTTCATACTGTGAAAGCAAACTGAAATGATCGTAAATTGGACTTTTAATAAACCATGTCACTTTATCTGTATTGGTAATTTTAATATTGAGTTCGAAATCAATTGTACGTGCAATCACATGGTAGTGCGGATAGTATCCTTTAATGGTAATGTTTTGACCAAATTGGATATGCGATCCATCTTCATATAGCTGACATTCTTTAGGAATTGAATAGCCGTTGAATTGATCTGGATAAGTAGCGGCTGTAGCCATAACCGCAGTTGCATTATTTCGAGGCGAATCTTTGAATACATGATCGGTATCAAATGCCAATGCACCTGGTGTGCCGATAACAGACATAATTGAAAAGAATTGATGAGGTGCTGGTAGTTCAGGAATCATCACTCCATAATGAGTCCAACCGATATGCTTAGCCTGATGATAAGGTTTTAATGCATAGCCTTTAGGAAATGCTTTGCCATCTTGCGTTGCAGAACTGTCAATTAGTGGAAATATTGAATGAATCAACGATTTGATTGCAGGTTTTGTTACTAATGTTTCAGTATTTTTAATCAAAGATAAGTTCAAAGTAAGACCCACTTTTATATTTAGCGTTACTATGAATATAATGCAGAATACCTTGTTAAATTTGACTCTAAATTACCAAAAAATATGTCAATTCGATCAAATTGATTTTTTAAAAACGAATCTATTTTTGATTATAAAACTGCAATTCAAAGTTTTGGATTCAAGCACGAAAAAAGGTGCATGATAGACATACACCTTTCTTAGATCAAAAAGTTTATAGAATTAACTTACAGCTTTAGCGCGAGCTTTGTGCAATTTTTTATAACTATCGATCAGACGTAAATGACGATCAAGCCCTTCTAGTTTCATACTCGTTGGTGTTAAACCGTAAAAACGAACAGTTCCTTCAACAGACCCGATGACAGCATCCATACGCTCATCACCAAACATGCGACGGAAGTTCTTTTCGTAATCTTCCAACTCCATCTCGTCATCAAGAATAACTTCTAGCACGACATTCATGCA
Organism: Acinetobacter sp. Z1; assembly: GCF_024296945.1. Taxonomy (NCBI): domain Bacteria; kingdom Pseudomonadati; phylum Pseudomonadota; class Gammaproteobacteria; order Moraxellales; family Moraxellaceae; genus Acinetobacter; species Acinetobacter sp. Z1. The sequence goes on along the minus strand of NZ_CP101115.1, from coordinate 1,742,993 downwards.
CTGATAGAACAGACCACGTTCAACGGTATTGGTGTTGTATTGTAAGAACGTTTCAACTAATTCTTTCGATTCTTCAAACTGTTCTAACGCAATATAGATCAACAGCTTAAGCTCCAGAATGGTCAACTGTCCCCACACAGTATTGTCATCAAACTCAATACCAATCAAGGTTGCGATTTCAGTGTAGTCATCTAGCTCACACTCTTCTAAACGCTCGGCTAAAGCTTCAAGTTGAGTTTGATCTAAGCGATGCAGATTTAAAATATCTTCACGGAATGCCAATGCTTTATTGGTATTATCCCAAATTAAATCCTCGACCAGATAAATTTCTGAATAATCAGGAACTAAGATACGGCATGCAGTTGCACCTAAATGCTCATAAACAGCCATATATACTTCTTTGCCCATTTCTTGCAAAATGTCAAACAACTCAGCAGCTTCTTCCTCATTTGAATTTTCACCATTGTTGGTGAAATCCCACTCGACAAAGTCATAGTCTGATTTAGCGCTAAAGAAACGCCATGAAACTAAGCCGCTCGAGTCAATAAAGTGTTCAACAAAATTGTTTGGTTCAGTCACCGCTTCACTTTGGAAGGTTGGTTGTGGTAAGTCATTGAGACCTTCAAAACTACGACCTTGTAACAGTTCAGTCAGACTACGTTCTAAAGCAACTTCAAAACTTGGATGCGCACCGAATGAGGCAAATACACCGCCTGTACGTGGGTTCATCAGTGTCACGCACATGACAGGAAAGTCCCCACCCAAAGAAGCATCTTTCACTAAAACAGGGAAACCTTGTTCTTCTAAGCCTTGGATACCTGCCACAATACTTGGGTATTTTGCTAATACTTCTTGTGGTACATCTGGTAAAGCGATTTCCCCTTCTAAAATTTCACGTTTTACAGCACGCTCAAAAATCTCAGATAAACATTGAACTTGGGCTTCAGCCAAAGTATTACCTGCACTCATTCCATTACTGAGGTATAAGTTCTCAATCAAATTCGATGGGAAATATACAATTTCATCGTCAGATTGGCGTACAAATGGCAATGAACAAATACCGCGTTCAGTATTACCTGAATTGGTATCATACAAATGCGTACCCAATAATTCATCATCTGGGTTATAAATTTCGAGGCAGTAATCATCCAAAATTTCTTTTGGCAATTCACCATTATGACCCGGTTTGAACCACTTTTCATCTGGGTAATGTACAAACTCTGCATTGGCAATTTCTTCACCCCAGAACTGGTCATTATAGAAAAAGTTACAGTTTAATCGTTCAATGAACTCACCTAGAGCTGATGCCAAAGCACTTTCTTTGGTTGAACCTTTACCATTGGTGAAGCACATTGGTGACTGTGCATCACGAATATGTAAAGACCAAACATTCGGCACAATATTGCGCCATGAGGCAATTTCAATCTTCATACCTAGATTTGCCAAAATACCAGACATATTGGCAATGGTTTCTTCTAACGGTAGATCTTTACCTGCAATGTAAGTACTGCTCTCTGAAGCCAAACTTGGCATCAACAGTGCTTGAGCATCTGCATCAATACTTTCGACTTCTTCAATGATAAATTCAGGACCCGTTTGAATCACTTTCTTCACGGTACAACGATCGATTGAACGTAAAATGCCTTGACGATCTTTTTCAGAAATATCTGCTGGTAACTCAACCTGAATTTTAAAAATCTGTTTATAGCGGTTTTCAGGGTCAACGATATTATTTTGTGATAAACGAATATTATCTGTAGGTATATCTCGAGCCGCACAATACACTTTGACAAAATAAGCCGCACAAAGTGCTGATGAAGCAAGAAAGTAATCAAAAGGGCCTGGCGCAGAACCGTCGCCTTTATATCGAATTGGCTGATCAGCGATTACTGTAAAGTCATCAAATTTGGCTTCTTGTCGAAGGTTGTCGAGATAATTAACCTTGATTTCCATGCTGGTACCTAATTTTCTTACATGTCAGGATAAACATATAAAATTCAAAATATTGATATATAAGCCGAATCACGGATAAGAAATTGACTTAAAAAAGTAGCTAGAGTTAATTCGTCAAAATAACTTGAACCAACTCTAGTAATGATGGGCGCTATTATAGAAGTATTTTATGCAATTGATAACTTTTGTGTGTTTTTCTAGCCTTTTAATAAGCAATTGAAAGCTTAAAAGTGCTTAGCAATAAAAATAAACATATTTAAATTGCATCAAATTAACGCTTTTTTGAACTTTTCTTAGTTAAAAACTGAAGTGCATTAGAATAATGTGTCGGCGTAATTCTTTGTATCATATCTAAAATTTTTGCATCGTTACCGATTAGAATACGCGCTTTATTTTTCCTCACTGCATCAAGAATAATCTTTGCAGCCACTTCTGGTGGGGTTTTTAACACCTTATTAAAAGCTCGGCTGGCTTTGGCTGGATTCATACCCAAAGAACGGATGCTATCATTCATACGTGCACTATTCGCAATATTGGTACGAATTCCCCCTGGATGAACACAGGTCACACTAACACCATTATTTTGAATATTTAACTCTTGTCGCAGTGATTCTGTAAAACCTCGAACTGCAAATTTTGTTGCATTATAAGCACTTTGGCTTGGCTGAGCCGTTAAACCAAAAAGACTTGAAATATTAATAATATGCCCTTCACCACTTTGCTTTAAATAAGGTAAGAACTCCTTGGTTCCATACACCACACCCCAAAAGTTAATATCAAAAATCCATTCCATTTCGTCATAACTCATACCTTCAACAGTACTCGCTAATGCCACACCTGCGTTATTAAAAATTAAATTGATTTTGCCATGTGCTTCAAAACTATTTGCAGCCCATTCTTTTATCGCTTTTTGATCTGATACATCTAATTGAGTGGTTGTAACATTCACGGGGTATTGTTTTATTAAAGATACTGTTTCAGCTAAGCCTTGCTCATTGACATCACTTAAAGCCAAATGAGCACCTTGCTGTGCCAATAAGATCGCAAGTTGTTGACCGATTCCTGAACCTGCACCAGTGATTGCGGCGACTTTATGACTAAAATTTTTCATTTCATGACTCTATATTTAATTTATAAAAATTCGCTGCATTTTGTCTAAATATTGAATACAGCGCGTGATCACCGTAAGGATTAATTATTTTAATATATGCACTAATTAAATCCGATAAAGACACATTGGGTTTATCCATTGGAAAGTTAGAGGCGTAAATAATTCGGTCAGTACCAAATACATTTATCGCATGTTGAATCATCGGTGTTAATAAATGGATTATTTCTGCAATGCTTGCCGTGCGCTGCTGCTGATAAAAAGTATGTCCGAGCACAGGCATCATCAAGCCAGAAATCTTTACATGAACATTTTTTAGTTGAGCTAAGACCTCTAAATCATTTTTCCATTTTTCAAAAATATCAGCTCGCTGTGTAGACGTTCGTCCCGTTCTCTTACCCACAGGACCAAACAAACCTACTGGCGTCGCTAAATGATCAACGATAATCGGTGTTTGTGGGAAGTTTTTTGCTAAAACATTGATTTCATTTAACTGGGTTGAATACGCCCAAGCATCAAATGAAAGTTCCATTTTTGCCAAGTGCTCAAAACCATTTAAAAACTTCTTTGATTGATATAAATGTGGTTTATCACACCAGCGATAAACACCTTGATCGTCATGCCAAGCTGCCATTTTTCGAATCCCCCGAAATAACGGACTCGCATCTTGATGAGCTGTTAATATATCTTTAAATTTTTTTTCTCTAGGATCGGCAGTTGCCACAATTGCGCCAAGATTTAAATTATGCGCCTTAAAATTAAGTTGATTAAGCCAATGGGTTTCTTCAACCACACCAAAACTTTTTTGATGATGCCAATTAGCTTCAACATGCACCACACAATCAACATCAAATGGCAAGATGTCAGCTTTATAGTGTTCTGGTAAATATGGATTAAGTGCATATTGAGTCACACCTAAACTATCAAGCAATGGTTTAGGTTTAACAAAACGTACGATTTTATCCATTAAAATAGGATATTTACCCAATGTTTTAACCAATAAAGCTGCTGAATGCGGTGTATGGTAAGGATCCCATTGGTGTATATGTGGGTCAATTATTGGAAAATCTAATCCTTTCATTCCACTCCCCATCCCTGATTTAATTTTTTAAAATGCTTTGAATATGTTTAGCCTACAGAACAATCTACTATGAATGAAATGATTTATTTAAATATTAAAATATGAATTTCATTCATTTTACAACTTGTAGAAAACAACTGAATTTATAGATAAATTACTGAATCAACCTCAATTCGTTGATTAAAATAATCAATCTGTTCTGTCGATACTAAACTAAACCTTAGAATATTAGAGGTGTTTTCGTTCTATTCTTCTCTTAAATGCGCCCCACCTCGAGATATGGAATTAATTTATCATCAAAATTTGAACGAGGATCGCCCGCATAACTTATAAAACCATGCATTCCCGTTAAGCGTTCGCCTTTGTAGAACTGGTTCAATTGATAACGAGGATCTTTATGGGATAGCGTAAAGCTCACGACACCTATTCCTTGTCGTTTAGAAAGCTTGTACGCATCCCCCAACATTAGATTGTGTAGTGTTAGATTGTTTGGATGGCATAATAAGCTATGTAACACGTGATATTTAAATGAATCGCCAAGTTTAGGGAGTGGCATTCCCTTAGTAATTGAATTTATTAAATTATAAATTGGTCTTAATACAGCTATTATGGGACTGTAATGTAAAATTTTAGTTTGTTTAATACTATGTTGATTCCATAAACCAAACATACCTATTAGCTTTTTATCTTGAAAATACAAGACGAAATCTGAAAGTTTAATCCCTGAATAATAGCGATGCCCATGAGCTAGTTCTTCAAAATTATAGGCAGGGATAAAATTATAGTGCTCAGACATTTCCGTAATAAAATCATTCATTGATTGGATATGTTCTTGTTGAGCAACACAAGACTGAACTTGGCGAATATCGTTATATTCTGGTGCTATACTATTTATAAATGCGTTGATTTTTCTTTTCTTTGCTAAATGCGTTAACGTCAATGTTTCAATCAATCCTTCATCATAATAATCTGGCATACCTGTTTTAGAGGTTTGCATAGCGGCACGAGCTGCATGATTATCATCAAAAATGATCATTTGACTAAAATTAGGGTCGTGCATATTTGTTTTCAGGTGAACAGCTAAAACTTTAACTAAGGATTTTCCACGATAGTTTCGATCGACACGTAAATCGCTAGCGTATCGCAAGTCCTTTATCTGCTGATTGATATAACACGGACGGTACCCATTACTATAACAAGCGACTTTTTTCTGGTGTTCTTTATCCTCAATCACAACATGTAATTTGTGCCTATACAGGATATCAGAAGCTTTAAAATAACTAGGCTCACGTTGAAAGCTGATTTGAACCCCTCTCGTTGTCATTGGAATAGCGACAAGTGCTCTCAAGCCATCATCATCCTCAAGCGTTGCCTCACGTGTAATCAGATTATCTTGAGACTTCTGCTCTAGATTCATTTTCATTGCATTTTGACCTGTGCATGAGGTGATATAGATACTAAATCATTCAAACTTCCCATTTGATCTAGCAGTTGATAGACAAATACGACCTCATCCTGTTGGTTGACGGTCTTTTGCGTCTGAACATCTAATAGTTTTTGCTCAGTATTAAGTAAATCGAAAGTGGTTTTCGTACCTATTTCAAACTCTTTACGGGTATATACAAATGCGATTGAAGCTGCATCAATTGCATTTTGCAGCGCATCTTTATTTTGGCGAATAGTTTGGAGTTGTGCATAAGTTGTACGAATACGTTGATTTAAATCTAGCTCCAAAGTTTTAATTTTCTGATTCGCAATATCAATATCAACTTGTGCTTTATTGATGTTTGCTCGATTAACTCCATCATCATAGAGCGGTACATTTAACTGAATACCTACCATATAATTATTACTTTCAGAGCCGATATTGGTTGCTTCATGCTGAGCACCGAGCTTACTGGTGAGCATTACTGTTGGCCACAATTCTCTTTTGGTCAAAGCATATTGCTTTTCAGCTGCTTGCCTTTCGTATTTCGCTTGTATCAACGCGGGATGATTTTTGGCTTTTAAAAGAATTTCGTCCACGTTATTGCTAATACTTGGCAGTTGATTTATTACGACCAAATCATCAGGTTTTACACCAGTGATTTGATAGAATTGTGCCTCACTGATGGTTAGATTAGATTGAGCTTGAGTAATATCTGCTTGTCCTTGAGCGACTTGAGCTAAAACCTGAGCTAAGTCTGCTCGTGTAATCATGCCGACATCAAATCGCCTCTGAGATTCATACAGTGAACGCTGTAAATTTGACATAGTTTTCTTTCTAAGATCTAAAATTGCTTTTTTCTTTAACACATCGGTATAAACCATCACCGTATTTAATATCGTTTCAGATCGTTGATCTGATAATGCTTCTGTTCGAGCTGAAAGCTGCTTCTTAGCAACTTCAATACCTAGACGATGGCGGCCAGAAGTATAGACTGGATAATCCAACTGAAGTTGCAAACTACGACCTCGACGATTCCCTTCAGTTGGAAACATTACGTTGGTTGGGGTTTGTATTTTTTCATAATCCAACTGCCCAACGAGATTGACCCTCAGTCCATCTCGTTGTGTTGCTTGATCAAGTATTGCAGTTGATTGATTGACACCTAACCGACTTAACTCTAATTGACTTTCATGACTCAAACTCGCTGAAATTGCATCATCTAAGTTCATTGCCTCAGCTGTATGTGTGGCAAATAGGGCTGATAAACAAATCAAATATTGATACTTAGACACCTTTTTTTTGAATTGCATTATTTCTCTATTCATAATCGTTCCAGACTATTCAAAGAGATTTTCTTTAGCGGTTCAGGTTTGATATTTCCTTCAATCAAGCCATCAGACATCACCAATTTTTTATATGCAGCCCAACCATCCCGTGCTTGGCGAATTTGCGGTTGATCAAGTTGACCTAGATTACGCGCTAATTCGTAATGGAAGTTTTGGCGCAAAATACTGTCAATATATTGATAATCAATTGAGTGATGAATCTCGCCTTCAAACAGCACACAATAAAATGGTTTGCTGTGTTGCTGTGTATCTATGGCAAGCAATGAAATCGCTTTGGAATCAGTTTTATTTAAATGAGACAATAGCTGTTGAGCTGTTTCAGGAGCAAGCTTTTCACCCACTAAATCTACACCGAAACGCCGACCTTGAAACTCAAAACAAGGCACTTGTTCAAAGAAACCTGTAACCAATAAGCAATCATCTAAACAATAGCGTAGCAAGCCATTACCTGAGCTGATAATGGGACTGACTACATCTCCAATTTTGAGTTCCCAAGACGGAATGATTTTTCCTTGCAGTTCCCCTTCTAAATATTCGAATTCATAAAAATGGCTTTGGTATGCCAACGGATACAGACCGTTATAAGGTATGGTCACAACACCCTCTGTTGCCCATAACCCTTTACCTTCAAATTGAACAAAAGGTAATCGCCGTTGTAGTTTTTCAGCCCAAGCTTTTGAGCCAGCAGTATCCCAACTCGATATTAAACTGAGTTTTGGCCACAATTTTTTAAAATCTATTTGGTGACCATCTGTAGCAGCAATTAAACGTTTGGCACTTTTGGGACTAAAGGGAGCTTTCATTTGGGCTAGATATGCTTGACGCTCTCCCCATGATCCACTTTCAAGTACTTGAACAATCTCATATTGCAAAGCTTCTAAACGATCAAGTAATTGCAAAGCAAATGTTGGACTCCATACAGAAATCAAAGCCAAATTATGGTTTGCAACCAAATAAGATAAGGTCGCAAACAAAGCATCATCTGCATTTGAGGCAAAAGCGACATTACTTGGAACAGCTTGGGTAAATTTAGATAAAATACGCTTTCCTACACTTAATAAGGCACTGTCATCATTAAGATTTTTATCTTTTAATACTTGACGTTGGCTTTCAGGCAACCATGAAACTGACCAATAGTGTGTACCATATTTTAATGCAGGACATTTACGATACATGCTTGCCAACCATGGAGCGATTGCATGATCAAGCTGATCTAAAAATAATTGGGTATAAGGAATAAATTTAATCTGTTCACTCGAACCACTCGTAGGCTGGAAACGAATAAGCTTACTGATCGAAAGTGATGATTCCTGCTCACGATATTGAGTTATCTCCTCTCGCCAGTCGCTATAACGCGAAGGAGCAAAAAACGCTATAAATTCTTCATAATTTGAAATATTTTCTTTTCTGGCAAGAGTTGATGTTTCTAAAATTGCACTTAATATTTGACCTTGAGTAGCTTCTAAATCATTGGCATTTTTTTTAAAGCTTTTTTCTGAAGCATCACACGAGTTCTTCATGATCAAATGTGATCCCTTGGTCAGCCATCCTGTATATTTCATTTTGAGATACTCTTTCTAAATTTATTATTTGTACAGATTGCTTCGTGCTTTCCCTTACTTGTCGGTTTTGTAATAAGTCTTGCTGGAAAGCGAACCAAATCCTTCCATCCCAATCGACCAATGCAAGGCAGCTCAGTTCCCACAGTCCAAGTCGGGTTTTTCATTTCAAAAAAATTAATTTTAGGATTTGCTGTTCTCAGTTCTTCTGTGATGGGTGCAACTTCATTTTTTAGAGGCTGATAATCATGACCAAAATTCAATAATCCAACTTCTTTATCATAATATTCACCAAAAAAGTTTTCACAATAATGCTCTATGACAGTAGATAAATGCTCATTTTCACCCTGTAAATTTGGATAATAAACATAATAATTATTAGCCAACAGTAAGTAAGTTTTATAACCTTTGGATATAAGTAACCAATAAAACTCATTAAAAGGATAACGAATTCTGAGTTTAACGATTAATTTCAACATCGTTGTTTGGAGTGTGCGAGTTCCCCAAAACTCTTTTAAAATAACCGTATCACCGCTAAATAAAACAGTATAGTGCTTACCATTTAAATAAAAATGTTGAACCGCGACTGTAGAAAATCCAACAATCTCATGTGTCTTTGTATTAAAAATAAGAATTGCGCCGCTTTTCTTTTTAAAATCATTTAAAAAAATTTCAAACTGAGTGTTTTCATAATATTGTTCATAAATCGAATACATATCTTTCAATTGATTATTATCAATTTTTTCTCTTTCAACATATTGACCATAAGAGTTCTCTTTAGTACTTAATATTGAAATAATTTTAGCCGTTGTATTAATCATAAGTCAGTCCATTAAATTTTAAGTATGAAAATCTCTATCTCGCTAAGAAATATAAAATTCATATGGTTTTTGTTTTAAGGAATCAAATTTTAAACATGTTCCTTTTTATTTTTAAATCATTATTCATGATTTAACCCTCTAGCGTAATTCAGCTATATATTCATTTTCTTAGCCCTATCCATAAATATTGTGAGAAATGCAGTAATAATCATAATGACTGAAAGCAATCGTAATAAATCATTAAAACTCGATGTAAGAGCTTGATAATGAATATCTCGGTAGATAACACTGAGTGCTATTCTTTGAGCATCAGCGCCAACATGTTGATACTGTGCTGTAAGCTGATCTAACCTTTCGATAAAAATCCAATTCTGAGGTGTCATATATTGATTAAGTTGAGTAACGTGTATTGCGGTAAGCCAATCTAATGATGAATTAATCAGTGCTAATCCTACCGCACCACCAATATTGCGCATCAGATTATAAATTCCACTCGCATCTGCAACTTTTGAAAGTGGTAATGTACTCATCGCTAAATGTGATACGACGATCAAACAAATCATCAAACCTATACCACGATAAACCTGTGGCCAAAACATAAAATCATAATCACTTTGAATGCTTAAATGAGAATTTAACCAGACACCAAAACCAGCTAAAAGCATGCCTACAAATACTGTTTTTCGAGTATCAAAATTCGGAATCAACCAAGCCAACAATGGCGCAAATAAGAACATTACAATTCCTGTAACCATCATAATATGACCGATTTGACTACTGTTCATTTCACGCACTTGTCCTAGGAATACAGGAATCATGTAACCTAATCCGTATAATGCCATGCCTATAACGAAGGTAATAATTGAACTTAAAGTAAAATTTTTATTCTTGAAAACACTTAAATCGAGTAAAGGATGCGCTTGGGTAAAACTGCGTGAGAAGAAAATAAAAGCTCCTATAACGCATATAATAAAAGCAAATCGTACACCTGTATCGACAAACCAATCATGACGAGCGCCTTCATCTAGAAAATATTCTAATCCACCTAAAAACATTGCCATACCGATTAAAGCAATCCAATCCATCGTTTTAATCAAAGCATGATTTGGCTTATCAATACTTGGTCCAGAAAAAATGATCGTTGCAATAATAATCCCTGGAACAATATTGATTAAAAACATCCAATGCCATGAAAAATTATTGGTTAGCCATCCACCAATCGTCGGGCCAATTGCAGGACCTAAGGTACTTACCATGCCAAAAACAACCAAAGGTAATGATCGTTTAACTTCAGGAAAAAGTATGAATAAAGCAGTCATTGACGTTGGAATCATACCTCCGCCCATAAATCCCTGAATTGCCCTGAACACTAATAAACTTTCTAAATTCCAAGCAAGTGCACAAAGTAAAGAACTTATGGTGAAACCGATTGCACAAATCGTGTAATAAATTCGAGTAGACAAAATTCTAGAAACGATACTCGACATTGGAATTGCTATAATTTCAGCAATGAGGTATACCGTTTGTACCCAAGTCACTTCATAACGACTGGCACTCATTCCTGCTTGAACTTCATTTAAAGAACTTGCGACGATTTGTATATCGAGAATTGCCATGAAGTTACCAAAAATCATCGCGAGAAAGATGATCCAGGCAGTTTTGGGCGCAAAGTTCCACTCACCATTAAAGTGCTTATTCATTTTTATACCTTAATGACTTTATTATTAAGTTCTTAGATCAACGGTTGCGCTGACTGACATTCCAGGTTTTATAAGCTCAATGTGTGGCGTGGAATCAATTGAAATACGCACAGGTATACGTTGCACAACTTTATTAAAATTTCCTGTGGCGTTGTCAGGTGGCATAAGTGAAAACGTCGCACCCGATGCTGGAGAAAAACTCTCGATTTTGCCCATATAGGTCAAACTTGGATAAGCATCAACTTTCAACTTAACCATCTGACCAATATGCATTTTCTCTATCTGTGTCTCTTTGAAATTTGCCTGAACATAGATACTGTTTTCAGGAATAATGGCCATTAAACGTGTTTGAGGTGATACACGTGATCCCTTTTGTATCGCAAGACTGCCGACTTTACCTGAAACAGGACTTACTATTTTTGATGCCGCTAAATCAATTTGGTAAAGGTTTAAAGTTGCATCAGCATTTTGAATATCAGCTAAAAGTTGCGCTCTACTGGCCTGTAAACTTCCAAGTTGAGCTTTTGCAGAGTTAACCGCTGCTTGGGCCTTTGTTAATTGTGCTTGAGCAGATAAGTATTGTGATTGGATATTGTCAAAATTTTGACGCGTGATTACTCCATCTTGCAGTAAATCTTGATAACGCATAAAGTCTTTTTTCAGACGAGATAATTCTGCTTGAGCCGCAATAACCCCACTATTGGCTTCTTCAATCGTAGCATTTGCTGACTTTTCATTTTGTTGCTGTACACCTAATGCTGCTTGTTTTAATCTCACAACTGAACGTGCTTGATCATATCTTGCTTGGTAATCACGATGATCTAAAACAGCTAACACCTCACCTTGTTTGACAATTTTATTGTCACTCACAATGAGATCAATAACTTCACCAGAGGTTTTTGGTATGACCCAAGTTACATCTGCTTGAACATAGGCATTGTCAGTTGACTGATAAAAACGAAATACAAGAAAATAGTAGATTAGTCCTAATATTAGACATAGCATGAGCAAACTAAAAACGACCCACGTTATTTTTTTACGTTTTTGGTAATGACTATCCGTTTCTACCTGAACCAAGGTATCCATATTTCGTTCCATATACTTTTAATATAAATTTTTATTTTGACCCAACTAAACTCGTGGGTAGCAATTCCACTAACTCTCATCTAGCTTAACTAAATAAAAGTTACGAACCTCGAATTGGCGAAAATTATCATTCTTTGTGTCATAAAATGTCATTGACCTTTATTTCAGTGAACAACTGTTTTTATGTCAATGCTTCTTTTTTCAAAACATGAATATTAAATGATAGATCTAATAAATGTGGAAACAGCAATTGAATAAAAAAATAATTTCAAAATAAAATTATTCCATTGATATTTAAATAATATTTAAAAGAATAAAATTGAGTTCTACCTGACGATTTCTGTACTTTCTTAAATGTTTATATTTCATTGAAATAGATTGAACATTCACAAATTTTGAGCAAGATGTGTCTATAAAAATGTAGCTATCTTGTAAAGTTGAACATTTGATCTTAAATTTACTTAGAAAAACATAGCTCAATTGTCGGATAACTGACAACTTGAATTTAACGAGAAATCTAAAGTATTTATGCTAAAAAATGTTGTAGGATTATCAAACAAATATGAGCTATTTACTTATTAGCTCAACGCTTGTGTCATTACAGAAATAGCAATCTAAAAAATAATATTGATTTCAAGGGAAACGGTTTATGGATTCAGGATTGATCACAATATTTTTACCTATTGCCTTAGCCATCGTTATGGCGGGTATGGGTTTAGAACTAACACTTAAAGACTTTGCGAGAGTCAGTAAACACCCTAAAGCTGTTTTAATTGCTTTATTCTGCCAGCTCATTTTATTAGTGGGCATCGCGTTTTTAATTTGTAAAATACTTGCTTTGCCACCACTTTTAGCAGTCGGTTTAATGCTATTGGCTGCATCGCCTGGTGGTACGACAGCCAATTTATTCAGCTATTTATATAAAGGTGATATCGCACTCAATATTACTTTAACTGCAATCAACGCAATTGTCGCAGCGGTCTTTCTTCCCTTTATTGTGAACTTTTCAATTTTACATTTTATGAATGAAGGACAGCAAGTTGGTCTGCAATTTACCAAAGTTTTACAAGTTTTTTTGATTATTTTAGTGCCTGTATGCATCGGAATGATCATTCGTCATTATGCGCCGCATGTTGCTGAAAAACTGAATCGTCCTGTACGAATCTTTGCCGTGGTTTTTCTGCTGATTATCATTCTAGGCGCAATTATTAAAGAGCGTAGTAACTTGGTAGATTATTTGGGGCAGATTGGTTTAGCGACCGCCTTGTTCTGTGCCATTAGTTTAATGGTTGGATATTTCGTGCCACGAATGCTAGGCATTAGTTCATATCAAGCACGTGCATGTGCATTTGAGATCGGGATTCATAACAGTACCTTAGCCATGACAATTGCACTCACGATTATGGCAAGTACCACCATCGCGATGCCTGCCGCGGTATACTCCATTTTCATGTATATCTTCGCGACTATATTCGGCGTATTAATTAAGAAATTTGCTCCTCAAGATGCCGTAAAAACAGTCTAATCTCAAATTTTTTTTCAAAAAGGCGTATAGAGATGCTATACGCTTTTTTTATGCAAAATCAAATCACAATTGCGTTAACTGTGCTTTAAGTGTTGATCCAGACCATGCATTCGGCTCTGATTCTGCCTGTTTTACTAGCTCAATTAATTTTTGGTTAATTGGTGCTTTTAGATTCAATTGTCTAGCTAAATTAACAACCTCACCATTGATCCAATCGATTTCAGTTTTTCTTCCAGCCATTAAATCATCAGCCATGGAAGAACGTGCAAGTGGATCAATGGCGAGCATTTTCTTACTGATAATCTTAAATATAGGATTGGGGAGTTTTAAAATTTTAGGAATAAATTGTGCTGGAATTGGAGTCACTTTTGCTGGTTTGATTTTGGCTATTTTTAATAGATTTAATGTTTCTAATTGAGCAAGTGCCAAACACTGACGATATTCTCGAATAGATAATTCTTGTTTCAGTGGAAGTTGGGATAGCGCATTGATTGAATTATTTAAGTTCAATAATAATTTTGCCCATTGTACAGCTTGCATATCTTGTTCTAACTGAATTTCTAACTTTGCTTTTTGAAATGCAAGTACGAGTTCAGCTAATTGCTCATGGCTTTTTACATACAAAGCACCATCTGTTCCTTGGTGGAAACGACCATTCCCCAAAGCTGCGACATTAAAAGGTACCATACCTTCAAGAATAGTGTGATCTATTAAAATTCGTTTTAGAATTCCCACATTACTTAAGCCATTTTGAAAACTAATAATAATGGTCTTTTTCTTTAAAATATCTTTTAATTCAAGGGCTACTTGTTCAGTAGATGTTGATTTTACGCAAACAAAGACAATATCAGCATGAGCTACTACATTGGAATCAATGCTCATTTGTAATTGATTTACAGAAATAGTTTGCTTGAATCCTATGTAATCTGAAACAGTTAAACCATAGGTTTGAAGTTCTTGCTTAACTTTAGGACGAACAATAAAATCTATGTCATAGTCAGCAGCAACCAATCTACCACCAAGATAGCATCCAATACTGCCTGCACCATAAATACATATTTTCATTGATGATCCTTAAACATCTCATTTCCACTACTACTTTCTTAACATAATCAAAACTTAAAACATGTCAGCTAGCTTACAAATTTTAAATTTTGCTCAAGAAAAAGCCCAATATTGAATTGGGCTTTGAACTTATAAAATAGCTTATGCGTTAAGGCTTGGATCAGCTAATAAAGTTTCAGCAGCAAGTTTCCCCAAATTATTAGAGGCTAATGGACTATCACCCGTTAACAGTTTTCGATCTTGATGAACTTGCCCTGTTATTCCCTTATTTAGGATTTCTACACCAAGCTTTTCAAGATTTTCGCCGACGAGCCACGGCAATTTTCCTGGCATATATCCAATATCAATATTGGCACCTTTATCTAATGAATCTGGGAAAACACAGACTTGATAGCCTTTAAAAATATAATCATTTGGGCTTTCATCAACTGCGGCTGCTAATAAAGAAGCTGGACCATGACATAAAGTAATAACATATTTGTCATTATCCACTGCCCATTTTAATAAAGCCTTAACTTCTTTACTCTCAGGAATTTTAGCCAAAACCCCATGTCCACCAGGGATAAAAATACCTGCATAAGGTGAGGCCGCGCTTAAAGCTTGATCTAAAATATCTGCCAATTTTAGTGGTGATTTAAGTTGTTTTTCGTACTTGTGATAGGTATCCAAAACCACCTGCTCTTCTTTTGGCATCGCCCACATTTCAAGTTTAACTGGATTACCTGAAAGTGTTGCAACATCAAAGGCAAAACCAGCATTGTCCAAATGGAAAATTGGTAACAACATCTCTACTGGATGATTTCCTGTAGAAAAGAATTTCTCATTTTGCATCAGGATATAGCGTTCATCCGTTGCAATCATGAGGATCTTTTTATCGCCTTGATATGGATTTGGGTATGTAGTTCCATCATAGTCAGTTTTAGGAGCCGTATACTGACTTAGAGAATAAGGTGATGGAAAAAATGCGTTATCTTCGGCTAAATCTGGAGTTGGGTTACGATCATCTGTATTTGTTGTCATGTTCAAATTCCTCGTAGGATATGTTTGATTTACATATTGCTTTTCCAAGTGATCATTCTCAAGCTTGATGTATAAATAGGCATAGAATGAATACGATTAGGCAAAATTACGATTTAATTTCGAGTACTACTTTTCCAATATGTTCACTGCTTTCCAGACATTGGTGTGCTGCTGCAACCTCTTCAAAAGCAAAAGTCTTATAAATAATCGGTTTACATTGACCTGTTTCGATTAGTGGCCAAACAAACTGCTCCAATTCTTGAGTAATTTTTGCTTTTTCATCATTGGTTCGAGCACGCATCGTTGAGCCAGTCACCACAGCGCGTTTGAGCATGAGTTCTTGAATATCAAAACCATCGACTTTTCTACCTCCCATAAATCCGATAATTACCAGTCGCCCATCTCTTTTTAGCAATCTTAGATTTTGATTAAAGTAAGCAGCACCGATGATATCCAAGATCACATCAACACCTTGCTGATCTGTGCGTGATAAGATTTCTTGTTCAAAATCTTGCTTTTTATAATTAATAACCGTCGAAATTGAGCTTAATTTTTCTGCTTTTTCGTCGCTTCCCACTGTGGAAAAAGTCTGAATACCCATGGCATGACATAAACTCAACGCTGTAGAGCCAATTCCACTCGCTCCTCCGTGAATCAGAACAGTTTCGTTCTTTTTCAACTGTCCGATCTGAAATAGATTTGCCCATACTGTGAAATAAGTTTCTGGAATAGCTGCAGCTTCAATAAAGCTCAGATTTTTTGGAATTGATAAGGTTTGATTTGCTGGGACAGCACAATATTCTGCATATCCTCCGCCGTTGGTCAGCGCGCAGACCTTATCACCGACTTTAAATTTTTCTACTTTTGAACCGATTTGTGAAATGATGCCAGCAACTTCCAATCCTGGAATTTGCGTTACACCTTTCGGCATCGGATACAATCCTTGTCTTTGCAAAATATCAGGGCGATTGATACCTGTGGCATAGACTTCAATTAGTACTTGATCTTCTTTAATCTCAGGTTTCTTACCTTGTACAACTTTTAGAACTTCAGGACCGCCAGCTTGAGTAATTTCGATATATTTCATTTGTTCTCTACTATTTTGATTCATGATTTACTCATTCCTTATCTATATTTACTTCAGTTTGATTAGGAGAAAAACCGAACTGCTTTTTAAACTCTCGACTAAATTGAGATGAGCTTTGATAACCAACAGCATAAGCTGCTTGAGCAACGCTTTGGTTTTCGTTTTGCAACATTTGTTTTGCCTTGTGCAACCGCGTAACTTTGAGATACTGCAAAGGTGAATGTAATGTGACTTGTTTGAATGCTTTATGAAACGCAGAAATACTCATATTGGCTTGCTCAGCAAGCATTTCCACTGTTAATTTCTCTGTAAAATGATGTTGAATATATTCACAAATCTTATAAATTGGTCGTAAATTTCCTTGAACCACTAATCCTTTTAAAGCGTCTGCACCCGAATGTTGAATCACTCGATACATTAACTCTCGTTTAATTTGTTCACCTAAAATCAAGCTATCTTGTTCTGAACCTAAAGTTTTTAATAGTCGTATTAAAACATTCGAAATGGTTTGATCATATTGAATTACACTCATGCCCGTAGTGAGTGGTTTAAATTGCTCATTTTCAAAATATGTTTTTGCTAATAACTCATTTACCGTATCTGCCTCTAGTTTCATGCTGACTGCAATCATAGGCAATTCGGCACTGGCAACGGTATCACAATCAAATGGCATAGACACCGAAACGATTAAGCATTCGCCTTGCTGAAATGAATAGGTTTCAGTTCCGATATAACCACGTTTACTGCCTTGTAAAACAAAAACTAAGGTCGGTTCTTGCAATACGGCTAATGGTGGTGTGGTGTGATCTACACGCATCAAAGTGATGCCATTTATCGCCGTAGCAAAAAAGCCTTCTTTAGCAACGAGTTTTAGAAAAAGTGAAATAAGTATTTGATCATTCATCATGTGTCATCTGATGATTTGAAATATGATTTTATTATTAAATAGAAAACTCAGAAAAGATGTTAGTTTTATGCAGGATTAGGCATAGAAAATAGAGTTTTGTGAAGTTTATGTTTCACTTATCACGATATGACTAAATCATCCAAACTATTATCCATGACTCACTGAAATAATTATTTCTTATTATTGGAAAAGATTATTGAAAATAAGAATAGTAATGTTACAAATGCCCCTACACCTAAACTTACTAGAATAATTTCTAGGTTTATAATTTCCCTCAACAAGCCATGCGCTCCCCAAGGACCATCATCAAACCCTCTATTATCAGAACGACGCCCGACTAAAACAAGAATATAAAAAAACACACCTGAGATCAAAAAAATACTTACAGAAACCTTCCATAATTTAAATTTTGAAAGTAAAGCTATTAGAGCCATACCCACTATTGTAACAACAGATGCTATCAACGCATATTTCCAGTTATCCATGAAAATCCCAAAGGTTCCACCATAACTTCATTCTAATAAAACTGACTCGAATCCAACATCTGTAAAGTAATTTTTTTCACTTCATCACGACTTTGCATGATATGTGCTTCAATCGCTTGAATGGCTTCATCTACTTTACGATTAAAAATATAACCCAGTATTTTCTGATGCTCCTGATAAGTCGCTTCAACGCGATAATCTTTAGAGAAGTCTAAGCGACGGATAATACGGATTCGCTCACTCAAATCACGATGAATTCTCGCCATTTCATTATTCCCAGAGGCACGAACCAATGCGCAATGGAAATCTTCATCTTGTTGTGACAGTTGTTTAATGTCTTTTAGATATTGTTGTGGTTCAATCAACCATAAATCTTTTAAAACGGATAATTCAACCGAGTTTTGATGATCCATCTGACAAAGTTTACGAATCGAATCTTTTTCTAATACGATCCTCACATCATAAAGTTCTTCATAATAACGAAAATTGAGCGGTCGGATTTGCCAACCGCTACGAAAACTCACATCAACATAACCCTCTTGTTGCAAACGATATAGTGCTTGTCGGATTGGGGTGCGACTTACATCATAAGCTTTTGCAACTTCAGATTCAGTGAAACGTTCACCTGGCATCAGTTTGAAATCAAAGATATCGTTCTTGATGCGTTGGTAAACCAGCTCAGACAAATTGTCTGAGCTTTTTGTTGTTTTTATTTTGGTTTCTTTCATGCAACCTTGCCTTATTCCATATAAACCAGTGGTTCACCACTATGTACGGTTTGCCCTGCTCTACAAATAATAGCTTTTACAATGCCATCTTCTTCTGCATAAACAGGAAGTTCCATTTTCATTGCTTCAATAATAGCAACAGTTTCGCCTTTTTTAACCTCTTGACCATGTTCAACAAAAATTTTCCAGATATTACCTGTCATCGATGCATTTAATGATGCTAAATGACTGTAATCAGCATGGTTATTTTCTTGAACTTGTTCTTCAGGCAGAGCAGCAAACTCCTCTTTCCAGCGATCCACTTCGGTCGTGAATGCTTGTTGTTGCTTAGCTTTAAACTCGGCAATACTTTCAGCTTCATCATCTAAGAATTGTACATAATCCGCATAATCGAACTCTGTTTCTTCAATTTTGATCTGTGCATGACCATTTTCAAAGTCGGCACGCCATTCATTCAATTCCTCTTCTGTCACTTCAAAATATTTGATTTGATCAAAGAATTGTAAGAACCATTGCTTATCACCAAATTGTTTGTTTTTCTTAAACTTATTCCAAATTGGCAAAGTACGCCCAATCAATTGATAACCACCTGGTGAATCCATGCCGTAGATACACATGTACATACCACCAATCCCAACAGTTCCCTCTGCGGTAAAGGTACGAGCTGGATTATATTTAGAACTTAGTAAACGATGACGTGGGTCAATTGGGACGGCACAAGGTGCTGTTAAATACACATCACCTAAGCCAAGGATTAAATAGTTCGCATCAAAAATAATATCTTTGACTTCATTCCGATCTGCCAAACCATTAATACGTTGGATAAAATCAACGTTGTTTGGCAACCACGGTGCTTTAGAGCAAACACTTTCTTGATAGCGTTCAACTGCGCCTAAAGTCGCACTGTCTTCAAATGCCATCGGTAAATGTACGATTCGAGATGGGATTTTTAATTGGCTTAGATCACCCATTTCTTCTTCAAGTTGAAGTAATTGAGCAATCAATTGTGATTGTGGAATTACTAAGCCATCATATTTAATCTGTAGTGAACGAACACCCGGTGACAGCTCCAACACGCCTGCAATTTTTGCATCACGAATCATTTGAATCAGTTGATGCACACGTAACCGTAAAGCCAAATCTAGAACATTTTCGCCATACTCTAAGAGAATATAACTATCACCTGCTTGACGATACAATGTTTTTGGTGACAATTCAGTTGGTTCACGTTGTGCTAAAATCGTACTGACAACCTCTTGAACTGGCTCAATTGTTTCTACAACTTTGCTTGCTTCCGCAAAGTTTTGGATATTTTCAATTTGCTGACGTTCAAGTTCATTGGCTTGTTCAACACTAATAGGATAAAAGCGAATTTTATCATCGGCTTTGAGCTGTCCAACTTTCCAAAGTTCTGCTTTGGCAATCGTCACAGGACAAACGAAACCGCCTAAACTTGGACCATCTTTTGCCAAAATCACAGGGAAATCGCCTGTGAAGTTAATTGCACCGATCGCATATTCACAGTCATGTACATTGGATGGATGTAAACCTGCTTCACCACCATTTTCTCGTGCCCAGCTTGGCGTTGGTCCTGATAAACGCACACCTAAACGATTTGAGTTAAAGTGAACTGTCCACTCTGATGCAAAAAACTCTTCTACATATTCAGGTTTAAAGAAATCTGGTGCGCCATGTGGACCATATAACACCGCAATTTCCCATTCATTACTATATTCAGGAATCAATTCAGCCGACAATGCTTGAGGTTCGTCATGTGCAAGTGGCAATTCTGCATTAGCAAATGCTGGATCAACCATTTTAATCATGTCGCCGACACGTAAGGTACGACCTGCATGACCACCAAAATTACCAAGCGCAAAAGTAGAACGACTGCCTAAATAAACAGGAACATCCAAACCATTTCGTACCGCTAAATATGTTCGGCAACCTGATTCAACTTGACCGATTTTTAGAATTTGTCCTGCTTTAACTTCAACAGGTTTCCAAAAATCAATTTCCTGATCATCTAACAAAGCAGTACAGCTTGCGCCCGCCAAAGCAATAATCGTATCTGTATGAAACTTTAATGTTGGTCCGACTAAAGTAAACTCAAAACCTGCGGCTTTAGCATCATTCCCAACAATACGATTGGCAAGCTGAAATGCATAATCATCCATTGGACCCGATGGTGGTACACCAATATCCCAATAGCCTGTACGACCCGGATAATCTTGAATTGAACTCAACGTTCCTGCTTGAACTACTTCAATTACATTTGGCGTGTAATTGAAATCATCCAACATTCTTGTCCAAATTTGCATAGACTCAAAGCGCTGATCAGAAACAATGGCACGTGCGTAATCCAAGTTTGTACTAATGCCATTTAAGCGTGTTTCAGCCAATACATGCTTTAATTTTTCAATAGCACTAGCACGATCATCAGCATGTACAATAATCTTGGCAATCATCGGATCAAAGTATTGGGAAATCTCTGTGCCCGTTTTGACCCAAGTATCAACACGTGTTCCCTCTGGAAAAGTGACTTCAGTCAACACACCGGGACTTGGTTGGAAATTTTTCACAGGGTCTTCGGCATAAACACGAACCTCAATCGCTGCGCCTTTAGGCTGAATATTGTTGAGATATATCCAATCAAGTTCATCACCAGCAGCCACTTTGAGCATACATTCAATTAAGTCTAAGCCTGTAACCATCTCAGTGACTGGATGCTCAACCTGTAAGCGTGTATTCACTTCTAGAAAATAAAACTCATCTCGATTGGCATCGTAAATAAACTCCACTGTTCCTGCACTACGATAGTTAACGGATTTACCCAGTTCTACCGCTGCTTGATGTAGTTTTTTACGTGTCGCTTCAGGTAAATTTGCCGCTGGAGTTTCCTCTACCACTTTTTGGTTACGACGTTGCAAAGAACAATCACGCTCACCAAATGCAACAACTTGCCCTTTTCCATCACCAAAAATTTGTACTTCAACATGACGCGCTTTATCAATAAAACACTCAATAAATACGCCTGCATCCTTGAAGAACTGTTCGCCCAAACGTTTTACACTTTCATATGCATCGGTCAACGCTTGAGGCGTATCACAACGAGTCAAACCAATACCACCACCACCAGCGGTGCTTTTCAGCATAATTGGATAGCCAATACGATCTGCGGCAATCAGTGCCTCTTCTAAACTATCCAACAATCCTGTTCCAGGAGTCATCGGCACATTAGCATCAGCAGCCAATTCACGAGCACGATGTTTTAAACCAAATTCTAGAATTTGCTCTGCCGTTGGTCCCATGAAAGCAATATTATTTTCTTCGCAAGCACGAGCAAAATCGGCACTTTCAGAGAGAAAGCCATACCCTGGAAAGATTGCCTCAGCGCCAGTTTGTTTAGCTGCCTGAATCAATTTTTCGATACTCAAATAAGTATCGGCTGGTTTTAAACCATCTAATCCAATCGCAATATCAGCATCTTCAACATGTTGCGCATAACGATCACTATCCGAATACACAGCAACACTGGTTACACCTAATTTTTTAAGTGTCCGAATCGCTCGAACAGCAATTTCACCACGGTTTGCAATAAGTACAGTTTTAAACATGATGATTCCCCCCAATTAATTTGCTGTGTTTGCTGCTTGGCTGTTACGATGCTGGATATAGGCTCTCCATCCACCAAAATGACTAATATTCTCTGCATCATCTATGCCATAAGGCTCACAGATAAAACCTTTCACCCAGCGCCCATCTTCTAGTTCGACATTACCCATACCTAAAGGTGTCGGAATTTCAGCCACAAATTCACCAAATCGAGCAGTTGGGACATCCCAAAGTTCAACAATAATGCTTTGTCCATCTTGCTGACGTGCTAATCCCGGTTTTGGTGGAACAGTTCCGTTCAATGCATAAAGCGCATAATTTTGAGAGGTTTTTGTGGTTTCTATATGCACGGCATCGCGTGTGGTGAGCTGAAAATTCAGCGGCATACCTGTCAAATGAGCACCGACGACTGCAACGCGAATATGATGTTGCGAAATAGGTGTAGCAGAACTTAATGGCAGAGCTTTATCCAATGCCCCTAATTTCAGTGCAAGATAGTTTTGCCAAGCTTTACCAAAATGAACCAATGCCGCATCATGCCATGCTGGCGCAATTAGAGTGATTCCAAATGGTAAATGGTCAGCTCTAAACCCTGCTGGCAAAGCAAGCGCACTGAGATCGCCTAAATTGGTAAAATTGGTATATGTTCCCAAATGAGCGTTATATTCAATCGGATTTTGTTGAAGCTGCTCAATGGTATAAATTGTGGGTACGGTTGGAACAATTAAGGCATCAAAATCAGCCAATCTTTGTTGGATTTTACGAGCTAAATCTTGTTTTAAATATTCTGCATTGTAGGCATCTACCGCTGAATATTTTTCGCCGTTTTTAATAATTTCTAATACCGTTGGATCAAAGTCATCAGTATTGCTGTTGAGTAAATCTTCAACGGCTGCGGTACGTTCTGCCACCCATGAACCTTGATATAGTTGCGCTGCAAGTTGCTCAAAATCTGAAAAATCAATTTTAGTGATCTCAGCATTTAATGACTCAAGTAATTGGATTGTTTGCTGGAATACTTTTTCTGATTGCTCATCACCAAAGAAATTTAGCTTTTCTGGGATGGCAAATTTTAATTTGCTAGAGAAACGCGCTGGCACATTCTTTGGATGCTTACGTGAATAGCTGTCCAATGGATCATATGCTTCTAAAACATTTGCAACCAAGTCTGCGTCTACAACGGTTAAGGCAAATATCGAAATACAATCTAGACTTTTACATGCTGGCAATAACGCTCGATTTGAAAACCGCCCTTTGGTTGGTTTTAGCCCAACAATATTGTTAAAAGCTGCTGGTACACGCCCTGAACCTGCGGTGTCTGTACCTAAAGCAAATGGAACAAATCCACGAGCAACCACACTTGCTGAACCTGAACTTGAACCGCCACTGACATATTTAGAATTAAATGTATTTGCAACAGCACCATATGGAGAGCGCGTTCCCACTAAACCCGTTGCAAACTGATCAAGATTAGTTTTACCAACTACGATTGCACCTGCTTGCTTCAACAAACGCACTGTTTCAGCATCTTGTACTGCAATTGTATTTAATGCCTTACAAGCTGCGGTAGTTACAAACCCGGCAACATCAATATTATCTTTCACTGCAAACGGAACGCCGTAGAGTGGAAATTGTTTTGCTAAACTCTCAGCTTCTTTAGTTAATTCATTGAGAAATTGAATTTGCTGTTCAATCTGTTCTACCGTCGCAATTGAAATCCATGCATTGTCTTGAGGATCAATTGATGCAACTAAATCTTTTAAAGTATTAAGTTGGATCTCATTTTTCGAATAAGCTTTTTGCCACTCTGAAATTGTCCAACCTAAAGTTTTTATCTCATGCATTTTATGAATCCCATCTTGTATACAAGTTTGAATTTTAAAATGCAGAATCCATGCCAATTTATTTTAAACATATAAATCAGATGTTTATATTATTTTATAGATATACTATTTTTTCTAATTTTCATCTTGGTGCTTAAAAGGCTTTGTTTTAATGCAAATGCTCCATGATTTAGCAAATAGCATTTTTGTTTATCAAAAGTTGCTCAAATTCATATTTAATCAATTATTCTTATAATTTATTGTTTTATTTTTAGATAGTTGGATAACTCCTCAAACTCTGATGCTAAAGTTTGAGTAGCTTGCTGCTCCATTGCTCTATATTTTTTTAATACCACTTGCCCTAGTTCTGTCACTAATGCACCGCCACCATGCGTCCCACCGGTTTGCGTTTCAACAAGATGAGAATGAAAACACTGATTCATAGTATCTAAAAGTTGCCAAGCTCTACGATAACTCATATTCATAGATTTTGCGGCTTGAGAAATTGAGCCTGTACGTTGAATTGCTTCCAGTAATTCAGCTTTACCCGGACCAAAAGCAATTTTATCTTCGGCTAAGATTCGGACATGTAATTTTAAACGTAATTTTGACATCAACTTATACTCAAAGATTTGATGATGCGATACACATCATCAAATCCAAAAATTAGTCATTAAAAATGAATAACCGTACGAATTGATTTACCTTCATGCATTAAATCAAAAGCTTCGTTGATCTCTTCAAGTGGCATTGTATGCGTAACGAATGGTTTAAGTTGAATTTCGCCTTTCATCGCATCTTCAACCATTTTAGGTAATTGAGTACGCCCTTTAACCCCACCAAAAGCCGTGCCCATCCACTTACGACCTGTTACTAATTGGAATGGACGAGTCGAGATTTCCTGTCCCGCACCAGCCACACCAATAATGACGGATTGCCCCCAACCACGATGAGCACATTCTAATGCTGAGCGCATGACATTGGTATTTCCAATACATTCAAAAGAATGGTCTACACCCCAACCTGTCATTTCAACAATCACTTGTTGGATGGGTTGATCATAATCTTTAGGGTTTAAGAAATCAGTTGCACCAAACTGTTTTGCAAGTTCAAATTTATCTGGATTAGTATCGACTACAATAATACGTCCTGCTTTGGCTTGGCGTGCGCCTTGCACAACAGCTAGACCAATTCCACCTAAACCAAAGATAGCAACACTATCACCTTCTTGAACTTTAGCAGTATTGTGTACTGCTCCAATCCCTGTCGTCACACCACAACCAAGCAAACAGACTTGTTCATGATTTGCCTCAGGATTGATTTTTGCCAACGACACTTCTGCCACAACCGTATATTCACTGAAAGTTGAACATCCCATATAGTGATAAATCGGTTGACCATTATAAGAGAAACGTGTTGTTCCATCAGGCATCACACCTTTACCTTGGGTTGCACGAACGGCAACACAGAGATTGGTTTTACCTGATTTGCAGAATAAACATTCTTTACACTCTGCTGTGTATAGCGGGATGACGTGATCACCCACTGCAACACTCGTCACGCCTTCACCAACTTGAACGACTACACCCGCACCTTCATGACCTAATACCGCTGGAAAAACACCTTCAGGATCATCACCAGATAAGGTGAAAGCATCTGTATGACATACACCTGTATGGGTAATTTTGATAAGCACTTCACCTGCTTTTGGCGGTTCAACATCTAGCTCTACAATTTGTAATGGTTGACCAGCGGCAAAAGCAACAGCTGCACGTGATTTCATACCTTCATCCTTTATAAATCATGTAGTGTTTTATGTTTCTGTAACAGTTAACTGATTTTATGCTGATATTCAACATCATCAAGTAGATATAATGCTATCTTTACATAAGTAAGCAACATTTCACGATAAAAATGATAAAGAATTTGTACCACTTTAGAAGTATATCGCTTGTTACATTAGTTACTTTAAGTGGTTGTTCATTGCCACCCAATCAAAATCATGATCGGAGTATTTCTGTGCAAACTAAAACTAAGTGGATGAATGATCCTCAAGCCGATCTTAATATTGAAAAAGGATTAACTGCATTCTTAGCTTTAGATGATGCTTTTTTAAGTATAGCGTCACGCATTCACTTAATTCGAAATGCTAAGCATCAACTTGATTTGCAATATTATATTTGGAATGACGATGCAATTGGCAATCTGATGCTGCATGAGCTGTTAAAAGCAGCGGATCGTGGCGTAAAAATTCGTTTACTGATTGATGATCAAAATGGAGTAAAGCTAGACAAAACATTAAAAGCACTCGCTCAGCATCCAAATTTTGAAATTCGCATTTTTAATCCCTATAAATTTAGACACTTACGTTTTATTGATTATATCTTTAGATTAAAACAAATTAATCATCGTATGCATAATAAATTGACGATTGCAGATGCCTCTATTGCTGTAACTGGTGGTCGAAATATTAGTAGTGAATACTTTGAAGCAAGTGATCAATTTCAATTTAGCGATATGGACATTTTGTTCTATGGAAAAGCAGTAAATCGATCAGAACAAGTTTTTAATGAGTTTTGGAATAATCAACTTAGTTATTCTACTGAACAACTATTTGGTAATACAACGGCAACTCAATCACTTGAACACTTAAGAATAACCTATAAAAATTTAGATAAAATTAACACTCCTACGGAAGAAAAATTAGAAGAAGCACAAGATTATTTAAAATTGCGCCTACAAAATTATCCAGTCCAATGGGCTAAGGCATATTTTGTCGCAGACCATCCTGACAAAGCATTGGGACAAGCTAAAGGTCAACAACTTTTATTTTCCCAAGTGTCAAATATTATGGGAGAACCTAAACAACATATGGAATTAGTCTCAGCATATTTTGTACCTACAGAACTTGGCACTAAATATCTTAGCCAATTATCACAAGATGGAATCAAAGTACGAGTTTTGACAAATAGTTTAGTCGCAAATGATGTTGCAGTGGTTCATTCATTTTACAGCTTATATCGAAAACCGCTCTTAAAAAGTGGTATACAACTTTATGAATTTAAACCCAATATAGAACGAAAAAAACGAACATGGTATGAAGTTGCAACTGGTAGTGTTATTCCAGTCAAAGGTAAAAATCGCTCTAGCCTACACGCTAAATTTTTTGATGTGGATGGAAAAGTATTTATCGGCTCTTTTAATTTTGATCCACGTTCAGCTCATTTAAATACTGAAGTCGGTTTAGTGGTTGAATCAGATCATTTACAAGATCAAATTACAGCAATGCTTGATCAGCATTTACTACAAGTTGCTTATCAACTCAAACTTGACGAAAATGGAAACATTATCTGGTATGAACATCTGAAAAATGGTGATATCATTGAACATCATCATGATCCTGAAAGTACAAAATTCCAAAGATTCACCATGAATTTCGTATCTTATTTCCCAGTGGAATGGATGATGTAAATATCTATGAACATACTCTCATTGACTAAATTGACATACTAAATATAAGTAAAGACTATTCTTTTATAAATTTTATATGCTTAATTTATATTAATAAAAAATAATATGGACAATATAATGATTTTAGAAAAAGATTGGAAAAACATTCAACATGTATTTTCTTATGCACAAAAGTCGTCCTTACATGCATCTATTGCAACTGTAGATTCATTAGGTCAACCTACGATCACTCCCATTGGTACAATTTTTTTGAATGATGACCAAACAGCTTATTTCTTTGATACTTATACAGATAAGCTAAGTGAGAACCTTTTTCAAAATTCAAAAGCTTGCATTCAAGCCATTAATACCAACAAGTGGTTTTGGTTAAGCTCCTTCATTAAGGGGCGTTTTGATCAGTATTTTGGAGTTCGTCTATATGTAGAAATTGGCGATTTACGCCCTGCTACAAAACAAGAAAAGCTAGCCGTCGCTCATAGAACTAAACCTCTTCAATGGACAAAAGGTAGCCAGTTAATTTGGTCTGAATTTACTCAAGTAAGAAATGTTAAGATCAATACATTTAGATGGGTTAAATATCCGAAAATGATGGCACATTTAAATTAACTTTATTTTATTTCAAACAGACATAGCCCCTCAATTTCTAAAGGTATTTTGATCTCTTGAAATGATGCTTGTTCGAGTGCATCTATATGCTCTTGTTTATTCATATAAAGTTGATCATTTTGCATGGCGTTCGGTGCACATAAGTGATCACAAACTAAATAGGTCGCTTTCGGATTTAAAAGTGTTTTCACTATTTTATGGAAATTTTCAGCATGTCTTTTATGTCTGAGCTCATGAAGTGCTTGATGGATAATTATAAAATCATATTTTTGATTTAGAACATCTTGCCAATTAGATTGTTTAAAATCTCCAATAAAGTATTTTGCTCGTGATTGTTCAGAAACATCTAATTTTTCTTGGGCAAGTTGATGCATCGCTTCAGAAAAGTCAAAGGCAGTATATTCAATATAAGGCAATTGAGAGAGTAAATATTTAGCAAGAAAACCTGGACCTGAACCAAGTTCCAAGACATGACATTTATCAAGTTTACGCTGTGCAATCAGATTTGCGTAATAAGCAAAAAAATCTTTTCTCCACGGACGCTTAACATTCGCTGTTTCTTGCCATTCAAACGCATCAGCATAGTTTCTTAAGTCAATTGGACTTTCAACATCTTTCATTAATATTCCCTATACTTAACTAAACCAAGCCAATTTTTTCAAAAAATTGCTTATATACTTCAGCCTTCTTTTCTAAAGCGAGAGGATAAGCACGTGATGATGAAGGTAAGCGATACAAATTTAATTCTCGATCCATATAATTGACTTGTACCGATTGCCCGATCATCGGTTTAGTTACTTGTTCGGGAAAATGCTGCATCAGCGTATCTGTCGCTTTATCACCTGTTGTCATGATGGTATTGCACAATGGCATTTGCACAAGTAGTTTTGATAAATCTGTGGGCGTGACAATTTCTAAAAATTTATCTGAAGCATTACCTTGTAAGCGTTTTATTTGATAAGCAGTATCAAAAATTCCTACTCCTATTTGAATTAAAAACTCGCGTATTTGTTGTTCTTTAAAGTTTTTAGTAGGAAAATGTAAAAAATGATCTTTATCTTTAAAAAAAATTAGACCAAAGATTCGCCACATATCGTTTTGATAATTTGGGTAGTAGAAATCCATCTTCCATCTGTGTTGTGGTGGTGGAAAACTTCCTAACATCAGCAATTTAGCAGTCGCTGGTAAAAATGGTTGTAAAGGATGTGTTTCTATTTCTATATCAGTCATTTATATAAAAGCCGGGTTAAAATTTAGGACTACTAAATGTATAAAACAAATAGTATGGAAAATATTTTAGCACTACTACCCTTCTTATCTACGACTGCTTTAATTTCTTGAAAACATTTAAGTCATTTTCACGTAATTATTATAATATTTTTGCAGTAAAAAATTTCAAATTATAAATAAAAATTATTTAAATAAAAATTCTATCTTTTAAATTTCAAATAAGCATTAAATTTAATAATTATTTTTTTAAATTAAAAAGAATAAAAACTAAAGAAATAGATAAAAATGTTTCAAAAAATTTCAAAATTAATTTTATTAAAATACATTAAATTTTTATCATAAGTATCAATAACAAAACAATGATAAAAACTTTTTATTAATCATTTAGTAAAATATAAAAGCACTCATTGGCTCATATTAAGCTAATAATAGGTGAGTTGCTTCACAATATTGTACAGTTGTCTTTTTACCATTCGTCTTAAAAGTGTTGGTATTTTGATCGCTATTATTTACTTTTAATAATGCGAGATCATTGATGACTCGGCTAATGCAAAAGGAATTAAAAGTGAAAAATAAAATATTTATAAGGCAATTTATAGTTGCAATCTCAACAACTGGAATGTTTTGTTTATCTCATGCAGAAGACTTTAAGCGTTATTCTGTATCAGTGGGTTGGTTGCACATGACATCTTTGGGCAAGATGAAACCTTTCAATATTAATACATCAGTGAATGAAGGAACAAAATCAAAAGTAGGAATGATTTCAGGAGCTACTGTTGTCAATAATATTGATCAATCTCGAATCAATGACATGGACCCCAATTTAATTAGTTTATTAAATACCAAATCAAATCCAGACGATCCTAATAGCGATCGATACTTACTTGATGACCTTCTAGCATTAGGGGAAGACCCTGAAGCACCTGATGATTTTTTAGAACAAGCAACAGGTATTGCAGAAATTAATGGCCTTAGCTCGTGGGCTTCAAATGCTGGACTTGAAGTCGAAGACGTTGACACTGCTGGGTTGATGCTCACATATAATGTTAATGAAAATGTTTCACTGCAAATGATCGGAGGATTCCCACCTAAAGTTGATATTAAAGGAAAAGGTAAAATTTACGCTCCTTTTTCTGCTTCTTCAAAACCTTTAGGTGGTCTAGTTGGTGATTTGTATCTTAAAAATAATTTACTTATTACTGATCTAGATAATTACAACACTTCAGCCAGTGCAAGAGCTTGGACTCCAGGTTTCCAAGCACAATATTATTTCGGTAAGCCAGGAGTAAATAAGTTTAGACCGTTCTTAGGTGCTGGATTTATGTATGCATATTTTAGTGATATTAAAATTAATGCAGGAATTGAAAAAGACCTAATTGCTGCTGGTCATATGATTCAAAATATTTATGATGACAAAGCTGGTGCATCATTAGAAGGTAAAATATCAAGTGGTGATATGAAAGTAAAAGTTGATGCAAATGATGCTTTTGCACCTATGGTAACTGCTGGTTTCACGTATGACTTTAAGAAAAATTGGTTTGCTACAGCTTCATTATCTTATGCAAAACTTGATAATACTGCGACAATCACAGTAGTAAATCGAAATACCGGCGCTCAATTAATTAAAGCGCAAACCAAAATTGACATCGATCCACTCATTAGCTACGTAGGCGTTGGATATCGATTCTAATTTGACTAAAATTTAAGCCAATGTTGCTATCCAATACATTGGCTTATAATTTAAATATCTAATCCCATTCAAGCTGAAATTGAATATTTGTATTAGTAAAATTTGGATTTAAAAACACTCTATATCCTGCTGACTTTAATTCAGATACAACAATTTCTGCATCTTCACTACTGACTTCATGTTTAGAAAATTGCTGTAAAGCATCCCTATCGCCGTCATTTGCTCTTAATTTTATCGTACTAGATAATTTTGATAATATTTTATCTACCGATAATTTTTTAACATTCGCATTTGAAATTGCTGTAGCTTTATGTGCAGGTAGCAAAATTTCTTCGTTCAACTTTTCGGCCTTTCATATTTGGAAATGACCAAAATATAATAGGATCGTTTTCCACTTTTTCAAGCTTGAAATACAATAATAACGACATTATTTGACGCATAGATTTTTTAGAATAAATAAATTACGGACAATTAATGTTCAATTTATCGGTGTAATAATCCAAAGAAATTTTTAATTCTTTCATCAACTCATCTTTGTTAAAGCTTTCTGGCTGAAGTGTTAATAGAGCGGGCACATACTTAATTTCATAGGTTTTAGGATAGTCTTCACATAATACTTTAATTTGTTCTTCTCTAGTGCTAGTAGGATTATCAAGAATATCTAGATATCCTGATATTTTTTGATCTATTGATTCAAATTCTACTTTCGAATCAATTGCTTCATTTTTCTGTTCAGACTGCTTTTGACATCCAACTAAAATAATCATGAGCATGGTTGAAATTAAAATTTTAGCTTGCATAATTTCCCATTCAAATTAAAAATTACTTACAAAGGTTAGCTCTTATTGAGTGATCATGCACTCATACAAACGTGATTTTACTGGATCACAACAACTTAAATTGTGAATTATTTATATTTTCAAAGAAACAAGTGTAATTTCTTGTGAGAAACTATTCTTGTACATTTTCTTAAATTATAAATATTTTTTGATCATGATTTAAAAAAGTTAAACGGTAGCTTTAAGTAACGTACACCATTATCTTCTGGTTCAGGAAAGCGCCCTGCATCCATATTGATTTGTATCGATGGAAGAATCAATTTTGGCATCGATAAAGTGGCATCACGAGTTTGACGCATTTTCACAAAAGTTTGTCGATCTGTATCAGACTTCAAATGAATGTTGCTTTTTTTCTGAATCCCAATCGTAGTTTCAAAAAAATATTCATTCCTGCCTTCAGGCTTATAATCATGGCATAGAAAAACTTTTGTATCATCAGGTAGTTGATAAAGTTTCTGTACTGAATCAAAAAGTATGTCTGCACTTCCTTTAGGAAAATCACATCTCGCCGTACCATAATCTGGCATAAATAAAGTATCACCAATAAAAACTGCATTACCAATCACATAACTTAAACATGCTGGTGTATGCCCTGGTGTTGGAATATTGTATGCATCTAGATGACCAATTTTAAAATGCTCATCATCTTTAAAAAGATAATCAAAAGTTTGATGGGAATTAAACATTTTTACATCAAGATTATATATTGAGCTAAAAGTCTCTTGAACAACTCCAATCTTTTCACTCATCGCAATCTTGCCACCAAGATGCTCTTTAATATATTGAGATGCGGTCAAATGATCAGCATGGACATGTGTTTCTAGAATCCACTCAACATTCAGATGTTGCTCATTTATAAAGTCAATAATTTGATCTGCACTAAAAGTTGATGTGGTAGCCGATGCAGCGTCATAATCCAAAACACTGTCAATCACGGCACATACTTTAGTTTTTGGATCACTCACAACATAACTAAATGTATTTGTGTTTTCATCAAAAAATGCTTTGACTTGAGGATATTGCATCTCATCCCTCCTAGTTATCTTTCTGCCCAAATTCGATGAATAAAAATACCGAAGAACATTGCTCCGATAAAATACCATGCTTCTACATAACCTAAACCAATCAAGGTAATAGCTGGTGCTGGACACACACCAGCTATTCCCCATCCAATCCCAAATAAGATTGAACCGATTATTAATTTTTTATCAATCTGAGTACTGGTGGGTAGTGAGATCGCTTCACCAGACAGTGTTTTTGGATTTCGGATTGCTTTTTGAAATGGAATGATTGCAACAGCGATTGCGCCAATCATCACAAACATTAAGCTGATATCCCAATCACCAAATAGATCAAGAAACCCTAAGACTTTTTCAGGATTTGACATACCTGAAACCATTAAACCGAGCGCGAATAATCCACCAAATATAAATGCGAATAAATTTTTCATATCACAGCTCCTAATACGTGGCGAATAACAAATACAGTTACTATTCCTGCCAGCATAAATGTTACTGTTGCCACAATCGAACGCACAGATAGACGACTTATACCGCAAATCCCATGTCCACTCGTACAACCAGATCCTAAACGTGTACCAAACCCAACGAGTAAGCCCGCAATAATCAACCCTAGCGGAGACGATTTGATCACAATTTCAGGCTCTACAAATAACTGATAAATGAAAGGAATGATAAATAAGCCAGATAAGAACCAAAATGCAGGATTATTTAAAAGCAATTTCGGTTGCAAAACTTGTGCAAGTAATCCACTAATACCCGCAATACGACCATTTACATATAAGTAGCCAACGACTGAGATTCCAAGGATTGAACCACCGACTAAGGCTAAAATTATGCTAGACATACGCTATGCTCAAAACAATATATTTATTTATAATATATCATAAAATATAATAATTAAAGTATTCTACTTATCTTGATACAAACTACTCGAACTCTGAAAGAATTTTTTCTGCAAACCATAGTGGAAATTCAGTAACAGTTTGATTTAATTTCAGTGTTTCTGAATGTTCAATTTCAGCTAAAAATGCAGCTTTTTGCCCATCTGATGAATTATCAAATATAAATGCTCTATCGGTCACTTCAACAGCTTGCATTAATAACTTCATACTACGGTAATATCGATCTCGAATTTTTTGATGTGGTACAGCATGACCACCCATACTCACACGATAGTTTACTCTTGCAATATTTATATCTGGATCAACAGTAGAAACAAAGTATAAATATGTTTTGAATCCTTGAAATTGAGCTTCTCTTAAAAATTCGACTTTACTTATATGAGACATAACCGTCTCAAAAGTAAAGCTGACTTTTAGTCTAAGAAATTCTGAACGGATGAAATCAATAATTCTTGCAGCTAAATATGAGTCAATATCTAAATGTGAAAATCGGATTTGTTTTTCACTTATTTGTTCAGGTTCCTGACTCAGTAGAACTTGGCTTATTTGATTTATGTTTTTCTTTTTATTGTTTAAATATTCAAGTAACTTTATTGGATCAAGGTCAGTGTGATACGCGTCTAAATCCAAAACTTGTGTTTGAATTAAGGTTTTTTCTAACTCATCTGCATTTAAATATGCCCCAATATGTCGGGGCAAAAGGTAATCTTTTATAGTACTTTTACCAGAACCATTTGGTCCTGCAAACATACGAATACGAGGATGCCGCATTTACTATATAACGACCTGCTTTCTCTTACGTTTAAGTACTTTTTGATCAATAGTAATGCGAGTATAAGCCATAGAAATATCTTTGATCACATTGATTTTACCAGAAGGTAACTTCTCAATCAGTTGATGATCTTTCGTAAAAACAACAGCAGAAGATCCACTTGCTTGCTTAAAAGCATCACGAAATGCTTGAACAGCAAGATTTGGAAGATTATCTTCTTCTTGCATCGTCATTTGCATATGTGTAAAAGCTGTCATCTGAATCCTCCGCAAAATTGCGTTCTATACTCATACTAACATAACGAGAGATTTTGTCTAATTATAGAGCAATTGTTAACGAACTAAATCTTCAATGCCAATTAAATTAGGTAACTTATCAATAAGTTTGTTTAATTCAATATTTGCAGGAGAAATACAACCCGTATAGTGGCTTAAACGTGTAACTGTTCCATCAGTACCCTTCCACCAAAAATATGAACTTGGATGATCAGTTGCAGTCTCCGTACAACCTGTTGTTTTTACATTGGCCCCTGTTGATGGACGATAGGTTTCTAATTCTTTTTGAAGCTTCTTATATACAGACGGATCAACTTTAAGTTCTTGTGTTCCTATTACTTTTGTATACTGCTTACCATCAAACTGCACTTCACCAGCTGGCGTAATTTCTACAGAGTAAATCGGACATGCACCAAAACAAGGGCTTGTTGAATAGCGAATCGTTTCTTGTGCAAGATCTTGGCTTTTTTGAGGTGTTGATGCGCAACCAACTAAAGTAGAAGCAAAAAGACCAGCAAGTATTAATTTTTTCATTTGTTAATCCGTTGTAAAGTTCAGTTAATAAATTTATCAAATAGTGAAATTTTTGTCATTTATAATGGTGTTACAATCCTTTAAAAGATAAGTTTTACTTAGGCTATTTTGAAGAAATAAATAAAAATTCAAGTTGATTAATTATTGATTTGTGATTGGAGTATTAATTTTGCAAGCTCTAAATCATCTGCATAAGTTATTTTAATATTGTCAGAACGACCTTGAACCACGTGTACAGGCTCATTGATAAATTCCAAAGCACTCGCTTCATCAGTAATCGCGACTTCATTGA
This sequence comes from Acinetobacter sp. Z1, assembly GCF_024296945.1. Classification (NCBI taxonomy): domain Bacteria; kingdom Pseudomonadati; phylum Pseudomonadota; class Gammaproteobacteria; order Moraxellales; family Moraxellaceae; genus Acinetobacter; species Acinetobacter sp. Z1. The sequence continues at coordinate 1,707,022 of NZ_CP101115.1, read as the reverse complement.
GAATTGAATATTCAATCGCATTTTTTAGAGTTTTCAATTTGGCAATTTGAGGTGTTTGAGCCTGCCATAAGCAATTTCGACTCACCGTTTTATTAATTTGATTTTCAGTTTCTACAAGTTTTAAAGTATCACGAACAGGAATCGCCAAAATAGAACTTTGATTTGATTCAATAGCGGATAATAATAATTTTTCCAAACACTTTGCTGTGACACAAGGTCTAGCAGCATCATGTACTAGCACCCAATCATCTTCATGAGCAATATTAGATAAATAAGTTAAAGCATTTAAAACAGAATTTACACGCTCTTCGCCCCCATGACAAAAATGTAATTTTTCAGGAGCAGTAAAAGAAAGCATCGGTGCAATTTCATCTTGTTCATTAATAGCAAGCACTAATCCCGCTAAATCCAAAGAGTTGAGCCGGCTCACTGTATGCTCTAATACTGTTTTATTTTGAATATATTGATATTGTTTTAGTTCAGTTTTAGAAAATCGACTACCAGAACCCGCTGCGGGAACTATTGCCCATATTTTAGTCTGGGTTTTCATTGGTAGCGGCATCTACTTTTTCATTCGGATTAATATAAATAGGCTTATAGTGAGTACTAATAGTACTCATTTGCACAAAAGTTTCATTAGGTTTTATTAAACCTAAATCCAAGCGTGCATGCTCTTCAATTGCTTCTGTTCCATTTTTCAAATCAAAAACTTCAGCTGCTAAAATACGATTACGCTCTTTTAGCTCCGTATTGATTTCGGACTGTTGCGTAATTTGTTGAGTTAGAGTTTGGTGAGCGAAATAACCACCCTCACCAAACCAAAATTGGTACTGTAAGCTTGTAACCAATATGATTACAAGCAACAGAATCAATTTACTCGAAGTAGATCGAAAAACTTCTAACATAATTCAAAAATTATTTTAAACCTTTGAATTCAGCTTTACCGCGGTAAGCTGCATGAGTCAACTCTTCAATACGAAGTAATTGGTTGTATTTTGCAACACGGTCAGAACGGCAAAGAGAACCAGTCTTAATTTGACCAGCTGCCGTACCTACTGCTAAATCAGCAATGGTTGAATCTTCTGTTTCACCAGAACGATGAGAAATTACAGTCGTATAACCATTTTCTTTAGCAAGATAAATTGCATCTAAAGTCTCAGTCAACGTACCAATTTGGTTGTACTTAATTAAAATCGAATTACCGACTTTCTCATTAATACCACGTTGTAAAATCTTAGGATTCGTTACGAATAAATCGTCACCTACCAATTGAATTTTATCACCAAGAATTGAAGTTAAATAGCTCCAACCATCCCAATCTGACTCATCTAAACCATCTTCAATTGAAATAATTGGATATTGGTTTACCAGACTCGCTAAATAGTCAGAGAATTGGTTGCTTGTGAATGCTTTATTGCCTTCACCAGCAAGAACATATTGACCATTTTTGTAGAATTCTGAAGATGCACAGTCAAGCGCTAACATAATGTCAGAACCCGCTTTGTAACCAGTTTGACCAATTGCTTCAAGAATAACCGTGATAGCTTCTTCATTTGAACGCAAGTTCGGTGCAAAACCACCTTCGTCACCTACAGCAGTGTTTAAACCTTTTTTGTTTAAAACTGATTTTAGAGAATGGAAGATTTCAGCACCTGCACGTAATGCTTCAGCAAATGAAGTAAAGCCTACAGGCTCAATCATAAACTCTTGAATATCTACATTATTATCTGCATGTGACCCACCATTGATGATGTTCATCATTGGTACAGGCATAGTCAAAATCGTTTGACCACGTAAATCAGCGATATATTGGAAAAGAGGAATTTTCTTTTCATCAGCCGCTGCGCGCGCAACAGCTAAAGAAACAGCTAAAGTTGCATTCGCACCTAGTTTCTCTTTGTTTTCAGTACCATCAAGCGCAATCATTGTATTATCAATGTCTTTTTGCTCAAAAACTGATTTACCCAACAAAGCATCACGAATCAATGTATTAACATTGTTCACTGCTGTACGAACACCTTTGCCTAAGAAACGTGATTTATCACCGTCACGTAGTTCTAAAGCTTCACGAGAACCAGTTGAAGCACCAGATGGTGCACATGCACGACCAACAACCCCAGATTCTAAAATTACGTCTGCTTCGATGGTTGGGTTACCACGAGAGTCCAAAATTTCACGTGCACGGATGTCAACGATTTGGCTCATGAACAATTCCTCTGTTTAATGAATAAAAAGATGTATTTTCATACATCAATGGGTATCTAACTTTTTGAATCCTTTAACTAAAGTATCCAATTCTTTTAATTGCGCCAAGAATGGCTCAAGCTGAGATAAACGCAAGGCACATGGTCCATCACATTTCGCCTTTTCAGGATCAGGATGTGCTTCCAAGAACAAGCCAGCTAAGCCTGTTGCCATACCTGCACGTGCTAAAGTAGTAATTTGAGCACGGCGACCACCTGCCGAATCAGCACGACCACCAGGCGTTTGTAATGCATGGGTTACATCAAAGAAGACAGGAACATTCATTTCTTTCATGATGTCAAAGCCAAGCATATCAACAACTAAGTTGTTATAACCAAATGCCGAGCCACGCTCACAAATAATAAGCTTGTCATTCCCAGCCTCTAAACACTTATGCAAAATATGACGCATTTCATGCGGTGCTAAGAACTGCGCTTTTTTAATATTGATAATGGCTTGCGTTTTAGCCATCGCCTCAACTAAATCTGTTTGACGACTTAAGAATGCTGGCAATTGGATAATATCTGCAACTTCAGCAACTGGAGCAGCTTGATAAGGCTCATGAACGTCAGTAATAATTGGGACATTAAAATGCTTTTTAATGTCAGCAAGCCATTCAATTCCCTTTTCTAGACCAGGACCACGAAAAGAGTTCAAACTTGAACGATTCGCTTTATCGAAGCTTGCTTTGAACACATAAGGAATGTCTAAACGCTTACAAATATCAACATAAGTTTCAGCGATTTCAAAAGCCAAGTCTTTCGACTCTAGTACATTCATTCCACCGAATAATACAAACGGCAAATGATTTGCCATTTGTATATCACCTAAAGTAATTATTTCTTGTGCTTTTAATTGCGACATTTAGACTTTCCCAATATATTCAAATTCACATTACTTACTTTTTTGATACTGCTTTTTCGCAGCATCGATAAAGCTAGCAAATAATGGATGCCCATCGCGTGGTGAACTTGTAAATTCCGGATGGAATTGTACAGCAATAAACCAAGGATGTTCAGGAATTTCTACAGTTTCCACTAAATGTTGTACTGATGAATAACCAGAAATTTTCATACCCGCCTGTTCAAGCGCTTGAATAAAACGATCATTCATTTCATAGCGATGGCGATGACGTTCAGTAATTTCAGCTTTGCCATAAACTTCGCGAGTTTTAGTGCCTTCTACAAGTTCAGATTTCTGTGCACCTAAACGCATTGTGCCACCCAAATCTGATTCAAGACTACGTTGCTGTAATTCACCACGCTCATCTAACCATTCCGTAATTAAACCAATTAACGGATATTTAGTTGAACGGTTAAATTCAGTTGAGCTTGCCTCAGGCATTTCAGCAACATGACGTGCATATTCAATCACAGCAAGTTGCATACCCAAACAAATGCCAAGGAATGGAATTTTGTTTTCACGTGCATATTGAATGGCTTTCATTTTGCCTTCAGTACCACGTTCACCAAAACCACCTGGAACTAGAATTGCATCAGCAGCATTTAAAATACTGATGTCTTGCTGTTCAAGGTCTTCTGCATTGACATAATCGATTTGTACTTTGACACGATTTTGAATACCAGCATGTAGAAGTGCTTCATTCACAGATTTATATGCATCTGGAAGCTCTACATATTTACCAACCATTGCAACACGAACCGTGTATTCAGGGTTCAATAATGCTTCTACCACATTATCCCAATCTTCAAGATTTGCTTCTGGAAGATCGTTGTAACCAAAACGTTCACAGATCAAATCATCAACATTTTGTTCGTAGAATGTACGTGGAATTTGATAAATAGTTTTTGCATCTTTACAGACGACAACTGCACGCGCTTCTACGTTTGTGAACAATGCAATTTTACGTTTAGTATCAACGTCAACATCATATTCAGTACGACAGATCAAAATATCTGGTTGAATACCAATTGAAAGAAGCTCTTTCACCGAATGCTGTGTAGGTTTGGTTTTGAGTTCAGCCGCAGATTTAATATATGGCAATAAGGTCAAATGCATAAGCATGGTACGCTTATGACCAAGCTCAACCATCAATTGACGAACAGATTCCATAAATGGAAGTGATTCAATATCACCCACTGTGCCGCCAATTTCTACAATCGCAACATCGTAACCTTCACCTGCGCGAAGTACACGTTCTTTAATATTATCTGTAATATGTGGAATAACTTGAACTGTACCACCTAAGTAGTCACCACGACGCTCTTTATTCAAAACGTCCTGATAGACACGACCGCTGGTAAAGTTATTCAACTTAGTCATTTTTGCACGACGTAAGAAACGTTCGTAATATCCCAAATCTAAGTCAGTTTCAGCACCATCCTCTGTGACGAAAACTTCACCGTGCTGAAATGGGCTCATGGTACCTGGATCGACATTAATGTATGGATCCATTTTTACCATAGTGACTTTCAAGCCACGAGCTTCCAAAAGTGCAGCAACAGAAGCAGCAGAAATACCTTTACCTAGTGATGAAACAACACCACCAGTGACAAAAATAAAATGGGTCATTGAGTTTCTCGTACAATCGAGCCGAAATCGGCCTACAATGTTGGGCAATTTTACTGTACTCTGCCCCTATAAAGCAAAGTCAAACCGCATCAATTCAAAGAACTATAAACAACTGGTTATTCTATCAGCATTTTCAATAAAAATTTATGGGGTTTGTGGATTTTTCATACATAAATTACTTTTGATTCACTCTAATAAATTGTAAGTCTCTAAAATCTTCCTCTGAAGCCCATTTTAGAGTTTTAAATCTGATTTCAATTTTGAAATATTTATAAAATATCAACAAACTCAAAAGGTCTGATTGATTTTTTCATCTAAATTTACTGTTATAATCACTATCGTCCTTAATTTATATGTTGTTTTAGCAATGGCGAATAAAAAACTTTTAATTTGTGCAGCACTCGCAGCAGGTCTTTTATTAACTGCTTGTGTGAAAAAAGAAGAGCCTAAAAACGAAGATCAGCAAAAACAGGAATCGAGCGAGACACAAACTGCTCAACAACCTGAACCTGAAAAAACTCAAGAGTTCGAATCTTTAGAAAGTGTAAATCAACCTGAAACGACTCCTCCTGTAATCGAAACAAGTCGTGAAGAAACAGCGAATACAACAACAGAGATTCGTAGAGAAACGCGCCCTGCTGAACAAACGTCTTCAAGCACTAACGTGGAATCAACCCCACCAGCTGAACCTAAAAAACCTGTTCAAACTGAACCAAAACCAGTTAAAGCTGAACAGCCAAAGTCTTCAACACAAGCACAAAGTGAAGATGATGCAGTTGCCGCTGCAATTGCTGCTGCGACACCGGCTTTAAATAATTAGACTTATATATATCTTAAAAAGCCATCAGTATCTTTAATAACTCATGGCTTTTTTATACTTTAGAATTTATGAATAATTTTTGAAAAAATCTGCCATGAGCCTTGATGCCCACGACTTAACATGGATACTTTCATAAAACCCGCAATGACTTCCCTTTTTGGTTGTAATTACCGCAATATTATCCATCTGCTGAATTACCGCTTTGTATGGCTCTAAATTTTTTATAGAACAAACTGGGTCATCTTCCGCATTCAGAACCATCAATGGAATTTTTATATTTTCCAATACGTAAATTGGATTAATCGCTTTACAATAACTTTGATAATCTTCAAACCCTGCCATTTTGAAATATTCTTTTTCAAAAGCTTCTAGGTTAGTTGTTGCCAATACTCGTTCGAGCGAACCAATCTGAGTCCACGTATTTTGATATGGATAAATAAAATACTTAAATAATTTTTTTGTCATCATTTTACTGTAAAAAGGATGTACATTTTTAAAACCAATTTCTGTGTTGTAACCTGGACACATTGCAAAAGCAGCTTTAAATGGTGTATCCATACCTTGCTCACCTAAATAGCGAACTAGCAATCCTGTTCCCGCAGATGAACCAACGGCATATAAATCAGAAGCAGCAAATAGACTTTGAATATATTCAAGTTGCTCTTTTAAGTCACTGGTTGAACCAAACAGTGATATACGTGGGATTGGCATCGGTAAACCCGCATGCCCTCGACGTAAACATAGGGCGATTCGCCAGCCTGTATATGCATGTAAATCTTTAACTAACTCACGCATACTTTCAGGAGTTCCTGTAATGGTATGCATAATTACGATCGTTGGAGTTTCTGGAGGAAGATCATAACCATACCAAGCAATTGCAGTTACGCCACCATCACGCATAGTTAATTGATCAATGCGATCATATTCTAGTTTGATTGTTTTCTTTCTAATGACATCAAAATACAAAAGATGCATATGCGTGTTGCTAAGCCATGGCGTTGGCCGATATTTTTGCTTTAATTGCGGTAGTTTATCCAAGACATGTTTAATTTTTCCCTTAGGGTCATAGTACATTTTAGGCTGTTCAGCGCCTAAAACGACATCGAATAACTCTAAGCCCAAAACTTTAAACTTATCTAATATAGATATTTTCATACCCAGCAACCACCTATGACGATGAGTTAAATGTTTGTCGTATCAATGTTGCAACCTGTTGTCCCCAAATAGCATAAATTTCTTTACTTGGATGAAAACCATCACTTGCCATAGGCAAATCCATTGCTTGAAAACTTTCGATATCATATTGAATGAATCTGAATTGACTTTGTGGGGCTAGCCATTTTTGCAATATTTGATTCATTTGCTCAGCATATTTCCCAAATAACCAAGCTAATGGATTAGGTAATGCTGGAAAATGCTGCATTGGGGGCACTCCAGAAACAATAATCAATTTTGGCTGAAATTGCTTTTGAATTTGAGTAAATAATTGTTTTTGTTGTTTTATCCAAGACTTTGCGCTAGTCAATTTGGTCACATCGTTCACACCAATAGAAGTTATAACGACATCGTAGTTTTTATGCTCTAATTGTTGTAGCGCTTGATAAACTAGTTTAGTCGTATCCCCTGTTTTAGCATGAAGTTTCCATTGCAAAGTATACTCATTTTTTAGTTGAGAAATAATTGCGCCAGATAATGCATCTTGTTGTGTCTCAACACCAACGCCTGCCGCTGCCGAATCTCCTAAAATAAGTAAAGAGAGTGGATCACCTTGTCCTGCAAGACCATCACGATCACCACTCGCCTCTAAAAGTCGTGGTGTGTTTTTACGAACTTTTACACCTTGTATAACAATTACAGGCAGTAATGCAAAAGTTGAAAGCTGTAACCACATACTTATTATCTCAATATTACTTAGGCTATTTACTCAGTTGAGTTTGGTTGATATTGAGCAAATCGCGCACCCATTTTTTCTGCTAAAGCAGCCAAACCACTCATTGGACGAATCATCACTTCAAAATCAATAATTTTTCCCTGCGCATTAAAACGAACCATATCAATCCCTTTAAGTGATTTTCCACTTACATTAGCAATGAATTCTAACACTACATTTTCACCATCTTCAGTGTAAAACTCACGGTGATAAGTAAAGTTTTCAAACACCTGTATCACATTCGTTAAAATGAAGAAAACCACATGTTTTCCCTCATAAGGCTTAAAAGCAACAGGTGAACGAAATACCACATCGTCAGCTAATAACTCATTTAAATTTGAAAGGTCACCTGTTTTGATCATCTGATGCCATTTTTCTAGCGCTTGCTTAGTTGTTTCGATTGTCATTGTAATTTCCTTATATTTTAGCTAATGAAGTTTGAGACATTCTCCTAACATAGAGAATGTCTCATCTTATACTTATAGAACTGCTGCTAACTCAGCACCTTGACGAATCGCACGTTTAGCGTCTAATTCACCAGCTTCCTTCGCACCACCGATCAAATGAACATTCTTACCATCTGCTTTGAGTTGATCGAACATAGCTGTATAAGATTCTTGACCAGCACAAATCACAACATTATCAACGTCTAAAACTGTTGTCTGACCATCTACAGTTATATGTAAACCTTGATCATCAACCTTGTCATAACTAGCACCAGCAATCATTTTCACATCGCGATGTTTTAAGCCTGTACGATGAATCCAACCTGTCGTTTTACCTAAACCGGCACCTACAGCAGCACTTTTTCGTTGTAATAAGTAAATTTCACGTTCAGATTTTTCAAGTTCAGGCTGCTTTAAACCGCCTACATGCGCATAACTTGTATCGATTCCCCATTCTGCATAGAACTTCTCAGGATTTAAGCTGCCACTTTCACCTTCATGGGTTAAATACTCTGCAGTATCAAAACCAATACCACCAGCACCAATAATTGCAACACGTTTACCTACTGGAACACGTTCTTTTAAAACTTGGATATAGCTCAATACTTTTGGATGATCAATACCTTCAAATTGTAACTGACGTGGTGTTACACCTGTGGCAACAACAATCTCATCATAATTCGCTTGGCTAAGCTCTTCATAAGTTGCAGTGTGATTGAGTACAAGCTCAATATTTGGTTGTAATTCAATTTGACGTTTGAAATAACGTAATGTTTCGTAGAATTCTTCTTTACCTGGAATGGTCTTGGCGATATTGAATTGACCACCAATTTGATTACTTGAATCAAATACTTTGACTTTATGACCACGACTCGCCGCATAAGTTGCAAAGCTTAAACCTGCTGGACCTGCACCAATCACTGCAATATTTTTTACAGCGTTTGTTTCTTTAAAAATAAGCTCAGTTTCATAACATGCACGTGGATTGACTAAGCAAGTTGCAATCTTCATCGAGAAAATATGATCTAAGCATGCTTGGTTACAACCAATACAAGTATTGATTTCATCACTACGACCTTCACTCGCTTTCAATACAAAATCTGCATCAGCCAACATTGGGCGAGCCATCGAAATCATATCTGCATGACCTGAAGCCAGTACATGTTCAGCCATTTCAGGTGTGTTGATACGGTTCGATGTGATTAACGGAATTGAAACTGAGCCTTTTAACTTTTCAGTTACCCATGTAAATGCAGCACGCGGTACTTTGGTTGCAATCGTTGGAATACGCGCTTCGTGCCAACCAATCCCTGTATTGATAATTGTTGCACCTGCTTTTTCAATTTCTTTAGCAAGTTGTACAACTTCTTCTAAACTTGAACCACCTTCGACTAAATCAAGCATCGATAAGCGATAAATAATAATAAAATTCTCGCCGACTAAATCTCGAGTACGCTTAACAATTTCAATTGGAAAACGGATACGATTTTCATAACTTCCGCCCCATTCGTCATCACGGTGATTGGTCCGTGCAGCAATAAACTCATTGATCAAGTAACCTTCTGAACCCATTATTTCAACACCATCATAGCCAGCATATTGCGCAAGCTTGGCGCAATTTGCAAAGTCATCAATCGTTTGTTGAACTTCTGCGGAACTTAATGCTTTAGGTTTGATTGGATTAATGGGCGCTTGAATTGCAGATGGTGCAACGTTATTTGCTTGATAAGAATAACGTCCTGTATGCAAAATTTGCATCGCAATTTTACCACCAGCTTCATGCACAGCTTGAGTTATGACTTTATGCTTTTCAGCTTCTTCGACTGTATCTAACTTTGTACCATGCGCGAATACAACACCATCATCATTTGGAGAAACACCACCAGTTACAATCAGTCCAACATCACCTTTAGCTCTTTCTGCGTAAAATGCTGCCATACGCTCATAACCCTGTGGTGCTTCTTCTAAACCAATATGCATAGACCCCATAAGCACACGGTTTTTTAAAGTCGTAAAACCTAAGTCAAGTGGCTTTAATAAATGTGGATAAGCTGACATGTTTTCTCCTTTGGCTAGCAATCTGCTTGCTAATGCAACTTGTTGCATAAACTTATAAACAAGATTTGATTTTTATGCAACATATTGCATAATTCTGATGAGTCATTTTTATAACGGATCATTATGTCACTCGCCCATGTTTTATTGACAAGCTTATTAGAAAAGCCAAGTACTGGCTTTGAATTGGCTCGTCGTTTTGATCGCTCTATGGGCTTCTTTTGGAATGCGACTCATCAACAAATCTATCGTGAACTCAATGGGATGCAAAAAAAAGGATGGATTTCAACGATAGAAGAACAGACAGCAAATAGTAGAAAGAAAACCTATCAAATTGAACAACTGGGAAGAATACAACTTGCTTCATGGATTGAACAACAAAGCGAACCTGCTCAACTTCGTGATGACTTAATGGTTCGATTAAGAGCTGAAGCTCAACTTGGTGGTAACAAAATATTACCTGAGTTAGAACGTCACTTAATTTTACACAAAGAAAAATTAAGCCTTTATCAAGCAATCCATGATAAAGACTTTAAAGACAATGAACCCACGAACCGTGTTTTGTTTATTCATAAAATGATTCTAGAACTCGGTATCATTAAAGAAAATGAATGGATAAAATGGCTGGAACAAATGATTCCTCAACTGAAGAAGTTTGAAGAAGCAAACAATATTGGAGAAAAATAATGCCTTTTTATAGCATGCCTGACCAAGAAAAATTATTTGTACGACGTGTCGGTGAAGGAGAACCTGTACTCGTATTATCTGGACTGGGTATGCAAAGTTGGCAATGGCTACCCTTCTTATTTGCTAATCGTAAACAATATGAATTTATCATTCCAGATTGGCGGGGTTTTGGTGGTTCCAAGAACTGTGCCATTCCTGATCTAGATGCCATTTCAAGTCATTGGAACGACATAGATTCTCTAATTCATCAGTTGAAATTGGATCAATTTATTCTTATGGGTTATTCCATGGGTGCAACCACAGCCATGCATGGCATGAAACATGGCAAATTAGCTGAAAAACTGAAAGCTTACTTACATATTGATCAAACGCCTAAAATTTCTGTAGATGACTCTTGGCAGTATGGTTTGTTTGGACAAAAGCAATCACGTTTTAAAAATTTACTTCTCGATATTCAAACCCTATTATTAGAAAATAAATTTGCGGCAAAACTCGAAGATTTACCAAATGATACCCGTTATAAACTTGTAAGTTTATGGAGCGATTTTATTGAGTTTCAAGGTAGTAATAATTTTAGTCCTAAAGTGGTTAGACTTGCATTAAATCGTCCTGTGCTACAAAAATATTTATTACCCATCCAACGTTTAGATTATTTGCTTTGGTATGTAGAAAATTATTTAAATCATGATGAAGATTATAGACAAGCGCTTAGTCAATTGAATTGCCCAACCACATTCTTTATTGGACGTGCATCAAGTCTTTATCCAGAAGCTGGACAAACGCTCGTTGCCCAAAGTCTATCGGATGCCAAAGCCGTTTATTTTGAACGTTCTGGTCATACGCCATTAATTACAGAACCAATGAAATTTAGCAAAGAAATAGGACGCTTTCTTGCGGAACAAACCACTCAAGCGGCCTAATCAATAATTGATAAACAAAAAAGCCAATCTAGATGATTGGCTTTTTATACGTTTTATAATCTCATTTGTTCAGCGGCATCTAACAAAACTTGAGCCGTTTTATCCCAACCTAAACAACCATCAGTCACTGATTGTCCATATGTCATATCACAAGAAATCTTTTGATTGCCATCAACTAAATGACTTTCAATCATCACACCACGGACTTTCGACTCAGTACGTTCTGCAATGATTTGCTTTAAAACATTCGGCTGTTGTAAAGGCTCTTTACCACTATTTCCATGACTACAATCAATCACCAATGCAGGTAAATGTTTATGTTTGAAATGCATTGCTTGAATAGAAGCCAAATCATAATTAGTGCCATGATTTGAACCACGTAAAATCAAATGTGGTAAAGGGTTACCTTCACTATGCAGAATCGCAGGTAAACCCTGTTGAGTCATCCCCAAGAATTGATGATCATGCAGTGCTGATTGAATCGCATCCAAAGCAATCTGAATTGAACCATCCGTTCCGTTTTTGAAACCAATGCTGTACGGCATATGACTAGAAATTTCACGATGAATTTGTGATTCACTGGTACGTGCACCAATTGCACCCCAAGCCAATAAATCATCAAAATAGCCTGTTGCCATCGGACTTAAAATTTCACTCGCAATTGGCAAACCTTTTTCGATAAGCTGCAAATAAAGTGCACGAGACTGTTCTAAACCAAGTTGTAAATCTGATGATCCATCTAAATTTGGATCATATAAAAAACCTTTCCAACCGACAGTGGTACGCGGTTTCTCAATATAGGCACGCATCACCAAGAATATTTGATCTTTTACTTGTTCTTGTAGTTGTTGTAAACGATCAGCATATTCGAGTACTGCAATAGGATCATGAATCGAGCAAGGACCTGTGATCACCATTAAGCGATGATCGTGCCCAGATAAAATATTCTGAATCGTTTGACGATGTTTGGAAATTTGCTGCACTAAATTTGCAGACAAGGGAAACTGTGCTTTGAGTTGTGATGGTAAGCTAAGCATTGATTCTTTTGTATGTGTTTGTGGTTGTGTCAAAGCAGTATTTAAAGCATTCATTTTTCAATTCCTTTGGACTGATCTTCTTCGCAGTCCTATCATTTATTTGAGCAAGTGTGATCTATGTGACGTTGATTTTTTTGCAAAGTAAAACCAAGAAATCTTGCTAAAATATGAATAATTGAATGTATGCATGGTATTTCTCCTAAAGTCATGATTATCAAAGCATAAAAAAACCTGATCGGTGTTGCCGATCAGGTATTAACTGGTTGGGCAACCTTTTTGCTGCCCGAAACGCATCAGGCAACTAAATATATTGCCAAAAATAAAAGTATGCGTTTGTGTTTACAGTATGCTTTAACATGTTTATTTCAAATATCTAAAAACTGTTCCTAACCCTTAAATTACGCACTATTTCATCATTTGACAAGCATTTTTTATCTTTTTTAATTAAAACTTCAAAATAGTAAAATTTGACCTTTATTGGATTCCCCCATAGAATAGTTGAAAAATAAACCAATTTGAGATCACGCCAATGAAGTAAGTCCTATTTCTATCATCAAATTTCCTTTTTCTTTTTGATGTGCAAAATAGACTTATCTATCGTTTAGCGATTTTTTATTTTTCAAAAATATCTATTTCACCTATTTTGCATATCCTGTTTATGAGGTTTCTTATGACTCAACAGGCATGTATAGTTTCAAACTTATCACTCGAACTTGCTCAGCAAAAACTGTTTGACCATCTTACTTTCCAGCTACCTTTGTATCAGTTTACAGGTCTGATCGGACGTAATGGTCAAGGCAAGTCATTACTCATGTCTATTTTACAAAAGCAAATGACAACAGAGCTGCCCTATTCAGGTCAAATCTTATGGCAAAATCCACATGAATATCTCGCTCAGATTGAACGTGTACAAACTTCTACAATTGCTCAGACCTTAGACATTGAAGATTTATATTTATGCTTCGAACGCATTCAGCAAGGTATCGCATCATTTGCAGATTACGATCAGGTTGAAAATCTCTGGCATTTACCAACAGAATGGCAGCAACTTTTAGAAAGTGCAAACCTACCTACAGCGCTGGATACCCCTACTCAAAATTTGAGTGAAGGTCAAAAAACTAAATTAGCATTGTGCCGCTTATTTTTACTCAAAGATCATTATCTATTACTAGATGAACCCAGTAATCACTTAGACACACTAGGACGTGAATGGTTAATTCAACAAATAGCTCAACACCCTACAGGCGGGTTAATAATCAGCCACGATCGGCAGCTACTGTCTCACGTACAAGGTATTTTCTTCTTAAATCAACTCGGACTACATTATTACGGTGGCAACTATGCGCTATATCAGCAGCAGCACCATTTAAAAGTTGAAGCATTATCACACGCAGTGCAACAAGAAAAGCGTGAGTTAAAACAACTGAAAGAACAGCAACATCAAAGCCTTATGAAAGCTCAGAAACGGCAAAAATCTGGTGAAAAGCTAAGGGCTTCTGGTTCACAAGCACCAATTTTATTGGATGCCAAGAAAGAACAATCCGAGCAATCGCTTTCTCATCTACGTAAACAACAAAGCAAGCAACTTGCAGATGTAAAAGATGAGTTGCAACAGAAGCAAACCGAGCTTGAACATTTCAAACCACAATCTTTCGAATTTACTCAAACTACTGGAAAATCAGGAGAAATCTTACGCTGTAATCAATTGCAACTGGTTTACACGAAGTCAAAACCAATAAGCGTTGCGATGAATGCAGGAGAAAAATTACATTTAAGTGGCGCAAATGGAACTGGAAAATCGACATTTCTTAAAACCATACAAAACTTAATTCACCCACTTGCAGGAGACATTTACTGCAAAGTAAGTTCTATTTATCTAGATCAAAATCTTTCATTACTTGATGAAAATATATCTGCCGTTGAATATTTATGTGGCATTAATTCAAATTTGACTGAGCAAAAAGCACGTACGCTCTTAGGAAATTTACAAATCCGTAGAGATAAGGCGCTTAGTCCTTTAACAAAATTGAGCGGTGGAGAACGCTTAAAAGTGGCATTACTCGCTTTAAAACAACAGACAGTCGATTTATTACTTTTGGATGAGCCAGAAAACCATCTCGATATCGAATCGCGAGAATTACTCGCACAAGCAATTCGCTCCTATAATGGTGCTGTGATATTGGTATCACATGATAAAAATTTTGTTCAAGAATGCGGAATCAATGAAAGCTATTTACTGAGTTAATCTTTAAATGACATAGATCATCATGGAAACAATGCGCACCATGCTGATCTAATTTTAACGAACTAAACCTTGTGGCTGTAAAATGATTAAACCTGCGCCACACAGCACTACAAGACCGCCTAGAATATCCCAACGGGTCAACATCACTTGATCAACATATCGCAGCCATAATAAGGCGGTAAAAATATAAATCCCGCCATAGGCTGCATAAATACGACCTGATGCTGCGGGATGCAAAGTCAGCAACCAAACAAACACGGCTAAACTTAAAGCCGTTGGAATCCACAACCAATATGATTTTCCTTGATTCAAAATCAAATATGGAAAATAACAACCTAGAATTTCAGCAATTGCTGTGACAAAAAACAACCCAAATACTTTAAGTATTTGGATTATCGAGAAAGAAAGTTCAAACATTAAGCAGGTTCAGCACTCGGGTTAATATGATCTTCAAAGACTTCCAATTTTAAACCAACGTCTTTGCCATTTTCTGTTTTCACAGAAACTGCAACATTACCACCATGCTCAGCAAGTTCACCGAATAAAATCATCTCAGCAAGCGGTTTTTTCAAATGTTCTTGAATCAAACGTTGCATTGGACGAGCACCCATGAGACGGTCGTAGCCATTAGTTGACAACCAATCACGCGCACTTTGATCAACATCAAGTACCACTTGTTTCTCATCGAGTTGCGCTTGTAATTCAGTTAAGAACTTGTCCACCACAGAATCAATGATTGTAGTTGGTAGTGCTTTAAATTGAATTACACCATCTAAACGGTTACGGAATTCAGGTGAGAACGCACGCTTCATTGCATCCTGATTGTCAGCACTATGATCTTGTTCGGTGAAACCAATACTTGCACGAACTATACTCTCTGCACCGATATTGGTGGTGAGCACAATAATCACATTTCTGAAATCAGATTTACGACCATTGTTATCCGTCAAAGCACCATGATCCATGACTTGTAATAACAAGTTAAATACATCTGGATGTGCCTTTTCAATCTCATCAAGCAAGAGCACACAATGTGGATTTTTATGAATCGCATCAGTCAGTAAACCACCTTGATCATAGCCAACATAACCTGGAGGCGCACCAATCAAACGAGAAACTGCATGGCGTTCCATATATTCAGACATATCAAATCGAACTAACTCTACACCGAGCAATTTTGCAAGTTGTTTCGTAACTTCAGTTTTACCTACACCTGTAGGGCCAGCAAAAACAAAGCTACCCACTGGTTTATCAGGTGCTTTCAAGCCTGCGCGAGATAATTTGATCGCTGATGCAAGTGCTGTAATCGCTTCATCCTGACCAAATACAACACGTTTAAGATCACGCTCTAAATTCTCAAGCACAGACTTATCATCTTTAGATACGGTCTTAGGTGGAATACGTGCAATCTTAGAAACAATATCTTCAATATTTTCAACTGAGATCGTTGTACCATCCACTTCAGCTTTCAATCGGCGTTGTGCACCTGCTTCATCAATTACATCGATTGCTTTATCAGGCAAAAAGCGATCATTAATAAATTTCGCTGACAACTCAACCGCAGCAACGAGTGCTTTGTCGTCATATTCAACATGATGGAAATCTTCAAACTTAGATTTCAGACCACGTAGAATCTCAATCGTTTCGCCAATACTTGGTTCATTGACATCAATTTTTTGGAATCGACGCGATAATGCATGATCTTTTTCAAACACTTGACGATATTCTTGGAACGTCGTTGAACCAATGCAACGTAAACTACCATTCGCCAAAGCAGGTTTAATCAAGTTCGATGCATCCATAGTGCTACCCATACTTGAGCCTGCACCAATGATCATATGAATTTCATCAATAAATAAAATCGCATTAGGATTCTTTTTCAAAGCATTTAATAGCTGTTTTAGACGCTTCTCAAAATCACCACGATATTTGGTTCCAGCAACAAGCGCACCAATATCTAGACTGTAAACTTCAGCATTCGCAAGTGGCTTAGGTGCTTTACCGTTTACAATTAACCAAGCTAAACCTTCTGCAATCGAGGTTTTACCTACACCGGGATCACCCACTAAAAGTGGATTGTTTTTACGGCGACGACATAAAATCTGAGCTGCTCGCTCAATTTCTTTTTCACGACCAATTAAAGGGTCTGTTTTACCCTTTTGCGCTTCAATATTTAAATTAAGTGTATATTGCTCAAGTGGCCCAGCATTTGCCGAAGCTGAATTCTCGCCTTCAATGTCTTCAACTTCTTCTTCAACTTGTATCTCGTCTTTGCGGGTACCATGAGATAAATATTGAGTCAGTGTCAAACGATTAATTTGATGACGTTTAAGTAGATAAACCGCAAAAGAATCTCGTTCGGAGTACATTGCAACTAATACATCTGCACCTTCAACGGTACGATCTCCACCACTCGATTGAACATGAAAAATTGCACGCTGCAAAATTCGATCAAAACTTTCAGTTGGATGAGGAGCCTGTTCGCTATTATCACCAAGTTTCGGGGTATGTTGCTCTACGTATTCCTCTAACTCTTTACGTAAAGTAACGATATCAGCTCCGCATGCTTTCAAAGCATTTACGGCTGAATCATTATCCAATAATGCAAGCAACAAATGTTCAACAGTCAGAAACTCATGTCTCTTTTGACGAGCCATGCTAACAGCCAAACGTAACGATACTTCTAATTGACGACTGAGCATGTAACCCCCTTATTATCTGATGCTTGATCAAAAAACATTTAATTTATGAAAAAGCTAATTATTGACTCATTCAGCAGAGGTCTTGTAAAAGTGATTTAATGCACATCTTCAAGAGTCTTCGCTTCATAGTCTAGTGTTAGCATTAGTTGAGTATCTTGGTCAAGATTCAAAACAAAGTATTGTTGTAAAAATTCAATTACAAAGAAATAATAAGAGCCTGAACGTTTAAAAATAAAGCAAGCTCATTATTTATAAAATAGATATTAAAAATTACGCTTTGGGCTCAATTTGACACAACAATGGATGCCCTTGAGAACGTGCATAATTATTTACTTGGTTGGCTTTTGTTTCCGCGATATCACGTGGATAAACACCTGCCGTTCCTTTACCTTCATAATGAACTGTCAGCATCACTTGACTTGCTTGGTCCAAGTTCATTGAAAAGTACTCTTGTAAAATTTCAATGACAAAATCCATCGGTGTGTAATCATCATTTAATAATACAACAGCATATAAAGGCGGTAGCTTCAATTCAGGTGGTGCTGTTTGTACAGCAACCTCACCCTCATGTCCCTCTTGCGAATCACTTAAACGTGGATTTAAGTGCCAATCAATATAACCAGATTGATGAAAACAATTTTTCACTTCACTTAAATTCATTTGACGTTTATATCTTCGCATATTCAATTCTTAATCTGTGAGTTTACTGAGCGTTTGCTTCGGCTTGAGGAATTTCAGACACAAAAGCTGAATTTAGATCTACAGGTGCACCACGCTGCCAACTAAATCGCTTAATCACTGGTGTACCTGCACCAGATAATCTAACTTCAATAAATTGAGGAACAAAGCCTTTAGGCATCGTCCAACGTCCAGTTAAACGCTCAAAATCATCAAAATTAAAGTTTTTGTCTTCTAATGGTATATCTAAAATTTCAGTACCTTTAATTAAACGCAATTCAACACTACCCACTGCTCTGCGTTTATTTGGGCTTACCTGAACTAGGTCAATTTGATATTCAAATGCATTTTCAGGTAAAGACTTAATCGCTAAGTTTTGAATTGTTAAACTCACACCACCACGCTGTCTAAGTGTTTCACGATAAATGGCATTCATATTTTCAAACTGTAGTTTGTCTGCATTTGCCTGATTAATGCCTTTAAATAGCTCATCTGCATTATCAACTGCCATATCTCGCTCTTGTACAGCGGCATTTAGGCTTTTACTTACAGAATCCAGAGCAGCTTTTTGCTTTTGGACCACATCGACAAGTTGTTCCGCATCTGCATCGTAACCAACAACAGTTAGACCTTGACGATGTCCAACAGTATATCCAATTAAAAAACTACTACCGATTAACAAAGCAGCAGCAATCAATAAAGGTAAATTCGTTTTTAGGAATTTATTTTTTTTAACGGAACTTTCTGGAGAAATAGTCGGTTCAGCGTTTTCCATCATCATCTCTATCGTTATGATCTACATCAAAGCACACATTTAAATCCAAATTTAAATGTGTGTGAAGTAAAAAAGCGTTTTTTATGGTAATAAACCAATTCCATTCAGACCAGCAGACTCATCAAAACCAAACATCAAGTTCATATTTTGAACAGCTTGCCCCGCGGCACCTTTAACTAAGTTATCTTGGGCAACCAAGACGATTAATTTATTTGGTTGCGGTTTATATAAAGCAATACGTAATTCATTTGCACCACGTACACTTCTAGTTTCTGGTGAACTGTTTGCTGGCATTACATCAACAAAACGTTCATTTTTATAAAACTCTTCATATAGTGCTTGTAAATCTACTTGTTGACCTGGTTCAGTCAAATCAACATAAATTGTACTTAACATACCGCGAATCATTGGTACTAAATGTGGAACAAAAATCAAATGATCAAATTGTCCTTTTTGTCCAGAAATATTCTCTAATGCTTCAATAATTTCAGGATGATGGCGATGTCCTGCAACACTATATGCTTTAAAGTTATCTGCATTCTCGCTATAAATCATGCCCAAACTTGCTTTACGACCTGCCCCTGATACTCCAGATTTCGCATCGACAATAATACTCTGCGGATTAATCAAACCGTTTTGACTTTTAAGTAATGGAGCCAAACCCAGTTGAACCGTTGTCGGATAACAACCTGGATTACCAATTACTTGAGCTTGCTTAATTTTTTCGCGGTTCAACTCAGTTAAACCATAAACTGAATCAATCAAGATATTTGGACAGTTATGTTGCATACCGTACCATTTCTCGAATTGAGACAGATTTTGTAATCGGAAATCAGCAGCAAGATCAATAACCTTAGTCCCAGCAGCAACCAACTCTTCTGCATGTTGCATTGCAACACCATGTGGCGTTGCAAAAAATACCACATCACACTGTTTAAGTTGATCCAGATCAAGATCAGAAAATTTAAGTTCAGTATGCCCACGTAAACTAGGGAACATATCTGCCACAGGTTTTCCTGCTTCAGTTCGAGATGTCAAAACACGTACTTGGACTTGTGGATGCTTCAATAAAAGACGCAACAATTCAACGCCTGTGTAACCCGTTCCACCAACAATTCCAATAGAAATCACGTGTTCTGCCTCTAACTTTATATCAGTTATATAGTATGGCAGTTTGATCAATTTTTCTCAATGCATAAGCCTATAAGTTATATGGTATTTTCAGCAGCAATAGTTTTTATTAATAATTCACAAATAAGTTTTCTTTAAGGATGAAAATGAATAATTAGTATCTAATTCTGTATAAAAAGATAGATATAAATATTCGCTATTCGACTAAAAACAGTGTAAAAGATGTTTAAAATGCAAACATTTTACCACTGGTCAAGAAACGCTATTGAATCACCTTAGTATTCGCATAGAATAAAAAGCGAGTGGTAATAATAAATTTCATGGATGTAAATTTTGGAGAGCTGGAATGCCTTCTTTGAGATCAAAACAAAGATTAAATCAATGTATCATTTTAGGTGTAAGCACCCTTTTCCTTAGCTCAGCTTTGATAGGATGTGGAAGTGGTGAAAGTGAAGCGAAAATTCAAACCACCCCACCGTCGCCTTCGGAACCTAAGCCAAAAAATTTCGAAATTAAAGTACCACTAGAAATGAGAGATGTGATCATCAGAATATTTGATAATTTTGATAACTCATTAATTTTAGAGCAACAAGTAACTACTACTGATAATTTAAGCTTAACATTACCAAAAGTTCTCAATCTAAATCATCTTTACAGAGTAGTAATTTCTAGTAAACCAAATTCAACTATATATGATTTTCAAAGTGGCCAATACAAAACTTTAAATTCAACTTTTCATAGTTTAGTAGAGGTAAATACGAGTAACCTCACGCAGAAAATTTTTATTAACCCAAGCTCCGAAGCTATTTTTGAAAGATCAATGATTCGAGCTGGTGGACTACCGCAAGACGTTCAAGACCCAAGCTTAATTAAAGTGTTACACTTAAGACTAGCAACAGAGGATGTAAACTATGCTCTTGTGGGCTCAATGAATAATGACATAAAAAATCTTTCACCATCAACATCAACAGAAGTATTTAAGCCTATTAACTTCAATAACCAAAGTACTTATGTGAATACTTATATAACATTTGGCTATGTTCAATTTTGGAGTGAAACCAATTCACAAGAACCCTATATTGAGTTCACAAAAAATTTAGCTATAGATCTAAGGGATGGATATCTAGATGGGAAAAAACTACGTGGCGACTCATCCCCTTTAATTTCTTTGATTAAAGAAAATGTTGATAACATAGATCCATCAAAAAACACGTTAATCAATATAAGTAATAATCAAAAAAATATTAGAGATTTATATGCATATGAGCTAAAAAATGCTGTCCTTAAACTTGCCCAACTTTATGAACAGCCAACTTTTAATCCATCTGGATATCAAAGTTTACTACAAAAGCAATATTCTGGGGCTACACCACAAACCGATTCTAAAGAAGTAGTACGCGTAGTTGGCGCTGGTGATTATAGGCGTGCTGTTGGATTTGTAGACACTACAGCAACTTGTAATGGTTCTATTTATCCTTGTAAACAAGGCTTGACTGGTATCAATATCATTAATCCAAATTTACCATCTATTGAATACTTAATCGGTCATTATCAAGATACAGTTAACAATTGCCAATTAAACATTCGTGCCAATGGAACACTTGAGTTAATTAAAGGTTCACAAATTTATCGTTCAGTTTTAGATGCGGATAGTACAGATAATTTATTACAGGTCGATAAAGCAAATAATCAGTATATTTTAAACAGTAGCTCTACTGAACCAAATAATCCAACCTTGCAATATACATTTGTTCAAGTTCAAATTAAGTCAAACCAAGTCATGAGTGCTAGTGCTGGGCTTGATAGTAGAAAAGCACCAGACCAACTACAAACCACGCAATTAGAATGTAGTTTTAGTTAATAGACCACCAAGCAGGCAATTGAGTACTTTTTAATTGCCTGCGATGCTCTAAATAATTTCTATCACGTTTCGCAACTTCCCCCCAAAAAGCAGCACTGTGATCAAAATGTTTAGTATGTACCAACTCATGGATACAAACAGATCGGACAATATTTTCTGGCATTAGTACTAAACCTGCATTTAGCATAATGTCATGTTTTGAGGTACAACTTCCCCACCTTGTTTTAGGTCTTCGAATATTACATTCTTGATATATTAATCCAACTTCTTGGCTGACACTTTTTAGATATTCTGGAAGAAATTGCTTTGCATAGCCATTAACAGCAGCTTGCACAGCTTTTTCCACTTCCTGATTTCGAATAAATAAAATGTGTTTCTCCCAATCAAATTTAAAAATATGACGTTGTTGCTGCTGCATTATTTGAAAAGCTTGGGAGTGGAAAAATAAATATAATTGTTCTGGAATCGTGATCGTTCCGCTAATTCTATTTTGTTGCTGCGACCAAGTCTTAATCAACCACTGTTCAGACTGATTCAGAAATTGCTGAATCTGTTTTTTACTGCACGATAAAGGCACTGTTAAACGAATACCAGTTGGCTCGACACGCAAGCGCAAATTTTTTGCCCTTGCGTGTCGAACGATTTTTATTTCAGGTAATTGCGTTTCCAATGAAACTGAATCCATTATTGTGCTGTTCGCTCTTCGATCCCATGATCAGTTGCAACGACTGCAATGGTTGCCGGGTTCAAGGCAAAGATTCCATTGGTCACAACACCAGGAATATTATTGAGTGTTCTTTCCAACTCAAGTGCATTTAAGATATTTAAATTAAATACATCCAAAATCACATTGCCATTATCCGTCACTACGCCTTCACGATAAACAGGATCACCACCTAAAGCGACGATTTTACGTGCAACTGCTGAACGCGCCATTGGAATAACTTCAACAGGAAGCGGAAAATCACGACCTAATTGCTCTACCCATTTTGAGTCATCAACAATACATATAAATTTCTTGGCAATTGAGGCAACAATTTTTTCACGCGTTAACGCTGCACCACCACCTTTGATCATATGCATATGACGATCAATTTCATCTGCACCATCAACATAGGCATCTAAACCACCAACTGAGTTCATATCGACCACTTCGATACCTAACTTTTTTAAACGTTCAGCAGTAGCCGTTGAACTTGCCACAGCCGCCTCTAATTGCAATTCAGGCAACAAATCAATTAAAAAATTAACGGTACTACCTGTTCCTACCCCCAAAATGCCGCCTTTAGGCAAATGTTTCAAAGCTGCTTTTGCCGCAGCTTGTTTCTTTTCATCTTGGGTTGCATATAGACTCATGACTTCACTCAACTATTTTGACATTTGCACTAAGAAAACAGCGCAAATGTACAGGGGTTTGCTACAATGATCGCCTATTTTAAACTGTTATAGGGAAGATGAACATGCTGTCTCGTGTGGTACGACAAATTTTACAAGCAACTGTTTATGATGTTGCGATTGAAACACCGCTTGAAGCAGCTCCCCGAATTAGTCAAAAAATTAATAATAACATTCGCTTTAAACGTGAAGATTTACAACCTGTATTTTCTTTTAAATTACGTGGTGCTTATAACCGTATTAGCCAGCTTCCAAAAGACCAACTTGAGCGTGGCGTTATTTGTGCTTCGGCAGGTAACCATGCACAAGGTGTTGCTTTATCAGGGAAAAAATTAGGTATTCATGCGATTATCGTGATGCCAAGCACAACACCTGACATTAAAGTTCAAGCGGTTAAAAATCTTGGTGGTCAGGTCGTTTTACACGGCGATAGCTTTGATGTTGCCAATAAGTATGCAAAACAACGTGCAGAAGATGAAGGTTTAGTCTTCATTCCTCCTTACGATGATGAACTCGTCATTGCTGGACAAGGCACGATTGCCAATGAAATATTGCGTCAATGGCGTGATGTTGAATATGTTTTTGTTGCTGTTGGTGGCGGCGGACTGATTGCAGGTGTCGCTGCCTATTTAGGTGAAGTTGCGCCACATGTCAAAGTGATTGGTGTCGAATACGAAGAGTCTGCGTGTTTAAAAGCTGCTCTTGAATCCAATGAGCGTGTGATTTTAACTCATGTTGGCTTGTTTGCTGATGGCACAGCGGTTGCTCAAATTGGTGAATTGCCTTTTGAAATGATCCGTTTATCTAAATCAGATAATTCAGGCCCAATTGTTGACCCAATAATTGTTACGGTAAATACAGATGAAATCTGTGCTGCAATCAAAGATACCTATGATGAAAACCGTAGTATTGTTGAACCTTCTGGTGCAATGGCTTTAGCTGGCATAAAGAAATACGTAACAGAGCACCAACTGACTGAAAAAAATATGGTGTCTATTGTTTGTGGTGCAAACATGAACTTTGACCGCTTACGTTATATTGCTGAACGTACCGAATTAGGTGAACGTAAAGAAGCAATTTATGCTGTGACCATTCCTGAACAAAAAGGTGCATTCCTTAATTTCTGCCGTTCATTACAGGGTCGCAATATTACCGAATTTAACTATCGCGCAAGTGACAGTAATATAGCGCAGGTTTTTGTGGGTATTAGTCTAAAAGGCGGTGAAACCGAGCGTCACGAAATTCATGAAATGTTAAAACAACAATATGAAGTTGATGACTTATCTGATGATGAGGTCGCAAAACTTCATATCCGTTATCTGATCGGTGGGCATGCAAATATCGAAAATGAACGTTTATTTCGCGTTGAATTTCCAGAACGTCCAGGTGCATTATTAATGTTCTTGGAGCGCCTAGGTCCTACCCATAACATCACTCTATTCCATTATCGAAATCATGGTGCAGCAGAAGGTCGTGTACTTGTAGGTTTACAGGCGACTGATGCAAAACAAAATCCAGATGGTTTGATCGAAACTTTAGAGAAAATCACATATCCGTATGCTGAAATAAGCAACAATATTGGATACAAGCGTTTCCTTAAATAATCCGCCAACAAAATAAAGCTGACATGATGTCAGCTTTATTTTTAAGTGAAATAATTCACATAGTGGTTTCAACACACAAAATCATTACAAACTAGAAAATTGATAACACTTAAAATAAATAAAAAGATATTTTTATCATTTAGTTAAGGATCACTATGGCACAATTCGCAGTCATTGGTTTAGGTAGTTTTGGTGCAACTGTCGCATTAGAGTTAACCAAACTTCATCATGATGTCATTGGGATCGACACCATTAAGAGAAATGTTGAAAATCTAGCCGATCAAATCACACATGCTGTTATAGCAGATGCAACAGATGAACATGTTTTAGAAGAACTTAATATTCAGAATTGTGATGCAGTTATTGTTGCTATTGGTGAAGATATTGAAGCGAGTATTCTTTGTGTACTTAATCTTAAAAATTTAGGTGTTGAAAAAATATTAGTCAAGGCTAAAACAAAAGCACATCATACAATTTTATCTCACCTAAATATCACCAAAATCATTCATCCCGAAGAGGATATGGGTGTACGCGTTGCTCAAGCACTGAATTATCCAATGGTCAGTCGTTACATGGCTTTGGATGATGATCACTATATAATTAAAGTCCCAATCAAAGAAAAATTACAAGGTGTGAACTTATTTGGATTGATGCAACTATCACCACAAGTTAAACTTTTATTAGTTAAAAGAAATAATCAAATTTTCTATGAAACTGATAGTAGTTTTACTTTAAATCAAGGTGATGTACTCATCCTCGAAGGTTTATTAAAAGATCTAAAAAAACTTTCTGAGTGCTTTCAATAAATGAAAACCAAAACACATCGTCAAAAGAAATTTAATCTAAGTCCACCTTCAATGCTTGCGGTTGGATTTTTAAGTTTTATTGTAATTGGAACACTTTTACTTAAACTTCCCTTCGCCAACAAAGGCAATCTGAGTTGGATGGATGCTTTATTTACAGCAACTTCAGCTGTAACGATTACAGGTTTATCTGTAGTGAATTTAAACGAATCCTTTAATCATTTCGGGCAATTCATTATCTTATTATTAATTCAGTCTGGCGGTTTAGGTTTTATGACCTTCGCAATTTTGGCAGCCTTAAGTTTGGCACCTAAGATTGGATTAAGACAACAAATGATGGCTCAAGATAGCTTAGGTCAAACCAGCCTATCCAAAGTTACTTTTGTAGCAAAAGGTGTTGTCATTTATACACTTTTTTTTGAGTTGATTGGTGTAGTTATTTTAAGCACTTCTTTTATTCCCATCTATGGTTTTGATCGAGGACTTTATTACTCAGTTTTTTACAGCATATCAGCATTTAACAATGCTGGTTTCTCACTTTTTGATAACAGTTTGATTAATTTTCAAAGTCATTATTTAATTTGCTTAACCATCAGTACACTTTACATTTTAGGTGGAATAGGTTTTCTCGTTCTGATTGATGTAAAACAAAATAAGAGATGGAGTAAACTGAGTCCCAACAGCAAACTCATATTAAGCACGATAGCTATTTTAAATTTGATTGCTTTCATTCTGATCTGGTTATTAGAATCAAATAATCCTCTGACATTAGGCTCAATGCCTGTAGGCGAACAGGCGATGAATGCTTGGTTTCAAGCAACTGTTCCCCGCTCTTCAGGCTTTAATACAATTGATACTGGTGCGATGGAGCATAGTACCGCTCTCTTAATGATGTTGCTCATGTTCATTGGTGGCGGCTCTCTTAGTACCGCAGGTGGAATTAAGGTGGGCACTTTTGTGGTTTTATTGCTGTGTGTACTTTCATTTTTACGTCGTAATGAAGAAATTCGTATCTTTAATCATTCAATTTCTCATGAAACGACTTACAAAGCCCTTGCTGTTAGTGCTATTACAGGAATGCTGGTATTTATAGGGTGCTTTATTATTTTCTTATTGGAGCCAAAATTAGATGTGATGGATTTGATGTTTGAAGTTGTCTCAGCAGCTTGTACAGTAGGTTTATCACGTGGCGTTACAAGTGAGTTGCATGATGGTAGTTTATTTATATTGAGTCTACTCATGTATACGGGAAGACTGGGTCCACTCACGCTTGCATATCTCATAGCCACTCCGAAAAAAAGCCGCTTGAAACATGCAAATGCTAATATTCAAATTGGATAATAATTTACCGGTTGCTCAATCACAATTGCTTGCTGGCAAATCCCTTCGGCTTGATGTTGTTGTTCAAATACGTATTTGGACATCACATCAAAATGATCACAAAAACTGATTTCGCTTTCATCCATTGAATAGACAAGGGATTGATTACCTACGCCTTGTAAAGTGTCATAAAACACGATCACAAATTTACCTTCTTCATACTCCTGTTGAAGCTGAGGATACGTTAAAGCAGCTTCAATAGGTATTTGGAGAAGCTGAGCATCGAGATAAATTTGCTTTTCATTTTGATCCATATCGGGATCAGGCGCAGTATAAAATGAGACGTTAAAGCCTAATTTTTTCAGTGCCACAGCCAAAGCGATTGTAAAAGTTCCCTCTTGATGATCATGTCGACATAATCGAATCAGATCAGCAATATCAATATTTGTTTGATATTGCTTTAAAATCAACCAAACGGCGAAAACTCCACAATTTGCTTCAAGCTGCAATAATGGTTCTGGAATATTTAAACTCATTTAATACCAATTCATTAATGAGACACCAAGCCCCGCGTAAGTCGCGCGATGGTTGTAATCAATCAAACTTTCACCATAACCATCAAATAACTGCAAATGTCCGCGCAATTTGCCTTTAATCGGGAAAGCCCAATCAAATTGAACAGCACCATGCGAACGATCACCACCTTTTAATGAATGACGCAGCATAAGAGAAAATTCATTCGCATTATGACGATAAAATGCGGTTAAATCACCACGTCCCATATAATCTTTAATATCAGGATTATTATCATCTTTTGCATCTTCTTCTACTCGATACCAAGGACGTAACATCAATGCAAAATTATCTTTTTCAAAGCCTAGATTGAAAATAACGCGATTCCAACTACGTGATAAAGGATCAGAACGACCATTAGATTGGTGATTTAAAGTTACACCAAGTAAACGTGCATTTAGACCGAGAATTTCATAGTTTGTTCTAAACATCAAACTTGCTTCAGGCTCATAATTCGTTTCTCGAAATGGGCGTGATTCTTCTGAGTTATATACTTGCCATCTAGAAGATTGTGTATATCCCAACCATAAATCACCATTGTTCCCGAAAATATTTTCCAACGCTTTAGTTTTCAGTGATAGTTGAAATTTAGCTTCACTTGATGTTAGCTCTTGTTTATCTGTTACCGTATTTTGAGAATTTGGACTACTTGGGAATTCGTTTTTATCACTCGTCCAAAATACAGGAAGTAAATAAACAGGTTGGTATCCTCGAATATTCCATACCCCTAATTTACTTTCTTCCGACAGTTCCCAACGTCGATCAAGTAATGAAACATTCGGATCAAACTTAGGCGCGGCACTGAACAAATGCAAATCACTCACCTTTTGAACAACTTTTTCTTTTAAGCTTTCAGGCTGTGATTGCTGATTTTCAATTTTAGCAACTGTTGGAGATGCTGCGATAACGGGTTCAGATACCTGAGGTTGAGCTTGAATAACCGTTGGGGCTTTAAACAGACTGTCATAACAAGCCAAACGATCAGCACTAGATGCTAATGCAACACAAGCTTCAGCAGTTGCAGGGCTTGCAGGTTCAGTAACTTGAGCACTTGCATATGAAGTAGTTAAAGAGCTAAGTATGGCAAGCACACTTAACTCCAAATGACTACGTTCAAAAGATTTGAACGCCATAAATTTCTCCGATGCTTTATTTTAATTCACTTGTTGAATTTTAAATCCAAGTTTTTGCAATTCATCTCGTTTTGCAAATGGTGCTACAACAGCTTTTACTGGTGTTTGCTCCAGTAAATATTGTTTTGCTACACGTTTTAAATCATCTAAATTTACATTTAATAATCTTTCACGCAAAGTTTTTCTGAACTTTGGTGTGCGCGCATGTAATAAAGCATAACAAGCCGTAATGGCTTCTCCAGCAGGCGAACCTGGTTTATCCATGCTTGCCACTAATCCTAAAATCGCTTCTTCAAGTTGATGTGCTTGTTGCTCTGTATTTAATAACCATTGAACACTCGCTTCAAAATCACTAAAAGTCTCTGCTAAACGTGGATCTCGATAACTATAGAAACGGAATGAACAAGCATTTCCATCATAACTTGCCCCACCACCATAAGCGCCGCCTTTTTCACGGATTGCACTATGCAAGAATCCATTACGCAAATAAGCAGCTAAGACCATAAGCGAAGCAGCATCAGGGTGAGCAACATCTACTGCTTGATATGCTGCACAGCAGAATTGAACATTTGCTTGAATCAACCAAGCTTCATCATGATTTGTATTGATTTGCTCTACTTGAGTTAAAGCAACCTCTGTTTTATCAACAGCTAATTTATCCCAAACATTCTGAACCTCTTCAACCAAACGATCAGATTGATGTTCTTCACAAACCAATAAGAATTGTTTAGGTGCCTGCATAAGTTTTCGATGAATCGATTGTAACTCAACAATCAGTGCGTCATAAGCTGCATCATCTTGATCGATCTTAGCCACCAGCTCACTTAACCAATTTAATGCACCTAAACCAGTATTATGATAATCACGGCGAGCTAATGCACTCATTTGACGAGAAGCAGCCTGCATAGCATAGCTATGACCGGAACCAGATAAACGCGAATGCCAACGTGTTTTTCGTTGCTGTAACAACTCAATAATTCGATCTTTTTCATCAAAACGAAGCTGTTCAAATGCAAGTTTTAACAACTGAATCGCATCAAGTTTTTGTGTAAGCGATTTTGTGGTCAAGGTTAACCAAGCGCTAATTCGATCTTTATCATCAACCTTACTACGTAAAGATGCTCCCATTCCCAAACCACCGCTAACAGCTGTTTGGATTTGCTGGAACTCCAAATAATCATACTCACCTGCACCAACCTCTCCCATTAAAATTGAGAGTAAATTGAAGTAAGGCGATTGTACGATCTCATCAGGAATTTGAATCAAGACTTGTTGATAATAAATTCCATTGGTACCTGCATGATATAGATTTAGAGGCGTGTCCAATCCATTACAGATAATCTCACGCAGTTGACCTTGTACAATTTGCAATTCAGCGGGTATATCATCTAAACCTACTTTAGGCAACAATTCTAGGTTGTCAGGTGTGTCTTGACGTTGTTTTAACGCCTCCGTCTTTTCTCTAATCTCAACTTTTTCAGCATCTGTTAGATTCGCAGTAATTTGAGCAAGTCGATCTTTTTCTTCTTGCTGCTCATTTATAGATTTCGTCGCGTCAGGTACAAGTGTCATTTGCACTCGATGAGGATTATCTAATAAATGAGTTTGAATTAAATTGGATAACCACATCGGGTCTTTTAATTCTTCTTTTACCTGCTCAATTGCACCATCAACATCCCAAACATGAATTGGGTCATTATGATGAATTGCACTGCCTAAACCATTTAAAATTAAGCTCAAACCATACGGTGTGCCATCACCATTAATTTCACGTTGATGTAATTCAATTTGATGAAGAATTGCTTCAACTAAATCAGTATCAATGGGTTTAGAAGCAACTTCATTTAAAATATTTAACACGCCATTTTTAAATGTTTCAGCATGTTCGGCATCTGAACCTTGTACACCACAATAGAAAGTCATTTCAAAGTTACTATCATCTACACCCATCAAAGGGCCAGTAGACTGCGCATAACCGCATGTTTCTAAATAATGACGTAATGGCGAAGCAGAATTTTCTAATAAAATTCCTTCAACTAAACGCATACCTAAGCGAAGTTTAATATCACTGGTTTCTGGCAATAACCATGACATAACATGATACGTTTTATCTTTTAAATCTTCGCTATCGACCGCATAACTTTCAGTCACTTCAATTGGTGCAGTTAGGCGTTGCTCTGGTTGAGAATATAATGTTGTCCCTTTTGAAAATTTGTGCAAAGCCAACTTTTCAAATTGCTCTTGCAACTCGTAAGCACTTTGATTACCAAAAGTCATAAATACCGCATTACTTGGATGGTAATGCGTTTTATAAAATTCAACCAACTGTTCGTAGCTTAAATCGGGAATGTCTTTAGGATCACCGCCGGAGTTGTAGTGATACGTTGTTTTAGGGAATAAATGATAAGCAAGCTGATGATAGAGTTGATCTGTAGGGGAACTCATTGCTCCTTTCATTTCATTAAAAACAACACCTTTATAAACGGCTTGATCATTTTCAAGCTCGATACGAATACCTTCTTGAGCAAAATCCAATGGATTTAAATTCGCAGCGAAAGCAGCATCTAAATATACAGACAATAAGTTTTGAAAATCTTTTTTATTTTGAGTTGCAAAAGGATAAGCTGTCCAATCTGCAGCAGTGAATGCGTTCATAAAAGTATTAAGCGAACGACGAATCATCAAAAAGAATGGATCTCGTACAGGAAATTTCTCAGAACCACATAAAGCAGTATGTTCTAAGATGTGCGCTGTACCTTTTGAATCCATAGGTTGCGTTCTAAATGCAACCAAAAATACATTTTCATCATTCGTAGTTGCCAAGTGGTAATGTGCCGCACCTGTCACTTTATGCTTATATTCTGAAACTTGAATATCCAGTGCTTCTACATGATGTTGACGTAATAGCTGAAACGCAGGGTGAATCGTTTGAGTTATGCTTTCAGAAACATCGACCGTCATGTGATCTCCAATTTATCTATCTAAGTAATTACAATTGATAATAAAGAGTCTACCTAAGAATAGATATCGATATCCATGTAAATTACTATGTTTTTGTAGAAAAAATCAGCGAGTGCGCTTAATCATATCAGTTGATGATTTTCCTAAAAGTTGTTTTATATAAGGCAACGTATTCATATCCATTCTTAAGATAAAACTGCGCTGCGTCACCTGTATCAGTATATAAGTGCAGCTCAAAAAAGTATTTTTGGGCAAAATTTTCGATTTCTTTTAATAAATGACTTCCAATTCCATATTTTCGAAAATTCGGATGAACATAAAAACGACGCAAACGACCGATCATAGTTGAATGATTGTATGGATCTTGATTTAACCCACCTACTGCGGCGAGTTCATTGTTCATATAAGCAAAAAATAATCCTTCACCCTGTTTATTAAAACAATTATCTTTGGAAATAAACTCTTGTTTTAATCTTTTGAGAAATCGAAACCCCTCTTGTTCAGAAAAATCAATAAGAATATCAATTTCTTTCAACAGATCTAAAACTCTATAGATAGTGACTCGATTCGACACTTCCAACTTTTTCTCCTTTTTATAAATAATCTCACCTGATTTTTCGCTACAAACTACAGTAAATCTGAGCATTAGTGTAAACTTTGGTTTTTGTTTTTACTGTGATGACAAACATGGCAACTGTTGATCTTTTTGCAATTGGAAATGCACTCATTGACCAAGAATTTAAAGTCTCTAATGAGTTTTTAACACAGCAAGCATTGCAAAAAGGCACAATGCAGTTAACCGATGGTGATACTCAAGCAACCTTATATCAACAATTACAACAAACCCAAGTCTACAAAGGACAAGCCAGTGGCGGTTCTGCTGCAAATACT
Source organism: Acinetobacter sp. Z1 (assembly GCF_024296945.1). NCBI lineage: Bacteria > Pseudomonadati > Pseudomonadota > Gammaproteobacteria > Moraxellales > Moraxellaceae > Acinetobacter > Acinetobacter sp. Z1. Next base: position 1,674,279 of record NZ_CP101115.1, on the reverse strand, counting down.
ACTGTGGCATTTAGTGCATTAGGCGGATCCGCTTTTTATGGTTGCCGAGTGGGTAATGATGAACTCGGATCGATTTACCTCAACGGATTAAATGAAGCAGGAATTAAGACTGCTCAACAATCTATTAGCGAGGGTGTTACAGGTACCTGTATGGTACTGATTAGCCCTGACTCAGAACGCACGATGCATACCTACCTTGGCATTACGGCAGAACTTAGTGATGAGCAAATTGATTTTGAACCACTTAAAACAGCTAAATGGCTCTATATTGAAGGATATTTATCGACCAGTGATACTGCACGCACCGCGGTAAAGCAAGCTCGTGAAATTGCAAAAGCAAATGGGGTTAAAATTGCTCTTTCATTATCAGATCCAGCGATGGTGCAATATGCTCGCCAAGGATTAGAAGAGTTAATGGATGATGGCGTTGATCTACTCTTCTGTAATGAACAAGAAGCTTTAATGTTTACCAATACTGAAAGTCTTACTGCTGCAATTGAAGCTTTAAAAATCAATAATCAACATATCGTGATTACTCAAGGTGCAAATGGAGCGACAATTGTTGATCCAACACAACAATTCCATGTTGCTGGTCGTGAAGTAAATGCTGTAGATGCCAATGGTGCTGGTGATGCATTTGCGGGTGCTTTTCTCTATGCAATTAATACAGGTTTAAACTTAGTTAATGCTGCACAGCTAGCTATACTTATTTCAAGTGAAGTTGTCGCTCAGTTCGGTCCGCGTTTAGAAGTAACGAACTATGCCAAACTTTTTGAACAATTTAAAAATGCTCAACAGGAATGTGCTTAAAATGGAAAAAATTTGCATGACTGAAGAAGTACCTGAGCGTGAGTCTCGTGCATACGACACCATGAAAGGTACAACAATTTTCATTACCCAAAAAGATGGCAGTTTTTATGCCTATCAGAATGTTTGTCCGCATTTACAAACAGAACTTGAGTATCTTGAGAATCAATTTTTAGACCAAGACCGTGAATATATTCAATGCTCTACGCATGGGGCTTTATTTTCTGTAGAAACAGGTGAATGTATATCTGGACCATGTCTCGGTGACTTCCTAGAAAAAGTTAAGTTGGAAGTTCATTCTGATGGTGGTATTTATATTGATTAATGTTCAGTAAATGAATTCTGCAATGACTGAGTTTTTTCTTAATTACTATCTAATGCCATTTCATATGAGCGTAGTAGCTTTGATTATGCTGAGCATTGCAGAAACCATTGGAATATTTATAGGCTTACGTCCGAGTCATCTTGTCAAAAGGCTGACTCCCGACTGGCTATTGAACTCTCCTTTGTTAGATGTAAAATTTTCTAAATACCTCATTTTTGTTTTTTTGCTGATTAATTTTAGCTTTGCAGGTTATTTTTTAGAATTATCATTTTTTGCTCTACAGCACTATTTCATTTCACCTTATTATCTTTTTATTCCTGCATTAATTATTGATATTTTCTTTACTGTATTTATGATCCACTGTTTAGATCAGGTCATAAAACCTAAAGTCACACATACTCATACCAATCTAGTGGGGCGATTAGCTACGATCTCTACAGGAAATGCTCGCCCTGGGTTTTCAGCACAAGCTAGAGTTAGGAATGAATTCGGACAATTGTATTATGTTCAAGTAGAACCCGAGTACGGAGAACTTGAACTCCAATCACAAGTACTTTTAATTAGTCAAAAGTCAAATTCACATTATTTGGCAAAAAAAATATCCACATCTAATAAATTATTTACTGCAGATTAAGTCATTTAGACAATACAAATAAGAAAAATTCCTATTCAAAAACACAAATTTACAAATTTTTACAAAAATTCTTCTCTATCATTAAGTTTTTATCATTCTTTTTTTAACAACACTTTTTTAAAGCTTTCATAGCAATTGCTCGTCTTCATCAAATTTAAATTTTAGGTAAAAACTTTACTAATGTGCTAGGAATTCATCACCTAATGCAGTTTAAATGATGGCTTTATGTAATCAAAATATTAACTTGTTGTAAATATTGATATTTTTATAATCAGACTATTTTAATAGGTTTTAATTAAAATTAATTGTTTTTAAATCCAAGCTTTTTAATAAACTTAAATAGAATAAATACAAGTGTTTTAATCAGAATTAATAATAATACCCTATCATTTTAGTTGGATAAAAATAGAAACACTTTAAATAATAATATATTAAAAATATAATATTGTTTTTAATGATTTTTTAATTTAAATAATCAAATTATCCTGTAAAAGTTTATTTTTATTCAATTATATTTAATAATGTTTCACATGATTTTAAAATATGAGAATCGGTTCTATGAGCACAAGTTCTCAAGATCCAAATCGGCGATTAATTCGAGAGATTACAATTATTCTTATTATTAAAATTGTATTACTCCTCGTAATTAAAAATATCTGGTTTGATGCTCCCACCATTCCAAAAGATTTTAATAATGAAGTTGCCGAGCGTATTGCTGGTGACATGTCCAAAACTCAGGAGACACGTTGATGATTTCTGAAAGCGTGGTCGATCTCTCGCGGTTTCAATTTGCTATGACCGCGATGTATCACTTTCTTTTCGTCCCTTTAACTTTAGGTTTAGCTTTTATTCTTGCCATCATGGAAACCACTTATGTGATTTCTGGTAAAGAAATTTATAAAGATATGACCAAATTCTGGGGAAAACTCTTTGGGATTAACTTTGCCTTAGGTGTTACCACTGGTCTAACAATGGAATTCCAGTTTGGTACGAATTGGGCTTATTACTCTCACTATGTAGGCGATATCTTTGGAGCTCCGCTTGCTATCGAAGGCTTAATGGCTTTTTTCCTTGAATCTACTTTTATCGGTCTATTCTTCTTTGGTTGGGATCGCCTATCTAAAGTTCAACATTTAGGGGTCACGTGGTTAGTCGCTATTGGCTCGAACATGTCTGCACTATGGATCTTGATCGCCAATGGCTGGATGCAAAACCCTGTTGGTGCTGCATTTAACTACGAAACGATGCGTATGGAATTAGTGGACTTTGGTGCATTGATTTTTAACCCTGTTGCGCAAGTCAAATTTGTTCATACAGTTTCTGCTGGTTATGTAACAGGTGCAATCTTCGTCCTAGCTATTTCAAGCTATTACCTATTAAAGAAACGTGATTTACCGTTTGCACGCCGTTCATTTGCAATTGCTGCAATTTTTGGTTTAGCTTCAACATTATCTGTGATTTTACTTGGCGATGAATCAGGCTATGAGTTAGGTGATGTTCAAAAAACCAAACTCGCTGCAATTGAGGCTGAATGGCACACTGAGCCTGCGCCCGCTGCATTTACTTTATTTGGTCTCCCGAATCAAAAAGAGATGCGAACTGATTATGCAATCAAAATTCCTTATGTGATGGGAATAATTGCAACGCGCTCGACAGATACTCAAGTCACAGGTATCAAAGACTTAATGAGAGAGCATGAGATTCGTATTCGTAATGGTATGGTTGCATATAGTGAATTAGAAAAACTTCGTGCAGGTGACCGCTCGCCAGAATTGTTGGCTTCATTTGAGAAAAATCAAAAAGACTTAGGTTATGGTCTGTTATTGAAAAAATATTCTCCAAATGTGGTTGATGCTACTGAAGCGCATATCCAAGCTGCGACCAAAGATACCATTCCAAATGTAGCCGCATTATTCTTCTCTTTCCGTGCAATGGTCGCTTCTGGCTTCCTTATGCTCTTGTTATTCCTGTTAGCGACATGGGCTGTAGCAAAACGCAATGCCGAAGATAAACCTTGGTTACTCAAGTTTGCTTTGTTTGCCCTTCCACTTCCTTGGATTGCAGCGCAAACAGGTTGGTATGTCGCAGAAGGTGGACGTCAACCTTGGTCTATCGGTGAAATTCTCCCAACGCACTTATCAGCTTCAAGTATTAGTACCGCTGATGTATGGGGATCAATCATCGCTTTAGCAGCATTCTATACCGTACTTCTTATTATTGAGATGTACTTGATGATCAAATTTGCTCGTTTAGGTCCAAGTTCTTTGCATACTGGTAAATATCATTTTGAAAAACTAGAAGCAAAAACTGGGGAGGCTCAATCATGATCGAATATGAACTCCTAAAAATTATCTGGTGGGTCCTAGTTGGTGTTTTACTGATTGGTTTTGCCCTCACCGATGGTTTCGACATGGGATCAATGGCTCTCATGCCATTTGTCGGTAAAACGGATTCAGAACGCCGAGCAGCAATCAATACGATTGCGCCTCACTGGGACGGCAATCAGGTTTGGTTCATTACTGCTGGCGGTGCGCTCTTTGCAGCATGGCCTATGGTTTACGCTGTTGCCTTTTCAGGTATGTATTGGGCGCTCTTATTAGTCTTATTCGCCCTATTCCTTCGCCCTGTCGGTTTTGACTATCGCTCGAAGTTAGAAAATACACAGTGGCGTACATCTTGGGACTGGGGGTTATGTATCGGTGGTGCAGTGCCAGCATTGGTCTTCGGTGTAGCCTTTGGTAACCTGTTTTTAGGCGTACCCTTTAGTTTAGATGACACACTACGTTCACAATATACGGGTAGTTTCTTCGCGTTGTTAAATCCATTTGCACTGATTTGCGGTATCGTTAGCTTATCCATGTTGTGTGCTCATGGTGGAGCATGGTTAATGCTTCGTACTGATGGAAACTTACATAACCGTTCTGCCAAAGCTACACAAATTATGGCAATTGTGTTCCTTGTGTGCTTCTTAGCTGCTGGTGCATGGTTATTGTTTGGCAATATTTCTGGTTATAGCTATGCTACTGCTGTAAATACTAATGCTGCATTAAATCCACTTGCTAAAGACATTGTGACCAATACAAATCATGGTTGGTTAAATAACTATGCAACTTACCCAATCACTATGGCTGCACCAATCTTTGCGATCCTGGGTGCGTTATTGGTGATTATTAGTGCAGCAAAACATAAAGCAGCTTTGAGTTTCATGGGCACTAGCCTGATGATTGTTGGAGCAATTTTAACAGCTGGTTTCTCATTGTTCCCGTTCTTATTGCCTTCAAGTATTGATCCAACATCCAGCCTAACAATGTGGGATGCTGTTTCTAGCCATAAAACACTTGGCGTGATGACCGTTGCTGCCTGTATTTTTGTTCCACTCATTTTGATTTATACCTCTTGGTCGTATTACAAAATGTGGGGAATCATCTCAAACAAGCACATTGAAGAAAACTCTCATAGTTTGTACTAATCAGGAGATGTGGTATGTGGTATTTTGCATGGATTCTAGGTGTTTTGATGGCATGTTTCGCTGGAGTGCTTAGTGCGCTTTATATCGAGCACCACCAAGACTTAGATGAGGAATAATAAATGGCTGAAGTCGTGTCAACATCGAAGAATAGTAAAGCGCAAGTCATTGCAATGATCATCTCGTTTTTGTTGGCATTGCCTCTCGCAGCTATTTTATTGGTACATCCTGCACTGATGCTAGATGAAAATGGTCACTACAATCATAGTTTGCTTATGTTGGTGATGATTGGAATTTCAGGTGGTTTCATTCATGGTGTTGGATTTATAGCAAGGTTTTGGTTATGGAAATGGTTATTTAGCCCATATATTGCGTGGCCTTTAATGATCTTAGGTTATTACACTTGGTTAGGTAATTAATTTCAATTCGAACAAAAAAGAGGAAGTCTTACTTCCTCTTTTTATTTGAATTACGCCATTTCAATGTCATTACAAATCAATTGCATTAAATCAAATATAAAAAAATAACAAATACTAAAACTCTTTATCAATTTGAATTTTCAGTTTTTTTTGATATAAAGCGGATTGTACAGATACACAAGTACTATTTGGATTGTTAACTAGAATAACCGTCAGTGGCGTAAGAACATTATTCGCATAGATATAAAGAAAAACCCTTGAAAACTCCATATGGTCTTCCACTTATCCCAATCTAATTTTTGTAATTGATGTGCCCAACAAACCTATTCATTAAATGACAAAAAGTCCTAGACTGTGATTACATTATCAAAAAACTTGTCGAATACGATCAAAGCCACCAGAAAAGAAAAACAGCATTAAAACAATTTGTTTTATGCAATCAATTTCTTCATTTCAATCAGTTGAATCGGAGCTAATGGTTGACCAACATCAGCATCTATAGGATAAGGCTCTGTATGACCAGTAATCTCATAACCACGACGTTGATAATATGCAATTAACTCACAACGAACATCTAATACATACATAATTAAATGTCGAATTTTCGAATAATTCTGTGCAATATAAGCTTCAACATAATTAAGCATTTCTCTGCCGTAACCTAAATTTTGAATTGTTGGATCAATCGCAAAAGTCCCTATTTCAATGGTACGGTGATCAAAAGTTAGCCCTATACAACCAACCAAAGAACCTTGTTGATTTTCACCAACAAGTAATTCAAAATTTGATTGATTTAGGTCTCTACTTAATTGTTCTGCGCTAATCCGTTTTCCTTCTACAAATGATTTTTCTGTAGTCCAACTTCGATCAGACTGAGCCCGATAAGCCAAATTAATTAACTTAACTAATTGCTCTATATCATCAACTTTTGCATTTCTAATATTTAAAGACATTTCTATTTTATACGCTCAATAAAAAGCCGATGATAACATCGGCATTTATTTAAATAGCGGATTTATTAATTCGTTTGACCTGCTAACCAAGCCATAAATTTTTGACGCTCTGATTTAGATGCTTTTTGCCATAAATCAACCAATTGCTGATCAGTTGTTTTAATAGTACCTGTAGGCGCAGCTGTTGTAACTGCAACAGGAACTGTAGAGACAACTTGAGAAGTATTGCCAGCATAAACAGGGGCAGGCTGATTAACTGTGTTATTTTTATTTTTTTGTGTCAAATCTAGTGTGCGACTCAATAAATTACTACCTGTGAACCAAGGTTGGGCTTCGTTATTTGCGCCTGTTTGTTGCACTACAAGTTTCTTATTTTGATCATATAAGGCCACTGTGGGTTGATCAGCATATTTTTTTGCAGAATCAAAATCTTTTGGAGCATTCACAAGCGCTAAATTATAAGCTTGATTATCCTTTAAATCAGTTGCTTGAATCGTGACTACACCAGATTTAACGATATCATGCTCACCATTTAAATGTTCAAAATATTCACGATAGCGTAGATTGACTGTTAAATTACCAGCATCTACTTGATAGTTATTCTTTTTTGAAGGAATCAAACCATTATTTACTTCTTGACCATTCACAGCAAGAATCACGATTTCTTCAGGTGCAGTGATTGTGACCGCTGAAAAAACTGAACTACTCAATAATAACCCGAAAGCAGCAACACCAACTCTTAAAGACATTAGACTCTTCTCGATAAAAACAATTTATGAAACCGTATGCACTATGCTATGCGATTGTGACCATTTTATGACATAAAACCAAACTGTCTATTCCATCGATTTGGCTTTTTTAAGATATATACATCATTTCTTATGCTAAGCACTATAGTTCTTTTGGCGAATACTCTGTGCAAATAAAAAAGAGCACTTAATAGTGCCCTTTTAAATATTGAATTAACTTAGTTAAAAGTTTTAAAACGAGCAGCATCATCCATATAGGTTTTTTCACCAGCAGTAGCTTCAATAGAACCAAATACTAGCTGTGCACGTAGTTTCCAATTTGATGGAATATCAAATGTTTCAGCCACTTCAGCGTCAACAATTGGATTATAATGCTGTAAAGAAGCACCTACCCCAATTTCAGATAATGCAGTCCAAGTTGCAAACTGTGCTATTGCAGTCGAATGTTCAGACCAAACTGGGAAATTATCAGCATATAATGCAAATTGCTCTTGTAAAGCTTTTACGACATCTTGATCTTCATAGAATAATGCTGTACCAAAACCTGCTGAGAAACTATCAATTTTTGCATTTGTACCTTCAAAGGCTTCAGCAGGTACAATTTTACGCAAAGTTTCACGTACAATATTCCAAAAATTGGTGTGAGATTCACCAAATAAAGTCACAACACGTGATGTTTGAGAGTTAAATGATGATGGGCTTTGTTTAACCGCCTCACGAATCGTTTCTTCGATTGTTGCCTGATCAACCGATACATTTTTTCCAATTGCATAAATTGTACGACGTGCTTTGATGCTATTTAGAAAGTTACTCATCTTGTTATGCCTCTTTTACCCTTAGGGTGTTATCTTGGATTGAATGTAGTTTATAACGGCTCATTTTAATGGAACAGCCCAATAAATATGACAGATCGTTTTATTTTTGAAACAATACAATTTTTCTAGTCATAAAAAAACCCACATGATGTGGGGGTTTTTTAATATATATTAATCACTTATCAGTTTCAAACAATGCAGCGACAAATGATTTTGCTGAGAATGGACGTAAATCATCAATCTTTTCACCGACACCAATATAACGAATTGGCACATGGGTACGGCTTGCAATATTGAATAACACACCACCTTTGGCAGTGCCATCCAACTTCGTAATCGTAATACCCGTTAAGCCAACAGCTTCGTCGAATAATTGCACTTGGTTAATTGCATTTTGACCTGTACCCGCATCTACAATCAGCATAATTTCATGCGGAGCAGTTGCATCAATTTTTTGCATAACACGCTTAACTTTTTTGAGTTCTTCCATTAAGTTAGCTTTATTTTGTAAACGACCTGCTGTATCTGCGATTAATACATCAATTCCTTTCGCTCTAGCACTTTCAAAAGCATCAAAAATCACAGATGCACTATCAGCGCCATGTCCTTGAGCAACCACAGGAATATCATTACGATCTCCCCAAATTTGAAGTTGTTCGGTCGCTGCTGCACGGAAAGTATCGCCCGCTGCAAGCATGACTTTTTTACCTTCACCTTGTAAGCGTTTTGCTAATTTACCAATAGTAGTAGTTTTACCTACGCCATTTACACCGACCATCAAAATCACATATGGCGATTTGTTTGGATCTATATGCAAAGGTTTTACCCGTGGAGCAAGCAAGGCAACCAGCTCTTCTTGCAAAGCTTTATAAAGTGCATGTGAATAAATTAAATCGCCACGTGCAGTTCGTTCGGTCAAATTGGTAATGATTGTTTTGGTCGCATCTACACCAATATCAGCAATAAGTAATTGCTCTTCAACCTCTTCTAGAAGCTCATCATCAATTTCTTTACCGCCGATCAAAATGTTAACCATACCGTCTGTGAAACTACGACGCGTTTTAGTTAAACCATCTTTCATTCGACCAAAGAAGCCACCCGTTTTAACTTCTTCAGTAACTTGCGTTTCAACTGGCTCACTAACTGGAGTCGTAATTGGCATCTCAGTTGAGCTTTTTACCGCTGGTTCATCAATAATTGGAACATCGACTGCAGGTAAATTCGGTAATGTGACATCGTCATCACCGATGTCAGCATCTATCAAGAATTTGTTTTGCATATTCGATTGCTGTTGCATGTCGATTCCTTGAAAAAAGCAGCTTTATAAAAAGATCGCTAGTCTAGCACAATTCGATTTCTTTTTCCCGACCGAGGCAAACCATTCATTTATAAATAAAAATAAACTGACTAAAACTCACTCATCTTCTTGTGCCATTGCTGGATATTGCTTAATACCATTTGATTCAAATTGATAAGCATTGAGAAGTTTCAGATAATCCATACGATGCAACTGCATCTGTTCCAGTATATCTTTTGCCATTTTTTGTGTTCTAGGATGACTTTCTTGAGCAGAAAACTGAACAATTTTTTGATATTGAACTTTGCTAATAGGACGTTGCAACGCGGAGTAAGCAAGTATAAAAATAGACAAAATAATAATGGCGACCAAAATATTATAAAATTGGTCTAATCTGAATCCTAATTTGGATTGCATTAGTTTCTGTTTAGAAAGTATTGAAAACATGAGCTACCTCGAATTAGAAGTAGTGTATGTTTCTGATTCGCCAAGAACAAGTCCAACGTCCAATAAGTCACAATTACACAACTTATTGAACGTGAAGCTTATCTCTGATTAACTCATTATTGTGCGAACAAAAGCAAAATACAAAATGAACGCAATGATAACAAGAGTTAAAAAAATAGCGAACATCCCGACGCCACTTTCCGCATCAGCAGGATGTAAATCATCCTCATCCGCAATTCGCTGCAATTCACCATTATAAATTTCATAAAAGCGATCTTTTTGATCCGCTGGAAGATGACTTGCGAAATCGTATACCCTTTTACGTTGAGCTAGACAATAATCACCTAGGTGAATTTCTTGATGAAATATTGCTTCATCAAGTAACTTACGATGATGGTGAGCTAAAGCAATGATTTGATTTTCTGATGGTGGAACATCAAAGTTTACTCCATCGATTACATTTGACATGTTATTCTCCTTTTCTATTATTCTCATTTTGATTCTACTTAAAAATATTTGCTGTAAATGTTTAATCGTGTAAGATTTTAATTACACAACGCTACGTAATATATTTGACAATTCAAGCATTATTGTCATAATAAGTTCATAATTCGAAGTTAAAGTAGCTTAAATTCAAAGAAAAGTATCTTTGAATAGAATTTAAAGTAATCATAATTAAAATAAGGAGTTATATATGATTCAGCATTTTACACAGCATGAACTAGAGCATGTATATGCAAACGCAGTAAATACAATTCAATCTCAAAAAAACTTCCAAGATGCAGTGAAAGAATTGGAAGAAGTTGCACAAGCAGGTCACGGTAAAGCAGCATTATTTTTAGCAGAATTGTATTATCAAGGTTTTCGAGTTGAACGCGATTCACTCAAAGCACAATATTGGCAGAAGATGGCAACAATGCAAGCATAATGAAACGTCACCTAGGTGGCGTTTTTTTATACCTGTATAAAACGTATTAACATAGTTCTTTCATATTCCTGACTTGCGCTGCGCCAAAGCTTTAGTCGCTTTGTCTTACTCAGGTAGCGTTTTTTGATACCTGTATAAACAAACCGTATCAACATAGTTCTTTCATATTCCTGACTTGCGCTGCACCAAAGCTTTAGTCGCTTTGTCTTGCTCAGGTAGCGTTTTTATACCTATCAATTATTTCCTAGATTAAAAAGAAGATTAATCCTCCTTTACCACACCCTATGTATGTTATTTAAATTTATAACCTGTAATTAACTTAGAGGCTTTTTTCATATCTTGATCAATTAAACATGTAATTTCTTATATGAATGTTTTTAGTAAAATTGCCAATTTAATCACACATACAATATTTGCTTACGATTTAGATCAATTGTTTAAACATTAATGACATCTAAAGTTCTTATAATAAATCATAATTTTTAATAATATCAGTTAACTCACATGTATCGGTTTAACCATTTTCAGCCAGTATCAAAAGAATTGATGATTAAAATCTCAATTTTAAAAACGATGATGTATTGCGGCGTACTTTGGGGTCTTTATGATCAAGGTTGGGCGATTAAGTCTGATGTTGATGGGCCAGTATTCCCTTTTTGGTTAAATGGTGTTCAAGCACATCGCTATGCAAAATCAAATTGGAAAAACTACAAACCTCGTAAAATCACGCCTAAAGACTTTCACGAGTCGTTGCTACCGACTTTAACTCGATTACAAGTTCAACCTGCTTTGTTCAATTCTTCACATCGCAAATTTAAACTTTCTACTCAGCAAATGCAGCATTTCTTTTTTATGCAGCATCAGCAGTTAGCAATCCCTGCTTAAATAGATATTTATAACAATGATGACTTTTTAGACAATCATTAAAGAAAGTTATCATTGTTCGTAAATTAGGGCTTTGCATTTAAAATAAATACAGTTAAGTTAAATGAAAATGACAATACAACACAGGTGGATAAACAATGACAATCGTTGCTCAAGTCATCAAGAATAAAGCTGTTCAATCAATTTTTACGATTTCTCCAAATGCAACTGTACTTGAAGCAATTAAAATTATGGCTGAAAAAGGTGTAGGTGCTTTGGTTGTTGCTGAAGACGAAAAAGTTGTAGGAATTTTCTCTGAACGTGATTACACACGTAAAATTGCACTGATGGAACGTTCATCAAATAACACACCTGTTTCAGATATTATGACTTCAAAAGTTATTTCTGTGAGTCTAAATAATACTGTCGAAGAATGTTTAAACTTAATGACAGATCGTCATTTACGTCATTTACCTGTACTAGAAAATGAAAAATTAGTCGGATTTATTTCAATTGGTGATTTAGTTAAAGCAGCTATGGATGATCAACGTGTTCTGATTGAGCAGCTTCAACAATATATTTCTGGTTAAATTATTATCTCGAAAAAAAGGGCAATTGATTGCCCTTTTTATTTCTCAAAGTTTAGATCACGCTTTCAAAAAATTCTGAATTGCAGCAACAAGACACTTTAATAATTCATCAGCTTGTTCATGTGTCATATTTAATGGTGGAAGTAAACGTACAACCGACCCAGCCGTCACATTGATAATTAACTGATATTCATCACGTGCAATCGCTACCAGTTCAGCACAGTCTTTAGGTAGTTGAATACCAATCATCATACCGAAACCGCGAACTTGTACATGATATTCAGCTAATTGCTCTCTCAACTGATCAACAATATATTGACCAACAGTTGCAGCGTTTTCTACTGCTTTTTCTTGCTGTAATGTATCAATCACAGTATACACAACACGTGAACCAAGCACCGTTCCGCCATAGGTTGAGCCATGACTACCTGCACCTAAAATTCCTACAGCTTTGCCTTGTGTCATGACTGCACCCACAGGAAAACCATTACCCAAACCCTTCGCAGTTGTCATAACATCGGGAATGATATTAGTATGTTGATAAGCAAAATATTTACCCGTACGCCCATTACCTGTTTGAATTTCATCAAGCATCATTAACCAATTATGTTGATTACATAGCGCGCGAACTTCTTCTAAATAGCTAAAACCTTGTGGTGCAGTATTCACCCCACCTTCGCCTTGGATCGGTTCAAGCAAGATTGCAACAATATCAGGATGATTAATCGCTGCTTCTTGAATTGCTTCAATGTCACCAAATGGAACGCGTACAAATCCATCCACCAATGGCGCAAAGCCTTCTTGAACTTTCTTATTTCCTGTCGCTGATAAGGTTGCTAGAGTACGACCATGAAACGACTGTTCCGCCACGATAATTTTTGGATTGCTAATCCCTTGTTGCGAACCAAATTTACGTGCAATTTTAATTGCTCCTTCATTTGATTCTGCACCACTGTTCGAAAAGAAAATTTCTTCCATACCTGAAACTTCTGCAAGTTTTTGCGCCGCCGCAGTTTGCCAAGGAATTTCAAATAAATTACTGGTATGGACTAATGTTGCAGCTTGCTCAGCAATTGCTTCAGCAATCACTGGATGAGCATGACCTAAACCACATACAGCAATTCCTGTTAAAGCATCTAAATATTCAGTGCCATCTGCTGTATATAAGTATGCCCCTCGTCCTCGCACAAAACTGATCGCTTGGCGACCATAGGTAGCCATAAGGTGTGATGGTTGATCAGGTTGCACTGGAGCAAGAGTAATATTAGTCATATCAAACTCAATCTATCATTAGTTGTGGTGAAAAAAGTTATATAAGCAAAAACTTGAACAGATTGAAAGCTCAAACTCACATTTATATAAGAAAAAACTTTAGCAATAGCTCAACAACGACTTTTCAGTATATAATTTGCCGAGATTAGTTGAGGATCTATCTATGACGGAACAAGCGCGTGATACAGTAGCGTTAATTCGTGATCAAATTGCGAAACACCCTGTTTTACTTTACATGAAAGGCACTCCACAATTTCCGCAATGTGGTTTTTCTGCTCGTGCAGTAGAAGCACTTAGCCAAATTGGTCGTCCATTTGCCTATGTAAATATCTTAGAAAATCAAGATATTCGTGCAACTTTACCTCAAATTGCAAACTGGCCTACGTTTCCACAGCTATGGATCAATGGCGAGCTTATTGGTGGTAGCGATATCATGCTTGAAATGTTCCAAAATGGCGAATTGAAACCATTAGTTGAACAATATAGCGCTGCTCCAGAAGCATAAGTTTAAAATAAAAGCCAATCAAATGATTGGCTTTTTTATTGAATCTAAGTTTAATCTTTACTAAATCCTATATAACGAAACAAACCCTCAACACCTAAATCAGTCTTATAAATCTGCATTGATGGATAACTCGCCTGAGTTACGGTCGCAAAAATATTCATATTCGGATCTTCATGAATTTCTTCAACGGATTGCGTTAAAACCTCATCGAAGCGATCTGCAATAAATTCAAAACCCAAATCCATCGCGATAAATATAGTATGTTCGCAAGGCTGAATATATTGTTCTTGATCCCAATCTAAAACAGCGCTGTTACAGTATGGACATGGAACATTTTGAGTTGAATCGGTGATCTCAATGAGTTGATATGACATAGTAATGATGCATAAAAAATTTGAATCATTTTAAAAGAATATGACACGCTAATCTATCTTAAATAGGAGCTTTTAGCAGATGGCAACACTTGAAATCGCGATTGCATTTGCTGCTAAGCAACATGCTGGTCAAGTTGACAAAGCCAATGCACCTTATATTTTACATCCGCTCAGGGTGATGTTGAATGTCCCTACCATTGACCATAAGATTATTGCTGTTTTACATGACATATTAGAAGACACCGAAACCACTAGTAGTGATTTGCGTAGTTTAGGCTTTCAATCCCATATCATTGAGGCAATCGAGCCTCTAACAAAACATGATGGTGAAACAAGAATCGAAGCAGCAAAACGAACGGTACAAAATTCTCTAGCACGTGTTGTTAAATTGGCAGATATCAATGACAATATGGACTTATCTCGAATTCAATCACCAACCGTTAAAGATTTCGAACGTTTGAAAGAATATCAACGAGTTCAAGACATTCTACTAATGAAAAACACCTATTAATCTTACTTAAAATGATTTTACTGGGTTTTACAAGCTGGAGTTTATAGCGTAATGCTAACGGATTTAGATGATTTTTATTGCTTTGCACTTGTTGTAGAGCATGGTGGGTTTAGTGCTGCTGAACGTGCCACTGACATTCCAAAATCAAAACTGAGCCGTCGTGTTTATAACCTCGAAGAGCAATTAGGCGTCCGTCTTATTCAACGTAGTTCACGTCACTTTGCTGTCACAGATATTGGTATGGATGTTTATCGTCATGCTCAAGTGATGATGAATGCAGCTCAAGCCGCACATGATGTCGTCAATCATTTAAGTAGCGAGCCTCGTGGTGTAATAAAAGTCAGCGTTCCAGTGGATATTGCACAAAATCAAATGGCAAAAATTCTACCTGCTTTTTTGAAAAAATATCCTGAAGTGCGTGTTCAAATGATGGTGACGAACCGTCGAGTCGATGTAATTAATGAAGGAATTGATCTTGCTTTACGAGTGCGCTCAAAACTTGATGAAGATCCAAACCTAATACTGAGACAATTTGAAGCGATTGAACAAAGACTATTTGCGAGCCAAGCATATCTAAATGAATTTGGTCATCTAAAAGATCCCGAACAACTTAACGACCACCGTATTATTAGTATGGCTGAAGATCACCTTGATCAAAACTTTTTACTTAGTGGTCCCGATCAACAACAGAAGAAAATTAAAGTTAATCCAGTGATCATGGGATCTAATCTACTCATGTTAGCTGAATTAGCAACTCAAAACTGTGGTATCGCTTTACTACCAGACAGTATTGCACAAGACTTTGTAAAATCAGGTCAATTAGTCAAAGTCTTACCAGAGTGGACTGCTCCACATGGTATTTTCCATGCTGTTTATCCATCACGAAGAGGTTTATTACCCGCGGTTCGTGTATTTATTGACTATTTAGTAGAAAAGTTAACGCTATGCTCCACAATAAAAAAGCCTGATTTCTAATCAAGCTTTTTTATTCAATTCAATTAAATTAAATTGCAGAGTAAGCACCCGTACCGTTTGGCCAAGGAGTTAATAACTCAAATCCATCGTCAGTTACAGCTACCATATGCTCCCACTGTGCAGATAGAGATTTATCTTTGGTAACAACTGTCCAACCATCACTTAATTCTTTAACATGAGGTTTGCCGGCATTCACCATTGGTTCGATTGTGAAAACCATGCCTTTCTTTAAAGTCATGCCCTGACCTTTTTGCCCATAATGCAGAATATTAGGTTGTTCATGATAAATTCGACCAATACCATGACCACAATACTCTCGAACGATACTAAAACCTTCAGCTTGAGCAACAGATTGAATTGCATAACCAATATCACCTAAAGTGGCTCCTGGTTTTACAGTACGAATACCTGCAAGCATTGCTTCATACGTTGTAATAACCAATTTTTTCGCTTCGGGCGTTGGTTCTCCTACAAAATACATCCGGCTGGTATCACCAAAATATCCATCTTTAATAACAGCAACATCAATATTTAGAATATCACCTTCTTGAAGAATCTTTTTTGATGATGGAATAGCGTGACAAACCTCTTCATTAACTGAGATACAGGTCGTTTTCGTGAAACCGTGATAACCCACATTTGCAGGAATAACTTGTAATGTATTAACAATATAATCATTACAAATGTCATCTAAGTATTCAGTTGAAATACCCGGCTTAATATAGGCTCCTATCATTTCTAAAACTTGTGCCGCCAAACGACCTGAGATACGTAATTTCTCAATATCTTCTTCAGATTTAATGGTCACAGTAGAAGCTCTCATCCGAGTTTCCTTATTCAACAGTAAAAAATTAATTTCTAAATGCAGATCAATTGCTTGTGTTGCAATTGTTAAGTCAATACTTTTACGCCTTCGTACGAAATTCTTCAATCACTTTAAGACTAAAAGATATTTATTATTTTACATTTAATTTCAATTCTTAGCACAACTACAAACTGCTGACCTCGTATTTTTAAAGTTTTAATAGCATTTCAACCAATTAAATTTACCATTGTTAATTATATGATTTTAATAAGTTCTTTTTAGTCAAAAATGAATCAAATTCACATAAAATTAGTTTCAAATGAATGCAATTTTGGTCTAGAATTCGCACTTTTATTTTATTCCTCCCTCTTTTTATGAACCATCTTCGTACAGGAGATATTATTGCTCTTGGTTTTATGACCTTTGCTCTTTTCATAGGCGCAGGCAATATTATTTTCCCACCAATTGTTGCTCAACAAGCTGGTGAACACGTATGGCTCGCTGCTTTTGGATTTCTCATCACCGCAGTTGGCTTACCTGTGATTACCATTATGGCTTTGTCTCGCATGCAAGGCTCTATTGAAGTCATTAGTTCACCTTTAGGACGATTTTTTAGTTTACTGCTTACTATCGTCTGCTATTTATCAGTAGGTCCACTATTTGCAACACCAAGAACGGCAACCGTTTCTTATGAAATAGGATTTGCACCCTACTTTGGTACATCTAGTAGCAGCCTTTTTATTTACAGTGTGATTTACTTTGTCTTAGTGACAGCAGTTTCTCTATATCCAAACAAACTTTTAGACACTGTTGGTCATGTCTTAGCGCCGTTGAAAATTATTGCATTAGCGATTTTAGGCATCGCAGCAATTTTAATTCCAACTGGTTATATTTCACCGCCAGTACATAAGTATGTGACAAGTCCAGTCTCTGAAGGTTTTGTAAATGGTTATTTAACCATGGATACTTTAGGTGCTTTGGTTTTTGGTATTGTGATTATTCAAGCCATTCAATCTCGCGGTGTTACAGACTCAAAACTCATTACCAAGTATGCAATTATCGCAAGCTTAATTGCGGGTGTCGGATTGACTCTTGTTTATATCAGTTTATTTAAACTGGGTTTAGGTAGCCATGAAGTTGCTGCAAATGCGGATAATGGTGCAGTTATTCTACATGCATATGTACAACACGCTTTCGGCGATCTAGGCTCTTTGTTTTTAACAGGTTTGATTTTTCTAGCATGTATGGTGACAGCAATTGGCTTAACGTGCGCTTGTGCAGAATATTTTACAGAGCTCACTGGTCTACCGTATAAATTATTGGTTTTCATTCTTATTGGTTTCTCATTAATCATTTCTAACCTTGGATTAACCAAATTAATTGCTTTTTCTGTACCTGTTTTAAGTGCAATTTACCCTCCAGCGATTGTGGTTATCATGCTGAGTTTCTTTTGGAAACACTGGAATAAACCATCTATTATCGTCAGTTCAGTTACCAGTATCGCATTTCTATTTGGGATAATTGAAGCAATTAAAGCCGCGGGATTTAGCAATAAACTACCTAGTTTCATCAATCATTTGCCATTGAATGAACAAAATCTAGCATGGTTACTCCCATCAATGATTGTTCTTGTTATTGCGATCATCATTGATCGATTGATCGTTATTAAAAATTAAAATGATTTGTCGTTAAAATCGTGTTTTACCCAAACATTATTTTAGCTATACAAAAAATGTTGTTTTATCAAATCTGCATTTTTTGTTTACGACAAATCTTTTTATCAAGCAATCAGCACGCACATTTCTCAAATTGATAAGTTTTTCAAAATGTAAAAATAACCATAAATATTTTACAAATAAATAGTATAAATACATATAGAAAATATTCAAACATCAAAGAAATCAATACATTCATAAATTTATTTAAAAAATAGTCAGATTAGCTCTTGTAATACCTAAAAATTAGCAGTACAACTTTAATATTAATTCCGACAAAAACGATTTGATTTTTGTCACTACGACACAAGGAGGGATGGAGATGTTATCAATACATTTCAATAAGCAAGTCTTCATTAATTCTCTGAAGGCTAATGATTCAATGGTATATGCAATCACCACAATTGCACTAATGGCAACACTGTTGCTACAAGGTACAATTAAGGGCAATTTAAAGCCTGAATATTTTGTATATGCTTTAGTTGTCTCAGTCGCCTTTTGTACGTGGGGGATTATCGATCGAAAATTTCGAAAGATGAGCGCTGAGCGCCAAAAGAATTTTTAAATAAAAAAAGGATGAGCAATCATCCTTTTTTAATGCATAAATTTAACTATTGTTCCTACCACTAAAACTGCTGTTGCACCTAATTCCACGATAATAAGAATTAACATAATCAATGTCATACACCATGTTGGTAATGTCCATTTGCCGAGTTGATGAGGCTGCTTAAATTGATTATTAGTATCTTTTAAAAAACCATGAATAATGTAGGTAAAAATCGACATCGAGAAAAAAAACAAATTAGCAATCACACAGAATAAAGCCAAAGTATCCATTAATACTGTAAAAAAACTCAGCGCAGCTAAAATCAGACTTGCAGCCGCGTAAAGTAAACTACTTCGATGAGCAATATCTACGTAGTAATGAGCTCTCGCCTGCGTGTTTTTTCTAATCTCATAATACTTCCAAACGCCTGTTAACATTCCCACCCAAAGAAATATACCGCTAAATACTATAGCTAACTGTGTCGCTTGAGTTAAATAGATCATCCCTATCTCATAAATTTTCATTTTAAAAACGTTATCTTACCTAAAATTTGACTTCAAAGTCATTCTTTAATCAAGTTTCTTTTTGGAACTTATGTACAGTAGAACAAAGCATCTCAAATGAGTATTTAATAATGAACAGCTTTGAATCATTTTGGATAAGTTGTAAAGATGGTTATCAACTTGCTGCACAATATTATTCCGCACCTTTACAAGAAGATAAGCCTTATCCAATTCTTATTTGTCCAGCAACAGGAATCACGAAGACATTTTATAATTCATTTGCCGAATGGTTGAATCAGCTAGGCTATGCTGTTCTGAGCTTTGATTTTAGAGGTATTGGACAGTCTCTACATGGTAAACTAAAAGATTCTAATGCAAGCATCAATGATTGGGGGTTATTAGATATCCCAGCCGCAACTGAAAGCTTAATTAACATCACGCGTGCTGAAAAAGTGATTATTATCGGTCACAGTGCAGGTGGACAATTATTAGGAATTAATCCCAATTATCACAAAGTTGCAAAAGTATTGGCGATTGCAGGTTCGACTGGACATGTAAAAGGCTTAAAGGGCAAAACAAAATTACTTGCCCCAGTTATGTTTAATGTCATTTTTCCAGTTTCAAGTTTTTTAAAAGGCTATGGTGCAACTCAGTTCATTGGTATGGGTGAAAATCTACCAAAGAATGTCGCAAAACAATGGGTTGAGTTTTGTAGTCAACCTGGCTATGTAATGAATGCAATCGGTAAAAGTATTTTTCATGATTTTCATAATGAAATTCAATGTCCAATTACTTCGTTCTGGGCGACTGATGATGAGATTGCGACACAAGCAAATGTAAAAGATCTTTTAAGACTCTATCCAAATGCGCAAACAAACTTTATTGAATTAAATCCAAAACAATATGGCTATCAAAAAATTGGTCATATGTTGATGTTTAAAAAATCACATCAAAAACTCTGGCCAGTTTTAGCAAAAGAATTGCAAGTATAATCTCTCTTACGAGTAACCAACTTTCCGTTTTAACGCATCTAAATCTGTAATCCTGTTTAGATGCGTCTTTTTAAATTTATCCCCAACATTCATGATTAGTGATATCAGAAAAATCAATAAATTGATAATCTTATCTAAATAGCTCCCCTTTTTTGTTATTTAAACTACATTTGTACTCTTACAAACAGCGCCAAAAATATAAAAATACAGAAAAAATGTGATAAAGAATGTATTTATTCATCCTTATTAACTATAAAAATATGCTATTTTTTAACCAACCGATAAATCCAAACAATTGTATTATTTATCTTATTGACTCTTATTTATTTTATAAATATATTGATTTCGTATTTTTATGACATTTAAGACAGAACTTTTTATCAAAAAAGTCACGTCATATTTTGTATTTATTTTCTACAATACGATTGTTCTACAAATACGTTAGAATGCAAAATTGAAGATAGACTCTTGGGGTTAAATGAATAACTAAAATCATCATTATTAACATTTTTAAATGGACTTATGATGTTTTCAATTATTCAAAATATATTTAGTCTAAAAGCAATTTTTAAGAAGATTTGCTATAAAGAGATTGCTGGAAAATTCAAGTTTCTAATTTTCTAGCAATAAACTGTTTGTAGTCATTTCATAGGATCTGAGAGTTGTTTTTTGCAACTCCGTGCAACAAGCATAGGAAATAAGTAAATGCCTAAAAAATATGCGCGTTTTTTACCTACAGCCGAATCATTTAACTTAGAAGACTTCCCATATTACTGGATTTCTCAAGTAAATGCTCAGTACGTTCAAAACATCGATAACGTGCTAAAAAAATATGGTTTAGACAATTCTCGCCGTCGTATTTTAATTGCTTTGAATGTAAAACCCCATGCAAGTGTTTCTGAACTCTCAGACATGGTCATTTCAAAAATGTCGACTACAACTAAAATTGTTTATCGTTTAAAAGACGAAGGATATATTGAAACCTATTCATGTAAAGAAGATGGTCGTATTACTCGCGTTTTTCTTACCGACAAAGGTACAGAAATGATTACCAAAATCAACGATCTTACTTCTGTCATTTTAGAGCAATCATTTGATGGCTTGACCCCTTTGCAAATTGAAAAAACCATGGAAATTTTACGACATATGTTTAAAAACTTAGCGCGTTAATTTCAGTTGAAAATGCTCCAAAAAATGGAGCTTTTTCATATAAACTTTCAAAAATCATCAAAGATATTTAATTGTGGTGTATCTTTTTTTAATTTGATTTTCGGTATATGCGAACATTCATATTCGTCCACAGGAAAACCTTGCATAAATTTTTTCAACTGTTCAGGTTGACTTATACTGAGCCATTCATCTAAACGGTCATGTGGAATAATTACAACAGATCACTTCACATCGCCAGGTTCATGGAAATCTTTCATCATTACATGATCAATTGCATCGAGTGTTAGCATTGCAGCAGAACGAATAATTTGATTATCTAGTTTTCTAATTTCATATAGCGCAGCGATATAAAAAGCATGCTGATCTTGTCTTCTCACTCCCCATCTTTGTGGTTTAAGATCAATATATTTACTCTCATAAAACTCAGAAACTGGAATAACACCAAATTTACATTTATAAGCTGCTTCTTGAAAACTTGGTTTCTGAAAAATAGTTTCATGCCTAGCATTGTAAGTATGTTTGGCAATACTCGTATCTTCCGCCCATTTAGGGATTAGACCAAAAACTACTTCACGCCACTCTAAGCCAAATTCAGATTTAAATAACAGCGGTGCTTTATAACCAGGATATATTTCATCCACATATTCAAACGGAATATCTGGTAGTCCAAGTTGTTTCACTTGCTCACTCGTGATTGGTTTGAAATTGGCACACATGTATGATTTAACTTTTATCTTCAGAAAAAGACGATTGAACATAAGTTTAACAACCTACGCTCAATAAATAAAACATGTAAGCTTTCTGCTACATTCAATGCACTTTATAGCCATACAAAATATATGGTTTTTGCTATAATAAATCATTACCAACACACCAATTGAATGTAATGACTGATATTTGTTATCCATCCTGTGAACAACCCATAACCCGTCGTGGTCAAGAAAGAAGACTTGCACTATTACTCTGTGCAACTGACTTGTTTCTTGAGAAAGGTTATGATGCTGTTTCACTAGACGATATTGTCAATCATGCTGGTGGTTCCAAGACTTCAATTTACAAATATTTTGGAAATAAAGAAGGTTTATTTACAGCGATTTGTGATTATCGAAGAGAGGTCTTTTTTAATGGTGTGTGCGTACCCTATGATCCTGAGTCTGTGAGTTTAAAACATTATTTAAGCAATACACTTCAACGTTTTTATCAACACATTATCAAAGCAGATAATATTGCATTCATGCGCATGTTTACTGAACAAACCCAAAAAGATGTTCAGTTAGCAAATTATTTTTACGATAAATGTGCTTTGAATATTCAAAACACCATTTCATCTGCGCTTGAGCAAGCACATGTAAATAATCAAATTTTTTGCACTCAGCCGCTTTTTTCTGCCACCATGTATTTTGGAATATTAAGGGATGTTGAATGGCGCATTCTGATGGGACTTAACGTTTGTGAGAATGATAAAGAAGTATATGATTATATTGATTATTGCGTAGAGTTGTTTTTAAAAGCTCATCAAAAAGTCTAATTCTTTTGCATTTTCTTAGTCGTGTAGTATAGTACTCAATTCGTTTTTTCTTCACCACCCATTATACAGCAGTTAATTATTGTTTTTATTCAATAATTATTGTGGGAGTAATTATGGCGCTTCGTCATTTCCTAACTTTACGTGACCTTTCATCTCTAGAATTGCAACGCATTCTTGACCGAGCTCAAGAACTTAAACGTATGCAACATAGCAATACGGTATATCAACCTTTTGTTGGTAAAGTCTTAGGAATGATCTTTGAAAAATCGAGTACCCGTACTCGTATTTCTTTTGAAGCTGGGATTTGTCAATTTGGTGGTAGTGCTATTTTTTTATCACCACGTGACACTCAATTAGGTCGTGGCGAACCCATCGAAGATTCAGCACGAGTTATATCAAGTATGCTAGATATAGTCATGATTCGTACCTTTGGTCACGACATCGTTGAACGTTTTGCATCTTACTCAAAAGTTCCGCTTATTAATGGCCTTACAGACGATCATCATCCTTGCCAACTACTTGCAGACCTACAAACATTCCAAGAACATCGTGGCAGTATTGCGGGTAAGACGGTTGCGTGGATTGGTGACGGCAACAATATGTGTAATTCATATATTGAAGCAGCTCATATGATGGGTTTTAAACTTAAAATTGGCTCTCCTGAAGGTTATGAGCCTAAACCTGAATTTTTAGCTGAGTTTGCTGATTGTGTTGAAGTCTTCAATAATGCTGAAGATGCAGCTGTTAATGCTGATCTAATTGTCACTGATGTCTGGGCAAGCATGGGACAAGAAGAAGAACAGAAATTACGTGAAAAAGCTTTTGCAGATTTCCAAGTCAATGAAAAATTAATGGATTTAGCACATCCTGATTGTCTATTTATGCATTGTTTACCTGCACATCGTGGTGAAGAAATTTCTGAAAACATGCTTGACCACAAAAATGCTGTCGTATGGGATGAAGCTGAAAATCGTCTGCATGCACAGAAAGCATTGATGGAATTTCTACTCAATGAAAATATGAAAAAAGATTAATCTATATCAACAGCATCTTCGGATGCTGTTTTTTTACCTCTTATAAATTGAACGCTTTAATAAAAACACTTATAGTAAGTTAAGCCTTTTAGAATAAGTTTCTCACTATACGAGAACCTCACTCATTGAACAGCGGACGTTATGACTACACTTGAACAAGTTTTATCTCAAATACCAAGCTTTTCTTTAGTACATGAACATTTGTTTAGTTCAGCCCAACCAAATGCTGAGCAGTTAAAACAGATTAAAGAATATGGTTGCAGTACTGTTATTAACTTAGCGACTAGTAAATCGGAAAACTATTTAAATAACCAAGATCAAATTTGTTTAGATTTAGGATTAAATTACATTCATATCCCGATAGATTGGGATGTTCCATGTTCTGAACAGTGTTTATTGGTTTTAGATTTAATTGATCATATTGTTCAAAATGAAATTGTTTGGTTACATTGTGCTAAAAACATGCGTGTTAGTAGTTTGATGTATTTATATCGACAGTTTTATATGAATATTGATATGCCAACCGCCCAAGAAATTTTACATCAAATTTGGGAACCGAATGAGACTTGGACTGGTTTAATTCACAGCATTACTTTACAACTTCAAGGTCGCAAAGCAACGCAAGAATTACAATTATCGCTTATAAATGCCGATCATTTTGCATGATGAGAGATTAAAACCGTCGCTGTTGCCAAGATACCTTCTTGACGACCAGTAAAACCTAATTTTTCTGTCGTTGTCGCTTTGATACTGATTTGAGTGACATCAACATCTAGAACATCAGCAATACTTTGACGCATTTCTAGATTATGTTTAGCAAGTTTAGGACGCTCACAAGCTACGGTAATATCGGCATTATTCAGTTGATAACCTCGATCTATAATAAGCTGATATACATGTTTAAGTAATAGACGACTATCTGCACCTTTATATTCTGGGTCAGTATCGGGGAAATGTTGTCCAATATCCCCCAACGCGAGCGCACCAAGCAATGCATCACACAATGCATGCAACACTACATCACCGTCTGAATGTGCTTTGAGACCTTGTGTGTGAGGAATTTGAACACCTGCTAAAGTAACAAAATTTCCTTCTTCAAAAGCATGTACATCGATCCCTTGTCCAATACGAATTTGAGCAACCATATAATTTTTCCTTTTACAATATACTGAACAAATCTTGTATTCTGGCTTTCAATTTCGCTATAGTACGTTGAGCAAATTTGACTGAAAGTATAAGTGATTATGCTGTTTAACACTGTAAAAAATCAATTAAAGAAATCTAGTTACATCATTACATTGGGTTGTATTTGCTCAACATTTACCTACGCAGAATCTATTGACTGTGTAAGTAACAATGTTGATCTAAATAAAATATGCTCAAAACAATATAGTGAACAACGCCAGAAGTTGAACACTAAGTTTTTAACAGCCTATCTTGTGACAGATGCGCCTACACAATTACTGCATGACACTCAAAAGCTTTGGATAAAACAAATTTCACAATGCAAAAGTAAAGCATGTTTTCAGCAGCAATTTGATGTTCGTTTAGATGATTTAAACTTTTATACATCCATGAATCAAACATTGACCCAACATTATTTAAAATATGAACAAGGAAAAATTGCGAAACAGCCTGTTCATTTAAAAATCCATCAACTTGATAAAGATAAGCTCAAGATTGAAGGTGTGGCATATCGCAATCCAAACAATCGCTTGGAAACACAGATACTCTCATTACTTGCTTATAGTACGCCCGATCAAAAGAATCAAATCGTAGATAACGAAAAAAAATGCCAATATCAATTTGACTATCAAAAGGCATTATTAATCGTTAAAAGCGAACAGAAAGGTTGTGATCGTTTTACAGGTATTTATCGTTTGTATGATTAAACTTAGTGGCTCGTGAATGGCTAAAACCATCAAAAAGGTTTCCAGCCAGTAGGAATAAGGGAAACCACTAAGGAGAATCTCACCTGATATGTATCTCTATACTATTTGAGATACAAAAATACCACTTAGATAAGATATATCTACTGATTCATCAATACAAAAACCAATACCAGAAAAGGTGTCATTATCTTCAACAATATAAACTTCATCATCCACATTAAAGATCGGATTACATAAATCCTTCAACTCTGAAAAAGGCATACCTATATAGATATAATTTATTAGTTTTCCCTGATAACCCTTAAATAACGATATATTAAATAAAATGCCCAGATGATTAAAATGCAGCTCAACCATTCCTTTTGAATAGAACCAAATCTCACCCTCTAATCGCCCATCACAAATTTCTCTAGTAGGTACACATAACCATTTATCACTCTTCTGGATAGCAACATGCAGCGGGATTCCATCGGCTCTTAACCACTTCTCTACCTCAATAAAATTTAGCCCATTATAGAATTCTGATAATGTAAGTCCCAAAGTAAAGCCTGCTGCTGACTTTAGTGGCTCAATGAGAGCATTAATATCAACTTTCATCATATTTTTACTCCCTCATCCCACAATCTTTATTGGAAAACCAAGTTAATCACTATATCCAATGCAATACTAAACTGATTAAAATCATAATTTCAAAAGAATATCTAAAATCAAAACAAGAAGCTGATGTTTTCACATCGGCTTCTTTCACTTTAAGTCGGAAATTTTTGAGAAATTTCTTGGCTAATTACAACTGCTGTTGCGGCAGATAAAGTCCAGCCTAAATGCCCATGCCCTGTATTGTAAAATACTCGTGAATGTTTACCTTGCTTCACTACTGGTAACATATTTGGCATCATTGGACGTAAGCCAGCCCAAGGCACAACATGCTCAGTAGAAATATCAAAGTTTTGATTAACCCAATTTACAAGAGGTTGAATTCGATCTGCACGGATATCACGGTTATAGCCATTAAACTCAGCCGTGCCCGCCACGCGGAATCGATCTGCTCCAAGTCTAGAAGTTACAATTTTTGCACTCTCATCTAGCAAACTAACCCAAGGTGCATTTTTTACACTTTGTTCATCTTTGAGTTGTACTGTAATCGAATAGCCTTTAACAGGGTAAACATTAACGCTATCACCCAACATATCAGCTAATTGATAACTCCCCACGCCACCACATACTAAAATTAGGTCGGCTTCAATAATAGTTTGCTCTTGAGATTCAGAATGCATATTTTCAGAACTGTTTTTGCATTGAATGATGACTTTATCTTGTTCACATTTCACATCAACAACATCCAGCCCGAAACGATATTTAACCCCATAAGCCTCGGTTCTTTCTGCTAAGCCAACAGAATATTTGTGAATATCTCCTGTGGCATCGCCAGCAGTATAATAGCCACCGTAATACTCCCCTGTTAAATTTGGCTCTATCGCTTTCATTTCTTCAGGTGTTATAGCATTACGTTCAAGTTTACCTTCAACCAGAACATCATTAACTTTCTTAGCAATTTCAAAGTCTTCTTTAGTGTGATACATATGCAAAATACCACGCTTTTCTAGATCAAAAGAAATACCTTCTTTATCTGCAACTTCAAACAATCGCTGTCTTGCCAATAAAGCCAAACGAACTGTTTCAATAGTGTTAGCTTTGTAGTTTTTAATATGGGTCAAAAACTCAACGAGCCAACGGTATTTGTGCACACTAAAAGATGGATTGAGCAATAATGGTGCATCTTTTTTGCCCATCCATTTCATACCTTTTAGCACAGTCGCTTTTTGATTCCATACTTCAGCATTACAGGCAGATAATTGACCACCATTTGCAAATGATGTTTCCATTGCTGGAAATAAATGGCGATCAATAACGGTGACTTGGTAACCCAATTTAATTAATTCATACGCAGATGTTACACCTGTAATCCCCGCACCAATAACAACAACATGTGGCATAGCAACTCCCTGAAATGCATAACATTTCATAAGCATAGCCCCATCTGTCATGGTACCTGAGAGTTTCGGCAGATGATTACCAATTAATCATTAAGCCTTCCCCTTCGGTGAGTGTTTAATGTAGATAAAAGTGTTGTATGTTTCTACGAATTAAGCACTACTCTCCAGATTGTATTTCTATTATTACAGTCCTTCTGCCTGAGAGTTTCCGGGGTCGTTGCTCCTTCGGCGAGTTCATTCAAGAACTTCTCTCCCGCAATAATAATTATATCCCTACAAGCAATATATATGCCGCCTAATATTACGAACACTAAATTCTTGTAACTGTTTGTAGAGAAAGACGCATCTAACTTTAACACTAATCAGCCAATAAAAAGCAGACTTAATGTCTGCTTTTAAAAATTAAAATTTACATTGCAAAATCTGTTCTGAAAATTTCCCCTTCCATAATTCTCTCAGTGTTGGTAAATAGAACTTTTCTCCTATCATCACCAACTCGGCATCAATCAAAGCATGAATTTCATGCATTAAGATATAATCCAACGCAATTAACGAAAATTGCGGATGTTTTTGCGAAACTTGCTTACGTTTAATTTGAGCTTTTTTCACCAATTCATTCGCAAAGTTTTTATCTTTATACGTGGTGATTGCACTTAAACGTAGCTCAATGATCCCCCAACCTTCTAATAACTTTTTAAAAACATCAAAGTCTTTAGAAGTTGCTTCCCAAGTCACATTTTCCAAATTATTGTCATCAGGTAATACTGGCAATAATAGATCTGCTGTACTAGGAAATATTTTCTTTAAATTCAATAAAAATTTAACAGGATTTTCATTTGGAAGATCAGCAAACTGGATATTGGTTTTGGTGTCTGTCAAATAAATATTGAGCATAATGAAACAACAATCAGGTAAATCAAAAGTGTATTGTACGCAGTTCACTTTATAAAAACTACACATAAAAAATCCCTCTTAATAAAGAAGGATTTTTTTCATTCATCTTTTACTTACTATTTGGAGAGACCATGTTTTCTGGTTTAACAACTTCATCAAACTGTTCAGCAGTGACTAAACCAAGCTCTACAGCAACCTGCTTCAATGTTTTATTTTCTTTATAAGCGGTTTTTGCAACTTTGGCAGAATTTTCATAGCCAATCACAGGATTGAGTGCTGTCACCAACATCAAAGAATTATGTAAGAAATAATCAATTTTCTCACGATTTGGCTCGATCCCAACCGCGCAGTGATCATTGAAGCTATTGCATGCATCTCCCAAAAGCTGAACAGATTGCAATAAGTTATATGCAATCACTGGCATAAATACATTTAATTCAAAATTGCCTGAAGCTCCAGCAATGTTAATCGTTGTATCATTCCCTAAAACCTGTGCAACCACCATTGTCATTGCTTCACTTTGGGTTGGATTGACTTTACCCGGCATGATACTCGAACCAGGTTCATTTTCAGGAATACGAATTTCGCCAAAACCACACCGTGGACCACTCGCCAACCAACGAATGTCATTGGCTATTTTATTTAAACTTGCAGCTAATGTTTTTAAAGCACCTGATGCAAATACCGCAGCATCGCGCCCTGCCAAAGCTTCAAATTTATTTGGAGCCGTCACAAATGGTAAACCAGTGAGTTCAGCCAATTGTTCAGCAGCTTTTACAGCATAATCTGGGTGAGCATTCAACCCAGTGCCAACTGCAGTTCCACCTAAAGGCAGCTCATATAATCCAGCAAGAGCTTGATGTAAGCGTTTCAAACCATGCTCTAATTGAGATACATAACCACTAAATTCTTGCCCTAAAGTCAGTGGAGTCGCATCTTGTAAGTGTGTGCGACCAATTTTAACAATATCATCAAATTCTTCTGACTTGCTCTGTAAGGTCGTTTTTAACCTTTCAACAGCAGGAATGAGTAATTCATTAATTTGAAGGCTTGCAGCAACATGGATTGCTGTTGGGAAAGAATCATTTGTTGATTGAGCACGATTAACATGATCATTTGGATGGACTGGATTTTGCTTGCCTAACGGATGTCCTAGTTTTTGATTAGCAATATTTGCAATAACTTCGTTACAGTTCATGTTACTTTGAGTGCCAGAACCTGTTTGCCAAACGACTAAAGGAAATTGGGAATCCCAATCCCCTGCAATGACTTCTTCCGCAGCATTTACAATATATTGGCTAAGGTCTTCTGGTAGTTGTTTTAATTCAGCATTGGTTATTGCAGCTGCTTTTTTTACCAATCCCATTGCACGAATCATTGCACGAGGTAAACGTTCTTGACCAATTTTAAAGTTCTGTAAACTTCTTTGGGTTTGCGCACCCCATAAAGCTTCATTTGGAACTTCAACTTCACCCATCGTATCGTGTTCAATTCGCATTTGCATAAACAACCTCTGCTCTATTTGATTAAAATTATCACGGGCTTAAGCTGAATAATGCTTTGGCTGGCGGAGACCTAAATATTAAATTTATAATATCTATGAAGTCTCGAAATTATCCTAAACAAAGCAAGTCGAAATGTAAATAATAATCATTATCTCAATTACCATTTAAGGTATTTTGATAAAATCGCCACTGATCTTCGATCATTTGCTTCAATGTTCGTTTAGGCGACCAATGAAGTATCTTCTGTGCCTTATCAATATTTGCACCCAATTGAGCTAATTCATCATGTTGGTATATTGCAGGTTGAACTTTTATTTCTGACTGAGTTATTTTCACAATTTCATCTATTAATGATTGAATAGAAGTAAGTTCAGTACTTGCTATATTAAATGCCTCTAAACAACTGGATTGAGTTTTCAGCCAACTTAAAGCATTTAATACAACATCACATGCATCCAAAACATGTAAGAAACTTCGTTCAACCGTTCCATCTTTGGTCTGTGCTTGATTCTGAATCTCGATACAATCTCGCTGCATCGCTGCGACTTGTATAGCTAGAGGTACAATATTTTTTGGCAGTTGAGTTACATATTCACCTAACACACCATGTTCAAAGGCACCGACAATATTGGATAAACGCAAATTTACAATTTTCCATTCATGATCTGCTTTATACGTATCTGCAATAATATCTTCGACCATTTGTTGCGAGCGAATGTATGGATTCGCATAGCGATAATTAAACTCAGTTTCCTCACTTAGTTCTAGATTAGATTGTCCGTAAACAGCTAAGCTAGAAATATTAATGAATTCTCTCACGCCCATGCGTTGCATGGCTCTTAATAAACTCATGATACTACTGACATTATCATTATAGTATTCTAATGGTTTTAATACCGATTCTTCGAGCGATTTAAAACTTGCAGTATGAATCACAGTTTCAATAGAGTATTGTTCAAAAACTTTATTTAGAGCAGGTGTATTTCTTACATCAACCTTTACAAATGGGATATACATTCCAGAGATATATTCTAAACGCTCCAAAGTTTGCAAAGTTGAATTGGCTAAATTATCAACAATGACGATCTCTTGCCCGCGAGCCAATAAACTCAAAGCAATGTGTGAACCTATAAAGCCCAAACCACCTGTCACCAAAATCATTGTATACTTACCTTCTTTTTAATCTGTCCATCATCATTTTGCCTACGATGACCATAGTGAATGTTCAATGAGTACACTACTGCTAATCACTTCTTCGCCTACTTCAGTAATTGCTTGGCATGCTTTTGGCTTAGCACAAGCATTACATAATAAACAGTCAGAATTTCGTGTGTTCTTTTACCAAGATGGTGTTCATGTTGCGAACGATTTACAGTGGTTTCCTGATGATCAACGCAATCTGAAACAAGAATGGCAAAAGCTCGGCATTCGACTCCCTGTCTGTGTCAGTGCTGCCCTTGCTCGGGGAATCACTGATGCGAGCAATGCACAACGTCATTCACTTCAACATCACAACTTAGCTCAAGGTTTTGAACTTGTCGGACTTGGAGAGCTTGCTGATGCAGTGCAAAGCTGTTCTCGTATACTTCAATTTTAATTTAAGTACATAAATAGAGTGTTGCTTTTAAAAGGTATATTGTGTGAAATCTGTACTCGTCATCCTAACGCAGTCTAATTTAACAAGTTTGCAGATCAATGAAAGTCTATCTGCAACAATGGTTTTAGCAACCTTTGGTGTCTCTGTCAAAGTTTTATTCAAAGATGCTGCACTGAGTCTGTTAGACAATAATTTAGAGTTCAATCAATTTAAACAAGCATTTAAAATTGCTGCCAATATGGTCGAAAGTTTTGAATTTTATGATCTAACGCCAATCTTAGTTGAGAAAAAAAATCAGCAGCTTGAAAGTATTTTAAAATCTGAGCAAGAAATTGAATTTATTGAAATCAGTTCTGAATTTATTAAATCATTTGATCATGTTCTCTATTGGTAAGTGTGCTCATCATGAAAAATCGAACTCTATTTATAATTCAGTCTAATTACATGAACACCGATAAAATCTTGGTCGAATTAGCACAAATGGCTCAAACTGAAGATTCTATCGTTGTACTGGGTGACGCGTTATTAAAACTGACAAATACGATTGTTGATATTTATCCAAATCTTTATTGCTTAAGTAACGAACAAACACTACTCAACAATGAGTTCAAACCACAAATTAAAGTAATCGAGTATTCAGAATTCGCTGATTTAGTCTTAGAATTTAAGAATTGTGTTTCTTTAAAATAATTTTTTCAATTTACTTAGGCTATTTTATGCATTTAGAATTAGATGATGACGGTCATTTGGTCGACTATACAATTTGGAATCAAGAGGTTGCTGCGGAACTCGCAAAATCTTTAGACTTAGAATTATCAGATTGGCATTTTGAAATTCTTCATGCCGTACGCCAATTTTATCAACAATTTGGACATTCACCTGCAACACGTCCTTTGATTAAATTCTTGATGAAAACAGTGAGTCCTGAAATCAACAACGCTGAACTACAGGATAAGTTTAAAACAGGTTTAGTGGCTCGACATTTAAGTCGCCTAGCCGGTGTTCCTAAACCTGCAAATTGTTTGTAATCATCTTAACCTATGAAAACTTTTTAGCAAAAGCTACACAGATAATTACCGCTATCGTTACTGCAAACATGCTAATACTCACATGCTCATGTAATATCATGGCAGCTATGAGCAAACCAATAATTGGTTGTAACAGTTGTAACTGCCCGACAGCTGCAATTCCGCCTTGTGCTAAACCTTTGTACCAAAAAAAGAATCCAATCAACATACTAAATAATGAAACATACGCTAAACCTAACTTAGCTGACAACGAAATTTGTGCCATATTAACAGGCATATAGAGGTATGCAATGAGTAACATCATTGGCAAAGTCAAAATAAGAGCCCAACAAATGACTTGCCAGCTGCCTAACTGCTTAGATAAATTTCCACCCTCTGCATAGCCAAAGCCACAAAGCAATATCGCAATTAGCATGAAAATATCACCATAATTAAATGCCCATGATCTTGTTTGAAACAGCATAAATCCAAAAACAAACAGGCCGCCCAATACTGCAAAAACCCAAAACATTAAGTTTGGTCTTTCACCTCCACGTAATACACCAAATATTGCTGTTGATAATGGTAATAAGCCTACAAAAACAATGGTGTGTGCTGCACTAACAAATTGAAGTGCCAAAGCTGTAAATAAAGGAAATCCAATAACTACACCAATCGCCACATAAAATAGTGGTAGCCAATCTTTTTTTTCAGGCATTTTTTGCTTTGATAATAAAATCAAAGCTAAAGCGATTACCCCCGCAATCGCAGCCCTAGCAGCAGTTAAAAAGGTCGGACTTAGCTCTAAAATTGCAACACGTGTTGCTGGTAATGAACCTGCAAAAATTACAACCCCAATTAGTCCATTCAACCAACCACTATTTAAAGATTTCATTTGCCAACTCCCCATCTATATAGGGAATTTAATCTGTGATAAGGTGAATTCACCATATACAGAAAAGTACAATTTCAAATAACTGTACTGCTATTTTTTACAATACAGTTTGAGAGAAATAGATGAAAGCAACTAAAATTGATCTGGTTATGCAATACATCAACCTACAAATTAATAATCGTTCATTAATGCCTGGTTCTCGTCTCCCATCTGTACGCGCATTGGCTGAACGTTTGACTTTATCTGTCTCAACAGTGGTCGAAGCTTATGAGAGACTTGCTTCTCAAGGTCTAATTGAATCAAAAACTGGCTCAGGTTTTTTTGTAGCAGGTCCTCTTGCACCACTTTCAATGTCACAACTTACAACGAAAATTGATCGCAACATTGATCCCTTATGGATTTCTAGACAATCATTGGAAGCTCAGCCGAATGTTTTAAAACCAGGTTGTGGATGGTTACCTGATAATTGGATGCCATATGAAAATATTCGCAAAGCACTGAAAAAAGTTTCTAAAGCAAATAGCGAGATTTTATCAAATTACTCAACCCCTCTTGGACTTCTAGCACTAAGAGAATTGCTATCCCGTAGAATTTTAGTAAGAGGCGTTGAAGCGAATCCAAACCAAATATTGCTTACGGATTCAGGTACCCAAGCAATTGATTTAATCTGCCGCTATTTTTTAAAGCCAAACGATGTCGTTCTTGTAGATGATCCTTGTTATTTTAATTTTCATGCTTTACTTAAAGTTCATCAAGTTCAAGTCATAGCTGTGCCTTACACACAAAATGGACCTGATTTACCGGCTTTTGCAGATGCAATTCAAACGTATAATCCACGTTTATATATTACCAATGCTGGAATTCACAATCCTACAGGTGCGGTATTAAATGCATCAACAGCTTATCAAGTCCTAAAACTTATAGAGCAATCTAATTTAATCGTGATTGAAGATGACATTTTTGCCGATTTAGAATTGCAAGCTGCTCCAAGACTTGCTGCGCTGGATGGTTTATCCCGGGTGATCTATATCGGTAGTTTCTCTAAAACATTATCAGGCTCAGTTCGTACGGGATATATTGCGAGTAAAACTGAGTGGATAGAAGATTTAGCTGATATTAAGATTGCAACAAATTTTGGAGGAAACAATTTATCTGCTGAAATTTTGCATGCTGCATTAACTGATGGGAATTATCGTAAATACTTAGATGAATTAAAAATTCGCTTGGCTAAAGCGATGGATGTAACGATAAAACAATTAAACCAACTCAACATTAAACCTTGGCTGAAACCACAGGCAGGACTATTTTTATGGTGTGAATTACCCACGCATCTTGACAGTGCTCGTATTGCTCAAAAATGTCTAGAATATGACGTTATTTTAGCGCCGGGTAATTCGTTTAGCCAAAGTAAAAATTTTAAAAACTTTATCCGTTTTAATGTTGCACAATGTTTAGATCCCAAAGTTTTTGAAGTTCTATCTCTTGCTATTCAACATGAGATAGACCAACAAAAATTATAAATCAAGCACTTTTTTGCTTTTGCTCAACAAATGCAAAATAGCCAGGACCAGCTGTTACACGCACATCTTTAACATTGATAGGCTCATCGCATTCAGAACAAACCACTTTAGGGTTTATTTTCTGACCACAGGTTTTATGAGTAAATTCTATTGGTTTTCCAAGACCTAGATCCATCCATTTATCAGCCCACTGTACCATTGATAAAATAATTGGATATAAATCTAAACCTTTATCTGTAAGTTGATATTCAAAACGTTCTTGACGTTCAACATAAGGAACTTTAACCAAAATGCCGTGCTCTACTAAACGCTTTAAACGCTCTGAAAGCACATGACGTGTAAGTCCTAAGCTTCGTTGAAAATCATCAAAACGACGTATTCCCATAAAGGCATTACGTAAAATTAGCATTGTCCAACGATCACCAAGCACAGAAAGCGTTCTCGCCACTGAACATGGCTGATCGCCAATTTCTTCCCATTTCATTATTATCACCTGATCATTTTTTAAAGCTATAAGATATGTTATGCATATCTTGAACCGTATGTTTAGAAACTAAACAATATAAAATATACACTAAACCACCTAATCTATAAGATGCAATATATAGGCTTGGCTAAATCTAACAAAAACAATGAATTTTACATAAATGTATCAATCATTTAGTTTTTAATAAAAATGCCTGAAACCTTTTGTCCTGCATTGAGTGGGATATTTGCAGGAATTCGCACCAAACAATTTGCTTGCATCAAATTAGTCAGCATATGTGATTGTTGCTTAGCAAGGCTTTTCAACTTGAGTTGACCTTGATCAAAGTAGGCGTGCATTCTCAAGAATCGTTCGCGTGCATCAGATTTAAGCTCATGCGTGAGCGTGGCGCTAAACCATTCAACTGATTGATGTTGATTCTGCAAAGTATCCAATAGCACTTTGCCATAAATTTGCATACAAACATAAACTGCTGCTGGATTACCTGGCAAACCAAGCATATAACAATGATGGTTGTCTTTTGACTGATACTCAGCAAAAAATAATGGTTTGCCCGGTTTTTGCTTCACTTTCCAAAAAACTTGTTGAAATCCTGTCTCAAAAGCACAAGGACGAACAAAGTCATAATCACCAACAGAAACACCACCCGTGGTAATGATGACATTATACTGATGTTTTAATTTTTGAAAGCATGCTGTGACTTGTTCAGCCTCATCTGCAATATGTAGAATCTCGACCTCAATTCCATAATCTTTGAACCATGCCCTTAATAAAGGACCATTTGCATCAAAGACTTTGCCTGCTTGCAGGTCTTCAGGACTTTGAGCAACCTCATCACCTGTAACAACTACTGCAACTTTAGGCTGTTGAAAGACCTCAATATTTTTTACTCCCGCCATACTTAAAGCAGCGAGAGCACCTATATTAATTTTCTGACCTATTTCAGCAAGCTGTTGACCTTGTTTGACTTCTTCACCAGTAAAACGAATATCAGCCTGTTGTTTAATATGCTCACTTAAGCGGATTTGATCAGCATTTTCAAGGATTACGATTTCTTGGCGAGCAACATGAGTTGTTCCCTCAGGAATTTTTCCACCTGTAAAAATCCTAATCGCGTGATTTTGCTGCAAAGGCAACTCGGAAAAAGTACCTGCTTTGATTTCCCCATTCAGCTTGAAGCTAGCATTTTGAAGATCATCAAGCGAGCAGTTGATTGCATAACCATCAACTGCACTTTGAGAGAAGCTCGGTAAGTTAACCTCAGAATACACCTCCTTTGCCAGATAACGATTTAAACAGTCTCCTAAAGCCAGCGTCTCTGTTGTTAGCGTTTTGGGTTGTGTTTGAATGAATGCCAGTGCTTCATCAATACTGATCAAACCTTTTTCAGCACCACATCCTGACATTATTCATATCCCCCTGGATGTGGCAAATCACGACATACATCAAAAATATGCACCAAAGCAGGTAAAATGGCTGCCATTGATTCACTTGCACCACCACGACTACCAGGTAAAGTCACTACTAACGAACGATCAATAAAACCAGCCACACCACGCGACATAGCCGCATATGGCGTACGTTTCTGTCCAAAAGAACGCGCCGCTTCCATCAAACCATCAAGTTTTCTTTCCAATAAAGGTTCAAGTGTATCTACCGTTATGTCACGTTTCCCGATTCCTGTACCACCTACGGTCATAATGCACGCATAAGATTTGCTGAGCTCTAACACTAGATCCTTTAACTGATCAGATTCATCAGGCAGAATTTGATAATGAATTGGATCAAAACCAGCTTCTGTCAAAGTATCAACAACTGACTTTCCTGCGGTATCAGGTTTACGACCCGCGGCAACGGTATCAGACAACACAATCACGGCTGCTGAAACAGGCTGACGTAAAGTGCGCTTAAAGTGCGATTTACCGCCTTTTTTCTTGAGCAATTTACATTGATCTAAACAAAGCTCTTCTGGCTCACAGTGCGGTTTGAGCATGTCATATAACGTTAAACCTGCAAGACTGGCAGCTGTGAGTGCCTCCATCTCAACACCTGTAGGACCAATCGTTTCTACAGTGGTTAAAATTACGACATGATCATCATTTAATTCATATTCAACATCGGCACGATAAATCGGTAATGGATGGCAAAGTGGAATCAGTTCATCTGTTCGTTTCGCTGCCAATATACCTGCAATACGTGCAGTTTTCAGCGCATCGCCTTTTTCAGTATTTCCGTCACGTAGGAGTTGAATACAATGTGCAGGTGCATGTAAGACAGCTTGTGCTTCAGCTACACGATAACTTTCGGGTTTCATCCCAACATTTTTCATTTTTACGTCCTAAATTTAATCGTGTGTATGGTCATGTGCACAATGTTCATGGTGCTGATGCGTTGTTGATTCTGCTTTTGATAAAGGAGAACTCAAGGGCTTTTTCGATTGAAGATTATCAGTGGTATCTTTTCGAATACAACAGCCTTCAACATAATGACTCGTTCCATCGGTGAAAAATTCTTCTTTCCAAATTGGAACTTCATGCTTGACTCGTTCAACAGCTTCTTCGCAAGCTTGAAATGCTTCACGGCGATGCGCAGCATACGCAATTGCAATAATTGCGGTATCACTCACATCCAAATAACCAATACGATGAATCACTCGAACATAAGAAACTTGATATTTATCTTTAATTTCCTGTTCTATCTCACGAATCATCTTTTCTGCGACAGGCGTGTAAGAGGTATATTTAAGTGCTTTTACAGATTTTCCTTCATGATGGTTTCGCACAGTTCCTATAAAAACATCAATCCCGCCACATTCAGGAAATGACTGAATAGGATCAAAAATATCTAAACTTAATGCTTGATCTTGAACTCTTGAAAACTCACGCATTTCTAACCTCCAGCAACAGGTGACAAAAGCACCACTGTGCATGATGAATTTAGTACGGTCTGACGTGTCACAATATCTTCACCTATCGCGCAAGCACATTTATCCATCGCCTTTGTAGCATCTGGATAACGATCTACAATATGTGCTAATACATCATTAATCATTTGATCTGCTGCAAACTCAAATGCAAGCTCTTTGGGTAATAATCGCTCGATTGCACCAAAAGCTTCTATTTTTATCTCTATCGTTTGCATACCTGCTCCAAACCACTTTTCGATCTAACCGCCAAGCATGTGCATACTAATTTTACGTGCTTGTTGATGTTGTAATGCATGATAACCTTTGGCCTTATACCAAATATAAGGTTTAACTTTTTGATCTAATATTTGATATGACGGTTCAGATGAATCAATCTGTTGTTTAATGGTGTTCAACAAATCGTGTTTGATATTCAAACCTTGTTGAGCAAATAAACAATTGAATAGTTCACCTTGTGCAGTTAGACGAATACGATCGCACTCACCACAAAATGAGTGGGTAATCGTCGAAATGATGCCAATTCGATAATCATCATCTAATCGATATTGGCGTGCTGGTTCATGATTTTGTTGAAGTAGCTCAATAGCATAATGTGGCTTTAATCGCGCTAATATTTCTGCTTCGCTCACTACAGCATCTTTTGTCCAATGTTGATCACCGTCTAGCGGCATAAACTCAATAAAACGTAATGGGATATTTTGATCTTTAGCCCATCTCACCATCGGTAGAATTTGATCATCATTGTGATCTTTCATCAAAACACAATTAATTTTAAAAGGAATTTCAGCTTTTTGAGCGGCTTTTATTCCTTCTAATACAGGAATAAGTTCTTTCTTGGTTAGTGCTTTGAATTGTTTTGCATCAAGACTATCAAGGCTGATATTTAAATCATCCAAACCAGCAGCTTTTAATTGATCAGCGTACTTCGCTAGGTAATGACCATTCGTCGTCATTGAAATACGTTTTAAACCAATTTTTTTGAGTTGTTGTAAATCACGGATGAAATGAACAACTCCTTGTCGCATTAAAGGTTCCCCACCTGTAATACGAATATTCTCAATGCCTAGTTTCACCATATAAGTACAAAAAACCAAAAGGGATTCGAAACTTAATAAGTCTTGCTTTTTCATCCATTCAGGATGTTCAGGCATACAATACACACATTTAAAATTGCAACGATCCGTCACCGAAATACGTAACTTACGCTTAATACGACCATACTGATCTTGCAAGATCGGTAAATTCGTTTCAGGTATTTCATGCTTCATCATATGCACTCATATTGTGAATTTTCTCATCTTGTTCAGCACAAGTTGTGTGCGTATCTATTTTCCTGAACATATGAGAATTTTACTTAAGCAATTATTATTCCAATTTCTAAAATTCATCAATCATATAGTCTGTGCTTAGTTGAATGAACTTATCATTTTAATACTAGAGCAAAATCTGATGATTTATAGCAGATTATGGTTAAATAAAATTGCACCATTTAAAAACATATATAAATTTAAACGCAATAAAATAGTGCAAATCAACTCATCAACTCAATCTATCAACTATGCCGCAGGTTTCTCTAGCCGTACGGGCACATATTTATGATATGGGGTTTTCGATAAAGGATCGCAATGCTTTAACGAAGTTAATCGATTCAATTCAGGTCCGATCGCCTGACCTCCGTTATAACGTAAACCATAGCCATGTGGCAGCGAAACGACCCCTTTTCGCATTCCCTCATCGATCTCCACAACCACATCAATCTGCCCATGTTCCGAAACACATTGTAATGAGTGACCTGTCTCTACGCCAAAATGAACTGCATCTTCAGGATTCATTCTCAAGCGACCTTCTGCATCAACCTTACGCCATGCTGGATCACGGTAGATTTGGTTTGCGTTATAGCTACGGCGCTCACCTGCCAATAAGACAAATGGAAACTGATCACTTGTACCTTGAGTTTGTTGATTCAGTTGTGCTAACTCAATCAACATTTCAGGAATTGCTAAATGAATCTTTTTATCTTTATAAGCAACCAAATCCCAGACATCATCATAATTATGTTTAGAGAGAATCACGCCTGAACGTTTTTGCAATATCGCTTGGAATAAGTTTACACCTAATGTTAAACGATTCCCTTTATAACCCGCTTGTTTGACAGCTTTATAGTGTTGAGCCGAATACTGCATACACAAAGGCAATAATAAAGCTGTTGATGCAGCTTCATTTGGTAATGTCTGCCCAAGTGTTCGATAAACAATAGATGCCGCAAATGGGACTAACTTTTTATTTTTCACAAAACTGGCAGCAAGTGCAGCAAAATAACCTAGATAAGCTGTCTTCGCAGAATCCTTTTGCGCGATCTTATTCAGTAAAGGAAATTGTTTAGGGATCACATTCATTGCTTCAAGTAGGCGAGTATAGATTTCCGCTTCAGGCAGCGTATTGCCTTGAGCTTTAAAAAGCGGATGACGTAAATGGAAACCATTTTGTGGAAATTCCAAATTAAAGCCTGTAAATTCCCACTTTTCAAATTGACTATGCGCTGGCAATACATAATCGGCTAATCGCGCTGTTTCTGTCATCGCAACATCAACCACAACTAGCAATTCCAATGACTGGAATGCCTGTTCATAAGCTGTGGTATCTGGATAGGTGAGCAATGGATTACAACTATCTACAAAGACTGCAC
Source organism: Acinetobacter sp. Z1 (assembly GCF_024296945.1). Lineage (NCBI taxonomy): Bacteria > Pseudomonadati > Pseudomonadota > Gammaproteobacteria > Moraxellales > Moraxellaceae > Acinetobacter > Acinetobacter sp. Z1. The sequence goes on along the minus strand of NZ_CP101115.1, from coordinate 1,632,651 downwards.
GTACTCGCTTCTCGCCTGCTTTTAAAATTTCGTCAGGCAAAATATTTGGTGGAAAGAAACCTGATATTGGGAACATCTTATGATGAATCGTACGGCGATATTTAGGATTACGTTCATCAGTATTGGTCAATATCGGAATAAACATGGTGTGTAAGTTATTCGTTCCCTGTTTACCAAAATGCCCTGCGAGTAAATAAAGTAGTTTTTCCAAATATCCGTTTAATGTTGTATTTAAAGTATGCTGAATCCCTAAATCAATACGAACACAACCACGCTTAGCTTTGGCAAAATCACGGACAATTTGATAGATCAATTCTACTGAAATATCTGCCTTCTCAATATATTGCTCAATTGGGATGGCTGAAAATGCTTGTTTAACTTGCTCAAATCCATGCGTATGTTTTTCAATAAACGCTCGATCATACAAATTTTCACGCAACATGATCGCGATCATTGCAGACATCAAATAGGAATCTGTACCTGGTTTTAATTGCACATGGATATCAGCTTGCTTAGCCGTTTCAGTAACACGCGGATCAAAAACCACCATTGTTCGGTTTGGATCTTTCTTGATATGTTTTAAAGTATCACGAGCATTTGGAATGCCATGTGCTTGAAACGGATTGGTTCCAATAAATAAAACATAATCCGCATGTTCCACATCTTCGGTGGTATGACATGCTTGACTACCAAACAAACGTCCATTTACCCAGAAATCACCAGTTTTCTCTTGAGCAAGGGAGTTATAGGCATAAAAGCTTTTCATTGCATACAATAGTTGGCGACCATAAGCCGCTCCTAGATGATTGCCTTGTCCACCACCACCAACCGACGCAAATGCTGTACCGCCATGTGCATCACGAATTTTAACCAATTTATCTGCGATTTCTTGGATCGCTTGATCCCAGGAAATTTCTTGAAATGAACCATCAGCTTGTCGCTTCGAAGGATGAGTTAAACGATCTGCATGTTGTTGATAATGCTGTAAACGTGCTGCTTTTTGACAAATATAACCTTGTGAAAATGGATGCTGCTCATCACCTTTAATTTTCTTAAATTGATTATCTTCTATTTCAACGCTTAAACCACAATTACGCGAACATAAAATACAAGCAGTCACATCCTGTCTTGCAGCGTTAGTCGATATTGGCATTTTATTCTCCCTATGATGTGCAATCTCTTATCCGTTTAAGGTCTTATGATTTTTAAAAGCAAATATGGTTTAACTTACAAATAATAAAATAAGCACAACAAGCACTTATCTCGATTATTGTTCTGACTTTTTACTTATCCAAACATGATCTTCAATCTTAACAAATCATTTAGATGATGGCTTAAAATCAATCAAGTTCCAAAATAGAACTTATTTAAATAAAGATCAAGTACAATAATCTGAAATAAAATTAAGAATCGATTAAACAGAGTTTTTATAAATGAATAAGGTTGTTGATATAAAAATATAATTTTTATTGATCTAATCGCGGTAATACATGAATATCTAAAAAGAATGAAATTTCCACAATTACTCCTCTCTATAATAGAAAGATTTTATGAGCAGTCCAATGAATTCAAACCAAATTGAAACCCTTGTTGCACAACATCCGATTGTCGATGATCTGATCCAACTTAAAGAATCCATTTGGTTGAATCCAAATTTTACGACGCTAGAAAAGGGTTTACCTTTTGTTGGTCTTAATCAAAATGATATTGATGATGCACGTGATCGTTTAGCTCGCTTCGCTCCTTATCTGATGTCTGTATTTCCTGAGACTAAGATAAGCAAAGGAATTATTGAGTCTGAACTGGTTTCTATTCCAAAGATGCAGCAAACGCTTGAAGCTCATTTCAAACAAGATATCACTGGAAAATTATGGCTCAAAAAAGACAGTCATTTGCCAATCTCAGGATCCATCAAAGCACGTGGCGGTATTTACGAGGTGCTCTATCGAGCTGAAAAACTTGCCTTTCAAGCAGGTTTATTAACAGTTCATGATGATTATTCAAAATTAGATAGTCCAGAATTTAGAGATTTTTTTAGTCAATACAGTATTACCGTCGGCTCTACAGGAAATTTAGGACTTTCTATTGGTATCATGAGTGCCAAACTTGGCTTCGATGTCACTGTGCATATGTCAGCAGATGCCCGCCAATGGAAAAAAGATAAATTAAGATCGCATGGTGTTACCGTTATTGAATACGCGCAAGATTACGGTGTTGCAGTTGAAGAAGGTCGTAAAGCCGCATTAAAAAATCCAAATTGCTTTTTTATTGATGATGAAAATTCAAAAACTTTATTTTTAGGATATGCCGTTGCAGGTGAACGCTTAAAAGCGCAATTAGAATCTCACAATATTACGATTGATCAAGACCATCCTTTATTTGTTTATTTACCTTGTGGGGTTGGTGGTGGCCCTGGTGGCGTTGCATTTGGACTAAAAATGGCTTTGGGTGATCACGTACATTGCATTTTTGCAGAGCCAACTCATTCACCATGCATGTTGCTAGGTGTAGCAACAGGCTTACATGATCAAATCTCAGTACAAGACCTAGGCATTGATAACATTACCGCAGCAGATGGCTTAGCAGTAGGACGTGCATCAGGATTTGTGGGTCGAGCGATGGAAAGACTACTCGATGCTTTCTACACACTGGATGATCAAAGCATGTATCAATTATTGGGTCTACTCAATCAATCAGAAGATTTAAAACTGGAACCATCTGCCTTGGCTGGAATGTTAGGTCCAATCTTAATCAGTCAGCACCAAGAATATGCTGCTATACATCAACTGACTGCACAACAAATGAATAATGCTAATCACATTGTTTGGGCAACTGGTGGTGGGATGGTTCCAGTTGAAGAAATGGAAATTTATTTGCAAAAATCCATAATCTAAACCTTCATATCAACTTTTACACAAGAAAGCTTTTGACTAGGGTCTGTTGACATTTGCTGTATAAAAAAATAGCGAGTAAGTAAAATTCAATCGCCAAACCAAATTTACTACTCGCTATGCCTCGCACAATGCTGAATGATCAACACTGGTTAAAGTTAGAAACTATTTTGCGTAATTTTGATATCTATCTCAAACGAAATCTTAGAAATTTTATTGAAGCCATTCTTTATCGAATTAGAACAGGTTGCCCATGGCGAGATTTACCACCAGATTTTGGTAATCCAAATTCAATATTCAAAAAATATAGTCGATGGTCTAAACATAATAAGTTAATGAAAATATTTAAATTAATCAGTAAATATACAGATAAAGAGTGGATTTTTATCGATGGTTCCCATGTCAGGGCACATCAACACTCTGCTGGATTAAAAGATCAAGGCATATCAAAAAGCATTGGCGGGAATAGTTCAAAAATACATTTAGCCGTTGATTCTTATGGCAATCCAATTGAGATTATGATCACAAATGGAACAACACATGATATTAAGGTTGCCCCTGAGTTAGTCGCAAAATTAGATTTGGAAGAGGCTGAGATTGTATGTGCTGATAAGGGGTATGATTCTGAACCACTACGAGAGCAAATAAGAGCGGCAGATACACAAGCCAACATCCCAAGAAAATCAAATACTCAATCCAACAATCAACATATGGATTGGGATTTATATAAAATTAGGCATTTAGTGGAAAATACCTTTGCTAGATTGAAGCAGTTTAGAGGAATAGCGACCCGATATGACAAGCTAAAACGTAATTATGAAAATGCGGTTGCTTTAGCTTGCATATACATTTGGTTGCCATTATGAAATGTCAACACACCCTAATTAGTTTGAAACAAACATCTGTTTAAAAGCTTTCATCTGCTTGTATTGTTGAAGTTCATCTAATGAATTGATGCTATGACAAAATAGGCTTTGCTTTTGAAAGACAACGTGTTGAGCGTGTAGTTGCCTAAAAGTTTCTCTTAAACTTAATTTATTTGCAGCGAGCTGGTTTTCTAATATCGACAAACTAGCTCTTTTTAACAAGCAAAATGGATACAAGGCATCGCCATTGATATTTACATACGCCACGGATGCTTGCGGATTTTTCTCTAAAGCCTTATGCAGCTTTGCAAGCACTTGATTTGGAATATAAGTCACATCACAAGGAATAAATAATGCATATTCTGCTTGTACACGCGACCATGCACTTTTCATTCCCATCAACGGCCCTAAAAAGCCGTTTTGATCATCAGAAAAACATTCAACAGTCGGCTCTATGCTTTTATAGATCGAGCTATCACGATGACTATTGACCCATGTCTGCTGAACTTCCGCTTTAAAGCGCTGACAAATTTTTGACAATTGAATCTGATCATCAAACTGTTGTAATAGTTTGTTCATCCCATTCATTCGTCGTGCCTGTCCTCCCGCCATGATCACGAGATCTGTAGCGGGAAAATCTGTATTCATGCTTCCGCCTCCAACTGGCAGGTTTTAATCAAACCTCTGATCTCAGGTAAACAAGAACCGCAATTGCCACCCGCTTTTAGACAAGCTGTCACTTGTTTTTCATGAGTAATATTCTGCGTTTTAATCGCTTCAATGATCTTATTTTTACCGACTTTGAAGCAGCTACAGACCAATGGTCCATCATTATTTGCGGCTGACATCGGCATACCAGCAAGCAGTGCTTTACGATGTAATGCACTTAAACGCTCACGTTTGAATAAACTCGCAACCCAATCACGGTCAGGCAACATATCCGATGGCGCAATATAAAGACTGGCAATCAAGATCCCATCTTTCAGAATAATGCTATGACTCATTTGCGCTGAAACATCTTCAATACTCAACCATTCATAGGTTTCATCTACAAAAGGCAAGAAACTTTTTAAATTCTTCTGAGTCTGATCAAAGTTGTGACGATCTGCAATTTCAAAACGAACTGCTTTGGCTATTTTAACTTTTGCCCACCATGCACATGTTTGCAATGAGGTTTTGATTTGTTGTTCAAACCCATCTCGGACATACAAAACACCTTGCCATGTCGTATGGAACGGCTGAATTGCGACAGGCGTATGTTTAAACTCAGGTTCACCTGATATTGCATCTACAACTGGATTAACTACTTTTCCGACACGGGCATCAGAGGCAACTTGCTCCGTCCAATGAATCGGTGCAAAAATTTGACCACGGCGAACACCTTGAGCCAAAGTGACACGCAGAACACAACTGCCCCATTGTGACTTCACTTCAACCAATGCTTTATCACGAATACCAAATTTTAAAGCATCATTCGGGTGAATTTCACAAAATGGTTCAGCTCGGTGAGTAGTCAGATTTGCTGACAAACCTGTTCGCGTCATGGTGTGCCATTGATCACGAATACGACCTGTATTCAACACCAATGGATAATCTTCAGAAACTGCATGAACTGGATCAATTGCCACTGTCGGGATCAGTTTTGCTTTTTTGCTTTTATGGCTAAACAAACCTTGATCAAATAACTGCTCAACCGCAGTACTTTGACCTTTTTCCCAAACAGGCCATTGGATCGGACGTAAATGATCATATTCATCCAAAGACAAATTCATTAGTCCTTTTAGGTTGAAATAACGAAAGTTTTCAACTTGATCCCGTTGATCTAAACTTGCATTTTGATGCGCAGATAAAGCGGCGTGTTCATTAAAGATGTCACATGCATTGTTAAAATCAAAACCAGAAAAACCTAATTTTTTCGCAACTTCAGCAACAGCCCACCAGTCTGCTTTTGCTTGCTTTGGAGCAGGTAAAAAAGCTCTTTGACGTGAAATACGGCGCTCTGAGTTGGTCACCGTTCCATCTTTTTCACCCCAACCTAACGCAGGAAGCAACACATCTGCATAAGCGGTGGTATCTGTATCAGCACAAATATCTGACACCACGACAAACTCACATTTGTCCAGTGCCCGTTTTACTTGATCCGCATCAGGTAAACTCACCACTGGATTGGTTGCCATAATCCATATGGCTTTAATTTTCCCAGACTCTACGGCTTGGAATAAATCAACGGCTTTCAGTCCCGCTTGATTGGCAATCACAGGACTATTCCAAAAGTTTTGTACAAGTGTTTGGTGTGATGGATTATCGATGTCCATATGTGCTGCTAACATATTGGCTAAACCACCCACTTCACGGCCACCCATGGCATTCGGTTGACCTGTCATTGAGAATGGCGCAGCACCTAATTTCCCAATTTTCCCTGTCAAAAGATGGCAATTGATAATGCTGTTGGCTTTATTCACGCCTTGAGAAGATTGATTCACACCCATAGAAAATAAACTCACAACTTTTTCAGTTGTAGCAAATTTTTCAAAGAAGAACTTTAATTTTTCTGCTGAAATTCCGGTACGTTTCACGACTGACTCAAAATCAGCTTCAGTCTGACTCGACTCTAATAATGTGTCTAAGCCTTCAGTATGTGTATCGACAAAATGTTGATCAATAAAGTTATTCTTATATAAATACTGTAATAAACCATTGAACAATGCGACATCTTGTCCTGGTAAAATTGGAAGGTGCAAATCTGCTTGTTCACATGTACTGGTAAAACGGGGATCAACCACAACAACGAATAAATCTGGATTTTTACTTTTCGCCTGCATGATGCGTTGGTAAAGTACAGGATGACACCATGCAGTATTTGAACCCACCAACACCACCATATCGGTAAATTCAAAGTCTTCGTAACTTGCTGGCACGATATCCTCACCAAAAGCACGCTTATGCGCTGCAACGGCTGAAGACATGCACAAACGTGAATTGGTGTCGATATTGGCTGTACCTAGATAGCCTTTCACAAACTTATTGACGACGTAATAATCCTCAGTCAATAGCTGCCCTGATACATAAAATGCCACACTGTCATGACCGTATTGATCGATACAAGCTTGGAATTGATCTGCGATTTTTTCTATGGCTGCATCCCATGTCGTTACCTTACGATGGTTCTTACGACCAAACATCGGATGCAGAACGCGAGTCTCTAATCCTAGAGTATCCGCCAAATTACTGCCTTTAATACAAAGGCGTCCAAAATTAGATGGATGTTCCAAATCACCAGCAACCTGAAACGTTGTTCCTTGTGCTTTATGATTTACCGTGACATCAACACCACATCCAACCCCACAATAGGGACACGTTGTTTTTGTAATGATTGTTTCTGCTTGATCGGAGCGACTGTGTTCTAAATTTTGAATACTGTTCATGACTGCCCCTTCACCTATTTCATCTATGCCTGAATTTCACGTTCTGTTTGGGTTTAGGCACCGAGGAACCTAAACCCCAAAGATGATTAACCTGCTTTCTTCATTGCAAAATCCTTACCAAATAACAATTTATTTCTAAATGTTGAAATTGGTGTTTGATCTGCAATCAATTCCGCATACCACATGCCATCTTCAGTATCACCGAACAGTACCGCACCGATGACTTTATCTTTCTGAATAATGATACGCTTGTAAATTTGTCGTTTTTCATCATTCAGGATAATGTCTTCGTAATCTTCTTTCGGTTCAAAATTTCCAGCCGAGAATACATCAACACCACTCACTTTAAGCTGAGTTGGAACGGTTGGTGATTTGAAAGTTAAACTACCGTGTTCTGCCAAGTGTGTCGCACAGATAAATGCTTGTCCCCACAATGGTTCGACAAGACCAAAAGTCTGATTACGATGCTCAATACATTCACCTACTGCATAAATACTTGGGTCAAATGTTTGCATCGTATCATTGACCAAAATACCACGATTGCAACGTAAACCAGCACTTTGAGCCAAAGCAATATTTGGACGAATACCTACAGCAAATACGACAAGGTCGGCATCTAACACTGTGCCATCTTTCAGACGTACTTGATTAACATGACCATCTTTACCAATCAATACTTCAGTATTTGCCTCAGTGATAATATTAATCCCTTTTTCTTCAATGCTTTGACGCAACATACGACTCGCACGACCATCAAGCTGACGCTCCATGATACGATCCATCAAATGAAGAACAGTGACATTCATACCACGTTGCTTGAGACCATAAGCTGCTTCTAAGCCAAGCAGACCACCACCAATCACCACAGCATTTTTCTTCGTTTCGCAATATTTAATCATGGTATTGACATCATAAATATCACGGAAGCTGATCACACCTTTCAAATCTACGCCTTGTACAGGTGGGATAAATGGAGATGAACCTGTTGCAATAATCAAACGATCGTAATCGACACTTTCGCCTTTTTGTGTATGCACTACTTTACGAGTACGATCGATTTTTATAGCAGGATCGTCAGCAATAAATTTGATGCCCTTATCGCTGTACCATGCATGTGGATGCAACATAATGTCATCAATAGTTTTCTCACCAGAAAGCACTGGTGAAAGCATGATACGGTTATAGTTACCCCAAGGCTCTTCACCAATCACCGTCACATCATAACGATCAGGTGCCATGTCGAGTAAATCCTCTAGACAGCGCATTCCAGCCAAACCATTACCGATCAAAACGAGCTTCAGTTTTTCTTGAGAAACACCATTATTGGTAATATAAGTTTTTTGCGGAACAGTACCTACCCAAACTCGACCATTTTCGATTTTGGTTGGAAAAACAGAAAGCTTTTGATCTTTATCTTCTAGGCATCGACCTGTTGCTAAACTGAAGTGTTGTTTGTAAATCGGTGAGGCAATAACACGCTCACCTTGCAAATCACCAATAATACCGCGCGCCATTACATTTGCTTGGCTAAACGGATCTTTATTACTTAATGCGTAAATACGTTTTTCGTTCCCTACGCGGAATAAAGCAACGGATTGACCCGCAATAAGTGCACCTACACCTGTATTTGGCGTGATGTCATCAAGATGACACACATCAATCCATTGATTTTCTGGAAGCATATTCATGTCTTTTAGATTTGTCATTTTGATTCTCCTTATGCTTCTACCATCGGGATACGATCAACTGAACGTTCAGCTTCATTTAATGGACGGATCTGATCACGCACTTCAGTAAATTGAATATATGGATCAGCTTGCTCTTCAGCGCTTGCATTAATGTAAGTTTGGAAGCGTTTACGAATCTCAGGATTCTCTACCGCAGTACGCCATTCGTCTTGATAAGTTCCAATTACATGTGCCATGCGATTTTCAAGTTCTTCTGCAAGACCAAGCGAATCATCGACAATCACAGCTTTGAGATAATCTAAACCACCTTCCATGTTGTCACGCCATACACTGGTACGTTGTAAACGATCAGCAGTTTGGATATAGAACATAAAGAAGCGATCGATATAACGAATCAAAGTTTCAGTATCTAGATCAGAAGCTAAAAGCTCTGCATGGCGTGGTTTCATTCCACCATTACCACACACATATAGGTTCCAACCTTTTTCTGTCGCAATTACACCAACATCTTTACCTTGTGCTTCAGCACACTCACGCGTACAACCCGACACAGCCATTTTTAGTTTGTGCGGTGAGCGTAAGCCTTTGTAGCGATTTTCTAATTCAATCGCTAAACCAACAGAATCATCTACGCCATAACGGCACCACGTGCTACCTACGCATGATTTCACTGTACGCAATGATTTACCGTAAGCATGACCTGACTCGAAGCCTGCTGCATTCAACTCTTCCCAAATAAATGGTAGCTCGTGCAGTTGAGCACCAAATAAGTCAACACGTTGACCACCTGTAATTTTGGTATACAGGTTATATTTTTTAGCAATTTGACCTACAGCAATCAAACCATCTGGAGTAACTTCACCACCTGCCATACGCGGTACAACTGAGTATGAACCATCCTTTTGGATATTTCCTAAGTAGTAGTCATTACTGTCTTGTAGACCTGCGTGCGTTGGCTCCAATACAAAGTCATTCCAGCACGATGCCAAAATGTTTGCTGTCATTGGTTTACAGATATCACAACCTAAACCATGACCATGTTGTTGAATCAAATCATCAAATGTTTTGATTTCATTGACACGCACCAAGTGATAGATCTCTTGACGTGAGTATGGGAAGTGTTCGCATACATGGTTATTAACCGTTACACCTTGACGTTGTAACTCAGACTTTAAAACTTGAGTAACTAATGGCGCACAACCACCACATGCTGTTGCTGCTTTAGTACATTTCTTTAAAGCACCTAAAGAGGTGGAACCATCACAAATAGCTTGGCAGATATCTGCTTTCGATACATTGTTACATGAACAAATCGTTGCGCTGTCTGGAAGTAAATCAACACCGCTACCTCCCGCTTTCGCGCCAGAATCAGCAAATCCTGGCATGATTAAGCTTTCAGGTGTTTCTGGCAATGCGATACCATTCAACATCATTTGTAAAAGATCGTTATATTCTTTTGCATCACCAACAAGTACTGCACCCAGTAATTTGGTTTTATCTGCATCTACGACGATTTTCTTATAAACCAATGCATCTTCATCAGCATAGAAATAGCTAAGCGAATTCGGTGTCATGCCATGAGCATCACCAACCGATGCCACATCTACACCCATCAATTTCAACTTAGTGCTCATATCAGCACCAGCGAAACAATGTGTTTCTTCAGCTAAGATATGCTTGGCTGCAATACGCGCCATGTCATATCCAGGTGCAACCAGCCCATAAATTTTATTGTCCCAAAGCGCACATTCACCAATTGCGTAAATATTTTCATCAGAGGTTTGGCAGTAATCATTGATCTTGATACCACCACGCTCCCCAAGTGCTAAACCGCTTGAACGTGCTAATTCATCACGTGGGCGAATCCCCGCAGAGAATAAAATCACATCCGTTTCAAGCTCACTACCATCAGCAAATTTCATTACATGCTTAGCATTATTGCCAGCTTCGATACATTGCGTTGCTTTTTGTGTGTGAACTTTTACACCTAAGTTTTCGATTTTACGGCGTAATACTTTACCACCCAAATCATCGATTTGAACCGCCATCAAACGTGGAGCAAATTCAACTACATGTGTTTCAAGATTTAAATCACGTAAAGCTTTAGCCGCTTCCAAACCGAGTAAACCACCACCGATCACCACACCTGATGTCGCGTTTAGGCTTGCAGCACGGATCGCATCTAAATCTTCGATGGTACGATATACAAAGCAATTTTCACGATCATTACCTGCAATTGGCGGAACGAAAGCATATGAACCAGTTGCGAGTACAAGTTTGTCGTAACTGATGACATCACCCATACTAGTAGTCACAGTTTGTTCTTTTGTATCAATTGCAATGGCTTTGGTATTTAGTCTTAAATCGATACCATGAGCATCGGCAAAATCGAAACGAGCAAGTGATAAATCTTTCGCTGATTTACCTGAAAAATATTCAGTCAAATGTACGCGGTCATATGCAATACGTGGTTCTTCAGCAAGAATTGTTATCTCTAATTCATCATCAGCTTTCTCTAAGATGGCTTCGATGAATTTATGACCCACCATACCGTGACCAATCATCACTAATTTCATTGTGTTTCTCCTAAAATCTAATCTGAGATTAAGCTGCGCTGTTTTGTTCTGAGCCACGTTCTAAAATCGCTTGTTCAAACAAGCGTTGTTCTTTTTCTTTATGCTCTACCGAAAATCGGATCAGCATGACCGAACTCGCGGCAATGACCACCAAACCACCTAAAACCATTAAACAAGTTTGAATATCCAACATACCTTTCAGTAAGAAACCTGCTGCCACTGCACCAACGTTTCCACCAGCACCAATGATGCCTGCCACACCACCTAACGCTTCACGATCAATGAATGGAACAAGCGCATAAGTCGCACCACATGCCATATGAGTAAATAATGCGAACACAGTCATCACTAGAATGGCCGACACAGCACCATTCATTTGTGAGAACAACATTAAGAAAAGCCCTTCGCCAAGAATTAAAGCAAATAGAACTTTAGTACGACCATCTAAGCCTTTTTTGAGTGCAACTTTATCTGAAAGAATCCCACCCAATGCGCGTGCAAATAATGCAAGCAAACCAAAGATACCTGCTGCTAAACCAGCCTCTTTTAATCCGAAACTAAAGTGCTCGACGTAGTACATTGCAATGATGTTATGGATAAAGATTTCGATACCGAAACAAGCTGCATATGAGAAGAAGAGAATCCATACGCGGTAGTTACGTGCAGCATGCATTAAGATTGCCAGACCACCTTTTTTATCGCTACCAACAACTACACCTTGAGCACGTAACTCTTTGAAATCGCCTTGAGGACAATCTTGAGTAAACTTCCAGTAAAGGAAACCTACGATCACCATCATGACACCTGGAACGATTAGTGCGAGTCTCCAACCAAATGCTTGCTCAACACCAAACATTACCAATGCAGATAGTAATAACGGCATGAGTGCTTGTGTTGCCCCACCACCAGCATTACCCCAACCAGCTGAGGCTGCGTTTGCAGTTCCCACGACATTTGGAGCAAACATGATGCTAGTGTGGTATTGCGTGATCACAAAACTCGCACCAATCGCACCGATAAGGAGGCGAAAGAAAAGGAACGATTCATAGCTATTTGCTGAAGCCACACCAAATACAGGAATGCTGCCAATAATTAACAAGGCGGTATAGGTCTTGCGTGGTCCGTATTTATCGCATAAAGGACCAACAATCAAACGAACTAAGATAGTGATTGCGACTGCCGCAATATTGATATTTGCGATTTGATCTTTTGTGAGATGAAATTCACCTGCAATGACAGGCATTAAAGGTGCACATGCAAACCATGCAAAGAAACAAACGAAGAATGCGAGCCAACTCATGTGGAATGCGCGCATGGTAGGTTCAGAAAAGTTAAATAACTTTATTGAAGTCGCTTTTTTAGCTGATAAATCTAAAGACATTGCCATCTCCCATACTGAACGTATACAGCTTTGTTGACACATCACTTTGTGCAAACAAATCGATCAGATCGGACATCGTTGGCCGTCTTGTAAACTTAAAAAGTCTTCTTTGACTCAATAATATTTAAGCAATTGGCATGCCATAAATTAAAAAATAAAATAGATAAAGCTATAAGTTTTTGATAAGTATTAATTTATAGTGGTTTATGCATTTTACTAATATTATAGTTATTTGTTTTTTTCCAAGAAGATTTAGTCATGGTCTGTTTTAAAGCACAATTGATGCTGCATCAAAACAACACTTTTTTTGCACCACAAAAATACATTTTTAAGCGATTGAAACTCTATCTCTTCAATCTTCTGTTTATTTTATGGCTTCATAAGCACTTAAAAGGATGCTTCCTGCATTTGAAAGTCGTGCTAAGATTAAATATGTCCTGTTATGGCACTAATATTGCTTCAAAAAAACACCTACAGCACTTTATTCTATACGTGCATAAACTCATAGTTTGACTTATATCATTATGCCGAAACTCAAGATCGCACTTATTGACGATGACCAGGCTCGGGCTGACTATATCAAGACCAGTTTAATTGAACATGGCTTTGAAGTCGTTGCATGCTTTACCTTAGATCATCTCAATATTTTTAAATTAGAGCATCTTCAAGCAGATATTATTCTGCTAGATATGGATCATCCACATCGTGACGTGATCGAAAGCTGTGTCAGTAATTTTGATCTACCGACTGTTTTATTTACCAAAAACACCGATAAAGATACGATCAAACAAGCCATTGACGCTGGTATTACAGCTTATATCGTCGATGGTCTTGACCCTTCACGCCTACACACTATTTTAGATATATCAATTGAACAATATAAGAAACATAAAAAATTAGAAGGCGATTTAAAAGATGCAAAAACCAAACTGGCGGATAGAAAAGACGTTGATAAGGCAAAAGTATTGTTAATGAAATTGCATGATCTAACTGAAGATACAGCCTTTCAACTACTCAGAAAAAATGCAATGAGTCATCGAATGACCATTGGTGAAATGGCACGGCGATTACTTGATGCACAACAGCTTTTAAACAATCATACAAAGGATGAATAAATGAGCAGTTTAGAAAAAACCGAATTGCAACTTGGTTATATTCCTTTACTTGATTGTGTTGCTTTACTTTGGGCAAAAGAAAGAGGCTTTTTTGCTGAATTTGGTTTGAATGTTACGTTAGTGAAAGAAGCATCTTGGGCGAGTCTGAGAGACCGACTGGCATTTGGATTATTAGATGCTGCACATTGTTTATCTGCAATGCTTCCTGCTGCTGCTGTTGGTGCAGATCAAATCGGTATAGCACTACAAACACCGTTAGTGTTAAGCGAAAATCGCGCATTTATTAGTTTAAGTCAAAAATTATGCTATGAGTTAGCGATTCATACTGAAGATAGCGCTAAAATTTCGGCACAAAAATTGGTCAGTTTTATTCAAGAAAACAATTCTGTCTCTTTAGCCCATGTGTTTCAGCATTCAATTCATCATTATTGTTTGAGAGAATGGTTGGCTCTAGCAGATGAAAAGCTAGCGCATTCAATTCAAGTTAAAACACTTCCCCCACCGTATATGGTTGAAGCGCTGAGCAATCATTTAATTGATGGTTTCTGTGTAGGAGAACCTTGGAACACTCAATCTGAGATACATGGCTTGAGCCATATTATTTGCTCAAGTCAGCACATCATTCCAAATGTCGCAGATAAAGTTTTAGCTGTAACTAAAGAATGGGCGCAACAAAATCCCAATACATTAATTCATTTAACTAAAGCGATTTTAAAAGCACAGCAAGAACTTCGTGAGTTAAAAGACTTTGATCCTGTTTGGCAACTTTTAGTTAATTTTGAAGTTGTACAATTTGATTGCTCAGCCGAAGTTCATGTTGAAAAATATTTTGCGATTCAAAACATCATTCGAAACTTTATTCAGGATAATGCAATTCCTAAAGTCGATGATTTCGAATGGCTATTTGAACAAATGAAGAAATGGAGTAATTTATCATTAGAGTCAGCTTCATATACAAGTGAGGCATTGGGTTGTTTACTACCAGAAACCTATGCTCTTGCCGCTGAATAAAAAAAAGCTGCCTTTTAAAAGGCAGCCTTGAAAGACCATTAAGAGAATATACCAATCAAAAATATTCTCTTAAGTAAACATAGCTTAATTGAAACGACTTATCTTTTTCAGACAATTTCATATCATTTACAACCATACAAAACTTCACAATTCATGTTTTTTGCCAATAAGCATATGTGATGATGCTTGTAACTATTGAGAATAGCTCTCTAGATTGAACTGAATATAGCCTTTTGCTTATGCCTACACCTTGTAGATTAATCAATCATCCCTAACATCTTTTTTTAACAACTCATTTAATTTTCAGACACAAACCTCCGCCAACTCCAAAATATAAATTTAAACTGTTTAAAAACATATATTTAAATCAAAATTACAAGATTATTATTTACTCATAATTGGCAATATACAACTTAATACTACAGTCGGCTTTCATGTCATTTTTTTTGTTTAATCAACAATTATGTAAAGACGTGACTTCTGAGTTACACAAATTACATCCACGAAATAAGCGATTTCAGTTTATTATAATAAAAAATAAAACTTATTAAAATTTGTCATATTTTAACATTGCCATTTCCTTGCAAAGTTTTCATTATATGCACCATGCTTGGTATGCAGTTTTCTTCGTTGATAAAAACAATTTATATAAAAAATGCAGAATTATATGCCATAATAAGCAAACTTTGCAGACATCTTGCAAAAAACATTTGCAGTTATAGAATTGGAGCAGGCTGAATGAGCTCAACCATTTTGCTGATTCACGGACCGAATTTGAACTTGCTAGGAAAGCGCGAACCAGAAGTTTATGGTTATCTCACCTTAGATGATATTAACCAGCAACTCATCGCTCAAGCTAAAAATGCATCCTTAACATTAGAAACTTTCCAAAATAACTGGGAAGGTGCAATTGTTGATCGTATCCATCAAGCACAAATCGATGGCGTCAAATTTATTATTATTAATCCTGCTGCACTTACCCATACATCTGTTGCTCTTCGTGATGCCCTGTTAGGTGTTGCAATACCATATATCGAAGTTCACTTGTCAAATGTTCACGCTCGCGAAGCATTTCGACACCACTCGTATTTATCAGACAAAGCCATTGGCGTGATTTGTGGCTTAGGTGCCAAGGGTTATAGCTTTGCACTCGATTACGCAATTGAAAAAATTCAATCTTCTAATTAATCCAAACATTTAGGAATGCTCACTCATGGATATCCGTAAAATCAAGAAGCTCATCGACTTGATGATTGAATCTGACTTGCAGGCGATTGAAGTTAAGGAAGGTGATCAATCCATTTCATTGACTCGTCCAACTCCAGTTTTTGCAGCAGCTCCAATTGCGGCAGCACCAACAAGCTCTACTCCAGCAGCTCCAGCAGCGAAGACCCCACGCGGCGCAGTAGAAACATCGCCTATGGTTGGTGTGTTTTATTCTGCTCCTAGCCCTGGCGAAGCACCGTTTGTGAACGTTGGTCAAACCATTTCTGCTGGTGAAACATTGGGTATCATTGAAGCAATGAAAATCATGAACCCAATTGAAGCAACCAAGAGCGGCGTAATTGAAGAAATTTTAGTGAAAAATGGTGAAGTCATCCAATTTGGTCAACCGCTTTTCCGCTACCGCGCTTAATGAGCTTGGGGATTTCTATGTTGCAAAAAGTACTGATTGCAAACCGTGGTGAAATCGCTTTGCGAATCACTCGGGCTTGTAAAACGCTTGGTATTAAAACAGTCGGCATTTACTCAGATGCAGATAAGGATCTAATGCATCTACGTTTTGTAGATGAAGCGGTGTGTATTGGACCAGGTGCAAGTAGTGAAAGCTATTTGAATATTCCTGCAATTATTACTGCCGCAGAAATTACGGGCGCTGATGCGATTCATCCTGGTTATGGTTTCTTATCAGAAAATGCTGAGTTTGCGGAAATTGTAGAAAGTTCTGGTTTCATTTTTATTGGTCCTCGCCCTGAGCATATCCGCCTTATGGGGAACAAAGTTTCCGCAATTATGGCAATGAAAAAATCAGGTGTCCCTACAGTTCCTGGTTCTGCTCATGCTGTTACGCCAAATAATGCACTTGCAGAAGCAAAAGAAATTGGCTTTCCATTGATTGTTAAAGCTGCTTCAGGTGGTGGCGGTCGTGGGATGCGAATCGTAGAGCGTGTAGATACATTACTTGAATCAGTTCAAGCCGCTCAACGCGATGCAGAAATGTGGTTTGGCGATGATACGGTTTACATGGAACGTTTCTTACAGAAACCTCGCCATGTTGAAGTTCAGATTCTTGGTGATGGCAATGGTCATGCGATTCACTTATATGATCGTGACTGTTCTTTACAACGTCGTCATCAAAAAGTTTTAGAAGAGGCCCCTGCTCCCAACTTACCAGAGCAAGCACGTGCTGATATTTTAGAAGCATGTGTGAATGCCTGTAAGTTAATGCAATACCGTGGTGCTGGTACATTTGAATTTTTATTCGAAGATGGTGAATTCTTCTTTATTGAAATGAATACACGTGTTCAAGTTGAACATCCTGTGACTGAAATGGTAACGGGTGTTGATATTATTGAGCAACAACTTCGAATTGCTGCTGGTTTAGGCTTAGAGCTTGAACAAAGTCAAATCGAAGTCAAAGGTCATGCCATTGAATGTCGTATCAATGCTGAAGACCCAACGACGTTCTTGCCTTCTCCAGGAAAAATCGAAAGTTTCTATGCTCCTGGTGGAGCAGGTATTCGTTTAGATTCTCATATTTATCAAGGCTATAGTATTCCACCATACTATGACTCTATGATTGCAAAATTGATTTCACATGGCAAAGACCGTGAAACTTGTTTAGCTCGTATGCGTCAAGCACTTGATGAAATGATTTTGACGGGTATCAAAACCAATATTCCATTACACAAAGATTTGATCTTAAAAGATAAGAATTTCTGTGAACAAGCAATGGATATTCATTATTTAGAAAAACATTTGCTAAAGCAGCTTGAACCTAAAGCTGAAAAAGCATAAAAAAAAGCCTCTTAATATCTAAGAGGCTTTTTTTATATCTTTAGAATTTAAGGCAATACACGATGTAATGTTGCAAAGCATTTCTCGCCTTTTTCATTGGCACAAAAATCAATCGTGTGATCATTTGACCATTTCACAAAGTACTGCGAAACCTCACCAGTCTGATCTTGTTGCTGCCCTGAGCAATCCATCAGATTGTTGTCATATTTAATTTGAAGAGCTAGAGCAGGTAAACGCTCTTTGTGATCTTCCGAAGGCTGATAATCATATAAGCCGTAAGACCATTCTTGACCGCTTTTAATTACCACTTCATTTGAACCGCGAAAGTTGTAATACTCAACACACTTTTTATTATTCGGAATTTCCATCCCCCAAAGCCCCATGATCTCTGGTCGAGTGGTAACACGAATCGCATTTGCCTTAGCAATTTGTTGTGCCGCTACTTCTTTATCATTTACTACCGTCTCTGCCATAGTCCATGTTGAGCAAGCCCATAATAATCCAATAATATAAATATTTTTCATAGATTTAATTAAGTCGTCATCTAAACGGTGCATTAGGTTAAATTAGCATATTTTTTGAGAAAAACATGCATTCATAACCATATAGACACAATATTTTTATCATCTAATTTATTTGATTGTTCTGCAATTTTTTTCAGGTATTCTATTTTCCAACGCTTCATTATTTTGAATTTACCAATAAAATAGCTTTAGGGATAAAAGCCATGAATTTTGCCGAATACGTACAATATGATGGTCTAGGATTAGCCCAATTAATTAAAAATAAAGAAATTCATCCTTCTGAATTGCTAAAAATCGCATTAGAGCGTAGTGACAAAGTAAACCCAAAACTTAATGCTATTATTATTCCAATGTATGAGCATGCAAAACAACGCTCAGAACAAACACTTTCTGGTGCGTTTGCTGGCGTTCCATTTTTAGTCAAAGATCTATTTCAAGAATACAAAGGTATTCCCACATCATATGGAAGCCATTCGCTAAAAAAGATCAATTATACGCCTGACTTTAATGCAGAAATCGTAAATCGTTGGGAAGAAACTGGGATAATTACGTTTGGTCGAACCAATACGCCTGAGTTTGGTATTAAAGGAATTACTGAACCTGATGCATGGGGTTCATGTCATAATCCTTGGAATTTAAAACACAATAGTGGTGGATCTTCTGGAGGTTCAGCGTCCGCTGTATCAGCAGGCATAGTTCCAATTGCGGGTGCTGGTGATGGTGGTGGCTCTATTCGCATTCCTGCTTCATATTGTGGTTTGTTTGGATTGAAACCAAGTCGAGGTCGTACACCATGGGGCCCGCAGTACAGTGAAGCTATGCATGGAGCAGCCATGCAACATGTACTTTGCAAAACTGTTCGTGATAGTGCTGCGATGCTTGATGCTGTACAGGGACCTGAACAAACTTCGCTTTTTAGAATAGAACCACCTCAACAAAAATATCTTGAAGTCATTCAACAAACACCAAAAAAACTCCGAATTGCATTTAGCACAAAATCGCCAATCGGTACCAAAGTTTCAAAAGATGCAATTCAAGCCGTTCAACAAACAGCGAAATTATTAGAATCTTTGGGGCATATTGTGGTTGAGGATACCCCACTCATAAATGGTTTAGAATTAGCAAAAGACTTTATTACAACGTGGTTTAGCCAATTCACCTATATGCAAGCACAGATTAAACAGATGTCAGGAGCAACTGATGGTGATTTTGAATTGGACTCGATTGCTTTAGCTGCTTTTGGAGCCAAAACTACAGCCAGTGAATATATTCATACACTCAACAATTGGGGACTTTATAGTACTCAAATGAATCTATTCTTTGAAAAATATGACCTTTACTTGACACCTAGCACAGCATCTGTCGCACCGAAAAATGGTGAAGTCGCAACCCCAGCTTGGCAAAAACCAATTTTGAAAGGATTACTCAAACTTGGGAGAGCCCATTATTTGGCACAAGGAAAATTGGTGGAAAAGATGGTACAGGACAATTTAAGTTGGGTACCGTTCACACAGTTGGCAAATGTCACAGGTTTACCTGCTATGTCTGTACCGCTTTACTGGAACAAACAAGGACTGCCTTTAGGTAGCCAGTTTATTGCACCATTTGGTCGTGAAGATCGGTTACTTCAACTGGCTGCACAGCTTGAACAAACCCAATCTTGGTTACATCAATATAAAAATATCCAAATTTGACTCACCCTAAGCTGCCGTTTCAATTCGATTCGGCAGCCATATCACCAAAGACAAACCTAAAAGTACGACTAAACTTGCAATTAAGAAAATCGTTTCACCAGAAAGTATTTGCCAATAATGCCCTGCCAATAAACTTCCAGATGCAACGCCCAAGCCCCACATAGTGCTATACAAAGCTTGTCCACGACCTTGTTGCTCTGCCGAAAAATTCTGAAAAATCACTTTCATTGCGATCAAATGGAATAGCCCAAAACTAAATGCATGTAAGCATTGAGTGAGTAATTGACCAATATAATTGGTCTCTAAAATTGAAACCAAGTACCAACGTAGACTCGTTAATAGCAGACAAACGATGACCAAATTCCGCCATGAAAAGCGTGTAAAAAATACTCTTTGGGCCACAGCAAACATTACAATTTCAGCAATGACTCCCATCGCCCACAAACTACCGATTTGGGTTGTACTAAATCCTATTTCTTTTAAAAAATTGCTATAAAAACTATAAAAAGGCGCTAGTGAAAAAAGTAAGATGAACTCAATGGTAAAAAATGCAGCAACAGTCGGTTTTCTTAAAACAGGGATTAATGATTCTAATTTTTTCTGTGAACTTGGGGCATGTTCAGGTTCTTTAATCGTAAAAGACCATAAAAATGCGAGGAATGAAATCGCTAATAGCAATACAGGAAGCATTGAAATTGGGATAATTTCTAATAGTGCTCCAATCAAACACACACCCAAAATAAAACCCACTGACCCCCATTTACGTACTTTACCATACAGTTCTGCTCGTTTTTCACCCAACCAAAATAACGTCACACCCTCAAATTGAGCTAAAATCGCATTTTGAAAAAAGCTAAAAATTAACATCAGCAAAGCCACTGATTGAAAGCTATTTGGAATGATAAATATTGCAAACCAAATACAGGCTTCCATCCATGTCGCAATTCTTACTAAGAGCATGCGTTTGCCAGATTTATCTGCAATCCAGCCCCAAATCAGCGGTGCAAAAAAACGTGTGATAATGGCAATTGAAGAAAGAATACCAATTTCCTCGTAATTGAAGCCCTGATCTTGTAGATACAGATTCCAATAAGGCATGAATGTTCCAACGATTGAATAATAAAATAGGTAAAAACCACCCAATCGTGTTTGGATACTTAAATGTTTAAACAAGTCTCAAGCCTATTAAAAAAATAAAATTAACAACAAATGATCTGCCTTGTTGTTCGTGTTTAATTTTAACTGATTTAACACTTTAATTTGCTATTTATACTTTGTTTTTGAAATGACTGCTTGTTTTGGTTATAAAAAAAGGGCTGAAAATTCAGCCCCTATTCATCTACTACAATATTTATTTAAAATTTACACATCGGCATTATATGCGACACTTGGCTGTGCGTTTCTCAACCTACGCTGCTTTAAGTAATATGCCAGCATTAAACAAAGAATCCATGCTGGAATCATCATCACGGCGATACGCATATCTGGAGTGAGTGACATCACAACAAGAATACCAAGCATAAAAATGATGCAAAGATAATTACTAAATGGATAAGCGATACTTGGAAATTTAGTGCTCTGCCCTTGTGCCTGCATTGCTTTTCTGAACTTTAAATGAGTCCAAGAAATAACGATCCAGTTAATTACAATGGCTCCAACAACCAACATCATCAGTAAACCAAATGCTTTTTCTGGAAATGCATAATTTAGCAACACACACAGAACGGTCACGAATGCTGACACTAAAACCGCATTTGTAGGAATACCATTTTTATTGATTTTTTCAAGAAATTTAGGTGCATTGCCTTGTTGTGCCAAACCTAATAACATGCGGCTACTACAATAACTTGTCCCGTTATAAACTGAAACAGCAGCAGTCAAAATAACAAAGTTCAACATCGTTGCCACACCATGACTATCGAGTGAAGCAAATACCATAACAAAAGGACTACCGCCATTTGCCATTTGATTCCAAGGGAATAAAGCAAACAAAATAAACAATGTTGCGATATAGAAAATCAAAATACGATAAATAATTTGGTTAACGGCTTTAGGTAAAGTTTTGTCAGGATCACGTGCTTCAGCAGCCGTAATACCAAATAGTTCAATTCCGCCAAATGCGAAAATAATCACAGCCATCGCCATAACGAGACCTTCTACACCAAATGGAAAGAATCCACCTAATGCCCAAAGGTTACTAATACTGGCTTGTGGTCCAGCAGTGCCTGTTGCAAGTAGATATGAACCAAACCCAATCATTGCCAAGATTGCTAAAATTTTGATGATAGAGAACCAAAATTCCATTTCACCAAAAAGCTTTACATGTAATAAGTTGATACCGTTAATCAATAAAAAGAAAGCCAAGGCTGAAGCCCATGTTGGTATTTCTGGCCACCAATACTGAATATAGAGTCCAATTGCACTCAATTCTGCCATACAGACTAAAATATTGAGTACCCAATAATTCCAGCCTGACATGAAGCCCGCAAATGCCCCCCAGTATTTATAGGCAAAGTGACTAAAAGAACCACTGACAGGCTCTTGTACTACCATTTCACCTAACTGCCGCATCATTAGAAACGCAATTAATCCAGCAATTGCATATCCTAAAATAACGGACGGTCCCGCAAGTTTGATTGATTGCGAAATACCAAGAAATAGTCCTGTACCAATCGCACCACCTAGCGCGATAAGCTGGATGTGCCGATTGCTTAAACCGTGTTGCAGGTTTCCTTGCTGTTGTTTTGACATATGATTATTCTCATCCTTGTCGCGTAATTTTTTTGTACTAAATTACGTATATCATAAATTAATCAAGAATATCTAGCGTTGAAAGAAAAATAATTAATTTACTTTTCTCGTAACCGCGCATATAAACAGAAAATTCAACAAATAACAATTATTATGAATAATGTAATTTAATTACGTATTGCATAATTAAATTATTTAAGTATGATAGAAATCATAAAGCATCATTTTTTCACTGCTCACTGTATGGCTCAAAGTCTTAAATAAAAATATATTTAGGACTTTCAATAAATTAAACAGTTGAGAAAAATTATTTAGATCGGTTTTTTAAAAAATTAGAGACAAGGAAAGCAAATCATGGCAAATCAATTAACATCTTTTCTTGAAATTGACCCACAATCAGATTTCACAATACATAATTTACCTTATGGCATTTTTAGCGAAGAGCCTCAAAGCACCAAGAAAGTTGGCATTGCAATTGGTGAATGGGTACTTGATCTTGCCCTGTTAGAGTCTGAAGGTCTTTTGAGTCTTGAAGGAAATGTAAACTATTTCAATCAACCAACACTGAATCAATTTATCGAATCTGGTAAACAGAATTGGCAACATGTTCGCAAAACAATTCAGAGTTTACTTTCAGTAGATAATCCTATTCTTCAAGAAAATAGTGATTTGCGTAATCGTGTTTTATTCGCAAAAAATAACGTAACTTTACACCTACCAATTCAAGTGTCGGGCTATACCGATTTCTATTCATCTAAAGAGCATGCAACCAATGTTGGTACCATGTTTAGAGATCCTAAAAATGCATTATTGCCAAACTGGAGTGAGCTACCTGTTGGCTACAATGGTCGTGCAAGTTCGGTGATTGTAAGTGGAACTGATATTGTTCGCCCATCAGGTCAAATTAAACTTCCAAATGATGAGCGCCCTGTGTTTTCAGCAACACGTAAGCTCGATTTTGAATTAGAAACAGCATTTATTGTTGGAAAGCCAACTCAGCTAGGTCAACCAATTTCGATTAATAATGCGTGGGATCATATTTTCGGAATGGTTTTACTCAACGACTGGTCTGCACGTGATATTCAACAGTGGGAATATGTTCCATTAGGTCCTTTTAATGCAAAAACCTTTGCGAGCGCGATTTCTCCATGGGTAGTGACAATGGATGCACTAGAGCCTTTCAAAGTTAAAGGGCCTGAACAACATCCAAAACCTCTTCATTATTTACAAGAAAATATTGCAAATAGTTATGACATTCATCTGAGTGTCGAAGTGCAAACACCTGATTCAGAACAAACAGATGTCATTTGTGAAACCAATTTCAAATATATGTATTGGTCTATGGCTCAACAACTTACACATCACACTATTGCTGGTTGTAATGTACAAGTTGGCGATCTAATGGGTTCAGGCACAATTTCTGGTTCTGCTGAAAATTCTTACGGTAGCCTACTTGAATTAACATGGAATACGACAAAACCGCTCACACTTTCAAACGGTGAAAAACGTGGCTTTTTAGAAGATGGTGATCGCGTCATCATGAAAGGCTATTGTGAAAAAGATGGTATCCGTATTGGTTTCGGGCAAGTTGAAAATACCATTCTTTCTGCACATACATTTGACTTCAATGAAACTGAGGTTGAACAGTATGAAACTGTATAGTTACTTTCGTAGCTCTGCTGCGTACCGCGTCCGAATCGCATTAAATCTTAAAAAATTGAGCTATGAAACCGAACCTGTTCATTTAGTAAAAAATGAACAGTTGCTCGAAAGTTACAGAGTGATCAATCCAAGTCAACTGGTACCCACGCTTATTGATGGTGCTTATAGATTTTCACAATCCATCAGTATTTTGGAATATTTGGAAGAGCAATATCCAACTCAACCTTTACTACCAAAAGACGTTATAGAACGCGCCAAAGTTCGTGCTTTTGCTCAATCGATTGCCTGTGATATTCATCCAATAAATAACTTAAGAGTTTTGAAATATTTACAAAACGATCTTTCGTTAAATGATGAACAAAAGAAATATTGGTATCAACACTGGATTGTCGAAGGCTTTAAAAGTCTCGAAGCACAATTAGAGCATTCAAATGGGCAGTTTTGCTTTGGAACGCAACCCACTTTTGCAGATTGTTGTTTAATCCCTCAAGTCTATAACGCGAAACGTTTTAAAGTTGATTTGAGTCCTTTTCCCAAAATTGAATCTATCTATCAACACTGTTTAACCATTCCTGCATTTTTACATGCTGTTCCAGAACAACAACCAGATTGGGAATAAGATAAAAGGAGTTTTCTATGAGCTTTGCAATTAAAAAAATTCATCATGTAGCATATCGCTGTAAAGATGCGAAGGAAACCGTAGAATGGTATAAACAAATGCTAAACATGGATTTCATTTTGGCGTTTGCAGAAGATCACGTACCCTCAACTAAAGCATTTGATCCTTATATGCATTTGTTTCTTGATGCTGGTCAAGGAAATGTCTTGGCATTTTTCGAGCTTCCTACTCAACCTGAAATGGGTCGTGATGAAAATACTCCGCAATGGGTACAACATATTGCCTTTGAAGTGGAAGATCAAGCAACTTTGATGATTGCTAAGGAACATCTTGAATCTCAAGGCGTGAAAGTTTTGGGTGTCACCAATCATGGTATCTTCCACTCAATTTACTTCTTTGATCCAAATGGACATCGTTTAGAATTGACCTATAACGATCGTCATGCCGATGCAAAAATTGCGCGTATTACCGAAGAAATGAAACTTGAAATGTTAGATGAATGGAGTCGTACCAAACGCGCACCACACCACACACATTTCTTACATGAGGATGAGCTAGGAGCATAACTCTAAGCTCATTAGTCGATGTCTTATTGAATCGGTATTGAAGTCCCCTGACATCAATACCGATTTTTATTGTTTTAATTTAAACATTCTATTTTTTATGTGATAAAACTAAATAGATGAATAGCGATATGCTTATACAATTCACCTATTTATATCATTCAAAAAGATGATTTCTATTTTACTGATCACTCAGGCATGATGTGATCGAAATGGATCGATCTACTGATAGTAAATGTATACGGCTTGAAAATAGCAAACTAAGGGTTATTGAATGATTGAAGAAAAGTTATCTGGTGGAGTTCAATCTCTTGAGGTGGGTTTAGCTGTACTCAATGCGCTTTTAGAACATAATAAGCCGATTATTCTTAAAGATTTATCGAGCAAGCTAGATATGCACCCAGCTAAAGTGCATCGATATTTGGTAAGTCTCATCAGAATGAACTATGCAAAACAACTTGAAGCTGGTCAATATGCCTTAGGTGATCAAGCTTGGCGTTTAGGTTTAAGCTGTATTCAACATACTGATGTGTTGCAGCTCGTTCAACATTTAATTTATGACCTGCAAAGCAAAATTGGCTGTGGCATTCAAATCAGTAAATGGTCGCCACAAGGTCCATTGGTTGTGCAATCAATAGAATCCAATCATCCTATTTCTATTGTGACTAAAGTCGGTTCAATCATGCCTTTGGTCAACTCAGCAGCAGGTCGTGTTTTTGCGTCTTACCTTCCCGAAACTGTTATTAAGCCGATGATGCAAAACGAGTGGGATAAAGCGTCTCAGAATGGGTATTCAGTTAAGCCTAAAAACTGGAATGATTTTCTAGCGTTAAAAGAAAATACTTTAGAACGAGGTATGGCAATCGCTCAAGGTGATTTACTAGTAGGTATAAATGCGGTTGGCTTACCTATTTTTAATGCACATCGTTCGATGGAGTTCTGTATCGTGGCTTTAGATAGTGAAATGTTTTTACCTGTTCACAAAGGCAGTGAAAAACTGGAATTATTTAAACAGGAGGTTGCTCTGATCAATCAATATATTCAAACTCGATAATGATTAACGATAAAAAAGCCAAGAATTTTATCTTGGCTTTTTGTTTTCCAATAACTTTTATTATTTTGCTTCTAATACACCACGACGGATTTGATCGCGCTCAATAGATTCAAATAATGCTTTGAAGTTACCTTCACCAAAACCATCATCATCTTTCCGTTGAATAAACTCAAAGAAAACTGGTCCAAGCATGTTTTGCGAGAAAATCTGTAATAACAATTTTTTCTCACCTTCTTTGGTATTTCCATCCAGTAAGATACCGCGTTTTTGCAGTTCTTCTGTTGGCTCCCCATGCTCTGGTAAACGCTCTTTTAGCATTTCATAGTATGTTTCAGGCGGAGGTGTCATAAACTCAAGACCTAAGCCCTTTAACTTATCCCAAGTTGAAATTAAATCATCAGTGATAAATGCAATATGCTGAATCCCTTCACCATTAAAATCAGCTAAGAATTCTGCAATTTGTCCATTCCCTTTATCAGAATCTTCATTTAATGGAATACGAATCATACCGTCAGGTGCTGTAAGTGCTTTAGAGGTTAAACCTGTGTATTCACCTTTAATATCGAAATAGCGAATTTCTTGGAAATTAAAAATTTTCTCGTAGAAATTTGCCCAATAATCCATACGGCCTTTATATACATTGTGCGTTAAATGATCAATTTCATTTAAACCTGCTCCTTTTGGATTTTTATCTACATCATCAAAGAAAATAAAATCATTTTCATAAATATTCCGATCTACAAGGAAAATTGGCATACCACCAATTCCTTTAATTGCAGGAATATTTAACTCCATTGGACCCGCTTGGGTGTACATTGGCTCTGCACCAAGTTCAATTGCATTTTTAAATGCTTTTGCTGCATCGCGAGTTCTAAAACCCATCGCACAAGCTGAAGGACCATGTTCTTTGAAGAAGAATGAAGCATAAGATTCAGGCTGATAATTCAAGATAATATTGATGTTACCTTGTCGCCATAAATAAACTTTTTTAGATTTATGTTTTGCAACTTTGGAAAAACCAATCGTCTCAAAAATTTGATCTAATCCATTTTCCGTCGAAACAAATTCAATAAAAGCAAAACCACATAGTTCTAATGGGTTATCTAAAATGTCCATCTAGTTTCCCTTATTTAGATAAATTCATCCGTTTTAATTCTGCGCCCAATGTTTTATGCATAAGCATTTAACTCATGCATAAACCATAACAACACAGCTTAATAGAAAAGGTAAAAGGCGTTTTATACATCTACTAAAAGCGTCCTTGTTACACTTTTTCTTTCCATAACTAAGCCAACAGTTCTTTGAGAAATACCTTTCTCTGTATTAGCTCTCAACCATATACCCATGCTACAAGAAAGAAATAATTTATGCAATACATAATTTAATTATGCATTATGTAATTATTAAATTTTATACCGACTCAAATTTAATTGATATTTCATTAGAATAAGGTCTTAAAATGATAAATTCCATATCAAAATCCGACAAAAGTCAAAATGAGTAATAATGAATAAATAGGACATTTTTTACTTTAAAAAGAGAATAATTATCAAGTCTAACAATTCGTTACTTGTAGATCAGTTTGGTTCTTGGCATGGTTTGGATACTGCTTAATTATAGGAAAAAATTGTCTATGGCTAGCCCAGCACAAGCGATAAGACATAAATTACTTAACACTTTCTTTTCAAGACATTCTGTTTGGTTTCTTTGTATTTTTACCGCATTAACTATTACCTGGTTTAAGTTCACTTATACACCACATTCAATTTATTATTTTATTTCAGATACTTTATTGAATGGATTGTGGCTCGTGACCAGTTTACTCAGTGTGGTTGGTTTACACGACCTCTTACAAAAGAAGCATGCAATTCTAAGAAATTATCCAATTCTGGGACATTTCCGCTTTATTTTCGAGGATGTTCGTCCAGAAATTAGGCAATATTTTATCGAATCAGATCAAGATGCTTTACCGTTCTCTCGCATGCAACGCAGCTTGGTCTATCAACGTGCTAAAAATGAAAATGCGGATAAACCTTTTGGTTCTATTGTAGATGTTTATGAGCCTAACTATCGTTTCATTGTTCACTCTATCGCACCTTGTCCACCTGCTGATCCAAATACATTTCGAGTGCTTATTGGAAATAGTCAATGTAGCCAACCTTATAGCGCATCAATTATGAACATTTCCGCAATGAGCTTTGGTAGTTTGAGTGCTAATGCCATTCGGGCTTTAAATAAAGGTGCTCATTTAGGTAATTTTTATCATGACACTGGTGAAGGAAGTCTTAGCCCTTATCACTTAGAAAATGGCGGTGATATCGTTTGGCAAATTGCGAGTGGTTACTTTGGCTGCCGTACAGCAGAAGGATTATTTGATCCTGAAAAATTCGCTCTACAAGCTAAAAATCCAAAAATTAAAATGATTGAGCTTAAACTGTCTCAAGGGGCAAAACCGGGACATGGCGGAATCTTACCAAAGCACAAAATTACCGAAGAAATCGCCCAAATCCGTGGCGTTTCAAGAGACCATGATTGTATTTCTCCTGCTAAGCATCCAAGTTTTAACACCCCTATTGAAATGATGTATTTTATTCAGAAGCTTAGAGAACTTTCTGGAGGTAAGCCAGTCGGATTTAAACTATGTATTGGTCAACCTTGGCAATTTATGAGTATTGTAAAAGCCATGCTAGAAACTAAAATTGTTCCAGACTTTGTGGTAATTGATGGTTCTGAAGGTGGCACTGGTGCAGCGCCTATTGAGTTTAGCGACTATATTGGCACACCGTTGCGAGAAGGATTACGATTTGTTCACAATACCTTAGTCGGTACAGGTTTACGTAGCCAAGTTAAAATTGGAGCAAGTGGAAAAATCATTAGTGCCTTTGATATTGCAAGTACATTTGCATTAGGCGCGGACTGGGTCAATTCAGCACGTGGGTTTATGTTTGCTGTTGGATGTATTCAAGCACAAAGCTGTCATACCAACCAATGTCCAGTAGGTGTTGCAACGCAAGATAAAGATCGCCAAAAAGCTATTAATGTACCCAATAAAGCGGAACGTGTTTTTAACTTTCACAAGAATACTTTACATGCCTTGTCTGAAATGATTGCGGCGGCAGGTCTTAAGCATCCGTCAGATATCAAAGCACATCATTTAGCTCAACGTATGAATGACCGTGAAATCAAAAACTATGCTCAAATTCACTTCTTCTTAAAAGAAAATGAGTTATTGAGTAATGAATTAAACGATGAAGAAAACTTCTATTACAGAATGTGGAAACTGGCAGACGCTAAAACATTCTAATTGTTATGATTAAATATCAAATCACCACTAGTAATAGTGGTGATTTGGTTTGGCATGTAAGAAAGCTGGAATTAAACCTGTTAATGCTGCGCGAATATCTGCACGCTCATTAATGAGCTGGTGAGAACCCTCTTCTAACATTAACAAGGTCTGTAATCTAAACTTACGACGAATATATTCAATGTTATAGCGCCAATCAACAGTTTGATCGAGCGCACCTTGTGCTAGCCATACTGGGATACGACAAGCTGGTCGTTGCTCCATCTCTAACATCCATTTCGACATCGCCAGTATCCAGTCCATTCCCATCATACGAGGCTGTAGTGGATCTGTTAAGCGAATGAATCTTAGAAACTCTGGATTATGATTATTACGACGAAAATGTCGCGGTACCTGACTTTTAATTCTGCGGATAATGCCAAGCCCAACTGAGTTATGCCACCAAGCAGTTTTTGCCGGGCGAATTAAAGGAGACAAAAGAAGCACTCGATCAACAATTGGATCTTCTCTTCGTTCGGCAAACTCTAGCAAATGATGCATCCAAATCGCACCGCCCGTACTTTGCCCTATACCTAACCAAGGTTTTGGTAATTGTTTTGCGTCATGAACTGCATCATAAACTGCATGCAACACTTGTTGATAATGATCAAAATTTTGGATACTTGCTGAAGAGCCATTACTTAATCCATGCCCAGGAAGATCATAAGTAATGACGCTAAAGCCTTGATCTAGAATTTCTTTAATAATGGGCTGATAAATACCACTATGCTCTAAATAGCCATGTAATAAACAAACAGTTCCTTGAATTTTTTCTTGTTTTGGCTGAAAAACTTGTACATGTAAACGGAATAAAGCCATTTCCACATATCCTTGCCAATGCTCGCACTCTAACAAATGCAAACCATACAGTTTTCGATATGCCTGAAGTGGTTTCGATGGTTCAGTTATTAATTTAGATAAATCAAGTGGTTCTAAAACTTGTGGTGTCGTTTCTCGATTAGGAATAGGTAAATCTAATTGTTTTAAAATTGTCGGATTTAAAAATGGAATATTGGACATTATGGTATCTCTCGACAATCACTTGAGCCAAACAACATATCACGAATAGTAGCAAGCATTTCATAGTTTGCACGACGACTATGATCATAATTTTGTTCACTTGGTCGCCAAGTCGTTAAAGTCGTTGGCATAGGTGCAACAACGGGTACTGTTTCTATCCCATTCAATGCAAATAAACGACGGGTACGCGGCATATGATACTCATCTGTAATCAAGATAACCGTAGGCGCGCCACCTTTCTTTTGCAGTAACAAAGAACTAAATCGGGAATTCTCACAGGTATTCATGCTTCTATTTTCAAGCAATTTTGCTTCAATCCCTCGTTCTTTTAACCAAGCTTGCATATATGGAGCTTCTACACCACTTAATACAATCGGTAAATCATATTTTTTCTCAACCTGAAGGGTTTTCTCAAGACGCAATCGGGTGTAGTTATTTACCACAATATCTTTGCCATTTTCCCCTAACTTCAATCCGCCACCAAGAACTACAATAGCATTTGGCTGAGAAAAATTTTGTAGCTCGCTGAGCTGATCTTTATTTTTTTTGAGTTCCGCTAAATCTTTATTGGTCTCGTCTTTTTCGTCTTGGTTTATAGATAAATCGATAGGATATGTTTCCAAAAAAACCACATACTTATCTATTAATGCCTGATTATCAGCAGTATTCCATTTGAGAAACTCAATCGGTTCACTTACAGCGCTAGCCGAACTTTCTTGCTCTTGTTCAGAATTTTCAACCCTCAAAGGAATGCTTGGCTGTTTTTCTTGATCTTCGTTTTCTTGGTCTTGCTCTTGAACGATCAACTCTTGCAGTAATTTATATCGTGCTTGGATCAAATTTAAATCTTCAGGCTTTTCAGACTGAAAGGTTTTTTCCATTAATTTCAGATAGGCTTGCCGAGCAATCCATAAATTTGAACCAGGTTCTAAAGTTTCATGCTCACTTAATGCAGCAGGTTTTTGACTTTGTGCCGCGACCTCATTGACATCGACAGGAACAAAGTGGTTTAAACTTTTTACAATCATTTGCGAATAAAAAGGTGAATATAAAAAAAGTACAAAACAGCCTAACAGCACGAATAATATCGTTATTACCCGTACTAAACTGACCATCCAATGCACTTTAGCCATAAGTCTCCTCAATCACCATGAGCTTGAATTAAACCCTGTTCACTGTATAGCACAGGTTCAGGTTCCAACTGAATACTAAACTTTTGTTTTACATCAAATTGTACTGCTTGATATGTCTTTTTGACATCTGCCAAAGTTGCATCGGCATAATTGACTAACACTAAAGCTTGTTTGTGGAACATTCCAACCGTGCCGAGTTGCTTGCCTTTCCAACCCGCTTGATCAATCAACCAACCTGCTGCCACTTTAACATCGCTATTTGCTTGAGGATAATGAGGAGTGTTAGGAAATTGTTGAGAAATTTTGTCAAATGCAGCTTGGGTTAAAATTGGATTTTTGAAAAAGCTACCAACGTTTGGAAAATCTTTTGGATTTGGCAGTTTACTTTGACGAATTTGAATGACTTGGTTTTGCAAATTTTCAGCGGTGAGTTCATCGGCCATAGCCTGTTGAAGATCACCATAACTCAACTTTAATTCAGCTTTTTTAAGCAATTTGAATGTAACACTTAAGATAATGTAACGGTTTGGTTGTTCTTTAAAGCGACTGTGTCTGTATGCAAAATTACAATCTTGACTCAGGATAGAACTAAATTGTTGAAGTTCACGATCATAAACTTGGACTGATTCGATGAACTCGCCTACTTCAACACCATAAGCACCAATATTTTGTACTGGTGAAGCACCCACTAAACCAGGGATAAGAGCAAGATTCTGTAAACCATACCAATGTTGTTGCGTGCTATACAAGACAAAATCATGCCAAACTTGACCAGCGCCTACTTTAACGGTAACCGTGCTTTCATCTTCATCGATTCGATCAATACCTTGAATATTTAAATGAATAACTAAGGCATGTATATGTTCGGGTAATAATAAATTACTACCACCCGATAGAATCAGAACATTCAGATCATTTTTTTTAGCAAAAGCTAAAGCATCAATTGCATCACTCGGTTGATTGATTTTGACATAGTGTGAAGCGATGGCGCTAAGATTCAACGTATTTAAATTTTTAAGTTGAACCTGCGTTTGTACGTGCATATTAAATTTAATCCTACAAATCTGCTTTTATTTGCTTTGTTAAAATCTCAACCCATGCTTCGCTACTCGATTCGCATTGATCAAGTACACGATCAAAACCATCAGCTCCGCCATAATATGGATCTGGAACGGCTTGTTGCTTAAATCGAGAATCATGCTCACTCATCAGGGCTAATTTTGCACGAATTTGACCCGCTCCAAATTGCTGTGCTGCTTTGGATAAAAGCGCTTGAATATCATCAAAATTTTCATGATCCATCGCTAAAATCAAATCAAACTGAACAAAATCATCTAAGGTGATTTGTCTTGCTCTTAATTCTGATAAATCATAACCACGTTTACTTGCATGTTTTTGGCTGCGTGGATCTGGGGCTTTATTTGGATGATAGTTACTTGTGCCAGCTGAATCTACGAACACATTTAAATTATGCGCATCACAATAATGTCTCAGAATTGCCTCAGCAGTTGGCGAACGGCAAATATTTCCTAAACATACACACAAGACCTTATACGGCGTCTTGGATGGCATAAACACCTCAAAACTACTTTTTTAGAACGCCTTATGTTAATTTATTTAAGCCATCAAGCCTATAGCAGCATGATATAAAAATGTTGTATTTATAAGGTTTTGTTTACATTTATCTGCAAATTATACAAAGAATATTTTTAGATAATACAAGGAATGAGTTTGAGAAATTTAGTAATCTATCTGAGTAATACGCCCACAAAACAAAGTATAAGGAAGTATGTATGAACTCGTTCCAATTTCAAACCGTTCCCAACATTATTGCTGGGTTAGGTTCTATACAAGAACTTAAAAACGTTTTATCAGAAAAAAACTACTGTAAAGCGCTACTGGTGACTGATGCAGGGATGATTCAGCATCAATTACATCAACCTATCTTAGATATTTTTCAACAAATTGGACTTGAATCTATTATTTATTCAGATATACAAGCCGACCCTCCTGAACATATTGTTTTAGAAGCGGTCGATTTCGCTAAACAAGAAAAGATTGATGTGATTATCGGTTTTGGTGGTGGTAGTTCGATGGATGTTGCAAAAATTATTGCTTTGCTCGCACATCCAGAACAACAACAAAATTTGAGTGAAATATATGGTGTAAACCAAGCAAAAGCTCCTCGTTTAGCTTTAATTCTTATTCCCACCACTTCAGGTACAGGGTCAGAAGTGACACCCATTTCGATTGTAACCACTGGTGCTACCACTAAAATGGGAGTTGTTTCTCCAATTTTATATGCTGATGTCGCCATTTTAGATGCAACATTTACTCAAGGATTACCAGCACATATCACTGCTGCAACAGGCATTGATGCAATGGTACATGCAATCGAAGCCTATACTTCAAATTTAAAAAAGAACTTTTATGCAGATATGCTGGCTAAAAATGCTCTGAAATTATTGAACAATAATTTATCCAAAGTTTTGAAAGATGGTTCTGATCTTGAAGCCCGGCAAAATATGTTGGTCGGTTCAATGCTTGCAGGACAAGCCTTTGCTAATGCTCCAGTTGGTGCTGTGCATGCCTTAGCTTATCCATTAGGTGGTCACTTCCATCTGTCTCATGGACATACCAACGCTTTGGTTCTTGTGGAAGTCTTGAAGTTTAACGCCCCTCAGGCAAAACGTTATTATGCGGAATTGATGCAATTATTAGATCCTAGAAGTACAGGCTGTACAGATGGTCTCTGTGATTTATTTATAGATCATATGCAAAATCATTTGGATCAAAGTGGTTTAACTTTGAAACTCAAGGATTTAGATATTGCTGAGTCTAAACTTCCTCAATTAGCTCGTGATGCAATGTTGCAAACTCGCTTGTTGCAAAATAATCCAAGGGAAATAACTGAAAAAGATGCTTTACAGATTTATCAGGCGATTTATTCATGAGCAAACCAACCTTAAAAACCCGTGACCAATTTAAATTCTTTTTACCAATTCAAACACGTTGGGCTGACAATGATATTTATGGTCATGTAAACAACGTGACTTATTATAGTTATTTCGATACAGCGGCGAATTCATTACTGATCCAAAAGACAAATTTTGATATTCACCAAAGTGAAATTATTGGTTTAGTCGTCGATTCCGCTTGTAGCTTTCTGCAAGAACTTTCATTTCCTGAAATCATTGAGGTTGGAGTCGCGATTGGTAAAATCGGTAATTCTTCACTGAGATATGAGTTGGCTATTTTTAAGCAAGGGCAAGCAACTGCCGCTGCACAAGGACATTTTGTTCATGTTTTTGTAGATCGTGAAAATCGAAAAAGTACTACAATTCCTAATGAGATGAGGAAAATTTTAGAACAATATCAATTTCAATGTTATTAAAAAAATGCCTACAATATTTTAACAATTGTAGGCATTAACATGAGTCTTATTATTTAAATATTTAAATATGAGGTAAAACATAAGGTACGATATCTTGGAAAGTACGTCCGTGAACATTTTCACCAATCGCATGCATTTTCCAAGCATCATTATGACGATAGATCTTTGCAATAATTAGACCTGTATGCCCACCTTGCGAAGACAATTTATAACTCGCAATTTGTTGATTAGTTGATTGATCAACCAAACGACAGAAAGCATTTTCAACTTTTTCGAAAGTTTGACCGCGAAAGCTGCTAACTGTAAAAACTAACGATTTCACTTGGCTTGGCACTTGATTTAGGTTTACGCGAATCACTTCATCATCCCCATCACCAGCTCCTGTGAGATTATCGCCGGAATGGTTAATACTGCCATCCTTACTACGCAATTGTCCAAAATAAACAACATCTAAAACTTGTTTATTCTCATCAAACATTATAACTGAGGCATCAAGATCAATATCTGCACTACCGCCACCGAAACCTAAAAAGCCTTTGCTTTTAGCAACATCCCAACCTACACCAAGGAAAATTTGCTGTAAGCTAGTACCATCAGCTTTTTGCAAATTGATTTTTTGCCCTTTTTCTAAATTAATAGCCATTTTGTTTATACTCCATAACACATGATAAAAGTGATTAATTAATTTGTATTATTACGACCCAACTTTGACATTAGCCATTGAAGGAAATTATTTCGATTGCGAGAGCAAATAATGACTTTTCCTTTACCAGAGAAACGTAATACCATCCCTTCTCCGCTGGTGACACTATTAACAAGATTGCCTAAGAATCCACTATTTTGAGATGTCGAAAGAGATAAATTATAATTTAGACGTGAATCCCAACATACAACATGACCATTATCAATAATCACATCTTTATTCGGTTCAACTTCCAACTCAAATAGAGTTCCACAACCTGAAACAACAACTTGACCCTGTCCACTGGTTTCCATGACGAGAAAACCACCTGTATTTCCAAAAAAAGCCCCACCTAAGCTACTATTCAATCTCGCCTTAACTTCAACTGAATCATGTGCCGCAACAAATGCCCCATCACTCAGCAAATACTGTGTTGCACCAACATCTAAGATTTGCATATCACCATCAAGCGTAGCTGAAAGTAGGCAATCACCATCTCCACGTACAGCCTCAATATGCTGTTGAAATAAGGACTCTTCATTAGCAAAACGACGTAATAAAGATTGCATCAAGCCCCCTTGTAGACGACCTTTAAGCTCTAAAGAATCTTCAAGCATAACCATTGCATTACTTTCGCAAAAAATTTTATCGCCACGTCGCATTGAAACATGTAAAAAAGGTTCAGGTGAACCAACTAAAGTAAATTGAGCCATATAATTTGCTCCTTAATTTTCAATAATTTGTTGCTGCTTTGCAGCGTTTAACCAGTCAGGAAATTCATCTAAAAGCAATTCATATAAACGATCATCTGAAACACTATCAATTCGATCTAAACTAAAAAAATTACAGTTATCAACTATTCGACCTTTTAAATCATCTAATTTTTCTAAAGCCCCATAATCTCGCCCACCAATCCCCACAAACTGCCAAAAGATAGGTAACTTTGCAGCTTGGGTTAATGTTTTTTGCATCTCTCTTCGACTACCTACGCCACCATCCGAAATAAAGAGCACAAAGGTAGGTATTTTATCTTTGAATTTTTGATAATAATCTATCACCGCTTCAATCGCAGGAATCTCTTGATTAAAACGAGCTCCAACTTGCCAATTTTTCCAACCTCGTTGGGTCGTGTTGATAAAATCGTTCACGTTACTTATTGTGACTTCATCTAGCTGTGTTGTTTTTGCAGCGAAAGCCCAAGATTCGAAACTGCCGTCGTCATCAAAGTGAATCGCTAAAGGCATTAAGCGATTAACCACTTTCTGAACATCACCTCGGCGATACTGTCCATCCATTGAACCAGATGCGTCTAAAACCAAAGCAACACGAGCTGTTATGCCAAGTAAATTTTTCTTTTCTAACTGAACCATTGATTTTTTGGTCAGGTCAATAATCGAAGCATTGCCTGTTTTTTCTGCTTTTTCTAAAGACAATTTTTTCTTTAAATTAATGTTTGACTGTGGTGTTGATGATATTTGTGGAGCAGCTTCTTCGGCTACCTCACCACCAAAATATTGAATCAATGCGTCTAAACCCGCACTAAAACCCTGTCCATTTGCAGCTAATCGCCAAATATTATCTTTGCGATAAATTTCGATCAGCATTG
Organism: Acinetobacter sp. Z1; assembly: GCF_024296945.1. Taxonomy (NCBI): domain Bacteria; kingdom Pseudomonadati; phylum Pseudomonadota; class Gammaproteobacteria; order Moraxellales; family Moraxellaceae; genus Acinetobacter; species Acinetobacter sp. Z1. The sequence goes on along the minus strand of NZ_CP101115.1, from coordinate 1,594,635 downwards.
CTGCACGTTCCTGATCGAACGTATGACCATCAAGCCTAAACTCAGCCACGACCTGCTGCTGTAAATTCAGGATTTGAACTGTGATCTGTTGTGTTTGCGACATTATTGCCTGACCATCAATCGCTGCGGTCATAACCAAATGTTGAATGACTTGCGGTAATTTTTCCAAATCAATCATAAAATGACTAGACTGGACTTGATTGTCTGTCAGTTGCACCGCTTGGCATGGTGTTTTAGGTTGATTATAGAACGTCATATAACGCTCATCGCTTAATTTATATTGTGGATCTAAGCCAAAACTAGCGATATCTAAAGTGAAATTGGCTTGATATTGAATGTGAATATAAAAAGAATTTTGTCCTTGTAAAAGATCATCTAATTTAATTTTTTGCCCACGAATTAAGCTCAGCATATTCTAAAATTGCCTATTTTTTCATTTATATTTATATAAATTTTAAGATGATGATACTTGAGTACCATCATCTATCACTAAATCATTTAATGATTATACAGCCACACCAAAAGATGCTGCTAAAGGACCTAAACCACCAGCAAAACCTTGACCAATAGCACGGAATTTCCATTCGCTACCATGTTTATATAATTCACCAAAGATCATCGCTGTTTCTGTACTGCTGTCTTCTGATAAATCATAACGAGCAATTTCACTACCGCCTGCATCATTTAATACGCGGATATAAGCATCGCCAACTTGACCAAAGTTTTGATTACGACCTTGACCATCATAAATCGTTACAGCAAAAATAATTTTTGCTACATCAGCAGGTACTTTAGTTAAATCAACACTTAGTGTCTCATCATCGCCAGCGCCTTCACCAGTACGGTTGTCACCATTATGTACAACTGAACCATCTGATGATTTTAAGTTGTTAAAGAAAATAAAATCATTGTCAGCACGTACTTTACCGCTTTCAGTGACAAGAAATGCAATCGCATCCAAATCAAATGCTTGGCCATCAGTTACACGTGGATTCCAACCCAAACCAACTGTTGTTTTGGTGATTCCAGGTGCTTCTTTAGTTAAGCTAACATTTCCACCTTTGGTTAGACTAATTGCCATGAAATATACTCCCTATTCTACTATTGAATTAAATGATTACTTGCTATTTGATATAACAGATTTTATCTACTATATCTATATATTTTATGAAGATTTTGATTGTCGCTTTTCATAAGCAATCGATGAAAAAACTGCCCAAATGATAAATGCAACACCAATTAATCCTGTCACAACTTCAGGAACGTGACCGCCTGTACCTGTATACAGCATGATTGCAGCAAGCATACCAATAGCATACATTGCACCATGTTCTAAATATATGAATGCTTCTAAGGTACCCTTTTCCACTAAGTAAATGGTCATTGAACGGACAAACATAGCTCCAATTGCCAAACCAAGCATAATGATGACAACATCGGTAGTAATCGCAAATGCGCCAATTACACCATCAAAGCTGAAAGAAGCATCAAGTACTTCTAAATATAAAAAACCACCAATACCAGCTTTTACAATCGTACTTGAAGCGCCTGTTGCTTTCGATTCATTGTCTACAGTTTCTTCTGCTTGACTGCTTTCAAGTATATGCCCCAACGCCTGAACACCTACATAGACAACAATGCCCCAGATTCCAGCTAAAGTCACCACGAGTTTCGTTTCTACACTAACTAAACTCACCATAATCAGCAGTGCAATCATGGCAACAAATACAGACATTGCAGGAACATTAGCGAGATTCGCTAGTCTAGATTCTAACCAATGGAACCAATGGGTGTCTTTACCATCATCGAACAAGAAATTTAAAAATACGAGTAATAAAAACATCCCACCAAATGCAGCAATTTCAGCATGATGAGCTAGAAGTTTTTCTGAATACAGAACTGGATCATTCAAAGCCATTTTTACAACTTCGACCATTCCCATATCAGCAGTGATTGCAACAATCACAATTGGGAAAATTAAACGCATCCCAAAAACAGCGATAAGAATACCAACAGTTAAAAATATCTTTTTCCAGAACTCGTCCCAATGGCGTAAAATCGATGCATTTACCACGGCATTATCAAAAGATAGAGAAACCTCCATCACTGCTAAGATTGCAGTAATCAACAACACCCGAAGCATAGATTGAATCCCTGCTTGCGGTCCATGGCTAAAACCCCACCAAGCAGATAACGCCAAGCAGATTACAGTGAAAATAATTGAGAAACGAAAATGTTTCATTGTGCCTCTTTAGATAAGAATCTTATCATCATGATTTTTAAAATTAACCGACTTGGATTCCATATTGCTGGCACATTGCAGCAAGTCCACCAGAATAACCTTGTCCAACCGCTTTAAATTTCCATTCACCGTTATGACGATAAACTTCACCGAAAACCATTGCTGTTTCTGTTGAATAATCTTCTGCAAGATCAAATCGAACAACTTCCACATTTGTATCTTTATTTACGACACGAATAAATGCATTGGCAATTTGACCGAAGTTTTGTCCACGTGTTTGAGCATCATGAATAGTGACTGTAATCGCAACTTTTTCAATCTCAGGAGACACTTTAGATAAATCAACCAATAAGGTTTCATCATCACCATCACCTTGCCCAGAACGGTTATCACCTGTATGTTCAACTGAATGATCTTGTGATTTGAGTTGATTATAAAAAATAAAATCATGATCACCGCGAACTTTACCAGTTGCAGTTAATAAAAATGCACTCGCATCCAAGTCAAATGCGGCACCGTCAGTGGCACGCTCATCCCAGCCTAATCCAATTAAAATACGAACTAAGTTTGGATCTGTCTTACTTAAGGAAAGATTTCCACCTTTATTTAAACTAATTGCCATTTTGTCTATTCTCCTCGATTGAAGTTTATAATTAGTTTCTACACTACAAAAAATATAAGCTTAATTTTTAAAGGATTTTTCAATATAAAATTAAGCTAAATTTTAATTTTATTTGCTACCTGCAACCCAACGCAATCCAAAATTAAAGGCTTGATCTAACTCTTTATGACCTTTCACATATTGAACATGTCTTCGTACTTCTATATTTCCCTTTTGATTCATCAATTCAACGATTCCACACATACCTAATGGTTGCCCTTCAGTCAAACGAATTTCAATAGGCGGTTGTTCTGGAACATATATGGTCACAACAGCATCCGTTTCAGCCCAGTTTGGAACACCTTGATATATAAAAGCGAAAATCACAACCCGATGAATTTGATCCCAATTTTTCCCATTTATTCGCAGCCATTCCCCTGTTTGCAATGCTCCAGTACGATCATCATCAGATAACTGAATATATGGAAATGTTTGGAATTTCCCAAAACAATCACCGAGTGCCTGAACCACAGATTTTGTTCCATCTTGCATTTCAAACAGACACCCTAAATCAAGATCAATGTTTTTGCCTTGATTCAGCATTTTGTCAAAGAAACTTTTTTGTTTTGTAGCAGTTTTTTGGTTCCAATTTAGATTAATTTTAATTTCACCGAAAGTTTGATCTTTTTTTGTTAAGTTAATCCTATTGTTTTGTTTATCTAAACTAATCTTACTTAAACTAACTTTTTCAGGTTTTGCGGGTACAGGTGATGGTTGAATCGGAGGTGGCGTATCGCTAATCTCCACACCAAAGTATTCTGACAATGGTTTTAATCCTCCATTAAAACCCTGATTCACAAAACGGAATTTCCAAGATTCTTTATAGCGATAAACTTCTGCCAAAATTAAGGCTTTTTCAGTTTTTTCTGCACTTTTAATATCTGCTGTGGCAGACAATTGACCATTTTCCCACAGCTCAATCTGAATATCCTGAACTGCGTTGATGGTTAGGTTACCGTCAATTGCAGCACAAAACGAAACTTTGCTGATTTCAGCTTCTAATGACTGGGTATTGACATTAAATTGGGCTAAGTAAGGCGTCTTATGCGTGGATTCTAGCAATTCCACACTACGATTTGGCGTTTGCTTTTGTCCATAAAAAATCATATCCGCATCACCGCGCACCTTAGCTTGGGCATTAAGAATATATGCACTCATATCCAAACTTATTTGTTCGGGCATCGCCGTCTTTATTTTTATTTGAAGCTGGGGCTGTGTTAAAGCTAAATTCGCCCCAGTAATTAATTGTTGCATTGCGATACCCTCGTTTATCTTATTTGAATTACTTTTAAATGAAATTTAATTATTTTCATATCACAACGAATACTAGATTTTTAAACCAAAAACTTTAGCTCGCTCCAAAATTCGTTCTGCCCAATGTTTATGTGTGGCAGGTTCAAGCATAGAACCATGACATGCAAAAACGGCCTGTGCATCTTGATTTAAAATATCTTGTGCTTGTTTCAATTCAATTTCATTGACTTGAAAAGCTTGATGCACAATCGGAATCTGTGCTGGATGAATAATGGTTTTACCAGATAAACCATGTTGAATATCTAAGTACAATTCATCTTGCAATAATTTAACTTGGCTAAAGTGTTCACATACAGGCGCACTTAAAGAAAAACCATGTGGCAAAAACTGACCAGCTAAATTTGAAATTAAAGTCCCAATTGGTGTTTGATATAAAGTCATATCATTTGGGCGACGTAATGCCAAACAATTTAATAAATCATTACCGCCTATCCGCAAGACCAATACAGGATGAAACTGTTGTTGTAAAGCTTGCCTTAATTCCTTCATCGCTCCCATATCAAATGTATCAGGCGTTTCTAAGGTCGGCATCAGTTTTAAATCAGATGATAAAATAGCATGCCATTGATTCAAATTAGATAAGCCAAATTTAGGCAAGACCATACCATCTAATAACTGAATCTCTGCCCACTGCATCAATTCTTCTGCCATTTCTAAATGACGAGGACGAATAAATAACTGTGGATGCTGTAAGTTTCTTTGATTCTGTTGTAAATGTTGCAATAATTTTTTTAAATTCTCTTTTGCAAATTCAACATCATGCTCGACAACGGCATCTTCTAAACATAATACAACTGAACGTAATTCAGGATATTTTTCACCATTCACCACCTGCCATAAATCTGGTCGCGTGGCTGGCATGTATAATGTTGCCCCCAATGACAATGCAGATAACATATTAATTTTTCCCTAATTTTTGAATTAATGTAATGGCACGATAGGGTGCAATTTGATCACCAACGACTTTGGTTGGTGTCTGGGTAATATCCGTAAGATGGCGTAATAAAGCAGTGTCAGCATCATCGGCATCTCGCAATAGCACCAGATCAGGCACACGGCGTAAAATTGCACGTGTTGCCTCTGCAATACTCGGCTTAATTCGATTTAAATTGGTGATCTGATATTGCTGCGCCAAGTCTTGAATCACTTGCTGGCTTTGTTGCTGTTGTTTTTGCCGTTGTGTTTCTGTCCAAACAGCATTCGGTTGAACTGCACATTGACGGCGAATTTGATTAATTTTTTCAATAAATTGTTGTGATTGATCAAATTTTTCTAGCTGAGTATATTCAATACAACTATGCCATTGGTCAATATTTTGCGCATTAATCTCTTCAGCTTTGAGTGGTTCACCTTCACAAATCGTTCGTGAAATTAGCCCTGAAATCGTTGAACCCAACACCCCAGATGGAATCAACCAATCATCACCACTTGCAGCCAACCATGCACAGCCCCCAATATCAGCTAATACAACTAATGGCAGTGGTCGATTGGCAAAACGAGGATCATCTCCTAAGCTACGCTGTAATTCTTGTCGAATTGCACCTTTGCCTGTCCAACCATCTACAAACACAATGGATTGATGTCCATGCTTGGCAATAATGGTTTCTAATGCTGCAAAATCAATTCCTCGATCACGAAGAATACTCACCCCATAATGGATACAAGGACGACCCAAATCTTGTAAAGCATGATAAAGCAACACACCTAAAGGCACACCTGCACGAACAAAACTGACTAATACAATTGGCTCAACAAATTCTGTTACCAATGTTTGAGCCAATTGTTGTACATTCTCCGCCAAACGTTGCTGCCCTTGTTGCAAAGCATTTTCATACAGTACTAAATGACGTTCAGAAGGTGCATGTTCCTGACTAATCATTTGAGAATAGTGTTTTTGCCCAGACTGAATTAAATGTTCTTTCTCTACAGTATCCGTTGCCTGAATATGGGTGCGGCGCAATAAGAACGTTACTTGTTCAGGTAAATAACTACCACTAAACCCTTGCTTTGAAATCAATTCACTGGCTTGTTGCTTATTGATAATCGCCATAATACCCTTCTTGTGCATATTGTTGCGCCAAGTTATGTTTGACCCAACGATTCAATTGGCTATGATTCGGCATGCCCCACCAATCGCATAAATTTAAAAATTCAACATCAGATAAACTATCACCAAAACCTAAAATACTACGTTGTGGCACATCTAGTTGCTGTAATAAGAATTTTGCGGCATTGGCTTTACTGACAGGTTTTGGGATAAACGCCAAATTATTACCATTCAAATGAAAATAAAACCCATCTAATAATTCATCACTCAAACTATTCAACAGTTCTGGTAAAAAATTCGGCGCATACGGATTGTCATTTTCAGTATTTTGCTTGGCAACAAGATACAGCCCCAAACCTTGTTCTTCAACGATCCATGTCCGAATTGAGCCAAAATCAACTGCTTGTTGGATAACTTGCATCAAAGCTTGCAATCGTGCTTTGTAAGGCAGTAGAACCTGCTGCATTTGTGAATGCCAATCTTGGTTAATTGACAGATCGGCATTTAAAACAGTTCCACCATGAGAACATACCGCACCGTACTGAAATGGCAAATGGACGCGAGACAGTGCTTCTGCACTACGCGCCGTCACAGGGATCACATGTGTACTTTGTAATAACCACTGCACAAAATGTTGTTGCACAGGATTCATATACGCCAAAGCCTGCCCATTTTTATCAGTCGTTGCCATTTTAAAGTCAGGTTGAGGTGTAATCCGTCGATGTGTTTGGAACAAAGTATCATCCAAATCAACCAACATAATGGGAGCTAAAACGGGAGTTGAACTTAATAAAAAATCAGTCATAAAAACATACAATTAAGAAATATGGTGAGGGTAATCTACAGCACTAATCACTTCAGCATTTGGCAATGCAGCTAATAACTCGGTCGCCACTGAGTCTTTTGTCGTTTCAACCGTAATAAGGATACGATCATAATCTAATGGGTTGATATTGTAGACAAAGTTTTGAATACCTAGACCATAGTTATCCGAAAATGCCAAGGCCGACTGAATCGCATGTCCTTCTGCGATTGGCGAACGTGTAATTGCGCTGAATTTCACATTAGCACCTTGTTGGTGTAAATGTTCTGCCAATAAAAAAGAAGACCAAACATATTCACCACTGCCTAAAACCAAGATTCGTTCTTGTGCTTGAGCAGAGAGTCGAATATGTGCAGTCGTATCCTTCACTGGTAAGCGTCCCCATGTCGGTTGCTCTAAAGCTTCAAACTCACCAAATGCAATCGTATCGACTTTTGGCATCTCAATTTTTTTTGGATTTTCAGCATCTTGCCATTGCCATGTGCCAGTCATTAGCGCCACAGATTGACACTCTAGACCCGAAATATGAATCCCTGATGACCAATCCGCTAAAGTTGCAGTCACCACATGCGAAATTTCATTTAAACCTGCTTGCTGCAAAGCTGAGATGAGATTAATAAAGGTTTTCCCTGTCGAAGCTTCATCATCAACGAGAACAATACTCTTACTCACTAATATCTGAGCATGAATTTCTGGATCAGCAGAGCTATATAACAATTGATCTTGCGCATGACTGTGTTCTTCTAAAAAACGAACGAGTAATGGTGCATCTGCTACTGGATGTCGAGTCGTTGTGGCATACAAAGCATCAGGATATTGTTTTTGTAACACCTGATGAACACCAGCACCCAAACCAACCGCTGTTTCTGCCATCCCAATCACCAAAACAGGTTCAGGTAAATTTGCAGGAACTTGTAGGGCTAAATCAGTAAAAGCTTGGCGAATAATCACAGGACTCACTGGAATATGCCGACCCAATACTTTTGATACAAATAAAAAAGCACGTTTTGGGTTAATACGTTCGGCAAAACCTAATAAATCTTGCCATTGCCATACATTATCTTTGCTAGGTTGTAAGGTTAATGTGCCGCGCTGCAATTCAATCTTAATCATAAAGCTTTATCATTCAAATCAGTAAAAAGGTATATTTAGCGATCAAATCTGGAAGTTAAACTTGCAGGCTTTGACTAATATTTCGAACTGTTATATTGCTAGGCATAACTTCCGCTTGGTACTCATGCTCAAGAAACTCTGAAATAAGAGCAAGCACTAAATTAACACCACTATGAAAGGTGTGACTAATTCCACCTGAAGGTCGTGGATTGACTTCTAAAATATAGAGTTCACCGACATGGTTATAGCGTGCTTGCATATTCACTAAACCATCACAATGAAATAAACGTGCTACACGTCGCCCAAGATCAATCGCAGGATCATCTAAAGTTAAGGTTTGATAATCACCACGATGTTTATAACGAGCCACGGCATAACGCACTTCACCATGAACGCAGAACATATCGACAGAACATTCATGCCCAGATAAAAATGGCATCACCAAGTAGGCAGGCGTTTGTGGGAGCTGGCGATAACTTTCTATAAAAGTCTGCGGATGGGCTTTAAAATTTTGGCTGTTGTGAAACATATCAAACGGCGTAGCGTTTGGGTCTAAACGCCAGAATCCTGAAGCAAACACGCCTGTCACAGGCTTCACACATACCGCACCTTCGGCTGACCATTTATCATAAGCAGCTTGTAATTGATCCGCTGTTTCAACCGTTGTTGCAGGAACTACAGGAATACCATGTTCAGTACAAATTTGAGTAAATGCTGATTTATCATGTAGCTGTCCTACATTTTCAGCAGTGTCACATCCCGCCATTAAACGAATACCAAGTGCATCAAAACGATGCTTTTGCTCTAAGTAAATACGTCCAAATCGTCCAGCAACAATCAATTTAACCTGTAAACGCTGTGCTTGCTCCAATACCCATTCTACTCGTTCTGACAAAACAGGTTCTTGTAAGGCAATATCGGCTACAGATGTAATTTCAGGGCGCAAATCTTGATGTGATGCAATAACGTGAATCGGAAAATCTGAGCGCAACTGCTTTGCAGCTAAGACCAAATCTCTTTGACAAGAATGTGCTTGAGTAAACCAAATTCCAATTGAATGCGGAGAAATAACCTTTGTTTCATCAATTTGTGGAACATTTAAATTTAACTTTATCATGAAGAACACACTACCATCTGAACCACCACTAAACGCCCGCCATCCTGACGGGATAATAAAATTTGCTTGCCATCTGTTAATTCAATTTTTGAACCAATCGGCACGACTGTCTTGGTCGCCACATCCATCAGATCAGGTAAATTTTCATTGACCAACCACCATTGCTCTTGATGAAAAATAAAATAACCCACACGTTTAGTTTGCTCAGCAGTCAGACGCTCATTAGGGGCGATCAGACTATTTGCATGCCACTGATAAATTGACTGCCCTGTCCATACCATTAGCCGATGATTGTCTGGTCTAAAACTCCCTTCTTGACGCGCTGAGTATAAATTTAAAACAGGTAATTGTCCTTTAAATTGAGTACCGCAGAAAGGACATATGGGTTGTGTCGTATTATCAAAAACATACCATTTTTGGCTGCAATCCGTATTGAGACAAGGTTGAATTAAATCAACAGTTTTAACCAAAGCAGTTTCCCAGTCATTTGCTGAGGGACGTTGTTGTGGTTGATGTAAACCTGTCACAAAACTTTTTAAAAATAAATCTTTAAGATAAGGGCCTGTCACATCATAAGGAATTTTTTCTGGATCAGCCCACGGTAAAGCACTCGGACGCACCTGACTTACTTTAACTCGATTACGATGATCCGTTGGATGCTCAATAAATAAAGCTTGTTCACCCATTGCTAGATTTTCATCTCGTTGAGGATCATTGAGATCATGCACCAAACCGCCACGTAGTGGATGTCGATAGAGCAGATACATATAAATCAACACCGCTAAAGCATGCCGATCTGTCATGATGTTTGGCAAATGCCGTGCTGGATCATCCTTTGTCAAATGATTGGTCTGTATGACTTCAGGCGCAATAAAATCAGGTGTTCCCACAACATCGGGGGGATATTTACTTGGAACAACCAAACCATCTACATCAATCACACAAGCACGACCCGTCACAGGATCGATTAGAATATTCTTATACGATAAATCAGAATGTGCTAAGCCTGCTGCATGCATACGCCGTACTGCACGGGCAATCAGAATACAAATTTTTAAATAATTCAGCCATGTACCTTTTTCTCGTTCATCTAAAAAACGATTTTGATTATTGGCACTTGCAAACCATTTACCTTCTTTTTCTTTACCTTTAATCCCCAAAAAATCATCATTTTTTGAACCAAATTCAAAGAAAAATGGCTGTTGATAGGTAGGAGCTGTGATTCCAAGCAAACCATTATATTCCACCAAACCATCGGGCCAACAGAACACATTTTTCCAATAGTCACCGCCTGCACTATTAAAAATTCCTTGCCATTTATTGCCGACAATTTCTTTTAAACGATCTTTTTGACGCTCTAATTCTGCTTGTGATTGATAAAAACTATTTTTCTCTTTCGTAAAAAAACAGACGACATAAGATTTATCAGGTGAAAAATACACATCTTTCATCGCGCCTGAGCCAATCACTTCATCCACAAATGCAATCGACCGACCATCTAGAGTTTGACATTGAATGATTTTATTCATCTTTAACCTCTAAGCGGCTTATCATGTACATTCAGTTCTGAACTTTTTTGATCATCGTTCTCATCAACCTTTTTTTGCAATGAATCTTGCCATAAAACCGCCAAAGTACGATCATCATGATGCCCTGCACTAAAGAATTTTGACCATTCCAATAAAGCTTGATCTGGTTTTTCATGCTGTAATTTTGGCTGGATCTCTTGCCATAGCTGTTGCCATTTTTGCAGATTATTCAAACCTGCATCTGTTTCAAAACGTGGGTCTGAAATACCATCGGTCATCAGCAATACCGCTTGGCAGTCTTGGAAATAACCAATATTTACCTGTGCGCTAAATTGATTGACTACTTGCCGAGATAAAAATCGAGTTTGACCTGCAAACTCTCCACCATCAGGTTTGCCCATCAATCGTATTTTATCAGGGCTATAGACGGCAATTGCACCATCCCCAATCCAAAAACTACTGATCAGTGTTCGTTCAGGTTGTTGTTTCACGATTGCAGCTAGTAATGTCGTAGAAAATTTCTTTACATCCACTTGCTGCTGATGTGCTTCATGTTCAATCGCCTCAACGGCAGTCAATGCTGCTTGATAAAATAAATCCTGCAATTGCTGACCTAAAGCTTGCAATTGTTGATCGACTTCTGCAACTTGCCAGCCTGCTATCAGTTGATCTAAGTGCGCTTGTCGCTGCTTTAAATCGTCAAGCAATATCTGTCCCATAGACTGCACTGCCAGTTGCGAACCACGCCGAGAAAAATCAGCGCTACCCGCACCATCCGCCACGATTAAAATTGCCCAATCACTATTGTCTATTTGCTTAATCAGCAAATCATCATCACGAAAGCTTCCTGCATGCTCATGTGAACGCCCTCGTTGACTCGAAGCAGCAATCTTAAAATTCTCTGCTTGAATATAATCGGAATCGCTGTGACTTTTCTGATAGGGTTCATTCGCGTCTGGCTCATTGATTTGCCATAAGCTTCGTGGATCAGGCGTTACAATGAACGTGACTTCACCTTGCTGCCAATCGACTTGTTCTTGATTGATTTTATATTGGAAATTTAATTTGAACTCACCTGCCTGCAACGGAGTTCCTTGTAACTGCTGCATGTCCTGATTAAAACACAGACCTAAGTCATCTGAGATTTCAATACGATCGGCACAAATATAGACTGGTTGTTTTATAGGATGTTGCATTTGAATCTTGGCTTGATAAATCTGCCCAACACGTGCATTTGGAATCTGAAAATAAGGCATTTTTTTCACCATTTTTACAATATCGACTGAAGTTGCATCTTCACTTGACGGATAAGGCGTAATCATTCCAAATTGAGTATCAGTCATCGAATTAAAGTCATTAGTATTCTTTTTATCCCGCTCTGATGGCGAGCTTTCAAGATGTTCATGATTTTCTTCATTTACAGCTACTATTTCACTATCACACTGCTGATAGAAACTGCTTAAACCATTTTGACAAGGTAAATAAATGGCTTGTCGCCCTTCTCGCAAAATATGGTATAGCTGAGTTTGATGAAAATATGGAAGTTGCTCACATTGGAAAGCTCTCGCATCATAAATCTCTTCAGCCAAATCATAATAAGCATTATAAATACGTTTGTTTTTGAGCAACTGACTGATCCATTCGGCAATTTCGCCTAAGTCAGTTGATTGGGATTTATCTTGTAATAATTGCGTTAATAAATCAGTGAAAGCGCTTTGTATCTCTGGATGTAAAACTTGAGACATGCTTATTCCTTATGGCTATTTTAGCCACGCCCTCGTTGTACATCGAAACCATCAATTCCACCATAACCAAAGCGAACTTGGCGGCGACACCACGGACATATTGCTTCTTCACTAAACCCGTCATAACACATCAATTGACCACAACCACACATTGCAAATGCAGTATCAGCCAAACAATGTGGACATTCGGGTGCACCTTGTAGCAAGGTTGTATTGACTTGTTGCTGATGCTGACTCTGATCAGACCACGTAAAATAGTCTTCATCTATTTTGCAACATTCAGTTAATTGAAAATGATACAAATTAAGTTCGATATTTAAATCCTGTGGCGCTTTGTACTGAATTTCTCGCTCATATTTCATCAGATAAGGACGATTGAGTTTCGCGCAACGCCCAACAAAGGTGACACAGTTTTCATCCACCAAAGTATTTTTTGCAGGAAGATCTTTTACTAAACGCATAAAACTTTCATCTAAGCTTGGTAAATGATTATGTTCCTGTCCATCACCAATACTCTTACTTTGTGCTAATACAGAAGCACTGATCCATTGGAAAAACTTTTTAAAATCATGCTCATTCAATTCATCAAAGGCAATACAATGCTCAGTTAATTGCTTTAGGATTTGATAATCCACATTTTTGCCCATGCCTAAAGCAATTAAAGTGCAGCGTCGAGTATATTTTTTCTGCCAACGATAAATCGCATCTTTACATTCATCTGTTGGACGACCATCTGTAAATAAATACACCACAGGTTTCCAATCACCTTTGGTGTCCTCAGTGGTTTTTATTAAATGGCGATCAAATTCATTCATTAAATGTTCTAATGCTTTGCCTAAATGTGTACCACCACCCAAAGGTAGTTTCACAGGATAATAGGCAAAGACTTCAACCAATGGAACTAGTGTTCGAACTAGCCCAGCAAAGGCAATCACCGAAACATAAACCGTTTCCAAAGCATAAGGATCTTTGCGCAATTGCTGCATAATCAACTGGATGCCTTGCTGCATCTGTTGGATATTCTGCCCAGCCATAGACTCAGAACAATCCAGTACAAAAAAAACAGGTAAACGGCGCATCTTTTGTCCTTAATGATTGATGATCGAATTACAAAACCAACTGTACTTCAGGCGGAGGTGGCGGCAATGAAATCGAACCTGAAATACCCGCACTACTACTTCCAGCAACCACACTGGCTGAGACCCATTTAAAAAATCCAGCAAATGAAGCCGCATCCATGGTATCCAATACCACGACCTTATCCGTGAGTTGCAATAAGTGCTCTTGTTTCGCTTTTGGTCCAGCAGCACAAGCTACAATACTGGCAAAATTAAATTGTTGAATCACAGGAATAACCTGTTGATAAGCATAAATATCAGAGGGCGAACCGTCAGTCATAATGAATAATAAAGGTCGCCAATCACCTTTCTCATCCGTTGTACTTGTTTGCACCTGCTGATTGACGCATTCAGCAAGAAGCTCCAAGGCAGCACCCATAAAGGTTGCTCCTGCACTGGGTGCTTGAATTTCGGCGAATTGAACTTGATCTAAAGGAGTTAAAGATAAATAAATTTTTGCTTCTAAATCAAAGGTAATAATACTTAAATAAACACTTTCTAATGCATAAGGATCTTGACGCAGTGCACTCAACATGGACTGCAATCCGACATTCACTGAGTGAATCGGCTCACCTCGCATAGACCCAGACGTATCCAACAAAATATAAACAGGCAAACGACGCATAATCAGATTACTCAAACATGTAAAGCTAAAGTTTTAAAATTAAATAAACGCGATGACAATTGAACTTTGCAAAGAAAAAAATGATTACGTTTGTTATTCCATGAATATATAAATTGATGACTTCAATTTTCTAATATTCAATCCAAAACAGATGCAATTTTATTTATAGAAAGAAAATTGTTTTCAGTTTTTAAAATCAACACTTTTAACTTTGCTACTAAAACTAGTGATATACCCCATTGTTCAATTAAAATTTATGCAGTTTTATTATTTCACTTGATATTTTTAGGGTGTCTACAATATTAATTTGATTAGAATAAACTCAATTAATACGTTCCTATAGAGCAAGAGTTCTAAAATTTCTCTGCTCATATCAACGTATCATTTTTAGCATAATCGTCAGTATTTTTCTATAAAAATCATTAAGAAATATATAAAAAGATACTGACTTGTATACCTTCTATAATTTTAATTGAATATTTTGAAGTTCAGCATCAAATATATCAACTAGACTTTTGATGGTCGGTTCTTTATGTAACAACTCAACCGCACGATTAAACGCTTTTTGCTTGCGCGCATTTTGCATCATCAAAGGTGTATTTGAGTCTACTTCAGCATACTCAACGTTAAATTGGGTATTTGGCCACTGTACTTTTAAGGCATCTTCTAGCCCATGCTGCAATTGAGAGAGCATGCCCTCATATTCCTGTGGAATTTGAAAGATCGATGAACCATTTATTTGTCCTTGCATAACACCATGCTGTGCTAACTCTTGCACTGCTGGTGAAAGTTGACTGGTTCTAAACCAATATTCCCACTTCTCTAAATTCCACTCACCCTCTAGAACTTGTTCACGCAATTTTAGAATATCTTGTGGCATTAAATCAGTCGATTCAGCTTTATGCTGTTCTTCTAAACTTGTAACTGACTGCTGTTGTTTAATATCTACAGATTCTACTGAAAAAGGTGTCTCCTCAACTACATCTAACAGTAAATCAACGCGCTGTTCATTTTGCTGAATATCAACGTGTTCCCGAATATTATCTTCAACAGGAAAAATCAACACATCTTCTGAGTTTATAAATTCAGCTTGAACGTTGCTTACTTCTGCTGAAGTGTCTAATTCAACCAATTGCCCTGCACACACATCAAAAACCATCATATTACTATTTAGATTTTGCGCAGCAGGTTCAGGTTCAGGTTCAGGTTCAGGTTCAGGTTCAGGTTCAGGTTCAGGTTCAGGTTCAGGTTCAGGTTCAGGTTCAGGTTCAACACTAACCTGATCTAGTTTCTCATCAAACTTATTTTCAAACGTCTGAAAATCTTGTTCAGATTGCTCAATTTGAACCTTTGACGTCTCATGCAATATTATTGATGGTTCTATTTTAGCTTCACTCGTTGCACTGACAACGATTTCATTAACGGATAACGGTCTAAACGCAAGTAAACGCAAGACAGTCATTTCAAAACCTTGCTCTTGCGTCACTGCAAGCTGAAGTTCTGTTCGCCCTTTACAAGCAATTTGATAATAAAGTTGTAAGTCTTGAGCAGAGATTAATTTTGAAAGTTGAATAATTTTTTGATTAATTTCTTCACTATATTTCAAAGCAAGATCTGGTAAATATTGCAATAAAGCCAGTTCATGTAGTGTTGAAACTAATTGATCTAGTACCAAAGACACATCTAAGGCTTGCTGCCGAAATTGCAACAGTAACTGACTAACACGCGCTTGCTGATTTTGATGAATCGCTAAAATCAAATCATAAATAATAGTTCGATCAATCAACCCTAACATTTCTTTTACATCTTGATGATGCACAGCACCCTGACCATAAGCAATCGCTTGATCAGTTAATGACAAAGCATCACGCAATGAACCTTGTGCTGATTCTGCAATTTGCCAAATGGCGTCTTGATCTGCTTCGATATGTTCTTTATTTAAAATAGAACTTAGATGTGTTGTGATTTCATCAACAGCTAAAGGACGCAAAGTAAACTGTAAACAGCGCGAGATAACGGTGATCGGTAACTTTTGTGGATCTGTAGTCGCAAATAGAAACTTTACGTGCTCAGGTGGCTCTTCTAAAGTTTTAAGTAAAGCATTGAATGAATGCGTTGAAAGCATATGCACTTCATCGATCAAATAAACTTTGAAGCGGCCTTGGGTTGGTGCATAAGGTACGTTATCAAGTAATTCACGGGTATCTTCAACCTTAGTACGCGAAGCTGCGTCGATTTCAATCAAATCAATAAAACGACCTTCATTCACCGCCTTACACGTTGCGCACACTTCGCATGGTGTTGAGGTTACACCTATCTCACAGTTCAAGCATTTGGCTAAAATACGTGCAATCGTGGTTTTACCAACTCCACGTGTTCCCGTAAACAAATAAGCATGATGCAAACGTCCACGTTCCAATGCGCTGGTTAAAGCACGCGAAACATGATTTTGCCCCACTAACTCATTGAAATTACGTGGACGGTATTTTCTTGCCAGTACTTGATACATGTATGCTCCTCTCTGCATGTTAAGCATACTGTTTTTTTGAAAGGACTGTAAACGAATACGTTTCTAATTGATCAAGTTTAAATACATTCTCTAACTTTTAATGACTATTTCATCTTATGCAGACAAGACTTGCGTCAATATTCAACTCAAGGGAGAATACGCGCCAATTTAAATATTTTGGTTTCACTCACCATGTCACAATCTTTAACGGTACTCGGCGGTATCACCGCAGAAGAATTTCTTAATGAATATTGGCAAAAAAAACCACTGCTGGTACGTAATGCTCTACCTGAAATTATTGGATTATTAGAGCCAGAAGATGTACAAGAGCTGGCTCTGGAAGAGGATGTTACTGCCCGCTTAATTCGTCAAAAAAATAAAAATCCAAATGAATGGCATGTTAAATCATCTCCACTCACCAAAGGTGATTTTCAAAAACTACCTAATTTATGGACTATTTTAGTTCAAGCAGTCGATCACTATTCATTTGATATTGCAGAACTTTGGAAAAAATTTCCTTTTATTCCACAATGGCGTCGTGATGACATCATGGTGTCTTATGCACCTAAAGGAGGTTCTGTAGGAAAGCACTTTGATTTTTATGATGTTTTTTTAGTGCAAGGTTATGGTCATCGTCGTTGGCAGTTAGGTCAAATGTGCAATGAATCAACTGAGTTTTTACCAGACCAACCATTAAAACTGCTTACAGAAATAGATGTTCATTTTGATGAAGTGCTTGCTCCTGGCGACTTACTTTATGTTCCCCCTGGGCTTGCTCATTATGGTGTGGCTGAAGATGACTGTTTAACGTTTTCTTTCGGTTTCCGCATGCCAAATCTTTCAGAAATGATAGATCAAGTCAGTGATAAGTTTGCAGAAAATGATTCTCTCAAAAACCCTTTGTTGGATATTGCACGCCAACAAACTGAAAATCTTGGGGAAATTAACAGTACTGAATTTTCCTATTTAAAAACTGAGTTACTTAACTACCTCAGCACAGCTCCAGAGTTTGATGCGGCAATCATGTCTTATATGAGCGAATCGAACTACCCAAATAGTATTCCAGAACCTGAAGAAATTGAGGCAAATGATTTATTAGAGGTTGTAGGCACTGGTTATCAACTAATACTCGAACCAGCATCGAGACTTCTTTATAGAAATCAGAATGAAGTTTTAGATTTTTGGGCGAATGGTGAGAATATTTGCATTTCAGAGTCTTTCGCATCGACACTAAAACAGATTGCAGATGGAAAAGTTTTGATGTTTGATGAAAACTTGAACCAAGATGAAATCTTGGAAGATATCGCTCTACTTTTAAACAATGCAATCTTGATGTTATTACCACCAAACTAAACCAAATTTAGGCTTCTGGATCATGGTTGAATTAGATAAGAAAAGTTTTTGCTTTTTTATCAATTCCAGTCACATTCAGAAGTCTTTCTTTTTACCAATATTACATTTTAGAGATTGAATACTAATAAAATATTTATAAACTAATTACTGATAAGCTAAAAACATATATTAATTTTAAATAATTCTTGATTAAAAAATGTGGAGATCAACATGTTGAAAAAAACATTACTTTGTTCATTCATCGCATCGTCATTATTTTTTCAAACAGTTCAAGCATGTACAAGAGCCGTATATTTAGGTAATGACAATCACATTATTACAGGTCGATCTATGGACTGGAAAGTGGATGTCGGAACTAATCTTTGGATCATGCCAAGTGGTGTAGAGCGTGATAGTAATGCAGGTTCGAAATCTCTGAAATGGAAATCAAAGTACGGCAGCGTGATTGCTTCTGGATACGATATATCAACAACAGATGGTATGAATGAAGCAGGATTAGTCGCAAATGTGTTATGGCTAGTTGAATCCCAATATCCTGATAGTAAACAATCGAATAAACCACAATTAAGTATTTCTGCTTGGGCTCAATACGTACTTGATAATTATGCAACTGTTGCTGAAGCAGTATCTGCTTTAGAAAAAGAACCTTTTACACTAATCACAGATGCTGTTCCTGGAGAACAACGATTAGCGACTCTTCATTTATCTATTTCTGATAAGACCGGTGATAGCGCGATTATTGAATATATCAACGGAAAACAAGTTATTCATCACAACAAAAAATATCAAGTTATGACCAACTCGCCTATCTTTGACCAACAGTTAGCATTAAACACCTACTGGCAACAAATTGGCGGCACAATAATGCTCCCCGGCACAAATCGTGCAGCAGACCGTTTCGCTCGTGCGTCTTTTTATATCAATGCAATTCCTAAAAATGATAACCCCAAAGAAGCAATCGCATCTGTATTTAGTGTGATTAGAAATGCTTCCGTTCCTTTTGGTTTAAACACTGCCGAAGAACCAAATATTTCTTCAACTCGTTGGAGAACAGTAGCGGATCATAAACAGCAACTTTATTTCTTTGAATCAGCAGTATCGCCAAATGTATTTTGGGTTGATTTGAAGCAAATAAATTTTAAAGACGGTGTTACACGTAAACTTGATTTAGGTAAAGATCAGCAGAATACTTTTGCTGGCGATGCGACAAATCAATTTAAGACGGCTAAACCATTTGAATTTCTTGGCCCAACACTACATCATTAAGCAAATAAATTCAGAACAGACCTGAGAATTGAAATTATGAAAAAAGTAATAGGCTTATTGTGCTTCGCAAGTATTGTGAGTGGATGTTCTAACTTACAACATCAATCAACATCACCAACAACCTTGGATCATCTTGCGACGGCTGGTTCTTTAAATTGTAAATCCAATGAAATTTGTCCAACAGTCGTTGTAGCGTGGGATAAACAAACAAGAGAACAACTTAAAATTGATGTTTCACTTACAAGCACATATGACTATTACGACATAAAAAGTATAAGCTTTAGCGTTGATGGAAAATCTTTTAATTATGATGCCATGACAAAGACGGAGCAAAAATATATAAATCGACTCATTCCAAGAAGATCATCAAATTCATTCATACTTCCAAGCTCATTTCTTAATGAACTCAGAAACGCACAAAATATTGATCTATCAATTTCTACAGACAAAGGCGTAATCAAACGTTCTGTTTACACGCCTACACAGCGCTCACAACTTTATCAAAACTTTGTGAACTTAATCGCAAGCTTGCCACAAGAATAAGCTCAATCATTTTAAATCTGTGGGTCAGTTGAAAAAAATACTGGCTCACTTTAATAATACGAATATTTCTCATTTACCAATTGAGGAATTAAAATCTTTGTAATCCAGTTAATAACATCAAAATATAAACAATCATAAACCACCTAGAATCAACTTAATAAATTATTATTAATACAGCTAATTCAATTTGTTAATTTTATCGATAAATAATACATTTCACCTAATAATCGCAATTCATAAATATTGTTATTTTCCGCTAGGATATTTTCAAAATAGCATGTAAAATCCCATGCCAAAATTGCATATCAGAATGCGAAACTATGCTCTAGTAATGGGGAGCGACTTAGAGGCTAAATATGTCAAAAAAAGAAGATATTATTACCACAGCATTAAGACTTTTTAACTCTCATAGCTATAATTCAATTGGAGTTGATCGGATTATTAGTGAATCTAATGTCGCTAAAATGACTTTTTATAAATACTTCCCTTCCAAGGAGAAACTAATTGAAGAGTGTTTACTCCAAAGAAACGTAAATTTACAAACATCATTAAATGCAGCTTTAGCTGAATGTAATCCAGATGATTATCTAGAACAACTCAACGCAATATTCATTTGGTATGACGCTTGGTTTCATAGCGAAGACTTCAATGGTTGCATGTTTCAAAAAGCGTTAGAAGAAGTCATTAAAATTTATCCTTCTACTTTGGAACCAGCTACTCAATATAAAATATGGTTAACCAATTTAGTACACGGTTTATTGACACATTTAGATATTCGTAATCCGACCCATCTAGCAACACTGATTGTGAGTATTTTGGATGGCATGACCATTCAAGCTCATGTAAATAAAAATTCTGTCCAAATGGATGAATACTGGACACGTGTAAAACATTTAATCAACTTTGAAAAAGAATTGGCTTAAAAGTTAGAGTTTTCCTTTGAATCAAGAGTCATTTAAAGGAAAATTGATATATAAGGAAAATTAAAAAATAAAGCGTGATTTATAGTTATAATTGTGGCTCACGCTTGCGTCTGAGTTGTAAAAGAATAATAAAATTATTACCCTCTGGCGGTAGTACAGTAGCACTCCCACTCCTTTTTATGCAGACAGATCGTTCTGTCTTATTATCAGTATATCTACTTTTTCAAAAAGTACAAACTTTTTTTTAATTTTTTTATATTCATTAATGTTATTAATAATTTATTTTTATTGTTTAGTTATTTTTAATAATTTTAAGCGTCAACCATATTTTTAAATATAGAAATCACTTAAAAAATAGACCAAAATATTAAATAGAGACTTTAATCTCACTTTTGAATAAAAAAATATAATGGCATACACAAATGAGAGTCATTATTACTTTTACTTATATCCTTTTTCATAAAAAACCATTGCAATTATTCAGTTTTGCTACATTTTTTAATTTTGCTGCCCTTATACTAAGTTCGCTTGAAACATCGTGAGGATAATATGCAAAAAGATCTTGAGATCGAAGCAATGAGAGAATCTGCAAGCTCAATTGTCAATGTACTTAAATCTCTTGCAAACACAGATCGTTTAATTATCTTGTGTCATTTAGCGAAACAAGAATTAAATGTTTCTCAAATTGAAGAGCTAACTCAAATCTTTCAACCTACCCTTTCACAACAACTCATGATGTTAAGAAAGAGTAATGTTGTTTGTACTCGTCGTGATGGAAAGCAAATTTTTTATTCAATCAGTGATCCAAAGTTACAAGTTGTGCTTACAACGCTTTATCAGAATTATTGTCCTAACATCTAAACTGATCTAAGTTTTATATTTATATGCAGTTTGCTTTGCTTTTTTTCTGCATAATATATGCATAAATACATTTTTAGATGATTTATGCATGAACTCTATAAATCAAAAAATATTAAATCTATTTCCCTCTTCTAAGTGGCTACAAAACTATAGCTCAGCCAACTTCAAGTCAGATTTTTTTGCAGCATGCATCGTACTGACAATGCTTGTTCCGCAAGGTATGGCTTATGCCATGTTGGCAGGTTTACCTCCAATTATGGGTATTTATGCCAGCATTTTACCTATGATTATTTATGCATTCATCGGTAGCAGCACCACCCTTTCTGTCGGGCCTGTGGCGATTATTTCGATGATGGTTTTTGCGACCTTAAATCCACTTTTTCCTGTAGGTACAGTTGCGTATATTGAAGCCGCTTGTTTGTTATCTATATTAGTTGGCTTTATTTCACTCCTACTTGGCTTTTTTCGATTTGGCTTTTTAATTCAGTTAATTAGCCACCCTGTAATCAAAAGTTTTGTTATCGCCTCAGCTTTGCTTATTGCGCTTGGACAAATTAAATTTCTATTAGACATTCCTTTAAAAGCAAATAATATTCCAGAATTTATTAGCACCTTGATTCCAAATATTCATCTAAGCAATCTATTGACGATCAGTACGAGTTTAGCTGCAATTATCATCTTAGTCTGTATTCCAAAATTGTTTAAAAATGACGTGATTATTAAACTGAGCCCATTACTATTAGTCGTTTTTTCTATCGGAATAGTTTTCTTATTGAATTTAGATCAATACGGTTTAAAAACCGTCGGGATGATTCCTTCAGGTTTGCCTGATCTTAAATTTCCAACGTGGAATATCGAACTTGTAAAAACTTTACTCCCAAGCGCTTTCATGATTGCCATGATTAGCTTTGTAGAATCATTAGCAATTGCTCAAGCAACCGCCATCAAAAAACGTGATGATTTAAATAGTAATCAAGAATTGATTGCTCTCGGTCTAGCAAATATTTCGGCTGGGATAAGTTCCGGTTTCGCTGTTTCTGGAAGTTTATCTAGAACTATTGTCAATGCTGATGCAGGCGCTAAAACACCAATGTCAGGTGTACTTTCATCATTACTGATGATCTTTGTGGGTTTGTACTTTACAGGTTTTTTCCAAAATCTACCTTTGGCAATTTTAGCCGCTACCATTTTAGTTTCTATTTGGAAGTTAGTAAGCTTAGTCCCATTTATAGAAACATGGAAATACTCCAAAGCTGATGGGCTTGCAATGTTAGCGACTTTTATCGGTGTAACATGTATTGATATTTCCACTGGATTAGTGATCGGAATTATTTTAACTTTCATTTTATTGTTATGGCGAATTAGTCGTCCCCATATTGCTCAAATTGGCTTAGTCGAAGGAACACAGCATTTTAGAAATGTTTCACGTTATGATGTAATTACAATACCAACTATTTCTTCATTTCGTGTAGATGAAAATTTAAATTTTTTGAATGCTCATGTGCTAAAAGGTTCTGTTATTACAGAATTAAGTAAAAATAATCAAATTCAACATGTCATTATCAACTGTTCGAGCATCAGCAATATCGATCTGAGCGCATTAGAAATGTTGGAAGAACTTAATCTAGAACTTTCAATACTCGCCATTCAACTACATTTATCAGAAGTTAAAAGTACAGTGATGGATCGACTGTTAGACTCTAGGCTAATCAAAGAGTTAACAGGCCAGATTTTTTTAACGCACTATCAAGCAATCCAAGAAATCTCTGTGAGAACTAGCGATAATTAGCCTGCTTTGAGATGCTTTTTTATACAAAAAGATAGAGCTTGTTCTTATAATTTTTTCTTTAAAAACATTATCTTATTTTTTACATAAATTTTAAAGTAATTTGCTTGTAAAAAAAATTTTTAAATACTGAGTGCTTAGGTATAGAATACGGCGCTTGTTTAACCTTAAACCACATACAGGTTTATAAGGCTTTTATATGTTTAATGTATTGTCTCGCTTAAGTTTAGTTAGCAAAATTATTATTGCTATTTTTTTAGGGATTGGCGTGGCATTGCTATTTCCTAACTTTACACCTTATTTAAGTTTATTAGGTGAATTGTTCATCAAAGCATTGAAATCTGTTGCGCCAATTTTAGTATTTGTATTGGTTCTCTCTTCAATCGCAAATTTCAAAGTTGGACAGAATTCTAATTTAAAGCCAGTGATGGTTCTATATGTAGCAGGAATGCTATTAGCTGCATTTAGTGCGGTTATTGCGAGTATCATTTTTCCAAGTCAATTATTTTTGCATTTAGCAAATCAATCAGAGCTACAAGCGCCTGGTAGTCTTGCTGAGATCTTAAAAAATCTACTATTAAGCTTTATAGCCAATCCTGTTCAAGCCATTAGTGATGCTAATTTTATTGGTATTTTAGCTTGGGCTATCGGTCTAGGTTTAGCACTTAGACATAGTTCTGATGCAACCAAGCAAGTATTAACTGATGTTGCTGATGCTGTGAATAAAATCATTCATATCGTGATCAGCTTTGCACCTGTTGGTATCTTTGGCTTAGTTGCAGTTACATTTGCAGATGCGGGCTTAGCAACGCTATCAAGTTATGCACACTTATTAATGGTTTTGATTGGAACAATGCTTTTTGTTGCATTGGTGATCAATCCAGTTCTTGTTGCATTAACAATGAGAAAAAATCCGTACCCATTGGTGTTTAAGTGCTTAAAAGAAAGTGGTATTACCGCATTCTTTACACGTAGCTCAGCTGCAAATATTCCTGTGAATTTGGATTTAGCACATCGTCTTGGTGTAAATGCAGCCACAGCGAGTGTTTCTATCCCTTTAGGCGCAACAATCAATATGGCTGGTGCAGCAGTAACCATTACAGTTTTAACGCTTGCTACAGTTCATACGCTGGGTATTCATGTTGATTTTAGTACCATGATTATTTTATCTGTTGTCGCAGCAGTTTCTGCTTGTGGTGCTTCAGGTGTTGCTGGTGGTTCTTTATTACTTATCCCAGTTGCATGTAGTTTGTTTGGTATATCATCTGAAATTGCCATGCAAGTTGTTGCGATTGGTATGATTATTAGTGTATTACAAGATTCTACTGAGACTGCGTTAAACTCATCAACTGACGTTTTATTTACAGCCGCTGTAGATTTCCGAAACCGCTAAAACGAGTAGGTTCATGCCGTTACAACGTTTACCCAACTGGATTCAAATAAGTGCTTTTTTACTCGCACTGAATGCTGGAATGGTAAACGTTTTAGGCTTATTCACTGTCCTTCATCAATCCGTTTCGCATATGACGGGTAATGTCAGTATGCTTGCAATGAGCGTACTCAACTGGCAACCCGAACATTTTTTCTATCTAAGTTCAGTCATTGTTTGCTTTGTTATCGGCTCATTTTATAGCGGTCTAATTTTAGGTAATAGCCATAGTGCATTTGGTCGTCACTACGGTTTCCCTTTAAGTCTAGTTGCTATCTTTTTGTTTCTCACTTGGTTATTACTGCCCTATTTTCCTCGATATGGACTGTTATGGGCTTGTGTTGCTATGGGTGTACAAAATGCAATGGTGAGCCATTATAAAGGTGCAATTATCCGTACAACCCATTTATCTGGCGTATTAACAGATATTGGTTTAGCGATTGGATATAAAGTTCGCGGTCTAAACGTAGAAAATCGTCGTATTTTTTTACATCTACTCATTTTTTCGGGTTTTTTAGTTGGTGGACTTATTGCGAGTTTGCTTTATCCTTATTTAAAATTACAAACATTTTTAGTCCCTGCTGGACTCAGTCTGACATTGAGTTTAGCGTATTGGGTTGCATATTTTCGCTTTTCATCAAAAACGCATCTGGATTGAACTATGGTTAAAAATGCATTGCAAGCTCAGTTATTAAAGGCTGGTTTAGTAGACAATAAAAAAGCGAAAAAACTCACTAAACAAGCGCAACATGAGCAAAAAACAGGTCACAATGATGATGCTCAAATTAAAGCTGAAATTGAACGAGCAAAACAAGAAAAGTTAGCGAAAGATCAGGCATTAGATTCTGAAAAACAACGTATCTTAGAACAAAAAGCGCTAAAAGCATCAATTATTCAAATGATCAAACAGCATAAAGTAGGTCAAACAGAAGGTGATGTGGCTTATCAATTTATTGATGAAAACAAGATTAAAAAGGTATATATCAATCAACAAATTTATAATGCCTTAGTTTCTGGCTCATTGGTGATTGCTAAAGATCAGGAAAGCTATGCTTTTTTACCTAAAGCACTTGCCGATAAAATTGACCAAAAAATGCAAGGATTTGTTCTGATTAATAAGAATACAGAAAAGAATGACCAAGCGACTGATGAAGAAGATCCGTATGCAGCTTATGTGATTCCTGATGATTTAATGTGGTAAACCTTACTGCATGTTAAATCACCTTACAGTTCGTATATAAACTGTGAGCAAAAGGACAATATCGTATTTAACACCTTACAATTCTAATTCAAAGAATTTTAAGGTGTTTTCGTTTGGATTATTTAGGTTTTATAAGAGAAATTCGAACCGAGTTGAGCCATTATCCATGGCTAGAAATGTTGCTTGGATTAGCTGTTTTAATTATTTTTGCAGCTTTGGCTAACTTTGTAGCTAAAAGAATTATTGTTCGTGGAATTCGTCATTTAATTACCAAATTTAAATCTCCAAATCAGTCTATTTTTGCTCAACACAGTGTAACGCGACGTTTTGCAAATATAGTTCCTGCTATTGTGATTATGAATGGTATTACCACCGTTCCACATCTCTCTGCAAAATTCATTACATTTGTGCAAATGGGGGCACAAGCTTTTATTTTCCTTACGCTTGCTCTTACAGTGAGTGAAGCCTTAAATATTTTTAATTTAATATATCAACGTAATCCTAAATCAAGAAATAAACCAATTAAAGGATATTTGCAGCTCATTAAGCTGATTTTATTCGTTGTTTGTGGTCTGATGATTTTAGGTACATTCCTAAAAAAAGATGTCTTTACCCTGCTTGCTGGCTTTGGTGCGATGGCAGCAGTGTTAATGTTGGTCTTTCAAAACACAATACTTTCGCTTGTTGCCAGTGTTCAAATCGCATCTTATGACATGGTTCGTATTGGTGATTGGATCGAAATGCCATCACTCAATGCTGATGGTGATGTAATTGATATGTCATTACATACCATAACTGTGCAGAATTTTGATAAAACATTCACAACCATTCCAACCAATAAGCTGGTAACAGATACGTTTAGAAACTGGCGTGGGATGAGCAATTCAGGTTGTCGTCGTATAAAGCGCTCTATCTTTTTAGATCAAAGTAGCGTTCATTTCATGAATCATGAAGAACAGCAAAAGCTAAAGAATTTTTTACTTTTGGATCGTTATCTCGATGCAAAACAATCTGAAATCGATGAGTTCAATAAACATTTAAATAGTCAGTCTCAATACAATCAACGAAGATTAACAAACTTAGGAACATTCCGAGCTTATGTGGAATTTTACTTACGTCAGCATCAAGGTATTGCTCAAAATCAAACTATTTTAGTTCGTCAATTACAGCCTACAAGTGAAGGTTTACCCTTAGAAATCTACGCTTTTACCAATACGATTGCATGGGCATCTTACGAAGCGATTCAATCGGATATTTTCGATCATTTGATCGCAATTATTCCTGAATTTGGTTTAAGAATTTATCAAGCCCCATCAGGATATGATTTACAAAAACTAAATTCTATATCTTCTATATCTCAACCTGAACTTTAAGCTGAAATAAGTCTTCATTCGACAATAATTTATGATGCAATAAATAAAAGGAAGCCTTTAGAAAAGGCTTCCTTTTATTTGAGTTGAAAAAAATGATTCTAAACCTCAAGAAAACTTAGATTTAAATTAATGGACACTTAACTCATCATCTTTTGCGAGCAGCACAGAAGCTAACATTGGTATGCCTAAAATAATCGGAACAACAATGATCCATAAATCAGTAGTTAATTTACTAGAAAAGAAGAAATGAATAACCATCGCGGCTAAAGCCAAGACTGAAGCTAAGATCACCATGAACCGTACTGCAAATTTAACAAGCATTTTATAATCCTATCGTTTTTGATTCTTGATTTTAGTATACGCTTTAATCTGGAAAAGATAAGCAATTAAAAATACTACCGCTTGATCAGCCAGTTACATAAGCAATTGCAAAGGATGAAAAGATCAACGTTCTGAAAAATATTTAATGTAAATTAAAACGCCTCATTCAATTGCTTATCTTTAAAATCTATCTAATTGCTGTTTTTGTCCTTTATGAACATGGTGATCTTTTTTACTCAATGCTAAAAATTACATATTCAAATTAGTTTGTCATTTTAGATTGGGTAATGCATATGATCACAGAAAATCATCAAATTAAGGCTAGAAAAGTACATTTCGATTTCTCTGAGTCTTCAGTTTGTTGGATGCCAAATGATCCTCTATGTTCTCACATCGCCAATGGCATTAACATGCTACTTCCAGCGGGTGAATTTTGGTTTTGTCGTGTATTTAACAAAACACTCCCCCATATAACGGATGAAAAACTAAAACAAGAAGTAGTTGGTTTTGTTCGCCAAGAAGCTGCACATGCTCGAGCGCATGAAAAAGCCCAAGATTTTTTAAGAGAAAATGGTTATGACATCCAAGACCCACTTAATCGCGCACATTTAATTTTTAATATTCTTTTAGGCGATAAACCACTTGGCATTCCGTTCCTAAAAGGTGAAAAGCTTGATGAATATTGGTTACTATTTCGTGTCGGTGTAATTGCTGCAATTGAGCATTTTACAGGCACTATTGGTCAATGGACTTTAGAGAGTAAATCTTGGGACAAAGCTGATCCAGCAATGTCCGATTTATTCCGCTGGCATTTAGCTGAAGAAGTTGAACACCGTTGTGTAGCTTATGATTTATTTGAACATCTATTAACGAATAAATTAGGCTTCTACGTTTCTCGTCAAGTGATTATGATGGCAATTTTCCCATTATTTATTTATTTTCTTGCTGATTTTGCACGCAGTCTTGGGAAACAAGATTTAGAGCATAAAGACATTCAAAAATTAATGCGTCGTGGTTTCTTCTCATTTATTCGCGAGTTTGAAAAAACAGCCACTAAAACTGATAACTTACCAACGATTAAATATTTATGGAAAGCAACTTTACGTTGGGTTTCTCCAAATTTTAATCCAATCCATGAAGGCGATACAGATCAAGCATTGGCTTATATGGCAAAATCCCCTGCTGTTCAATATTTTGAACAAATGACAGTAACACCAAACAACATTCCGTCTTAATTTAAAACCATCTTATTGATTTTGGATAATTTATAGACATATAACTTATCCAATTTTAAAAGTTTTAAACTCCTATCTATACAAAATTTAATAAAAAATAACTGAAATTTTTTGCTAAAAATGTTTCTATATTTTGAAAAGGACGACCTTTTTATTTCTTAAGTTGTTAGGACGACCTAATATTCTAATAATGAGGTGTCTAAATGGCTTGGGCTTATTTAATTTTAGCTGGAATATTCGAAATTGTTTGGGCATTTTCTATAAAAATGTCAGATGGTTTTACAAAACTCACGCCAAGTATAATCACAATTGTTTTCATGATTTTGAGTTTTGGCCTATTAGCTGCTGCTATGAGAACCTTACCCCTAGGAACTGCATATACTATTTGGGTTGGTATTGGAGCTATTGGTGCATTTCTTATTGGTATATTTTTCTTACATGAGCCGATAGGACTTCTGCGAATTTTAGCAGCAGCCTCAATCATATTCGGTGTTGTATTGATGAAAGTAACAGCTAGTTAAGTTTTAAAATAATAGCCTTTTCACAAGGCTATTATTTTTTTATCATTACAACTAATCTCGTTATTATATATCCACAGAAAATATATAACTTTAAATTCAGCATAAAATTAAATCTAAAAAACAAAATCTTACACTAAATTAATCTTATACTAAGGAAATAAAGCTACTCTATTTTCCTCCAAAAAACCACAGGAAGCTTAAACTCATGCTTAAGTAAATAAGCACAAACTAATAACCCAGAGCTAATTACAAACCATATTAGATCCAACTCAACTAAGCTCAATAAGCAAATGCTTACGCCTAAAAGAATGAATATATAAAAAACGGCTACCCCAAACTTATTATCCATTTTATCCCCCAATAAAATTAAATACTTAAGTGATTGATAAGTTAAATCAGTTTAAAAAAAATACAATACTCTTGAGTCATTGAATTTTACGACTAAATGTTAATTGTTAAACTAATTTTCAGTTTAACCACAAAAAAGATACAAAATATAATTTTTTTTATGATAATGCAAATTTCACATTTTCTTAACAATCACATGCTATTAAAAACAAACTCTCAAAAATGCCCCAATACCATTCAATTTGATTTCATAAACGATTTAATTTTTCATAAGTCCTATCGCTGCAGCCTATAACAAAGAAAATATTAGAAAATTCCACGAAATAACCTTATTCATCTATTTATTTGATTTTCTGTTATGCTACAGCTAGCTAAGTCGATACTTTAAAACTTGAGGGAAACGTAATGCTGCAATGGTTTGAAAAATTAGTCGATCCTTATCCCACAAAAGACTTAAACAAACCATTACCAACCACGTTCTTTGCTTTTGTATGGCAAGCAACCAAAGGCGTACGCCCTTTTCTATTTTTTCTTATCGCGTGTACTGCTGCTGCTGCATGTTTTGAAGCACTATTTTTTGCATATGTTGGAAAATTAGTAGACTGGCTCACAAAAAGTCAGCCTAGTACCTTTTTACAAACCAATCAGCAAAATTTAACGATTTTAATTAGTATTTTATTTGCAAATATTTTCTTTGTAAGCCTTCAATCCATTATCAAACATCAGGTTCTATTTAGTAATTTCCCGATGCGTATGCGTTGGCGTTTTCACAACTTATTATTACAGCAAAGTTTAGATTTCTTTCATACCGATTTTGCAGGTCGTCTTTCAGCAAAAGTGATGCAGACTGCATTAGCCGTACGTGAATTTTGGATGATTCTGGGCGACATGTTGGTTTATGTCTTGGTTTACTTTATTACCATTAGTTTAGTACTTGGCTCTATTTCACCTATTCTCATCGTTCCGCTCATTTTATGGCTTCTACTATTCATTATCATCGCCAGTTACTTTATTCCACGCCTTGGTAAAGTCTCTATGGAACAAGCCGACGCGCGTGCCGTTATGACAGGTCGTATTACTGACGCATATACCAATATTCAAACTGTAAAATTATTCGCTCATGCTGGACGAGAAAGCCAGTATGCCAAAGAATCTATGCGCGAATTTATGGTGACTGTTTATAAACAAATGCGTTTAGGTGTGAAATACCAAATTAGCATTCGTTTACTCAGTGCCTTTCTTTTCATAGGCGTGATCGGAACTTCAGTATGGTTATGGACACAAGGTCAAGCCGCGATTGGCGTTATTGCAGCGACCACAGCTATGGTATTAAAACTCGATAGTTTGGCTGAATTTATTATGTGGCATGTCACAATGCTGTTCGAGAACGTCGGTACCATTCAAGATGGTATGAAAACTTTGGGGAAACCAATCCAAATTCAGGACAAACAAGATGCAACTGAGCTCAACGTTAAAAATGGTGAAATTCGCTTTGAAAATGTAAGTTTTGCTTATAATGAGAAAAATGTGATCGAGCATTTCAATCTAACAATCAAGTCAGGTGAAAAAATTGGAATTGTGGGACGTTCTGGTGCTGGAAAATCAACACTAATCCAATTGCTGCTTCATTTTTACGAAATCAACCAAGGTCGTATTTTGATTGATGGTCAAAATATTCACGATGTAACACAAGATAGTTTACGTGCCAATATTGCATTAGTGACGCAAGATACATCCCTATTACATCGTACAGTTGCTGAAAATATTAAATACGGTCGTCCGAATGCAAACGAAGTAGAACTTCAACTCGCTGTGAAAAAAGCCCGTGCTGAAGAATTTATTCCGCAATTGACAGACCAAAAAGGACGTGTTGGATTCGATGCTTATGTCGGTGAGCGTGGAGTCAAGCTTTCGGGTGGACAACGTCAACGTATTGCAATTTCTCGTGTTTTTCTTAAAGACGCACCGATCCTCATTTTAGATGAAGCAACGAGCGCTCTCGACTCAGAAGTGGAAGCAGCGATTCAAAGCAGTTTAAATGACTTAATGGTAGGCAAAACAGTTATTGCTATTGCGCACCGTTTATCTACTATTGCTCAGATGGATCGCCTCATTGTACTGGATAAAGGCAGAATTGCTGAACAAGGTACACATGAAGAACTGATTGCCAATGATGGCTTGTATGCACAATTATGGAAACGCCAAACGGGTGGTTTTCTAGTTGAACAACGAGTGACTCAGGACACAGAATAATGTTGTATTTAGAAGATTTAAAGATTGGAGATCATTTCATTAGTCGTGAATATGAAATGACTTTGGAAGAAGTGAAACAGTTCGCAGGTCAATACGACCCGCAACCCTTTCATTTAGATGAGCAAGCTGCCGCACAACATCCGATTTTTCAAGGCTTAGCCGCAAGCGGTTGGCATACTTCTGCCGTGACGATGCGGTTATGGACAGAGTGTTTTCCAATCGCAGGTGGATTACTCGGCTCAGAATCAAGTCTACGTTGGCCACGTCCGACTCGTGTTGGCGATAAAATTCATGTTGAAATTGAAATTACAGCGATCGTGCCATCCAAAACTAAAAACGATCGAGGTATCGTCAGCTATGTGACCCAAGCTTTAAACCAGCATGGTGATGTGCTATTAATATCAACAACCAAAATTATGGTTTTTAGAAGACCAAATTTATGTTTGAAGATTCAGTGACTCTCTTGTCCAACAATTTTTATGATTGATTATTTTATTTCATGTAAAGATGTTTAAGACTTAAAAATGTTTAAAAGATATTGGCAAAATTGATGAGCGCCACGGAAAGCACATGAAAACACCCTCAACTCGTCAAGATCAAGGTATACCAGGTGTCTATGGCTTATTGTTATTAGACGTAGTTTCTCGTTGGGGATATAACGATGAAACTTTATTTGCTCCATTTCATCTCACGAGCGAACAACTGGCTGATCCAAATTATCGAATTCCAACACCAATCGCAAACGAACTAGTAAAGCATTCTTTGCGCTTAACGGGTGAAAGTACCCTTGGTTTTCATATAGGTACGCAAATGCGTATCTCTATTCATGGTTTTATTGGTTATGCCATTATGACTGCACATGACATCACTGATGCCATTGCACTGGCCAGTCGTTTTATTCAGCTTCGCCTTCCGTTTTTACAGCTTTATTTTTCTACTTTTGGTCCTAAAGCCACTTTACAACTACAATGTGATATTGAGGTTGAACCCTTACGCACCGAAATTATTTTAGGTTTGACCATTGGTATCATGACCATGGCAAAAGCCTTAACTGGAATTGAAGATTTAAGTGGTGAAGTTGATTTAGATTTTCCCGAACCAATTGGATTCGAAAAATATCGTGATAAATTAACAAGTATCGTTAGATTCAATCAACCACACTTAATTTCTAGTTTTGATAAAAAATACTTAGGCTTGAAAATGGTCAATGCTGACCCGATCGCCAGTCAAATTGCTATTAATCAATGTGAAACTGAGTTATCTGCTTTAGGTGAACGGAGACGTCTAGCTATGCGTGTTCGTGATATTTTAACCAATTCAGAGCAGCATTATTTAAGTATCGAAAGCGTCGCAGATCGTTTACATATGTCAGATCGGACTCTAAAACGACAATTAGCAGCTGAAGGCACATCATTCTCAACATTGGTAGATGAGGTACGGTATCGTCATGCTACATCCCTACTTTCAAGAACTGATTATAGCTTGGAACAAATTGCTGATGAGTTAGGTTATTCTGATGTAGCCAATTTTAGCCGAGCATTTAAACGTTGGAGTGGTCGAAGCCCTAGCAACTGGCGCAAAGATCCATATTTATAATATTTAAATGCTTTTTTGTTAGATGCTTTTGTTTTTATTGAAAAACCTGTATAAAACCAGACAAAAATGATACGACAGATTTTAAGGAGTTGTCATGAACCATCCAGCAGATTTGAAATATGCAAGAACGCATGAGTGGGTAAGAATTGAAGGTGACTTAGTTGTTACGGGTATCAGTGACCATGCTCAATTGGAATTAGGTGATTTAGTTTATGTTGAAGCACCTGAGGTTGGAACTCAAGTTGTTGCGACTGAACAAGCGGGAATCGTAGAATCAGTTAAAACGGCATCTGACATCCACGCACCTATTTCAGGTACTGTCGTTGAAGTAAATACAGCTCTCGAAGATGATCCTGATTTCGTAAATGAAGAACCATATGGTAAAGGTTGGATCTACAAAATCAAACCTGACAATATGGCTGACGTTGAAAAGCTTCTGTCAAATACGGATTATGAATCAGGTTTGTAAGATTCATTAAAGCTATTTTTAAAAAACCTAGTCAAATTGCCTAGGTTTTTTTATGTCAAATACAAAACTAGCTAGCGATAAACTCATATCATTTTTCAAATGAATGAAAATTTAACTCATTACAAGCAATTTAGCTTTTTTGATCGAATACAAACCACAAAATATGTCGCTTTAGCATCTTAACCAAACTATATTCGCTAAATTTAAAGCCATTTCATTCAAAATAGATTTTTATCAGCGTTTTAATAGCTTAATTAGATCAATTTAAGTACATCTCAATCCCGTAAATAGCTCAAAAAACACAAAATTATTAAATTGCATGTATTCATAGCTAATATTTTGCAATTGAAAATAAAATATTGTCTGATTTATAGTAGCTCTAAAGTTGAATTTATTCGATTAAAAACATAAGATTCATGAGCTTATTTTTAATTACACAATTAAACAATTTTATTACAAAAAAACAACAGTTTTTCCAAAATCATCCATGCTTGAATCTGTCACCTTATCAGTCTTGTTAGAATAGTAAATCAATTTTGGGCTATTCAGATGGGATTGTACCGTTATGGATAAATAAGGATAAGCATCCATTATGAATTTTTCTAATCCCACTGTTGTAATATTCGTGGTGTATATCGCTGCTATGTTAGGCATCGGTTTATACGCCTATTTTTCTACCAAAAACCTTGATGATTATATTCTTGGGGGGCGAAGTCTAGGAAGTTTTGTCACCGCCCTATCAGCTGGTGCATCCGATATGAGCGGCTGGCTGCTCATGGGTTTACCCGGTGCTATTTATCTTGCCGGACTATCTGAATCATGGATTGCAATTGGCTTAATTATCGGTGCTTGGCTCAATTGGTATCTGGTTGCAGGACGCTTACGTGTTCATACCGAAGTGCAAAATAATGCCCTGACACTACCAGATTTTTTTACAGGTCGTTTTGATGATCAGAAGAAAATCTTACGTGTTACATCTGCATTGATTATCCTTATATTCTTTGCAATTTACTGCGCTTCTGGCATGGTTGCTGGTGCTCGTTTATTTGAAACCCTTTTCCAAATACCATATACCACTGCATTGTGGCTAGGTGCTTTTGCAACTATTGGTTATGTGTGTATTGGTGGCTTCCTTGCAATCAGTTGGACTGATACTTTCCAAGCAGGCTTGATGATTTTCGCCTTATTGCTTCTTCCAATCGTGACCTATATGTCTTTAGGTATTGGCATGGAAGAATTTACAGCAGTTGTTGAAAGCGTTCGTCCACAGGCATTTGATTTTGCGACTAACTTAAGTTTTGTTGCGATTATCTCTGCGGCAGCTTGGGGTTTAGGATATTTCGGTCAACCGCATATTCTTGTACGCTTTATGGCAGCAGACTCAGTAAAATCGATTCCAGCAGCACGCCGTATTGGTATGACTTGGATGATTTTGTGCTTAGCAGGTGCAGTCGGTTCAGGTTTTGTTGGTATTGCATATTTCCAAATGCATCCAGAACTTGCAGCCGCAGTAACGGGTAACCCTGAAACTGTGTTCATGGAACTCACTAAAATTCTATTCAATCCGTGGATTGTTGGTATCATCCTTGCTGCAATTTTATCTGCCGTAATGAGTACATTGAGCTGCCAACTTCTCGTTTGCTCTAGTGCCTTAACTGAAGATTTGTACAAAGGCTTTATCCGTAAAAATGCCTCTCAGAAAGAGCTTGTTTGGATCGGTCGTGCAATGGTTCTTGCTGTTGCGATGCTTGCCCTTGTTCTTGCACAAAACCCAGAAAGTAAAGTTTTAGGCTTGGTTGCTTATGCATGGGCTGGTTTCGGTGCTGCATTTGGTCCATTAATTATTCTATCGCTATTCTGGAAGCGCATGACCTTAAACGGTGCTTTAGTGGGTATGATCGTTGGTGCTGTTACCGTTATTGTTTGGAAAAACTTCTTCGGTGAAACAGGTATTTACGAGATTATCCCTGGCTTTGCATTCGCGTTTATCAGCATCATAGTAGTGAGTTTGCTTGGTAAAGCACCAAATGCAAATGTCACTAGCCGTTTTGAACAAGCTGATGAAATCTATACACGTGAAATGAAATAACTGACGAAATAAAATAATCAAGGGGCTCTCGAGCCCCTTTTTTTGTGCTTTGTTAAAATTTGGTTCGTGATTTGATTTTAATTTTTGAACTATCTTTCACAACTTGCATCACAGGATAACTACGTGTTTCTTTAACACCCGGTAACTGCCAAAGAATTTGTCCTGCAATTTTTCTAAACTCTTCCATCCCCGCACTACGCAATTTAATTAAAAAATCAAAGCCACCACTCACCATATGACACTCAACAATTTCAGGGTATTGAGTCACTGCATCAATAAAATC
Source organism: Acinetobacter sp. Z1 (assembly GCF_024296945.1). Taxonomy (NCBI): domain Bacteria; kingdom Pseudomonadati; phylum Pseudomonadota; class Gammaproteobacteria; order Moraxellales; family Moraxellaceae; genus Acinetobacter; species Acinetobacter sp. Z1. Next base: position 1,557,942 of record NZ_CP101115.1, on the reverse strand, counting down.
ATCTAAAACATTTGGCGTAGTTTTATCTAAAAGCACCTCAACAAATACTAAAAAATTCGCATTGAGCTTATTGGGATTAAGCTTTGCCTCGTACCCCAATATAAATTCATCCTTTGTTAATTTCTGAACACGAGCCATAACCGCTGTCGGAGAAAGGTTCACTAATTCAGCTAATTTACTATTAGAAATTCTTCCATCTGTTTGAAGAATATCCAGAATTTTTAGATCAGTCCGATCTAATGTATAAATAGGGCTATTCAACTGAATTTTCCTCTAAAAAATGGGTCAAATATAGTGAGTTACTCGGGTTTTATTCTGTAATCATAAATTATCTAAACCTCTCTACTCAATAGAGATAGATTGTTATCGGAATTTAGCATGAATACTTTGGATACTCCCGCACAAATGGACACAGCTCACACCAATGGTGGTTATATCACCGAATTTAAAGAAAAAAGTGAGTTTGAGCAACGCATTAATACTGCTTGGCGACGTGCAGAACCAGAATCTGTTGCAGAACTCACAGAAGCTGCAAATATATCACCTGATCTTGATCAAAAAATTTACGAACTTGCATTCAACTTAGCTAATAATTTACGTGAACGTAAAAGCTCGGCTGGTAAAGCAGGTATTGTTCAAGGTTTACTTCAAGAGTTTTCACTTTCTTCACAGGAAGGTGTTGCATTGATGTGTTTGGCGGAAGCATTGCTTCGTATTCCAGATACTGCAACACGTGATCTTTTGATCAAAGACAAAATTAACCAAGGCAATTGGAAAGAGCATGTTGGCCAAAGTAGCCTGATGTTCGTAAACGCTGCAGCTTGGGGTTTGATGCTTACTGGCAAGCTGATGGAAACACCTAAGCAAACCAGCTTATCTAGTGTTTTGACAGGCTTATTGGCTCGCAGTGGTCGTGGCATCATCCGTAAAGCAGTTGACGTCGCAATGCGTATGATGGGCGAACAGTTCGTAACTGGTGAAACTATTCAAGAAGCACTTGAACATGCTAAACCATTTGAGCACAAAGGTTTCCGCTACTCATACGATATGTTGGGCGAAGCTGCACTTACTGAACATGATGCTGAGCGTTATTACAACGATTACACCCAAGCGATTCATGCCATTGGAAAAGCATCAAATGGTCGTGGTGTTTACGAAGGCCCTGGTATCTCAATCAAGCTATCTGCTTTGCATCCACGTTATCAGCGTGCGCAAATTGATCGTGTGCATCATGAGCTTTACAACAAAGTTTTCGAGCTTGCGTGCTTAGCAAAACAATACGACATCGGTTTAAATATTGATGCTGAAGAATCTGAACGTTTAGAAATTTCACTCGAATTACTTGAACGCTTATGTTTCGAACCGAAACTTGCCAACTGGAAAGGTATTGGTTTCGTTATTCAGGCATATCAAAAACGTTGTTTCTATGTGGTTGATTACATCGTTGATCTTGCAAAGCGTAGTAACAAACGCCTGATGATCCGTTTAGTAAAAGGCGCATATTGGGACAGCGAAATCAAGAAAGCGCAAATTGATGGCATGACTGACTATCCTGTGTTTACACGTAAAGTGCACACGGATTTATCATACATTGCTTGTGCCAAGAAACTTCTTGCTGCACCAGATCAAGTATATCCGCAATTTGCGACACACAATGCGCAATCACTAGCAACCATCTACACCTTGGCTGATCCAAGCAAATATTATCCAGGTCAATACGAGTTTCAATGCTTACACGGTATGGGTGAGCCATTGTATGAGCAAGTTGTTGGTGCTAAAGAAGATAATAAACTCGGTATTCCATGTCGTGTTTATGCACCTGTTGGTAACCACGAAACCTTATTGGCTTACTTAGTTCGTCGTTTACTTGAAAATGGCGCAAACACATCGTTTGTAAACCGTATCGCAGACAAAACTTTGAAAGTTGATGATTTAATTCAATCACCGATCAAAGATATTCAAAATGCTGCAAAAGAAGAAGGTCAACTTGGTTTAAAACATCCTGCGATCCCACTTCCGCATGATCTTTACCCATTACGTCCAAACTCAAATGGCTTTGATCTGAATAACGATCAACCATTAGCTGACTTGGATGCGACTGCACAGAAATTGCGTAGTCAGATTTGGAAAAGTGCACCGTTACTTGGTTTCGAATCAACAGTACATGACCAAAGTAATGCACTTGCAATTACAAACCCTGCACAAAATAGCGAAGTTGTCGGTTATGTGAATGAAGCGACGAGCGCTGATGTACAACTGGCACTAGAAGCTGCAGTACAAGCTGAGCAAAGCTGGGCTGCAACCGATAAAGTTGAACGCGCTGCATGCTTAAAACGTGCTGCTGACCTAATGGAAGCTCGCATTCAAGAATTGATGGTATTACTTTGCCGTGAAAGTGGTAAAACTTATGCCAATGCGATTGCGGAAGTTCGTGAAGCTGTAGACTTCTTACGTTACTACGCAACTCAAATTGAGAACTTACCTGCAAAGGCGCAAGTAAAGCCATTAGGTACAGTCTTGTGTATTAGCCCATGGAACTTCCCTCTTGCGATTTTCTCGGGTCAGATTGCAGCAGCATTGGTGAGTGGCAACTGTGTGATTGCCAAACCAGCTGAGCAAACACCATTGATCGCGGCTCAAGCAGTACAAATGCTTTGGGAAGCTGGTGTGCCACGCGGCGTTGTTCAACTTCTTCCGGGTCGCGGTGAAACAGTTGGTGCGCAATTAAGCCAAGATGATCGTATTCAAGGCATTATGTTCACTGGTTCTACTGAAGTTGCTAAAATCTTGCAAAAAACAGTGGCAAAACGTTTATCTCCAAATGGTCAACCAATTCCGCTTATCGCGGAAACGGGTGGTCAAAATGCGATGATTGTAGATTCTTCTGCACTTACTGAACAAGTGGTTCTCGATGTCGTCAGTTCTGCATTTGATAGTGCTGGTCAACGTTGTTCTGCACTTCGTATCTTATGTGTGCAAGAAGATAGCGCTGCAACAGTCATCAAAATGTTAAAAGGTGCAATGCAACAGTTGATCGTAGGTAATCCTGCAATCTTGAAAACTGACATTGGTCCTGTAATCGATACTGAAGCTAAAGGAACCATTGATACGCATATTCAAAAGATGAAATCTAAGGGCTACCCTGTTCATCAGTTGATGTTTAACGATGCAGTAAGTCAACAAGCACTTGCACAAGGTACATTTGTTCCACCTACAGCGATTGAATTACCAAATCTTGATGATTTAGAGCGTGAAGTATTTGGTCCTGTCTTGCACATCATCACTTATAAGTATGGTGAGCTTGAGCAGTTGATCGACCGTATCAATGCTAAAGGCTATGGCTTAACGATGGGTCTACATACTCGTATCGATGAAACCATCAATACAGTGATCCAACGTGCTGAGGTGGGTAACTTATATATCAACCGTAATATCGTCGGTGCTGTTGTAGGCGTTCAACCATTTGGTGGAGAAGGCTTATCTGGTACTGGTCCGAAAGCGGGTGGTCCTCTGTATATGTACCGTTTGATGGAACATTGTTCAGAAAAAGTTTTAGCAACACCTTTTGCGGTAAAAGCTGAAATCTCTCAATTTGATGCTATTTCTAATGTTGCGTACCAAAACTTATTGACTTGGGCTAAACAAAACATGCCACAAGCAATTCCTACGATTCCAGCATTTGGTGTTGGTAAATTCTATGAGTTGCAAGGCCCAACTGGTGAAAGCAATCAATACATTATCTTACCTCGTCATCGTGTGCTTTCTATCGCAAATGATGAAGCGAGTCAGTTACAACAGTTACTAGCGATTTTCTCTGTTAGCAGTTCTGCTGCTGTAACTCAAGATAATGCTTTCTTAGTGAAACATCAAAAATCTTTACCCAAAGATGTTTTAGCTGCAATCACAGTCATTTCTAGCATTGAAAAAGATGCTTTTGATGCTGTTTTACATCATGGTTCAGTTGATCAATTGACTGAACTACAAACTAAAATTGCGAACCGTTCTGGAGCAATCGTGGGCATTACTCATCTTAAGAAAGATGAGCAGGTTCCTTTAGAACGTCTAGTCATTGAACGCGCTATTAGCGTAAATACTGCTGCTGCCGGTGGTAATGCGAGTTTAATGACTTTATCTGAAGACTAATTTAAGTCTTCAAATCTCCCAGCCCGAATCATGTTTACATGGTTCGGGTTTTTTATTAATGCAAATAATTAAACAGTTTTAATTCAATCTACCCACCAAGATAAGCATATCAATAAGTGAATGTCATAATTTCCTGCACCTTACTACGCTTTTTTGATACCATTCCCGTTTAGATTTCACCTGTAGTTTTCTTTTTTATGACTGTATCCTACCAACAGCAACTTCAAGAGAAAGTTGAACGCATTACCAGACAATTTGCACCGTTCAATCCCCCTGCTTTAGAAGTGTTTCAATCACCTGAGCAACATTTCCGTATGCGCGCAGAATTTCGTATCTGGCATACTGAAGATGATTTGTTCTATGCCATGTTTGAACGTGCTGAAGATGCTAAACAAAAAGAAGTAATCCGCGTCGATGAGTTTCCGATTGCGGATCAAAGCATCAATGATTTGATGCCACGTTTATTAGATGAATTAAAAGCAGCCCCTATTTTATCGCAACGTGTTTTTGAGGCAGACTTTCTCTCAACCTTAAGTGGCGAAATGCTGGTCACGCTGATATACCACCGTAAATTAGATGCTGAATGGGAAATTGCTGCGAAAGCCTTAGCAGAAAAACTAAATATTAAAATTATGGGTCGTAGCCGTGGTCAAAAAGTTATTATTGGTGATGACTACGTGGTTGAGCAGCTCACTGTTCACGGTCGTACGTTTAAATACAAACAAATTGAAAGCAGCTTTACTCAGCCTAATGCACAAGTATGTCAACATATGTTGGAATGGGCCTGTGATGCTGCCGCAAGCTCTCAGAAAGATCTATTAGAGTTATACTGCGGTAATGGTAATTTTACCCTTCCATTATCTTTGAAATTTAAACGTGTGCTGGCAACAGAACTGGCAAAGTCTTCGGTTTATGCTGCACAATGGAACATCGAACAAAATAACATTGATAATATTCAAGTGGCGCGTTTATCTGCCGAAGAGTTTACTCAGGCATATCAAGGTGAACGTGAATTTAGGCGTTTACAAGAAGCTGAAATTAACATTCACAGCTACGATTTTGACACGGTTTTTGTTGATCCTCCTCGCGCAGGCATTGATGATGAAACGTTAAAATTACTTCAAGGTTTTAAACGGATTCTCTATATCTCATGCAACCCAGATACCCTGCATGACAATTTAGAAATACTCAGTCAAACACATCGGATTGTGAAATTTGCCATGTTTGATCAGTTTCCTTTTACCCATCATGTTGAATCGGGTGTTTTGCTTGAAAAGATTTAAACAAATTATTGCAACGTAACAGTTTTAAATAAAGGGTTGCTTTAACCCTTTATTTTTTATCAAACTAATTTATTAAAAAAGTTATAATTTTCAAAGATCAAGTCATTATACCGTCATAATTTCGTTTAATTTTTAAATTATCATCGAAAAAATTGAAGTTTAACTGCTGCTTTTATCACTTATGTTGACTTGTATTTTATTTTAAAGTGATTATATTTCGATCTATGTTAGGTCGTATATGAAGGCTCTATGAGTTTCTGGCAAAAACTGTTTAATGCAGATGAACAATACAATGAACACAAGAACCAAACTTCTTGTGTTGAAAATGATTGCTCTTGCAAATCAAACGAACAACTGTTGGATGCTTTAGTAAAAGCAACAGATGAAGATGTTATTCGTGGCATCAAAAAAGTACTTATTTCTCGTGGTTATAGTCGTAAAGAACTTCTTGCGATGATCAATCCACCAATTCAATAAAAATAACAGCCCTAGTCTTTTTCGAGTAAAAAGATTAGGGCATCATCATTTTTTGCAATTTTCTACATCAATTTCAGCAACAATTGGCCCTAAATTGAAGGTTTCATCATTTCTTTTAATTTGCGCTGAATATAAACTGGAAATTGAACCATCTAAATATAAAGCATCTTCGATTTTCAATTGTTGTTTAAAAAAATCAGCAAATTGATAGAAGCTGACGCGCTGCTGAGAAATCACAAAATATAACTGATTATTTTTTACACCCACTCCATTTCTAATTTTTAACGAGTTTGAGTTAGGTAGAAATTGCTTATTTATTTGACCTTGACTCACCAACATTGGCCCTGACTGCGTTGCAAACTGGGCTTTAAATTGATCATGCTTATAATCAGCCGTGGTTTTTATTACTGCTCGACGATCATTCCAAGCAACGACACCATTGGGCTGCATAAAGAAATTACCAAAACCCTTTGCCTCATTTAGCTGAGTAAGCACTTTGCCATTTTCCACATATAAACCGACTGGTTTAAAATCTGCATGATACATCCCCGCATTCATAGCAAAATTTAAATATTTACAAGCAGCTAACTTATCCTGAAGATTACTGAACTTTTGATAATACCGATTAGTGCTTTTATCTTTGAGAAACAGCTTTAATTTATTTAAATTTTCTATTTTTACGACATTATATTGAATACCATCGGCTTCAATCAGGTTATGTTCTGCCGCATAAGTTGGCATACTCATAACGATCATAAATGGAAGTAAAAAACTAATTCTCATCATAGTTTATTTTTCTAACAACTTATTCATAATATTTTCCCATAGCGAGATGGTTATCTAAAGCTTAGATACAAACTCAACACATATACCCTATTTTCAGTGTATAAACGTACTCGATTCATTCATCCTTTTTCACTAAAATTACTATGTAAATACAATATCTTTGTATCCCCAATGCAGCCCAAACAACAACGCTTTCCGCTTGGTTCACATCTCATCGTTAAACATTTTGGCTATAGTCATCATGGAATCTATGCCGGTCGTGGTAGAGTCATACACTATTCAGGATTTGCTCATATATTCAAAAAGCACCCTATAGAAATGACAACGATTGAACGATTCGCACGCGGTAAAACAATTTATACGAGACTTTACCCTTCACCACGCTATCAAGCTAAAGCTGTTGTTAAGCGTATGCGTTCACGTATGCATGAAAATCACTATCATTTAATTATTAACAACTGTGAGCACTTATGTACATGGGCAATTACAGGCGTTGAATCAAGCACGCAAGTCGAGCGAATGCAACGTCGCCTTGCCACTATCGGTTATGTGAGCTCAATTATGAGCTATATGAATAGTTTAATGCTGACTGTAGCGACAGCGTGCTTTGCGATTGTTTTGTACATTAAACTTATGCTTAGAAAACAAGCGAAAAAGACGATTCCAACCTACTTACAACTTAAAAAGAAAACCTCTAAAAAATAATTAGAGAGTAATTTCCCAAAACTCTACTCCCCAATATAAAGTAAAATTCACATAAATATTTACTTGTTTTATTCAATCTCATATAATTCTTTCGGATACATTTCGTATCTCTTCTATATTGAGGGTTTTATGTTGGAGATAGCAGTAATCTGATAATCGTATTTCAATAACAAATTGAAATGGGTTATCGACGCGATTTTATTGGCTTTTTAAAGCTTAACTTTGCTTATGATTACTTATCTGGATAACAACATGAACTTATCTAAGTCCGAACAAAGGACACTTCACGTCTTAGCTAAAGGCGGAAAAATCGTAAAAGTTAAAAATGATTCAGGACAACTCATCGCTGTAGAATGTTATAGCCGTGAAGGTTTTGTATTGTCTGACTGCACTCTCGATGTTTTTCGAAAACTTAAAAAGAAACGATTGATCAAATCACAGGAAGGACAACCCTATCAAATCAATTTGAACGGGCTTAGAAGCGTACGTCCTCAACTCGACAATCAATAAACATAGGTAACAACTAATCTGATGAAATATGAACATGATTTTGCTTCATCAGTGATTTTAAAAAGTAATAGGTAACTAAAATGAACATTCAAATACGTAATGAACAGAACACTGACATACAAGCCATTTTTGATTTAACACAATCAGCATTCACACAAGTTAAATATTCAAGCCACACTGAACAATTCATTGTAAATGCGCTTAGAGAAAATAATCAGTTAACCCTTTCTTTAATCGCTGAAATTAACAATCAAGTTGTTGGGCATATTGCCTTTTCACCAGTCTCTATTTCAGATGGTGCGACAGATTGGTATGGTTTAGGTCCTATTTCAGTTCTACCAGAATATCAAGCAAATGGTATAGGCTCTCAACTTATCAAAGAAGGTTTGAATAGGATCAAGGCACTGAATGCAAAAGGATGCGTATTACTCGGTGATCCTAATTATTATGGAAAATTTGGCTTTAAGGCTGATGCTAGATTGATCTTAGAAGATGTTCCCGCAGACTATTTTCAAATTCTTGCTCTTACCGATCATATACCAAATGGTTATGTGACTTATTCAGAAGCATTCAATGCTACTGCATAGTCATTGTATCTAGATAATAAACAAATAAAAAAGCTCACAGCTATTGAGCGTGAGCTTTTTTGAAGTTTAAGTACTTCGATATTACTTAGCAGCAGTTGCTTCAGTTGTAATATTCACAGTGATCTTATCCCCTACATTCGGAACATAGTTTCCGATACCAAATGCAGAACGATCAAATGAAGTCGTTGCATTAAATCCAATTGCAGGCACTTTAGCCATTGGATGCTCACCTTGTTTATTAAGCACAGCATCTAAAACCACAGGCTTTGTTACACCTTTAACTGTTAAATCACCCGTAATTTTGAAGTGTTTCTTGTCTTTAGTTTCGACTTTAGTACTTTTAAAAGTGATATTCGGATACTTAGCAGCGTTAAACCAAGCTTCTTCTTGGAACTCTTTATCCAAAGCAGGTACATTGGTATTTACACTACTTAAAGGAATCGTCACTTCTACAGATGAGCTTGCTGGTTTTGCATTATCAACTTTAATCGTACCTTGAATATCAGTGAAATTTGCGCTTGGAGTTGAAAAACCAAAGTGATTCCAGCTGAATACTGTTGCTGTATGTGTTGGATCAATTTTATAGTCTACAGGCGCAGCTAAAGTTACAGAACTTGCGATGGCAACAGCTAAACCGAGGCTTAATGTTTTAAATTGCATTTTTCGTATCCTTGTTTGGTATAGGCAATAGTGTATAGATCAAGTATTTTTATTCACCATTCTTTATAAAACGATATGTTTCATCCGTGCAACAATAAAAGCGTTACAGTACTTATCAAACACAATTATGATAAGACTATTCGATACTAGACAATTGAGCTTATAAGCAACAAGATCAATTGGTATATTTTGATTTAGATACTTCACGATAAACAACAAGGTAAAACATGACACATACAGCACAAGCACTCAGTACAACAACACCTTATCGAGTTACATTGACAGATCCTGCTGGCCATACATGGTATGCAGATGAGCCTACAGATAAAGGTGGTCAAGATACTGCACCCAACCCAATCCAGATACTCTTGTCTGCTTTAGGTGCTTGTACAACTATTACACTGGAAATGTATGCCAGTCATAAGGGAATTAAACTTGATCATGTTCAAGTAGATCTTTCATTAAATCCAAATGGTCAACCAGAGTCTGGTCAAAACAATATTGAACGTAAAATTATCTTAAAAGGTGAATTTACCGAAGATCAGCACAAACGCTTGTTAAAGGTAGCAGAAAGCTGCCCTGTTCATAAATTATTAACGTCGAATATTTCTATTCAGAGTGAATTGAATATAGGATAAGTGCGCTTACTAAATTTCAATTAAATCTGTTTTCCATTCCAATGATTCACTCATAGTAACGATTATCGCTGAATTCACCGTTTCGATGAATTCGGCAGGAATGTATGAATACAAGATTCCCCCATCAAAATGAATCCATAATTCTGGTGGTGGAGTATCGCATCCATCGATAAACCCACCTGTTTCACCTTCACCCAAACTGTCAAACATGGTTAAATGAACATTCAAAGCTAAAATTTTCCCTTCTAATTTTAATGATGACTTATTTATATCTAGCTTAAGTCTATTTTGAATTACCTTATCAAAATAGGAATGTAATCGAGAAGAATAGTTATCAACTCTCTTTTATCTTTGAACTTTAGTGGAGAAAACGAATCAAAAAATCATATTCAGCATGTTGCCAAAATCTTTTATCTACGTTCAAATTAAAAAAGTATAAAGATTTGACATTATTTAATATTTTTTCAAAAGCACTAAGTTCGAATTCACTTTTCATCGCAACACCTTAATCTCTTAAATTTCAATAAAGTACCACTGATCGGCTATATAATTATCAGCTTCATATTCTGAATGGATATAACGGATTTTTATCCCTCGTTCATACATATTCTCAGGAATTTGCAGATTCCAACTTTGAGCCAAACTTAACTCATCTACCAACATAAATTGAGAATCATATCTATCTGCTGATAATGTATGTGCATTAAAATAATCTTCATCCAGATATAAGCAAAACTCGCTAGCAAACATATTTGGCTGTTCAATCATACAAACCACTTTACAGAATTTTAATCCTTGAGGTTTCGCTTCAATTAAATATTTACAAGCATTGATTAGGTATTGAGCACATTCTGCTTTGATTTCATAGCTTGCATGCTTACCCTCAACAAGATTTATCGGAACAGGTATTTTCCAATTATAGTATCGATCTTCATATCCATTTAAATCAGGAAAATATCCTCTAAAACTTTCACTCCAGCATCTAAGATTTCTTAATTTCCTTGGTATTCCTCGTTCTTTCTTATTCGATAAAGCTAATCTTCTCATTTATTATTCCAATTTAAAAAAAGCGCCCTAATCAGGACGCTTTTTACCACTTAATTTGATTAAGCAGTCAATTCTTTAACCGCAGCAACAACCGCTTCAGTGGTAATACCGAAGAATTGGAACAAGTCTTTTGCTGGAGCAGATTCGCCATAAGTGGTCATACCGATCACTTTGCCGTCTAAACCAACAAACTTCCACCAGTAATCCACATGAGCCGCTTCAACCGCTACACGTGCACGGATATGCGCAGGCAATACCGCTTCACGATATGCAGCATCTTGCTTCATGAATTCTTCAGCACATGGCATAGACACAACACGCACACCTTCAAGCTGTGCATATGCTTCGATCGCTAATGAAACTTCTGAACCTGTTGCGATGATAATTGCTTTTAACTCACCTTTCTCTTCTGCAAGTACATAGCCACCTTTTGCAACGTTTTGAATTTGAGCTTCATTACGTGCTTGGAATGGCAAGTTTTGACGAGAGAAGATTAATGCTGTTGGACCATCTTTACGTTGTAGCGCAGATTTCCAAGAAACAGCCGCTTCAACCGTATCACATGGACGCCATGTATTTAAATTTGGCGTACCACGTAATGATGCAATTTGCTCAATTGGCTGATGTGTAGGACCATCCTCACCTAAACCGATTGAATCATGTGTATATACATGAATCACACGTTGCTTCATCAATGCAGACATACGCACTGCATTACGTGCATATTCCATAAACATCAGGAATGTTGCAACGTAAGGAACAAAACCACCGTGTAAAGCCACACCATTCGCAATCGCGGTCATACCGAATTCACGAACGCCGTAATACACGTAGTTACCCGCTGGATTTTCTTGTACGCCTTGGCAACCTTTCCAAAGTGTTAAGTTAGAACCCGCTAAGTCAGCAGAACCACCTAATAATTCAGGAAGTAATGGGCCGAATGCCTGTAAAGTATTTTGGCTTGCTTTACGTGTTGCGATGGTTTCTGCTTTTGCATTTGTTTCAGCAATAAATGCATCTGCTTGTGCAGCAAATTCAGCAGGTAAATCACCATTGATACGACGTAATAATTCAGCTGCATCAGTTGGATAATTTGCTTGGTATTGAGCAAACAATTCATTCCAAGCTGCTTCAGAGCTTTGACCTTTTGCTTTTGCATCCCAAGCTGCATAAACATCTTCAGGAATAACAAATGCGTCTTCTTTCCAGCCTAGAGCTTCACGTGTTAAAGCAATCTCATCTTTACCCAATGGTGCACCGTGGCAATCTTCTTTGCCTTGTTTATTCGGTGAACCTAAACCAATAATCGTTTTACAGATAATGATCGTTGGCTTATTGCTTTCCGCTTTCGCTTCAATAGTTGCTTGGCGAATCGCATCAGCATCATGACCGTCTACACGAAGTACTTGCCAGCCATAAGCTTTGAAACGTTGTTCAGTATCATCACTGAACCAACCTTCTACTTCACCATCAATCGAAATACCATTGTCGTCATAGTAAGCAATCAACTTACCAAGACCTAAAGTACCTGCAAGTGAACATACTTCGTGAGAAATACCTTCCATCAAGCAGCCATCACCTAAGAAACAGTAAGTGAAGTGATCAACAACGTTTAAACCATCTTTGTTAAATTGTGCAGCTAAAGTTCTTTCAGCTAAAGCAAAACCAACAGCATTGGCAATGCCCTGACCCAATGGACCAGTTGTAGTTTCAATACCAGGCGCATAACCCAACTCTGGATGACCTGGTGTTTTAGAGTGTAATTGACGGAATTGTTTTAAATCTTCAATTGATAATTCATAACCAGTCAAATGCAATAAAGCATATTGCAACATAGAACCATGACCATTTGACAATACAAAACGATCTCGGTTTGCCCATTGTGGGTTTGTTGGATTATGATTTAAAAATTCACGCCAAACTACATCAGCGATATCTGCCATCCCCATTGGAGCACCAGGATGCCCTGAGTTTGCTTGTTGCACAGCATCCATAGCCAAGACACGAATTGCATTTGCAATACGACGTTCATTTAAAGGGGTTGTCATAAGTCAGAATCCGATTAAATCAATTAGATGAGAGAAGATGAGAAATCACCTTTCAAAAGATGCGACTATTGTCTTAAAAAAAACACATGGGGTAAAGCCTAATACACGATATTTCTTATATTTCGATCAATCACCAACAATTATATAAACAAACGTTCAACCCATAGCCGAGTCCAGAAGGTTTTTATAAAATTGGCAGACAACTAAATTCAGAAAAACTTTACAATATAAGATTTAATATCAATTTTATTGATACACATATCAATAAAAAGATGATGAAAATGAAATAAATTCATGCATTTTAGTCAGCTTATGCTAGTCCTATACGTCAAGTCGATGTAACATACTCTGTCTTTTTGAAAATACCAGTGATAGGACGTTCATGCGCGAGTATGCTGTTTTTACTTCAGAATCTGTAAGCGAAGGTCATCCAGACAAAATGGCTGACCAAATTAGTGATGCTATTTTAGATGCAATCCTAAAAGAAGACCCGTATGCGCGTGTCGCTTGTGAAACATTAGTAAAAACAGGTGCCGTTGTTCTTGCTGGTGAAATCACAACAACAGCAAATGTGGACTTTGAAGCGATTGTACGTCAAACCGTAAATGGAATTGGTTATCACCATTCTGATTTAGGTTTTGATGGTTCAACTTGTGCGGTCATCAATATGATCGGTAAACAATCTCCTGAGATTGCGCAAGGTGTTGATCGTCAAAAACCTGAAGACCAAGGTGCAGGCGACCAAGGCTTAATGTTTGGATATGCAAGCCGTGAAACCGATGTTCTTATGCCAGCTCCTATTTCTTATGCGCACCGCTTAATGGAACGTCAAGCTGAGTTACGTCGTTCTGGCGCATTACCTTGGTTACGTCCTGATGCGAAGAGCCAAGTCACATTCGCTTATGAAAATGGCAAGCCTGTTCGTTTAGATGCAGTTGTTTTATCAACTCAACATGATCCTGAAGTTTCTCAAGCTCAGTTAAAAGAAGCAATCATTGAAGAAATTGTTAAACCGATCATCCCTGCTGAAATGTTCCATGCGGGCACTAAATTTCACATCAACCCAACTGGTATGTTTGTAATTGGTGGACCGGTAGGTGACTGTGGTTTGACAGGTCGTAAAATTATTGTGGATACCTATGGCGGTATGGCGCGTCACGGTGGTGGTGCTTTCTCTGGTAAAGATCCATCGAAAGTTGACCGCTCAGCAGCGTACGCTGGTCGTTATGTCGCAAAAAACATTGTTGCTGCTGGTTTAGCAGACAAATGTGAAATCCAAGTAAGTTACGCAATTGGTGTTGCTGAGCCAACTTCGATTTCGATTAATACATTCAACACAGGCAAAGTATCTGATGAGTTGATTATTCAACTTGTTCGTGAACACTTCGATTTACGTCCATACGGCATTACCCGTATGTTGAATCTGATTCAACCGATGTATAAGCAGACTGCTGCTTATGGTCACTTCGGTCGTGAAGGTTCTGATTCTGCATTTACATGGGAAAAAACCGATAAAGTTGAAATCCTAAAAGATGCTGCTGGATTGTAATAATTGTTAAATAAAAAAGCTCGCTTATTGCGAGCTTTTTTATTTATTCTTTACTTATTTGAATCAGAATTATTTTGCTTCAAAACTTCAAATATTGAATTTGTTTGTACAGGTTGTTCATCTTGATGATGCTGAGAATATAAATGAGCTATTTTTACAATAACAACAACTGCTAGACAAGCTGCAAAACAGAACATCCACAACCCATAAGGGCTACGAATATGATGCGAACCGCAATAAGGACACTCTTTATCAGTAGATGCGACGACCTTGTCACAACACGCACAATGATATTGATATAACATCATTTATTTCCTCCTAGTCGTTTTTTTATTTTCTTTTTACAACAATTTCCACCGTCATAGTTTTCATCCTATGAGAAACAAAAAGAGAATTCAATCCAGTTTTATGACTTACTCATTCAAATTAACAAAAAAATATGACAGTTTTATGAGTTTTCCGCTGTATTTAAATCATGAGCTATGAAGTATTCTTTTGATTTTTCACATAGTTTGTTAAACTATTTTTTTAGATTGTGGGGAAAATATAATGACACAATTAATTAATAAAGGTGGATTCCGTGAGCGAGCTAACCGCAATCGAAAATACAAACACTCAGAAAATGAAATAACCACCTTGAAGCCAAATCAATATCAGCCCGCAAAGAAAGATGATGAAAATGACTCAGAAATGAACTTGCTTGAGCAAAATAAAAAAAAGAAATAAAAAAAGCACACTCGTTTTAGTGTGCTTTCGATAAATTTTAAAAATTAATTTACATCTTTAAATTCAATTTTCTTTTGGTCAGGTTTAACTTCTCGTGCTTCACCATCAATAATAGTTGAATCCCGATATTGACCACCACCTTGTTGATTTTGCATGTCTTGCATTTGACGCATAAGGTCTGCAAATGGATTTTGACCTGCCGCATCATTACCCATGCCTCCCATCATCTTATCCATCATTGCTTGTTGACGCTTTGCCATCGTTTTCATTAACGCATTACGAAAAGCAGTCTGAACTGAAGGAATCAAAACAAGCATAGCTAAGACATCTGTGATTAAACCTGGAACCATCAACAAAAAACCAGCCATAGCCAATGCAAGTTTCTTAGTAACCGCTGGGTCGCCACCTAACTGTCCTGTCATTTGCATTTGTTGCAACTGCGGCATAATTGTTGAAGTACTTGATCGAACTAGATTCAAGCCGATGAAAAACGCAATCACAAACCAGAAGAATACGTACCACATACTCCCCACAAGGTCGCCTACGCCGATCCACACTAAAACTTCAGCAATTGCGCCAAACACCACGATAAGAAGTAGATTCATGTTAATGTTTCGTCTATCTCAAAATAAGAAAAATTTATACAAATAGAATTTTATATTGGATCTTCCAATACAACAAATATAATTGCATTAAATAATTGATGGGTGCTATTTGTCATTTATCAAGAGCAGAAGCTAAAATTAAGATATCTCTACATTAAAATGACGTGGAGAGATATCTTAAATTGAAAGGTTAACCGCAGTTCGCACTAATGATTTTTTTAGATTGCGGATCAACAGTAACAGTAATCCTATTATCTCTATAATCCATTGTCACAGGCTGATTTGGTCCAACACTGCGTACAATTTCCGACTTCGTTTTTTGTTTAATTTGCTGTTCAGATAGACCTGATTGGCCGATAAGCTTCTGAGCTTCTTCAGCTATACATTTAGGTTGATTTGTTCGAAAAAGCTCCCACTCCTCAACTACTTGACCATTTGGCAACTTACAATATCCAACTTGCCCGTTCGCCTCATTTCTAATATCAAGTTGACCACCCTGCTCAATACAGTATTTACTCGCTGGATTTGCCATTCCAATTTTTGGTGGGGTCATATCATGATTGGGTGTTGCTGAACAAGCTGCCAATGAGGCTACAACTGCACCTAAAAGTAAGATCTTTTTCATAGTTTGAATTCTGATAAAGTGAAAAGGCAAAGATACCAAAAAAACTTAGATCATTATGTCTATGATTTGAAACACAAACTAACCCTATCAGTTCTATTTATAATTTTTGCATAAAACTCAAAAATCTCTTAAATATATTAATTTTATTCTTATTTGATGGCTGATTACGGGAGCTATTATCTTCTGCTATTCTTCTTAGACGATACTGCATTTCATTGGCGATTTCCCTGTTTTCACTCTTTGCATATTTTCTTAACAATTCAAAGGCTTCGGCAGTACCAATATCAGCTAATGCATGACTAAACCATTTTGCGATTACACCATCGTCGGAAGCCGTATACTCAAAACGTTTAAAATCTTGTTCAAGTATCTTGGCAATAATGGCAACACTTGATGGATGACCAATATCTTGCAGCTTTTTAGTAATCACTTGATAGGCTTTGTTGCACAAAGGTTTGAAAGACAATACTACCCTAATTGAGCTAAATTTAAGTGACAACTTGGGTATGAGGTCGACCTAATTCTGTGAATTTATTCAAAACTGCTACACGTGCATGAATCTCATTCACCTGACTAGGAAAACTCCTTGCTGTTAATTTATCGCCTAATAATTTGATGCAATGCATTTTGGTTTCCACTAAACTTCGACGATGATAACCAGACCATTTTTTCCAAAGTGACCTACCTAGCCGTTTGACTGTTTTTAATAATTCATTCCTCTCTAAAGATCTCAATTTCTTATCTTTCCAAAGCTTTGCATTCTTCCTAGGTGGAATGACTGCATGTGCATCTCGATCTAAAATGACTTGTCGGCAGTGCTTTGTGTCATAAGCACCATCTGTATAGACTGAATCAATTCGTTCATCCAACGGAATTTGATCAAGCAAATCACCAAGTACCTGTGAATCACTCACATTGTTTGTTGTGAGCTGAACTGCTCGTATTTGAAGGGTCTTAGCATCTATACCAATATGAAGTTTGCGCCATTGGCGACGATATTCAGGCTGATGTTTCTTACGCTTCCATTCGCCTTCACCTAAAAATTTTAACCCTGTAGAATCGACGAGTAGGTGTAACCCATCACGACTTTTCTGATAGCTTATCGCAATATCAATATGCTTTTGTCGTCTACAGAGGGTGGAGTAATCTGGTGCTGTCCAATTCAAACCACAGAGTTTAATCAGGCTTTGAGAAAAGCCAGTGACCATACGTAAAGAAAGACGGAATAGAGATTTGATCATTAAACAGCATTGAATCGCTGTATCGGAATAAGTTTGATTTCGTCCATGCTTGCCTTGTGGCTGTGCATACCATTCGGTTTTGGGATCAAACCAGATTGAAATATTTCCTCGCTTGATTAAAGCTTGGTTATACGAGCACCAATTGGTTGTACGGTAGATTTTAGGGGCAGGCTTCTTCATCTGGAAATTATATTGCTGAAGAAACCTTCAAGAATAGCTTTGTGCAACAAAGCCGTTCATAACGAACAAACCAATCATTGCTCTCACTATGCATAATTTAACCATATATTTTTTTAATCTCATTGGACAATGAAATATTCAAGACGAATCGCTTGATCAACTAAGTAATGCTCTTTAATCTTATAAAAATGTGGTCGAGTATTGATCCATTCATCCATCGCCATTATTGCTTTTGTATATCCTTTTGATGCTGAAAAATCTATTATTTGCATGATATCCATAAGCTTATTCCTTTTTTATTAAGCCTATCATACCAAACAACAATTTTCACACTTACAGATTCATCCTGATGAGTCAATTTTTAAAAATTTTCTGACTTAAGGCATCAATGATTAAAATTAAAAAAAGCATCCGAAGATGCTTTTTTGTTTCTCATAGGCTTGTTGCAATCAATACTACAAAGCTAAATAGCAAAGTGCCTAAAGATCTTTTGCAATGCACATGAACTTCATGCTCAAACCCATGAGCATATGTCTCTAAGTTTTCCATAACTTTAACGCTCATTAAATGTACTACAGTTATTAATTTGCCTAAAAACTTAATGAAATTAAATTAGCAAAAAGTCGTATATCTAACTAGAGCATTTTATATCACTTAAAGCCACATACTGACAAAGAATGTCAAAATCATTAAATAAATTCTTAATATTTAAAATTCTAATATTAAAAAAGCTCACCAAAGTGAGCTTTTTTTTGGAATACCGTTAAATTAAGCAACTACAGTAATACCTGTTGCTTGAGGTCCTTTTTTACCATCAGCGATAGTAAAAGAAACACGTTGTCCTTCATGAAGAACTTTAAAACCACTACTTTGAATTTCGCTAAAATGAGCAAAAACATCTTGTCCAGAATCAGCATGAATAAAGCCAAAGCCTTTAGTTTCGTTGAACCATTTAACTGTACCAGTCACAGTGTTAGACATATACTTAACCTACTTTAAAAATTTGGAGTGCTTAGCAGCAAAGTAACTTGGAATCATAAACTCTGAGATTAAATCTGATAAAACGAAAGGTTTGACTAAACTACGAGATGAAAGATTTGCTGAATCAACAGTGTTATTCTTCTAGTTGTTCCCAACTATACACCACTTTACTTTTTTGACGCAATATTAATCTACTATTTCACTTGATTTAACAGTCTTTATTTTTATAAATATTTAATTTTATTGGAATATTAATTTATTAAATCAACCTTTAACCTCCAAAAAACAAAGAAGCCCACTTATGTGAGCTCCTTTTTTACCGAATTACTTCTGTTAGATAACGGTGATGTTTGTAGCTTGAGGTCCTTTTTTACCTTGACCAAGCACAAATTTAACGCGTTGACCTTCGTGTAAAACTTTAAAACCACTGCTTTGGATTTCGCTAAAATGAGCAAAAACATCTTGCCCAGAGTCAGCTTGAATAAAACCAAAACCTTTAGTTTCGTTGAACCACTTTACAGTTCCGTTAACAGTTTCAGACATAAAACCTAAACCTTTAAAATCTTTTGTTAAAAAAAGAGCAAAAATAAAGACAGAATGTCTTCTAATTTCTACTCTATCTATTTTACTTAAATAGATACTATAAGCATAACAAATTTTAAGTCAAACGATATAGCTGATTGACTGAAGTATAGAAACTTTTTCCATCTTGGTTGAATTCAATTTCTTGACCAGACTGCAAAAGTACTTTTTTTCCAACTTCAACCCACTTAAAACCATCCATTGTACTTTGTCGACGTTTAAGTGGAATAATTTGTACACTAATTTCGTTGCCATTTGTGGCAGTGGCAATATGCCATTTACTGATAATATTCAAAACTCTATACTCATTACTGAGCTCAAGTGATTGATCTTAATTTACTACATTGCTAGATAATAAGAGATTACATAACTAGAATTTAATAATTTTTAGCTTTTTGGGGTTATTTAAGCTAATTTAGTTGCTATTTGTTCTTTCCAGAATAGCAACTCTAATTCCATCACAGAGCATAATTCAAAAATTCGGTTGGTAGCGGGAGCTGGATTTGAACCAACGACCTTTGGGTTATGAGCCCAACGAGCTACCAGACTGCTCCATCCCGCACCGAAGATTTAGCTTTATACGCGCTTAAACTTCATAATGCAAATTATTTAAGTAAAAAACTCTTATTTGCCAATCAAGTGCTCAGAATAGATACAAATACGACTGAAAATTCATTTTCTCAAATATCAATTAGATTTTTTGAATCCTCAATAAAATATTGATTATTTGCATATTAACATCGAAACTTTTTGTTATTTTAAACATCTACAAAAAAAATATGCAGTAAAAAGTTGATTATGTAACAATATCAATAATCTTTTAATCATAAAGTGCTTCATGTCATTAATTATTGGTATTGATCCTGGTTCGCGTTTAACAGGTTATGGAATTATCGAAAAAGATGGCAATAAATTACGGTTTGTGGATGCGGGAACAATCCGTACTGAAACCCAAGCCATGCCTGAACGTCTAAAACGTATTTTTGCAGGTGTTGAACGTATTGTTAAATTTCACGGCCCAACAGAAGCTGCTGTGGAACAAGTATTTATGGCACAAAATCCTGATTCTGCTTTAAAACTAGGTCAAGCAAGAGGTGCAGCAATTGCAGCTCTCGTAAATTTAGATTTACAAGTTGCTGAATATACAGCTCGTCAAATTAAACAATCAGTTGTAGGTTATGGCGCCGCCGATAAAGAACAAGTACAAATGATGGTCATGCGTTTGCTCAATCTAAGCATTCAACCACAATCCGATGCGGCAGATGCGCTAGCAGCCGCTATTTGCCATGCTCATGCTTCTGGAAGTATGACTAAGCTAGCTGTGCTTAATGCTCTCGGAGGCATGGCTCGTGGGCGTAGTCGTGCAAGTACAAGACGACGTTAATATTCCCATTTGTTAATTTTTAAAAAATATTCGTATGTCTTTCAGTAATTATTGATCATACGAATATTTTTGAAACCAGCTTATTCTAGATGGTCGTGTTTTTAGATCAGTTTTTTCTAATCTCTCATTTCTTAATTCAAATGTCTTTTTAAAATACCTTTGCTCATTAACTCATAAACTTGCTCTAAATCTAATTGATTCGATTCTGCTAATAACTGAGTGTGCATTTTTAAAATATTTTCATCACCTCGTCTTGCTGGTCCAGTCTGCATCTCTTTAGGATCATTTGCGACTGCCTTACTTGCAGTTTCTAAAATTAATGGAAATAACAAACTAAAATCGACCTGTTCAACATCTACCACTTGCTTTGCCATGTCATAACAATAATTACTAAAATTACAGGCAAATACGGCTGCTAAGTGTAAAGTTTGACGTTGTTTTGAACTATATTGATACACTCTCTGGCTTAAACTATTTGCTAAAGCTGTTAAAAAACTTAAATCCTCATAATGACTTGCCTCAATAAAGAGAGGTGTAGTCATCCAATTCACTTCTCTTTCCATACTGAATGTTTGTAATGGGTAGAAAACACCTGATCGCTGATGCACTTCTTCAAGTCTCTGTAAATTGGTACTACCAGAAGTATGAACAATTAAATTATTTGGCAAATATCCATGAATAGACTTAATCACACTTTGAATAGCTTGATCACTTACCGCAATGATTACTAAATCAGTGTCTTGAGTGAGTTGCTCAACTTGGTTAATGGCGTGTGCATTAATTTTTTCAGCAAGTTCTTGTGCATTTAACAGGTTACGACTAAAGATTTGAACGATTTGATGTTGTGTGTGTAATACTTTTGCTAGATGGGTTGCGACTCTTCCAGCACCAATTAATGTAATTCGCATAATCTCAATCTAAAACAATTTTGGCTCTAGCATGCCAATAAACAAACAACGAATCAATTCTTCCTTTCTACGAAGCATTACAAGAAATTTATTAATTCTTTTTTTTAAATAATATTCCATCATTTCATTAGCTGATAAATCCATAATAATGATATACATGCTATAAATAGACTAAAATATGGAAACGTTTTAGACTTTGTTTTTACTCTAGGTTCAATTATCTCTTCAGTTATTTTATTATTTATTTGTACTTGCTCATGAACTTGGTAAAGCGGTTGTAAAACTTCACCACTCCAAATAGGTAATAAAGATTCAATTGAATCTCGGTGTCGACGCAAATAATAAAGAATATCTAAAGTATCATTATTAAAATGATTTGAAAGTACAGCTAAACTTTTTGGAATAGCTCTGTTTAAAGTTATTTCAGCTTCTACAATTGAAACTTTGCCTGCTGATAACCTTATAAGCAAAGCATTTTTCACTTGATCATTTCTTTCAAGTAAATCTGCAAATGTAGGCACCAACATTTCTTTTAACATATCAATAATCTGTGGTTTCGTTAAAAAACGATAAAGCAATATTGGATAAAATCTTGATAAAATATCATTTTTTTCATTCATCAAACATGTTTTATCATTTACAATTAATGCAGACACATTTGTCTTTAATAATTCCATTGGGTTCATATCAGTCATATTCACTCCAAAATATCAATTAAAATCTCATTTTTATAGTTTTAAGTTGTTTATGTCGCATTTTTAAGTCGTTACTTTAGTATATTTTTTATTGCTGTTCTTCTATTTTTATAAATTAGATACAATATCTACATCACATTTAACAAAGCAGAATAAAGTAGTTTGAATTACTTTATTCTGCTGATTTTATTTATGCAAAAGTATGCAACACTTTTCCAGTCAAGTTTTGTCCAAGTAATGGCGTATTTTTCCCTTGTGAAACAATTGTCTCCTTTGAAACATTCCACTCTAAATCTGGATCAACAAGTACCCATCCTGCTTCTTGTTGCCAACGCTCAGCCATGTTAGCCACGACAGCTGGCGTCAATGTCACTTTTTCTACCCATTCTAAAGGTTCAAATATTCCCTCTTTAACAAGCTGCACACCTAAAGCAACATAAGTATCAAAAGCGGTAATTCCTGATAGCGTCTCTGCAAATGGTGCCATTTTTGCTGAACTACTGAGTGGCTCGTGGTGTGTACAGATAGCATCAATCACACCATCTTTTACCCCTTGTCTTAATAACTCTTTGTCTTGTTCAGAACGTAACGGCGGACGGACATGCGCAAGAGAGTTAAAACCATCAGTGAGTTGTTCAGTTAAATGCAACTGATGCATTGCAACGTCTGCTGTGATCGGTAAGCCTTTTGCTTTGGCTGCACGAATTAACTCAACTGAAGCACCACATGACAATAAACCAAAGTGCGCTTTCACACCTGTTGCTTCAATCATCAGAATATATTTTGCAATTGCGACCGTTTCAGCAATCGCTGGAATCATGGGTAAGCCCTGACGAGAAGCAATGAATCCTTCATGTGCACAGCCATCTTTGGCAATTTGAGGCTCTTCAGCATAAAAAACCACGGTTAGGCCTAAACCAGCAGCGTATTCAAGCGTGCGAATAACCACATCGTCATTCTCAAATGCAGCATTGGCATTTGAAACAGCAGTACAGCCACCTTTTTTTAAGCCAGCCATATTTGAAGGTTGTTTACCATTTAAGCCTTGCGTCTGTGCCCCAATGATTTGTAAATAAATACCACCATCAAGTTGCGCTTTTTCAATTAAACCATGAATTAAAGCACCATTATCTTGCACAATCGGCTTAGAGTCAGGCGGCGTCATCACATGCAAAATACCATTGGCGCGTGCAGCTTTACCTTCTGATTTTAAGGTACCATGTTGTTGTTGCCCTGGCTCGCGTAAACGTGCACATAAATCAACCATGGTCGGCATCAACCACTTACCTTGGCCATCTATGATTTCACTAACACTTTCAACACTATCTATCAATTTACCATTTTCAATATAAACAGTTTTTATTTGATCTGTTTTTTGAATCGGATCAAGCACACGGACATTTTCAATTTTTACAATACTCATGTGATTTATCCTTTACAGTGAAATTGCTTCAATTAAACCTTGTTCTTGCAACTGTCCTTGCATTGCAAGTGCCAGTACAGCCATACGAACGGCAATACCATTGGTAACTTGTTTTAGAATCACAGACTGCACACCATCAGCCACACTTGAATCAATTTCAACGCCACGATTCATAGGGCCTGGATGCATAACGATACAATCAGGTTTCGCTAATGCTAAACGTTCTTTATTTAAGCCATACATTTTGTAAAATTCAGCTTGTGAAGATAGCGCTGGAGAATCAATACGCTCATTTTGAATACGCAATGCAATAATCACATCACAATCAGTCACACCTGCATCCATTTGATTAAATAAACGGACATGTTCGCCATATTCATTAAATCCAACAGGTAATAACGTATTTGGTGCAATGACACGAATATCTTTACAACCTAATGTTTGTAGAGCTGCAACATTTGAACGTGCCACACGTGAATGTTTAATATCACCAATAATCGCAACACTGAGTTGTTCAAATGGCTTTTTAGTCTCACGACGGATGGTTAACATATCCAACATGGCTTGAGTTGGATGTGCATGACGCCCATCTCCAGCATTAATAATTGCCACGTTTGGACAGACATCTTTTGCAATAAAATGAGCTGCACCAGAAGAAGAATGACGCACTACAAAAATATCCGCAGCCATCGCTTCTAAATTCCAAAGCGTGTCTCGTAAAGTTTCACCTTTGGATGTGCTAGAACGTGCAATATCAATATTCAATACATTGGCAGACAATCGTTTAGCTGCTGCTTCAAAGGTGGTACGAGTACGAGTAGAGTTTTCAAAAAACAGGTTCATAACCGTTAACCCTTCTAACAAGGGACGATTAATCAAATTATTATTATCATCTAAAAAGCTTTGCGCGGTATCTAAAATCTTGGTTAAGCTTTCTTTAGACAGTCCCTCAATCGTTAAAAAATGTTTTAAGTTTCCTTGTTGATTGAGTTGAATCTGACTCAGAGTATGCATTGCTGCCAAGTGCATAAGAGATTCCCTATACGTTAAGTTAACGCATTATACAGATTTTAGATTTCATTCGTCGTTGAAGTTTTCAGCACTTAAGTAAAAATCTTTTAGATTGTTTTGAGTTGATTATTGTTCTTCAATACCACAAGCAAGTTTACCCAGATCTGTATCCATTGCTAAAACTGTAGGCTCTTGTTCTTGAAAATGTCCTAAATTTCCAAACTCATCAAATAAGAAAAATGTACGTTTTAAGCTTTGATCTTCACAGGACAACTCAGTTTTAGTGATTGAATGTCGAGGAAAACTGCCATAAGAAGCATTAATGGCTTTTTCGATAACAACTTTAACGCCCGTAGAATCCAACTCTTTAGCTCTAAAGAGAATAAATTGACTTTTATCCCCTGTTTCATACCCTTGCATAAAATTTGGATGCTTTTGTACTGTATAGACTTCATCTACAAACTGAGTAACATTGATCGTAATTGGTTCAGCAAAGACGTTTTGACTAGAAAGTAATATATTGAGGCGACTATTTTTTTCATTTTATGGTTTAAAAAAATGGGTGTGAAAATATAATACACACCCAATACATTTTTAATTATTATTTAATTTATGTATTTTTATTAATCATCGCAATGCACCAATATAGTGATGCGCGACTTGAGCTTTATAAATTTCTTCTTCTGTAACTTCCATGAAATAGGTTTCTTCTTCTTTTTCTTCTATCTTATTATTTTCAACTATGTCCAGTGTAGGCTCAGGATATAAGTCAATCAAAGGACGTAGACGGTCTACATAGTGAGCCAATTCCTGATCACTGGTAGCTAAAGCAATTTCTATAATGTGTTTTGCATATTCTTTATTGTGGACTAAGTACATCACATCAATTACACGACTAGATACACGTCTTAAACGAACATACATTTGAGTTGCTATTGCAAAAGCTTCAGCATTTACCTTAATTTCACTATTCATGCTTTCTTTCATAAAGTCCTCACGTCGTTGGGAGAAATGTTTATTCTTAACTCATTCCAAAGAAAGCAAAATATGTACCAACAATTAAAAAACACTTAAACTTGAAAATATTTTTATTATGAATGATTAAAAATTCTCAAAATAATAGTGAATAAAGCGGACGATCACACAAATTTGCACCGACAGTTTCATTAAAAATCAGTTAAAATAGCCGATTGCTAAAAATGTTTTGGAAAATTTGAATGAATGCTAAACAACGTCTAACAGACTATTGGGTTACCTGTGCGGACGGGCTTGAAACCTTATTACAAGAAGAGCTTGAAGATATTGGCATTCAAAACATCCAACGCTTTGCTGGACGTTTAATTTTCCAAGGTACGCTTGAACAAGCTTACCGAATTTGTATGTGGTCGCGTCTCGCGTCACGTGTACTCTTACCCATTCACACGCATGAACTTGAATACACTCATGATGCTCGTGATGTTGCAGAAGAACTCTATGAAGGTGCAATTAGCTTTGACTGGTCTCTAATTTTTGCACCACAAAGTACCTTTGCTATTCGTTTGCACGTGGAAAGAGATATTAAGGTCAATACCCAATTTGCCACATTACGCGTGAAAGATGGTGTTGTTGATTCATTCATGGAAGCTGTTGGTAAACGTCCTAGTATTGATATCAAGCAACCCGAAATTACACTTTATGTTTTAGCAGGAAAAACGCAACATACCTATTGCTTAGATTTATCTGGTGACTCTTTACATAAACGTGGTTATCGCCACTATATGACCGATGCGCCAATTAAAGAAAATTTAGCAGCTGCTATTCTTCAAAAGGCACAATTAAAGCAATTAAATCCAGACTTAATTGTCGATCCAATGTGTGGCTCGGGTACATTTATCATCGAATCGCTCATGATTTTGACTGATCGAGCACCTGGATTAGTTCGTCGTTTTGGTTTCAATGGTTGGCATGGTCATGATCGTGATTTGTGGCTAAACATTAAAGCTGAAGCAGCCGAAAGACACGAGATTGCTTTAGAACAACCATTAGCTAAGTTTTATGCCTACGATGCTGACTGGGAAGCAGTGAAAGCTACACGTCAAAATATTATTGCTGCTGGTTTTGAAAAACTGCTTAATCATATTCAAATTGAAGAAAGAACATTAGCAGATTGGGAAGACTTCGAAGCAGAAGGTAAAAAAGCCTTTATTGTTACCAATCCCCCTTATGGCGAGCGTTTAGGTGATAAAGCTTCAAGCCGATCTTTTTACTTAGGTTTGTCAGGTTTATTACAAAAGAATTTTCCGAATCAACCTGTCGCTGTTATTGCAGCTCAAATTGAGCAGGCAGATGTTCTAGCAATCAATGAACCTCAAACATTACGTTTGATGAATGGTAAACTGCCAATTTATGTTCGATTTGGCACAATCAAACCTGCAAGTGTTACACAACCATTTTTAGCAAACTGGCAACCTCAACAATTTGAAAAAATTGAAGGTGCTGAAGATTTTACCAATCGTTTGCAAAAAAATATGCAAAACCTAAAAAAATGGGCCGTTAAAGAAAATATCTATTGTTTACGTCTTTATGACGCAGACTTACCCGACTTCAATGTTGCGGTTGACATTTATGGTGATCGATTACATGTACAAGAATATGCACCACCAAAAACAATTGATCCTGAAAAAGCCAAAAAACGCTTTAATCTCGCTCTTGCCGCGATACGTGCAGTAACAGGATTGAATCGTGATGCGATTTTTATCAAAACACGTGCAAAGCAAGCGGGTGCTAATCAATATACCAAACAGAGCACTGCCTCTAAGCGATTTATTGTCCAAGAAGGTAATGCCAAAATTTTAGTAAATTTGACTGATTATTTAGATACCGGTTTATTCCTAGATCATCGTCAAATTCGCCTAAGAATTGCGAAAGAAGCAAAAGGCAAACATTTCCTTAACCTTTATAGCTATACCTCTACGGCAAGTCTACATGCTGCTTTAGGCGGAGCTGCTAGTACGACAAGTGTTGATTTATCAAATACTTACTTGAATTGGTCTAAAGAAAATTTCGTCTTAAATGGTTTAACTGTAGATCACGCAGATGAACAACATATGTTCTTTTCAAGTGACTGTTTTGAATGGCTCAAAGAAGGTCATGAGCAATATGATTTAATTTTTATTGATCCACCAACCTTCTCAAACTCTAAAAAGTTTTATGGAACGTTCGATGTACAACGTGATCACGTTTCATTGATTAAACGTGCAATGAATCGACTCACAAGTGATGGTACACTTTACTTTTCAAACAACTATCGTGGTTTTGAATTAGATGAAGAAATTGAAGCAATGTATCACATTGAAGAGATTACTTCTGAAACGATTGGGTTGGATTTTAAGCGTAATCATAAAATCCATCGTGCATGGAAAATTCAACACCCAAGTGTTTAAAGCTTGATTCTCGATTTCACCTATATGTTATTTTCGATCTTTTAATATTAGGTGAATCGAACTCATATATCATAAAGCGATCTGGAGACTCATCATGAGGCTTCATGGTCGCTTTCTTTTTCTCGCGACCATCTGATACAGCTGTTTTCTTTTGCTCTTCATAAGGCGATAAAGCACCTTCAGCCAACATATTTATACGAATTTCCCTTAAATTACGATCACTTAATACCTTTTGAGCAAGCCATCGCTCTTGCAAAGGTTTTTGAGCATCTTGCTCTGCTTTTTCAATAATCCTAGGTAAAGCGTTATTTAATACACCTGTTTGGAGTGCCAATGATCCTTCAGCTAGTGGTTGTACAGCCCAACCCGCTAAGGGTAAGACAGCAGTAAACAAAATCACACCCATGCTAGTGTAATGATGTTGCTTTTTCTCCATTGCAATTCATCCTGAATTTTTTTCTTATTTGGTTTTCAAACTAGCAAGTTTTTAATCAAGTAGCAATGTCATTGGTAATTTTCCTCTATAAATCTGACAAGTTGCATCAATAAAAAAAGGCGATGACTTTTGTCACCGCCTTTTACTGATTGTTAAAATTTAAGCTTAACTCAATTTCATTTTGTCAAAGACCAAATGCCCATCTTCAGCTTTAATCAGGATATTATCACCTGCTTGAAATGCGCCAGATAGAATTTTTTGAGCTAAACTATTTTCCACTTGCTGTTGAATAGCACGTTTTAAAGGACGCGCGCCATACACAGGATCAAAGCCAGCATCGATTAATAAGTCAAACGCTGTATCATCAACAGTTAAACCCATATCTCGCTCACTTAAACGTGAACGTAAACGATCCAACTGAATATCTGCAATCCCACGAATCTGAGCTTTTTTGAGTGAATGGAACACCACTAACTCATCAATACGGTTAATAAATTCAGGTCGGAAATGCTGACTCACAGCAGCCATGACGACAGTTCGAACTTCATCATCACTAGCACCCTCACCTAATTCGCGAACGTCTTGCGAACCTAAGTTGGACGTCATGACGATTACCGTATTTTTAAAGTCAACCACACGACCTTGCGAATCAGTTAAACGACCATCATCCAACACCTGCAATAAAATATTGAATACATCCGGATGTGCTTTCTCAACCTCATCAAATAGAACAACGCTATAAGGTTTACGGCGAACCGCTTCTGTCAACACACCACCTTCTTCATAGCCGACATACCCTGGAGGTGCGCCGACTAAACGACTAACTGAATGCTTTTCCATAAACTCAGACATATCAATACGAATCATGGCATCATCACTATCAAACAAAAAGTTTGCTAATGCTTTGGTCAACTCTGTTTTACCAACACCTGTTGGACCTAAGAATAAAAATGATCCGCTTGGTCGATTTGGATCAGACAAGCCAGCACGTGAGCGACGAACTGCATTCGATACAGCAACAACAGCTTCATCCTGCCCAACCACACGATTATGTAAAAACTCTTCCATATTTAGAAGTTTTTCACGCTCACCTTGCAGCATTTTCGACACAGGAATGCCTGTTGCAGCACTCACAACTTCTGCAATTTCATTCTCAGTCACTTTGGTACGAATGAGTTTCGGCTCTTCGTTTTCTTCAGCGACTTCGGCTTGTTCCAAACGTTTTTGAAGTTCTGGAATTACACCATACTGTAAACGTGCTGCTTCAGCCAAATCACCTTCACGCTTTGCTTTTTCCAAAGCCACACGTGCTTGATCGAGTTCAACTTGTGCCTTCTTATCACCTTCAACCAGTGTTTTTTCGGCTTTCCAAATCTCTTCAAGATCATTGTACTCTTTTTGCTTTTCAGCAATTTGCTGTTCAAGATGATTGACTTCGGCTTTACTACCAGCATCTTCATCTTTTTTGACTGCTTCTAACTGCATCTTTAACTGAATAAGACGGCGATCAAGTTTGTCCAAAGCTTCTGGCTTTGAGTCAATTTCCATCTTAATACGCGATGCAGCTTCATCAATTAAATCAATCGCTTTATCAGGTAATTGGCGATCTGTAATATAACGATGTGACATTTTTGCAGCAGCAATAATGGCTGAGTCTAAAATTTGTACGCCATGATGCGTTGCATATTTCTCTTTTAGACCACGCAAAATCGCGATGGTATCTTCAACACTTGGCTCATCAACCAACACTTTTTGGAAACGACGTTCCAGCGCAGCATCTTTTTCAATGTACTGACGATACTCATCTAAAGTCGTTGCACCTACACAACGTAACTCACCTCGTGCCAATGCAGGTTTCAACATATTACCCGCATCCATAGCACCATCACCTTTACCTGCACCAACAAGCGTATGTAACTCATCGATGAATAGAATGATTTCACCTTCATGTTTTGCAAGATCTTTAAGAACTGCTTTTAAGCGTTCCTCAAACTCACCACGATACTTTGCGCCAGCAAGTAATGACCCTAAATCTAATGAAAGTACCCGTTTACTTTTAAGACTTTCTGGTACTTCACCATTAATAATACGCTGTGCTAAACCTTCAACAATCGCAGTCTTACCGACCCCTGGCTCACCAATGAGAACAGGATTATTCTTAGTACGACGTGACAAAACTTGAATGGTTCGACGAATTTCATCATCACGACCAATCACTGGATCTAACTTACCAGCTAAAGCACGTTCAGTTAAATCAATCGTATATTTATTAAGAGAGTCACGTTGATCTTCATGATTATTGCTCATGACTTTGTCATTTCCTCTAATATTTTCAATCACTTTTCGTAAGCTATCTGATGTTATACCCACACTATTTAATATCGTTTTGGTCTCACCTGTTTCGGCTAAGCCCAACAAAACCCAATCTGTAGATAAAAACTCATCACCGACCTTTTGTGCGTACCGATCAGCTAAATTCAGTGCTTTTACAGCTTCAGGATTGAGATTAATGTCTCCAGTAGGATTCGCCAATGTCGGTGCATTTTGCAAAGCTTGTTCTAACTTTTGCTTTAATTCAGGTAAACGAGCACCTGCCTGCTGTAGCAAACTCAAATTAGCGGGTTCTTCTAATAAAGTCATTAGAAGATGAATTCCTGCGATCGCAGTATGATCCTTACCCATTGCTAATGATTGTGCATCTGAAAGGGCTTGCTGTAGACGGTTTGTAAATTTTTCAAAACGCATTCTTGTTATTCCTCACAACAAATTTTTAACTTATCACTTAGATGGGAACGTTTTTTTAAATTTCAAATAAATTTTATATATTTTTCAAAATCTTATAAATAAATACATAAATAAAACTCAGTAATAATATGGGTCTATAAACAATCTATTTCAAGTATATTTTGTATAATTTTTCATTGAGCCGGAATATCAGAAAAGTATCATTGCTTATATTCTCTATTTCACCTACTTTAAACTGAATAATTTCTTAGCATTAAAAAAAATGTACTTTAATAAAATTTTTATATGTTCTGCTCTTCTTACAATTTCATATACCTCATCGGCAGAATTACCTCAAGATTCACGCAGAGCAGGCGGCATAGCGGTCATTCCTTTATCTGCTCATACAACTCAAGTTTTTTATGAGCGAAATCCTGTATTAATTACACAACAAAATGAACAGCGTTATGCTGTCCTAGGTATTCCTCTTTCTGCACCTACAGGTAAGTTAACTTTAACGACCAATACTAAGCCAATAGAAATTGAAATAATCTCTTATCCTTATGCCGAGCAGCGACTAACTGTAGTAAATCAAGATTATGTTAATCCTAACCAAGATCAGCTAGATCGTTATGCACGCGAGGCTAAAGAGCAAAACGATGTATATAGTTCATTTAGCAATAATAATTGGACTCATTTTCCAAATTTTATTCGCCCAACGGCAGGAAAATTTAGTAATTCATTTGGTCGAAAACGTTTTTTTAATGGTGAAGAACGCGCTCCTCACTCTGGTCTAGATATACCAGCCCCAATTGGACAGAAAGTCATCGCACCTGCTAATGGTATTGTGGTGCAAACTGGTAATTATTTTTTTAATGGCAATACTGTACTCATTGATCATGGTCAAGGTTTAATCAGCATGTTCTGTCATTTAAGTAAAATTAACGTAGAAAAAGGACAACCTATACGTCAAGGGGAACTACTAGGCTTAGTCGGTAGAACAGGACGTGTTACGGGTCCACATCTACACTGGGGAATGAGTCTTAATAATGCGCGTATAGATCCAACATTATTTCTAAAATAACAATCTAATAAAAAAGTGATCTACTTAAACATAGATCACTTTTTAGAAAAACTAAACAATATCGTGTTATTCTGCTTCTACAATCTCAAAATCGTGGGTGATTTCAACACCACCATCTGCAAGCATTTTACTTGCTGAACAGTATTTTTCAGCAGAAAGCTCAACTGCTTTTTCAACTTGTTTGGCTTTTACCGCTTTACCTGTCACAATGAAATGCAAATGGATTTTAGTAAACACTGCTGGGATTGAATCTGCTCTATCAGCTTTTAGCTGACATACAACACCTGTCACATCTTGGCGAGATTTCTTTAAAATGGTCACAATATCAAACGAAGCACAACCACCAAGTCCCATTAAAATCAACTCCATAGGACGTGGACCACGGTTTTCACCCCCATATTCAGCCGAACCATCCATCACCACACTGTGGCCACTTTCTGATTTCGCTTCAAAAGCAACATTCTCTAACCAATGTACACTTGTTTGCATTGCAACTACCCACGAAACGTTATAAATTTACTCTGTTCTTGTACACTAACATAAAATGAGTTGATAAGGAATTTCAGCTCTTCTGTGTAGAAAAGGCTCAAACAGAGCCTGTGCGATCGGTTTTATCCAAATTCGGAAATTTTAAGCATGACTTCAAATTTTTCACAACTTAGCACTGACGCTTTATCACCAGGCCAACTACCTGAATCAGTTAAAGCCTTGCTAAAACGTGCTCATATTAACAGATACCCTAAACGCACCGCGATTGTTGACGCTGGAACGGAATCAAAATCACTGTATTTAATATTAAAAGGTTCAGTGTCAATTATATTACGTGAAGATGACGAGCGTGAGATTGTTGTTGCCTACTTAAACCCAGGCGATTTCTTTGGTGAAATGGGTCTTTTTGAAACCAATCCTCAACGAACTGCTGAAGTACGTACCCGTGATGTATGTGAAATAGCAGAAATTACCTATGATAACTTCCATGAGTTAAGCAAACAGTATCCTGATCTAAGCTATGCTGTATTCGCTCAACTTGTGCGTCGTTTGAAAAATACAACGCGTAAAGTGACAGATCTTGCTTTTATCGATGTTTCTGGTCGTATTGCACGCTGTTTAATTGATTTATCTGCTCAACCAGAGGCAATGATTTTACCTAATGGTCGTCAGATTCGTATTACACGTCAAGAAATTGGTCGTATCGTAGGCTGTTCTCGTGAAATGGTTGGTCGTGTTCTTAAAACACTAGAAGATCAAGGCATGATTCAAACTGATGGTAAAGCGATTTTAATCTTCGATACTTCTTTAGAAGAAAACACATTTACTGAAGAAGAGTTTGATGACGAGGAATAAACATCCTTGTTGTTAACCAAGATATAAGCCAGTGTTTACACTGGCTTTAATTTTTTATGGATGTTTGTTTTAAAGTACAAAATAACATTGATTACATAATTACTATGATTATAGAGATATTCAGAATGTAATCCGATCTAAACATTTTCTATAATCCTTATTAATCATGAATATATTCAAAAATACTGATTTGGAGCGAGTAATATGAAGAAATTGGCTTTAAGCCTTTGCGCGATGACAATATTAGGGGTTTCTGGCTGCGCATCATTTGCAGAAATGGCAGGTGCTGACACAGCAACCTTGAATGCTCAATCGGCTCAAGGTTTTTCAAAAATGACTCAAGAAGCTCGTGCGAAAAATCAACTTGATACAAGCTCAAGCACTTATCAGCGTATTAATACCGTATTTTTACGCCTTAAACCGTACGCGGATCAAATGAATCAAACAGGCCAACGTTTTGATTGGCAATTGGCAGTATTAAAATCTGATACGGTCAATGCTTATGTTGCGCCAGGCGGAAAAGTTGTTTTCTACACAGGTATTGTAAATAAACTCAATCTTACCAATGATGAGATTGCAGCAATTATGGGTCATGAGATGACTCACGCCCTTGAAGAGCATGCTAAAAGTAAAATTGGTGCGCAAGCCCTGACTAACTTAGCCATCGGAATTGGTACTTCTTATGCGGGTGCTAACATTGGTGAGGCTGGGAATGCTGCAATTAACTTAGGCAGTCAAATTGGTATTGGTCTACCTTATTCACGTAATCTTGAAAGTCGCGCAGACTATGGTGGCTTAATGCTGATGGCTAGAGCGGGCTATAATCCAAATGCAGCGATTAGTCTGTGGGAAAAAATGAATCGTTTAGATGGTGCAGGTGGCGGTTCATTCTTATCAACCCACCCATCAAATACACAGCGTATTAGCGATATGCGTAAAAACTTGCCTGCTGCAATGGCATTGTACAATAAGCGTCGCTAATTCACATTTAAGCCATTAAATCATCAATTGATTTTAATGGCTTTTAGTCGATTGACAGAGAAATAATTTTAATTAATTTCAGCTATTTTTGTATCAGCAACCACCGTCTGATTTAGATTGAACAGCTTTTGAATTTTTCCCGTTTCATGCGCAACAACTGGAACTTCCATTTTCATTGCTTCCATAATGGCAATGGTATCACCCTTTTCAACTTGATTATTTTCTTGCACCTTCCAAGTTGTAATTACACCACTAATCGGTGCTAGAACTGCATTATCATTTTGAACAGGATCTGAATCATATGATTTTTGATTGAGCTGTTGTGTTCCCATTAAACTAAAAAGCCCATTTGGTAAACCAATCTGATGCAACTTGCCATCTATTTCAAGTGGATAACGTTTTAGCTCAGTTTGATTACTCAGTTTACTGCGTGAAGAGTGAGGATAATCATGCTGACAATCTTGTTCAATCCAACGCGTATGCACTTTAAATTCATCAATGAAATCATTATCTGACAAGATCGCACGATGAAATGGTAATACTGAGGCAATCCCTTCTATTTTAAAATGAGCCAGTGCTCTTTTAGCGCGTTGAATTGCAATCTCACGTGTCGCACCACTCACAATTAATTTCGCAATTAAAGAATCAAAATGACTTGAAACCATACTTCCAGTTTGCACGCCAGTATCAAGGCGAATACCAATTCCTGAGGGTGGTTGAAACTGAGTGATCTGTCCAAATGCTGGAATAAAACCACGCGCTGGATCTTCTGCATTAATCCGAAATTCGATTGCATGACCTACTGGTTTTGGCATTTCCTGAACAGAAAGTGGTTCACCTAATGCAATTCGAATTTGTTCAACCACTAAGTCTAGACCAGAAGTTTGTTCCGTCACAGGATGTTCAACCTGTAAGCGCGTATTGACCTCTAGAAATGACAGTTGACCATCTTGGCTGAGTAAGTATTCTACTGTACCCGCCCCGACATAATCAGCAGTTCGGCAAATTGCAATTGAAGATTGCACTAATTGCGATTGAATTTGCTCATTGATAAATGGCACAGGTGCTTCTTCTACCAACTTCTGATTACGGCGTTGTAAAGAGCAATCACGGGTTCCAACCACTACAATATTACCATGCTGATCGGCAATTACTTGGGCTTCCAGATGTCTAGGTTTATCTAGATATTGCTCAACAAAACATTCCCCGCGACCAAATGCAGTTAATGCTTCCCGCACAGCAGATTCATATAGAGCGGTGACTTCGTTCAATTGCCTTGCAACTTTCAAACCACGCCCACCGCCGCCATAGGCAGCTTTAATCGCGATTGGCAGACCATACTGTTTCGCAAAATCAACTGCTTCTTGAGCCGATTGGAGTGGTTGTTCAGTTCCGTGTACCAGAGGCGCATTTACCGATTGTGCAATCTTACGCGCCTGTATTTTGTCACCAAGTTTATTAATACTTTCAGGAGATGGGCCAATCCAGATCAGACCAGCATCTATCACTGCATGGGCAAATTCAGCACGTTCCGATAAAAAACCATAACCCGGATGAATCATTGAGACTTGGGCTTTATTCGCAATATCCAAAATTTTATTGATATCTAAATAAGTTTGCTGTGCTGTTTGCCCTGATAATGCCCAAGCCTCATCGGCAAGTTGAACATGCAAACTAGCAATATCATCATCTGCATAAATAGCCACTGATGTGATGTCCATATCTTTACAGGCTTGAATAATACGGACAGCAATTTCCCCACGATTAGCAATCAATAGCTTATGTTTTTTATGCATTTTCTTTGATGTCCATGAATTCTGAGACTTTATTAAATTGGATAGAGCATCCAACTGGAATCTGTGCGATCAAGTCCAAATGATAGGATGCGACCGCCGCAATCACAGGATAACCACCTGTAATCGGATGATCATTCATAAATAATACAGGTTGACCATTGGGTGGGATTTGCAAAGCACCAGTACAACAGCCTTCACTGGCTAATTCTTGATTGAACTGGCGTTCTAAAGGCATATTACCCACTAATTTCAATCCAATTCGATTGCTCTCTGTGCTAACCAACCAAGTTTGTTTAAACAATAAATCAAGGCTTTCTTCAACAAACCAATCCGTACGAGGTCCTAAGACAAGATCAACGTTAATCGTCTCACCTTGTTTCGGTAATTTAATCGGGATTGCGTTTAAACTAACAGGTTGAGTTTTTAATTCAGCAGAATAAATTTTATCATCGATTTGAACTGGCCGTGGACCTAAGCCTGCTAAAGAGTCATAACTGGCACTATTTAAAACCTGTTCAACGGCAATACCTCCACGTACTGCAACATAATTACGAATGCCTGCTGTAGGCGCTGCAATATAAATTTCATCGCCAGAATCTAAAGCAGTTGGCTGGTACATCGACACTTTTACTTTATCGGTACCAATATACCTAATCCAAACTTCTGTCTCTGCACCTGTCACAGCAATAACCGTTGGCTCTAAAACCTCGAATCTTAATCCACCACTTAAAACTTCTAAAACTGCTGCATTCTTTGGATTACCAACAATTAAATTAGCCTGTTGAAATGCAGTTTGATCCATTGCACCTGCTCGCCCTACGCCTAATTCAGCCAAATGCTTACGCCCTTCATCTTGGAGTAATACTTGTAAACCAACATTCTTAACGTGAAGTACGGCTGATTTTTTAAAAGAATCATCTTGAGAAAATGACTGCGCAGGCACGCTAACTTGCGTTGGATTACGGCTTATATCCTTAAAAATGACACGATCACTTGGCAGTAATAGAGCAGGTTGTTTTCGTTGGACATCCCATAACATCTCATCAGTCTGTCCAATTAACTGCCATCCTCCGGGGCTTTCTTTGGGGTAAATACCGCTATATTCACCTGCTAGTCCTACAGCACCCGCACTGACTTTTTTTCGGGGGGATGCTAAGCGCGGAATACTACCAAATACTTGTTTTGGGTTGATGAGATAAGCAAAGCCAGGCGCAAATCCAATAAATGCAACTTGCCAATCGGAATTAGTGTGTTTCTGAATGACTTGGCCTGTACTGATTCCCAGATATTCAGCGACATTGTTTAAATCAATTCCGTTATAGCGTGTATTGATCACTATTTCCTTACCTTGACGCAAAACATCCTGACTGATTTTTTGGTTTGAAATCCATTGAATAAGTGATCGAATTTCTACTAGCAAAGGATCAAAGTAAATCAATATGCTACGTGCCGCAGGAATGAGTTCTTTTATATGCGGATGCTGTGCCTGTTTTAAGCAGTAATAAACTGCCATCGTTTCTTCTAAACTTTGAAACTCAATAAGAAAACAATCTAAATTAACGGATAAAAATCGCATAAATCACTCGTTGGAAACATTCAAAATTTACTTAACGACTAAAAGCACGAATTTCAATTTTATTTTCTAACAATACATCACGAATCTTTGCCGCCATTTTGACTGCCCCTAACGTATCCCCATGCAAACAAATTGTATCAGCCTGAATGAGCGTGAAATCCCCTTCAATCGACTCAATACCGCCATTCTGGATCATATTCAGTACACGCTGCGCTATGATTTCAGCATCATGTAAAACCGCCCCCTCTAAGCGACGAGAAACTAGCGTTCCATCACGATGGTAAGCACGATCAGCAAATGCTTCAGAAATAACACTAAGCCCATGTTCACGAGCAAATTTAATTAATGGTGAACCCGCCAATGCGACTAAGACTAATGTTTCATCAAAATGCTGTATTGCATCAATTACCGCTTGAGCTTGAGTCAAATTGGTGGCAATAGTGTTATACAATGCGCCATGTGGTTTGACATAACTTACTTTGGTTCCTGCAACTTGAGCTAAACCTTGTAAAGCTGAGATTTGATAAAGCACGTCTGCATATAGTTCATCATAGGATAAATCCATATTACGGCGACCAAAACCCACCAAATCTGGATACGAAACATGCGCACCAACACATACATCATGCTTAACTGCTTGTTTCAAAGTCCTGAGAATATTTAAGGGGTCACCTGCATGAAAACCGCATGCGATATTGGCGCTACTAACAATTCCAAGAATCTGCTCATCATTGCCCATTTTCCAAGCGCCATAGCTTTCGCCTAAATCACTATTCAAATCAATATGCTTGCTGGTCATAGGTCCATAATTTTTAGATTTTAATAGAAATAATATATATAGTTTTTAGCCAATTACCTATCTTTAGGGCATAAATATTGGCATGAATTTGAGTCAAAATAGTGAATATTCATACCAGTAAACAAGTTAATTTACTCTTAATATCTCTTCCCAATTGGTTAAATAGCTTGGGGATTTGAAGTTCTGATTCATTGCCCATTTGCGACCATTTGGTGTAATTAATCGTCCTAATAACATCGTATCTTTACCAAATTTTTTATTAATATCATCAAACGTAACTGATAGCTCTTGTCGTCTTAACATTGCTGTGGTGTCTTGAAATAAATCAATAGCATGGCTATGTCGTGGAATAATATCTAGTAAGATAATTTCAGCTTTTTTATAGCGATGACCCGCTTGATAAATTCGATCTAAACCATGCTGTACTGCTTTGATAATTTCCAACCGATCATCACTATAGTCAGCTAAATAAACCGTAGTAAACGGACGACTATAGTGTGCATGATTAAATCGATTGGTACGAATACTGACACCAATAGCCTTACACAAAAGTTTCTGACTGCGTAAGCGCTCTACCGCTCTTAAAGTAAATTCAGTAAGCGCCTCACTTAAACTATCCTTATCTAAAATAGGCTGCCCAAAAGAGCGGCTACTTAAAACTTGTCGACGATCTGGAACGATATGTTCTACTTCTAAACAGGCGATGCCCCGTAACTCTTTTACCGTATTTTCTAATACTACCGAAAATTGTTTTCCAATCATCTTAGGATCAGCTTCAACTAAATCTAAAACTGAGGTGATCTGCATTTTTTCTAAACGTTGTCGTATCTTTCTCCCTACTCCCCACACTTCTCCAACTGGAGTTTGAGATAATAAGTCCTCAATAACGCATGGATCTTCGTCGACTATATTGCATATGCTATTAAAACATGGATTTTGCTTTGCTAAATTATTCGCCAATTTTGCTTGGGTTTTTGAATAACCAATACCAATACAGCAAGGAAGCCCCAACCAATTGTTAATTGTATTGAGTATATTACGCGCATAGTCAGTTAACTGAAAATGTTGCTGATACGCTGTTAACTCTAAAAAGCATTCATCAATCGAATAAATTTCTTGCTCACAAGAATCCACAAAACCACTTAATATATTCATGAAACGCCTAGACATTTCTGCATATAAAGCATAATTACTAGACAGAACTGCAACTTGATGCTGTTGAACAATCTCTTCAATTTGAAAAAATGGCACGGCCATTTTTATACCAAGTTTTTTTGCTTCGTAGGACCGCGAAACTACACAACCGTCGTTATTGGACAATACTACCACTGGGCGATTTTCCAGCTTTGGATTGAACACACGCTCACAACTCACATACGCGTTATTCACATCAATCAAAGCAAAAATTCGTTGTGGCAAACCCATATCGATTACCTCATCGGCTTCAAGTTATAAGTCACTACACCCCAAATCTGCAATTCTTGCCCTTCGTCAATATAGATATTCTGATAGTCTGGATTCTCAGCTTTTAACCACACTTTGGGCGGACTAAAATGGTGGTCAATCATCAATCTTTTTACTGTGAAATCATTGTCAATTAATGCTATGACAATATCTCCCGACTTTGCAGGAATACTTCGATCAACCACGAGAGGGTCATCAATATCAATTCCAACATCTAACATCGACAGTGAATTTGCCTTTACAATAAAAGTTGAGTTTTCATTGCGAATTAAATATTGATTTAAATCTAAGGCTTGCTCTACATGATCTTGCGCTGGCGATGGAAAACCTGCCGCAACACGTTCCGTTGCCAAAGGAATGTGGTAAATTCGATCATTGTTGGCTTGTACGTTCTGGATTTTTAATGAAGTGCTTAGATCAGAATGCTGACCTGTTTTGACATTATTCAGTAGCCAATTTTTGATGAAATCAACTTGAGATTCTGGCACTCGAATAACTTTGGTCGGCTCACTAAACTGAGCTTTACGTCCAGCATTATGTCTAGCACCGCCGTGTTCATATTCTGTTTTTTTGGACATAACTTCCCCCTCCCAACTCTGATTTGCATTAAATCAATTTAACTTGAAAAAGTTACAAATTCAAGTTGACGTAGAATATTTTTTGCATAACAATAAATTCCATAGATCAGATTTTAGCTTGTTCAACTTAGACAAGGATGTAAAACAAACTAAAATTAATATTTTAAATCAGTATCTTAGGTCTATTTAGCATATCATGCACGATATTAAGTTATTGATCTAATTGACTAATATATTTGATCTTTCAGCAGATAGTTTTTATTCAAATATTTTTGATGTGGAGACATGAAAAATGAACAATCAACGTGATGCTATTCTTGGCTATGCTGATGAACAACATGCCTATTTTATTCGCTTAATTGAGAATAACACGGTATTAGGTAACTGCTATGGACTGTTTTGTGAAAGTCCAGACAGTGAAGCAGCTGAAAGTATTATGACCACTTTGTTTTTAAAGAAATCATTTTGGTTAAATGGCAGTGAATTCCAACATATCGTACAAGGTTTACAACCCTTATAAATCGTAGATGAAAAAAGAATTTATAAGCTGCTTTAACACTAGATAAACCAAAGCAGCTTCTAGATCTATTTGATTAATCTTAAATGAAGCATGTGTGTTGCGATCGTATGTCGAAGATGGTCAGCTCGAGTATTAAAATAGCGATGACTTAAACCATCACCTGATAAATCTTCAGCAACTTCAAAACCCATATGATTTACAGAGTCATGGAATAACTTAGGTCGAAACTGCCCTTTTAACGGTTCTTTCAAAAATCGAGTAAATTGGGAAACAAAAAGGCTGCCAAATCGCTCTACACCTGATAATTCTCGATAATCAATCGAGTAGTCTAGAACTACTTCACTTTTTGGAGCAGCAATTTTTGCAATGCTTTTTAAAGTGTTCAATGTTGTTTGTGGTTCAAGATAATGTGTTGTTCCTAACCATGAAAAAAATGCAGGTTTATCTTGTTTGAAACTACTTCTCGATAATGCATCTGCAATCGATTCTTTCTCAAAATCAATTGCCACGAATTCAACATTTTTAGGAATTTCACCAAATCGTTGTAATTTTCTTTGTTTCGCTGCTTGTGTATCAGGATGATCCACTTCAAAAATTTTCAGATTCGGATATTGTTGTGCTTGTCGTAATATAAATGAATCTAATCCCGCACCAACCAATACATATTGCGTTATTTTCTTCTCAATCGCCTGTTGAAGTAAATCCTCTGCATAGCGTGAGCGACCAACAACTTGTCCTGTGAGCAATCCCAAGGTTCGAT
The DNA here is from genome assembly GCF_024296945.1 of Acinetobacter sp. Z1. Classification (NCBI taxonomy): domain Bacteria; kingdom Pseudomonadati; phylum Pseudomonadota; class Gammaproteobacteria; order Moraxellales; family Moraxellaceae; genus Acinetobacter; species Acinetobacter sp. Z1. The sequence continues at coordinate 1,515,664 of NZ_CP101115.1, read as the reverse complement.
TAAGCACAGGAGAATTGATTAATTTAACGGTTAACTGTGTCGTAAGTAATTTTTGCCACCCTTTACTGGTCAAATCAAATGCAAATGGATCAGAAAAAACGGGATTTTCAGCATTTTTGAAATGATTAGCACGTAATGCTGCCGCTGCTTCAGCAGTTCGGCTCGATTGTCCTTCTTTCATATCTCTTTCCCAAGTTCTTTATATCTGGCAAAAAATAAGCAGTAAATTCCATCCTAAGATAAAATTTACTGCTCATACACTATTTATCTGAGATTATTTAGTTTTTTCAGTTTGATACGTGACTTGATAATCATTCAAATCCATATGCTTTAAACGTTGCTTTAATTTCTTCAACGACCAAGGCCAAGCCGCAAAGTTACGACCATTCGCATCTAAATAATAACTCTTACATCCACCCGCGTTGAATACCGTGGTTTTAAGATGCTTTTGTACCAACTCATTATGCTTCTTGATCACATCAGGCTTGATATTTAATTTAGCAATCCCTTGATCGCGGATTTTTAATAGACCATCGACAATATAATCCAATTGCGCTTCAGCCAAACCAATGAAAGAATCATATACCAACACGTTTGGACCTAACACCAAGAATGCATTTGGTACATTTTCAATACTGGTTCCTAAGTATGCTTCTGGTGAACTGCTCTTCCATAGATCATTTAAAATCTCGCCTTTTTCATTGGTAACACGCTTACCAATTGGCGGGTGAGAAACTTCAAATCCTGTACCCCAAATGATCACGTCTACTTCATGACGTTCACCATTCGCCGATACAACGGTATTGCCTTCTACTTTGACTAAACCATGCGGAATTAGATTAGTATTTGGTTGTTGTAACGCTGGATAATAGTTGTTAGCGAACAATAGACGTTTACAACCAATAGTGAAGTTTGGCGTAACATTTTTACGCAGTTCTGGATCTTCAATTTGGAAACGTAATATGAGTTTAGCCAACTCACCTACAGGCTTTAACACAGCTGGATTACGTAAACCAAAGTTAATCGCATTCAATGATTGAGCAACGGCTTGACGCCATGTTTTTTGAATGAGCGGGAACTGTTCGATAAGTTTTTTGCTGACATCACCCAAATCTGTATCAGGCTTTGGAACAACCCACGGCGCTGTACGTTGGTAAACATATAACTCTTTTGCCAAAGGTTGAATTTGTGGCACAAACTGAATTGCTGATGCGCCCGTTCCAATCACGGCAATACGCTTACCAGTCAAATCATAATCATGATTCCATTTTGCTGAATGGAACATTTCACCTTTGAATGTTTCCAAACCTTCAAGTTTTGGGATCTGTGCTTCAGTAATTGGACCTGTTGCAAAAATCGTAGTACGAGCCAAGAACTGTCCTTTATTGGTATCCATCACCCATAAATTACGTTCATTGTCCCACTTGGCATTGATAAGTTCTGTACCAAATTCTATTTTTGAACTTACACCAAAATTTTCACTGACTTCTTCTAAATAGTTCAGAATTTCAGGTTGACGCGCAAATAAGTGACTCCATTTTGCGCTCGGTGCAAATGAGTATGAATATAATGCTGATGGCACGTCACATCCGCAACCAGGATAAGTGTTTTCACGCCATGTACCACCAACACGTGTTGCCTTTTCAATAATCTTGTAGTTGCTATAACCGACTTGATCTAGACGGATCGCAGTCGCAATACCTGAAATACCTGCACCCACGATAAAGGTATCGTAGATATGTTGAGGTAATGCTTTTTTGTCAGCAGAATTTAATTTTTTTGCTTGAGCTGTCATTTAAACTATCCTTTCATCTAAAAACAGATGTCTATAACGGTGTCTTACCGAATTCTCATCTAAATTTCATCATTAGCCTTCGGCTCGACCTACTTTTCTTTCGGGAAAAGTAGGCAAAACCATTTTCATCCGCAAAACCTGTTCACCACTTGCATTTATTTAATACCTTCTTGAATATAAAACCTTATTATCTTTTAATACCATGCAGGTTGCGGATGAACTTTACACGTATCAAAACTCGGTAGAAATTTTATATTTGCTTAGGCTATTTCATTAACCGATATGAAGTTCCCAAAATTTTTGCATATAAATTAGGTGCAGTACGCTTCATTAACCAGAACAACTTGGCATCGATTTGCGGAATGGTATAAAGCTCGCCTTTATCCAAACGATCTAATGTTAGCTTTGCGACCTTATCACTGGTCGTAAATGCCAAATTGGTCAAGGCATAATCTAAAAGGCCTTTGTGCGGTACTTTGCCATTTTTAATAATATTGGTCGGTACTAAGGTCGGGCACAGTACATTCACTTTGATGTTTGACTTTCTAAGTTCAGCGGACAAAGTCTCTGATAAAGCACGTACCCCTGCTTTAGAAACGTTATAAACCGTCATCTCTGGTGCAGCAGTAAAAGAGGCTGCTGAAGCAACATTGATAATTGCACCATGACCCAGCTTTTTAAACTTTGGTACAAAGGCACGACAACCATAGATAACGCCCCATAGGTTGATATCCATGCACCATTTCCAGTCTTCTGATGACATTTCATCAAACTTACCACCTAGACCAATACCTGCATTATTAATCACTAAGGTGGCAGGATTTTGCATCAATTGCTCAGCTTGTTCAGCCAATTGATTCACCTGCTCCTCTTTAGCAACATCACATTGCACTGCAAAGGCTTTTGCACCAAGTGCTTCGACCATAGCAACAGTTTCATTCGCTGCATCAAGATTAATGTCTGAACACACAACTGTGCCTCCACGTTTTGCTAATTCAAGTGCAAAACTACGACCTATCCCACTTCCCGCACCAGTCACAACAGCAAACGCTTTTTGACTTGGCTTTGTTCTTTTTCCAAATAATTTCATATTTGTTTTCCAGCAATCTCGTGTTTAAACAGACCAAGTTATGCAGAAGCTGCACGTACAGGTGGGGTAAATTCTTTGAGGAAATAGGGTGTCAATAAACCTGTTTCTGGGTTTAATAAACGATCCTTGTAATATTCCATGTAGGCTGAGGTATCATGATCGTTTGGATGAAAACTTGGACGTAAATATTCCAAGATATGCATAAAGCTACTACCAAATACGCCTCGTTTACTGCCGAACAATAATGCAGTACTTTCGACAACATCTTTCATATAACGCGGATTAATGAGATTACTTGGCTTTCTCAAAAATGGCATGAGATAGCCACCTAAAGACACACCACCCAAAATAGTTAAGCTTGCAAGCAAGAAACCAGTAATCCGAACCCAGTAATCACCCGATAGCTCTAAAAAAACATCATAAGCAATATCTTTATGCTCTGATTCTTCTAGCATGTGCCACATCCACATCGCACGCTGTCTTTCATCTTGTGAGCCGAGCAAATAGTCTTCATGCTGCATCATAAATTCAGCAAGGACAGCCGTGTAATGCTCAATCCCAGCCATCAATGACAATTGCATTGAGTTTGGTAACTTATAAATGCCGTACTCAAATACTTTATCTGCAATTGCACGTAGCAGCTCCACGGGATAACCATTCTCTTTTAGAACTTCATCATTGAATTGATTATGAATTTTAGAGTGAATTGCTTCTTGTCCAATCAAAGAGGTTAATCTTTGTTTTAAAATAGGATCTTGAATAAAATCACGATGATGGCGAGCGGTATCGATAACAACATCTTCACCAAAGGTTAAGAATATCGATAGCGCATGAAAGTATGATGTCGCTAATTCTTTATTTAGAAAAAACCTCTCATCCAATTCATTTGGGTTGAATTTAAAATCAAAATGACGAATTGGAATGGGTGATTTATTCACAAAATTTTGAATAATGCCTTGATACTTAGTGCTTAATTTTTCTGAAAAAGCATTTCGAATAATTTGAGCGACCATAACTTGATCCCCATAGAGAGAGTTAAATAAAGCTAAAGAGCTAAAAATCAACTGGAACGATAAAATTGTCTATTAAGATTATTTCTGCAATTTTATTGATTCCAATTCCTACAAAATCTAAGTTTGATGACTTAGCTCATTTCGTCTTAGAAAATCCTTCAATTGATAAACTTTGAAGAATATTGATTGCATAGTGCACTAGCAAAATATGGGCAACAAGAACCAAATTGCTCATAAACATTTGAACGTTTATGCCAACTGAACTTACTGAATTTGTAATGCACTATTCATCCACTAACTGGATAATTAAGCCGCTTGAACTTTGGGCGTAAACTCTTTCACAAAGAAAGGATGTAATGCGCCACCTTCAGACAATAATTTCTTTTCGTAATACTCAAAATACGCAGAAGCATCATGATCATTCGGATGGAAATCGGTACGTAAATAATCAAAAATTCGACCTTGTGTACTACCAAAAACACCATCTTTAGGACTAAAGATCAACTTCACACCACGTCTTGCATCTTTCCAAAACTTAGCTGTCAGCATTTCTTGTGGTTTACGTAAAATCGGTACCATCGTCGCAGAGAATGGAATCAATCCAAGAATGGTGAAATATGCAAGGAAGAAACCTGAAATACGTAATGCATAGTTACCGTTTAAAGTTTGATAAACATCATAAGCAACGTCTTTATGTTCAGATTCCTCTAACATGTGCCACATCCACAATGCACGTGTTTTAGCATCATCTGAAAAATAGAAATTTTGCTCATGTGCCATCATGTATTCAGCCAACACAGCAGTAAAATGTTCAATTCCAGCCATCATTGAAAGTTTTAATGGTTGTGGGAATTTCAGGAAGATATGCTCAAAGAATTTTTCACCTAGAAAGCGATACAGTCTCACGGGATAATCCAATTCAACTATTGCATCATTAAATTCATTGTGTAGTTTTGAATGAATAGCTTCTTGACCAATGAGTGAAGTCACACGTTGCTTTAAGATAGGATCTTTTAATAAATCTCGGTGATGGCGTGCTGTTTCAATCACTAAATCTTCGCCATAAGTCAAAAACACAGACAACGTAGCAAAAAAAATCGTAGCAAACTGATTGTTCATATAGAATGATAAGTCGACTTGCTTGCCTTCAAATCCAATCGCCAAATGTCGAATTGGAATGCTTTTTTTACTTGCAAAGTCAATTTGCTCAGTTATTGGGTTAGATTTAAATAAACTTAAACCTTTCTTTAATGTGTTGCTGATCATGGCTACACCTACCTACTTCACTTGAGCGTCATTTGCCCTTAACATTTTTGAATCAGGTTCATCTCTTTTCGTATAACTAAATAATTTTTTGAGTTACGAAAAAATATTCGGGAGATTTTCTTGAACCTAATTTCCTACTACAAACACTGTAAACTGATCTTATGTTCGGATTCAATTCGGGTAAAATGCTATTCATCGCAGATAATAATATTTTCTAAAAAGTATCTTTTCAAAAGTTAAACTATATCTTAAGTGTTTTCAAAAATTTATTTATATTAATATATTTCAATAACTTAATTTTAAAATTAAAAATTAAAATTAATAAGAAATCATGACTCAATTAGTTAAAAATATTTTTTATTACAGTTTTAAATTAGATATTAAAAACAGTGTAATTTTATTTGTTCGGATTAATAACAGTATGCTTTCTCTCATTTCAACAGCATGTTAATCTGACAGTATGTTCGGATTTTAATAATAATACTTATGGCAACTCGTAAACCTCGTCAATCTCGCTCGAAAGTTACTGTAGATACCATTATTGAAGCAGGTTTTATAGCTGTTGCAACCAATGGTACCAGTGGTACAACCACACGCCACATTGCTGATATTGCAGGTGTGAGTGTTGGCTCTTTATATGAGTATTTTAAAAATAAAGAAGATATTTACGATGCCATGGCGAAATCTTTTGTCAAAGAAGTGCTTGATATGGTGAAGGAGCTGACGCCCATTATTGTTGAAATGGAGCTAGAACCTCTATTCGAAATGATTTTTTATACTTTCCGCGACTTGCTGACACGTGACAATGATCGCTATCTAATTTGCTTGCGCTATGCAACAGAGCTCAAGTATGAGCGTTATATTGGTCAGATCGAAATGGCGCTTATGGAGGTTCTGATGAAATATATGATGCGCCATCCAAGATATCTCAAAGTGAATAACTTAAGCGTGACGGCCTATATTAGTATTAATAGCAGTATCTTTAATGTGGCACGCCACCTGATTTTACCAAATCCACAAATTACTTTTGATGAAATGGTGAAAGGTTTAAGCAGAATGATCATTTGTTATATTGAAGCAGAATTAGCTGATGCTGAAAGTTAAAAAAGAGTCTTAATACTCTTTTTTAACTTATTTCATTTTCAATAAATATTATTCTTCTACTTGAACATCATGTCGTTGCTTGAAAGTTGATATTTCTTTACCTTTTGGATCAACATAGACTAATACAACCCAACGACTTAAAGCATGACCAAATTTCTGATTTTCATCTTTAATTATTTTTTACCTTTCGCCTCGACTGCGACTCGATCTAAATGAATCCCTTGTTATTGAAGGTATGCGAGCACATTCTGCGCTCGTCTCTCGAAAATTTAAATTATATTGTTCGCTTGCACCAGCATCAGTAAAGCCATACAAAGTTAACGTGTAGGTTGGATTATCTTTTAAGAATATTACAACTTGATTTAATACATTAATTGATTCTTTTGATAAGTTTGATTGATCTAAAGCAAAGTGAACTACATTTGGTACATTTGATGGAACTTTAGCTACCTATGGTTCAGCGATAACTTTCTGTTCAGGCGACCAAATTGGCCACTTGCCTTTGACTCCATGACAACCCTTAGCATCACCATTCAATTCTTGTAAAGATGGATAATTAATTTTAGGTAATTCTAATGCTGTTGCAGACTTACACGCAGACGCTTTGAGATTTGATTGATCAATTAAACTTTGAGCAGATAAAAATAGTTCTCTTGAGTGTCGCCATCCAAGTTCACAATATTCTGCTGCTGCCCAAACCAATATTACTTCCGCTTGAGCGATCTCAGCCTGAGCACATGAAAAACCTTCAGTTTGTTTTAATAATTCAGCATTTGCCCAAAGATCTCTGCGCATGACACTTGATTCAGAAAGAATAGCAGTTGTCAGCGTAAATTTTTCAATTTGTCCTTGTTCTAAAGCCTCAATAATATATTTTGCTTGTTGAAGTGCTTCAGTTCTCGCAGAACTTGGACTCTTTTCACTTCCTTCGTGAGCAGCGTAACTTAACCACGATAAGGCTTTTATCGCTTGATAATATGCAATATTTTCAGATGGTTTTAAATAAGGTATCAGACGTGTTTGTAATGCCGCAACTTGCTTATCTTTAGGATTATAAGGCTTCTGTTTATTGACATATTGTACCAAAGAACTAGATTGCTCTCCAACAACAATTTGCTCAGATGCAGACTCAGCAAATACAGAAGTGTTTACTGCAAACAAACCAGCAGAAACTCCTATATAAAAATAAGAACACATTTTATATAAATTATTGTGAAGATATTTCATGTTTATGGTTCTCTTGAAGCATTTATTCCAGCGTTATTACCAGCAAATAGATTCTCATCGAACTTGAATCTAAAACGAACATAAGCGCCCTGAATTGTAGTATCACTATCGACCAGATCATCATCTTTATAACCAGAGAAGTTATAGCCACCTGATAACCATAAATTTGCTGCAACGAGATACCCAACCTCACCACCAACGAGAACTCGACGCCCTGAACTCATATCAGACCATAATACACCTGTATGTACACCTGCATCCCATCTTTCATTGATGTCATACATTGCTCTAGCACTAAACATATGTGTCACACCTGTAGACTCTAAACCAGAGAATGTAGTCTGAACATTTTTCGCAGCATATTGACCCGACAACGTAAGATCTCTTGTTGGATGATAATTTAAATGATTTGAGAAAATATAAACATGTTTAAGATATGGATTACTTAAATCTGTTTTATTGTCATCATAACGATATTCAACTTTAGCTAAGGCATCAAAACGATTGTGTTCAGTATCACGATAAGCTAATCCTAATTGGAAGCGATCTACTAAACGATCACCGCTGCTATCATTTTTGCTATCTGTTAGACTGACAACATTTTTTGCCAATAATGTCACATCATCCGAATATTTATAAGCAGCACCTAAATTGTTCAAAATAGTATCTGATTGATCTGACCATCTTGCTTCAATACGAGCAACCGTTTTCCAGTTAGGATTCTTTAAATACTCAATACCTAAAGATGCCGCTGTACTATCAGAACTTAAATTATTTGCACTTGATAAAGTTTTGGTTTGTTCAAAACTCGTATTGGCATAAAAACCTTTTTCAAGTTCCCAACGATTACGTAAACCAATTGCTGCCTCTGCTTCTCTAGCGCTAATGCCATCGCGAATACGATATTCACTAAAGGCGGTACCGTTATTGTTATACTTACTATCCAAACCAAATACGGTTACATTGCGGCGCTGATTACTATTCAGATCATAAAGACCACTTAGACTAGAAACTAATTCATGGCGGCCATAAGCACGAAGTTTTGAATTAATTTGATAATTTGCCCCTAGTGCAAAAACACGGCGATCGGCTTCAGAAATGTCTTGTTCATATTCAGCGAAAACATTCGAACCTTGCCAAGGAAGTTGACTGGTTAACTTAGATCGAACGGTCACACCATGGTATGGCGCAATTTGTGTGGTATTCAGCGTTGCTGGGTTTGATGATTCATCATAATATTTTAGACCGAGCTCTACAGCTAAAATGCGATTTATTGCACGCTCAATACTGGCTGAAACACCTTGATTTACACCACTCAATTGATCTTCAGTACGAATCGCTTCTAGCTTCGCCAAACCAACTTTATTAAGTTGTACGCGCCCTTTAATTCCACTCTCTTTGCGACCAGCTGTAATCGGTGCGGCAGTATTATAAAAACTTGTATCTGCTTGGTTATGATAAACCTTCATTTCCAAGTCTTTATAAGCGTAGTTGAGTTCAACTCGTGCAGCATCACCTGATAATTTACCAGTTGCATCTGGTTGTACATTAATTTGTGTTAATGAATTCAGACCATCATTAATATTCTCAGATCGTGCAAATTCAGCAATTAACTTACCTTTATCATTGGCAAATTTAACAACACTATTCACACTCGCCAACTGATCTTGAGTCTGTGGATTATTGCTCTTGACATAAGAAGCTCCCACTTTCACTTTATCTGAGACTTTTACAGAACCAGATACACCGCCGACCGTATATTCTTCACCACCCTGATCAGATTCAACGGTGATGCGTAGAAATACGGGATTTAAATCTACATCGACACTTGGAACCGGGTCTTTGAGATAAATACTATTACTGAAGGTATCGACTTCATAATCCGTAAAACGGGCCAAGGTTGTACGCGTAATAATTAAACCTGGATTATTACGATCACGCGTAATCACTTCTACTTTTTCACTATTATCACGGACATCCTGAGCATTAACACCACCTAAACTATATGGACCAGAAATCCCCATAGCACGTTGTTCATTAACAACTTGTTGTGTATTTGTCTGCGCAGCAAATGCCGTAACTTTATATTTATCAGCTTCTACAGTACTACGTACACCTGTTAATGAACGGTTATATTGACCTAAAGATAAACCTTCATCGTTTTCAGTCCGTGTAACGTAATCACCATACATAGCATATGAACGACCTTTATCGACACGAATATACAATTTGCTAGTTGATTGAGCATCAAAGCCTTTAGCAGCAGAGTCACCGTAAACTGGGTAATATTCATCAGGGCGAATATCGCGGAATAATCTTTGCTTCTTATCTTTATCTGAATCATATGCAAGTGTAAGAAGGTATTCACCTTTTACCTTACCTTTCAAAAATAATGCAGCTCGACCAGTTACATTACGCTTTCCATCTTTTGACGCTGAAATCTCGTTTAATTCTTCTTCAAAACCATCATTTGAATTAATACCACTCAGTTCTTTAGGGTCAAACTTTTTAAAATTAAATGAACCTTCAACCATACCAACAGCAATAATTGGTCTTAAATCAGGTAAGAATCGAATAGGTGTATTTGAATGAAAGATACCACTTTCAACAGATAGAGTGCCTTCACCTGCTTCAATTGGTGCTTGAATTGGAACAATTAGAGTTCCGCCTTCAACGAATACTTGAATACCCGGTTGTTTTGGATCTAAGTCCAATAAATCAATCTTACCAATTGAGCTATCTAAGGTGATTGGTGTACGACTTGATACAAGCGTACCATGTCGATCAACAATTTTTAAATTGACATTAAAACGATCACGACCATTCGCTTGCGGAATCGTTTTACTAGGTTCAAGTTGCAATTTATCTAACTGGTCAGGTGCAATAACATTAATACGTTTAATGTCTCGGGTATTACCCATCATATCCACTTGGCGTACTTCGATGGTGTTCTGACCTGCACTTAAGTCAATACCAATAAAGTCTAAGCCTGAAACCTGCATATTTGGTAATACAGCACGTTTACCAATACGTTTTTCAGGAACACGTGTTCCATTTACCCAAAGCTCAAGCTGAGTGCCTGCCGCACCCTTAACCTGAATAGAGGTCTGAGGATAAGGCAATACTTGCCCATCTTTAAGGTTTAAAATTTCTAGTTGATTATTCACAGCTGTTTCTAAAGCTGTTTCAAGATTAATCATTTTCGCAGCATTAACTGTATCTACGTAATCTTCTTTTGGCAAAGCAAGAGTTGAAGAACTTGGTAAAGAGACAGATGATTGAACACCAGACTTTTCAGGTTCGAATTGTATTTGTTTGATTTCTTTAATTTGTTCCTTTGAAAAATCAAGATTACAATTCGCCTGAATTCCGACTGCTGAAATACAGCCACTTGATGGTTGTCCACGAACATCTGTAACTTTAGAAAAAATTGGATCAGCCGTTAAATCGGAACGCAATATTTGCTCTAAATTTGTATTATCCTGTTCAATGCTTTTTTTACGCTCTAGCACACGTTCAATTAGAGATTCTGAACATTGCCCTTCACCTTGAGCAATCGCAAAATCAGCACGATGCAACTCACCACGTTTTAAATCAACAAAACGGCTATTAGGATCACCTGCTTGTCGATTACTAATCAATACTAATTCAGAGCCAATCGGCAAACTTGTACGATCGACTTTTAAGACATGTGTTTTTGCACTAATCCCGTAGAAGTCATACTTACCTTCACTATCAGTAATAACATAACTACCATCTTCAAGATAAATACGGACACCAGGAACCCCTATTTCACCAACATCTTGGATACCATTCCGATTGCAGTCAGTGAAGATTTTACCCACAATAAAACCATCTGAAATCATCGCACCAGGCGTTACTTCTACCTTTGCCGATGCCTCATTAGACTCGATACCTTTCGCATCTTTGGCACGTACACGGTTAATACCATCGCCATTGAGTGCATTGGGTCCAATATAAACACGATATTGAACTTTAACTTCTTTACTTGGTGTGAGTGTGCCTAATCCAAGCTTTAAATAAGGACCTTTACCACCTAACGGATCTTCAACTTTGGTCCCGTCAACACGCATCGAACCTTGTACGTAAATAAAGCCTCGAGGAAGTGTATCGGTGATTGAGACATTTACCGAATCTGCAGTTCCACGATTTGCAACAGTAACCGTATATTCTTCAAATTCACCAATCTCAGCCGTCTTGTTTGAAGCAGCTTTTTTAACAAATAGAGATGAATTAGTATTTGTTACTTCTGGGTCAATTGGAATATCGATATTAAGTGCTGGATCACCATTATTTAATGTAAACTGCCCCGCATATGACCATCTTAAATCGACTGCTTTGTCTGCTGGAAAACTCGGATATGCAGTGCGATCACTTACAAAGGTATAACGCGTGTTACCTGGAATAGTCTGGGTATCAACAACAAAACTATACGTACCAGCTTTGACAAGTGGATAAATAAATTCACCTGCACTATTGGTCACCTGTGTTGCTGGTATAGAAGTCGTCTCACCAGTTTGAGTATCAATTTCAAATGCAACATTACTGCCAATTGGTTGACCATTTTGATCTAATAAAGTAACTGTAGCACCCGCTACAGGTAAACCAGTTTTAGCATCAAATACTGTACCATACGGATCCATTAACACACTTGTATTAATATCGGTGATTGTTCCTGTAGATTGGCCTTGCGCATCCAAGCAGTCGGTTAAACTAATATCAACCTTATCGCGTTTGAGCGTTTGCAAGACTGCATCAAATGAAATACCTTTATCTGATAATGTTGTTGGTAATGTATAATGAAATACACCTGTATTTGGCCCAGTCTCAACACCAACCACTTCTTCTAAATCACCAGTTTTTGTTGATTTAATTCGAATTTTTACACGATCTGCAGTATAACGATCTGCATTACAGCTTGCATTTTTAGCCTCGATATTCAGCGGTTTATTTATACTACCTGTTGCTAAAATACTCTTAAAATCACTTGAATTATTAGTAATATCTGCTGAACCGCTAACTAATGTAGATGCAACGTTTGAAAACACATCTTTTTGACTATCAGTAACAGCGTACGAAACTTTATAAGTATTTTTTACTGTGGTCTTTGCAATATTGCGATTCATACTAACAACAAGATCAACTTGCTCAGAGGTATTCGCTGCAATTTGTGGGAAACCTACAACAAGTTGGTTAATCTGTGTAACGTCACTTGGAGCAACAGTACTATAACTATTATTAGCAAGTTTGTATAAAATTTTGGCTTGAGTGTTTTTTACTAAAGCAGATTTAAATGTTGTATTTGGCGGTAAATCATCAACCAACAAAACCATCTTCTGTGTTTGACCATCCACCATAACATCGGTTGGATTAGCTGGCTTCTTACCTTCGTTGCTAATATTGAGCGTGTAATTTAAATCATAATTTGCACTTGCAGAAGGTTCAAAAGTTTTTTGTTGTACTTCTTTAGTTGCGATTAATTTTGCGCCATAGCTAATTGCACTATCTGTAGCAGTTGCAATTACAGTTTTGTCTTCAACAACTGTTGCTGTAATTGGTAAATTAAATTGCTGACCTTCAGTTAAATTTGAACTTGTGGTAGCAACAACCCATAGATTGACACTTTGACCAATTTCTAAAGGTACATTGGTTATTACTTGTTGATCATTCGTATCAAATTGACCATCTTTGTTGCTATCTATGTAGATTTTAATATTGTTTAATTCATTAATTGTTAACGCTTCTAGCTGAACATGAACTAGTGCGTTACTATTGTTAGATAAAGTATTTGCCCATATTACTCGCACACTAGGTTCAACATCGAGTACTGGCGGCGTAGTTAAAGTAATAGCATACAAAGCTGAAACATTAACTTCGACTGTATTTGAAACTGCTTGTTGTTCTTTACCATTTGCTGCTGTAAAAGTTGCGTAAGCAACGTTTTGGATTGTACTTCCAACTTCTGGAATATTCGCGGCGTGACCATACTGCGCGGACAATATTGATATTGTCAACGTTGATAACATGAAAGACATGTTTCGACTTACACGAATTTGCTTCTGTTGTAGCACAGCGCTCTACCCTTCAACTAAATAGTCTAAATAAAAAAACTTTAAAATTATTGTTGTGGACACCTGCTTTGCGCAAATGCCCACATATTTAATCAATTCATTTTAGGCAATCTAAATTGTTCAATGAATATTAATTATTTACTTTGATTACAAACTCTAATACCGCACTTGTATTAGGTACAAGAGGTGTTTTCTCAGCAGCGATAGTACCTGTTGATCCATCAGTTAATGCAGCGGTTGAAGTACTCAATGTCGCATTTGTAGCTACTGGAGATGCGCTTGCAATTACTTTCAAAGTTGTATATGCAGGTGTAGCATCGCTAATCACAACATTAGTTACGTCAGCATTACCTTCATTCGTTGCAGTAATTTTATACTTCACACATTCGCCTGGTTTAGCAGAAACTGTATTTTGAGTATAAGTACCAGCAACACCTGTTGAACAATTTGCTAAAGATTGCTCTTTCACTAAACGTACTTGACCACTTGTAACAGTCGTTAAGTCAGTATTCACTAGATCAGCAACAGACTGACCACCAACAACTGTTGGTTTGATCGTCAATACAACTGCACTAGGTGTTCCAGCAGTTGCATTTGTTGGCGCTTGAACTTTGATGAGTAAGTTAACAGATTCACCACGAGCAATACTTCCAGTTTTCACTGCAAGATCATTACCTGTAACTAATTCATTAGCATCAGCCACACCATCGTTATTCGAGTCAACAAATAAACTTGTTGTCCAACCATTTGCAGCCTGATCGTTTGTAAGCGTATAAAGCAAGCTACCTGCTGCTGCACCCTCTACAATGTTACCGTTGTTCGTCAAAGTATGCTTATAGACCACTGTACCGCCAGGAGCAACTTGACCAGTCCGATCATTTTGCAAGCTTAGTACACGATTAGTTTCAACCGTTACACGATCAGACATTACATCTGTTAAGCCAGTAGCAGGGGAAGCAACTTTAAAGATAACTTCTTGATCACCAGCTGCAGCATTTGCAGGAGGCGTTACAACTGCAACAAGTTGAACACTACCACCACTTGGTACATTACCAGTATTCGTGATTGGAGCACCTGTTGGGTTACCTGCACCATCAGCTAAGTAATATTGAACTGTCCAACCCGCAGGTAATGTAGGTGATGTAGATAAATTATAGTTATCTCCAGTTGCACCTTTATTATCAATAGTTAATGGGAAGTTAGTTGCTTGACCAGGTTTAGTTGATTTAGTATCAATAAATTGACCCGTATCTTTACCTGACGCGCCAACAACAGTACCTGTACTATTTGTTGCATCACCATTATGTAAGTCAACTGTAGATGCAACGACTTTATCAATAACTAAATTGATTGTATCTGTACCAGTAGAATTAGTAACAGGTGTTGAAGTTAAGATCGTGCTGATTGGCGTTGTAGAAGAGTAGCCAGAAGGTAGAGTTACCTTAGCAACAACTTGGTATGTAGCCCCGCTTGCGATTGGACCAGTGTCTGCAACACCATCACCATTCGTATCAGTTAATGGCGTTACACCATCAGCTTTGAATAATTCAACAATGCTACCAGCTGGTAAAGAGTTTTTGTTTACAGTAATGTTGAATGCTTCTGTAACATTACCAGTGTTATGTACAACGATTGGCTCACCACCGCCCGCAGTAACACCAAAGGTAACTGGAGTGCCTTGAGTTGTTGACTTAGTAATTACGTCATCAGCTGGAGCCGTAGAAGCTTGTCCATCAGCAAAGGCATCTGTCGTACTGTCGTTAATTGTACCTTTTTTAACACCTAACACTGTAATGTCATTCGGGTTAGATGGTGTTTTACCTTCTGTACCTGGACCATCTGGATCCACTTCAGCGATGTTTGTAATGATACCAGCTGGAGTATTTTGGTTTACTCGAACTTTGAATTTCAATACACCACTGCTATTTGCAACAACTGTAGGAATAACTAATGTAGCCGTTCCTGAAGTGAAGTTATATCCATCAGAATCAGCAGTACCATCGTTTACAGCTGTACCATTTACTGTAGCAGAACCAGCAACATAAGTTAAACCAGATGGAAGTACGTCTGTAATCGTAACGTTAGTTGCAGTCGTGTTACCAGTATTTTGATAAGCTAAAGTATATTCTACTTCACGTGCGGCAGGGTTTGATAATGTTGCATCTACATTGCTCACGCTTGCAGATTTTAATAAACTAATTACAGCACCGTTTGTAATCTTAACTGTATCTACGTTTTTAGCAGTTACACTTGTATCAAAACCACTGATTGCTGAAACCGTTAATTTACCTAAAGCATCCACAGCAGCATTGTTTGCTGTTGTTGCTTGAACGATTAAATTAACAGACTCGCCTGCGGCTAAAGTTACGCTTGTAACAGGAGTTTGACTATCTGGAACACCATCTTTATTTGCATCTAAATAAACGTTTAAACCACTGAAATCATAATTATCAGTCGTGTTATCACGTGTATCATTATTGGCAACAGCTACGTTAAAAGTATCACTACCATTACCAGTATTTGTTAATGTGTGAGATAAAGATACTTGACCGTTCGCGTTAGCAGTTTTAGTTTGATCAGTGATTAAAGTAAAGCTTGCGACTTGCAACACAGTCGTAGTAACTACATTTGATGTCACAGTTTTATTAGAACCATTGCTATCAGTATAGCTTGCAGATGCAATGTTACTAATGTTTGTACCCGCACTAGGAGCTGCTGCGTGTGCTGAAGGAAGGAAAGCTGCACCACCTGCAACAAATGCAATCGAAGCTGCTAATTGCGTTAGTTTTAAACGTTGAGTTTGATTTGACATTCGGAACTTACCCCTGTTGAATATTCAATGTCAGTTTGTTTAATTTTTGGTTTTGTCACTGTTAATACGTGTTTGTGCTGAGACCGTTACAGATTTTCCAGCAGGAAGTTCTGCGATTGTCCAACGTAATGCACGATAATCTTTCAGTGGAACATTCACCATTTGATTACCCTCTTTGCGTTTTAAAGGCATCGGGGCAAAATTTGTACCGTCTGTGCTTGCTTGTGCATTTTCTGGCTCAGACTTAGCCAAAAATAGAGTCTCAACTGGTATTGGTAACGTAGCAGTTAAATTTTTAATTTTTCCTGATGTATTATTCGTATAAGTTGCACGGTACTCGACTACATCATTGGGTTTAACTTTATTCACTAACTTAACATTTGCTTTACCTTCAGAATTAATACTTACCAAATAGGTTTTCAATTCCACCGAAACAGGCTCTTTAGAAGGTTTTGTCTCAGCAAAAGTACTTGTTGCCAAAAATAAAGCGGCTATCCCAAGTAAGTATTTTTTCCATTCACTATTCAAGTACATCTCTTTGATTCCTAAACTATTTTTTTGGACTCCTTGAACCTTGCTTAGGGCATATTTCAAAGAGACTACACTAATTACAAAAATACATCATTTTTATGCATTTTTGTTAAAAAAAATCACTTTTTTGTAAAAAAACATCTACCAGTTCAAATAAAGCAACTTCTATACCAACTAACATTACAAAATATGCTAAATAAATAATAACTTCGACATACTTCATCAGTTATCAACTATTGCGACACACAAAATCTTAAGGCACCCGAAGCTGATGGATTTAATAATCCAGTCAGGCTCCATTCAAGATAATCACCAGAATGGCTTGTATTACAAGTATTTCCGCTTGGTGTTACGCTACAACTCATACTGCCGAAATTAGTACCAATTGGTAAACTATCTTTCACTCTTACGTTGTGTAGTTTCTTAATACTGTTATTTTTGTAGGTGATTTCATACTCTAAATTATCTTGCTTAGCGACCTGATTAGTCGTTACAAATGCATTTGTATCGGAAGAAGTTGAAGGACAGCTTGCAACTGCACGAACTTTTTTTGTCAGTGTTAAACCAGCACTACCAATTAGTGTCACATCCTGACGTTTAAGCGTTTGACCTAAAATCGTTTGTGACGGATTTATCAGAGCAAATTGATAACTTGCTTGAAGAGTTCCGATATGCTGTGCACCA
This sequence comes from Acinetobacter sp. Z1, assembly GCF_024296945.1. Lineage (NCBI taxonomy): Bacteria > Pseudomonadati > Pseudomonadota > Gammaproteobacteria > Moraxellales > Moraxellaceae > Acinetobacter > Acinetobacter sp. Z1. Next base: position 1,498,050 of record NZ_CP101115.1, on the reverse strand, counting down.
GCGGTAACATTAGTTGGTACATGAACTCGCTGTACTAAACAAATATCAACACTTGGCTGTAATAGAACAGTACTTGCAGCAGTTGGGTTAAATACAACTTCACCCATATCTACCTGACCATTACAGTTCGTATCTCGATAAACCAACACTTGCCATGGCTGATCAGCACTTGAATTCGGTTGCTGTGTTTGCGTCAGCAATAGTTGAGTAAGTTGAACTGGAATTTGTGTACTTAAGCGGTGAGGATAGTCCGTGACATCTCCAGCAATGGCTGTATGTTGCCCATCTTCATTCAACACAACATTAACAATCACATCACCAAAATTATTTGCTGTATAACTTGTCGCACTTGTCTTGGTTAAAGCAATTGTATCTGTTGAACGAGTGTAGCCCGTTGTGCCACTGACAGAAATATATTCAGGTAAATTCTGCTGAACAATACAAAATGATGATGGTAATAGGCTTTGTTCAATTGAGAAAGCATAATCACCATTTGCACTTGTAACTGTTGAAGCTAACTGCGTAGTACTGCAGTTATTCAAACGAATTGTACTATTTGCAATCCCAACTTCACCCGCATCTTGTATGCCATTATATGCTTTACTTACATCTAATGTTGTTCCGCTATTATCAACAAATACTCGTCCAGTAATATCAACGTAAATAAGCTTAGTATTTGTAAACGTACAGGTAATATTCGCGCCGTCTTTTATGCGAGCAGCAGGAATCGTCACAATATTATTGACAAGCGTCCAGAAATTACCTGTATTACCAGTTACGCCGCTATTTGCATCGACACAACTTACACCAGATAAAACATATCCAGCTAAAGCACTTTCAGTAATGGAAACATCAGTATTCAATGTTTGCGCCCAAAACTGTTGTGCAGAGGTTGCTGTTGTTCCTGCTGTCACTGTGGTTATAGAATCTGTTGTAACTGATGTTGTACTATTTACAAGATTGCTGAGATTAATATAGTTAAACGTACCTATCCCATTCACAGAGTTTTTAGCAATCTTAATTTTTGCACCATCTATAATATTGATACTTGCAGGGACCCCACTAGTAGTTGCATTGTCATAGTTTGCAGTTGAACAACTACCACTAAGTGATAAACCAATCGATCCATAACCACCAGCAGCACGCTCACTCACCCCAGCATAGGTGTTTCTATTTGCAATACGATAAGTAATTCGGTGATAACCTGGTGCTAAAGCAGAAGATGTTGATGCTGAAATCCCACCACCCAAATAGTTATTTGAGCTACTCACTACAACACCATCCACCATAATATAGCCACTATCATCAATACCGACACTTGTGTTACCCATACATACAGTGACTGTTTGTGAATTAGCAATATATACACCTGTGGTAAATTCCCATGCTCGACGGTTATCTCCAATATCAGGTGTATTAATTAAATTAAGTTGTACAGTTGAATTTGCATCTGAACTCATGCTAGTAATAATTCTTTGAATCATCGCAGAAGCTGTTGTGCTTGATGCTCCATAAGTTGAATCACTGGTACCATTATTACCAGAAACTAAATAACCACCTGTTGGACTCGCTTGATTTGCAGGCCATGCACTCACGATTGATGAACTTTCATCGGTAAAAGCACCAACTTTTGCAGTACCACCAGCTCCTTCATAGCCCACCCAAAATGCACCATTAGGTCTATATTCATTTTGTTGATTGGTTCCCCAAACTTTATAAAGTGTTTCACCGACACCACTACCAGGGTTAAATTCATCACTCGATACTTTAACAGTCGCTTGCTGAGCGGTGCCCAAAGTGGAAGCGGCTGTTGTACTGTAACTCACAGATAATTGTTTTATAGCCCCATTAGCCACGCTACCTAAAGGGCATGTCCAGTTGCTACCACTTTGAGCACATGCTGCCCCGCCAACAACACTAACCCCTATTACACTCACCCCAGTTTGTGGCGCAGCGACATATGTCGCAATTGTATTCGTTGCATTGTTCGGCCCTTCATTCTTAATATCGATAAGTTGAGAGCCTACTCGACCTCGAACAATGGTAGGCAAATTGGGAGTAACGCTAAAACGAGCTTCTAAAATACTTGTATCAGCAGTCACTGCTGTTGGATTTACGATAATCGCATTTACAGAACTCTGATCGTTAAGATTGCCAGTATCATTAGAATTAGCATCAACGCTTACAGCATTAGTAATATTCCCTACTATCGCGGCAGTCGTTTGAACCGTAAACTTACAAGTAGCACCAGTAGGCCCACTAAAATTACCACCTATACTATAACCTGTTGCATCTGTTCCAGTTAGAACAGGTGTACAGGTAGTTCCTGTACCAGTTGTTGAAGTTGCGCCAACTAATGAGACTGCTTTTAAATTTGAAGGAATTAAATCAGATATAGTTGCTAAATAAACACTACCGCCTAAAGTGGAGCCCGCTGGTTGATTATTACTAATTGTTATCTCGTACTGTAAGATCGAATTAACAGGCACATTATTTAATTGAGTTTGCACAAAAGTTCCAGAAGTACCAACTCTTTGTTTTTTAACCACACTTAAATCTGTATCAGCATCCATACTAGAAACACCAAAGTAAAATGCATCAGCCGCTACCCCCCATGTGGCCGCTCTACCATCTCCTCGAACATAAATATCAAATGTTAATGATGTAATCCCTTTACCTTTGATATATACACTTCCACTTGCTCCACCACTCCCACTACTCGCTGCAATTGTAGAGGCATTGTTTGTAATATCATTCCCACTAACTGTTAGCTCTTTACTTCCTGCTAAACGGCTCATTACCACGGGAACATTACTACCTGTTAATGTAAACTCAGCACTGAAACCCAATGATCCACTCTGTGCTCCAAGCGCGCTCGCTTGCAATATAGGATTAGTTACTGGGCGATTAAAGCTTATAACTATAGTGCCCATTTTAATTCTAGTATTTGTTGGCGCATTTGTGGCATTCAATCCCCGTGTAGTCATTTCCATAGCGACACCATGGTTTGTACTAACACTAATGCCACCATTCGCACTTAAACAAGCTGTACCATTACTACAACCTGTTGGCGCATTCTGCAAAGAAGCAGCAAACATATTGTCAGCAGGACTACCATAACCATTCATCGGTCTTAAAATATTTACAGGTTGTACAACATTATTTGTATCCGTGTCTCCACCCATAAAAATATCCGGCCTAGTCAATGAACTAGGAGCGCTTGAATACGGCGTACGGTTATATACTGAGTTAGTAATCGCATAACTAACAGTTGTTGTTGGTGCGTATGTCTCACTATTATTATCAGATGGATTATTCCTATTTAGCAAAAAAGTGTGCGTACCTGAGGATGCAGTTGGACCCTGCCCAGATCCAGAGCCTGAATAAATCTCAATAGTTGGTGGAGCAGCCAATACAGCTTGGCTACACATCAAACAAGTTAAGATAAACAAAACCAAGGTATATATATAACTAACTTTATGATTCATCATGCTGTAATTAGAGATATTCTTTTTCATTTTTTGCTTACTGACCAACATAGCGCACCCCAAAATTAAATTCATAACTTTGATTTGCAGCTACACTATTTAATGTTCCTGAAACCGCACCAGCATTACCAACTGTGGGAGCTGTCATACCACTACATGATGTGCAGATAGGCGATTGAGATAAAACTGTATAGGCAGGCGTCATATCTCTAAAGGTAAATGCAGTACTCAAACCAGTAGCACTTGTATTGGTTAAAATCACCTTATACAAAACACACTGACCTTGGCCATTTGCTTGTTTACCGATATTTAGACTATTTGTTGTATAGGACTCATCAGCTGTGCCATTACAATCAAAATCACGTGCTTGTAACTTATTCAACTTCAATTGTGTCTGATTCACTGTAGTTACATCAGTAATTGATGCCAAAACTTGACCATTAGCATTATTCGTTAAATTAATCGTGGTGGTATTCGCTTGGGCAATATTATTTGCTACAAGATTTTTAACCTGAAGCAATAATTTGACTTGAGTATGTGCTGCTAATTTTCCACCCGGCAAGTCAGCTAAACTTCTCATCACCAAATCCCCAGCATCAAAAACACCATTTGCATTTACGTCATAGAAAAGAGTGCTGTTAAACTCAACCTGATCGTTATTCGAAAGAAAACTGTAGTTCCCTGTATAATCAACATCAGTATTATTGATTAAAAGATGACTATAAATGACGGTGCCTAATGGCGAGACTTGTCCACGAGAATTTGGCGTGAATTCTACTTTAGCCACAGAATTGACACTTTGAATGGTGATCGCATCCTTAATAATATCTTGGCTCGGATTACTACTATTATTACCGCTTACAAAACTTGTAGAAAGAGCGCGAAAATAGATCGGTGTAGTTACACTACTATTCAACTGATCTACTTCGACAACAGCACAGATTAACTGACTTTCACCATTATTCAGATAGATGGTTTTACCTGTTTCACTACCTAAGACACTACAGTTTGAACCATTTCCAGAAACATAAAAACGAACACGGTTCACGCCATTAGGCAAAGTTAGGCTTGTAAAATCACTTGTTGAGTTCGCACTGAGTAAATATTCAGTTCCAATACCAGTATGGCTCACTTTTAATGGGAATATTGCTTGCCCACCCGCAACAGGATTGGTACTTGTTGATGCAATCACAGTTTTCCATGGGTTGCCAGCATTATCAACATTTCCATTACCCAAACCATTGTTTTCAGGACTATTCGTCAAATCAACTAAACGTGCTACCGTTGTGGCAAGTAAATTACCCTGATCTTTAATCAAACTCGTTTTGCTAATATCACCTAAAGACTGAGCTTGAGGTGAAACTTCGAATGTCGTATCAGTTGTTACAGCATAACTACTAGGTAAACGCACTTTAACAACGATTGGTAAATTTACGCCTGCGGATAATAAACCTGTATCAGGAATACCATCACCATTACTATCTAATAATGGGGTTACGCCATCTGCACGATAAAATTCAATTTGGCTACCTGCCGGAAAGGTACTGCCCGTCATCGTTACATTAAATCGATCAGTACTATTACCTGTATTCCAAACATAGTTATTAAACGTAAGCTCTCCACCTTGAGCCGCACCAGAAGCAATAACCGTAGCACTATTGTTTACATCACTTGCACTACCATTAATTTTGACAGCATAAATTGAAGCAACATTAAGTACAGCTATGTTACTGAGATCAGATATATTTGCAGTTGTTGCGTTATTATCATGATCATACTGTAAATTAACGGTATTATTGATTGATCCAGCAGTTGTTTTATTTACTTTAACTTTAAATTCAATATAGCCAGTTGCATTTGCTGGTATTGAGCTAATGACCGCAGTTACAGTATTTGCTGTCACACTGTAATTGATTCCTGCTGGATCATTACTCCCAGTACTTGGATTTACAGTTGTACCGTTCCAATTTTCACCAGCATTTAGTTGATAAGCCAAACTTGAATCAAGTGTATCCGTTAAAGTTACAGAGCCAGTCGCTGTGCTACCTAAGTTTTGATAATCCAAACGAACGGTAACAATGTCTCCAGTTGCCACACTTGTTTGAGAAAACTTTTTACGAACAAGCAAAGCAGACTGATTCGTAACAGTTGCTGTATCGATATTGGTTTTTGTTCCAGATGCACTATTTAAAGAATTTACAGTTAATGTTAATAATCCATTTTGACTAACCGTTACACCACTCGGTACATTTGCCGCCACAATAAGACCAACTGACTCACCTGCACTTAATGAATAAGAAGTAATCGCTGCGCCATCAGGCACGCCATCATTATCTTTATCTAAAAATACAGATAGATTACTGTAGTCATAGCTATCTCCAGTATTATTTGTCACTGCAAAGGTATACTGGTCGACTTCATTACCCGTATTAGTCAAAGTATGGTTGAAATATACAGTCTGACCCGCTACGACATTTTTAGTATTATTTGCCGTCAAATTAACAGAATAAACTGGAAGAATCGTTGTTTGAACTAAATTAGAACGGCTGACTTGAACAACGGTTGAACCTTCTTCAGTGTACTCACCTATCGCCATATTACTAATGATTTGGCGTGTAGGAACAGCAGCAGAGCTAGACTGATGCACTCCCAATAAAGTAATCAACAAAATCCCTAAAGTGATCTTGCTGTTGCGGAAATTTCCTAATGTATTGATTATATTCATCTTCTAGCATCCGCCTAACTTAAGGTGTAACCTGAATAGAAAAATACAACGCTGCTTGCTCCTGTGGTGCAAGTGCTCCAATATTTCCAGATATTTGATCTCCACTCACAGCTACAGAACCCTTACTCACTGACGGCGGCAATGCATTTCGCAAAATACTATAAGCAGGTACAACATCATTAATCACAACATTCGCTGCTGGTGTTGAACCATCATTTTTAATTGTTAAACGATAGGTAACGCATTGATTTGGCTTAATCGTCAATGGGTTACTTGCATAGGTCGCAGTGGCAACATTCATAAGTGCACATGCTTCATCTTTAGACTGTTCTTTGGTCAAACGAAGTTGCGTAGGATCAACTGTTGTTAAATCTGTATTTTGAATTGTTGTAAGTGTTAAACCTTGGATTGTATTCGTAGCAGAGACGACGATATTTGCTGCACTAGAAATACCATTTGCTGCTGTTAGTGGAGCTTGAACTTTTAAAATTAGCTGAACTGAACTTTGAGGGTTTAATCCACCTGTTATAGACAAATCAGTAGCGATCGGGTCTGTAGTATCTAATACACCATTATTATTGGCATCGTAATATAAAGTATAAGTGAAACCATCATTAATATTTTGAGGGACTACGCTAAGACTTACTTTTCCGCTTGTATCACCTTCAACAAATGTACCCATATTTTTTAATGTATGGAGATATACAACCGTACCACCTACATTAATCCGCCCTTGTTGATCATTTGCTAAAGTCAACTTGCGTACAGCCACATCAACTTGATCTTTAATACTGTCACCTTGAGCATTCATCGGTGATTTCATAGCGAACCAAATTGGTAAACTTGTTAAAGTCGTATTCGCAGGAACAGTGACAACTGCACAATACTGTTTAGTTGTTCCAGCCGCCATGTTGCCAGTACTGGTAATTTCTCCTTGTAACGTTTGACATGTTGCATCACCATTATAGAACTTCACTACCCAATCTGTTGGTAACGTCGTATTGATACTATTAATGTCAATCGTTGTACTCGATGCATACAAATTATAATTATTTGAGGCCGTGCTGTTATTTCGAATAACAAGTGGGAAAACAGCGGTTGCACCTTTTACGGCATTTTTCACCAATAAGCCCTGCCCACCTGAACCAGTAACGTTTCCAACTCCTACACCTGAATTGTTACTGTTATACAAATCGCTTTCGCCCACAGCAACTGTATTGACTAATCGATCACGCGTACTATTTTTTACACTAGTATCTGTTACGGAAGTTGCGGTAATATCGAAATCCATTGTGCTTGTAGAAGTACAATTCGCTGGGAAATAAACCCCTAATTTAATTCTTTTTGAAGTGCCGTAAGCCAATCCGCCTGTATCAATTACACCATCGCCATTAGTATCTGTCAGCAATGTACGACCATCTGCATGATATAAACGAACTACAGCACAACTTGGTACGTTACTTTTAACGAAGCTTAAATTATAAGTATCAGTCGCCTGTCCTGTATTCCAAACATAATTATCAAACTGGATTTCTTTTGCTACGCCCCCAAAAGTATTGTTTTGGGTCTGTAAATTATTCAAGCCACCATTTGGCTCGCCATCATCATTCGCATTACTTGGGCTATAGTTAAGTACAACACCTAAGGTTTGCTGAACGTTAAAAATTACAGTATTCGTTAGCGTATTTTTCAGAATAGCATTTGATGCATTGTATTGTTGATAATCAGCGGTATTCGCAACTTTTTCGGCAGCATTCGCATTCACAGTGACTTTAAAACTTACTGTGCCTTTACTTAAAGCTGCTACACTTGCAAGCTCTACATCTACTTGTCCATTACTCACTTTATATTTTATTGGCGTATTTGCACCCGTCTCAACATCATCAGCATCAGTTAAAGATCCTGAACCATTCCCCCAACTACCACTACCCGATTTATATGTTACATCTGTAGCTAATATATCTCTTAACACAAGTCTTGCTGCCGCAGTACCCGTATTTGTATAAGCTAAGGTATAAGTAATTTCTGTGCCAGTTTTACCTGTACTGATATTCTGTGATTTCGTCACTTGAATTACAGCATCATCCACAACTTTTGCTGTATCACTTACGGTCATAGCGATCGCATTATCATGCTGGCTTGTAGCTGTTAAAGTAAAGTTAGCGACGTTATTTGCAGTTACGTTGGTTGGAATACTTCCAACGACAACTAATGAGGCAAACTCGCCAGCTTCTAAACGAAAACTTGTGGTTGAATTCAGTAAATTATTATCATCAGGCTCGCCATTCTGATCCCGATCGATGTAAACGGCTACATTATCTAAATTAAATTGATCATTCGTTAACTGAGTAAGGTTTAATTTATAGTCGTCTACAATGTTACCAGTGTTGGTTAAAACATGCGGGAAGTTAACTTTGCTTCCAATAGTCCCGATATTTTGTTGATTACTTTGTAAAGTTAAAGAGTAAATTGGTTGAACAGTTAAAATAACTGCATTTGAATTAATAACTTGCAAATTACCTTGTTCATCATAGAAGTCACCACTTGCAATATTCGTGATACTACTTCCTGCTTTAGGTTGAGCAAATGCAATAGAACTATAAAATCCAACAAATAAGCCAAATAAAGCGATAAATGAAGTTTTTGAGACAGCACTTTTCTTGAATCGGCTTATCATGTTTCAGAACCCACAAAAATATATAAATAGATTTTTATTAACAAATTGTACTAATTTATTGACAATTTTAACAAAAGAATACTACAAAAATATCGACTTGAACACATAAATTGACAAAAACGTGATTTTTCTATTCAACTATACCAAATGGTAAAAAAACTTATAGATCAATGCTATGTCGGAATGATAATCTGATGATGATTAAAGATTGATTAATTTTATCCATTTTTTAATTATCATAATATATATTAATAAAAAATAAATTATATCAATATTTTAAACTAATCACTGAATTTATGACTGCCGAAAAATTTCATATATGATCTTTTCTGAAGGGAATAGTAATACTAAATTTGCTATTGTTATTAAAATTTTTATATTCAATCAATCCATTGTGTGCAATAACAATCGCATGCACAACCGCTAAACCTAAACCTGTTCCACCAAACTCTTTATTTCGGGACTGTTCCAATCTAAAAAAAGGATTAAATAATTCCTGCTGATGTTGTTGAGGAATACCAGGTCCCTGATCCTCAATCTCTAGAACCCATTGATCCGTTTCTATTTTTGATCTTATTTGCACTATTCCTGCATTTGCATATCGAACTACATTATCAATCAAAGCAATTAATACCTGCTCCATTCGTTGTCGATCACAATCTACACACTGTTCTGAAAGTTCTGTTTGAATATTAATTTGAGCATTTTTGAGTCGTTCGCTAAACATCGAAATAACTTTATCAACACTTAACTGAAAATTTACAGACTCAATATTTAATCTTAACTGCTGATTTTCGACTAAACTGAGTGTTCTTAAATCTTCGACCAAGTAAGATAGCCCTTCAACTTGGTTTAATAAATTTTGCATAAGTGTTGGATTCGGCTCAAATACACCGTCGACAATTCCCTGTAAACGCCCTTGTAAAATAGTAATTGGTGTTCTTAATTCATGTGCAATTGCTGCATTCCACATCTGCGCATTTTTTACAGAATTTTCTAACTTCTCCGCCATATCATTAAAATTATGAATTAATCCTGCAATTTCAGCCGAATGAGTTTGGCTATTATCTGCTCTTGCTGAAAGATCACCTAAACTGATCGTATTTGCTGCTTCTGCCAATGAGTTAATAGGTCCGACGAAACGCTTTGCGAGTTGCATGCCGATAATAAGAGAAATCACGGAACCGCCTAAAATAACGGTAAATAACCAAATCCAATCCACAAAATGAAAATCTGCCCAATCCTCTTGCACCTCATTCAGTAATAGCCAGCCATTTTCTATTGCATAATTATAAATAAAGTACCCAATAAAAGCTGAAAACAAGGTCACACTCAAATTTAATATGCTTAAAGCAATAAAAAGCTGCTTACTAATGCCGGATTTATTTTTCATAATGCTTTCCCAGATCGTTTATTTTTTTGCAGTCTATATAAAAGCTTAGCTGTCTCATGGATGGTCTAAGCGATAACCAACCCCGCGCACATTAATCAAGAAGTCTTGTAAACCTTGTTCCTCCAATTTCTTTCTCAGCTTACTCACATGACTATCCACAGTACGCTCTAAGGCATCACTATCAGGTAAGCAATGATGCATTAGCTCTCCACGACTAAAAACTTTGTGAGGCTGATCAATCATTAGAAGTAAAATTTTATATTCGGTCAGTGTCAGATTCAGCATAATTTTTCGATCTTGCTGATACACGTAGACACTATGAAGGTCGGTATTAATTTCAATATTTTTATAAGCTAAGGTTTTGTTTAAAACTTGACTATTTTGTTGTGTTCTTCTTAAAACAGCTTGCACCCGCGCCACGACCTCATTCGGGTTAAAAGGCTTCACCACAAAGTCATCAGCGCCAATTCTCAATGCCATGACCTTATCAATATCCTGATCGAGTGCTGTGAGCATAATCACAGGCGTTTGAGCTTTTTGGCGGATTTTACTCAGCACCTCCCAACCATTCAATTCAGGTAGTTTGATATCAAGTAAAATTAAGTCAATTGATTGTGCTGCGTGGATTTCAATCGCCTGCTTACCGTTCATAGCACGAATGACGCGCATGCCCTCACGCTTAAGATATTGCTCAATAATATCGCCAATATCATACTCATCTTCTACAACGAGAATCTGCTTATCACGACAATCAAAAGAAAATGAGGCTTCGAGCATGTATCAATCATCGAGTAATTTGAGGCAATCTTGATGATACGCTGATTTATCTTTTTATCTCCACACTTTTTCCACATTTCAAAGATCATCGTTACACAATCCTGAAAAATAATATCAGCATCAAAAACTCCCAAGGTTTGGACAGAATGCAAAAGCATCTATTACTTCCATTATTTTTATCCATCGGGCTTGTGCTACAAGGCTGTGGTTCAGAAGAGGCAAAGCCAACAGAAACACCTCCTGCGAAAGTGAGTGTTTTGAATGTTCAACCTCAATCAGTGAACTTTAGTGAAAACTTACCAGCACGGGTACAGGCTTTCCGAACTGCTGAGATTCGCCCTCAAGTCGGCGGTATTATTGAAAAGGTATTATTCAGACAAGGCAGTGAAGTCCTAGCAGGACAAGCACTTTTTAAAATTAACGCTGAAACTTTCCAAGCAGATGTAAACAGTAATCGTGCTTCTTTGAATAAAGCTGAAGATGAAGTCGTCCGTTTAAAAATTCAATTGGAACGTTTTGAACAATTACTTCCAAGTAATGCAATCAGTAAGCAAGAAGTCAGTAATGCTCAAGCTGCATATCGTCAGGCTTTGGCTGATGTTGCTCAGATGAAAGCCTTATTAGCTCGTCAAAACCTAAATCTGCAATATGCCACTGTCCGTGCCCCAATTTCAGGTCGTATTGGGCAATCATTCGTAACAGAAGGTGCCCTAGTCAGCCAAGGCGATACAAATAAAATGGCAACCATACAACAGATCGACAAGGTTTATGTGGATGTAAAACAGTCAATTAGTGAATACGAGAGTTTGCAGGCTGCGCTACAAAGTGGTGAATTGTATGCCAATAATGAAAAAACTGTCCGTATTTCTAATAGCCATGGTCAAGCGTATAACGTCACCGCCAAAATGCTCTTTGAAGACATTAATGTTGACCCTGAAACAGGTGATGTCACCATTCGTATCGAAGTTCAGAATCCTGAACGGAAACTCCTTCCTGGTATGTATGTGCGAGTGAATATCGACCGTGCTTCAGTGCCTCAAGCTTTGCTTGTCCCTGCCCAAGCAATTCAACGCAATATCAATGGCGAGCCACAAGTTTATGTGATCAATGCCAAAGGTTCCGCAGATATTCGCCCGATTGAACTGGGACAACAATATGATCAGTTCTACATTGCCAATAAAGGCCTAAAAACAGGCGATAAAGTGGTTGTAGAAGGTGTAGACCGTATTCAGCCCAATCAAAAACTTGAAATTAGCAACTGGAAAGTACCTGCAACACAAGGAGCTCAATGATGATGTCACAATTCTTCATTCGCCGTCCTGTCTTCGCATGGGTGATTGCGATTTTCATTATCTTGTTCGGATTACTCAGCATTCCCAAACTTCCGATTGCCCGCTTTCCAAGTGTTGCACCACCACAAGTCAATATTAGTGCGACTTATCCGGGTGCGACGGCAAAAACTATCAATGATAGCGTCGTCACGCTCATTGAAAGAGAATTATCGGGTGTAAAAAATCTGCTCTATTACAGCTCAACTACGGATACTTCAGGTACGGCAGAAATTTCTGCAACGTTTAAACCGGGTACAGATGTTGAAATGGCACAGGTCGATGTACAAAACAAGATCAAAGCTATTGAAGCTCGTTTACCGCAAGTGGTTCGTCAGCAAGGTTTGCAAGTTGAGGCATCGTCATCAGGTTTCTTGATGTTGGTCGGAATCAATTCACCCAATGGACAGTATTCTGAAGTTGACTTGAGTGATTATCTGGTCCGTAACGTCGTCGAAGAACTGAAACGTGTTGAAGGCGTGGGTAAAGTTCAATCCTTCGGTGCCGAAAAAGCCATGCGTATCTGGGTTGATCCCAATAAATTGGTGTCTTATGGTCAATCGATTAGTGACGTTAATAATGCCATCCGTGAAAATAACGTCGAGATCGCACCAGGACGATTAGGTGATCTTCCTGCAGCAAAAGGTCAATTGATTACCATTCCATTATCGGCACAAGGTCAATTAGGTGATGTTGAACAATTTAAAAATATCAGCCTAAAAAGTAAAACCAGCGGTAGCGTGATTAAACTTTCTGATGTGGCTAAAGTTGAAATGGGTTCACAGGCCTATAACTTTGCCATTTTAGAAGATGGCAAACCTGCAACGGCTGCTGCGATTCAGCTCAGTCCAGGTGCCAATGCTGTCAAAACGGCGGAAGGTGTCAGAGCCAAAATTGAAGAATTAAAACTCAATTTACCTGAGGGCATGCATTTCAGTATTCCTTATGACACCGCACCTTTTGTAAAAATTTCGATTGAAAAAGTGATTCATACCTTATTTGAAGCCATGGTACTGGTTTTCATTGTGATGTATTTATTCTTACATAATGTTCGTTATACCTTGATTCCAGCCATTGTTGCACCGATTGCGCTACTCGGTACATTTGCGGTGATGCTACTGGCAGGTTTCTCGATTAACGTACTGACCATGTTTGGTATGGTGCTCGCGATTGGTATTATCGTCGATGATGCGATTGTGGTGGTAGAAAACGTCGAACGAATTATGGCGACTGAAGGACTGTCTCCAAAAGAAGCAACTTCCAAGGCAATGAAGGAAATTACCAGTCCGATTATTGGGATTACCTTAGTATTGGCAGCGGTGTTCTTACCGATGGCCTTTGCCAGTGGTTCGGTCGGTATTATCTATCAACAATTTACCTTAACGATGTCAGTCTCAATTCTGTTCTCAGCACTATTGGCACTGATTTTAACACCTGCACTATGTGCCACGATTCTTAAACCCATTGATGGCCATCATCAGAAGAAAGGCTTTTTTGCATGGTTTGATCGCAGCTTCGACAAGGTGACTAAAAAGTATGAATTGATCCTGCTTAAAGTGATTAAACATAGCATTCCAATGATGGTGATCTTTGTAGTGATTACAGGGCTTACATTTGCAGGCATGAAGTATTGGCCTACAGCATTTATGCCAGAAGAAGACCAAGGCTGGTTCTTGACGTCGTTCCAATTGCCATCGGATGCCACTGCTGAAAGAACGCGAGCTGTGATCAATGAATTTGAAAGCAGTCTAAAAGACAATCCAAATGTTAAAAGTAACACGACCATCATGGGTTGGGGCTTTAGTGGCTCAGGTCAAAACGTGGCTGTCGCTTTTACCACATTAACTGACTTTAAAGACCGTACTTCAACAGCAACTGAAATGACCAACACTGTCAATGCCACGATGGCGCACAGTAAAGAAGGTGCAACAATGGCTGTACTTCCACCAGCGATTGATGAGTTGGGTACCTTTTCAGGTTTTAGTTTACGTTTGCAAGACCGTGCCAACTTGGGTATGCCTGCACTTTTAGCTGCACAGGACCAGCTTATGGAAATGGCCGCCAAGAACAAAAAGTTCTATATGGTTTGGAATGAAGGCTTACCGCAAGGCGACAATATTTCTTTAAAAATCGACCGTGCAAAATTAAATGTTCTCGGTGTGAAGTTCTCTGATGTTTCCGACATCATTTCTACTTCAATGGGTTCAATGTATATCAACGACTTCCCAAATCAGGGACGTATGCAACAAGTCATTGTGCAAGTCGATGCCAAATCACGTATGCAACTCAAAGATATTTTGAATCTGAAAGTCATGGGTTCAAATGGGCAATTGGTCTCTTTATCTGAAGTGGTGACTCCTCAATGGAATAAAGCACCACAACAATATAACCGCTATAACGGTCGCCCATCGTTGAGTATTGCAGGTATTCCGAACTTTGATACTTCATCAGGTGATGCGATGCGTGAAATGGAGAACCTGATTGCCAAATTGCCAAAAGGCATCGGTTATGAATGGACAGGTATTTCCTTACAGGAAAAACAATCTGAATCGCAGATGGCCTTTCTGCTAGCGTTATCAATGCTTGTTGTGTTCTTGGTATTGGCAGCGCTTTATGAAAGTTGGGCAATTCCGCTTTCAGTGATGTTGGTCGTCCCATTGGGTATTTTTGGCGCAGTGGTTGCGATTATGTCTCGTGGCTTGATGAATGATGTGTTCTTTAAAATTGGTCTGATTACCATTATTGGTTTATCTGCCAAGAACGCGATTCTGATTGTTGAATTTGCCAAGATGCTGAAAGAAGAAGGTATGAGTTTAGTCGAGGCCACTGTGGCAGCAGCAAAACTTCGTCTACGCCCTATTCTGATGACGTCTTTAGCTTTTACTTGTGGTGTGATTCCATTGGTTATCGCCTCAGGTGCAAGTTCAGAAACGCAGCATGCCTTAGGTACAGGTGTATTTGGCGGCATGATTTCAGCGACGATTCTGGCAATTTTCTTTGTCCCAGTGTTCTTTATTTTCATTCTGGGTGCAGTTGAAAAGCTGTTTTCATCGAAACAAAAAAATCCATCTTAAATGATATAGAGCAGAGGGAATCAACGGGTTTCCTCTGACTCTTCCTCTGCATTTATTCTTATCTTATTTGGAGAAGACCATGTCTAAAGCGACTGTCTTATCTCGTGGCCTACTTGTCTCTACGCTCTCAATTGCCTTGACCGCGTGTATGAATATGCAGGCACCAAAACCTGTGATTCAATCGGATATTCCACAGAATTTTTCTCAAACCACAACTGGAAATTCGATTGCCAATCAAGGTTATCAACAATTTTTTTCTGACCCACGCTTATTACAAGTGATTGAAATCAGTTTAAATCACAACCGTGATTTACGTACTGCAACACTGAATATTCAACGTGCACAGCAACAATATCAAATCAGTAAAAATGATCAGTTACCGACCATTGGTGCGACTGGCAGCGCTGTAAGACAGGTGAATCCATCTGCGAACCCAAACAATCCTTATTCAACTTTTCAAGTCGGTCTAGGAATGACGGCTTATGAGCTGGACTTTTGGGGCCGAGTCAAAAGCTTAAAAGATGTGGCCTTAAATAATTACTTTGCTACCCAAAGTGCAAGAGAAGCCACACAGATCAGTTTAGTCAGCCAAGTGTCGCAAGCTTGGTTAGATTATGCCTATGCAAAAGCCAATTTAAATCTGGCTGAGCAGACCTTAAAAGCACAGCTCGACTCTTATCATCTGAATAAAAAACGTTTTGATGTCGGAATTGATAGCGAGGTTCCGCTGCGTCAGGCGCAGATTTCAGTTGAAACAGCACGAAATGATGTCGCAAATTATAAAACCCAAATTTCGCAAGCACAGAATTTACTTGATCTATTGGCTGGACAAACGATTCCTAAGAACTTACTACCTGACCAAGCAATCTTGAATATTACCCAAGAAAAAATCTTTGCAACTGGATTAAGCAGCGATTTACTCAATAGCCGTCCAGACTTAAAAGGTGCTGAATATCAGTTGCAGGCTGCTGGCGCAAATGTCGGCGCAGCGAAAGCACGCATGTTCCCGACCATCAGTCTGACAGGTTCAGCGGGATATGCGTCGACAGATCTCAAAGATTTATTTAAATCAGGAGGATTCTCTTGGTCTGTTGGGCCAAGTATTGATCTTCCGATTTTTGATTGGGGAACGCGTAAAGCCAATATTAAAATTTCTGAAACAGAGCAAAAAATTGCAGTTGCCGACTATGAAAAAGCCATTCAATCTGCTTTTCGTGAAGTCAATGATGCCCTTGCTGCCCGTGCCCATATTGAAGATCGTTTAAGTGCTCAACGCCGTTTGGTTTCCGCAACCGATACCACCTATAAATTATCCACTGCACGGTTTAGAGCGGGTATTGTTAGTTATTTAACGGTTTTGGACGCACAACGTTCTGCATATGCCGCCCAGCAAGGCTTGCTCATACTTGAACAAACCAAGTTAAATAATCAAATTGAATTGTATAAAGCTTTAGGTGGTGGATTATCTCGGCATTCGTAAACGCTTAAGTCTATAATTTGGGCTGATTTTTAAAAACTCAGCCCTTATAGTGTTTAGGTTTAAATCAGAAAACAATAGTTAATTTATGTTTACACTTTCGATTACACCTAGATTCTATGAAACTGATGCTTTTGGACATATCAACAATACGGTGATCACTGGCTGGTTTGAAACAGCACGTGAACCTGTTTTTCGCTTATTCAATCCAAGTATGGAAATCAAAAACCTACCTTTGATTCTAGCTCGGGTTGAAGTCGATTTTGTAGCTCAAATCTATTATGGCGCTGATATCGAAATCAAAACATGGATTGAACAAATCGGGAATTCTTCTTTTATTGTGGCGCATGAAGCATGGCAAAATGAGCATTGCGTTGCACGTGGCAAGGCTGTTCAGGTGTATTTTGATTTCAGCACACAAAAATCAGGTCGTATCCCAGATCAATTCCGTGACCAGTTACAACAATATCTGAAAAGCCAATAAATATTGCCCGCTGAAATAAACTGATTTATTTCAGCGGATTAAACTTACTCGCCTAAATCTTCAAGAAAATCAAAAGTAGGTACAAAAAATAAGCTGCCTGAAACTGCGGTACTAAAATCAAGTAAACGATCGACATGTCCAGTTTCTTTACCTAAGAACATATTTTCAAGCATGGTTTTGGTGATATTAAAAGAACGTGAATAACCAATGAAGAAAGTGCCATATTCGCCTTCTGTTGGATTAGAAAATGGCATATTGGCTCTTAAGATTTTAAGCTCGTTCCCATCCGCATCATGTGCCTTACTTGCGACATTATGTGCACTTTGTGGTTTGACATCATCGCCAAGCTCGACGTCATCATATTTCTTTCGACCAATCACTTTTTCCTGCTCTTCGGTACTTAGACCCTTCCACATCTCCATGTTATGCAGGTACTTTTGGATAAATACATAACTGCCATCAAGGAACTCGGCATCTTCTTGTCCGACATAGGCAATCTCTCTGGCAATTTCATGCTCAGGATTTTCAGTACCATCGACAAAGCCAATAATCGCGCGACCATCAAAGTATCTAAAACCTTTGGTTTCACTGATTGGATAGGTATCTTCTTTTAACTGCTCATGCAAAATCGAGGCGAGTTCAAAACAAATTGCCATTTGATTGGCGCGAATATGAAAGAATAAATCACCTGTTGTCGCTACCGCTGTATGTCTTGGCCCTTTGATCTCTTGAAATGGTGCAAGCTCTTTCGGCTTATTTAAATCTGGGAACAGTAAATCCCAAGCATTTGAGCCAATCCCTACCGAAGCACTAAAATTACTGTTTGGAAAACGATTGGTCAGACTGCGGACCAATGCGGAAAAATTAGCAAGGAAATCAATTACACCAGAATGATCTGGATTGGTATTGATTCCGAGTACGATAAATAAAGCATTTTCACCTGAAAGATTATTGATTACAGGCTGAGGTCTTAAAGGTGTATTCATAATATTTGGGAATAAAAAACTTAATGCTTATATCCTACACAAATCAATGCATTAGAGATGAGACAAATCACAATTTTTTACTATTATTGCGTGTATAAAACAAAGCTATCACCACGGCAAAAACTAGCTAAGGTGAGATTCAATTTGTTTGCCATGTCAATCGCCATACTGGTTGGCGCAGAAATGGTCGCTAATAAACCAATATTGTATTGCGCACATTTACGAATCAGCTCATAACTGGCACGGCTGGTCATTACCACAAAACCTTCAGCAACATCGAGTTTTTGTTCTGCCAAATAACCCAATAATTTATCCAATGCATTATGCCTCCCAACATCTTCAAATAACGCTACGATCTGACCTTTCACGACCCATGCTGCGGCGTGTGCTCCACCAGTGAGTTCAGTAATTTTCTGTCTGACTTTTAATTGTGCAATTGCATTTGGAATTTGGCTTAACCATGTTGAAGAAACGTGGGTACTCACCGCAGGTAGATTTGTATAGAGTTGATTGAGACTCTCAATGCCACATAAGCCACAACCTGTACGCCCGACCATCATCCTTCGCTGTTCTTTTAAAGCCATAAAAGCACGAGATGAAATCGTCATTTCAATTTGCACACCTAATTCATTTTGAGTTATTTCTAGAGAATAAAGTTCGTTTAAGCTGCGCAAAATACCTTCAGATAAACTAAAACCTTTGGCAAAGACCTCAAGATCAGATGGTGTTGCCATCATCACCGCATGAGAAATGCCATTATATATCAGCGCAACAGGATACTCTTGAACAATATAGTCCATTTCATTTTCATAAATATCCTGATGAAAACGATGTACTTGCATCGTTTCGTAGCCGCGTATTTTTGTATCCACCTTTAAGCTCATTTATGCGCCTGACTCAAAAAATAGATGATGAATCAGCTATGCACTCCCCACTCGTTCATTGGCATGTTCGGGATCAACCTCAACTGCCAAGTTAAAATGCGCGGGAGCTTGCCCTGCATGAAGAATCACAGGAACACTTTTTGATGCTGGAATCTTAGCGTATTTATCATGACTACTTAATGCGACGAGTGGATTGGTTTCAGGATAATAAGCCGCCAGACTGCCTTGAGGAATGTTATAAGGCACGATGCGGAAACTATGTACAATCCGTTTAACCCCATCTGAGAATACACTTTCAATATCGACCCATTGATCAGCCTCAAAACCTGCCTCATCAATATCTTTTTGATTCATAAACAAGACACGTCGCTGCCCATATACCCCGCGATAACGATCATCTAAACCATATAATGTCGTATTGTATTGATCGTGAGAACGAGTCGTCATCAAGGTATATACTTTGCGTTCACTATAGGCTGCTGCATATTGATTTTCTTTATCTTCATAGACTTCTGCCAATGGCGTAATCATGAATTGTGCTTTACCACTGGGCGTATTCCAGACATGCTGATTGGCAGGATGTTCCAAATGAAAACCGCTTGGTTGATAGACTCGTTGATTGAAGTCATGAAACTCATCAAAAACATCGGCAATCGAGTCACGAATACGATCATAGCTATCGATATACCAACGCCATTTCACTTGACTGTTAGGTAAAGCCGCTTCAGCCATACGGGCTACAATATCAGGTTCAGATAAGATATTTTCAGAGATCGGAGGATTACGCCCTGCTGAAAGATGCACATTTGACATCGAATCTTCTACTGAAATTGCTTGAGGCCCATGCATTTGCATATCAACTTCTGTACGACCTAAACACGGCAGCATTAAAGCATCTTTACCACAAATCAGATGGCTACGATTCAACTTGGTCGTGATATTGACCGTTAAATTACAACGGCGTAATGCCTCTTGGGTATAAGGCGTATCAGGTGTAGCAACTGCAAAGTTTCCACCCAAACCAATAAAGACTTTTACTTCATTTTCGTACATCGCTTTAATCGTATCGACCACACCAAAGCCATGTTTACGCGGTGATTTAATCCCAAAGACACGATCAATACTATCTAGCAAGGCATCATTTGGGTTTTCATTGATCCCCATAGTTCGGTCGCCTTGCACATTACTGTGCCCTCGCACTGGACAGAGGCCTGCCCCCGGACGACCGATATGTCCTCGTGCCAGCATCAAGTTCGACAACATATGAATATTGGCTGTACCATGACGGTGTTGGGTAATTCCCATCCCCCAACAGAAAATAGCGGTTTTTGCGTCCAGATACATCTTGGCAATCGATTCTAAATGCTCAGGTGAAAGTCCCGTGTGCTTGTGAATTTCAGACCATGCTGTACCATCAATCTCTGCCAGCATGTCATCAAAACCAATGCTATTCATCTCAATAAAACTACGATCAAAAACGCTTGGCTTCCCTTTTGCAAGTGCTTTTTTATCCCACTCCAGCAAATGTTTCATCACCCCAAACATCAGGGCATAGTCACCCCCAATTTTAGGCTGGAAGTAATAACGACTAATTGGCGTACTGCCATTGGTCATCATTTCCAGTGGTGCTTGTGGATCTTGGAACCGTTCCAATCCACGCTCTTTGATTGGATTAATGGCAACAATATTACCGCCTCGTCGAGAGACTTCTCTTAAGGTTGCTAACATGCGTGGATGATTTGTACCGGGATTATGTCCAAAACTAAAGATCGCATCCGCCAAATCAAAGTCATCTAAAATGACAGTGCCTTTACCTAAACCAATTGTATCTTTTAAACCGACACTGGTAGTTTCATGGCACATATTGGAACAATCAGGAAAGTTATTGGTTCCGAAGCTTCTCACAAAAAGCTGATATAAAAAGGCTGCTTCGTTACTAGCACGACCAGACGTATAAAAAGCAGCTTGATCAGGATGATCGAGTGCTTGTAGATGTTTGGCAATCAACTGAAAAGCCTCATCCCAACAAATCGGCACATATTTATCTGTCACAGGATCGTAACGCATAGGGTCAGTTAAGCGTCCGAGATCTTCCAAATAAAAATCACTTTGTTCAGCGAGCCAACTCACAGTATGCTGCGCAAAAAAATCAGGTGTGACCGTTTTACTGGTTGCCTCAAATGCAACGGCTTTGGCACCGTTTTCACAAAAGTTAAAGGCATGCGCATCTTTTTTCTCAGGCCAAGCACAACCCGGACAATCAAAACCTGTAGGCTGATTTATGTTAAGTAATGTGATTGAACCTTTCTTTAAAATATCTTGTCTTTTGAGATTACGAGCAACACTGAGTAATGCTCCCCAACCACCCGCAGGTTGAGTATAAGGTTCGATTCTGGCGTAGCTCGTATTTGCTTGCTTATGAATGGTTTGTTCTGAGTCGTCCATCATGTTGCCCTCATCTGAGCTATTCTTAAAAATTATTAGCATTAGGATTAACACGATTTTTTATTCTTTTCTATTCTTGATTTGTCTAATTAAGCATCTAAAAATCAAGCCCAGATGAACTAGGCTTGATCAAGTTTTACAATACCAATATTGGTTTTTATTATTCCCCAGCCAAAGAGCATTCGAAATTTGTTTTATCTATTGAACAACGCGCTTTTTTTAATACAGACATCATACCTGCATCGTAAATACCTCTCTGCGTCAACTCAATACGACCATCACGCATCATTTTTTGATATTTCAATTTATCTTCCGGCGTAAGATTCATTTTGTATTTTGCAGAAATTTCAGCCTCAAGACGCTTGATCGTAGCGAAGACTTTTGGAAGCTGTTTGACTGACCAATCACGAGATTTCTGACCAAAACCTGCTGGAAATCTTTCAGGACGTATGACTAAGTTTGCCGTCACTTGCAGTACAGGAAAATTATACATAACACCATTTTTACCTAAGCCCTTGCTAAGCTCCAATGGTTTATAGGCATACGCTGGCGCACCAATCATATCCACCTGACCATTATTAAATTTAGCAGCGAAGTTAGAAATATCCGAAAGTACTGCTTGCGCACCAACACGTTGTACAATCAATTTTTGTGCATCGTCATACCCCAATACCGCAAATTTTTTCCCTGCAGCTTTTTCAATTGAGTTGATACTTTTGTCACGGACAAAGATATACGCTGAACCTAATGGAGAAATACCGGCGACTTCATATTTATTGCCAGCTAAATTTGTGGTCATTTTCGCTGCATTACGCGGGTCAGATACGAAAGTAATGGCACGTTTCGCAATCTCATCACTGGGTACACCACCAAGTGAATCAATCGAACCGACAAATTTATTATATGGACGGGCACGCATTGAGGTCATTGCCACACCCGCACATTTCCCTGCTTTAAAATTGTTGTCGGCAACTTGCTCATCAGTAATGGCAAGAAGATTAACATCAGCACCCCAACCTTTTGCTGCCAGTGCCCAGTCTTGCATCATTTTATAAGCCTCTCCAGACTTTCCTAAAATATCAAACACACAAACGTCAATTGCTGCTTGGGTCGAAGCAGAGACACTCAAAATTGAAGTTGTTGCGATAGCAAGTGCGATTTTTTTCATAAGTTCTTCCTTTGACAAACGTATCGTTTGATTTCCACATGACGACTACATTAAGTTTTTTTGATCGCTAATTTATGGCTTGATTCATATTTATCAGACGAAATAAACACATTTTTTCATTTACTTAGCATTTGAACCGCTGGAGAGCGTGCTAAATAATCCAAAGCTTGTTGTGTATTTCCCTCTGTTTCAGGATGAAATTTTGGTGATAACCAACGTACTGTTGTTTTAAGTAAAAATGTCAGCGTAGGACCATTATCTGTTTGTTTTGCTTGTCGATGATATTTGCTAAGTAATCCAACTAATGTCCGATTAGCAATTTTCTGAACGGCTTGATCAGGATCTTGCTTTCCAAGTTTGCGCCCTACATCAGCAAGAACATAAATGAAAATAGGAAAGACAAGCAGCATTAAAAACTGACGATATAAATAAAAAAACACTTTATTTGGCATCATTTCTTTAAATAAATCAAAAGCTACACTTCGATGCTCAACCTCTTCAGCCAAATGCCAACGAAACATATCTGCAATGACTGGATCTGCTTTGTCCCAAGACTTATTGTCCATACACCACTGACCAAGCGCACCTGTAAAATGTTCGATCGCTGCAACTACACCCACTCTAGTGACTAACCAGAAATGTTCTAATGGCTTTAACTCTAAGGCTTTAATACCTAAAGGACTTTCACCAAGTAAGACACCGAAAATCCAATTAATTTTTTTTAAAGCAGGATCAAGATCATAACCATGTTGAATAAGAAACTCTTGTGCACTCTGATGTGCTCGAGCATGAGTTGCTTCTTGACGAATAAATCCTTTTACATCATCGATTAAAACTGGATGATGAATGTAAGGAAGTGTCTTGTTATAAACACGACAAAACCAAAACTCACCTGCGGGCAAGATTAGATTTATTCCATTAATCAGATGCGAACAAACAGGATCATTTGGAATCCACTGCACAGGAGAATTAGAAAAATCAAACTTAACTGCTCTTGCGACCAGCTTGTGATGTTGAACAATCGCGTTCATATTGACCTCTACTTACAATCTAGGTTTATAACGTCTAAATATTTGAAATTAAAAAAATTACTACTCACCACTTAAAGAACATTCAAAATTTGTTCTTTCGACCGTACAACGCGCACGCTTTAAAACACTCATCATTAATGGATCATAAATGCCTAATTTTGTGAGTTCTATTCGTCCATCTCTCAACATTTGCTGATAGCGGCGGGTATCTTCTGATGAAAGAGATTGTTTATATTTCGCAGGAATTTCCGCTTCTAATCGTGCAATCGTGGCAAAATTTTTCGGCAGTTGTTTAATTGCCCAATCACGTGATTTCAGACCAAAACCAGCTGGAAATTTTTCAGGACGGATAATGATGTCTCCCGTTAGATTGATCACTGGGAAATTAAACATTGCACCCTGAGTACCTAGCCCTTTGGCTATTTCTAATGGCTTATAGGCATATGCTGGTGCGGCAATCACATCGACTTGTTTATTATTAAATTTTTTTGCAAAATCTGATATTTCTGAAGGCACTCCCACCAAATCTAATCGATCGACTATCATTTTTTGCGCTTGGTCATAATGTAAATAAGCAAATTTTTTGCCTTTACCTTTCTCAATCGTATTTATATTTTTATCTCGTACAAACACATACGCTAAACCAATTTGAGCAATCGCAGCGACTTCAAACGCTTCGCCATTAATACGAGAAACCATTCGATTTTTATTACGCGAATCCAATACATAACTAATTGCTTTTTTGGCAATTGAATTACTGGTAATCGCACCTAATGCATCAATTGATCCTGCAAATTTATTGTATTTACGCGCTCGCATCGATGTCATAGAGACGCCATCACATTTACCTGCTTCAAAGTCGCTTTGTGCTTTTGCCTCATCTTGATATGGCATTAAATTAAGATCAGCATTCCAAGATTTAGCTGCTAAAGACCATTCTTCTACCATTTTGTATGACTCACCTGCTTTTCCAAGCAAATCAAATACGCATATATCAATTTTTGCATGTGTATTTGTTGATAAGACTGTGATGAAGGCTGCAATCAAAATTCCGTTTTTCATGACTCATCCTAATATTATTTTTAATCTAAGCACCCAAATCGAAAGTGATCATTAAGCTATGTAACGAAGCAATCGCTTAAGATTTATTGAGGCTATTTTTAAATAAAAAAAAATGCTGTAATAGTTCATAGCAAGCCATTTTGGTATCATTTTCCGACATTGCTTTTATGAAACTGAACAAAGAAATAGAAAAAACTGTTCCGGGTACATACATCGCCTTAATGGTCGATGTCGTTTCGCGTTGGGATATTTCAGCAGATGAAATTCTAAAAGGATCAGGTTTTAACACGGAGCAATTGTTGCAACCCTTATGGCGTGCAGATGCGAAAACTGTAATGGGTATCCTGCGACGAGCGCTTGATATTACCCAAGTGCCTGCATTGGAATTTGGTTTTTATTTAGGTATGCAAATGACCATTACATGTCACGGTCTATTGGGCATGACCGCGATGTTGGCAAGCGATGTCAGACAAGCCTTAAATATCGCTCAAGAGTTTATTTCTCTGCAATCCAGCATTCATACCATCAAACTTGAAGTCTTAGATGATCGCGCTGTAATTATCTTCGAGCAAACCGATGCATATTATCTTGATGAAGTCATTCAAATTGCTTTATTGATTGGATTTGCTCAAATGGGGAAAACAATTTCTGGGCAAGAGCTAAGAGGTTTTGCAGATGTTCAGTTTAGCAAACCCGACTATTTTGACAAATTACTCCCTCTAATTCCCGGTGAGGTAAGATTTGATCGTCCAGCTACACGATTAGAATTTGATAGCGAAATATTAAACCTTCCACTGCTCCACTCTGATGCGATTGCAGAGCGACTCGCACGAGAAGAATGTAAATCTCAACTGCGTAAATTACTCAATCAAGATAGTTTCACCAGTTTTGTTCAAGATTTGATTTACGATGAAGCGATGGGAATCAGTTCACTCACTGATATTTTACAAAAGGCACAAATTTCTGAGCGTAATTTACAACGCAAATTAGAAAGTGAAGGAACGAGTTTTAGAGCGCTTGTAGATAAAATACGATGTGAAAAAGCAATTCAACTGTTAAAAAATCCGAACCTATCTCTTGAAATGATTGCTGAACATTTAGGCTATACAAATTCAAAAAATTTCTCTCGTGCATTTAAACGTTGGACAACGACTTCTCCAAGACGTTTTGAATAAAAAAAACTTACTGATTACAGCTCAAATAATCAGTAAGTGAGTGGAAAAAATATTTTACTGTTCTTTATTATTTATTTGATGACATATTGTGCTGAACTTGATTGATATTCTGCTTCTGTTGTGACGGCATATAATCTGGTTGGTTACTGACCGCGAGAAAGAAGAAAACTAAAAATAAGCAACCGAGTAAAATACTGATTCCAACGACTAAATAAGGAAATTTTGACTGCTCTTGAGACATATCGTCTACTCCTATTTAAATACAAATATTCAGCTCTTAAATGTTTAAATCATGGATAAGGTTTTATAACTTGATCCATTTTGGATTCGGGTTTGCATGTATTCGGCATAGACTGATAACTTTTCAAAAATATGTTCCGAATAAAACATATCTTCAATCAAATGGGCTGCCTGGATTTCACTAAGTTGACTTATTTGTGCAATAAGTTTTGCGTTTAAAGATGAGAACAATGTACAAATATTTCGATGGAAATCATCTTTGTTTTTAAACAACAATTTCCGAGTATTTAACATTTCATCCTTTACAATACTTTCTTCACAAACTGTCTGAATGACACTAATCTTTACACTCAAGAAATCCTGCAACTGTTGAAGTTGGCGATGATTCATCCCTAATGATGTGATCAGAAAAATTTGCGAAATATCTGATCGACAGAGTGCTTTAACCAAGTTTCTAAATAGAAAGTCTTCTTGGTTTTTGGGTTGATCGACAACATCTACATAAACTTTCAGACTTTGCAGCAAATCTATGACATTCAACCTCACTCTTTTTTCCGCCTGATAATATTGATTTAAAATCTTTAGCACTGACGCTGAGTTGAGGGTGGTATAAATCACGGGAAGATTTAAATTGGCAAGTACAAATGGCGCAAATAAATATGCTAGATTCTGATCATTGTCATGAATTTGTGCTTGAGCAATATAGGTGAGTTTTTCCTTAGCAAAACCTCTTAACACCTTTGCTCTTAATAAAGTTGCCTCAAGATTGACATATTCAAAATGTAGTTGGGCTTGTACCGTTTGTGAAGGCTCACTAGATTGAAAAATCTGAGTGATCATATTCAGCTCTTTTGTTTCAAACATTGATAAGCGCCCTTTTCCAATCGAATCATGATTTATAAACACTTCAATCTAAAATTTTGAATTAGATTGAATCGTTGATGCTGTTATTTTGATCGCTCTTTTAATTATTGAATAGCTACAGAGTTTACTTAAAAAAATATAACAGATGATTCTAATTATCTAAATCTGTTATAAAATAAAAATAGATTTTAATTTAAAACGGCTTTGTTGCACAAAGCTATTCTTGAAGGTTTCTTCAGCAATATAATTTCCAGATGAAGAAGCCTGCCCCTAAAATCTACCGTACAACCAATTGGTCCTCGTATAACCAAGCTTTAATCAAGCGAGGAAATATTTCAATCTGGTTTGATCCCAAAACCGAATGGTATGCACAGCCACAAGGCAAGCATGGACGAAATCAAACTTATTCCGATACAGCAATTCAATGCTGTTTAATGATCAAATCTCTATTCCATCTTTCTTTACGTATGGTCACAGGCTTTGTTCAAAGTCTCATTAAACTGTGTGGCTTGAATTGGACAGCACCAGATTATTCCACCCTCTGTAGACGACAAAAGCATATTGATATTGCGATAAGCTATCAGAAAAGTCGTGATGGGTTACACCTACTCGTCGATTCTACAGGGTTAAAATTTTTAGGTGAAGGCGAATGGAAGCGTAAGAAACATCAGCCTGAATATCGTCGCCAATGGCGCAAACTTCATATTAGTATAGATGCTAAGACCCTTCAAATACGAGCAGTTCAGCTCACAACAAACAATGTGAGTGATTCACAGGTACTTGGTGATTTGCTTGATCAAATTCCGTTGGATGAACGAATTGATTCAGTCTATACAGATGGTGCTTATGACACAAAGCACTGCCGACAAGTCATTTTAGATCGAGATGCACATGCAGTCATTCCACCTAGGAAGAATGCAAAGCTTTGGAAAGATAAGAAATTGAGATCTTTAGAGAGGAATGAATTATTAAAAACAGTCAAACGGCTAGGTAGGTCACTTTGGAAAAAATGGTCTGGTTATCATCGTCGAAGTTTAGTGGAAACCAAAATGCATTGCATCAAATTATTAGGCGATAAATTAACAGCAAGGAGTTTTCCTAGTCAGGTGAATGAGATTCATGCACGTGTAGCAGTTTTGAATAAATTCACAGAATTAGGTCGACCTCATACCCAAGTTGTCACTTAAATTTAGCTCAATTAGGGTAGTATTGTCTTTCAAACCTTTGTGCAACAAAGCCATTTAAAACATAAGCAGATATTACTAAGGCTGCAAACTTTATGTATAAGTCAGAACAGTTAGCACAGAACCTAAAATTACTGATCGAAAATGGTACTTGGAAGGCGCATAGCAAACTTCCCTCTCTACGTGAGCAAGTACAACGTTCAGGTTTTAGCTTGATCACAGTGATGAATGCTTACCAAGAATTAGAGTCGCAAGGATTAATTTATTCAAAAGAAAAGTCAGGTTATTTTGTCGCGGAGCAAGTAACAACCCAAATTCCACAAACGCACGCTGTTGTAGCATTGAATCCCAAAATTGAAATTAACTCTTTGGTGTTTAAATATCTAAAATCAATTCAATCCAAACATATCAGCCCACTAGGCTCGGCATTTCCTGACAGTCAGTTACTCTATCCACCCAAGCTGATTCAAATCATGGGGCAACTCTCCCGCAATCGACATAGTTATGACCAAACCACCAATCTTCCACCTGGAAATCTGGAGCTTCGGAAACTAATCGCCCAACGCTATTGTATGCAAGGTATACCAACCGATGAGGATGATATTGTCATCACTTCTGGCGGCTTGGAAGCACTCAATCTTTCTTTGCAAGCGATCACCCAATCTGGTGATTATATTTTATTACAGCAAACTATTTTTTATGGTGCTTGGCAGGCAGCCGAACGTCTAGGATTAAAAGTTATTACACTGCCTGAACATCCACAGCATGGTTTTGATATTGAAGCCTTTGAACAAGTAATTCAGACGTATCCGATCAAAGTCTGCTGGTTTATGCTCAATGCACACAATCCAATAGGCTTTACGGTCAGTGATGAAATCAAATATAAAATTGCTAAACTTTTACACGAACATCAAATCCATTTAATTGAAGATGATGTCTATGAGGAATTGTTTTATGGCAGTCAAAAACCACTTCCGATGAAATATTTTGATCAACAAAATTTGGTTTTGCACTGCTCTTCATTCTCGAAAACTTTAGGTTCTGGTTTTCGTATGGGCTGGGTCTATGCAGGTAAATTCTCAGAGCACATCCAACATTTACAACTAATGAGTACAATTTCTGCGAATGCGCTCATACAAAATGCCCTCGTTGAATTTTTATCACATCATCATTATGAAAAGCATTTAAGAATGCTTAGACGTGCACTAGAGAAAAATAAAAAACAATTTTTCCAATATCTAAAACAACATTTACCCGAAGGCTGCAAGGTATATAATTATCCAAGTGGTTATTTTCTTTGGATTCAACTGCCTGATAAAGTCAGTAGTATGCAAGTCTACGAACAGCTGATTCAACAACAGGTGGGCGTTGCGCCAAGCCCTTTATTTAATGTGTTGCCCTCACATCAACATTTTATTCGTATGAATTGTTCTTTTGAATGGACAGAACAGATTCAACATGCCGTAGATCAGTTTGTGAAAATCATTGATAATAGCTTATTAAAACCAAGCACCTGATTTTAAAAATATTAAATTTAAATTCTTAGCAATCCCATCAGAAAACCATTTAAAAATTAATACTAATGATTAGGAAATTAATAATTTATACTTATCTAAAATTTTACCATTAACAAATAACAAAAAATCTTGTAGAGAAAACCTCAGATTTTCTGATAAATAAATGGAATCATAACTTTCCAAAAGTTGTGTTATTTCATCTATAAATTTAATTAAATCTATATTTTCAATAAAAAAATCATTTTCATTATTAGAGTTATCAATTAAATCACGAAATACAGGCATATTTTCTAATTGCGCACCATTAATTTGTGAGAAAAATGCACTAAAGCTGCCTAAATAAAATGATTTTATATCATCCTGTTTATTATAAATAATAATAGCAATCCCCATTCTTAGATACTCTCAATAAAAAACCTTAATAAATTTTTAATAACCAAAAAATTATTAAAAATATAAAATTAATTCACTATAGATAAACACCTTTTCCGATACTGACTTGGTGTTTCTCCAAATGTCTTTTTAAAGGCACGGATAAAATTGGTCGCTTCTTCATAGCCAACAACACTTGCAATATCCTGAATGCTATATTGTTTTTGTTGCAGCATTTTTTTAGCTTCGGTAAATCGCACATCAGCTAAAATCTGTAAAAAAGTTGTCCCTTGTGCCTGTAAATGTCTTTTTAGAGTTCGTTCAGACATATTCAAACGTTCAGCAATCATAGGCAATGTGGGATAACCATTGCTTGAGTTATACAATAATTCTGAGCGAATACTTTTCTGTAAATCCCTTATATTTTCTTTAACTAACCGCCCTTTATCATTTTCACAATACAAAAGTGCCTGCTGAAAAGAAACTTGATCAGCATTTTTATTTTTGCAGTTAAGGAAGAATTTAGGAAAACGAAGCCCATTTCTTTTTTGACTAAAATGTATCTTAACTTTTGAAAGCTCAATACACTGGTAATCTTTACTTTCTTCCCAATCAAGGAAAACATCACTTTGTTCTATAATTTCTTTTGAGAATAAACTTAAAAAATGAATCGCTCCAAAGATCAAACATTCAACTAGAAAAGATCGTAATTGTGCAGATTGTTGCTCATCACCAAATCTAACGGGATGTACATCATCCAAATAAACATATACAAAATTTTCATCTACAGTCCATTCAGGTGTGAAATTTTGAATCCGTGTACAGAAATACTGCTGACAGAGAGTCAAAGCAGTTTCAACATCAGCGCAACTTAAAAATGCAAAGCCCAATGCCCCATGAGAAGTTGGTCGTAGTTTGAATCCATACTCAATGCCCAAACGATGATTGCCTGTGAGTTGTAATGCATTCACCACTAGCTTAGACCACTGATGAGCACTCATTTTGGCATCAGCATGTTTCATAGCTGCTAGAACCAACCCTGTATTATGTAAAACCGTTTGATTCTCGATGCCATATGCTTCAGTAATTTCTAATAATACATGAGCATAAGAAACAGAAATGTTTTCTTGAAACAGCCCAAAAGGATCACGCATAGCACATCCAATGTCCTAAAATGATCATTAATATGGCATAGTCTCCCCTATTGGGCGAGAAGTTTATTCTGAATAATCAGTCATAGATAAATGAATAAACTTAGAGGAATTGCTTAAATGGCAAGCCTACATCTCGATAAACAACAATCCATTTATGTGCTTACATTAATCAACGGCGATCAGGAAAATGCGCTCAACAAAGACGTTTTAGATGAATATATTTCGGTTTTTGATGAAATTGAAAACGATAAAAATAACGCAAGTCTGATTATTCGAAGTGATCATCACAAAACGTTTTGTAATGGATTAGACCTTGCATGGTTGATGCAACAATCTATCGAAGATAAAAAAGCATTTACTTCACAACTAGAAGATATGTTACTTCGCTTAGCATTATTGAATCTCCCTGTCATTGCTGAAATCAATGGCAATTCTTATGCAGGCGGTGCAATCTTAGCAACAGCTTGTGACTTTAGATTTATGCGGTCGGATAAAGGTCGATTCTGTTTTCCTGAAATAAAACTTACCATTCCTTTTACCGATATTATTGCAGAAATTGTCCAACTCCTTCCCAATCAACATATGGTTTGGGAAATGTCTTTAACGGGCAAATCAATGACAGGCGTTGAATGTTTACAAGCTCAAGTCGTGAGCCAAATACATTCTGTTGAATCCTTACAGACTGAAACTTTACGATTTGCAGAAGATATGTCACAGAAACATCGTATGACCTATGCCGTAATTAAACGTCAATTACGCCATAGAATTACAGATATAGCCAAACAACGCCAGTTATATGATGCTGAAAAATTTGCACACCCTTTCATGATCTAATTCAACGGTTACAACAATTCAAATTTAGGAAATATCAATGAATAATATGCAAGGAAGAACTGTTTTTATTACCGGTGGAAGTCGTGGTATTGGTCGAGCAATTGCATTAAAGGCAGCCCAAGCCGGTGCGAATGTCGTGATTGCAGCAAAGACTGCTGTCGAGACGGCCAAACTCTCAGGCACGATTTATAGTGTAGCGGAAGAAATTGAAGCTGAGGGAGGCAAAGCACTTCCACTTATTTTAGATGTACGCGATGAGCAACAAATTCATTCTGCTATTCAACAAACAGTTGAAACTTTTGGTGGATTGGATGTGCTTATCAATAATGCAGGCGCGATCGCTCTCACTGGTGTTGAATCAACTTCACTGAAACAATATGATTTGATCCAGACCATCAATCACAGAGCAACATTTATCTGTGCTCAAGCAGCATTGCCTTACTTAAAAAAATCTTCAAATCCGCATATTTTAAGTTTGTCTCCACCAGTCAATATGTCACCGAAATGGTTGGGGATGCTCTCGCCTTATGCGCTGTCAAAGTATGGTATGACCATTCTGACTTTAGGTATGGCTGAGGAATTTCGTCACTATGGTATTTCATGTAATACGCTATGGCCCGAAACTTATATTGCGACTGCTGCTGTTTCAAAAAATCTAGGCGAAGAGAATACATTACATGTAAGTCGCAAACCTGAAATTATGGCAGATGCAGCTTATGCAATTTATACGACCAATCGCGGTGAGCTGACTGGTCAGAGTTTAACTGATGAGCAAGCTCTAGCAAGAATTGGAATTACTGATCTTAGAAGTTATGCATGTATTGAAGGTAACACTCAACTACAAAAAGATTTCTTTTTAGACTAACACCAACACAAAAAAGCGACCTTAAAACTATAGTTTTAAGGTCGCTTAAAGTTATTTCACCCGTATTAACCCGGGAAAATACCACGCTCTTTACGTGCTTTTAAAATACGCTCACAACCTAAAATAAAGGCTGCTGTACGTAAAGTACATTCTTTCTCGCTTGATTTATGCCATACATCATTAATGGCTTGAATCATCAACTTATCCAGTCTTTCATTAATTTCTTCTTCAGACCAGAAGTAGCTCGACATATCTTGAACCCATTCAAAGTAAGATACCGTTACACCACCTGCGTTACAGATCACATCAGGAACAACAGTAATACCACGTTGAACCAAAACATCATCCGCTTCTGGGAATGTTGGACCGTTCGCGCCTTCAAGCACTAACTTCGCAGTTAACTTTTGAGCACGTTCAACTGTGATTTGGCTTTCCAATGCAGCAGGGATCAATATATCCATTTCTACATTCCAGAACTCTTCATCACTGATTACTTGCGCACCAGCAAAACCACCCACACCTTGATGCGTTTCCATGTGAGTTTTTAATGCAGCAAGATCGATCCCTTCAGGATTGAAAATCGTACCAGTGTGATCTTGAATCGTCACAATGATCGATTTTGAATCAGCAAACAAATATGCAGCTTCGCTACCTACGTTACCAAACCCTTGAATTGCGATTTTTGCGCCATCTAAAGGTAATTTGATTTTTTCAGCAATTTGTTGACCTGTGATAAATACGCCACGGCCTGTCGCTTTGATACGACCAAGAGAACCACCGAGATGTACCGGTTTACCCGTTACAACACCAGTCACAGTATGACCTTGACCAGATGAATAGGTATCCATGATCCAACCCATTACGTTTGGATTGGTACCCACGTCTGGTGCAGGAATATCTTTTTGTGGACCAATGATATGGCTGATTTCACTGGTATAACGACGTGTTAAACGCTCTAATTCACGTGGTGAAAGTTGACGCGGGTCAACACGGATGCCACCTTTTGCACCGCCAAATGGTAAATTTACCACCGCAGTTTTAATTGTCATCCATGCTGAAAGTGCCATTACTTCATTTAAATCTACATCTGGGTGATAGCGAATACCGCCTTTACCCGGACCACGTGACAAGTTGTGTTGTACACGATAACCTTCAAAATGACGAATTGTGCCATCGTCCATAACAATTGGCACGTCAACAATCAAAGCACGTTTTGGGCGCTTCAATGTGTCAACATAGTCTTGTAAACCATCTAGATATGGAGCAACACGCTCGATCTGTTCAAGATAAGTTGCCCATGGACCTTCATTTTGAGAGACATAAGATAAATTAGACATGTTTTAACCTTTTGATGAATTCACATGATCCATCAATCAAATATGTAGTTAAAAATTATATAAGCGGCTAATTTGGAGGTTCTACTATCCAAATCCAACCGTGGGTTACATTCTGCCACATCAAAAACCTTAATTTTTCCTGTTTCCTTTATGGCAGCTAACAGTGGGTCAAAGACTGACAAATCAATACCTTTAACCGCTGGTGCGCTTACACCTGGCGCAATGCTAGCACTAAATACATCAAGATCAACCGTAATATACAAATAGTCAACTTTTCCAATAAAATCTTGGACTTTTGAGATGATATTTTCCACATTTTCAGGCTGTAATTGATGATCATAGATATATGTGCAGTTCAAACGATCAGCCGTTTCAAACAACACTTTGGTATTGGAATGTTTTGCGACACCAATACATAAATAATGAAATTCTTGATGATGCTCTTCTGAGAGTTGAGCAGCATTTAAAAATGGCGTACCTGAGGTTACATTTTCAGCTTCACGTAAATCAAAATGTGCATCAAAGTTAATGATACCAATTTTCTTATTTGGCTGACAGTTTTGGACATATTGAAATAAACCAGAAAAACTGCCAAAAGCAACTTCATGGCCGCCACCTAAAACAATCGGTTTCATTCTTTGTTTTAAGCTTCGTTCAACCTGTTCTGCGAGTTCAGCTTGTGCTTGTTCCAATTTAGAACCGTCACAAATAACAGTTCCTATATCTGCAATGGTAATCGGTTGATGAACGGGTAAATTTGCTAATTGCGCACGAATCGAATCAGGCGCATCTGCTGCACCTAAACGTCCTTTATTCCGTTTGACGCCTTCATCAGAGCTAAAACCGATCAAAGCAAAATCAGCATGAGGACTCGTATTAATGACTTGATGAATGCGTAGATGATCTACACCCTCACCATCTTTTCGTCCTTGCCATATAAATGAATGATTCATATTCAACATCACTAATTAAAACTGTTCGCACTACACAAAAATTTCATTGCCATGCTGAATAATACGTTTAGACAAATCTCCACCGAGCCAATACACAATCTCAGATGGATGTTCAATTTCCCAAGCAATAAAGTCAGCAACTTTGCCTACTTCTAAACTGCCATGTGAATCTTGTAGTCCTAAAGCATGTGCCGCGTGAATGGTTACGCCTGCCAATGTTTGTTCAGGTGTTAAGCGAAATAAAGTACTTCCCATATTCATCATCAAACGTAATGACAATGCTGGAGAAGTTCCTGGGTTCAAGTCGCTCGACAACGCAATCCGAACACCATGTTGATGCAAACTCTCTAGCGGAGGAAGTTGTGTTTCCCTCAAAAAATAGAATGCACCAGGTAATAACACTGCAACTGTTCCTGAGCTAGCCATTGCTTTAACATCGTCTTCAGTCATAAATTCCAAATGATCTGCCGACAATGCGTGATAACGAGCTGCAAGACTAGAGCCACCTAGAGAAGACAATTGTTCTGCATGCAATTTAACTGGGATATTGAGTGCATGTGCTGTATTAAATATACGTTCAACTTGTGCTGGTGAAAATGCTAAATACTCACAAAATGCATCGACCGCATCCACCAGTCCTTCTTGATGCAGTTTTGGCAACATTTCTGTACAAATATGATCGACATAGGCATCACTTTGACCTTTATATTCAGGAGGTAATGCATGCGCTGCTAAGCATGTACTGCGTACAGTCATTGGCAAAATATTTGCAATTTTACGAATCACACGTAACATTTTACGTTCATTCAGATAGTCCAAACCGTATCCAGATTTAATCTCGATGGTGGTGACCCCATCTTTGAGTAAACAACGAATACGTTTTAGCGCTGAAGCAAGTAACTCATCTTCGCTCGCCTCGCGTGTTGCACGAACAGTACTGGCAATACCGCCACCATTTGCCGCAATCTCTGCATAGCTCACACCCTGCAAACGCTGCTCAAATTCAACACTACGATTTCCACCAAACACACTATGGGTATGGCAATCAATTAAACCAGGTGTTAACCATGCCCCATTCAAATCAATGGTTTCAGCATAGTTGTCATTTGGAATATCACTTTCACGACCAATCCAATGAATATGCTGTCCAAATGTCACTAAAGCAGCATGTTCAATACTGTTGTATTTCCCATCCTGCATAGTAGCGATATGACAGTTTTTCCAAAGCTTTTTCATTTCAGATCATCTCCCTGTCCAAGAGCTATGCGCTCTTGAACAGTTGGGTTATTAGCTTTCCATTTTGAGATTTTGGGGTAAATCCTCATCAACTTTAATTGCATCTTGCTTTGGTTTAACCCAAATATTGTATGCAATACACAGTAAAACTAACCATCCAATACCAACATACAGTGCTGGTCTTGAGTCAGGGAAATAACCCATCATTGCCAAAATAAACAGCATGAATGCAATGGCAAATGCAGGAGCATACGGCCAACCGATCACAGGAAAATCAAGTGCTTTAATCTGTTCTTTCGACAACTTACGACGCATCGCAACTTGTGAAAGTAAGATCATGAGCCACACCCAAACCGTTGCAAAAGTTGCAATTGACGCAATGATGAGGAATACATTTTCTGGAATTAAATAGTTGAGAACCACACCGATAAGTAAGACTCCAGCCATAACCACGACTGTCATCCACGGCACACCATTTTTAGAGATTTTTTGGAACACTTGCGGTGCTTGTCCACGGCTTGACATACCAAATAACATACGTCCCGCACCAAATACATCACTATTAATCGCAGATACCGCAGCGGTAATTACTACAATGTTTAAAACTGTCGCAGCAGAACCAATACCTAGATTTTCAAAAATTTGTACAAATGGGCTACCTTGACTACCAATCTGATTCCAAGGGAAAATCGACATCAATACAAAAATCGTCAAGACATAGAATAGTAAAATACGGACAGGGACAGCGTTAATTGCCTTCGGAATAGAAGTCTTTGGATCTTTAGATTCACCCGCCGTAATCCCAATAATTTCAATACCACCAAAAGCGAAAACGACGACAGATAAACATGCAATCAGACCCGCAATACCATTAGGCATAAAGCCTTCATGAATCCATAGATTTTGAATGCCTGTGGTAAAACCACTATGATCTGCTTGGAAACCATAGAACATCAGTCCTAAACCACCTAAGATCATGGCAATAATTGCAGTCACTTTCACAATAGAAAGCCAAAACTCAAGCTCACCAAAAACTTTGACGTGAATGAGGTTGATTGCACCTAAGAACATGATGAGTGACAGAATCCAAATCCATCGCGGAACATCGGGATACCAAAATCCCATATATATTCCAAACGCAGTTACGTCAGCCAACGCAACAATGATCATCTCAAAAACATAGGTCCAACCTGTTGTAAAACCTGCAAGTGGTCCAATGTATTGTGAAGCATAATGACTGAAAGAGCCTGAAACTGGATTTTGAACCGCCATCTCACCTAATGCGCGCATCACAATATAAATTGCGATCCCTGCAACGATATATGCGAGCAAAACTGATGGACCTGCCATTTTAATGGCTGTTGCTGAACCGTAAAAAAGCCCCGTTCCTATTGCTGAACCTAATGCTAAAAAACGGATGTGACGGGTGTTTAATCCCCGCTGTAAAGTGGAGTGTTGTGACATTATTATCTCCAATCCTTGAGGAAATATAGTTAGAGTCGGTCACTCCATGTGACCGTTATGCTGATTACGCGTTAGATAGGCTTGGTAACAGATTTGGAATGATTAACTCATTCAAACAACCACTTGCGAGTAATTCACTCGCTTGTTCAATATCAGGAGCGAAGAAACGATCTTCACTGTAATACGGCACTTGGTCACGTAATGCTTTACGTGCACGTTCAAGTTTTGGAGAGCTTTTTAAACCTTCACGGAAATCAAGACCTTGACATGCCCCTAACCATTCCACAGCAAGAATGCCACGAACGTTGTCCGCCATATACCACAAACGCTTACCCGCATTTGGTGCCATAGAAACATGGTCTTCTTGGTTTGCTGATGTTGGTAAACTGTCTACACTTGCAGGATGTGCTAAAGCTTTGTTGTCACTTGCTAAAGCTGCGGCAGTCACTTGGGCAATCATAAATCCAGAATTAACACCACCATTGGCAACTAAGAACGGTGGAAGTTGTGACATATGGCGATCCATCATCATCGAAATACGACGTTCAGACAGTGAACCGATTTCTGCAATTGCCAGTGCCAAATTATCTGCCGCCATCGCAACAGGCTCAGCATGGAAATTACCACCTGAAATCACATCACCTTCAGCTGCGAAAACCAGTGGGTTATCTGATACAGCATTTGATTCAATTGCTAATACTTCTGCTGCCTGACGAATTTGAGTCAAACACGCACCCATCACTTGCGGTTGGCAACGCAGTGAATATGGGTCTTGAACTTTGCTGCAATCTTCATGTGAATGTGCGATTTCACTTGAATCAGTGAGCAAGTCACGATAAGCCGCAGCAACATCAATTTGACCACGTTGACCACGAACTTCATGAACACGCGCATCAAATGGTGCACGAGAACCTAACATTGCCTCAACGCTTAAACCACCACAAACCGTTGCAGCAGCAAATAAATCTTCAGCTTCAAATAAACCACGTAAAGCATATGCAGTGGAAACTTGCGTACCATTTAACAGTGCTAAACCTTCTTTAGCTGCTAGAGAGATTGGCTCTAAACCTGCGATTTTAAGCGCCTCTACTGCTGGCAACCATTTACCTTTATAACGTGCTTTACTTTCGCCTAATAACACCAATGACATATGCGCAAGTGGCGCTAAGTCACCCGAAGCTCCTACCGAACCTTTCAGTGGAATATGTGGATAGACTTCTGCGTTGATCAACGCAAGAATGGCATCAATCACTTTACGGCGAATACCAGAGAAGCCACGTGCCAAGCTGTTTGCTTTGAGTAACATGATTAAACGAACCATTGCATCATCTAATGGTTCACCAACACCTGCGGCATGTGAAAGTACCAAAGAACGTTGTAATTGTTCTAAGTCTTCTGGTGCAATTTTAGTTGAAGCAAGCAAGCCAAAACCTGTGTTAATCCCGTAAGCAGTACGACCTTCATTTACTATTTTTTCGACACATGCAACACTGGCATTAATACCTGCTGATGCACTTTCATCAAGTTTGACTTGGATTGGATTTAGGTAAGCTTTACGAAGATCTGCTAAGGTAAGTTTGCCGGGTTGAATTAAAAGTTCCATCGTTGGCGTCCTGTTTTTGCATTGTATTGTTCGCTTACGATGCTGATTACACAATTGCAAAAAGCATCGTAATGTTGTTGTCTGTTTACTGTGTGATCATTGGCAAGTTCAAACCTTGCTCTTTCGCGCATTCAACTGCAATCTCATAACCTGCATCAGCATGACGCATTACTCCAGTTGCAGGATCATTGGTTAATACACGAGCGATACGTGCTGCCGCCTCATCTGTACCATCACATACAATCACGACACCTGAATGTTGAGAGAAGCCCATACCGACACCACCGCCATGATGTAAAGAAACCCAAGTTGCGCCGCCTGCTGTATTCAAGAGCGCATTTAATAATGG
Source organism: Acinetobacter sp. Z1 (assembly GCF_024296945.1). Classification (NCBI taxonomy): domain Bacteria; kingdom Pseudomonadati; phylum Pseudomonadota; class Gammaproteobacteria; order Moraxellales; family Moraxellaceae; genus Acinetobacter; species Acinetobacter sp. Z1. The sequence goes on along the minus strand of NZ_CP101115.1, from coordinate 1,457,904 downwards.
CCAATCTGATACTGCATCTGAACCATCTTGCATCGCTTCTGTCTCACGATTCGGACTTGATACTGAACCTGAATCTAAATGATCACGACCAATGACGATCGGCGCTGAAAGCTCACCACTACGAACCATTTCATTAAAAGCTAAACCAAGTTTGGCACGTAGACCTAAACCGACCCAACAAATACGTGCTGGTAGACCTTGGAAGCTAATACGCTCACGCGCCATGTCTAACCAACGATGCAAATGTTCATCATCAGAGATTAACTCTTTTACTTTGGCATCTGTTTTATAGATATCTTCTGGATCACCTGAAAGTGCAACCCAACGGAATGGTCCTACGCCACGACAGAACAATGGACGAATATAAGCTGGGACGAAGCCTGGGAAATCAAAAGCGTTCGTAACACCTTCTTCTTGTGCCATTTGACGAATGTTGTTGCCATAGTCAAATGTAGGTACACCCATTTTTTGGAAATCAAGCATCGCTTGAACGTGCTGCGCCATAGATTGTTTAGCCGCTTTTACCACAGCTTCTGGTTCAGCTTTAGCACGCTCACGGTACTCTTCCCATGTCCAACCCACTGGCAAATAACCATTGAGTGGATCATGTGCGCTCGTTTGGTCAGTGACCATATCAGGACGTACACCGCGACGGACTAATTCAGGTAAAATTTCTGCTGCATTACCATGCAATGCAATCGAAACAGCTTTACCTTCTTTGGTGTATTTTTCAATACGCGCCAATGCATCATCCAAATCAGTCGCTTGTTCATCAACATAACGTGTACGTAAACGGAAATCGATACTGATTTGTTGACATTCGATATTCAGTGAACATGCACCAGCCAATGTTGCTGCCAATGGTTGAGCACCGCCCATACCACCTAAACCAGCAGTCAGTACCCAACGACCTGTTAAATCACCGTTGTAATGTTGACGACCTGCTTCAACAAAAGTTTCATATGTACCTTGTACGATACCTTGGCTACCAATGTAGATCCAAGAACCTGCTGTCATTTGACCATACATTGCCAAACCCTTTGCATCTAGCTCATTGAAGTGTTCCCAATTCGCCCAATGTGGAACTAAGTTCGAGTTTGCAATCAAAACACGTGGCGCATCTTTATGGGTTTTGAATACGCCAACAGGTTTACCTGATTGAACCAACAAGGTTTCATCCGCTTCTAATTTTTTTAAAGTTTCAACAATTTTATCAAAGCATTCCCAGTTACGTGCAGCACGACCGATCCCACCATAAACAACGAGTTCTTTTGGATTTTCTGCCACATCAGGGTCAAGATTATTCATCAGCATACGTAACGGCGCTTCAGTTAACCAACTTTTTGCATTCAGTTGTGTACCACGTGGTGCGCGAATTTCTACGTCACGAAATTTTGTTGTCATTGTAGTCACAATCGGACTCCTTCCTTTGAGATTTGAACCGCAAATTAAACTGCTTTTAACGTATAGCAATGTATTAACTTGTATATACATCTATATACTACACAAATCTTTTATCTTGAAAAGATACATTTCATTCCATTTATGAAAATAAATTTTAAACATATGAAATAAATTGATTTATTTTTATTGTGACCATAAAAAACCCATACAACTAAAAATTGTATGGGTTTCAAAAAAGTGTGAATTATTTAAATTTTTGTAAGTCGAATCGCACAAACTTGTTTTTTATCACGCTTACCAAAAGAAATACTTTTCAAGTAATTTTGATCTTTTATGATTAAACTTTCTTGATGTTCAAGATAGAAAATAGATTTATTTATTTTAATTTCTAAAGGTTCTAAACTTTGATTAAAAACAAAAATTAAATCAGCTGAACTCGTTATTTCAGAAGCAGCAGACTCGAACATCCATTCATAATCTGCGTGAAATTTTTTAGCATCATATATCAGATTAAAGTCTCGAATCTTTCCATTGGGCAATTCACAACTAACCTGGCTGTCTCCACTGAACTTTATCGATTCCAGGTATTGTAAATGCTTCACTTGATGATCAATATTCAGCAAAATATCTTGACCTTCCAAAACCGTCAGATAGCGTTGCATACCTTTAAATTTGGAAAACGAACCAGACGTTTTCACGTCCGCCATGGAAATACGCCAATCAAATGACTCAAGGCTACTCCCTTCGCTTCGAGCAAGTTCAATTGTATATCCTGCACCATTTTTCCACAGCATGTGTTTATAATCTGCTGAGCTTAGATGCTGAATCATTGCGTAAATTTACCTTCCAAATAATAACGACTACCTGGATAAATCAAACGTGCACTAGAAATCAGTTGTTTATTTGACCATGTGCGACGGCGAATCAATAGGCAAGGTTCTGTCTTATTAATCTTCAACCATTTACATTCTTGAGCCGAAGCTAAAATCGCTGTGACCACATGCTCACCCTCAGTCACAGGCGCTTTTGACATCAAATATGCATTCGGGGTAATCGCTTTAAAATCTTGTGCTAAATAATCTGGTATCAAGACTGGATCGACTAAACGATCTTCTATTTGCACAGGCACATCATTTTCATAATGTACAATAATCGAATGAAATAGCTTTTGCCCTTCACGCATCTGCATTAACACGCTTTGCTCTGTGTTGGCTTGAATTTGTTCCAACATCAATACTTCTGCACGGTGTTTATGATTTCGGGCGATAATCTCTTCGGCAATATTATTCACATGAAATAAAGCTGTGCGTCCTTGCCCTTCCGCAACAAAAGAACCCACACCTTGTATGCGTACAAGCAAGCCTTCGCTGGTCAACTCACGCAAAGCGCGATTAACTGTCATTCGACTACAGCCAAGCAAATTCACTAATTCACTTTCGGATGGAATCTTTTTATTGATTGTCCAAGTACCTTCATAGATTTTTTGTGAAATCATTTGCTTGACACGTAAATACAAAGGTACAGGACTGTCCTCCCCGAGTGATAAATCCAAATCAGTTGGCTTGGATGTTCTTGACATTGACTAAAACTCATACACAATACTTTGAGCTATTGTATATAGATTATCGCCAATTTGTATATACAAGCTTATACAATTAAACTTCTAAAATTAAATTAATGTTGAATTTCATTTGCTTGGTTTTTCAAAATTCTCAACTTGTACAACCCTAAACTGTATAACGCTTACTCAAACCCCAATCTGCCAATATACGGCGATACATGGTCGAAGAACGATCCGCTTCAAAATGTGCTTCCATCGTAATATCTACAGGTAACTCTTCAGGTTTTTGAGACTCTACCATCTCTTGATCCTCTGCAAAAATTTGTGCATTAAAGTCATAAACAGCTTGCAAATCCCCAGTGGTATCAAAGTTACGTGTCAGTGGTACAAACAATCGAGTTTTGTTATGCGAAGTTGGGCAACAGGCATTTAAAATCTTTAACACACCATCATTTGGAAAATGAATCGTCAATACTGCTGAGAATGGTGGATAAACATCAAAAATCCGCTCCCAAAGAAAATCATCAGGCGCTAAATGTTGCATCCCATGCGGGTAATTACTGACGTTACTGACATATTCAGTATGTAATCCATAATCTGTTCGTTCAGTTAAATATTTCGGAACAACTGGATTTTCACGGTCAGCAAAGGCTTCATGATGCACCCAAGCAAAATGTGCCACGTCAATAAAGCCCTCTAATTGACGACCACTCGAACCAGCAATATCAACATATGGCGGTAGAATTGCTTGATGCTGCTCTTCATCCCATGTATCCAGTACTGGGAAATTCGCCAAGCTTTCATCTCTGCCTAAAATACTCGTCCATACCAAACCATATTTTATGACTACTGGAAATTTGGTTAAGGAAAAACGATCAGAAATTTTGGTTAGATCAGGTTGTGCAGGAATTTTTATGCATTTACCTTGTTCATTGAAATGCAAACCGTGATAAGGGCAAATAATGGTTTCGCCTTCAACCCAACCTTTGCTTAACGGTACACCTCGATGTGGGCAAATATCACGAACTAAATGAAGGTTGCCTGACTCAGTTTTATAAATCGCCATATTCAGATCAAGCAACGTGACTTGCTGTGGCTTAGTCGTTACATCTTCAACTCGTGCAACGGGATACCAATGTTGAGCCAATATGTGCCAATCCTGATTGTCAAACTGACTGTAACAAGGTTTATTTGGAAGATTGATTAACGAAATTGCATTCATGCTTTGCTCTCATTTTCTGCTATAGATCATGGATCTGTATGGCTTAAATGCAGTGTGGAACAGAATGTCCTTTTCGTCTATTAGAATGAATTTGATCAATCATTCTAAAAATTAGAACAGGAACGGCACTAAAATTGCTTTTGTATAAATACTTATTTTTATAAAACGTACATGTAATGACATTACCCTTTTCTCGCTTCGCTGAATATTTTATTGCAGTCGCCAAAACAGGTAGTTTAAGAAAAGCTGCGGATCAGCTTTTTATTTCAGTTTCAGCGGTACATCGTCAAATCGTTTTGGCTGAAGAGGAACTCGGTGTAGCTCTATTTGAACGCCTACCGAATGGCCTAAAACTAACTTTGGCTGGTGAGTTGCTATATGCAGATTTGCGAAGTTGGCAAAAAGATTTTCAAATAACACAAAAACGCTTGAATGAAATTCAAGGCTTACAGCGTGGTTCAATTGATTTTGGTGTAATTTCCGCACTCAGTGAAAGTTTTATTACGGATGTTATTCAGTCTATTCATCAAGATTATCCTTGGATTAATTTCAATATTCGCGTCTTAGATAGCGAGTATGTTGCTGAACTTGTAATTAACGCAGAACTCGATTTTGGTTTAATCCTCAATCCGAAACATCAGCATCAATTGCAAGTCAGCTCTTTTATTGAAATGCCACTTGGTTTCGTCATTCCTAAACAACATCCTTTAGCAAATAAAGAAAAAATCTATTTCTCCGATACATTGGAATTCAATCATATCATCGCTGCTGCACCGTTGATTATTCATGATCATGTGATGGCTTTATACAAGAAACATGATTTTAATCCACCCCATCAAATTGAATGCAATGATATTCGTATGATGCTTTCATTGCTTAGAAATAATCTAGGCATTGGTATCATGAGTTATCTAGATGCCTATGCTTTTATTGAAAATGGTGAATTTCTGTTCAGAACAATTCACGAAAATGGACTACATCCAATAACACTTGCCTTGTGTATTGCACCAAAACGGCAACTCTCGCGAATCTCACAAATTATGATGAATCAAATCATTGAACACATGGAAGCACTAAAATTGAGCATGGCTGAAATCACCCAATAAAAAAACTCAATTAACGCACCAAAACAAATCAATCAAACATTTGATTTATATTGTTTTATTATTTGACACCCAAACAATTCATCGAGTAATTTAATGAGAAGTTTCACATTTCTATCTTCTTAGGCAAACCCATGACACTCTTAGATCAAAATAGCCATGTCGCCCATGATTATCCTCGAGATATGCTAGGTTATGCCAATCATCCTCCACATGCTCAGTGGCCAAATCAAGCAAAAATTGCCGTTCAGTTTGTATTGAATTATGAAGAAGGTGGAGAAAAACACATTTTGCATGGTGATGAAGGCTCAGAGCAGTTCCTTTCCGAAATCAGTGGCGCTGATAGTTATCCTGCGCGTCATCTTTCGATGGATTCCATCTACGAGTATGGTTCACGTGTCGGGTTTTGGCGCATTCACCAAGAGTTTGCCAAACGTAATTTACCTATGAGTATCTTTGCAGTCGCCATGGCACTACAACGAAATCCGTTGGTTGTAGAAGCAATTAAACAGCATCATTATGATGTTGTTTCGCATGGTTTACGTTGGATTCATTATCAAAATATAGATATTGATACCGAGAAAGCACATATGGCTGAAGCCATGCAAATTTTAAAAGATTTATTCGGGGAATATCCAACAGGTTGGTATACAGGTCGTGATAGTCCCAATACCCGTCAACTCTTGTCTGACTATGATCAGATTCAATATGACAGTGATTATTATGGGGATGATCTACCTTTTTGGACAACACTATCGAAAGAGAATGGTGAAACTCGGCCACATCTCATTATTCCATATACGCTTGATACGAATGATATGAAGTTCGCCTCTCCGACTGGTTTCAATCGTAGTGAAGATTTTTTTGAGTATTTAAAAGATGCTTTTGATGTGCTGTATGCTGAAGGAGCGACTTCACCGAAAATGTTATCTATCGGGATGCATTGTCGAATTCTAGGTCGCCCTGCCCGTTTTAAAGCATTACAGCGCTTTTTGGATTATGTGCAAAATCATGATCGGGTATGGATTTGTACTCGTCAGCAAATTGCGGAACATTGGCATAAATATCATCCTTATAGCATGATATAGCTTAAAAAAACCATCTAAGTATTTTTGCGTGTTTAGGTAAAGTTTTAACTATTATTTACTATTGTGGTTGGCGGCAGGGATGCCGCCGTTGAGCTGTGGCATCAAGGATGTGCCATCAGCTCAACAAAGCGGTTTTGTTACTTTTGCCCAGTCAAAAGTAAGGCTAAAGCTTATACAAGAATAATTCGTCTTTGGATAAATTAAAAAGTAATACCAACGCATACAATTTAAGAATCCAGCCATAGAAAAATAATTAAAAATTAGTTTTGCCTTAAACTCAAGCTATCTTTGCCATTTCCATACTCCGCTGTTGTAACAGCTTCACAGATTGTTTAGCTTGCCAAGCCAGCTCCATCATATCTAGATCAGGAATTTGGTCATTTTCAACTACTATTTTACCTGCAATAAACATCGCTTGGATATGTGCTCGACCACCGCTTGTAACAGGACCAATTGCCATATCATGTAATCCAAAATAGCGTGGATCATCCAAACGATACAAGACCAAATCCGCTTGTTGACCAACCTCAATCGTACCGACTTGATCTAAACCGAGAACTTTCGCACCGCCAACTGTTCCCCAGCGAATAATATCTTCAATACTTGCCGCATCAGCACCGCCTTCAAATTGTCCACCGTCATACTGTGGTTTTGCCAACATACCTTTTCTCGCACGTTGTAATAACCATGCAGCATGCGTTTCTGACAACATATCAGCAGCCTCATTGGAAGCTGCACCATCAACTCCTATTGAAATTGTCATTCCTGCTTTTTCTAAAGTCACTAGATCAGCAATACCACTGCCTAAACGCGCATTACTTTGTGGACAATGTGCAATTCCTGTTTTTGTTTGACCCAAAATTTGGATCTCTTCTGGTAATAGCTTCACCAAATGCGCAAACCAAACATCATTACCCACCCAATCATTTTCAGCACAATATTGCACAGGTGTCATATTAAATTTAGCTTTTGCTGCATCCAAATAGTCTACCGTTTCAGATAAATGACTATGCATTCGAATACCAAGTTGACGCGCGATCTTGGCACTTTCTCGAAACTGTTGCGCTGTTGTTGAATGTAGTGTAGATGTTGGCGCCATAACAATTTTACGAAATGCATCTGAGCTCGGCTGATGATAGTGAGCAACTAAACGCTCAACATCGACCATGTAATCTTCAAACTTCTCAGGTCGCAAAGCTTGTGGTAAATCACTTTCTAAGCCACGCGTAAGTGTTGCACCACCTCGACACAGCACAAAGCGCATGCCCAGCTTTTCGGCTTCGTCAAATAAAATGGCAGCGCCATCAAATGGCATTTTCGGCCAATATAAATAATGATGATCTGCAACCGTAGAGCAACCTGAACGTAGTAACTCAATTAAGCCAATACGTACTGCGATTCTAAATGTCGTTTCATCAAATGCACCTCGAAATCGATACGGTGTCGTCGCAAGCCATGAACTTAAGTTCTGATTTAAACCCTGAGGTTCCCCTTTTAATAAAGACTGAAATAAATGGTGATGAGTATTCACCCATGCAGGATAAATAACACAATATTTTGCATTTACAACCTGTTCATTTTCAAGCTCAGTTAACTGCCCAATTTCAGAAATTTTTCCATTTTGAATCCGAATATCCGTAGCAGATGAACGCGCTGCTGTACCAGATAAACCTGTCAAAATTGCATGCGCATTTTTAATCAAATAGCTATTATTCATCATGCTTGTTCACTCTCATGCCATTTACTGAGAAATACACGACTTAATAAAGACATCAATAAGAACAGCCCTAAGCCTGTACAAGTAATGAGAAATAGTGCAGCAAACATTAACGGTAAATCTAGTTGGAATCCTGCTTGCAAAATTTGATACGCCAAGCCTGCACTTGTACCCCCAGCACCAGCAACAAACTCGGAAACTACTGCTCCAATCAGCGCCAAACCACAAGAAATACGTAAGCCACCAAAAAAATAAGGTAAGGCATTCGGCACACGCAGACGCATCAGAATTTGCCAACGACTGGCTTTATTAATCTGGAAAAGATTAAGTAGCCCTTTATTGACACTACGCAGACCTAAAGTTGTGTTGGTGAGTATCGGGAAAACAGCGACTAACATGGCACATACCACCAATGCCAAAGTGGTATTTTGAATCCAAATAATTACTAAAGGCGCAATCGCTACAATCGGTGTAACTTGAAATAAAATAGCATAAGGCATAAAACATGCTTCGATAACACGACTTTGCACGAATAGAAAAGCAATTAAAGTTCCAATAATCACTGCGCACGCAAAAGCAAGTAAGGTGATTTTTAACGTCACCCATAAACTACCCAACAACAGCGAAGATTGATTGATCAATGCCATCACAATATCACTGGGCTTAGGTACGACATATACAGGCACTTCAAGTTGCTGAAAGCTCAATTGCCATATCAACAAAAATAAAAAACCAAGTATTAATGGTGCTGCAATACGTTGCACAATAGGATGTTGTATTAATGGTTTAATCATGATCTTGTCCTCCACTTGCTTGCGCCAATAGTTCAGAAAAATGTGAACATTGTTTAATAAAGCTTTCGGATGTTCTAAATGATTCATCACGATGATAAGGTCCATCCACCTCAAGATCAGCAATAACTCGACCTGGGCGTGCGCCCATCACAATCACTCGAGAAGATAAATACACCGCTTCATAAATACTATGAGTGACAAAAACCACGGTTAAATCTCGTTCTGACCAAAGTTTACGGATATCACTATCGAGTTTATGTCGAGTAAATTCATCCAAAGCCCCAAACGGTTCATCCATAAGCAATAAATCAGGCTCCGTTACCAATGCACGAGCTAAAGAAGCACGCATTTGCATACCACCAGATAGTTCACGCGGATAAGCTTTCGCAAATTTATCTAAGCCAACTGCTTTCAAAGCATCTAAAACTTTTTCTTTACTCAATGATTTTGCAATATGTCGTAAATCAAGTGGTAAGCGTACATTTTCCTCAATGGTGGCCCAAGGCATAAGTGTGGCTTCTTGGAATACCATTGCCATTTTGCATTGTGATTGGATATCTGCCTTGCCATTCCAACGGACTTGACCTGCTGATGGTTGTTCGAGATCGGCAAACATTTTCAATAACGTACTTTTTCCACAGCCTGATGGCCCGAGCAACGAAATAATTTCACCTTTGGCAATATTGAGGTCAAGACGTTGTAAGGCGTGTGTGCCATTTGGATAAGTTTTTTCGACGCCTCTTACCATGATCATGGGCGTAACAAAGTTTGATGTTGTTGGAATATCTACTGATAAAACTGAATTCATGCGGCTTCCCCTTGAGACATATGTCTTATTTGCTAACCTGCTGGATAATCGTTATTTCTTCGCAGGATTGAACTGCGTGGTATAAGCCGATTTCCAGTTGGTTTTGGCATTCAACAAACCTGCATTCACCATAAAATCACGTGTTGCTTTCCAGCGTGCATCTGTCATCGCACCAATTCCCTTGGATTTTGCATCGCCACCATCTATGAGTTGCAGTTTTTTCATTTGTCTGACAGCAAAAGCTAATAGCTCATCATTCATATTTGGATTTTCTTTTTTTATAATGGCGTTACCTAAGCGGGGGTCAGCCAAATAGTTTTTCCAACCTTCCATCGAGGCTTGTACAAAACGTTTAACTACCTCTGGTTTTGCTTGAATGACATCATTTCGAGTCACTAAAATTCCGCCATAAGCTGGATATCCTGCTTCGGCGAACAAGAAGAAATTACTTGCTGGTTCTGCTTTTTTAGCCTGAAAAACCTCAGATGTTGCATAAGCTTGTTGTGCAACGTTTTTGCCTGCAAGGAATGGTTGCATATTAAAAGTATAAGGACGTGCTTGTGCTACATTTAAATGATATTTAGCTTTTAACCATGGCCACCAACTTGCTTGTCCACTGGTAGATACAAGAATTGTTTTCCCTTTTAAATCAGCTAAAGATTTTACATCACTGTGGGTTAAAATCCCTTGCGGATCAAATTGAAATGGTGCTGCAATCGCTTTAATGGGAAAATTACTTTCAATGCCTTTTAATACTTGTAAATCATAATTAATAATAATGTCAGCACGTTTAGACAGTAAAAGTGACATATTATTAACCTGAGGACCACCGATTTTAATATCAACATCTAAACCATATTTTTTATAAATACCTTGCGCGAGTGCTTGATAATAGCCACCTTGCTCTGCTTGCGCGTACCAAGTCGTTTGTAAAACCAATTTATCGGCAGCATGCGTAAATGAACTAAGAAATAATGTACTAGCAATAACTGTTAATGTTGTTTTGCCTACAAAGTGCTGAATTTTCATAAGTAAGACCCCTAAATATGTTTGAACTCATTTCACTGTTCATTAGGGGAATAAAAACCAAATGTATTAACCACATAGATTCTCTCAAAGCCAATGAAATGACTTTGTCCCCCTTGGAGGAACAGCTAACGCTGTAGAGCAATGTCCCATGTGTTTTACACACTAACCGCTTATACTCAGTTAAGATTTAGCAAACACCATGCCAGTATTTATTAATAGTTGTTTTTTCATAGTTAATTGTTGTGATCATTAAATCTTTATTGAATTTTGCTGAATAATTTTTGTCTTCGCATTTATTTAAATAAAAAACATATGACATTAAACTTAGAATGCACCATTTTAAAACACCGCACCGCACGAAAAAGAGTCGGAAAAATAATACTTAAATTTTTATTGATTCATATCGTCTTATTTTCATCAATATACTATACAGATAAACATCTTCTTATATTTGGTATAGAAAATGCTTATATAGATTTGTCAGAGTAGAAGCGTTCAGCATATATCAAAAAATATATGTGGGTCATTGCTCAGGAATAAGCTCACTTTCTATTTGTTTAGAACGTGTTGCTCTTTTTTGAAAAATGATCCAGTCTCCTTTCATTCAATTTGATTGGGTCATGGTTTATCCAAAAAATTGAGGTGAAATATGAATAGCGCAAACATGACCAATTTAGCTGAAATCAATTACAGCTTAGAAGAACTCCAGAAAGAATCTCGCATGGGTGCTTTGGGTCAAGAGACTTACGACCGTGAAGTTCGTATCATTGATCTTTCCAACTTTGAAGATCGTAAACATGAAATTGCAGAACAGCTTTGGTCTGCTGCAACTGATATTGGCTTTTTCCAAGTTTCAAATCATGGACTTGATTTGGATAAAATCCATAATGCTTTTGAAATGACAAAAAAGTTTTTTGATTTACCTGCGAACACAAAAGTGCAATATCCTTTAAATCGTAATGGAGGCTGGGAAAGTAAAGCTCAAATTCGACCATCGACAAGCACTCCAGATCAAAAGGAATCTTATCAAATCACTCGCCCACGAATGGATGGGTTATATCCTACTGAACAAGAACTACCTAATTTTAAAAATACTATGCTGGAATTTGAACAAGAGTGCTGGCAAGTGGGTATGAAAATATTATCTTGTTTCGCCTACAAACTTGGATTCGCAGATAATTTCTTTACACTTGCACATGATCCCGATCAAGAAACCTATCAAAGTACACTGCGGATGTTGCACTACTATGCAATTGATCCTGCGATCAAAGATCAACTAGGGTTATGGCGTGCTGGTGCACACACCGATTTTGATTGCTTAACCTTACTATTTCAGCGTAAAGGTCAAGGTGGTCTACAAGTTTGTCCTGGTAAAGACATGGAACAACAACAATGGACAAGTATCGAACCGCGTGATGATGTAATCACTTGTAATATTGGGGACATGCTCATGCGCTGGAGTGATGATCAGCTTCCATCGAATTTTCATCGTGTCAAAAATCCTGAAGCTGATGAATATCAAGGCGCACGTTATAGTTTGGCATTTTTCTGTCAAGCCAATGAAGATGTCCTGATCGAAAGTCCACAGAAAAAATATCCAGCAATCACGGCAAAGGAATATCTAAAACAAAGAATTAGTGCAAATTTTAAAGGGAAATACTAAACACTTTTAGAGTCAGAGATTAATAATCTCTGACCCTTTCTGTTCAATAATCCAATAAGATCGATCCAAAGGATGAACATCACAATTTTGTCCACCACCAATACGATCGACCACTAAAAAATCACTTTCAGCTTCCAATGTAATCAACGGATGATGCCAAACTCCTTGGTGATAGGTAACACCCTGCTTACCATTACTTAAAAAGGCATAAATTTGCTGTTCATTCGGTTGTTTTTGATCTAAAGGTAACGCCACGATAATAATAAATTTTTGCTGTTGTAATGGAATGAATGATTGCGAACCGTGAGGATGACGTTCAAGCATGTCTATTTTAAACGGAATCTGCGTTGCACATAAATTATGAAAAATACTCATCCCCACAGCAACATGATCACCAGTAATTTGAGCAACTGATAGTGCATGATAGCGCTGAGTTAAGCCTTGGTTAATCGAAAAAAAATCATGGTTTTCTTTTTCAATCACATCACCAAAAGCGGAAAAACTCTCTTGAGTTAAAGGCTGAATTTGGATGTTTTTTCTCATATATTGAACTTCACTTTATTTTAGCAGAATGAAACTTCGTAGATTGTTCTTCTCTAATCCAATGCATAATGAATATTTGCTATCGAGCTAGGCGGCATGGATGCCGCCCGTTAGGTTGTCTTGAGCTGCAACCCAAGCAGTACTTTGGTTTTGCTCAGGATGTGCCATCAGCCTAACGAAAGATTTTTGTTACTTTTGATCTTTCAAAAGTAAGCAAATACCAATTCAAACATGATCTTTTTTATCAAAACTTATATGACCTTGCTCATTACTGAAGAAACAATTTCATTCTGTGATTTTGCCCCACAAGCGAATCCGACTAATTCCACCATCTGGGATCATATTGACACGAATGTAGTTCACTTTTTGATGCTGCAAGATTTCAGCTATAAATGTGTGAATCGCGTCCATTGATAAAGGCTGCTGTTCTAATAAATAAGTCCAAAACATACTTTGAGGAATCAACTGTGCATCCGTAGCATCTTCAACATAAGCGGCTTGGATCGAACAAATTGCAGGAAAATTTCCTTTAAAATGTGCTGTATCAACTTCTATTTTTTCTACTTTCCCAGCTTGACCTAACGCAATAACGCACCAGTCAAAACCAGGTTCACGACGACGCTTGGTTTCCCAACCATCTCCCATATTGATGCCGCGATCTGGGCTAAGTAAGTTATTTGGATGCCCATAATGCGCATCACTAAATGCAACAATACGTCCACCATTTTTCAAACCAATCAGATCAATTTGTTGGGTTGAATCTATATTTTCCAGTAAAACATTGCCATAAACACGTAAACGCGCAACACCACCGTCAGGGAAAATATTAAGTCGAATGTGGCTGATTTTATGTGCTTCGCAATTATAAAAATGATGATGATCTGGAGACAAAACTGAATTTTCTAATAACGGAATCCATGTGATATTTTCCAGTTTATCATCAGGTGCATAACACCCTTCAATTGATGCAGAAGCAGGATAATTCCCTGTAAAAAAAGAAGTATCGAGGTCAAAGCCTGAGATTTTTCCAGTGACACCCAAACGCACAATACACCAATCGTACCCTGCTTCTCGCTTACGACGCGTTTCCCAGCCATCCATCCATTTGCCATGATCATCGAACTTGCCTTCAATGAATTTCGCAGGTTCTGGTTGTAACATTCTTTCCGCACTTGCAAAAAACTCATCAGAACACGACACAATGACTGCGCCAATACGAGCGTCAGCTAAATTGGTTAAACCCTGTAAGTTATCTGGCAAAGTCACTACTTTGGCAATATGCACCGTCATTGATCAATCCTAAAAAACATTTTCATATAGTTCATTCTATGCAAAATCCAGTCCAACTGGTCTGACCTGTTGTAAATAATTATCTATTTTTAGCTTTGAAGCAATTTAAATTTATGAATTTTGTGTAGAATCAAATTGTTCATTTTTATTTTCGGAAACGATGTTTATGAGTCCACAAGCAATGCTTAATGGAAAATCATCTCAGGTGACTGAGCAAGCTGTGGAAATTATTCATCAACGCATTCAACAAGGCAGTTATGCAATTGGTTCTGCATTACCCTCTCAACGTGATTTAGCGGCACAACTCGGTATAAGCCGTGCCTCTCTACGTGAAGCCCTGACTCGTCTTGCAGCCTTAGGTCTATTAGAAATCAAAGCAGGTAAAGGCGTTTATGTTATTTCACAACATAGTCAAGCGGCTGAACAATGGGATGGGGAACATCGAGTTTCATTAAAAGACTTTTATCAATTACGTTATGTACTTGAAGGCTTTTGTGCCCTACTTGCATGTGAATATTTAACTGATCAAGATAAAACAACATTGCAGCAACATTATGAAAATCTAGCACATGCAATCAAAGAACAGGACTGGCAAGCCGCTTCTGAATTTGACTATGCTTTTCATCAACATATCATTGAATTAAGTCACAATCAATCTATTATTCAAACACTTAAAATGCATACTGAATGGATTAAAAAGAGTCAAATTCTTCCATTTGTTCAACCAAATTTAGCATTCAAGACCATTCAAGAACATGATTTGATATTGCAAGCACTTTTCCAACAAGACGCACCTGCTGCTGAAAAAGCCATGCGTGTACATATTATTGGTGCTGCACAAAGAGCTGGTGTTTATTTTTCTCGACATGATAGCTAAAGGTACACAAATTAACTTTGAATATATCCAACCGATAAGATCAGCACAAGTTGCACCACTTTATTTCACCTTCTGAACAATGATATTGCGCCTCACCCTATCTTGCATTCTAATGATGCAAAACTACTGGTATGACCAGTAAAACCAGTTTATAAAATTGGCACAGTTCTCGCTTAAGACTTATTAGAAATTTATAGTTCTAAAATTAGGGTCTAAAAGATGAATATTGCGATTGTAGGTGCAGGTATGGGCGGTTTAACTGCTGGTATCGCTTTAAAAAAATTTGGGCATCAAGTCACGATTTATGAGCAAGCAGCTGAAATATTACCTGTAGGAGCAGCGATATCACTCTGGTCGAACGGCGTAAAATGCCTAAATTATCTTGGTTTGACTGAGCAAATTCAAACTTTAGGCGGTGAAATGGAATCATTAGCCTACATCGATGGTCTCAATGATCAAACCATGACTCAGTTTGATTTAACTCCTTTATATAAAGAAGTTGGACAACGTGCCTACCCTGTCGCACGTGCAGATTTACAACGACTTCTCATGGAAACGTTTGGTTTAGAAAATATTAAACTGGGTATGAAAATGACTGAGATTGAAGATCAGTCTGAATATGTCAATATTCATTTTGCCGATGGTTCCCAGATAAAAGCAGATCTATTGATTGGTGCAGATGGCACTCACTCTATCACGCGAAAGTTTGTACTCGACTATCAAGTCGAACGGCGCTATGCAGGTTATGTCAATTGGAATGGACTGGTTCAAATCGATGAAAAAATTGCACCAGCACAACAATGGACAACCTATGTCGGTGAAGGAAAACGTGTCTCACTTATGCCTGTAGCACAAAATCGTTTCTATTTCTTTTTCGATGTGCCTATAGAATCTGGTCTACCAAACCAACGTGAACAATATAAAGCTGAACTAAAAAAATATTTCAAAGACTGGTGTGCACCTGTACATCAACTGATTGATTGTTTAGATGAGCAAAAAACCAATCGCGTTGAAATTCATGATATTGAGCCTTTTATGAATTTTTATAAAGGTCGTGTCGTTTTACTTGGCGATGCAGCCCACAGTACCACCCCAGATATTGGACAAGGCGGTTGCCAAGCAATGGAGGATGCTATTTACTTGGCACGTGCTTTGCAGATAAATACTTTTGGGCTAAGTGATGCACTAGAACGATACCAAAACAAACGTAATGATCGAACCAAAGAAATGGTATTACGTGCTCGTAAGCGTTGTGATGTAACGCATATGAAAGATCAAAAAGTGACTGAAGAATGGTATCAATCACTCTATACAGAACAAGGTTCGCACATCATGCAAGGAATTATTAGTAATATTGTGGGAAATCCTTTAGATTAATAACATAAAGTTTTAACTCCCCCCTTCAATGGGGGCTTTTTTTTATTTGAATAATTTAATCAGGCAATCTTATAAAGCTGATAATAAAAAAGCCCATTTCATAGCTGAAATAGGCAGTTGGGATAAGCAGACTTTAAAACTTATAGCTCAATGTAAATCGATTTTGTAAAAAATCCTTCTCATATCGTGGAGAAGTTTGGATACCAAAGAAGTTACTCACACTAAATCCTTTTAAAGCGCCTGTAAAATTATAAATGCCAAAAACCATATACTCAGACTGATTACGACTCGCAAGATGATCGGCCTCTTTCAAATCCATAAACGAATATCGAGCACCAGCAATCACTTGATCAGTGAACTTCCCTTCCAAGGATGTCATAAAAGCATTTCCCGCACCTAAATCTTGCGTACTGGTAAAAAATGGCTGTGCAAAAATTTCACCTGAAGAAGTTTTAGTAGCGAATGGTGTTAATAAAGCACCATTTAGATAACTTTCGCTATCTGGTTTGATATAGTTATAGGCCACTTTCAAACTTGCTTTTGGCAAAACTTTAAACGCTGCCTGAACACCAAAAATTTGGCTATCTACTGCTCCAGCTAAAGCTTTACCTTGATCTTTACCCGAAATATATTGCATAGAAAACTCTGGCGAATAATTCAATTTTGGCAAAGACAAATCTGCTTGGATATAAATCAAACGTGTGTAATCATCATAGTCTTGATACCAAAACTGAGCTTTAAGCTTCTTATCTTCATCGATGTCAAAACTCTTACCTGCACCAACTGACCAAACACCATCTGATTGAATATTTGAGTTTTGACGTGTGGTTTTGGTAAATTCATCATCAGCATAACTTTTAAATTTATTGACTTTGGTTAAGCGTATAAAGTCAGTGTTATTTCCAATTTGGAGATCCGCAGCTTGATACAAAGCCATTAAAATACGCCTATCTGCATAATCCCCCATAAATGGTAAATTAAGACGCTGATTACCAACCGTCACCCGTGCGAAATCATTTTTCCAAGTCACATAGGCTTCCGCCAAGCCATCGCGATCTTCTTTTAACTCGGATACTTCATCATTTTTATTTTTCTCATCTAGACGACGTTGCAGATCATAACCAATAGCTGCTTGTACGCCGTAAAATGGCGCTGTTTCATATCTAATATAACCTCCAATGGAAACTGTATCTTGATTAAGATTATTGACAAAGTAACCATTATTCAAAGAATAATAAGCTGTTTTAACTGCACCATGTATCGCTCCACAACTCAGCATTTCCTGTACGGATTTAACTGAATTATCTTGCACTTTACAGTCTTGCCCTAAATTAAACAGACTATTCAAGCTCGTATCAGCAGCCCAAACTTGGCTCATGCTCCCCATTGCGATGAGCAGAGTTACAGATTTCAAAGTAAAATTTTTCATAATATTCCCCTAATGATTCATTTAAAAATCAACTCAACTCATTTTTAAGTTGTCAAAGCCCCAACCTTTGATTTTTTAAAATCAAAAGCTCCCCTAGACCTATTCAAAAATGAATAAGTAATTTTTTAATGGTTGATGTTTAAAACGTGTGATGGATTTGGAAAATCAAGCCACCGCAATATGGTTATGAGTGGCCAGAATTAACAGGTAATGTGGTTGTTTCTACAGACTTCTTAGTGAAAGGTAAATGATTAAATAAAATATTGAGCAAAATGGCAGTGATACATGCTGAGCTAATTCCAGAATGTAATAGCGTACTAACCCATTTTGGAAACTGTGCATAGAACTCATTGTTTGCAATCGGAATCATTCCAATTGCCAATGAGGTTGCAACAATAATCAGATTTTTATGATCGTTATAATCAACTTTTGCCAATGTGCGGATACCACTTGCGGCCACTGTGCCAAACAATACAATACCTGCCCCACCTAATACTGGCATTGGAATAGCAGCGACTAAACGCCCAACAATTGGTAATAACCCAAGTACTACCAGAATTCCTCCAGCAGTAGCTACAACAAAACGACTTTTGATTCCTGTAATTGCAACTAACCCCACATTTTGTGCAAATGCGGTTTGCATAAAGGAACCAAAAATTGGGGCAACTGCACTAGATAACATATCAGCGCGTAGACCGTCTCCAATTCGTTTAGAATCAACTTTGGTTCCAACAATTTCACCAATTGCAATAATATCTGCTGTAGTTTCAGTCATAATGACTAAAGTTACGATCACCATAGAAAGAATGGCAGTAAATTCAAACACTGGCATGCCGAAATGGAAGATATGAGGAAAAGCGAACACTGAACCATTAGCAACTTTGGAAAAATCTGCAAATCCAGCCAATGAAGCGATAATCGTACCTAAAGCAATCGCCATTAAAATCGCTAGACGTCGCATTAACTGACTTTTTAACATACTGAAAATAATGACAATCGCTAAAGTCATCGCAGCTAAACCAATGTTTGCTGTATCGCCCCAATTTTCAGCTTTTGGATTACCACCCATCATCCAACGAATCGCAACGGGCAATAAAGAAATTCCAATCATAGTAATCACACAACCAGTCACGACTGGTGGGAAAAAACGAATAATTTTTGAAAAGAATGGTGCGAGTAATAAACCAATCAATGAAGCAACGATGACTGCGCCAAACGCTGAAGCTAATCCTCCACCTGTGGTGACAATCGCCAAAATTGTTGCAACACCAGCAAAAGATACCCCTTGAACTATTGGCAACTTTGCTCCAAAGTGTTTAAAGCCCAAGGTCTGTAACATTGTTGCAATGCCCCCAACAAAGAGTGCCGCAGCAACCAAAAAACCTATTTCCGAGGCTTCTAAACCTGCGGCAGCACCAATAATGATGGGTGGTGCAATAATTCCACCATACATGGTCAGTACATGTTGCAGTCCATAAATAACATTTTTATTCATTCCTAAATATTGATGTTCTGCTGAAACGCTTGCACGAGCTTCGCTGTCTATTTTATCGTTGTGCATTTGATATTCCTCAATAAAAATTCATCATGAATATATTTTCTGTTTAACTGCCGCGATAGGTTGAATACGAAAATGGACTAATTAATAAGGGCACGTGATAGTGCTGATGGATATCTGATATTTTAAAATCGATACAAACCTTTGGATAAAAGCATTCAATACCTATAGATTTAAAATAATTCTCCACATAAAAAACTAGTTGATAATTTCCTTGTATAAATGAATCGAGATTAAATGCTTTAATACGACCATCTATATCAGTTAATTGTTTATCCATAGAAAAATAGCCTTGTGACGTTTCCTGTAATAATTCCACAGAGACCCCCACAGCAGGTTTACCTAATGAAGCATTTAGAATATGTGTACTTATACCTGCCATTATTGAATCTCCTGCTTTAAGCGAATTAATGCAATTTCACTGAGTTGTTGTTTGACTTCTTGCTGCTCTTGTTCATCTGAATTTTCTAAACGTCGGTTGAGTTCTGTTAACATTTCTGTACCTGAACGACCTGATGCCCGAATCAAAAAAATATGACCAAATTTGTGCTCATAAGCTAAATTGCCCTGAGACAGTGCTTGTTGAAGATCACTATTAGGATCTAGCAATGCTTGTTCATTTTGCGAAAATTTCTGCTCTTTAGCCGATAAAGCAATAGCTGCTTTTTTCTCCCCAATTCGCGGATGTAGCGCCAATGCTTGTGATATTTCTGACCACTTCCATGTTTGGGCTTGTAAGCTCGCCGTTTGATATAATTCTTCTGTCGAAATAAAAGGACGCTGTTGAAGAATAGTCTGAATCCAAGATTGAATATGAACACAGGATCTCAAAGCTTCTATCGCTTGCTCATCTTTTAAAAGATTGAATTGTTCCAAATTCATTTTTGCTCCAAATTGTTTCATTGTCAGACTGGTCTGACCAGATCGTATGTATTTAAGCAATGAACATGCCAATCTAGACATTTAGAATAAATTGGATTTTTAAAAAAAAGATAATATTAAAATATATTTATTCTAAACCTATTTATAAAATAATCTAAAGTAAATTATACGAACCGATTTTAATAATAATTTGACTATAAAAATATCATCTGCTAGTTTTTATATGCTCGATTAATCCTATATATTTAGAGCAAATATACATTAATATAAGATTAAATAATAATCGCCAATATTAATTAGTAAATATTCATAATTAAAAGAGAAAATAATATGTGTACTGAGTTTATTTTACCTCAAGCTACTGGTTATCGTATTTCAGGTCGTACAATGGATTTTGCTGCCACATTTACATGGCAATTAGCAGCAATTCCATTGGCAACTTCTTTGAAATCTATCGAGACCTTGCATAGTTCTACACCAGCTTATCACTGGCAAGCAAAATATGGTTTTATGGGCATTGGGATAAAAATGCCGCTAAATATACTCGATACTAAATTGTGTGATGCAATGAACACCGAAGGATTTTCTGCTGCCGCACTTTGGTTACCCCCTTCAATTTATCCAAAGCGGGCGAATGCACCACAAAATGCTAAGTTAATTTCTGCATTAGATATCTGTGGCTGGGCTGTGTCTAATTATGCTTCAGTTGAAACCTTAAAAAATGATTTATATGCCATTCAACAAGGCAAAGTTACATCTTTAGGTGAGATTTTATATTTTTGGGATCCCTTACAATTTTCAGAAAATAGTGAATTAAATAACAGCAATGAAGTCAAAAATTTAATTCCTATCCATTTTCAATTTCATGACAAAACTGGTGCAAGCTTAGTTCTTGAATTTAAAGATGGTGCATTATCGATTACCGATAATTCAGATATCGGCGTGATGACTAACACCCCATTTATTGACTGGCATCGTACCAATTTAGAAAATTATTTAAACCTAACCAATGTTGAAACCAACAGTAAAACCATTATTGGTATGAATGTAAATAAAGCAGGCAATGGCGGCGGTTCTATTGGCTTATCATCTTCGGCATTGCCTTCAGATCGCTTCTTGCGCACCACGATGGCATTGAACTACTCCATCCCTTGGCTCAATCAAAATACTAAACCTAGCAATACTGCTGCAATCGCTTATGCGATGAATGTCATTAAAGGAATATATGTTACTCAAGAGCAATGTATTGACCAAAGTGGCAATATTAAAGGGGATTATACCCAGTGGGAAATTGTTCGAGATCACAACAATCAAATCTTCTATATATCAACAACCGCTAGCTTAGGATTTTGGCAAGTTAATTTCTCTGACTTCCAACTTCAACAAAATGCTGAACCGCAATTTGTGGTGATTTCAGATGCGATTCAAATGCCTATTCTGAAAGCTTCAGCGTAATTCAATACGTAATAAAAAACCTGCAATAATTCAATTATTGCAGGTTTTCAAAGTGAATTTTAAACGCTTATTGCAAGCTGTACGCAATCACATAATCACCATGATCGGGAGATTGTCTTGCGCCACCCGCAGTAATCATCACATACTGTTTACCATTTTTTGGTGAAACATAACTGATCGGCGTACTTTGGCTACCGACTGGTAAACGAGATTTCCACAACTCTTTACCTGTTGATGAATCAAGTGCTCTTAAATAGTAGTCTTGAGTTGCAGCAAAGAAAACTAGACCACCTTGGGTTGCCATTGGTCCTCCAATCGTTGGCATCCCAATTGGTGCTTTAAGCCCCATTTTAATACCCATTGGTCCAGTATCTTCTACTGTTCCCATTGGTACTTGCCATGCAACTTGACGTGTTTTCATATCAATCGCAGTCATCGTACCGTACGGCGGTTTTTGACATGGGATATTAAACGCTGACCAAAAACGGTTCTTGTCTACTTTATATGGTGTGCCTTTCATTGGTACTGCACCCATACCTGTATTGACTTTTTCTCCACCGCTCGCTTCAAGCGCTAAATCTTCTGGCGTTTGTTCAATCAATCTAATCCATAAGCCTAAACGCATATCATTTACAAACATGTATTGATGGCTTGGATCAAATGCAATACTTCCCCAGTTCATTCCACCTAGAGAACCCGGAAAGCTGAGTGAAACATCCTTACCTGGTGCGGTAAATAAACCCTCATAACGCATTGATTTGAAGTTAATACGACACATCAATTGATCGAATGGTGTTGCACCCCACATATCTGATTCGGTTAAGGTTTGATTGCCAATTTGCGGCATTTCAACAGAACGAGGTTGTGTCGGACTGTATTGTTCACCTTTAATATCGGCAGGTTTTACAGGTTGCTCAATCACTTTTGTCAGTGGCTGACCGGTCAAACGATCCAGTACGAAGAATTGACCTGATTTTGTTCCAATCACAACCGCTGGCTTATTGGTTCCATCTTTCATTGGAAAATCAACAAGACTTGGTTGCATTGGTAAATCAAAATCCCATAAATCATTATGGACAGTTTGATAAACCCATTTTTCTTTACCTGTAGTTGCATCTAAAGCCAAAACAGATGAGTTGTATTTGTGATCGAGTGGCTGACGATTACCGCCCCAAACATCGACAGATGAACTTCCCATCGGTAAAAATACGGTATTCATTTGCGGATCATAAGACATGGCTGCCCATGAATTCGCAGAACTACGCTTATAGGTTTCACCGTCTTTAAGTACATAGTTTGGATCAGGATTACGTGGATCAAATGCCCAACGCAATTCACCTGTAATGATATCGTATGCACGAATTACACCACCTGGCATATCAGCAGCAAAATTATCTGCGATACGACTACCAATAACCAATACTGAACCAGCAACAGTTGGTGCAGAAGTAACTTCAAAACGTGGGGCTTTAGTACCCTCACCCAATCCTTTTAATAAATCAACTGTACCATCTACACCAAAGTCTTTACAGCGCTCACCTGTGTCGGCATTCACTGCAATCAAGCGTCCATCGGGTGTATTGGTATAAACGCGACGTAAACAAGAAGTATTTGTTGCAACCGCTTGTACGGGTGTTGCACCGACTAAGGTGGGTTGTTGTAATGCTTGAGTTGAGTCAAAGTATGCAACACCACGACAGCGTTCCCATGCATCCGCTTTAGAATTTATTTCTGCTTTCCAAAGTTGTTTACCTGAATCGGCTTCTAAAGCAAAAATATTATTGTGCGGGGTACATAAGAAAAGTTTATTGCCAACCTGCAATGGTGTCATTTGATCTTCAGCACCATTACCTGATCCTGTAGTGAAATCACCAGTACGGAAGCGCCAAACTTCTTTTAATTGATGTACATTGTCACGGGTAATTTGATCTAAAGCCGCGAAACGGCTACCACCAGCATCCTGTCCATAATGTTGCCAATTAGTTTGTTTCATGTCTGTTTTGACAGGAACTAATGGTAATTGCTCACCTGAAGCGGCAACAGTCGGATGTGGTACAAACATTTGATAAAAACCAAAGATCATACCCAATACAGTCAAACCACCCACTGCATAAGCTGGCATAGCTGATGTCGGTTGAAACTGATAATGACGTATCGCGGGTAAAGTCAGCATGAGAGCTGCAAACAAACCTGCTGGGAACATAAGTCGAGAAAATAAAGGCCAAAATTCCCAGCCAGCATCAATCAGCGACCAAATAATA
This sequence comes from Acinetobacter sp. Z1, assembly GCF_024296945.1. Taxonomy (NCBI): domain Bacteria; kingdom Pseudomonadati; phylum Pseudomonadota; class Gammaproteobacteria; order Moraxellales; family Moraxellaceae; genus Acinetobacter; species Acinetobacter sp. Z1. The sequence goes on along the minus strand of NZ_CP101115.1, from coordinate 1,433,843 downwards.
GTTCCAATAAATACAACAGCGAAAATACTTACGCCTAAGGCTCTTTTCTTAAAAATAAAAAATGCAGCAACTAATGTTAAAAGTCCTGAGATCATGAAATACCATGATCCGCCCATTGTAACCAACTTCACACCACCAACTGTAAAAAACAGTCCTGTCAATAGCAAAGATAGTCCTAAAATAAAACACCATATTTTCAGTATGATATGTGAGCTTGTAGATTCAGACATACGTCATACTCCTTATTAGAAATTCACGCGCATGCTTAAACCTGCAACCCAAGCATCATCGACCTCTTTAACACCCGCCGGTTGATGAATATATTGTAGGTTTGGTCTGAGCATCACCGCAGGTGACCATTGATAGGTATAGTTCAATTCGACATTAAGCTCATCACGCTGCACAGGAACATAATCTGCTGCAAAGGCATCATACTGGTCGTAACCACGACTGGTATTGAGAGCAACTTGACGATCTTTATAACGATCATTGACTAGATAGTTTGCAACACCAAAACCAATTGAATCGTTTGGACGGCTATCAAAGGGTCCTTTGTACCACAGCGCAAGTTGTTGTGTACTTTGTACTGCTGTCGTCTCTTTATCATTTACAACTACATTAAAGCTGACATATAAACCACGTTTAGGATCATTTTCTTTTTGGCTTAATTGTTGTTGTGCATTCAGCCAAAAACTGTTTTTGCTATCGTGGACTTTACCTAGAGTGGCAATATCATTCGCTTCTGCTGTTGAATACAAAGCACCTAACTTATATTCACCTGCTAATCCATTGAACGCTGCCAACTTAGGTCGCCAAGCCAGTTCCACAGGAATTGTTGCGCCTTTGACATTGTCCATATCCAAGTTAAAACCATCATTTTTCCCAGTTTTAACATTGTCAGGATTTACTTCATATACGCCCACACCAAGTGTCCATTCTGGTGCAAATTGATATTTGACATTGGTACCCCATAGACCTACAGGTAAGTTATACCAAATCGAACCAATGGATTTTCCGAGCTGTCCGCCACAGAGTAATAAATTTTGAAATTCACATTGGGAACTATTGAAGTCATCAGACATACCCATACGACCAATCTTGAATTGAACCGTGTTATCCGCGAAACCTTTTTTGACCCAAGCTTGCGTTAAGCGCCAGATTTTGCCGCGTCCATAGATTTCTTGGCTATTTCCCAAAGCACTTGAACGTGGATCTTTAATGCGATCCAAAGTTAAGGCATTACCATCACGTTTGGTGATTAAGATGTTGGCGCTTGTGTTTTCCCAACCTGCAATTTTTTCTAAGTCAAAATTTGCACCTAAAGATAATTGCGTTGCATTTTTAAAGGCATTGTCATCGTTATAGCCACCATCTAAATTGGTGGCTGATTGACTCATAATCGCTGCAGTAAATTTATAACCGTCTTTTTCTAACTGTTGACGTTGTCCATTCCAATCACCTAGTAACCATTGTCGATCTTGAGACCAAGCTTGATTTTGGTCAGCGAAGCTATGTTGGGCTGCACAGATCGCAATCGCTAAACAGCTCATTTTGATCATTAAAGTGTTTGTATTCATATCAAAGCCTCCATGCTTCTATTTAAATTTTACTGCTGAGCTGAGTTCAGAAGTTGCACCTAAATGATCTGTAACATTTGCGGTCACACTTGCGACTTTTGATGTAGGCTTATAAGAAACTTTTGCAATACCCTCTGCATTGGTCACAGCAACAATCGAACCTAAATAAAATTCAGCTTCATTTGCATTTGCTGATGAGTTTCCAAACAATTCAACTTGATAACGCTGATTTGGTTGTCCTTTTATCTCAACAGCAATTTGACCTTTAGATAGGCTCAATGCCGGTGCCTGAATGCCTTGATTTGGTTGCTGATTGCAACCTTGTTGATTCGGCTGTAGACAAGTTTTTTGCAAGTTTGCTGGATCAATTTTGACACCGTGTCCACGAGACCCAACAAAATGCGCATGTTCTAAGCCCGGAACATCAAAAACAATTGCGCCTAAACGTTGATTTGGAACACAACTCCCACCTGCCTCACAGCGTTTAATATCTTTGGCGTTATCCCAAATTAGATTTTTAGTCAGTGTGATATGTGCATTGGCATCTTTTTCAGAACGAATGGCAATTCCCACTCGGTTACCATGCACTTTATTGCTATCGAAAATATTGCCATCGCCCGTTAGATTAAAACCATTCGAGTTATTGGTTAGTTCGTTATAAGCGATATAGTTACGTTTGCCCCAGTTAATCTGCAAACCATCTGAATAATTTTCAAATTTGTTGCCGACCACAGCATTGTCATTTCCCCACAGAATCTCAATACCTTGTGATGGTTCAGGATTTGCGGAAGTTGAAATAAAATGGTTGTTGGCAACAAGATTGAATGCTGCTCCGCGGGTTAATTCCAAACCATCGCCATTGTCTTGGAAATAATTATCTAAAACCTTGTTGTTATTGGTGGTAGTTGCTGTTGGATTGCCTTTACCATCATCACCCGTCAACATCACACCCGCGCCACCATAGTTGTGCATAATGCGGTTATGTTGAATCAAGTTGTTGCTGGCACGATTCATCAAGATACCGATACAAAAATGACGAATTTCTAAACCTTGGATGGTCACACCATTAATGTCACGTAAAACGATACCCGGTAAAGTCGTAGTACGCACATTGGTTCCAAACTGCCCCTCTACCGCTCCCGGACAGGCCTCAACACCACGACCTTTAATATAGTTTGAACCATCTACTGCGACAAACTCACCTGTTTTTGCCCATTGTGTGCCGATGATTTTGACAGGTGCTTTAATTTCAGGAAGTGGGCTATTGACTTTGATTGCATACGGCGCTTGACCAACTGCTTGAATCAAAATTTCACTGGCTTCCGTTGGTTTGGTATTGGCTTGTTCAATCGCCCAACGCAGTGAACCTTTTTCAGAATCATCCTGATAACGATCAACTACATAAGTTTCAGCTGCTGCTAAACCTGATACTGCTAAACCGATTGCAAGCGCACTTAAACGCAAAGAAACTACTTTCATTTTTAAAATCCTTTTTCAATTATTGTGTTGGTTGAACTGTTTTTAAGAACTGTTTCAGTTGGGTCACATCAATTTGACCGGGTGCTGATGCTTCACCAATCATGCCGAAGCTAAAGCTACCGCCCATATTTGCAGTTGCAATTCTTGAAATTGTGCCTAGTTTGCCCATAGACATGGTCAGCAATGGTTTTTTAGATTGTTGGCTGACTTTTAATGTCGCATTCATCAAGGTGAAAACATCTTGTTTGCTTTGTGGCATCACTGCGATTTTTAAAATATCCGCACCTAGCTGATCTTGTTTCAATAAACGTTTAACGATTTCATCTTCACTTGGAGTCTTCTGGAAATCGTGATTTGACATCACAATTAGTACTTTTTTGTCATGCGCCAATTTGACTGTATTCTTAACCACCTGCTGATCTCGGAACATTTCCACATCAAGCATGTCCATAAAAGGCTGTTTTAAATAAGCTTGATAGGTCTTGCCATAATCAGCATCACTGATGGTAAGTTTTCCACCTTCGTTGTGAGTGCGAATAGTTGCAATCATTGGTTTAGTAGCTAGAATCTTTTTTAATTCATGTCCTAATGCAATCACTTGTTTGCTATCAGCAGCAAAATCTAATAAATCAATCCTAAACTCTGCTAAATCAGCATCTTGATTGGCAGCAATCACTTTTGCTTGAGCAATCGCTTGTTCTTTAGTTTTTGCAGTAATGGGTACAATTGTTTTAACAGGTAATTGTGCCAGTGCTGAAAGTTCAATCTTTTTTTGAACATTTTCTTGGGCTTGTACCATTTGAACCGTAAATAAAGGGCTAACAAGCAGTGTTAATGCTGCCAGTGTTTTCATTTTCATCATCATCTTCCTTAATGGATTGCCTGTCTTTCCCAAGAGCAAGCAATCATTCGTTATGCACTTAAAATTTAAATATCAAAAAACACAGTTTCATCTTCGCCTTGAATACGAATATCAAAGCGATACACCACTTCACCATCCACTTCTATGCGTTTGGCAATTAAGGTTTGACGACGTGTCGCCCATTCAATACTGTTTAGAATCGGATCATTCGCATTCGCTTCCACTTCATCCTCGAAGTAAACACGAGTATGCAAACCAAGATTGATACCACGCGCAAAGACAACCACTGCAATATGCGGCGCTTGTGTTGTACCTTTACGACCTGCTACAGCACCCGGTTTAATGGTGTTGAAACTCCAAAAACCTGTTTCAAAGTTTGCCCCTGTACGTCCCCAACCTAAAAAATTTGGATCAACTGTTTTGCCTTGAGTATCAGCTTGACTTGGGTAAACACCGTTGGCATCGGCTTGCCAGATTTCTAACAACACATCTCGTAATGGCAAGCCAAGTCCATCAAATACTTGTCCTTCAAGGCGAATACGTTGACCTTGCGTTTTTTCACTCACCAACTGATTGTTAAAATTGTGTTCAAACACCTCAATATTGGCTTGCTGTGGTAACAAACCAATATGTACATAAGGGCCGCCTGTTTGTGATGGGGTTTCTTTCAATTCCTGAAAATTCCACGCGTTCATTGTGTTACTCCCTTAAGTCAAATCATTTTCAAAATAAGTCGCACGACGACCACGAAGATGAATATCAAAGCGGTAACAACGGCTGTCAGCTTCAATGAAATTATTTTTATCTTCCAATGCGATCAAGGCACGACGTTGATCTTCAGATGGAATGGTTTTTAAAATTGGGCAAGAATCAATTAAGGTATCGCCTTCAAAGTAGAACTGCGAAATCAAGCGCTGTGCCCAACCATCAGCGATCAAAGAAAAATGAACGTGCGCTGGGCGCCATTCATTGATACGGTTACGCCAAGGATATGGACCCGGTTTAATGGTACGGAAAATAAAGAAACCATTTTCATCAGTGAGCGTACGACCACAACCACCAAAGTTAGAGTCCATCGCACCAATAAACTTATCATTCGGATGACGGTAACGACCTGATGCATTGGCTTGCCATACTTCTAATAAGGCATTTTTAACAGGACGACCAAATTGATCACGCACATAACCATGCACAATGATTCGCTCACCAACAGGTAAACCATCTTTGGCATAGTTCAGAATCAAATCATTGTCTTTTGGGCCAAAAAGATTGGGTGAAAAATGTGGTGAGGTAACTTCCGTCAAGGTCTCGCTGATTGAAATCAATGCATTTTTTGGCGAACGTAGCACACTGGTTTTATAGCCTGGTGTATATGCTGGCGGATGATCATCCGTATTACGTTGTGCATATGCACCCAATGTATGAATTAACATACCTGTCTCCTTAATCCTGTGCTTGTTCCGAAATGGGTTGCACATCTATTCCAAGTTCTTTGAATACCTCTTCTGCCATATGCATTGCAGCATTCGCAGCGGGTAAACCTGCATACAAGGAACTATGCAAAATCAGCTCTTTCAGTTCGTCCTTAGTTACGCCGTTGTTAAAACAAGCACGTAAATGCATTCTGAGTTCATCTTCTCGCCCCAATGCCAACAAAATGGCAATGGTGACTAGACTACGGGTATGACGTGGTAAACCTTCGCGTGACCACACTTCACCCCAAGCAAATCGACTAATAAAGTTCTGAAAATCTTGGTTAAAGTCATTCAGGTTCTCTAAAGAACGCCCGACATGTTTTTCACCAAGCACTTCCGTACGAACTTTTAGCCCTTGTTGATAACGTTGTTCATCATTCATTGACGTTGTCCCTGATTATGAGAGTTAGGTCGCATCTGTATGCGCAACTAAAGATTTAACAAAAATCGCCACCGCAGCAGCCGTTGCTGGAATCATCAGTAAGCTAAGAATCGCCGTGAAAGACCAATCATTGCCCAACAGAACTGCACCAATCCAAGCACCAAACACTGCGCCAAATCGCCCAATTCCTGTCATCCAAGAAATACCTGTTGCCCGACATTGCGTTGGATAAAAGCGAGCACTTAAGGCTGGCATCGAAGACTGAGCCCCATTGATCGCAATACCCGCACATAACACTAAGAACGCCAATAAGGTTGGATTATTGAGACTTTGACCAACGGCAACTGCAAATACACCTGCAATAAAGTAGAACACTGAAATAATGCGATTTGGATTGAAACGATCCATTGCCCAGCCGATAAATAGCGCGCTAAGCACACCACCAAATTGAAATAAACCACCGATAAATGCAGCCCGTTCCATGGTTGCACCTGTTTCACGCATTAAAGTTGGTAACCAACTGGTCAAGAGATAAATCACGACCAAGCCCATGAAATAGGTCGACCACAATAAAATCGTGCCTTTGGCATATTGTTTTGAGAACAACATACCGAATACGTTTTTCTTTTCAGCTACCGCCGATTGTTCTTCTGGAATATGAAACTCGGTTACACCTTGAACTTGTTGAGGTGCAATACGGCTTAAAATTTTGCGAACCTTTCCTGGGTTTTTACCTTTTACGATCAAGAATCGATATGACTCTGGTAAGCAAAAAATCACTAAAAGCATTAAAATGAGTGGCGACCAACCACCTAATAAAAACAAACTGTGCCATCCAAATGTTGGGATCAACCAACTACTAATAAAACCACCTGTTGCCATACCCAAGTTATAGCCACAAAACATACAAGTGATCAGAAGTGAACGAATCCGATTTGGACAATACTCAGAGAATAAAGTCGTTGCATTTGGCATTGCAGCACCGAGTCCAATACCCGTTAAAAAGCGTAATACAACTAAACTATCTAAATGAGTTGCATAAGCAGATGCCAAAGTGAAACCACCAAAAACCAGCATCGAAATGGTTAAAACAATTTTCCGCCCGAAACGATCTGCTGTTGGGCCTGATACCAATGCACCAATAATCATGCCGCCAAGTGCAGCACTCATAACTGGCCCAAGTTGAGAACGATCAATTCCCCAATCTTGTGCTAATGCAGGTGCAATAAAACCCATTGCTGCTGTGTCGATCCCATCTACGAATACAATGAGAAAACAAATGATTGCAATCATCCATTGATACTTACTAATAGGTGCATCATTGATAAGTGACTGAGCATCCACACTGCTTTTTTGGGCAGCAAATTCCTGTGCCATAGTTGCCTCCTTGTAGGCGAATTCCTTTCTAACCCTGTTCGGTTATATCTTTTGAATAAACTTGGACAATGTTTGGTTGAACACTTGCGGTTGTTCAATATTCGATAAGTGCGAAGCTGCCAAGACTTCAAGCTGACTGTTTTTGATAGACTGATGCATGAATCCTGCATCTTGAACCGTTGTTACAGGGTCAAATTGACCTGCGATAATTAAAGTGGGAATTTGAATTTGATTCAGTTGATCGCGTAAATCGGCATCAGCCAAAGCTCGACAAGCATTCGCATAACCTTGTGATGGTGTTAAAGCTAAACTTTGAATAGTTTTTTGTGCCAATACGTCATGGGCATAATCAAAATACTCACTAAACCAACGTGTATGAGTGGTTTTAACAAGCTCTGCTAAACTCTGTTGTTCAACACTATTTGCACGACCATTCCAAGCTTCTGCCGTACCAATTTTTGCAGCCGAATTTGCAATTGTGACACTCAAAAAACGCTCTGCATAATGAATCGCAAGATACAAACCAGTGATCCCCCCCATTGAAATTCCGCAAAAATGGGCTTTGTCAATATTTAGGGCATCTAAGACATCTACAACATCTTCAGCAAGATTCGACAAGGTTGTCGTATCAATAACAGCACTTGCACCATGACCTCGTGTATCGTAAGTCACAACTTGATAATGCGCTGTGAATGCCGCAACTTGTGGTTGCCACATTCCATGATCAGTTCCAAGTGAATTGGAAAAGATAATGGCAGGTGCTCCTTTCTGCCCTTGAACTTGTACAGCAAGTTGATATCCTTGACGATTTTGAATATTGATCATCATTGTGAATCTCCTTGAGCTGCTTTGAGAACAGAATCAATTTGCATTTGGATATTACCTAAATAAGATTCAGGCTTAAAAAGCTCATCTAAAGCTTGTGCTGAAAAATGTTCTTTCACTTCATCTAGATTGGATAAAATATTTTTTAAATGTGTTTGTTGTGTAATTGCTTGTTGACATGCTTGCTCGACTAAATGATGGGCAGTCAAACGTCCAATCTTTCCTGCAAGTGACATCATCACGGCTTCAGCCATGATCAAACCTTGTGTAGATTCAAGATTGCGTTGCATCGCTTCAGGGTTAACCTGCATATTCTCAAGCACATCATTCGCACGTTCTAATGCACCAGCGCAAAGTTGAAAAATCTCAGGAATCGCTAACCATTCGGCATGCCAAGCACCTAAAGCACGTTCATGTTCTTGCACCATGCTTTGATAAATACTCGCCATTAGCGCAGGTACACGATTTGCCGCTGCAAGAATTGAAGCAGCTGCAACGGGATTTCGCTTATGTGGCATGGTAGATGAACCACCCCGACCTTTTGCCGTTGGCTCAAAAACTTCAGCAATTTCAGTCTGCATGAGTAATGACCAATCACGTGCGATCTTGCCTAAGTTGCCAACAATAATCGCAAGCACACTCGCAATCTCAACGATACGATCACGCTCACCATGCCATGTACATTCAGGTGTAGTCAGTTTTAATTCAATCGCAAAGGCTTGAACGACAGCAGAACCTTGATTTTGCAAAGATGCCAATGAACCGACCGCACCACCGAGTTGGGCAGTTAACACACGCTCTTTCATTGCTTGCAAACGATCAAGATCACGCTTTAATGCTGCTGCATAACGTGCAAATTTATGTCCTAAAGTAATTGGCAAAGCTTGCTGTAACCATGTTCGCCCAATCATCACTTGGTCACGGTAATGTTCAGCTTGTTTAAGTGAAATTTGATATGCAGATTGAAGTTGCTTTTCAATCAATACCAGCGCATCACGACATTGCAAAATCATTGCCGTATCAATGATATCTTGACTGGTTGCACCCCAATGTACGTATCGAGAGGCATCTTCATTCTGTTGTTTAACAATCGCGGTGAATTGTTTCACAAAGGGAATTGCAATATTCCCAGCTAAACCAGTTGCCACAACTAAGGTATCAAAATCAATCTGTGTTAAAGCAGATCGCCCAACCTGTTCGATGATCATCGCCATCTCACGAGGAATGAGATTGACCTGAGCCTGTGCTTTTGCCAAAGCCACTTCGGCTTGGATCATATAACTCAATAAAGATCGATCACTAAAAATAGCGGTGACGTCTGATTGATAAAACAAGCTGTCATATAACTGGCTCATTGCACACCTCACTCAACACGCTGAATAATCAAGGCAATGCCTTGACCCACGCCGATACACATCGAACACAAAGCATATTGTCCTTTGATCTGTTCAAGTTGGTTCAGTGCGGTGGTCACTAATCTCGCACCCGATGCACCCAGTGGATGACCTAAAGCAATTGCTCCACCATTTGGATTGATACGCGCATCATCATCTGCCAAACCTAAATCACGAGTCACAGCTAATGCTTGAGCTGCAAATGCTTCGTTCAACTCAATCACATTCATCTGTTCTAAGGTCAGATTGGCTTGTTTGAGTAACTTTTTGATTGCAGGTGCAGGTGCAAAACCCATAATGCGGGGTTCAACACCCACCGTAGTGGCGGCAATGATTTTGGCACGTGGTTTAAGTTGGTATTGAGCAACCGCGTCATCTGAAGCGATCAATAGTGCTGCTGCACCATCGTTAATGCCTGAAGCGTTACCCGCAGTCACTGTACCGTCTGCTTTCACCACACCTTTGAGTTTCGTTAATGCTTCAATGGTGGTCGATGCACGTGGGTGTTCATCGGTATCGACAACGACCGCATCACCTTTACGTTGAGGGATGCTCACGGGCACGATTTCATTTTTAAAAAAGCCTTTGGCTTGTGCTGCTGCAGTCCGTTGTTGGCTGTTTAGGGCAAACTGGTCTTGATCAATACGATTGATATTAAATTGCTCTGCCACGTTCTCCGCAGTCTGTGGCATGGTGTCTACACCATACATTTCTTTCAGTTTTGGATTGATAAAACGCCAACCCATGGTGGTGTCTTCGATTTTTTGGCTACGACCAAAAGCACTGTCCGATTTACCCATCACATAGGGTGCACGGCTCATGCTCTCAACACCACCTGCAATGATGAGATTTGCTTCACCTGATTTAATCGCACGCGCTGCCATGGCAATCGCATCTAAAGATGAACCACAAAGACGGTTCACTGTGGTTGCAGGAACTTGGTACGGTAAACCTGCGAGTAGAGCTGACATACGACCGACATTACGATTGTCTTCACCCGCTTGGTTAGCGCAACCATAGATCACATCATCCACTTGTTGCCAATTGACCATTGAATTACGTTGCATTAAGGCTTGAATCGGAACAGCCCCAAGGTCATCAGCACGGACAGGTGCTAAGCCACCTGCATAACGTCCGAATGGAGTGCGAATCGCATCAATGATATAAGCGTTTTTCATATATTTTCCCTTAAAAATCTCCCCTAACCCCTCTTTGTAATGAGGGGAACTACTCCCTTTAAAAAAGGGAGGTTGGGAGGGATTAATTATCCTTGCGTCGCATCAATCAATTGAGCACCCGTCAAAGCCTGCAGCTCTTCAAAGCTTAGACCATCCACTTTCTCAATCACTTTTAAACCTTCTGCGGTCACATCAATCACACATAGATCGGTATAAATACGATCGACACATTTCAAACCCGTGGCTGGATAACTCAGTTCTTCAACAATCTTAGGTTCACCTTGTTTGGTGATATGATCGGTGGTGATAAAGACTTTTTTTGCACCTACTGCTAAGTCCATTGCACCACCCACAGCAGGAATCGCATCGGCTGCACCTGTATGCCAATTGGCAAGATCACCGTTAGCTGCGACTTGGAATGCACCGAGTACCGCAATATCTAAATGACCACCACGCATCATGGCAAATGAATCCCCGTGATGGAAAAAGCTTCCACCTGTGAGCATGGTCACATACTCTTTGCCTGCATTAATCAGTTCAGGATCTTCTTCACCTTTGGCTGGTGCTGGGCCAAATGCCAATAAACCATTTTCAGAATGCAGAAAGACATCTTTATCCGCAGGTAAGTAATTTGAAATCTTGGTCGGTAAGCCAATGCCTAAATTGACATAGGCACCATCAGGGATATCTTGTGCAACACGTTCTGCAATTTGGTCACGGCTGAGTTTTTGATAGCTCATTGTTATTCTCCTTATTGCACAGCGACAGGTGATGTTGCTTCAACAGCAACCACATGCTGAACAAAAATCCCTGGGGTAATAATATGTTCAGGATCAAGCTGACCGAGTTCAACCACTTCAGAAACTTGAGCAATAGTGACATCCGCAGCCATGGCCATGATCGGTCCAAAGTTACGTGCAGATTTATTGAAAACTAAATTGCCCCAACGATCGCCCTTGTAAGCTTTGATCAAGGCAAAATCAGCTTTGATTGGATATTCAAGAACGTAGTCTTTACCATCGATATGACGAGTTTCTTTACCTTCTGCCAATAACGTTCCAAAACCAGTCGGCGTAAATACAGCACCTAAACCCATACCAGCAGCTTGAATACGGCAAGCGAGATTACCTTGTGGCACCAGTTCTAGTTCAATTTTGCCAGCATGGTAGAGTTCATCGAACACCCATGAATCAGATTGACGAGGGAAAGAGCAGATGATTTTACGGACTGCGCCAGTTTTTAGGAGTTTGGCAAGACCATAATCGCCATTGCCTGCATTGTTATTGACGATGATAAGGTCTTTGACACCAAGTTCAATCAGACCATCGATGAGTTCAGCTGGTTGTCCTGCAGTTCCAAAACCACCAATCATGATGGTCGAGCCATCTTTAATTTGGGATAAAACCTCAACCAATGAGGCTGTACTCTTATCAATCATCTGACTACTTCCTGTATTAAGAATCACTCAATTTTCATCCAGAAAATCGATGAAATTAAACTGAGTGTTTTATTCGGATTTCTTCTATTTATTCTTGATGACTTTTGATTTTAGTTCTACTGAATGAAAGCTATTTTGTTCGATTATTAATTTTAAAGTTCGATGATCGAACATAATCCAAGTAAATTAGTCATATTTCATTTAGAATAATTTTGACCCAAGGGATTTTGAGTAGAGTTATTGGTTATGGAAAATAATCCAGACAAAAATTTGAGACTTATTCATCACACTGAAAATAAAAAAATCATTCGGCATGAAGACTTTATCGCTGGAATCGCCAAAGGTTTAAGCATTTTGGAATGCTTTGGACCTGAGCGGCATCGTTTAAATATCAGTACTGCAGCAGAAAAAACTGGGATGACTCGTGCAGCAGCTAGACGACATTTACTCACATTGGAGTACTTAGGCTATTTAGAATTTGATGGACATTATTATTATCTAACCCCAAAAATCCTAAAATTTTCAGGTGCTTATTTAGATGGATCACCGCTCCCTAAAATTTGTCAGCCTTTGCTTAATCTGTTAACCAACCAAACTTCTCTAATTTATTCAGTTATGGTTTTAGATGGGTACGAAGCGATTACGATTGCACGTAGTGCTGCGCATCAACAAACTGATCGAGTAAATCCATACGGATTGCACTTAGGGAATCGCCTACCAGCCCATGCAACTTCTGCGGGTAAAATATTATTGGCACACTTAGATTCAGAGGCACAAAAACAATGGTTAGAACAATACCCTCTTAAACGTTTAACCAAATATACGCATACAGACACTGAGATATTTTTAGCATTATTGCATGATATTAAAGAACAAGATTGGTGTTATTCATGTGAGGAACACGAACTCGGTGTACATGCGGTTGCTGTTCCAATTTATGATTCCAATGCTACTGTCGTTGCCGCATTGAATATTGTATCCCCCACTATGCGTACCACAAAAGACTATTTAATTACTCACATTTTACCTTTGCTACAAGAAACAGCTAGAGATCTACGCCAAGTTATTTAGTTTAGAGTTTATTGCATTATATTTGTTCAAATATTTATGTTGTGGTTTATTGACTTTTAAAATACATCAATATGCTGCAATTGGTGAATCATTACGCTGTTTTACAGAAGCAAGCTTATCAAGAGTTTCTAAAAACTACAGAATAATATTATTCAATACTAAATCAATATCTTAAGAGTCACCATATACTGGATTTTTTGTTATATTTCATCGGTAAAAAAACTGTAGTTTTTCAAGTTCACGTCATATTCACGGCCTAGCATCTAATATCAAATTAACATGTAATTGGATGATAAATATGACACTCTTAAAAACTCTAGCAATATCAACTCTTACCTTTATTTCGCTCGTCGGATGTAAAAGCGTGCCAAGTTATACATCTGATTATCGTGAAGCAGATAAAAATATAACGGGTGTGACTCTCGATCATGAAAAGGCACAAATGATTGGTAATCGTTTTGTGAATGCCTTTAATACATTAGGTACACCAGATTTTGTTAAAAATGCCAGTGAATTATATGCAGATCGTCTATTTATCAACGACACACTTTCTCAATTTTCAAATAAACAAGACCTAATCAAACACTTTGAAGGCATGAATAAACGTGTGAGTAATGTTACGGTTAAACTTGTAAGCGCTACACATCAACGTGACTCTGCTTATATTCATTGGTATATGGCATATGACTTTAAAATGTTTGGTCGAACCAAATCTATGGCTTCATATGGTGTCACTCAAATGAAAATAAACGGTTCGAATCAAATCATTTTCCAACAAGATTATTGGGATCCAGCGAATGGTTTGTATCGCTCATTACCATATGTCGGAAGTGGTTATTCTATGATCTTACCGTTCAAAAAATAGTTTAAAATTCAGCCCTCTTTAAGCAGAAAATAAATTATGGAAATCAATTTATTATCAAAGCAATTAAAACGGATTAAGGGTTTAATTGTTTTAGCGCTGATCGATGCCTATGATGGTTCGATCCTCGAATATTTTGGTGATGAATTTTTCAATATTGATTTAGCTGCTGCTGAAGGGGCAAATTTACTCAGTTATCAAAGACAATTGATGTCTGAGCTTGATTCAAATGATTACTTAGAAGGTTTTTTGGTCACGATGCGTGATCTATATCATATCGTGACGCCATTGGAAACCAATCATACCCTTTTCCTTTATGCTGTTTTAGATCGTACCGACACAAATCTTGCTTTCGCACGGTATGAGATACAGCAAGTTGAACGAAACCTTAATTTCTACACCTATTAAGCTCAGTATGAATAAGGTTAGATTTACATTTGAAAACTGAGGATTTGTTATGTTTTACCATAGAAAAATCATAGTGCTCTCAAGTGTGCTATTTCTCTCTCTCACAACAAATCTTAGTCATGCAAGCACTCAATTTTGTAAAAATGCGCCGATTATCGTGACTAAAAAGAATGTAGGTACAGTCAGTTATTATGCTAGTGACTGTGGTCAAAAATGGGATAGTCAAGATATACAGCTCGATTTCATGTATACACGTGATATTCCAGAATGGGCTTTTAAAAGAGCAGCCACTCATTTCCTTAAGAAAAATATCAGCAATTTTACGGATAATTCTGCTTTAAATAAAATTACATCTTTATATAAGCCTGTCCGTAAAGGTGATCTATACTCATTAAAATATAGTCATTCCAATCAAACACTTTCCCTATCGCTAAACCAAAAATCACTCGGTGCAATCACCGATCAACAATCTAATCAGTATTTCAAAATTTGGTTTGGAAGTTCGCCATTTAATGCTAAATTAAAGCAACAATTACTAAATCAATAACTTGAAATTTATTATGAGCAATCAATTTATCCTTATGGTTGAAGATCACTATGAACTTGCGGCGACCGTATGCGAGTTTTTAGAGCAACATGGTTTTGTGATTGATCATGCTCGTAATTTAGATGCAGCTCGTAATTTTTTAAAAAACCAGCCTTATCATTTACTTTTATTAGACATCAACTTACCTGATGGCTCAGGTTATGATCTTTGCGAATGGTTGAGAAACGACCAAGGAAAAGATATTCCTGTGCTCATGCTAACTGCAAGAGATACTTTAGATGACAAATTAAAAGGTTTTGTTGCGGGTACAGATGATTATCTCGTTAAACCGTTTGACTTCAATGAATTAGTGATGAGAATCAAAGCATTAATCAAACGTTCATTAGGCGAGGTTTCAAACAATAAAATTCAAATCCATGACCTAATTTTAGATAGTTCCACACAAACCATTATTCGTGCAGGTCAACAGATTGATTTACCACGCATTCAATTCAAACTTTTAAAAATATTAATGAGAAACTCACCAAAAGTAATTACTAAGCAAGAAATTATTATTGAACTTTGGGGAGACGAAGAACCTGAAAGTGATGCATTACGTAGCCATATTTATAACTTACGAAAAATGGTCGACAAGCCATTTGAGCAGAAACTCATCCACACGGTTTCTGGTGTCGGGCTGAAAGTCGCACTTGAAGGACAGAGCTAAAAGTTAATTCATATAAACGACAACGATTAGACCTGTAGTATTTTCAAGTGCAAGATATTTATGGCTGCTGAGATAATATTGACGATCAAATAATTCAACTCGCCAGCCTAATTGTTTACAGAGTTTTTGAACAAGCTGCAAACCAATCCCATGTCCTTTGGCATTTAGCTGCAATTTGGTCGTGCTTAATTCTTTATTCTTTGATTCATTTGGCATCTCAATGCCAATCCCATTATCCGCAATTACAATACTATTTTTTCTTTGGATAATATGGATATGTGTCCCTTGAGAATAATTGAGAGCATTACGTAAAATATTGCTGAGCACCATTTTCGTCATAGATGAGTAAATGACCCTAGGAAATTCTTGGATATCATATTGGACGAATATATCAATTCCTTTTGTTTGACTGACTGGTTCCAAATCACTAACTAAATCACGAATAATGATTGATAAAAGCATCTGTTCAGCAGTCAAGGTATTGGTTGTATTTCTAGCAATTGCCAACAATGTATCAACTAATAATTGCATATCATCGATGGTATTTGAAATACGATTGAAGGATTTATCCTCACCATATTTTGCCTGACAAAGTTGAATATTCCCTTTTAGAATCGTGAGTGGCGTTCTAAGTTCATGACTTACGTCGCCCGTAAATTCTCTTTCTCGATTAATAAATTCAGTGAGGACTTGATGGTATTTCTCCAGTGCTTGTTTTAAATATTCAGCTTCCATATTGCCATTGGTATTTATATCTTTAAAAGGTGATGCTTCTATATTTTGATGTGCCCAATCAATATGTTCCAACGCATTTGCTAATCGTGTAATCGGTGAAAAGTAACGCTTAGCACGGCGATTTGACCACCACAAAATGCTATATAGCACAATTAAGCTGAACATAAGCGGTGCTAGGCCAAACATCCAAACAATTTTATTAACGTTGCTTTCACCAAACACAAGCAATACATGCTGTCCGTTTTGTTCGCCATATACGGTCATACGGTCTTTGCCATCAACAAATATTCTGTGAACACCCTGTTTTAAAACTTGATGTTTAAATGCTGAAGGCGGATTTTCACTCTTCCAACGATAACCATATAAATTTTTAGTATCTGGAAGATCTGCATTTGGATCGCGCTCAACACGTATCCAATAATGCTCCATCTCTTGTTCAAGTGCAGTTTTAAGTAAAGAACCTTTAATCACCCATGCACTACACGCAATTCCAATAATAATTGAAAGTGCAATCAGCCCAATTTGCAGCCAATAATGGCGATTGAATATTTCACCCAATGGGTGATTTTGCTCGCCATTTTTATTGCGTGTAAACATAGGCTAATCTTCACTAAAGAGTAATTAAATTATACGCTTTTCTTTTTGAACAGGAAGTGACCAACCACCCACTCTTGTCCCTGTTCAAATCCAAATAACTCAGCACAAGCCATAAAGAATATACGCCAACGTTGCCACCATGCATCTGCATCTTGTGCATAGACTTGTTCAAACAAAGGTTTTAACTCATCAGCATGGCGATCCATATTTTCTAACCAAGCATTAGATGTTTTTTCATAATGTGTGCCTGACCATTGCCAATGTTGAGCAAGTTCTAAATGATCTTGAAAATGTAAAAATGTAGACGTTGACGGCATCAAACCACCCGAAAAAAAGTAACGGGACATCCAGTCATATTCGCTTTTGATTTCAAAAGGATAGTGTAAGAAGCGATGACAGAAAATATGACACCACAACATACCATCCTCTTTAAGCCAAGACTGAATTTTCTCAAAGAGTTTCTGATAATTTCTAACGTGTTCAAACATTTCCACTGAAACTACGCGATCGAACGTATTTGTTTTCAATTCAAGTACATTGACATCACAAGTTATGATTTCAATATTGTTCAAATTACGTTTTTCAGCTTCAGCTAAAATATGCTGACGTTGAGTTGCCGAATTTGAAACACCTGTGATCTTCGCATTTGGATAACGCTCAGCCATCCATAGGGTAAATGATCCCCAACCACAGCCCAATTCTAAAATCTCTTGACCATCCAGTAACTGTGCACGATCACTATATATTTGCAATGCAAATTCTTCGGCTTCATCTAAGGTGGTGTGGTCATGTGGAAAGAAACAGGCACTATATTTCAAACGTTTCCCTAGTACAGCCTGAAAGAAAGCAGTCGGCAACTCATAATGTTGCTCATTGGCTTTGTCTGTTTCAATCGCAATCTCGCTATGCTTCAACATATTGAGCACGTCCATATAACGCTGTGCACCTTGCTCAGGATCATAACGTCCTTCTTGGATCAAACGCTTTTTACTCAATGCACGGATTGCTGCACGAATCGCCTGATCTGGAACTAAACCGCTTTCAACGAGTTTTAAAGATTTTTGAATAATAAAGTCCATGTGCAGTACCTACTGTTTGGGTTTCCACGGAATAAACATTGAAGTTCGTTTTTGATAATCGAGATAATTTTGGCCTCGATTGTTTAATGCTTGTTGCTCACTAAATGGAATACCCGTGATGTAATACAAGAATAGCCACATCAAAATTGGATAAATCCACAAGCTTAATAATCCTGCTGCTAATCCTATGATGGGATAAGCAAACCAATGCAGCCATTCAAAGAAGTAGTTTGGATGCCTTGAATACTTCCACAGACCTTGATCCATTGTTTTGCCATGATTATTGGGATTCTGCTTGAACCGATATAATTGTTGATCTGCAACCGTCTCGCCAACGAATGCAAGAAACATAATCAAACCTGCAATAATCAAATAATCATTGGTATCCATGCTCCAAGACATACTTGGTACATTGAGCAAACTCCACATCGGAATGCTAAATAAAATGGCTAATCCAGCCTGAAATATGAAAAATAGAAAAAAACCAAAATGTTGATATTTGCCCATCGCTCTGCGCATATTGGCATATCGACGATCTTCTTCATGCTCAGCTAAATAACGACGCAATAGATGTAAAGTTAGACGCAAGAACCATATGGCACTGAATATGCCGAGAAACAATCTGACATTTAACGGAGCGATTTCAACAAATAATGCTGTAATGGCAATGTTGAGAACAATACAGAAACTCCATGCGACATCTACGATACCAGCACGATGGTTCACTGTTGCCCACAACCAACAAAGCGTCATCACTGCGGCATCAAGTAAAAACAATTGCCATATCATAACTGCCTCCTTGATGCTTAAAATAATTAGGAATTAATAAGGACTCGCTTCAAATAAAAGGTGTACATCGCTGATCACCCCTTCTTTAAAGCCACCTTCGCAATAGCAAAGATAGAAATCCCACATTCGAATAAAGTTTTCATCGAATCCCAAAGCCAAAACTTGTTCTTTGGCATTTAAGAAACGCTCACGCCATTGATGAATTGTCTCAGCATAGCTCAAACCAATATCTTCAAGATGTTTTAAGCGTAACTGTTGTTCGGATGCAGCTTGAGTTAAAACGCTGATACAAGGAATAAAGCTACCAGGAAAAATATAACGTTTAATATAATCCACGGTATTCAAGGCTTTTTTATAACGTGCATCTTCAATCGTTATGGCTTGAATCAATCCCAAACCGTTCGGTTTTAATAAAGATCGGCATTTATTAAAGTAAGTCGATAGGTATTGCTCACCCACAGCTTCGATCATTTCAATCGAAACCAACTTATCGAATTTGCCTTCTAACAATCGGTAATCTTTGAGCTGAACATTGACACGATGACTGAGACCCGCATCAGCGATACGTTTGGTTGCTTCATCGTATTGTGCTTGAGAAATGGTGATCGTGGTCACTTTACAGCCATAATGCTGAGCAGCGTAGATCGCAAATCCTCCCCAACCACTGCCGATCTCAACCAAGTGATCCATCGGTTTGAGCTGTAATTTCTGACAAATCAGTTCTTTTTTATAATCAGAAGCTTCTTCTAGAGTCATATCTTTGTGCTTATATACTGCACTGGAATACATCATTGAAGAATCAAGAAAGAGTTTGAAAAAGTCATTGCTCAGGTCGTAATGCTCTGCAATATTTTTTCGACTTCCTGACAATGAATTTTTACGTGTTTTGTACCAAGCTTTTAATACAAGTTGGCTGGCTTGAGAAATCACATTCTGATTAATCTTATCAAGCACATGACGGTTTCTCGCCAAAATTTGAATGACTTCAACGAGATGTTCACTGCTCCAATAGCCGCGAATATAACCTTCAGCCGCACCAAGTACACCGTTTTTAAAAATGAGATCGATCAATTCTTTATTATGAATCTCTATCGTAGCTTCTAAATCTGAAAGCTCTCCCACGGTACCATTCCATTCTCCACGAAAATGAATTTGACCATGACGAAGTTTGAGCAAGCTCCGAAGAACTAAAGGCAGTGAATCGTGTTCACCGAAAATAAGCGTTTTCATCATGTTGTTTTAAATCCTTATCTTTTTTAGGGTGCCGATAAAATGGAACTTTCTTTCGCCATAGATGAAAAGCTTGAAGGTAGATCGAAGCTAACATCTTGAAAGGTTCAAAGATATGATGAATAGCATAACGATTCAGTTGTGAAGGAACTGTGATGCTGGTTAAAGTGAAACGCATCGTTGCATCAAAGATAAATTTATCTGATTGATAAAGCTGCATATGAATCACATTTTGTTCATCTGAAAAGTTAAAGCACCATTTATAGTGAAGATCCATTGGCATAAATGGAGACACATGAAAACTCTTTTCAAATTCGAACTCATAACCTTTGAAATGACTGTGCTCTTTTAATTTTTGACGGCAGTCATGCACATAAACTTTACGTTCATTCCAAGGGGTATTGGTGATTTCACTCAATATGAAAACAGGTTGTTTTTGAGGATTGAGTACAAAATAAAAGATGACTGAATTAAAACTAAATCCTAAAGTTCTTGGCAATGCGAGCACACGAATTTCTGATTGAGTCGATAAAATCGTGTCCACTTGCTGCAAAAGGATTTTCTTAATTCGTTCTCTAATCGAACCTGTATAGCCTTTTAGAAAATCATTTTCATAAAGATTTAAGATATTCCAACGCGAAGTTGAACAAAGCCATGAACGATCTAGGTTTTGATCGATACAATCTGGATCAAAACATAAATAGCTCAAACTAGACTGAAAATCGTGTGCTTTGGGATGAAAGCGCCGATGTCTAATCTGAGCCTTGGCTATGGAAAGTGAATCTTCAAACATGTGATCACCTCCAAATTAGTCATTAAGTTTTAATAGCGCATCTACTACACGTTGAGCACTTCTCGCTCCATCTTCATGAAAGCCCCAACCCCAATATGCCCCACAGAATGAACTGCGGTTTTGACCATTAATCAGCTCCCAACGCGCTTGTGACTCAATTGCTTTTTTATCAAAAACAGGATGACGATAATGACGTTCGACATAAATCTTATCTTTCGCAATCGGCATATTCGGATTCAATGTAGAAAATACCTGCGTTGTACACGGTAGATTCTGTAAGGTATTCATCCAGTAGGTAAATCCATAGTGTACTTGAGGAGGATTGCTATTTTTTTGAGATTTTTCTTGGGCAGTGACATGCACATGCCAACTCGCCCATTGAGACTGACGCTTCGGCATAATCGAAGTATCATGATGTACCACCATAAAGTTATCTTGATAATCAAAACAACCTAATACATTTCGCTCATCTGCCGAAGGATTTTGAATCAGCTTTAATGTGTCATCAGCATGACTCGCAAACACAACCCAATCAAAAGTTTCTTGCTCTTGATTCGTGACAATATGAACTAATTCGTTTTCACGAATCACTTGTTGAACTTGCGCTTTTTTCCAAATAATCGATGGACAAGCTTTTTTAATCGCTCGTATATAAGAAGCTGAACCACCTTGTACTGTTTGCCATTGTGGTCGATCAGCCAACTGCAACATACGATGATGTTGAAAGAAACTGACCACAAATTTGTAGGGTATCTTCCCAACTTGATCAACTGGACTTGACCACAGTGCGCCGCACATTGGATAGAGATGTTCTTCTCTAAAAACCTGAGAGTAGTCATTTCGATTTAGATAATCGTCAATACTTAACTCAGCATCACATTGATCCACGACAACATCTTTATTCTCCTGATAAAACCTGATCAAATCAGACAGCATCAATCGAAAGTTCTTATTTAAAAAATTTTGTGGGCGAGTCAATAATGACCATTTTTTAGATGGATTGTACTGTAGACCAGTGACCTGATTATTAACAGAAAAACTCATATCACTATTCTGTGCTTGGACACCCAGTTCAGCAATCATTGCGCTGAATAAAGGATAGTTATAGTCATTAAATACAATAAATCCACTGTCCACTGCGACATTTTGATCATCGATCCAAAGATCATGCGTGTCGGTATGTCCTCCAAAATAATTTTCTTTTTCAAAGATAGTGACTTGATGCTGCTGTGATAATTTCCATGCAGCATACATACCTGAAATGCCAGAGCCTACGATTGCAATCTTCATCAAGACTCCTCAGTTTGAATTTTATTTCTGTTCATTTTTAGATTTAATTGATGGCTTTTATTTGCATCATAAATACGTTGCGGTACAGGTTTGATCGCCCAAACTAAACCTAAATAAGACATGATTTTTAAAATGTAATAAGTAATATCAATTTGCCACCAAAAGAAACCTTGTCGAGTGCTGCCCGCATAGTAATGATGGTTGTTATGCCAACCTTCACCTAATGTAATAATGGATAAAAATAAGTTATTGCGACTGTTGTCGTTAGTCTCAAAATCTCGACTTCCATACAGATGAGCAAGAGAGTTAATACATAAAGTTGCATGGATCAATAAAACGGTTGAAACCACAAAACCCCAAACCAATAGTTGCAAACCCGATGTACCTAAACTCGGATAAGCAGCAGCTAACCACTCACCCAAACCATAAATTGATAAAGCAGTCAGTAATACCACGGGTAAACTAAAACGATCTAACCATACAATTTCAGGAAACTTTAACCAATCTTTGATGACCTCTTTTCTTGTCGTAAAGTTTTGGTCATTTAAAAACCATCCGATATGGCTGTACCAAAATCCATGTGTAGATGAATGTGGGTCTTGTTCAGTATCAGTGAACCGATGATGATAACGATGATGAGCTGCCCACCATAACGGACCACGCTGTGCACTCATTGTGCCAATAAGTAGGAAAAAAAACTGAACTGGTCGTGAAGTTTGAAAGGTTTTATGTGAGAGATAACGGTGAAAGAACCCTGTAATTGCAAACATTCTAATCAAATAAAAAGCAAACATAAATATAACTGCAAACCATGAAACCCCGACCCAAAAAACAGCCAGACAGGCAATATGCAGCAAAATAAACGGAATAATTCTCAACCATTGAATTTGAGTATCTTTGATGGCTATTGAACTTTCAATTTCATTTGATTTAGACGCATTGGGAATTGACCAACTATCTATCCATCGCAGAAAAAATTTAAACATTGATTCTTCCTGACCCATCTCTTTTTATAATTATCATAGTAGTAAATTTAGTATGAAATTAATGTGAAGCGTTATTTTATTACCTACATCATATCTTTTATCATAAGATAAATTGTTTGTATAAACATAAATTTATTATTTTATTAGAGTCTAAATACATATCAAATTAGACTCCAATATATTTGCTTCATCCAATATCTCAACCCAAATATTCAATCAAAGAAGACGAATACTTGACCAGATTAAATATATAGCAACTCCAACTACAACCGTTGCAAAAAGCTTCTGTACTGTATTGAGTTCAATCAAATTGATTAATTTTCTTCCTACAATCATTCCAACAATACATGCCAGCACAAAACTAATGGTGATTAATATTGGATATTGATAACCATCAATGATATGAGCTGAAATACTTACGCCACCAATCAGAAAAATAATCATTAAAGAAGTGGCAACAATACTACGCATATCAAGATCAGTTGCTTTTTTTAAAGCAGGCACAATCACAAAACCGCCCCCAACACCTAAAAGCCCAGTCAATAAACCCGCAAAAATACCGATAAGACCCAAGACACTGGCTGTTTTTACATTCCAAATCAGCTTTCCCGTTGATTGATTAACCTTACATGGTGGATCTTCAAAATCATGAACTTTATTGAAGAAAATTCGATAGGCGACAATCAACATGACAAGACTAAATGCCAAACTTAACCAAGTCGGCGAGATAATATTAGACAAATAAACGCCATATCTAGCTGAAGGGATACTAATCACAGCAATCCATATCGCAGCTTTATAACGTACAATTTTTTTTAGTAAACCTTGTACACTCCCTACAAAAGCTGAAAGTGTAATAGCAAGTAGTCCGACTGGTGCAGCTTGTGCGACAGTCCACCCTTGGCTAGCCATAAGTGCAGGAACGGCTAAAATACCCCCTCCCGCACCTGTTAGGCCAAGCAGGCATCCGATTGCTAGACCTTCTAAGACTAATAACCACATATCCATAAAGGACCTCATGAAAGCTGCGATACACTTTTCAAGTGTGAAAAAAACCTGACTCAGCTCTAGATTTAGAGCTAAGTTAATGATTTTAATAATCTAATGAATTACATTAAAGTTTAGGTTTTACCAGCCACTCATGCCCTTTTAACATGCCATCCCAATACATCGGGGGTAGGATTTGCTCTTTTAACAGCCATGCCATACGTGAAGGTTTTTGACCATCTAAAAACCACTTTGGAAAACTCGGAAGCAATTCCCCACCGTAACCGAACTCAGCAAGTACAATCTTGCCTCGCTCAACAGTCAAAGGACATGAACCATAACCATCGTACCGCGCAAAGTGATCACTACCTTTTAAGTACTGCAATACATTCACCGCAACGATTGGTGCTTGTTTACGCGCTGCCGCAGCAGTTTTCGCATTCGGAGCATTCATGACATCTCCAAGTGCAAAAATGTAAGGATATTTACTATGCTGCAAAGTATGTTGATCGACACTCACCCAACCCGCGGCATCGACTAAATTACTCGCGCGAATAAAATCAGGAGCTTGTTGCGGTGGGACAACATGAATCATGTCAAAGTCAGTTTCAAACAGCGATGAACTTTCACCTTGATTGATCTTGAACCAAGCACGTTTGTTCGCACCATCAATTTTTATCAATTGATGATTGAAGTGCAGATTGGCGTTATAGCGTTTTATATATTCCATCAGTGCAGGCACATAGGCTTCAACACCAAATAAAACCGCGCCTGTATTAAAGAAATCTACTTGAATATCTTTCAATACCCCTTGTTTTTGCCAATGGTCAGCAGAAAGATACATTGCTTTTTGCGGTGCACCCGCGCACTTAATCGGCATAGGTGGTTGAGTGAAAATAGCCTTGCCACGTTTCAAATTACTCACCAATTGCCAAGTGTATGGCGCTAGATCATAACGATAATTCGAGGTCACACCATTTTTGCCCAGTGTTTCAACTAAACCTTCAATACCATGCCAGTTGAGTTTCAAACCTGGGCAAACAACCAATACTTCATAGTTGATAGGCTTACAGCCCTCTAACAACACTTGTTTGTTGTCTGGATCAAATGCTGCTACTGCTGCTTTTATCCAATGCACCTGTTTAGGCATCAAACTCGCCATGGTTCGAACTGTTTTTTCAGGTGCAAAAATTCCACCACCGACCATCGTCCAACCCGGTTGATAGTAATGAATTTCTGCTGGATCAATCACAGCAATATCTAGGTTTGGCTGACGAGCAAGTAGGCTTGAAGCAACCGAAATCCCAGCAGCTCCGCCACCTACGATCACCACCGAAAATTTAGGCACATTATTTAATTGTGTCGGATGTTGATTGAGGATTCTTGGCACTAAACCTTGCAAATCATAGCCCATCATTTTGGAGACAAGTAACATCTGATCTATACTTAAACCCGAAACCTGAGATAAACCCCAAAGCGTCATTGAGCGAGTACCCGAACGACAGAATGCCAAAATTGGTTTCTGAGCTGCTTGGTATAGCGATTTAAATTCTTCAGCCTGCTCATCAGTCACACGACCACTCACCACAGGTAAATACTCAACTTGAATCCCGTGAGTAGATGCTACTTCTTGTATTTCAATGATATTGGGTTGATCAGCACCCTCACCATCAGGACGATTACAAATAATTGTTTTGATACCTTTACTTGCAAGTTCAGCCACATCTTGTTGAGAAATTTGATCTGCAACATAAAATTCTTGATTCACTTGTTTTAATTGCATGCCACTCTCTCCTATTATTGACCGCAAGCTTTATTCGCAGGTAAAGCAATATCAATTTTCTTTGGATAAGGAAGATTCAAGTTTTCCATCAAAGTAATAAACTCTTGCTTACTTTTCCCCTCACCCAATCGAGAATTATAAAGTCGCTCTTGTGCTACGGTAGATGACAAACGCCCTTTATAGTCATGGCCCGGATATACAACAGTTTCATCAGTTAAAGTGAATATCTGTTGATGGATACTGTCATATAAAGTCGCTGCGTCGCCCTCTTGGAAATCAGTTCGTCCACAACCGTCAATAAGTAGTGCATCACCGGTAAATACCATACCCTCGACCACATAACTGGTACATGCATTGGTATGCCCTGGTGTATAGCGAGCCTCAATTAGAATTTCACCTAAGCGAATTGCAGTACCATCTGTAATGAAAATATCGCCACAAATAACACCTGAGTTACGGTGTAAGACGGTTCTACATGCGAAACGTTCACGTAACAGATTTGCTGCTGTGACATGATCTGCATGGACATGCGTATCAAGGCTATAAACCAACTTCAAATTATTTTGTTTAAGCATGTCCGCATAACGTTCAATTTCCGATGCTACTGGGTCAATCAATACCGCTTCACGTGTTTGCTCAGATGCAATGAGATAAGTATATGTTGAACTTTCATTTTCAAAAAATTGATGGAATATCATACGCATCGATCTCTATTTGCTTATTTATATATTCTTAAATTGCAAACAAGATGCCAACTTTATGCACAAATTATTATATTTAAATAAAACAATATATTATTAAATATAATTAATTATTTTTTAACGATAGCGTTTCAAATTAGGTGCAAATCATGTTTCAATAAACAATATATGAAACATAAAATGAAATGTAATGAATCAAATGATTGGTTTTAAAACTCAACAGGATTTAGAAAATTTCTTGGGCTATTTACAACAAGTCATAGCAGACTGTACCCTTTTTATCGTTGATCAATCGAATGTAGCTGTTATTTATGAGTTCAAATCAATAGGCTTTAATCCTTCTATTGCAGAATTAACTAAACAAAAAATACTGAACAATCTATTAGAAACTGGTAAAGTTCATCTGGAATCTACCACAGGTTCAACTGAACTTTTATGTCATCAACACAATATCAATGTTTCTGATCAACATTTCACTGGAAAATTGTTTTTAGTACAGCTCTTACAACAGACTGAAATAACACCAACAAAACAAAGATTTCAAAGCTTAGCGGAAACATTTCATAGCCAGTCACCTGAAATGCAACGCATGTTTTCAATCATTGAACGTGTTGCAATTACTGAATTTCCCGTATTAGTTCGTGGTGAATCTGGAAGTGGCAAAGAACTTGTGGCCCAAGCCATTCATGACCACAGTCAGCGAAAAAACAAAGTATTTATCGCGATCAACTGCGCTGCATTAAATGCAAACATCTTAGAAAGTGAATTGTTTGGACATGTCAAAGGTGCTTTTACGGGCGCGATTCGTGAGCATAAAGGTGTTTTCGAACGTGCTGCGGGTGGAACGCTGTTTTTAGATGAGATTGCTGAAATTCCACTGGAGTTACAAGCTAAACTTTTGCGTGTCTTAGAAACAGGTGAGTTTACGCCTTTGGGTGGTGAAAAATCGATTAAAGCCAATGTCCGAATCATCACCGCAACGCATCGCGCATTGAGAGAAGAAGCTAAGCAAGGACGTTTTCGTCAAGACCTTTTGTATCGTCTTAGAGTCATCCCCATTTTTATTCCGCCTTTACGTGATCGCAAAGAGGATATTCCTTTAATTGCCGACTATATACTGCAACAGCATCAATCTGTTTTAAAACATTTACCTCAATTATCAGATCGTGCTTTAACAGCTTTAATTGCCTATGATTGGCCGGGCAATGTCCGTGAGTTAAAAAATACCCTACTTTATGCGCTAACAATGGCAAGTGACAAACTAGAAATTGATACCTGTGACTTACCAGATGAAATTATAGAAAATCCTTTTCATATCAATGAATCCAATTCAACGATCACACATATCAAACAGCCACAATTACCTCAAAAGCTAAACAAAGAAACGCTAAAAAATGTTTTAGTTAAATATGATTATAATCTCGTTCTTGCTTCAGAAGCATTGAATATGAGTCGCACAACCTTATGGCGTTATCGTAAAAAATTTGGACTATAAAAAAGCGAGGTAATCATTACCTCGCTTTTTTAATTACCTCATCTAATTTCTTAGATGAGGGTTCTCAAGTGGTAAATCGTTTTCTAAATGCTCATCGAATACATCAGTGAGCATACTGTCATAGCGCTTAGCATTATATTTCAAAAGCTGTTGTGCTTCATCTGTAGTAATAAAACCTGTTGAAACCGCATCAGCAATATGCTCTTCAAAAGTCAGTCCTTTAAACTTATCTTTTGATTCAGCTTTTTTGAACTTATCCCAAAGTGGCTGCACACTGAGTAACATTTGGAATGTTGATTCCATGCGCCCCATGACATCAGTTTCATCAGTGGTGTAATAGACATGTTTTTTCAATTCTGCTCTGAAAGAGTTTTCTTGCAGCAGCAATTGAGCAACCTGTTGTTTAAGCTCATCCGAAGGTTTAGCAATTGGACGACCAAATGGGAAACAAATCAATTTCACCAAGCTAGAAGCTATTTTCATCGGGAAGTTTTCATAAAATCCAAAAAATGCTTCTTGTGCATTATATAACGCCTTGTTCAACGCTAATTCAGCATGCTTTTGATCAGCCTCTGTTCTTTGACCATTTTCATAGTATTTAAGAATTGCAGTCGCGATAAATAAATGAGAATGGATGTCGGCTAAACGTCCAGACAACATCTCTTTCCGTTTAAGATCACCCGCTAATATTCCTAACGCCATATCAGCTGTAAGGGCGAAATCGGCGCTCATACGATTGATGGTTGCATAATATGGTCTAGAAAAATCATCAGACTGAACCGAACCATCACTATTCCCTCCGGTGAGACCAAAAGCTAAAGCTTTAGCACCACGGTTAAAGGTATAGGCAAGATGTTTAAATAACAATGAATTAAATTGTTTTAATGCAGAAGCCTTATCTTCAGATTGCAGTAATTGCAATTCCTCAAATAGATAAGGATGACAACGCATTGAACCTTGACCAAAAATCATCAAAGAACGTGTGAGAATATTTGCGCCTTCTACGGTGATTGCAACTGGAATAGATTGATATGTCAGCGCTAGGAAGTTACGAGGTCCAAGTTGAATTGCACGTCCTCCAACCACATCCATACCATGATTAATTACCTTTCTCATGGTCTCCGTAGCATAATATTTTGCCATTGCAGTCATCACTGCTGGTGTACCACCTTGATTTAGACCACAAGTCACCATATATCGGAATGACTCAAGCATATAAGCATCGCTGGCAATATCACTGGTCGCTTCTTGCACACCTTCAAAATGCCCAACAGACACTTTAAATTGCTGCCTTACACTTGCAAATGCACCAACTAAAAGATAACTCATTTCACCGGCAGCAGTTGCTAATGCTGGTAGCGAAATACCACGACCTACTCCTAAGCATTCCATCAACATACGCCAGCCTTTACCTGCATTTTGCTGACCACCAATAATCCAGTCGATAGGAATAAAAATATCAGTTCCTTCGACAGTTCCATTCATAAATGGAGCACCTGGATTATGACGTGCGCCAATCTTAATGCCTTCATGACTAGCAGGAATCAATGCACAGGTAATGCCATATTCATTTTTGGTTTTATCGCCCAACAATCCATCAGGATCATACAGTTTAAACGCTAAACCAATCACTGTTGCAATCGGAGCAAGCGTAATCCAACGCTTTGAAAAATTCATTTTTAAACCAAGAACTTCTTGTCCTTGATAAGAACCATAACAAACCACGCCTGTATCAGGAATCGCACCTGCATCAGAGCCAGCTTCTGGGCTGGTTAAGCCAAAACAAGGGACTTCTGTACCATTAGCTAAGCCCGGTAAGTAACGTTGTTTCTGAGCACTCGTTCCGTAATGAAGTAATAATTCACCCGGCCCAAGAGAGTTTGGAACCATACAACTTACCGCAGCAGTTAAAGAGCGTGAAGCAATTTTGCTCATGATACGGCTTTGGGCAAAAGCTGAAAATTCCTTACCCCCAAATGATTTAGGAATAATGAGACCTAGAAAACCTTTATCTTTGATAAATTGCCAAACTTCAGTTGGGAGATCTTTGTCATGATGATGAATTTTCCATTCATCAAGCATAGCGCAAAGCTGCTGAACTTCGTTATCAATGAAAGATTGCTCTTCTGAGGAAAGCTTTGGATAAGGATATTGATCGAACTTCTCCCAATCAGGTGCCCCCATAAATAATTCTTTTTCCCACCAACTGGTACCCGCCTCCAAGGCTTCACGCTCAGTGGTACTCATACTAGGCATCGCTTTGGAAAGAATATTAAACGCAGGTTTACTTATTAAAGCTTCTCTTAGCGCTGGAATAAGCAATACCACACTCATTAATATGATAGGTATACCAATCAATAAACTCCATGGTGTTATTAAAACTCCACAGAGAACAGCGATTCCAATAGAAACAATACTACCGATTGTTCGATTTAGTTCGAAATAAAATACAGCCCACAACACAACAAACTGAATCAACAAGCTAAGCAATATCAATAATAGAGTCATGGTTACTCCTTTGCCTTCAACTTGAATTGAGAAAAATTAGATATTTGTAATTAACTTTATGATTTAACTTAGTATCTAATAAGTGAATAAAGAGTGAAATTTGATTGTACCGATAGTTTTTTTATTTTCTTGATAAACTACTAAAACATTACACAATGCTATAAAGAAAAAACTTAGACCGATTCGTCATTAAAAAAATTTTTTATTATTCAATAAATATCAAAAACTTATAAATATAAAAATCTTTTTAACTTTTACTAAAGATTCAAAAAACTCACAAAACCACTTTATCACTATTTATAGTTTTTCAGTTCATGGAAAATCTACCAAATGATTTAGTGGCGTATATTAACTATGTTTTAAGTACTCTCGCCTCTGCAATATTATGCTGTTCAACCAAAGTTCGAAGCGTATATTCATGATTCGTTTTCTGATCACAAACAAATGCACATTTTTGATCTAAAGGTAAAGCACTACCTCCTAATAATGGACAAGCCCCAAATAATTCAGCAACCCAATCAACAAATACTCTAACTTTGAGAGATAAATGTCGATTTTGTAAATATACTGCTGAAATCGGCATAGGAGCAGGCGTCCATTGTGGTAAAACCTCTTTTAATAAACCTGATTCTAAATGATTAGTCAGCATATATCGTGGACCTTGAATAATACCAAATCCTTGTAATGCTAAATCAATATAAGCGTCACCATCATTTACAGATACATGACCATTTACACTGACACTTTTAATTAAATCATCAACAACAAAGTCCCAGTCAAAGTTGCGTCCTGTACGACTAGAAAAGAAATGAATCGCTTGATGATTCTTTTGTAAATCTTCAATGCTGTTTGGCTCACCATTTTTTTCTAAATAACATGGTGATGCTGCTGTCGCACATTGGAACGTGCCAATACGGCGTGCAATTAAGCTGGAATCCTGTAATTCCCCAACACGTATAGCACAATCAACAGCATCACCGACCAAATCTACTGGGCGATCATTCAACCCTATTACCAAATCAATATCGGGATAACGTGCATGAAATTCACGCAGTCTTGGAATCAGAACTAAACGTCCAATTGAGACAGGAACATCAATACGCAAACGTCCTCGAGGACCACGTTCTTCATTGTGAAATGAAGATTCAATATCCTCAACGTCGGCTAAAATTCTTACTGTACGATCATAATAAACCGCACCATCAGGTGTAAGGCTCAGTTTACGTGTAGTTCGATTGAGTAAACGAACTTGAAGATGTTTTTCTAAAGCTTGAATCGTGGTCGTGACCGATGCACGTGGTAGTCCAAGGCTATCTGCAGCCAAACTAAAGCTGTTGGTTTCAACCACTTTATTAAAGACTTTCATTGCATGAAATAGATCCACTCAACCACTCCTAATCAATGCATAAAGGAACTTTACACATCAATTATTATAAAAATACGAATAGTGTTATCAAATTTAATGTATTTATTCGTAATTGACAAACTTTTATGCTCCTTTCATTCCATAAACCTGTTTCTCCCACACAGACCACAACAAAAAGTCTGAAAACAGGGATTCAAATAGTCAGGAGCATTCCATGTCAATTTCTCGCAAACAGCTGACGCTGTCTGCCGTCATCGTTGCTATTTTTGCAACGGGCGGCAGTTTTATTCTCTTCCAAGAAAATGCAGATGCCAAAGCCACCTCAACAGCAAACGCACCGCCAGCTGCAACCGTGGATGTTGCAAATGTCATCAGCCAAACCATTACCGACTGGCAAGAATATTCCGGACGTCTGGAAGCCATTGATCAAGTCGATGTTCGACCCCAAGTTTCAGGAAAACTGATTGCCGTTCACTTCAAAGATGGTAGCTTGGTCAACAAAGGGGATTTATTATTCACCATTGACTCGCGTCCTTTTGAAGCAGAGCTGAATCGTGCCAAAGCGCAGCTGGCTTCTGCGGAAGCACAAGTCACTTACTCTTCAGCAAATTTGGGTCGTAACCAGCGCTTAATCCAAAGTAATGCGATTGCCCTTCAAGAGCTTGATCAAGCGGAAAATGAAGCACGTTCAGCCAATGCCAACTTGCAAGCCGCCAAAGCCGCAGTCGAAACTGCCCGTCTAAATCTGGAATATACCCGTATTACTGCCCCTGTCAGTGGGCGTATTTCCCGTGCAGAAGTCACGGTTGGTAATGTGGTCTCCGCAGGCAATGGTGCACAGGTGCTGACCAGTTTGGTATCCGTTTCTCGCCTTTACGCATCTTTTGATGTAGATGAACAAACCTATCTGAAATATATCAGCAATCAACGCAATTCAGCCCAAGTTCCTGTCTATTTAGGTCTTGCCAATGAATCTGGTTTTAGCCGTGAAGGTTTTATCAGTTCGATCGATAATAATTTAAATACCACCTCAGGCACCATTCGTGTCCGCGCCACCTTTGATAATCCCAAAGGCATGATGCTACCAGGACTGTATGCCCGTATTCGTTTGGGCGGCGGGCAACCTCGCGCAGCCATTCTGATTAGCCCAACGGCGATTGGTGTTGATCAGGACAAACGCTTTGTAGTCGTTGTCGATGCGAAAAATCAAACCGCTTATCGCGAAGTTAAATTGGGTGCCCAGCAAGATGGCTTGCAAATCATCAATAGTGGTCTGCAAGTGGATGATCGCATTGTCGTGAATGGTTTACAACGCATCCGACCGGGTGATTCTGTCAAACCTCACCTCATTGCTATGCCAAATCCTCAAATCATCACAGATAACACAGTACAACAACCTCAGCCTACAGAAAAAACCCCAACTTCGGCAAAAGGTTAATCCGCATGAATGTTTCTAAATTTTTTATTGATCGACCGATCTTTGCTGGGGTGCTGTCCGTCCTGATTCTACTGGCGGGCTTACTCTCCCTTTTCCAACTGCCTATTTCTGAATATCCAGAAGTGGTGCCACCGTCTGTCGTGGTACGTGCCCAATATCCGGGTGCCAACCCCAAAGTGATCGCTGAAACCGTTGCATCTCCGTTGGAAGAATCCATTAACGGCGTAGAGAACATGCTGTATATGCAGTCTCAGGCCAATAGCGATGGTAACCTCACTATCACCGTCAATTTCAAGCTTGGGATTGATCCAGATAAAGCACAACAACTGGTACAGAATCGAGTTTCTCAGGCTTTACCCCGTTTGCCTGAAGATGTGCAACGTCTCGGCGTGACTACGCTAAAAAGTTCACCAACTTTGACCATGGTGGTGCATCTCACCTCACCAGACAATCGCTATGACATGACCTACTTGCGTAACTATGCTGTACTCAATGTCAAAGACCGTCTGGCACGCTTACAAGGTGTGGGTGAAGTCGGCCTGTTTGGTTCGGGTGATTACGCCATGCGCGTATGGTTGGACCCACAAAAAGTGGCGCAACGTAACCTCACGGCCACTGAAATCGTAAATGCAATTCGTGAACAGAATATTCAAGTCGCTGCAGGAACCATTGGTGCTGCGCCAAACAATTCACCTTTACAGCTCTCGGTGAATGCACAAGGTCGTTTAAGTACCGAACAGGAATTTGCCGATATTGTTTTAAAAACAGCTGCGGATGGTGCAGTGACTCGACTCGGTGATGTCGCGCGTGTTGAACTTGCCGCTTCGCAATATGGTTTACGTTCATTGCTGGACAATAAACAGGCGGTGGCGATTCCAATTTTCCAAGCACCGGGTGCCAATGCCTTACAGGTCTCTGACCAAGTGCGTAGCACCATGGCGGAACTGTCCAAAGATTTTCCATCTTCAATTAAATACGACATCGTTTACGACCCCACCCAATTTGTACGCTCAAGTATCAAAGCGGTGATTCACACTTTGCTTGAAGCGATTGCACTGGTGGTTGTCGTGGTGATCCTGTTCTTACAAACATGGCGCGCCTCAATTATTCCGTTACTGGCAGTACCTGTTTCAATCATTGGTACCTTCGCCTTGATGCTGGCCTTTGGTTATTCCATCAATGCCCTGTCACTGTTCGGGATGGTACTCGCCATCGGGATTGTGGTGGATGATGCCATCGTGGTGGTGGAAAATGTCGAGCGGAATATTGAAGCAGGCCTCAGTCCAAGGGATGCCACCTATCGTGCCATGCGTGAAGTCAGTGGGCCGATCATTGCCATCGCGCTAACATTGGTTGCCGTGTTTGTCCCCCTCGCCTTTATGACTGGATTAACAGGGCAATTCTATAAGCAATTCGCCATGACCATTGCCATCTCTACCGTAATTTCGGCATTTAACTCACTCACTCTATCTCCTGCTTTGGCCGCCATGTTGCTCAAAGGACATGATGCTAAACCTGACTTTTTGACCCGTGTGATGAACCGTGTCTTCGGACGCTTCTTCGCACTGTTTAACCGTGTGTTCTCACGTGCCTCGCATCAATATGGTCGAGGGGTGAATCGAGTCATTTCCCATAAAGCTTCAGCCATGGGCGTATATGCAGCCCTGCTTGGCCTGACCATTGGTATTTCTTATATTGTTCCGGGTGGCTTTGTGCCTGCACAAGATAAGCAATACCTGATCAGCTTTGCGCAATTACCGAATGGTGCCTCACTTGATCGAACCGAAACCGTGATTCGTAAAATGAGTGATGCTGCACTGAAACAACCCGGTGTCGAAAGTGCGGTGGCCTTCCCTGGTTTATCTATTAATGGCTTTACCAACAGTTCCAGCGCAGGGATTGTGTTTGTCACCTTAAAACCATTTGCAGAACGTAAAGCAGCCGATCTTTCTGCCAATGCCATTGCTGGTGCCTTAAATCAGAAATATTCAGCGATTCAAGATGCTTATATTGCGGTATTCCCACCACCACCCGTGATGGGTCTGGGCACCATGGGTGGCTTTAAACTCCAGCTTGAAGATCGTGGTGCTTTAGGCTATGCCGAGTTGAATAACGCAGCACAATCCTTTATGAAAGCAGCACAATCTGCACCTGAGTTGGGCCCGATGTTCTCTAGCTATCAAATCAATGTGCCACAACTGAATGTTGATCTGGATCGGGTCAAAGCCAAACAACAAGGCGTTGCAGTCACCGATGTATTTAGCACCATGCAGATTTATCTCGGTTCACAATATGTGAATGACTTCAACCGCTTTGGTCGCGTCTATCAGGTACGTGCTCAAGCCGATGCACCGTTCCGTGCCAATCCTGAAGATATTTTACAGCTTAAAACCCGTAACAATGTTGGGCAAATGGTGCCGCTGTCTTCATTAGTCAACGTCACTCAAACCTATGGTCCCGAAATGGTGGTGCGTTACAACGGCTACACCGCAGCGGATATTAATGGTGGTCCTGCACCGGGTTATTCGTCGAGCCAAGCCGAAGCTGCGGTTGAACGAATTGCCGCTGAAACCTTGCCACGTGGGGTGAAATTTGAATGGACCGATCTGACCTATCAAAAGATCTTGGCAGGTAATGCAGGATTATGGGTCTTCCCAATCAGTGTGCTGTTGGTATTCTTGGTCTTGGCTGCACAATATGAAAGCCTCACTTTACCATTGGCTGTGATTCTGATTGTACCGATGGGTATCTTGGCTGCACTGACAGGCGTTTGGCTCACAGGTGGAGATAACAACATCTTTACCCAAATCGGCTTGATGGTACTGGTCGGGCTGGCCTGTAAGAATGCC
This sequence comes from Acinetobacter sp. Z1, assembly GCF_024296945.1. Classification (NCBI taxonomy): domain Bacteria; kingdom Pseudomonadati; phylum Pseudomonadota; class Gammaproteobacteria; order Moraxellales; family Moraxellaceae; genus Acinetobacter; species Acinetobacter sp. Z1. Next base: position 1,397,636 of record NZ_CP101115.1, on the reverse strand, counting down.
ATCTTGATCGTGGAATTTGCCAGAGAACTGGAAATGCAAGGCGCGACCGCATTCAATGCTGCAGTTGAAGCCAGTCGATTACGTCTGCGTCCGATCCTGATGACTTCAATCGCCTTCATTATGGGTGTAGTTCCACTGGTCACATCAACAGGTGCTGGTGCTGAAATGCGTCATGCCATGGGCGTTGCGGTGTTCTTTGGTATGATTGGGGTAACCTTCTTTGGTTTGTTCCTGACTCCTGCCTTCTATGTGTTGATTCGTACCCTGAATAGCAAACATAAACTGCATTCGGCAGCTGTGCATGAAGCACCACTGCACAGTTCACACGATCATTAATAAAAAGAGAGCGTGTTATGTTTCCCTCACCGAGTAGCTCACGAGGAATAGGCTGCTCGGTGAGGCTTGACTATATTAGAGATACAATACCGAATCAGAATTTAACTGGCTTTTTTCTTGGTTTCGGCCTCAGCAAAGCCAAGTAAGTAATCGTTCAGATCACAATATACTAAGCGAGATCGCATTTCAAAAGTCGTCCACGGCCATAAAGTACTATTACGTCCATTCCGGTCGATAAAGTAGCTGCTGCACCCACCGGTATTCCAGACCGTATTTTTTAATGCCGCTTGGATTTCATCATTGTATTGTTCCAATACCTCAGCACGAATTTCAACGGTTTCAATCTGCTGCGCCTGTACTTTTTTCAGCATGTCCAAGATATACGTCAATTGTGCTTCAATGATAATCAGTGCCGATGAACTGACCGCAATATTAGGGCCAAACATGACAAAGGCATTTGGGCAGCCTTCGACCACTGTACCCAAATAACCCTTGGCACTGCCTTGCCATACTTCGTCCATGCTTTTGCCATGTTTATTACGGATTTGTTTGGCAATCGGTGGATTGCTGACTTCAAAGCCTGTGCCAAAAATAATCGCATCAACCTCATGTTGCGATCCATCACTGGCAATCAAAGTATTGCCACGCACTTCTTCTACCCCACAGCGCAATACCTCTACATTCGGCTTTGCCAATGCTGGATACCATTGATTAGACTGTAATACCCGTTTGCAACCGATGGTAAAGTCAGGCAATAGTTTTTCTCGTAGCTCAGGATCTTTCACCCCTAAACGAATATTCAATTTGGCTAGGCGTTCAATCTGGCTGACCAGTTTTGGATGGTGCATACTGGAATTTAACGATTCAAATACGCCATAAACGCTATAACGCGTTAAACGCTGAGTGACTGGAAGCACTTTAAACAGTGCCTGAGCAAGTTTTGGTAGGCTTTGATCCATTTTTGGCAATACCCATTGTGGGGTACGCTGTAACAAAGTGAGTTTCTCAACTTGGGCTTGAATCTCAGGTACAAATTGAATTGCAGATGCACCTGCACCAACAACGGCAACCTTTTTACCATTTAAGTCAAAATCATGATTCCATTCTGCCGAGTGGAACTGAGCCCCTTTAAATGTCTCTAAACCTTTAATTTTAGGCAATACAGGTTGATGCATTGGCCCACCCGCCATAATCGCAAAACGGGCATGGATAAGGCCTTGATTGGTTTTCACCACCCAATGTTTAGCCTGATCATCCCAAGCACTTTCCAGCATTTCATAGCCAAAGCGCACATACTTTTTCACATCGAATTGCTGCGCAACATTTTGTATATAGGTCTTAATTTCTTGCTGCTGCGCAAACACCCGACTCCATTGTGGATTTGGTGCAAAAGAATAAGAATATAAAGCTGACGGTACATCACAAGCACACCCCGGATAAGTGTTGGCACGCCAGACACCGCCAATTTCATTGGCTTTTTCCAAAACCACAAAATCCGTGAAACCCGCTTGCTGTAATTTAATGGCTGCACCAATCCCTGCAAAGCCAGCCCCGATAATCACCACATGAAATTTTTCGATCTTCGCCATGAGTTGTAATCCTTATTTTGTCTGTGCGAATTGGCTTAAACGTTGGCTATATGCTTTGCGATCATTCTGATCCAAGCCTTTTAAAATACGGTCATCTCCGATCAGTTTTCGGAATCCAGTATTTAACCAATGCGGCACCAACCCATAGGCTTTCGAGGTATGCGTTAAATAATTCGGTACCGCAATTTCGGCAAGATTATGTTCGATGGCTTGAATAATCGCATTCGCCACATCTTGTGGTTCTACCGTCGGAATCGGCAAACTGTCCCCCGTTCCAGAAGACAACTCAGTCAAGACTTTGGACGGTAACACTGCCGATATGCCAATCGGTGTGTTTCTAAGCTCCTGCTGCATCGATGCAGTTAAACCCACCACAGCAAATTTGGTCGCACAATAAATACTGGCACCGGGAATCGGATATTTACCTGCTAGAGAAGCGACATTAACGATATGTCCCGTTTGTCGCTCCTGCATTTTAGGCAATACCGCTTTCATGCCATGAATCACCCCACGTAAGTTGATATCAATTTGCGCATCGCTGATGGCTTGGCTTTCCTCGACCATCGCTCCCATTGGCATAATCCCAGCGTTATTTATCAAGATATCGATGGGACCCAATTGCTTTTCAATCTGCACAATGAGGTCATGAAATGAGTTCTGTGGACGTACATCCAAATAGCCGCCAAAGCCTTGCACTTTAGTAGCAGCTTGCTGAGCCAACTCTAGATCAATATCGCCAATCGCCACTTTGGCACCAAGTTTTCTAAAGGCAACGGCTGTGGCTAAACCAATCCCTCGCCCACCACCTGTGATCAACACCACTTTATTTAAAAAACTGTATTTTTTTCCCATGCTCAGCTCCTTTAATTAGTCAAAAAATCACCAATACGGAACATAATGTCATTTACGGAATTATGTGTCAATTTTAATTGATTTTGTTTTATCGTATTTCCAATAAAGTTCTGATAAAATTTTTAGCATGAATGATCAAACAACTCTCTCGCGTGCTGAACGCCAACGTATTCAACTACAAGCAGAAATTATTGAAGCTGCTTTTTTGGAATTTTCTGAACGCGGTTATCATCAAACTGCAATCTCTGACATTGCCAAAAGACTCGGTATTGGTCACGGTACTTTCTATCGTCATTTTGAAAATAAAAGAGACATTCTCGATAAAGTCATTGTCGATACCATGTTCAAAATAACGGCTTTATTGGCAGATGAAAATGCGCCGAATGCCGTATCAACTTTAGATGACTATATTGCCCAATGTGAACGAATTTCATTTAAATTTCAGGAATTTGCACGTGAAAATCCACGGACACTTCGTCTCATCTTATTAGAAGCAACCTCAATTGATAAAGAGATGACAGCGCAAGTAAGTAAGCTTTTGCAGGTGGGTGGATTGTTCACGGCGAATTATCTTCAAAACGGAATTGATCGTGGCTATTTAAATAAAAATTTAAATACCGAGATGACTGGACATGCCGTTGTTGGAATCATTATCGCTGGGGCTTTACAATTTTTGTTGGCAAATCAAGAAGCAAAATTTCTAGAACAATATAGCAAAGCTGCAATTCAGCTTATGATATTTGGTGTGTCTAACTAAATACTCTTTGAAGTGATAGCAATACAAGACATATTAAGACAGTATCGATAACAACCTAGATTGATCCTATGTTGCCTTATGTTCTAAATACTCTAATAAATTCGCATTGCACTTGATTAGATAGTGTCTAGTATTGTTAAGCTTTAAGCCACATCCATCCTAAAACAACCACCATACATGCCACAAGAGGATAAACGACCCAAGGATGTGGAATAGTCCAGATCATAATCCCGGCAGCTAGACTCATACTGAACGTCGACATGAATTTTGCTTTTTGGGGAATACGTCTATTTTCTTGCCATTCTTTGATGATTGGGCCGATGAAACTATGATTTAGAAACCATTGATGCAGCTTTTCTGAGCCTCTAGCTGCAAAAAAAACAGCCAATAAAATAAAATCAACGGTCGGTAAACCCGGAATAAAAACTCCAAGAATACCGAGTCCAATGCACAACCAAGCGAGGCAGATAAATAATAATCGCCACCAAACTGAGCGTGCTAATTTGCTTGCTGGCTGTGGCGGTTGTGACAAAATATCTGTTTTCACATCATTATTCATGCGATCAATATTCTCCATCCCTAGCAATGCTCAATCCAATTGTTTATTTCAACTCATCTAACTGGATTAATGCATTTCCAAAATAGCCAAAAGCATCTAAAGCACCTTGCACCACGCGATCCTGTAACACAGGATCAAAGTCAGCATCATCAAGTGCTTGGACAAAGCGTTTCCAAACCTTAGCGCGTCCCTCTGGATACGCCGCGAGATTACGCGCCGCGAATGTTTCAGAGAAACCTAAACTTTTTTGGGCTTCTTTAAATAAAAAAGCTGCGCCTAAGGTTGACCCTTCTGAGACATAAATCCAGCCGAGAGCTTCTGGTAATTTAACCGCTGCACTCTGCAACGGCTGCCCTGCGGGTTGAATACCTAAATCTTGTAAATCTTCAAAAGCTTGCTGAGAGCGACCACGAATACCGAGATCTGGAATTAATCCAGCCACACCTTCTTGTTCAAAAAGATGCTCAATTTCTTGCTGAAAATAATATTGAGACAAAGTGAATTGCGCATATTTTTCTTTGCTTGCAAAGACATCTGCCTGAGCCATTAAGCGATGCATTCGTTCATGCTCTGCTGCCGTTTCTTGCTTGAGACGTTGAGCAAGGCTATTGGCGACCATTTGTTCTGTTGCTGCGTTCATTATCATTCTCCTGAAAAAAGAATATTGCTCATCGGCTGTCCCGACTGAGTTTAAGTTGCACTGGGAAATCAACGACAATCGCCACTGCTCGGCCATTGACTTTGTAGGGTTTGAATTTGGACTGTCGGGCTGCGTTTAGAACGCGTTCATCTAAACTGGCAATACCTGAACTTTGTTTTAATTGAATATCGATAGGCTGCCCGTTTTCATTGATGCGTAAACGTAACTCCACCATACGAGTTTGCTGCCTAAGCTCCCGATCATCGTAGCTAAACTTTCCAAAACTGAGCACATCGACACTACTGACTTGTACAAGTTCATCATGCTGAACTTGGCTTTCAGGTGCTCGACTTAGCTCTTGTTGCGCTGCGGGTGTTTTTACACCACCCGGGCGTGATTGATTTTCTTCAGATTGCGCTTTATGCATTTGCTGATTTTCGTTCACCGCAGTAGATTGTTGATCCGTCTGTGTCTGTTGTTTAAACGCTTTGCTTTCTACGGACTGAACTGCAATAGTTTGTGCTGATTGAGATGCGACGGCGTGATCTTTTTTATTCGGCTGTTTGTTTTGCACCGTATTTGTTGCATTTTGACTGGTGAATATCTTTTGCTCGATGGTCTCAGCACTTTGTTGCGTAGCACGAGGTGCAGATTGTTTTTTTAAGTGTTGTTGTTTGGGTGGCTGAGCAATCGCACTTTGAGCCGTTGTATGAGGAGATAGATTTTCTGATGGTGCTAAGGACACAAAACGTACCTTGAGTGCATTTACTTTCGGTGAAGTAGCCAAAGTGTAAGGTTCAATAAAATGACTCAGAAACCATAATCCTATTAGATGCAGTGCAATGACCAGCAATACAATGATCGACTTATGATAGGAATGTGCCAAAACCAAAACAGATGGTGGTTTTGAGGTCAACTCATAAGCTGGATACTGGAGCTTTGATTTCATCGCCATCCCCTTAAAAACGATGCTCAAGCTTCAAGCTGACATTGTGTTTATCGTAGGAATATAACCAATCCACATTGCTACTGTTGTGGTTATAACGATAGGCCAGATTTGGCGTCACACCGTAAAATTTAAATCGGGGCATCTGCACAACAAAGGTATAGTTTTGTTCAAAATCATGACGGCGGGTCGCAAATGTCTCGACATATCGATCAAATTGCCGCCAGCGATATGAACTGAATAAGGTGGTATTCAAGCCAATATTCCAAGACTTGCTGAGTCCTAAACGGATGCCTTGCTGCTGATAAGCCGCCATGTATTTTTCTTGAGTGTCATGATCAAGCACATCTAGTCCACTAAATAATGTCCATTGCTTAGGTAAAATCTTCCAAAACGTGAACATCGCTGAGCTTTCTTTACCATCTAATGTTTTATATTTTTGATAATCCAGATCTTTGATTTCAGCTTCGAGCTTGAATGCTTTGTCTGCGGCAATAAATCGCATCCATTCAGCACGTGCACCCCATGCATTGTATAAACCGTCATTTGCATAACGTTTATGTTCAAACAATGGTGCAATGCTGATCTGATTTTTTAAATCGAAAAAGCTATAGCCTGCATTAATATTTAGAGTGGATTCGTTATAGTCGGCATGATCATCATAAGACTGTCCATAAGCTAACCCACGTAAGGAAATCCCATGATTGCCGTAGAGAGAAAAGCGTTTGATTAAACTGGCTTCATAATCTACGCCTTTTGCAGAAATTGCTTTCGGACTCCCTCTGGTCATATGAGCTGGAATAATGTTTCCATCTTGATCCATCCCATACAGTGTCCAAGTTTTACTTTGCTCAGAAGAACTATTCAGATTTGTGGCATAGGATGGACCAATCGCGACACTGCCTTGCCATGAATCCCGCTGATTGAGCGCTTTGACGAACAGATTAACCGTTTGTTCTACTTCTGGTGGTATCACCGCACGATCACTCTGTCCCAATTTGTTTTGAATTGATGTAAAAAGGCGTGCTGCTTCTTTGTTCTTCTGCTGTTCAAACAGCACGCGCGCTAACTCTAGTTCACAAATCAGATTATTCGGTTGTTTATTGAGACTGCTTTGAAATTTTTGCTCGGCTAATTTGAGCTGCCCTTGGGCACGTGCCAATGCCCCTTCAGCAAAATTAGTTAAAGCCTGATCATAGCCTTCATATTGCTGATAATGCTTTAAATAAACCGCAGCATTGCCCCATTGTTTTTGCATGACAGCTAAATATAGGGCTTTTGCCAAATCATCCTGATTTTTCTCTACCGCAAAAATTTGGCCATTGATAAGAATACTGGGTAGTTTCTCGATATCACGAATTGTGCCTTGTTGTTGTAGTTGGTGCTGTTGTTGTAATAAATTTTGATCCAAGCTTTGATTCAGGCGAAGTTGAGTATCATCTTCTGCATAGAGTGATGAAGCAGCCAATAAAGTCAGACAGCACAGCAATGTTCTTTTCATAAAAACCGCAAAACAAAAAATAAAATCATTAAGTCTTAAGCAAGAAAAAGGAATCTACAGTTGTAGATTCCTTTCGCTATAATTAGTTCTTCGCACCGCCAAATGCAGTGTTATAAGAAACATTGTCAAATTTCGCGATACCCGCTAAAGCAGCAGCATTTGCACCAAAGAAATGTCCTTGAACAATACCTGAGTCATTTAAGCCAGCTGTACCATTTGCAACTGCAAATCCGCTGAACGCAGCAGAACCTGGATTAAACGTCACACCGTCAAGTGTTACGTTTGAAACGGTTGTACCTGTTCCAGCTAATGAACCTTCCAAAGTCCCCGCACCAAAGTTTGCAGTAAAATTACCACTTAACAGATTGGCTGCTGAGCCGTTAATCCCTGCAACGGTATAGGTCGCAATCCCTGCAGTGGGTACTGTGGTATTGGTATTGTCACCCGCGTAATAAACCGTATGACTTGCGCTTGCAGGTGTATCACCCGCTTTCCACCATTCACCGAAATAAACTTCCTGTGTGCCGACTTGACCAAAATTAAAATTACCTAAAGCACTGTGTGAAGGCGGCATAGCCGATACTGGAATGTGCGAGATATTAAATGTCTTGGTACCTACAGTGACATTCGTATTACTTGTGCCTTGCGCAGAGAATGCTTGCGCTAAACCTTTGAGTGAACTAAAGCCAGTAAAAGCGTTATATGGTGCACCTGCCGCCTGCACAGAAACTGCAGCCGCACCACCCGGATGACTAGCACTTGCTGCCGCACCGACTTTGATATTTGCTTCGTTACTCGAAGCACCTTCAATACCTGCATGAGCAAATACAGCAGAACATGCAACAAGACCGATGAACAGTTGAGAGATTTTCATTTATTGTTACTCCATTTTTCTAAAGCTAAGTTATTGTTTCAATAAAGATAACGATATCGTTATCTATTTAGTTGTATGAACAGTTGGATCTATTACTGCTCTTGATTTTGTAAATAATAATCATTCAAATTTATTATTTACATCCATCTAATTCCCTCTTTTTAAAAGAGGAAATTGAATTCTGTGTTAAAACTTAGTTGTCCAGCTGACTTTCAGCGTGCGGCCTGGTGCAGCCATTGCACTTCGAGTCAGAGGATCGATATAGAATTGGTTTGAAAGGTTATTTCCGACAAATTCAACCGTGTTATAGGTGTCGACTTGATAGCGTGCATAAGCATCAAAAATCCAAGTATCATCCCACGCCAGCGGTACGTTGAGGTAATAGCCTTTATTGATACCTGCATCGTTATTTTTACGTAGCGGACTTTCATAGCCTTTGTAGAAGGTTGCACGAGCACCGAGTTCTAATCTTTCATCTAGAAAACGTGCGCCTAACAAGGCATGTGCACTGAGTTCTGGTGTCGACATGGTGACGAGGTAACCATTGGGAAAACCATCATCGACACAACGTTGGTAAGCATCACGGAATTGAATCCCCTGATCTGTTTGTACCGTACCGCTGTTAATCATTTTATCGATGGCGCTATTGGTGTCACAGACTTCATTTTTGAGGTTATAAGCCAAACTTAAATCGGTAAAGAAAGCACCATTATCAAAACGGCTTTGCAGTTCTAGACCGGAAAGTTTTTGCTCATCCATATTGGTGAAAATCAGGTTTTGATTTCGCTCAATCACGTTTTTGGTTTTGTTGTAGTAATACGCCAGTTTAATATCGGCATTTCGTGCTGAGCTTAACCAGTCACGCATGTCGTAGACATAACCCACTTCATAATTAAACGCGTGTTCGGGTTTAATCGCTTGATATGGCATCATCGCAGAAAAGCCGACTGTACTTTCAAATAAGCTGGGTAAGCGATACTCTTCTGCATAACGTACATAGAGCCGATTATTATCAGTCAAATGAATGGATGCACCGAGCTGAGGTGCCCAGCCACTGTCTCTTACTTTCTGAGCAGACTCAATGGGAACCTGTTCAATCACTGCAGGACTAAGATTGCCACTGCCAGTAATCACATATTTTTGACCTAGGGCATTCAGTCGATCTAATACATTATCAGCCAAAGCCAAGTGACCATTTTCATCTGCCTTCCACGTGAGTGTATTTTTCTGTGTCCAAATCAGGTTATACAGCTGTGTTTCTGATGCAGGTACACTTTCTAACTTTCCATCCCAATCTGGATTTTTGGTGGCATAACGTTGTGAGAACCGATCCAGCAGACGTTGCTGCTGAGCATTGTAACTCTCAGGCATCGTCACATATTCAAAGCTATATTCTTTGAGTTTACTTTTCTTGGTAAATAATGGGTTTAATGCAGGATCGACCCCATCTCTCAAGGATTTATTTAAGAAATCATCAAAGGCCCAGTATGAGCGATAGCGCATACCCGCATCAAAACTTAACCAAGAGGCAGGACGATAGTTAAAATTAAAATCAAAGGTTTTTTCTTCACGTCGGCCTGCTCGTGGTAAAGCCTGAAATAGACTATACATTGGACCGTATTCACCATAGACATCATCAGAAGTCAGTTTTTCTTTTAAGAAACTGCCACCTAGGGTTAAATTAAGTTGGTCCGTTAATAGGGCTTTATTGCTGATATTAATGCCCTGACGTCGGTTGTCAGAATGGCTAATTGCCGTATTGATAATGCGATTGTCCCGAAAATCAATCGTCGTTGGCCAACCACCGCGTGTATAGGTTTGGCTTTCTGTATCGGTTTGCCAAATATTGGCATAGAAGTCGACCCACTGATTCGTTTCGGGTTTGAACTTATACTCCAAGCTATAGGCTTTGGAACGAATGTCACTGAGCGGCCACTGTGGTACACCAATTTCAGGTGTTAGCCCCCATTCAATCCGTGAAGGCATGATTTCACCAAATCTATTTTTGGTGTCTCGATAGGTCAATTTTAGGGCTTGGTCATCAGTTGGTCGATAGTTTGCTTTAAATAACCACGACTCCATTTGACTTGAGGTATTGGGAACTTCATCACCTGGCTTATAGGAATGAGCAAAATAAGGAATAAAATCGAGACTATTACTTGGTTCTGCCCGTTTATAGTAGCCCGACCCATGCGTACCCGAAAAATAGTTGCCACGTTCACGAATAGCATAAACTGCCAATAAATCAAATTTATCCTGCTTCATTGCCAAGGCAAGTCGACCTGCTAGATCATCCCCCGAGAAGTTGGAGTTATCATTTTTAGTTCGGTTCTTCTTATAAATATCAGGGTCATACTGTTTACCATCCACATTGTTCCAAGGGGTTGTATCATTATAATTCTTGCCAACCTTGCTCATGTCAGGAAGCGATGGGTCAATAGAGTTGGTTGAACCTTCAACTTTTAACTCTGCACCGAATGTTTTACCTGGGCGAACGATATCATCCGCTTCCAAGGTCTTAACCACAACACCACCACCCACTGAAGTTGTGGTATTTCGTTCTAACGATGGCCCTTTAATAACTTCAATGCCAGCAATCAGATTCGGATCGATGTAATTTCGGTTATTCACGCCATTATAGCCGCGCCATACTGCAATCGACTGCTCAGTGCCATCGATGGTTAATGGAACGCGACCTACACCCTGTACACCACGAACACTCGGATCCAATGCGCCACTATTTCGGGCATCACCGCTATAAACGCCAACCATACCTTGTAAAACATCGGCAGGATTGATGCCTTTAAAGCGTTCAATATAGTCTTTTCCTGCATAGACTGAAGAGCGATTGGCGTCATAAACTCTGTTGCTGCCCTGAGTATCACGATCTTCTTGACCATAAACAACAAGTGGGGTCAAACGAACTGAAACTTCATCATCCTGAGTCGGTACAGACGCAGTCTTGTTCACCACTGCATTCTCAGCAACAGTGGTGGTATTGGCATTTTGAGTGGTTTTTTTCGCCAGCGTATAACCTTGACCGACTTTGACTGCATAGAGTGCCGAAGATGCTAAAATATGCTGAAAACCTTGCTCTAATTCAAAGTTACCTTTTAATCCTGAACTGTATTGCCCTTTTAATTGTTGTGCATCAATCGCAATTGAAGTCCCCGATTGTTCAGCAAATTGATTCAATACATTGGCTAAGGTTCCCGCTGGGATATTGTAGGCTTTTATTCCAACTGTTTCTGCATAAGCCGATTGTAACGGTAAAGTCAGACTACCAATACAAACCGTATGTATCGCAAATGCGAGTGTTGAAAATCGAAATAAGTTCCGATTACGCATTTGACCCTTTCCAACGTTTTTCATTTTGCCGCCCTAGTAAATGTAAATAAGAATCATTAAACTTTTTGGAATAAAATGATTCCAAATTTATTGCTTCTACTTACTCTGACGAACAGCTTTAAAAAAAGTGGAACCTAAATTTAAAAAAAAATAAATAAAATTTAAAATATATTCATTTGATTATAAATATACAGGCTATTTTTTTAATGAAATAACAATGAGATATGGTGTGATTTGATGTACCTTTAGGGTTGGAAATACAGTTGCTAATAATTTAAGTGCATCTTGCGTTTGGTCTAAGGGTAACACGGCATTCACTTGGATATCTCGCAGTGCTTCGGCATTAAACACGATTTTGCCTTTATAATTTTGATCTAATTCTTTTAATACTTGGTCAAGCGGTAAATCCTCTACCATCAATTGATGTTTATTCCATTTTTGTTGTTCATTATAAATATTCAGTGCGGGTAATGATTGCACGCCATTTTGATTCATACTGACGGCTTGCCCTGCATTGACTATCACCTGCTGAGTTGCATAACCATGCGCTGTAGACTGTACACGGACTCGCGAATGCAACATTTTTAACTCTGTTGCTGAAGGCTTAAAAGCTACACTAAAAGCTGTTCCAAGTGCTTGAATCTGTCCATGTTTGGTTTTGACTAAAAATGGTCGGTCTGGATCTTTGGCAACATCAACATAGAGTTGCCCTTGAACCAATTCAACCACTCTTTGCTTTGCCTGAAAATCAATATTGACTGCACTTTTCCCCCGCAGAATTAAGCGAGAGCCATCTTGTAAGGTTTGTGTTGTCCACTGTGCCGAATCGCTGCGAACATCAGCGCTTAGATAGGCCATAGAAGTATCAGATACATATAGAGAACTGCCGCTGATGATAACGAATGCAATGGCAAATGCACTTCCCGCACGAGCATGTTTATATATTTTTGCAGATCCAAAACCTGCTTTGAGTGCTGATTTAACAACTTTTTTATGCTGTGGTGTTTGAGACACCTTTTGAATCGAGCGAATACACTGTTCAATATCCGCTGCAATTTTTTGATGCTGCTGACTGTTCTGCTTCCACTGATTAAATTTTAATTGTGCATTCTCACGGGTCGACTCATCATCTGAACTTAATTGCACAATCCATAATGCAGCTTCCTCGACCAGTTGATTGTGATCTTGTTTATCGATAGCCATTTAGATGCTGACATCCATATCTAGTCGGGTTTGATAACAGCGTATTAAACAACTTGCCAGATATTTTTGAATCATTTTGGTCGAAACACCCAGTAGCTCTGCGATTTCTTTATGGGTATAGCCTTCTAGATAATGCAAGATAAATGCTTGTTGTGCTTTTGCAGAAACATCTTCCAAGGCTTTACAAAGTTGGTCAAGTGCCTGAATGATTTGCATTTGATCTTCTGGTGAAGCAACCGCATCCAGCATGTATTCCATCTGGCTCACGCCATCTAAATAAGCTTGTTCAATGCGTTTGCGACGTATCTGGTCAATAAGTAAGTTTTTTGCAATAGAAGTCAGATAAGCACGTGGTTCTTTAATCCCCAACAGCTCATCACGTGTTTGCAGTAATTTGATAAAGGTGTCCTGCACCAGATCTGCGGCTTGCTCAGTGTTGCCTATTTTTTGTCTCAACCATTGATGAAGCCAGCCTCTATGGTTTCTGTATAATTGATCTACAAGCATAGGGGATTTGTTCACGATCGTCCGACTCAAAACAAAGTACTTCTCAAATGATAATAATTATCATTTAATAAAGTCAATAATTAGTTTCTTAGCTGAAAGATTTTTAGGTATAAAAAATCTTTCAGCTCTTTGATTGTTAAGATTAAAGCCCAGCCCAAAATAATAATCTCTTTCATAAATCAAAAAATGAGTTTCATTCAAAAAGTACAAATAATCATAAAAAAACATAAAAAAACATTAATACAAAACACAAGCCACAATATTTTTTTTTAATCATTTCAAATAAACAATAAAATGAAATTATTAAATTTTAACATTCTATTTTGTGGGTATTTAGATTCATGCTTAAGTTTTTAAAAAGCTTTCATTCAATTAATACATATCTAATATTATCTATGATGCTTTTGATTTCTATCATTCTCTATTTTTACCATATCAACCCATAAAAAATCCGCCCAGTTTTTACACTGGGCTGATTTCAATTTGAATGAAATTTATAACAACAACATTCAAATATAGTTCGGTCTTACTTTGAATCTACTTGACTTTAAAACTATCTTTTAAATCAAGAATACGGTTGAACACAGGCTTTTCAGCTTGATGATCATGTTGATCCGCAACAAAGTAACCTTCACGTTCAAACTGGAAACGATCTTCAGGTTTCGCTTGCGCTAAAGCTGGTTCAATCACCGCCTGTACCACTTTCAATGATTCAGGATTAAGATTTGCTAAGAAATCATCATCTGCATCTGGTGCAGCTTCGGTAAATAAACGATCGTAAATACGAACTTCAGCAGGTACACCTTTCGTCGCAGAAACCCAATGAATCACACCTTTTACCTTACGACCTTCAGGATTTTTGCCTAAAGTTTCAGGATCAATTGAACATTTAAGTTCAACCACTTCACCATTTTCATTTTTGATCACTTCATCGCATTTGATCACATAAGCATGGCGTAAACGTACTTCGCCTTCAGGAATTAAACGCTTAAAACCTTTAGGTGGTACTTCCTCAAAATCTTTACGATCAATATAAAGTTCACGCGTTAAGGGAATAATGCGTTCGCCCATATCCACGTTTGGATGACGTGCGTGAGTTAAATCTAATTCTTCGGGTAAATTGGTTAAGGTCACTTTCAACGGATTCAGTACTGCCATGCCACGAGCTGCGGTATTTTCCAAAGACTGGCGAATACAGAACTCCAGCATTGCCACATCAACAATACCATCCGTTTTCGATACACCAACTCGCTTACAGAAATCGCGTAAGCCTTCTGCAGTAAAACCACGACGACGCATCCCAACGACTGTTGGCATACGCGGATCATCCCAGCCATGTACATGATTGCCTTCAACCAATTTACGCAATTTGCGTTTAGAGGTAATGGTATAATCGATGTTTAAACGAGAAGACTCGTACTGACGTGGTACAGCTTGCGAGTGTACTTTCTCTACAATCCAGTCATAGAATGGACGGTGATCTTGGAATTCTAAAGTACAGAGTGAATGGGAAATACCTTCAATCGCATCAGACAATGGATGAGCGTAGTCATACATTGGGTACATTTTCCATTTATCGCCCGTTTGGTGATGTTCTGAATGCAATACGCGATAAAGAATCGGATCACGCATATGTACATTCGGGCTTGCCATGTCGATTTTGGCACGCAGTACAGCACCACCTTCTTGGATTTCACCATTACGCATTTGTTCAAAACGTGCAAGGTTCTCTGCAACATTTGCATCACGGTATGGCGAGTTTTTACCAGGCTCAACGAAATTACCGCGGTTCAGCTTGATTTCTTCTGGGGTTTGCAAATCAACATAAGCATCACCTTGTTCAATTAATTGAACAGCCCATGCATAAAGTTGATCAAAATAGCCAGAAGCATAGCGTGGCTCACCATTCCAGTTAAAACCTAACCATTTCACATCGTTGGCAATACCATCAACATATTCTTGTTCTTCAGCATCTGGGTTTGTATCGTCAAAACGTAAATTACATACGCCGTCGAATTCTTCAGCAATACCAAAGTTTAAACAAATTGCTTTGACATGACCAATATGCAGATAACCATTTGGTTCAGGTGGGAAACGTGTTACTACTTTTTGGGTACGCCCTTCTTTAAGATCGTCGGTAATCACTTGACGAACAAAATCTAAGCCTGCCTGTTGTTCTTGCTGCGCGGCATCGACAGAGGCATGGGTATTCGGCGTCGGGGTCTTTGGCAGTTCAGAAACAACATCATTTGGCTTCATAGGGTGTAAATCACTTCTTACAGTTAAAAATGGGAAATAAAAACGCAATCTTTACTATTTATGAAAGATTTTAACGTTTTTTACTTGCCTTGTAGTTTACAGTTTGCTTATGCTTCTCTCAACCAAAAACCCATGGTCACAAGACCATGTTTAGGAGATTAATGTAATGAGTTTTCCTCAAGTCGAATTAAATACCAACAAAGGTCGTATTGTTCTTGAGCTTAATGCTGAAAAAGCACCAAAAACGGTTGCAAATTTCTTAGAATATGTACGTGACGGTTTCTATGACGGCGTAATTTTCCACCGTGTGATTGATGGTTTTATGATCCAAGGTGGTGGCATGGATGAAAACTTCAAAGAAAAAGCAACGCGTGATTCAATCGAAAACGAAGCTGATAACGGCTTAAGCAACGATGAAGGCACAATTGCAATGGCGCGTACTCAAGCTCCACACTCTGCATCTGCTCAATTCTTTATCAACGTAAAAAACAACTCTTTCTTAAACCACACTGGTAAAACAGCACAAGGCTGGGGTTATGCAGTATTTGGTAAAGTTGTTGAAGGTCTTGATATTGTAGAAGCGATCAAAGGCGTACGTACTGGTAACCGTGGTTATCATGCAGATGTTCCTTTAGAGAACGTTGTGATTGAATCTGCTAAAATTATTTCTGAGTAATAATCTCTCCTGAGTAGTATCGCTACGCAAATCCCTTATAAAGGGAGGAAAATCCCTCTTTGTTAAAGAGGGATTTAGGGAGATTAAAAAAGGATAAAAATGTGACCTACCTGTTTATCTCAGATCTACATTTGTCACCTGATCACCCTCGACTCGTTCGAGGGTTTTTGGCTTTATTGGAACAATATCAAGATAAAAACACACAACTCTATATTTTAGGTGATTGGTTTAATGCTTGGATTGGTGATGATTACACTGCCCCATGGTTAGATGAAATTATAACTGCCTTACAAAAATTCACTGACGCAGGCAATCGAATTTACTTCCAAGTGGGTAATCGCGATTTTGCTTTGGGTCGAAAATTCTTAAAGCAATTCGATGGGATTTTATTACCTGACGTTTATACCCTAAATATTCATCAGCATAGATTCCGACTGGAACATGGCGATGCACTCTGTACTGACGATGTTGCTTATCAGCGTTTTCGCAAAGTGATTCGTAATCCTATCTTATTAGGGCTAATAAAACGTACCCCTCTCAGCTTTAGACAAAAACTTGCAAATGGTTTCCGTAAAAAAAGTAGCGAAACCAAACAACTGAAAAGCTATGACATTATGGATGTAAATGCTCAAGCAGTAGAATCTGTCATCACACAAGTTGATTATTTAATTCACGGTCATACCCATCGTCCAGAGATTCACCATATCCTCAACAAACAACGTATTGTTTTGGGAGATTGGCGTGCAGATTCAGCTTGGATTTTAGAGATCAATGAGCAACAAAATGATCAATTAGATTTTAAACAGTGGTTCTATTGATCATTATTGAATAGTCGTACTTATCTGTTTCTTCATCTTCAACCATTTTATAAAACATTTGTTATTACTTCGCTAAACCTTCAGTCGGTTTAGTGATCATAGCTCACTCACATACGACTTAAATCTATATAGAAATCACATTTAGCTACTTTTCGTGAAATTTATATCAAGTAAAATAAATTAAAATTTTAAATCGAGTTAGTGACGGATGGATACTTTAGCTACAGCAAAAACACGTTATGCGACAAAAGCTTATGATGCAGAGAAAAAAATTCCTCATGCACAATTTGAAAAACTACTGGAAATTCTACGCTTCAGCCCTTCTTCGGTAAATATTCAACCTTGGCATTTTATTGTCGCTGAAACAGACGCTGCAAAACAAAGAATCGCAGCAGGTTTAACAGGCAACTATATCTATAACTCAGCCAAAGTTCTCAATTCATCTCACACTATCATCTTTTGCACACGTACAGATATCTCTGCCGAATATTTAGAACAATTATTACAGCAAGATGAGTTAAGTGGTCGTTTTAAAGATGAAACTGCCAAACAAGGTCAACGTGACACACGCCAAGGCTATGTTGAATTTTATCGTAATGAATTGAAAAATCTTCCTGCATGGATGGAAAATCAAACTTATCTAGCACTTGGACAACTGCTTTTTGCTGCAGGTCTAGAAGGAATCGACGCAACACCAATGGAAGGATTTGATAGAGACCTCATTAATCAAGAATTTGATTTAGCTGAAAAAGGCTTAAAAGCATCTGTAATTGTATCGCTTGGTTATCGCAGTGAAACGGACTTTAATGCAAAACTTCCTAAATCACGCTTGACGGATGACGTCATTTTTACGCGTTTATAAATTTTAGGCAAATGGCTGTAATCTAAGCAAAATATTAGAAGATTGCAGCCATATTCCATCAACAACAACTGAGCTATTTTATCACTAAAACATCTTGATCTAATTGATTGAAAAAGTCCTGTAAACCATCTGATTGTATAAAATCTGCTCCATAAAGAACTGATGTTTGCACATCCTGAAGCCCGCAAAAACCAAATATACCTTCTACGATTTGTGTTTGTATTGCCTGAGTATAACCATGTTTATCGTAACCAGCTTTATCCCCTGTTCCTGTAGCAATCAGTTTGACTGGAATATTTTTTAGACTCCCCAATAGATTCCCCTGTTCATCATATTTATAGGCCCAGCCCTGACTAAATACACGTTCAAACCAGCCCTTTAAGAAAGCAGGAATCGACCACCAATACACAGGAAAAATAAAATAGACCACATCCGCACGATCAAAGCGTGTCTGTTCAAATTGAACATCAGCATCCAAAGCTTGACGACCACGATAAGCTTCAACATCGGTAAGCATCATCGCAGCTTGAAAACCTTCCTTATACAAATCTGCAATTTCTACTGAAATTCCCTTTCCAGTTAAATCATTAGAAATATGCTGTGCAATCTGGTGAGAAAGTGACTCTGTATCTGGATGCGTTATGACTATCAAAGCATTTTTATATTGTTTAGAAATTGGCATGAGATTTCTTCCAAGTGTTATTATAATGTATAAGTTACCATTAGTAACTTATGCAAGCAATGTTCTTGGTTATTTTTGTCTAGTATTTAAATAATCATTTAATATGAGTAAAGTTGATTTTTCCATAACACACTGTGCCATCTCGACATCAATCACACCATTACTCGCTGCCACACAAATTGTTTCCATCAAACCTGTTATCGCAATGATGATAGCTTCACCTTCTTGACCTTCAAGAAAAACAAAAGGATGAATGCTATGTCTAAAAATTTCGATAAACTCCTGCTGACATTGCAGCAAATAGTTTTGCAACAGATCTGTACCAGAGAGTGCAGCAACGACCAAACCAACTTCAGGACCTGTTGCGATATAATAATTCAAACAAGCATTGCAGAAAATATGAATGGTATGGTCTAAACTAGCAATATTTTGTTCCAAGGAAGTAGATAAGTCCTGCTTCTGCTTGTCACTAAACTCTTGATAAATTGAAATCAGTAACCCTTCTCGGTCAATAAAATGTCGATATGCTATTGGCTTAGTAATACCAGCTTGCTCTGCTAAATATCCAAGAGTTAAAGCTTCTACGCCCTCTGTGCGAATAATTGAACGGGCTACTTGCAACAATTGTTGTCTGCGCTCTTCTTTAGTCAGTCTCTTACCCGTCATAATTCTACTTCCATCAAATTTAACCAAATCGCTTTACATCATTGCTTTGGCTAAACACATTACTGCAACTACACCACTAATCAGTCCAATCCATGTATATGCTTTTAAACGTTCTTTGAATAAAATTACACCACTTAATACACCTAGAATAACCACTAGTATATTCATCCCAGCAAAAACAATGGCTGGCGTTTCTTTGAAAATCATATGTGCTTTGACATATAAGGCGATATTGGCAAAATTCAGTACACCTAAAAATAAACCTGTAAAAATATTTTTAGGCTGCCAATTGGGTTGAGTAATTGCGATATAAGCGATGGATAAAATAAAGGCTGCAATAAACGTTAAATTCAGTGTGACTGCAAACTGTAAACCTAAACTACTACTATATTTAAGTAATATATCTACAGCAGCATAACCTGCCCATACACTAAACAGAAATAAGGCTGATTTTAAATTCATGCCTTTACTTGCCTGCTCAGTGGCCTGTCCGATAATAATCACTAAAATTGCAATAATCCCTAGTACGGCACCAATTAATTTTAATTGGCTAAATTGCTCCCCAAAAATAAAATAGGCAGCTAATAACGACAGTATGACTGCAAGTCGCTGAGCAATTTCTGTTTTCAGAATGCCTGCAAACTGCAATGACTTTGCCAAACATAAAAATATGCTGGGTAATAACACGGCTAAAATAAGAATTAACCACCAAGGGGTATAATTCAAAGAGATATGCGTAATATCGGTTTTAAACCAATAAAAACATAAAAGACTTGCGCTCAAATAATTCCACGCAATCATTTGAAAAACATCAAATCCCTTTGCCTTTAAGTATTTAAGCAAAATCGAGACCAATACACTACAACACGCCGCCGCAACAATCATTTCCATAATATTTATTCTAGCTTTTGAATAGACAAAAAAATGCCAGTCTAGCGTGAGACTGGCATTTTCTTAAAGATCATTAATCAATTAACGATTATTTTCGTCTTCTTGACCATCTTCAAATTTAGTTTCGCCATCGAAGCCACCTTGATGACCAAAGCCACCTTGACCACCGAAGCCGCCACCTTGACCACCGAAGCCGCCTTGACCACCGAAGCCGCCGCCTTGACCACCGAAGCCGCCTTGACCACCGAAGCCACCACCTTGACCACCGAAGCCACCTTGACCACCGAAGCCGCCACCTTGACCACCGAAGCCGCCAGTCGTACCTTGACCACCGAAGCCACCAGTCGTACCTTGAGCTGGGAAGCCACCAGCAGTACCTTGAGCACCAGCTGGACGAGGGTTGCGTGCAGGAACAACAGTAGAAATCGCGTGTTTATAAACCATTTGACTTACAGTGTTTTTTAATAAAACAACATATTGATCAAAAGACTCAATATGACCCTGTAATTTAATACCGTTCACAAGGAAAATAGAAACTGGAATACGTTCTTTACGGAGAGAATTTAAGAACGGATCTTGTAAAGTTTGACCTTTAGACATTTTTAACTCCAAAAATTTTTAAATCAGCGCAAAAAAACTATCTTTATTTTTCAACTAAAAATTATAAAAAGACAGTTTGCGAATTTTGCTTTATCCAAAGAAGTTTCGCAAGTCTTCTTTCGCCTGCTTTATCGTCACGTAAGTTTTAAAATCGTGTAATTCTTGCAAAGAACGTAACCATGTGTATTGACGCTTTGCAAGTTGTCGTGTCGCAAATAGCGACTTATTCTCCATTTCTAATTTACTTTTGAGACTCAAGTCACTTTTTAATAAAAATTCTAAAGCTTGGCGATAACCAACAGACCGCATGGATGGTAAATTATCATCTAAATCGTATTTTCTAATTAACTCCTCCACTTCATTTAAAAAACCAATGCTCCACATTTTGCTCAATCTTTGCTCTATGCGTTGATGTAATTCTACCCGATCTGGCATCAAAGCGTAGTTATGAAATGTGTAACGATAAGGCTGATTTTTTGGTTGCTCAGCTTGTAATGTAGTGATTGGCTGACCCGTTATTTTATAAACCTCTAATGCGCGAATAATTCGTTGTTTATCAGAAACTTTAAATTTTTGACCTGCAATAGGATCAACTGCAACAAGTTCATCATACACAGCTTGCCAGCCTTGTTGTTCAGCTTTCGTATTTATTTCATCACGTATTGTCTGATCAGCATTAGGTAAATTATCGGCTAAACCTTCCAACAAAGATTTAAAATACAGCATCGTTCCTCCCACTAAAATCGGGGTTTTACCACGAGCATGCATTTCATCAATTAATGGACAAACATCTTCAACAAATTGTGCGGCTGAATACACTTCTAAAGGTGTAATAATATCAATCAAATGATGCGGATATAGTGCTTGTTCTTCCTGTGTAGGTTTAGCTGTTCCAATATCCATGTCTTTATAGACGAGTGCTGAATCAACAGAAATCAGTTCAAAATTACCGCGCTCATAGAGTTCACATGCCAATGCTGTTTTACCACTTGCGGTAGGCCCCATTAAATTGATGACGGGCAATTGATTTGACATGTAAAACTACTCTCCTCGAGCAAATAATTTATCTAGTTGATTTAATGGAAAAGCACGCCAAGTCGGACGGCCATGGTTACATTGACTCGCAAATTCGGTTTGTTCCATTTGACGTAATAAGGCATTCATTTCTGAAAGGCTAAGTTGACGATGAGCACGTACTGCACCATGACATGCCATACCTGCTAACAATTCATCACGTTTTTGCAGTAAGCCTCTCGCCTCATCATTGGGGTCAAGATCATTTAATAGTTCAGGAATTAAATTACCAAAATCGGCTTTATGCAAAATAGCAGGCACGCCGCGTACAATTACCTGATCATCACCACATTGATCAATTTCCAAACCCAAGCGTTGTAACTGCGGTTGTAAATCTTCAACACGAGTGGCTTGCATACGGGTAATTGATACAATTTTCGGAATCAATAATTGCTGTGAAGTCCAAAACTCTGGCTTATCCCAAGCAGTTTTCATTTGCTGCAACAAAATACGCTCATGCGCCGCATGCATATCCACAATAATTAAGCCCTCTGTATTTTGGGCTAAAATATAAATACCATGAAGTTGAGCGATCGCAATACCTAATGGAAACTCATCTACACGAGAAGATAAAGCTTGATCGTCTATTTCAGTATTTTGAGGAATTTCTACATCTCGTAAAGGTGCTAAATAGGTTTTTAAAGCATTATTTAGTTGAGCTGAATTATTATAACGAGGCTGTTGTGGTTGCGCTGAATGATATTGAACTGCTTGAGGACGACTTTTTTGAAACTCATCCAGTAAATTTGTTGATACGTCTAATTGCTGATTTAATTTTGGTTCTTGCTCTAATGCAGCCCGGTGTAAATTAAATTGTTCTTGATATTTAGGTTGCGGCTGATGATTAGAATTTTCTGCACTATTGTCATCCGATTTCATGGCTTGAGCTAAATCTGCGCTCGCAGTCTGAAATTGAGACAAAGTCGCTTTGGCATAATGACGTACAAACTCATGTACTTCACGCTGATTTAAAAATCGAATTTCGTGCTTAGTTGGGTGAACATTCACATCAATATTTTCAGGATCAACTTCTAAAAACAAGAGATAAGAAGAATGTTGATGGCCATGCAAAATACCGTCATAAGCCATTCGTAAAGCATGCGAAATGGTTTTATCTTTGACAATACGACCATTTACATAAACATATTGCATATCAGCTTGCGCACGGGCATCTGAAGGATGCCCTAACCATCCAGACAAACGCATATTGATACTATCAGAATCAATCCAATAAGCATTTTGAATAAATTGCTGCCCCAATAACTGTTGCACCCGCTGATAACGTAATTCACCACTATCAGCGACAGGCAGGTTTAAACGAATATTATCATTATGCTCCAATACAAAACGAATATCGAAATGGGTTAAAGCCAAACGGCGGACAATTTCTTCAATATGATTAAATTCTGTGGTTGGTTTTTTTAAGAATTTACGGCGTGCTGGCACATTGAAAAATAAATCCTGCACACGGATATGCGTACCTTTTTGCGCTGCAACAGCTTGGATTTGTTGGTGATCAAAAGCCGTTCCATTCACTTCAACTTGATAGCCTACGCCTTGTTCATCTTGGCTACTGGTTAACGTTAAACGAGATACCGCAGCAATCGAGGCTAAAGCTTCTCCTCGAAACCCCAAACTCACAATTGCATGTAAATCCTCAGCTGTTTGAATTTTGCTAGTGGCATGACGCATCACAGCCAAAGGTAAATCTTCTGCATGAATACCTTGACCATTGTCAATAATCTCAATTAATGTCGAACCACCTTGTGCCACCCGAATAATCAGCTCAGTCGCTCCAGCATCAATCGAGTTTTCTAATAATTCTTTGACTACAGATGAGGGACGCTCAATCACCTCACCCGCAGCAATTTGGTTCGCTAAAGCAGCATCGAGAGTATGAATACGACGCTTTGAATCATGCACCATTCAATTGTTCCTGCAACGTTTGTGCTAGCAATTCTGAATTTACAGTTAAAGTGACTAATCGAATCAATTCATCATCAGACTTTTGAATATCAATCACAACATCAGGTTGCGGAATTTCATCACCACCTTTTGACGGCCATTCAAATAAAAAAAGCCCGTCAGGTGTATCTAGATAATCTCGAATTCCCATTAATTCAAGTTCATATGGATCGTTTAAGCGATATAAATCGAAATGGAAGATTTCTTTGCCTTGTATGGTGTACGGCTCAACCAAGGTATAAGTTGGGCTTTTTACTGAACCTTGATGTCCAAGGCTTTGTAGAAAATAACGTGTAAAAGTTGTTTTCCCAGCACCTAAATCACCGATTAAATAAATAATCCCTGAATGTACTTGCTTTGAAAGTACTTGTGCAAAATGTTGAGTGTCTTGTTCATGATTTAGAGTAAATTTCACTGAATACGACATGGCAAATAAAACAAAATTGGGATGTCAGCTATGATAACATTGCCCTGCTTTAAAGCCTAATAAAGTCCTTTTAAAGTGTTTTATTACATCATTTTATTAAGTTGATTTCGTTGTATGCCATCAATCATTGAGTTTACACCGCCATTAATCAATGGCGTCAGTGCGAGTAAAGTCTTTTTGCCCAATGATGTTTCAGCAGTGACTATTTTTGATTACTTATGCCAGCACTTTCCACATATTCAGGTTAACGAATGGCAACAGCGTTTTACGGATGAGTTAATCTACTCTGCGCAGGGAGAAAAATTAAAATTAAATAGTGTCTACACTCCCAATACCCACATTTATTATTATCGTTTTCTGGCGCATGAAATACATGTGCCATTTAAGCATCAAATTCTATTTGAAAATGATGATTTGCTTGTTGTCGATAAACCACACTTTTTGACTATGAGTCCTACAGGTCAATACGTTCAAGAAACATTATTGGTAAGACTAAAAAAACAAACTGGCTATGACGATTTAACGCCAATACATCGACTAGACCGTGAAACTGCCGGCGTTGTGTTATTCTGCAAAAAAGCATCATCAAGAAATGCATACCAACAACTTTTTGCAGAGCGCAAAGTTCAGAAAACATATCATGCGATTGCAGAATATAGACCAGAGATTAATTTTCCTTTGACTCTTGAGTTACATTTAGAAAAAGGACATCCTTTTTACACCATGCAAATCAATTCTGAGAAAAAAAGTAATACTGAGACTATTATTTCTATCATTAAACATAATGAAAATTATGCAAAATACCAACTACAACCAAAAACGGGAAAACAACATCAGTTGCGAGTGCATTTAAATTTTTTATGCATTCCCATCCTTAATGATACTTTTTATCCAAAGGTCAAACACAAGGCTGATGATGATTTTAGTCAACCGCTACAACTACTCGCCAAGCAAATTCAATTTATAGATCCATTTACAAATCAAGAAATGAACTTTAGTTCACTTCAAGAAATTTCATTGTAAACACAACGTAATGACAAAAAAAACCACTTTTCACTGCAAAAATATTGAAATTACATTACGATCGTTTAAAATACATGACGATAAATATAAATATTTGGTTTAAATCTTCATGCGAAAAACAGAAGTTTATCAGGTTCGCCTAGATTCACAGGAAAAAAAGCAGGCTTTTGCTGTTTTTAAGCAATTGGGTATATCCCCTGCTCAAGCTGTTCGTCTTTTCTTTAAGCAGGTTGTACTGACTAAATCAATTCCATTTGCAATTGAAAATCAAAATATCAATATGGAGCAGTTACTTAAACTGCGTAAATCTAAAGCTGCGAATTCAGTAGAAAATCCATCTGCTGTAGATATAGAAGATGATCACGAAGATTTATTTGAAGAGTTGAACGCTCTTCTAGGTGAAAGTGACAAAACTTAACAATGTTGCATTTATAAACAAGTTTTTATTTTTTAAGCTGAATTTTTTTCGTTATCCTGACAGTCCAAATAAAATTATAAATGTAAGGATCAACAGGAATGATTGTTAAACGAGCAATAAAGGAAGATCTCCATCAGCTTGCTGTCTTGTTTGATGAATATCGCCAATTCTATGGGGCATCATCAAATATTGAACAATCTTATCAATTTTTAAAACATCGTTTCGATAATAAAGACAGTGTTATTTTCATCCATGTTAAAGATGATGTATTTACTGGCTTTGTATTACTTTATCTTGCATTTTCTTCCGTGGCTTGTGAAACCTATTACATTTTAGATGACGTTTATGTCACACCCTCATACCGTAAACAAGGTTCTGCAAAACAGTTGATTGATACTGCCATTCTGTTTGCACGCCATGAAAACGCGCAACGAATTAGCCTTGAAACGCAAAAAAATAATTATCAATCTCATCAACTCTATGAACAAATGGGGTTTATTCAAGATAGTGAATTTAAAACTTTTCATTGTTTTTTAAAATAATCATTTATCTACAGCTATGTTTTGGCTTAACTGTTTTTGCGAAGGAGTTAAATACAGCCACTCTCCTTCCGCCAACTTTGGTAATTCAAGTAAACCAACCTGATGTCGATGCAAAGCCTCAACTTTATTCCCAACAGCTGCGAGCATTCTTTTAACTTGATGATACACACCTTGATGAATGGTCATTGATAGTTGATGAGTTGATATCAATTCGACATCAGTCGCAGCAAACACCCCTTTTTCATTACGAAGCTCTACTCCAATCTCTAAAGCATGCTTTTGATCCAGTGTAATAGGATCAGCTGTAGTAACGTGATAAACCTTGGGCACGTGCTTACGTGGATTGGTCAAAGCTTGTAAATATTGACCATCATCCGTGAGTAATAACATACCTGTTGTGTCCTGATCTAAACGACCAACACATTGGATACCACGATGAAGTAAAATTTCAGGAAATAAACTAAAGACACTTTTGTGATGCGTTGCTTGATGGGAACATTCGTAATCTTGAGGCTTATTAAGAACAATATAGACCTGCTCTCTATATTGGTATTCTTCACCAAATACCTGAAAACAGAGTTGATCAGTAAGAATTTTCTGCTTTGGATTATCGTAGACCTGATGATCAATTTCGACAGAACCATTTTTTATTAACTGCTGACAATACTTTCTTGAACCAAAACCTTGCGATTGTAAAATTTTTTCCAGCAGCATAATTGCATCCTAATCCGAACTACAACTATTGTACTCGATTCCTAGATGCACCGTTGGCTGTTGCTTATTCATTCTCTGTTTTTATAATTTATTCACAATCTCTTCACTTGTAATAGAACACCTACAAAACCATCGTTAAACTCTCTCAATCGTAGTATTGCGCTCCATATTTTCACTAGAAAATCTTGTTAAATTTGTCACAAGCAAAAAAATATTGTCCAGATAGATGGATAAGGAGTTTCACTATGAAATCGAATATATGGTTATGCAGCCTTATTTTAGCAACTTCGTCGATGGCAACAGTCACATATGCTGATAACGCGACACGTGTTGCTGCTACTTCTGCTCTAGGCAGTGTTGTAGGTACAGCAATTGGGCAACAATTAGGCGGACAAACAGGTGCCATGATTGGTTCAGCCATTGGTGGTGCTGGTGGTGCTGCGGCATCTAGTAACAAGCGTGATCGTACTGAAGCTGCAATCGGTGGAGGCTTAGGTGGTGCAGGTGGATATACAGTTGGTCGTAATGTAGCTGGAACCAATGGTGGTTATATCGGTGCAGCTCTCGGTGCGGCAGGTGGTGCGGCATTAGGTCAAAAGGTTGGACAAGATCGAGATGCTGATAACCGTTACGATGATCGTCGCTATGACCGCCGTTACGATAATCGTCGTTCTTATGATGATCGCCGTTACTACAACTCTCGTCATAAAAATCGTCATGACAATGGTTTGCATCGTGGCTGGTATAAAAACCGATAATAGATTGTTTTGTATAAAGCACCTTCGGGTGCTTTTTTGTTGGTTAAATATAAATATCGATTAAAATCGATATACAAAATCCAATTCATATCGTATTATTTCGATATATAATATTGAGAATTTATGATGAAATCACTACAAGATATAAAGTTTTCTATCCTAGAACTCGCGCCAGTTCGTGATGATAAAAGTATTGAGTTTTCACTCCGTCACGCACTTAAACTCGCCCAACATGCTGAAAATTTAGGTTATCAACGGTTTTGGCTCGCTGAGCATCACAATATGGATGGGATTGCCAGTTCTGCTACAGCCGTTTTACTCGGATACATTGCGGCAAACACTCAAAGTATTCGTCTAGGTTCAGGCGGTATTATGTTACCAAACCATGCACCGCTAGTGGTGGCAGAACAATTTGGAACCCTAGCGACACTATACTCAAATCGTTTTGAACTTGGTTTAGGTCGTGCACCTGGAACAGACCAAATGACAATGCGTGCACTACGCCGTGGTCGTCAGGAAACCGAAGATCAATTTCCACAAGATGTAATGGAAATTTTGCAATACTTTAAAGCGCCGCAACCGAATCAAAAAATTATAGCTACGCCAGGGCAAAATACGCATGTCCCCGTTTGGCTACTTGGCTCAAGTTTATTCAGTGCTCAATTAGCTGCAAAGTTAGGACTTCCCTATTCTTTTGCTTCTCATTTTGCGCCAAGAATGTTAGGTCAAGCGATCGAGATTTATCGTGATA
This sequence comes from Acinetobacter sp. Z1, assembly GCF_024296945.1. NCBI lineage: Bacteria > Pseudomonadati > Pseudomonadota > Gammaproteobacteria > Moraxellales > Moraxellaceae > Acinetobacter > Acinetobacter sp. Z1. The sequence goes on along the minus strand of NZ_CP101115.1, from coordinate 1,369,398 downwards.
ATTTCCAAGCATCTGAATATTTAGATAAACCTTATGTGTCAATGGGCATCCTAACAGTTGTTGCTGCAACGGATGATGAAGCTCAATATTTAGCGACAAGTTCTTATCAGAGAATTTTAAATTTAATTCGTGGTCACAGTTTAAAACTTAAACCACCGATTGAATCGACTCAGGGTCTTGCAAGTAGTGCTGAACAATTAGCGATTCAAAATTTTTATGCGATGGCGCAAATTGGTTCTCAAGAAACGGTTAAATCAGGTTTAAATCAAATTGCGGCACAATATGATGTAGATGAATTTATATTCACCTGTGATATTTATGATACACAGAAACGTTTAGATAACTTTAGCTTGTTAATGGATATTAAACAGAACTAAATTCAATTTACAGGCAAGTAGGTTGTTATTTAATTTTAGCGACTTGCTTGTCAGACTAACCGCATCACCATTGATTGATGATGATTTTGAATATTTCATTTATTTTCAATCATTAAAACAGCAACTTAAAATCACAACATCTCAAAATTATACGGTTTTGCCTAACATCAAAGTCGCTTGTTGATGACTTACGGCTTGGCTAAATAGGAACCCTTGACCAATCGTACAACCAGATAGTTTAAGCAACTCTAATTGCTCAATATTTTCAATGCCTTCTGCAACAATATCTAGGGACAATTTTGGTCCTAATGCAACAATCGCTTCTACAATAGCTGAAATGGCAGGATCATGATTCATTCGTCTAATAAAATCGCAATCAATTTTCAAGCAATCAACTGGGTAGTCCCTTAATCGGGTTAAAGATGAATGACCTGTACCAAAATCATCAAGTGCTATTCGCACTCCATTTTGTTTCAATAAAGTTAATGCTCTTACCACATAATCCGAACCCCGATCATCCAAAATTTGTTCAGTAATCTCAATTTCAATCAGATGATGTGGAATTTTATATTGACTTAAACGATGCAATAAACGCTCAGCATAATTATCTTTCAGAAACTCAACTGGTGCAGCATTAATTGAAACTGGCACAAGTTGAAGTTTTTGCTTCATCCAAGTTGAAATATCCGCGAACACTTTGTTTTGTATTGCATCACTTATTCTTGTCGCCAAAACATAGTCTTGAAAAGCTTGTTCAACATTTTTTGGGAAATGAACCTGATTATCTGATGTTTGCCAACGCAATAAAGCTTCAAACCCGACTACTTTAGCATCCGACAATCTAACTTTAGGTTGATAAAACGGAATAATTAGATCATCACGAATGATATGACGTGCTTTATTAAGCTGGATTGCAACATCTTGAGCAGCGACTAGCATATGAGAATTGAACATGCGAAAGCCACCTCGTCCTGTGGCTTTTAAATCATTCAATGCAGTGTCAGCACATTTCATTAATGTAGATGAATCTTTGCTATCAAGTGGATAAATTGCACAACCAATACTCATACTTCCGTTAATTAAATTTCCAGCATATGTAATCGGTGCATCTAACAATTTATTGACATCAATTGCTATTTTTTCGAGATCACTTCCATCTTCAATCTCGTTCACAACAATTGCAAACTCATCTCCGCCAAGACGTGCGACAAAAGTATTGGCGGGAAGTATGTTCTCTATTCTCTTTGATAATATTCTGAGTAAATGATCACCTGCGGCATGACCCAAAGTATCGTTAACATGTTTGAAATAATCTAAATCAAGCAGCATTAAACCTAAGCGCTTTTTATTGTTTTTATGTTTAAGCAAAGTACGTTTAAGCTGTGATTTGAAAAAACGACGATTATACAACCCAGTTAATTCATCTAATTCACTGGCAATTTGAAGCCGCATTTCTGTTTCTTTTTGCGAAGTTACATCACGAGAAATACATAAGATACGCAACGTCTCGCCTGTATCATTAAATATTGGTGTAAGCAAATTATCCCAATACTGCTTTTTATTGCCACTTGTACTCATTCCACGAAATCGTGATGGTTTACCCTGCACGGCAACCTTTAAAGCACGTACTGCCTTCGAGCGAATCTCTGCAGGTAAAAGATCAACCCATTTCATCCTAGAGTATTTATTGTTTTCAGATATATTTAATGCAGTACAGCCTGATTTATTGATATGTAAAAGTGTTCCATCGACTTCAAGTAATTTAATACAATCGATACTGGTATCTAGCATATTGGTTTGTGTGTCGATACATTTGACTAAGTTCTGTTGATGTTGCTTAGTTTCATGAATATCTGCACAGTTGATAAACCAATATTTTTTTTCAACATTTGTATTTTCAATAAATTTTGCGGACAACAAGAACCATCGATATGTACCAGAATGATGTTGTATTCGGCATTCAAATTGAAATTCATTTTTATGAATGAAAGCCTGTAACCATTCATTTTTATATAATTTTGAATCTTCTTGATGAATTACATTATCCCAGCCATTGATCAATTGATGTAATTCTTGTGCGCCTATATATTCTTGGCTTAATTTATTGAAAAAATAAGCATCGCCTTGTTCTGTCAATAACCAAACTAAACTGGGGATATTATCAAAAACGTTTTTTTCAATATCACTCATTTCTTGAAAGCATCGAAAAGCCCTAGTCGCATTGACATTTGTGTCATGCAACTCCAAAGATTTTATTTCTTTAGGGAACTCTTCATTTAAAAAATGACTAGCCAAAAGCAAAGTCATATACCTATGCTCACAATACGATTTAATTCACACATATCATATCAAAATGTGATGCAATTATCACTAAAACACACAACCCAATAGTCATATTTTGTAGTAATTTAAATTTTAAAATAAATTCAAAAAGTTATGATTTCATCAGTGACGTATGTCTTTGATATTAAGTTTTTGATTAAAATAAAAACACGTTATTTTATGTGATTTTTCGTATGAAAGGCTAAGTCAATTAAGGATTCACTTAGCCAAATTAGATTAACCAATACGTCGCTTCAGACCTGTCATCTGTAAAACTCGTGTAGAGATTTCCTCTATCGACATCTCAGTAACATTCAAATATTTAATCCCTTCGGAGATATAGATACCCTCAATCGCACGTAACTCCATTTGACATTGACTAAAGCTGGCATAACGGCTATTCGCTTTTCGCTCACTACGAATAGCAACTAACCGCTCTGCATCAATCATTAAACCAAAGAGTTTATTTTTATGCTCTTTGAGTACCGCAGGTAAGCGATTGTCATCCAGGTCTTCTTCGGTCAAAGGATAGTTTGCCACTCGAATACCAAATTGTAATGACAAATAAATCGAAGTTGGTGTTTTACCTGAGCGAGATACTCCAACTAAAATAAGATCAGCTTTGTCATAATGTCGAGTGCGTGCACCATCATCGTTATCTAGTGCAAAATGAACTGCATCAATACGTGCTTTATAAGATTCGGAATCTGTTACTGCATGCGTTTGACCCACCAATGTTGTTGGAGGTGTACCCAATTCTTGTTCTAATTTACTAATTAAGCCTTCAAAGACATCCAAATTTACGGCTTTAGCAGTATTAATGATTTCACGTACATCTGGATCGACCAAAGTATCAAAAACAAGTGGTAAAGAACCGTCACGTTTCTGGCACGCATTGATCTCTACAGCAACATTCATTGCCGCCTCTTCTGTGGTGATATAAGGCATGATATGAATATCAAAATCAACGTTGGGAAATTGCGCAAGTAGCGAATGTCCAAGGGTTTCTGCGGTGATTGCTGTACCATCTGAAATAAAGAATACACTCCGTTTAATTTGTTTACTTTCGGGCATCAAAATTCTCCTTAAACATTTGTCTTAGTGCTCTATAATCTTTATAGTAAACTCATCTAACATGGCTGTCGCTTAGTAAAACGCTAAATCTAGGCACATTCGTATAATTTCATACCAATGATGGTCATTCATACTGCAAAAAAAGTGGAGTAAATACTTTGGAAGCGCGCGTAATCGGTCTGGAAAAATTAGGAAAACACGATGTCGAACTCGTAGGTGGGAAAAACTCATCTTTGGGTGAAATGATCAGTCATTTATCAAATGCTGGCGTATCGGTACCTGGTGGATTTGCAACAACTGCAGCTGCCTATCGTGAGTTCTTGGATCAAAGCGGCTTAAACGCTCGTATTCAGGCTGAACTTGCACAGCTAAATGTTGACGATGTTATTACACTTGCTGAAACAGGCGCTAAAATTCGTAAATGGATTGTTGATACTCCACTTACTACGACATTAGAACAAGAAATTCGTGAGGCTTTTGCAGCACTTTCAAACGGCAACCCAGACATTGCTGTTGCGGTACGTTCTTCTGCAACTGCAGAAGATCTCCCTGACGCTTCATTTGCAGGTCAACAAGAAACATTTTTAAATATTCGCGGTATTGATAATATTCTTATTGCGATTAAAGAAGTTTTTGCATCACTTTATAACGACCGTGCGATCGCTTATCGTGTACACCAAGGTTTTGAGCATAGTGTTGTTGCCCTTTCTGCTGGTGTTCAACGTATGGTTCGCTCTGAAACTGGCGCTGCGGGAGTCATGTTTACACTCGATACAGAATCAGGATTCCGTGATGTAGTCTTTATTACTGCATCATATGGTTTAGGCGAAATGGTTGTTCAGGGCGCAGTTAACCCAGACGAATTCTATTTATCTAAGCCGCTGCTCAATAATGGCAAACACTCTGTTTTACGCCGCAACCTTGGTTCTAAACACCAAAAAATGATTTATGGCGAAGAAGGTTCAGCAGGCAAATCAGTGGTTGTGGTTGATGTTGAAAAACCAGAACGTCAACAATTTGCGTTGAATGATCATGAATTGCATGAGCTTGCTAAACAAGCATTAATTATTGAACAACACTACGGCTCACCAATGGATATTGAGTGGGCAAAAGATGGTGATGACGGTCAAATCTATATTGTACAAGCGCGTCCAGAAACTGTAAAAAGTCGTCAAAATGTCGGCACAATGGAACGCTACCTGTTAAAACAGCGCGGTACTGTCATCTGTGAAGGACGCTCAATCGGTCAACGTATTGGTTCAGGTCGCGTACGTGTTGTGACTTCAATCAAGGAAATGGATAAAGTACAAGATGGTGATGTACTTGTATCTGATATGACTGACCCAGATTGGGAACCAGTGATGAAACGTGCTGCTGCGATTGTAACAAACCGCGGCGGTCGTACTTGTCACGCAGCAATTATTGCTCGTGAACTTGGTGTACCTGCCATTGTTGGCTGTGGTAACGCAACAGAAGTATTAACTGATGGCCAAGAAGTAACTGTTTCTTGTGCTGAAGGTGATACAGGCTTTATTTATGAAGGTGCGTTAGACTTTGAAGTACAACGTAATTCAATTCATTCAATGCCTAAACTACCGTTCAAAATTATGATGAACGTGGGTAACCCAGACCGTGCATTTGACTTTGCTCAAATTCCAAATGAAGGGATTGGTCTTGCTCGTCTTGAGTTCATCATCAACCGTATGATCGGTGTGCATCCAAAAGCATTATTAAACATCGAAAGCCTTCCTCGTGAAACACGTGCTGCTGTAATGACACGCACGGCTGGCTACACTTCTCCGATTGAGTTTTATGTTGAAAAGTTAGTCGAAGGTATTTCAACACTCGCCGCTGCCTTTGCAAATAAGCCTGTGATTGTGCGTATGTCTGACTTTAAGTCAAATGAATATGCGAACTTAATTGGCGGTAAGTTATACGAACCTGAAGAAGAAAACCCAATGTTAGGTTTCCGTGGCGCTAGTCGCTATGTATCTGACAACTTCCGTGATTGTTTTGAGCTTGAATGTCGTGCATTGAAAAAAGTGCGTGATGAAATGGGCTTAACCAATGTTCAAATCATGATTCCATTTGTTCGTACAGTTTCTGAAGCGAAACGTGTGATTGAGCTGCTTGCTCAAAATGGTTTAAAACGTGGTGAAAATGGCTTAAAAGTCATCATGATGTGTGAATTACCAACCAATGCATTATTGGCTGAGCAATTCCTTGAGCATTTCGATGGTTTCTCGATTGGTTCAAATGATTTAACACAACTTACACTAGGTCTTGACCGTGACTCTGGTATCGTTTCACATCTGTTTGATGAGCGTGACCCAGCAGTCAAAGCTTTATTATCGATGGCTATTCATGCCTGCCGTAAAGCAGGAAAATACGTCGGAATCTGTGGACAAGGTCCTTCAGATCACCCAGATTTAGCTAAATGGCTGATGGAGCAAGGTATTGAATCTGTTTCACTTAATCCAGATTCTGTCCTTGACACGTGGTTCTTCCTTGCTGAAGAGCAGATCAAAAAAGCCTAATCTTTTATAAAAAAAGACCCTTCCGTGGGGTCTTTTTTCATCTTTAGTCATTGAGATTTTTTTATTATGCAAATTTACTTGGCTCGTAACAATCAACAAGCTGGACCATATAGTTTAGAACAAGTGAACCAAATGCTGACCAGCCAACAGGTTTTACTTACCGATCTTGTTTGGCATGAAGGTATGACTGAATGGAAAACACTTGGTGAATTAACACAAGGTAAACTTGTTTACGAACCTGTAGGATACTCTCCTTTCAGTACGCAAATTAATAATGAAACAGAAAAAGCCTCTTTTAATATTAAAGTGGAACAAAAAGCACCTGAGCTTGCTGCTTTTCACTCACGAGCACTTGCCAAAATTTTAGATTTAATGCTTTGGTTACCGATGGCTGCAATTCCATCATTTTTCTTTAATGAAAGCCAATATAAAGAACTATTTGATATTCAGAAACAGTTACAAGCTACCCAAATGGCTTCGACCAAAGCTGTCGAATTACAGCAACAGTTGATGCAACTCATTCCAAATGAAGCATGGATGACGATGTTTGCCTACTTGATTATCATGCTGATGATTCAAGCCTTCTTTATTGCTAAATCAGGACAAAGTATTGGTAAGAAAATAGCGAAAATAAAAATTGTTGATGTAGAGCAAAATACTCAGGTGAATAGCATTCGTGCATTTTGGCTAAGAAGTGTCTTGTTCATTATTCTCAATTTATTATTTATGCCTTTTATTACACTTATTGACTATACTTTCTTCGTTTTCAATAAAAATCGTCAAACATTGCACGATAAATTGGCAAAAACCAAGGTCGTAAAGCAATAATCACAAATCAATAAACAAAAGAGGATTTAATCCTCTTTTTTTATATATTAAATTGATATCTAAAAGAAAAACACACTACCAAACAATAAACCCTACAAAATAAATCGGGTTTTAAAACAAGTATTTCTGACCCTGTTATGTGTAGCTTAGTTTTTCAATATGAGGCATAATGCCCAACAACGTAGCGGTGTCGCATGATTGCTAAGCATTTCACAAAAAATTCTTATCAATCATGCGACACTTTAATCGCTATCCCATAATTTAATTAGGGAATGGGACTCTTCACCGAGGTTGTAAAATGAGACAAACGATTTTAGCTGTATTGTCTTTATCTACGATGGCTGCACTCTTGACTGGGTGTGGCGGTGATATGGTACTTCTAAACAATAAAGGTCCAGTAGGTCAAGGTCAAAGTGACCTGATGATGACTGCGATCTATCTAATGCTATTGGTGGTAATTCCATCAATCGTAATGGCATTATGGTTTGGTTGGCAATATCGCGCATCGAATAAAGATGCAGACTATAAACCTACTTGGGCACACTCTACGACAATTGAGATCGTTGTTTGGGGTGTTCCTGTCATTATTATTGGTATTTTAGCTTGGTTAACTTGGTGGGGTTCCCACAAGTACGACCCTTACCGTCCGTTAGAATCAGATAAAGCACCATTAACTATTCAAGCTGTCGCTGAACAGTTTAAATGGATTTTTATCTATCCTGAGCAAAATATTGCAACGGTAAACGAAGTACGTTTCCCAGAACAAACGCCTATTAGCTTCAAGATTACGTCTAACTTTACGATGAACTCGTTCTTCATCCCACAGTTAGGTGGGCAAATCTACGCTATGGCGGGTATGCAAACTCATCTTCACTTATTAGCAGATGAACCAGGTGTATTCCGTGGTTTCTCAGCAAACTATTCAGGTTATGGTTTCTCACAAATGCGCTTTAAAGCACACAGCGTGACTGAACCAGAATTTGCACAGTGGGTTGAAGCTGTAAAAGCTGGTAATGGTACAAGCATTAATGCTGAAGCGATTCAAAAAGGTACACTTGACCAAGCTGAATTAGCAACACTTAAAGATGGTGATCGTTCTAAACATCAGATCGAAATTCTTGTTAACCGCGCTAAAGCTGCGGGTGATGAAGAAGCTATCGCTAAAGCTGAAGCAATGAAACCATTCCCAAATAAGCCACACCCTGTAACGTATTACTCATCAGTTGAACCAAAATTGTTTGAAACAATCATCAACCACTACATGAGTAACTATCACGGTGCTGACCACTCTGCTGCTGGACATGCAACAGCAGAAACTCATGCTGCAGCTGAACACGCTGCTCAAGGGGAATAAGACATGGATATGATTTTTGGCAAATTAGGTTGGGACTCTATCCCAACAGAGCCGATTGTACTCGTTACCATGGTCATGATGGCTCTTGGTGGCATTGCGGTTGTTGGTGGTATTACCTATTTCAAGAAATGGGGCTACCTTTGGAAAGAATGGTTTACATCTGTAGATCATAAAAAGATTGGTATTATGTATATCATTGTATCTGTAATCATGCTGTTGCGTGGTTTCGCAGATGCGATCATGATGCGTCTACAACTTTTCCTCGCTAAAGGCGGTGGTGAAGGTTACCTACATCCTGACCATTACGATCAGATCTTTACGGCACACGGCGTAATCATGATCTTCTTCGTAGCAATGGGTCTTGTTGTTGGTATGATGAACATCTCTGTACCTTTACAGATTGGTGCTCGTGACGTTGCATTTCCATTATTAAACTCTTTAAGTTTCTGGTTGTTTGCTGGAGCTGCTGGTTTGATGATGGTTTCACTTGTATTAGGTGAATTTGCTGCTACAGGTTGGATGGCTTATCCTCCATTGTCTGGTATTCAATATTCTCCTGGTGTTGGTGTTGACTACTATATTTGGGCACTTCAGGTTTCTGGTCTAGGTACGCTTTTATCAGGTGTTAACTTCTTCGTTACCATCATTAAAATGCGTGCTCCTGGTATGAAACTGATGGACATGCCGATCTTTACATGGACTTCTCTTTGTACGGCAGTACTCATTATTGCATCATTCCCTGTATTAACAGGTACACTTGCAATGTTGACGCTAGACCGTTACTTCGGCTTCCATTTCTTCACCAATGAGCTTGGCGGTAGCCCAATGCTTTACGTGAACTTGATCTGGACATGGGGTCACCCTGAGGTATACATCTTAGTATTGCCAGCTTTTGGTCTATACTCAGAAATCGTTGCAACGTTCTCTCGTAAAGCGTTGTTCGGTTACAAGTCAATGGTGTATGCAACAATTGCAATTACTGTACTTGCATTCGTTGTATGGCTTCACCACTTCTTTACCATGGGTGCTGGCGCGAACGTTAACGCGTTCTTCGGTATTATGACCATGGTTATTGCGATTCCTACAGGTGTGAAAATCTTCTCTTGGTTATTCACAATGTATAAAGGTCGCATCACCTATACTACCCCAATGTTATGGACGCTTGGCTTCCTTGTGACATTCGGTATCGGTGGTTTAACTGGTGTACTTATGGCTGTTCCACCTGCGGACTTCCTTGTACATAACTCATTATTCTTGATCGCTCACTTCCATAACGTAATTATCGGTGGTGTGGTGTTTGGTATGTTTGCCGGCATCATCTTCTACTGGCCGAAAATGTTTGGTTGGAAGCTCAACGAGGCATGGGGTAAAGCTGCGTTCTGGTTCTGGTTCATCGGTTTCTATTTTGCATTCATGCCACTTTATATCCTTGGTTTCATGGGTATGACACGTCGTTTGAATACATATGATAACCCTGAATGGGATCCTTACTTAGCAATTGCATTGTTTGGTGCTGTGCTTATTGCGATTGGTATTGCATGTTTCTTAATGCAAATCATCGTTGGTTTCTTACAACGTAAGGACAATATGGACCATACAGGCGATCCATGGGATAGCCGTACACTTGAATGGGCAACATCTTCTCCTGCTCCGTTCTATAACTTTGCACATGTACCAGAAGCTAGCGGTGTTGATCGTTTCTGGACTGACAAAGAAAATGGTGTAGCATACGCTCGTGATACCAAATATGAAGACATCCACATGCCGACTGATCGTGCAGCTGGTTTTGTCATTGCAATGTTCATTACTGTACTTGGCTTTGCATTAATTTGGCATATTTGGTGGTTAGTCGTTGTTTCATTCGTTGCAGCTGTTGTTAGCTTGATCGTAAGCTCATTCACTAAGAATGTTGATTACTACGTTCCTGCTGCTGAAGTTGAGCGCATTGAAAACGAACGCTATGCTTTACTTGAAAAACACTTGAAGAAGGACTAAGGAAATGGCTGAAGTACTTCATCACGACAACCACGGTCATGACGGTCATCACGAACATGATGATACAGACTTAACGGTCTTTGGTTTCTGGACTTATTTGATGAGTGACTTGATTCTTTTCGGATCACTCTTCATTGCGTTCGCCGTATTAAGCAGTCATATTCCACCTGGTACTCCAAGTGCGAAAGATCTTTTTGGTGATTCTTTAGGTTTTGTATTAACCGAAACTTTTGCCCTCTTGATCTCTTCGGTAACATTCGGATTTGCAGTTCTTGCATCTTATAAAAAGAATGTAAACCAAGTGATTACTTGGTTATTCATTACTTTCTTATTTGGTGCAACGTTCATTGGTATGGAAATCTATGAATTTCATCACCTTGTACATGCTGGCCACGGTCCGACTCATAGTGCATTCTTATCAGCATTCTTTACTTTAGTTGGTACACACGGTATCCACGTAACTTCTGGTTTAGTGTGGATGCTGGTACTTATGTATCAAATTAAAAAGAATGGTTTGACACTACCGAATACACGTCGTCTTGCTTGCTTAAGCTTGTTCTGGCACTTCCTTGACATCGTTTGGATCTGTGTATTCAGCGTCGTTTACTTAATGGGAGTTCTCTAATGAGTGGTCATGACCATAATGCTGCTGGTGCATCACACGGTAACTTCAAACAGTACACGGTTGGTTTTATCCTGTCTGTTGTCCTCACCATCATTCCTTTTGGAATGGTGATGGCGGGTGGTTTTAGTCGTGGTATTTTAATGACTGTAATCGCTATTACAGCGGTTGCTCAGGTACTTGTACAACTTGTGTATTTCTTGCACATGAATACATCATCTGAACAACGTTGGAATTTGATTGCATTCATTTACACAATCCTATGTATCGCTGTTCTTCTCGTAGGTTCAGTGTGGATTATGAATTACCTACACTACAACATGATGATCTAAACTGATTGTCATGTGGAAAAAGTATCTATTCCTGACTAAACCAGGAATTCTCTTCGGTAATTTTATTACCACCTTGGGCGGCTTCTTTTTAGCCGCTCAAGGCTCCATAGACTTCCTCTTATTATTACTTACTCTGATTGGAACGACATTTGTTGTTGCTTCTGGTTGTGTCGTAAATAATGTAATTGATCAAGACATCGATCAAAAAATGCAACGCACCATGAACCGTGCTCTTGTAAAAAAAACAATCTCCCCTACTATAGCAATGTTTTATGCATTCGTTTTAGGTGTCATTGGTTTTAGCATTCTTTGGTTCTATGTGAATGCTTATGCATTCCTATTCGCTGTGATTGGATTTGTCGTCTATGTTGGGTTTTATAGTTTGTGGACAAAACGTACCACAATCCATCAAACCGTGATTGGTAGTATTTCTGGAGCGAGTCCCCCAGTTATTGGTTACACGGCTGTAAGTCACCAATTCGATATGGCTGCTCTCCTCATTTTTGTTGCATATGCTTTATGGCAAATGCCACATTCTTGGGCGATTGCAATTTATCGGTTTGACGACTATAAAAATGCAGGAGTGCCTATTTTACCAGTAGCACGTTCTATTCTGAGAACCAAAATTGAATCACTGATCTATGTGATTTTATTTACGCTTTCAATGAATGCTTTATATGTATATGGATACACCAATATTATTTTCTTGGTGATTTGCAATGCATTATGTATTTACTGGTTTTATATTGGTATTTTAGGATTTAAAGCTGATAATGATCAGCTTTGGGCAAAACGTTTTTTTCTTTTTTCAGTCATTTTAATTACTGTGATTAGTTTGAGCTTTAGCTTTACATTCTCAAGTCCTGCACCCCTACTCCCTATTTTTTAAAAAGATAGAGACATCTCTGTCTTTTTATTATTCCTTTCTGTTGTTATCATTTCGTGCAATAAAAACATTAGATTCTTATTGCCTAAATGAAATTACACATTGTCCAATTATTCAAACCCTTCTTTTATTCCAGTTTATTTGTGATCTGTTGTTAGTAGTTACAGCACTATAGAATGTTCCAACATGAAAGTTTACTGCGGACAAAAACATGAAATTGCTTGCGATTTAAGCCAAAGGTGTCTAGAATTAGCGCTTCGCAATTTGCGACATAACTTTTTAGTTATGACTCCTTGCTTCTAATTTTTATAATTAGGGGCTGCTTAAACCGTAAGGAGCTGACAATGCGTCACTACGAAATCGTACTATTGGTACATCCAGACCAAAGCGATCAAGTTGTAGGTATGGTTGAACGCTATATCTCTCAGATCAAAGAAGCTGAAGGTCAAATTCACCGTTTAGAAGATTGGGGCCGCCGCCAATTGGCTTACCCAATCAACAAAATCCACAAAGCACACTACATTCTTATGAATGTTGAATGTGGTCAAACGACTCTTGATGAGTTAGAAGAATTGTTCCGTTATAACGATGCAATTATTCGTAACATCATTATCCGTCGTGAAAATGCAATTACTGAAGAATCATTACTTGCTAAAAGTGCTGAAGAAAAACGTGCGCGTAAAGCTCAACGTGAAGAAGCACAACACGCAATTCCAGAAGCTGAATAAGGAGAACCTCAATGGCACGTTTTTACCGTCGTCGCAAGTTCTGCCGCTTTACAGCTGAGAAAGTTGCGTATATCGACTACAAAGATATCGACACTCTAAAACAGTACATCACTGAAAACGGCAAGATTGTTCCTAGCCGTATTACAGGTACTAAAGCTCGTTATCAACGCCAATTAGCGTTAGCTATTAAACAAGCTCGCTATTTGTCTTTGATTCCGTACACTGACAACCATAAGTAAGTGAGGTGAGCTGTGGACGTTATCTTATTACAACGCATTAAAAATCTTGGTAAATTAGGCGACAAAGTATCAGTTAAAGCTGGTTACGGTCGTAACTTTTTGATTCCTCAAGGTAAAGCAGTAGCTGCAACTGAAGCTAACACTTCAGCTTTCGAAGCTCGTCGTGCTGAACTTGAGAAACAAGAAGCTGATATTTTAGCTGCTGCAAATGCACGTGCTGAACAATTGAACGAAGTTAATATCGTTATCACTGCGAAAGCTGGTGATGAAGGTAAACTTTTCGGTTCTATCGGTACTCGTGACATCGCTGACGCTTTAACGAACGCAGGTCTTGTTGTTGACCGTGCAGAAGTTCGTTTACCAAACGGTGCGCTTCGTCACACTGGTGAATTCAACATCGCAATCCAATTGCACCATGATGTTGTTGCTGAAGTTCTCGTTACTATCGTATCTGAGTAATTTCTGCAAAGAAAAAGAGCATGTTTTACATGCTCTTTTTTTATGTCAAAATTTTATAAATAAAGTGCAACTTTTAATTTTTCACCACTTACACAATTTTCACTGAATTAAATTGTCGCGTTTACCTCCATTTGGATTAAGATAGTCACTCGGTTATGTTTCATCTTTTTTATTAGGTCTTGTTATGTCACAGGCGAATGCCAATTTTACAAAAAATTCTCCAAACACAGAGAGTAAAGTGAGTGACTCAGGTCAATTAAAAGAATTTCGCACCCCGCCTCATAATCTTGCAATCGAGCAAGCTGTTTTAGCTGCATTAATGACGGTTGCTGAATCCTTTGAGCAAGTTAGTGACTTACTCAAAGAAAATGATTTTTATGCTACACGTCATAAATATATTTATCGTGCAATTGAAAAACTGGCTCAAGAAAACTCACCTTATGATGCGGTTTTGGTAAATGATTGGTTACTCAAACAAAACTTGTTAGATGCAATTGGTGGCGAAGAATATTTAATGCAACTGATGGCAGATTCTCCTTCAAGTTTTTATAACCTTGAAACTTATGCCAGTAAAATTAAAGAATTTTCAACACTACGTGCAATGATTAAAGTCAGTAGTGATATTTTACAAAATGCTTATGACACCAAAGGTCGACCTGTTAGTGAAATTCTAGATTTAGCAGAAACTCAAATTTTCTCGCTAGCAGAACAGCATAACAATAATAAAAAAGATTCAGGTCCAAAATCGATTAGCTCTGTAACGGCGGATGTTATTTCTAAACTAGATGAGCTTTCTAAATTAGAAGGAAATATCACAGGTTTAACCACAGGCTTTTTAGAACTTGATAATAAAACTTCTGGTATGCAAGCTGGTGATCTAATCATTGTAGCCGCACGTCCATCGATGGGTAAAACCACTTTTGCGATGAACTTGGTTGAAAGCGTTCTGCAATATAATCGTTTACCTGCTTTAGTGTTTTCTATGGAAATGCCAGCAGACTCGATTGCAATGCGTTTAATTTCAGCCATGGGTAAAGTACACCAAGGTCATTTACGTTCTGGTAATTTAGATGCAGATGAATGGACGAAAGTGACGGGTACGATCTTGCAATTACAAGAAATGCATTTGTACATCGACGACTCCTCTGCTCTTCCACCCACAGAACTTCGTGCACGTGCTCGACGAATTGCAAAAATGCATGATGGTAAAATCGGTTGCATTATGGTCGATTACCTTCAATTGATGAAAGTGCCAGGTATGGGTGATAACCGTGTTGGCGAAATTTCAGAAATTTCTCGTAGTTTAAAAGCACTTGCAAAAGAAATGCACTGCCCCGTGATTGCATTATCGCAGCTTAACCGTAGTTTGGAGAATCGCCCAAACAAACGTCCAGTAATGTCTGACTTACGTGAATCAGGTGCAATCGAGCAGGATGCCGATTTAATTATGTTTATTTACCGTGATGAAGTTTATAACAAAGAATCTAAAGAAGCAGGTACAGCAGAAATTATTATCGGTAAACAGCGTAACGGTCCAATTGGTAGCGTTCGTTTAGCCTTCGAAGGTCAATATACTCGCTTCAGTAATTTATCGCCTGAGTTCTATGCTCAGTATGAAGATGACGAATAATATTCAAACTATTTTTATTTTATATACAGTCCAAGTCGACCCAAAGGAGAACTCAGGGTGCGCCAAGCAACAGTTTATATTGACAGTGAAGCACTGCAATATAATTTAAACCGTGTTAAACAACTTGCTCCACATTCAAAAATCGTCAGTATGGTCAAAGCCAATGCTTATGGACATGGAGTCAAAAACTGTTTAGCCGCCTTAGAGGCCACGGATGCTTTTGGTGTCGCCTGTCTAGAAGAAGCTTTAGAGATCAGGCAACTTGGATATACTCAGCCGATTACATTGATTGAAGGTGTATTTGCTGAAAATGAGATGCAACAAGTCATCGAACAGAAGCTTGAATGCATCGTGCATCACAACCAACAAGTAGAATGGTTAATTCAGCATAAAGCTGCTTATAACGCATTAGATTTAAAGGTTTGGGTAAAACTGAATAGTGGAATGAATCGTCTGGGTTTTAAAAAAGCAGAAATTATTGCCGTTA
The DNA here is from genome assembly GCF_024296945.1 of Acinetobacter sp. Z1. Taxonomy (NCBI): domain Bacteria; kingdom Pseudomonadati; phylum Pseudomonadota; class Gammaproteobacteria; order Moraxellales; family Moraxellaceae; genus Acinetobacter; species Acinetobacter sp. Z1. The sequence goes on along the minus strand of NZ_CP101115.1, from coordinate 1,353,528 downwards.
TTCAACGCTTAAAAGCTGAAGGTTTTATTTGCGTTTTAACCATGCATTTTGCCAATGCTGATGCAGAACATCCCTTAAATGAACAGCAAAAAAATCAATTTTTAGCAGTTAAACAAGCGTGTGACCCAATATTTGCCTCTTGCTGTAACTCAGCAGCAATTTATAAATATCCAGAACTTCATTTTGATTATATTCGCCCTGGAATTATGTTGTACGGAGCATCACCATTTTCGGATAAAAATGTATCTGAGCTCGATCTCAAACCAGTCATGAGTTTCACTGCTGAGATCATTGCATTAAATCAAATTCAACAAGGTGAATATGTAGGCTATGGCTCAACATTCACTGCCCCAAGTCCTTTGACTATAGCTATTGTCTCTATTGGCTATGGTGACGGCTATCCACGCGCTTACGTGAAACAAAATTTTGTTGCAATTGACCAACAAATGGTTCCTGTTGTTGGACGTGTCAGTATGGATATGATTGCGATTGATGTAACCCATATTCATGCAGAAATTGGCACGAAAGTTGAGCTATGGGGTAAGCAACGTTTAGTTGATGAAGTTGCACATGCAAATGGAACAATTGGTTATGAATTACTTTGCCGCCTTACACAACGCCCTACTCGACGACTAGGTAACTAAACAATACTTGATCATTTTTTGTGTTTTATTTCTAATACAGTTTTAACCATTTAAACTTAAAATGCTAAAACTGATATACGATAATCCGCTTAATAAAATGCCGATTCAACAATTCGTTATTTTTCTGATCCGAATTTCTATCGGCATTTTTTTCTTCACCACAGGCTTCAATAAGCTTTTCGTTGAGAAAAATAAACTGATTATGTTGGAGACAATCATTGATGCAGGCATTCCATTTCCTGAAATTATGAGTACTTTTGTTTCCACTACCGAAATGCTTGCAGGTTTATTTCTGCTCCTCGGATTATTGACTCAGCTCAGCAGCATTCTATTATTCATAATTTGTCTTACCGCATTATATACCATTGGAATCCATACAATTCCAAACGGCTTAGATCTAATTAGCTGGTTCAGTTGGTTCTTCTATACTCACGATTTGCTCTATATGTTTCTTTTAACTGTACTCATTACATCTAAACCTAGTATCCTGTCACTAGATCGAACCTTAAACAAAAAGATAAACCTATGATCATAAAAAAAATAGAGTCTCAAAGTAGGGGTTGAACTACTTTGAGTAGTTCGCTTCTATTTATAGACCATAATCAACGGTAGGTTTTGGTAACTCCTGTAGCCCTCGACGCAGAGTTTCTGACCATTGCTTACTAATTTGACTAAAGTACGGATCTTCCTCTCCGATGCGCTTCCCTTCAGGTATGACAAGACTATCCTTGTGATATATCAACGCATCCAATGGTAATCCAACAGAGACATTCGATCTCAAAGTTGAATCAAAAGAGATTAATGAACAACGTAAAGCATCAGCAAGTGGCATCGTATAATGCAAAGCACGATCTAAAATAGGTTTCCCATATTTACTTTCACCAATTTGAAAATAAGGTGTATCGATGGTTGCACAAATGAAATTTCCTTGAGGATAAACATTATAAAGTTGGATTTCCTCGCCCTTAATTTGTCCACTCACTAAAATACTGCAAGAAAAGTTCATCTGTTCTTGGGTATTTTCGGTAATATCTTCTAAAACCTTACGTAATGTTTTGCCCACTAATTCAGCAACTTCAAACATTGTTTTAACAGTAAAAAGATTTGGCTCTTGATCCAAAGCAAGTGCATTTTGCAAATGCCCAATCACAGCTTGAGTTGTCGCTAAATTTCCAGCCGTTTGTAACGCGATAAAACGCTCACCATCAACACCAAAAGTATGTAATTTACGAAATACAGAAATATGATCGACCCCAGCATTGGTTCGTGTATCACTGATCAATACTAAACCCTGCTCCAATCTTAATGCACAACAATAGGTCATCTTTCTCTCTTTAAACTCAACAAGCCAAAACCTGAACAACAGACATCATGCTTTCTACACCTCCCTGCTCTCGCACACCACGAACAGGTGCTACATCCAAATAATCACGTCCAACTGCAACGTAAATATGATTCTGAGGTGTAAATATCTGATTACTTACATCGAAACAATACCACTCATTATCCACAAATACTTCTGCCCATGCATGACTGGCGAGGTGTGGTTGATTTTGATCATATAAATAACCCGAAACATATCGTGCAGGCAAATTGAGTGAACGGCACATTGCAATTAATACATGCGCATGATCTTGGCACACACCCTGCCCAGCATAAAAGGAATTAATCGCTGAGGTCGTCACAGAAGTACTTTCAGGCTGATAAGGTATTTGTCTTAAAATTTCTTCAGCTAACAGAATCAAATGCTGACGATCTTTGACTTTTACGACACTCTGAGCAAAATCAGCCATAGTTAAATCACAGCAAGTCATTGCTGTTCTTTGTTGAAAAATAATTGGTGAAACATCGCTCTCAAAACTACCAAGTTCAGTATCGAATAAATCGACAATTCCCTGCGCCATAATCGTTAAATAATGATAATCATATCTTTGAGTTGCTGTGATCCATAAGTTATTAAACGAATCCCTCTTACATGAGTATTGCCCAGGTACGCTGACATGCCAATTTTCAACGGTTTGATGTTTGGAACTTTGGGGCATCATTTTAATGGACTGCACGCTATTACGCGCAGTCTGAGTATAACGATAATGCGTTTGATGATTCACCATAAGTTTCATGCATGCACCTCGAATTGATTTTCAAGTTTATAAGTAAAAGCATAAAACTGATTTAAATAAGGTTCTGTTTTTAAAATCTCCCAACTTGGCTCTAAATCATTCCAACCTAAACTAAATAACCGTTTAACTTTAAAATCTACCGCTTCAATCACATGATCAATATTTTGATAAAATCTAAAATAAGTATCAATTTGTTCAACCGCTTGTCCTATGTCAAAAAATAGGAAAATCTCTTCTTGTTCTGCTTTTAAAATAGAACAACACTCTTCTACGACTTGCTGTATTGCCAATGCATCTGAAGGAGTATTTTTAATTAAATAATTGATTTCAGCATATGCTTCAGCAGTCAGCAATCCTCTCAATTCTTGGATATTATCTCTCGCAATCTCAAGTTGACTTAGCAGAGAATATGGCTGAGCTCTTGCTAGCATAAATTGATTCAAATTTTCAGCATCATCGATCTGTAAAGACAGTGCTTGAGCAAATTCCGCTGCTTGTTGATCCGTTGAAAATGGTAAATGACTTGCGACATGACCAATTCTAAATAAATAACGTCCTAACCAATAAATATGTTGAGCGCTCGAGCTAAGTAAAACCATACATGTCCTCCCTTATATATTATTAAATCAGCTCAGGCACTCAGCAAGTGTGATGTGTGCCCGAAGCTTAGAGTCTGTCAGAAAGGTTTATGAACGTAACGTCTCCACCACCCATGTATCTTTAATTCCACCGCCTTGAGATGAGTTGACTACCAGCGACCCTGCTTGCATTGCCACACGGGTTAGTCCACCAGGAACAATTTCAGTACGATACGGAGAGCTCAATACGAATGGACGTAAATCGATATGCCGTTCTGCGACTCCATCTGTGGTTAGCGTTGGAGCAACAGATAAAGCCAAAGTTGGTTGCGCGATATATAGGTGTGGTGTTTCAATAATTTTTTGTCTAAATTCTTCAATTTGTTGTGAATCAGCTTGTGGCCCAATCAGCATGCCGTATCCGCCAGAACCTTGAGCTTCTTTGACTACAAGTTTTTCTAGATTACCAAGCACATAATCTAATTGATCATGATCACGGCACTGATAAGTTGGAACGTTACTTAAAATAGGAGACTCACCTAAATAAAATTCAATCATTTTATCTACATATGGATAAATTGATTTATCGTCTGCAACACCAGTGCCGGGTGCATTCGCAATCACAACATTATTTTGCAAGTACGCCGACATCAATCCTGCTACACCCAAAGTACTATCAGGCTTGAATGTTAATGGATCAAGAAATTCATCATCAACCCGGCGATAAATTACATCCACTTGTTGACGACCACGAACTGTTTTCACAAATACTTTATCATCATCAACAAATAGGTCTCGACTTGTTACCAAAGGAACATCCATCTCTCGCGCTAAGAATGCATGTTCATAATAAGCACTATTAAATCGACCTGGTGTTAAAACAACGATTAATGGATTATCAACATGCGCATTTTCTTCCAAAATTGCTCTTAATAACATTGGATATTGTTCAATGCTTTGTAAATTATTTGTAGTGCATAGATCTGGCATCAGCTTTTGACTAATCTTACGACTTTCCAACATATATGAGACACCAGAAGGTGTTCTTAAATTATCTTCCAATACAAAGAAATCACCTTGTCCATCACGAATAATGTCGATACCACTAATCTGAGAGTAAATTTTTCCTTTAAGATGATGTTTCAACATGTGTGGTTGAAAGGCTTCATGCATCATCACTTGCTGAGCAGGTATTAATCCTTCTTTTAAAATATGTTGAGCGTGATAAATATCGTCTAAAAAATAATTAAGTGCTTTAACACGTTGCTCACAACCTGTAGAAATTTTCTCCCATTGTTTTTTTTCAATCACACGAGGAATCAGGTCATAAGGAATCGTACGTTCTGTTCCCTCTTGATCACCATAAACATTAAAAGTAATACCTTGATATAAAAAATGTTGCTTGGCTTGGGTTCCCAATGTTTTTAATTCATCTAAACTTCGAATGCTTAACCATTGTTCAATTTTTTTTGAAGCCTCTCCGTTAAAGCTTTTATCATCCAACATCTCATTAAAAAACTCTGATTTAAGTTGCTCAAACAAATTGGTACTCACACTGAGCTGAGAAATAAATGAAGACGAATCCGTTGAAACCGTAGAAGCCGTTTGATCTGGCGCGTAATAATCTGTGCTGATATGTAGGTTGTGCTCTTGTTCTGTCATAGAAACCTCGTCTCATCATTTATTCATATATCTAATAAGCAATTTCAATGCCACTTATACAAATTCTAATTTTTCATTTATTAAGTCTCAGATATTCAACTAAATGTGAATTAGATTCAGTCGTAAATGAGTAATCTAGATCAGATGGGCTTGCTAAATACAAAGAGTTTTTTTATTGTGTCTGCTTTAGATCAAACAATTTAGTTATTCGCCTATGTCATCCATACAAGAAAAAGAAACGTCTAATAGTCTTTATCGCCAGTGGCAGATACTTTCTCGTTTATCGACTGGGAAATGGATGGGTACTCGTGAATTACAAGAAATATTAGAAAGAGAAGGCATTGAAATCAGTCTTCGGACGATTCAGCGTGATTTAAATCAAATTGCTCAACGCTTTCCAATTGAAAGCAATAAGACTGTGCCGCAAGGCTGGCGTTGGCGTTCTGATGCTCCGATTCAAAGTTTGCCACACATGACCAGCTCACAAGCAGTAACCTTCATGATGGTTGAAGAGCATTTACGCCACCTACTTCCACCTAGTCTTCTTGAAGAAATGACACCTTGGTTTGATTTAGCAAAACGCAGCTTATCTACACAAAATAATGTCAGACAATGGATTAATCGAGTACGAATTGTCCCTGCAAATCAACCCTTAATTCCACCTATGGTCGATAAACATGCGCAACAAGCAATTTACGAAGGATTGTTACAAGATAAACAAATTGAATGTGTTTATCGCGCCAGAATAAATCAAGGTGAAGATAAAACCTATATTCTCAACCCTCTTGCATTGGTTCAAAAAGGTGCAGTGATTTATTTGATTTGTACTCGAAATGATAAAACTGAAGTTCAAACTTTTGCACTGCACCGTTTTAAAGCAGCTATAGTCTTAGATAGTCGTGCCTTACATCCTGTAAATTTTGATATTGATAATTATATTGAATCAGGTGCACTTGGTTTCCGTGTTGATTATAGTAAACCTACAGAACAGATTCTATTAAAGCTAACGATGACTGAAAGTACAGCTCAAAGTTTTTATGAGAGTCAATTAAGCAAAGATCAAACAATTACACCATTAGAAGAAAATATTGTTGAGGTTAGTGCAACAGTTCCTTTCACTTCTCAACTGGTTTGGTGGTTAAGAAGTTTTGGAAAGAAACTGCTTAATATTGAACCTGCCGCTGCTTATAATGCAGTGAGAGAAGTTGAAGAATAATCTAATAAAAAAGAGAACCTTTCGGTTCTCTTCGTAATTTATCAATTTTTATTGTTAAAAATAATTTTTTTATTTTTATAAAATGTTCAAACCAACTTTTCTCCCCGCCTGATCAAAATTGGTTTGTACCTTTTAAGCACATTGATTTTTAATTAACATCAGCACGCTAATTCATAACCATTGTAGCGGATTCTCTTTTTCGTCATCGTTAAAGCCCTCTTTGTTTGAATGTAAAGCTAATATAACCAGAATTTTTTTAGCTGTGAAATAACAAAGATTGGAATCAAAAGCTGATTTTTTGCTATTGCTGATCTTCCAGTAAAAATCAGCTTATTCTTTATTGGATAATAAAACTTCGAAACGATGTAGATGAGTAAAACGACCTGGTTGTATCTGATATTTATCAATTAACGGCACTAAGCGTTGAAAATGCTCTGACTGTACATGTAAATCCAGCGCTTCGCGACTCATCCATTCCTCAATAAAAACAAAATGTCCTTTCTGTTTGTGATCGTGATAAAGATCATAAGCAATACAACCTGATTCAGATCTAGTTTTTTCAACAAGCTCCTGATACAGAGGTAAAACTGCATTAAGGTGTTCTGGTTGAATAAAGTCTTCGGCAATCAATTTTAATGTCATGTTGTCTTCGATTTTTTAAAATTTTTCCATAAAAAAGCTCTCAAATTCATGAGAGCTTTTCAATCACCACATCAGCTTATGCTGAAAATGGATGACGTAATACAATTGTTTCTGCACGATCAGGACCAGTTGAAACGATATCAATTGGACATTCAATTAACTGCTCAATCCGTTTTACATAAGCCAACGCATTTGCAGGAAGTTGATCAATTTGAGTTAAGCCAACAGTTGATTCACTCCAACCTGGCATTGATTCATAGATCGGTTTTAAACTTTCAAATGAAATCGCATCAGAAGAACCTGCACAGCCTGAATCAACATCTTCATAACCAACACAGATTTTAATTTCTTCCAAACCATCCAATACATCAAGTTTAGTCAAGCAAATACCAGATAATGAGTTTACTTCAACCGAACGGCGTAAGATTTCAGCATCGAACCAACCACAACGACGTTGACGACCAGTAGACGCACCAAACTCATGTCCGACAGTACCTAAATGACGACCAATAGCATCACCTGTATCGGTAGATGCATCATAATGTAACTCGGTTGGGAATGGACCAGCACCAACACGTGTTGTATATGCTTTAGTAATACCCAATACATAATCTAAATGTAATGGACCCATACCTGAACCTGAACTCACACCACCAGCAGTTGTGTTCGAACTTGTTACATAAGGATAAGTACCGTGATCGATATCAAGTAATGACCCTTGTGCACCTTCAAACATGATTGCCTTACCTTCTTTACGGTAATCATGTAGCACTTTAGTCACATCAATCACTAATGGCGCAAGTACTTCACGCCATTCGTTACAAAGTGCCAGTACATCTTCAAACTTAACTTCTTCAACGCCATAGAATTGCGAAAGTTGGAAGTTATGTAGCTCTAACATTTCTTGAAGTTTTTCTTCAAGTAACGCACCACCACGAATTAAGTCAGCAACGCGTACAGCACGACGCGCAACTTTATCTTCGTATGCAGGACCAATACCACGACCTGTCGTACCAATCTTCGCATTACCACGTTTCTTTTCACGTGCTTGATCAAGTGCAATGTGGTTCGGCAAAATAAGTGGACAGTTTGGAGAAATACGTAAACGTTGTTTAACAGGTACGCCTTCTTGCTCCAAGATTGCCATTTCTTTGATTAGCGCTTCAGGAGAAAGAACGACACCATTCCCGATTAAGCACAATACGTTTTCACGTAAAATACCTGATGGAATGAGGTGTAATACAGTCTTCTTACCACCTACGACAAGAGTATGCCCTGCGTTATGTCCGCCTTGATAGCGTACGACCGCAGCCGCTTGATCTGTGAGCAGGTCGACGATTTTACCTTTTCCTTCGTCGCCCCATTGGGTACCAAGTACCACAACATTTTTGCCCATAATAGCCTCATTACATCATGCTGTTAAAATTGGAAACCAAGCCTTTAGCTCGGCAATTAAATTTTCTCAATCACCCATTGACCATTTTGAGACACCATTTGATGGGTCGCATATGGTACTGAGCTTAAATCGTCATTACCTAGCAATTGCACCACACATAAACCTTGGCGACGTGTCTTTGCAATTGTATTTAATAAATCTTGATCACTACCTTTTGGCGCAACAATTGTTTCAATTTCAACAAATTGTGTCGCACCTAAAGCATATAAATCACAACTAAATCCTGTTGCTGGACGTGAACGTCCAAAATGCTCACCAATTCCATCATAACGACCACCTTGAGCAAGTGGCGCAGCGCGGTTTGGCGCATAAATGGCATACATTAAACCTGTATGATAGTGATAACTACGTAATTCAATCACATCAATACCAATATTTAGACTTGGCCAACGTGATTGAATTTGTGCAAATGTTGTTTTCAATGCATCGAATTCATTTTTAAACTCGACATCATTTAAAATATCTTGGCTTAAGTGTGTCTGTAATGCATCTAAATCACTGGCATAGCGACCTAAAGCATAAAAATCTGTTCCCATTGCTAAATCTTTTGTAAATTCTTCTAGCTCTGGTAAAGCTTTACGCTGATATAAATCAGAAAGTACGCTTTCAGTATTTTTATTTAGTCCAGCACGTTTTACTAAACTACGGAATAAACCAACATGACCTAAATCCAAATGAACACCGTGCAAATTATGCGTATGTTCGATTAAAGCCAACATCACATCTATCATTTCAACATCTGCTTCGATGCTGTTATGACCATATAGTTCAGCACCTAACTGTAAAGGCGCACGTGTTGCATTGAAATTTTGCGGTTTTGTATGAAGGACTGTACCTGCATAGCAATAACGAGCCACACCTTCAATCGGACGAACATGTGCATCAATACGCGCAACTTGCGGTGTCATATCCGCACGCACACCAAGCAAGCGCCCAGAAAGTTGATCTATAACTTTAAAGGTGACTAAATCTAAATCTTGATTGGATTCTGATAATGAAGACAACGATTCGATGTATTCAATAAATGGTGTATAAACCAATTGATAACCTCGAACTGCGAGGAAATCTAAAGCTTCTCGACGCAAAGTTTCAACCACTTGCGCTTGTTCGGGCAATACATCTGCTACCCCATCAGGGAGCAACCATGTCTCTGAAATGGTCATGTTTCAAACCTAAAATCTGTTTAACGCAGAACGATCTACGTAAAAAGCAACCACATAAAAAAATCGGGTGAATGCCCGATTCAGCGTAGTGTAGCATGAAGATTTACATGATGCACCTGAGAATTTGAAGAAAAACTGCTTATTCCACCTTATAAAAAATAAACAGCCTTTACATGATTAACTAATAATTTCAATAGATTATTACTAGGAATTTGGCTCAAAAATCCAAGTTCTCATTCCAAAGAACTGCCCAATACCTGAACTATCCCCTTGTTTCCAATTGATCAGATTTAACTTTTTTACAGCATTAATTGCTGTTGAATTATATGCAAAGCAACTTTTTTCAAGCTTGGCAATTTCCATTTTTTGCTCATGTACAAATAAACTCTCAATCGAATTTTCAGGATCAGAAGCTTGAAGAAGATGGCTTTGCTCATAAGCTAAATTTTTATCTACATCCCACAAAGTACTTGGAATAAATTGAATGTTGGCAGTTTGATCTTCACTATTTCCAAGCTCACTTTGTGTTTTGCCTGTTTCTAAATTCTCTAAAGAAATTAAGTTATAGCCATGCCATTGAGTATCTATAAGCTTGAAGTACTTTTTATTTTCAGCCAAGTTATTGTAACGAGAAAGAATTTGCTGTTTCTGTTCCTTAAATGATGGAAATGAATTAAATGTGGAGAAAGATTCAATATAAGGCTGATTCCATTGTGTTTGCTTTAGCCGATAACAAATACTTCCATTTGGAAAAACTGAATTTTTATAATGTTGATTAAAGGCAATGAGTTCTTTATTAAAACGATCATCCATCTTGTTGAAATCTATATTATCACGATAGCCTGGCAACACACGATCAAATATATTTTCCCCACCTAAATTTACTAGTTCAAAATTTAGATTCTGCTTAAGTTCAGGTAGGCGCTCATATGTCCAAACTGTAGGTGAAGCTCTCTTTACAATATTTGTTTGTGGCGTATTTATTTCAAAAACTTTTTGCTCAGTAAGAATACGTTCATCTAATGGTGCATTACGCGATTTTGTAAAGTTGATTTCATTATTTTTTATAGAATACTTGGTGATTTCAAAAGACTCAGGAATATAACCCTCGGATATAATCGGTTTTTGATAATATACTTGATAGATTGCTTCATCACTTTCAGTACTCTTTGCTTGCGAATTTCCCCCACCTCCACCACAAGCAGTTAAGAGTAATCCAGAAAATAAAACAAAGCATCCTGTTATCTTTTTTTTAAATAGTGTCCATATAATCCTGATACATTTATAAATTATTAAGCATCTCGAATCATAACAAAGTGATTTATTAAACCAAACAATAAATTTTAAGATTTTAAATTATTATTTTTTAGCGTTATTTTTAACAACTATTTCCAAAACATTCACCAACTCAGCGTTCTGATTTTCTAAAGCTGCAATATTTGCAATCGTTTTATCTAAAACCTCTTGTTGAACATGCATTTTTTTAGCCATATCTTGCATGATCTCCAATCCTTTTTTTAAATGTAATTCTAAATGAATCACTTTTTCTTCCAATTGAAGAACCTGTTGAGTACTTTGAACCAAATTATTGCTTTTAAACTGGAACCAAAACAAGAAAGCAATCGCAACTGCAAGCAATATAATAAAACCCCAAATCAAAATTAATGTCATTTTTATCCCCAAATGAATTTTTATAAAGATTTAATCACAAAATGACTCACACAAATCTAAAAGGCGATTTGCATAACCCCACTCATTATCGTACCACGCAAAAACCTTAGCTTGATGCCCAACCACCATGGTTTGTGTCAAATCAACAATTAAAGAATAGGGTGAATGATTAAAATCACTAGAGACTAGATCCTCATTCGTTACTTGCATAATTTGCGCATAATCAAATTGAGCCGCTTTAGTCAAAACTTCATTCACTTTATGCACAGTAATCGGTGAATGCGAAACAAAAGTGAGATCAATAGCTGCCACATTTATTGTAGGTACTCGAATTGAATATCCATCAATTCGATTTTCCATTTTTGGCATGACTTGTTTTAAAGCACCTAATGCACTTGAAGTCGTTGGGATAATATTTTGACCTGAAGCACGTGCACGTCGTAAGTCACGATGGGCATGATCTAAAACAGATTGATCTGCTGTGACCGCATGAATTTCAGTCATTAGTGCAGTATCAATACCAAAAGCATCATCAATTATTTTAACCAATGGCACTAATGCCTGTGTGGTACAAGACACGCTTGAAATAATCTGATCAGTTGATTTCACATCATTGTGATTGACGCCATACACGATAGCAGCATCTACTGAGTCAAAAGGTGCAGCACCGATAATGACGCGTTTCGCACCCGCATTAATATGCTTGGTTGCATCAACTCTTGAACGAAATAAGCCTGTACATTCAAGTAGAACATCGATATTTAAATTATTCCAAGGCAATAACTCAGGCTCGGATTGTTTAAAAACTTGCAGTTTTAACTGACGCTGATTGGATTGAATATTAAGAAAAATATCTGAATTTTCAATTTGAATTTCAACTTGTCCTGCAAAGCGTCCGTGTGTCGTGTCATATTTAAATAAATGAACTAAGGTTTGCACATCCGCAATATCATTGATTGCAACGATTTCAAATTGGAACTGTTTTGGATTTTCAAACCATGCACGTAATACATTTCGACCAATTCGACCAAATCCATTGATAGCGATACGTTGCATGCAGAGCCCTTATTCATAAAAACATCATCATTTATATGCTATATGGTAAAACATGAAGCGCGCTGTTGAATATAGATTTTTAGCTTAATCACAGTTTTATATGATATTGCTTGTAAAATCGTTGGTCGGATAGGTATTTTCCGTTATAATTTAGCACCTTTAAAATTATGGACGCTTGGTTGTGAGTACTCGTTTTATGACATCAGCTGAAATTCGTGAAGCATTTTTGCGTTACTTTGAATCGCAAGGGCATACACGTGTCGCTTCGAGCTCACTCGTTCCCGCCAACGATCCTACTTTGCTGTTTACCAACGCAGGTATGAACCAGTTTAAAGATTGCTTTTTGGGGCTCGAAAAGCGCGATTATGTACGCGCAGTTTCATCTCAGAAATGTGTTCGTGCGGGCGGTAAACACAATGACCTCGACAATGTAGGCTACACTGCACGTCACCATACCTTCTTTGAAATGTTAGGTAACTTCTCTTTTGGTGATTATTTCAAACAAAATGCATTGAAATTTGCTTGGGAATTTTTAACCAGTGAACAATGGTTAGGCTTACCAAAAGATCGCTTATACGTCACTGTTTATCATACTGACGATGAAGCTTTTGATATTTGGAATAAAGAAATCGGGATTGATGCAGAACGTATTATCCGTATTGGTGATAATAAGGGTGGTCTATACGCTTCTGATAACTTCTGGGCAATGGGTGACACTGGCCCATGTGGTCCATGTTCCGAAATTTTCTATGATCATGGCGACCATATTTGGGGTGGTCTACCTGGTTCTCCTGAAGAAGATGGCGACCGTTTCATCGAAATCTGGAACAACGTATTTATGCAGTTTAACCGTACTGCGGATGGTGTGATGCACCCTCTTCCAGCACCATCTGTAGATACAGGTATGGGCTTGGAGCGTATTTCTGCGGTACTTCAACACGTCAATTCAAACTATGAAATTGATTTGTTTCAACACTTATTAAAAGCAGCAGCTGACATTATTGGTTTAGATACCTCAGCAATTGAAGCTGAAGCAAAAGCACAAAATAAACCAGTTGAATATCCTGCATCTCTTAAAGTTATTGCGGATCATGCACGTTCATGTTCTTTCTTGATTGCTGATGGTGTAAATCCTTCTAATGAAGGACGTGGTTATGTGTTGCGTCGTATCATTCGTCGTGCAGTACGTCATGGTAACAAGTTAGGTGCAACAGGTTCATTCTTCTACAAGATGTTGCAGCCGCTAATTGAAGTGATGGGTGAAGCTTATCCAGAACTTGCTGCACAGCAAACACGCATCGAAGCGCAACTACTAAAAGAAGAAGAGCAATTCGCTAAAACACTTGAGCAAGGCTTAAAGTTATTAGAAGGTGAATTAGCGCAACTGAAAGGTAATGTAATTGCAGGTGAAACTGTATTCAAACTTTATGATACTTACGGTTTCCCAACTGACTTAACTGCTGATATTGCACGTGAACGTGATCTGACCATTGACGAAGCTGGTTTTGAAGTTGAAATGGCTGCACAACGCCAACGTGCACGTGATGCTGGTAAGTTTGCAGTTGACTATAACAACATCGTTAAAGTTGAAGGCGAAACTCAATTTGATGGTTATGATGCAACAAATGGTCAAGGTCAAATTGTTGCGATCTACAAAGATGGCGTTCAAGTTGATGAAATTAACGAAGGTGACGAAGCACTGATTGTATTGAACCAAACCCCTTTCTATGCAGAAAGTGGTGGTCAAATCGGTGATACAGGTATCTTCAAAAACGATACCGGTATCTTCGAAGTACAAGATACTAAAAAATCTGGTGGTGCATTTGTCCATCAGGGTATCGTGACCATGGGTAGCCTCAAAGCAACTCAAAATGTTGAAGCAACGGTTAAAGCAGATATTCGTGCAGCAACTGCGCGTAATCACTCTGCTACTCACCTTCTCCATGCAGCTTTACGTCAGATTCTTGGTGAGCATGTACAACAAAAAGGTTCACTTGTTGCAAGCGATATTTTACGTTTTGACTTTGCCAACGACCAACCTGTTTCTTTCGAACAATTACAACAGATTGAACGTTTAGTTAATGCAGAAGTGATTGCAAATAGCCCTGTAACGACTGAACTGCTCGATATCGAGTCAGCAAAAGCCAAAGGTGCGATGATGCTGTTTGGTGAAAAGTATGGCGAAGAAGTTCGCGTACTTTCAATGGGTTCAGTGATTGAAGATAAAAACTTCTCAATCGAATTGTGTGGTGGTATACACGTTAAACGCACGGGTGACATTGGTTTGTTCAAAATCACATCCGAAGGTGGTGTCGCTGCGGGCGTACGTCGTATTGAAGCTGTGACTGGCACAAAAGCACTAGAGGCTGTCCAAAAAGAAGAAACTGATATCCAAACCATCAACGGTTTATTGAAAGCTCAAAAAGACCAAACAGTTGAGAAAGTTGAAGCGATTGTTGAAACTGCATCAAGTCTTCAAAAGCAAATCGAACAATTGAACCAAAAGTTAGCGAGCTTTCAAGCGGCTGAACTTTTAGATCAAGTGAAAGAAATTGCTGGCCGTCAAACACTTATCACATCAGTAAAAGGTTTAGATGCCAAATCATTACGCAATCTTCATGACAGCGTAAAATCAAAATTAGAAGATGCAGTCATTATTTTAGCTGGCATTGAAGGTGACAAAGTGAGTTTAATCGCGTCTGTCGCTAAGCAATATGCTTCCACGTTAAAAGCAGGCGACATTATCAAGCACTTAGCTCAAGAACTTGGTGGTAAAGGTGGTGGTAAACCAGATTTAGCACAAGGTGGCGCACCATTAAATGACAAGTTTGAGCAAGTGATGGCTGCTCTTCCTAGTTGGCTTGAACAATAAGTGCAATGCATAAACGAATTATAGGATGTGCGGTTTTTTGAGTTAAACAGTTATGCGAGTACTTTTATCAGCTTACTGCACTAACCAAGCCGCTGCCCTATTGTGAGTTTATGCCATTTGATTATGTTAAAAGAAATATGATCAAAACTGAATTATTCAATCGAATTACAGTAACAAAAGCTGTAACGATTCGCTTTAAACGTCTCTGGTTAAGTTTAAACCATTGACAGGAATAACATTGTGGAATTCCAAAGGCAAGATTCAGGCAATTAAACTGTCTGAGAGAGAATATCAATATAGACTTCCTGCCTCTAACAAAGGAGAAGTTTACGAGTTGCGTGGTATGTTGAAGTTTCCAGTTAAATCTGGTCTTCAAATATGTGTAAGTGCCTTAAGTCGTTAGACTTGTTTAATTGGTAAGGATAGTTATGGCATTAATCGTTCAAAAATATGGCGGTACTTCAATGGGTACTCCTGAGCGCATTTTAAATGTTGCTCGTCGTGTCAAGCGTTGGCATGACCATGGCCATAAAGTGGTTGTGGTTGTATCAGCAATGAGTGGTGAAACTAACCGCTTACTTGCGCTTGCTAAAGCCATTACCAGCACCCCAGACCCACGTGAATTAGATCAAATGGTGTCAACGGGTGAACAAGTAACGATTTCTATGTTAGCTATGGCACTTAATTCAATTGGTGTAGAAGCTAAGTCATATACAGGTCGTCAAGTTGGTATTAAAACAGATAGCGCTTTTACTAAAGCACGTATTGAGTCGATTGATACTGATGTCATGACCACTGATTTAGATGCTGGTCGTGTCATTGTTGTTGCTGGTTTCCAAGGTTTTGATGCCAACGGCAATATCACTACTTTAGGTCGTGGTGGTTCTGATACGTCAGGTGTTGCACTTGCTGCGGCATTGAAAGCTGATGAATGCCAAATTTATACCGATGTAGATGGTGTTTACACCACTGATCCTCGCGTTGCACCTAAAGCGAAGAAAATTGATCGTATTTCTTTTGAAGAAATGCTTGAAATGGCATCTTTAGGTTCAAAAGTTTTACAAATTCGCTCTGTTGAATTCGCTGGTAAATATCAAGTTCCATTACGTGTATTATCAAGCTTTGATAATGATGATGATGGCGCATTTGATGACGAATTCAAACAAAATGTAGGCACACTAATTACCACTGAGGCAGAAGACGATATGGAACAACCAATTATCTCAGGTATTGCATTTAACCGTGATGAAGCAAAATTAACAATTTTGGGTGTTCCTGATGAACCGGGTATTGCCTCTAAAATCTTATCGCCAATCAGCGATGCCAACATTGAAGTGGATATGATTATCCAAAATGTTGAAGAAGATGGTACAACTGATTTTACGTTCACAGTTAATCGCAACGATTTAGCAAAAGCTAACGCAATTTTAGATCAAACTGCAAGCAGTATCGAAGGTTGTGAAGTTGTAACTCGTGATGACATCGTAAAAGTTTCTATTGTAGGCGTTGGTATGCGTTCGCATGCTGGCGTAGCAAGCAAAATGTTCTCAGCATTAGCTGATGAAGGTATTAATATTTTGATGATTTCTACTTCTGAAATTAAAATTTCAGTCATCATCGAAGAAAACTATTTAGAACTTGCGGTACGTTGTTTACATACAGCTTTTGGTTTAGACCGTGAACATGGCGAAAGCAGTGTACGTGCTTAATTAATAGCTCATTGAGTATATTTACTTTTTTAATTTCAAGTAAATAGTAAAAAAAACAGAGCCACTATAGTTTTTATTACAGTGGCTCTGTTATATTAAGCCATGAGGTTTTTCAGATAGTCTGAACAGAATTTACGAAAAAAACTGTTTTTTACATATTTCTGTTCTAATTTTCTGTATATTAAGGCTGTGCTTTCGAACAATGAATTCCCTGTCGCAAGTTTAAGCGTTTAGCAAGGAGATAAACATGCTGATTCTGACCCGTCGTGTCGGAGAAACATTAATGATTGGGGATCAAGTCAGTGTTACTGTGCTTGGCGTAAAAGGCAATCAGGTGCGTATTGGGGTAAATGCTCCAAAAGAAGTTTCTGTGCATCGTGAGGAAATTTACCAACGTATCCAACATGAACGTGCTATGCATGAGCATTTACAACATCTTGATCAAGACTATCAACATTCATATGAAGAAGAGAATAGCGATTTTACTCAACATAATAACTTTAATCGTTAATGTACAGAATTCTTCTCCAATAATTAAAGCGACTAATAATAGTCGCTTTAATTATTTTTGGATTAAGTATTTTAATTCTTATAATCCAAGTGCTTTCTTAATCGGTGCATAACTACGACGATGTTGATCAATTACCCCATGTAATGCAATTGCTTCAAAATGAGCCTTAGTTGGATAACCTTTATGTTTAGCAAAACCAAAATCTGGATATTCTAAATCCAACGCTTTCATTTGATGGTCACGTGTTACTTTTGCCAAAATACTCGCTGCACTAATTTCAGCATGCGTTGCATCTCCGCCTATAATTGCTTCACAAGCAATCTCAATTCCTTTAGGAATTTGATTACCATCAACAATGACTTTTTCAGGTTGAATTTTTAATGTTTCAACAGCACGACGCATTGCTAAAAAAGTTGCTTGTAAAATATTAAATTCATCAATTTCAGCATGTGTTGCTTCAGCAATTGACCAAGCAAGTGCCTTTTCTTGTATTTCTAAAAAAAGTTTCTCACGTTTTTTTTCAGTCAACTTTTTAGAATCATTTAAACCTTCGATCGGATTATTTGGATCTAAAATAACAGCAGCAGCGACAACTGAACCCACTAAAGGCCCTCGTCCGGCCTCATCTACACCAGCAACAAACATTATATTACTCACAAAAATTAGCTGCTTCGGAGCAGCCAACTAAAACTTATTTAAACTGTATTATTTTAGCACTTCTGATACTGAAGCATTCATGGTTTTTGCAACAGCAATGCCACTTAATATATTTTTGTTTTTGTATTTACAACGACTAGAGTAAGCTCGGCCACAAATAAAACTAAAGGGGTATTTTATCGACACATTTAAAATTCATTTTATACATCTTAAAACCTATCCTAGTTCTAAGTATTTTTATAAGTTTATGATATAAAGTGATTAAAATAGTATGCCATTACAAATGGATATAAACTTAATATGAATAGCAGGACTGAATCAAGCTCAGTCCTATCTACTTTATTTTATGGTAGTTATTTGTTTAGAACTTCAGCCACACAAGCATTCACAGTTTCAGAAACCACTTGATTAACAATTGTTGCGCGTGCTGTAGGATCAATCGCAGCTGTAGCGAGCTCTACTGCCGTTACACTATTCGGTGCTTTTTCGCTGACACATCCACATACATTGGTTTGAATAGTTTCACGCTGCTCGACAGTCATTAATCGTGTTGCTGTTTTCCATACTGGTAAAGTGTTTATTTCATTAATACATTTTGCATTCACAGCGACTTTTAAAGCTGCCATACCAAGCTGTTGAGATGTCGTAGCTGTCGAATTATTTGCATTTGGTGCAACACAAGCATTTAGAGCTAATAACATAGGTACAACGAATAGTAATTTTTTCATGTTTTTAAACCTGTCGATAACATTCTTTCAGGCGTATTTTGCACAACCATTAGATTTAATCAAATGACGTTGTAGACAAGTTACATAATAAAACATCGAGCTATCAACATTTAAGCGTTTCAAGCATAAAACGCTCTGTTACACATACGCCGTATGAGGAATTATCAACGATATTTAGAATTGAATGACTCATATCACAGCTAGGATGTTGCGATGTCAACCTCAGCACAGTACTACACTCGCACAGCACAAGTATTACATTGGCTCATGGCCGCTATTTTTATCGTTGCATGGCTTATTGGATTTTATAGTGGGAATTTTTTAAGCTATGAAGTTGATGGAAGTTTCAAAGGTGATGTCATTACCTTACATAAAAATATTGCTACAACGATTATCTTTTTAGTGGTTATCCGAATATTTTGGCGCTATACCCATCCTGTACCTGAATTACCAAATACCATGTCACCCATGATGAAAACGTTCGCTCATATTGGGCATTTCGCACTCTACCTCATGTTACTTGCACTACCCATCACTGGCTGTTTATTTAGTTGGAGTGCTGGACACCCTGCACCTGTTTTATACTTATTTGAAATACCTCGCTTAGTACAAGACAATCCTGACCTATTAGCGATTGTTAAACCAATACATATTTACCTATCATGGTTTGCAGGATTATTGATTGCAGGGCATGTTTTAGCAGCGATTAAACACCATATAATTGATAAAGATAATGTTTTATTGAGCATGTTAAAACAACCTAAGTAATTTGTTAGATAAAAAAACCGCTTCACGCGGTTTTTTTTATTTTAAACTTTCTTTACTTCATCAATCCACTTTTGCTTTTCTTCTTCAGAGATAAATGATGCTTCAAAAGAATTAATTGCCAGTTGCTTTAATTCGTCATTTGATAAATCTAGAGCATTTTGAATCGCGATAAAATTATCATTCATATAACCACCAAAATATGAAGGATCATCCGAATTAACCGTAACGTGTACACCCTTTTGTAATAAACGGCGGATGTTATGCTCAGCCATATCGTTCACGACACAAAGCTTTAAGTTACTCAAAGGGCAAACGGTTAACGGCATTTTTTCTGCGATTAAACGCGTCATTAACTGCTCATCTTCTTCTGAGCGAACACCATGATCAATACGATTCACTTTGAGTAAATCCAAAGCTTCCCAAATATACTCAGGTGGACCTTCTTCACCTGCATGTGCAACGATCAAGAAACCTGCTTCACGTGCTTTCGCGAAAACACGTTCAAATTTTGCAGGAGGATGTCCAACTTCGCTTGAGTCTAAACCGATTGCAATAATGTCATCTTTGAATGGTAATGCTTGCTCTAGCGTTTCAAATGCTTTTTCTTCACTTAAATGACGTAAAAAGCACATGATTAATTGGGAACTGATACCTAGCTTTTCTTTCGCATCTTTACAAGCGCGTTTCAAACCATCTAATACAGTAGCGAATGCAACCCCACGCTCCGTATGCGTTTGCGGATCGAAGAACATTTCGGTATGCACGACTCTGTCTTCAGCACATTTTTCAAAATATGCCCAAGCAAGGTCATAGAAATCTTGTTCATGCACCAGCACATTTGCGCCTGCATAGTAAATATCTAAAAAAGATTGAAGATTGTGAAAATTATAAGCTTGTTTCACTTCTTCAACAGATTGGTAAGGAATCTGAATCTGATTACGCTGTGCAATAGCAAACATCAATTCTGGTTCAAAAGTCCCTTCAATATGCACATGCAATTCGGCTTTGGGTAAAGCACGAATCAGCTCGACTTGATTCATATTAACTCCACGTCTAAATAAAAAAGGGTGTTGCCTAATGAGGTACACCCTTTAAAGGTTTTATTAATGATTTTTAAGTGGTTTAACCACCAAATGCAACAAACTTAAATACCCAAAGTGCTGCAATAATCCAAACCATATAAGGTACTGTTTTTGCTTTACCTGTAAATAATTTTACTAGTGCATAACTAATAAAGCCCATTGCAATACCATCAGCAATTGAATATGTGAACGGCATAAATACAATGGTTAAAAATGCTGGAACAGCTTCAGTAATATCTTCCCAATCAATTTGAGTGATACCTTGAATCATGAGCACGCCAATAAATAACAGTGCTGGTGCGGTTGCAAATCCTGGTACTGACTGAGCAAGTGGCGCTAAAAATAGACATCCAATGAATAAGAATGCCACAACAACTGCTGTTAAGCCTGTACGTCCACCCGCAGCAACACCAGAAGCTGATTCGATATAAGGGGTAGTTGAAGATGTACCTAAAGCAGCACCTGCAACAATCGCTGTTGAATCAGCAAATAATGCTTTCTTCAAACGAGGTAATTTACCATCCTGTAGCAGCCCTGCACGATGTGAAACACCAACCAAAGTACCTGTACTATCAAATAAATCAACAATAAAAAAGACGAAAATAACGCCGACCATACTTGCAGTAAACAGACCTTCAAAGTCCATTTGCATGAATGTTGGTGCGATAGAAGGAATTTGACCAACCACACCTTTAAATTCATTTAAACCTAAAGCGGTCGCAATCGCAGTAACCACTAAAATACTTATAATGATTGCACCACGGACTTTAAACTGATGTAAAACAACAATCATCAAAAAGCCAAAGAGTGCCAACAATACTGTAGGTTGTTTAATATCGCCTAAACCAACTAAAGTCGCTGGATTATCAACAATTATTCCTGCATTTTTTAGTGCAATTAATGCAAGGAATAAACCAATACCGCCACCAATTGCAAATTTAAGCGACATTGGAATGGCATTAACGATTGCTTCACGGATTTTGAAAAAACTGATTGCTAAGAAAACTAAACCTGAAACAAAGACCGCTGCAAGTGCTGTTTGCCAAGGCACACCCATACCCAAGCACACTGAATAGGTAAAATACGCATTTAAGCCCATACCTGGTGCAAGTGCGATCGGATAATTTGCAATAATCCCCATGACCAAACATCCGATTGCAGCAGCCAAACAGGTTGCAACAAATACAGCACCATGATCCATTCCTGTTTCAGAAAGAATGAGTGGATTTACAATAATAATGTAACACATGGTCAAAAATGTGGTTACACCTGCTAGAACTTCTGTTCTAAAGTTGGTTTTGTTATCGCTGAGCTTAAATAAGCGCTCTAACAAACCAACTGAAGCATTAGGCGTTGTCATACCATAGTACCTGTTAAAATCTAAGATCGTAGAATGTGAAATCTATACGCTTGTGTATCAAATATTTTTTGAATGTACACAAATTGGTATACAAGGCTACTAAGCAATCTATATGCCAGTTTTTACCTGTTACTCAGACAACGTGATAAATTTGAATCCGTTTTCAAAATGTAAAAAGCTGCATATTCATATGCAGCTTTTTATTTAATGGTAAATATTTTAACAGATTCTATTCACGACGTGAGCATCACTCGATAAAAAAGCATCAAAGCCCTACTCTCACCAAAACTGAGATGAACATTAATGTGAAAAATCTAAAGCATAGCAACAACTAATTTTTTTGTTGATACGTTGAAAGATTTGCGTGCTTCACATAGTTTGGATTATGTTGAATCGCTTTCAAACTATGTTCTGCATCATTCACAATTTTTATAAGTTCTTGACGCTTTTTATTTTGAGAATCGACATAGCTCGCATAACCCAAAATAAACACTGAACAAACGACAAGTAAGGTAATTACGATCTTCATTATTATTATCTCTAATGTATGCTTTTCTTTAATACTAACAAAAGGGAACAAAAATGAGAACCAATTAACATTAAATAATCACAAATTAAAAATAAGTCACAATTATATAGTTGTTTATACTTTAATTCTGTACATTTTTCACCCAATTAGATACTAGAATATTCCAGCATTTTTAGCAATGGCATTTTATATAATTCAATAGGATAGATATAAATTATATCTATTTATTAGAAAAACTATTAATTTCATCACTTAGAAATAAAAAAGCACTTTTGAATAGGGTGTGTTGACATTTCATAGCGGTAGCCAAATAAATATACAGGCTAAAGCAACTGAATTTTCGTAGTTCCGCTTTAGCTTGTCATAACGTGTTGCAATTCCCCTAAATTGCTTGAGTCTAGCAAAGGTATTCTCCACTAAGTGCCTGATTTTATATAAGTGCCAGTCCATATAATCATTGTTCGATCGTGTATTGGATTTCTTTGGAATATTTGCTTTAGTCGCTGTTTTTTCTATCTGCTCTCTCAATAATTCTGAGTCATATCCTTTATCTGCACAAAGCACATCGGTATCTTTTAAATCAATGCTATCGACTAATGCAGGTGCAACACTCACATCATGGGTGGTGCCATCATGAATGAGAAATTGGATTGGGTTCCCATTTGAATCCACAGCTAAATGGATTTTAGTACTGTTTCCACCGATGCTTCTTGAAATAGCTTGATCCTTGAGTCCTGTAGCATGTTGATGTGCTCGAATATGGCTAGCATCAATAAACACCCATTCTAGATCAGCATGTTTTGATAATAATTTAAATATTTTTAGTAGCTTATTATCTTTAGACCACCTGGTGAATCGTTTAAATATGGTGTTGGACTTACCAAAAGATTCAGGTAAATCTCGCCAAGGACAACCTGTTCTAATTCTATAGAGAATGGCTTCAATAAAATTTCGAAGATTATGTTTGAGGTAGATCCCCAAATTGTGGACAATAGATTTCAGCTTTAACCAGTGTTGATCATTCAGCATTGTACGAGTCATAGCGAGGAGTAAATTTGGTTTGGCGATTGAATTTTACTTTCTCGCTATTTTTTTGCACAGCAAATGTCAACAGACCCTAGTCAAAAGTGCTTAGAATTACAGTAACGTCATTAAATTAGAATTGATAATTCAAACGCACTAAGAAGTTACGTGGTGTACCTGGCATAGAATCTGAACGCCAATATTCTTTATTTGTTAAATTATTAACTGCAATAGTCAAATTCCAAGGATCTGCACTATAACCTATAGCAGCATCTAGTCTTGTAAATCCTTCTAAGTCATAAGGTTTATTATCTAAATTACCATTAGAGTAAATTTTTGCATCCCCAACATAAGTTGCGCCTATTTCCCCATAAATCTTATCTGTCGGTAAATAACGAACAAATAAGTTTCCTGTGTGGCGAGGTGTGTTATTCAATACTTTTCCAATGTTTGCGGTCTTATTGTCTTTTGTCACATCAGCATCAATATAACTATAACCACCGCGAACGAATACATTATCTAAAGCACGTCCAATAAAACTAAACTCGACACCTTTCGATTGATGCTGTCCACCAACAACCCACTCATTTGGCTTATTGTCTGGATCAGGTTGATAACGAATATTATTTTTCCGAATATCAAAAACAGAAAGTTGAGTATTTAAACGATCATTCAGCCAATCACTTTTTACACCAATTTCATATTGTTCGTTATATTGTGGCTCTGCATCAAAAGCATCCACATTTGTATTCGCTGAAACAACACTTACTCCTACACGTCCACCAAAAGGAGCAAAACTTTTACTGTAAGATACATAAAGACTTTGGCTTTCTACAGGTTGCCAAATTAAACCGATGTTAGGACTAAAACTTTCACCTTCTATGCTGCGCTGATAATCTTTGTCATTACTTGTTTTTAATCTATTCGTTGTTTGTGAATGGAAATAATCATAACGACCACCTAACATCACTTTAAAATAATCATTAAAACTAATTAAGTCTTGGATAAATAAGCCATACCCTTCACCTTGGTTATAGTTATGCTGATTAATTACTTTAGCTGAATCACGATTTTTTTGCGTAAGCGCTCCAGTCAATGGATCGTAAAATCCATCAATTCTTAAACCATTTGCATTCTTATTTGCTAATACAGGTTCACGCTGTTCATAAGTCCAATCCCCACCAACTAGAACATTATGTTTTAAAGTACCAGTATTAAATTCACCTCGAATATCAAAGGTATTACTTGTCGTTTTATTATTTGTCTTTTGCCAATAATAAGTCTGTGAAATTTTACCAACATTATTGAAACAACGTCTTTGCTCTTCAGGAGTGTAATTACTATCACTCAACTTACTACTTTCACCATTACTCGTCGTTGATTTTGTAGCGCAATATGTCCCTGCATAAAAATGATCAAAATTCTGCTCTGTTTGACGATAGCTCAATGCCCAATGAAAGTTCCAGTTAGGTGCAAACTCATAATTCAAATCTGAACGAGCAACTTGTAAAACATCATTTACATAGTCCCCCTCTTGGGCAAAACCTGTTTTAATCGAAGTTCCTTTTGGAAGTGCTGTATAAGATGGCCCACGGTCTGGCACACGATGCAATTTATCGTAGGTATATTGCATCGTCCATGTTAAACCCTCATCATTCTTATAAGTAAAACTTGGTGACAGCATTTCAATTTTATTTTCAATTCCCGAACGGAAGCTATCAGATTCTCCATACTCCCCCGTTAATCGAACGGCTAAGTTATCAGAAATAATTTGGTTTAAATCAACTGTAGAGCCGTAGTTATCATAAGAACCTGCATACATTCCGACTGAACTTTTCGAATCAAAATTGGCAAATTTACTGACCATATTGATTACGCCACCGCCCGAACTACGTCCATATAAAACTGAAGCAGGACCTTTTAAAATTTCAATACGCTCAATATTTGCTGTACTTCTTCGTACTTGGCCACTTTCACGAATACCATCACGATAAATATCCCCAGTATCCGCATTAAATCCACGTAAATTAATGCCATCACCACGCATATCGTAGCTTGTAGATACACCAGGCGTACCTTGTAACATCACGCTCAGATCATTTGCACCATAGATTTTATATTTTTGAACATCGATTGTATCAATGGTTTGAGGAATATCTTTTTTCTTTAAACCATTACGTGTCACACTGGCTTGTTCATAATCGATATAGCTCTTGATTGGATCGAGTTCACTCATTGCTTCAATCTTGATGGTTGGCATGACAGCAGTTTGAGTATTTGCTTCATTCGCTAAAACAATTTGAGCTTGAATCAACATTAGACTGAGTAAACTTAGCTTAAAAATAGGTTTACTATTCCCGCCAGTGTGTAAAAAGTTCATAAAATTTCCAAAAATCAGACAAAAATTTAAAAAAGATTAAAAAAATATAAGCGATACAATTTTAATAAAAATAATTCTCATTTTCATCATATTTTGCACTAATTAAGTTCTATTGATGTTTTATTATTCATATAAAGAA
Organism: Acinetobacter sp. Z1; assembly: GCF_024296945.1. NCBI lineage: Bacteria > Pseudomonadati > Pseudomonadota > Gammaproteobacteria > Moraxellales > Moraxellaceae > Acinetobacter > Acinetobacter sp. Z1. The sequence goes on along the minus strand of NZ_CP101115.1, from coordinate 1,327,562 downwards.
TATTAGAAATGTATCATCCACTTAGATAAGCCATCATTTTTTATTTTTCAGTTATCCGTTATATATTCGATTTTTCTACATAATTTTACATTACGCTACACACAAAATAATTTGATTGATTTTTCGGGGTATTTGCAATGAAACATCCACTCTATATTGGAAAGTTGAGTGTATTAAGCTCAGCATTGTTTACTATAAGTTCTTCAATTATTGCTGTTGAAAATGATACCAATACAACTTTACCTACAGCGGAACCGACTACACAAGTTTTACCCACCCTTAGTTTCAAAGCATCACCTGAACCCAAAAAACAACAAGATGATGATATTAGTGCTGTTCCTAAAACAATTATAACTAGAGAAGAAATGCAAAAGTATGGTGATCAATCTGTCATGGATGCATTACGCCGTGCCGCAGGATTTCAATTACCAAGCTTTGGGCAAGGTCCGCGTGGAGGCGGTGGAGCTTCGGGCATGCGTTTTCGTGGCGGTGGAGCACCTACATTTTTAATTAATGGTGAACCTGTCCAAGGTGGACCTCGCGGTGGAATGTCGATTATTGATACCATTACACCAGAAATGATCGAGAGGATTGAGGTTGTAAAACAACCAAGTGTTGCTCAAGCTTCGGTAGCTTCCTCAGCCGTGATTAATATTATTTTAAAAGAACCTTTAGATACACGTTTAAATGGTACAGCCAAATTAGGTTATGGCTTACGAGACAATGGTCAACAAAAAAATGAGCGAAAACAAATAAATCTTCAAGCTGATGGTCGTGAAAATCAGTGGTCTTATAGTGTTTCAGCAAACCAAATGTGGATCAATAATACATCTCTTACAAAAACTGAAACAACAACTGGTACACGTGAACAATTACGAACGATAAATCGAAGTATGTTGATGTTTTCACCACGTTTACAATACGACTTGGATGATCAACAAAAATTAATTGCTGAATTATTCTATCGTGACATCAAAATGGATGGCTACTCAGCGAATCAAACACAAGACGATAAAAACGATAGTATTCGACTAAGTACACGTTATGAACGTAAAGATAAAGATTTGAGTGATAAAGTTCGCTTTTCATTTGAAAAGCAAAATGAGACTCAACTCACGCGCACTCTTTTAAATACTATATATACGGATGAAACAATTCATGAATATAGCTTGGCTTATGATGGCGTGCGTAAGTTAGATCCTAAGCAGCAAATCAAATTCGGTTTTGATACGCGTAGTAATCAACTCGACAGCAATGTCAGTAAAAGTATAGATGAGCGACGTTTTGCTGTATATGGCGAAGGAAGTTGGCGATTTACCGATCATCAAACAATAACCATTGGTGCTCGTCAAGAGTGGTTAGATCGTAACGGATTAGTTGAGTATCAAGATCAGCATTTAAGTCCTGTGTTTGCTTACCGTTTTGACTTAAATGATAAATGGTCGATTCAAACCAACTTAAGCCAAGCATTTAAGAGTCCAAATACTGATCGTTTGATTCCAAATGTCACAGTTTCAACAGACAGCGATGCAGGCACATTAAATAATCCTGATCGTGGTGGAAATCCATTTCTTAGACCTGAGAAAATTCGTGCAGCCGAGTCAACACTTGCCTATGACTCAGAGAAAGGTGGCATTAACTTAACAGCATATCATCGCGAAATTAAAGATTACATCGAGAAAGTGATCGCACTCGAAGGTACGAGATATGTAGAACGTCCACAAAACCAAAATAAGGCAACAACATATGGTGTTGAGTTTTCTGGACGATATGCATTAAAACAAACTGATGCGGGACATTCATTTATGATGAATGGTCAAGTTTCTACTGTACGCGCAAAAATAAAAGATGAACAAGATAATCAACGATTAGTCAGCGATGTTGCTCCATATAATATAAATACAGGATTATCATATAGTTACAATCCGTGGAAAATTTCAAGTAGCATCAATCTAAGTTATACACCAGAATTTACTCGTGCATTAGATGAACAACCCTATAATCGTACGACTAATCAACGTTTTAGCTTGGATTTAAGTGCAACCAAACGCTTACCCGCTGATTGGGCTGCCAGTTTGAACCTAAACAATATATTGGCTACAGACTATAAAGAACGCTTAACCAATCAAACAGATGGTCGTCTATATCAAGCTAGGATAAATGAAGGTACTCCTTCTTTCCAATTTACACTTGAGAAGAAGTTCTAACCTATACATTTTGGGGTAAGATTATTAATTAAATAGATAATTTATTGAAGCAAACGTAAAATGAAATAGGTATCAATCATATATGTATTAAAATAGAATCACTTAGAATTTAAATAAGTGATTCTGTTTTAATCTGATATAAATTGAAAATCTATGCAACATTATTTTTTGAAGCTTTATCTAATATTCGCTGGATAACTGTTCGAGTAACAGAAAAATGCTTAGCTAAGAAATAAACACTACTTCCCTTCTTATACATTTCAACGACTTGATTTTTTTGATCGCTCGTTAAAATCTCAGGCCTACCAACCTTTTTGACAACCTTATAATCTTTATCATTATTACAACGAGAAAGCTTTTCAAATTCAAAGCACATTTTTAAAAAGTGAATAAAAAAAATTTTCAAATCACCATTTATTTCATTTTTTGAATAGTCTAAACAAATGAGCCGTATTTTCTTTTGATGAATCTTGTCAGTAATTGCTAAGATTTCCTCAAAATTACTGCCTAAACAATCTATACTTTTTATAACTAAAACATCCTCTTCCTCCAATGAATAGCTGATTAAATTAAGAAATTTATCTCTGTAGATAATTGATTTATTAACGGAAACTTCTTCTAAAACTAATCTATTTCTTTGAATCTTATAGCCATACTCATTAAAAAATGAGAGAAACTTCCCTGATTCTACTTGTAGATTAGGGTCTAATCTAACGTAGGCATATGTTCGCATATTAAAGCACCCAGAAGATACAAAACCATAACAAAAAAGTGATGCTAACACACATTTATCAAAAAAAACATGAACTAACTCACACTATTTTATTAAGCAATGTTTAAAACATATATATTTAAATCTTGATGCTTCTATGATTCGTAATCAATTCCATTAAATTAACTATAAAATATTGAATTAATAGTTAAAAAAACTAATCTTAATTTCTTTAAAAAAAAATTATTGTTAAAAATATCACAACATCAAATAAATCAATTATTAAACTTAAAATTAGAGAATGAGTAGTATTAAATAACTGTTGATCTAAATATAAATTTAAAAACAATCTCAATTAAAAACATATATAAGAAAAATGTCGTATTAATTAAAGCCAATTAGCAAGATCTTGAAAATAAAATTAAATATATGATTTAAAAAATTATTCAATTACAATGAATTTTATTTCTTCATCTCGTGTTTTCATCCCATGTTGGAGCATCGTACTTTGAATTGTATCCAACATATACGGCCTATTAGCTATGCTTAGCTGATCAATTTCACCCCAGCGATATGGATCTCGATCATTAAGTAGTGAAAGTTCATAAGACTTTACTTTAAAATTTTGAAGTAAAGATTTCATAAAGTGATGACCTTTGAACCTTCCATTCTTAAATACTTTAGAACCATCAACATAAGTTTTACTCAATAATTCTGATGGTAAATTTAATTGTCCATTCGTAGTATCAGATAAATAAGCTAATCTGTGCCACAATTGATTATAATCAACATTATAAACACTATTATTTAATTGAGTTTCATTTGTAGGAAGTTGAGTTAAACCCTCATTGGTTGATTCAATGCGCAATATTCTTTCAGACCAGTTTGCCAGCCCTTCTAAGTACCATCCTCCTTTGAATTGACTATATCCATATTCATAAAGATGAAAAATCTCATGTGTTACCGTAGTCCAATTATCTGGAAAGGCTTCAAGGTTTTTCCGTATTTGTATAATCAATGTACATTTATTTTCCTTATTGGCTTTATTTATATAATTCGTAACACCCTCATACGCCAAACCGTTACCTGACGATAGATTTACATGTATATCAATATATTCCGCTACATTTTTATATCTATCACTTTCTAGAGGACTAATAAAACCTAGATAAGTAAAAGCTTTTAATGTTGTATCTGCCTGAATAGCTATATTTTCTATATAGTCTGGAATACTATTGTTATTTAGATCAACTCTATTCTCTAGGTAGTCAGAGCTTGCAGGGTTGCTAGAATAATAAACTCTAAATTTACCCATTTTATATACTGAATCCAAACTAGGCAAAGTTGCAGAACTGTTACTACATACATCAGTAGCATGTGCACTAACTGTAAATAAAAACAGAAATAGTAATCTAATAAATATTAGCAGCATAAGACTCTCCCTGTAAAAAAATAAAATATATTTAATTACTTAGATCCATCTACGCTATAAAAATAAAACACTTAAAATAAAATTAAAAACAATAAATTACAAACACATACTTTTAAATTATAAAAATTATCAACTATTAAACTTAACAATACTGATACGCCCCACTTCAATACCATGATCTAAATATGGATAGTTTTAAACATAATTTTAAAATACATTAAAAATAATAATTTTAAGCATATTGAAAAACACTACTTTTAAATCAATAATCCATTGATTTAAATATTTATGGCCTAGTGGAATCATTATGTTAGAAAAAAATGAATTTATTGAAAAAATAAAAAGTGAATTAGATTCAATGATAAATAATGAACTATGTAAACTTAGTAATTTTAACAAAGGTGAAGCTATCATTTTTATTAGTCACTCTGATGGTGAAGTTAGAGCTAAAGTCTGGAACACTAGCCCTCAAAATTATGAACAGGCAATAAAAAAAACTTGTGGTTATCTCAGTAAAATACATGATCAAAAAAATATTTTCCCTAGATTTATTAAAGTTGATATAGTTTACAATATCGAAAAAATTATTTTTTCAGATTTATTATTAGAAATCAAATCTGAAAAACTAAACAACTATTATAAAAATGGAATTAGTTTTGATGAAAATTTCTCTATAGCCATTTTGGAGCAGGAAATTTATGGAAATTCAATAATCAATGGGAAGATATGGGATCAACCAAGTACATTTCTCGAGGAGAATTTAAACAAATATTTAAAATTAAAATACAACATTTCCAAACGAAAAAAATTAAAAAATGATGACAAAATAATACTATTTAAAACAAAAAGTTTATTTTATGAAGATACAAGAACAATCCACCTGAATAATGAATACATAAATAATGGCATAAGATTAGTAGAAAATAAGGATCTAAAAGCACACTCTCTTGAATTAATCGAAAAGAACTCAAAATATTTATACTCACAGATTGATAGTTCAACTGGAAAATTCATCTATGGCTATATTCCAGCAATGAATGAAAAATTAACTAACTATAATAGTATTCGACACTGTACATCACTTTATTCTTTATTAGAAGTTTTTGAAATTTCAGATAAATTTATCGCTTTAGATAAGTTAGAGAAAGGCATCAATTATACAATTGAAAATCTAATAAAATTCAATAACAAAAAAACATCTGCATTCGTTATTGAGAATAACAATCATGAGATGGAAATAAAACTTGGTGCAAACGCAGCAGCCATACTTATGTTTACAAAATATATGGAAATTACAAAGAGTGACAAATATCTTCTAATCACAGAAAAACTTGCAAATGGGATATTAGATATGATTAAAAAGGATGGCAGCACCATTCATATTATCAACTATCCATCACTAGAAATAAAAGAAGAATTCAGAGTAATTTATTATGACGGTGAAGCTGCTCTTTCACTACTTCGGTTATATCAAATCAACAATGACCCGAAATTACTTAGAACAGTTGAATTAATGTATGAAAATTTTATTGAAAAAGACTATTGGAAACACAATGATCATTGGTTAAGTTATTGCACAAATGAACTTAGTCTAATCTCACCTAAGTCTAAATACATTGAGTTTGGTATTAAAAACTATATTCCATATTTAAAAAGATATAAATTCAGGCGTACTGCTAGAGGTACTTTCTTAGAAATGCTTATGGCTTCTTATAAAATGGTAACCCGACTAAATTATGAAGATAACATTGAACTTTTAAAAAACTCTAAATTTGATGAACTTTGTGATGTAATAAATACACGAGTTGAATATCAACGAGTAGTTGGTTTCTTTTATCCAGAACTTGCCATATATTTTAAAAAACCAAATATTATTATGAATAGTTTTTTTGTTCGTCAAGAAAATTTCAGAACCCGTATTGATGATAACGAACATAATCTTTCAGGTTATATAGCATATTATCTACACTTTAAAAGTATCCAAAAAACAGTTGCTTAAGTTAATCAAGCTATATAAAAACCAATATTGATTTAAATTAAAATTAATGAGATTTAAATATGAAAGCTAAATATTTCTTCTTATTTCCAAAAATTGATGAGAAAAAAAATGGTTTGGTTTTTGCTCTTTTAAAACGCGCTAAAATTCTAAATGAACAACTTGCTATAGATCCGATCATTGTTACCACCGACTATGATCGTTATTTAGCAAAAAATTATTGGAGTTTAATTTCCAGTCAATTAGCACCTACTTCTATAGGCTATCTAAATTTATATGGTGACTTACAAGGTACACATTTACGTCTTTCATCATCTCAACACCACCCAATTCAAGAAAATTTTTTCAATCCTGGTGTTCTAAAAAAACCAATTTCTTCAACTTTTAACCAACGAATTCACGATAAAAACAATAAAAATTATTTGTATGAAATACGACATCAAGAATACCAAACATTACGCTATGTGAACACTTTTCAAAAAGGTATTAAGAATGGTCGTATAATCTATGATAGTTATGGATTTTTAAGTTGTATACAAATTATCAACCCTTCAACTCAAACAGTCTTAACTGAAACGTATTACCATACAAATGGCTACCCTGTAATGATAAAGAATTATCAACTAAATGAAGAAAAAAAGAATATTCTTATAAATATATTTCTATTAAATAAAAATGGTGTGATTACTGAAGTTTTCGATGATGAACAGCAATTGATTCAATATTGGTTTTTAACACTCTCTGAAAAATATAGTAGCAATTTAATCTATATGCTTATTGATCGTGCGATACATTTTTATGAACCTCTGAGAAAAATAAAAATTAAAAATATGCGTTTTATCGGAACAATACATGCTACACATTTAAATGGAAATGATATTTATAAATCTAGTATTAACCGTCATTATCAAAGTTATTTCAAACATTCTGAATCACTTGATGCATTAGTTGTACTGACTGAACGTCAGAAAGAACATATTCAAAAGCGTTTTGGTTTAGATGATAAACTTTTTGTTATTCCTCACATATACGAAAAAACTGTACTTCCAGTTAATTTTGAAAGTCGTGATCCTCTTTCTTGTTTAACAATTGCCCGTTATGACAAAGCAAAAAATTTAGATAGTTTAATACGCGTATTCAGCCTTGTTGTTAAAGAAATTCCTGATGCATATTTAAACATCTACGGATTCGGCGGTGAACAGAAATTTCTGCAAGATGAGATTGATTCCAATAATATGGGAAATCATATTAAATTAATGGGTTATAACGAAAATACTGACGATCTATATAATCAAGCGAGTTTATTTTTATTTTCCAGTCGATCTGAAGGTTTTGGTATGGCTGTGTTAGAGGCTCTTTGTCATGGTTGTCCAGTGGTTAGTTACAATATTGATTATGGTCCTTCTGATATGATCAACGATGACCATAACGGTTATTTAATTACTTTCGAAGATGAAGAGTTATTTGCTAATAAAATTATTTCTTTATTGAAAGATAACCAAAAACGAAAAAAATTTAGTGAAGCTGCTTATGCTTGTACAGAGCTTACAGACCAAGTCAAATTTGCTCAAAAATGGCAAGAATTATTTTTAAAAATTCAATAATGAATCGAACTCTTATTTCTGGACGATTATTGGTCTTCATTCCAATTTTATTTTGTGCTGATCTCAATGCAAGCTCGATTTGCGCATCAAGTAAACCCACTTTTATCACTCAACTTGATAAAGTTTATTTTGCTGATTCAGATCTTCGTATTTTCTATACCGATAATGGTTTGAATGCGATATCGTCTATCAGAGATGAAAATAGAAATAATGTACCTGATTATATCGAAAATATTGCAATTCAAGCCAATAGTGTACGTAGAGCATGGAATCATTTAGGTTATCAAGACCCTTTAAATAGCCTTAGATATAAAGATATTGAATACATTGATATCCATGTACGAAAATTAAATGGCTTAGGTTTAGCTTATGACAAACCTCATAGACATACCAATCACCCAATTAAAAAAAATGCATGTGCTCTTATTCTTGAAGTGAATAGCAATATAGCTAATTTTACAACGGAGTCTTCACTAGTCTCTCATGAGCTGTTTCATCTCTATACATATGGTTACACTATGTTTAAGCAACCGTGGCTTACAGAAAGTATCGCTGCTTGGTCTGAGGGGCTAATTACTAAAGGAAATTTAGGTGCATATGGTCAAAGAAAATTACCTAACACTGTGCATGAATTGAATAAATATGTACTAGCAAGAACTTATAAATCATCCCAATTATGGAATCGTCTTACACTTATTCTTGATCAATCGAAAGGTCAGTTAAATTTACCATCAAATATATCGCATGCTCGTTATGTCGATGGTCAACCTGTTTTTCGAGATCAATCACTTAAAGGTTCCCTTTTCATAAGAACTTTCCTAGAAAATCTAAGTAAACAAGATAAATACCTTTCTCTTCATAATAATTGGCGACCCTATGAATGGAAAGAGTCTCTGCAACGCTCACCTGTGTTGAATGTAGAATTATTTTCTGTGCTCTTGAAAACCATTGATCTATCCAGCAATCAAAATAAAGAACTTAGAAAGTTTGAATTTGTACTAAATTCTTATATTAATAATGAAAAAATTAAATAATTCACTTCTAATATAAACATCTTCACATCTTCACATCTTCACATCTTCACATCTTCACATCTTCACATCTTCACTTTTAGAAAAAAGTAGAATTTATAGAAATAAAAAGAGAAGGCACGCATGCCTTCCCTTTTAATTAAAATTTACGTCAACGATTCTTAATTAGAATAATAGTTGATTATTTTGCAATAATTCATCTAATGTCGTTTCAGTATTTTTCAATACGATAAGATCAGTTGAGTTATAAACATTTCCAGTACCATCACGGTCAACACTAATTATAGTATTGCCAGCTCCATCAGCAGTTACAGTAACGTAATTTGCAATATTGCTAGCATCAGCACCACTTAGAAGTGTACTGATATCAACTTTATCACCTTGCGCTAAATTGAAGTCAGTCCATTCATCTGTACCATTTCCTCCAGTTGCATCAGCACTATTCAGTAAGTTAAACACTACTGTATCTGCTCCTGCACCTGACGTTATGATGTCATGATTCGCAGTACTTATAATCTCGCTACCGATGTTTACGCTTAATGTTGCAATGGTACTTTCGTCACCTGTTGCAGCAACCAATTTGTAATTCAGTGTAGCGATGTCACCAGAAGCCGCTGAACCATTTGCTGTGAAAGTATACGCTCCGTTTGCCGAAACAACGAAGGTGCCATCTTCAACTGTGATTGTTTGACCATTCGCTTGTACATATGTACCTGGTGAAGTTTCGACAAATACTTTGGTACTTGCTCCACCTGTTACATCTACACCATTACCCGAATCATCTGTTAACAAGTTACCAGTAGATGTTACCGTCGCACCATTTCCAACGAATTGATCGTAGTGAGTGAAGGTTGTATTTACTGTTGTATTTACTGTTGTTGTGTTGGTTCCAGCAATTAATAAAGAATAAGATTCTGTACTACCAAATACAACACGCCATTGGCTAGCTGTATCTGAAGCCGAAACTTGATATGAACCACTAATTAACACCGTATCACCAGCATCACCCAACAATGGTGAAGAATGAACAACAGATGCAGATGCTCCAGGTTGCGTTGTCCATACACCATTCACAAGTTTTTGCACTTGATAACTGAATGTATCTCCATGCGCTGCTCTATTTAAAATACCACCTTGAGTTGTTACTGAGAAATTAATTGTAGCTGCAGTATTAGCTGCCACATTAATTGCATCACTCGTATCACTACCAGCAACAAAAGTAGTATCACCAAAGAGACGTTTTGTGCTGCTTGCAGACATCGTACCCGTATCAACTGTTGAATTAGTCGATGGAACCAAAGTAATCGCAGCTGTTGCCGTATTGTCGGTTGCTGTCAATGCTACAACACCATCTTGTGTTGGATCTTCTGGCCATGTGATGTCAAGATCGTTTGTATCGATGCGAATATTTAAAGTCGCTGTGTCTTGATGTCCATCACCATCTTGAATGGTGTAAGTGAAGCTATCAACTTTACCTAGACTATTTGGAACAGTGAAATCACGAATGTATTCATAATTACCATTCTTATCAATGAACAACTCACCATATTCACCTTGAATACGCTTAAATGAATTATTGTCTTGTGGTAGAGCAGTTGTTACACCATTTTCATTAGCAACACTAATAACTGTTGCTGTTTGGCCAGCATGAATCACATCAGCTACATCTGTTGGATTCTCAGGATTATTTGCTGTAATTACATTGCCTTTCGCAACGACATCACCATAATCACTTAATACTTCACTGTGCACATTAATTGAAGTGACTCCAATTGCCGTTAAGCTGACACCATACCCAGGTGTTAATACAAGTGCATACTTACCTTCTGGTAAGTTATTAATAGTTGTATTACCAGCCAACACGCCCACACCAACAGCAACCAACAAGCCAGCAGCAACCTTTTTATCATATAACTCATAACCGCCAGTATTCTCATTAAAACGAAGAATATTAAGGTCATAACTACCTGCACCAGCAGCAACCACTGGCCCGCCAAATGTCACACCAAATGACTGTAGTCCGCCTTCTGGAACAGTCAACTCAATAGGCGATTGATTTTTAAGATCGACAATTGAACCGACGATTGACAATGATGGGAAGATAACCAATGTACCACCTGAGATATCTGGATTAGTGACTACAGGTGTAATTTCGCTCATAACAGTAGCTACATCGTTAATTGCATCTAAATACAATGGCGCTGTTGCTTCAGTTGGTTGTGATTCATTTTCATCCACATCTGTTGCAGTCACATCTACAACTTCATTGTTTGCTAAATCACCTGGATTTACTGGAACAGTGTAATTACCATTTTCATGAGTAACTGCTGTGCCCAATACGTTACCTTCTTGGTCTTTAACAGTGATTGTAGAACCTGGTTCTGCTGTACCTGTAATTGCATCGCCAGCATTATTAAATTCGGCTGTCGGCACATTTGGTGCAGTTGTGTCATCTGCTGTTGCTTGTGTTGGATCAGATTCATTATAAGCTGCATCTGTCGCAGTCACATCAACCACTTCTCCATTGGTTAACGGAGTTGTGAGATCTACTGTGTAGTTGCCATTTTCATCTGTAACCGCTGTACCCAATACGTTGCCGATTTGGTCTTTAACAGTAATTGTTGAACCTGGTTCTGCTGTACCTGTAACTTGCGTTCCGTCATTAACAATATCAGCTGTAGGTGCATCTGGTGCTGTTGTGTCATCAGAATCGCTGTCGCTATCAGAGTCTGAGTCGCTGTCGGAATCAGAGTCGCTGTCGCTATCAGAATCAGAGTCGCTGTCAGAGTCAGAATCGCTGTCAGAGTCACTATCAGAATCACTGTCGGAATCAGAGTCGCTGTCACTATCAGAATCGCTGTCAGAGTCTGAGTCGCTGTCGCTATCAGAGTCGCTGTCAGAGTCTGAGTCGCTGTCAGAATCAGAGTCGCTGTCAGAGTCAGAATCAGAATCAGAGTCGCTGTCGCTATCAGAATCAGAGTCGCTGTCAGAGTCAGAATCGCTGTCGGAATCAGAGTCGCTGTCGCTATCAGAATCAGAGTCGCTGTCAGAGTCAGAATCGCTGTCAGAATCAGAGTCGCTGTCAGAATCTGAGTCGCTGTCAGAGTCAGAATCGCTGTCAGAGTCAGAATCGCTGTCGGAATCAGAGTCGCTGTCGCTATCAGAGTCGCTGTCGGAATCAGAGTCGCTGTCAGAATCAGAGTCGCTGTCAGAATCTGAGTCGCTGTCGCTATCAGAGTCGCTGTCAGAGTCTGAGTCGCTGTCGGAATCAGAGTCGCTGTCAGAATCAGAGTCGCTGTCAGAGTCAGAATCGCTGTCAGAATCAGAATCGCTGTCAGAGTCTGAGTCGCTGTCAGAGTCTGAGTCGCTGTCAGAGTCTGAGTCGCTGTCGGAATCAGAGTCGCTGTCAGAGTCTGAGTCGCTGTCGCTATCAGAATCGCTGTCAGAGTCTGAGTCGCTGTCAGAGTCTGAGTCGCTGTCAGAGTCTGAGTCGCTGTCGCTATCAGAATCGCTGTCAGAGTCTGAGTCGCTGTCAGAATCAGAGTCACTGTCAGAATCAGAGTCGCTGTCGGAATCAGAGTCGCTGTCAGAGTCTGAGTCGCTGTCGGAATCAGAGTCGCTGTCAGAGTCAGAATCGCTGTCAGAATCAGAATCGCTGTCAGAGTCTGAGTCGCTGTCGCTATCAGAGTCAGAGTCGCTGTCGGAATCAGAATCGCTGTCAGAGTCTGAGTCGCTGTCAGAATCAGAGTCGCTGTCGGAATCAGAATCGCTGTCAGAGTCTGAGTCGCTGTCAGAGTCAGAATCGCTGTCGGAATCAGAATCGCTGTCGGAATCAGAGTCGCTGTCAGAATCAGAGTCGCTGTCAGAGTCTGAGTCTGAGTCTGAGTCTGAGTCTGAGTCTGAGTCTGAGTCTGAGTCACCATCATCTGGTGCATTTACTGTAACTTCTGGAGATTTATTACCTGCTTGATCTTCTAGACCAACTGTAATCTCTTCTCCATTGGTAAGTGGCTCATCTAATTCAACTTCAAATGTGCCATCCGGTTTAACCGTGCCTTCACCAATAACATTACCATCTTCATCTTTGATGATAACTTTAGTGCCCGGTTCGCCTTTACCTGTAACGGTTGTACCATCTTCACTTACTGCAACGTCAGTTGGCGCTGCTGGTGCTGTGGTATCTGGTGCATTTACTGTAACTTCTGGAGATTTATTACCTGCTTGATCTTCTAGACCAACTGTAATTTCTTCTCCATTGGTAAGTGGCTCATCTAATTCAACTTCAAATGTGCCATCTGGTTTAACCGTGCCTTCACCAATAACATTACCATCTTCATCTTTGATGATAACTTTAGTGCCCGGCTCGCCTTTACCTGTAACGGTTGTACCATCTTCACTTACTGCAACATCAGTTGGTGCTGCTGGTGGAGTTGTATCTTTTGGCTGAGTAGACGAAGATTTATCATCGTCATTATGAGCCCACCACAAAATTCCTGCCGCTGTTAACGGAACTGATAACCAAGCCCAAGGCGATGCTACACCATCGTGATAAAGTAGTGGTTCAATCTTATCAATATAGCTAAATGTAATATTTTCTAATAATGCTCCATTGCTATCAGTAAACTGAACCCAAAGTAATTTATGTTCGCTATCCTCAAAAACTAAACTATTGTCAGTTGAATAATCACCACCTTTAAAGAAATTAACAATTACAATTTGTTCGCCATTTTTTAAAGTAATAATTGCGTTTCTGCCGTCCTGCTTTATTTCAGAAACATCATCTTTGTTTACTTTTATTAAAACGACTGATGCTTCGGAAATAGAAACAGTATCTTTTGTTGTGGTCTCTAAGGTTTCATGACTTTCCTTAGAAACAACCCTTATTTCTGACATATTTTCTGCCCCTTATTAGGATCATTTAATTAAACAAATCCAATTTAAAGCTCTTCTATTTTATTGATTAAAATAAAAATCGCCCAAATTAGTGCTTAAATTAGACAAAAAAAAGGTCAACCTCAACGCAATAAGAGGTTGTAAACATGAATTGCATCACACTATCTCAGACGATAAATTAGTATAATAATTAATCAATTAGGGTTATTTTAACATTTACCTATATTTTTCATACGGTTAATTATTATTAAATTATTTTCCATGTTAATGCTTTCTTGTGTTTTAAAACATAATTAATAAAAACCACAAATTTAAAACAAATGATAAGCATGGATTAATAAATTAAATTAAAATTCTAAATTAATTTCGCAAAACAATCAAAAAACCTAAAAAACTACAACTTTATTAAAGAAAGTTTCAATAAGTTAATAAGTAAAATAATTATCAAAAAACAAAACTTTAAGAAAAAAAAACAATTAAAGCAAATAAAAAACATACACTTATAGCAAAACATTATTTGTAAATTCTTTTACACAACAATATAAATTAATTAAAAAATGTTTTTAATCATAATTTCTATAACATTTACAATCATAAATTTTAAAATAGACTGATTATTTCAGTATTAAAATTATGAAAAAATGGAAATGTAATTATTGTTTTGGCTATATACCTATAGACTTCTCTAGACTACCCAACAATGAACTTGTTGATTTCAAAATTTCTTCAAAAATAAAAGTTTACTCAAGAAAAGGAAGAATTCTTTCGAGATTAAATAATAAATATTTTATTGTGTCTGGAATAGATTTTTTCCTTATTGAGCACAATCTAGTCTATCCTCGAAATGCCCCAGCAAAATTGATATATAACATGTTTTGGCTTTGTAACTGTAATGATAAATAATCAGTATAGCTTATATATTAAATCAAAAAAAACCCCACTTTTCTGGGGAGGAAAGTGGGGGTGCGATATAGCATTATAAACATGCTATCGTAAAGTCTGAGAACTTCATTTGAATAAATGAGTACCTATTAAATCATAAAATTTTTAAAACTTCTCTTTCTTCTACACTCAAAAAAATATTATCAAAAAAAATTGCTTTCCCATTTTGGATAAAATCTTTTTCCATTGTATCAAGATGAAAATGACTTTCTGCATATACTTCCTGAAACAAATTTAATAAATCATATTTAGCATCACTGACACAACTTTTCTTAAAATCACTTAACTCTCGATCAACATCTTCACGCATGAGTTTCATAAAGTGTTTACGAGATGCAGTATTATTTATATTAAAAAAAAATCGTGTACTTTCATCAAAACCTTTATGAAATACCATCTCATAAACTTTCATTTTTTATAAACACCTGAATGAAATTAAATTTAAAGTCTAAGAAATATAAATTATTTAAACAAAATTTATCATTAAGATACTCATTATGCAAAATATATCACACAATTAAATACATATGTATTGCAAAAAAACTTGCAAGCAATCTATAGAACAATCGAATAAATTAAACAAATTCAGCAACTTATATTTTAAAAAGTCAACCTAAATTTAATTATAATTATCCTACCCCTATGAACTAAATTATAAAAAAACACAGTACATTATCTGTCTACCCTATAATATAAAAAAAATTATTGGTATTTTTTAATTTTATATCTTAAAAAATAAGATTAAGTATAAAAATATATTGTGAATTTTCCATTCAATCTACGTAGGTTTTAATCTTAATTCGTCAATTTTAATGAAAATAATTCGAATTAGATCATTGTAGAAACTTGTCAATAACCTAATTGGCTAAAGAAATCAGATATCAGTTTTTTATTGTTGGTTATTTTCTCAATCGAACTCGTATTGCTTTTTGATAATTACGACTGATTTGTTAAGATGTAGCTATAAACTCTTTGAGCATCATCTTTCTATCAAATTCATATTTGATTTATGAATTAAACGCCAAAGTCAATTTTTAAGAAACTAGATTAGATTTTTTCGAGTAATTAGTTAGAATAAATCATTCAGACTAACTAATTAGCATTTAAATATAAGGACTTAATACGCATGAACAGTGACTCAGTTATGGCTGATCTTTCATCCCATACGCCGATGATGCAGCAATATCTAAAGGTCAAAATGGAATATTCGCATGCATTACTGTTCTACCGTATGGGTGACTTTTACGAACTTTTTTTTGAAGATGCTCATCAAGCCGCTAAGCTTTTAGGTATTACTCTGACTCATCGCGGCAAAGCCAATGGTGAGCCAATACCTATGGCAGGTGTGCCTTATCATTCAGCAGAAGGCTATCTTGCTCGTTTGGTTAAAGCGGGTCGCACAGTCGCAATTTGTGAACAAGTTGGTGAGGTTACAGGTAAAGGTCCTGTTGAGCGCAAAGTTGTCCGTGTTTTAACGCCTGGTACTTTAACTGATGATGCGCTGTTAGGCAGTTACCAATCGTCTAACCTTGTTGCGGTATGTATTCAACAAAATCAAATTGGTTTTGCTCTACTCGATTTAAGCGCTGGTATTTTTAAAGTCCAGCAGCAGCCATATAAACCAGAACAGCTTTCAATCGAACTATCTCGCTTAATGCCAAGTGAAATTTTGATTGATGAGGACTTGATTGATAAAAACATTATTGAGCAGATCAAAAAACATCTAGATTGCTCAATCACTAAACGCCCAAATGTCGATTTCAATTTAAATAATGCACAGAAAACCCTATGTGATCAATTTTCAGTTTCAACATTATCAGGATTTGGCTTAGATTCTTTGCCTCTTGCAAAAGCAGCAGCAGCAGCTTTAATCCATTATGCAAAAGAAACACAAAAAACAGCGTTACCACATATCCGTTCTATCCAAATAGAACAAAGCACTGACTTTATCGCACTTGATCCAATCACACGTCGTAATTTAGAAATTGTTGAACCTTTATTCGATCATGGAACTTCACTATTTCAATTGATCAACGATTGCCAAACTGCAATGGGTGGACGCTTACTCAGTCGAATTCTAATGCAACCTATACGTGACACTGCCATTTTGGATGCTCGCCTTGATGCCACAGAACAATTATTAAAAGGTTATCACGAGTCCCCTCTTCGTTTAGTGCTCAAAGAAATTGGCGATATTGAACGTGTCCTGAGCCGAGTTGCTCTAGGTAGTGCTCGTCCGAGAGATTTGGTTCAACTCCGTCAAGCTTGCGCACAAATTCCATTTCTACGTCATTCACTCGCGCCTGTTTTAAAAAACAAATCATCAAAACTACTGTCTCAGTTAGATCTTGAACTAGGAGATTTTAAAAGCCTTCACCAACATCTAATGGCTGCGATTGTTGAAAACCCTCCTGTGCTACTACGTGACGGCAATGTGATCGCTGAAGGTTATGATGATGAATTAGATGAACTACGTAAAATTCGCGATCATGCAGGTCAATTCCTGATTGATTTAGAAATAAAGGAACGTCAACGCACAGGCATTAATACACTCAAAATTGGCTATAATCGTGTCAGTGGTTACTATATTGAACTAACACGTGCTCAGGCAGAACAAGCGCCAGCAGATTATATTCGTCGTCAAACACTCAAAAATGCAGAGCGTTATATCACTCCTGAACTTAAAGGCTTTGAAGATAAAGTCTTATCAAGTGAATCGCGCGCACTAGCACGCGAAAAACTTTTATTTGAATCACTACTCGATGAACTACGTCAAAATATTGCACATTTACAGATGATGAGCGCTGCAATTGCGAATATCGATGTTCTTGCAAATTTTGCTCATCAAGCGCGTTTAAATAACTGGGCTAGACCAGAATATACGCATGAAACAAGTATTAAGATTCAAGCAGGCCGTCATCCGGTCGTAGAAGCTATCAATAAAGCGCCTTTCACACCGAATGATACGCTGCTTGATGCTCAACATCGCATGGCGATTATTACAGGTCCAAATATGGGCGGTAAATCGACCTTTATGCGTCAAATTGCACTGATTAGCTTACTTGCTTATTGCGGCAGTTTTGTGCCAGCAAAATCAGCAAAGTTAGGCTCAATCGATCGTATCTTTACTCGTATTGGTTCTGCTGATGATTTATCAACAGGTAAATCTACTTTTATGGTTGAAATGACTGAAACAGCACAAATCCTACATCATGCGACCAGTCAATCTTTAGTGTTAATGGATGAAGTCGGTCGCGGTACAAGTACCTATGATGGTCTTTCATTGGCTTGGGCATGTGTCGTTGATTTGACGAAACGAGTCAAATGTTTATGTCTTTTCGCTACCCATTATTTTGAATTAACTGAATTGGGAACTGAAGCAGGTATTGATAATTATCACGTTACTGCTCAAGAACTGAATGGCAATTTGATATTGTTGCATAAAGTTCAACATGGACCTGCCAGTCAAAGTCATGGTTTACAAGTTGCAAAATTAGCGGGTATTCCCGCAAACGTGATTAAAGAAGCACAAAAGCGTTTGAAAATTTTAGAAAAACAGCAACATCAGCATTTACAAAGTAGCGTACAAAATGATTTATTCAGTGCGGTAGAACATGAAATTGAAACTCAAGTGATTGAGAAAATCATTGAAGTGGAAACTCAATCGCCAGCGTTAGCGTTATTGCAACAAATCGAAGTAGATGATCTAACACCGCGTCAAGCACTTGAACAACTCTATTTACTCAAAACTGCTTTGAAGTCGTAATTCGGCATACGATTTTGAAGCTAACACACATGAGCAGATGATATTAAACTGGATTCTGCTCAAAACACTTAATTCAATCAAATGAATTGGAGAAACTATATTAAGGTAAATTTTAAACCACTGACTGATTTAGAAATCGATTTAATTTGGCAACAAATTAGCCGCCGCGAATTGATTACACAAATGTATCTGCAACATCAGCAGAATTTAACGCTAGTTGATTGTTATTTTGATGTTGAACATTGGGATGAATATCATTTATTGAATGATCCACCACTCTTAAAACATCTGTATCAGCAAGGTGGATTGTGCATTGGAGCATATCACTCAGATAAATTATTGGGTGTGCAAATGGTATCCAATCAAATTATCCAAGATTTTCCTGATGCAAAGCTTTTACAATATTTTTATGTCGATGCTAATCATCAAGGTTTGGGTATAGGCAAGCAACTAATGCAATCTGCTGTTTCAGCAGCGAAACAGCTCAAAGCAAAACAGCTCTATATTTCAGCAACACCAAGTAAACGCACTGTTGACTTCTATCTGAAACAAGGTGCAAATCCTTTAGAAAACCCAGACCAACAGCTTTTTCGCCTCGAACCTGAAGATATTCATTTACTGTATACCATTTAATCTTCAGCACCTTAATATTGAGATGATTAAGTTTTTAAACAGATTTAATCATCTCAATCTCACAGTCGATTTACACCATTTCTATCCTAAAATTTGATGATTTAAACAGTTAACTGCTTTATTTTTTTAGAAAAAATTAAGCCATAACCAAAATTTTCATTTATTATCAATATATTATCTTATTTTTCACATGTATAAATAAACAATATCAATAAAAGCAATTGTTTGTTTCCCCCTTTTTTGCCTACAATAGCCTATTCCAAACAAAAAACCGTATTTTTAGGTAGCTGTCGCCATGACCTTTGTTGTCACTGAAAATTGTATTAAATGTAAATATCAAGATTGTGTTGAAGTTTGCCCAGTAGACTGTTTCTATGAAGGTCCAAACTTCCTTGTTATCAATCCAGATGAATGTATTGATTGCGCATTATGTGAACCTGAATGTCCAGCAAATGCAATTTTCTCGGAAGATGAGCTTCCTGAAGGTCAAGAAGTCTTTATTGAACTTAATGCTGAATTGTCAGAAACATGGGCAGGCAACAACATTACTCAAATTGGTGAGCAACCTGCTGATCGTGAAGACTGGAATGGTAAACCAAATAAATTGCAATATTTAGAAAAATAATTAAAAAAAGACCAGTCCTGACTGGTCTTTTTTTATACCTCAAACACACATTTCTTTGCAATTGCACCATTATTTGTGCGTTATTTTGCATTAAAATAATACATCTATAAGCTCTAAATTACGAACTGCCTTTTTATGATGCGAAATCGATTACAGGGTCTTTTCACGTTTTGTCTCATCCCTGCGATGATGGTTGGCTGTGTCAGCTCAACGAAAGTAAATCAAAATCAAGGTAAAAGAATTCATATTCCTCAGGAACAAGTCACTTTTACTCGACCTATTCCAAGTAAAGTTGAACCCACATCATACCGCCAATGGTTAAACCAAGGCGAAAACTATGCTCGTGTTCGAGAATATGAACAATTTCTAAATCGTAATAATGTTGCACATATTATTCCTAGTTTTGAGTTATTACGCACTGCAAGAGATTGGCAAAAATGCGGTCGCTCAGAATATATGGTTCCTAACCGTGAATTATGGAATAACTCTCTTTCTACTTTACGTGTTTTTAAATATTTGATTGCAGCAAAAATCTTGACCGATTTTGAAGTCACCTCAGTCTATCGTGATTTACCACTCAACCAATGTGCAGGTGGTGCAGGTTCTTCAAAACATCTATTTAACTCTGCTATCGATTTTCGTATTGGTCCGGAATATCCACAACCTCAAGACTATGCTTACATCGAACAGACTAAATTTAAATTATGTCAATTTTGGGCACAGCATGGTCAAAGTCTAAACTTAGGTATTGGTTTATATAGCTCTGGACAAATTCATATTGATACACAAGGCTATCGTACTTGGGGACCAGATTTAACTCGCAATAGTTCTATGTGTAATTTTTAATAAAATTCGTTCGTAAAATAGAAAAGAGATCATTAAGATCTCTTTTTCATTTCATAGATGATGATTAATTTTGCAATCAAATTGCACTCTCTTCATAAATGTTTAAAATGCAGCTAACAGATTCATAGGTAAATTTGATTATGCAACAGATGTGGACCGACATTGATGACTATATCAATTCACATTTAATTCCCACAGATCCAAGACTTCAACATGCTTTAGATAATACTGACACGCAAGGGTTTTCTAATCATTTGGCTGTTGCACCTAATCAGGGTATGTTCCTACAAATGTTGATTCAAATGAATCAATGTAAACGTGTACTTGAGTTAGGAACTTTTGGTGCTTATAGCACCATTTGGCTTGCTAAAGCACTTCCAAAAGATGGCTATCTGCTAACAGTTGAAGGACGAGATACGCATGTCATTATTGCTCAAGAAAATATTGATTATGCCAATATGCCAACGAACATCGAACTAAAAAAAGGGCGTGGTGCAGACATCATGAATCAGTTAATCGCTGATGGAAGTGATGCTTTTGACTTCATATTTATTGATGCTGATAAGCAAAGTTATCGTGAATATTTTGAATTAAGCCTAAAGCTTGCACACTCTGGCACTATTATCGTACTAGATAATGTTATTCGTGCTGGTGCGATCTTAGATGAAACCAATAAAAAGCCAAGTATTGAAGGCATTCGTGAAGCTTTTACAGCTTTAAAAGACCATCCTCAATTATTATCGTGTACTGCTTTACAAACGGTAGGCTCAAAAGGTCATGATGGCTTTGCAATAGCCATAGTAAAATAGAGATTAAAAAACAACCTATTAAATTTAATCTTTCAATTTCAATAGATTATATTTATCTCAAATGCTTTTCCATATAGTTATCCACAGGAATTGCGGATAACTATATAGAATAAAATGAACTACTTAGCCACCAAAAGTGGAACATTGGCATTTCTGAAAATTGTTGTGGTGATACTTCCTAAGAAGAATTGGTGAATTTTACTATGACTAAAAGCACCTAAAACAATTAACTGTATGTCATGTTCCTTTTGATATTCCAAGATATTTTGTGCAACATCGCCATAACGATAAATGGAAATAACTTCTAAACCAGCGTCGGTTAAATATTTTTCTGGCTCCGCAAGCATTTCAGGATGATCACCTACATAAAGCAAATGACACTGGAGTTTTTTCAATAAATCACTTTGGGCAATTCGTTGTAGCATTTTCTGACAAGTTGGAGAGTATTCATAAGCAAAAATAAAACGCTTCGGTGGTTGGAAATGTTCTCCTACCGTGATTACTGTGCAATTGGCACCACGAATAAAGTTTTCAACATTACTACCAATAGGTTTGTTTTTTTCTGCTGCCCTTTCACCTACACGACCAATGATAACGACATCATTTTCATTCAGGATATTGAAGCTTTGTTCAAGAAAATCACCTTTTTCCTGAATTTTGGTACTGGTGAGTCCGTATTGCTTTTCAATTAAATCTGAAATGTGCTTAAGTAGATTATTACTATAATCGAGTGCTAACTCACTTTGTTTTTGTTCCAACTCAGCAAGTTCTTTTAAGAGCATCGCATTGCTCTCAAAGCCAATTACCCCACTAATTTCACCTAAGTGATAGCTCGCTGGATAATAGTCCAAGATTTGCAATAGTACTAACTCTCTCTGCGTTTGTTTTGCAACCCAAACTGCTGCTTCAGCAACAGCATCAATACAGGGTGAAGAATCAATACATGCAATGACACGGTTCATATTCGCCTCTCTTTAGGTAAATACCTTAGGTCTTCTACTTATTTTTAACTTAACACAGATAAAAGCATGGTGGGTTAAATTTATGTATAGAATCTCACGAGATTTTTTTATGCTTTTTATTCAGTTCGATAGCGTATCAATTTTGCTGGATTTCCTGCAACAACAGCATAGTCTTCGACATCTTTTGTGACCATGCTATTCATACCGACCACGGCATGATTACCTATTTTCACGCCATCTTTAATTCCAACATGTGCTCCAAGCCAAACATCTTGACCAATTTCAATCCCTTTAGAAGTGACAGGCTGTTGGTAAATGGGACGGTCTAAATCCATACCATGATCAAAAGCATATAAATGGCTATAAGCCGCTACTCTCACTTGATCATGTAATTTTATTCCTGACTTCCCCCCATCTAAAATACAATGATGATTAATTGCAACTTCGTTACCGATCTCTAATGGTCCATGTAAAGTACAATCTGCTGCAATAAAAGTATTGTCTCCAATAATAATATTACGTCCACGCTCTGCAAAAATATGCGCTAACGGCGAAATAAAACAATTTTTACCGATCTGAATCGTTTCCATATCCATGAGATAAGCTTGATATTCAGCTTGCCATGCTTCAGCCCATTCGCGATGTTTAGCTTTAAGTGACCAGTACAACCAAGGCATATAATTAAGGCGATGCTTATGTTGTTCCCTATATTTCAATAAAGAATCATTGGTCATTTCTGATGCTCCTCTACGAGGTTAAGTTGCTTACGCCCCGAGAGGCATTGCCTCGCAAGAGAGGACAGATAAATTTCAGTCATCACATACATGTAATTTCTCACGTCCTCTACTCACATCTTGAAGTTTTAATTTTAAAGGCTCAATTTGATGAATCTGTAGTCGTGCTAAAACAGCAACACCTATTTCAGTATAACTTTCTTGATATTCAATATGTTGATGTAATAATTCATATTGAAGAATTGCCCACTCGTTAAATAAACAAGAAAATTGAACCTCTTTTTTTTCAATCAACTCTATTTTTTCAGCCAATAACAAACATTGACCCGCACAACCACCATAAGCACGGACTAAACCACCAGTTCCTAACTTTACACCGCCATACCAACGGTTGACTAAAACGATCACATTGCTTAGTTCATTGCCTTCTATGGTAGCAAGAATTGGTCTTCCAGCTGTTCCTGAAGGCTCTCCATCATCATTGAAGCGAACATGGTGACCAATTTTCCATGCCCAACATTGATGTGTTGTAGATAAATCTTTGGTTTCTGCTAAAAAATCTTTTACTTGTTGCTCATTTTCGACAACTGCTGCAATCGCTTGGAAACGACTTTTTTTAATGTCTTCTTCAAAAGTAACCGAACTAGCAATGGTGAATGGCATAAAACATAAATATAAAATTTAAAACAAGATTATAGCTTTTTACATGCTAAATAAAAAACCTCGCATCACGCGAGGTTTTAAACCATCAAAATTTAACGTTCCCGCAAAGCTTCTTTTGCTTTATTAAATGGTTTAAGCAAGTAATCCATAATCGTTTTTTGACCTGTTTTAATGTCTACAGTGGCAACCATACCTGGTGTAATACCAAACTCTTTACCCGCTTTATTGTGTAATTTATCAGAATCAGTACGAATATAAACACGATAATAGAATTGATCTTGTTTCACCTCATCACGAATGGTATCAGGCGAAATGACAGTGACCTTACCCTTTAAACCACCATAAATAGAATAATCATAAGCGGTAATTTTTACTAATGCTTCTTGTTCTGGGCGGATAAATGCAATGTCTCTTGGTGAAATACGTGCTTCGATGAGTAATTTATCTTCCAAAGGTACAATTGTCATTAACTTACCATTCTGCGGAATCACACCACCTAAGGTTGTGACATCAATTTCCTTCACAATCCCTCTAACAGGCGCTTTAAACACTAATCGTTGTAAACTGTCACTACGCCCCATTACCACTTGTTGCTGGGTTTGGATATCAGTATTTGCTTTAGATAATTCTTCACGAGCTTTTACATAATATTGATTTCGTACATCATTCATTTTATTTTGAAGATCATTTGCTTCTCGTTTTAATCTCAAGACTTCAACTTCACTCGCAGCACCCTTGGCAACCAAAGGCTCAGTCATCATTAATTCTTGTTGAACAAGTTTAAGTGCTTGTTGAAAACCAGCAATAGATTGTTCTAAATTGTCACGACGAGAATAATAGAGTGCTGTTTCTTCTTTAACTAACTTAGGTTCTTTCAAAACATCTTCAGGAAAGGCTAAAGCTGCACCATTAACTTCTGCTCTTAAACGAGCAGCAGTCGCTTGTGAAGAAACCAAAAGAGATTTGGATTCACCTACATTTGAAGCGAATCGTGTAGGATCTAACTGAGCAAGAATTTCGCCTTTTTGAACAATGTCACCCTCTTGCACATCTAATCTCGTTAAAATACCACCTTCGAGCGATTGAATAACTTGCTCTTTTGAAGAAGGAATCACTTTACCTGTACCAGTGGAGACTTCTTCTAAATTAAATAACCAAGCCCAAACCAGTAATACGACTAAACCAATTCCCACGATCCAGATCACTAAGGTCGAACGTGGTAAATTTGGTTCTTTATAAGAAACATTCATTGAGCGGTTATTTGTTTGTGGTTCTTCACTCATGAATCATCTCCTTGTTTAATTTGTTTTTGTTGTACTGTTGATTGATTTAGAACTTGTTCTCTTGGTCCATCCATTACAACCTTGCCATCGTTCATCACGATAATGCGATCAACTAGCTCCAAAACGGCACGACGATGTGTAGCAACAACTAAGGTACGGTTAGATGACCATCCTTTTAAATGATCAATTAATTGCTTTTCTGCAACATCATCAATGGCAGCTGTAGGTTCATCTAATAACAAGATATTTGGCTGACGAATCAATAAACGTGCGAGTAACAATGCTTGTCTTTGTCCGCCTGAGAAACCAACTCCACCTTCTAAAACCAAGTGGTCTAAACCTTCTTTTTTCTCTTGCACAAAACCTAAAGCACCAGTGACTTTCAATACTTTTAAAATATCTTCATCACGTGCTAATGGCGCACCCAATGTTAAATTTTCACGTATCGTTCCGTAAAACAATTGTGCATTCTGATTCAGTAAGCCCATATCACGGCGAACATCTGCGGGATCAATTAAACTTATATCCAAACCGTCTAAATGCACTGTACCATTGCTAGGAAATTGCATCGCCGATAAAATTTGCAGCAGTGTTGATTTACCTGCTCCATTGCGTCCTAAAATCGCAATTTTTTCACCTGCTTTAATTTTTAAATGTCGAATCGCTAAACTAGGTCTTGGATCATCTTCCGTATATTGGAACATTACATTTTTAAGTTCGTAGTCACCATTTAAAACTTCTTTATGGACTAAATGTGCTTGATCAGGTTGATCTACAGCTTTTTGCATCAGCTCATCAAGGCTCTTCTTCGCAACTTTTGCTTGCTGTAACCGCCCTAAAATACCTGTGATTTGTGAAATTGGTGCGAGCATTCTTGAAGAAAGAATTGAACATGCAACCAACGCACCCGTTGTCATTTCACCTTCCATAACTGCGAAACAACCCACTAAAATGACGGCAGCATAGGTGAGACCTTGAATTTTCTGAGTCCATGCAGTTAATACACCAACAATTTTACGTTGTTGCATACTAATGTCTGCAGACACTTCATTCATGTGATTCCATTGATTTTGAAATCGAGACTCAGCACGTAATAATTTTATGTCTTCAATCCCTTGCACCGCTTCAACCAAAATGGCATTACGGATAGAAGATTCACGCATACCCTCTTGAGCCAACTCTGCGAGTTTTTTCTGAACTAATATGCCTGGTAAAATCATTAAAGGTACGACAACAAGCATGACCCAAAATAAATTGCCACCAATAATTGCAAAAATAATCAAGAATAAGAAAAAGAAGGGTAAATCCGCAATCGCACCCATCGTTGTTGAAGTAACTAAATCTCGCACACCTTCAAGCTCACGGATTTGTGAGATGAATGTCCCCGTAGATTTTGAACGTTCACTATTCTTAATTCGTAAAGCATGCCCAAATACACGATCAGAAATACGCAAATCTGCACGCTTACCAATAATGTCCGATAAATAAACACGAGAAACACGAAGAATAAACTCAAATATGGCTGCGATTAATACACCACCTGCAAGCACCCATAAGGTCGGAATTGATTGCGATGGAACAACACGGTCATACACTTGCATGGAGAAAATAATTGTAGCTAAAGCCAAAATATTTGCCATCAGTGAAGCAAACATAATATCTATATAGCGCTTCCAGTCTTGCAATACGATCGACCAAAACCAGCTTTGTTCGTAAGGTTTGATATATTCATCGATACGCGCATCTGGAACTGATTTTTCTGGGCGTAACACATAAATACTTTTGACAATATGCTTTAAAGCACCAACCGCAAATTTCTGCGATAAACCTTGATCACCACTTAATTGAATGCTGACATTTCCTTCAGTATCAGCCTTGTCAATCACTCCGACTTGACCATCATTCAGCTCAACAATCACAGGTAATCGCCAAGGATTAACCACATCATTGCTAAATTTAACTTTGCGTAAGTTAAGCCCAACTTGTCGGGTCATTAATAATAATATTTCATCTAAATTTTGATTCTGATTCCAATCAAGCTGTAAACGAACCCTTTCTTCAGAAGGTTCGATTCGATAATGTTTTGCAACTGTAAGTACCGCTTGTAACCACGGTTGATAATTTATTTTTGTCATCATGGCTGAACTTCAAACCCCTGAATTGAAATATTATTTAAGTCGTAGGCTTGACGCGAACGTCCTGTCGTCGCAATGTATTGAGCTATACTGCTGTAAATATCGTATCGTGCTGTTTCTAATTCTGAATTTGCTCCATGAATCGCTTGCTCAGCATTTAATAGGTCTACGAGAGATCGAGTGCCTAATTTATATTGTTCTTGGTAAAGCTCTCTTGTTCTTACTGTCGTTGCTTGTCGACTCATAAGAACCTGCATTTGTCTTTGTTTATTTTCAATTTGCTCTCGGCTCATACGTATTTGATCTAGTACCTTCAAATAAACCGCATTCACTTGTGCTTTTGCTGCTTCTTCAGCAAAACTGGCTGCACGAATTTGTGAAGATGTTGCCCCACCTTGATAAAACTGACTGGTTGCTTCAAGCATAATTGCACTATCAAAACCGCCTTCTTTATCATTATTCGGGTTACGACCTTTTAATGCTTGGCTCAGTTCACCTTTGACTGATAAAGTCGGATAACGACTCAATTGTGTTTGATGTTTTTGTGAGCGCGCCACATCAATTCCTGCTTGTGCAGCAATCATTTGCGGAATGGTATTGAACTTGGGAGCAGCATAAAGCTCTGATTGTTGAACTAAATCTTCAGGTATAGCCCATTGCGTTTTCCCAGCATCAAAACCAAGTAAGGTATATAAATGTTGTTGGTATTGTCCAAGCAGTGACTGCTGAGCAATCAAAGCAGATTGAGCAGACTGTAAGTAAGATTGGGCTTGCACTGGATCGGCTTGACTACTAATCCCCGCATTTGCTCTGAGATTTGCCATCTCTTGAATACGTCGAATCCCAGCAATTTGCTGGTTTGCGATTTGTATAAGTTTTTGATAGCGCTGAATATTGATTATAGTTTGAGCTACATCAAGTGAGATATCATCAATTTTAACGAGTACATT
This sequence comes from Acinetobacter sp. Z1, assembly GCF_024296945.1. Lineage (NCBI taxonomy): Bacteria > Pseudomonadati > Pseudomonadota > Gammaproteobacteria > Moraxellales > Moraxellaceae > Acinetobacter > Acinetobacter sp. Z1. The sequence goes on along the minus strand of NZ_CP101115.1, from coordinate 1,299,339 downwards.
CGCTTGTTCTACAACTAATCGCGCTTGCTCAGTATTTACACCAGATTTGACTTTGCCAAAATCATAAAGCATCTGAGATGCGTTTAAAGCTAAAACTTGACGACCACGCTCACCTTTTCTAGTTAAATCCCCAGTATTTACGCCACCTGTAATCTGTGGGTAATATCCTGCTTTCGCCACATCAATATTGGCATTTTGAGCTGCTAAAGTTGCTAAAGTTTGTGAAATCTCAGGATTACGCTGAACTGCAATTTGAACGGCATCTTTCAAAACCCGACGTTCACTTTGCCATAATGCGGCTGGCACCACATCCATTGGTCGCCCAGACCCCACAACAGGGAGTTCAGTCGTCGATGTACTAACTGAGAAATTACTTAGTTTCTGCATATTCGCAGTTTTAAAGTCATCATTACTCTTTGGAGAAAACAACTGGGATATATTGTTTTTTAAAGTATGATATTGCTCACTTGGTGTTGTTGCATGAGTAATTGAAACAGATAACGACGCTATATATATTAGCCACTTTAAATCTGTACATCTTTTACGTGCTCCATCATCTAACTTTCTATCTATCTTGATGCTCATATTCTTGTCATATTGTTATCATTTAAAAGCACATTCATTCTACTCATTTTTTTAGGAAAAGCACTATGCTCTAAACACTAATTAATACCTATTTAAGTGTTTGTTTTTTGTATAATAGTTCACACTCTTTATGATCTTATTATATTAAAAAGATGATATTCTTAAAACAAAATAACATTTAAAATCAATTAGATGTATTTTAAAAATCTTTTAAAACCTATATATTAATCATGTATCTACAGTTTAAATTTCAAATTTATAAAAAAAGAGCAATAAATGCTCTTTTAAAATATTAATTGCTCAGATTTAAACCACAAAATCATCACCTAAATAAACCTTACGTACTTGTTCATTATCTAGTATCTCTTGTGGAGTACCCTCTGCTATCACAGAACCTTCACTCACAATATAAGCTTTCTCACAAATCGCAAGTGTTTCGCGAACATTATGATCAGTAATTAAAACACCAATTCCACGGTCTTTTAATGTTTGAATAATATCCTTAATGTCACCAACAGAAATTGGATCTACTCCAGCAAAAGGTTCATCGAGTAACATAAATTTAGGATCAGCAGCTAATGCACGAGCAATTTCTGCTCTACGGCGTTCACCACCAGAAACACTCATGCCTAATGAGTCTTTAATATGACTAATCTTGAAGTCATTCAATAATTCAGTCAGTCTTTGCTGACGTTGCTGCTTATTCAAATCTTTACGCGTTTCTAAAATTGCCATAATGTTTTCAGCAATTGTAAGTTTTCTAAAGATCGATGCTTCTTGAGGTAAGTAACCAATTCCTTTACGGGCACGCTCATGCATTGCAAGATCAGATAGATCCAAATTATCTAGATGAATCTCACCTTTATCCATACGGACAAGACCGACCACCATATAGAAACTTGTTGTCTTTCCAGCACCATTTGGACCGAGTAAGCCTACAATTTGCCCACTTTGCATGGTAAAGGAAACATCTTTTACCACCCAGCGTTTACTGTAATTTTTAGCTAAATGCTTAATACATAGTGTTTGCACAGATTGATCCATTAATCACGTGCTCCTGGAAAACTTTTAGTACTGGTCGGTGGAATAATAATTTGAACTCGATTAGATGAAGAACCTTGAGCTTCTACATCGCCCTTGTTCATACTATATTTTAAGCTATTACCACGTATGCTTGAGCCATCTTGATAAAGATAAGCTTTGCCTGTTAATGTCAAAATTCCAGTCTCGGCATTATAAACAATGGTCTGAGCCTCTCCTCTTGCCAGTCCTTTATTAGAATCAATTTGCTGTTGAAATTTTGCTAACTGACCTTTAGCAGTAATGGTCTGAATTTCTTTTTTGGCACTTAATGTAGCAACAATAGAATCAGCTTGTAATTTCATTGTTCCTTGTTCAATGACTACATTACCCGTATAGGTTGTAATGCCTGTTTTATCGTTATATGTCGCACGATCAGCAACCAATGATAATTGTTGATTACGATCTGAAGGCAGAGCAAAACTTGTGACTGAAGTTAATGCTAAAGCAGTAACGCAAACAACTTGTTTTAGGAAAGCTGGACGAAATTTGGTATTAAGAAGTTGGCGCATACTTTCCTCGAACTTTAAAAAATTCATATTGACCATTATTTAAATTTGCTTTTAAACCTTGACTTACAAACTCAGCACTAGGAGATTGAACGATGACTTGATGTTGAGTTTCTAATTCTCTTGTTTTTGGATAACCTGTAAGTTCATCAGTAAGAAATTCCATTTTGCCTTGGTCAGATAAACTCGTTGCAACCACATTACCCGTTAGTATAACTTTAGTATTATCATTAAACGTATTTGCTTGTTTTGCATAAAAAGTTGCATCCGCTTTTCCATTTTTATACATGACAGCATTTAGCTGATCGAGCTGAGATGTTTTCAGTTGCATATTTTGTTGTAACTGTTTCACTTCAGCACGAATATATAAATTACCTTGCTCATCTGTTTGTGTAAGATGAACACCCTGCGCTGAATACGTCATATTTTTCGACGATTCGACATCTAGCTTTTTTGCTTTGCCACTGTAATAGTAATAACCACCACTCAAAGCAGCAACCGAAACAGCGACAACATATAAAACTTTGGTATCCATATACAGGGTTACCTAACCTTTGAGTGATAAGTATATTAATGTGGTACAGCTAAGTATTTTGCAAGTAGCTCTTGGTAAACACCTTTTGCCATCAACAGCATATCGCATACTTCTCGTACAGCTCCACGCCCACCCATTGCCTGAGTGACTAAGTCAGCACGACGACGAACTTCATCATGTCCATTTGGAACTGTAATACTCATTCCAGCAATTGCAAAAGCGGATAAATCTGGCCAATCATCACCCATATACAAACAATCTTCAGGTAAAAGATTTAATTGTGCACACGCTTCACGTAAAGCTGTTCCTTTATCTTCCCTGCCTTGGAAAACAAGATCTACCCCTAAATCAGACATACGTTTTTCAACAATATTACTTTTACGTCCAGTGATAATAATAACTTTAAGACCAGCTTGCTGAACTAATTTCATACCTAATCCATCTCGAATATCGAATGATTTAATTTCATCACCAGCATTGGTTAAAGTGACAAAGCCATCGCTTAAGATACCATCCACATCAAGCACGAGAGCTTGTAAATGACGTGCTTGTTCTTGTAAAGCATAAGATGCCATGGCTTAATTTACTCCCGCCTGAATAAGGTCATGCATACTGATCACACCAATCACTTTATTAGCATCATCAACAACAACAAATTGATTAATTTTTCTCTCATGCATTTTTTCTAATGCTTCAACCGCTCGGGCTTCTTGAGATATGGTTAATGGATTCTTGGTCATTACTTTTTCAACAAGCAGATTCACATCAAAACCTTGTTGCTGATCAATCATTCGACGTAAGTCACCATCGGTAAAAATACCTAATAAGATATCATTTTCATCAACGACTGTTGTTAAACCTAAACGCTTATCTGAGATTTCATACAACACCTTATTCATTGGTGTTTCGGGCTTCACTTTTGGAAGTTCATCACCTGTATGCATTAAGTGTTTAACATGTAATAGTAATCTTTTACCAAGTGCACCGGCTGGATGAGAACGCGCAAAATCGTCAGCAGTAAAACCACGTGCTTCTAACAAAGCCACCGCTAAAGCATCACCTAGCACCAAAGTCGCTGTCGTACTTGAGGTAGGCGCTAAACCTAAAGGACAAGCCTCATCCGCCAAGCCCAACGTCAAAGCCACATCAGCATTTTGTGGCATCGGACCTTTTTCATCACGACTAATCGTAATTAAAGGCACACCCAGATGCTTGATCAATGGCATGAGCATCATAATTTCATCACTCTTACCAGAGTTTGAAATTGCAATCAGCACATCACCTCGAACCAACATACCTAGATCACCATGCCCAGCTTCACCTGGATGCATGAAAAATGAAGGTGTACCTGTAGATGCAAAAGTCGCAGCCATTTTACGACCAATATGCCCTGACTTTCCCATCCCCGTTACAACAACTCGACCTGAGCACTGCAATAAAATTTCACAAGCTTTATCAAATCGATGATCAATTTGTGCAGCGAGTACGTCAAGCGCCTGTTGTTCGACACGCAATGTTTCTAATGCGCTTTTTTGGAAATCTATGGTTTGTGACATATGAGTTTGACTCAAAATAGTACTCTATCCACTTGATGATGGATGATTTTAAGCGAAATAATTGTGGAGATTCTAGCACAACTGTAAGTTATGCACGTTTCCAAATGTATAAGATTGCATAGAAAATGAAGAGATAATATCTCAGTGATTGGACAAATCTTTAGCAGATATAACAATAGAATTTAGATAATAATAACCAGTATGCTCAGAATAATACTATCCAAATAGCTCATATTTACATATCAAAAATTTTAAAGACTAATGGATAGCAAACAATATTTTTATCTAGACAACTTTATGAAAAAAGATGCATACGTTATGATGTAACGCTAATTTTGTAGAGTGTTTGAAAACCCTTATGCAACCTTTTGTTTTATATAACTCTGAGCAACGTAAAAAAGTTGAATTTGTCCCACGCAAAGAAGGACAAATCGATATGTATGTCTGTGGTATGACTGTTTATGATTACTGTCATATCGGGCACGCTCGAGTTATGGTTGCATTTGACTACATTATCCGCTTCTTGCGTAGCCAAGGTTGGAAGGTACGTTATATCCGTAACATTACCGACATTGATGACAAAATCATCGCACGTGCTAATGAAAATGGCGAAACCATTCAACAACTTACTGCTCGATTCATTGAAGCAATGAATGAAGATGCAGCCAACTTAGGATGCGCAGCGCCAGACGAAGCGCCTAAAGCGACTGAATATATAGATCAAATGCAAAGCATGATCAGCAATTTAGTCGATAAAGGTGCTGCATACCCTGCGACTAATGGCGATGTATATTTTGAAGTCACTAAATTCGACAAATATGGTCGCTTATCAGGTCGAAAATTAGATGATATGCAAGCAGGTGCTTCAGAGCGTGTCGACGTTGAAGTTGAAAAGAAACATCCTTTTGACTTTGTGCTTTGGAAACATGCCAAGGAAAATGAACCAGCTTGGGCTTCGCCTTGGGGCAATGGTCGTCCAGGTTGGCATATTGAATGCTCTGCAATGTCGACATGCTGCTTAGGTAATCATTTTGATATTCATGGTGGCGGTTCGGATCTGATGTTCCCTCATCATGAAAATGAAATTGCGCAAAGCGAAGCTTCAACAGGTGAACAATATGTAAACTATTGGATGCATGTTGGTTTCATCAATGTTGATGGTGAAAAAATGTCTAAATCTTTAGGCAACTTCTTTACCATTCGTGATGTTATGGAGAAGTTTCACCCTGAGGTGATACGTTATTTTATTGTGTCATCACATTATCGTAGCCCTGTTAACTTTTCTGATGTCGCATTAAAAGAAGCTAAGACAGCATTGAGCCGTTTCTATCATTCATTTAAAGCCTATCAGCAAGTCTACGGTCAAAAAACGGTTGAAGCTTTAGATCAAGACTTTGTTGCACGCTTCAATAATGCAATGTGTGACGATTTCAATACTGCTGAAGCAATGGCTGTTCTATTTGAACTGAATAAAGAGTTAAATCGTGCTGTAAAAGAAGAACAAGCTGATCAAGCTACTATTTTTTATTCGACATTACGTTATTTGACCAACATTCTTGGTCTTGTACGGCATGATGTTGAAGAATTTTTAAAATCTGACATCGGTCAAGAGGCACTAACTCTTTCCGATACAGAAATTGAAGATTTTATTCAACAACGTGTTGATGCAAAAAAAGCGAAAGATTTTGCAAAAGCGGATGGTATTCGCCAATCTTTGTTAGATCAAGGTGTTGTTTTAGAAGATACTCGCCAAGGTACAATCTGGCGTCGTGCTGATTAATTAAACACTTAGCAGCATAGAGAGTTGACAGTTTTATTAAACTCTCTATAATGCGTTCGTATTGCGGGAATAGCTCAGTTGGTAGAGCATAACCTTGCCAAGGTTGGGGTCGGGAGTTCGAGTCTCCTTTCCCGCTCCAGATTCAAAAAAAGCACTTATCGAAAGATAAGTGCTTTTTTCTTAGCCTAAATACATCAAATGATTATATTTCAAAATAAATAACCTCTTAAATATTAAAGTCTAAAGTTAAGCTCTCACGCCAAAAACACCAGTCTTTAAATAGAGTTTTATATCAATTACTTATTATTTTTAGCTCAACTTTTTTTCACTATTAATATAAATGCAACCCAAATAAACTTAAACAAGCAAAGCTTTACTAAAAGTTAAACAACTCCCACAGTCGATGACTACACTTTATTGATTATTTTTCATAACTTAGGTATCGATCTTTTTTACAACAAGGTTCATTGAAAATGAAAAAATCATTAATTGCTCTTTCAATTGCTTCTATTTTTCTTGTAGCGTGTAGCAAAACTGAGAATAAAAAAACTGAAGAACAAACACCTGCCGTAGCAACAAGTGAAGCTGCGTCAGAAGCAACAATTGCAGATAATGCTCACACTGCTGAAAATGCCTTAGACTGGAATGGCACCTATAAAGGTATATTACCATGTGCTGACTGTGAAGGTATTGAAACTGAATTAGAGCTTAATTCAGATAAAACTTATGAAATCAAAGAAACTTATCTTGGTAAAGGCGATGGCAAACCATTTGAAAGCAAAGGTAGCTTCAAATTTGACATTAAAAACCCATCTATTATTGAGTTAGATAAAGCGGGTGATAGCCGAAAATATTTTGTTGCTGAAGGTTATTTAAAAACACTAGATTTGGAAGGTAAAGAAATTACTGGTGAATTAGCTGATAAATATCAACTTAAAAAAGAAGCAGAATAGTCTTTTGAATTTTAAATGCTCGCGATAGCGAGCATTTTTATTATGCATATAAAAAACCCTGCTTTAGCAGGGTTTTTTTAAATCAATTCATGGCTTAGTGAGCTGAGAATTGGTTCATTGTGTTTTTAGCATCATCGTGCGCTTTAAGAGCGTTATCACCAGAGAAGATTTCTTTGTGATCATCACCGATGTCCGAACCAGCCATTGCTTGGTGTTTAACACAAGCGATACCACCACGGATTTCTTTACGTTGTACGCCAGCAACATAAGCCAACATACCTTCAGAACCGAAGTAACCTTGTGCAAGCTCATGAGTAGAAAGAGCAGCAGTATGGTAAGTCGGAAGTGTGATCAAGTGATGGAACACACCAGCTTCACGAGAAGCATCAGCTTGGAATGTACGTACTTTCTCATCAGCATCAGCAGCTAATTCAGTAGCATCGTACTCAGCGCTCATTAACTTAGCACGGTCGTATGCAGAAACGTCTTTACCTTCAGCAACCCAACGGTCGTAAGCTTGTTGACGGAAGTTTAAAGTCCAGTTGAATGATGGGCTGTTGTTGTAAACAAGCTTAGCATTAGGAACTGTTTCACGTACACGGTTAACCATGTGAGCGATTTCTTCAACGTTTGGAGTCGCAGTTTCGATCCAAAGAAGATCTGCACCATTTTGCAGGCTAGATACACAGTCAAGTACAACACGGTCAATTTGAGTGTCAGCACGGAACTGATACAAACCAGAAGCTAAACGCTTAGGACGGTGTAATTTACCATTACGTTTGATCAAGATTTCGTCTTCTTGAGCATCAGCAATGTCAATTTCAACTGTATCTAAGAAACCGATATATTGAGAAGCAATGTCACCTGGCTCTTTAACCACTGGGATTTTTTGAGTCAAGTCAGCGCCTTCAGAGTCAGTACGCGCAACGATGATACCGTCATCAAGACCCATTTCTAAGAATGCATAACGTAAAGCATGGATTTTAGAGATAAAGTCTTCGTGTGGAACAGTTACTTTACCAGCTTGGTGACCACATTGTTTCGCATCAGATACTTGGTTTTCAATTTGAAGCGCACAAGCACCAGCTTCGATCATTTTCTTAGCAAGTAAGTAAGTCGCTTCTTCGTTACCGAAACCAGCGTCGATGTCAGCAATAATTGGCACAACGTGAGTTTGGAAACCATCGATTTGAGCTGTGATTTCAGCTGCTTTAGCAGTATCACCAGCTTCGTTTGCTTTTTTAAGCGCACGGAACAAATCGTTAAGTTCTTTCGCATCAGCTTGACGTAAGAATGTATAGATTTCTTCGATCAATGCAGGAACAGAAGTTTTTTCATGCATTGATTGGTCAGGAAGTGGACCAAATTCTGAACGAAGTGCAGCAACCATCCAACCAGAAAGGTAGATATAACGGCGCTCAGTTGTACCAAAGTATTTTTTGTTCGCAATCATTTTTTGTTGCGCGATAAAACCGTGCCAGCAACCTAATGATTGAGTATATTTGCTAGAATCAGCATCATAAGCAGCCATATCACGACGCATAATCGCAGCTGTATATTTAGCAATGTCTAAACCAGTTTTGAATTGGTTTTGCATTTGCATACGCGCAGCATCTTCTGGGCTAATATCGCGCCAAGTGTTGCCGAATTTTGCTTTTAATTCGCGGATTGCATCAATCGCTGTTTGATATGTAGACATGATATATTCCTTTTGAGGATAGGCATCGAATGATCGCTAAAAATCGTGATTTTATGTAGTCTAGATTTCAAGCACTTCATCAACATGTTTCACAGCTTAGTCTTTGCCAACAAATTTATCCAATATTCTAGGTTAATCTTCAGTATTTTCTTATGAAATATAGGAGTTAATCACATTTCTGCCGCAAAGAATACAACGCAAATATTTGTTTTTTAAATAAATTTAATCAAATTCAATTATTTAAAAAATAATCAAATTAATTTTTTAAATTATCAACTGATCAGTTCAAAGCTTTAAACACCATCAAAATAGAGTTTGAATTTGATCAAATTGACCAATGCTTATCTGATCATTTTTTATTATTCTTCAAAGATTAGATCTTGCATTTTTATGGACAAATTCTCCATAAATTCAATGATTGGCTTGGTACAATTTTTCAACTTACCACCCTATTTTTATGTCGTATTAAGTTACACAAATGGCTCTAGATATGGCATAATTCAAGACAATTCAAGAATTTTATTTTCGGTATTTTTTTTATGAATCTGGAGCGGGTCGATCTCAATTTATTAATTTATCTTGATGTACTTCTTCGTGAAAAAAATGTCACAAGAGCAGCGGAACAATTAGGGGTAACCCAACCTGCGATGAGTAATATTTTACGCCGTTTGCGTAATTTATTTAACGATCCGCTTTTGATTCGCTCTTCTGAAGGGATGACACCGACTGAACGTGCATTAGAATTACAGCCTCGTATTCGTGATGCATTATCAGATCTTTCCATGATTCTTGAGCCACGAACTGAATTTAGACCTTATACCAGTACGCGTGTTTTCCGCATCATGACTTCAGATTATGCTGAAGCAACCCTAGTACCTCGTCTTGTAAAAGCTCTTCGCTCTGAAGCACCAAATGTTGTTCTCGACTTTTTAACACCAAGTGATGTGTCCTATCGTGATATGGAACAAGGTAAAGTTGATTTAGCAATTAACCGTTTTAATGAAATTCCTCAAAGTTTTCATCAAGTTCTGGTATGGCGCGATAGCTTTAGTTGCATCTTGAATGATAAACACCCTGCTGTTACGCATCTAAACCTTAAAAGTTATTTAGATGCACAACATATATGGGTATCAAAAACAGGAATGGGCGTTGGCTTTGGCGTAAATCCAGACAAACAAGCTGGTTTAGGCTGGATCGATCAAGCTTTAGAACGAATTGGTCAACGTCGTAAAATTTCAGTTTTTACACGTCATTATCAAATGCCAGCACTATTAGCGCAAAATGTTGATTTAATTGCAACATTACCTACACGTATGGCTCGACTACAAGCACAGAATCCTCGATTATTAATCAAAGATCCTCCTTTTTATATTCCTGAATTTGAATTAAAAATGGCTTGGTGTCCTTTGCTTCATCATCATCCTGCTCATCGCTGGTTACGTCAGCTTATTTTATTCGTTGCTCGACAAATGATTGAAGAAGAAAATCGTGAGTTCCTTACCAACAATTCACAATTTCCTCAATTCCAAAATGTTAGTTTGTAAATCTACCAAAACCCTTTCGGATATGCTTGTTTCATAAGCAAAATTGTTATTCTGAGGTAATACCCAATTACCTCATTCTTTTTTTTGTGTTACAACATATTCATAATAAATGATGTACCACAGGTGATGTGTGAGTCTCTTTCAAAATATTATTATTATTATGCTGCTTATTTCAGCGGCAGGCTTTTTATCACTTACAGAAATTGCACTGGCAGGCGCTCGGAAAGTTAAATTAAAAATCTTAGCCGAATCTGGTGAAATACGTGCCCAAAAAGTTTTAGATCTTCAAGAACAATCTGCTGACTTCTTTGCAGCTTCACAAATTGGCTTAAATGCTGTTGCGATTCTTGGCGGTATTTTAGGTGAAGCCGCTTTTCGTCCATTTTTTGTAGAAATGATCAAAGGTTTTTATGCTGGTCCTTGGTTAGAAACCATTGGTTTTGCACTGTCCTTTACTATGGTCACGTCACTATTCATTTTATTTGCTGATTTGATGCCAAAACGCTTGGCAATGATCGCTCCGGAAAAAATTGCAATTAGCGTTATTGATCCCATCCAAGTTTTTATAAAGGTTTGTAAACCTTTGGCTTGGGGAATTAATGCGATTGCAAACTTGTTATTTCGCTTATTTAAAGTAAATACAATTCGTGATGACAACATCACCTTTGATGATATTTCAGCGGTAATGGATGCAGGTGCTCAAGCGGGTGTTTTGCAAAAACAAGAACACCACTTTATTGAAAACGTTTTTGAACTTGAAGAAAGAACAGTTCCATCAAGCATGACCACGCGTGAAAATGTGGTTTATTTTACACTTAAAGAAAATGAAAGTAGTATTCGCCAAAAACTCGCTGAATATCCTTATTCAAAATTTTTAGTCTGTAATGAACATATTGATCAAGTCATTGGTTATGTCGATACCAAAGATATTTTAGTCCGTATCTTAAATAATCAATCTCTACTTCAACTCAATGAATCTACAATCCGCACCGTCTTAATCATTCCTGATACCTTAACTTTATCCGAAGTACTTGATCGTTTTCGCTCTACCAAAGAAAAGTTTGCAGTCGTTATTAACGAATATGCTCTAGTTGTTGGAGTGATTACCTTAAGCGACATTATGATTACAGTGATGGGTGATTGGGTTACGCCTATGGAAGAAGACCTACAAATCATTAAACGTGATAATCATTCTTGGCTCATCGATGGAAGTACACCAATTGAAGACGTTAAACATGTCTTAGAAATTGAAGAATTTCCAGAAAATGAAAATTATGAAACAATCGCAGGTTTCATCATGTACCGTCTACGCAAAATCCCTCGCCCTGCCGATGCTGTTGAATACGCAGGATTTAAGTTTGAAGTTGTAGATATTGATCATTATAAAATTGACCAACTACTTGTCACTCAAATTATGCCAAATCTTGATAATGACTCACCTCCACCCTCAGAATCTTAAAAGGCAATTTGATATTTAACCTTTTAATTTTATTGAATATTATCTTTTTCCAACAGTATTTTATAAAAATTGAAATATCATCTTATCAACGATATTTAGTATTACAATCTATTTATTCGATATGAAAAAAACGCCTAATTATATTAGGCGTTTTTTAATTTGAAGCATTCATTCTTTAGAAAACAAACGCATCTTAAAACTTATGCATTTGTTTCAGCTGGAATTTTTGTATAGCTTACGCCACACATTTGTTCAGCGATACGTAATACTTGGCAGCTATAGCCCACTTCATTATCGTACCAAACATAAGCTGTTAAACGTGTACCAGAAGTAATTGTCGCTTGCGCATCAAACACACCCGCAGTACGTGAACCAATAAAGTCACTTGATACAACTTCAGTAGAATTGGTGTAACCAATCTGACCTTGCAGGCTAGAGTTGATTGAGATTTGGCGAATGTATTCATTCACTTCTTCACGATCAACTTCTTTCTCTAAGTTTAAGTTCAAGATTGCAAGCGAAACGTTTGGTGTAGGAACACGTACAGAGTTACCTGTCAATTTACCTTTAAGACCTGGTAATGCTTTAGCAACCGCTTTAGCAGCACCAGTTTCTGTAATTACCATGTTCAATGTTGCCGCACGACCACGACGATCTGCTTTGTGGTAATTATCAATAAGGTTTTGGTCATTAGTGAACGAGTGAACAGTTTCAACATGACCATTTAATACTTTGTATTTGTCGTCTAAAACTTTTAATACAGGTGTAATTGCATTGGTTGTGCAGCTTGCAGCAGAGATGATTTTGTCTTCATCTAAGATGTCAGTGTTGTTCACACCAAATACAACGTTTTTCATCTCACCTTTACTTGGTGCAGTCAATACCACACGTGCAACGCCTGCACATTTCAAGTGTTGGCTTAAACCTTCAGCATCACGCCATTTGCCTGTATTGTCGATCAAAAGCGCATTTTCAATACCGTAAGCTGTATAATCCACTTCGCTTGGGCTTGAAGCATAGATCACTTTGATGAATTGACCATTTGCAATGATTGCTTCGTTTTCTTCATCAACAGAAATCGTACCATCAAAAGTACCGTGAATAGAGTCACGACGTAATAATGAAGCACGTTTCGCTAAATCACCATCAGATGATTTACGAACGACAATTGCTTTAAGGCTTAAACCACGACCTAAACCAGATTGGCTAATGATTAAACGCGCTAAGATACGACCGATACGACCAAAACCGTAAAGAACAACATCTTTTGGTTGTTCAGTTTTCGCTTTACCTTCGATTGATTCCACTGCTTTTGCAACAAAAGCGTCTACATCACCACCTTGATTTTTATATTCAACAGCAAGCTTACCGATATCAACTTCAGCAGAACCGATGTTTTCAACTTTCATCAATGCTTCCAAAATTGGGAAGGTATGAACAACTGAAAGTTCCACGTCAAGCATGCGTGTACGGCGATGTGATTTTAAAATTTGGATTACTGAACGGTTTATTAAAGAACGACCGTAAACAGAAACAACAATATTTTTCTCACGGTATAATTGACCAATCAAAGCAATCATACGTTCCGCGATTTCTTCACGGTTTTTCCAACGGCCTTGATGTTCTGCGTGTAGGGCAACGATAGTGTCTTTGCTCACAGTTACGTCCTCAAATTTAATATCTATACTGGGCGTGAATTTTTAAAACGCCATAATTGTAATGGAATTATCATCAAGATTGAATCAAAAGCTGTTAAACGGGCTAAGATTTTGTCCTAATTGACTATAAATTCATAAAATACCTATAATTATTTTTGTGATTTTGTATAAATTTCTTTTTTCATCATCTGTGATTTTTAAATACTCAGAATAGCTCTCATTGAACTGAACAACACCAGAAGCATAATCATGAATTTTAAAGTGTGGCTTTTACTGATCAGCATTCCATTGGCTTGTGAAGTTTCTATAGGTTTCGTTGGAATCATAGGGTTGGTATTAACAAATATCGTCTATTTCCCTATTTCTTGGCTTGGTGATCCCTTTTTTACTTGCAACAGTGAGGTTGGATGTTTTCCTAAAGATTATGGTCGCATTCTTATGTTTTTACTGATCAATCTAAGCTATTACCTCTATGCCAAATTCAAGGGCATTTAATTCATGTAGGATAGGGAAAAATGATCTTTACTCAAAATCTAATCGTCACCTAATCGCTTCGCATATTTCTCCACATTAAGTTCTAAATGCTGTTTGCGTCTTTTTTGCTGTAAGAGATGGAGTGTGCCCTCAATAACTAAAACCAATACTGCTAACCAAATAGGAATATAGGTTAACCATTCTTCAGCACCGATTTTCTCGCCTAGTAATAACGAAGCCAAAGCCAACAATACAGGCTCTAAATATCCGAGCAAGCCAAAAATAATCAGAGGTAAATAACGACTTGCTAAAATATAACTTCCAAGACCAATTGCACTTAACAACCCAAGTCCAATAACCACCCAAACTAAACTCGGATGATCTAAAAATTTTAAATAAGGCGTATCACCACTTTGTAATAAGAAAATAGCGATGGGAAGAATCAGTATTAAATCCCACCAAAAACCACCCAAATTATCTGTTTGTATTTTCTTCCTCAAAATAAAATAGGCTGCATAACCAATGGCTACAAAAGCAGTTTCCCAAGCAATGCTCCCCAAACGCCAAATCTCATGCCCTACGCCAAATACAGCTAAAAATACGGCGACATACTGAAACTTAGAAAGCTTTTCTCCGTATAAAAAACTTCCCGCAAGAACTAGAATTAAAGGTAAAAGGAAATAACCCAACGAGACTTGCAAACCACGACCATGCATCGGCCCCCATAAAAACAACCATAGCTGTGCAGATGTGAGTACAGAGGTCGTAAATAGAAGTAATAACAAACTTGGTTTCTCGATGATTCTTTTCAATATAGTCTTGATATGAACCAAATCGCCACTGAGCCACATAAAGAGCGTTAAAAACGGCAAAGTAGCGATAATCCTCCAGCCAAAAGTTTGCTCACTATCTAACTCGCCAAGCAATTGAGTGTAAAAATAAAGTACCCCAAAGGTTACAGAGGCCAAAACTGAATAAGCAATACCTTTAAACATTTTGAACCTCTAGACTTAATGTGATACTTCACAAATACTTGAATTATCCACTATATAAAAATAAAAAAACCATGCAAGCATGGTTTTCAACAAGTATATATAGTTTAACGATGTTCAGGATAAATTACGTCACTGATATCATATCCAAGTGACTTCGCGTAATTCAAGTACTCCATAATAACTTCTTTCTTAGGGTTGGGAACTCTTGAAAGTATCCATAAATATTTTCGACGAGGCTCACCGACTAAGACAGTTTGATAATCTTCATCTAACTTCAGTATCCAGTAATCACCACGACCTACTGGAATCCAACGAATACTTTCAGGTAAGAAGCTGACATTCAATTTCGTATTAAATGGTGCATTTACAACAAATGCCTCCCCCATACTCTGCTGTAAATTGCCTTCGGAATCGTAGCATTTATTATCTACAACAATATTTCCGTTTTCATTGAGTGTGTAAGTTGCTGAAATGTTGTAGGCGCATTTTCGCTCAAAATACATTGGTTTACGAGCAGCCTCATACCAAACACCTAAATATTTATCTAACTCCACTTTTTCAACAGTAGCTAATGGCTTGGATTGCGCATAAGCAATTGTTCCCGCAGCTAAACCAGTCAGAACCACACCACCGACTGCTATCTTTGCTAAACGCCAACTTGCTTTTGGGAAGTTTTTAATAAATGGCATGAGAAATCCTCAAAGCAGAAATTTGTTATAAATAGTCATATAGTTAGCTTAATAACATAGCCCAATTTATAAACAAAAACTGTTGCGATATGTATCGCCCTTAAAGATTTCTCATTTGATTCAAGATTGCAACATATAGGCCTTCATACGCACAATCTCATCACGTAATCTTGCCGCTTGTTCAAACTGTAGCTCTTTTGAAGCTTTCAACATTTCTTTTTCAAGCTTAGTAATATGTTTAGCAAATAGCTTTGGATCAGACAAAAGGTGTTGCTCATCTGCACTAATGGCTTTCGCTTGATCAAGTGCCTTTTCATCGATTTCATCATCAGACAATACTTCACCTGAATCAATTTCTTTGATCACTTGACGAACCGCACTACGCGGCGTAATTCCATGTTCAAGGTTGAATTCAATCTGTTTATTACGACGACGCTCTGTTTCATCCATCGCTTTACGCATCGAATCGGTAATACGATCAGCATATAAAATAGCTCGACCTTTGACATTACGCGCAGCTCGACCAATGGTTTGAATCAATGAACGTTCTGAACGCAAAAAACCTTCTTTATCAGCATCTAAAATTGCCACCAAAGAGACCTCTGGCATGTCTAAACCTTCTCGTAACAAGTTAATACCAACCAAAACATCATGTACGCCTGTACGTAGCTCATGGATGATCTTCACGCGTTCTACAGTATCAATATCTGAATGTAGGTAAGCGACTTTAACACCATATTCTTTTAAATATGAGGTCAGATCTTCCGCCATACGTTTCGTTAAAGTCGTGACTAATACACGCTCATTCAGTTGTTTACGGATGTTTATTTCAGATAATACATCGTCTACTTGTGTTAATACTGGACGTACTTCAATTTCAGGATCGATCAAACCCGTAGGTCGAACCACTTGTTCAACAATCTGTTCTGATTTTTCCAGTTCATAATGTGCTGGTGTCGCACTGACAAAAACGGTAGTTGGAACAATACGCTCCCACTCCTCAAATTTCATCGGACGATTATCTAAAGCACTTGGTAAACGGAAACCATAATTCACCAAATTTTCTTTGCGCGAACGGTCGCCTTTATACATCGCCCCAATTTGCGGTACAGTCACATGCGATTCATCAATAATTAATAATGCATCTTCGGGAATATAATCAAACAAAGTCGGGGGAGCTTCACCTGCTGTACGACCCGATAGATGGCGCGAATAGTTTTCAATACCATTGGTATAACCGAGCTGTTGCATCATCTCCAAATCATAACGTGTACGCTGCTCGATACGTTGAGCTTCTAATAATTTGTCATGTTCTTTGAAGAATATAAGTTGCTCTTTCAACTCATCTTTAATGGTATCAATTGCACGGGTTAAATGATCTTTAGGCGTCACATAATGACTTTTCGGATAAATCGTTACACGAGGTACTTTACGTACCAACTTTCCAGTTAAAGGATCAAACCAACGAATTGAATCGACTTCATCATCAAATAGTTCAATCCGGATCGCATCTTGATCAGATTCCGCTGGAAAAATATCAATGATTTCACCACGAATACGATATGTACCACGTAAGAACTCCAATTCATTACGGGTATATTGCATTTCAACTAAACGACGAATAATGTCATCACGGCTGACGCGATCACCTTGTACAATATGCAATAACATTTGCATATATGCGTTTGGATCACCCAAACCATAAATCGCTGAAACGGATGCAACGATAATCGCATCACGACGTTCTAATAATGCGCGTGTAGCTGATAGACGCATCTGATCGATGTGATCATTAATCGCCGAATCTTTTTCAATAAAAGTATCTGAAGACGGTACGTAAGCCTCTGGCTGATAGTAATCGTAATAACTAACGAAATACTCAACTGCATTATTCGGGAAAAACGCTTTGAACTCACCATAAAGTTGTGCAGCAAGGGTTTTGTTGTGCGCCATGACAATGGTTGGACGCTGAGTTTGAGCAATCACATTTGCCATCGTGTAGGTCTTACCCGAACCTGTTACACCCAACAATAACTGATTACGAAAACCATGCTCGATGCCACTGACAAGTTTTTCAATTGCCTGAGGTTGATCCCCTGCTGGTTGATAGTGGGTGACTAACTCAAAAGGTTGGTTTTCGCTCACAAGACTACCCTTCTAAAAATGTATCTTATTAATGGAGTCAACAGACTTAATTTGCAATTGCTTTTCTGTTCATAAGCTAAATATTAGCTTTTAAACCTAGTATTAAAACATTTAGTGCTTAGTTCACATGAAATATTTCGGTTAAATATTCACTATATTTTGTCTTTTTCTCATATTTTAGACCAATATTATTGAATTTACATGTCAAAGCGCATTACTCTACGCCTTTCAAAAATATCAAGAATTTAGAAAAATAGCTGTGAATTCATTAAATGCACAATATTTTATATTAATTGTTCCTAGCTGCCTGATTTTCATAGGTTTAGCATTTACTTTATGCCGTTTAATTTTTAAGTCCGAAGTTTTCCTATTATGGATTGGGCTTGCCTATGCTATTCCCTCGGTTGCGTTATTTGCACAATGTCTGATGTCAAATGCACAGCTAACCTTAGCAGCACCCTTCACTGGAGTTTTATACTTATTAGGTAGTTGGTTTGGCGCTTATGCAATTAGCCTTAAACTCAATCAATCATTTAATCATGTCATAGCGCTATTCATCACATTATTCACCTTATTTTCGTTAATTTATTTCTCCTATATCGAACCTCAAATATGGTTACGCCTGATTTTTCTAAATATTTCATTAGGTTTAATTGGTTTGATCATCATACCTGCGTTAATTAGACAACTACCAACAAGTCAATCATTTGATCGCTGGGTTTTGATTTTTTACTTAGCGAATGTTGGATATTCATTTGTTCGAGCAGGAATAAACTTTGGTTTTTTAGATAAGATTGATCAGTATCATTTTACGCTCACCACTTCAACTTGGTGGTTGTTAGGAATGTCCGTTAATATCATTTTGAATATTTTATTCGCCATAGTGATTAGTGGCTGCGTCATTAAAAATCTTATTCAACATTTAAATAATGAACGCCTGCATGATCCATTGACGCACTTATTAAATCGACGAGGTTTTTTTGAAAAAAGTCATAATTTAACATTTTCAAATCAATCTTATTTTTTAGTTTGCTTGGATATTGATCACTTTAAATCTGTGAATGATACATGGGGACATTATATAGGCGATCAGATTCTACAAGGCATAAGCCAAATTATGCTTCAATACAAACACCCAAATGATCTGATTGCTCGTTTTGGTGGAGAAGAATTTATTTGCCTTATTCCAGCCAAAGATGCTTCGCATGCTTTACTCCGCACACAGCGATTTAAACTACTATTTGAACAAACAACTTTTACTAAACATAATATTAAAATGACAGCAAGCTATGGTCTGACCCAGATAAAGAGCTATCAAGACTTAGAACAAGCTTTACAACGCGCCGATGATTTACTCTATCAAGCCAAGACCAATGGTCGTAATCAGATTTCTTTTGATATAGCTATTTAATGTGTGTCTTTCAATTTTATAATTGAAAAATCTCATGATGATCAACTTTCTTGTACACCCATAGTAAAAATCTAAAAGAAAAACACAAACGACTATTGACCCCTCATTCAATCAATTGCAACATGGGATTAACCTGCACTTGAATGATAAAAATATGGCTTACCAATATCATGATGAAACAATTGTAACGGAATTGCCAGAAGACACGGTCTTTGTTTTTGGTAGTAATTTAGCAGGTATACACGACAGCGGTGCCGCGCGAGTTGCAGCACTTCATTTTGCAGCAGTAAAAGGTGTTGGTCGTGGCTGGGCAGGACAAAGTTTTGCTATTCCTACACTAAATGAACATATCCAACAAATGCCACTGTCACAAATTGAACATTACGTAGATGACTTTAAAATCTATGCAAAAAACCATCCTAAAATGAAATATTTTTTGACCGCCTTAGGTTGTGGTATTGCAGGTTATAAAGTTTCAGAAATCGCACCTCTGTTTAAGGGCATTCATTCAAATGTCATTTTCCCCGAATCATTTCGTCCATACATTGAAGAAGATGCAGTTTCTCAATTTCCAGATTTAACTGCTAAAACTGTACATGCTTTTATCTCCGATGACGTGATTTTTTACTTCGATCATGGCTATGAATCTTTTGAAGAGGCTTTAGATAAAACTAATTTATCTGCGCCTGAAAAAGCAATTGCTTTAATCGTTTTGAATGAGGAGCTTTATCCTCGTGATCGTTATGGACGTGGTCGGGAACATGAAATCAACGATATTTTAGGTAAATTGAACGGAAAAATCTTTAATTTTGAGAAAAACTCAGAAGGTGCAATGATTTTCGTAAGTGTAATTATTGCTTTAATGGAACTATATGATATTGATGAATATGATTTTATTAAACTTTGGCGTGGTGAACTAACAATACATCACCCTTTGAATAGAATTAAAAAAAGCCAATCATAAATTGACTGGCTTTCTTCTTAGCGTTTACCCATCGAACGGCGAGTACCACGTGGCGGCATCCAAGTACGATCTGCATATTGCTCAGGCTTTGGGCGAACCTGATTATGCGTTGCATCCTCAGAACCATCCTCAGCAGACGGCATAGGAAATGGTAATTTCACCAAAGCTTTTTTGGCTTTTGGTTGTTGCGTAGTCATTGAAATTCTCTCGAAATCTAAATTTCTAGCCGCTATTGTAATAGATTTTTGTCTTTTTGAAAAAAATAAAATATGTAAAAAATGCTTGTACTAATAGAACTTCTATTTTGGTAACTTTTTATGCAATTAAGGCAAGTTTTGACCACAAAGAAGTCTATTTAAGCTAAGATAATTTGCTTTTTTATTTTCTAATCCCATAAGAAGGAATAATGCCGTGGACGTACGTCTCTCTGATCGTGTCAATGCTATCAAACCGTCCCCTACACTTGCAGTAACCAACAAAGCTGCTGAGCTTAAAGCTGCCGGTAAAAACGTGATTGGTTTAGGCGCAGGCGAACCAGACTTTGATACCCCTCAACATATCAAAGATGCAGCAATTGAAGCAATTAATAAAGGCTTTACAAAATATACAGCTGTAGACGGTACTCCAAGTTTAAAGAAAGCAATTATTGCGAAACTTAAACGTGATAATAATTTAGATTATCAAGCAAACCAAATTTTGGTGTCTTGTGGTGGTAAACAAAGTTTCTTTAACTTAGCGCTTGCTTTGTTGAATAAGGGTGATGAAGTGATCATCCCTGCTCCATTCTGGGTGAGTTATCCAGATATGGTGATTATTGCTGAAGGTACACCTGTTATTGTGAAATGTGGTGAAGAGCAACGTTTCAAAATTACACCTGAACAATTAGAAGCAGCGATTACACTCAATACACGTTTAATTGTATTAAATAGCCCTTCTAACCCAACAGGCATGATCTACACTAAGGCTGAATTAGAAGCTTTGGCTGATGTACTTCGTCGTCACCCACAAGTATTGATTGCTTCTGATGATATGTACGAACCAATTCGCTGGGAAGATGAGTTCTACAATATCGCAACAATTGCTCCAGACTTGTATGACCGTACAATCGTACTTAACGGTGTGTCAAAAGCATATGCAATGACAGGCTGGCGTATCGGTTATGCTGCTGGTCCAGCAAAACTCATTGGTGCGATGAAAAATATTCAATCACAATCTACGTCTAACCCAACTTCAATTTCACAAGTCGCAGCAGAAGCAGCATTAAATGGCCCACAAGACGTTTTACAACCAATGATTGAAGCGTTTAAACGTCGTCATGATTTAGTTGTTAATGGCTTAAATGCAATTCATGGTATTTCTTGTTTACCTGCTGATGGTGCATTCTATGCGTATGCAAACATCCGCCCATTGATTCGTGCCAAAGGCATGAAATCTTGCACAGAATTCTCGGAATGGTTACTGGAAGAAACAGGTGTAGCTGTTGTACCAGGTGATGCATTTGGTTTAGGTGGTTTTATGCGTATTTCTTATGCAACTGCTGATGATGTATTAGTCGATGCTTTAGGACGCATCAAAAAAGCTGCTGATTCAATTGAAGGTATTGATGCTGCAATTGCATCAATCGAAGCAGAAAAATCTGCTAAATAGTAGTAGTTACAATAAAAAGAAGCTTCTTCATGAAGCTTCTTTTTTTATTTATAAAATCTTAGAAAATATTTTTAATTTAAAT
Source organism: Acinetobacter sp. Z1 (assembly GCF_024296945.1). Classification (NCBI taxonomy): domain Bacteria; kingdom Pseudomonadati; phylum Pseudomonadota; class Gammaproteobacteria; order Moraxellales; family Moraxellaceae; genus Acinetobacter; species Acinetobacter sp. Z1. The sequence continues at coordinate 1,277,574 of NZ_CP101115.1, read as the reverse complement.
TTAGCTATTCTTTATTCGCTGTAAACAAAGCAACGACGTCTGATTCTGTTAATTTTTTGGTTGAGTTTTCAAACGCATAAAAATCAGGCTTACTATCAATATAGATTTCCATATCTAGATTTAAATCTTCAGGCATTTCATTCAAAGCAAACGCATTAACGTTACAATAACTTTGGTCTTTTGTCCGCCAAAATAAATTGGTTCCACATGCATTACAAAATCCTCGCTCTCCCCATTCAGATGATTCATAAATAGCGAGTCGATTTTGTTTTATAAAGTTCAAGGTACCATGTTCAACATCAATTGTCATAATTACACCACTGGTCTGTCTTCGACAGATTGAACAGTGGCAAGCATGCACATTATGATTTTTCAGCTCAAGTTCGAATGTCGTTTCACCACAAACGCATTGTCCTTTCATTATATTCAAACCTCATTCTCAAATTATTTTAGCAGTTATTTTTCAACCGATAGATAATTTTCAAACTAAATCATAAATATGATCGAAAGCAATCATGCAATTGCTTTATTTTTATAAACTCTTTAGGACGTGTGCATAAATGGCTAAAAACAGCATACTGCCAAATACTTTTCACCTGAACAGATACAATCTTATTTTTTGCCACTGACCAAGCTAATGCCGTATTTGCCCCTAAAATCAACTCGCCTCCAAGTTGAAATAAATACAATGGTGTACTTTGTCTAACAGCCAATGAATTTTTCTCTATTAATAAATTATTATAATCTTCAATTTTCCACTTGTTTCCAAACCACAGCTGTAAAAGATCACCTAAATACAACGTATGCTTTTTAAATGGAAAAGTATTCAAAAATGAATGATCAACAGATGTGTAATATTGCTGAGGATTTTGAATAATCTCAAGATAATGATCTTGATAAAAAGAAAAATTAGAAAAAATTGATTCAATACGTAGAGTAGTCATTTCGACCTCCGATTTAGCCATTTTAGTGCTGGCAAGTAGGGTTAAATCCACACTGTTTAGAAAAAATCTAAACGCTTTATATGACTTGAATCTAGCAACAGACTCATCAGAATTCAAGTTATTTTTCTTGGCTTAACTCAATTGTGCAAATAAAAAGCATACGATGCAAAAATGAAGGAAAGATGACATTTTTATCTTGACCGATTTTAAAAGCCGCCTATAATGGCACTCAGATTCTCCCATAGCTCAGTCGGTAGAGCGACGGACTGTTAATCCGCAGGTCCCTGGTTCGAGCCCAGGTGGGAGAGCCAAATTCTAAAAAGCCCTGATCATTGATCAGGGCTTTTTTATTACTCAATAACAAAAATGTCCCATAAAAAAAGCTCCTGATCAACAGAAGCTTTTATCTTTTAATTCAAATTATGCAACGACCTGTGCTGGCACACCGCTATGGAAACGGAATGTATCATCTGGACTTAAAATCAGATTTTTTTCCACATCGCGGATATATTCAATTCGTTTTTGGATATCTTCTTCAGGGTCTTTTAATTTCGCCGATTTTGCAACATCCAAAGCTAAAGCCAAATAATCCTCAAAATGACGAGACTCCGATTTAAGTAAATAGCGGTAGTAACGCCCTAACTCATCATCCACAATCGGTGCTAACGCATAAAAACGTTCACAAGAACGCGCTTCGACAAATGCGCCAATAATCATCACATCAATCAAAGCCTCAGGCTCATAGGTACGGATTTCTTTACGTAATCCACCTGCATAACGCCCTGCACTTAATCCTTTCCATTCTTGCCCACGTTTGGTCATAAATTCCAAAACCTGCTCATAATGCAGCATTTCTTCACGCACCAGTTGTGCCAATTTCACTTGCAAGTCGGTGAAGAAACTATAACGGAACATCAAATTCATTGCCGTACTAGCTGCTTTTTTCTCACAATTCGCATGATCTTGCATTAATATATCAAGATTATTAACAGCTTCATCCAACCATGCCTGAGGAGTAGTACAACCTAAAAACCCAATGACAGGTTGCATTAACTCATCATAATTTAAACTACTCATCAACTTATCCCGCAGCCGCCTGAATTTCTGCTTTCATGTCTTTTACAGCTTGAGTTAGCCCAACGAATACACTATCCGCAATGATAGAATGACCAATATTGAGTTCATGAATTTGCGGAATCGCAGCTATTGCAGCAACATTTCCCAAATTTAAACCGTGTCCAGCATTTACAACTAAACCTTTGGCAGCCGCATATTCTGCACCTTTAATAATGCGCTCAAGTTCTGCTTGCTGTTTTTGATCAGTCTCGGCATCTGCATAAGCACCTGTATGGATTTCAATGGTTGGTGCACCACAAGCCACTGCAGCATCAATTTGCGCAAAATCTGCATCAATAAATAAAGACACATCACTTCCTACAGCTTTAAGCGCTTCAGTAGCAGCTTTGACTTTTTCAAAATGACCAACAACATCTAAGCCACCCTCTGTGGTAACTTCTTGACGACGCTCTGGTACAAAACACACATGTTGCGGTTGAATCTCTTTGGCAAACTCAATCATTTCATCGGTTACCGCTAATTCCAGATTCATACGCGTTTTCAATAATGGGCGCATACGACGTACATCATCATCTTGAATATGGCGGCGATCTTCACGTAAGTGCAAAGTAATCCCTTGAGCACCTGCCTCTTCACAAACCAAAGCAGCCTGAACTGGATCAGGGTAAGTTGTACCTCGTGCTTGTCTTAATGTCGCAACATGATCAATGTTTACACCTAAGATCGCGGCCATAAAAATATCCTATTGTTTACTCTTCTACTTGCTTTATTAATGCATTAAGAAGATTAAGTTTGCGTATTTTGAATCCAAAGTTGACGACTTTTCAATGGTCGATCACCCAAAAGAGAGCTAATCATCTGGCGGTATAGTTTACCCAATAATTGCAATTGTTCGGCAGAAAAATCCTGTCCTTGCTCATAACAACGCATTGAGCCAATCAGTTCGCCAGCCAGCGTAGAGCGTGATGCTTTTGCAACTGGTAAAAAACCATCATTGAGTTGAAAGTGATAATGCTGAGAACTTTGCACTTCTTGCTGATTTGCATCAGTTGAAAAATCAATTGCATAACCAAGCTCTTGTAATAAAGCATGTTCAAATTGACGTAAAATCTGTTTCAAAAATAATGCTGATTGCTCATGTGAGGCTAATTGCTGCAACTGTAATAATATCAGTTGATATTGTTGAAAAGTTTGTGGCATTGCCTCTTCTAGTGGACATAAGCGCAACAAAATTTCATTCAAATAAAAACCCGCAAAAAATGCATCACCGTGAAAAAACACAGGCTGATTGAGAATTTCGAGCTTTGTAAAATTTTTAAGCTCAGATTTACCTGTGGCTTGCAAGCGAATCGGCTGATATTGAGGAGGAGGTGTCTGTCTTAGAATCCCATCCACACGACCATATTCTTGCGTATATAAATGCACAATATGGCTTTTTTCACGATATTTACGATGATGAATCAAATAGCCATGCAGGACTTCATTACGCATCATAGAACGATACTAATCCTTCTTTTTCTCATCCTTTTCTTCATCATCGCCATCAGGAATCACTGCACCAACAACCGCAGCAGTCCCTTTAACAACACCTTTAGTGGTTTTATAAGCAACTTTCACAGGTACAGTCACAAGCTTATGAATACAGCCCTGCAACATGAATACACATGCCACGATTGCGAGTAAACGGATTGTTGTTTTCATACCTGTTTCCATTGACTTAGTGATATTAAATATCACTATAACCTAAGCTTTTTAATGCACGTTCGTCATCAGACCAACCACCTTTAACTTTCACCCAAAGCGTCAGCATGATTTTTTGTTCAAACATTTTTTCCATGTCTGCACGCGCGTCCATACCAATGCTTTTCAGCTTAGCACCCTTGTCACCAATAACAATCGCTTTTTGACCTTGACGCTCCACAAAAATCGTAGCATCAATATAAGTACAAGGTGGTTTCAAACGACCTGTTTTTTCATTTACTGCTGCTTCCTCAGTTTTGAAAGACTCAATCTGCACAGTTAAATCATACGGAAGCTCTTCACCCAACTGACGCATAATTTTTTCACGAATGATTTCACTCGCTAGAAAACGCTCAGAACGATCAGTAATTTGATCCAAAGAATACAATGGCGGTTGATAAGGTAGATACTTCTCAATGGTATCGCGTAAATGATCTAAATTCGCACCACGCAATGCAGATACAGGAACGATCTCAGCAAAATTCATCAACTTTGCTCGCTCGCGAATCAGTGGTAAAGCTTCATTTTTATTTTCAAAGGTATCGAGCTTATTGATCACTAGAATCACAGGCATATCTGCATTTTTAAGTTTTTCCAAAACCAATTCATCGTTTTGAGTCCACTTTTGTGCATCAACCACAAATAAAACCAAATTTACATCACGTAATGCTGAATGTGCAGCACGGTTCATCATCTTGTTGATGGCACGTACTTCTTTTTTATGCATCCCGGGTGTATCTACAAATACAGCTTGAGATTTCTCACGTGAGTCAATTCCCACGATCTTATGACGTGTAGTTTGTGGTTTACGTGAGGTAATTGATAGTTTTTGACCCAAGATGTGGTTCATCAAAGTTGATTTACCTACATTTGGACGTCCAACAATTGCAACAAAACCGCTTTTGAAATCTGAAGGAATGGTTGTTCCTTGAGAACTAAAAAATTGATCAACTACATTATTGCCATCTTGCTGTTCAGTTGCTTCTGGCTTATTTTCTTCTGAATGAGACATCAGGTTATTGCTCCAATAATTTTAAAATCTCTGCCGCTGCCGTTTGTTCGGCAAAACGACGACTTGAGCCCTCGCCTATAATTTTTGGTAATCCCGCGACATCACATTCCACTTTAAAATGTTGATTCGGGGCATCACCATGAATATCTACAACCTCGTAAACTGGGAGAGGTTTTTTACGTGCTTGTAAATACTCTTGCAAACGTGATTTCGGGTCTTTCAGTTGATCTGTCGGTTCGATATGATCAAGATACGGTTCATACCATTTTAACACAATGCTTTGCAGCTGGTTTAGATCATTGCTGTCTAAATAAATAGCACCAATAATCGCTTCAACGGTATCTGCTAAAATCGATTCTCGGTGATGACCACCAGATTTTAATTCACCTGTGCTCAAAATTAATGACCGACTTAACTGTAAGTCATTGGCTATTTTACCTAAAGCTTCCTGCCGAACTAAGGTCGCTCGCATACGCGTCAAACGTCCTTCATTCTCCAATGGATAGGATAGATATAAATAGTTGGCGATGATCATTCCTAACAATGAATCGCCTAGAAATTCTAGGCGTTCATAGTTATGCTTGTGACTTACAGAGCGATGAGTAAGGGCAAGCTTCAATAGGTCTACTTGTTTAAATTCGTAGCCTATGCGTGCTTGCAATCGCGCATCACTGAGCTTGTTTGGCAGATTTTTGGTCAAATGTTTTCTCAAAAGTCATAACTAAACTAATGTTGAGCATGAACGGCTTACGCACTTCATACTTTTTCTTTACGATCAAATCATCTTTATAAGTGACTTGTGCAATTTCCTTGAATTGGATATCACGCACGCCATTCATATTAAGACGTTGATCCATTTGGGACGCAAATTTTGTTGGCGTTATATTTTCAGGACTATCTTTTAACAAGCCTTCAATTTGTGTGTCAATAATTTTGTCATCCCAATATGCTGGCCAAATTGCAATCGCAGCCTTGACTGCAATTGCGAATAAAACCACCCCAAATAATATTGCGATATACGAAGCCCCTTGCTGAGATTTACGCATGTTTATATCCTATATTTTTTATTAGTTAATTTTACCATTTCGGTTAAAACTTGGAATATTCAAACCCGGTTCTTTATGCATCCATACATAAAAAGCACGACCAGTTAAGTTAGCCTCGGGAACAAAACCCCAAAAACGACTATCCGCGCTCTGATCTCGGTTATCCCCCATTGCAAAATACTGTCCTTGTGGAACAGTGACTTCCCAATCTTGTCCATTACTTTGAATAAATACATCATTTGCTTTTGCAACAAAAGGAACCAATGCTTCAGCACCTTTAAGTTGTGCAAACTGGAACTGTTCTGCTAATGGATTTCGCCCATCTAAATAACGAATTAAATGCTGATGCTCGCCTAATGTTTCTTTGAAATAATAGACTGTAGGTGTTTCAAGCTGATCTTTCTCACGCTTAACTTCTGTAGCAACCTTCGCAATTTGTTGACCATTAATGATTAGCTGACCATCCTTAAATTGAATATGGTCACCTGGTAAGCCAACAACACGCTTAATATAACTGATCGTAGGTTGTGGCGGATAACGGAAAACAATCACTTCACCACGTTTTGGCTCACCAACATCAATCACTTTAGTATTTACAATCGGTAGGCGAACACCATAGTCGAATTTATTCACCAAAATAAAATCACCTGTTTCTAAAGTAGGTACCATAGAATCAGATGGAATATTAAATGGCTCATATAAGAAAGAGCGTAGAATTAAGACCACAGCCAAAACTGGCCAGAAATCATATGCCCAAGTAATTACAAAATTTTCTTGATCTCGACCTTTGTTTGCACGTTGTTTAAATACAAACTTATCAAGCAGCCACACTAAGAAAAAAATCAGTGTAACAGGCACTAGAATCAAATTAAAATCAAAATCCACACACCCTCTCTCACAGCACAGCTGCTCGTCTTGTAGCGAAGTGTCAACAAACCACCCCGCTCATCTTTTCTTTATCTATCTACTTTCAAAACAGCTAAGAACGCTTCTTGAGGAATTTCAACACTTCCTACTTGCTTCATACGTTTCTTACCTTCTTTTTGTTTAGAAAGTAGTTTTTTCTTACGAGAAACGTCACCACCATAACATTTTGCCAATACGTTTTTACGCATCGCTTTTACAGTTGAACGTGCAATGATTTGTGCACCAATTGCTGCTTGAATTGCAACATCAAACATTTGACGAGGAATTAAATCCTTCATCTTCTCAACCAAAGCGATACCACGATGACGTGCATCTTGACGGTGACAAATCATAGCTAAGGCATCAACCTTTTCACTATTAATTAACACGTCAACCTTAACTAAAGATGAACTCTCAAAACGCACAAAGTTATAATCAAGTGATGCAAAACCACGTGAACACGACTTCAATCGATCAAAGAAATCCATCACAACTTCAGCCATAGGAATTTCAAAAGTGATAGACACTTGATTTCCTAAGAATTTCATATCTTTTTGCACACCACGACGCTCAACACACAAGGTCATGACATTACCTAGATACTCTTGCGGAACAAGAATGTGACACTCAGCAATCGGTTCACGCAAATCTTCTACAGTTGAACCATCAGGCATTTTCGATGGACTATCAATGTAAATAATGTCGCCTTTTTTAGTTAAAGCTTCATAAATTACAGTCGGTGCAGAGCTAATCAAATCTAGATCGTACTCACGCTCTAAACGCTCTTGTACAATTTCCATGTGTAGCATGCCTAAGAAACCACAACGGAAACCAAAGCCTAATGCGTCCGAACTTTCTGGTTCAAAGAACAATGCAGAATCATTAATTTGTAATTTTTGTAGCGCTTCACGGAAAGGTTCAAAATCGCTTGCATCGATTGGGAATAAACCAGCATAAACTTGTGGCTTAACTTTCTTGAAGCCCGGTAGAATTGCGACGTCTGGTGTACTAGATAAAGTAATCGTATCGCCTACAGGTGCACCAAAAATATCTTTGATCCCTGCAATGACAAAGCCAACTTCACCAGCCTCAAGAATATCCGTTTCTGTATGCTTCGGATTAAATACACCAACAGAAGTCACTGGATGCGTTTGCCCTGTCGATTTAATCAACATTTTATCGCCCTTACGGATACGACCTTGTTTGATTCGAACTAGAGAAACAACACCAAGATAATTATCAAACCATGAATCAATGATTAATGCTTGTAATGGCGCATCACGATCGCCTTCTGGTGCAGGAATAACATCGACTAAACGCTCGAGAACACTTTCAACACCTAAGCCAGTCTTAGCTGAACATGTAGGTGCATCCGTTGCTTCTATTCCAATAATTTCTTCAATTTCATGGATGACACGTTCAGGCTCTGCTTGAGGCAAATCAATTTTATTTAAAATTGGTAAAACCTCTAAGCCTTGCTCAATCGCTGTATAGCAGTTCGCAACGGATTGCGCTTCAACACCTTGTGCAGCATCAACAACCAATAAAGCGCCTTCGCATGCAGCTAAAGAACGTGAAACCTCATAAGAAAAGTCAACATGCCCCGGAGTGTCAATAAAGTTGAGTTGATACTCTTGACCATTTGGATGCGTATAGTACAGGGTAACCGATGCAGCTTTAATGGTAATCCCACGCTCACGCTCAAGCTCCATTGAGTCTAACACCTGAGCTTGCATCTCACGATCTTGTAAGCCGCCACACATTTGAATGAAACGGTCAGCCAAAGTCGACTTACCATGGTCAATATGAGCAATGATCGAGAAATTGCGTATATTTTTGATATCTACGGATTTTTTAGCTTGCGCCATGGGTTACCTTGATAATATGTACACAACAATGTACTCAATTAAAAAATTGCTTATTGCCGTGAAAAATAATGTACGAAAAGTTGGGCACAGTATAAGCAGAACAATGTTAAAAATATAGTGTTAAAACTATGTTTAGTCCTTAGTGCACTGCCTTGGAGAACACTATGTGCGCCAACTATGAACCAATAGCAAGAAGTAGAGCCCAATTGCTTAATCTATTTGAGCCTACTTTCGAGTATAAAGTTGATATATACCCTAACTGTGAAGCCCCTATTCTCTTTTCAAAGCTCGGGAACATTGAATGGCGTTTAGCTCGTTTTGGTTTAGTAGCACCTTGGTTAGATGATATTAAAAAAGCTAAGAATACATACAACGCTAGAACAGAGACTGTAGCTACAAAACCAAGCTTTAGAAATGCATGGAAGAAAAACCAATTTTGTCTTATTCCTGTTGAGACAATTTTTGAGCCTAAATATATAGGCGGTAAAGCTAATTGGTATGGGATCTACAGATGTGATGAAATGCCTTTTACTGTTGCTGGCATTTATGAATACGCTGTTATAGATGGTAAAGAATACAGATCGATGTCGATGTTGACGATCAACTCTGATTCTCATCCATTCATGAATCAATTCCATGCGCCTGAAGATGAGAAACGGTCAATTATCGTTATCCCTCAACAACGCAGAAACGACTGGCTTAATTGCAATCATGAACAAGCTAGTGAGTTTTTCTTTGAAATGCCTGTCGATGAGTTCACTGCTGCCCCTAAAGCGGATATGCATAAATTCCGACCAAACACGCACTGATGAGCGTCAGTTTTTGACTTGTCGTTGTTTATCCACAGATAAATAAATTTGAATTTCAAACCGCAATAATTTTATCCTATTAAGACAGATTCACTTCAAACACGCCCCGTAGCGTAGGAGTATCAAAATGTCTAAGAAGTTGCCAATATACTTCTCTGATGATGCATGGACGAGTCTACAGACTCTCATGGGTCATGATGGGAAGCCTAGCCCCACTATCAACACTTTGCTTGAACAGATTTCAATTCAAACGGATCTGATTGATAAGCTTGGGCTAACACCAATTCTTCCAAAATCTAAAGCCAATATTCCGATGGCATTAGAGCGTATTCCTGCTGGTCCAGCATTTGCCACAAAAGATGATTTAGACACTACAGTAGATCTAAATGAATACTTAATTCACAACCCTATCTCGTCATTTATGGCACGTGTTGACAGTGAGTCGATGCTTGGCGCTGGTCTTGAAATTGATGATCCGATTATCATCGATCGCAGCATTGAAGCTGCCCATCACGATATTGTTGTTGCACTAATCGATAATAAAGATTCAACAATTAAACGATTAATGATCACGGCGAAAATGTCTAAAGCGGAAATAAAAGAGATCTTTGGTGATGAAGACTACCCCCTGCCAAAAGTTTGGCTTAAAGCTGAGAATCCTGCTTTTCAACACATCATTCCAGCAGATAACCAAACTGTTGTTGTCTGGGGTGTTGTGACGTTCAACTTAAAGCGTATGTGTAACCGCTCATAATAAGAAGAATAGTCATGAAAAGTAATACTCGCATATTCGCCTTGGTGGATGTGAATAACTGCTACGTCTCATGTGAGCGTGTGTTTAATCCATCCCTTAATGATCGCCCAGTAATCGTACTCAGTAATAACGACGGTTGTGCTGTCGCACGTAGCCAAGAATCGAAAGACATTGGCATTAAAATGGGTGTGCCGCTATTTGAGATTGAGGACATTGTAAAAAAACGTGATGTTCAAGTTCTCTCAAGCAATTACGCTCTATACGCTGAAATGTCACGCCGGTTTATGAATCTACTTAGTCAATATGTAGCACCTGGTGAACAAGAGGTTTATAGCATTGATGAATGCTTTCTTGAATTAACTGCATTCCAGAAAAACTATGACCTAACTGCATACGCTCAAGAAATGAGATACAAAGCATTGCAGTGGCTTGGCTTACCCTGCTGTATCGGTATTGGTCGTAGTAAATCAGAGGCTAAAATCGCAAATCACATTGCAAAGAAAAATAAATATTTTGATGGGGTTTGTAATTTAGTAGAGATGGACCCGTGTTCTGCAGAGCAATTACTTGCGGCAGTGGATGTTGGTGAAGTCTGGGGCGTTGGCCGTCAAAACTGTAAGAAACTAAACTTGATGAATATTAAGTCTGTGCTGGATCTGATTGAAGCAAATCCGAAAGAGATAAAAAAGTCTTTCTCAATAGTCATGGAAAAAACTGTTCGTGAACTACAAGGCGTTTCATGCATTGATATAGAGAACGAGAACCCATCAAAGCAGCAAATTATTAGCAGCCGGTCTTATGGTCAACCAGTATATGAAAAAGACGACATCAAATCATCAGTACGATTATTCGTAACTAGAGCGGTAGAACGTATGCGCCATGATGGATCTATCTGCAAGATGGTAGGTGTATTTATTCAGACTGGAAAATTCAACAAAGAAGAGCGTTACTCACCTTACATCATTGTGCAAATGCCTGAACATACCGACGATTTGTTGGAGATTACACGCGCTGCAATGAGAGGAATCGACCAGATATACAAGAAGGGATTTAAATATAAAAAGGCTGGCATTGTTCTGCTCGAGTTAATTCCCAAGTCTAAATTTGTTCCGGATCTTTTTACTGATTACACGCATCGAAATCAGCGCGAAAAACTATCAGATACATTAGAAGCAATCAAAGAAAAATACGGAAAAGATCATGTCTCACTTGGTCTGTGCAACGACACTAAAGCAATCTGGCAAATGAATCAAAACCGTCGATCACCTTCATATTTAACTAACTGGAACGAACTTTTTAGGATTGGGTAATCACTATGCATTTATTTAAATTAACGAATGAACAACTTGCACAGATCCTTATTCCGGAGCGGTTTGTGCCAGAAGCGCCTGCTAAATTGAAAGGAAAGAATATTGAGTATGTTTTTGATAGTGAACATAAATTTGATTTAACTTATGATGAGCTATTAGAAATAATTGGAAAGGCTCGATTAGCTGGACCGCAACTTATACCAGTAATTGGTACAGTGGGTGAGTAATGAAAAATAATATAGTTGTTAGAGCAATATATATTTTGGGATTTCTAGTCTTAATAAGTTTGATAACTGTTTTTGCAACGATCTATTCCCACTGGGATGATAACAATACTTCAGCATTAAAAGATAGTTTATCTACTACATCAGGAATATTTGGTGGACTAGCTACATTAGCTGCTGCAATCGTAGCTGCATATTTATTTAATGATTGGAAAGAACAGCATAATAAACAGATTTCTAATGCATTGGCTTTACAAGCTTATGAAGAATTCACCACTTTCCAAAGAAAAGTTCTGGAATTTGAAAATTATGTTTCTGAATTTGATGGGCTTCTAAATTCTTATACAGGTTTTGACCTAACGCTAGAAATTCTACACAAAGAAGGTCATCACATATATGTTCAAAATATTATCAATACAAAATCTCAGATGAGCATATCGTTTTTAAGTTTCCTATCCAAACTTAACTCTTACCAATTGATAAAGGATAGTAGTTGCAGTTTTGACGATAAATATAAAATGTACCATGAAAAATTTGTTTTAATTAATGCCTATGAATTGGAAGTTTATAGCTTGAGAGATAATTTAAATGAATGGGAGGCTAACTTAATTGGATATAGAGATTTAGTGGAATTAATTAAAAATAATGAAATTAAAGCCCTCTTAAAAGATCTAAAAGCATAGCCCTCATTCAAGGGCTTTTATTTACATTTAGTCAAGTTTTGTGAATATATTTGCTCATTAAATAGCTGAAATTTAAATCTCTGAGCAAATATATTCTCAAAATTAAAAAGCTCTCACTCGAGAGCTTTAACAAGTGCTGCTTGTCTTGCATCACATTCATTACCTTTAGCAATGGCATCAACAGCCCAGAGCTTGATTTCAGTCTCCTGCCCTAACTCAGCTTTTAAAAGTTTAGAAATTCCACCAGCAAATGCTATAATAATTCATCAAAATACTTACAAAAGCTTATAGATGAAACGAATACTAATAACTCTACTAACTATAATCGCTTTTCCATCTTATGCTGAAGTCGTGCCTTATGACGAAAAAACGTTTCATAAGCAATATGAGATAAAAATGACACAAGAGGAATATGATAAATTTTTAAAAAATTCTTTAATAATAATTAGCAAAAATTTGGATGATCTAGAGCGTATTGCTGAAAAAAAAGATAGACGTAAAACCATAGATGGAATGTGTGTATTCTTTGGAAAATTAGAAACCCTTAAAGGATTCTCTCAAGATAACATTGAATTAATCGGAGCGAGAGAAACCATAAATGATATAAATGAAATGCAAAGAGAATCATTCAAAATAGATGGTAACCTTTTCACTCTAGAATCAATATGCGGCAATTAGGGGATTGAAAGGTTCAAACAAGTTAAGGAGTGATGCTTGGTTGACAAAACTCCATTTTTGCAATAAATCTTGGTTGACAAATCTATGTTTTAGCAATAACTGGTCAAATCACCCTTGAACACACTGCAAGCAAACACTGATATTGACGTTGGTTTTAATTGAGTGAGCCGAGCAACCTGGTAGCGTACACAAAATAAAAACGCTCAAGATCAAAGATGATAATGAGCGTTTGCAATAATGAATCACTGGGTTAAGCGATTCGATTGTTGATCCAGCCATAAAAAAACTGCTCCTGTGTTGGATTGCGTTCACAGATTTCGATATAGCGCTGCCCTTGCATGATGTTTAATACTCGCACTAAAACCTTTTCACCCTCTTTTCCACGCTTAGCCAAATAGGTTTTTAGTGCATTTAATGTTGCAATACCATAGACACCATCTATTACCAGATCTGGCCAACTTCCTTTGCCTTGATTATTGAGTAAATTCAAAGCACGTTGAAGTAATGGCTTGGCAAAGCCAGTTCCACAGTTCACACCCGTATCCAGAAGCTCTTCAGCAACGGAGGCACTAATTACATTTACCTGGTCAAAACGTGGCGAGATCCAGTATTGTTTTTTGTAGATCTCTTTTGCAGTAGATAAAGGTAGATCTTTCATATTTCCCTTAAAACCACTGGCACGCGCTACGGCTTCAGTAATACCAAAATTTGTAGTACCACCACGATCTGCGGGATTATTTACATACCCACCTTCACGATCGATCAATTCATTTAAGTATTGTTCAATGTTCATTTCACTTTTCCTCAGGCAATAAAAAAGCGCCCGAAGGCGCGATGAAATTTGGGGTAATAAAAAAGCCCCGAAGGGCTTTTCTTTTAGTTTTAACAATTTGCTCTTAAAAACTCTTCAATAAATTCTTTTTGATCGTTACTGAAAATATGGTTATCTACTTCCCCTCGCGATTCCAATCTATAAACAAAGCTATCCATAAAAGCTTTATTTTTATCAGTTGTTAGATAGTAATAAATTGAAGCGGGTAAATAAAATTTAAAGCCTTCTGAGCTTAAGTAGCTACAATTCACTCCAAAATAATATAAGTATTCATAACTTACATCTGTCCAACTAGTGATACTTTCTTGTGGTCTACTGCGTGAACGTACCGCATCTAAACCAATTTTTAAGTAAAAATTTGGCCAATCAAAACCATATGCAAGGAGTAATTCTTCTGCTGACATGTTTATAGCTGATAGGTAATCATCATCAATTTGGTCAAAAAATCTATAATGAGTATCATAGAAATCACACTCTAGCAGAGTACGATTATCCTTTAATTCAAAGGGAGGGAATACTTTTTGAAGAAGCTCGTAAATATTTCCTTCCATAATCAATTCTCGCAATAGCTTAATGCAATTCTATCTTCTGCAAGCCGCGCAACATGATTTGGATCAGGTGGTGACCAACAAGCGTTTTCCAGTACTCGTGCATTTATCAAGTTTCTAAAAAGAATCGCATTTGCAGACTTTATAGTTGTGTCAGTTAAGTCTTTACAACTCTTCCCTCTTGTAGCTGTTTTAGCATCCCTAGTCGCTCTGCTCATTGGGTAATATTGATCCCTTTCACAAATCCAACAACTACCATTTTTAACTATACCGCTAGGGCAATTGTTATTAGCATTATTCTCCAAATCCTGAACAACTGGCTCAGCCTGCTCTGCATCATTTAGAATATTTTGAACTGCAATATTTGTCGCAACTTGAGCATCTAAACTACCTGCATCAGCATTTGAAATGACTTGTTCGGCTACAACTTCAAGGGGGAGTGTTTTAGGGTTATAATCGATATTTACAGCAGAGCGAATAATATATTGATAAGCCCCATTTTCACTAACCACACATTTGTGTAATAATCCTGAATTATCGCCATCTAAATCAACACGAATTACAGGCATCCCACCAAAATAATTACGAATTCCCCGACAACCCTCCAAAGGATTAGAATATTTACGTTGTATCCCATCATATCCAGTAAAATGATAATATCTAATATCATTTGGTGATACACAAGTATGATTTAACTCACATTCTGTTGGTTGTACTTTATAAACAATTCGATTGTTCGCAGGATCAAGCACCCAATCCACTGCATCTAATAATTGATCAACAGCTAAGCTTAAAGCAACCCCAGCTGCTCCTCCCCTCAACACATTTGCAACTTGAGTAGCATTAGGGGTAACTAAAGTAGCTGAGACTTTTGCATCCTTGATAGCATCAATTAATGTAGAAGCTCCCATTACTATTGAATTGGTAATAGACCAACCTTGCAATGGTGCTACTGCGCTCATTGCTCTTGGTGAAGATGCCAAACTGTAATTTGCTACAATTGGTGTTACTTCGGCTTGCTGTAATATTTGCGCTTGTGCATTCGATTGAGAAGTATCGCTTTGGTTATTATCACCACACCCTGATAGCCCCAATAATAATGATAATAAAAGTATCTTTTTCATTTATTTCCCCCTTATTTTCAGACATATTATTTTACTTTTTAGTTAAAAACTATAAATAATATTTAAAACCGCCATAAAGACGGTATAAGTTGAATGTGCTAAAAATTATCCTTAAAGTCCTTAACCTCTTTGGCCACATCTAATATCGTTGCTCCCTCACGCGCATTCACATAGTTAAATGTCCAACGAATAATTGCCCAAAATGGCAAACCAGTTGCAAAGAAAATACCCCCAATTGCACACATACCTGCCCATGTTGTTGCGTAATCATGCATTGAAAAATATTGAATAATAAAGCCGCCTGCTCCAATACTGCCTATCACTGTTGTAACGAGGCTTACTACCCATTCATTACGAGAGCGCGGCATACGCGTCATTACAACAACTAAATACCCTAATGCTATAACTACAGCGATAATCGCTGCTAATCCATACATTTTGATCGCTACTGCCCCTGCACTACTACTCATTGGCTCTGCCATTTTTACTTTCTCCAGATAATAAAAAAACCGCCTAAAACGGCGGCTTCTTTTGTTGTCCAATCCATCATTGGACTAATAGTTAAACTTCGATTTGATATACAACGCCCTCAGGCGCACTTCTCTTTATTTCATTGCCACTTATGTAGACTTTTGCTCCCACGTTAAAAACTGTGGCACTGGTACAAAGCACAAGCCCTGTACCATCAGCCACCAATACCTTGTAATTCGGATGATCTGCACTTTGAATGGTTCCGATAAACTCGGGTGTTCTGGGCAACATATCAAAGAACCTGTTAAAGATATTACTCACGATTCACCCTCTCTATTGTTGCTGTTTGATTCACTAGCTTATGAGTGAATGAACCACTGACACCATCAACAATGCCCCACCAATCACCGTTAAAAGCAATCAATTCACCAGGTAAACATTGCCCTATTTCTTGAGTAATCGGCATCAATAAACTGTGATTTTCAACAAGTCCTGCTTTGGCTAAAACTTCACGACCTTTACTGTGCATCACCGTAGTTGATGTAAGCAAAGGGCTATTGATTGACTCTTGAAGCACATCACCCGCAGCGCCAATTCTTTTAACTTGACCAGTGTCACCAGTACGATCGTTCGTAAGAAATACACCGTTATAATCAGGATAAGGCTCGTAATTGGTGGATTGATCAGTAACGATGCTTTCAGGGATAACTCGATCATATTCATCAACTGCAATTGAATCCCACCAAGTCTTTTTATAGCGCGGCTTGATCGTCAAAGTATTGCTATTCGGCTCACTGTAAATAAAGCCACCTGCAGCCTCTACAATGAGCTTAATCGCTCCAATTGGCGTTAAATTGGAATAGCTCAAGCTTTCAGATGGCAATATCCAACCCAATGCATCGATCAGATCCCAATTCAAAACAATATCGCTATTCACTCGATCAAGTTCCGCTTGGACCAGTTGAACAGAAGATCGTTCATTTTCTTGAGTGAATGACCGAGTCGGTGAATATGGAGCATCTAATAATGCAGTCTGACTACGACCTGAAAGCTTGTAAATATCTTTACCAAATTGTCTTGAACGCGAAATGTTCTCTAACAACATACGGTGTTCATTACCATTGATCATGATTTTCAAGATTACTGGTTGTCCATCAATCGGCTCAGTTTTTGATTTTTCATAGAATGGAATGGTTAAGTTATAGGACCAGCTCCAACTACTGCGGTCTGTGCTGTAATCGCCACTATATATTTGGATCTCTTGTCCATTGTCCAATCGAATTACTTTGACTTCATTCACGATATACCACCAATCGACAGGCGCTAGATTTGGCAAACACTCATCAGCACCAAAATTTAAAATGACGTTGTGCGAATCAATGTCATGACATAAACAAATAAAATTAAGATCAGGTGAACCAACATATTCAGGCTTTGGCTGCGGATCGATCGGATCTACTTTAGATTTGCGATAATAGAGCGCCCTAGCTACATCCCAAGGGATTGAATCGGTAGTAACCAGCTCCAAGCCTTTGTCATGCAAAAAAGTAAATCGCTTTTCAAAAACTTCCGCCACTTCATGACTAAACGTAATTTTCTTACGCTTTCTAATCATTTCATCCCAATTAGCCTGGCGGTTGATCAGTAGCTTTTCAGTTTCTTCAAATACCAATGCTCTTGAAATGAATCGTTTGTCATTCTCTTGCCATACCAGCTTGGAAGTGCTGACCAGTCCTGTGGTTTCTTCAAATACAATTCTAACCATGCGCTGCAAGAAAGTAGACTTATCAAAGCCTGCTGTTACAGCATTTGAGATCGTTAAACCACGCTCAAAAATAAAGGCGCTGTTATGCGCCTTCATGATTGCTTTACCAAATCTGAATTTATTTTCAAGTAATGCGGGTAGTGTTTGCTGGTGCTCAAAAACACTTAAATAATTCAAACCGCGAATATAGTTAATGTCGAAACGCGAGGTAATGAAAGCATTGAATCTGGTCTCAATCACAGCCTCAACACTACATGATTGATTCACAACAACTGCGTGAATCTCAGCATTAAAGCCATTATTAACAACGGTATTTACTTGAGCAGAATATCCTTGAATGACATCAATATCAGCATCAAATGCCGTTTGAATGACTTCATCAACTGAATTGTATGTGTATTGAGTCGCTTGGATTTCAGCGATAAAAAATGTGGCAACAACAGCACTTACAGCTGCATTGATTTGCTCATCAGCTCCAAAGTTTAAATTCAGATTATGTGAATCAACTGATCCAATCTCATCTTTAAAATTTAAGTTGACGTTATGTGCATCTGGTGGAATGTAATTTGACACATGCACACCTCAATTTAGGTTGTTGGTTTCAGTACAAAAGAATTGATCATTAGAGTGCTGCCGATTACTAGATTTGGGTTTGCTAGAGCAATCTCAGTACCCACGGCGAAATCTGCTACAGCATCGCCATTACCATTATAGATCCGCGCCCAGACAGCCGTGCCTGCTTTAATTACTAGTGCAGCATCTGTTTGATTCAGTTCTATGCCATTAGTATTAAGCTGTTTAAAACATGGCTTTGGAAAGGTCAGCGTTACAAGTTTCGCACTAGAATTTGCAGCAACATTTACACTCGCAGGCTTTGTATCGTCATAAAAAATAAAGGTAGCATTATCGCTACCCATATCTAAGAAACTAGCCAGTGCTTGAAGTTGCGCCAAGCCAGCTGCTAAAGAAGGAATCACACTCATTTAGGCACTACTCCATCTTGAATTACCGCGTTGTATTGCTTGTTATTATCAAAAGCAATAATGAAACAGCTTAATGAATTATTTAGACCAAAAATTATGTAGTCTCCATTCTCATTAGGCTTTCTAATAGCAATAGTCTGCAAATTTGCATTGTTGTATAAAACTACCGTTGCATTTCTATAATTCACCCCTAGTTTTTTTGTTGTACCTTTAATAGATGCAACAGTATTTTTATCGCCAAATCCAACATTTTGCATCAATGTACTTGATGGCATTGCTTTTCGTGAACAGGGTTTCATTCAAGCTCTCCTAAATAAAAATACATCCCACCCACACCTGGTTGCACCCATATACTATCCCAGACATACATATTGTTTTCATAGAGCAATGGTGTTGTTTGTTGATTTGACGGTCTAATGTTTCCAGCATAGAAAATATGCTTGAGCGTCCCTCTCAAGTGTTTAGAGTTATCTACAAATGGGATTTGTAATGCCCCGATATTACTTGCACTGTAAATATTAGAATATCCAGTTGTTAAATCCGGCAAAATTGGCGTTGTCACATCATGATTTACAATTTTATTTGCAATTGAGTATTTAGGCACAAAAAAACCTGACTTATTTGATGATGTGTCAAATACAAATGGAGTACCTCCAGTGTAACCACTAAATCCATTTGTACTGCCCGCATTATCTAATCGCAATGTGCTAATTAAAAACCAATTTTCACTAACACTAGGGTCTACGGTGCTATCAAATAAACCACACCCATAAACGACTTTATTTTGCTGATCGCTTGTTGACATACTCATTGTGATATAAAAGGCTTCATCATCACCAGTTAGAGTAAATCTTCGATTTCCACTTGGCGGGGCGTTGAATTCAAAAGGTCCAGCTAAATAAGCTTGCTGTGTAGCCCAGTACCATTTAGACCAGCCTCTAACGCAATTAGTACCTGTACCTGTGATTTTCCAATTTCTTCTAAAATCAGCAGTATTAAGCGGCAATTGTAATTTTCCTGTATCTTCATAATCGTCAATATGTGCCATATTTTCGACCAGACCAACCATTGCTGATTTTGCGTATGCTGAGTTATAACTATTCACACCATCTGAAATGGTTTCATCCACACGAATAAATGGATGTTCAGCTCGTGGATTTTTAGCACGATAAACGCGCTTAACATCATTCGCATCTCGGAAGATAATTTCATAGCCCAGCGCTGCCAACTTCGCTGATCCATTTGCGGTAATTGACTGACCTGACAATTCGGCTTTAAGTATGATTTGTGTAGATGTTGGCAACCCCTTAATCCGATATTTGCCATTGATGTTAGATGGCGAGAAACCTGTCAATTCAACAATCTGGAATAACACAGCGTTATGCGCTGCAAAAAAAGTCAGATTAATATCACCATTGGCATCAATGCTGGCCGCCATAACACTGGTAAATGGCAAACCGTTTACTAAGCATGTATCCAACATACGAATCAAATCACCCCAGTTATTACCAAGATTAATGCCATTTAGATGGCTAAAAAACTGCACTTTTAAATCTGTCGACATGATTGTTTACTCAATAAAAAAGGCTGCAATTGCAGCCCTATAGGGTGAAAAAATGGTTTAGATATCTCGATCAATATCGCCACGGAACATGATCTGAAAATTATCGCTAAGCACGGTTGGTTCCGACTGCTTTACTGTTCTGATACACCAGATCGGCTGCATCGCGGCGATAGTATTGAAGCGCAGTACATTGCCATTTGCCCACCCAGTTCCCCAACCTTCCTTCTTAATCACAAAATAAGGCTCATTGGTAATCGGGTTTATAGGGGCGCAATCCACTGTTGTTGTTCCGGTGCCAATCTGGCCGGATACTTCGCCAATAATTCTAAAAGTAGAAATATCAGTAAAGACAATTGCCCAACGTTCCTGAATCGAACCCTTATTAGTAACTACAAATGGATAAAGCACATCATTGTAATTAGCCGAAATTGGCTGGCCTACTGGTTCGTCTGCCCAAGCACTATTCCATGAACCTTGAACAAACTTGTTTGTGTATCGACTAAACATATCCCCAACAACCACAACAGATCCAACAATTGAGTCGTCTTTGCTGTAATTGTGCGTCACTGGTTTGGTGAAAGTCACCTGACCACTGATCTGTACATCATTGATCAAACCAATGTCTTGATAGCGATAAGCAGCAAAGATTGGTGCAACCAAAGTATTCAGCGCAAACTCACCACTTAAAGTCACTTTGCCAAAGTCATAGTCAACAACGTACATGTCATAAGGGACTTTAACGCCATTACTATCCTCAAGCTCACACCATGAGATACGTTGATCATTAAGATTATAAGTTTGCCCTGCAACGTGGCTTGGCAACTGCTGTTTCTTGGATGAGGCAATCACACCAATATCACCGACGCGGAAGATCGGCACACGGCCATCAGGAGGTAGACGTGTCGCTGACAACCCTAAGATATCTGAATCTAGTGGAATATAAGTATAGGCCACGGCGTTATAGCGTACGCTCGTTGCATCAATCCAGTACGGCACATTGATATAGGTTTTACCGGCTTCTTGAAACTCAAGCTCTGGCAAGTACCATTCTTCAGCCTCAATGGTCGGGCGGTTTGCCTCTGTGATTTCAGTTTTGGTGTAAAAGTAGATATCAACAAAACCCGTCTCATAATTAATAAAACCATGAGCCTGTGTTGTTTCAATCAATCCTGCTTCATTGCCAGTTAAAGTCAGCTGACCTCCTGCCATAGCTGCTACAACCACTGTTAAGGATCCTGGTCGAATTGGGATAGTCGGTATGCGAAAACTTACATGATGAATCGGTAACATATCAGTCGTAGTTGTTAATGACTGCATCGTAATCTGGTTATCGACGTTTGGAGTCCAGCTGCTGAGCTCAACAATACCGGTACCGTATTGAATGGTACCAGACTGAGTGCCGCTACCTGTTGCACTGTCTACATTACGATAGATCAACCCTGATCGATCAATGATGGTGTCAGCTCCAATTTTAAAGCGCACCGCACCTGATAGGATTTGCTCATTATATCCAGCCGTTAAATCAAAACTTAGTTTATCCGCGGTCCACTGCAAAGTTGCATTATCAGTACCAGGATTATCACGGTATTTCACATTGACTGTCGTGGTACCAAAAGCCCTTAGATTCTTACTTTGAGACTCGATTCTTTCAGTCTGTGGTAAATAGAAACCCATAATTATGATGCCCCATAACTTACAGTTGTGTATACACGGTGATAAACGGTTGAAACCAAGCTAGGCGTTACTTCCACTGCACCTGTGGCATAAGTAATCGCGCCTTGGATATTTCCGAAGGAATCAATCAAATTCCCTGTAGTGGAATTAATAGGATTGTCGGTTAAATACAAAACTTGCCCTAAACCTAAAATCTCATCAGTTACAGGGATTTCAAGCTGTACACTATTTGGTTGAATCGCAACACCTGTACCAATTGTGAAAACTAATTTCTGACTGCCATCAGGGGTTAAATTCGATTTGACTTGCTGCTTTGGATCGCCGTGGTCAAAGTTAAAATTAAATACCGTTCCCTTTTGCGGCAACTTGTTCGGAATCAGTTTGCCTTCACCGGTTGCATAGTTGATGGTCCCAATAGCATCACCAACAAACTGGCCTTGCGGGTTACTGGTAGCTGTTTTGTTCACCCCTTCAAGCGTCCATGTCACGGTTACACCTGAATTCACACCAGGTGCAAGATTAAATTCGATTGCAGCAGGTTTAACTGGTAAGTTTGCTCGTGCAAAGGTAGTAATCGGGCTACCCCATTGCAAAAGTATTGGAGTACCAACATCCGGTAGCGCACCAGTGGTGAGTAACCATGTACCCGTGGCATAGTTAATCGATCCACTCCCAACCAATTCACTCCCCCCCACAAGACGCCCTGTGCCATTGTCTTTTAAGGTATAAAACTTGCCTTGAGACATGTACGAGATTGAAAGCGCACCAGGTGCTGGAATTGGGACCAGAACACCAGTCCAGTTGGTACCTTGATTGTTCTGGGTAACTTCAAGTGCATATGACTCAAACGGTTGAACCGGTGCAGACGCTGGCGTAAATGTAATGGAGATATTGGCATTACCTGTACCAATGGCATTGGTCCATACGATGTGGCCAGTCTGGTAATCAATCGTACCAATCTGAGTGCCATTAACCGTTCGTAGCGTGCCGCCATTATCAGTAATCACTTGCCCAAACAAAGTGAATGAAACACTTGCAGGCAGCACACTTGAACCAATATACAAGCTTTGCGCCGTATTCACGTTCGTTGTGTATTGAACGGTGATTGTGCCTGCGTTACCAGCAACCAAAGCTGGATTTTCACTAACGGCATTCAGGTCAAGTAACGGTGTTTCAGTTTGTGAGGATGGAATCAGTTGAGAAAAGATTGAACTCGCCCCAATGGTGAAGCTACCCACACTCACATCTTCACTGAGATTGACACTTGCCGAGTACTTCCCAGAATCAGCAACCACTGTATTTCGGACCGTGGTCGCTGATTTGGTATTGTTGTACCACTGCAGCGCTGAAACACCGATGAAATCGCGGCTCAATGGATCCTGAAAGCTATAAGTCGCAATTTTATATTCAACATCAGCATTGTTAACACGAATGAAAGCTGCACGTGTTGATACTGCAGTCAATCGCACATACTGAGTTACTTCAGTTGGTAACCCTTCATTCACAACTAAAACAATCGTATCACCCACGTTGTTCTCAGACTCATTCTTGCTCATCGCCACCTGCAATGACTTCATGCCTGAATACGCTGTATCAAGCAAAGAACCAACGGCTTGTGCACCTTTGGCCAAATAGCTTTCTACCCGATTAGCGGCGCTTGATCTGACATCGGTATGGCTTTCGGTACTGAACAATAATGCAGACACATTCGGATCATCTGGATTCTTAGAAACAAATACCGTTGAACCCATCAAAGACTCAGTATCACTGTTATTAATTCCTGCGAAGATTTTACGCAGTGATACACGCCCCATGGTGCGGTCTAACTCTGATACATCTGGAAAAAGATTATTACTCTCCCCATCAACAACGACTTGGCCTGAGTACTTACCGCCGCCGTCTGAAGTATCAGTCAAACGCTCAGACTTATATAAAACTAAATTATTGGTTTCAACTGGCATCTGGCACCTCTAAAAATTTAAGGGTAACTTTGTAATAATCTTCATTTGAAACTGTTGGAAATCCTTTAACTGGATCAGCTTCAATTGCGCCTTGTGCATGATTGAAAATCACGTTGAATTGACGTGTGTCATGCGGATATTCGAAAATCAGAGTGAATTGTTCATCCTGCAAAGCAGACCAGTCTTGAATAACGGATAAAACTGATCGTTTTACCCAGCCCTGACTATTCTCTTTAGACAGCAATGTGATTGGTCGCCCCGACTTCTTTTTTCCTTCCTGAATGATCAGGGTGCCATTAACTGCATACTCTTGATTCTGTTCAATTGGTTTCCAAGAAAATTCATCTGAAAATAAAAAACCGTCCTCTAATTGGACGGTTTCACTCGTTGCGTTGCGTTTAAGTCTCATTAGGACCTCTTTTTAGCTTGTTCAAGCTCTCGAAAGAATTTCTCAGTAAAGTCAGCCTCATCTTCATCGGCATAAACATAGGTAGAACTATCACCATTCACAAGCTCAATGCGAACATTCTTAGGATTACCAGCATCAATATTATTAGGCATCTTAATAGGTTCAATTGTTGGTGCTTGAATAGTTGGAACTTGAATAGGCTGATAATTCCCTGTTGAAACAGTGCTTTTACCTTTCTGATTCTCCCAATAATTAAGCGTTTTCTCCATTTCTTGCTTAGTTGTATTGAGGTTTTCAGTGGTACCGCCTTTTAATGACCGCGTTGTTTCTAGGGCCAATGAATAGCGCGCTTTATCCGCTAGATCTTTTGCTCTGCTTTGATCCATACCAGCCGAAACTAATCGCTTAAAATAGTCCTCAGCCATTTGATCAATGCCACCCTGCAATTCAGCTAAGCCTTTACCATTTGCCTGATTTTGTGCATCGCGCTCAGCTTTAACCTTGGCCATTGCATCTTCCCATTCCTGGGCAGTTGTTTTAGCTTCTTCACGGGCAACACGACCAAGTTCACGGAATCCATCAGCAGTCGAGCCTCTAGCAGTTTCTCCGACTTTGTAAAGTGAATCTACAATTTCCTGGGTTGATTGAACTGATGATTTTCCTGTTTCATCAATCTGAGCTTGCAAACCTACAGATGCCCCTTGCGCTTTCGCATTTGCAATAACAGCTTGATTTCCCGATGCTGCAGCAGCTTGCATCACTCGTTCATAAGCTTGTTTTAGACCCTCTGATGTCGCTTGGCCGCTTGCTTTCATTGTATTGAAGTCAGCAATTGCGGAATCAGCAGCAAGCTTTAATTGTTCCTTGGTTTTAACACCAAGGCGTTCAAATGCTTTGCCGACCTCATCGAGATCATCAGGTAATTTGGCAGTAGCTTGCTTAATCGCAAGCATCCCCATTTCAACTTGTTTTGTTGAAAAAACGCCCTGTTCTTGGAATTCTTGCAATTTTGCTTTAGCAATATCTATCTCAGCTTGACTTTTAGCAGTTGCAAGCCACTTAGACCAACCCAAGTAAAGAACTTCAGATGCTTCTTTCCCTGTTACCCCTGTATTTTCGAGCTCAACCGCTAAGTCATTTACTGATCGCTCTGTCTCCTTAAACTTATTAGAAACACGGTTTAATGCTGCATCTAAATCAATTTCTAAAGCTGAAGCAGCCTTCCTCACCTTGGTAGTAGATTGATCTGCAGTAGTCCCTAATTCCTCGGTTTCTTTTACAGCAACCTCCATAGAGGAAACAATTACCTTGCCAGCACTGTCAAATTCTGCCTTTAATCCTTGCGCAGCAAGTTGTGCGTTTAATGCTTTTAAGGCCGCTTGCCCCGCTGCATCGGCCGATTTTATAGTTGCATTAGCCACAGCTTGGGCAGCTAGAATTTTTGCTTCAGTTAATTTTTCACTTTCTGACTGGTATGCCTGTTCCCTTTTCTGAAGTTCATTCAATCCTGACATGGCGGCATCAATGGCAGCTTGATCAGACACTTTTTTGGCATCATTCAATTGTTGATTCAGCCGAATTTTTTCATCACTTAATGCTTTGTAATCAGCATTATGCTTAGCTTCTTGAGCACTTAATTCGGCTAATGTTGTTTCATTATTTGCTAAACTTTCAGCATTTTTCTCTTCTTGCGTTAAACCAATTTGGCGAATTGCTTCAACACCAGAAGATTTAAATGCCATCGCTCCATCAGATGACTTTTTATAGTATTCCTGAGCTTTAGCAGACATCAGCTCAAAGTCTTTTAGAGCTTGTTCTGATGTATCACCGAAAGTGATTTTTGACTTCCAGTAACTAAAAGCGCCTGCAGCATCATATGCAGCACCAATGATTAAATTGATGCCAATATTTATTGCTTTGAATCCATCATTTAAGAAACCCAAAACGACATTTACAGCTTGAAGCGCTTTAGTAAATCCATTGGTTTTGCCAGCTGCAGAGTCAATTCCACTTGAGAAATTAAATATTTGCCCAAGCGCTGTATTTAGCACATCAACAGTAGATTCAAAAACTCTTCCTACAGTTGATCCAAGTGACTTAATTGCATCGTATGCAGATAATAAAGCTGTTTTAAGTGCTTCAATTGTTGCAGGATCAATCTTTTTAAGTTGATCACCAAACCATACAAAACCATCACCAATATCGTTTAATAGCACTTCAACAATATCAAGATTATCTGCTAAAACTGACAACCATTCAGCGACCTGAGCTGATGCGCCGTTTGCCTGATCCATCTCACCGATTACAATTTGCCAAGATGTTGTAATTTTCTGTAATGCGTTGCCAATAGTGTTGGGTAGCTCAGCATAAGATGCTTCAATAGCAGCCTTTTGCCCTTCTAATGCTTTTAAAACACGCTCCGCGCCAAGTTCGCCGTTCTCGGCCATTTTGCGGAGTTCGCCAGTTGTAACACCTAATCCCCTAGCTAAAGCTTCAGCTAATCCGTATCCATTCTCCATCATGGAGTTAAATTCTTCCCCACGAAGAACCCCGCCCTGCATGGCTTGAATAAATTGCTGAACTGCTGCTTCAGAACCCTGTACAGACCCACCACCAAGTTTGATAGCTTGAGTTACCGTTTTGGTTAAATCCAATGCCTGTTGCTGGGTCATACCCATATCTTTTGCAACAGTATTTAATTTTCCAAATAGTTCAGCAGTGGAATCAAGGCTTGAATTTGTATTCAGAGCAATCTGATGAACACCAGCAATTGCTGATTTAAAATCACCTGTGTCTTTAGTAGCTAATTGAATACGAGCAGATAAGTTTGCATAACGGTCAGCAGCTTCCGCAAGCTCTTTAACGCCTAAGCCTACTCCCAATGTTGCCATGGCTCCTACAAGAGCATTCACGGCGAACTTTGCACCATTAATGCCTTGGTCAAAGCCAGTGGTGTTGGCCTTTAAGTTCAATAAGAAATCTAAGCTATTTGTGGCCATATACTTTCCTCAAGGCGAAAAAAAACCTGCTTTCGCAGGTTTCATTTATTAGATTGGTTAAAAGTCTTGAATCGTGGTCAATTTGCCATTCTGAAAATATAAATATTTGCTGCTATTTCCACGGCGATAGACCCATTGCTCACTTACACCAGTTGCACTGGTTGATTTATTTATCTTATCGGGATATCCCCAAGTAGTTTTTTCAGCTTGAGTAGCAGTCATGCCAACTTTTGGCTCACCTTTGGCATTCCATTCTGCTTTTTCTCTTTCCCGCTTTTCTTGAGCATTTTTATAAGCATTTTGCTTTTCTCTTATCTGTTTAGTTTGCTCATTTGACCCCGCACAAGGTTTATCTTGATAGACCAAACTACCGCCAACTTTACATTGATAAACGCCAGCATTTGCAAAAGTAGGTAATGAAAGAAAAACAATAATTAATAATTTTTTCATGTAAAAAATACCCCTAATCAATAGAGGTATTTATAGCATATATTTTTAATTGATCTGAGCATAAAACACCCTAACCCCACCTTTCACCGCTTCATATTTTAAAAGTCTGTATTGTGAGTTTTCAGCAAAGAACTCCCACATATCAATCACAGGGTTTGAATATTCTGGTCGGGTGAAGTCTTTGGTTGTCATTTTGGTTTGTAATCCCAAAGCTCACCATTTTCACCACAATTACGCTCAATAGCATCCATAGTGACATTGGTGTCATATGTTCCTCGACGCCATTCATTTACAGCAACTTGAATATAAGCTTTACAATTGGCGGGCATGCCAGACTCTTTACCATAAACTGGTTTTGAATTTGAATCTTCCCTAGCACAAGCAGCTAAAAGTAGAGCCACAATTAAAATTATATTTTTCATCTATTACCTATAAGACTTATTTCCACCTGATGTATAACAATATCTTCCACCACGAGGCCCATAACAATAATTACCAGATCCACATGAACATCCACCAATTGTGGTATTTTGCTTTCTTGGCGTCACATAAGTATTAGTATTTACAGATTTCTTGACCACTCTTTGGGTATATGTGTTATTCGAAGATTTAAAGCAATTAGCAGTGGTACAAAGTAAACTTGAATCTACCCATTTATGAAATTCACCCTCTTCTGAAATCCGTTCCCATTTACCAGCAACATCGTAGATTAATACACTTTCACCACGTTTCAAATGATCTATAACTTTTCCATTAGGTTTGTCACGGACTTTAAGAGAGTTGCTATTTACATACCTTTTTGCAATAGCATGAAATGAACTACCAAATTTTTCTTCAATTTCACTATCACTTAAATCTATAGTTTTATTTTTTAACTTATCTGAATCTTTTGATAATGGAGGTACATCGATCTCATCAGGATGGGTATATGAATTATGATTTAACGATTCTAATAAGTGTTCTAAACGATCACTATCATTAGCTTGGGTTCCAAATGGCAGTAATAGTGATAACACTAGAAGGAATCTAATCACATCAACACCCAAGATTATTCAAAATCAATTACCAAAAAAAACTAAATAAAAAAATAATAAAACTACCCCAATCAACAAGAGTGAACCAAAACCAATTGATTTTGTCTTATCGACTTTATTTTTATTACCGTTATAACTACTAAATTTAGAATAAGATAATCCTGTACCGTTCAAACCAGCTGTAGTTTTAACCCCTTTTTTGCCAACATTAACTCTTGCGCCGTTCTTACCAATGGATAAACTGCTAACTCCTTTTTTGGTGATATTAACCTTTAACCCTGGCGCAATCTTTAAGCTTTTTCTAAAATTAAATCCCATAATTAGATCCTATCTATTACAGATTTTTTTTGAACCGCTTATAGAACCATCATTGCATACAAATTTCTTTCCTTCACAATGACTAATGCCGCCTTTTTTACCTGAGCACGGCTGTCTGCCTTTGCCTGCTTCAGCAATACTTATTGAACCCACAATTAAAAATAAACTTAAAATAATCTTTCTCATAAAAAATCCCCAATTTTTAAATTGAGGATATTTTGTTTTAATAGGAAAAGCTAGTCATAAATTATTTGAACTTTTAATAAAATGGTCGAATATTTTTTAAAAATACCAAGAATTATCGAATAGCTTTTATTTAACATTCTGATGTGTTCATATCTACCACTACACGATAATTTTCTTTAACAAAATAATAAGTCTGCGTAATACCTATACCCCCATTCTTTTTTATTGCTTTACTGTTACCAAACAAACCTTTGCATTCCTGCTCTATTAGTATTTTTTTTAATAATGGACGATTACTCATGCTTATCGGTCCCTTATATTTTTCCGTATCAATCGAATGCCTTACATAAAAACGATTTCGACTAAAATCTACAGAATCAAAGCTATGCCCAATACTGATATCTTTAGGAAGATCATAATAGAAATTATTAATCTCTCTGGAATATAACGGATCTGTTAAGTAATCTTTCAACTTATAAAAATTGAGATTGCTATCGACAAGTTTGTACTTTATTAAGAATTGATCTAATGTGCCCAAGGTCTCGCTAGAGTCATCACTTTGATTTTTCTGAATCGTTGTACAACCAATTAAACTGACTAATAAGCTCAAAACTAAAACAAATTTCACTGCTGCCCCTTTAGTTCGAAAGATGTTAATTTATAAAATTCTAGTCGCACACAATTTTTAATTTCTGACTGTAATACTCAATCGTTATTTTAAAATCATCAATTAGCTTTTCTTTTGGCTCATCATTTGAAAGCTTTAACAGCGCCGGTAGATACTCTTTCTCATAAACTTTGGGATAGTCAGTGCAGAGGACTTTGCGCTGTAATTCTTTATCAGCGTTTGGATCGTCAAGAATATCTAAGAATCCCTCAATCTTTTTATCAGATTCATCAAACTGCTTCAGAATTGACGAGTTATCAACTTTTTCAGGTTGTTTTTCACAGCCTACAATCAGAGTTGCAAGGCAAACTAATAATATTTTTTTCATGTGTATAGCTTTTTATGTTGTGGAAATAAAATACCCTCGGTTGAGGGTAATTTAGCATAAATATTCAGGTATTAAAAAACCTCCCGAGGGAGGTTTTAAAGCCTATAAGCAGCCATGGCTACGATCAGGTTCAGCTTCTTTCATTTTGGCCACGTGTTGGCGGCAAGCTTGACGATTAGGATGTGTTTGGATTTCTACTGCCCAACCGGCTTTGTGTGACACAGATTTTACAGGTGTTTCACGGCGTTCTGGTTGCTCCTTAACTTTTGAGTTTTCAGATGCGAAAGCTGAAAATGACAATGAAGTTGTTAAAACGAATAATGCGATTTTTTTCATAAAATGTCCTTTTTCCAAATTGGAATTGGAGGATTATTTTGACCGCTTACACATTCACAAACGCATAAGCAATCCACTCTACTTTCTTTGCTTTGCTTTATCTCTGTGGCATTTGAAAATATCGAGATTGGACATAAGATCAAAAAGTACGCATATTTTTTCATTTTAAAACTCCAGAATTTATTTTTATCTACCCCACATGAAAAGAATAGTTACATTTAATGTAGAAATAATGTTGAAATTATTTCTAAAAATAAACTTTTTAAATACAAGTGTAAATTTAACTATCCAATTGTTTTAAATACTTATCCCACCCTTTCTCTTTCTCATTATTCGCTACTCGTGTTGCAATAGCATAGGATTTGATTTGCTGCCGTTCTAAAGCTTGTGCTTCTTTCAAATAGTGAATGAAAGCGCCGTATGTCAAGTTCATGATGTCATCGTGTTTGTGTCCGTTCTTGACCAAGTAAGCGAATGAATGAAACCAACTGACCTCTCTTGTTTCTTTATTTGTCCTATTCTTTCTTTTCTCATTTTTAAAGAATGCTTCATTTACTTCAATAATTTTTAGAACAAGCTCAGCAATCGCCTTGGTTTGCGCATTATTCTCGATAAACGTTTTAGGGCTTAACGTTGTCACTACCGAAACCAAACCCATCATATTAAGCATCTGAGGCTCAATTATTGGTGTGATTGTTTCTATTGAATAACTTTCTAGTTTTTTAATCTCATTAGCAAAACCATTAAGCCGATCTAAGTTTTTCACTTGGATTTGCTTCACTTCAATTTTCTGATCAACAAAAACATGGGTCAATGATTCATTGTTTGCAATAAAAAAGTCATTCATAGAAAAAATCCTGAAAGGTACAGGCACAAAAAAAGACGCTTATGCGCCCCTGTGCCTGTAGTTGTTTGATTTACGGCGATGCAGGAATATTCACAAAGTGACCATACAAGCCAAGTTTTGAATCACTAGCTTTTGAAATATCAGAAAGCGCTTGGCCTTGAATCTGGTATTGCCCAAGCTCTTCATGAATCAATGGGAAAGTGACCTCAGGCGATTTCTTAGTTCGCCATAACTTCATTGCTACTTTATTGCCATTCGCCGTATTCACACCTGCAAAGTAGAGCAAATATTCCTGCTCTAAATCAGATGCAATTGTAGTTTGGGTGACGGCACCAGTTTTGAAGTCCATCGTTAATGGCATTGTTAAACCAGTAACATCTGTGAACTTAATTGTTCCAAAAACTGGATCAAGAACATATTTGCTCAGATCAACAGTCACTGGTGATGCCGTTGAATCTTTAACCACCACATCTGATAAGTTGTATGCATCAAGCAAAATCATTTGATTGGCCACAACAGTACCCAATGATTTACCTGTCACGGTTTCAGATGGGATTTCAAAGTTTTCACCAGAAAGAATATATTTAATATTCTCTGCATTAGCTTCTTCAATGGTTCCTGAGAAAGTCACACCAGTTGTTTGAACCATGGTGAAATCAGTTGTTCGCTGCCCTGAAGTACTTTCTTGATGCTCAAGAACATCGGCTGTGATTTCAACTTCAAATTCAGGCATATTGCCCAGCTCTCGAAGTGCACCAACAACACCATTTACAATTGGGGCTAAATGAAACATACCCTGTAATGAAATATAGTCTTTAGCCATCTACTTTGGCCTCCGTTTTATTAAGTTTTGCTTTAGGTGTTTCGACTGTTTCAGGTATATGTTCTTTAATGTTGCCCTTGCCTAAGTGTTCCAGAATCTCTGAATCACTTAGACCTGCAACAAAATCACCTGGTACGAATCGCCCGATTGGTTTTACTGCTTCATATAGCTTGGACATAAGGACCTCAAAAGCTATTAATTAATTGACACTCGAACAAATACGGCAACCACAACTTGGCCGCTGCTGACATGTGCTGCACACCTGCATTTGCTCTCTTGAATTGTTTGAACCTTGCAATTTGAGGATTAAAACCTTGCATACGTTTTAAAACCTCAACGATCATTGGACTGGCTGCATTGCGGATAAGCGTTGTATCTTCAATCTGTGAACCTGCTTCCTCAACACACAAAACAATAAGCCATTGTTGGTACACGACACTAGCCGCTCCATTACCTACCGATTCTCCCACTCGATCATCTACATAAATGATGCTGATTGACGGCGCAACCATCGTACATTCCAACATGTCTTCAACTGAGAACGGCGTATAAATCGCTTGGATTGAGTCTATGTCTTGCAGGCGCTCTTTGATAATTTCTTCTAATGCAAAATAGTTATCAGTCATTTTTTAAGAGCTCCTCTAAATACTCCTCAATTGTACTCAACATGTTTTGTGCATCATCCTCAGACACACCGAAGATAGGACGCGCAGGAACTACGATTGATTTGCGTTTTACCCAACCACCTGAGGGAGTTCTGAAAGTAAGATATGGCTTACTTTTGGCTCGAATAGTTCCGCCGTAATGCATCAGCTTTGCATACAGAACATCCGTGAGAATTGAAACGCCGTTTTTATTAAGTCGAGTACGGATTGAGTTTAGTAATCGCCCCGTATCTCTTAACGTTTGGCCTTTCTGAGCGATTGCCCGCCATGACTTCTGCCAAGGTCTGCCATCTGGCGCCACACCACGCTTAAAGCGGTCGTGAACACCATCAAGCAAGATATCCCCAAGCTCGTCATATAGATCTTTATGATCCCCAGCTTTCGCCTCCACCTTGCGAAGCCAATCCCTAAGCTTTTCTTCGCCCTGAAAGTAAAAACCCTGTTTATCTGCCATAGCTGCCTCACTTGATGCTTGGCATCTGGTTTAAAACATCATCGCTAAAGACACCGCCCCGATATGTTGTGCCGATTGGCATTGTGGCGGGTGATTTAGCTGCAGGTTTAACTTCTTCGGTTGCGGGGTTCTTAACAAGTAAAACATTTGTGCCTTTTGCAACGCCTTTTAGATAACTCATAGCATCTTCATAACGTCTGCGGGCTTCTTCAGATGCTTTGCTTTTCCAAAGTAAGTAACGTGCGATATCACAGACAAAGATTTTTATATTTTCAGGTGGGTATTCAAGTGGGATGGCATACTTGGCACCAATCCATCCGTTAATGATTGAGCCTGCATCAGCTATGGCAGCTTCAACAGACTCATCCCCCATCAAATACCGCTCTAACTGTGATATTTCATTCAGGCCATAACGCTTCACCATGTCATCACGTGTTGCGTACATAAATCACCTTACTTGGTATCAGCTGTACCCTTATCTGCTGTAGATTTTTCCTTAGCAGGCTTTGCGGTCGCCGTAGCTAAATCAGCTTCGAGTTTTGACACCTTAGCCTTAAGATCTTCAACCTCGCCCAATGCGGTAGTCTTATCAGTTTCAAGCTGCTTATTGGATGCCTTAAGATCTTCAACCTCGCTTTTGAGTTTCTCCAACTCCTCCGCTGAATCATCAGACGGCACTTGTTCTGGCGGCTTATATTCTTCAATTGCCCCAGATACTAAAAGGGCTTGAATGAGTTCATCATCAAGCCCTTCTATTTCCTGTCCTGGTCGATAATGACCGACGGATTGTTTTGCTATGTACTTAGGCATTTATAACTCCTTAAACAAATCCTCGGCCACCAACAACGCCGTTTTTATTATTAGGAACGGCAAGAGGTGAAGACTCAGCCAACATTTGAATACTTGATGGATTCTTTTCCTGCCATTGATTCAAGAAAAACTCCAAAGGCTGACCAAAAGCCTCAATATTCTGAATAGCACAGTGAGCAATCCAACCATTAGCATCAGACACCATTCCGAAGAAATCTTCTGGAATGAAACGTTCTACAGTTCCATTCATATTGTGGGTACCATCATAAGTCCAAATCTGTACGTTATCCACCGTACCTCGGAACTGTGGTTTTGATGGATCATCAAATGTAGGAGTGATTGGAACGCTAATAGATGCATATGGCTTGATGAACTTTTCCTTAAACTCATCATTCTGAATCAAAGCATTGAACACCTTAGATGAGGTCAATGCCAGATTAGGTGCAACACCAGCATATTCAACTGAAATATTGATCATGCTTTGCATATCCTGTACTGGTGTAGCATTTGCAAGATTCCACTTCACTAGCGGGGAAAAAATACATGCAGAATCGCGGTTGTAGTCAACGGTATATGATGGGAAATCTGCCGATGCGAATGTAGTTTTACCAAAGAGCAATACGTCACGTGCAATAAGCAATTTACGGTTTTCAATCGACTGGCGCAGATAAATCGCTTTTTGTGCCTGATCGATTAGCAATAACTCAGCATCACTCAAGCGGTTTGAACCCGTTGCAATAACACCAAAGCGACGAAGCTGCGACACTAAAGCAGTATCCTGAACATCACTAGGGACAATAGTAACCATTGGTTTTAAATAAGCTGGTATAACAAAACCAACTTTGCCTGATTCAGCCACATTGATTTGTCGACCTGCAACATTTGGGCTTACAAACGGCGCAAGTGGTGTTGCTGTATTTAATTCACCTACAGGCACTTCTTTTTTAGAATAAGAAACACGTTGAGGGAAAAAACGATCCATCAACCATGTATCTACCTTTTTGGTGGTGTCAGTTAATAAAACGAGCTGAGGAATATCCAACAGCTCAACTGGTGCATTTTGAAATGTAAAACTAACGCTCATGATTTACCCCACGACTTTGCGTAATTCGATTTTGTTCTTCAGCCCCTGTGCTCGGATTGCATCTAACTGATTTGAAGTGAGCTTGGTACCATTAACTGTTACCACTGCAATATCAAAAGCCCCTTGCACATAAATCGGCATTTCAAGCCCATTTGCTGCATGGTAAGTGGACTGCTCCGCCGTCATGTCCTCAATGACGATGGCGTGCCAGTCACCTACCACACCGCTTGTAACTGCAGGATGTGTAGCGACATTTACTTCGCTAACGGCGATTAAGTCTCCACGCTTGTAGACTGTTGCAGTTGTAGGCTTGGCGTTTTCAGTGCGTACCCCATCACCAACCACAAGTTGGCGACTTTCAATTGTTTGTGTAATTGTGCTTCCCATGATTGGTTCCTTTATTTCTGTGCTGCTGCAAACTGGTTAAAGGCTTGATCAAGTGTTGAACCTTGTGCTTGACCTGTGCCTGCTTGCCCACCATTTGCCTGATGAGTAAACAAGTGTGCTAATGCAGGGTTAGGTTGATTCGCTGGCGTTGTAGCCGGCGTTTGTTGCCCGCCTTGACCGCCTGCAGAGAATTGGCGAAGTTGCTTAGAAGCAAAAGCAAATGTTGTATCGTCCATTGCTGTATATGCTGTTTTATCCTCTGCACTGAATTGAGTTTTCAACTCAGCTTCAAGTGTAGCGATATCTTCAGTACGTTTAGTTTCCTTGAACTGCTTCAGTTCATTTTGTGCAGCATCACGTTGTTGCTCAGCTTCAATGCGTGCTGCTTTTTCTTTCTCTAACTCGGTCACATCAGTGTCCTCTTGCTTGTTAAATTGTTTAGGGGTGTGACTTGCCGCTACTGCAGACGTATTGTCATCAGCACCAAGCGCACAAAATGAAACTTCGCGAATAACGCCGTTACGGAAAATCGTGATTGGCGCTTTGAGTGTTTTGCCGTTTACCTCTACTTCACCTCGATCAACTTCTTCAATTGAACCAGGCACGATATAAACCGACATTTCCCACGGATAACCCTCATCACTGTCTTGGGCAACTTCTTGACCATTCTTGTTAGAAAGTAAATCACCTGAGACTTTCAGACCACCTTGGTTATCTTTAGTGAAATTACGGACTACACCCGCACGGCGGCCAGTGTCATGATCAATCAAAGCGCCTAATGGCGTTTTCATCTGAATCGTGTCTAGATCAAAGATCACATCACCCCAGTAGTAGTGGCCTTGAATCACTTCGCCACTGTAGGCAACACCAGTAAAGGTTCGCTTCTTTCCTTCCTCTGTTGCTTTCTCAATATCAAAAAGATTGGTCTTAAACTGGTAAGCTGAGATTGGCGGATCTGGCTTTTCGTTTGTTCCTGCCACTTTTCATTCTCCGAAAAAAAACCGCCGTGAGGCGGTCTGTTGTGTAACATCAAAGTAATTCGTTTTATCTAAACTGAATTGAGCTTAGATCAAGTTGTAACCGCGTTTTTGTGCGATTAAAAGTGCGATCAATGCGAAGTTGATAAGACTAAGATAATCTAGTTTATATACTCGCAAATTGTTAGTTTGATAAATGACTCTTTCATCAAAAGCTGACAAATGCAACCAGCTATATATTCGATGAATTTGAGCTGGATCATTATTAAAAGCATAGGGCACTTCAAGTAAAAAGTCGTTTTTGTTTAATTTTATGATTTTGAAATGCATATAAGCTTGCATACTAGTGTTTGAATAGTATTCAAAATTAAATAAGTAATTGTAATTCATAGTTTTTCTCTCTTGTTGTTTGAAAGTTTTTTAATATTATTATTTTGACGTTACAGATAGTAGTTTACTACATTTTGTAATTTTTGTCAAATTTATATTGACATGCTCAAATTATCATGAAACTAAAAACCGCCATGCGGCGGTTTAATTAATTAGTAAATGACTAATACAGACTGAATGCATTCTGATTTGCTATGAAATAGCGCACAGCTTGCTTATCTGTTCGTTTTAGTACAAGTTGATCATCTGAGTTGCTAACGACCTCTAAGCTCAAATCAGGGGCTAATAGTGAACCATCCATACTACTAATTTTGCTCAGATCGATTGCCACACCCTTCGCATCAAGAATGATGATTTGTTTGCCAACTTTCTCAGCTTCTCGGAACAATGTTGGGGTTTTAATTCCTATCACATTACCTGCAGTCAGATTCAAATCATCAATGCCACGGATTGAACTACCAGTGAGCTTGTTCGCCGTGTTCTTGGCGAAACTGAAAAGCCGGTTAAAAGCACCCATGATCTTGTCCCAAATGCTTTTACCTATAGTTCCCTGCTGATCTTTCTGAATCTCAGACTGTTTCAGGATAGTCGTCAAAGCATTTTCATTTTCATCTGACAGATCTAAAGCGATACGCAAGTCACTAGGACGTATATTTGGGTCTAACTTAATCGTTTTATCAACCATTTCGTCTAGGATGTCACGCTTGACTTCATCTAACTTCGAAAAACTAGTTTGGATTTTATTTATTGCATTTGATTCGATCATTACCTCACTTTTTATTCGTTCTATTTCAGCTTTCAATACAGGTGTAATCGTTGTACTGCTTAAACGCGAGTTCAAAAACTCTATAGATTGATCATCGTAATTCCAAGGATTGAAATTGAACCCACTCTCACTTGATAACTCTGGTAATTCATCATCAGAAGTAATGCCGAGCTTATTTGCTTTCTTTTCAGTGATTGCAATGACTGAACAACGGCATCGAAATCCGTTAGGTGGATACCAACTTAACCAAAATGGATCATCGATATGCCTAATTATGTTATTCAATGCTAAGTGACTTGGACGAACCCTACTATCTTCAATAGCTGAATACATTAGGTATGGTCTTGATGATTTATTCTGTTGTTGATGTTGCCAACGACCATAAGCATATGCCGATTGAATATTCGTTCTAAAAACATTATCTAAATATGATTCAGGTAGATTTATTCCACTCTCAGCCACACTTTTTTTGAAATCAGCAAATGTAGAGCCTTCAGCTATAGACTTATTGACGGCGTTAATTACGGTCTGAATTTGTTCAATGCTTGAAAGAAGACCAACTGTATTTGCATACTGACGTGTTTGAAGATCAAGTGAATAAAACTCATTAGGTAAAACAACTTTTTTAGATTGGGCATATTGTAGTGCCTCAAGAAATGTGGATGGCTGCATTTTCATTTTCCAATAAAAAAGCAGCCAAAAGGCTGCCATATAAAATTTAGAATTACTCAACAAGCTTTGGAAGGTCTTGATGAGAAAGTTTTAAAATACCAACAATAACAGTCGCAATGAAAAGAAATAAAAGGAAACAGATTAAAACCAAACCAGTAATCTGATTACTAATGTAAAAGTTCTTAGCGATATAATTAGCCATTAAGTTGCCAAAGATTAAAAAATAAATCGTTGCAAAGAAAAGAAAGTAAAATGAAATTCGTAAATTTCTCCGTTCCTTTTTGAAACCATTTTGATTTATTTCAACCTTTATTAACTCATTATTTTCGTCATAAACTTTAGAAACAGATTCCTCCCAAAACCATACAGATGGTGCTACAGCTTCAAAATTTACATAACGTTTATGGTTAAAATAATAATTAACAAGTTCATATGTGCTTCTTGGACTTCCTGTTAGCTTTTGTGCAGCTGAATTTAATAATGCTCTTTTAACTTCATCTGATGTTGTCAAATCATCTTGAATTTCTTTAACGTCTTTAAAATACTCTTTTCGGCGTAAAAATCTATCCTCAGCCTTTTTAAATTTGTCTTTACGTCCAAGCAACACCTCTATTAATTTTATTAAAAGATCACTCATTACTACCCTCATAAATTTTTAATTATTAAAAAGTAGTAATGATTTTATAGACTTATATATGGAATTCAACTTTTTGAATTAGCAATCACATACCCCAATACATCACCTGCATATAATGCACGCTCTAAGTTCAATGTGAACTCAGCTTTAGAAGCATTAGGAATCATTTTTTGCAAATTCAATGCAAGTGCTTCTGGTGATTCACTCAGTTGTACTAATTCAGCGATCTGCTTTTGATCAAGCAAACTTAAAGACTCTTGAGCATCAGTTAGCTCCTGAACCTCCTGTTGATCTGGACTAAGTTTTTTTACACTTGCAGCAAAGCTAAAAGGCAGATTCGGTAAAGCCTTAAATCGTTGTTCTGACGGTCCTTGTGGAAGTTCTGCAACATCGCCGTCCTGTAGTCCATATTCACGCTTAAAGTATTGAGGTGTAAGGTTTGCGCCAGCATTCTTAAGCTTTTCATCTCTTTCAGCCTTGTCAGATTCAAGTGACTTTTCATCACCGATGATAATCGTATGACGATCCCACCCATTGATAAAACATAAAGCATCAATCATTGCCTGAATGGTAGAAGTAATCATTCGAATGTCAGCCTGAACCTTGTTGTTCTGAACTTCTAAATGAACCTCTCCTAAAGCTCTACTCCCTTGACCATCAGTACTGCTCGTTAATGTCTGACCTAGAATCACCTTTTGAATACTGCGCTCAATCTTCTTATCAAAAGATTCAAACGCCGTTGATCCGTTTTGATTACTACCTACAGCCTCAACTGATTCATCTGAATTAATCGCAAGAACAGACATCGCGTGAGCGTTGAGCAATGCATTCTTCATCGCTTCATTACCTTTTGTGGATTTGCCCACTAGCAAAGGATTACCGAAGCGCTCAACATATTTAGCCCACATCTTGTATGTGCCATTTTTAAAGAAATGCAACCAGTAAAGACGACTAAATAAAGCCTCACCAAATGGGTTTTCAAATGTAGGCTTACACTGTGTTAGAAAATGTTTAAATTTCTGATCACACTCAATATTACGGCGTTGATCATTGTAGTTTTGACCAAGTATCAAACGTCCATCACTCTTTGGCTCAAACCATTGCATAGGTTTTACACCTACCCAATCCCATCCTATGTAAGGTGTAATCGTATGACCTTCAAAATGTACAGCATCCTGTTTATATACTGCCTCAATAACAGAATAGCCATACCAACGAGCATTCTGAGTTCCTAAAGTGAGTTCAGACCACCACTTACGAATCTCATCAGCAAGTATTTTTGATGCTGCAGTGTTGTTTGGTTCTAATCTAAACGGCGAACTTTCAAGCTTGTCTTGGCGTTTCTCAACACACTGATATACCTCATCGTCATACATCAATACGCTTAAACGATTTCTAGACACACCTGCTTTTCTCAGTACTTCATCAATATCGGGCATCCGAGTTAGAAATTTTAAGAAAGCTTGCTCAGCCTGCTGTGTATACAAATAACCCCCAGCCGTTGCTGACTGAGGGTTATTTGATTTTTTAGATTTGTCTTTCTTTGCCATATCTTAACCACCCATTGGAGGCTCATAGTTCTGTTTAACGGTTGCCTCTTCGATCGCATCAATCAATGTATCCACCTGGTCATCATGATCATGTGTCATATCTGCCGTGAATGCTTCACATTCTTCAATGAATGCAGCAACCCAAGATTGACCAATCGGAAGCATTACCAGACGATCATTAGGACTATTTTCATAGTCATGTTCTAAATGGACCTGAACATCCATGAAGCGTGTGAGTTTGTCGGTACCACGTTGAATTGCAATACAAGGAACGCCAGCATAAGTACCAAGGTTCTGCATTAATTGGGTACCATGTGCTTTATCTTCGACATTCATCCAACGGATAGGACGTGTTTCGAATGTGTAGGCCTTATGCTTATCAATAAATGCTTTAGCTTGTCTGTTCATTTCAGGCGCTTCCCATTTTCCTCGTAGCAGATCAATAATGTAGATCTTGCCGTCTACTCCCAAGCCAACCAGTAAAAACACTGTGTAATCGTTGTGCGTTTTAACTTTTTGCGCCGTATCGACATAGATGGCTCGCCATTGAAGTTGGGGTAATTCTTTATAACGACCAAACCATTCCGTTTTGATTAAGTCACCACCAAGTTTTTTAGGGTTCTGCATGTATTGGCTTGCAAAGGTATAACGAGAAACAATCGCGCCGTCTTTATCCTCACCGCCCTTTTCAAGCTGCAGTAACGATTGGAGTGATTCTTTAAGAGGCCAATAACTTTGACGGCCATGTTCATCACGCTCAACATCTCTTGGTACTTTTGTCTTTATGTGCTCAGGTAATTGATTGATGTAATCATCATCAATCAAAGCAGGAATGCTGATCTGTTCCCAATCGCCTGGTACATTTCCAGTCATCACAAAATTAGTCGGATCTTCAACGTGTAAACGCTGCATGATCAGAATAATTGGTGTGTCTGACTTGGCTTTACGTGAATTGACCGTGTTCAGGATCTTACGATTAGCTTTCTTACGTGCCGACTTACTAAATGCATCCTCAGGCTTTAATGGGTCATCAAGAATGATTGCACCCGTAAAGCCATCATTTGCCAATGTACCTGCACGGCGGCCAGTGACCTGCCCACCCATCGAAGCCGAATAAACATGCCCTGCATCGTAGCCGTCAACTGTGGTTTTCCAACTAGATTTAGCGTCTGTACTGGTTGATATTTTGACTGGCCACAGGCTTTGGAAATCGACCGATTTAACAATGTTTCGCGCCGTTGCAGATACATCCTCGACTAAAGACTGTGAAAACGACAAATACAGAAAACGTGATCGAGCATTTCTAGCTAAACCACGGGCAATTAGATTAGTCAGTAGTTCTGTTTTACCTGATCCAGGTGGAACGTTAATAACAAGATTTTTAACCTTTCCTGAAATGACCTGATCAATCTTGTCCGCTATATATTCATGATGCCAGTTGACTGAAAACTTAAAGCCCATTCGAGGTAAGAAGAATGCCCTTGTGAAAAATAAGTGCTCATCCTCACACTTAATCCTTTTAGCTTTGGCTTTTACAGGATCAATATTCGCTCTCGAGTTCATCTATCGCCTGCCTTACCTGCTCATCGGTAGCAGTCACATAGGTAACATTTTCACTTTGTAATGGCCCACCGCCTGCGCCTGTAATCTCAGTTTTATTGGTGTACTTGCCGCCCATATCTTCAGCGGCTTGTTTAAGTATGTTCAAGGCAGCAACACGATTTTTACTGTGCTTTTGGTATTGGTTTTCTAATCGCTGTAAACGAACTGCTAAATTTGCGATAGGGATTGTTTCAGGTTTATCCAAAAAATCCTTACGTGTAGCTTCAAACTCAGACTTAAATTCCATACTCAGATCTTTACCAGCTCGCTTAGTTGGGTCGTATGTCTCGACTTGCTGTCTTGTTACATCGATATTAAATTCTTCCTTGACGAGCACTACTGTTTCTTGTGGTGTATTAAATACAGCAAGTGACCGTACAATAAAGAGTTTTTGCTTTTTATTTAAAGTTGCCATTTCTCTCTATCCGTCAAGGTACGTCAAGGAAACATGGCAAAAAAAAGAGCCAATCGGCTCAACTAATAACGCATGTTCCACAACATCGAGTGATGCTCAGGTCTGACACAAACGGCGCTTGCTTTGCGACTTCAACAAGTCTCTTGACGTTCTCGCTTGCTCCGTGGCGTTTGACTACACCTATAAACTCTTCTACGTCATGCCCTGCTAAATAGTGCTTAGGTAGACCAGTGTTATCGCTATAGATAATCTCACCATCAGCATCACGCTCAACACCGATGTGATAAAGCTCATGCTCAACCAAAGCGCAAAACTCACGGTCTGAAGTTTGCTCGCAAAAGCTTGCATCGATTGTTATTAAATATATTGGTACAAATCCAAACCAGTCTCGCATCTGTTGCTCTTGTCTTGCCTTGCGCCATCCGCCAACGTTAAACATCACCTTTTCACATTGGCCAAGAACCATTTTCTTTTTAACCGTACAAGCCTGTGATGCCCATGCAAATGCTAAAAACTCGTCATTGTCGTGCAGTAGCTCAGCGATATGGTCATGATCAGGATTGTAGAGTTCAGCATCTAGAGTTAAGTAATTAGCTATCACCCATTCCTTTAAATCTGGTGCAGGTGCTAAACGTAAAGCTTCTTCTTCCTCAGCTTGATCAATCAATTCAGTCGGTGGAAATGGTCGGATTTGACTCATGTTCAATTCTCTCAAATAGACTTTTGACCCAATCAATTGCATAGCCAGATAAAACAGAATCAGGATGTAAACGTTCAATCTTAAAACCTAGATCTTCAACTTGATCGTATCGATCCAAACTCCAAGCTTTATTCGATAATTTGCCACCACGTCCACCAGACCAAGGACCGCCCTCGATCTCTATTAGCAATCGCAATTTCACAATATGAAAATCAAAGCGCCAGTGTTTTGTGTGTATCGGTTGAAATTTACTTTCATAACCAATTGCTAGATCCTGCAATTCTTCTTTTAAGGTATCAAAAGCTTCTAAATAGTTTTGTTTGGCTTTCGGCAACGGCGTGTTTCGTGGCTTAGTTTTGGGCTGACGTTTTCTAGTGAGTTCGAAATATTTAGCTAATTCCATAAATCTCACCCATTAAAAAAAACCTCCAGAAGGAGGTTTTGTTGTGCGATTCTAAAAATTATATATTTTAGACAAGTTCCATCATTAACTCTAAGTGATGCATGATGGATAATTTTTTTAAGTTACCCAAACTTGTCCCTTCCCCTGATTCGTATATTCTATATAATTCCTGACAACCACTAGAAAATTCTAAAATTTCAGGATAATCCTCAATAAAAGAAGCAAAATCTTCAAGAGCCTCTAAAATCATTTCTTGGGCATTAGGGTTAAC
Organism: Acinetobacter sp. Z1; assembly: GCF_024296945.1. Lineage (NCBI taxonomy): Bacteria > Pseudomonadati > Pseudomonadota > Gammaproteobacteria > Moraxellales > Moraxellaceae > Acinetobacter > Acinetobacter sp. Z1. The sequence continues at coordinate 1,233,421 of NZ_CP101115.1, read as the reverse complement.
TTTTGCAGTTGTCGATAAGAAATGTCTAATCCAAACTTCATCATTCTTTTCATTAACATAAGTAAGGTGAATGGCTACTGTATATGGTGTAAAACCACTATCTACGTACTCAAACCCTATCGTTACAAAATCTCCAAAACCGAAATATCCATCTTCTTTATACGTTAAATATTGATCAGAAAAAAATTCATTCTGGGCATTTCTATATAAAGCATTAGTGTCCTGCTTTTCAAAATGATCATTTAGAATAATATTTTCATTTGTAATTTTTGATAGATATCTTTTACCCATCCCCTTAGACCAAAGAATGTGCCCTTGGAAATTTGATAACTTGTCCAAAGCCTTTAACTCTTCAGGCTCAGAATATGCACTTGAATGTAATATATAAAAATCTGATGTTCCTACAGACTTAATGAAGTTTTGAATATCTTGAAAATCTGTTCCATCATCAATCCAAAAACCAAAGCCAACATTTTCATACCTTTCTATGACTTCATTGAATATGGATTTTATTCCCCGTCTATTTCTAGTGAAGTCACCACATTGAGGATTTACAATAAAAATACTTTTAGCATCTGATTCTTCTAGTTTAGAAAAGCAGCGATGCAAATCGCCAATAGATCGAGATGTATTCTTAACCGGTTCAATTACTGGAATCACCCCTCCGTGATCAGAAAGTTTTGAACTTAATTCTCTTAAAGCGAGAAGCTCATTTTGCTTCCCTCTCAACAACGGAAAATACATTCTTAGTTCCTATTTTAAATATTATGGGATATATCTATTCATTACCTTTTCTAAATTTTTAAAATCTTCAATACTGAATTTCATTGTCATATTCAAAGAGTTTAAACAAGATGGCATTGATTTAATTATTTCTTTAGTTTTAGCATCAAACTGTCTAGCTTTCAATGCATTGAGAAACTCTTGATGAATTATTTTTTTATCCAGACTAAGAAATTGATTAAATGCATCCCTTCTACGATATGCTGATTTAGTATTATCAACATATCCTAATTTTCTATTTAGGATATCTTCATATTCTGATTTTCTAAGACACGAAAATATTTTTTCATGATTAAAGTTATGAATATTACTCAAAGGACTCCGATGTGTGTGTAGAGTGTAATTATCAGTTAATACAACTATACCAATATTTTCAGGAATGCTTTCCTCTAATGCTTTTAACTTACTCTCTGGTATAACTACACAGACATTATCAAAGATCTGTTGATAAGTCTCAATCTGGCTTTGAAGTCTATAAAAAGTATCATATTCCGTCTTAATCTCATAAACAGTGGTTGTACCATTTACAATTACTACATCGGCAATAACATCCCATGCCCTGAATTCTGAAAAATATGACACATCTCTATATTTGTGCCTTCCTGTTACAATTTTTGAAGCAAGAGCATTTTTATAAACATATTCATTACGATAGTTTGTTATCAGTTGCTTATACATATAAGTATAAAATTCTCCATACGTTAAACGCAAGTTGCGTTCACTTGGATTCAATTTTCTAATTATATGATCTAATTTTTCAGATCCGTTATTTTTGGCTAAATCTGTCAAAATTGCCCGACTAAAAGCCTTTGAAGTGATATTTGCAAACGTTTCAATACTTTTGCACATGTTTTCACCTCTAAAAAATCGCCCTTTGAATCAGCAATGAAATATAAGTTAGGTTATCATTATTTGCAAATGTATTAAGGTTATCTACATCGATTGCAGACGAACACAACTTGATACATATTAGCAGGGCTTCATGCGCCGTAATCCGTTCGGCAAGTTGACTCGCTACAGGTTATTGTGAACGAGGTTAAAAATTAACGCTTCTAATAGTTCTAATAAAATCATTATGTTCAGTTTCAGTATTAAACGTGAACTCCACCTCTGAGCCATCTGAGAAATTGACAAGAACGGATGTCCAGTCAAAGCTTGAGGTTATTTTTACAATTTGATCCAAATTGTAGTGAGATTTACCAACTTGGTAGAATTTTGAAATTTTGTCCATTTGAGATTGTTCCTATTATTTATTACAACCAAATATAATGGGTATTTATTAATCTTTATTCAAAAAATCTCTAGTCCAAGTTAATGTCTCCAAAGCTTCAATATGTGGATGAGAGTATTCACGGATTTCATGATATCGCTCACCAAGTTCTTTCAAGAAATCTTCTTTAACTCCTGGATTATGTTTATCTAATGCTTTAGCAAAACTTGCAGATATAGCAGCGATTATAAGATGCGTTTGATTGATTGGGTTTTGATTTTCCATAAAAAATTCTTCTGTATAAAAAAATATCTATGGATGCGATCGAATAAAAATCAACCCAATCTATGAAAAATTAATTTTGGCAAACAAAAAAGCCCGCATAAGCGAGCTTTCAAATTCTTTTAGGGCGACCAATTCATAAAACGCCCATTTTAGAAATACTTATACTTAACCGTTCTGTCTATGTCAAGCATGTTCTATTTGGCTTTCATCAATTCTGAATGACCTCGCCAAACGTTGTCGGATGCAATTTTCCCAATTTTCAATAAAAGCCTCTGCTATTAATTCAAAAGGTTCATAGCGTTCTGAGTAACCAGACTTTGAAACATTTAATTTAGCGATCGTAATTTTCTCATGTAATGTATATGGACGCTTGCCAGTACCATTACATTTACTGCAGAACTTTGAGCCATCTGGATAGCCTTTGTCATTATATAATTCAAGCTTACCTAATCCCTGACAATGACTACACATAGCTTTAACAAATAAGCGTCCACGCAAAACAACCTCTGCAATCCCTTTGGCCACATTCGTTAAATCACCTTGGCAATTGTTGGGTTTGAAGTTCTTCTTAATCATTTCCTTGTGGATCTTGCCTGCTAAAAGGTTTCTAACTTTAAAAAATTCAGCAGATGAAATTTCACCTTTCTTTATTTCAACTTTACCAGGTATGTCATCAATACGTTTTTTAATTGCTTTACCATTAATGATATTGGTTTCATATATCTTTTTTGATTCAGTTACTACGGCGATCCTTTCAAAATCCACGCGCTCCAATAATAGTTCAGCCCACTTTCTTGATTGAGGAGGTAATAAAGCAATTTCACCCAGCACAACATCTTTCGTTATTTTTCCTTTACCGTTACTTTGAGCTATAGCGAGTCGCAACAATTCTAAAAAATCAAACTTTTCAATTAACATTTCTATCTTCCTATACTTCTGTGATGCTAATCCCATGAACTGTGCTCATGAGATGTTTCTTGGTGCGATAGCTCGCTAACTTTCTTGTCGCTGCTGACTTCACATCTTCAACAATGTATTCACCGCTAATGATGTAGTAAGTGAAATCAGCAAAATAACGCAGTGCTGGCTTTGCTCTTTTCTCTCCCTCTAATTTGGTTTTGGGTGCTAATTCAAATTTAGTGTGATGCCCTAAACCAAAAATCTCTCCCCTCTGCTGCATCGCTTTAAGCTCGATATACCGCTTGTGTTCTTTCTTGCTGTCAAAGGTTATTCCATCTAATTCAACTTTCTGAGCATTAAACTTGTTGCGTTTAGCCGCCTTAGGCTTATCGCTTTGCTTAAGAATTTCACGGCGGTACTGTTCGACGCTCATTGATGTCATGCTTGGTTCAGATCCTTATCAATGCGGCGACCTAACTTAATTTCTGCTTTCTCCGCTGGTCTAAGTGTGTTGATGTTTGCGCATCCCTGAAAATACATAAAATGTCGTTTAGCACCTCGATAGCCGACTGTGTTTTCATCAATAATTAAATCGACTTTCAACAACTCATCGATATAAAAATCCTTGTAAACCACGATGTCGTCTAACTTGTAACTCATACACTTTGCTCCAGCTTTTCAAAATGAAATACAACAGGCTTTTGAATAAATTCAACTAAACCGAAACGCATTAAATGACGGATCTGAGGACAATCACGAATTACCTGTACATCACGATAATGTGCTAACAGATCGCGCCAGTTCTCCAGCGATAAAGATCGCTTGTTGTAGTTGCATGGGGAGCATGACGGCATGAAGTTTTCAATCACATCATTTTCGGGCTTTGTTGGTTTGCCGGTTGTTAGGTCGCGCACTACAGCTTCCAAATGGTCTGCATGCCACTTCTCACCTAATGGATCACCACAGTAAGCACAATTACCCTCAAACTTCATTTTCAATTCTGCTCGTTGAGCTTCAGTAAGTTTCATGCTGCATTCCCTCGCTGCTCAAATCCAACAGCAGCCAAATACTCAGCCCACTTCTGGATATTCTTAGGATCTTTCAGCATTGTTTCTAAGCGAATGGCGAGTTGATCATGTGATTCATTGCCTACGGCGTATTTCCCGAAGTCAGGTAAACGAGATAATTTCCCCGCTAAAAACTTGATCTGTTTTTCAGTAAGGCTATTGTCAGATTTTGATTCCTGCTTCTTGCTTGGTTGAGCAGTGCGATTCATACGATCTAATTTAGCTTTTGCCTCAAGCAACCAATTAGCAAAGTGGTAAATCATGAGTTCATCACACATAGACTTTTCGGCATTAAAAATCTCGAATGCTCTAAATTCACGATTGAACCAACTTGCTGAGATGATCTCATTTGGATTGATCTCAGGATTTGCTTGAGCAATTTCTTCACTCAATTTTTTTGAACAAAGCCAGTGTTTTTTATTTTTAGATTCTATTGATAGATTCTTTGATAGATTCCGTGTACCAATATTGGTACTGTTTACTGGAAATGTTGGTACTGTTTCATGGAAATGTTGGTACTGTTCCAATGTTGGTACTGTTTCAGAATTTAAGCCTTGCGTATCAATGCTTTCATCTTCTAAGAGTTCCAATGTTGGTACTGTTTGCTCACGACCTTGTACACCAATTAATCGGTAGACAATTACCTGCTTAGTTCTGCCCTTTCTTTCACCTGTATCAAAAATAACGCCGTCAGAAATTAGCTCTTCTAAAATCTTGAAAAGCGTCTTTTTATTAATTTGACAATCTTCAGCTAACCGACCTGTACTCGGATAACAACAATGCTGTTCATCTGCACGATCAGCCATAGATAACAAAACCAATTTCTTTAATGCTGGGGATGATCCACCTTTCACTTGAGTGAATTGTTTTTTCCAAGCCCAGACGGTTGCGTCTAAACTCACTTAGCACCCCCTAATTTCACAAGGCCACGATAAGCAAGCTGTCGAATAATCCGTGGTGGAATAAACTCGTTGTTGATCTTGTATCGGGTGCGGGATTTTTCTTGAACTTGAATTAATAAATGCCCATCTTCCATGCGTTGACGAACTAACTTTGCCGCCCCCCCCATGTGCGTTGTTTCCTCAAGCATGTAGAATTTTTCTTGAGCAGCTATAGCAGCATTCATTGCTGACAAAGGCATGGCTGCAAGCTCTTTCGCCGTGTAAATCTTTACAGGCTGTTCAAGCGGTATCACTGTTTCGATTGGTGCTTTTGAGACAGATACATCTTGCTTTCTTTTTGCTGCATATCTCATGCTTCACCATCCTTTTCATTAACTTGAATGAACCGACCAAACATGATGATTTCTTTGCATCGATGTAAACTAGAAATGATCATTCCAGCATCTAGATATGAAATTCGATGATCTTTGCTCAATGCTTCGATTAGCTCGTCACGTGTTACTGCAGCATTCGCCTCATCACGATTGATTTTGCGTAAATTGGCTTTTCGCACATCCAAATAACTGTTTAAAGTTCTCAATGCTGGCTCATGCCAGGACTGAATAATTTGTGCTTGTTTGTAATCTGGTAACTTTGCTGAGGTATTCATGAAACCTCCTTCTGAGCTGCTAATGCTTTACTCAAATGGATCTGTACGTCACTTGATATAAATACGCATTTTGGAGAAATGTTGTTTTCTAGATATGAGTCATCACCCATGAATGCGGTGCGATTTTCTCTTGATAACCTGCGCTTTGCTTTAATCTCAGTAATTGATGCGTGTCTTAGCAGATGTTTAAGAGCAAACTTTGCCCCCTCATTCATAAGTACACTATCCGCATCAACTCGTGACACGGTCATCAAAGAGTCAGGCATGTCACTATCGATAAAAACAACAGTGTCACCAACTACATAATCACTGTTGTTCTGCTGTTTTGGTTTTGATATATTTGTCATGTTCGTTTCCTTGCTTTAATGAACATAAAAAGTCTGATCCACGAAATCAGGCTTTTTTTATTTCTAAAATTTGAGATTCCGGGTTTACCCCAACACGCCCAACCAATCCCAAACTCTCCCTTTTCTTCCTATTTTTATTAGCCCTTTCAAGCATTAAGCTAACCTCATGGTAATCACCCATGATTGCTTTTTCTAAAAGGATAACTGCTTGATGTGCATAATCTTTCCCACGAACATCTGCTATAAGTCGCAAACGCTCCATCATGTCTGGGAGCATCTTCAATCGAAGATCTTCTTTTTCGAGACTCATACAACCACCTGTTGCTCTACTTTTTTTCCTAAAAAGAAGTTAAACAAACCCTCATGGGTTAGTTTTTTTTCGCTGGCATCAACCATCTTTTGAATGGTGTCCATACTTGGTTTTTTACGGCCGTGAATTAAGTGAGACTCCATATATCCATAAGAAATGCTTGTTACTTCACAAAAATGGATACGTTCACTTTTCTCTAACCCACGCCAAAAATCATAAAGAGTGAGCATAAGTACACCTATAAGGTAAATTAAATATAAATATACCTATTAGGTAAATAAAAAACAACCTGTCAGGGTATTTATTTTTTCTACCTAGCAGGTAAATTACCAAGTAATTAAAGGGTGGTAGAGTTCATCATGGCTGAATTGCAAACAATTCATGAGATAAGACTTAGTAATACTAGAAAGCTTATGAAAGACTTAGGTTTAAGCAGATCTGAATTTGCTGAAAAAATTGAAATGTCTTACAACTTGCTCAGTCAATACATTGGAAAGAACCCAACGAAGAATATTGGTGATGAAACGGCTGAAAAAATTGAACAAGCTTTCGGAAAGCCTAAAGGATTTTTAGATCAATCCATTGCGCCACCAATCAATGTGCCGTCCAAAGATGAGGTCTATATATCACCTTTAAGATTCAATCCATCCGATGAAAACAAAAACACAGTAAGGATTCCTGTGCATAAAGACGTAAAAGCTTCTTGTGGGGATGGTGTTGCAAATTTCTTAGAAGATATTTCAGACTATCTCGATATCGACCCACAAATATTGAAATTACTTGGAATCAAGGCAAATCCTAAAAATTTAAGAGTTATTTACTCTGCTGAATATAGTATGTGGCCTACAGTTGCTCCTGATAGCCCTTTATTTGTTGATATTTCTCCGATTGATACTGAAGCAATGATTAGCGGGGATGTTTATGTTTTTCTTCATAATAGTCTATTGCGCATGAAGCGAGTTTTTATTAGCTATGGTGATGAAAGAACCGTGCGTCTGCAAAGTGACAATCCGGATAAGAAAAAATACCCGGATGAGGTGATTACCAGAGAACAATTAAATGAATTGCATTTTATTGGTCGATTGGAGTCTGCATTGGTTAGACCGTAAAAACATTATTCAAATTCACAGGAATAAAATCATGATCGGAACACTCAACAAATCAAAAACCTCACTATCGATTAACAAACAAGAATTTAAAGCAGCATTGTCAAAAATCGGGGATGGTATTGATAAACAAATAGCATCACTTAAAAAAGCGAAGCAAAGTTATGACGCTGCTGAAATGGCACGTGAAGTCATTGCTGAAGCAAATATCTTTGAAGCAATTATTGAGGGTTTTAATGAGGCCGAGAGCACTAATCTAAAAATGGCAGATATCAGCAATTTAGAGCAGGCTCAAGGCTGGATTGATGAACTTTTAGAAAAGTACAGCTCTCAGGGTGTTTAATTCAGCAGATTTAATAATTCAGTTAAAAACCCATCTTCGGATGGGTTTTCTTTTGTCTACTAAAACACAATATTTTACCTAACAAGTATAAAATAATTTATTAAATTTTACCTCACAGGTATTTACATCATTTTACCTTGCAGGTATATTTAATCTCATGAACAGCAAAAAGCCCTGACAACTTACCACGGCGATCAGGGCTTTCCACAACATGAGGTAGATTATGGAACAAAACGTTTTAAATCACAATCGCAGTTACACCCTAGGCAAGTCTTTTCTTGTCGGTAGTGCAATTTCTGCAATCACTTTAGGTGGTTTGACTGGTGCTTACGCCCTGGTTACCAAGCCAGTCGAAACCAATCCTGTTTACTCTTACGCCAACACAAATTCTATGTACGGCGTGATGTCAGTAAATATCACTTCTCAGACCACAGGTGAAGCGATCATCAATCTTGATGGCTTTCATGTTTTTACTAGCTTTGATTTCGAGTTGGTACCTGATTACAACGGGCAATTAGGCAGCGATACACAAGCAGTATTTATAAAGAACTTAGCTGTAGATCGAGTCTTGTTAAGTAACGGCGGCTTTTATAACGACTTCACAAACGCTGATGACATCAGAAATATGATTTCTGTTATCACCGCTCATATCGAAAAAAACAAAATGGTGGAGTCTATCTAATGGAAAAGAAACCCTTCACTACCCCATTCCGCGAGTTCATTACTCGCGATGACAATGGTCGCTATCACGTTCGCTTGGGTCCTCAGACTTTTTCAACCAACTACACGTTTTCTGATATTCGCATCGAGTCAGAGAACGGCGGTACACCTGTGGATCCTGAGTTGTTGAAATCAAAGCCTTGGATTCTTCGCAATCTACAGCAAGAAGTTAATGCACAACGTAAAAAAGAGCGTGAGCAAATGTTCTCAAAAGACTGCTTTCAACGCACTCCGTACAGCGCTAATCAACGTATGGCCTACAACAATACTAAATCTAATAAGGGGTTGTAATCATGGCTCTAAATATCATTATGCCCAATCAGGCTTTACTAGTTAGCTCTATCATCTTTTATCTTTATACAGATCCTGGTTTAGGTAAAAGCTCAATCGCTCATACAGCTGATAAACCTGTGGTCTTTGATTTTGACAAAGGTCAGCATCGTGTAACGGCTAAATTACGCCGAGGTGCAATTGTTCCAGTGCCTCAATGGTCAGAAGTTTCATTCATGGATGAAAAGGATCTTGCTCCTTTCAACACTATTATCTGTGACACCGTTGGAGCAATGCTTGACTGCATTAAAACCCACCTAAGCAACAACAAAGAAAACCTGCAGCGTGACGGTAACTTGACACTTAAAGCCCAAGGTTTAGCAAACAACCTATTTATGCAAACTGTTAATAAGTGGATTTCATACGGTAAAGATGTGGTTTTTATTGCCCATGCAACTGAAGAGGAATCAGGTAAAGAAAAACTAAAAGTATTTCGACCAGATCTTGGTGGGAAAAACAGAAATATGCTCTATCGCATGGCTGACATGATGGGTTATATGCATGCCACTACTGACTCAGAAGGGAAAATGGATCGAATCATTTATTTCAATCCAAGCCCAACACATCATGCAAAAAACTCTGGATATTTGGGTGTTAAAACCACTTTACAGAATGGAATGACTGAAAACTCAGGGCAAGTATTTGTTCCTGATCTTGAGTTCAATCCAACATTCCTGGGTGGGCTAATTAAAGAAGCTAAGGATTACATCAACTCAATGACACCTGAACAACAGGCTGAACTCAAAGCACATGAAGAGCTTGAAAATTTTCAGCAATGTTGTGTAGAAGCTAATCATGCTGGCGATTTGAACCAACTTACAGAATCTTTAGATCCTGAGCATAAATATAAGACTCAAATGTGGCACGCCATTCAAATACGTGGTCGTGAGCTTAAGTGTACTTTTGATAAAGAGGATTCTAAACGTTGGTACAACCCACCTGAATTTAGAGGCATCAGTGATGAACAACGTGATCAACTTCAAGATTTCATAGCTGAGCGTGGTTTGGACATTAAATCAGTTTGTGAGCACATGGGTTTGGATGCATTAACTCAAATTGAAGCTTCAAAACTCGAAGCAGTTAAAGAAGAAATCGACAACTTAGCAAAACAGGAAATGCATGCATGAGCGCAATTATTTTAGATACTGAAACTCATGACATGAATGGCTATCCAATTGAGATAGCCCATGTTCCTGTCTCATTTGAAGAGGGAACTCTTTTTGTTGAGAAAGGATATGCTTTCGATGAGTATTTTTCTTGCCCAGAACCAATTAGCTACGGCGCTATGGCTGTACATCACATCCTTGAATCTGACATCGCTGGAAAGCCTAGTTATGAAACTTTCCGTTTGCCTGAGGGTGTTGAATACATCATTGGCCACAATGTTGATTACGACATTCAAGCTATCAAACTTGCAGATAATTCTATAAATGCAAAGGCAATTTGCACTTTAGCCCTATCTCGCATGGTATGGCCAGATGATGCTCATAACTTATCAGCATTAATCTACAAGCTCGCTAAAGGATCTATAAAAGCAAGAGAGTCTATACGAAACGCTCATAACGCAAAACAAGATGTATTACTCACAGCGGTTCTTTTAAAACAGATTTGCAAAGTACTGGGTGTTAAAGACTTGAAATCACTTTTCTTGTTTTCTGAACAAGCCCGAATCCCAACGCATCTGACTTTTGGAAAATATAAAGGTACAGCAATTAAAGACATCCCTGCTGATTACGTTGTTTGGCTGCTTAAACAGGACGACTTAGATCCTTATTTACGCAAAGCATTAAAAGGATAAGAAAATGAACAATATTTTAAATGCACAAGAAGCTTTTGCAGCAATGCTTGCAGGTAAAAATGTATTGGCTCGTTGCAACGTTAACATGCACGGGCAAACCCTCGATGAAGATTTTGCGCCAATTTCCCATTATTCGGCTGATATTTTTAAAGAATCGAATATGGAATATTGCATTCAAATTGAAACCATTGAATTGGCAGGTATTACATTTACTAAGCCATTGGCACTTGATGAAGTGCAACCTGAACAAGATGTATTTTTAATTCAACCTCAGGCTTTGATTCTTCAATATAAATTCAATGAAAATATTGAAGAGTTGGTTACTGGGATCCGTAGTGGTTTTGCTCAACGTGACTTTGAGAACGCGAAGCGACAATATGAAGCAATCTGCTCAGCTGTTGGAGGCTCTATATTTGAAGTAAGTTTAGAGCTTGCAGAACAACCTAAAAAAAAGCGGCAATCAAAAAAGCAAAATGAATCTGCTGAAATAAAACAACAGACCAATCAAGCCGCTAACGATGATAATTCGTTAGATGACATTATTGGACCAGTCACAGCACAAAGCCATGTTGAAAAAAAGACATCTATGGATTTGGGTTTCGATGATGTCGCCTTAAATCGGTTGCTTAAAGTAGATTCGATCGAGCTATTAGAGAAAATGGAAGCTAGCTTTGAGAAGCGTAAAGCTAATATCTCAGATGAAAAAATACAAACATTCTCTCGCATATTTGAACAAAAACGTAAAGAGCTAACTCCTGATCCTGAGCTATCAGTTCTATGTGACGCATTTATTGCTGAGATTGATTCTGCAAAATCTGAAAATGATCTCAAAGCAATTCGCACCAGGATAAATTCAAACGGCGATTTAACTGAAGTTGAAAATGCTGAGTTAGCAACTCGCATGAACTTAAAAATTTCATCTTTTGAAAAAGAGCCATCTACAGTTCCATTTGAAAATATTGCAGCTGCTGCAGTTACCAAAGCTCAAGAAATTGACAATCAAATACAAGAGCGTCAGTGGACACGTTTTCACAATGACAAACCTTGTTTAGATCTGAGTGATAAATCTCATTACGAAATTGAGTATGCAGATCTGAGTGCAGTTGTTATTCATGCTCAAACACCAGACGAAGCTAATAGTGTTGTTGTTAAGACTCAGCACTGGACCGAAGAGCAACGTAAACCCCTACTATCTGCAATCAGTAAAAGACTTTGCGAACTTCAAGAGCAATCAAAAGTTCAGCCAAATGAGCCTCCCTCATTGATGGTTCAAATTCAAAATGCACCCGATCTAACAGCTTTAGATGCTTTAGAGATCGATGTATCTGCACGTCACCCAGATATACAACCACGCTTAATGGGATATGTGAAGAAACGCCGCTTTGAGCTTGAGCAGCTTAACCAAGGATCTAGCATCGATGGGGAGTTGCCATGAAATTCTCATATTCAACCATTACCCGGACACTCACAGTGTTCGGGAGCAAAATGACTCACATCTTTGAAAATGTTGGAATCGGTGAAATCGAAGATCTGATTGTAAATGCAAAATTCAAAGAAGCGACTTGGAGAAAGTGATGGCCGATCAAGAAAAGTTAATTTTGATGCCTGGCGAATTAAGCCATGAAGCTGCTACTAAACGAGCTAATGAGCAGTTTGAAGAAAACTCTAGGTTGTTTAAAAACTTGCATCGTGATTGTACGGAAGCTGAATTCACACGATTAAAAGATCGTTGGTTAGCAAATCGTGTTGTACAACTTCAAGAACAATACCGAGCATTGGTAAAAGTAGTGGGGGTGGTGCCTATCTGGGTGGCTACGGATTTTCTATTGCCTGATGAGGGTGAAGTAGTGTTATTTCTTGATAAAAACGATGTAATTCACGAGGGTTTATTGAATACGGATTATATTGATGGACCTTATGGCGAAAATGGTGAAGATTTTGGAGATAATCAAACTCTCTGGACATCGAACTCGAATGGCGAAGAATTATTACTATCTGAGGTTAAATATTGGATGGAACGACCATGTAATCCGGTAGAAGCAGCTAGGGGTGGAAATCATGGCTAGTTTTCAAGGTATGACAATTGAAGAAGCTTTAAAGTCTGAACCAGTATTAAAAACGGCGGATCTTGAGCAAATTTTAAAACGCTCTTCACGAACATTATGTCGATGGCAAGATGAGGATTTGTTTGAAAACCCTATGCCTAAGCCTTTCTCTGCTTGCCGCAATTCTGGCAACAATTATGACTCAGGCAAAATCCTTGCATGGTTTCAATCGTTACCACTTCGCAAAAAGAAACAAACGCTAGCCCGCTAGCGTTTCGTCTTTCCAGATATTTTCTAAACGCTCTACCCACTTCGTATAGGCATAATATTGCTCATCTAAATAATCATGCTTGTCATATGTTCCCCAAATTTTAGGCAATGCATGCCCTAACATGATTTCACATACATGTGGCTGTGCGATCGTAGACATGTTTGTTCTCATGGTACGCCTCAAGTCATGCACAGACCAATGTTGGATTTCTATACCTTTATGCCGCTTCAACCATTGGAAAATGTTATAAGGCATCGTCAAGTGCGAAGATTCACCAAGGGGTTGATCAGATCCGTCTGCCGTGAATAAATATACTGATTTAGGAGTTAACTTCATCACCTGCATCAAATAAGGCTTGATGTTTTCTGTAATTGGCCGAATTAATGGCTTTCTAGTCTTTTTGCCCGTTTTGTGGTTTGTAGCTGGTACTGACCAGATATTCTTATCAAAATCAAAATCTGATTTCTTGGCTAATTTTAACTCTCCAACCCGGCATCCATATACCAACAACATCGTTAAAAATAGCTTATTCTTTTCGGCCATTCTTGTATTTTTTAGAGCATCAAATGAAATATGAATTTCATAATCACTTAATGCCCTCTCTTTAACGTTCTTCTTAATTCTAAGGTCATGTTTTGCTGAAACGTTGGCAAGGTGGTTTGTAGTCACTAAACCGCGCTTACCGCCCCATTTTAGGCACTGGTTAGCATTCAAAAGTAAACGTGCTGCAATTGACGGGCTATGACGAACAACATCCTCTAACAATGAGATCCATTGGTAAGCAGAAATATCGTCGCTGTTTTGTGTTCCAAATTTTGGTAGAACATAAATTTCGAATGATCGCTTAATATCATGATGACTGGCTTTGTTGGGAAAACAGAATTTTTCATACCATTCAGAAAATAGTTTTTCAAATGTATAAGCATTCTGAATACTGGAAAGCTCTTTTAATTTTACTTGCTTAGGGTCATGGCCTTTTTCTAATAGAGCACGTAAACGATCCGACTCTAATCGGGCCTCTTTTAGAGTGATGTTTGGATATGAGCCAAGATCAAGTCGGTGTTGTTTCCCGTTATAGCGGTATCTTAATTGAAATATAACTTTACCCTTAGGTGTGATTCTCACCCCCATGGCATCACGGTCTGAAAACTCTTCGAGCTTATCCCTATCCTTGCCAAGCTGTGCTTTTAACCAAGATTCTGTAAGAGCCATACATTCCAACACTAAACTAAAAGAGCAGTCAAAAACCCTCAAATATGTACTCATTTGTGTACATAATTTGCTTTGCTTATAGGTTCGCTTAGTGTCTGATTATGTCTGATAGTGACCGTAAAAAAAAGCCCAACATGTGGGCTTTACTTGATTTCTTGACTTATTATGTCTGATAGCGACTTTTAGCTACTCCACTTCAATCATAAATATGAGCAATGATCGAGAAATTGCGTATATTTTTGATATCTACGGATTTTTTAGCTTGCGCCATGGGTTACCTTGAGAAAATAAAACGCTCAATACTTCGATGAAAGTGATGAGCCAAAGCGGTTTAACAAAATTGTGAGGAATTATAACAGAATGACCTTTCAAAGTATTCAAAATAATTATCTGCATACGAAACCATAGCTTCTAGACAGCAGCGATTATTTTTCATATGAAATTGAAAAATCCATTGGATTTAATTCAGAGCTGATTGGTTGATATGCTTGGCTAAAACTCGGTGACATGCGTTTAGGGCGACCTGTACTAATTTCAATACATGCCCATTTGGTATTTCCAACAAATAAAACACTTTGGTCTTGAGGACGATAAAATGCATACTGACGAAAAGAATACAGTGCATTAATATCATCTAACCAAGTTCTTAAAATGACTTCCTCACCCTGCAAAGCCGCTTTACGATATTGAACATGATGCTCCACAGCAACCATTGCATGCTTTAACTCTAGATATTGCGCAACTCCCAAACCAAGCGTTTCAATATGTGCTGCTGCAACGTCCTGCATCCATTGAACATAAACTACATTATTTACATGCCCAAGCACATCAATATGATTTGGTTGAACTTGTATTCTTAAATCAAAAATCGTACTCATAAATATTGTTTAATCACGATAATAAAACTCATGTGCATACACTAGACGAAACATTTCGGTATTACAAAATAAAAAACCACTCAAGCTGAAGAGTGGTTTTTCAAAAATACCTAGCTTATTAAGGTAAACGCAAACCTAAAATTGCACGTTGACCTTGACGAATAATCGCAACACGAGCAACGCTATTTTTTGGTAACGCAGCAACTGTTTTTGCAAACATTTGGCTATTGGTAATCGGTGTGCCGTTAACTTGCAAAATTACATCGCCAGCAACAATATTTGATAATGAAGCCAAACCACCACGTTTCACATCTTGTACCAAAATACCGCCTCGAACATCTAAACGAGACTGTTCCGCTTCAGTTAGGTTACGAATACTCATACCTAAACCGCTGGTTGGATTATTTTTATCCTCAGCTGCTGGAGTATCGTCAGGTGCAGTTCCCAAAGTTGCTGAAATTGTACGTGTTTTTTCATCACGTAAAACGTCTAACTGAACTGTCTGACCTGGTGCAACACGGTTTAATACATTGAGTAAATCACTAGTACGCGAAATAGAAGCACCATTAATTTTCAATATTACATCACCAGATTTCAAACCTGCTTTTTCTGCTGGTGATTTCGCGGTGACTTGTGTAATTAACGAGCCTTCAGGTTTCGGTAATTTATATGCTTCAGCTAAATTTCGATCAATATCTTGCAACATAATACCAAGATAAGAACGCGTCACTTTACCTGTAGTTTTAAGCTGCTGTACTACATCCATTGCAACATCAATTGGAATAGAGAATGACAAACCCATATAACCGCCAGTCCCACTAAAAATACGTGAGTTCACACCAACAACTTCACCACGTTGGTTGAATAATGGACCACCTGAGTTACCTGGGTTTAATGCAGCATCTGTTTGAATAAAAGGAACTGACGTTTCACCACTCATATTTCGAGATTTAGCACTCACAATACCTGCGGACGCAGAGTAATCAAAACCGAAAGGTGATCCAATCGCTAAAACAGGTTCACCCACTTTTAGCTGATTTACATTACCAATTTTTAATTCAGGGAAATTTGCACCATTCACTTTTAGAACAGCAACATCGGTACGTTCATCGCTACCCACTAAAGTTGCATCTAACTCACGGCGATCATTTAAGGTAATACTAATTCGTGATGCATTTTCAATCACATGATGGTTAGTAACCAAATAGCCATCTTTACTAATAAAAAATGCGCTACCGTAACCTGTTTTTTCTTGTGGTCCCTGTTGTTGAGGAATAATGACTTGATTACCGAAGAAACGACGTAAAATTTCAGGGACTTGTTGTTGTAACAACTCATCCTGAGTCATTTTTTTCACAACATTGACGCTCACGACAGCAGGACTCACCTGCTCTACGAGATTTGAAAAATCCACTGGCGATGCAGCATTAACCTGTACAGCTGCCACCGTAAATACGGCAGCATACATTCCTTGTTGTAAATAGCGACTTTTCATGAAGCAAGAACCTATGTACCAATTGATTTAATTAATTTTAAGACTATGTTTTTAGCATAATCCCCTAACTCTTTTCGTAAAAATATGTTTATGTTTTCAATGTATACAAAGAAAAACAATCATGGAATGTGAATAAATTATGGAGATTTAAATTCATCATTAATTCATTCACACTATTTTTAAGTCAATCAGCTTAATTTCAGATTAAAACAATGTATTGAAACGTAATCCGTTTGTTTTTTCATCTAGCTTAAAGATACTCTTAGTTAAAATTGTCAACATTCGCTAAAAAATCACTCAACTCTAGGCAGATTGGCACTTGCCTTTTTGAGAAAAAAGCGGTGTCATTAGCAAACGTTTGAAACTGAAGCAGATCGACATGCCTGATTTAAAAACAATTCACCATTTTGATGTGATAATTGTGGGCAGTGGCGGTGCAGGTCTAAGTCTTGCACTCTCTTTACCAAGTCATTACAAGATTGCCATTTTAGCAAAAGCAGCTTTAACAGAAGCGAGTACTTTCTATGCGCAAGGCGGTGTTGCTGCGGTATTAGATGAAACTGATTCTATTCAACAACACATAAGTGACACAATGATTGCAGGTGCTCATCTTTGTGAATTAGATGCAGTCCAACATACAGTTGAAGGCGGCAAACCTTCTGTTGACTTCCTACTCAAGCAAGGTGTGCAGTTCACCTTAGATGATGATGAACAATTACATTTAACACGCGAAGGTGGTCATTCGCAACGTCGTATCATTCACTCTGCTGATGCAACTGGAAAAGCCATTTCAACCACCTTGGTTGAACGAGCAAAAGAGCGTGAAAATATTACAATTTTTGAAAATTATATTGCGATCGATTTAATTACATTACATAAACTTGGTCATCAAGATCAGACTAATCGTGCAATTGGTTTATATGCACTTGATGAAGATCATGAACAAGTTCACACCTTTTTAGCTCCGTTTACTGCGCTTGCCTGCGGCGGTGCAATGAAAGCTTATCTCTACACTTCAAACCCTGACATCGCAACAGGTGATGGTATTGCCATGGCTTATCGTGCAGGTTGTCGTGTAGCCAATATGGAATTTAATCAATTCCATCCGACTTGTTTATATCATCCGAAAGCACGCTCTTTCTTAATTACCGAAGCAATGCGTGGTGAAGGCGCTTATCTGCGTCTACCAGACGGTGAACGTTTCATGTTGCGTTTTGATGAGCGTGCTGAACTTGCACCACGTGATATTGTAGCACGTACCATTGACCATGAAATCAAGCGCCTAGGTATTCGTCATGTCTGGTTAGACATCACGCATAAATCACCCGAGTTTATTACTGAACACTTCCCGACACTTTATGCACGTTTGCTTGAACTGGGCATTGATATCACCAAAGATATGATTCCTGTTGTTCCTGCTGCGCACTATACCTGTGGTGGTGTGGTCGTCGATGAGCATAGCCAAACGGATTTAGATGGTTTATATGCCATTGGTGAAACCTCTTATACAGGTTTACACGGCGCAAACCGTATGGCGAGTAATTCCCTACTCGAATGTTTTGTTTACGGCATGAGCGCAGCAGAAGATATTCAGAGCAAACACAACACAAGCTTTGAATTTCCAGATGTACCTTCTTGGGATGAATCTCAAGTCACCGATGCGGATGAAGATGTTGTCATCTTACAAAACTGGGATGAGCTACGTTCTACCATGTGGAACTATGTCGGCATTGTTCGTACGACTAAACGACTCCAACGTGCTTTACACCGTATCGAAATGCTGAAACGTGAAATCAATGAATACTATCGAGATTATCGTGTCAGCAAGAACTTGATTGAATTACGTAATTTGGTTTTAGTTTCGGAAATGATTGTACGTTGTGCAATGGAACGTAAGGAATCTCGTGGTTTGCATTACACCTTGGATTATCCTGAGCTTTCTAATGAAATTCGCAAGACAGTTTTAACTCCACCGAATTTTAAGGTGGAGCAGCCGTTGGTAAATGAGTGATACGAATATTTTTGGATTGCATTACATAAATATAGGGTCTGTTGACATTTGCTGTGCAAAAAAATAGCGAGAAAGTAAAATTCAATCGCCAAACCAAATTTACTCCTCGCTATGACTCGTACAATGCTGAATGATCAACACTGGTTAAAGCTGAAATCTATTGTCCACAATTTGGGGATCTACCTCAAACATAATCTTCGAAATTTTATTGAAGCCATTCTCTATAGAATTAGAACAGGTTGTCCTTGGCGAGATTTACCTGAATCTTTTGGTAAGTCCAACACCATATTTAAACGATTCACCAGGTGGTCTAAAGATAATAAGCTACTAAAAATATTTAAATTATTATCAAAACATGCTGATCTAGAATGGGTGTTTATTGATGCTAGCCATATTCGAGCACATCAACATGCTACAGGACTCAAGGATCAAGCTATTTCAAGAAGCATCGGTGGAAACAGTACTAAAATCCATTTAGCTGTGGATTCAAATGGGAACCCAATCCAATTTCTCATTCATGATGGCACCACCCATGATGTGAGTGTTGCACCTGCATTAGTCGATAGCATTGATTTAAAAGATACCGATGTGCTTTGTGCAGATAAAGGATATGACTCAGAATTATTGAGAGAGCAGATAGAAAAAACAGCGACTAAAGCAAATATTCCAAAGAAATCCAATACACGATCGAACAATGATTATATGGACTGGCACTTATATAAAATCAGGCACTTAGTGGAGAATACCTTTGCTAGACTCAAGCAATTTAGGGGAATTGCAACACGTTATGACAAGCTAAAGCGGAACTACGAAAATTCAGTTGCTTTAGCCTGTATATTTATTTGGCTACCGCTATGAAATGTCAACACACCCTAATGTAATCCAAAATATAACCTACCTTCTTTTCAAATCACTACACATTTTTCCTGTTTGTGCTTTAAATAAACTACTATAACCCTTAATATGAGATTCTGTTATTTTTACTTCTATATCCGTTCTTTTTTGATCAATTTTCCTATTCAGTTTCAAAAAATCTAGATATGAATATTGTACACCAATTTGATTGCACAAAGAGTATTTAACATTTATTAATCCAGATAAAACATCAGCTTGATTAAGCAACTGTTTTACATAATCAAATTCTTGCTTAGTACTAACTTTAACTGGTGCAATATAGGTACCAAATGTTTGCCTATCTTCATTTAAATCAACTTCATGTTCATACATACTCATTTTTTTAACTGTATCACCCAACACCTTTTGATCAATTTCAGAGTAGGCGTTTGTCATTGTAAATAGTAAAAAAACTATTAATAAAAAATTTTGTTTTGTCATAAAATTCTACTTATTTAAAATACTTAAAAACAGAATTATAACATTCAAATTCCACTTAATAAAAATTTAAAAGAAGCAGCTGTTAATTTAAAAAACATAATCTTAAATTAACAACTTCATCTTTTAAAAAACAATTTAAAATAGTCTTAAATGGAATTTTTTACATAATTCAGCGCCTCTTCAAACACAACATCAGCATTCTGCGTTGCATCCAAACGCTTAATCCGCTCAGGCTCTGCTTGCCACAAGGTCTCATAACCCGCACGCACTTTGGCAAAGAAACTTAATTTCTCTTGCTCAAAACGATCCAATGCACCACGCTCGCGCGCACGTGTCATGCCCAACTCAATCGGGGCATCTAACCAAAAGGTAATATTCGGCATTTTCGCCACAAAAGTCTGATTCAAAAGTTGCAACTTTTCTTGACTCAAACCACGTCCAGAACACTGATAAGCAAAGCTAGCATCAGTAAAACGATCACTCAATACAATTTTCCCTGCCGCTAATGCAGGTAAGATCACTTGTTGTAAATGCTGTGCACGGGCAGCGTAAATTAATAACAGCTCGGTATCATGACTCATTTGCTCTTCATGATTCAGCGCCAATAATAATGAGCGAATCTGTTCAGCTAACGGTGTTCCACCCGGTTCACGGGTCAACACCACTTCTTTACCTTGCTGTTCAAAGTACTGATGAATTTTACGAATCAGCGTAGTCTTACCAACACCTTCCGTACCTTCAAAACTAATAAACATTATTCGCCCTGCTTTTTCTTTGAACGTAGCACAGTTAAATATTCTTGCACTGCACGATTATGGTCTTCTAAAGACGCTGTAAATTTATGCCCACCATTGCCTGTAGCAACAAAGTAAATATTTTTAGCATCGTCTGGATGCATGGCTGCTTCAATCGCTTTTTTACTTGGTAAAGCAATTGGGGTTGGTGGTAAACCATTAATGGTGTATGTATTGTAGGACGTTGGCATACGTAAATCATTACGGGTGATATTGCCTTTATAGTTTTCACCCATGCCATAGATCACGGTTGGATCAGTTTGCAAACGCATCCCTATTTTCAAACGACGAACAAACACACCCGACACTTGCTCAAGTTCACTATCCAAACTGGTTTCTTTTTCAATAATTGAAGCCATGATCAACGCTTCATATTTATCTTTATAGGGTAAATTTGGTGCTTTATTTGCCCAAGCCTCATCCAATGATTTCATTTGACGACGATACAAATCAGTTAAGATTTTTTTATCTGTTTCACCTTTTGCGAAGAAATACGTATCAGGTGCAAATAAACCCTCTGGATGAGAATAAGGAATTTCGAGTTCTTTTAATAACTGATCTTTAGGTAAGTGTAAGACAGTTTTAGTGACATTTGGATCTTTCTTTAAATTATTAATAAGTTGCTTAAATGTCGTGCCTTCAATCACTAAAATACGATTCATCTGCGCATTGTCGGCATTCGATAGCATTTCTAAAACCTGACGAACACTCATGCCTTGTGTAATTTCATATACACCTGCTTTCATGGTGTCATGAATCATAAATTTCTGATAAATCCTTAAAATAATCGGAAAATTCACCTTATTTTCTTCTGCCAAACGGTCAATAAAACCAGAATAAGTGTCACCCGAAGAAATCACTAAAATTTGTTTTTTAGAATCAATAGGATAATTCTTAAATAAACTTGACCATAAAACACCCAAAATCAGCAGTGCAAAAATGATGATCGCAATGAAAAAGGCTTTCAATGGAAAGATAGATTTCGGTTTAGCTTTTGGTTTTTTCTTAGTCTTACTTGGATTAGGTGGCTTTGGCATATTTAGTCAATCTGGCTAAGTTTTAAAGTTTTAAATAAGTCAAGGTATGGTTGCTGGGCTAAAGCTTGCCGATTAAATCGAATGACGGCTTTCATTGGATGCAAAGCATTACAGAAAAATAAGCTTTGAATGTGTTCAATTTCATTTAATTCAATACAACGTTGCTCGCACTGAATATCGTGTTGCTGCATCCGAGAGAGAATTGTCGCTCGCATCACACCGTGAACGCCATTATACCGAAGTTCAGGCGTAATCCATCGATCATTTATACGAATAAAACAATTACTGCTCACCCCTTCTACAATATAACCCTGCACATCGCTCACCAATGCTTCTAGCCAGCCTTGCTGATCAGCTTCTTGTTTAAGTAATACTTGCTCTAATCGGTTCAATGTTTTCAACCCAACTAAGTGCGGCATATTGAGACCTAAAGCATGCGTTAACAATCCACTTTCAATCCATTCAGGTTGAAAAACATGCATCACTCTAGGGTAATACCACACGTAAATATCAGCCGCATGTAAAGGAAGACTATAACCTCGATCCCCTTCACCACGACTGATAACGACTTTAAATGTACCATTCAAAGTTGGATTTTGCTGTTTAAGTTGTTCGACTGATTCATCAATTAGAGAAAGATCGGCATCGAGACTCAGGCTTTGGCAAGCTACTTTTAAACGTGCGAAGTGCAGCTGTTTTAGTTCAAACACACCTTGAAAAATCCGTGCAGTGGTAAAACAACCATCACCATAGTGAAAGGCACGATCTAATAATGGGATCGAATCAATCAATTGTCCGTTTTTATAACACTGCATGATCAAGAATTCAGTCTGAAATACCCCCATCATCATACCTTGAAAGCTAAGTTTCGGAAATTCGAGGTAACAGATCAGCGACCAGAATATTTACCATAGTCGTGATTGGTTTTTTAATCTTGCCGCTAAACAACTATCCCACGAATAAAACAAATTTAGATTTCATCCAAAATCAAGCGAACTAAAAATAAACTCATTTTTATACTCCACATTTACAACCGTTATGCCACAACATCTTGTTTTCATAGATATAAGCAAAGTTATTATCAAAAAATATGCATAAGTTATCTGTTTTTTATATTTCTTTTTAATTCATATCAAATTCGATTTTAATTATTTTTTTTGCAAAAAAACTATCGTTATGCTGCGTACATATTCCAAACAATGATTGAAGATCTGCTGATAACAGATCAATTAAAGGGGTTTTCATGCGTTTATCTCAAGTTAAAGTCGGCGTTATTGCTGCACTACTTTCCGTTTCATCTTTCGCGGCACAAGAATTTTTAAATGTCTCTTATGACCCGACTCGTGAACTTTATACAGATTTTAATAAGCAGTTCGGTGCATTTTGGAAACAACGCACTGGTCAAGACATTGACTTTAAACAATCACATGGTGGTTCAGGTAAACAAGCTCGTGCAGTTATTGATGGCTTAAATGCTGATGTGGTGACCCTTGCACTTGCAGCTGATATTGATGAAATTGCTGAAAATGCAAAATTACTTCCAGCCGATTGGCAAAAGAAGCTACCAAACAACTCAACGCCTTATACCTCAACAATTGTTTTCCTTGTACGTAAAGGTAATCCTAAACAAATCAAAGACTGGGGCGATCTAGTAAAACCAGGTGTAGAAATTATTACACCAAATCCAAAAACATCTGGTGGCGCACGTTGGAACTACTTAGGTGCTTGGGCTTGGGCAAAACATCAAAAAGGTGGCAACGACGCTAAAGCTCAAGAATTTGTTCGCCAAATTTACAAGCAAACCAAAGTTCTTGATTCAGGTGCCCGTGGTGCAACCACAACTTTTGCTGAACGCGGTATAGGTGACGTATTACTTGCTTGGGAAAATGAAGCATTTCTTGCAATACGTGAACAACCAGGCAAGTTTGAAATTATCACACCTTCTCTTTCCATTTTGGCTGAACCACCTGTTGCAGTCGTAGAAAAAAATGCTGAGAAGAAAGGCAACTTACAAATCGCACGTGGATATTTGAACTATTTATATTCTCCTGCGGGTCAAGAAATTGCTGCTCGTAACTTCTATCGTCCTCGAAATGCGGCTGTTTTAAAAAAATACAGCACAACGTTTAAACCACTCAAACTTGTGACGATTGATAAAGAGTTTGGCGGTTGGACTAAAGTACAAAAAACCCACTTTGATAATTGCGGTGTGTTTGACCAAATCGTCAAGATCAACAGCACTACGAAATAATTTACTTACAAAGTAGATAGGGAGAGCGGACATGATTCATACCGTAATTGTTCCAGGTGTAGGTGGTAGCGAAGAGCAACACTGGCAGTCTTGGTTACAACAGCAACTTGTGTCTAGCTCTCGCGTTCAACAGAAACATTGGGATCGTCCTGTGCTCAGTGAATGGATTGTCCAATTTATTAAAACTGTTGTTTCTGCTCCAGCACCTATTCAAATCGTGGCGCATAGTTTTGGCTGCTTAACCAGTATTGCTGCGCTTGCTGAGCACCCAGAACTCAGGACAAAAGTTAAAAATCTAGTATTGGTTGCACCCGCCAACCCTGCACGTTTTGGTGAAGCAGGCTTCGCACGTCATAGCTTGGCTGACTATAAACAGTATTTTCAGCAGATCAAAATTGAAGTACCAACTACTTTATTAATTAGTGAAAATGACCCTTGGTTAGGTTATGTCGATGCTTTGCAATTGGCTCAAGCATGGAAACTAACACCCATTAATTTAGGTGCTGTCGGTCATATCAATGTCGCATCTGGATTTGGTCCTTTCCCTGAGATTCTGAACTACTTGCTGCCTGAAAAAAAGATGCAACCTATCTCTCGAATGAGTCAGGCAAATTTTAATTTGAAATTTGCCTAATCACCGTCCTTTTTTTAGTTTTCGCGTTATTTATTTGCTTGCTTTAGCAAACTTTCTCTTTGAGGAAATATCATGTCGCAGCGTTCCCGAGTGCTGCCTGGGTTTGGTCTTTCATTAGGTTTTACCCTCGCTTACGTGTCTTTGATTGTGCTTATTCCTTTATCTGCTGTGTTTATCAAATCTTTAGGGATTGGTTGGGATGGCTTGTGGGAAATCTTAACGTCAGAGCGAATTTTAAAGTCTCTACAACTTAGCTTTAGTGCTGCATTAATAGCGGCATTGGTAAATGTTATTTTTGGTTTATTACTCGCTTGGTGCTTAGTTCGCTATAGTTTCCCAGGTAAACGTATTGTCGATGCTTTAGTAGATTTACCTTTTGCTCTTCCTACTGCTGTTGCAGGCATTGCATTAACCTCGTTATATGCACCAACAGGCTGGATTGGACAATATCTTTCTCCACTTGGGATTGAGGTAGCTTACACCCCGATTGGGATTACTTTAGCTCTGATTTTTATTGGTATACCTTTCGTGGTTCGTACCGTACAACCCGTACTAAGTGACATTGAAACTGAATTGGAAGAAGCCGCTTCTGCGCTTGGTGCAAATCGTTACCAGACGATTACCAAAATCATTTTACCAATTTTATTTCCAGCTCTACTGACCGGCTTTGCTTTGGCTTTTGCTCGTGGTGTCGGCGAATACGGTTCAGTGATCTTTATTGCAGGTAACCAGCCTTACAAAACAGAAATCGCTCCGCTTATGATTATTTCTCGTTTAGAAGAATATGACTATGCAGGTGCGACCACGATTGCTGTGGTTATGCTTGTTCTCTCTTTTGCCATTCTATTTTTAATTAACTTAGTACAAGCATGGGCAAGTCGTCGTACAGGGAGAACTGCACAATGAGCTTAAATACCAGTAGCAATAGTTTAGCGCTTAAATTACAAGCTAGAGATGCAACCCGCGAACCGAATTGGGTCCGTTACACTTTTATTAGTGTTGCACTTATCTTCTTTCTGAGTTGTTTAATTTTACCTTTGATTTTGGTTTTTGTTGAAGCTTTTAAACAAGGTCTGAATGTTTATATCAATGCACTGACTGATTCAGATACTTTATCCGCTGTAAAGCTAACCTTACTCACTGCCGCAATAGCCGTACCAATTAACGTTGTATTTGGTGTTGCGGCGGCATGGGCTGTTGCAAAGTTCCAATTCCGTGGCAAAGCCATTTTGACCACGATTATCGACATGCCATTCTCAGTTTCGCCTGTAATTGCAGGTTTGATGATTGTATTAATTTTTGGCTCTCAAGGTTGGATTGGTGGTTGGTTAATGGATCATGATATTAAAATTCTATATGCCGTACCTGCCATTGTTTTAGCTACTATTTTTATTACAGTACCATTTGTTGCACGTGAACTTATACCTTTAATGGAAGCTCAGGGAACCGAAGAGGAAGAAGCAGCGATTGTACTTGGTGCTTCGGGCTGGCAAACCTTCTGGAAAGTGACTCTTCCAAATATTAAATGGGGTTTGATCTATGGTGTGATTCTGTGTAATGCGCGTGCTATGGGAGAGTTTGGTGCAGTCTCTGTCGTTTCAGGACATATCCGCGGTGAAACCAACACATTACCGCTTCATGTCGAGATTCTCTATAACGAATATACCTTTAGTGCTGCATTTGCTGTGTCTTCATTACTGGCATTTTTAGCGATCATTACTTTGATTTTGAAAACTTGGCTTGAAGTCCGCCAAGACCAAGCAAATGAACATAAAACAAATCCCTAAGGAATGAACACATGAGTATTCAAGTTAAAAATATTGAAAAACACTTTGGTGCATTCCATGCACTCAAAAATATCTCTTTAGATTTTCCTGAAGGTGAATTGGTTGCTCTGCTTGGTCCTTCTGGTTGCGGAAAAACAACGTTGTTACGCATTATTGCGGGCTTAGAATCTGCGGATGGTGGTCAGGTTCTACTCGAAGGTGAAGATGCAACTGACATCCATGTACGTGAACGTCAAGTTGGGTTTGTATTTCAACACTACGCTTTGTTTCGTCACATGACTGTTTTTGACAATATCGCCTTTGGTTTACGTGTTCGCCCACGTGCAACACGTCCATCCGAAGCTGAAATCAAAAAACGGGTCACTCGTTTACTAGATTTGGTACAACTTGGTTTCTTAGCAGACCGCTACCCTGCTCAGCTTTCAGGAGGTCAGCGTCAACGTATTGCATTGGCTCGTGCACTCGCAGTTGAACCACGCGTTTTGTTACTTGATGAACCATTTGGTGCACTTGATGCTAAAGTTCGTAAAGAATTACGCCGCTGGCTACGTACCTTACATGATGAGCTGCATATTACTTCAATCTTTGTCACCCATGACCAAGAAGAAGCGCTAGAAGTTGCAGATCAGATCATTGTGATGAACAAAGGTGATGTCGAACAAATCGGCTCACCGCGTGAAGTGTATGAAAAACCTGCTACTCCGTTTGTTTTTGATTTCCTTGGTCAAGCAAATCGTTTTGAAGGTGAGCATACTGGCGGTATTATCCGAATCGGCGATGATCGTATCCAATTACCAACAAGTTTAGATGCACCACAAGGTAAAGTGATTGCATTTGCACGACCAAATGAATTACATATTCATCCCCAACCTCAACCGAATACGATTGAGGCAACCTTCTTACGTGAAGTGTGGATCGCTGGTCGGGTCGTGGCTGAATTACAAGATCGTAGTGGACGTACTATTGAAATTTTATTAAATGTAGAAGAAGCAAATTTACATCAATTCAAACCAAATCAAACAGTTTGGATTAGTGCTGCTCAACTTCATTTATTTGCAGATCAACCGACGCAAGTTGCTTAAAATAATACTGATGGGGTAAGAATATGCCCCATCCTCTTATGAGGAAAAACTTTATGAACTTTCAACAACTCAGAATTATTCGAGAAACTGTTCGTCAAAACTTTAATTTAACTGAAGCTTCTGCGGCACTATATACCTCCCAGTCAGGTGTGAGTAAACACATTAAAGACTTAGAAGATGAATTAGGCGTACAACTGTTTGTGCGTAAAGGCAAGCGCTTATTAGGATTGACTGAACCAGGGCAATCACTACTCAGCATTGTTGAGCGGATGTTGGTCGATGCTGATAATATTAAACGTCTAGCCGATGATTTTAATAAAGTTGATGAAGGTACATTAACGATTGCAACCACACATACGCAAGCTCGTTATGTGTTGCCACCAATCGTAAATCAATTTAAAAAATTATTTCCAAAAGTGCATTTAGTTTTACAACAGGCTAGTCCTGTTGAAATTGCTGAAATGTTACTTCAAGGCGAGGCTGATATCGGTATTGCAACGGAATCTTTAACGACTGAAGAAAACTTGGCTAGCGTGCCTTATTATGAATGGCATCACAGTATTATTACACCGAAAGACCATCCCTTAACCAAATTAGATACCTTAAGCTTAGAGGTTTTAGCTGAATATCCACTGATCACTTATCACGGTGGTTTCACAGGACGTTCAAAAATCGACAAAGCATTCGATGATGCACATTTACATGCAGATATCGTGATGTCAGCGCTTGATGCCGATGTTATTAAAACCTATGTTGAACTGAATATGGGTGTTGGTATTGTCAATGATGTCGCATATGACAATGACAAAGACTATCGCCTAGAACAACTTAAAACAGAGATTTTTGGTGTAAATACAACTTGGATTGCAGTTCGAAAAGGACATTTACTTCGTGGTTATGGCTACGAATTTATCTCTTTATGCTCACCCCAAACAAATATTAAAGAACTTAAAAAAGTTGCCTATCCTGAAGAATAAAAAAATGGCTCAATTAGAGCCATTTTTTATCATTATGCGAACATAAAAAAACGAGCTTTAAAGCTCGTTTTTTTATTCGTGGTTTAGAAGCTAAAGCTTACACCCACTTTAGCAACTGGCATCCACTCATATCGACTTTTGTTCTCAATATTACGTTGCTCTTTATCAACTGCGCTTTCTAATGTATTACCATTGCTACCAATGATTTGATCATCACCAGAAGTTTTCAAGCTCACAGTTGGATTACCTGTGTAATAGGCACCGACTTCACCAAATAAACCGATGTTTTTATATACAGGCGTGTTTAGACCAAAACCTACGTAAGGTGCAAAATTATTATCATAATTCATAGTACCATCAATTTTTGCACTTTGATTAGCCGTAGTTGTGAATCGTTCACCATTTACTTTAACCAAACTGTTGCCACCAACATTTTTAGTTAAGTTATATTCATTGTCTAAGTAACCAACACCAGCTGCTACATACAATGAACGTGCAAATGCATTCTCATTAGCGCCCCATGGATAAATTTCTGCATTCAAATATGCAGTTTTGTTATCCATGTCCATATCATACTTGGTACCATCGATTTTTAGATCATCCGACCAAGAAATATCACCACCATTATAACCAAGGCTTAATGCTACATATGGGTTCACACGATAAGAAATCGCACCACCATAACCTGTTGTACCTACTTCAGCACGAACTGACACTGGGTCTAAGTAAGATGGGAATGCATAAACTGATTCTTTAACAACTTGCTCATCTGCTGCAAAAGCAGTACCTGCAATTGCTGTTAATGCACCAGCTGCCAACATAACGCGCAAAGCTTTCATGGAAGTCTCCTCAAAAAATACTCTTATTAAAAATTTAATATTGTTTCTGTGATTGCATAATAAAAGATTGATCGCCAACTTTTTATACAGAAAATGATTACTTTTTGTTATTTTTTGATACAAATTTAAAGTAATTGTATATTTTGAAATTATAGATAAAAAACAATAATCTCCGATTTTGTTACATTTTTATTGCTTATAAATAAAATAAAATATTGTAACGACTTTTTTCAAAGCTTATTGAAGCAATTTAGTGTAAAATCTTCAAAATTTTTTTGGAAGAAGGAAGATCATGTCTCAGCTTTCTACAATCATTGAGCAAGCATTCGAAGAGCGTGCAAACTATAGCGCAACGGACTGCCCAACAGAAATCCGTCAAGCTGTAGAAGAAGCATTAACCGCTTTAGATAACGGTACACTTCGTGTTGCTGAAAAAATCGATGGTGAATGGGTTGTTCATCAATGGTTAAAAAAAGCAGTTTTACTTTCATTTAAACTGAATGACAACAAGCCAATCGAAGCTTGTGATCTACAGTTCTATGACAAGGTCGCAACGAAATATTCAGGTTGGACTGAGGATCAGTTTAAAGCTGCTGGTGTTCGTGTTGTACCACCTGCTGTTGCTCGCCGTGGTAGTTTCCAAGCGAAAAATGTGATCTTGATGCCTTCTTATGTCAACATTGGTGCTTATGTTGATGAAGGTACAATGGTTGATACATGGGCAACTGTAGGTTCATGTGCACAAATCGGTAAAAACGTTCACTTGTCAGGTGGTGTAGGCATCGGTGGTGTATTAGAGCCATTACAAGCTAATCCGACAATTATTGAAGATAACTGCTTCATTGGCGCACGTTCTGAAATCGTTGAAGGTGTGATCGTAGAAGAAGGTTCTGTGATTTCAATGGGCGTTTTCATTGGTCAATCAACCAAAATCTTTGATCGTGAAACTGGTGAAGTACATTACGGACGTGTTCCAGCAGGTTCTGTGGTTGTTGCTGGTAGCCTTCCATCAAAATGTGGTACTTACAGTCTTTATGCTGCAATCATCGTGAAAAAAGTGGATGCGAAAACTCGCGCTAAAACCAGCTTGAACGATTTATTACGCGCAGACTAATTTGTAATACTTATTGCGGAACTACCCGTTCCTCGTCTCTACGATCAGTCATGGTCGTAGAGATTTTGTTTTTATGTAACATGCTACTTGTATAGCACCTGTTTGTGGTAACTGTTTATGGCTTCCTTACGTTCCTCTGCAATTCCTGTCTCAGATCCTGCGGCGGGTTTACGCATTACAGAGATCTTTTATTCTTTGCAAGGCGAAGCGAATACTTTTGGCTTACCAACGGTTTTTATTCGTTTAACAGGCTGTCCATTACGTTGCAGTTATTGCGATACCACTTATTCGTTTGAAGGTGGCGAACGTCAGTCACTTGAACAGATTATTGAAACTGCTAACCAACATAAAACACCTTATATTTGTGTTACTGGCGGCGAACCGCTTGCTCAACCCAATTGCTTGATCTTGTTACAGCGTTTGTGTGATCTTGGTTTTGAAGTTTCTCTAGAAACAAGCGGCGCATTAGATGTATCTAAAGTTGATCCGCGTGTTTCTAAAGTTCTTGATTTAAAAACGCCAACTTCTAATGAAGATCATCGTAATTTATTTACCAATATCGACTATTTAACTCAACACGATCAGATTAAATTTGTGATTTGTAATCGTGCTGACTATGAATGGTCAAAACTGCAACTTGAACAATTGCAGTTGCAAGACAAAGTAAGTACCGTTTGGTTTTCTCCTGCTTTTGCTGTTGAAAAAGGTGCAGTCACCCTACCAGCATTGGCACGTGACTTAGCCCAGTGGATTTTAGAAGACCATCTCCCTGTTCGATTCCAATTACAGTTACATAAGTTGTTATGGAATGACGAATCTGGTCGTTAAAAAGTTCTCAAAGCAATTTTAACCAATCACTGCTTTCATCAAATTTATTTTAGGTTGAATAATGGAAAATAATATGCGTTCTCGTGCCATCGTATTATTGTCTGGCGGCTTAGACTCAACAACGTGTCTTGCTTGGGCACAGGCAAATTATGAATGTATCGCTTTAAGTTTTATGTATGGTCAACGTTCGACCACAGAACTTGATGCTGCTAGAGCATTAGCACAACGTGCGGGTGTTGAACATCGTGTCATTAACATTGATTTAGGTAATTTAGGCGGTTCTGCGCTTACAGATCATAACATTGATGTTCCAGAACAATTACAAGAAGGCATTCCTGTAACTTATGTTCCAGCACGTAACACTATTTTTTTATCTTATGCCCTTGCCGCAGCAGAAGTTTTTGACGCAAAAGCCATCGTGATTGGT
Organism: Acinetobacter sp. Z1; assembly: GCF_024296945.1. Classification (NCBI taxonomy): domain Bacteria; kingdom Pseudomonadati; phylum Pseudomonadota; class Gammaproteobacteria; order Moraxellales; family Moraxellaceae; genus Acinetobacter; species Acinetobacter sp. Z1. Next base: position 1,201,654 of record NZ_CP101115.1, on the reverse strand, counting down.
ATCAATGCTGTTGATTATTCAGGATATCCAGATTGTCGTCCTGAATTTATTGACGCTTTTGCCAATCTCGCGCGTTTAGCAACGAAAGCTGGCGTTGAAGGAAAACCCCTTAAAATTGAAACACCTTTGTTACATTTATCCAAAGCGAATATTATACGCTTAGGTATCGAACATGGCGTAGACTATAGTCAAACGGTATCCTGCTATCAGGCAGATGCTCAAGGACGTGCATGTGGTAAGTGCGACAGTTGTCGTTTACGTCAACAAGGTTTTATCGAAGCAGGTATTGCGGATCCTACGCGCTACGCTGAATAACCGATATAGGGTAAAAAATTAGGTACATTATATGAAGTTTTCTAAATCAAATCTTATTCTTTCTACAATGATGTCAGCTGCTGCTTTATTCGCAACGGCAACATATGCAGCTGATAACCCATTGCAAGCTGCATATAAAAGTACCAATGTGAAATCTGCATTAGTCAATGTTTGTAAAGACCAAACAGCTAAAGGCGGAAAACTTACAGCGGCTGAAGTAAGCAAGTTCTGTGGTTGTCAAATTGATGCGCAAGGTAAAGTGACTGAAGCTCAGAAATGGGAAATTCAAAGCGCAATCAACGCGAAGAAAAGTCCAAGTTCTTTAGGTTTTGTTCAACAGCAAAATAAAGACTTACAAGCATGTCTAGGTGCTCCATTAGTATCTAAGTTAGAAAAACTAACTGAAGAAGCAATGAAAGCTGCTCAGCAACAAGCTCCTAAAAAGTAAACTTGTATTGCTGAAAACAAAGCCTGCAATTATGCGGGCTTTTTTATTGGGGTTTGCTAAAATCTCTTTTACTTTGAATCAATTGAATAACACCATGCAAGATCAATGGAAAACTAATGCCGAACAACGGAAATCAATCGTATCTTTTAGTGGTGGCAAAGATAGTTCCCTCGCCTTATATCACGCCATGCAAACAGGTACTGTGATTGGACTAATTGTAATGCTAGAAGAACAAGGTCAACGCTCACGCTCACACGCAATGCCACTGGATATTATCCGTGCTCAAGCTGATGCGATTGGTTTACCTGTTTATATGACATCATCGAGTTGGGCTGATTATGAAAGTAAGTTTATTGCACTGCTCAATCAAGCAAAACAACAAGGTGCTGAAGTACTGGTCACTGGTGATTTAGACATGCCTCAACATGGCTGCTGGCATGATCAAGTGACTCAGCAAGTGGGACTAAAATTGGGCATGCCACTGTGGTTGCGCCCACATAAAGAAGTGGTAGAAGAGTTTATTGGTCTTGGTTTTATCAGTATTCTGGTGACCGTCAATCTTAAACTCGGTATGCAAATTGAAGATTTAGGCAAAATCCTCACTCAAGAATACATCCAAGAGTTAGAAAATCGTGGCATTGATCCATGTGGCGAAGGCGGTGAATTTCACACCACGGTCATTGATGGACCAATTTTTAACAAAGCTATTCCTGTAAGTCGGGGCGATATTGTTTATCATGAGGAATATGCTTTTTTACCACTTGAATTAGATCAATGATAATGTTTATTGAAGGATGAAAAATGTCAGAGAATATTCAATTACCGAACCAAATTTTCCCAACGACTCAAGGTAAAATCAACCTAACTGAGCTCCAAAGTGAATGGTTAGTTTTATACTTCTATCCTAAAGACTCAACACCTGGTTGTACGACTCAAGCTGTTGGATTTTCTTGCTTAAAAGATCAGTTTGATGCCTTAAATTGTCAAATTATTGGTGTATCACGAGATTCGGTTAAAGCACATCAAAACTTCACTGAGAAACAGTCGCTTAGCATCGATTTAATAAGTGATCAAGAAGAAGTCTTATGCAAACACTTCGATGTCATTAAAGAGAAAAATATGTATGGCAAACAAGTGATGGGTATTGAACGTTCAACCTTTATTTTTCACAACAAAAAATTAGTGAAAAGCTATCGCAAAGTTAAAGCAGCTGGACATGCTGAACAAGTACTCGAAGATCTAAAAGCCTTACAAACCGTATAAACATGTTGGGTAACAAAAAAGCGAGTTCCATGCTCGCTTTTTTGTTATGGTAAAATTGCTCACTGCTTATACCTTAGCGTATGATGAAAAGATTAAAATAATTAAAGACATTAAAAATGAATTATCGCATCCCACTCTATTGCTCTCCTTTATTTTTTATACTCTCTGCATGTAATACAAATGCGCCACAAACCGCAACGGCAGAAGAAAACTTAGTCTCTGTACCACAGATTCAAATTGCAACAACAGAAATCCGTTGCCAAGATATACAAAATCCTGCTTATCAACAAATGATCATCAATGCAATTAATGAAATTAGGCAACAAGGACGGCAATGCGGCAAACAATATTTTGCTGCTGTTGCGCCATTAAAATGGAATCAGAACTTATATGACAGTGCTGTTGCTCATACTAAAGATATGGCAAGCCATGCTTTTCTTGGGCATATCAGCACAACAGGATTAGATTTAAAAGCACGCTTAAAACAATACGGCTTCAAAGGTAAAGGTGGTGGTGAGAATGTCGCACGAGGACAGAAAAATTTAAATGAAGTGATGGCAACTTGGCTTGCTAGTTCTGTGCATTGTAGTAATTTAATGCATCCCAAATTTACAGATTATGCGGTCGCCTGTTCATTGAATCAAACTGCCAAACAAAAGAGTTACTGGACTCAACAGTTTGGTGTTCGTTAATAAGGAATAAACATGCAAAATGGTTCAATCATCCCTATTTTTCGTATCTTTGATATTGAACTCGCACAATCTTTTTATCTTGACTACTTAGGCTTTCAAATCGACTGGCAACATACATTTGGGGATAACTTCCCAGTTTATCTACAAATTTCCAAAGATGATTGTATTCTTCATTTATCTGAACATTTTGGTGATGCGAGTCCACATAGCGCGATTCGTATTTATTGGCAGAATCTCAGCCTGTTAAAAAATGAACTTGAGGTCAAGGACTATAAGTTTGCTAAACCTCAAGTTGAAAAAACAGATTGGGAAACATTAGAACTAAGTATAACTGATCCCTTTTCCAATCGAATTATTTTTTGGGAAGATGCTTAATTAATCCGCTAAAAGTTGATAATGAAAGACTTTAGAAATAATTTTCCACTCACCCTGCTTTTGTACCAATGTTAGTGCATCGTAAAAATATTTAGGTTCAATCACACATTCAACATGTACCATCGCTAACTGATCATGAATCAAATTGATCGCTATAACCTTATCTTGTCTTAATTGGTTTTGAGATGCGGGTGAAATACGCTTTTCCACAATAGCGAAATAACTATCCATATCTAACTTAAGCATCGGATCATCCGTAGCGTTGATATAAGTTGCATCGGAATGAAATACGTCCTGCAATTTATCCACATCACAAAAGTACAAACCATCAAAGTATTTTTCCAGTTGCTGTTGAATCTTAGTTATCGAATTATTTTGCATCTTATGTACCTATTCTTTGTCTATTGCGTATGGTCGAAACTGATTCGCCTGCCACACCCCAGTTTTCTGTATCAACTTCATCAATGACCACAAATGTAGTAGCTGGATCTTTATGAAGCACCCGAACCACTAAATCTGTAGCCTCTTGAATCAACTGTTGTTTCTGTGCAGTAGAGACATTTTCTTTAGTAATTTGAATTAAAATATAAGGCATGCGTATCTCCTTTTATAATTTTATATATGGTAAGAATACTAAGATGCTTCGGCTGCTATTGTATCTTGAACCGTTTGACGACGAGCAATTCGCTGCATAAAAGCTGTTAAATGAATAAAATGCCCAAGATCAAGACCAATAAAGTCAGCCCAGCGTGTCACCACAAATAGATAAATATCAGCAATGGTAAAGTTACTTCCCATTAAATAGTTTTGCCCATCTAACTGTTGATCAACCCACGCATAGTGTTTATTTAAAATCGTACTAAAGATAGTTTTAGAATCTTCGCCATAGGATTCATGGAAAAATGGTGAATATGCTTTATGAATTTCTGCAGCAATAAAATTCATCCAAGAAAGTGTTTGATAACGCTCTACCGTGTTTATTTCAGCTAACAAATCCCTACGTTCGAATTGATCAACAAGAAACTGACTAATCACAGCACCTTCCGTTAAAAAAGAACCATCTTCAAGCTGTAATACAGGTACTTGTCCCTTCTTATTGAGCAGATAAAAGTCCTCACCCAGTTCAGTTAAATGCTGTTGCAAATCGACTTTGATTAAATCAAATGGAAGTCCAAGCTCTCTTAAAACGATATGTGGGGCTAAAGAACAGGCATTTGGTGAATAGAACAATTTCATAAAAATAACTCCATACAAGGTATGGGAATCATCTTATTGTTTACTTATATGTGCTTAAATAGCTTACAACTCAAATCATTTTTTACATGGTGTAATGAATGAATCACCCTCTAAAACGGATGATGTTTAGTAGCGTCGAATTGTTTTGCTTAGTAGCAGAATATGAAAGCTTTTCTAAGGCAGCCTTACATGCAGGTGTGAGTCCAGCAGCGGTCAGTCGCTCCATTGCTCGATTAGAGAAGCATTTAGCGACCCCACTGTTTGTAAGAACGACTCGACAAGTCCGTTTAACCGCGCAAGGGAAAATCTATTTTGATGAATGTAAGCAAGCGCTGAATCAAATTTTAGAAGCAGAACAGCAACTCAAAAATCAAACACAGCAACCCTCTGGTTTAATTCGTATCAGTGTTCCAACACCGTATGGACACTATCGTATCCTGCCTTTATTGGCAAAGTTTTCACAGCAATATCCAAGCATCAAAGTAGATGTTCAATTAACCAATAAAAATGTGGACTTTATAGCAGAAGGATATGATCTGGCGATTCGTGGACGACAATTTTCTGATTCAAATTTGATTGCACGGCAACTAGAACAGGCTGAACTGATTGTAGTGGCGTCGCCTGAGTATTTAAAACAATTCGGAACACCGCAAAGCCTTGAAGATTTACAGCATCATCAATGCATTCAATTTGTTCTCCCTAGCACGGGGAAAAACGTTCCATGGCTATTTAACTCAAATCAACAAATAATTGAATATCAAAGTGCGGGAAATATTCGTTGCCTAGACGATATTTTAGGCACGGTTACACTGGCAAAACATAGCGCTGGTTTATTACAAACCTATCGTTTTATTGTAGAAAATGAGCTTAAGAATGGAGATTTGATTGAAGTGCTTAGCAAATTTTCAGGCACTTCACGCCCATTTTCTTTAGTTTATCCATCAAAAAAACACGAATCTTTCCATATTCGTGTTTTCATCGATTTTCTACTTAAAGAACTAAAATCTTAAAAACATTCATCCAAATTACTTTTATCACCCTCAAGATATTTACGCTGCAATTCCGCATAGACTTTTGTATTTTTAAATTCGGTCAAAAATTTAATCGTGCCTTTAGGGAAAAATTCAGTTTGAATCTCACCTCGATAATAAGCTTCTCGCATAGGCGTGGCCGAAATTGAATCCTTTAAACTATCCAACTCAACCATTTCCCATTCAGGAAATAAAGCTAAATAATACGAAGATTCATCTTTAAAGTGACCAATCAAACCTACTTTTGCATTTGGCTGAACCACTTGATTAACCAAGGTTTTGACTTGTTTGACCCATTTTTCATCGTTATATACATCAACTACATGCACGAAATGAATCCGTTTCTGATCATCTTCTGAAAAATTAGACAGAATCATTTGCTCACGCTCATGGGCTAGAAAAGGATTTTTGATATTCCGTTCTGATTGCGCTGAACCCAATGCCAAGATCACGTTCTGACTTTGCTGTAACGCAATTTCAATGGTTTGTAGATGTGCCAAATGAAAAGGCTGAAAGCGTCCAATAAAAACAAGATAGTCAAATGTGTACATAGGCGTAATTTCACTTTTTGTGAACTCATCAGTTGCACTATGTAACGCAAATATGCGACATAATGAGAGCACTTTAAAAAATCAATCTGGATTAATGCAAGGATAGTACGATGACACTTAGCTGTATTCAACAACCTCATCAACATTTGCAAGCAAATTTAGAAGATGGCGTACTCACCTTAGCCATTAACCGTTCAGAAGCCAAAAATGCACTCTACGGTGAACTTTATCTTTGGATTGCAAAAGCATTAGATGAAGCTGATACAAATAAATATGTACGTGTTGTGATTTTCCGTGGTGCAGAACAAGATTTTACTGCGGGTAATGATATGAAAGACTTCATGGGCTTTATGCAAAAGCCATATGAAGGCAAAGCGGGTGATCAACCTCCATTTGTATTATTAAAAGCTGCGGCTCGTTTTTCTAAGCCACTCATTATTGCAGTGAAAGGTGTTGCGATTGGTATTGGTGTAACAATCTTATTACATGCTGACATCGTATTTGCAGACAATACTGCCCTATTCCAAATTCCATTCGTAAGTTTAGGTCTTTCTCCTGAAGGTGCGGCGAGCCGTTTATTGGTCAAACAAGCAGGCTATCAAAAAGCGGCTGAATTATTATTCACAGCGAAGAAATTTGATGCAGCAACAGCAGTAAAAGCAAATCTTGTAAATGACGTTGTTGAAGATGCCTATGCAACCGCCCAACAAACCGCTCAACATTTAGCAGCATTACCTTTAGCATCTCTAAAACAAAGTAAAGCGCTAATGAAAAAAGACTTAGCTGAAATTATTGCTTGTGTCGATGAAGAAGCTGAAATCTTTATGCAGCGTGTACGCTCACCTGAAATGATGGAAGCTGTACAAGCATTTATGCAAAAACGTAAGCCTGACTTCTCACAGTTCAATTAATACATTTCACTGTTTTTATACAAACCACTTAGTCAACACTGGGTGGTTTTTTTATTTAACGTCCCAATATTAACAACAAATTTATAGGAACATTTATTCTCATGTCTGAACAAAATCAAACCGAAAAAAAACGCTACTACGAACCTGCCCCTCAAGATATTGATGTTGCCAATTTCCGTAAAGTCATTGAAAGCCGTCGTTCAGTACGTAAGTTCACGGATAAACCGATTCCAAGTGAGATTTTAGATGAATGTTTAGATTTGGCACTGCTTGCACCCAACTCATCAAACTTACAGCCTTGGACATTCTATGTAGTGCAAAATCCGAGTAAGAAAAAGCAATTGGTTAAAGCGTGTTTAGGACAACTTGCTGCTAAAACTGCATCCGAATTAATCGTATGTGTCGCTAGAACAGATCGTGTTGATGAGATGGCAAAACTAAATATCACCGAGTTTCCATTTCCCGAAGCACCACCAGCAGTTCAAAAGTATTACCGCTTTATTCCTTACAACTATAAAACAGGTTATTTCAATGCATTAGGTAACTTCAAAAAAGTTGCATTTAAAGTAGCCCGTACACTTGATAAACAACTTCCTGTGACTGCATTTAACCCAGCCGATGCCAAATTATGGGCAACTAAAACCACAGCTTTAGCCTGTGAAAACCTTGTATTGGCTTTACGCGCTTATGGTTTTGATAGTTGTATGATGGAAGGTTTTGATGAACCTTTGGTTCGTAAAATTTTAAAGTTAAATGATCAACAATATCCTGTGATGGTGATCGGCGCAGGTGAACGTGCCAAAGATGGCGTGTTCTTTCCGCAATATCGTTTTGATCGTGATTTATTCATTCAAAAAATCTAAATTATTTAATATCTAATATTTGAATAAACTCAAAGGCAGGCTCTTCATAAGGATGGCCTGCCTTTAATACCTTTGCCACGACACTGGCTTTTTCTTCAGGCACAATGGTTTCTACACGCCATTCTTCAAGCTGTTCTAGTTCGTCTAATTGTCCTAAAAATGGATTTGCACCTTTAACAGGCTTAAACTGCCCTATTCCTTTCACTTGCCAAGCACAACTCTCATAATTGCCAATACCGCCTGCACCAGCGTCAAAAATAGCCTGTTTGGTGGATTCTAGATGTGATTCAGGCACGTAATAAATAAGTTTTAGCATATTCTTAATGATGTTGATCTTTGTCTGATCATCAATCATAAGCTCAAAAACAATGAAATATCAAAGCGGAATATTCATAAAAAGGTAACTAACAGCAATGAATACAACTTGGATAGCAACCGTTAAGCCAAACCAAAACCAACCTTTATCTTTGCTATGGATTGTTCTCATGTGATTTGCATTTTTCATCATGTTGTTCTCCGATTCTTATGATCATTATTGAGAAAGCAAAAATTGAACCATTTTTTCAAAGTAAAAATTAATATGAATCTATTTTCCTAAATTTTTACTTCTTAAATTAATTATTCCAAATTATATTAATAATATATTACTAAATTCTTCGATTTCAAAATATGAGCAACTCTTTCCAATCTCAATGGGATCAGTTCTATCCCAACAACCTCCCAATTTCTCACCTACTTAAGCACTACTTTCCACAATCTTGGTTAAGAATCCATAGCTTGCCCGAATCAAAAAGGTATGCGGATACGCCTGCCGAATATGAATTGTTATTAAATCGACATAATGAAATTATTACAGACTGCTTGGGAGATGATGCTTCTATATTCATTGTTTCGGGTCATTACTTTACATTTAGCAGAAACATTAAAGCTTATGACCCTGCCTTTAGGCTTGGATACACATTTCATTTAGAGCAGGAAATCAACTTAACCCAAGCTAATCCTGAATATTATGATGGAGAAGATGAAGATCATTACTTTAGACCATGCTCTGTAAAAGCAACTTGGCAATCGAATCAACACAATGACTTGTTGAAAAAGATCGCTGATGATGAGGTTCGAGCTTTTATGGTTTCTTTTGAGCAGAACATCATAATTGCACCCTATGATGGTGGTATTGATTTTATTATTTTTAACGATGTAAAAAGGCATGCTTTAAGAGATAAATATAAAAATTGGCTTTCACCAAGAGAAGATGGGCTTTAGTACAATTAGATAATTAAAATCTTTTTCAGGAATGATAACGCCTCTTGAAAAGTTTCATGCCAATCTTCTCTAGGTTTCTGATCTAACGGAAACCAAAAGAAATTAAAATTTAAACCACCGTCATCATGACAATGATGTACCCAAGTTTCAGTCAATTCACTCTTTACCTCACACAAATAGAAATACCAATCTTGCTGATTAGATTTGAGCATAAAACTTCCCATAAACTTCGGGTTTAGTTCAGCAGTCAGTCCTGTTTCTTCAAATAACTCACGAATTGCAGCTTCATCATATTTTTCTCCTTGCTCTATTGTCCCTTTAACTAATTGGCTCCCTGCAAGTGGATGCCGAAAAGCTAATATTTCCAAACCTTGCGTTGGATGTCTTAGAATTACAGGGACAACTTTCTTCATTTTTTTCTCTAAGAAGCCTAAAAAATCAGCTTAAATAGTAATTTATCTTAGGTCTATAAGTTTAACCACCTACACACTCTAAAGCTTTTAAATATCGCTTCTCATATATTGTCATCGTAAAAGCCAAACCACATAAAATCACAAAACCGCAGGTCATTGGAATCAATGTACCATCATAAAGTTGCCCAATGATCGAAGCCAGAATCAAAGAAAGTATTGATGATGATGCACCAATAATCGCTGAAGCCATCCCTGCGACATGCCCCATCGGTTCCATAGCGATTGCATTTAAATTACCAAATAAAGTTCCAAACAATAAAAATAGAATGCATGCATACAACATAAACATCCAAAAAGAAATCTGAACGCCAACAAGCTGAATAATCAGGAATATTAAAGAAATTAAACATAAACCTAAGAAACCATAAATACAAATTGGACGCATGCCAAACCTCATTACGATTCTAGAGTTAGTAAATGAAGCAATCCCCATCACACCTGCTAACACAGCAAAATAAACACTAAACTCTGCACCTGTTTTACCAAATTGCTGCATAAAAATTTGTTGTGAAGTTCCTAAATAACCAATAAACCCACCAAAACAAAAGCCAGCACACAATAGATAGCTCATCGTGGTTTTATTACTCACCACTTCCTTAAAACCATCTTTGAATGCTTGTACACGCATAGGTAAACGATTTTCTGGAACTAACGTTTCTTCTAAACTTAAAGCAATCCATAATCCAACGATGGTTGCGTAAACCATATATAAGACAAAAATATCTCTCCATCCAAAGAAATGAATAATCAATTGCCCTAAACTCGGCGCTACAGCAGGTGCAACCATAAATACCATCATTATCAAAGACATGATACGTGCCATTTGAGCACCACTATATTTATCTCGCACAATCGAAATTGAAGCTACATAAGGGCCAGACACCCCTATTCCTTGAATAAATCGCCCAACTAAAAACCATTCAAAACTTTGTGTGGAATAACACAACAAGCTTCCTAGAAAGTAAATGACAATCCCTGTAAATAAAATCCGTTTACGTCCAATCGCATCCGATAATGGCCCTGCAATCAACTGACCTAAGGTCATACCAGAGAAAATTGTAATGATGACCCATTGTGCTTGATTATCATTCTGTAAAATAAAAACTTTTCCAATCTCACCTAAAGCTGGTAATACGGCATCAATTGAGAACGAAACGATCGACATTAATAATGCCATCAACAAAGCAAATTCTTGAAAATTGATTTTTGATTTCATTGTTTTTCTCTATCAAGATTACGAATTGAATTTTAACTACCCTAAACGCACTAACCACCTTGCGGTGGTTGGTACAGCTTAATGATAGTGAATGATCAATACAATCTTCTTTCTAAATCGAGCATTAACGCTGATAGTTAAAAATAGAGATCACTTATAAGATTTAAAAACTTGACTAGAGCAATATTTTTTAAATCTCTTATTTTTCTAAAAGTTGGTATTTGAGCTGAATTGACTCTTTAATCGAAGCTGAAGCATAGATTTTATTTTCATCACTTACATTTTCTGTAGCACATCCAACTTCAATTGTTGACTGTGGTGCATATAGTTTAGAAAAACTATCAGCTTTGCTATAAATCCGATTTTCTATAGAGCTCGAAAATGCATTTACTTTGTGTGTTTGTGGAAAGATCAAACTACTTTTCATCTCACTTGCAGTATTGAACACTTTAAAATTTGTACAACCCTTTGCAAGCATGAGTTCAGATGCTCTCAACAATGCAAAGTCAGTTGCGCGTTGTTCGGATGTCTTTTCATTACCTTTAAAGCTGACTCTAAAGTGATTTTGAGATAATTCTTTTTCTGCAAATCCTTGCTGTCCTAACAAGCTATTAGGTTGATATGCAGTTGAACATCCTGTTAATAGCATAGATAAAATCAATATTTTTTTCATCGTAGTTACTCCCCCTCAAGCGAAGAAGAATAGCACAAAAAAATCAATAAAATTTAAAATAATATTTATTATCAATAACTTATTTTTAATACACTTGTAAAACTTATTCTTCTGCAAAATCGACGACTTGCCAAAAAAAATGCCACTAAAAAAGTGGCATTTTCACTCATCAGTTGTTTAATTAACCAATAAATTTACGTGCGTTACGGAACATACGCAACCAAGCACCATCTTCAGCCCAGTCTTCTGGCTTCCAAGAATGCTGTAAAGCACGGAAGTTACGCTCTGGATGCGGCATCATTACGGTTGCACGACCATCTTTAGAAGTTTGACCTGTAATCGCCTCAGGTGAACCATTCGGGTTCAATGGATAGTGCTGAGTTGGATTACCCAAGCTATCCACATAACGCAAGATCACTTGGTTCTCGGCATTTAAAGCAGCAATTTGCTGTTCAGTTGCAACCAGACGACCTTCACCATGCGCAACAGCAATTGGTAAAATCGAACCTTGCATATCTTCAAGCAAGACAGAAACTGATTTTTCTACGCGTACGTTAACAGCACGTGCTTCAAATACTTCTGAGGTATTACGGTGGAAACGGCCCCAATGCTCTGCACCTGGAATCAGTGGTGCAAGTTGCGACATCATTTGACAGCCATTACATACGCCTAAGCTGAAAGTGCTCTCACGATGGAAGAACTGTTCAAACTGATCACGTAATTTCGGGTTGAACAATACTGATTTCGCCCAGCCACCACCAGCACCCATTACGTCACCGTATGAGAAACCGCCACAAGCGACTAAACCTTCAAAATCGCTCAAGCTGACACGACCTGCAAGTAAATCACTCATGTGTACATCGATGGTATTGAAGCCGACTTTGTCAAAAGCAGCTGCCATTTCAACATGACCGTTCACACCTTGCTCACGCAAGATTGCCATGTTTGGACGACGTGTATTGATAAACGGCGCTTCAACTGGCTCATTAAGGTCATAAGTCGGTTGTGCAATTAAACCTTTATGGTTTTTATCTGCAATTAAAGCAAACTCTTGATCAGCCGTTTCAACATTGTCACGCAAGCGTTGGATCTGATGCGATACCTCTGCCCATGCTTGTTGTAATTCAGCACGTTCTAAAGTTAAACCATTTACACCCAATTGATCAGTTGTATTCACACGACCAACAACTGCAATGGCATCTTTCAAGCTAGATGCCGCAACTTCAACTTCTAACTGCGCCCAATCAGCTGCTGTAATTTGTAATACAGCACCAATTTCTTCAGCAAATAAGCTTTCAGTGGTTTGATTTTCTAAAGCTACACCTAAGCGTGAAGCAAACATCATCTCAGCAACAGTTGCCAATAAACCACCATCACCGATGTCATGGTAAGCCTTAATCACACCACGATTGTTCCAGTCTTGAATCAAGGCAAAGAATGCTTTGAAGTCATCAAAACTATCAACATCTGGAGTAACCGAACCGATTGCTTTATATACTTGTGCAAGGATCGAACCACCTAGACGGAATTGACCTTTAGACAGATCAATACGAATTAATACTGAATCTGCTAAGTTCTTCAATTCAGGTGTCAATGTTTTACGTACATCTAAAACAGGTGCAAATGCCGTGATCACACCGGTCATTGGAGAAGTAACAGCTTTATCTTCACCATCATTCCAAGTGGTGCGCATTGAAAGTGAATCTTTACCAACTGGAATTGCGATGCCTAATGCAGGACACATTTCCATACCAATCGCTTTCACACCTTCAAACAAGGCTTGGTCTTCACCTTTTTGACCTGCCGCTGCCATCCAGTTTGCTGAAAGTTTGATATCGCTAATTTGTTCGATGTTAGCACAAGCAATATTGGTAATTGCCTCAGCAACTGCTAAACGCGCAGATGCAGCAGGATTCAATAATGCCACTGGTGGACGTTCACCCATTGCCATTGCTTCACCTGTGAAGCCTTGCAAGCTTGTCGTCGTTACCGCTGCATCTGCAACAGGAACCTGCCAACGGCCAACCATTTGATCACGTGCAACCATACCAGTAATCGAGCGGTCACCAATGGTGATCAAGAACGATTTAGATGCCACTGTAGGATTCTTCAATACGCGGAAAATCGCATCTTTCAAATCAACTTTTGCAGCATCAAAGTCATTACCTGTACGCTCAATCGTTTCATACGAACGTTGCATACGCGGTGTACCGCCTAAGATCACCTGCATTGGGATATCAACAGGCTTGTTCTCAAACAACGGATCTTCAACAGTTAAGTGACGCGCTTCAGTCGCTTCACCAAGCACCGCAAACGGACAACGCTCACGTGCACAAATTTCTTCAAACTGTTCTAAAGACTCTGGACGAATGGCAAGCACATAACGTTCTTGTGCTTCATTTGACCAGATTTCCATCGGGCTCATGCCTGGCTCTAATGATGGAATTTTACGGAGGTTAAGCACTGCGCCTAACTCATGATCATTTACAAGTTCTGGCATCGCATTAGATACACCACCCGCACCCACATCATGTACAGACACAATTGGGTTAAAGTCTTCTAAGCGCCAGCAGGTATCGATGACTTCTTGGCAACGGCGTTCCATTTCTGGGTTTTCACGTTGTACAGAAGCAAAATCTAAGCTCTCGCCCATGGTACCGCTGTCTACAGAAGACGCTGCACCACCGCCAAGACCGATCAACATTGCAGGACCGCCCAATACAATGAGCAAGTCACCCGGTTGAATCGCATCTTTTTCAACATGGTCAGGACGAATGTTACCGTAACCACCAGCGATCATAATCGGCTTATGGAAGCCTTTCACTTCACCATTGACATTCTGTTCGAAAGTACGGAAGTAACCATTCAATGCAGGACGGCCAAATTCGTTATTAAACGCCGCACCACCGAGTGGACCTTCAATCATGATTTGTAATGGCGATGCCATACGTGAAGGTTTACCGTAGTTTTCTTCCCAAGGTTGTTCAAAACCAGGGATATTTAAGTTTGAAACGGTGAAGCCTGTTAAACCTGCTTTTGGTTTACCACCACGACCCGTTGCACCTTCATCACGGATTTCACCGCCCGAACCTGTTGCAGCACCTGCAAATGGAGCAATTGCAGTTGGATGGTTGTGTGTTTCAACCTTCATTAGAATATGAGCAGCTTGACTCTTATATTTATAAACGAAGTGACCATTTTCATCCGCTTTCGGATAAAAACGCATAGTGTCATAACCTACAATCACAGAAGCGTTATCTTTATATGCTGATAACACATCGGTTGGAGATTCTTTATAGGTATTTTTAATCATTTGGAACAATGACAATGGCTGTTTTTCACCATCAATTGTCCATTCAGAACCAAAGATTTTATGACGACAGTGTTCAGAGTTTGCTTGTGCAAACATCATCAATTCGATGTCATTTGGATTACGACCGAGTTTGGTAAATGCTGCAACTAAATAATCAATTTCTTCGTCAGAGAGCGCAAAACCAAATTCATTATTGGCTTTCACTAACGCTTCTTTACCTTGACTCAAAATATCAATTGAGTTCAATGGTTTCGGCGCTGTTTCTAAGAATAACGCTTTTGCATCATCAATCTGAGCAAAAACACTCTCTGTCATACGGTCATGTAAAGCCAATTTCACTTCATTTGAAATCTCTTTCACACCTTTCAAGGTGAATAACAGACCACGCTCTAAACGATGAATTGGAGTATTACAGTTTTGGAAAATATCGGTTGCTTTAGATGACCACGGAGAAATTGTGCCAACACGCGGTGTCACTAAAATTTGGATTTCATCACTTGCAGCTTGGCGAAGTTCGAAAGATTGACCATCGTTTAAAAGTTGTAATGCCGATTGATGTTGCTGCTCGTTGAGCGCTTGATCAAACAAATAAACCCACTGGCTGTCAAAAGATTGAACAGAACTCATTGACGCTAAACGGTTTAAGAGTTGAGCTTTCTTAAAAGAAGAATGTGCTGATGCACCGGCCACGATAAACATGTTGACTTTGGCTCCACGGGCGGGTCTAACGAACCTACCACAATGTGACTTATGAGAGAGCGCATATTCTACTGTGAAAGCCTCTTTTCAGCTAGCCATATCCAACTTAAAAATCAGAGTTTTCGACGATGAATGCTTTAATTCTGTCTCACTTGATTGGTTTTACTTTATTCGTAACAATTCATTTAACGTGATACATATATCAATTTTCCAACCTATGACTTTCCTTTTCTAGAAATAACAAGCATTTTTTAAGAATTGATCATTCAAAGCACTAGTCTTGTGTATTCCATCTTCACGAATTAATGAGAGTTGTGTGTGTGCATAAATAACGTTTTATATTGAATGATGTCTAAGAAAATTTGCATACTTTGACTGCTTAAACACATAGTGTTCAGTTTCTCCATTCCTAATTTAAAGTAATTGAAACTATTTCTTCTGTGTTTTGAATAAACTGATCTGAAAATTTAATATTCAGATGATTTAGCTTAGTCAAATGATTATTAAATACAAAATTATAAACGATGACCCACCTATCTAAGACAACTTATGTCGCCCTACTCTAGTGCTTTAATCTTTTTTTTGGCATGATGAACCTGAACTCATAGTGAATAATGATGAATGGAACAAATGCGTTGGGTAGAGTTGCTTTCTGCAATTCGTTTAGGTAGCAAAAAAAGTAGTACTGAATTGGCTCGAAGCCCATTCCACAAGGATTATGACAGAATTATATTTTCTCAAAGCTTTCGCCAACTGAATAGAAAAACACAGGTTCATCCACTCACTCAACATGATGGAATTCATACACGATTAACTCATTCGCTTGAAGTCTCTTGTATTGGTCGTTCACTTGGCATGTTAGCCGCAGAAAAAATCAAAGATGAATTACCGATGTGGATTTCTCCCGCAGATGTCGGTGCGATCATTCAAGCGGCATGTTTAGCTCACGATATTGGCAATCCGCCATTTGGTCATGCAGGTGAATATGCCATTCGTGAATGGTTTGATGATGCATCACATAGAGACTTTCTAACTAAACTGACTCCAGAAGAAGCAGCCGATGTGCGTCAATTTGAAGGCAATGCGCAAGGACTTCGTCTACTCAGCCGTATTGACTACCATCCTGATGATGGTGGTATGCGCCTCACCTGCGCGACACTAGGTGCTTACTTAAAATATCCATGGCTTTCAAAGACTATTGAAGAACAAGGTGACACGCCATCGCATCAACGTGCCAAGTTTGGTTGTTATCAATCTGAAAAAGAAATTTTAAAACAACTTGCAGAACAACTCGGTCTCATTCAACTCGGCGATTATCATTATTGTCGTCACCCACTCACTTATCTATTAGAAGCAGCAGATGATATTTGTTACGCACTGATCGATTTAGAAGATGGCATTATTCTAAACATGCTGAGTTATGAAGAAGTTGAGCCTATTTTCCTGAACCTAATTGCTGACTTTGGTCGTCCAGAAGAATTACATTTACCTCACACGACTTGGCAGCAAAAAATTGCGGCTTTGCGTGGGCGTGTCATGAAGCGTTTGGTTGATGAAGTGACCACTGCTTTTGCAAAAAAACATTATGAAATTATTACAGGGCAACTCAAAGGAAGCCTTTTGCAGTATTGCTCATCAGATATTGAAACAGGTATTCAAACGGCGAAAAATCTTGCACGTGATCGAATTTTTGAACATCCACAAAAGTCGGGTTTAGAGATTATTGCGCATCAAAGCCTACAAACAATTTTGGATGCTTTTATTCCTTTGACTATGCCGCACAAAACATTAAGCTTTAAAGAACAACGTTTAATGTCAATTTTGCAGCATTCAGGGGTAAATCTGCAAAACAACCACTATAATAATATTATGCAAGTCCTAGATATCATTAGTAAGTTTTCTGACCATCAAGCTTATAACTTGGCACAAGAGTTACAAGGTAATAAAGTTGGGTTCTTTTAATGCTTGGGCGGCATATAGATAATGGCGTTTATCTATCAAGTTTTATTTATCTTGATCAATGGGTTAAATGCCCTAAATGTAATCAGCCAAGTCTCTTAAAATATCATAAATCTCGAGCGCCTGAAAAAAACAGGTATCAAGGTACATTTTTTTTGAGCTGTTTAAATTACGCTTATCAAATTAACCAAAATCATGATACTCCTCAGCTTCATAATGGACATTATGAAGCAACGACATACCAACGCTGCCAAAAATGTGGTGGAGTCTGGTTGAGAGCAAAGCAAAAATTGCTGAATGTAGGCTCATTACCCCCATTTATTCGGGCAAGGTGTCGCCTTTGCCAATATATATCAAAATTTGAGCAATATGGACTAAATTTCATTTTAGATCAAAACATCGGCTACACCTTTTACGTCTTAGAACTCTATTTAAAAACCCAAACTCAGCATGGCGTGATTTCTGTTTATAATATTGAACACTTAAAAGAACTCAAAACATTTATTCAAGCTGGGTTACGAGAGCGAACCTCTCAAACTGGAAATGGTAGTTATTTTTCTCGCTTACCTGCTTGGATAAAATCCACACGAAATCGTAAAGAAATTCTAAAAGCTATTTTGCGTTTAGAAGAAATGGCATCTACTATTCAACCATTAACAAAATAAGTGAAAGACTCGATGATCGGATGTTTAATTGGCGAAGTGTTTGCCTTAGAAGCCCCAACTGTATTACTAAATGTAAATGGTGTCGGCTATGAAATTGATACGCCACTTTCAACATTTTGCCAATTACAAAAAGGACAGAAAGTCACTTTATGGACACATTTGGTCGTTCGTGAAGATGCTCAACAACTTTATGGCTTCATTGACGCACAAGAAAAAATCATTTTCCGTACTTTGCTTAAAGTAAATGGTGTCGGACCTAAAATGGCGCTTGGTATCCTTTCAACCCTGAGCATTGATATGTTAATCCATACTGTTGAAAACGGTGATGTAAAAACATTGGTTAAAGTTCCAGGTGTGGGTACTAAAACCGCTGAACGCTTAATGATTGAATTACGTGATCGCTTCAAAGCATTTTCAACCAATGCAACTCCAAATAATTCAACATCAACTCAAATTCAATTTACAGGAAACTCAGCTGTTGCTGAAGCAGAAGCTGCTTTACAATCTTTAGGCTATAAACCGCTTGAAGCACAAAAACTGATTCAATCAGTGAAAGCAGATTTTACTGAAGCCAGTGATATCATTCGTGCAGCACTAAAATCATTGAATAAATAAAGACAGACTGAAGTTATTATGCAAGACCGTTTAATCAGTGGTTCTGAAAAACCAGAAGATCATTTTGATCGTGCGATTCGCCCAACATCCCTAGCTGATTATATTGGTCAGCCTGTGGTTCGTGAGCAGATGGAAATCTTTATTGGCGCTGCTCGTGGACGTGGTGAAGCTTTAGATCACACGCTGATTTTTGGTCCACCGGGTTTAGGTAAAACGACCTTAGCCAATATTATCGCCCGTGAAATGGGCGGTAATTTAAAATCAACTTCTGGTCCTGTATTAGAACGTGCTGGTGATTTGGCAGCGATGTTGACCAACTTAGAAGAGGGCGACGTTCTATTTATTGATGAGATCCATCGTCTTTCACCTGTTATTGAGGAAATTCTCTATCCAGCAATGGAAGATTATCAACTCGATATTATGATCGGTGAAGGGCCTGCCGCACGTTCGATCAAGCTCGATTTGCCTGCATTTACTTTGGTCGCTGCAACCACACGTGCAGGATTACTCACCTCTCCTTTACGCGATCGCTTTGGTATTGTGCAGCGCTTAGAATTCTATTCTGTTGAAGATTTAACACATATTGTCACTCGCTCAGCCAATTTAATGGACGTGCCAATTACTAAAGAGGGTTCAACAGAAATTGCTCGCCGTGCACGTGGTACACCACGTATAGCCAATCGCTTGTTGCGTCGTGTAAGAGACTATGCTCAAGTTAAAGGAACTGGTGAAGTCACACAAGATATGGCTCAACGTGCTTTGGATATGCTCAATGTCGATAAAGATGGTTTAGATACTTTAGATCGCCGTTATTTATCTATGCTCTTAGAACGTTTTGAAGGACGACCGACTGGTGTTGAGGCCTTAGCCGCAGCAATGGCTGAAGATAGTGGAACACTTGAAGATGTGATTGAACCCTATTTAATTCAACAAGGTTATGTCATGCGTACTGCTCGAGGTCGTATTGCAACCAATATGGCTTATTTACAATTTGGTATGACTCCACCCGAATCATAAATATAGATAAATCATGACTCAACCCCTAGATGAACAACAGCTTATAGAAAGAATTAAAGTATCGTATCAAGAGGTTATTTCTGATTTACCACCTATCAAAGCATTGCCGCGAAATGTTAAGTTCTCAGAATATAGCAACGAACAAATACGTTTATTAGATGCGCTTCTCAAAGAGAATTCTGCTCTATCACTCTCTTGCCAATTTTTAAATTCAAACCAACAAACTGTTTCTTTTCCTAGAGAACAGCTTGAACAATTCAATGTCACATCACATTTAGATTGGTCTCTCACAACACTTAATTTCGACCTTCCACACGCTGCATTTTTTATTTCATTGTATTTTCAAGATGATTTAAAGCAAATAATTGAGGAGCATCGCCTACCTCGTCAACCAATACTAAGTTTTAAAAACTTGGTAATTCTATTGACCAGTTTGTGTCTGCTGAGTATTTCATTTTACTTTTTTAATCAAGCTCAAAAATGGCTAGTCTTTATCATTTTTGCAGTTGGTTTTTTAGGTTTATGCATGCTATACGACACTATAAAAAATTACATCCAATACAATAAAGTACAATATGACCCTTTAAAAACATTGGATGTCGCAGGTTATTTTGCTGGGCACCTAGAAGATTACGCATCACAGATTTTAATTTTAGATAAAAATTCAAACGAATAGCTTGCTTGATCGCTTGTGCCATTTGCCCAAAAAATCAATATGCTAAACTGCGACACTAATCAATACCTCGTATCAAGAATGGATTTTTATCATGGCAAATCATTTTGAGTTCAACATTCGCGTATACATCGAAGATACAGATGCTGGTGGTATTGTTTACCACGCTAATCACATTCGCTTCATGGAGCGCACAAGAACCGAATGGTTACGCGCTGCAGGCGTAGATCACTATTGGCATCAACAAGATTACAACTTTGTTGTGCATCAAATTCAGGTCAAATATGTACGTCCAATATTAATGGATGATTTAATTACCGTTACAGCACGTGTTATTTCGTGTAAAGCCGCATCTTTTGTGTTGCAACAAAATATTTATCGTGGTGAAATCTTGCTGGCTTCTGGTGAGGTTACGTTGGCATGTTTAAACAAAGAGTTAATGCCACGTAGACTTCCTGAAGAAATTCGTGATCTAATTCAAAAAGAATTAGCACAGGACTAAAATAAACTTTCGGCACAGTAACCTATGGCAACTAATTTAGAATCTTCATTGCATATTTCTGATCTAATTTTACAAGCAAGTCCTGTGGTACAACTGGTCATGCTGATCTTGTTACTTGCTTCAGTCTATAGTTGGTATTTGATCGCCAAACTACATATGGGCTTTAAAAAAGCAGGACAAGAAGATGAGCATTTTCAAAAAATGTTCTGGTCAGGTGCCGAATTAAATACACTCTATAACAACGCTCAACTTAACTCTAAACGCCGTGGTCTAGAAGATATTTTCTATCAAGGTTTGGGTGAGTTTTTTAAATTGCAAAAACGCAAGGCTGATATCAACCAAACAATTGAAGGCACTGAACGTATCCTACGTGTAGGTTTAAGCCGTGATCAAGGTGGTTTAGAAGTTGGACTCGGCTCACTCGCAAGTATTGGTTCCGTCGCACCTTATATCGGTTTATTCGGTACGGTTTGGGGCATCATGAATGCTTTTATCGGTCTTGCAGCAGTTGATCAAGTGACTTTAGCAACGGTTGCTCCTGGTATTGCTGAAGCATTGATTGCAACTGCAATTGGTTTATTTGCTGCAATTCCAGCTGTATTGGCATTTAACCACTACACAGCTAAAGGTGAGTCAATCTATTCAGATCGTGCATTATTTGCAGAAGAAATGGTGGCTCTTTTACAACGCCAATCGATTGGATCGACACAGGTAGATGAATAATGGCGATTCAACGATCTGGACGTTTTGAGCGCGTCAAAAAACCATTAAAAAGCGATATGAATGTCGTTCCCT
The DNA here is from genome assembly GCF_024296945.1 of Acinetobacter sp. Z1. Classification (NCBI taxonomy): domain Bacteria; kingdom Pseudomonadati; phylum Pseudomonadota; class Gammaproteobacteria; order Moraxellales; family Moraxellaceae; genus Acinetobacter; species Acinetobacter sp. Z1. The sequence continues at coordinate 1,180,106 of NZ_CP101115.1, read as the reverse complement.
ATATCGACGTGATGTTGGTACTGTTAGTCATTTTCATGGTGACTGCACCCATGATTACTAGCGGTATTAAAGTTGATTTACCACAAGCTAATAATCACCCGATTGAATCAAAAGATATGCCAGCCATGGTGACCATTGGTAAAGATGGAAATATCTATCTTCAATATGAAGACCATAAAGACAGTGAACCACTCTCTCTTGCACAACTTGAAGTTGTTTTGAGTGATGCCCAAAAACAAGCAGAACAGGAAAATAAACAACTCACTGTCCTTGTTAGCGGTGAAAAATCTCGTCCGTACGGCGAAATTGTTTCATTAATGGCAAGCCTACAAGAAGCAGGTTTAACACAAGTTGGTTTACTCACAGAGCCGCTCAAATAAGCTATGAAAAATTTTAAAGAGCCACATTTTAAGCAGAATGCAATTGCGCTCGGATTTACTATCGGAGTCCATGCTATTGCGATTGTTGGCTTATTATTCTTAGGCTTAAGTAAACCACCTGAAGAGCCTAAAAAACTAAAGACTGTTTTAGTCAGACCAGAAGATTTGCCACAACCCTTAACACAACAGGTTGAACAAGAAACAACAGCTGAGAATGAAGCTGCTGAGGTACAAAGTCCTGTCGTAGACAAAAGCTTAGCTGAAAATATCCCCGTTATCCCTCCTAGTCCCTCTGCACAACAACTTGCTGCTGAAAAACAAAAAGCTGAACAAGCTCAACAGGCAAAATTAGCTGAACAACGACATAAAGCAGAAGAAGCTGCTCGTGCTCAGCAAGTTGAACAACAGCGTAAACTTGAAGAAGTTCAAGCACAAAAACAACGTGCAGATGCTGAAGCCAAACGACAAGCGGAGTCAAAAGCGAAGACTGAGGCTGCTGATGCGAAGCGTAAAGCTGAACGAAACGCCAAAGCTGAGGCTGAAGCACGCCAAAAAGCAGAACAAGACGCGAAATTAAGACAGCAAAAAGCTGCCGAGAATGCAAAACTTCAAGCACAACAGGATGCTAAGCGTAAAGCTGAAGCAGATGCGAAGGCAAAAGCCGACGCTGATGCTAAACGCAAAGCTGAGGCAAATGCGAAAGCAAAAGCCGACGCTGATGCTAAACGCAAGGCTGATGCAGACGCGAAGGCAAAAGCGGATGCAGACGCTAAACGTAAGGCTGATGCAGATGCGAAGGCAAAAGCCGACGCTGATGCTAAACGTAAAGCTGATGCAAATGCGAAGGAGAAAGCCGACGCTGATGCGAAGGCAAAAGCTAACGCTGATGCGAAACGCAAGGCTGATGCAGACGCGAAGGCAAAAGCGGATGCAGACGCTAAACGTAAAGCTGAGGCAGATGCGAAGGCAAAAGCCGACGCTGATGCGAAACGTAAAGCTGACGCCGATGCGAAAGCAAAAGCCGACGCTGATGCGAAACGCAAAGCAGAAGCAGATGCAAAAGCTGCTGCTGCAAAAAAAGCAGAGCAAGAAGCAGCTCAAAAAAAGGCCGAATCGAAAAAAATTGCTTCAACTGCTAAGCGTGATTTCACCAATAAAATTGAACGTGCTTGGAATGTACCTTCAGGTTCAACAGGACAAAAAGCCACAGCTCGTGTAACACTGAGTGAAAGCGGTGCGGTTTTATCGGTAATTGTGAATTCAAGTGACCCAGATGTAAAAGCAAGTGTTGAGGCCGCAGTTCGAGCAGCAGCTCCTTATCCTATGCCAGATGATCCTGATGCTCGTCGTGAAGCAAGAAGTTTTACTTCAAGCTTTACTGCAAAATAGTAATGAATAGTTAACATTACATGCTTTTAATAGCAGAAAGCATGTAACTATGTTAAATAATGATCAGCCACAAAAATATGAACGCAAGTAATTGTAACTATGGACAAGACTCGTAAGCATCTCATCACTTTAGCTGTTTTTGCTGCATTTAGCACAGTTGTACCCACAGCAACTTTTGCTCAATTACATCTTGAAATTGCCAAAGCACCTGAACAAGCACCGAAAATTGCAATCATTCCTTTTACAAATGATAATGCGATTTATCCAATTGTAGAAAATGACTTAAATCGCTCAGGTCGTTTTACTAGTGCATCTAAAAATTTACCTGCAACTGCTTCACTCAATCAAATTCAAGCAGGCGATTGGCAAAATGCAGGTGTACCTTATGTTGTCGTTGGACAAATTAAAGCAATTGATGCAAATTCTTTTGAAGTGCACTATCAACTCTATGACGTACAAAAACAGCAATATTTATTAAATGAAGTTTTAACTGTACCTAGCTCTCGTGTTCGTCAAGCTGGGCATATGATTAGTGACACAATCTATCAAGCCTTAACAGGTATTGCAGGAGATTTCAGTGGACGTATCGCCTATGTCCTCCGCAATCCTGCGACGCCAACGCAACGCTATACATTACAAATCGCTGATACTGACGGCGAGCAACCAAAAACCGTACTTTCATCACGCGACCCAATACTTTCTCCAACATGGACGCCTGATGCAAAGAAAATTGCATATGTTTCTTTTGAAACCAAACGTCCTGCGATTTACGTTCAAGATTTAGCAACAGGTCAACGTGAAGTTTTAGCGAGCTTTAGAGGATTAAATGGAGCACCTAGCTTCTCCCCTGATGGCCAATCAATGTTATTTACCGCTTCGATGCATGGTAATCCTGAAATTTATCAGATGAATCTCAGTACTCGCCAAGTTCAACGTATGACCAATGACTCTGCGATTGACACAGAAGCACGTTATGCCCCAGACGGTAAATCATTTATCTTTACCTCTGACCGCGGTGGTTCTCCTCAAATTTATCGTTTTAACTTTGATGATAGCTCTGTAAAACGCCTAACCTTTAAAGGTGCTTTCAATGCACGTGGTACTTTAAGTGCTGATGGTAAAAAAATTGCTTTAGTACATCGTCCAAGCGGCAGCAATTATAAAGTTGCATTACAAGACATTAATACTGGAATTACCAATATCTTGACACCGACAAGCTTAGATGAATCACCGAGCTTCTCACCTAATGGTCAGATGGTTGTTTATGCTACTCGTGAAGGCAATCGAGGCTTATTAGCAATCATGTCTACAGATGGACGTTTCCGAATGAATTTACCAAGTGAACAAGGTGAAGTTCGTGAACCTGCTTGGGCACCAAAATAATTTAATTTATTGGAGAATCATATGAATATTAAATATTTAACGCTTCCACTTATTGCAGCGACACTTGTATTCACAGGCTGTGCAAGTCGTAAGCCTGCGGCTGAAATTACCGCAGGTAATACGCCGAATGGTTCTACAACTGTTAGTACAGAAGGATTAAGCGAAGATGCAGCGTTAAATGCGCAAAACCTTGCAGGCGCATCATCAAAAGGCGTTACAGCAGCGAACAAAGCATTTTTAGCTAAACGTGTAGTGCATTTTGATTACGATAGTAGTGATTTATCGAATTATGATTATCAAACACTTCAAGCGCATGCACAGTTTTTAGTAGCCAATGCCAATTCAAAAGTGGCGCTTACTGGCCATACTGATGAACGTGGTACTCGTGAATACAACATGGCTTTAGGTGAGCGTCGTGCAAAAGCTGTTGAAAGCTTCTTAATTACTAACGGTGTTAATCCACAGCAACTCGAAGCTGTAAGCTATGGTAAAGAAGCACCAGTGAATGCAGGACACGATGAAGCAGCTTGGAAAGAAAATCGTCGCGTAGAAATTAATTATGAAGCCGTTCCGCCATTGTTAAAATAACATGAAGGTAGAATCAAAAAATGCTCACATCTGGTGAGCATTTTTTATGTTTGCGGTTTAGCATCGTCTTTTTCAGAGGGTTGCATCGATTCGATCATATCGTGTTTATTAAACTCTTTATATTCTGGCTTCGCCTCATATTCTTTCCAAGCATCTTTCACGTTCTCTTTTGAAATTTCATCCAAATTAATTGCTTCACTTGGGGTTGGTGTGGCTTCAAAATTTTTGGTTGACATTGCTATGCTCCAAACGTCCTGTCTAGTATCTATTCAACATAGCATGTAAAGCTGTTCTTGTAATCATAAAAGCAACATAAATAAAGTAAGATAATTTTTATTTTCGGATGATCTCATCTAGAATAGCGACATTATTTTTTAACAATTCCTGACGCTGTTAAATCGGAGCTATTCAATATGTCAAACCTTACATTGTCCCAATATTTACAACAACAAAATGGGAATTTGACACCAGAGTTGGCAGAGGTCATCGAAACAATTGCAAATACATGTCAGATAATTGATCAAGCTCTTCAAAAAGGCGCCTTAGCAGGTATTTTAGGCAGCGCTGGCAATGAAAATGTGCAAGGTGAAACACAAAAGAAATTAGATGTGATTTCTAATGATTATCTAATTGAAGCACTAAAAGTACATCCTCAAGTTGGTGGTCTTGCATCAGAAGAATTAGATGACTTCACTCCTGCTCAAGAAAATGGCAAGTATTTGGTATTGTTTGATCCCCTAGATGGTTCAAGCAACATTGATATTAATATGTGTGTTGGTACAATTTTCTCCATTCTCCCAGCAAAGAATGCCGTGACTCAATCAGCAGACTTTATGCAAGCAGGTACTGAGCAAGTTGCTGCGGGCTATGTACTTTATGGTCCTTCAACCATGCTAGCACTTACGGTGGGTGCAGGTGTTGTATTCTTTACGTTTGATCCAACCGCTCAAACTTTCGTGCTTACAACTGAGCAGGTCCAAGTTTCAGCAGATACACAAGAATTTGCGATTAACTCTTCAAACCAACGTCATTGGGAAAATCCTGTAAAACGTTATATTGATGAACTACTGGCTGGAAAGACTTCAGTACGTGAAAAAGATTTCAACATGCGTTGGGTTGCTTGTATGGTTGGTGACATTCACCGCATCTTATGTCGTGGCGGTATTTTCCTTTACCCTTACGACCTAAAAGATCCTAAAAAAGCAGGCCGTTTACGATTAATGTACGAAGCAAACCCAATGAGTATGTTAATCGAACAAGCTGGTGGTGCATCTACTACAGGTCGCTTACGTATTATGGAAATTCAACCTACTGAATTGCATCAACGTGTCCCAGTGATTATTGGTTCTAAAACCGAAGTAGAACGTGTAACAAGCTATCACTAATAACTTAATTATTTCGGGCATCGATTCATATTGATGCCCTCTTGGATGTTTTCTTATGGCGGTTATTTTTTTAGAATCAAAAGACAATGCAAAAATCAAACATTTGCGTGGCTTAATCGAACTCAATAGCGCTCGAAAAAAGCATCAACAAACAGTTATTGAAGGAAGTCATCTGTGTGTAGCTTGGTTACAACAACAGAAAAAACTTTTTTCATTATTCACGACTGAACAAGCTTTAGAACATCCTGACTTACAAGAAGTAATCGAACTACATCAAGGTCATGTCTTTGTAATAAGTGAAGTCTTATACAAAGATTTAAGTACTTTAGGGACAAGCTTACCTTGTCTAGCGATTATTGATTTGCCTAAAACGTCAATGACAATTGATTTTAATGTAGACACATTAATCCTAGAAAATATTCAAGATCCGGGTAATGTCGGCACTTTACTTCGTTCAGCTGCCGCAGCAAATATCAAACAAGTCATATGCACTCAAGGTTCTGCTTCACTTTGGTCACCAAGAGTTTTAAGAGCAGGCATGGGAGCTCATTTCAGCTTACATTGCTTTGAAAATTTTCAATTAGCCGATATTCTTCCGAAATTTCAAATTCCTGTTTTTGTGACAAGCTCACATCGTTCAACAAGTTTGTATACCCAAGATTTAACCCAGCCCTGTGTTTGGATTTTAGGTAATGAAGGACAAGGCGCATCTGAATATGCATTAGAACAAGCGCAAGCCGTAACAATCCCACAACCTGGTGGGCAAGAATCCCTCAATGTTGCAATTGCAGGATCTATTTGCATCTTTGAAATGGTACGCCAACGTCAGTAAAACGTTAAATTATTTTAATTCCGATTTTTTTAATCAGAAAATCTATTACACTGTTAAAAATATTTGCTTGAGTTGTCAACGTACTCGCCATTTTCAACGTTATATGATTAATGAATTGAAATAATAATGGTGGGTTTCCATGACAGGATTTTCCATCTCTATGGATTTAGCACCTAAACAGGCTCGAACCGAAAACGGTACTGATTGTGGTACTGTTGAACAACGTCTGCGTTTTTTTATGCAAGACGTTACTGGTCGTGCACTTGTGATGATGGAAAGTGCTACACAAGGACAACAAGGTATTGCTATGGACTTAGTCCAAGAAGCCTTTATTTCACTACATAAGTCTTATGCAGATAAAAATACCGAAGAATGGTATCCCCTGTTCTATACAATTTTAAATAACAAGCTTCAAGATTGGAGACGAAAAGAAGCGCGACGAGCAAATCCGTTTTCTTTATTTAAAAAAATTAATTTAGATAATGATGAAGAAATTATAGATGTTGTTGATGAGTCAACTCCTAATCCACTAGAGTTTCTTGATCAAGAAGTCACAATGGCAGAAATTCAGGAAGCTGTAAATAAACTTCCAGTCCGCCAACAACAGGCATTCATGTTAAGAGCTTGGGAAGGTTTTGATACCATGACTACAGCGCAAATTATGGATTGTAGTGAAGGGAGTGTTAAAACACATTACCATCGCGCAATTCAAGGACTTAGAACTGCTTTACAGCATTTAAATCCAAATACGGGAGGATCATCAAATGAATAAAGATCAATTCACTAAACAAGTGACTTCCAAACTCGATCAACTTGCAAAAGATCAACATCACAACAAAATGCTTGTGATGAATCATGTTTTAGATACTGTACAAAAGAAACCGACTTCTTACTATAGTATTTGGAAAATGGGTGGATTTGCACTAGCGGCAGCTTTAACAGGCATTGTCGTGCTTCCTAGCTCTTTGCAATTGGCTGATAAACCTCAAAATCAGGTTATAGTGAACCCTAAACTTTCCCCTCAAATGGTCGAGGATATGGAAATGTTAATGGTATTAGGTGAGGATAAAGTTCCACATGGCAGCTAAACGATTAGTGCTTGTTGTGTGCACATTGGGTTTACTACAAACAAGTTTTGCTGGTTCTGAACGTTTTTGGGTTTTCTCTAAGCCCAATAAGGCAACAACTGAAGAAGCTTGGGATGACTTATCACCTGAAGAACAGCGCGTACTTATTAAACGTTATCAAACTTTAAAAGAGATTCCAACCGATCAAAGCTCGCAGCTTCAACAAAGAATGGAATGGTTTACGCAACTATCTGAAGATGAAAAACAGAAGATGCGTGATGTGTGGCAAAAAATGAATACTCAAGAGCGGAATATCTTGCGAAAACGCATGCAAAATGCGAGCGCAGATGAAAGATTAAATATAAGAGAAGAATATTTAACTAAATACGCTGAGCATTAATATAAAAAAACCATACTGATTTCCAAATAGGAAATAAAGATAAAGTGCCGAAAGGTGCTTTATTTTTATTAAGTGTTCCATCCTAAATAAAGTTGACACTTCCCATTCTTAAATTATGGAGAGTGTTATGACTACACCACTTAAACGAACACAGTAAGATTATAGTCTTGCCTTTAAATTGTCAGTTGTTGACCAAGTTGAAAAAGGCGAATTGACCTATAAGCAAGCACAGGATAAATATAGTATTCTAGGTTGCTCTACCGTTTTGGTTTGGCTTCGTAAGCATGGTAATTTAGATTGGAGTAAAGGAACACCTTCTTATCATTTAGGTCAAACCACCATGTCTAATACGCCACTTACGCCAGAGCAACGGATTAAGAAGCTTGAACAACAATTACGTGATACTCAGCAGAAAGCTGAACTCTTTGAAGCGATTGTTGATGTTTTAAAAAGAGATTACGGAGTTAGTATTGTAAAAAAGCCACGAAGTAAGTCATCAAGGAAAAGAAAGAGTTAGGCATAAGTATTCTGTAATGTTGCCGTTATCTTGGCATAACCAGACAAGCCTATTACCAACAATGCCAACGAGATGTCTTAAGGTCTAAACAAGATCAAATCGTCTTAGAGCAAGTCAAAGCGCAAAGGTTGCGTCATCCAGGTATAGGTACAAGAAAGCTGCAATATCTATTGAATCAGACCAGTCTTGCTCACATTGGTCGTGATTATTTATTTGGTTTACTTAGGTTCAATCACATGTTGGTAAAACCTAAACGAGCTTATCACAAGACAACTCATAGCCATCATCGTTTTCATTGTCATTCTAACCGTTTAAAGGCAGGGAATGATCAAGTGATCGTAAAGAAACCTGAACAATTGTGAGTTGCAGACATCACTTATTTACCAACCAAGACAGGTGAAGCATATTTAAGTTTAGTCACAGATGCCTGTTCAAGAAAAATAGTTGGCTATCATGTTCATAATGATCTAAAAACTGATTCAGTGATACAGGCATATAAGCAAGTCTTGAAGCAGCGTAAATCACAAGATGTTGTACTGACTCACCATTCGGATAGGGGGATTCAATATTGTACTGAGAGATATCAATCCATGCATAAAAAGCATGGAGTGCAGTGTTCAATGACAGATGGATACCTTGCGAAACGATATTTCTCATATCAGAATGCTTTAGCTGAACGAATCAATGGTATTTTAAAGAGTGAATATTTATTACACAAACCTATCGATATTGAAGAGGTAATCAAAATGGTTGCTGAGTCTGTGGAAATTTATAATACAAAGCGACCTCACTTTGCCTTAAAATATAAAACGCCCAATGAGGTTCATCAGGCGTTTTATAATTGAAATAAGTGTCAACTTATTTCAGGACTAGACAAAGAATTATTTTTTAAAACGACGGATTACCAACAAACTGATTAACCCTAATAATGAAAATATAGTTGTACTACCACCACCATTACTTGCCTTACGAGTATCATCGCTAGTAGTTGCAGTACTTATAACATTCACTGTAGCTAAATTTGATAATTTAGGAGTTCCATCATTGTCATAAACTTGATAGTTAAATGAAAAATTAAATGGATTGAAATTATTTACTTCTTGAATATATATATTTCCACCATAACATGTTTCTTTCTGATCTGGTACAGGACAACTTCCTTGTCTATCTGCTGTTACAAGAAGATTTTTTATAGGAACGTTAGACAATCGTATTGGTAATTCAATACCTTCAGCGTTTCTCCAAAAAGCTGCTTTATTAGGGCTATTTTCAGGACCAGAACCACCACCAGTATCACCATCATCATTAGCAAAATCTAAAAGATTAATCTTAACCTTTTCAGCTTGTTGATATTTAAGCGTTACTGAAGTATCTTTTGCAACAGGAGGATTATTAATAAATGCTGCACTTAATAAGCCAGTAGACTGTATTTTATTATCAGCTTTATATGTAATCGTATATTTACAATAAGCTTTCTCACTAGATGAAGTAATAGCATCATCTTTACGATAAATCATAATCTGCTGTAAGTTAGCATTCCACTTACACACTAGATTTGGATCTTTATTAACTTGACTAATTACATCATTAATAGTACCCATACCTATATCTTCAACTTGTATATCATACAATTCAGGCGTGAAAAAATCTAACTTATGAGCACCCTGAATATCTCCATCATTAATTTCTACTTCTTGTGGTAACGGTAACTTGTTCGATTTCAAATCGACATAAATAGCTCTATATTTTAAGTTTTGCTTCTTTAACTCTTCATTAGTAAAATTTTCGACTAAATCAGTATATTGTTTCAAGCGAGATTTATAATAGATTAGGTAATCTGAATTATTTGGAGACTGGACAAGATCAGCAAAGAACTCTTTTTCACTTTTATAATCAGAAATTAATTTACTGATTGATGAATTAGATAAATCCTTAATATCACCAGCAGTTAACCTCATTAACTCAATAGAACCTATATCACAAGTGTTTATAGAGTCTGGAGTAAAATACAATACACCATCAGTCAAGCGCGGCAAACCACGCTGATCAATGGTACTACATAATGTTACTCCATTAGGACTAACATTAACCAAACTTAATTCATCCTTTGCATTCCTTTTAGGATAATAAATTGGTAAAAAAGCAGTGTAAGCAGATGGCGGTATAAGCGTACTAATTAATTTTTCTTTTGAAACTGAACTAATATCAATATTAGTCTTATTATCTTTAAAAGTATCTTCCGGTAAATCACACTTATTATTACCACTTAGAGAAAATGCATTATAAAAAATACTTATACCAGCTTTTTCAATTCCATTTGTATCACCTAACAAATATCTACAAGCATAACTATTAACATCACCATTATATGCAATAATATTAAATGTTAGTAATTTAATGCCCAATTTGTCGTATAAAAAAGTTGTATATCCCTTATTCTCAACTATTGTATTACTGTTCAGTTGAATTGAACTATTTTTACTCAAGATACTTGTATTATTATTTGGTTCAGAACTAGCCTTAGTATCTCCTGAAAATTTTATTAAATTCCCAGCAGTAAAACTGACATTATTTTTAGCAATTGTGTTTGCTTCAAGAACAACTGTAGGCTGACCAGAAAACTCCATCATACTTAAAGAGTCATTAGCACCGTTATAGACAAAACTACTTGACTTAATATCAATTTTTCTTTTTATATATTCCAAATCATCTCTATCTGTCATTGCCAACACACTTCCATGAAGTGAATTGTTAGCTTGAATCAGACTCTTTGAAATTGATAAATCACCAGTTAAACCTGCTAGAAAAATAGCACCACCGGAACCAGTTAATGCTTTAGAGTTAACAATATTAGTACTTAATAAATTAATATTAGCACCAGCATATATTGCACCACCATTTTCACCACTTGGAGCTGAGCCATTAGATAAAATCAAATTTGTGAGCGTTAAAGATTGTTTACCCTTAGTTGTATTAAAAATACGTGAGTTAGTTGCTTGAATTGTTGTCTTTAATTCAACAGGGGCTGGATACTGATTTACAGCATCATTAATTAGTACATTTTTATTTTGCCAATCTACAGGACTTGCACCTAAAATAGTTACTGATACTTCAGGTTCAAGCTCTTTATTTAATTTATATACACCTGCTTCAAGCTGAATAGTCTTAGGCTGATTAGAAGTATCAGTGACCTGACAACCACCATATGAAACACGTTTTCTAGCTGTTTCAAGAGCCTCTCTCAAGGAGCAACTATTTGGATTTTCATTATCCTCATCTTCAAACGTTGTAACTTTAATAGGTTCATTGTTAGTTGCAGCTATTAATGGCATAGAGGCAATGACTAATGTAGCTAATAAAGCTTTTTTGTATTTATTCATTTTCATCATCCATGATTAAGACTTAAATCGGCGTAATCCAAGTAATCCAAATAAAACCAAAACCCAAGTTAAATTAAAGCTACCAACGTTTACAGTTTTACTCTCAAATCTATTAGGTGGATTCTGTAAAACAGAAACTGGGATATCTATATAATAGTTTGATGCGTTATTTAATCGAGTAATTGTAGTGATGACTCGAATATTAAATTTATCAGCCCCATGCCAATTTCCATTTGGGGTATACTGAACATTACCATTATTATCTAGACTTAGCTTTCCTTTCGAGACAGTTTCTGTCTGTTCTATTTCTAGACATCCTGATTGCCATGGCTGCCCTTTAGAATCAAATTCCCGTTTTAGTAAAACCTTACAACTTTCTGCATCCAATAACTCACCATCTAATAAACTATTAGAAATATTAAATTTGGCTAGCTCACCATATAAAATTACTCCGCCAGCTATTTGAATATCACTTCGATTCACTACTAATTCAATTGCACCTAAATCACATAACTCTGCATTCAAACTACGACTCTTTCCTCGTTGATCGACACTTTCACATCCAACCAGACCTAAAGTATTTCCATCACTATAAATTCTTCCTTTATTAACAATTAAGGATTGGGACAAGTTTTGATATGAAGTAAGTAATCTAGGCTGAAAGAAACCTAACATTTGATCTTTTGGCGTAGAATAAGGACATAGTAAACCTTGATCTTGTGGGAAATCACAATTATCAGACTCAACCACTCCACCAGCAACTAATTGATTATTACCAATTAAATAATTAGGATTTCCTACAGAAGCGTTTCGATTACACTCATTTTCTGTTAAATTGGTTTGAATAACTGTTTCATCATTACTTGCAGCAACACAATTTATATTATTCTTTGTTATTATACTGTTTGTGATAAAAGCACTCGGTTCTTTGGTTGTGCTTGTATCATTACCATTAGTTACCTTGGAATTCCATTTTGGTGCCTCTAAATAAAAACCCATATCATTATAAATTGCTGTAATATTGTTTATTGTCATTCCTTCTCTAATATTAGCCAAGTACCCTCCCTTATTATTAAGTATTGTACTATTACGAATTCCAGAAAAACCCGTAGCTAAAACAGCTGCTATTGCCTCATCATTAAAGGATTTATCGACATAAAGAATCGCACCATTCTTATTTACTTTGTTATTCTTTAAAACTGATTGAGCGAAAAAATATCGAGGCATATCACTATATATAACAGCACCTTGGTCGGCTTCATTATTTTCCAAAATACTATTATTTACATATATTTTACCGGCAGTATTTTTATCACTTAAAATCCCCTTATTATTAATCGCCCCACCAAAAGTAGCATTCCCTCCCGACAATCTTGAATATTGTATTAATAAATTTTCACGATTTAAAATCAAACCACCTTCTAACACCTTAGTATTAGAGCCTTGAAGATTTAACTCATTTAATGAAACATTGATTAATTCTTTTTCTACTGTTCCATCATCGATATTAAAAATACGATCTGTACCTTTCATCTTTATTGTGGCATTATGTAAACCTTTTTTTATATCACTAAAATCGCCAGCTGAAATCGTAGAAATAGTCAAAGATGCTTTAATATCAACCTGCTTATTGAGAAGGTATTCTTTATCACGCTGTAAAATTATAATCGAGGAAGAATCTTTATTTCCGCACCCCATATAACCATTTTCATATTCCTTTTGATCTCGCTTATTCAAAAACTCAATGGCATTTCGTAATGAACAGCCAGTATAGTTCTCGTCATCAACTAATGTTGTAACTTGAATATCCGCAGAATATGCATGTCCAGTAATCGCAAATAAAGCGCAGGCAAGCGTCCGTTTGAGCATACCAATCTCCTTCTATTTTTCATTTTTTTTAGTTGTGCAAAGTATCAATTTGCAACTACATTCCTTTGTGCGTACTTTGTCATAGCTCTCTCAATTACTCAAGAAATTTTATACTATTGCCGATATTCATCTATCAAGGCATAAATTTGCTTGAGTGTTGTATTCGAAAGCTTAGTTTTTTCACCCTTTAGCATCTTTTCTAGTTGGGCAAGTGTCTGCAAGAGAATAGAAGCCTGATGAGGACCATTCATCAGCAAATAATCAACGATTTGTTGATCGAAGTGGATTCCTCGTCTTGTCATGACCGATTGTAGCAAAGCGTGTCGATCTATGTAAGAACTGCCATTTGGAACTTTGACACTAACTGTTTGAGTTAAGCGAGATTGTAAGTCTGGGAGTTCAAGCTTTAATTCAATTGGTGCTACTCTCGAAGAAAACACCAATTGCCCCTCATGATTATTCATTAAATGAAAAATCGCTTTTTGCCAATGTGGTACGCCACTAATAGCATCTATATCATCTAAAGCGACTAAATCATAAAACTCTAATGACGTAATTGCTTCGATTGGCGCATCTAGCAACTCTAATAATGAAACCTTAATTGCGAGACGCCCTAGTTCTAAATAAGAATCACAAATCGCAGATAATAAGTGACTTTTTCCAGTTCCAGCACCGCCATAGACATAGAATCGTTTTACTAATCCTGTATGTAACTGTCGAATAGCATCAACTACATGTCCCCAACCTGGCCCACAAAAATCACTAATTCTTGCATCCAGTTGAGGTTCGATATCCAATTGTAGTTGACGCATATAAGTAGTTAATCCCTCAATTACTTTAAGTCATTCGGGTTTGAAGTCTCTGTATCTTGAGAGTTTTTTATTTCAATATCAAGCTCTACTTGCTGTGTTTCGACATTGATATGCTGAGAACCTTTTGGGGTCACAGTCACTTCAGCAGGGAATACATAAAACTGGCTTTTCTCATAATTATCCCGTGCATGTTTTAACAGAACAACTATCACTGCTGCTACAGGTAACGCAATCAACATACCAAGGAAACCTCCAAGTTGCGCACCTGCTAAAACAGCAAATACCACAGCAACTGGCGATAAACCAATTTTATCTCCTAATAAAAATGGTTGGAGAATATATCCTTCAACCATTTGACCAATCATGAATACCACACCAACAAGAAGTAGCTGTGTCCAATCAAGACCAAATTGAAAGAGCGTCGCAATGACAGCTGCAATAATTCCTACTCCAAAACCTAAGTAAGGAATAATACTCGCCAACCCAGCGACCATACCAATAATCAATCCAACTTCTAGACCAATCACCTGTAATCCGACTGCATAGACAATGCCTAGAAGTAGCATAACTAGGAACTGACCTTTAACGAATGCCCCTAATACACTGTGGCATTCACGCACGATTGTTAAGGTCGATGCTTCATATTTACGAGGAATCAAACGACGTAAACTTTGTAGCATTCTTTCCCAGTCAAGTAAAAAATAGAAAGAAATAATAGGTATAAGAATAAATATGCCACCTATCTGAATAAAATTCAAACCAGACTGTGCCAAACGCAAAGCCATTGTTTGAATACTATCCGCACTGTAATTGGTTTGAATATATTCCATCACAGCTTTTGAAATTTGTTCTGTGTCTAGCTCCATCGGAACGACATTAAATGTATTTGATACCCACGGTAAAAAAGTTGCATTAATCCAATGTATACCCGCTGGAATACTATCCCGAGCATAAATCAATTGTTTCCAAACCAAAGGTACTAAAAACCATAATACAATCGTTAAAGTAACGCCAATTCCAACGAAAACTAAACTGATCGCCAACCATCTCGGTAATTTTATTTTTACAAGAACATCTACAAGTGGACTAAAAAGGTAAGCTATAAAAAAAGCACCTACAAAAGGCAACACAACTGGTTTTAGCAGATATAAAATCCAGAGTAATAATGCGAGCCCTGCGAGGATGAAGATACGACGTAGTACCTGATCTTGCATAAAATCTAGCCTTTTTTTGTGTAGTCGTTATAAATAGAAAAAAATTTAAATAAAGATAGCATTTTCGAGCATAAATAACATAAGAGTTTCGTATATTCGGGTTATAATCTGCCGCCAATGCGGAGACTTCACTATGAGCAACTCAACTTCTACCCCAAATACTGGTTTAAGCTATAAAGATGCGGGCGTCGACATTGAAGCGGGCGACGCGCTAGTCGATCGTATCAAATCAGTCGCTAAACGCACCACTCGTCCTGAAGTCATGGGCGGATTAGGTGGTTTTGGTGCCTTATGTAAAATCCCAAAAGGTTATGAAGAACCTGTATTGGTGTCTGGCACAGATGGCGTAGGTACAAAATTGCGTTTAGCACTTAACTTAAATCGTCACGATACGATTGGTCAAGATTTAGTTGCAATGTGTGTAAACGACTTGCTTGTGTGTGGTGCTGAGCCACTCTTCTTCTTGGATTACTATGCAACAGGTCATTTGAATGTTGATGTTGCGGCAGATGTTGTAACAGGTATTGGCAAAGGATGTGAACTTGCAGGTTGTGCATTAGTTGGTGGTGAAACTGCTGAAATGCCTGGTATGTATGAAGGTGAAGATTACGATCTTGCTGGTTTTGCTGTAGGTGTTGTTGAGCACAGTAAAATTATTGATGGTTCGAAAGTAAAATCAGGTGACGTATTAATTGGTGTCGCATCAAGCGGTGCTCACTCAAATGGTTATTCATTACTTCGCAAAATTTTAGATGTTAAAAACGTTGATTTAACTCAAATCATTGATGGTCGTCTACTTGCAGATGTTGCAATGGAACCAACTCGTATTTATGTAAAACCAGTGTTAGAGCTTTGCAAACAAGTAGATGTTCATGCTATGGCACATATTACTGGTGGTGGTTTACCAGGCAATTTACCTCGTGTACTTCCAAATGGCGCTCAAGCAGTTATCAATGAATCTAGCTGGGAATGGTCAGAGTTATTCCAACTGTTACAACGTGAAGGTAATGTAGAACGCTTTGAAATGTACCGTACATTTAACTGTGGCGTAGGTATGGTGATTGCTGTCGATCCAAGCGAAGCTGATAAAACAATTGAAGTATTAACAGCTCAAGGCGAAAAAGCTTGGAAAATTGGTCATATCCAAGAAAATACTGAATCAGTTGAAGGTGCAGACGAAAAAATCCGCGTGATCTTTGCATAATGAGAATTGCTGTACTTGTCTCTGGCAATGGTAGCAACTTACAAGCCCTGATAGATGCCCAAATTGGTAAACAGCTATCGGGGCAAATCATTGGTGTACTCTCAAATAAAGCTAATGCCTATGCATTACAACGTGCTGAGAAAGCCGATATTGCAACCGCTGTTATTTCACATAAAGATTATCCAAATCGAGAAAGCTTTGACGATGCTATGCATCAGCAATTGCTCGCGTGGGAAGTTGACTTAGTCATTCTTGCAGGTTTTATGCGAATTTTAACACCTAACTTTGTCAGTCAATGGCAAGGTAAAATGTTAAATATTCACCCTTCTCTCCTTCCTTTTTATAAAGGAATTAATACACATCAACGCGTATTAAATACTGGAGATCGCCTGCATGGTTGTACCGTTCATTTTGTCACAGCTGAACTTGATGCAGGACAAAGTATTGCACAAACTGTCATTCAAGTCAGTTTACATGACAATGTAGAAAGCTTAGCACAACGCATACATGAGCTTGAGCATTTCATTTATCCTCAAGTTGCAGAATGGCTATGTAATGGTCAACTGACTTGGCAAAATGGTCAAGCCTATTTCAACAAAAAACCTTTAGAGCGACCAATTCAGTTTGCTCGATTCTAAAAACAAAACGCATCTTCGGATGCGTTTTTTATGACACTTAAATAATCAAACTTTTAATTTTTCCAACAGTTTCCACAGGATGTTCAAGTGGGAACATATGACCACCCTCGACAACTGAAAAAGGAATACCTAATTTCTTTTGAGCAACTTGCGGGAGTTTCTGTTTTAAGAAAACGCTGTCTGTCCCTACTACCATATTTACAGCAACTTTAGGCTTCGGCATTGGTAACCACCACATCGAAGGTGTGGTTCTAAACAATCTCACTTCATCATTTTTCGGAATAGTAAGCATCACGCCACCACGCGTTGGGTCATTTGTTAAAGCATAATTAATATAAGCCTGAAAACAATCTGTATCAAAGTGCTGATAAAATCCTCTAGAACCTAGAAGCTCAGCTGCTTGTTCACGTGAATCCCAATGATCACGACGACGTGCTGACAATCCAGCAGGTGTAATCTTATCGACTAATTTAGGATTAAAAATTTTAGCAAGATGAAAAGCAAAAGAAGCTTTACCAATAATAAATGGAGGATCAAGCATAATCACTTGCGAAAATAATTCAGGACGGCGATAAGCAGCCATTAGGGTCAAAACTGAGCCTAAAGAGTGTCCTAAACCAATGACTTTTCGACCTTGTGATTGTTGCACAATACTATCAATAATTTGATCAACCAAATGCGTCCAACCATGCGTGATCGGATAACGTTTATCTGTACCAATCTCAGCTACATAGATAATATCGTATTGATCTTTTAATTGATCAAAAAGCTTTTGATAAACTTTAGATGGAACACCATTGGCATGGGCAAAATGAATCAAAGGTTTCATAAGCTTGTCTTTAATTTTTTCAATGATTGGTCAATTATCTCGTTCTACATATACATTGCAAATTAAAATGATAACTCCGCAGTAATTTTTTCAAATAAAAAGGCTGTGATGTACACAGCCTAATTAAAATCAAAGCAACGCTCGGATTGGGATATGAGAGTTATATCCTACTGTATTTTTGCGTTTTGCTGAGTTTCTAGCTGAGCGGCTAGAGAACTACTTATTCCCTCACCGATCTTTGCACCCATACGACCCAAGATGGACTCTAATGGATTACGCTGAACGGTATAATCTACTTTTTGATCAACTTTAAGATCACGCATTAATGTGGTTAAACTTCCACTACGATCAGCAACACCTAAAGCAATTGCTTGTTCACCAGTCCAGAATAAACCAGAGAAAACCGCAGGATCATTAGATTTTAAACGTTTACCGCGTCCCTCTTTCACTGCATTGATAAAATGCGTGTGTACATTATCTAAAACAGATTGTACATGAGCTTGCTGTGCTGGATTAATGGGTTTGGTCATACTCAAAATATCTTTGTTATTACCAGAAGTCAGTGTACGGTCTTCCACACCTAACTTTTGAGCCAATCCACTTAATCCATAATTTGGCATAATTACGCCAATTGAACCCACTAAGCTAGATGGGTTTACAATAATTTCATCAGCAGCAGATGCAATATAATACGCACCAGATGCGCCCATATCACCAATAACAGCGTAAACTTTCTTCTCAGGATACTGTTTTTTCAAATAACGAATTTCTTGCCAAATTTCATCAGATTGAACAGGAGAACCACCAGGAGAATTTATATTTAAAGCAACAGCTTTACTTCCACTCGCCTCAAATGCACGCTTCAATGCTTTGCTGGTATCTTCGCTATTTACCGTAGATTGACTACTTGAAGAATCAATCGTTCCGATAATATCAACCACAGCCAAGTGATTACTGCTTATACTCGTTGTTGATTTCTCGTTAGACGTAGAGCAACCCTTACTCATTGCTAACAATACTATTAGCAAATAAGCAAAACCTAAGCATTTAAAAAAGATACCCCAACGGCGGCTTCGACGTTGTTCTTCGACAGAGGCTAAAACAGCTTTTTCTAATATCTGCCATTCTTTACCTGTTACATTATTACTATTTGTAGATTCATTTTGTGGTTTTGGTGGCCAATCGGACATAAGATTCCAATCCAATATTTTAAAGTGAGTTTATTATATACGTTGATTTACACAAAACTGTTTAAATAACATGTTTTAACTTATAATTATTTTATGCATTATACTTTATTCTTGTAATTCTCTTATTTTTGATCAATGACACAATCAAAAGCGAACAGCCGTAATTATGCTCTGATCAAGTTGATCAGCCGTCAATCCATTAAGTTAGGTCGCTTAGTTGCTGGCTTAGTTGCTGGTTTAGTGACTCGACTTCCACTGTCAAAGATATCAAAAATTATTCGATTGAATATAAAGATCGCATTACCAAACCTCACTGAAACTGAATACCAACAGCTTAGTGCCCGTGCTATTCGTAATGAACTCACTGCATATTTTGAGTTTTTGAGTATTTGGGGATCTGCTAATGAAAAAAATATTAAGCGCGTTCAGACTGTTGTTGGGGAGCATTATTTACATTATGCATTAGCGGAGCAGAAAGGTTTGGTTTTGATAGTTCCTCATTTTGGAACATGGGAAGTCATGAATGCATGGTTATCGCAATATACTCAAATGACGATATTATATAAACCTGTTAAAAATCCTGATGCTGATCAATTTGTACGTGATGCACGTAGTCGTGAACAAGCCCATTTAGTACCAACTGATGAAAGTGGTGTTCGACAAATTTTTAAAGCATTAAAACAAGGTGGAACGACCGCAATACTACCTGATCATACACCTGATCATGGCGGTGAAATGATTGAATACTTTGGTATACCTTTAGCCTCAAGTAGTTTGAGTGCGAAACTGATTCAAAAAACCAAAGCAAAAGCTTTACTTATATATGCAAAAAGAAATGAGCAAGATGGTTTTGATATGTTTATTGAACCTATTGATCCTCGTATTTATGAAGGGAGTGCCGAAGATGGCACCTTGGTGATTCATCAAACTTTAGAAAAATTGATTCAGCGCTATCCCGAACATTATCATTGGAGCTATAAACGCTTTAGTGCCAATCCTGCTTTAAAGAAAATCTATGATATTGATGAAAACAATGCACTCATCAAAATTGCAGAAATACGTAAGTAAAACCAATAAGTTTGCTTAGGCTATTCTTTATTTAGCCATTTGAGTGCATGGCGCTGTTGTTGAATTTCTACCTTTCCATTATCAAAGCTAAAACTTATTGTTCCTGTTTGTACTGTATTGAATAACGGAATATTTAAAGCATGCAATCGATTTTTTACTTCCTCACTTGGATGACCATAGCGATTATTATAACCTGCTGATGCAATTGCTATTTTAGGTTTTAATACTGCTAAGAAATCATATGCAGAACTGTGTTTACTACCATGATGTCCAAGCACTAAAACATCAACCTTTAAGTCAGGATATTGCTGCAATAACTTATATTCAGTTTCCCATCCAGCATCACCCATAATGAGGAAAGTTTGATAAGGCTGTGCATTGAGAAACTGGATGTAAACCACACATGAATATTCATTCTGCTGATCTTTCGCATAAACCAGTTCTTGTCGATGTGGAAATAATATTTCAATCTTTAGATTCGTATATGACCAGTTTTGACCTTGCTGGCAAAATGAAAATTTATCCTTAACCTTAATTTTGTCATTTCGTTCATTCGACTGTACATTACTAATTTCAAATTTATTTTGTATCGAATTAAAAGCCCCACTATGATCTTGATCCAGATGAGATAAAATTACATGATCTAAAGATCGAACTCCTTTTTGCCTAAGAAAAGGGATCACCACTCGCTCACCTAAGCTAAATTTGCTCTCATCATAAGAACCACCTGTATCAATCATCCATACCTGTTCAGGATGTTGTAACAAAACCGCTTGTCCTTGACCTACATCTAAAATACTTAAAACGGTAGGTTGAGCTTTTAAGCCAAACAATATCGGTAAAAAACAAATGATCGCCCAAGCTTTCGGAATGGTTCCTCTTGGCATGAAAATAATCAATATGCCGATAATCAAACAAAGCATCATTAACGGTGTACAACTTACACCATACAAATCAGGTGAAATGGCCTGTAAAACGTTCAGCATGACCATTAATAAAGAAAGTAATGAATCACTGATCTGAAAGAAAAACTGTCCTAATGGAGCACTAATGAGCCATACACATGCTGCAAAAATGTTCACAGGAACAACTAAACCACTTAGTAAAGGAATAGAGATTAAATTACTAAGTGGCGCGACCCAAGAAATTTGTTGGAAAAAAATTAAGACCAACGGCATCAAGGCAACAAATATCTTCCACTGTGATTCGACCAATATTTTAATTGCGAAAAAAAATCGTTGTGAGACAGTTGAAATCTGATCATTAGGCAATTGTTCTATGGTCTGATAAATTCTCAATAAAATAAAACAAGCGCCATAAGACAACCAA
The DNA here is from genome assembly GCF_024296945.1 of Acinetobacter sp. Z1. Lineage (NCBI taxonomy): Bacteria > Pseudomonadati > Pseudomonadota > Gammaproteobacteria > Moraxellales > Moraxellaceae > Acinetobacter > Acinetobacter sp. Z1. Next base: position 1,158,632 of record NZ_CP101115.1, on the reverse strand, counting down.
AATGCAGCGGATAGAATACTAAACGGATCATAAATAAGTAATAAACTCGCGCTATACACAAGTAGCGCAAATGGTTGGAGGGATTGTCGAAAAATTAGAAAAAGACTGGCGATGATAACTGTTAATAAAGTCCTTATTGCAGGAATTTCAAAACCGACAAAGGCAACGTATAGCAAAACGCTAAAGACAAATGGTAAGAGCAATAAAATTTGTTTAGGTTTCCATAAATATAGCTTTGGATAAAAACGTTGAACCGTTATTTTCAGCAACCAAGTAAACATAAATGCAAAGATCAAAACATGTGGACCTGAAATCGCCAACAAATGAGAAATACCCAACTGTTGAAACTGATCTTTCTGAGTGCTCGATAAAAGACTTTCATCCCCCGTGAGTAAGGCCAAAAGTAAACCTTTATTATTCAAGGAAGATCGTTCCAACATTTGCCGAAATGTTAAACGGATTTTTTCAATCTTTAATAAAAATTTCGCTGGAATGGCTTGTTGTTGTTTTAAATGAGGTTGATAACCTAAGCCATATATCTCATCTAATGTTAGAGCTTGGATATTTTGTACAGAGAATGCAGACATTATATTTTGCTGTAAAAACCATTTTTCCTGATCAAATGCTCCAGCAATAGCATAGCTATGCGCTGGTTTGATCTTGCCATAAATTCGATAATAATGTCCAAGTTGCAAAGTTTGCGTGTTAATCGATACATGACGATTATTTTTTAAATAAAGCATCCAATTAACAGGTTGAGCATGTCGATTGAGTATTTCAGCAATTTGCTTATGCCCTTCTAGGGTTGGCTCATCTATCTTCTTTATATAAACAATTGCTTCAAATGGCTGTGTTTCTAACTCTCTCAGTTCAAGTCTTTGTTCTAATCTTGAATCAGCAAAATGATATCCAGTACAAAATAGCGCCCAACTGGCACTGATTAAAATTAGACATTTATAAAGAGGGTGATCAAAATACAGATTGCGTTTAATACAACCCATACCAAAGATAATCATCGCGATACTTAGCCATATCCACCATGATGTAGATATAAAACTGAGGTGGTGCCCAATCATTGCAATTCCTGCAATCCAGCCCAACAAAATAATTTTTAACATGTACTTATAATGAAGTTTTTGATTTTTCTAAGGGCAAAATTAAAGCCCTTTTTCAGGGCTTTAACAAGGGATTAAACAAAAAATTATTTATGATCAATCCATAAACCATCTTGCATATGTAAAATTGAATCAGCTGATTGTGCTAATTGCTCATCATGCGTCACGATCAGCATCGCCATATTCAGCTCTTTTTTCAAATCTGTGAGTAATTCAAAAATACTTAATGCTGTTTTACGATCAAGATTACCCGTTGGCTCATCGGCAAGTACAACTGCTGGCTTTGTGACCAATGCACGAGCTAAAGCAACACGTTGCCGTTCACCACCCGATAATTCACCAGGTTTATGATCCATTCGGTGAGACAATCCAACGCGATCAAGTAAATATTCGGCTTGCTTTTTTGCATCTTTAAAATTGCTGTCACTGCGTAGCATTAATGGCATAGCAACATTTTCAAAAGCAGAAAACTCAGGTAAAAGATGATGAAACTGATAAACAAAACCTAAATATTGATTACGTTTATAGCCCCGCTCAGCCTCGCCTAAATTATCAAAACGCTGCCCTTGTAAAAAAACCTGCCCTTGTGAAGGTTGTTCTAAGCCACCTAAAGCATGTAAAAGCGTACTTTTACCTGAGCCACTTGAACCAACAATCGAGACAAATTCACCAGCATTCACTTGCAGAGAGAGTCCTTTAATGACTTCAACTTTACTTTTGCCATCATCAAAATGCTTATAAATATCTTTTGCTTCTAAAACAACCTTACTCATAACGTAATGCCTCAGCAGGTTGAACTTTCGCTGCACGTAAAGCAGGATAAATCGTTGCAAAAAAGCTCATTAACAGTGATACAGTCACAATAATCGCCACATCTTGCCATCTGAGATAAGAAGGAAGATAGTGAACGAAATAAGCATCAAAGAGGTTTAAACCCAAAGCGGTATTAAACCAAGAAATAATATCACTAATAGTTAAAGCTAAAGTCACACCTAAAATCGTACCAGCAATTGTTCCAATCACACCGATCACTGTACCTTGGACCATGAATATCTTAGTGATCATGGATGGAGAAGCGCCAAGCGTACGTAAAATAGCAATATCAGATTTTTTGTCTGTTACAACCATAACCAATGACGAAACAATATTAAATGCTGCAACGACAATAATCAGAACCAACAATAAAGCGACTAAAGTCTTTTCCATTTGAATCGCATTGAACAAATTCCCATGAGTATAAGTCCAATTTGATGCATAGAAATTACTTGGTAATTGACTCACAATATCATCAGCAACTTTAGGCGCAGCAAAAATATCATCTAGTTTTAAACGAACACCCTGAGCACCATCAGGTAAACGCAATAAGGTTGAAGCATCATTCAAAGCGATATAACCCACCATTGAATCCACTTCTGCACCCACACTAAAAATACCAACAATTTTAAAGCGTTTAAAACGCGGAACCACACCTGCAGGTGAAGGTGTTGCTTCAGGTAAAACTAAAGTGACATTATCATTTAGACCCAAACCAAGTGCGTCGGTCATATCCTTACCAAGGACAATACCAAACTCACCCTTCTTTAAGGCATTTAAATCACCTGTAACCATATGATTTTGAATGATTGAAACCTTTTTTTCATATTCTGGTTCAATCCCTGTCACCATAATCCCAGCAACCTGACCATGTGCAGTGAGCATACCCTGTAATTGGGTAAAAGGAGCAACACCAGTTACATGAGGATGACTCTCAACTTTTTTTACAAGCTCAGGCCAATCTGTTAGAATTTGGGTAGAAGAAACAGTGGCTTGTGGAACCATGCCCAGAACGCGATTTTTTAATTCGCGGTCAAAACCATTCATGACAGATAACACTGTAATGAGCACAGCAACGCCAAGGGTTAAACCAATCATGGAAACCAAGGCAATAAAAGAAATAAAATGATTACTTCGCCGAGCACGAGTGTATCTCAACCCTATATACAGCGAAACTGGCTTAAACATACCATCTAGTCCGAGGTGATTTATTATGGAAAATTCACAACATCATCTTGTTGACGACAATACGGAACGTCGAGTGATGTCTCGTATCGATGCTGTGTTAAGAATCAACTATCAAGTCATTCCAGACGATGTTGCACTGAATGATCCCTATGATTCTCATTTTGTATTGCCACGCTATTTTCTACTACTTGATGAATTAGATCAATTTGATCATGCGTTTCGCTACGAATTAGAACAATTAAATGAAAAAGATCAACAAATTGCTCGAATCTTATCCCTATTTAATCAAAAACTGAATCTAATTACGGGTTCTTTCTATGACAATATTGTTCAATCGATGTTGCCTGTACCTGAGCAAGTTAACTTTTCGGAAAATGGTTTAAGTTTTTTTAGTACGCAAGATCTCAATGAAGGTACTTATATACACATTACTTTAAGCCATCCAGAAAACTCGTTTCATATCGCTGCAACTGCACAAGTGGCTTACAGTACGGCTGAAGAACAAGGTAAATTCCGAATTGGTGCTTATTTCATTACTTTGAATCCACAAGATCGCGCAAAATTAGCTGAAAGTATCCAAGAAACTCAACAAACGGATCATCATCAATTCTAAAGCTTCAATTACTTATATTTTTAAACGACGATAGGTTTGTAAATCTTTATAAAAATAAAGAAATAATCCAAACAAAATAATGCTCGCACCAACAAATACCTGAGCAGATAGCTGCTCATGGTTGAGATAAGCTCCAATCAATATCGCCAACATAGGTGTCATGACGGTAGTGAGGGATAGCGTTGTCGCTTTTAAATTTTGTACCAATTTAAAATAACAAAACATCGCAATCAAAGAAGCCATTACCACGGTATAGATCAATGCCAATAATGACTTAAGCGATGGAAATTGAGTTGGAGCATATTGCCAAATAAAAGGTAACAGCATTAAAGCCAGTAATGTGGAAACTAAAATTGAACCTGTCGCTTGTGCGATAGGTTGTACAACCGCATTAATTTTCTTTACTAAAAAAATTGACAATGAATAAGCAAAAACACTAATAAGCATCATAATAATGCCCATTGGTTGGACATGTTTTTGATTGCCACTTAAGCAAATCATTGCTAATCCAATAATTGAAGTGCCCATTCCAAGCCACTGTAAAGCCGCTAATTTTTGCTGAAAGCCAAATCTGCCAATCAGCCCTGCCATAATTGGCGCTAAACCAAACATTAAAGCGATCAAACCTGAACTTAAATATGCAGTGGCAGCATAAGTAAAAATTTGTGATCCGATTAAACTCAGAGAGCCAGCGATATAACTAAGTACTGCTATTTTATTGATTGGAAATTGAATTTTTAAAATTAGTAAAACTGCTATCGCCAAAGGTAAAGCGATAAAAAAACGCAAAACTAATGCCCACATTGAATAGATATCAGAAACGCTCCATACAATTGCTAATGGTGTCGTTGCCCAAATAAATATCAATAGTCCATAAGTGAACATTAAATTAAGACGTGATGGCATTAACAGCTCAAGAACTTGTTTTTCGTTTTTGTTTGAAAATCGTTTGATCTAAAGAACTAGAAAACTCTCGCTTATCTCGCTCTGAGATCGGCGGTGGCCCACCTGTTTGTACACCGGCTCCACGCAAAGTATCCATAAAGTCACGTAAATGAAGACGTGCTTTTACATTTGCAGTGGTATAAACCTCACCACGAGGATGAATTGCAATTCCACCCTTTTCAATGACTTGGGCAGCAAGAGGAATATCCTGCGTAATGACAATGTCATTTTCTTGCATACGATCAACAATTTCTTTATCGGCTTGATCAGCGCCACTCATGACCTGAATAGAATTAATACGCAAAGATGGCGTAATACCAACATTTTGATTCGCGACAAAAGTAACTTCTAATTGATAACGATCAGAGGCACGTAAAATCACTTCTCGTAAAATTTTAGGTAAAGCATCAGCATCTACCCATAATTTAAATGGCAGCACGTTGGCGAAAGCTCTTGAGGAAAAAAATACAGTGTAGCAGATTAAGATAAAAGTAGAGTTAAAATGATGTTTTTGATCATCTCGTTGAGCTATCGATGAGACTAAATAATTTTCAAGATTAAATTAATTTTAGAGTTTTACATATCAGGACTTGAAAAACGCAGCTTACCCTCGATTTAATAGAATAAGTTCAATCTTTTTAGCATCATGCTTTATGAAAAATCAAAACAGTCCAGAAATCATTAGAATTCAAGATCAAAACTTCGGTAACCATGTCGAGCATTGGAATATACTAACTGATACGCCTGAAACTGATGTTCCTAAATGGTTGGGATTAGCACTTGATTCTCCTGTCATGCCGATGGGTCTGTGTGAAGATGAACATGAGATGGATCAATCATTTTGGTTAATACAAGGACCAAGTGGTCAAGCAGCCTCAATTAACCAAATTATTGCAGTCGAAGATCAAAAGCCCCGCGCATTAAAAACAGCATTTCCAAGTTTTGAAAGCCCATATAAATATGATGCGAAAATTGACCGTATTATTACCTGTGATTCTGAAACGCAGGCTGTATTGCGTTTAAATTTAAATACCAATACGGTTATTTATGCATTCGATAATTTATTCAGTGTAAATAGTTGTCAATATGATAAGGATCAGACCTATCAAGTTCAATTTAATGCTTGGGCATATGAATTAGAAACTGTCGCAAAAGATGAGAAAATCATTGTTGATGATCCAGCTTCAATAAAACATCATCGTGCTTTAAATGCCATTTTGACTGAACATAATGGCGTTGCTCCAGAAAATTTACAAGAATTGATAAATGACTGGCAACCAAAAACACCTGAAGATCAAGAACCTGTCACTGTAGACTTTTCTAAAATGGTCGCCTATTTATTCGGTGAAACATTAGGTCAAGAAGATGAAGCTTGGTTTCAAGGTAATATCGTAGGTAAAACAACGATGCAGTTTATGGATGTTGAATATACGCTTTATGACGTCACTTTAGTTTTAGAAGATGATTTACCAGCAATCTTAATTCGTATTGCAACTAAAAATGATTTGTATAAAAACTTTATCATTGGCGAATATATTCGCGGTAACCTATGGATTCAGACCAATATTTATGCTAAAACTGCAATTAAGTGACAAAAAATCACATAAATGGCATTTTTAGGCGTTCTAATGAAAATTATACCAGAACAGACGACCACTAGTCTTATTCACACAAGTGATCAAGGTCTTAAACTTGATGTTGGTGCTTTTTGCTTTTTTTTACTTGGTATGTTTTTAGCAGCACTTATATTTCATCAAATTGGCTTATTCTAATTTTCGACCATATTCCAATTATGAAAAAGCCCTCAATCAATGAGGGCTTTTATTTTATACAAAAATCATGAATCAACCATGACGTTTAGCAAAATCATCCATAAAGTTTACAAGTGCTTGTACGCCTTCTAAAGGCACAGCATTGTAAATACTTGCACGCATACCACCTACAGAACGATGCCCCGCCAAATTAAGCAAATGATTTTGCTCTGCTTCTTTTAGGAATGTCTTTTCCAGTGCTTCATCCGCTAATGTAAACGGTACATTCATCATTGAACGGTTTGGAACAGCGATCGGGTTATTATAAAAACTACTTGCATCGATATAACCGTAAAGTAATTTTGCTTTCTCTTGGTTTACTTTATAGATTGCATCTACCCCACCCTGCTCAAGTAACCATTCAAAAACCAAACCAGATAAATACCATGCATAAGTAGCAGGAGTATTCACCATTGAACCATTTTTAGCTTGATCAGCATATTTAAGGATACTTGGGATTTCTGGTTTTGCCTGATCAAGTAAATCATCACGAATTATGACAATCGTTAAACCAGCAGGACCAATATTTTTTTGTGCCCCAGCATAGATTAAGCCAAATTTACTTACATCTAACGGTGCAGACATAATACTTGATGAATAGTCACAAACTAGCGGTGCATCCACTTCTGGAATAGATGCAAATTGCAAACCACCAATCGTTTCATTATCTGCATAATGTACATATGCAGCATCATTTGAAAGATTCCATGTATTTTGCTCTGTGATTGCATGCTTACCATCAATTAAAGTGCCTGCTTCCACGATATTAATATCGCCATAACGCTTTGCTTCTTTTAATGCTTTTTCAGACCAAATCCCAGTATGAATATAGTCAGCTTTAGCATTCTTACCTAATAAATTTAATGGAATTGCTGAAAATTGTAGAGAAGCACCACCTTGTAAGAAGAGTACTTTATAGTTTTCAGGAATATTCATGAGCTTACGTAAATCAGCTTCAGCTTTTTCTGCTACAGCAACATAGTCATCACTACGATGACTCATTTCCATGATCGACAGACCTTTACCTTGCCAATCCAACATTTCTTGTTGAGCTCTTTCTAAAACGGCAGTAGGTAATGCAGCAGGACCAGCGCAGAAATTATAAGCACGCATGAGTTTTCCCTTGTGAAAGTGAAACAAATTGAGATGGGAATTTAATCATAGATTGGCGAAGCTTGCAGCAGCTAATCAAGTAAATATTTCAATTAGAATGAAAAAAGATGATAAATTTTTCAATAAGCTTTTCTCAATTATTTATTTTAACAATGCTTTTGAAACGATAATGATTTAAGTTAAAAACCCTCAGTTTAATGCAATTTAATTAGATTAAAAACTCTACTTTTTACAAATTCACAACACCAATAGGAGTGATATAACTATTTAATTAAAAACATAATATTTAAATTTTAAAAAAAGAATTTAGACTAGCGCAGGTATTATTAAATTGCGACATAATCGAATGTTGAATCGACATGATCGATCTTTCCATAAGGTCAAACGGTTTCCTAAAGAATTAAGCTTAAGTATAGGCTTAATCAGTTGTGCTTTATTTTCAACTTATCTATACGCCCAACCATTGAGCTATAGCGAGGCTGAGCAATATGTTGTAGAAAATGCTTATGCAACTCAAGCTCAGCAAGCACTTCAACAAGCGTCTCAGCTCGAAATGGAAGCCGTTAAAAATCTCGGTTTACCTCGAATTGATCTTAATGCGCGTGCTTATTCATTTCATAGTGAAACCAGTGTTCCTTTAGAATCAAGTAAACGCAGACTCGAGAACTCACTAACGCGTGGTTTTGATGATAAGTTATCTCAATGGGAAAATATTTTACCACCAGAAGTGATCGATCAAGTCAGTCAAGGATTCGATCAAGTTGTCAGTGATGGTCTAAACAAAGTTCCAAATAACTTAGATGTCACGATTGAAGATCATGACGTAAGAACATCAATTTCTATGGTAATGCCTTTATATGTGGGCGGAAAAATTAATAGTGCCAAGCAAATAGCGTCAATCCAAGCTCAAAGATCCAATATCAGTGAAAAGCAACAGCAAGATAGCCAACGTTTAGAAATGATTCAGTCATATTTTAATGTGCAATTACAACAGCAGTTGGTGAATACAACACGCTTCAATTTAAATGCAATGCAAGAACACTATAACAACGCACTGAAATTAGAAAAACAAGGATTTATAAACAAGGGGCAGCGCATGCAATTTGAAGTTGCCCGTAATAATGCTGAACGTACTTATCAAAATGCTCAATCTAATCTTCAAGCCAGTCAATTTAGTTTGCAAAATCTTCTAAAAACCAAACAAGGTTTAAATCTTACGACTCCACTTTTTGTGAATACAACACAAAATCATTCACTAGATAAGCTTCTCGCCAATTATGATCAAAACTCCAGTTTGATTAAAAAGCTGCAAATGGATACTCAACTCGCCAATGAAAATATCAAAGTTCAGCAAGCTGCTAAAAAACCAAGTGTTTTTGCTTTTGGTGAATATGGATTGGACAGTAAAGAGAATTGGATTGTCGGTGTGATGGCAAAATACAATCTATTTTCAGGTATTGATAATAATAAAAATATTCGGGCAGCAGAATTAAAAAAATATGCAGCAGAGTTAATGACTGAGCGAACTAAACAAGAAGTTGAAAATGTTTTGTATAAATCCTTCAGTGAATTAAATTCTGCGCAAACCAGCCATCAATTACTTACCCAAAATACGAAAGCAGCTCAAGAAAATTTGCGTATTCAACAGCTTTCATTCAAAGAAGGTATGGGCACCGCGACTCAAGTGATTGATGCACAAAATGCATTAAATGCACTTCAATCTGAAATGGCACTCAATGCTTATAAATATATTTTGTCTTTAGCAACCTTACTACAAAGCTATGGTTCTGTTGATGAATTTAAGCTGTATGTCAATCAACCACGTACTGACTATATCCGCTAATTGGAGAAAATTATGAGCCAGAATCAATCATCATCCAATTCAGAACGTGATAAAGATCAAACTGTTGAAAATCAAGAGACAGATAATCAATCAGAACAAGCGATGAGTTCAGATAAAGCGGAAGAGACAGAATCAAACGCTGCAATGTCTCAGCAACAAAAGCAACAAAAGCAACCACCAAATCGTGGAAAGATTAAGCTTATTATATTTGTCATCATTATTTTAGTTTTAGGTTTAATTGCCTATGGCTTATGGAAAGCTTATTCACCAAAAACAATCGAATTACAGGGTCGTGTTGAAGCTGAAACAGTACATATCAGTACTAAAGTCCCTAGCCGAATCGAAGAGTTTTATGTAACCGATGGGCAACCTGTAAAGAAAGGGCAAGCGCTTGTTCGCTTTATTAGTCCAGAGCTAGAAGCCAAAAAAGAACAAGCTCAAGCTGCGTTACAAAGTGCAATGGCCTTTCAATCCACTGTTTACCGAGGTTCTCAACAAGAAAACATTGAGACCTTATATGCCAATTGGCAAGCAATGAAAACTCAAGCTGATTTAGCAGCGACAACGTATAAACGTGGAGAAAATCTCTATCAACAAGGTGTCATTTCTCGTCAACGTCGAGATGAAATGCTCGCTGCACAAACCTCTGCCAGTGAAACATCGGAAGCAGCTTATCAACAATACGCACGAGCTAAACGTGGTAGTACAGAACAACAAAAATCGACTGCCGATGCTCAAGTTGCAATTGCTCAAGCGGCTGTTAAAGAAGCCGATGCGCTCACGGCTGAAACAAAACTCTATTCGCCTACTGATGGCACTGTATCGAAAACCTACGGTAAACCCACTGAGCTTGTTGCTACAGGTGTACCTGTCGCCAGTATTATTGAGGATCGTGATTTATGGGTAAGTTTAAATATCCGTGAAGATCTTTATGACTCCGTTTATAAAACTAAGACCCTCGAAGGTTTCATTCCTGCGCTCAATCAAAAAGCACAGTTCAAAATCAAAAAAATTGATGCTGAGGGTGATTTTGCAACGATTAAAAGTACACGCCAAACAGGTGGCTATGATATTCGAAGTTTTAAATTTCACTTAACTCCTGAACAGTCGATTTCGGATTTAAAAGTCGGCATGAGTGTTTTATTTAAAATTGAAGAGGCTAAATAACTCATGTTTGCAGTGATGCTGCGAGAATGGCGTTATTTAAAACGCCATAAAGCCGATTTTTTTATGGCAATCATTGCACCATTACTTGTGATTCTTCTCTTTGGAAGTATGTTTTCATCGGGAAAAGCTGAACATTTGCCCATAGTGGTGATCGACCAAGATCAAAGCGAAATGAGCCGCAAAGTGATTCATGCACTCAGCATTAATCATACTTTAAACATAAAAACTATTACCACTAGTCAAGATGAAGCTGAACAACTGATTAATAAAACAGATGCTTGGGGTTTTGTATTGATTCCTGAAGGAGCTGAACAACGACTGGTTAGAGCACAAGATGCGCAAATTAGTATTGCCTATAATCAATCCTTTTTTAGTATTGGTAATACAATTTCATCTGCCATGCTGATCAGTACTTTAAATGGTATGTCGGATTACTTGGGAGATAGTTATTTTTCAAACGTTATCCCCTATCTAGATATCCCAACGCCACACATCAAGATTTCTACACTCTATAACCCGAATATGAGTTATGAATTATTCCTTGAGCCATTCATGGTTCCAGCAGTATTACATCTATTACTGTGCTGTTGTGTGGCATTTGCGATTGGGCAAGAATTTAAAAAGAATACGCTAAACCAATGGGTCAGTACAAAACATATTGCTACTAGTTTATTGGGTAAAATATTAGTTTATGTCTTCATCTTTTGCGCTTGGACATGGGCTTGGATGTTTTGGTTAGCGCACATTCGAGGCTATTTTATCGCAGGGTCATTGAGTCTCATTCTAGTCGCACAATTCTTACTTTACTTTTCTTATGCTGTTATTAGCAGCACCGTGGTTCTCGCGACTAAGGATTTACCAAAAACTTTCGGATTTATTGCACTGTATGGTGGCTCATCACCAAGTTTTTCAGGCATTACCCTTCCCTTAAATAATGCCCCTGCATTTACCCAATTTTGGTCAATGATCATTCCTTATACACCTTATGCGAAATTGCAGACTGAACAATGGGTCATTGGAAGCGATATATTGGTATCTTTAGTACCTTTAGGCATTCTAGTTATTTTTTCGGGGCTTTATCTCGCGTTAAGTATTCATCTTTTAAAAAAGAATACTTTGGAGCTTAGCTCATGAAAACATTTTTGGCTTATTACTTACAAACTTTTAAAAATATCATCGCAAATAGTTCCGTATTTACGACGTTGATTGCCGCAGTTTTTTTATATAGTTTTTTCTACCCGACTGCTTATAAAGCCCAATCTGCGGAAGATATTCCAATTGTTATCGTAGATAAAGAACAAAGCATCCTAACTTCTAAAATTATTAGCCAAGCCTCAAACAGTCCACATATTCGGATTACTACAGTTACAGACAATTTTTTAGAAGCAGAACAATTGGTTAAAAACCAAAAGGCTGAAGGTATTTTACTGTTACCTGAAAATCTGACCAATAGCTTAAAACGTGGTGAAATGGGAGGGATTGGACTTTATTTAAGCACTGCTTATTTTATTCGTACCAAAGAAGTAGGACTTGGTTTAGCGGGTTCAATTGAATATACCTTACAGGAATATTTAGAAAAATTTGGTCAAGTTACTCAATTTCATCCTGAGATTTCTATTCATCAAATTCCACTGTTTAATACGCTATCAGGTTATGGAAGTTATATTTTTCCAGCAGTTTCAAGCTTGATTATACATCAAACGCTTTTGCTTGGGCTTGCTATGCTGATTGCAAGCTATCGAGAAAGGGGATGGATTGCAAAGCCCGCTGAATTTTGGGCTATTTTCACAGCGATATTAACAATCGGCTGTTTGGGTTGCCTTTATTTATTTGGTTTCACTTTCTGGTTATATGATTACCCTCATGGAGGCAATTTTTGGGGAATGTTGCTTGCTGTTCCAATTTATGTAAGCTGTATTATTGGCTTAGCCATGTTGGTAGGTTCGCTGGTTGATATGCCTGAACGAGTTGGGCATCTAATTGTTGTGACCTCAGTGCCTTTATTTTTATTGACTGGTACAGCATGGGCTCATGCAGCTATGCCTGAATGGATGCAATGGTTCGCATGGATTCTCCCCTCAACGCATGGAGTTCAAATGTTTGTACAACTGAATCAAATGGGCGTACCTATCTCGATTGTTATCCCAAAATTAATTTATTTAGCGACGCTTGGCTCAATTTTATTAGCATGTTCTTACTATCGCCTTGTCATGATGGAACCAATAAAAAAGGAAGCTAATTAGCTTCCTTTTTTACGATCTTAAAGCAATTATGCTTCAGGATTATCTTCTTTAGGTTCAATAGCAACTTCTTCAGAAACGGTTGTTTCAGTTTCAGTGTTCGTCACTTCGTCTATAGCATCTAACTCTTCGTCATCTTCTACAGCATCAATCGAAACAACACCAACAAGTATTTCTGCATCACTTAAGCGAATTAGACGAACACCTTGCGCATTACGACCTGTTGTAGCAACTTCGGCAGCACGAGTACGTACTAAAGTACCACCATCAGAAATCAACATGAGCTCTTTGGTTTCATCGATCGATACAGCACCAACGAGTTCACCATTACGCTCACTCATCTTGATCGCAATAACACCCTTACCACCACGTTTCTTAGTAGGGAAATCATCGACAGGTGTACGTTTACCATAACCATTCGCACTTGCACAAAGCACTTCGCCCGTTTCAGGCACAACCACAAGTGATACGATACGACTCACTACATCTGAGTCAGATGAATCATCATTGTCATCACTTTCGTCATTTTCAATTTCAGATTCTTCAACGTCTACGCTAGCACTTGCTAAACTTACGCGCATTCCACGCACGCCTTTAGCAGTACGTCCCATGGCACGAACATCGGTTTCAGCAAAACGAATTGCTTTCCCTTCATTCGAGAACAACATGATTTGTTGATTGCCATCAGTAATTGCAACGCCAATCAGTGTATCTTCTTCATTCAACTCAATTGCACGTAAACCATTCGCACGAATATTACTGAACTGCGATAACTCTACACGCTTCACTGTACCTGAAGCAGTCGCCATAAATACATAGTGGTTTTCAAGGAATTCTGTCAACGGTAAGATCGCAGTTACTTTTTCATTGGCATCCAATGGAAGTAAATTAATGATTGGACGGCCTTTTGCACCGCGAGAAGCTTGTGGCACTTCAAATACACGTAAACGATAGACCTTACCGACATCTGTAAAACATAATACGGTTGCATGGTTCGAAGCTACGATTAAATGCTGAATAATATCATCATCTTTCATCGAGGTTGCCGACTTACCACGACCACCGCGACGCTGAGCTTGATAGTCAGAAAGTGGTTGGGTTTTTGCATAACCCGTTTGAGAAACAGTCAATACGACTTGCTCTTCTGGGATCAAATCTTCACGACAGAAATCCACACCAGATTCAACAATTTCAGTACGACGCCCATCACCGTATTGCTGCAAGATCAAAGCAAGTTCTTCACGAATCACATTCATCAATAAATTAAAGTCATTTAGAATCGCTGTTAATTCAGCAATTTGACCTAAAATCTCAGTATATTCAGCGTGTAATTTGTCTTGTTCTAAACCTGTTAAACGATGTAAACGTAACTCAAGAATTGCAGATACTTGCGTTGGTGAGAGGCGATAAATTTCACCTGACAAACCAAATGGACGTGTAGTATCTTCGCCTTCAATCTCATCTGGGCGAACTGATATTGCACCAGCCTTCTCTAATAAAGCAACGACACCACCACCTGCCCACTCACCTGCTTGTAAACGCTCACGCGCTTCAGCTGGGTTTGCAGAGGTTTTAATCGTTTCAATAATGGTATCAATATTAGCTAAAGCAACTGTTAAACCTTCTAAGATATGACCACGTTCACGTGCTTTACGCAATTCGTACATAGTACGGCGCGTAACAACTTCTTGGCGGTGACGAATAAATGCCGCAATAATATCTTTCAAGTTCATTAACTTAGGTTGTCCATTATCTAGGCAAACCATGTTAATACTGAACGAGTTTTGAAGTTGAGTATGTAAGAACAGATTATTGACGATAACTTCTGCGTTTTCACCACGTTTTAAATCTATGGCAATACGCATACCATCTTTATCAGATTCATCACGTAACTCAGAAATACCTTCTAATTTCTTTTCTTTTACCAGTTCAGCAATACGCTCAATCGTTCTTGCTTTGTTAACTTGATAAGGAATCTCAGTAAAAACAATAGTAGTACGACCTGTTTTTTGGTCTTCCTCAAAATGGTACTTACCACGGATATGTAGGCGCCCTTTACCTGTACGGTAGGCATCCACAATACCTGACTTACCATAGATAATGCCGCCTGTAGGAAAATCTGGACCAGTCACATGTTCCATTAAACCTTCGACAGTAATGCTAGGGTTATTTGCATAAGCCAAACACGCATTAACGACTTCAGTCATATTGTGTGGCGCCATATTGGTCGCCATACCTACTGCAATACCTGTTGTACCATTAATCAAAAGATTTGGAATACGCGTTGGCATTACTTGAGGAATACGTTCTGAACCGTCGTAGTTGTCTTCCCAGTCAACCGTATCTTTTTCCAAGTCAGCCAAAATTTCATGGGTTAACTTTTGCATACGGACTTCGGTATAACGCATTGCTGCTGCGCTATCCCCATCAACAGAACCGAAGTTACCTTGACCATCCACCAACATATAGCGCAAGCTAAAGTCTTGCGCCATACGAACAATCGTTTCGTATACTGCACTGTCACCATGAGGGTGATATTTACCGATCACATCCCCGACAACACGAGCAGACTTTTTGTACGCTTTGTTATAATCATTACCCAATTCATGCATTGCAAACAACACACGACGGTGAACAGGTTTTAGACCGTCTCTCACATCTGGTAATGCACGAGATACAATTACGCTCATCGCGTAATCTAAATATGAATGCTTGAGTTCGTCCTCAATGGCAATCGGTCTGATTTCCGATACGCTCATGCATACTCCTTGTTTACAAGTAGATATTTCTACTTGTTTTTATGTATTCAATCTTGCAAGTCTTTAGCTCAGAAACTTGAACTAAAAATAAAAAATATAGCAAAAAATTATAGCATAAATGGCTATTCAACAGGGAGTCTTTTGATACAAATAGATTGTCGTATTTTCTTTATTTATATAGAATTTACATAAAACCATTAAGCAAAAATTTACTTTAAAAAATATGTCAAAACCAAATCAAGAATATCGTTACCGTGTCTCAAAACGCATGTTCAAATACTATAATGACGAAAATCGCAATATGTTATTTGGAATTGGTCGTATGCTATGTAATGCCCCATTTTCAAATGTATTTTCTCAATCAATTTATCCTATAAAAAACAAACACAGAAAAATTGATATTGAAATTTTAAAACAAAGTCTTATCCCTCATCAGTTAGATTATTTTAGTAACACCCTACATTACAATCCATACATCGAAGGTGGCATTTCTTTACATAAAGATGATATTCATTGGAATCTTGAAATTTTTCCATCAGAAAAAATCCAAAGCTATATTTCTGAACAACTCACCAGCACTTTACAAACATTGGAATCATCTGAAAACCTAGAAGAAATATTTAAATACGGTATTCAATATATTTCATGGAAACTGACTGACAATCTTACATTTATGAATAATGATTGGAGTATCAGAGTTCCTACATGGAAATGTGAAATCTCATCACCTTACTACAAATATCATTTATTAATCATGCAATTAACACATGGTCTAGTCCTTATTTCCTTTTGTTATCCTAATCAGCGATATAAATAGGCATATTCTCTTTGAAAGAAAATTAAGTCTAGCTCCAAGGACTTTGTTATTTGCTCAAAGAGCATGCTATTAATTTGACCTCGATGATGCGTGTGATGGCTAAATACGTATGCCAACATTCAATCAAAGGCTCAGTATAAACTTCACCTCGATGCACATAAGTAATTGCTTGATGGAATGAAACTTCATCCTAGCGATAAAGGTTTATTTTACTTATGAAATAATTTTAAATCTAAAAATGTCTCCAACCGTTCCACTTTAGATGATTTATCCAACTTCATAAAGTATAAAGCGGATAGAAATAGCGCCAAGATAAATGGAAACTCATATAATTCTTCAATCAGATCAACGTTACTCCCCTCTCTCATTAGCCATGTATCAATAAAACGATGATGTTCAATACTATCTGCGAAAAATAAAGATAGGATTGCAATAAACAAATACCAAAAAGGAAACTTTACAGACTGAAGCTTATATTTAATCTCAGTGCGTAACTGTGCAGAAAACAACATGAAGATAACAGGCGCAATCACAAAGATAGAGATGATACGGAAATACAAATGTGGAACTTCGGGAAAGAAATCACGCCCCCAACTGATACTACGCCCAAAGAACATTGCCCACCATGCAATTGCCCAAAGCCAAAACCATTTTTTCTGTTCCGACAGCGTTTTAGGCTTCATGTAAAACCACGTAAATGGAACACAGAGCAGCAATATAAGTGCCTGAATATCCTCTATTAGATGAACATTCCAATTTGATAATAAATGAGTTTCTGTAATCGCTAATAATAAAATACCAAATAAAAGGACGAGCAAAACTAGCGCTACAAAATTAAAGCGAAAATTAAATTTCATTGACGGGAGATAACCTATCCAAATTGGATCAAAGACAGTACATCTGTTATTTTAGCAAAAGTGTACTTACAAGTACACTTTTGGTAGTAATTAATATTATTAGAAATTTAGTTGTATTAAATTTTCGTTTCAATAAAAAACGCCCCTTTCGGAGCGTTTTTTCAACTTAATTCAAAGAATTAAAGTTTAGATACCAACTCTGGTACAACAGTATTCAAATCACCAACTAACCAGTAGTCAGCAACGCTGTTGATTGGCGCTTCTTCGTCTTTGTTGATTGCAACAATAACTTTAGAGTCTTTCATACCTGCTAAGTGCTGAATCGCACCAGAGATACCGATTGCCATGTAAAGATCTGGTGCAACGATTTTACCCGTTTGACCAACTTGGAAGTCATTTGGTACGAAACCAGCATCAACCGCAGCACGTGAAGCACCTTGTGCAGCACCAAGCTTGTCAGCTAATGGGTCAAGTACTTTGTGGTAGTTCTCACCAGAACCAACACCACGACCACCAGAAACAACGATACGTGCAGCAGTTAACTCTGGACGATCAAGCTTCACGATTTCTTCGTTTACAAACTTAGAAATACCAGCGTCTTTCGCTTCAGCTACAGCTTCAACAGCAGCAGAACCGCCCTCAGCAGCAACCGCATCAAATGCTGTACCGCGAACTGTACCAACGATAATTGCTTCGTCAGATTGAACAGTTGCGATTGCGTTACCTGCATAGATAGGACGCTTGAAAGTATTTGCAGACTCTACAGCAATGATGTCTGAAATCATGCTTACGTCAAGAAGTGCAGCAACACGTGGAAGAATGTTCTTACCAGTCGTTGTAGATGCAGCTAAAACGTATTTGTATCCGCCTTTCGCGATATCAGCGACTAAGCCAGCAACGTTTTCAGCTAATTGGTTTGCATAAGCAGCGTTGTCAGCAAGCAATACTTTGCTTACACCAGCAACTTTAGCAGCAGCGTCAGCAACTGCTTGAGCGCCTGAACCAGCAACTAGTACAGTAATATCACCACCGATTTTTTGAGCTGCCGCAACAACGTTTAAAGTTGCACCGTTAAGTGTCTGGTTGTTGTGATCAGCGATAACTAAAATACTCATGATTGTATCCTTCTGTATTAGATCACTTTCGCTTCGTTTTTCAATTTTTCTACAAGCTCATCTACAGATTTCACTTGTACGCCAGCTTTACGTTCAGCAGGTGCTTCAACTTTAATTGTTTTAAGTTTGGTACCAGTTGCAACGCCATAATCAGCAGGAGACTTAGTATCAAGCGGTTTTTTACGCGCTTTCATGATGTTTGGAAGAGCAGCATAACGTGGCTCATTCAAACGTAAGTCAGTTGTGATGATTGCTGGAAGACCAAGTTCAACAGTTTGCAAACCACCGTCAACTTCACGAGTAACTTGTACTTTACCGCCGTCAACTTTAACTTCAGATGCAAAAGTACCTTGACCAGCACCAAGTAAAGCGCCAAGCATTTGACCTACTTGGTTAGAGTCGTCATCAATTGCTTGTTTACCAAGAAGAATAAGTTCTGGTTTTTCAGCATCAACAACGCCTTTTAGAATTTTAGCAACTTCTAAAGCGCCAACTTCGTCAGCAGTTTCTACTAAAATACCACGATCAGCACCTAAAGCCATTGCAGAACGAATTTGTTCTTGCGCGTCTTTAGAACCCACTGAAACAACAACGATTTCTGAAATCGTTCCTTTTTCTTTTAAGCGAACCGCTTCTTCCACTGCGATTTCACAGAATGGGTTAATTGACATCTTAACGTTGGTAAGGTCAACCCCACTATTGTCCGGCTTAACACGAACTTTAACGTTGGCATCAACCACACGTTTTACAGCGACAAGAGCCTTCATGTAATCCTCGGCTGTTCTAAGCAAGTAAATGTAGTGAAGAGTATTCTATCTCTTCGATCGAAACTTTTTAGGTGCCCTATCTTGCAATGTATTTGGCATTTCGGTCAAGTCACAATTTCCGTTCAACTCATAAAAAAGATGAAACGCTCAGTTCATTAATTGAAAGTTATGTTTAATCATTGCTATTCAAAACAATTAAACTGAAATTATTATGCTTTGATTTATTTAATATTTTAATAAATTCAATGCTCTAAAAAACGCGTGATTCATTTAAAAGGTAAATCGTTAATTGATGCATTTAACTCATGGTTTGACACATTTTTCATTTTAATAAAATTTGGCAAAAAAGTAAGAACACGAATTAAACATTCTCTAACTGAAAAGCATGCATATAGCTGCTTATTAATCAGCCAATTTTGAAACATAATGTATCGCTAAAAGTTAATCGACAATACGATCATTCATTCTTGCTACAGTTTAAACATTGGTAGTGGGCTCCACGGCTTTTGCAATAGACGCTTTATTCCCAAATAAATTAAGGTCTTATGAAAGCCTCTATTTGGAAAATCTCTTGTCAGTTTGCGAAATTCATCTAGTGGAATACTTGATCGGACCAATCCCAATGTAAAATCTGCATAATCAGCCCGCCGAAAGTTTTCAACTAATTGATCTTCAGAGCATTCAACCTTAGTCATTTTGTGATGCTCCGTAATCATTAATGTGATTTCTTTTTCCCACATTAACAACTCATTTGATGCAAGGTATTGTCGCATTTGCTCAACCGAAGGCTTGATATAATCTATGGTGTTCGCAGTCCATATGCCAATATCATGAAAGGCGACAGCAATAGCAATTTTATGCAATGTTTCATAACTGCGATCTGCACTTAAAATCAAACAACATGCAGCAACACGTTTACAATGATTGGAATAACCTTGATAACTTCGATTTATAACTACTCGATAATCTTGCAAAATCTCATCTATTAAGTCACAACATCGTTTAAATGCAATTTGATCTAATAATTGTGGATGTTTTTCAGTGTTCATTCTTTTGTGCTCTTGGGTGAGCTTGATCATAGACTTTTGCGAGTTGATCAAAATCGACATGGGTATAGATTTGGGTAGTAGATAAATTACTATGCCCAAGCATTTCTTGTACAGAGCGTAAATCACCACTTGCTGAAAGCATATGACTTGCAAAACAATGTCTCAATAAATGTGGATGTAAATCAACATTTACCCCCGCTCTTTGTGCTTGTAGTTTGACACGATTTTCAATTTGTCGAGGTGTTAAGACACCACCTTTTTGTGAAATGAATACCGCAAAATCGGCACTCAAATTGCCTTGCCATATTCGATAAATTTTAAGCCATTCGATTAAACTTTGTTTGGCTTGCTGCCCAAAAGGAACAATTCTGGTTTTATTTCCTTTACCTGTAATACGTAATAATTGTCGATTAAAATCGATATCTTTAATGGTCAATCCTTGCAATTCAGCCAAACGTAGACCACTTGAATACAATAATTCAAGCATAGCCTTATCACGTAACCATAATTGTTGTTCTAAAGGTTTTTCTGGTGCTGGTTGATCCAAAATTTGATGCACTGTTTCAATATCTACCATCCCAGGTAAAGGTCGCGGTTGTCGTTTTAACCTAAAATCTTCAGATGGATTTTGTTGTAGATATTGACCTTGTTCTGCCCACTTCATAAATTGACGTATTGCAGTTAAATGACGTTGTAAGCTACTTGAACTGAGTTGATTCTTTTCAACACGAGCTGCCAAATATTCTCTTAAATCTGAAGCCTCTATATCTTGTAATTGTAACTGCTTAAGCTCGCAGAAATGAAAGAAATCTGTGAGATCACGTTGATAAGCTGAAATCGTATGCTCAGACTGATTTTGAATGATGCGTTCTTTTAACCACATGGATAACAGTTTTTCAGGGCTTTCCAACATGCTCTCCAATGTTTTAAAAAATATCTAAAATTTAGCAAATTTCAATGTGATTGATGATTAAACAAATATCGAAGTATATACAGCAGTGTAATACAATAGATTTCAAGTTTTAAGTGATGATATAAAAATGTCAACAATGCTTATCCCCTATCTTTTTGCAATTACAATCCTAACAATTACACCCGGTTTAGATACAACATTAATTATTCGTACGGCAACGATTGAAGGTAAAACAAAGGCATTTCAAGCAGCACTAGGCATTAATCTAGGCTGTATTGCTTGGGGAGTCATTGTGGCATGTGGTTTAGGTGCTTTACTGATGGCTTCAGATTTCGCCTTTAATGCATTGAAGTGGATGGGGGCAATCTACCTGACATGGTTAGGACTTAATCTTATTTTAAAACCGCGTAGTCAACTTGCCAATATCGATGATATTGCAGCTACTCATAATTGGTTTATGAAAGGCTTTTGGGGAAATCTACTCAATCCCAAAGTTGGTATTTTCTATATTTCTTTTCTACCACAATTTATCCCGCAGTCTTCGTCTCCAGTCATTTGGACCATGGGACTTGTAATGATTCATGTCGTGATTGGATTTATATGGTCAATCTTTTTAATTACAGCAATGCAATCAATATCTAAATTTTTAAAGCAACCCAAATTTATTCAATATATGGATCGAATTACAGGCAGTATTTTTATTTTATTTGCACTCAAACTCGCCTTCAGTAAAAGATAGATCATAAAAAAGCGCGTTCCAATCAACGCGCTTTTTCTTAAACCTTAGATCATCAGCCTTGGAAATATCGTAAATCCAAACGCGCATCATAAACATGAGTAGTTGGACCTGTCATCCACACCACATCACCTTCACGCCATGCAATATGCAACTTACCACCAGCTAATTGCACTTCAACTTCATTCGCAAGTAAACCACGACGCATACCACTGACTGCTGCTGCACACGCGCCAGTACCACAAGCCAAAGTCTCACCTACACCACGCTCAAATACACGTAACCGAATATGCTTTTCATCAATAATTTGCATAAATCCAGCATTTACACGCGCAGGGAAACGGACATGCGACTCAACTTGTGGTCCCATTCCAGCGACATCAGCCGTTAAAACATCAGGTACGATAGTTACAGCATGGGGGTTGCCCATGTTTACCACATCGATATTGATGCTTTTATTATCTGCAAGCTCAAGTTCATATAAGCCTTCAGCATCTTCATGTTCCTGAGTAACAAATGGGATTTCTTCAGGAAGAAATTTTGGTGGACCCATGTTGACACGTACCCAACCATTTGCACCCAACTCTGGCTCTACAATACCTGCTTTAGTTTGTACACGAATTTTAGTTTTGGTCGTGAGTTGACGCTCATGTACGAAACGAGCAAAACAGCGTACACCATTACCGCACTGCTCGACTTCTGAACCATCTGCGTTAAAAATACGATATTTAAAATCAACATCTGGAAAATCAGGTGGCTCAACAATCAACAATTGATCAAAACCCACGCCAAAATGACGGTCTGCTAAACGTTGAATAGTTACCGTATCTAAATAAGCGCGTTGGGTAATTAGATCAACAACCATGAAATCATTGCCCAAACCATGCATTTTGGTGAATTCTAAATACATGCCAATTTACTCCTCAGGTAACAAACGCTCTTTTTCCCAGAGTGATTCTATTGTTTCGCGCTCACGAATTAAATAGGATTGATCACCACTGACCATAACTTCAGCAGCACGACCACGTGTATTATAGTTTGAGCTCATCACAAAACCATAAGCACCTGCACCTAATACAGCAAGCACATCATTTTCTTGAAGCGCTAAATCACGCTGTTTACCCAAGAAATCACCCGTTTCACATATTGCACCGACCAAATCCCAAGTTTTCACTTCAACGTGAGTATTTGGATTGACCGATTGAATATCCATCCATGCTTCATATAAAGCTGGACGAATTAAGTCATTCATTGCAGCATCAATAATTGCAAAATTACGGTGATTGGTTGGTTTTAATAAATCAACTTTAGTCAGTAATACGCCAGCATTTGCTGAAATACTACGCCCCGGTTCCATATAGACTTTTAAACCCAGTTTTTCTAAAGCTGGACGCATTGAATTTGCATATTCTGCAACACTTGGCGGTGTTTCATCTTTATAACAAACACCTAAACCACCACCGATATCAATATGTTTGAGGTTGATACCCAGTTTTTTCAACTCTTCAATCATTAAAATCACACGGTCAAGTGCATCAACAAAAGGTTTAGTTTCCGTAAGTTGAGAACCAATATGACAATCAATACCTACAATCTCTAAATTTGGTAGTGATGCGGCATATTGATAAGTTTCATTCACCGTATCACTTGGAATACCGAATTTATTTTCTTTCAAGCCTGTTGAAATATAAGGATGCGTCTTTGCATCGACATCTGGATTAACCCGCAATGAAATCGGCGCTTTTTTAGCTAATTTTGCCGCAACTTTTTGAATACGATCTAGCTCAGCATAAGATTCCACATTAAAGCAAGCAATACCGACGTTTAAAGCTTTTTCAATATCTGCTTCAGATTTACCTAGACCTGAAAATACGATTTTTGCAGGATCACCACCAGCAGCTAAAACACGCGCAAGTTCACCACCTGTAACAATGTCAAAACCAGCACCCAACTTTGCCAACACGTTTAGAACAGCGATATTTGAGTTTGATTTCACCGCAAAACAGATTTGATGATCTATAAAATCAAAAGCACGATCCATATCTAAATAATGTTTTTCCAAAGTAGATTTTGAATAAACATAGAGTGGTGTGCCGAATTGCTGGGCGAGCTGATCTAATGAACATTGCTCCGCATGCAATACTCCATTAATGCGCGTGAAACTCATGAAGGTGTCCTTGTTTACAAACTTGAAAGGTTGTTGTCTATGGTTGAGCTATAGATGATGTTTCTGGAGTTTCCGTATTTTCATCATCTGCTTTGACATCAGAAGAATTCTTTGCTGAAGATGCTTCATTTTTATAAAGCAAATATTTTGCACGTTTGTCGTGATTTGGGTCTGAAGGTAATTGTAATGCACCCGATTGACCACATGCAGTTAATAGCATACTACTGAGCAACAAACTGATAGAACAAATGGCTTTAAGCATCTGCGCACCTAACTTTTACATTTTGCAGCAGTATAGCGTGATCAATCGATGCGCTAAAGCCTAAACATAAAAAAACGCCAACTTCTTGTTAGCGTTTTTATTTTCAACTGACAAATTTATTTTCTTTTCGCAAAGAAATATCCTATCGCTAAGATGATGAACCAAACTGGACTTACTTTTAATGATTCTAAAGTTGTTTCATCCAATGCAAGGAAATAAATTGTCGCTAAGAAAAAGACAATCACAACCCAACAAGTGAATACGCCGCCAGGTAGCTTAAATGTCGATTGCGCATGTAATTCAGGACGATTTTTACGGTAGTTAATATAACTCCACATAATAATCATCCAAACACAGATGAACAGAATCGTAGATAAGGTTGTTGCCAATGTGAAAGCTGTTACTTCATCATTGGTGCCTGTTTTGACTTTATAAATAAACTGTACGAATGCACCGATAAAGATACAGATCGAAGAGAATACCAGCGCTTTAGATGGAACAGCAGACTTTGATAAACGAGCAAATAGTTTTGGTGCTTGCTTATCCGTTGATAAACCAAACAACATACGACTCGTTGAGAACACACCACTATTCATCGATGACATCACTGAAGATAACACCACCAAATTCATGATAATTGCTGCTGAAGCAATCCCCGCTTGCGAGAAAATATTGACGAATGGGCTGACCTTAGGATTAATCTGATCCCAAGGTGTCACACACATCACAACAAACAATGCCAAAACATAGAAAATAATGATACGGATTGGAATTGAGTTAATTGCTTTCGGCAAATTACGCTTTGGATCTTGAGTTTCCGCAGCCGTTGTACCTACCAGTTCTACACCAACAAAAGCAAAAATAGCAATTTGGAAGCCTGCCAAGAAACCATCCAAGCCTTTAGGGAACATGCCGCCATGTGTCCACAAATTACTGATACTTGCAGTTGTACCAGCGGTATTAGTAAAACCAGTGAAAATCATCCATAAACCTACAAATATCAGTACGATAATTGCAGTAATTTTGACCATCGCAAACCAGAATTCCATTTCACCAAATAGTTTTACAGTGACAAGGTTTAATCCCAGTACAAAAAGAATTGCGACAGAACTAATCAGTAAACCACCTAAAGCAGTAAACGACTCTCCGCCATTAAAGAATTCTAGATAATAGATAATCGCAGACAAGTCAGCGATACCAATCGTGACCCAACATAACCAGTACGTCCAACCAACAAAATAGCCTGCCCATGGACCAATAAGATCAGTAGATAAGTCAATAAAAGACTTATAATTTAAGTTCGATAAGAGTAATTCACCTAATGCTCGCATAACAAAAAACACCATCAAACCGATGGTCATATAGATGAATAAAATTGAAGGACCAGCCAAACTAATGGTTTTGCCAGAGCCCATGAAAAGCCCTGTTCCAATTGCTCCACCAATCGCAATCAACTGTAGATGTCGATTAGAAAGACTACGGTGAAGTCCGCCTTGATCGGTCGCTTCACTCAGATTTTGATTCGACATTTTACAAAAATCTCCAGTATTGTTGTCCGTTAACCTGAAATCGAATCAAAATAACCTGCACCATTATTAGGCATCTTTTTTTAACACGTATTTTTGAAACGCTTTCAGTTCAACAATTTCTGCCTGTATTACTCAATATTTCAAGTGAAATAAAAATTGGATAGGATGATACGCACTAGAATAGGACAATACAATCAAGTCGCTTACAGATACTGTGACTTATTAGGTTTTAAAAAAAAAGCAGCGATAATCGCTGCTTATTTTTATTGAAATATAGAGTTATATTTCGACTACTTAATACTTATTTTTGTTTGTTTTTAATACGCTCTTCCCAGAAGGTTGCATTACGAATGCCGAGCTTAACAGGATCAAAGGTAAACTCTTTAACGCCTGCTTTTTGCTGCTCTTCATAATCTCTCAACGCTTTAATGGTTGGTTTCCAAATGAAGTAGGTCATGATAATACCAATGATGTTAATCCAAGCCATTAAACCAACACCGATATCTCCAATTCCCCAAATATACCCAGTTGCACTGAGGACACCGTATGAAACTGAAATAATGATAAAACATTTAGTTAGAAATAAAAGAGAAGGTGTTTTAGTAATGTAACTTAAATAAGTAATATTGGTTTCAGCAATATAGTAGTAAGCAACAATCGTGGTGAATGCAAAGAAGAACACAGCTAATGCTACGAAAACTTGCCCAAAACCACCAAATACTGTACTTACTGCCATCTGTGTAAATGCAGGAGAGCCAATTTCAGCTGTTGCAGCAACATTCTGTACAATAAATTGACCAGCTTCTAAAGTACCTTGAACATTATACATTCCAGTAATAAGAATCATAAATGCGGTAGCTGAGCAAACAAATAAGGTATCGATATAAATTGAGAAAGATTGAACAAGTCCTTGTTGGGCTGGATGTTGTACCTCTGCTGCTGCTGCTGCATGAGGACCCGTACCTTGTCCTGCTTCGTTAGAATACACTCCACGTTTCACACCCCAACCAATTGCAGCACCAATGCCTGCCATCGGTGAAAAAGCATCTGCAAAGATTAATGAGATCACACCCGGTAGTTTATCAATATTGATAAAGACAATAATTAATGCCATTACAATATAGCCAGCTGCCATAAATGGCACTACAAATTCAGCGAATTTTGCAATACGTTTGATACCACCAAAAATGATGACTGCAAGTAATGTGACAATCACAATTAAAGCGAGTAGTTTATAAGTGCCGACATTTCCGAAAACGATCGCACCTTCGCCTGTGATTTGTGTAAAAGCATTACCTACTGCATTTGCTTGAATACCGGGTAAAAACAAACCACATGAAATGATCGCGGCAATCGCAAATAAAATACCCAACCAGCGCTGACCTAGACCTTTGTCAAAATAAAAAGCGGGTCCACCACGATATTGTCCTTGATATTCAACCTTATATATTTGACCTAAAGTTGATTCCACATAAGCAGTACTTGCACCTAAAAATGCAACCACCCACATCCAAAATACAGCACCAGGACCACCAAAACCAATTGCGGCTGCAACACCAGCAATATTACCAACACCGACACGACCTGAAAGCGACACAGCTAAGGCTTGAAAAGATGAAATACCCTGCGCTGATGAAGTTCCTTTAATTAAGAGCCTTATCATGTCTTTAACTTGACGGACTTGAACAAACCGAGTCAAAACAGAAAAAAATAAACCTGCACCTAAACATAAATAGATCAGAGCTTTGCTCCAAATAATACTATTTACCCAATCAACAATTTCTGCTGCACTCATAAACACCAACCTTTTTTATATATGTTGAAAATATAGCGAACGTTATATTTTCATATGTTTGAGCAAGAGCAATATCTATGCCATTGATTATTAATATCCTGACAATAAATAATCAAATGCTCAAAATCCTTCCATAGTAAAAGTGAACCGAACGAAATATTGATCAAAAAAACACATCGTATCTTACTTGTAAAAGTCACATATCATGTTATTTTTCTGAACACTTCCCTTTAACTAGTGAGTTACGAAAAACGCTCTATTTCCTTTAATCCTTTTGAAGAAAATAAGTTCTAGGTTTTCACCTTGTTTCCGTAATTACTCTACTTTTATCCAATTTACAGAATTTTTTCAATTTTATATATGGCAAAAATTAAAACTATTTATCGATGTGAACAATGTGGTGCAGATCATTCTAAATGGGCTGGTCAATGTTCTGAGTGTGGCGAATGGAATAGTCTAGTAGAAGTTCGACTAGAACCAACAGTTAGTCATAGAGCTCAGCCTAAAATGGGCGGTGGTTATGCTGGTCAAAGTGCCAATATCACAACCCTTAATCAAATCTCGGTTTCGCATGAAACTCGTCTACAGACAGGTATTAGCGAATTCGATCGTGTCCTCGGTGGCGGTTTGGTTACAGGCTCTGTAGTGTTGATTGGTGGTGATCCTGGTATTGGTAAATCAACCATCTTGTTGCAAACTGCAACACACATGGCCAGTAAAAAAAGCTCAGCGCTTTATGTGACTGGTGAGGAATCACTTTCACAAGTAGCCTTACGTGCACAACGTTTAGATCTCCCCACAGACTCACTTAAAGTCATGGCTGAGACCTGTGTCGAGCGTATATGTGAAGTATTAACACACGAACGTCCTGCTGTTGCGATTTTGGATTCGATTCAAACCCTATATACAGAAACTCTGCAATCTGCGCCCGGCGGTGTTTCACAAATCCGTGAATCTGCCGCCCTTCTGACTCGGTTTGCAAAAAATAGTGGCACGGCGTTATTCCTTGTAGGTCATGTCACCAAAGAGGGTGCATTGGCTGGTCCACGTGTTTTAGAACATATGGTGGATTGCGTGCTCTATTTTGAAGGTCAATCGGACTCACGTTATCGAATGATTCGTGCAGTCAAGAACCGTTTTGGTGCAGTCAATGAATTAGGCGTATTTGCAATGACCGATAAAGGTCTCCGTGAGGTTGCTAATCCTTCCGCAATTTTTCTAAGTCGATACGATGAAGCCATTCCTGGTTCAATCGTGATGATCAGCCGTGAAGGTACTCGTCCATTGTTAGTCGAAGTACAAGCTCTAGTCGATGATGCACATGGACAACCTCGACGCGTTGCATTAGGTCTAGAACAAAACCGTTTGAATATGCTCCTTGCAGTGATGCATCGTCATGGCGGAGTGCAGACTGCGGGTCAAGATGTTTACGTCAATGTTGTTGGTGGTTTGAAGATCACTGAAACAGGCTCAGATTTAGCGGTATTACTAGCTTGTGCCTCCAGCCTACGCGGTAAAGCCTTACCACAACAATTGGCTGTTTTTGGTGAAGTCGGTTTGTCAGGTGAAATTCGTCCTGTGCCAAACGGACAAGAGCGCTTAAAAGAAGCGGCTAAGCACGGTTTTAAATATGTGATTTTACCTAGAGCGAATGCTCCACAAAAAGCAATCGAAGGCGTTCAAATCATTACAGTTGCACGTTTACATGAAGCTTTAACTGAAGCAATGCAATTGAGTGACGAATTGACATAAAAAAACATACTTTTTTAGTTGAAATTAATGCTTAATACCTGCATAAATACACTTACAAATTAAATTTGAATAGGAATTTTCGATGCAAGTACACCAGCGTGGCTTGATGGCAGCTCTTTTAATGGCAACACTTGTTGCTGCACCGCTTGCAGAAGCAAAACGTGCAGGTGGTGGAAAAAGTCATGGTATGAGTAGATCTAATTCATCTAGCCAATCTTATCAACCATCACGTCAAGCTGCTCCTGCTCAACAACAAACTGCACCACAAAAATCAGGTCCAGGCGTTGGCTCTATGGTTGCAGCTGGTGTAGCTGGTGCTGCTGTAGGTGCTGTTGCAGCGAATGCCTTAGCAGATGATAAAAACCCTACTTCAACTGAACAACAGCAAGCTGCTCAACAGCAGGAAGAAAAAGGTGGCATCCCAAGCTGGATTTGGGTATTACTCGCTGCCGCTGCTGCTTTCTTCCTATTCCGTAAAATCGGCGCAAAAAAAAAATTAGCAGCTAATAATCCATATGCACCAAATAATGGCGGTCACAATAATTTTGGCCGTCAAACTCCGCCTCAATCAACTGTTCGTCAAACGAGTGACAACACCAATATTTTTGGTCAGTCAGTTGCAGGTGGAACATCAACAGCAACACAAGCACCTTTCGGCTCAGCTTCGATGAGCAGTGGCAACCAATTACCAGATGGTACTGAACCTGCTGCATTCTTACGTATTGCACGTCAACGTTTCAATCATATCCAGTCGGTAAACAGTGCAAATAATGTAGAAGAAATTCGTCGTTACTTAACACCAGAACTTTATAGTTCGATGTACAGCGATATCATGGCGAACCAAGATCAAGATGTAGCAGAATTCAGCAATCTCAATGCTATGGTAGTTGAAAGCACGACTGAAAATGGTCAATACCTTGTCAGTGTGCGTTTCACGGGTACTGTAAGCGAGGATTTGAACAGTTTGCCGCAACCTTTTACAGAAATTTGGCACTTTGTTAAGCCTGCTGGCTCACAACAAGATTGGGTTGTTGCTGGTATTCAACAAGCTTAAACATTGCGTATGGTCTTTTAAAAGAGCTATTTAAATAGCTCTTTTTTATTGTCTACACTTTTAAAAAGAAAGATACGATAAAAAAAGCCACTCTCTAGTATCGAGAATGGCTGAGTGTAAACAAAATCAGAAAGTATTATTTGAGTTTTAAGCACAACCGAAGCACGATCGGTAGATTCATACTAGCTGATAAATTTTTTAAAAAATATTCCTCGTTTGGGGAATAAAGCTTATTGAAATTTGAAAAGTATTTTTTGGATATTACAAAAATAGTTTTATTTAACTCAGCTCTACAGCAATCAAAGAGAATCAAAATGCTACTCTGGCATGAAGTACTTATCTGCTATTCCTAGCAATCAATAAGATATTTTCAGCTATGACTCATGACTCTAATCAAAGCAAACAGTTTGCTAAACTATGTCTCACTTCAGCAGAAGATATTAGGACTATTCAAATAAAAAAAGGCTTTGCCGAAGCAAAGCCATAAAACGAGAAACTCAATAAACTACTAATTTTATCAGCCAACAAATTGTAAAAACAACCAGTACAAGCCACCGGACAATGTAATTGTTGCTGGTAAAGTAAAGACCCAAGCTGAAAGAATTGTTTTTACTGTCGCAAAATTTAAACCTGATCGATTGGCTACCATAGTACCCGCAACCGCACTGTTTAAAACGTGTGTAGTTGATACTGGCATACCGAGACCATCAGCAGCAGCAATGGTACTCATCGCCACTAATTCAGCAGACATACCTTGACCATAAGTCATATGGTTTTTACCAATACGCTCACCTACAGTAACTACGATACGTTTCCAACCCACCATTGTTCCTAAACCAAGTGCCAATGCAACTGCAACTTTCACCCAATTTGGAATGTACTGAAGGAATGAATCTAAGCTACTACGATATTCTTTTACCACCTTCGCTTGAGCAGTATCCATAGCAGGTAAAGCTTCAGCTTTATCCAGACGCTTAAACGTTGTTGTACTTAAATACATATCATTGCGAATTTCACTCACCGCAGCTTCTGGAATCGCTTTCAGATCACCATAAGTTGCAACACGAGTGCCCAAATGCGCAGTCATACTTGCAAGTGCTGGAACAACCTCAGCTGTTTGCTCTTTGGTTTGAATAAATTTCGTTAATACTTCACGCGACTTTTCGTCAGATAACTCATTTTGACTTACATTTAATACGGTCGCTGTTTGAGCAGATAGCTGTTCAAATGACTGTAAATGTTGAGCATCTAAACTTTTGTTTAAAGAATAAGCCAACGGTACTAAACCAATCAAAATCAACATGATTAAACCCATGCCTTTTTGACCATCGTTTGAACCATGCGCAAAACTTACACCAGTACAAGTGAAAATTAGAATGGCACGAATTAATGGTGGCGGTGGTTTATTACCTTCTGGTGGCTGAAATAATTCCAATTGGTTTTTAAATATTTTTTTCACCAATAAAAATACAACCGCAGCAAAAGCAAAACCAATGAGTGGAGAGAATAATAACGCTTTACCGACTTTAATCACTTGATCCATATCAATGCCACTGGTTGCGCCAGTTGATGCATTTAACAAGTGATTCATGATGCCCACACCCAAGATTGAACCAATCAATGTATGTGAACTTGAAGCAGGAATTCCTAAGAACCAAGTTCCTAAATTCCACAAAATAGCAGCAATCAGCAAAGCAAATACCATTGCAAAACCTGCGCCACTACCTACATTCATAATCATTTCAACAGGAAGTAATGCAATGATGCCATAAGCAACCGCACCACTTGCAACCATAACTCCTAAAAAGTTACAGAAACCTGCCCACATTACAGCAACTGGTGCAGGTAATGCATTTGTATAGATTACAGTTGCAACAGCGTTTGCAGTGTCATGAAAACCATTTACAAACTCAAAAGCGAGTGCAATAAAAAGAGCTGTCGATAAAAGAATGACAGAGTACAAACTCAATGGCGGTACATGTGCTAGATCAGCACTGACCTGAAAACCAATATAAATAAGTGTTGCAACAATAATTGTCAAAAACACCGGCATGAAAAATTTCGGTGTTGGTACATGTACATTCGTCGATTTTGCCGTAGAGCTGGCAAGCGGTGAATCCGAAGCAGGAGGAAGATTTGAATTCATGTAGACGGTTAGAGGATAGTAAAATCCCCTGTATTGTTTAATTAAATTGTGACAATTATATGACAACGACTTGTCATATAAAGGCTAAATTTCATATTTTTTTGAAATTATCTTGTGTTTTTCTAGCAAAAATTCACCCTAAATTTAAAAATAAACCATATAAAACAATAAATTAAAATAAAACAAACTTCTCAATAACTGTTTGTCTGAATTTGCAACAAACGCACCAAAATATGAAATTTATTTGTCATATTTCATCTGATGAGCTTTTACTATGACCATTATTAAGACGAATTATTGCACTTTGATGAAAGTTTTATGACATTTAAAATGTGTACTGATGAATCACCACTCACTCGTGCTTAAAATACGCGCTTTATCGTAGCTTCTGTTACAATGCCCCTGCTTTTTATATTGACTATCTACTGGGGTTCCTTATGTCCACGCTTGCCACCCTAAAATCTCTTCTTACTCAACGCATTCTGATTATTGACGGTGCAATGGGAACCATGATTCAACGCCATAAACTAGAAGAAGAAGATTATCGTGGTGAACGCTTTGCAGATTGGGCATCAGATCTAAAAGGCAATAACGACTTATTGGTTTTAACCCAGCCGCAGATTATTCAAGGCATTCATGAAGCTTATTTAGATGCTGGCGCAGATATTATTGAAACCAACAGCTTTAACGGCACTCGTGTTTCAATGTCAGACTATCACATGGAAGACCTCGTTCCAGAGATCAACCGTGAAGCGGCACGCTTAGCTAAAGCAGCATGTGAAAAATACTCGACCCCAGAGAAGCCTCGTTTTGTTGCAGGTGTCCTCGGTCCGACATCTCGCACCTGTTCTATTTCACCCAATGTAAATGACCCAGCTTTTCGTAACATTACCTTTGACGAATTAAAAGAAAACTATATTGAGGCAACACACGCCCTGATCGAAGGTGGTGCTGACATCATCTTGATCGAGACTGTATTTGATACATTGAACTGTAAAGCTGCAATCTTCGCAGTTAAAGAAGTATTCAAGCAACTTGGTCATGAACTGCCATTGATGATCTCAGGTACGATTACCGATGCATCGGGTCGTACTTTAACAGGTCAAACAGCAGAAGCTTTTTGGAACTCGGTGCGCCACGGTGATTTACTCTCGATTGGTTTTAACTGTGCTTTGGGTGCAGATGCGATGCGCCCACACGTTAAAACGATTTCTGATGTTGCTGATACTTTTGTTTCTGCGCATCCAAACGCAGGTTTACCAAATGCCTTTGGTGAATATGACGAAACCCCAGAACAAACAGCGGAATTCATTAAAGAGTTTGCCGAAAGTGGTCTGATCAATATCACGGGTGGTTGCTGTGGTACAACGCCTGATCATATCCGTGCCATTTATAATGCAGTTAAAGATATCAAGCCGCGTCAAATCCCTGAAACCAAACCTGCCTGTCGTTTAAGTGGGTTAGAACCATTTAACATTTATGATGATTCACTATTCGTCAATGTCGGTGAACGTACCAACGTTACGGGTTCAAAAAAATTCCTACGCCTTATCCGTGAAGAGAAATTTGCCGAAGCTCTAGAAGTTGCACAACAACAAGTGGAAGCTGGTGCACAGATCATCGATATTAACATGGATGAAGGGATGCTCGATTCGCAAGGTGCAATGGTGCATTTCCTGAATCTGGTTGCATCTGAGCCTGATATCTCTCGTGTGCCGATCATGATTGACTCATCAAAATGGGAAATTATTGAAGCAGGTTTAAAATGCGTTCAAGGTAAACCCGTCGTCAATTCGATTTCCTTAAAAGAAGGTTATGACGAGTTCGTCGAAAAAGCACGCCTATGCCGCCAGTATGGTGCTGCGATTATTGTGATGGCCTTTGATGAAACAGGTCAGGCCGATACGGCTGCACGTAAACGTGAAATTTGTAAACGTTCTTATGATGTTTTGGTCAATGAAGTGGGCTTCCCTGCTGAAGATATTATTTTTGACCCGAACGTGTTTGCCGTGGCAACAGGGATCGAAGAACACAACAACTATGGCGTCGATTTTATTGAAGCAACTGGCTGGATTAAACAAAACCTACCACATGCGATGATTTCAGGTGGCGTTTCTAACGTTTCGTTCTCATTCCGTGGTAATGAACCTGTACGTGAAGCGATTCACTCAGTATTCCTTTATCATGCCATTAAACAAGGCATGACCATGGGGATCGTGAATGCTGGTCAAATGGCGATTTACGACGATATTCCAAAAGAACTGAAAGAAGCGGTCGAAGATGTTGTTCTGAATCAAAACCAAGGTGAGTCAGGTCAAAACGCGACAGAAAAACTGCTTGAAGTAGCGGAAAAGTTCCGTGGTCATAGTGGCGCACAGCGTGAAGCTGAAAACCTTGAATGGCGCAATGAGTCGGTAGAAAAACGTCTTGAATATGCCTTAGTCAAAGGCATCACTACTTATATTGATGAAGATACCGAAGAAGCGCGTTTAAAAGCAAAACGTCCACTTGATGTGATTGAGGGCGCATTGATGGATGGTATGAATGTCGTTGGTGATCTATTTGGTTCGGGCAAAATGTTCCTACCACAAGTGGTCAAATCTGCGCGTGTGATGAAGCAAGCAGTGGCTTGGTTGAATCCATACATCGAAGCCGAAAAAGGTAATGCACAATCTAAGGGTCGTGTATTAATGGCAACCGTAAAAGGTGATGTACACGATATTGGTAAAAATATTGTAGGTGTGGTGTTGGGTTGTAATGGTTACGACATTGTTGATCTTGGCGTGATGGTACCTGC
This sequence comes from Acinetobacter sp. Z1, assembly GCF_024296945.1. Taxonomy (NCBI): domain Bacteria; kingdom Pseudomonadati; phylum Pseudomonadota; class Gammaproteobacteria; order Moraxellales; family Moraxellaceae; genus Acinetobacter; species Acinetobacter sp. Z1. Next base: position 1,123,269 of record NZ_CP101115.1, on the reverse strand, counting down.
GGAAAAAATCTTGCAAACAGCGATTGATGAAAAATGTGACATCATCGGTTTATCTGGTTTGATCACCCCGTCTTTGGATGAAATGGTGTTTGTTGCCAAAGAGATGCAGCGTAAAGGCTTTGATATTCCTTTATTGATCGGCGGTGCAACTACCTCTAAAGCACATACCGCAGTCAAAATTGATCCGCAATATTCAAATGATGCCGTGATTTATGTGGCTGATGCTTCTCGTGCGGTCGGTGTTGCAACGACCCTGCTCTCTAAAGAAATGCGTGGCAACTTTATTGCTGAGCATCGCGCTGAATATGCCAAGATTCGTGAACGTTTAGCCAACAAGCAACCGAAAGCTGCAAAACTTAGCTATGCCGAATCGATTGAAAATGGTTTTAAGGTGGATGACAACTATGTCCCACCGATTCCAAATAGTTTAGGTACGCAAGTTATTACCAATTATCCATTGGCGACCTTGGTTGAATATTTTGACTGGACACCATTCTTTATCTCTTGGAGCTTGGCAGGTAAATTCCCGAAAATCCTGACAGATGAAGTTGTGGGTGAAGCAGCCACTGATTTATATAACCAAGCGCAAGCGATGCTGAAAGACATTATCGAGAATAATCGTTTCGATGCCCGTGCTGTATTTGGTTTATACCCTGCACAACGTACAGGCGCGGATACAGTCAGCGTGTTTGATGAATCTGGTCAAAGTGTTACACATACCTTTGAGCATATTCGTCAGCAATCTGACAAAGTGACAGGCAAACCGAATTTATCTTTGGCAGACTTTATTAGTACTTCTAAAGAGAATACTGATTATCTCGGTGGTTTCACTGTATCGATCTTTGGTGCTGAAGAGTTGGCAAATGAATATAAAGCCAAAGGTGATGATTATTCAGCAATCTTGGTTCAGTCTTTGGCTGATCGTTTTGCAGAAGCTTTTGCAGAACATTTACACGAACGCATTCGTAAAGAATTTTGGGGCTATAAAGCCGATGAGACTTTGGCCAATGAAGAACTAATCAAAGAAAAGTATGTCGGTATTCGTCCTGCACCAGGTTATCCTGCTTGTCCTGAGCATTCTGAAAAAGCAGTGTTATTTGACTGGTTAGGTTCGGAAGCGAAGATTGGTACCAAGTTGACTGAACACTTTGCGATGATGCCGCCATCTTCGGTGAGTGGTTTCTATTATTCACACCCTGAAAGTGAATACTTTAATGTGGGCAAAATTTCTCAAGATCAGCTTGAGGATTATGCAAAGCGTAAAGGCTGGACATTGGATGAAGCGAAGCGTTGGTTAGCACCGAATTTGGATGATTCGATTGTTTAATTAATCTCCCCTTGCGAAGCAATGCTTCTCACCTTCTTTAAAAAAGGGGAACTTTTGCGTATCAAATGAATTACGTGACAGCTCCTCCCTTTTTCAAAGGGAGGTTGGGAGGGATTGAATTGATATTCCAAAAACATATACTTAGAATATACCCATCCTTAAAAATTAAAGTAAATGATGGCAATAATTAAAAATATTGATCTTGGTAGCCTAGAAAGTATTTGTAAAATTTTGGGTGATACAAATAATGGGATTTCAGGAACTGAAATTTCCAAATATCTTGCTGAAACAGGTATCAAAGACCCACAATTAAACTCTACAAAATGGAAACGTTTGTATGATGCTCTTAGTCTCAAGCAAAGTGAAGATCGCTGTTCCAACAATGTCCTAGCATTTATCAAATATGTTCTACGCCCATCCCGACACATCCATAGAAAAGAATGGTTTAAAAATATAAGAACCGAACTAAATTATGTATTGTCATTTGAAGGCTTTGAACTAACTGAATGTGGTGAGATTAGAGCAACCGATAAAGTAAAAACTTTTTCTGAAGCTGAGGAACGAGCTCAAAATTTAAGAAAAACATTATTAGACCGAAAAATTCATTCTGACATCCTTACTTTTTGCAAAGCTGAATTACTTGTCGATAATTATTTTCATGCTGTATTTGAAGCAACTAAAAGTATTGCAGAAAAAATTAGAACAAGAACTAACTTAACTACTGACGGTTCGGAATTAGTAGATCATGCTTTTTCATATAAAGGTAAAATTCCTTATTTAGCCTTAAATAACCTAACAACTGAAAGTCATGAAAGCGAACAAAAAGGATTTATGAATTTATTAAAAGGGGTTTTTGGAACTTTTAGAAACACTACAGCGCATGCTCCAAAAATAACATGGGAAATCAATGAACAAGATGCTCTTGATATTTTATCAATGATTTCTCTTATTCATCGAAAACTAGACAAAGCAGTAGAGGCTAAAAAAATATACGAAGGAAATTTATAATCCCTCCTAACCTCCCTTTAAAAAAGGGAGGAACTCCGCGAAACAATACCACCATCAAATTCACGGAAAGTCCCCCTTTCTCAAAGGGGGATTTAGGGGGATTCTAATTTGACAAGTTCTAACCTTTGCTCAACAACATAATAAATCCTCTCCACCACAGCATCAATCTCAGTCAAAATCTGATGATTACTAAATCTTAAAGTTATAAGGCCTAACTCACTTAAAGTTTGATCTCGATTCTGATCAGCCTCCAATCCCTCTTTTGTATAGTGCTGCCCACCATCACATTCAATAACTAAATTTGCTTTGGGACAATAAAAATCCACAATAAAATTTAGAATTGGCTTCTGTCTATAGAACTGCAATCCTAAAATCTGTTTACGTCTGATTCTTTGCCATAGCAGTTGCTCAGCATCAGTCATATTATTTCGTAAATCACGAGATGGCTGTTTTAAATTTTTGTTATAGGGTTGCATCAATTTACCATCTTTAAAATTATTAATTTGCCGAAAATTATTTTAATTTACAAAACCTAATTCACTTTTAGTTGAACTCATTCAAAATATCTCAAATAAAAAAGTCTCTCAATTCTTCAGAACTGAGAGACTTAAATATGAACGAGCTATTTAGCTTTTGTATTTGGCAAAAAGACCGTTGCAAAACCAAGCAAAGGTAAGAGTGAACATAAACCAAATACCCATTCGATTCCGTTCACATCAGCCAAATGCCCAAGCCCTGCTGCTGCAATACCACTGACACCAAACATCAAGCCAAACATTAAACCTGAGATCATACCAACACGCCCCGGAACAGCCTCTTGAGCATAAACCACCATTGCAGCAAAAGCAGATGACAACACTAAACCTGTGATCACTGACAAAACAGTTGTCCAAAATAAGTTGGCATACGGCATCATCAAAGCAAACGGCGCCATCCCTACAAAAGACACCCAAATCACCGCTTTACGCCCAATTCGATCGCCAATCGGTCCACCTGCAAAAGTACCTAAAGCAACAGCTGCCAGAAACACAAATAAATGTAATTGAGCCGTTTGAAGACTAATCTGGAACTTATGAATCAAATAAAAAGTAAAATAGTTACTGATACTCGCAATATAAGTAAATTTGGCGAACATCAACACACTAATCGTAGTTAGAGCAATGATTAATTGGCGACCATGCAACTTGGTTTGTGCTTGATTAACCTTGGCCGAAAATGAGTTTTTTGCATGGCTAATCGTCCATCGACTTACTCCAAACAAAACCCAAATCGCTAATAGTGAAAATACCACCAACCATGCAACCGCATGTTGTCCAAAAGGTACAATAATTAAAGCAGCCAATAATGGTCCAATTGCAGTGCCTGTATTACCGCCAACCTGAAAGGTCGATTGAGCTGTACCAAAACGTCCACCCGATGCCATTCTCGCCACACGTGAAGCTTCAGGATGAAAGGTAGCAGAACCTACGCCGATGAGTGCTGATGCAAGCAACAATACGGTAAAACTAGGAGAAAATGCGAGTAGTAAAATACCGCACAATGTCACCATCATTCCTAATGGCAATAGATAAGGTTTTGGATGTTTATCAGTATAAAGTCCAATCCAAGGCTGAAGCAGCGAACCCGTAATCTGATACACAAAGGAAATCAGCCCGACTTGCGCAAAACTGAGTGCAAAGTTTGCTTTAAGCATGGGATAAATAGCGGGTAAAACTGCTTGAATTAAATCATTAAGTAAATGTGCAAAAGCGACTGCACCTACAACCTTCATAATCATACCTTGCGGCTGATCATTTGCTACGGTATCAGCAATGCCATCTTTCAACTGTATTGAAGACGTCATATCTGAAAAACTCCAATATTTTTAGATAAGGTGCTTATTGTAAATTGTCGCTTATAAAGTTATCTTCCAATAATCATCGTATAAGTGACAAAATTTAGAGTGATATATGCATGATTCTCTTATTCAGTCCGATCAATCTGAATTGGTGATTGGACTGTCCTCAGAACATACCTATCGTGAGCTTACACCTACACATACTCATAGCAGAGCACAGTTTTTATACGCTTCAATGGGAAACATCCAAGTTTTCACACCTAATAATGTCTGGCTAGTACCGCCGATGTGTGCGTTATGGATTCCTGCAAATGTTGAACACAGCGTCATTTCACTGAGTCACGTCAAGCTAAATACTGCCCTCGTTGAAGTGAGTGCCGCAGCATTAATGGGCAAAGAATGTTTTATTATTCGAGTCAGTAATTTGCTTCATGAGTTATTGATTCGGCTCAATCAAATTACACAAATCGACCCTCCCAATATTGTTTCTTCTCAAGAAATTTCAGAGGCTTTGCAAATTTTAATTTTTGAAGAAATTCATCGAGCCAATTTATTAAGCATTCAAATTCCTTGGCCCAAAGACAAACGATTATTGAAAATCTGTCAACAACTACTACATTCTCCAAATCACTCAAAAGATTTAACTGATTGGGCAGATGATATTGGTACAAGTTCAAGAACCTTAATGCGTATGTTTCAAAAAGAAACGGGGCTGTCTTATCGCGCATGGATTCAACAGATGCATATCGCTCATGCCCTTAGTAAGATTTCTAATGGTGAATCGATTGCTCAAATCTCTGAAGCACTGGGTTATACCAATCCAAGTGCTTTTAGTGCAATGTTTAAACGGCATTTGGGGAAAACACCGCAGCAATTTAGGGCTGGTGAAATTTAAGTTCCCTTATTTTTCAGCATCCTTTAGTTGTGCAATTAAATCTTCAATATCTTGATAAACATGTAGTGTTCGATCCTTATGAGTTCGTGCATGATCTAAACGTTGCTCAGGATCAACCAAAAGCAAGGTATGACCATCATCAATCAAGCGATCAATACCCTCTAAAAACATACGTTTACCAACATCGTGAATAATTGAAATCTGAGTTAAGTCAATCACGATAGTGCTTTGATCCATCGGCTCAGCTTGTAGGATACGCAATAACATTTCAGCTTCAGTAAATTTCAATACACCTCGAAGTACATACACACTCAATGAAGCATCTTTTCCAGTTCGATAATGACTCTGAACAATCGTTTGTGCAGAAGGCGTGCCCTCCATCAGATGCAAACCCATATCTCGTGATAGTCGCTCTAAAATATCGATACCACGAACACTATTACCATGCTCATCTAACTTTGGAGAAAATGCGGCAATACTCACTTGCCCTGGTAACACACCCAATATCCCGCCAGCCACGCCACTTTTGGCAGGAATTCCAACCGTAGAGAGCCAATCACCAGCAGCATCATACATACCACAACTCATCATTACACTGAGCACTTGTCTAACCACAGAACGATTCAACAATCGTTTTCCTGTCTTTGGATCAACACCACCATTGGCAAGTACACTCCCCATCCGTACAAGATCTTTCACCGTGACCAAAATCGAACATTGGCGAATATAACCATTCACAATATCCACAGGGTCAGTTTCTAAAATACCAACTGTCCTCAGCATATAACCGATAGAAAGATTCCGATAAGCTGTTTTCACCTCAGATTCATAAACTGCATCATCAAAACGTAGTTCACGCCCTGCAAGCGCACTCATAAATTGACGTAAAATTTCTGCACTTTCCAAATCATCTTTAATTGGAATCAATGAATGTGTCGTGATTGCGCCTGAATTAATCATCGGATTTTTGGGACGGCGATCATTGCCCAATGAAATCTCATTAAACGCTTCTCCCGAAGGTTCTACTCCAACTTTATCCAATACGGCATCAATGCCAAGTTGTTGCAACACATAGGCATATGTAAAAGGTTTAGACATCGATTGAATGGTAAATTCAATATCATCATCCCCAACTGAATAAATTTCGCCATCTACCGTCGACATTGCTAAAGCCAACCGATTGGGATTTGCATTGGCTAACTCAGGAATATAATCAGCTAGATGTCCGCTGTTATCTATGTCACACGCCTCTATTACATGCGCTAGATAATCAGGAAGTGGGGTTTGCATAATGAGTAACCTTAAAATGTATAAATTTATAATTAACTATCACTTTTATAGTACAGAGTGTTGATAATATTAAAATTATATCTTTTGTAATGATTTTAAAATCACGAGACTAGTATTGTAATTTCACAATCACGTATTTTATTTTTTAGTCTCATTCAAATTTTTCAAAAACTGATTAAACAGGGCTAAGCTAATCGTTCTACAAATAAAATGCCATCTAAATGATCGACTTCATGCTGTACAATTCGCGCAGGAAAACCTTCATATACTGTTTCGATGACTTCACCTTGTAAAGTGTAATATCGGACTTTAATTGCCTGCGCACGTTCAACTTGCCCACGTTCATTCGGTACGCTCAAACAGCCTTCTTCGCCTAAACAAGTTGTTTGCGAAAATTCTAAAATTTCAGGATTAATCATCACCACGGCATCCATTTCAGGTGCATCGGGATAACGCGGATTAGATCGAGATGCCACAATAATTACGCGTTTAGATATATAAACTTGTGGTGCGGCTATCCCTACCCCGTTTCGCTCTAACATAGTTGCATGCATCGCAGAAGCAAGTTGGATTAACCATTCACTATTAAATTCAGTTGCTGCAATCGGAGCAGCTTTTAGTTGTAAAATGCCTTCGCCACGTTGTGCTACAGGTAAAATCACACTCATCAGTTGACCTTATAATTTTTGACCGTTCAGTGAATATCATACTATTTGATATTTACATCAGCTTCCATAATTTTCATTTAAGAATCTTGTCATAAAGTATGTAGCATAAAAATAAAGCGTGATATTTGGCATGAATGCAACTCAACTCTTTTTAGGCGTAATTTTTAGTTCAATTGGCTTAGGCTATTTTATTTATGGGAAAAAGCAAAAGATGACCGTGCCCTTAGTTTGTGGCTTAGCATTAATGTTTTTTACTTATTTTATTGATAGCACCACCATGATCAGTGTAATTGGCATCATTCTATCCATCGCCCCCTATTTTCTTCGTTTCTAAATTAAAAAACTCTCCAATTTGGAGAGTTTTTCAAGTCAATTAAAAATCAGAGTTGTTTTTTTAATTCATCCTCAACGATTTCGATTTCAAGTTGGCTGAATTTACGAATTTCACCTTCAGCATGTTTTTCAAGCATGCCACCAATCAAAGGTACTTTAACTTTTACAGTCCAAGTTAATGAAATATCAACCTTTTCGCTATTTCCTGTCACTTTACGTTCCGCTTTCGCTTCTAAAGGCAAATTAGCCCCTAATTCGACAGTCGAGGTTAAATTTTTGAGATGCGTTACATCTGAACGTTTTAAGCGGAATGCATTTTTTAATAATTTTTTTGCAACCTCAGGAATACTCACATCAAGGTTATATTCACGACGTAATGTGTAAATATCACCATTGATATTCGATTCAATAATCTCTAGGTTTTCCCCAGGAATGCGCTTACATACTGCTTCATGCAATGATGTTTGAGCGACTAAACGTGCAAAATCTTCAATCGAAACACCATGAATTGTTTCATTAACCGTAAATTGATGTGCCATCTTTAAAATTTCCGTTTCGTTTTATTAGGATTTGATCATTACGCAAAAGTATATCATTCTCGTTTAAATGTAAAAAAAAGATTAAACAAAAATGGATGACTGCTCGGATTAATCATTTTTATTGTAATGATGTCGCATACCTAGTTTGACCGTTACTCGATCTGTACGGCTGATATAGAGATAATGATCACCATACTCGATCACTGCATAAAATTGCTCTGCACCATCATCTAAGCCGGTTGCAGACCATGTTGTACCTTGCGGAAATTCATCTAACCAAATTGACTTATAGAAATCTGAAACGGACTCAAAAGCCAAATAACTTTCTGGATCATCCATAATTTTGGCAGCAACTTGATCGAATTTTTGTTGTTTAAACGCTTCTAAACTGAGTAACACAGAGCTTCCTATTCTTTTATCATTAGAATTAAATTACAAAAATACAGAGATTTTCCTAGTGCGCTATTTTGCTAAGATATTTCTATTATTTCTAGGTTATTTTCTGTTTTATCACAAGTTTTTGATCATAGTCTAATTTGCTAGCAGCAGCTCAATGTGCTATCAACTTAAAGTACTTTTATTTTTTACAACGATAAACTATAAGGAGTAAATATGTCTTATCAAAATATTTTAGTTCCAGTCGACGACTCTCCAATTTCTTATGCTGCTGTCGAGCACGCTCTTTCATTGGCAAAACTTTCAGGGGCAAAAGTCACTATTCTGAGTGTGGTTGCTGTTGATCCATTTGTCGGTGTAGATTTTTATCAGGTTGCGCCAGCGATTACAGATTATTTTATGCAAGCTGAATCACACGCCAAAACGCAACTACAAGATATTTCGCAATCCTTTGTCAGAGACGGTATTCAAGTCAATACCAAGATTTATCACGGTTCAGCAAGCGAAGGAATTATTTTTGTTGCCGATGAAGTGGGTGCTGATCTAATTGTAATGGGTTCTCATGGTCGTACTGGTGTTAAGCGTTTATTACTCGGCAGTGTGGCTCGCGCAGTTTTAACAGAATCACATATCCCTGTGCTGATCGTTAAACAATAAATGCTGATTTGAAATAGCAAACCCTGTGCACAATCACAGGGTTTTTTAATCACCGAATTCTAATCATTTGACCGATAAGCCCCCCATATTCATCATTTGTAACCCTATTTCATCATTTAAAAAAATGTTTCACTCAAACAAGGTCATGACACTTTCTTTCGGATGGGAGTTAGAAAATGACTTTGATAAAAAGAGTACAGCTAAGAATAAAACATGATTTTACAAGGATGATAAAGATGAAGCTCAATCCAATTGTAATCGGAATATGTGGGATATACGCAAGCACATTCAACCATGCAGCGGCACTAGATCAATCAGGTCAATCGATTTTACCCTTTTTGGAAAATGGAAACTATGTTGAAGCGAATGCCACTGCAGTCGATCCTGATATTTCAGGAAAAATCCGTAACCGCCCCGAACTGACCAATGACTCGCAAAATCTTCGCTCAGGAAATATGAGCAATAGCTTTCAATATTATAGTGCTGCGCTGAAACTACAATTGAATGATCGATTCAGCTTTGGTGTACTTTATGATCAACCCTTTATGGCAGATATCGCTTATCCAATTCAATCGAATAATACCTTTTCAGATAATCAATTCACTCAGCAAGGAACATCAGTGAATGTCGATACTGAAAGTGTCAGTATAATTTTGGGAGTGAGTCCGTTTAATCATTTTCAACTTTACGGCGGTGCAATCTATCAATCTGTTAAAGGCGATGTAGCCTTACGTGGCAACTCATATGGTGAAGCATTTAATGGCTATGATGCAAAATTTAAACAAGATCATGCTGTCGGATGGTTAGCAGGGTTAAGTTATCAAATCCCTGAAATTGCATTAAAAGCAGCAGTGACTTATCGCTCTAAAATCGATCATGAGATGCAAGTCACTGAAACGATGTTGAGTGAGCCAATTACATTCACAACAGCAAATAAAACTAAAATCACGACTCCTCAATCGGTCAATTTGGATTTTCAAACAGGTGTTTATAAAGATACGCTCGCCTATACCAATATTCGTTGGGTCAATTGGAAAGACTTTCATATTCGACCAACGCAATTTGGAGCAATTACCGAATATTTAACAGGCTTAATCAGTGAAGGAAGTTATACAGGTGGCTTTGACTTAGACAGTTATCAAAAAGATCAATGGAGCGTGAACTTGGGGCTTGGACATCAATTTACCGAAAAATGGAGCGCTTCAACTGAAGTCAGTTGGGATTAGGGTACTGGAAATCCAGCATCAACATTAAATCCGACCAAAGGTGCTTGGGGTATTGGTCTAGGCGTACAGTTTAATCCCGCACCGAATTACTTTATTGCAGGTGGCGTAAAGTATTTTTGGTTAGGTGATGTAGTTGCTGAGGATGGTACCTATTACTTGCCTGTTGATGGAGTTAAAGCTTTAGCAGAACAAGCTGATTTTAAAGATAATCATGCAGTCGGCTATGGTTTAAAAATCGGTTATCATTTTTAAAAAATTATTTAGGTTCAAAAAATTGAAAAGAGGTCGAAAGTAATCACTTTCGACCTCTTTTGATGTACTTAGAAAAAGCAAGGTTCTTTTCAGGAATTACTGAGCTTTACCATATTGGTCTGCCATGACTTCGACAAATTGATCAAGCTTAATATATTTTTTGATCACAGCATCAACATCAGCTTTTGATAATTTAGCGATTTCTTGATCTCGTTTCGCTCGATCTAACAAAGTTCTTTGTCGTTCAAGTTGTCCTGTTAGCATGCCATGAATATTTCTTTCATCTTGTAGTGAAGTTACTCGCTTCTTCATGATGTCAGCTTTTGCTGCTTCAACTTCTTGTTCTGTAACACCTTTCTCTAAAAGATCAGTTAATACCCTATGAACAGATTTTGAAACTTGATCAGAACGACCAGCGGTATAATTCGCAGTGATACTTAACCAACCGCTATCAATATCGGAATCTAAATCTAAATTACTGCCAAAGCCATACACAAGTGCATTCTTTTCACGTAGTTCTTGTGCCAAACGCGAAGATAATTGAGAGTTCCCCATTATATGACTCAGAATAATCAATGCGGGAGCATCCTGATGATACGAACCCACTGGCATCGTTAAAATACTCTGATAACTACCAAACTCACGCTGTTCAGAGAGTGCATGAACTTTTTGCGCTTTATACGGCGTATATTGACCATTCACTTTTTTATATGGCTGTTGAGTTTTCCAACTTCCAAAAGCATTCTGCAACGTTTTTTGCATTTTCTTGGCATCAAAATCACCTGTGACCGCAATTTGAGCATGATTGGTTACGAAGAATTGATCATAAAATTGTTTAACTTGTACTTGTGTGGCTTCCGTTAATTGTTTTTTTGCTAACTCAGGATCAAAGTGATAACGCAAATCCCCAGGTTGATAAATTTCAAGTATTTTTGAAATCGCCATTGAGGAAACAACATCAGGCTCTGTATAAGGACGATCTAATGCAGATAAACTTTGATTTTTAGCTAAGTCAAACTCTGTCTGAGAAAATTTTGGCTGCTTAACCACATCAATAACAAAGTTTAAGAAATCCTCAAATTTGTCTTTCTTGGCTTGTACCACAATGGTCATACCATTGCCATTGGTACTTACTGACGCGCCACCACTTGCTGCGATTGCTCGATCGGTAATTTCTTGCAAGCTATGCTTTTCTGAGCCACGCAACATAAGATAACTGGTTAAATCAAGCGTGATACCTTTACCAAATAAAGACTTCTCATCACCAAAATCTAAACTAATCGTGGCATAGGTTTTATCATCGCGTGTTGACGTTGGAAATAAAGCGTAACGGATACCATTTTTTAACTCACCACGCTGAATTTTCTGCTCATTTTTTTGCAACTCTTCAGCAGATTGCGAGACAAATTGAGCTACTTCTTGTTTATAAACACCAACATCTTTTAACGGTTCTGGCTTTTCACTACTTTGATCTAAAGTCTTTTTTGGCTCTTCAGATTGAAGTGTCATGGCTTTTTTCTGATCTTCAGGAGTCGGTAAAATATCACCAGAGATACGGTGCGAAGCAACTAAAAACTGCTTTAGGGTTTGATTTGCTTCGTTTAGTTTTAAATCTTTAATTGCATTTAAATCTTTAAAGTACTGATTCCATTCACCATGGGAAGATACCGCATAATCACTGAGACGCGAACCTAAGGCAACTGCATCATTCATAATCGAATCAGCAGAATTTTGGGTAATATTTTTGATACGCTGCAATTCAACCTCAGAAAATGCTTGGCTATTTTCAACACCTTGAGTCAATGATTCATTCACTTTCTTAGCATCATGATTCGGCGCATATATCGCCCCCATAAATACTAAATTAAAATCCTGATCTAACCATGTGGTTGATTGTACTGCTGTAGAAATCCCTGTTTCGACCATGCTTTTATATAAAGCACCACTTGGCTGCATGGTATACAGTGCTGGAGCAAGAGCTAAAGCGGGTTGTAACTTACTGTCTTTTCCATTCATATAAATATGGAATTTCGCAAGATCACTGCCTTTTTGTACCGTAAACTGGCGTTGTTGAATCTTAGTAGAATCGAGTACAGGCACTTTCACTTGTTCAGGAACTGATCGAGCTTGGATCGGGCTAAAATACTGATCAATTTTATTTAATACTTCAGTTTTATCAAATTTTCCAGAAATGACCATAATTGCATTATTCGGTGCATACCATGTTCGATAAAACTGATTCAGCTCATTCATTTTGATTGATTTTAATTCAGGCAAGTCACCAATTGGCAACCGACCTAAATATTGATTGCCATAAGCTGCTTTCCAGACTTGATCCATCATTACGGCAAAAGGTTGATCCATACGAATCTCTCTTTCACGTTTTACGATTTCGATTTCAGAAGGCACAAATTTTTCTTGTAACACCAATTTATCCATACGCTCAGATTCGAGGTATAGAATCTCATTGAGTGCATCTTTTTCTGGACGAACAATATTTAAATATTTGGTAGAGTAATAATCGGTACTCGCATTGGTCATTAAGGTGTATTGATCAAGACGGCGTTGAAACTCATCACCTTTGACATTTTGAGTACCCTTGAATGCCAAATGCTCTAACAAATGAGCAAGACCACCTTTCCCTTTTGGATCGTTGAGTGAGCCGGTCAAGTAAATCGTGTTCACATAAACTTTGTTTTCTTTTTCATTTGGCGCAAGAATAACTTTAAAACCATTATCTAATTTATATTCTTCAATATTTTTTTCACTTTTTACGAGTACAGCCTGAGACCAAGACGACGCACTCAACCCGATCAAACAAAGAGAGAGAGTTAGTTGCTTAAACCGCATTAACATAATTTATCCAAGAATTATTGGTGATTTAAATAAAAACAAGGAACTATACTAGTGAACGATTTATATTTTTAATAGTTATGTTTTGAAAAAAGCTGCCGATTTAAGCAGCTTTTTTCTTGGTTTTTATAGTGCTTGAGTAAAAATTTAGATTACGAGTTCAGCTTGCATATAGAGTTTTGCATAGCCCGAAATCTCAATTCGATCTTCAGATTGAATAACGCAATCTAAAATACCGCCTCGTTTTGAAGCTTGAAAGGCAACCAATTGCTTTTTATTCAGTTTATCAGCCCAAAGTGGAACGATCGCGGTATGAATTGAACCAGTCACAGGATCTTCATCAATACCAACCGCAGGTGCAAAATAACGTGACACACAATCAAACTGTCCTTCACCTCTTGCTGTAATTGCCACGTCTGGTTGAGAAGCAGTAATCGCTGTACGTACTTTACCAAGCTGCTTTAACTTTTCTAAGTTGGGTTGCTCATCCAGTACGTCTTGCACTGTTTCGTACTCAACAATATATGCCTGAGCATTTAGATACACAGCTTTAAACGGTTTCGTTAAACCTTCACGCAATACTTGTGGATATTCCGTGATTAACTCTGCTCTACGAATTGGGAAATTCATCTTAATTTTACCGTCGTCATCTTGAGTAACGATAAAAATGCCCAAGTCTTTCACATGAAATTGTATCGTCTTTACTGTGGTAAAATCTTTAAATAAAACAAAGGCACTGGCTAAAGTCGCATGTCCACAGAAGGCAACCTCATCTGTTGGTGAAAACCAACGAATTTCATAATTAGCATCATCTTGTTTTTTTACAAAAGCTGTTTCAGATAAATTATTTTCCAATGCGATATTTTGCATTAAGTTTTGATCTAACCATTCATCAACCACAATCACCGCTGCGGAATTCCCTTTGAACAAGGTTTGAGTGAAAGCATCGACTTGATACATCTTCATTGCATATAACTCTTCAAGTTTTTTAACATTTTGAACGTATGATATAAAAAATATAGATACAGATTTTCCTAAATTTACGATACACCACATATTAGATTCGGATATCTTCTCAATTTATTTCAAATCATGGTGATCAATTATATTTTCTGCTTAAAAACACAATCGAATTTGATTGAGTTCAATCCATGATAACGCTCAATAATATTTCTGAATAAATGAACGTTTAAAATTGCTCTTATTGCTTTTCTGTCACCCAAAGCGTGATCACACCTTGCACAACTATGACTCCATCTTCACGATAAGCTTCAATCGTAACATTCAGATCGCCAGCTTTCCATTCATCTTCAACACGCGCAATCAGTTTAATATCTGAGTTAGATTTAGCGACATAGTTGACCTGCATCCCTTTTGGCAACCATCTGAGATGGGCTGGAATAGATGCTTCTGTAAGTACCCCCATCACATATTCCAAACCATTACAAATCGCAATCACATGAACTGTACCAATATGATTTTCTACGCTTTTATTTTTTAACATTCTTGCTTCGCAATAATTGCGTTCAAGTTTGATAATAATTGGATCAACCGTTTGAAAGTAAGGTGCTTTGCGACTAACAATCTTTGAAAGTATTGTTAATCCACCTGGAATTTTTTTCAATTTAGTGTAGGCATCTAATACATAATTTCCGTGCGGACTTATGCTTTTCTTTAAATCATGAACGAGGGTATTCAATAAATTAGACATTTTATATTCGATCTGAAGCTGTTTTAATCAAGTTAACATATTGATATCTATGTGACTCAATTTTACAAAGACATTATGTGAATACCCAGTTTAAGTATGTGTGAAAAAATAAAAAAGAGCAGTCGTTACTGCCCTTTTCTTGTTGAATAACAATCAATCTCCCATATGATTGATGATCGCCTGTCCAAATTCAGAACATCTTAATAAAGTTGCTCCTGGCATTAAACGCTCAAAATCATAGGTGACTGTCTTCGCTTCAATTGCGCCTGAAACGCCTTGAATGATGAGATCGGCTGCCTCAGTCCACCCCATATCACGGAGCATCATTTCCGCTGAAAGGATGATCGAACCCGGATTAACTTTATCTTGTCCTGCATACTTAGGTGCAGTGCCGTGCGTTGCTTCATAAACTGCAATTGCACCACCAATATTTGCACCCGGTGCGATACCAATCCCCCCGACCTCTGCGGCAAGTGCATCAGAAATATAATCACCATTTAAGTTAAGCGTGGCAATCACAGAGTAATCAGCTGGTCGCATGAGAATTTGCTGTAAAAATGCATCAGCAATCACATCTTTAATAATAATGTCTTTGCCTGTTCTTGGATTTTTAATTGTTACCCAAGGTCCACCATCAAGAAGTTTTCCACCGAATCGTTCCATCGCAAGCTCATAGCCCCACTCTTTGAACGCACCTTCGGTATATTTCATGATGTTACCTTTATGCACTAAGGTCACAGAAGGTTTATCATTATCAATCGCAAATTGTATCGCCTTACGGACTAAGCGTTGGGTTCCTTCTTTAGAAACAGGTTTGATACCAATACCACAACCTGTATCAAAACGAATTTTTGTTACACCCATCTCTTCTTTTAAGAATTTAATAACTTTTTTCGCTTCGTCAGAATCAGCTTTCCACTCAATACCAGCATAGATGTCTTCTGAGTTTTCTCGGAAAATCACCATATCAGTCAGTTCTGGATGTTGCACTGGGGAAGGAACGCCTTCAAACCAACGTACAGGTCGCACACAGACGTATAAATCTAATTCTTGTCGTAATGCCACATTTAAAGAGCGAATACCACCACCAACAGGTGTCGTTAATGGTCCTTTAATCGAAACAATAAATTCTCTTAAAGCTTCAAAAGTTTCTTCTGGCATATAAGTGCCATAAATTTTGTCTGCTTTTTCACCACAATAGACTTCCATCCATTCAATCGAACGTTTGCCACCATAAGCTTTTAATACAGCAGCATCTACTACTGACTTCATAGCTGGTGTAATATCCACACCAATACCATCACCTTCAATAAAAGGTATGATTGGACGATTTGGAACATTCAGTGACAGGTCTGCATTTACTGTGATTTTATCACCGTCTGTAGGAACCACGATCTTCTGATAACCCATTTTGCAGGTTCTCCCTCATGTATTTAGCGATTATCACTATGCCTTCTGTGGCATACTTTCGTTTTTATTGCATGAAACAGTTTAAGTTCAAAACAGGTTTTTTTGTGATTTATACGTGAAATAACAACATTTTTGCGTTAAATAAAAACCTTTATTGTTATGATGCCGCCCATAGCCAAAGCAGTATACTCATATGAAAATAGTCGTATTCAACAAACCTTTTGACGTTTTGTCACAGTTTCGTGAAGATGAAAAACATTTAACGGTTTCAAGCTTTATTAAAGACCCTGAACTCCGTATTGCAGGTCGTTTAGATTTAGATTCTGAAGGCTTAATGTTTCTTACTGATCACGGAGGGTTAAATCAGTTTATTACCCATCCTGACAATAAGAAATATAAAACCTATCTTGCTCAGGTTGATGGTGACGTTACAGACGAAGCCATTGAACAATTACAAAAAGGTGTGGAACTGTCTGATGGTATAACCTTGCCAGCTAAAGCTCGAAAAGTAGATGAGCCTGAATGGTTATGGGAACGTAATCCACCTGTTCGCTTTCGCGCGAGCATTCCAACCACTTGGATTGAATTACAAATTTGTGAAGGACGTAATCGCCAAGTTCGTCGTATGACTGCGGCTGTAGGCTTCCCGACTTTACGTTTGATTCGTACTCAAATCGGTTCTATTGATGTGGTCAAATTAGGTTTACAGCCTGGCGAACAAGTTGAAATTGAACCTTTGTTATATCCTGACTTTAAAGATGTTCCTGCGGATAAACCGTATGAAGGACGTTCTTTCGCTAAAAAAACGAATAATAAACCGCATTTCTCTCGTGCCAAAGATAAAGCACGTGAAGAAAAAGGTGAAAAACCGTTTAAAGGGAAGAAAAAATCAGGTGGCGGTACAACACGTATTTGGCAAACTGATGAAGCTGATAAACCACGTCGTAAGACCAATGGTACAACACGTCCAAATACTAAAGCGCCACGCGGACGTAGCCGCAATAGTCGCTAAAATTTAGATGTTTTAAAGCCCACTCTCTCATGTGGGCTTTAAAATTTTAGTCTATTTCAAAAATCCATTCTCTTTAAAAAGAGATTTACACCATAAAAAGGATAGTTCGTCTGGAATACATTAACAAGCAATTCATATTTCACTAAACGCCCATTTTTACATTCATAAAAGAAATCTAATGAATCTTCTGACTCTTTTTTTTGATTTAATTGATCTATTTGAAATTGCGTTAATTCAAATCTAATTTCTTCAGATGTAGATGCTTTTACAGTACCAATTTTTTTTAAAAATCTCCTTACTCTTCGGATGAGTTATCCTCAAGTTAAAAGCATCTCCTCCTAAATTTTCTATATTGTAATTGATCACAACAAATACTATATTATCGTTAATATCTATATTAGGATCTGTGCTAGTACCATATACAGGAGAATTTACTTTAGATTGAGAAATAATAAATCTTGGTTCGAGTATCCTATGCTGTTCATCAAGCTGTTGTCGTTGAAGTTTAACTAATTCAACTTGCTGTTTTATCCCTTCTCTCATCTCATCAATCTGAAGTTGAAGCGCTCTTTCTTGTTGCTCTAAAGCTTTAGTATTTTGCTCTAACTGTTTGCCCTGTTGCATATACCCTAAAATTAACCAAAAGAAAGCAATTGATGCGAAAACACCAGCTAAGAAATCACCTAATTCATTTAAAGATCTAGGTTGCTCTAATCCCGTAAAAATCGAAACATACGCAATAAATCCAATCCAAATCGCTGTAGCTATGATTCCTATACTTAAACTTCGCTTGTTCATCTATTCTCAGATATTTCGAACTAATTTTTATACTTTATTAGAATTTAAATACGTAAACAAACAACGATTAAATTTAAGAAAATTTATAAAAAAACCGATGTTTTCACATCGGCTTTCTTACATCACTTACAAAATTATCATTAAGTATTAAAACTTAAATCGTTTCAAGCGTAGCATTAAGCGTTGAGCTTGGACGCATTACAGCACTTACTTTCGCTGGATCAACTGCATAATAACCACCGATATCTGCTGCTTTACCCTGCACTTCACTCAATTCAGCAAGAATTTTCTGTTCATTTTCAGCGAGTGCTTTTGCTAGAGGAGCGAACTTCGCTTTTAACTCAGCATCTTCATCTTGAGCAGCTAATGCTTCTGACCAATACAACGCTAAATAGAAATGGCTACCACGGTTATCAAGTTCACCTGTACGACGTGATGGAGATTTGTCGTTATCCAACAATTTTCCTGTCGCTTGATCAAGTGTCTTGGCAAGCAATTTCGCACGATTATTGTCTTCTTTGATACCAAGTTCTTCTAAAGACACAGCCAATGCAAGGAACTCACCAAGAGAATCCCAACGTAAGTGGTTTTCTTCAACTAACTGCTGTACATGTTTCGGTGCTGAACCACCCGCACCTGTTTCATACATGCCACCACCCGCCATTAACGGCACGATAGAAAGCATTTTCGCAGATGTACCCAATTCCATGATTGGGAATAAATCTGTTAAGTAGTCACGAAGAATATTACCTGTCACAGAGATCGTATCTAAACCACGCGCTACGCGCTCAAGCGTATAACGCATTGCACGAACTTGTGACATGATTTGAATATCAAGACCATCTGTATCATGTTCTTCAAGATACTTTTCAACTTTCTTGATCAATTCATTTTCGTGTGGGCGGTATGGGTCAAGCCAGAAAATCGCAGGCATACCCGAATTACGTGCACGTGTTACTGCAAGTTTCACCCAGTCACGAATTGGTGCATCTTTCACCTGACACATGCGCCAGATATCGCCTTCCTCAACATTCTGAGACATCAACACTTCACCTGTTTCAAGATCAGTGATGTTGGCAACACCCGCTTCTGCAATTTCAAACGTTTTATCGTGTGAACCGTATTCTTCTGCCTTTTGCGCCATCAAACCTACGTTTGGCACAGTACCCATCGTACGTGGATCAAAGTTACCGTTCCACTTACAGAAATTAATCATTTCTTGGTAGATACGTGCGAACGTTGACTCAGGCATTACTGCTTTACAATCGTAAGGTTTACCGTCAGCACCCCACATTTTACCGCCACCACGAATCATTGCAGGCATTGAAGCATCTACAATCACGTCATTTGGTGAATGGAAGTTGGTAATACCTTTTGCAGAATCAACCATTGCAAGCGCTGGACGGTGTTCTTGGCAAGCATGTAAATCTTCGATGATTTCTTCACGTAAAGATGTCGGTAAAGTAGCGATCTTTTCATAAAGACCCGCCATACCGTTGTTAACATTGATACCGAGTTCGTCAAATAACTTGCCGTGCTTTTCAAAAGCATCTTTGTAGTAAATTTTCACACAGTGACCGAAGACGATCGGGTGTGATACTTTCATCATTGTCGCTTTTACGTGTAATGAAAACAGAATGCCTGCTTCACGACAATCTTCGAGTTCTTTCTCGTAGAAGTCACACAATGCTTTTTTGCTCATAAACATTGAGTCAATGATTTCACCGTCTTGAAGCGCAACTTTTGGCTTAAGCACGATAGTTTCACCAGACTTGGTGATGAGTTCCATTTTCACATTACGTGCACGGTCAAGCGTCATTGATTTTTCACCGTGGTAGAAGTCTCCTTCATCCATGTGAGAAACATGAGTTTGTGACCACTGTTTCCACTCGCTCATTGAATGCGGGTGTTTTTTCGCATAGTTTTTAACAGCAGCTGGCGCACGACGGTCAGAGTTACCTTCACGTAATACAGGGTTTACAGCAGAGCCAAGACACTTGCCATAACGTGTTTTGATTTCTTTCTCTTCATCAGTTGTTGGATTTTCTGGATAATCAGGAATTGCATATCCTTTAGCTTGCAACTCTTTAATACACGCTGTTAATTGAGCAACCGAAGCACTGATATTTGGCAGTTTAATGATATTTGTATCTGGATCCTGCGTGAGACGACCTAACTCTGCAAGGTTATTTGTCACTTTTTGCTCATCGCTAAGATATTCTGGGAATTCCGCGAGTACACGTACAGCCACAGAGATATCGCTTTTCACGATTTCGATGCCAACTGGCTTAGTAAAGGTTTCAATGATCGGCAGCAACGAGTAGGTCGCTAACAGTGGCGCCTCATCAGTTAGTGTGTAAATGATTGTTGACTTTCCACCAGCCATATATAGCCCCTTGTGTTGAATTGAGTTTAGAAGCGAGCTTTTGGCCCATCTTCTTAGAACCGGTTTGCTTGAAATAAGGCTTGAGAGTATCAATCCTCATCGAATCTCAGTCAACGCAATATCTTGTGATAGTGACATTTCGCTACGAAATAATAAGAGCAAGTTTAAAATTCAGCTCTTGCGAACCGGTTAGCTTAAATAAAACATGAGAGTATCAGCTCTGATTACTTCTCAGTCAATGTAATATATCGTGATAACGACATTTCGCTACGAAATAATACAAAATGAAAATTATTTCTGCCCTTTGAAAATATTTGGAACTTTAATTCTCAGATAGCAGTATTAGATTTTAAAAACTTAACCTACTTATCTTAAATTATTTAGATGACAACTTATATTCGACTCAAGTTCCATTTACACTTTTTAAACCTATATTTTGAACAAATGATTAAAATATTTTTTTATTTTTAGGTTGAATCAAATGACAAAGCTATTACTGCCTTTTTTAACATTGACACTATCGACCTTCAGCTTTGCTCAAAACCCTTTAAGTGTACATGTACTTAACTTAGAAAATGGGCTGCCATCTGCTGGAGTAAAAGTAATCTTGGAAAAGCAAGAAAACAACCAATGGAAGCAGCTGAGTACGAGCACAACAAACCAACAAGGTCGCATTCCAGATCTTTATCCAAAAGATGCAG
The DNA here is from genome assembly GCF_024296945.1 of Acinetobacter sp. Z1. Lineage (NCBI taxonomy): Bacteria > Pseudomonadati > Pseudomonadota > Gammaproteobacteria > Moraxellales > Moraxellaceae > Acinetobacter > Acinetobacter sp. Z1. The sequence continues at coordinate 1,101,970 of NZ_CP101115.1, read as the reverse complement.
CATTTCAAAAAGGTATTTATAAAGTCACTTTTAAAACTGGTGAATGGTTTGAACGTGAAAAACAGACTTCATTTTTTCCAGAAGTCCCTGTGATTTTCACAGTGGATGGAAAGCTTGAACATTACCATATTCCGCTTTTAATCAGTCCTTATGGTTATTCAACCTATCGCGGTAATTAATAGCACTAAATATCTTTGAGTAAGTTTAAATACGTAGTTTATAGAAACCGTCAAATGAGAGTTATTTGGCGTTTTCTATTCTAAAAATATTCATGACTCTAATTATTAGTAAAAACTTTAAGGCTTCCTGTACATCTTAAAATTAAGTCTTATAAGCGAAGTCTTTTAGGTAGAGAATATAAAGAATATCTATGAATTTTTAGCATATACCTAACTGTCTTTTTTTTAAATTATTACCATATATAATACAAATATTTTCTTATCTTACCGACCAAACAACAACATAAACTTTTGAAATACATAAAACCAACAAAGTATTTTAATGTTCAAAAAAACTACTAATACAGATTTTTATTGGTAAAACACTATGAATTTGATCACTATTTTGATTAGTATTTTTGTACACCGCCAATATACAATCGCACATAAAAATTATCATAAGCTAAAATTACGTTGAATAATTTATTAAATTGATATCTTAAAAGGATAGAAAAGCCAATTCTTTAGAATCAGCTTTTCTATATAAAATTAGTCTGATTGACCCATCAAACTTTCAATTTCTTCAACGGTTTTCACCACATTTTTAGTCAAAACCAATGGACCATTTTCAGTTACCACAATATCATCTTCGATCCGAATACCAATGCCACGCCATTTTGCATCGACTGTTTCATCATCAGGCGCAACATATAAACCTGGTTCAACTGTAACCACCATACCTGCTTCATAAGCACGCCAGTGTTCACCTGTCTTGTACGCACCGACATCATGTACGTCCATACCAAGCCAATGTCCTGTGCCATGCATAAAGAATTGACGGAACGCTTCGCTTTCAATCAACTCATTTACATCGCCGCTCAACAGACCTAGATCAACCAAACCTTGAGTTAAAATCTTTACAGCCACCTCATGCGGATATTTATAGTGATTACCAATACGTGTTGCATCAATCGCAGCAAGCTGCGCTTCAAGAACAACGTTATATAAAGCCTTTTGTTCAGGGCTAAATTTACCATTTACAGGAAAAGTACGAGTAATATCTGACGCATAGAATTGATATTCACACGCTGCATCAATCAGCACTAAATCACCATCTTTTAGTGGTTTGTTGTTTTCAACATAATGCAAAATACAGGCATTTTCACCACCACCAACAATACTGTTATACGATGGTACGCAGCCGTTTTTACCAAAGATATAGTTGAGTTCCGCTTCAAGGGCGTACTCCATCATCTCAGGTTCAACCGTTTGCATTGCACGAGTATGCGCTTCGGCACTAATATTCGATGCGATCTGCATCAACTCGATTTCCTGCGCCGATTTTTTCACTCGCATTTCATCAACAATACGATCAAGTTGAATCAATTCAGCTGGTGCTGCATTACCACGGCGCTGTTCTGCATCTGCTGTTTTAATCCACTCACTGACACGCGCATCAAACTCTGCTTGTTGACCAATACGATAATAAAGACGTTGTTTATTGATCAGTTTTTCGATGATTTCTTCATCTAATAAATCAATTGCATATGCTTCATCAGCATCAAAAGTTTCAATTGCGCCATCAACGCCAGCACGGTAACCATGCCAAATTTCCATTTCACGATCGCGTTCACGACAGAATAAACTGTAACTATAGTCTTCACCTTCTGCAAAGGTTTCAATAACGGCAACTGATTCAGGCTCGGCAAATCCAGTGAGGTAATAAAAACTACTGTCTGCACGATATTTATAATCAGCATCACGATTACGATACATTTCTGCTCGTGTCGCAATAATTGCAATGCTGTTATTACCTATTTTCTCAGCAAGAAGATCACGGCGTTTTTTAAAATCGGCTTGACTTAATTTCATACTATCCTACAACTAGAAAGTCCCTCTTTTACAAAGAGGGATTTAGGGAGATTTAATTACCTTATTAACTCGGACGATGTGGAGTAAACATTTCAACCACAGTTTGTGGATCGACAGCTACTTCTTGATTTCTACTTTTAGCATGAAAGTTTTTTAATAATGAACTCTCAGCTACAGAAATTTTAGTGCGACCAATCGACAAACTCACTGGAATCAAGCGTACAAACTCATATAACTCTTGATAACTTTCTTCGCCGTCTTCATCGTCATCTGAGTCTTCAAACTCGACAGCTGCAACATCTTGTAAATGTTGAATCAACTCTTGTTCTTCGCCACGAATATGACCCGATGCTAAACCAAAACCAAGGACTACACCTGCACACCAATCTGCCAATGCTTGAACACGCTCTACAAGCAAATGACTATCATCGGGTAACATCGGTAAATAATCTAATTCGTCATCTGATAAAGCATTCGCCACATCTTCTGCTTCTTCAGTTAAAGCTTCTAATGCTTCTCGTTGTAAAGCAGGCACATTCAAGGTGTTTAAGATTTGTGACCATTCATCTGTGGTTGGCGCTTGTGTCACACAAACTATACCTGTGAGCAACCCATGTAACTCACTTGGACTTGATATTTCTTCAATTCCATCAAAATGAGTGTTCCATTCGTTCCAACCTGAAATATCGTCTTGCATTCGTTTATCCAATCTCTATACTGCTGTATATATTACCTTTGATTGCAACTCTGTGCGACCTTCGTTATGTTAGAACAATTACAGCGTCTACAAGCGCATATTGGTGTTTTAAAAACACGCTTACATCATTTAGAGCGAGAGAACACTTCGCTCACTGAAGCTAAACAATTAGCTGAAACTGATCATCATGCACAAGTTGTGCAGAAAAATAGCATCATCACGCAAAAGCAGGAAGAAGTTGATAACTTAACTGAACAACTGGCTCAGTTACAAGATCAATTTAAACAATTGAATAATGATGCAACAACTTTAGCTGAACGTTATAGCCGTTTGGAAAAAAGTACCACTGATCTGAAAAATCGTTTCCAAGAGATTTTGGCTGAACGCAATGATCTACGCGTCAATAAAGAGAAATTACAAGCGCAACAAAGACACAGTCAGCAAGAAATTCAAGATTTACAGCAAGATCGTGATCGCTTAGTTCAAAAAAATGAATTGGCAAAATCCAAGGTTGAAGCAATTATTCAACGCCTTGCAATTTTAGGTACTGCGCAAGATCAACATGCACAAGAAATTCAGCAACTCGCGCATCCGAATGCTGAAACTCAAGAGGAGAACTGATCATGAGTGAACCAATTGTTGTAGAGCTTCGCTTAATCGAACAGACATTCCGCCTAAATACGACCAATGATAAGCGTGAAGAATTAGAGCGTGCGGCAGAGTTATTGAATCAGAAATTTCATGATATGCGTCGTAATGCACCACGAGTTGAACACAATAAATTGGTGATTATGGTTGCACTACAAATGGCACAAGAAGTATTTAGTTTAAATAAATCTTTGCAAGAATATGCACATTGCGAACACTTGTTGCAAACCATTTTGGAAGATGTTGAACAAACTGTTGAGTAAAATTGCACAAAGCCCCATCAATTAATAAGTATCTTTACATGTAAGCATTGCGATCATCTAAAGATTAGTTATACTAAAGCTATCTCTAGGATGTTCGCCAGCGGGTCTGATTCCCCTGAGCCGATATCATCACATTAGGATGGTGTTCTGTGTATTTAGAGCGTATGCCTACCCCGTGTAGGAAACCCAGCAAGTATGCGTCACCTCCACCTTGAACTTTAGGGTTCAAGGGTAACGACATGCAGCGGCATCTCTGGAGTATCTATTTTCTATACCCTCTTCGCGCATTCAACCGCACTAATATTTCCTATAATTCTATAATAATTCATCACTATCAATTAAATATTGCTGTAAAAATGCTGTGAAGGAATCTGCAACTTTTCTTTTTGATGACCCAGCCACTTGATATATCACACCATCTGAACCTATTTGGTCGAGTTGTACTGCATATCCCCAACACCACATTGAATAATCTGAAAATACAAAACAGTTCGGATATAAAAGATTATCTTTATCACCATAGCTTAAAATAGTTTCAACAGACTGAAATTCGGCCAAAGAAACAAATGTAAAATAATTTTCATCCATATCTCCAGCAGCGATACCATTAAATTCTAAAAAGTAAGCGCTTAAAATGGGTGATAATTTAACTCGATATTTATATTCAAAAGCCAATATCTGTTGCCATGTTGCTGGCTTATTTAGCTTAATATTTTGTTGTAATAATTTATTTTTGAGTTGATGAATTATATTCATAATTTATCCCATAGTTTTTAATTTCTATAAAATAAATCATTTCTATCCACCCAATGATCAGTTCTTTGGATATGAATTATCATTAAATTGATCAAAAATTGGAAATACTAAGCTTATTAATCAATCATAGTATTTCCATTACTTTTTCTATGCTGTAACAGCAATTAGAAAATTATTCATCTTTTAGAGCACATTCATAATTACTCGGATCTTGTGCGCAGCGAACTTGTTTTAGTAATTTCATCATATCTGGATCGTAATAGCCTTCTTTGGTCATTTGAATACGTGCTTCACGCATTAATCGAATGTATCCAGGCTTATCACTTTGATTTAATGTCATCCAATACTTCTCAGGAATTTGACCTTCAAGCTTATCTACAAATTCAAAAGCTGGTGTTAATTGTTTTGAAATAATCTCACGCGCAATTGAACCCATACCAGCTGGGAATTTATTACGATGCATGATCAATGTTCCAGTCACTTGAATCACAGGAAATTTAATAATTCCACCAACCACTTTACCTGATTTGTCGGTCATACCTCTACGCAATTCCATTGGTTCAAATAGGATTGCTGGCGCCGCCATGATATCAACTTCTTTATTATTAAATTTTGGTCCAACGGTTAATAAGTCCACTGCGACAGGCTGCCCTCCTACATTCTGTACCAGTTTCTTTTGGGTTTCATCAAACTGCAAAACCGCAATTTTCTTTCCCGCTGCCTTAGCTAATGTATTGATATTACGGTCTCCAACCATAATATAAGCACCACCTAACGGCACAACTCCAACAACTTCAAAATCCTTATTGATCATTTTTTCATCAAATTTTGGATTAGCTAAAGTTTGAATTACCGCAGTTAATTGTTTATAGGTTTGCACCGCGCCAATTGCATCTATACTGCCAACAAACTTGTTAAACTGTTTAGCTCTTAAATTACTGATGCCTGCCCCATCGCAACGTTTACTACGAAAATCCTCAGTTAAAACACTTTCATTGGTATAGACTTTAAGACTAACCAATGTCGAGGCAGATTTTTTTAGTTTTGGATAATCGAAACTTAAATTCATTTGAAGATTAGATGGGCGTGTCACATTCATATTCACGCCATATTGCTTTGCAATACGGACAATTCGTGGAATTTCTGTTAAATAACTGGTTGCCTGTTCAAATGCCTCACCATGTTCCCCACTCGGTGAATAAACACATAAAGTTACTTGCTTTGGAATTTGATCCCAAACCTTCGGATCATTCAGCAGTTTTTTAATTTTATTCTGTGAATGCGCGGAAAGGGTTAAATCAAGTTTTTCTGCAGGTGCAGCATAACTTAGGTTGCTAAATAACAAAGAAGATGCGATTAGGCTTGTCGCGAGTAAAGATTTGATAACCGTTTTAGGTTTATTATTTTGCATTTGATCGTCCATTTTAGCTATTTCCCAATAGTTTTATCCACGTTAAAGACAAAGACTGGAAATAGAAATGACTGCTTTCTTTTTGATGATGTCAATTGAGTCAAAAATAAAAACCTATTCTCAGCCTGTGAGAATAGGTTATTCATTTTCAGACTCAAATTATGATTTATTTAAACGTAAAGCATTTACGACAACAGACAATGAGCTGAGCGACATTGCAACTGCCGCAAACATTGGCGTAAGCAATAAACCTGTAAGTGGATAAAACAATCCTGCTGCCACAGGCACTCCAAGTCCATTGTAAATAAAGGAAAATGCAAGATTTTGCTTCATATTTTTGACACCTAATTTTGCCATATGCACCGCTTGTGCAATACCTTGAATATCACTTTTGACTAACGTCACCTGCGCTGTCTGTTTGGCAATATCTGTTCCAGTTCCCATTGCAATACCTACATTCGCCTGTGCAAGTGCTGGCGCATCATTAATACCATCTCCAGCCATAGCAACAATTCGTCCTTGTGCTTGTGCCTGTTGTACAATTTCAAGCTTTTGCTTAGGATCAAGATTGGCATAGACCTTTTGGATACCTAAAATATCTGCAACCATCTGCGCATTTTTTTCATGATCACCCGTTGCCATGATCACGGTAATACCATCTGCATGTAATTGATCAATGACTACTTTGGCATTCTCTTTAATCGCATCATGAATCGAAACATAGGCAATCACCTCTTGTTCTGACATTAGAAAACTGATTACATCACCTTTTGCACGTTTCTGATCAAGCTCTTTGAGCAATGTATCGCTTAGTGATAGATCTAATTGTTCAATCAGTTTCTGACTGCCGATATATAATGTTTTTCCTTCAATATTTCCTTTCACTCCAAAGCCCGTAACATCTTCAAATGCTGAGACATTTAATAATTTTGTTGGTTCGACCAATTTCGTTAAAGTCTGCGCTATGGGATGCGTAGAATATTGTTCAATTGACGCAATCCATAATTCGATTTGTGCTTGATCATAAGTTTTTGACAAAGGCTGAATTTCTTTTAGGCTGGGTTTACCTTGCGTCAATGTTCCTGTCTTATCTATAATCAACGTATTGACTTTACTTAAGTTTTCAATCGATTCAGCATCTTTAAATAATACTCCCTTTTGTGCTGCGCGACCTGTTGTAGCCATAACGGACATAGGCGTTGCCAAACCTAATGCACAAGGACAGGCAATAATTAAAACCGCAACGGCACACATTAATGCTAAGTCAAATTGTGCTTTTCCAAATACCATCCATGCAATAAAAGTCAGCACACTAATACTTAGCACAGCGATCACAAAGTACTTTGCGACCACATCTGCAATTCGTTGTAACGGCGCTTTTGAGCGTTGTGCATCTGCAACAGTTTGAATCATTTTTGCAAGCGTTGTGTTGGTACCCACTGCCGTCGTTTGGATTCGAATAGAACCTTGTTGATTAATTGTTCCACCAATGACCTGATCATCTTTTTCCTTTTTCACAGGTACAGGCTCACCCGTCATCATCGACTCATCAACATAGGTTTTCCCATCGATCACGACACCGTCTAATGCAATTTGCTCACCAGATGATATTTGCAAAATATCACCCTGTTTAACCATTGAAATATCGACTTCTACAACTTGACCATTTTGAACCAATTTCGCTTTGCTTGGCTGTAAGCGTAAAAGTTCTTTTAATGAGTTTGCCGTTTGAGAACGAGCTTTTAGTTCTAAAATTTGTCCTAACAGACTCAGAGAAACAATCATACACGCTGCCTCAAAATAGACGGCGACTCCATGACCTGTTTTTGCTTCAATAGGAATCAGCGCAGGGAAAATCGTAGCAATCACACTATAAATAAATGCCGCTAACACCCCTACACCAATCAAGCTCCACATATTGAGATGTTGTGTTTTATACGATACCCAACAACGTTGTAAAATTGGATAACCTGCCCATAACACCACTGGTAAGCTCAGTACTAATTCGATCCACGGTTGAATATGTGGCGATATAAAAGCGTGGATATGTGATCCCATTGCCAAGATCATCACCAATAAACTTAAAGGCAAAGTCGTCCAAAAACGCTTACTAAAATCAACTAATTCAGGATTTGGACCATCATCTAAACTAGGTTGCATGGGTTCGAGTGCCATACCACAGATTGGACATGTACCCGGTCCTTTTTGCACAATTTCTGGATCCATCGGACAGGTATAATCCATATCCATTGCACCTTCAGGAACAGAACGTTGATCTAGTGGAATGAGATAAAACTCAGGATCGTTTTGGAATTTATCTACACAAGAAGGATTACAGAAATAATATGTTTTACCTTGATAATCTGTTTTTAAAGTTGTCGTCGTTTTAACCGACATACCGCAAACAGGATCAATCTCTGCTTGATTAGGATCTGCTCCATGTTGGTGTTGATTTGATCCGCCACCACAGCAAGACGATTGTTTTATCGATTCTGGAACTGATTGTGCTTCTGTTTTAGGATTACAACAAGAACTGTTGTTTTTCTCTTCAAGCTTTGGGGCACAACATGTCGATGTCTTAATGACTTCATTATCTTGTTCTGAAATTGCATTACAGCTTGAAGAACGCTTTTCTTCACTCTCTTGAGAACAACATGAAGATTTTCCAGACTGTTTTTTATTCAAATAATGCTCAGGCTGCTCAATAAACTTTTGCTTACAACCCGCCGAACAGAATAAATAACGAATTCCTACATAGTCAGAATAGTGCTCAGAATCTTCTTCAACGTACATACCACAAACGAGATCAATGTTTTGATAAACGATTGTTTTATTAGATTGACTGCAACATGAAGATGTATGTTGATGTGCCATTACTAGACCTATCTTTTCATTCTTGATCGGTTTAGGATAAAGTCTGTACCTAGGTACAGAGTCAAGTGCTTTTTATGAATAAAACAGAGGTACATAAAATGAATCTTACGATTGGAAAATTGGCAAAATCTTGCCATATCAATGTTGAAACTATTCGTTATTATCAACGTATTGGTTTAATGCGTATCCCTGAAAGTACGCAGAGTTATCGATATTACAATCAACAGGATGTGGAAACTTTGAGTTTTATTCAAAAAGCAAAAGATGCTGGCTTACAACTCAACGAAATTAAAGAATTGCTTAGCTTAAATTTAGAGGATCGTATTGAAGTACGTCATGTCATTGAGCAGCGTCTTACTAAAATTGATGAGCGTATACAAGAATTACAAGGACTTAAACTGCGACTTTCTTCTTGGTTAGACGAATGTAAAACTACTCAAGATACCTGTTGTCCAATATTAATGGAACTGAAACAACAGGTTAATTCGTGATTAAACATTAATTAAAATTGATGTTTAATATTCATACTATATGAAAGACCATACTAAATTTTCATCTTGTCTTTTCAATAAAAAACTAGTTTTATGATCATCCTCTACAACAATATGTTGATTTGAAATCATTTTAACTTTGAGTAAAGTATCATTCTCATAAACCAAATCATTTTTACCTTCTTTGGTTAGAATAAGCATTTGATCAAGTACAATTAATTTCTTTGAGTCCAACATCACTTTTCCCTCTTTAAAGATTTAGCCAATGTCGAGTATTTGATAAGTTCGATAAATACATATCATCAACAACATGATTTATGAATGATATTGCTACTTAACCATACTCATTTTAATTATTGAAATACCTCAAACTTGTATCTGAATATTCAAGTTCACGATGCGCATTTTAGTTTATTTTTTATACAAGTAAAGTGCTTTTCGTCAGATCTATCACAAAAAAAATTATTATTGTGAATAAAAAACTATAAAACTGGCTTATCTTCAACGGTAAGTTGTATTGGTAGTTTCACTTGCATTCTTAAAGTTAAATCACAGAGATAAATAAGCCGTAAAATTGAATCAACATTGATTTTAGATGCTGCTAAAAGTGATGTGAGCTGCTTTGCAAGTATGCTCATACCAGCATCTAATGCCAACTGACGTTGCTGTTGCAGCGTTTGGATCTGTGATGAACTCAGCATCATACGTCCTGAGCAACTCAAACTAAGTAATACATCAAAAATTGGTTCACACACTTTTTGACTCAAACTCATTTGAATAGAAGAAAGTTTTGCTCTCTGTTGTTGTTTCTTTATTAACAGTTGTTCAATACGTCCAACGATACTTTCTTTCAAGGTCTTTTTTGATTCAGTGAATTGATCAAAATCTAGGTTAAACAAGCGAGTTTTTTCTTTTTGCGTGATCAATAAACTCATTGGCGATAACACCAACGTATGTCCTTTAATCTGGCAATATACAAAAACAGAGCCGATTTGAATTTTTTGAGTACACAAACGTTCGAGCTGACGAATTTTTTCTATTTCTGACGTTTTCCAATCTAAACGTAAATGTATCGCTGATTGATGCTGATCATAGACTGTCCACCACAAACATTGCTCAATTTCATCAACTTGAGGTTTGTCATAGCTAGAAATACTGAGCATTACTGTTTGATCAACACCTTCAATACTATGTAATTGTTGCTGCCAACGTTGCTGTATTTTGTGCCAATTATCAAATCCAATGTGTTGATAAATACTAAAATCTTGAAGATCTTTTAAGCTATGAAGTGGTAAGGCTCGACTTTGTCCTGAAGCAGATAAACGATCATCCTCAGAAAATCGTGGCTGTTGTAGTCGTATCTTTTTCTGCATGAGTTGTTGAGCTGTCATCATCCAAATACTTTGCTGAGACCATGCATTGTAACGATTAAAGTTTGGGTCATTATTTTCCGTACGCGCTAATGTCACCTCAAAAATTTGAGGGTTTTCTTGCTCTGAGAAATATAAAGTTATTCCTCTAGCACCACCCAATGTTCGCCACCAACGTGCGCCTAAAGGTAAAAGCTCTAAATCTATTTGTTCCTGATCTACTTCATATTGACGACGTGACTTCCCTCTTAAGCGAGCTAAAACCTCAGCCTTAGCATGTTCTAACTGGTAAAGATATGCATTAATTTGCGCTAAATACAATAATGTTTCGTGTTCAGAACTATGTTCGTCACGATTTAAAAGTCGAGTAACCTGACCGCTCAGTTGCCTTAACATTGCAGCCAAACGAGGTAATGACTCACTTCTAGCAGACATATTCAGTAGATGTAATTGTCGTGCAGTCATTTCATTGACATGCGATAAACCAAACTCAATCAACTGAGTAAGATCATCTTTTAATTCAATAATAAATTGACGTTCACTCTCACTCAGTACTGCGGGATTCTCTGTTTCATCGAGTTCTAGCTCAGTCCAGAATTTTCCTTGCAGTCTCTGTACCTCACTTAAAGCAGCTAGATAATATGCGGACTGATCCTTTTCTAAATTGGACAGCATTCCAGCAAAGCCCGTCCCTGCAACATAAATAATGTCTTCAGCTAGACTCGTGATACGAATTTTTAAACTGTACTCTTCTTTCAATAATTCCGTTTGTTGCTCTTGTTGCCAAAGCCGAGCTAGTTTGATGGCTTTTTGAGTCTGAGCTTTACCGATTTTCTTGGCGATTTGGTTGAGATCAACTGTCAATATTTCTTCGATTAGATTGGGTTGAAAATTATTTTCATGTTGTTCAACCGATTCAACCGTTGTACTTTGAATATCCTCAGCTGAGTCTGTTGTTTGATTTACGATTGGTTGCTGAACTGAATTTTGTAAATGTTGTTGCAAATATAAAACGGCTGCAATAATGTGCTTACAAGCACCTGTTGCTGGGCAGGTACATGATGCATTAACTAAACCTGCCGACGATAAACCAACCTGTTGACCATCACTCTCAATGGTGATCTGTTCTGATTGCTCCGTTTGTAGAATAACCTTGCCTGCCTCAAGATCTTTTAAGGCACGACGAACTAAACCTGCATTTGCATAAGTAGCAAGACTGTCTTGATCATAAGCCAAATATTGGTGTTGCCAGCTCATTGCATCACCTCCGCCATCCATTCAGCAAAATGTTCAGGGGTTAGCGCTGCAACAGACATGCCCCTCTCATTCAGCTTCTGTGCCATTTGAATATCATAGACTGGGTTAGCTTGTTCATCTAATGCAGCTAAGCCCAATAACTTTACGTGTTGACTTTGCAAGCGACTAATCGCATTGAGTAAATGTGCTACAGAACCACCTTCTTCAAAATCGCTTATTAAGGTAAAAATCGTGCGATTTGGTTGTGTGATAAAACGTTCACAATAGTTCACCGCTTTGGCAATGTCTGTGCCACCACCGAGCTGAACAGTCATCAACACTTCAACGGGGTCATGAGCCATATGAGATAAATCAACAATATTGGTATCAAATAATACGAGATGTACTTTCACAGCAGGTAAACTTGCGAGGATGCTGGCACAAATCGCACTGTACATGACAGAGTTCATCATTGAACCACTTTGGTCCACGCACAACACGACAGTCCAAGGTAAATGACGTTGTACCCGCGCATTGAAGAATGGTTGTTGAATAATGAGCTTATTTAAATCAGCGTTATAGTGTTTTAGATTTTCCCGAATCGTTCGTCGCCAGTCAAAGTTCTGACTATTTGCAATCAAAGAACGGCGAAAACGATTGCGTCGACCATGAATCGCATTGATAAAGTTAGGTTTTAATCGTGCAACGATTTGCTCTACTACGGTTTGAATAATCTCTCGGACAGCATCTCGAGTTTGCGCATTCATTCGCCCACGCATCGTCAACAAGGCTTTAGCAAGCTGAGGTGTAGGTTCTAAACTTTTTAAGCTTTGCGGATCTTTGAGTAATGCATCTAATTGGTAGCGTTCAACTGCTTGAGTTTGAATACGTTCAAAGGTACTTTGCGGAAATAATTTTCGCGCTTGATTGAGCCAATTAATTGCGGTGAGCTGTGAGTCATCTAATGAGCCATGACGAGACTCCCCTGCAACATGACCTCGTTGTTCATACTCACGGTTGTATAAATAATCGAGAGTACGTTCCAAACGTAATTGTTCTGCATCAAGCTGTACCTGATCCAAAGCTCGATCACTATAGCGGCCCAAAATTAACCGCCAACGCGCTGCAAGGTTATTAGAGTTTGAATCATTCATTATGCTAACCAACCTTGTAAATTTCGCTCGATCAAAAATTCTTGTAGTTGTTGATTTAATTGAACACCTTGTAGCATTTCAGCTTGTGAAACCTCACTGATATATTGAGAGATATCCAAACTTGAAACATCATTCAGTTGCGCAATCTGCTCCGCAAAAGCTGATGTTTCTTTCGGTTTAAAATGAGTAAATGCTTGGCGTAAATCAGGCAGAATCGCCACAAAAGCAGCCTCGTCCCATTTTAATAACAGTTGATTCAGTAATTGTGCCATTGCGGGATAACGCAATAATAATTCAGGTGCGCTTTGCATCATTCCAGATAGATAGGCAACTGCATGTTCAGGGTTTGCACCTAAGCCAAAATGTCGCAGAACTGATTGCTGTAAATCCTGTTCGGTCAAATTACCATCAATAAAACGTAAGGCATCCACCGCACCCGCCAACACATCTAGCTTTTGCCAGTCGGTATTTAATCGTGCTAAAGCATTATAAAATTGTGCTAGGAAATTTAGCTCACCACCCACTACACGATTTATCTGCTTAGACAAATTACGTAATTGCAAAACTTGATTAAGAATTTGCTGTTGTTGATCTGCTGGTGGCGTTGCCAACTGAGACAATAAAAATAATGCTGTGGGAATGACTTGCTGCATCAGCGCTTTAAGTTCAAGTTGTTGCTGAAAAGCTAAGAAATCTTTGCCTGTCCATAAATTTAATAATTTCTGTCCACACTGAATCACCGAATCCAAATCAGGATCAGTGGGTAAGAATTGTTGAACTTCAGCAAACAGAATTGGAATTTGTTTGTGTAATCCCATCAATGCTGCTCGAATTAAAAGCTGTACTGCAAGATGAGATGATCTTGCTTGTCCTGTCTGAGAAAAAGTCTGTTTGATATGCAAGAGTTTTTGTATTGCAACAGTATTTAACTCACTTCCTAACTCTGATAATTCAATCAACTGAGCTTCAACATGGGGTGTCCATGCATAATCCCATTCTTCAAATAATAAATGTAAGCGTCCACCACCTAAGAAATCAGGACCACTCACCGATTTGGCAAATCCCACTTGCAAGAAGTCAAGTAAATGTAGAAAACGACTGCGCAAACGATGTTTCTGATTACGAAAGACATCCAGTTTTGCACGTTTGGTCGTCGTTTCATCCAATTTAAAACGATGAACTTTTGCTAAATCATAAACTTGAGCTAGCAATGGTGGGGTTTGCGTGGATTGCACTACTTGTCCTAGACGCGCACCACTCAGAATTTGCTTTAACAAGCTTTGGAATGCTTGTTGCCCCTCATCTAAACTGCCTTTCACAAAACTACTTTGACAGGCATCAATCAAATCAAAACGACTAATTAAATGATGCCCTCTTAGAGCCGCTAATCTAATCGCCTGTTCAGTCGCATTTTTAACCGTAATAAAACTGCTTTCCAAAATCTGCTGGTCGCGTAATTGCCTAGAAAAATCAGACAGTAACTCAACGATTAAGGCTTGTCGCTGTTCAGCATCATCAAAGGCTTTCTCTATCATATGTTGCCAACAACGTTGATAAAATGCAGGCGATGGCATACCAGAAGCATAACCATTTAAAGCATCAAGACGATCAAAACTATAACGAATCAACCATGTTTGGTCATCTTGATCGGCTGACTTCATTTTTTTAATTTTCTTAGGTTTCTCAACCAGTAAATATGCTGCCAATTGCTCAATTAAGGCTAAGGTGTGAAAACCACCAGTGAGGATACAAATGGTGCCTTTGTTATTTTCATAGCATTCTAAAATGCTTTGCAACATACATTGTTCACGAATTAAAGAAGCATCGACTTCTAAAACGCTATCCTCATAATCTAAACGAGACATAGCACACCAGACGAGCACCTCATGGAAAAAGCTTTGCCAATCATGCATCTCCAGCTTCGGCTTTAACTCAAATAAGTGATCCCAAAGTTCATCATGATTTCGACAGTGCAACTTCTGTGCTAGGGTTTGTAAATACTGACTATGAGCCAAATAGCGCTCTTGCTGTAAGCTTCGACTTTGCCAAGTTTGTTTGGTGATCGTCTTTAATTCATGATCAATCTGACTTGTCCATGCTAAATCAATAAACTCAACCTCAGCATTAATTTCTGGCGCATATCGCAGCGCAACCCATTCAGGTGAATAATCGCAAAATGGATAATAAGCCGTACGGATTTGTTTCTGTTCCGTCTTTTCATCATCAGCAGCATTATTATTTGCTTCCATGATTTCGGTTTGACACAGTACAGCTAGTGGTGGCTGACTATCTGGATGCTGTAAATCTGCAATTAAACGATTAAATGAACGTGGTGCTTCAATCAATATGTGTTTAGGCTGTAATTGCTGCAACGATTGTAAAGCAGCATAAGCACACGCTGGGCTATGATGGCGAATCGGTAAAAAATGAATGCCCTTATCAGCCAAAGCCGCTTGCTGTTTTAAGGCTAGTTGTAAGCGTTGTGGTATCGTCATATTCTTTATTTCAATAAATTTTCACTTTTTATATAATCTACATACAACATCTGATACTCGGAACGTCATTCACAGCCTGCGTGATATCTGTCAAATGTTGTTTCTGTGACTCGATTAACTAAATGTAAGAAGTCAACAGGTTCTGTGAATGACAAATGGTTTTGCCTACTTTTGTCGAAACAAAAGTAGGTCGAGCCGAAGGCTTATCCTCAAATAAGATTAGAACTCGGCGCGACTCAGTTAAGACTCAAAAAATCTACTGCCAAAACGTTTTTCCAGCATCAAAAAAAGCCTTCCAAGTTACATCCTGTTTAGCACGTTCACGGGCAACATTATCCATATAAAAACGCATCCGCTTGGCATCGTCAGTATTATCTTTTAACACCACGCCAATCAACTGACGCGCAATCGCAGCACCACTCAAAGATTGATCACCCAAATAATAGCCTTCTAAAGCAGCTGCATAAGCGATATTGACCGCTTCAGCAGTCGACATCACAGCATCAGGTGTTTTAATTGATGTCCCGTCTTTGGTTGTGCCTTGACGTAACTCTTGAAAAACTGTGACCAGTAGATCAACCACAGATTCAGACATTTGAATCTGATCAGATAACTCTCCTAACTCGCGTTTCAACTGAGTCAGTACAAGCTCACGTTCAAAAACAGGATCAGCAATCGGTCGTACAGTTTCAAAATTAAAACGACGTTTCAATGCCGATGACATCTCATGCACACCGCGATCTCTTAAATTGGCGGTAGCAATAATATTAAATCCTGCTTTGGCATAAACACGACCTTGATCCCCAAGCTCAGGAATCATCATGGTCTTTTCAGACATTAATGAAACTAAGACATCCTGAATTTCAGGTGGACAACGCGTGATTTCCTCGAAACGAATGATCTTGCCATGCTGCATCGCTTGGTAAACAGGTGATGCAACTAAAGACTTCTCATTAGGACCTTCAGCAAGTAATAAAGCATAGTTCCATGAATATTTGAGATGATCTTCAGTTGTGCCTGCTGTTCCTTGAATGGTTAATCCTGAATCACCACTAATCGCTGCTGCTAATAATTCGGACAGCATAGATTTTGCTGTACCTGGTTCACCTACTAACATGAGACCTTGTTTACCCAGTAAAGTCACAATTGCTCTGTCGACTAAAGCATCATCACCATAAAATTTACGGCTAATCGCTAATTTCTCATCACCGAGAATAAATTGGCGTACCGCACGTGGTGAACGTAACCAACCTTGTGGTTTAGGCGCATGGTCATGCTCACTGATTATTGCAAGTTCTTCTGCAAAACGTTGTTCAGCACTTAATTTAATAATGTCTTGTGGATTCATATCTTTACCATTTTACCAAGGTGTTTTCTTCTGCCATTCAGGATCAAAACCAGAACATGCCTCAGCAACTTTTAAATAATCAGCATAAGTTTCAGCTAATAACACTGGCGGTACATCTACTAAATTCATTCCACTGTCACGCCAAGAACGTACATTCTTTTTCTCAAAACTCAGGTCGTACAATACAGCTGCAAGATTTTCCTCAGGCACATAACTGCCACTAAAACGAATCACCGCAGATAAACCAATTTGGCTAAATGGTTTAAAGTAACTATCAAAAGAGCCACCATCTTCAATTGAAGCACGTTGATAACCAAGCTTGGTAATCACACCACGTAAAGTAAATGTATCGGTTAACCAGCCTTTACGATCCTCAATAATTTCCGCATGTGCTTCAAAAACAGGAAGCTGGTGTGTCATCTGCTCAAATAGGAACGTCACTTTATAATCTTTAAAATGTGCTTGCCATGCTTCTGCATCTTCAGCGCTGATCAAAACACCATGTGCAACTTTGATTTGGCTATCTTGTGCTAATTCAATTTCATCATCTTCAAGATTTAATAAACTGCCGTCATCACTAGGACGGAAACTTTGTAAAATAGTACCTTCTGAAGAAAGCTCCAACCAAACTAAACGTTGAATCAAACGTATCATAATTGGGTGTGCAAACAGGTATTCTTGCCAATCCGTACTGCTCCAAACTCGCTCACTACACATCGCTTCATATAAGCGTTGTGTTTGTAGATCAATCACTTGTTTAAATTCTTTCTTACTACTGCTGAATAATGATTTAGCTTCTTTAATTAAGCCTTCGTCATCACCTTGTCGTGCAGCAGGCAAGGCTTTAATTATTTTTCCATCTTCATTTTTAAGTACGAACTTATCTTTATCGTCTACATAGGCAGTTAAGACTCGAGAACCGTACTCTAGACTCAATACACCTGCATCATCTAAGCCTGCGGTCGGAATTGTACGATCTGCCAATTCATCACTACTCCATTGATTGCGCTCTGCAATTTGTTCAACCAATTGTTTCGCTAGATTCTGAACAGATGCTGTGCGGTAACGACGTGACAAACTCAGAAGTAATTGAATAATCAATGGATCATCACTGATTGAAAAACTACTCAACATCGCTTCGATTTGTGCACGACGTTGGTAATGTAGCTTCATATAATCTTGCAACAATTTCACCGCAACACTGCCTTGCGTTTTAAAAGTCAGTGCCAACATTCCTTTACTTTTAATTGCAGAACCTAAATAAATTGCTAAACGCTCACGTTTAATTTCTTCAACCACTTCTTCCAGTGTGATGTGTTCATAACGTCCATAATATTCAGGGTACTTTTGTCCCCAGCGTTTAAATGAATCTTGATAAGATGCTAAACGACTCGGTGCTTCTTTCGTTGCAACCTCCATCGCCTCTTCTAAAGTTGGATTACGAGTGTCTTGATATATAAAGCTTTGCAGTAAATACAATGCAAGCGTTTGTTGGCTTTTATCATTTAACAGTCCCATATAACGCTGTAACAGTGCATTGGGCACAGGGTCTTTCAATTTGTCTGCTAAAACGACCCACCATTGAATAATTTGAGGATCAACTGTTGTACCATCTTGCCACTGCGCTTGAGGTAAATGCTGTAAATCAAACCAAGTAAAACTACTAGCAATCTTAGCTTTCAAACCCTTTTCAGCATCTTTAAGCAATGCTTTTGGCGAAAGATAAATATTAATATCCTCACCTAACTGCTCTAAAGCCGTCAGAATTGCAGCAATAACAACTTCTTTTTTCTCTTTTTTTAATAAATTATAAAGCGCTGTGACCGCAGAGGGATGTTGTAAACGCGCTAACCATTCGACTGCTGTAATACGAATTTCTTGTTTACCATTTTCTAAAGCTTCAATCGCTCTTAAATGAATATCAGGGAGTTTTCTCAATACTTCCTGAGCGTCAAAACGTAAACGTTTTCCATCACCCAAAGCGAACTCAAGTAATCGAGGAATAAACTGTTTAGGCACTTGTGGAAAACGTTGTAATAGAGCCAATGCCTTGATCGGATCATAATAACGCCATGAATTTTGATTTTTACTTGGAAGTAATCCTAAGGCCTCAGCAATTAAATCAATATTTTCCACAAAAAAAGGAATGACTTTTTCATCATCAGCAATTCGAGTATTTAGTTCATCACCGCTATAGTTTTCTAGGTATTCATTTGCAATACAACGTTTACTACTCTCTTCTGAAATACCGACTTGTTGCAAAACTTGGGCTAACTGACGTAACTCAATTGTTTCCCAGTTCTTTGAATCTAAAAATTGGAAAAACTGATACCAGTTGATCCAATCATTGTTTCGATGCCCTAGCACCAAACGCGCTGCATGAATCAAACTAAACTCAGGTAACTGCTGTAATTTTTTTTGATAATTAGCAATTTCTTCAATATACGAACGATAGTTTTTTTGACCATTTAGATGACCAAGAATTAATTGTCCAACATTTTCAACTTTGTCATATGATTTGCAGAAGTCTCGGTAGTTATTCTGTCTCCAATGGCTTTTGTATCCACCTTTTTCAACAGCTTTATTATCTTCAACTTCTTGTTCAGAAGCTTGACGATATTTTTCTTTTACCGCCAAATAATTATCCTGTAGAACCTGAGCAAAACTTTCAGGAATGTCTTGAGCCTCAATCACTTCAATTTCAGGTAAGGTATATTCAAGCTCGACCACTTGACCCAAAGATTCGAGTCTTTGTAAAGCAGAAAGGATATTTGCCTGTACTGATTTTAATTTTTCATTTTCTGCTGCTTGCTGCAAGATTTCCCGATTTTGCTCACCTAAACGAGCTAGCAAATCGGCAGCGAAACTACGTTGTTTGCTCTCGCCATTGATCAAATAATGTTGCAAATGTTGCTGACTTTTAGCATCGTCAAGATGTGTGAGTAAAACAGTCGCTTGCTCGCGAACACCTTTGCTCGAACTTAATGCGAGCATAATGATAAGTTCAGTTTGCTTTTGTAATAAGTCGTGATGCTGAGCAATAAACTCTAGGAAAATTCCTTGCGCTGCGGCAGAAAGTTTAGGTAAAGTTTCACGAACTTGTTGTGCATAATCAGTGAAGAACTGGACACTATCCGAAAGCTTAAACAAGAAATTCAATTGATCATAGTGATAACTATTTACACCATTACGCTCAAATAAAGTCGTAATAAACCCTTCAATATTATTTTCAGGTTCAAATAAATAAAGTTGCTTTAATGCTGTAAGTGACCAAAGATCGCGATGTGATTTTTTCTGACGGTCATCAAAACTTTGATGATTAAAACTTGTTAATAATCCATCTACCAATACATAGCTAAACCATGCTGGAGTTTGCTTAGACAGTTGAGAATAATTACGTTGTTGTGTTGCCGCTTCTAAGAATTTTCCATAACGAATAATTTGTTCACTATTCAGTTTTGTAAAAATATTGATATACAGCTTATAACGCGCATTTTGTGAGGCTTTACATAATTTTTCTTGTGCTTTGGTTAACTCAGCAGATGGCCAGTACCAGCCATATGTACCAGGGCTACCAAGCAAAGCACATACTTTATCGGTCGCTTGCTGCTGTAAGGTCAATAAAACCTCTGGGTTTTGACCATTCACGATATAGTTTAGAACTTGATTGGGTAAGGACGAATCAAGTTCTGTTAAAGGCTCAACAATCGTACTGAATAATGCCAAAGTTTCTGACTCTATCGCATTTTGACCTTGTGGGTTGATGAATTGATTCACTTTATTCTTAATACTTTCAAACATTAAATAGCCTCTTATTTTCCCCAATTTTAATCACTTTTCATTTATTGATTTAAAAATCAATATTCGTTTTTTTAATTTAAAAATTCTATAACAATCATTTTTACACATCGAATATATTCTCATGTTTTCATTATAAGCAAATACAATTTTAAGTCAGCCTCTTGTTAAAGCATCTGCGACATTTATTGTCGTACTTTTTTTAAGATAAAAAATGGCCACTTCAAAGAGTAGCCATTTTGTATTTAAGAAGAATTACCAACTTATATTTACACGTCTGTTTGGTGCTAAACAATTTACAAGTTGGTTATTGGCTTTATGTCCAGCACATTGTTGATATAAATCCGTTTGGCTATTTGCTTGGATTTGAATACGATTGATATCAACGCCTTCATTTATCAATTTCTATATAGCGAAATTCAGTATAACTATGAATAACACATTCTAATTATACTTTGAAATTATCCAAGGCGATTTAAGAAGTCTAGTTCTATCTAACAGAGAAACACTCTATTCTTTTCTTAAGCATCAAATCTGATTTAGTACTTATTCAATGACCACTAAAATATAATTATATAATTCAAGGATACCGTCGAAAAGTGTATTTAATAAGCACTTTTTCATAAAAAATTAAAGCTTTATTAGGAAGTTAGAATATTCATAACTTCCTAAATTTGGAAATCAATAAATTGCCATATGATCACGGTGAATCATTTCTAAAGAACGTGCTTCGCCTAATACTTGGTATACTTTTTCAGAAGATAAGCCTTTAACCATTTCTGCAGAAGATGAACTAAAATTCACTCGGCCAACAGCAATTCTACTACCACGTTGATCAATACACTCAACCACATCCCCCCGAGCGAAATGCCCTTGGATAGCCTTGACCCCAACAGGTAATAAACTGCGATGTTTGAGTTTAATTGCTTCAACCGCACCATCATCTATCACTAGACGACCAGCCGTTTGCAAATGTGCTGCTAACCATTGTTGATGTGCTGTGACTCGATCATTATCAGTAGTGAATAATGTTCCTAACATCTCTCCAGCCATCAAGCGCGCAAGTACATGATCACTCTCACCACTAGCAATCAGTGTTGGGCATCCAGATTTTGCTGCAAGTCTTGCCGCTCGAACTTTAGTGACCATTCCGCCACGACCCAGAACACCGCCGCCGCCAGCCATTTCAAATAAGGTATCGTCTAAAGCACGTACCGAAGAAAATAGCTTAGCATTTGGATTACTTCGTGGATCTGAATCAAACATGCCTTGCTGATCAGTTAAAATAATCAACAATTCTGCATGAACTTGTCCTGCAACCATGGCAGCTAAAGTATCATTATCACCAAAACGAATTTCATCTGTGGAGACTGTATCATTTTCATTGATCACGGGAATCACGCGCCAATCAATCAAGTTTTGCAATGCATCACAAGAATTGAGATAACGACGACGATCAGCAAGATCGTCATGCGTAAGTAAAACTTGTGCCGTTTGAATTCCATGCTGATCCAATACACTAGACCATGTATGAATCAAACCCATTTGACCAATGGCCGCACAAGCTTGCAAACTGGGTAAATCAGTGGGTCGACTCGCAAGTTTCATGCGTACCATCCCTTCTGCGACTGCACCTGATGACACAAGTATAATTTCGTGCCCAGCATTGTGTAGATCTGCAATTTGTTTCGCCCAATGCGAAATTGCTTGCAAATCTAAACCTTGACCATTTGCAGTCAGTAAAGATGATCCGATTTTAACAACGATTCGTTTACACGCATTGAGCTGACGTTGCCCATCGACCACTTCTATCATTTTTTCCTCGATTTACTAGTCACGTACATAGACACTTTCTACGTCGCCTTCATCCTCATCTTCATCAAAATCTTCATCATCGTCCAAGCCAGCCTCACGCTGAGCCTTCCGCATTGCACGATATGCTTCTTTCGCCGCGATGGTTTGTTCACGTGTTTCAGCTTCAAGCTGTTCACGGAATGCTTTCACTTCTGCTGCATACTCAGGATCTTCAATTTCGCGTTCACGTTGTTGCTCGATTTGATCCATGAGGTAATACACAACTTCTTTAGTTCCTTCAGACATCAAACCAGAAGTTTTAAATACAGGGCCTTCCCACTGCAATTCATCAAGAATATGCTGACACCACTCTTCTCTTGATTCTTCAGGAAGTTGGTCAAGCTTGTTCAATACAAGAACTACGGGAAGTTTTGCTAAAGTTGGCGAGAATTTTACTAACTCACCTAAAATAGCCTTTGCATTATGTGCAGGATCCGAACCATCAATTGGTTGAACATCAACAATATGCAACAAGATACGAGTACGCGCCAAATGCTTGAGGAAACGAATTCCTAGCCCTGCACCTTCCGCCGCACCTTCAATTAATCCTGGAATATCCGCCATTACGAATGAGCGATGACGATCGGCATCGACCACACCTAAGTTAGGCACCATAGTTGTAAATGGATAATCTGCAACTTTTGGTTTTGCTGCGCTGACTGCGCGAATAAACGTTGATTTACCAGCATTCGGCATACCAAGCAAACCAACATCAGCAAGCACTTTCAACTCTAAACGCACTTCACGGTATTCGCCTTTAATACCATGTGTACATTTACGAGGAGAACGATTGGTTGAAGATTTAAAATGCGTATTACCTAAACCACCATCACCACCATGTGCAACTTTTACGCGTTGACCATCGGCGACCAAGTCACCAATAATATCGCCAGACTCAGTGTCCACGATGGTTGTACCCACAGGTACTCTTAGAATAATGTCTTCACCACCACGGCCTGAGCAGTTTGCACCACGACCATTTTTACCACGTTCAGCGCGGAATCTACGTGTATAACGATAATCTACGAGCGTACCTGTGTCATCATCTGCTTGAATATAAACACTTCCACCACGCCCCCCATCTCCACCATCAGGGCCACCAAAAGGGACAAATTTTTCACGGCGAAAACTAGCTACGCCATTGCCACCGTCGCCAGCCTCTACGGTTATGACTGCTTCATCAACAAAGCGCATGTGCCAATCCTCTGAATTCTGTAAAGCCGGCTATTTTGCCACATTTTAAGAAAATTCTCGAATAGAAAAATCAGCAAATTGATTTTTTTAAATTTACTCTTCGTTCAATATGTATTTTTACTATTTTTAATAGTTACAAAAGACAGTGAGAACTTAATTCATCGCAAAATTAACGTCTGGCCAATAACAATGCACTGAGACTAAAGCCCCTTTTTTCTCAACATCTAGTCCAGCATATTCTTTGTTTTGCTGAACATTAAATTTGAGCTTGCTAAAGTTCTTTTGCGCTTTGAGTGTCGACAAATCAAAGTACAGTGTTTGATTCATTTGCTTTGCCATATTTCCATAAGAAAAGTCAATTTTCTTCACTGGAACACCACGATACTCAACATTCTTTAAGAAAAAGGTATTGCTTACGTAAGCTCGCTCCTCAACAAATCTATTTTTAATAACATAAGGCTTTATCACTTTAGCAACGCTAGTAAATTCATACAGATCATAATCATCACGGATAGCACAATCTTTTTCATAACGATCCTGCATGGCTAGCTTCAAATCATATACCGCTGCTTTTGTATAAGTTGGCACCACAACCAAACTGATTAACAAAACCCCAAAAGATTTTTTCATTTTATTTGTCTCTTTTAAATTATAAAAAATGATTAAGAATATATCATCTATGGCCGGACATTCTTCAACGGTAATTCCATCTGCATATCCAAATTGGCTTTAGTTTGCTGTACCGAGTTATACATGATCGCATCAAACGACGATATCTTACTCATATTAATCGAATCATTCATATAAAAGCTTGGCTTGAATTGATGTTTCACTGGTAAATCAACTGACTCATCAAAAGCAAAATGCACTGGTCCATCAAAAATAATTTTCACAGGCACGGTATAAGTTCGTTTTAGTTGAAATGGAATATCCAACTTGACAGGGATATTCAAACTTAAAGGGAATTTAGGTAATAATTTGTTCTGATAAATCAAATCCGTACTTGTTTGAATCGGTAAAACCTCATCCACTTTCAGCATCGTTTCATAGTTAATATCAACCGTAATAGGTGTTTCCACCTCGAAACTGAGATCAGCCAAATACTTACCCTTTAAAGGTAATTGTAGCGTCCGATCTATATCCAAAACCGTATTCAATTGACCTTCAGATCTTACTTTTAAATGATCACCAACTTGGATTTTAGTGCCTAATGATTCGGGTAATCGAATATCTGCCTGTTGTGCAGAAACAATCAAAGAAGCCTGAATGTTTAAGTAAAACCAAAACAAAATAGCAACCAAGGTCGTGACTATTACGAAGCTAATCAATAAACTTTTCAGTGATTTAGTAATATCCATTACTCTCTCGCCTTTACGTTATGTTCAGCAGCTTGAACTTCGACAGGTTTTGCTTTAACACGGTTCAAATACATTGTTGATAAAGGAATTTTTAACTCACCCTGTACAATTTTCACGGGTAAAGTGTTTTTCACATATACAGAAGCATTCAATTCCGAAGTAATCGGAACATTCAGCTTACCTTGTATTGGAATATTGGCATCCAACTCTGCTTTCAAAGGAATATTTAAATTTTCTTTCAAAACTGTTTTTACTGGTGCGTCAAATTTTAAATGTACTTTTTGCTGTAATGGGACTTTTATATCAATCGGGACGTCTAATTGCAATGGAATTGAACCTTTTAAAGGCAAGGTCACATCTTTACCAAGAATTTTTACTTGAACCTTAGTATCAATTGGTAAATTTTGATTTACTTTAATCGTTTCTTTAACAGGAATCGTGGTGCTGATTGGAACTAAATTATCAAAATAGACACGTGGTGTAAGAGTTTGAGTGAGCGGAACACTTAATTGTTCATTAATTGGAATTTTGGCATTCACACGTCCATTTACATCAACATTTAGTGCATCTTTAACTTTTACTCTCACCTGCAAAGGCTCTTGTAAATCAATTGCGACATCTTGATTCTTTAACGGAATATAAATATTAAAGTGTTTGAAGACCCACATTGCGATATAGACACCGCATAGATTAGCAATAATAATTAAAACAAATACCATGAACACACGTTTGAACTGAAACAATGAACTTTCCCTAATTGATTACATCCTTTCTGTTATTGTTATCTAATTTTAAGTTTTTATCTGCATAAATTACGTACTTATTAGGTTGTTTAAAGCGCAATTAGTATGACACTAGGTCTTAAATTCAGTAACTTTCAGACTTACATTAACAATTGAAATATAATATTATTTTCATTAATCTTAGTTAATTCAGCTCTTGTTTATATTTTTAAAAGCACAATATTTCCACTTTAACCATCTCTCTACTTATGTGACTAACAAAAATAAATTTCCCGTTCAATTCAATAATTCATGTTATATGAAATATCGAATTAAACAGGAGCTGACATCAGAACACGATCTTTACGGTGTTATTATTTTAGCCAACGATCTAGAGCGTTTTGATCTTCAACGTTTAATTCAACATGTGTTAATTTATTTTCAGCCGCTTTGAGTTCAAATTCTAATAATTCATCACGACGGAAGGCATAAACGGTAAACGTTCCAACTTGTTTTGCATATTTAGCTAATAGCTTTTCTGATGCTTTGATGCCATCAATTGCAATAATGACATCATTAGCAGATAAGCCAGCCTGAGCGGCCGCACTGTCACGACGTACATTTTGCACTAACACGCCTTCGGATTTATCTACTGCTTTTAATCCAAATGGCAAAGCTTTGTCATTTTTAAGGTTATAACTTAAACCAAACTCAGGAAATAATTGATCTAAAGGTAATTCATCTGTGGTGTTGATCAAATGATTAATTTGTTCGACCCAATTATCGCCAGTTAACTCATTACACAGCTCGAAAATTGTCCGTTCATTAACCTGAATACCTTTTTGGGTATTTTCATACAAACGACGCATTAAGCGATCAAGATTTGATCCCCGTAAGCGCAAACCTAAATCCAAACACAATGCGACCAAGCTTCCTTTATTATAGTAGCTTGTCCCTGCATTATTAGAGTTTTCATCTTGACGATAGAATTTAATCCACGCGTCAAAACTCGATTCAGAAACCGATTGGATAAAGCGTCCTGAATTTTGCAAGTATCGATCTATTTGCGCTTTAAGCAACTCTAAATACGACTTTTGAGAAATCACGCCACTACGTAATAAAATCAAATCATCGTAATAAGAAGTAAAGCCTTCAAAGATCCACAATAAGCTAGTGTAACCTTCTTTGTTTAAATCATAATTGGCAAAATTTTCTGGTCGAATAAATTTTACCAACCATGAATGAAAATACTCATGGCTACAGAGCCCCAAGAAACGTTGATAATCCTTAGATGGTTCTTCTGGCTCATTGGCTTTAGGTAAATCATCACGTGGAGTAATCAAACTGGTACTATTACAATGTTCTAAGCCGCCATAACTATTGCCTGTCGCCATAGTCATAAAGGTATAGTTTTTGAATGGTGCCGAACCAAACATGTCAATTTCAGTACGACATATTTTTTCTATATCAGCTTGCAAACGTTCTAAATACGTATTGTGCTTTCCTGAAATCACAAATTCATGAGGAATACCATTCGCATCAAAGCTAAAACGACTTTGGTCCGCTAGCTCAAAAGGGCTATCTATTAATTGATCGTAATGATCTGCTTTCAGCGTAAAGCGCCCTTTGACTAAGCTTTTATTTGGCAAACCCGTAGCAATTTGGAAGTGTTTCAATTCATCTGGCAAGAACAACTCAACTTCACAAGGTGCTTGCTCTTGATCTTGTAGCCCTAAACACACGCATGCTGGGTTTACATATAAACGAGTTTGATCGACATATGCACCACGTACTGATAAATCATAAGCATATACATCGTATTCAACTGTAATCAGCTCATGATCAGTGTTAAACAAACGCCAGCGATTTTTTTCTGTTTTTTTTATGCTTAATAAACGTCCTGCTTCATCTGATGCTTTTACTGATTCGATATGTTTTGAAAACTCTCGAATCAAATAACTCCCTGGTATCCAAGTCGGCAACCAAAGCTCTTGGTTGGGATTTGCAAGAAAACGAAGCGTGACATGAATAAGGTGTTGGCGATAATCGTCAAACTCAATTTGATAGTGCAACATAGTTTTTAATCATGAAAATAGGAACAGTTTCACACAGCTTAGCATTTTTTTACAAAGTCATGCGCGGATGTATTAATTGTCAGCAAAAGTTGCTGGATTCTTCAACAAAAAAGTCATAGCATGCTTTTTTCGCATTTCATGCCATCGGATCGGCAACACAAGGTATTCACGTGAAATTTCTCCTCTCCCTCTTTACGTTGTTTAGTCTGTTGTGTGCAAACCTTGCACATGCAAATTTACTTAACATTGCCCCTGAAACGGTAGAAGCTCAAGCTTGGTCAATTGTCGATGCACAATCAGGACAAATCATCGCTGAGCATAATAGTCATGTCCAGCGTGCACCTGCCTCACTCACCAAAATGATGGTTGCATACATCGCTCTAAAAGAAATCGAAGCGGGTAAATTACGTAAAGAAGAGATACTCACTGCAACACCTGTCGTGAGCACAGTGATGTGGGATGAGTCACAAATGTATTTGAAGGCTGGTGAACAAATTTCAGTTGATCAACTTTTAGCGGGTTTGATCGTCATGTCAGCGAATGATGCAGCAGTCACGCTAGCTGAAAAAATTTCGGGCAGTGTGCCGCAGTTCGTTACACGTATGAATCTAGAGGCTCAAGCATTGGGCATGAAGGATACGCACTTTAGTAATCCTGCTGGGATTACCATGACTGATCATTATTCAACAGCTGCTGACTTGGGTTTATTAGCAAAAGCGATTGTAAAAGAAACGCCTGAATACCTCTATTATTCAAAAATGCCAAGTTTTAGCTATAACCAACACTTCCATCACGCCACCAATCTTGCATTAAAAATGGATCCTACAGCAGATGGTTTAAAAACAGGTTATACCAAAGCGGCAGGTTATAACTTAGCTTTAACTGCTGAACGACCAACATCAAATCAGCATTTAGAAAAGCGTCGCCTTATTGTTATTGTGCTTGGTACGCCAAGTGCTGTGAAACGAGCTGAAGTTGCACATAAGTTAATGAATTTAGCTTATACCTATACCCGTGATGAAGAAGTCATTCCAAAGCAAAGACTTATCGCAGAACTTCCAGTGATCAAATCAACATTAAAAATATTTAAAGTAGAGACAAAACAACCAACTATCGTGACCACTTCACTCTATGATCAAGCAATGCCAATAGATTTGAATAATTTTAATCTATTGACACAACGCATTCATTTGGTCGATGCAAATCAACAAGTGACTACAATCGAGCCGCTGCAAACCACCAATACGCATATTAATATTGAACTTAATGAGCAACATTTAACGGCCCCATTGACTCAAGTGATGAACTTGGCAACCGTATCAATTTATCAAAATAATCAACTCATTCGTAGTTTACAGATTGAAAATGAAGTGCAGATTGAAGAAGCCAATATCTTTCAGAAAATTATGATTTGGTTTTCTAATCTATTTTCATTTTTTTCAAGTAATGATACCAGTACTGCCAAACTCTATCCTTTAAATCAAGGGTAGAAACTTGACAATTTTAATCAAGATTGACCATACAATGTTGAAAAAAGGATGGCATAATCCAACCATCCTTTCACAAAAATAATTAGGTTAATCATGAGCAAAACCTTACATCATATCGTGATTGTGGGTGGTGGCGCAGGTGGTTTAGAACTTGCAACACAATTAGGTGAACGTTTTGGCAGTCGAAAGAAAGCTAAAATCACACTAGTTGATCAAAACCTCACCCACATTTGGAAACCACTTCTCCACGAAATTGCTGCTGGCTCTCTCAATCCCCACGAAGAACAAACCAATTATTTTGCTCACGCAGAAAAACATCATTTTGAGTTCCTACTTGGTACCTTAATTGATGTAAATAAAGACCAAAAACAAATTACCATTTCTCCCCCACAGCTTTCTAAAGAACACACGCCTTTTATTCAGAACTTAACTTACGATACATTGGTGCTTGCCGTAGGTTCTGTTTCAAATGACTTTGGTACTGAAGGTGTTCGTGATTATTGCCATTTCTTAGATAGCCGTAAACAAGCGGATATTTTCCAACAAGACTTATTCCATTTGTATATTGAAGCGCAAAATCAACCAACAGAGCGTGCGTTAAATATTGGCATTGTTGGTGCAGGTGCAACAGGCGTTGAACTAGCAGCCGAACTCATTGAAACCACTAAAAACTTTTATCGTTATGGGTTAAAGAAAATTAATCCTAAACAAGTCAAAATCACTTTGATTGAAGCTTCAGATCGTATCTTGCCTGCTCTGAACGAAAAGACGGCTGCACATAGCGCCAAACAATTGAAGAAGATGGGCATCGAAATTTTGACTGAACATAAAGTTCAAAAAGTTGATGAAACAAATGTTTATTTCAGCAATGGCGATGTCATTCATTCAGACATTACCGTTTGGGCTGCTGGTGTGAAAGCGCCGAAGGTCTTGGAATCATTTACCGACTTTAAACGTGACAAGATCAATCGTTTAATGGTCTATGCAACACTACAGGCTTATTCTGATCCAAACGTTTTTGCCTTTGGCGATTGTGCTAATTGTCAACTCGATGCGCGCCAACCACCACTTGCTCCACGAGCGCAAGTTGCAAGTCAGCAAGCCACCTTCCTCGTCGATGCAATGGCAGCACGTTTATCAGCTTCACCACAACCAATGTTTAGTTTTAGCGATAAAGGCTCTTTAGTGTCGTTAAGTCGCAATCAGGCTGTCGGTGAATTACTTGGTGATGTCAGTGTGCAAGGTTTTATTGCAAAAACCATGTACGTTTCGCTCTATCGACTTCATCAAGCAAATATTCATGGCTACACTCAGGCTGGGGCATTAACTGTAAAAGATTTCCTGACCCGTCGTGTACGTCCAAAAATTAAGCTTTATTGAGTTGAAATCTTGAATTTTGCTCCCATAAATAACGAAATCGTTTCAAAAAGTGGAAAATAGTCAACAAAATCTATTTTTCACTTTATGATATACATCTAAATTGATTGAATGGATCAAACAACATGACTGCTATTGCAAATAACCACGTGGTTTCATTCCACTACACTTTAACAAACGCTGAGGGTGAAACACTTGATCAATCTCAAGGTGAACCACTTGCATATTTGCACGGCGCAGGCAACATCATTCCTGGTTTAGAAAATGCTCTTACAGGTAAAACTGTTGGCGAAAAATTCACAGTAAATGTACCAGCAGCTGAAGGTTATGGTGAATATAATCCTGATCTTGTTCAAGAAGTTCCAGCTCAAATGTTCCAAGGTGTGGATAACATCCAACCAGGTATGCAATTCCAAGCTCAAACTGATGATGGCGTGCAAATCGTAACTGTTAAAGCGGTTGAAGGCGAAAACATTGTTGTTGATGCAAACTTCCCACTTGCTGGTCAAGATCTTACTTTTGAAGTAGAAATCATTGAAATTCGTGATGCTTCAGAAGAAGAATTAGATCACGGTCACGTTCACGGTGCAGGTGGTCACCACCACTAATTCATTTTTGAATCAGTGCACAAAAAAGCAAAGCTACGGCTTTGCTTTTTCTTCACATATAATTTAATAAAATAATAAAAATTAACCTTCTTTCTCATTATTTAGCTGGTCGTTATTGTTTATGTCTCATCATTATCAATTGATTTGGTTTCGTCAAGATTTAAGAATTCAAGACCATGCTGCTCTTTGGCATGCGACCCAAGCAGGTCCATGTATCGCCTTGGTGATCCTCTCTCCGAAACAATGGCAGTTACATGATGATGCAGCAATAAAAATTGATTTTTATTTACGCCAATTGAAACAACTCAAACAAGACTTGGAAGCTCTTAATATTCCCCTCATTGTTCAAACAGTTGATTTATGGAAAGGCATTCCCCAATTTATTGAAAATTTGCTCAAACATATCCCTTTTCAAAATATTTACGCCAACATCGAATTTGGTTTCAATGAGTTAAAACGTGATAATGCGATTCATCACATTTTAAATCTACAGCAAAAACAACTGATTTTACTGCAAGATCGAACCTTATTTCCGATCGCATCCATCCGTAATCAATCCAATCAGCCCTATCAAGTTTTTGGCGCATTTAAGAAAACATGTTATCAACGTCTAGAACATGGACTTCCTCAGTGCTATCCATCTCCATTACAACAGTTGCCAATTGAATTAAATCTAACCGAGCTAACAAATACAGATATTGAACAATTACGTTCGGTTTTCCAAGACCAACTGAGTGAAAACACTGAGTGTGAATGGAAAATTGGTGAAGCGCATGCCTTAGCACTATTAGATCAATTTGTGGAAGAGCATTTAGCAGAATACAAATTGGCTCGAGATTTTCCTGCACAGTCAGGTACAAGTCAGCTTTCACCTTATTTAAATATAGGTGTTCTTTCGATTCGCCAATGTCTTCAGGCACTATTTAGAAAGCAGTTAGGTCATTTTACTATTCAATCTGAAGGTCAACAGACTTGGTTAGATGAGCTCTTATGGCGAGAATTTTATCAACATATTTTGTTTGATTTCCCTCAAGTCTCTAAACATTTACCATTTAAAGCATCGACTCAAAATATCGAATGGCGAGATGATCAGGAAAGTTTAAAACGGTGGCAGCAAGGTTTAACAGGTATCCCGATTGTTGATGCTGGAATGCGACAACTCCTTGCAACAGGTTGGATGCACAATCGTGTCCGAATGATTTGTGCGATGTTTTTAAGTAAAAACCTATTAATTGATTGGAGAATAGGTGAACAATGGTTTATGCAGCAATTAATCGATGGTGATTTGGCTGCAAATAATGGTGGATGGCAGTGGTGTGCATCAACAGGTACCGATGCCACGCCCTATTTCAGAGTGTTTAATCCAGTCAGCCAATCCATTAAATTTGATCCCCAAGGTGATTACATACGGAAATGGGTGCCCGAATTGAAAGGATTGGATGCAAAGACAATTCATGAGCCTTATGCAAAAAATTCATCGATTAAATTGAATTACCCTAAGCCAATAGTCGATTTAAAATTGAGCCGTGTTCGTGCTATAGAAGCATTTAAGCATTCTCAATAATCTTTAAATTTTGTGACCATCACGTAACATATTACATTCAGCGATGTCTGTAATATGTTACTTTTTTCACAATTATTTAAAAAAAATAGAAACATAAAACATATCGAAAAAGCGAGTTATCGATGTTAGTTTTATTCTAAAACAAGCTAAAAAAATTAAAATTATTATGCAAAATAACCCAGCACCCGCACTCATCTTATGGATTGTTTCTTCTCAGTTGTTTATGGGAGTCGTTGCATATGAATGGTTACCAGCAACCTATCGAGGAAGTTGGGTTTTTTTAGTTATCTTATTAATTGTTGGTGCTTTTTTAAATGTTGGCCTTGCCCTTGTTTTAGGATTAATTGCTTTCATAAGTATGGCAATTTATTTTTCACTTGATCTAGCCAATCAAACGTATATTGAAAGACAACTTCTACTATTATTTGTGATTCCAATAGCACCTATTTTTATGAGTGCAATTCGTCACAATATTCAAAATGCTCTAAGAAGCTTTCGTGCAATTCAAAGTTACGATCGAAATTATCAACATGATATTCTACCTGTTACTGCTCTTAAACATTTCCAAGTTGAACTTAAAAAACTGTTAAAACTCACACAAAAAGATCATTATAAAATTTATAACATAAGCATTATCAACACTACTTTAATTCGTGAAATGTTAGGAGAAGATATTTGGAAAGAAACACAAAATAAAATTATGTCAATATTATCAAATGATCATAACAATGTTATTTATCATTTTATTAATGAAGAACTGAGTCAAATTAAAAGTATCGTCATTCATCAAGATCAATTAACAGAAGGGTTTGCTGAACCTGAATTTATTGAAAAACTCAAATCATTAACAGTACTCAAACTTCAAATTGTAGATCGAACTGAATATTTAACTCCCCAAATAGGAGATTTTTAAATGTCAGTGATCATCAATATATGTGGTGTCTTAATTGCAACATCTAACTTTCCTGATCCAACACTCCGAAGTTTTTATCAGGATTATTATCATTGCAAAATTGAATATACAAAGGAAGAATCATCCTATGAGGTTCAACCAACCCAAACGATTTATGATTTATTTCCTAAAAATCCAACATGGTGGCCCATATTTACCTCAGATCAATTAGACTCAGAAAGCTATAAAAATATTGTTAGGCATGGTATTAACCCCGGGGTTATTTTACCAAATGATTATTTTAGTTTTATTGAATATTTTAAAATAAAAAAAGCAGTCAATGAGGGTGCTATACCAATTGCCTTATATCAAATGAAAACGCCAAAGTATTTTGCAGCGAAAGCCACCTTTTCTACAGCGATAGGTCTTAGACCTCTTGGGGCAATGATTGAGACTGGATGGGATCAAAATATTATTTCTCAACCTGCTGGTAATTACTTCATTCAATCAAAAAACTCAAATGATCTAAATGTTCCTGCAAGAATAATTCAATATAAACAACAATTTTTTTATAACACCACAATCGACCCAACACAAAGCAGCGGTTATCAAATTATTTTAAATCCGCCTCTGAATATGTCAGTTAATAATATTCAATATCCAAATTTAGGTATTTCATGGAAGATACATAATACGAATTATCGGAGTACCACAGAAGGAATTGAAACAAATCTTTTGGGTTATGTCTTCATCGTACTAAGTATCGTAGTCATTCCATTAGATTATATTTTTTCCGCTCATTACCCAAGTCTACTCAGTACTTTTGGCAGCTCTATTTCTTGGATTTCTTTACTCTTTGGAGGAATTTTATTACTCATTTTAATCATCTCAATTATCCGTAGGAGAAGAATAAATGCCTGCAATTGATGTTCTTTTCTTATTTGGATTTTTAGGGATTTGGATTCCTCAAGCTTTTTGGGCGTGGTTAAGTTTCCAAGCTTGGAAATATTCAAAAAATGCTGCTCGTGAATTAGAAAATTTACCCATACCTGAACAATGGCCAATTTTGAGTGTACTGATCCCAGCGTATAACGAAGGTGTTGTGATTGAAGATACTTTGCATGCCATCGCTCAACAAGATTATCCTGAGCATGCATATGAAGTACTACTCATTAATGATGGCTCTAAAGACGATACTTTGGAAATAGCTGAAAGAATGGCAGCTATTTACCCGTGCATTAAAATTGTGAATGTTCCTAAAGGTATGGGAGGTAAAGGAAAATCTCGCACACTAAATAACGGCCTTCCTCATGCAAATGGCGAGTTAATTGTGGTTTATGATGCAGATAGTACGCCTGAACCTGATTGTGTTCGTCTTTTAGCACAAACATTACTCGCTGATAAAAAATTAGTTGCGGTGAATGGTAAAGTGCGCACACGTAATTGGCGCGACAGTATCCTGACTCGTTTTATCGCAATTGAATTTATTTTTTTTCAATGGATATTCCAAGGTGGTCGTTGGCAGCGCTTTGAGCTTTCAACGTTAATGGGTACAAATTATATTATATGGCGTGATGCTTTAGAAACGTTAGGTGGCTTTGATGAAAAGTCATTGGTTGATGATACTGAAATGAGCTTTAGAATTTTCTTGGGTCAAAGACGGATTAAATGGGTTCCTTATGCTGTAGGTTGGCAACAAGACCCACCATCATTAAGTGTTTTTATTAAGCAGCGTTCTCGTTGGACTCAAGGGAACTTCTATGTAACCAGTAAATATTTACCGATTGCTCTTAGAAAACCTTTTCCAATCGGTATTGAAATATTTAATAACATTATGTGTTATGTGCTGTTTGTTCCAGCCTTAATTTGGAGTCACATTACACTCTCATTAGGTTTATTAGGTATTGCAGGTATCACCTTAGCAGGTCCTTTTACCCTGTTATGGGGCTTGTCTTTCTGTTTATATGTCGCACAAATGTGGTTTACCCTTTCGTTGGAAAGAGCTAAACCTCAACTATATTTCTTTTCAGTCTTATCTTACATAACGTATTCTCAAATATTTTTGTTTATCGTTTTTAAAGCTGCTTACGATATGCTGAAAAATAAAATTCAAGGTAATTCTTTACAGTGGTATAAAACTGAACGTAGCAAAGAGAGAAAATAAATGAAAAAAAATCTATTGAAACCACAGATTCTTCGGGCTCTTTTAGTAACAGCGACCCTCTCTTTGCCAGTATTTTCCTCAGCGGATACATGGAATACTTGGACTTTTGACAATATAAACACGTCAAATAAATATACGATTGAACCACACTTTTTTTATATTGGTAAAGGGTCAGAATGGCAAAGTATTCAATTTAGTACCGACTATTCTACGGAGCATTTCACAACATTGCTCGTAAAATATGACGACAAATTAATTTATAACACTACACTCAATGGCGCTGGTGATTTAAGCTTCAATATTCCCCCAAGCCAAAGTGGCTTCCATCGACTAGATTTTATTTTACAACATTATTCTCCTCCAACCTCTCCTGCAGCAGATCGAACCACCTTCTGTAGCGAAGATGTTGATCAAGTAACCTATCTGACCAACTCAAAAATTAAGTATTTACGTTATAGACCTGTTTATAAACTTAAAGATTTGCCTGATGCATTATTTAATCCACAAATTGTACGTCCTTCCAAATTTGTTGGCGTTTTAAAGTTTAATTCTTCTCAATTAATTGAAGCCTCTATGCTTGGTCGCTTGATTAGCGCTTGGAGTGCAGCAACGCCTATAAAATGGTACGAAAAAACTGCCCCTGCTGATCAGCCTGCAAATTTTTACATCGAAATTGTTAAATCTGCTAAGCCAATGCCAAATGGAACTTTAGTACAGATTAGTGCTCAAAATGATATTCCAACCTTAACTATAGAATATGATCATCCTGAAAAATTAGTATCAGCGATAAACGGATTATTAAATTCAGATTATTTGCAACAGCTTGATACTTCAGCAACATACCTACCCAATAAATTGGCGGAACCTAAATGGGCTGAATTAAAGCAGATCAAAACACTTGCCGATTTAGGTATTAGTGATTTCCGCCTTAATCAAGCGGAGAAAAATCTATTTTTAAATTTTCCTGCAGTATGGCAACCCACAGATATTTTACAGGGACAAATTGCACTTCGAGTCCAAAGTGGTTTATTAGAAGGCTCTAATATTACAACGTGGATTGACGGCGGTTTAGCAGGAAGCCTCAAGACTGCTGACTTAGCTTCCGATCCAGTCAATAGACAATTTAACTACTTTGCTAAAACCATTTCGGACAGTACTACTTTTAGCATGAAGCTAGAAAACTCTGTCATCGTAAACTCTCAATGTCTACCCACAGCAAAAGGCTCACTCTGGATTGATACGCAAAAATCGACAGTAAAATTACCTCACAAATTAAAAAATGGGGTTGCATCTCTACCGATGAGTTTTGCGACGCATCCAACAATTGCCATCGATAGTCATGCTGGCAGCTTAGATATGGCTATTGCAATTAGTCAAACTACTAAGAAAATGTTAATGACGAATGCTCCTGTGCCATTAAATGTTGTTAAATATGATCAAAAGAAACCTGAAGTCTTAAATGTTCAAGTCAATCCGAGTATTTATAAACAACAAGTTTTAATGCACCCCAATATTATTTATGCACCAGCTGCTGATCGCGGATTTTTAATCAATTTTCAAGATCAACGCTTTGATATTATTACCGACTCGGTCGAAGGTGCACAAAATTTCAGTAAAATTTGGGAGAAAATTCAACAAAACATTCCCAATAATGCGAGTAAAATTTTAGTTACTGAAAATGGGCAAGTCTTTACTTTACAAAAGATTATTGTTGGAAATCAAAAGGCACCTTTAGTTCAACAATCTTCTTTCTTTGTACTGATCATAATTATCTCTGCTATTATGATTTTAGCAATTCTGCTTTGGTATTGGCGCAAAAGACCAAATGATAAAAAAAAGGCTAACTAAAAAAGCATTTATTATAATTTTTACTTGCTCTTTAATCTTATTAGGTGGTTGTATGCATGACGTTCAAGCAGATGACATACAGCCTCCTCAAATTGAAGGTATATTTTGGCAACCAGACTTAGCCACAACTGCACCTAGAGGAAATTGGGACTTATTGGGTGTGGATACTTTTCTGCCACAGTGGTCTGTGGTTGAATCTAAATCTTGGTTTGACCATGATTCCCATTTTTCAAAATGGGAAAAAAATATAAATATTAAAAAGCTTAATCAAGAACCATGGGCACAAAATATTATTCTTGGTTTAGCTGGTGAATATAATGAAACTATTGCCCGAGCTAATGTACTTGAGTTAGCAAAACATTCAAATAAAATTATTGAAGATACAAAAACCATTCCTTTGAAAGGATATTATTTTCCTGTAGAAGCTGATCCTACATGGATCTGTGTACATGAACTTGCTAAAGCCATCACGAGCTTATCAAAACCCGTTTGGATAAGTATTTACAGCGCTGAACCATCACCACAATATTTGGATTCTTGGTTAAAAAGTTGGCTACCAAAACATACAGGTGTATTTTTTCAAGATGGTGTAGGCGTCGGAACTCGATCACCTCAACAAGCAAGAATTATATTAGAAGACTTACAGAAAGATTTTGGAAAAGATCAAATCATTATTGTTCTGGAAGCATTTCGTCCAATGAAGAATGGAAAATTTCGATCTGCTTATCCGTGGGAAATTATCGAACAACTAAAAACTTATGAGGGTCAAAAAGTTTATATTTTTGATGGTCCTCATTATATGAATCGTTGGACGGTTTATAGCGTTGCATTGTGGTACAAATTACACTACAGCTCACACCATACAACGAAAGTTACTTAATTAATCTTCAAAAATTTTGTCTAGAATTCTCAACGAAGCCTTACCATCACCAAATGGATTTTCAGCATTCGCCATAAGATTATAATGCTGCAAATCAGATAATAATTTCTCAGATTCAGCAATAATTTTTTCTCGATCTGTACCGACTAAAATTCCAGCACCAACTTGAACGACTTCAGGTCGCTCAGTTGTATCGCGAAGAATTAAAACAGGTTTATTGAAAGAAGGACTTTCTTCTTGTAATCCACCAGAATCAGTTAAAATGAATGTAGCTCGATCAATCACAGCCAATAAGCTCGGATAATCAAGTGGTTTAACTAAATGCACCTGGGCATCCTGAGCAAATTGGCTATGAACTACATCATGAACAGCAGGATTTAAATGTACCGGCCAAACAAAATGAACGTCAGGAAATTTTGCTACCAAATATTGTACTGCGTGACAGATATTTCGAATTCCCTCGCCAAAATTCTCTCGGCGATGTGCAGTGATGAGTATAACTCGGGCATGTGCTGGAAATGTTAATCCATGCAGTTTTAAATAATTCTGTTGAGTCGCTTGCTGAAGAATCAAATCATGCCCTAAATAAACTGCGTCCACCACAGTATTGCCTGTTACGGTAATAGCATCATCAGAAATATGCTCTTGCAGCAAATTCTGTCTTGATTGAGCCGTAGGTGCAAAATGCCAATGAGTAATTCGAGAAACAAGTTGACGATTACCCTCTTCTGGAAATGGATGATCTAAATCAAAAGAACGTAAACCAGCTTCCACATGTGCAACAGGGATTTTCATAGAAAATGCAACTAGACCTGCAGCAAGTACAGTGGTTGTATCACCTTGAATAATTATTGCATCGCGTTGCTGACCATCATTAAAAATATTTTCTAACTGTTCTAAACCTTGTATTAATAATTTATTTAAGCTCTGACCTGCTTTCATCATTTTTAATTGATGATCTATTTTTATTTGGAAGAATTCAATCGCAT
The DNA here is from genome assembly GCF_024296945.1 of Acinetobacter sp. Z1. NCBI lineage: Bacteria > Pseudomonadati > Pseudomonadota > Gammaproteobacteria > Moraxellales > Moraxellaceae > Acinetobacter > Acinetobacter sp. Z1. The sequence continues at coordinate 1,062,384 of NZ_CP101115.1, read as the reverse complement.
CACGAACCAACTCTTCATGCTGTCCAGTGAAAATAACCTCTACATCAAAACGATCATCCTGACGGGCTAACAAAATAACTGGTGCTAATTTAATTAATTCTGGTCGTGTTCCAAAAACAATAGAAATCATTTTTTTCATTATTAAAAGTCCTTATAAAATACAAGTTCAGTTCGCGTATTATTATAGTCTTCAGTTCCATCAGCCAAAGCATCTTTAAAATAGTGTCCATACAAATGCTCTACTCTAAGTTTTACTGGAACATAATTAAAGGGTTGCCACGCTACTCCAGCACCATATTCATATAGATTGTTATAGTTTTCACTTTTGGAATCAGCTAAAGCATGTAGTTTTCCATAAGCTTGTACTGTACCTGTCTCACCTCGATAAATATTAAAACCTGATCGTAACCTTAAATCTGCAATCACGTTATAATCTTCTCTAGAATAAGTCGCTACATTTCCATAAAAATCAGTAAAATAATCATTCCAAACTGTGCGCTGATCTGTATTTGGATTGGCATACCATTCTTGATAACCCGTCACACCACCAACAATACTTTCTCGAAATTTATCACGATTTCGGTCGATCAGGTCATAACTTCCACCCACTTCTAAATAAGTACGCACAGGTACTGATTGCCACGGTTGATAATTAGCACCAACCCCTAATGTTACTGAATTTTCGTCAATAATCTCAGGACGAACGCCACCTTTTGATTTAGTGTCACGATTGAGATTTAGAAATCCATAGACTTGTGCTCGACCACTATCAAGGTTTTTGCCATAACGCATTTTTAAGGGAAAGATAAAATCGTCATAACGCGACTCATAAGACGGCGCAAAATAAACATCTTTAAACGTAGATGGAACGGTTGAACCTCTCAGGTTTTGCACAGCTTGTTGCGCCTTTTCAGCAATATCCGAATTAGGAGAGGTTGTTAAATCTTTAAAAAGCACCAATGCTTCTTTATCTTTTTTGAGTTGATTCAATAAATAAGCTTGCTGCAATTTTAGTTGATCATCATTTGGTGCAAGCTGTGATGCACGCCTAACACTATTCAGTGCTTGATCAGGTTTATTTAAACGGATTTGTAAATAGGTTAAACTTTTCCAAACTTTTACATCTAATGGCGTTATTTGGCTCAATTCTATTAAAGTTTTTTCAGCGGTCTCAGGTTGGCTTGATTCAATCTTATAAAATTTATCCCAAAGATCATAAATTTGATTGCCAGGCTTATATTCAGCATCACCCTCTTTGACAAAATTAGCTTCAACACTCAAAGCTGGTTGCGAAAATAAAATGAGACAGATCACGAATAATGATTGGTTTATTGGCTTTTTTTTCGATTTTTGCATTTTATATCTCAACCATTAATTTCAGCTATTTTTATAGCGAATAGTAGATTAAACAAAGAGTTAAAATGTTAAATATTTCACATATTATAACTAAATACTTTCTCCACAATCGTTAAAATACGTTATTTTGTAATTGAGTTAAGTTGATGAATGATTGATTAAGCCGAAGTAAAATCTCAGAAAATCATCACAATAAATACATAGCACACTTCCATAAGAGCTCAATATTATGTCTTTTTCTTATCACCCAGAGCCCCATGTTATTCAACGTTCAGGCTGGTTACGTGCATCTGTATTAGGTGCAAATGACGGCATCATTTCAGTAACTAGCTTAATTATGGGTATGGCAGCGAGTGGTGCAAGCTCTCAAACTTTACTTATTACGTGTATTGCAGGTTTGATTTCTGGCGCAACTTCAATGGCAGCAGGAGAATATATCTCGGTTAAATCTCAAGAAGACATTGAAAAATCAGATTTAAGATTTGAAGCAAGAGAACTAGAGAAAAATCCTCAAGCCGAGCTTAAAGAACTTACAGAGATTTATATTTCTAGAGGATTAACACCAGAGTTAGCTCATGAAGTCGCAAAACAACTTACTCAACACGACGCACTTGGTGCGCATGCTAGAGATGAAATTGGGATACATGAAAATACCGCAGCAAATTCTGTTCAAGCGGCATTGTCATCAGCAGCCTCATTTTCATGCGGTGCAGCACTCCCAATGCTCGCAATATTACTGAGCCCTAACACATGGATTGCTCGCTCAGTGCTCATTACAGGGATCATTTCACTGGCTTTATTAGGAGCATTGTCTAGTTATTTTGCAAAAACATCTATGCTCAAAGGTAGTCTACGCATCACACTTTGGGGAATTTTAGCGATGGCTTTTTCAAGTTGGGTGGGCTCACTGTTTCATGTCACCCCCATCTAATAAGTAATTGCAAAATAAATACGTGACTATTCATAGATTAAATAGCGATTATTATTTGCAGGTTTTTTTATTTATACGTTAATGTGATTAAAAATGAAATGAGCATACAATGATGTCTATTCAAGAATTATTAGAAATAAAACACCCAATTTTTGCATCGCCAATGGCAGGTGTCTCCACTCCTGAATTAGCAGCAGAAGTTTCTAACCACGGTGCTTTCGGTGCTTTAGGATTGGGCGCGAATAGTCCAGAAACTGCAAAAAGTCAAATTTTGAAAACCAAAGAACTTACAGAAAAACCATTTCAAGTTAATTTTTTCTGTCATCAATCGCAGACTATAACTTTGGAAAACTCGCAAAAATGGATTGAATATTTACGCCCTCAATTTAATAAATTTGGCGCTGAACCGCCTACTGAACTTAAATGTATCTACCCCAGCTTTTTAGATAATGACGATTTTCTAAATGTTGTACTAGAAACAAGCCCTAAAGCGGTCAGCTTTCATTTTGGGATTCCCCATCCTCATCAAATCCAAGCATTAAAAAATGCTGGAATCATTACCATGGTTTCTGCGACGAATCTCATTGAGGCTCAATTAATTGAAGCAGCGGGTATTGATATCATCATTGCGCAAGGTATTGAAGCTGGTGGACATCGAGGTATCTTTAATCAAACATTTGATGCAGCTATTAAAACCAGTGATTTAGTACAACTGATTTCAGCATATTGCACAATTCCTGTGGTTGCGGCAGGTGGAATTATGAATGGTGAGCAGGCAAATCTTATGTTGGAACGTGGTGCCGCTGCCGTACAATTGGGTACAGCATTTGTTCAATGTAAAAGCTCAAGTGCAAATACAGCTTATCGTAAAGCATTATTTAGCCAGAAAATTACTCAAATTAGTACCAGTCTTTCAGGTCGTCCTGCTCGGGGATTATTAGGAAGCTGGCATACCGAAATTGATTCACCAAATCGTCCTACTCCACCTGCATACCCTTACACATATGATTTAGCCAAACAGTTGATGGCTGTTGCTAGCCAAAATAATGACTTCAGTTACGGGGCATTTTGGGCAGGCAGTAATGTTGCCCAAATTCGAGAATTAGAAGCAGCTGATTTAATTAATCAGTTAGTTTTAGAAATGAAAAATATTTAAAATCTATTAAAAAGAAACCGACCTAAATAGGTCGGTTTCTTTTCTTATTTAATTGCTTCAAGCAACGTATGCTGTGCATTATGCGGAGCTTCACCCTCTGCTGGTTTTGCACGTTCCCAAACGCCATCACCTTGTAATAACCAAGCTTGTTGATTGTCTTTAAGGTAATTCAATAGACCAAGCTGATAAATACGTTTTTTTAATGCTGGTTCTTCAATTGGGAAACATGCTTCTACTCGATTGAATAGATTACGATCCATCCAATCCGCACTAGAACAATAGATTCGAGGATTACCATTATTACTGAAATAATAAACACGCGTATGTTCTAAGAAACGCCCGACGATAGAACGCACACGAATATTTTCTGAAAGGTTCGGTAAACCTGGGCGTAAACAACAGATCGAACGAATAATCAAATCAATTTGTACACCAGCTTGAGAAGCTTCGTAAAGTTTATTGATCAGCTGAACTTCTGTTAATGCATTTACTTTTACAATAATCTGAGCAGGCTTACCCTCTTTGGCATTCGCAATTTCATCATCAATAAAATTAATGAGTTGGGCATGCAAAGTGAATGGAGCATGAAGAAGCTTTTTCGGCTTCGCCATTTTCCCCATTCCTGTTAATTCCTGAAAAATACGATGTACATCTTCACAAATATCTTTATCTGTTGTCATCAAACCATAGTCGGTATAAATACGTGCATTATTCGCATGGTAATTACCCGTACCTAAATGAACATAACGAATCAGTTTGTTGTTTTCACGGCGCACCACCAAAATCATTTTGGCATGTGTTTTATATCCGACAATCCCGTATACAACCACCGCACCTGCTTCTTGCAGTACATTGGCAACTTCAATGTTTGACTCTTCATCAAAACGTGCACGTAACTCAATCACAGCGGTAACTTCTTTACCATTGCGTGCGGCTTCAGCTAGAACTTGTACAATCTCAGAGTCAGCGCCACTACGATATAAGGTTTGCTTAATCGCAAGTACTTGCGGATCACGAGCAGCTTCACGGAGCAATTGAATCACTGGTGCAAATGATTCAAAAGGATGGTGCAATAGAATATCTTGCTTCTGCATCGCAGCAAAAATACTTTCTGTCTTTTTAAATACTTTTGGTAGAACAGGTGTATGCGAATCATAACGTAAATGAGGACGTTTAAAATTTGAAAGTAAACGCGCTAAATTGACCGGCCCATCGACACGATACAGTTGTTCTTCATCTAAATGGAATTCATCAAGCAAATATTCATAAATATGTTTTGGACAATTATGCGTCACTTCTAAACGCACAGCACGACCAAAGCGACGTGAACTCAACTCACCTTTCAAAGCTTTGGCTAAGTCTTCTACATCTTCATTTAAAGCTAAATCGGCATTCCGTGTGACACGGAATTGATAACAGCCAGTCGCTGTCATTCCTGGAAATAAATCAGAGACATGCTCATGAATAATAGCAGACAACATCACATGATGCTCTTTGCCATCGGTTAATTCATCAGGTAAACGGACTACGCGTGGTAAAGAGCGTGGTGCAGGTACGACTGCTAAATCAATTTGACGACCAAATGCATCTTTCCCTTCCAGCGTCACAATAAAGTTTAAGCTTTTATTGACTAAGCGTGGGAATGGATGAGCTGGATCTAGACTAATTGGTGTTAAAACGGGTGCAACTTGCTCTTGGAAATATTTTTTAATCCATGCAGATTGTGCAGGACTCAATTCACCTCGACGTAAGAAGCAAATATCTTCTTCACGAAGCTTAGGTAAAATTTCTTCATTTAAAATACGATACTGACGTTCTAATGCAGCATGTGCTGTTTTTGATATTTGATCTAAAACTTGTTTAGGCGTCAAACCATCAGGTGTGCGACTTTCATTACCTAATGTCAGTTGCTCCATCATCCCCGCAACACGAATTTCAAAAAACTCATCTAAATTGCGCGAAAAAATAAGTAAAAAGTTCATCCGCTCTAAAAGTGGATGGAGTGGATCGACTGCCTGCTCAAGTACACGAAGATGAAAATCGAGAATTGAAAGCTCACGATTTATATATCGATCATTGTAACTATATTCTATTGGCGCTGTTGTCGTCACTGCAGTATTCATACCGAACCTTGTTGCATTATCATTTATCAAGTTATGGATTTAGTATGCTGCAAAATTATGTCAATTTGGTAAAAAAGCCCAATAATTTTGGGCTTTTTTTAAATTAAATGACTTATTCAGGAATTTGAGTGCCATTCATATATTTTAAAATCACACGTTTGCGATATTGCAATTTACGGTCATTACGATTGTCTTGATAATATTTAGGGTTAGGTAAAAGCGCAGCTAAAAAGGCAGCTTGTTCACGCGTTAAACTTTTTGCACTTTTTCCATAATAGAATTGTGCTGCGGCCTCTACACCATAGATATTTTTACCGAACTCAACAGAGTTCATATACACTTCTAAGATTCGGCGTTTTGACCACATTCGCTCCATCATCCAAGTTGCAACAGCCTCTTGTCCTTTACGAATAAATGAACGCTGATTATATAAAAATAAGTTTTTTGCGAGCTGTTGAGAAATGGTTGAACCTCCAGCGACCACCTCACCTTTTTCATTATTACGCTCTAATGCATGTTGAATACCAGCCCAATCAAAACCATGATGATGAATAAATTTTGCATCTTCACCTGCTAAAATCGCATGCTTAAAATTATTGCTAATATCATCATAATCACGCCACTGTTGTTTAATTGGATTAAAATCTGTCAAATAATCTAATCGCATAAACATTGTTGTTTCAACAGGATGAGTTCTCCACCATACTAAACTACTAAAAATCCATAACTGAATCAGTAGAATAACACCGAGAACCAACATTACTGCGCGTGCTAAAAAGGCTTTCATTAAAGTGCATCTCTCCATCGTGCAACAAATTCATGCTAAGCTATTTTTTACATCAATAACTAGCGCAAATGTATGACTGAAACGACTCCACCACAAATTAATCAAAAAACACAGATACAAACTTGGTGGTTCACTGCGGTACTGATTGCAGTCAATGTCGGATTATTTGGCTGGCAAATTCTTTCAGGTGTGAATATTACCGACCCTTCACCTGTAGATGCAATTGCTTGGGGAGCAGATTTTACTCCACTGACCTTTTTAGGGCAGCCTGAACGTTTATTTAGCAGTATGTTTTTCCATTTCGGTCTCATTCATTTAATGCTAAATATGTGGGCGCTTTATATCTTCGGTAGCGTAGCAGAACAACTATTTGGTCGAGTTTATTATATTGGTTTATATTTTCTCGCGGGTTTGATGGGAAGTGTCCTGTCTAGTTATCTCACGATTCGTGATGGTTATGCCTTATTGCAACACTTTGATCCTAAGCTACTTCCTCACATTAGTGCAGGTGCTTCTGGAGCAGTGATGGGTTTAGGTGCGGCGTTGACAGCAATGTCCCTGTTCCCAAGATTACCGCAGTTACGTTTTTGGCTCGATAAAAAATCATTATTGATGGTGATGGGTATCAACCTTATTTTTGGTTTTACCGTTTTAGGTATTAATAATGCAGCGCATATTGGTGGCATGATTATGGGGGCTTTGCTCGCCAGCACATGGTACTTGAGTCAAAAATCGCTAAGTAAATTGCTATTTCAAATGATTTCACTTATCTTAGGTAGCGTATTACTCGGTGCATTTTACTTTTATTGTACTCAACTTAGTACAGGACTCACCCCGTTATGGAGTGAAATCCTGCGCCAGAATCAACTTGGGTTTTAAGATTGATTCATTTCTCTTAAACTTTGCAAAGGTGGAATATCGCATAAATAACTCAAGCGATAACGCCCAATTAAAGTACAAACAATCATCATACTCAAAGGTAAAATCAACCAAATTTCAGGATGCAATTGCATTGCCATTTGCATCTTATAACTCGCAATCGCACTAATCACCTCAGCAAAAAGACAGGCGACAATACCTGATAATAAGCCGATAAAGCCAATTTCCAAACTTAACATCTGCTTTAACTTATTCTTGGCGACACCAAAAGAACGCAATAATGCGACCTCTTTACGGCGTTCATCCATCAAGACATTCAAACATGCGATCAATACCAATATCCCAGATAAACCAACCAACATTGCGAGTACCGTGACAATTTGCACCAATACGTTCATAAGTCGCTTCACTTCATCCAATACACGTCCCACATCAATAAATACAGTATTGGAATACTGCTGAATCAATTGCACCATTTTTGTTTGATCAGTCGGTCGTACATAAAAACTCCCCAAATAACTGCCAGCATTTTCATCCATCGTTTGAGGCGAAAAGATAAAGAAGAAATTCGGACTAAAGCTTTCCCATTCGACAGAACGCAAGTTAATAACGGTGGCTTGTAATGTTCCCTCAGGCAAACTGAAACTTAATTGATCACCTATTTTTATTCCCAACTCAGTTGCTAATTTTTCTTCTACTGAAACTTGACCAGTTTGGGTAAAGTTTGAACGCCCCTGAGTAATGAGATTATCTTTCGGATAATGCGCTGCCTGAGTGAGATTGAGTTCACGTCGTAATGAGTTACTTTGTTTAATCAATTCTGGCGTAAATGCTTCACCATTTTTAGCCACTAAACGTCCACGAATATTAGGATAAAGCGGCGTTGACTGCCATTTATTTTGTTCAAGTTGTTGTTTAAACTGTGGCATGTCAAATGGAGGCAACCCATAGACAAACTGATTTGGTGTACCTTCTGGCAGCTGTTGTTGCCAGCGCTCAAGTAAATCAGTTCTTAAAACACTGAGCACTGTAATTAAACTCAATCCTAACGCAAGTGCAGTAATCTGAAGTGCAGTTTGATGCGGTATGCGAACATAAGCAGATAATGGATGTTTTAACTGTTTAATCGCTTTTAATAACAACCAAATGACAAGATATAACAGCGCGCAAAGCGCAAGAATCGCGGTGAGAACCATTAAGCTAAGGGTTAAATTATCGCTCAGCACTAAACTAAACACCACAAGACTCAACACACCTACTGCAAACATAGTGAAATAGGATTTACGTGAACGCTCTTGCTGACGGATCACACGTATAGGTGGTGTATTCAGTAACTCCCAGATACTAGGCAAAATAAAACCAATCAAGACCATTACACTTGTAAAAATCGCAATTGGTAAAGCCATCAGCAAATCAAGCACCGCAAAACTCATTTCTAACTGTGGAATGAGTTGCAGCATTAATTGCAATAGACCATAACCTAAAGCAATACCAATCAGACTTCCCAACACAATAGACAATGCGCTCACAATGCCTAAAAGCGCGATATAAGCAAATAAAATTTGTCGCTTGCTTGCACCCAAACAACGCATCAAAGCAATATGATCTTGATTTTGTTGTACATAACGTTGGCTTGTTAAGGCAATTGCAATACCACAGAGTAAAATAGTTAATAAATTGGCAAGCTGTAAGAAAGTATCCAAATTTTCAATCGGTTTCATTAATCGAGTATTCGACTGACTCGCATCTCTAAGCTTTAATGATGTTTGCTCGCTATTCTCGATTTGTTGCTCTTTTTCTGATTCCATTTTCAGATCATGATTTGTTTCTTGCTTAAATATCTTCTTATATGTCTCAACTTGCTCAGGTTCACCTGCCATCAATAATCGATATTCAATACGGCTTCCCACTTGAACTGCATTGGTTTTGGCGATATCCGCTTGATGAATAATCACAGTCGGAGAAAAACCAGAAAAGCCTAATTCTTGGTTTGAATCATGCTCAATAACACCTGTCACTTTAAACTGACCATCAGCAATCGCAACTTGATCACCAACTTTTACTCTCAATAAATCAAGTGCTCTTGGGCTTAACCACACCTGCCCTTGTTGGATCGATTGAGCCCTTGGCTTTATTTCTAATTTACCGCGTAAAGGAAAATGCTCATCAACTGCTTTCACATTGACCATAACAAACTGATCTTGTGTATGTGCCATAGAGCCAAATAAAGTCACTGGCGCTTGCTTGAGTTTGAGTTTTTCTGCTTGTTGCTGCCAGTTTAACTGTATTGGATCGTTATCAGATAAAACGAGATCAGCACCTAACATTTCAGCCGCTTGAAGAGTGACAGCATTTTGAACTTGCGTATTACTAAATTTTAATGCTGTAGTGGCACTAATTGCTAAGGACAAGGCAATTATTAGTAAATACAATCCACCTGTTCGAAAACTTTGCAGAAGTAAAGGTTTAAGGACTGAACTCATGTCGCCTCCTGTACTTTTACAATTTCTTGGATTTGACCATCGACTAGTTTTACATGGCGTTGACACATGTTTGCTAAACTCTGATCATGTGTGACCAAAATAAGTGTTGTACCCAATTCTCTATTTAAATCAAATAATAACTGTTCAATTTCTTCTGCTGTTTGTCCGTCTAAATTTCCTGTAGGTTCATCCGCAAAAATAATTTTAGGCTCAGCAATTAATGCGCGAGCAATTGCAACACGTTGTTGCTCACCACCAGAGAGAACTTTTGGGGTTTGCTGCGCTTGGCGAACCAAACCAACACGTTCTAACCATGCCAGTGCTTTTTGTTCGGCTTGTTTAAAATCAAAATTCGGTTGCAAGCGTAGCGGTAACATCACATTTTCTAATGCACTTAGCTGAGGTAATAGTTGAAAGGACTGAAATACAAAACCAATATTTTGTAAGCGGACTTCGGCACGTTGTTCTTCTGTTAATGTATGCACCGCTTTTTCACAGACCCACAACTCACCAATACTTGGTCGATCAAGGGTTGCTAAAATACCCAATAGCGTTGATTTTCCTGAGCCTGAGCGACCTGTAATTGCAATCTGTTCACCTGAGTAAATATCTAAATCAATGTCTTTTAATATCGTTAAAGTTTGCTGATTGATTTGAATATTTTGTGTAACTTTTCGGGCAGAAATAATCGGTTGTGGCATGATGTCACGTATCCTTTAGGACAAATTTAAAGTGTTATGCAAATATCTAAAGTCATCTTGTTTACGTCTAAATTACTCGCAACCATAACGATTTGCTTAGTACCGACAATCGTTTCTGCAAAGACTATTTTAGTATTGGGTGATAGCCTGAGTGCAGGTTATGGCATAGATGCAAAACAAGGTTGGGTTAACTTATTACAACAACGTTTAGACCAACAGTATCCGAAAAAACATAAGGTGGTCAATGCAAGTGTCAGTGGTGAAACAACCAGTGGTGGGCTTGCAAGGCTGCCGAAATTATTAACAACTTACAAACCAGATGTGGTTGTGATTGAACTCGGCGGCAATGATGGTTTACGTGGACAACCGCCACAAATGATCCAAAAAAACTTAGCTCAATTGGTTCAACTCAGCCAAAAACAAAAAGCGACAGTTTTACTGTTCGGTATGAAAATACCACCTAATTACGGTAGCGCATATAGCAATGCTTTTGAAAATAATTATAAAGTTGTAAGTCAGAAATATAAAATTAAGCTATTACCCTTTTTCTTAGAAGGCGTTGCTGGGCAAAAAGGATTGATTCAGAATGATCAGATTCATCCAAATGCCAAAGCCCAACCAATTATGCTGAATTTAGCTTATCCTTATATTAGAGGAGCGTTATAAATATTAAATTCCGCCGTAGATGAGAGGGACATGTCACAAGGGCAATTCCACCGTATTTGCGTTTACGTAATAATTGCCTCGTTCCTCCGCTATTGTTCTGTACTTCGGAATATGATGAGCATATTTAGTCTATCTCTGGACTATCATCGAATCTTTAAACAGTATTATTCGTCACGCAACCAATAAAAGAAAATATACTCAACAGATGACTCTGTGAAAAAGGTGGTGTATTTAGCCTATTATGGCAATAAGCGAAAATGAACGATACTCATTCGGAACTGGAAAGCTGATACAAATCGTTTTGGTATCATGCTTGAAGAGTGTGTAACCAAGTATTTTAAAACTGCATAAACACAGAATTTTTACAGGCTCTACCTTTATAGGTTAAACATTTCTTTAATGAAAGTGATTCGTTGCTTATAAAGAATTGATTGACAGGTTAAATCATAGCTTACAGTTGCAGGGCTACCCTGAGTGTCCGCAACTACAAAATTTCCACACTGTAATTCTTTAAACTTAAGCCATGATTTTTGTGCAGCTTCCAACTCTTGCTTAGCCTCAGTTTGTGAATATGCTTGTTTATAAACAAGGTTGAGCTTATTTTTCAGATTCTTAATTTCTTTATCTAACCTTTGCATATCCTCAAAACTACCAGCAAACGAGGAGCTACCAGTAACTAATATACTAAGAAGTAAAATTTTCTTCATCATTCTGATTCTCTGGTGGTTTCAACAATTGTTAGATTATCGGATTTATGAACCTTCTGTGTCTGCTCTAATTTTTTATAATCTTCTTCAGTTGGTATGTATTCATGAGCAGCTTTTTCAGATCTTTCAGCCTCTACGGCTTCCTCTGCCTCTCGAATTTGTTCGCTATTGTCTTGGGTAGACTTGTTTTCTTGGCTGGCTGAAGGAGAACTTCTTTCTTTATTTCTATCTATGGCAATAAATACAGACATACCAATGATCACAATAATTATGAAAGCAATTATTTTAACGATTGATCCTAAACAACCACTTTTAACACTTAGAGTTTCATTTTTTATAAAGAAATAATCACCGCAACCTTTACAGGAATATCGTGTTGCCAAAATGTTCGATTTGCTTGGGGTGACTCTTGTTTGCTTACTGTTGCAACTTGGTCTTGAGTCGCTCAATTCAACATCCTAATTCATTTTAAATAATAAATAGTTACAGCAATTAGGTGAAATATGTCAATAGATAGATTAATCGATGTTGGTTTAAGCACAGTCACGTCATATCAAGATTCGGAAACATGGTTCTCTTTTACCTACTGACCGCGGTCGAATAATCATGAACCTATTGGCAAATATGACTATTACGGAAAACATAAGGACGAATTAAAAATCATTGAGCATTCAACAAAAGTTGATGCAACAATTTGAGATTGCTTAATTCCACCTTTGTTGATCTGTACTCCTAAAGTTGGATTAGACTAATCTACAAACCAAGTTCTTTTGCTATTGGTTAGATTTCCATCTCCCTCTTACAGTACTAAATCCAATACTTTTAGGGGGTTGATAACAATCACAAAAGATAGCGTCATTAACATTGCATCTTACAATGACACAACGAGAAAAACTTTTTGCATTAATGAAACGATTGCCAACGTTCCCCGCAGCATTTTAAAAATCAAAGAAAATAACTTCACCAGATTCTAGCGAATATTCTGCTCCAACCACAATCATCTTGCCTTTTTCAATCAGGCTTTCTAAAACGGCTGAACCATGACGTAACTGATTCACAGAAGCAAAGACATTTGAACGCACTGCATGAGCAGATAGTTTTTTCAAATCATCTTTTAACTCAGTTTGCATTAAAATTTCTACTGAAGGGCGAACACGATTTACAATTGACATTAAATTCGAAGAAGGAGCTTGATCAGGATGCTTTAAGGTATCAATAGTTGCCTGAATTGCACCACAGTGACTATGACCTAATACCACTACCACTGCACAATCATAACGCTCAGCAGCGAACTCAACGCTACCAACTTGTGAAGGTGCAACAATATTACCCGCCACGCGGATAACAAATAAATCACCTAAACCTTGATCAAATACCATTTCGGCAGGTACACGTGAATCAGAACAACCTAAGACAATTGCAAAAGGATTTTGTTCACTTGCCATCTCGGCGCGCTCTTGGTGAGTGAGCAACTTTTGTTGCGTTGCTTCCCCTTTCACAAAACGAGCATTACCAGCTTTTAAACGTTCTAGAGCTTCTTGGGCAGTGAGCATGCGTACATCCATCTATGATTAACATGAGCAAATAGTTTAATGTGCGCATCTTCGAAAGTCACTGACAAAAACAGAAACTATCATCATTGATGAATAATCTTTTAATCAGCTAAATCGTGGAAAATTTATGATTTCATTGGCAAGAATTTCCATACATCTGTAGATTATGCAAATGACTCCAATACAAACTTCCACAATAATCAATTGGTTTAAAAATAAATCAAGGACAGAACAATGACTACTCTATTTAGCTTGCCCATTCGTAAAACATTAACCGCAACATTACTTTCATTCAGTCTAGCAACTTTTTCCATCAGCACCACTCAAGCGGCTGAAATCGAGATGAGCTTCCAAAATGTATTACAACAAGAACGGGCTTGGGCAGGATTGCAAAGTAAAACACTCAAAGTGGGCGATATTACTTGGTCTTATAGTGAAGGCGGTCAGGCTGGAAAACCAATCGTAGTCTTAATTCATGGTTTAGCTGGTAGCCGTGATAATTGGAACCGAGTAGCTCGTGCATTAACCGCAAACTATCATGTTGTAATCCCAGATTTACCTGCAAGCGGTGAGACTCAAGTCCCGAAAGATTTCGATTATTCGGTTCCAAACGTTACAGAAAAATTACGTCGATTTATTGAAGCTGCGAACTTAACAGGTCCTGCTCATGTTGCAGGACATTCATTAGGTGGCTCTATTGCGATGCTTTATGCCGGTCAGTATCCATTTGAAACCAAAAGCCTATTCTTAATTGATGCTGCGGGTGTTTATAAGTCGGCAACAACCCCTTATTTAAAAGACCCAAATCAAGTTAAGAATATGATCGTAAGTAAGAAAGGCGATTTCAATTTCTTAATGCAGCAAGCCATGCATACCCCACCATTTATACCAAAAGAAATTGCGCAAGCGCAAGAAAAAATGATGATCGCTCAATCTGAACAGACCCAAAAAATGGTTGATCAAGTGATTGCGCTTAATAAATTGTATACACCAGATTCATTCGCATTACTTGCGAGATCAATTGATGCTCCAACGCTGATTTTATGGGGTAAACAAGATAAAATTATTAATGTTGAAGTTGCACCTGAGTTAAAATCTCTGCTGAAGAATGCTCAAGCACCTGTGATCTTAGATAATGTTGGTCATATGCCAATTTTAGAAGCAGATCAATTGGTGGTTCAACAATACTTGCCATTTTTGAATAAAGTGCAAACACAAAAGCCTGCAACGACACCTTAAAATTTAAGCAATAATTTGAGTCTTTATGCCTAAACATCCAATGATAGAACAACTGATTGATGCACAACTTGATTTTCTCGATCTTGAATTTGCCCAACCAGAAACCATTCAACTTGAATTTAAAGCGTTCTATCATTGGTTGCGGTTACAACAACTGCAACATATTTGGTCATTTGAACAAATTTTTAATTTAATTGAAAAGCAAATTTTAGCAACGCCAGCAAGCTCATTTTTAGTCGAACAGATTGCAGAGCATATTCGTTTTGCTTTAATCCATCCATTAAATGACAGCACCATTATAGAAGACGTGATTCCTGTACTCACGATTGATTCTATTGCCCAATATGTTGCAAGTAAAAGCGCTCATAGGGAACGTTTAATTAAAACCATTGTAAATAATCCAGCTTTTTCAGCCCTAATTACCCAACTGATTCAGCATTCAATCCAAGATTATTTAGATAACTCGTTGATGTCTAAACGTGTACCTGGTGTTGGGCACTTTATGAAAATGGGGAAATCTGTTTTAGAGTCGGTCACTGATTCCAACTTGAATGAAACAATTGCGCATTATTTACGTAAAAACATTCTAAAAATTAGTCAAATGAGTGAGCGAGTTTTAAGTCAACATTTCAATGATGATAAGCTTTATCATTTTCAAGCAAATCTTTGGCATAGAATCAAAGTTATGCCCTTATCTGTATTGAAAAACTATGTCGAAGTTCAGGACTTACCTAAAACCGTCGGCATGGGACATGAGATTTGGAATCATATTCGTCAAACACCTTACTTAAAACAGCAAGTACACGATGGCGTATATGCTTGGTATGCACGTAATCAAGAACGATCATTCGATTTATTATTGCGTGATTTAAATATTGATGAAGAGCTGATTCAAAATGAATTGAGTCAATTATTAGTACCTGTTCTAAAGCAAGTCATAGCAACTGGGTATTTAAGACAAAGAGCGCGTATTCACTTAGAGAAATTTTATTATTCAGAGAAAACACAACAGATTTTAATAAAACAAGACGCTTAAAGCGTCTTGTTTTATTTCATACAATTGATTAGAAAGAATATTTCAAAGAAGCATAGTATGCTCGACCTGGCTCATTATAGGTTTGGCTAGTCGAATTACTATCTCTTAAAATTTGTTTATCAAATAAGTTACTGACACCAACTCGCGTACTGAATTGATCGGTAAACTTATATCCCATATTCAAGCCAACCAAACTGTAGCTCTTAACTGTACTCGGCTTTAACGCAGAACTTGCACCGCCAGATCCAATTCCAGATTCAATTCTACTTTCAGCAAACTGACGTGATTTTTGACGACCATATTGCGTATATACAAAGTTAACATCAAGCTGATCATTGATGTCATAGTCAAAAATAGAGTTGATTGTATAATTTGGAACTAAAGAAAGTGGATTGCCCGTTTTCTTATCTTTAGAGTCCATCATATAAGTAAAATTATTGGTCCAACGAATATCACCAAAATCTAGACCTAAACTGCCTTCAAAACCTTGAATCAATGCTTCTGGTGTATTATCCCAACGTAAAATATTCCATTTAGTTTGACTCACAGTTCCACTTGAGTTGGTACTTGATGCATCTACCGTACCCACCACATCTGTTCCCGCGACAATTTTATTTTTATAATCATTTCGGAACCACGCCAAACTTGCATTTACAATATCTTTTTGGAATTGAATACCGATTTCTTTATTCACTGATGTCTCAGGTTTTAAATCACCATTGCCTTGCAGTAAGCAACGCGAAGCAATATTGGCAGGACATCCGTTTCCGTTTGTACTTAGTAAATATCCTTCGGCATTTTGATACATATTCGGTGCTTTATATGCTCTTGCAATCCCCCCTTTCAAAGTAAAGTTATCATTGAGTTTTTGAGTAATATTTAAACTCGGACTCCAATTTGAACCTGATTTGCTATGATCATCAAAGCGTAAACCTACTACAACATCGGTTAAATCTGTGACCTTAAAATTATCTTCAACATATGCAGATGCAATACGTGATTCCATCTTACTGCGATTGCCTTTTGCAAGTTGATCACCATAGCCAGCACCACTTTGGTCACTACCTTGACCTGTTGAAGCATTGTCAGTGAATTTGTCTTCAACCCATTCCGCACCTATCGTGAATGCTTGAGGGATATAAAAGTCAACAGGGATATTAAGCTCACCGTTCAATCTTAAAGTATCTAACTTTGACGTGACCCGATCTTCTAGATTATTAATTTTTCCTTCTACACTCCCTGCTAAACCCTCTGGAAGTCTTTTATTACGTGTTTTGTCATATTGAGCAATGATTTTACTTTTACCCCAACTCCAATCACCTTGATGAGTTAAAGCAAGGCTATCTCGATACATGGTATTGGTTTCTTTACCTATTAATTCAGAAAGAATTGGGTCTGTTTCTGCGTTCGCATTTAACTGGGAATCACCCGAATAGATATTACCTTGACGCCCTGAAGAAATATCCAATAAAACAGTTTGCTCATCTGTCGCTTGCCAAGCCAACCGTCCAGCAATATCTTTATTTTTTACCCCTTCTCGACCTGCTGCATTGCTTCCAATTGATTTATTTATATCTACAGCATCAGCATCGGTCTTATTGTAATTCCCGTACAAGCGATAAGATAAAATATCTTTAATGATTGGGCCGCTTAAATTAAAACTGACGCGATTAGAATCGCCTTCTTTTGAATCTTCTGGTTGATTTGTATAAAGCTCGACAGAACCATGAGTTTCATTGGTCACTTTTTTAGTAATAATATTAACTACACCGCCTGCCGCGCCAGAACCATAGCGCGCAGCAGCTGGACCACGTAATACTTCAATTGATTCGATTGCTTCTGCGGGTACCCAATTCGAGTCACCTCGCGTGTCTCGTTCACCTCTCCAACCATAACGAACCGAGTTACGTGAAGAAATAGGTTTACCATCGACCAAAATAAGCGTGTTTTCAGGTCCCATTCCACGAATGTCGATTTGACGATTATTACCACGTTGTCCTGTTGAACTATTGCCTGTTAAATTTACCCCAGGCATCCGACGCACATATTCTGATATGTCATTTCTTACAGGTATTTTCTCTAAATCTTCTGCTGTTATTTTTGAGACGCCTAATGATTGTTTAATCTGTTCCTCTGCTGTTAAAACAATAGTCTCTAATCTAACAGTTTGTGTTTCTTCTGATTTTTCTACCGAACTGTTTTCGCGAACTGTGGTTTCATCAGCATGAGCAAGGATCATCATACTAACGACTGAGATTGCGAGTAATGATTGACGAGCTAATTTATTGGACATATTCCCACCTAAATATGGCAAATCTCAAGATTTGCTTAAAAAATTCATGAGAAGTCTAACAAAAAAATAATAAAACTCAATACAAATGATAATTATTATTATTTATGTATTCATTTATAAATTCTTATTTTTAGTTATGAAACAATGGACTGCTCTAAATCATACAGATTTAAAAATAAAAAAAGCTCCCGAGAGAGCTTTTAAAATACAATAAATTTCAAGCAAATTATTTAAAATAAGCACCTTCTGCTTGAGAATGATCCGTTTGATCCACAACACGTTTAAGTTCAGGAACGTGCTGCTGCAAGGTTGTTTCAACGCCTTGTTTTAACGTGACATCAATTGCAGAACAACCCTGACATCCGCCACCAAATTTCAATACCGCAGTAAGACCATGTTCAGGATCATCTTGAACTTCTACAAGACTGCAATTACCGCCGTGACCTTCTAAACCTGGATTAATTTCAGATTGTAAAATATAAGTAATTCGCTCTTCAATTGACGCATCTGGACCTACACGAGGCACTTTTGAGTTTGGAGCACGGAATGTTAACTGACCGCCAAAACGATCTTTATTGTAATCAATCACTGCATCGCGAAGATATGGGATGGACGGCGCATCAACATAAGCAGGAAAATCTGGATAATCCTGTTTGTAGTCGGTCGGTACGACCTCATCAGGTGCGCTATATGCCATACAGCATTCCGCGCGTGGTGTACCTGGGTGTTCTACAAAAACACGAACGCCAATCCCTGGAGTATTTTGCTTGTTCAATAAATCGCTTAAATACTCTTGCGCAGAGGGAGTAATCAAAAGGTTTGGAATTTCTTCTGCAACGGCAGTATTGGTGTTCTCAGTCGACATAACATTAATCCTCAAGCTGATGTCGTTATATTAACCGAAGATGGAGGGTAATTAAAAAAAATCAACCATTTTTGTAGGAATTCTATGCAAGATGATTGTTTATTCAGTTTTTAATGGCATTATTGCCTAGACACTGATCAATTTAAAACATTTATGTTACATCTACCCTTCGGTCACACTGTGACAATCATCATTATTACTGTTGCGATTTCTTTATTGGCTTTCTCCAATCAAACAGTAATGAATCGTTTAATTTTTTGGCCACCCGCAATGCAACGTGGGCAATACGATCGTTTTATCACACATGGTTTCATTCATGCCGATGGAACACACTTATTGTTCAATATGATTACGCTGTTTTTCTTCGGCAATATCATTGAAAGTTTTTATCGTCAGTTTTTTTACGATATGGGCTTTGTTTTATTTTATCTTGGCGGTCTGATTGTTGCTATTTTACCAAGCTATTTAAAACATCGTCATGACGCACGTTGGGCGAGTTTGGGAGCTTCTGGGGCAGTTTCTGGCGTGTTATTCGCCTATATTCTATTTCAGCCTTGGAACCTAATTTTTGTGTTCTTCATTCCTGTCCCTGCGATTATCTTTGCTATTTTATACGTGGCTTATAGCATCTGGTCAGGGAAAAAAGGCAATAGTAATATCAATCACAGTGCGCATCTTTGGGGTGCTGCCTATGGCGTAGTGGTAACCATCATCTTAGAGCCTAGAGTTGTTCCTCATTTCCTAAATCAATTGACCAAACTACCTTTTTAAATTGTTTTAAACATCAGCCCCGATTTAGGGGCTTTTCTTTTTTTAAGATTAACATTCAAGTTTTAATTATTTTTATCATAAAAATCATCTATCTAAACTAACTAAAATTTTAGAAAATAAGTCGATTACAATGTCACGTAAATATCTACTCTCTACTCTTTCATTTGCATTATTTAGTCTTACGCTCACAGCTTGTAATAATGATGATTCAGAAAATACAAATATTGTTGGTGAAACCAAGAAACAACCCAATGTTCTATTTATTATGGCGGATGATTTAGGCTATTCAGACTTAGGTGCTTTTGGTGGTGAAATCAATACACCAAATATTGATGCCCTCACCCAAGAGGGTCGTATTTTAACCGACTATCATACAGCCCCTACTTGCTCTCCCACTCGTTCACAGTTGATTTCTGGTACTGATCACCATCTAGCAGGTATTGGGGCTATGGCGGAACTTACGCCCACTCATTTGAAGGGCCAACCCGGTTATGAGGGTTTACTAAATCAACGTTCTCTATCAATTGCTGAAGTGCTGAAAGACAATGGCTATCGAACTTATATCAGTGGAAAATGGCACTTAGGCTTAACGGATGAAACCAATGCTCATGCCAAAGGTTTTGATCATTCATTTACCTTATTACAAGGATTAGATTTACATTTTAAACAAGCGCCTGACGCTTACAAACGCAATGCAACATATACTGAGGATGGCAAAAAAATTCCAATTTCATCCTTACCTGATGATTTCTTTTCGACTAACTATTTTACTGACAAACTGATTAGCTATTTAAATTCAGGTAAAAATTCAGGTAAACCATTCTTTGCCTATACTGCTTACACCGCACCGCATTGGCCCTTACAAGCCCCTGCCGAATATCGTGACCGTTATCGTGGTGTTTACGATGTCGGTTATGACGTAATTCGTGATGCACGTATTACACGCCAAAAACAACTGGGTTTAATTCCAACCAATTTCAACGCTGCTGAACCAATTGCTACTGAAAATGCGCCGCAAAAATATGGCAAATGGAATGAACTTTCAACTGAACAAAAAGCGCTGGAAGCACGCAGAATGGAAATTTATGCGGGTATGGTTGAAAATCTAGATGCCAATATCGGTCGTATCATTCAATATCTGAAACGCAATAATTTATATGACAACACTTTAATTTTCTTTGTTTCAGACAATGGTGCAGAAGGCTTTATCCGAGGGAGTTATGGAGCAGAATCAGGTTTTGATAACAGTACTAGTAATGTCGGTGCAGCGAACTCTTATCACTATGTTGGACCACGTTGGGCAGAAGTCAGCGCTGCGCCATTTCATTTATGGAAAGATACAGCGGGCGAAGGTGCAACGACAGCACCCGCCATTGTAAAACTCCCCTATCAAAGTAAAGCTCAAGCCACTCATCATAGTTTTGCATCTGTGCTGGATGTTTTCCCAACAGTTTTAGATTATGCCAATATTTCCATACCACAAGGTCAGTACAAAGGTCGTCAAATTAATACACCAAGCGGTTACTCATGGAAAGCCGTACTTGAGAATAAGACTCAAAACATTCGTCCAGTTAACTTTAGCTTTGCTGATGAATTACATGGTAGTAAATATGCTCGTCAAGGTGATTGGAAAATCGCACTACAAGGTAATGCCAAACTCGGAACAGGCTCTTGGGAACTCTATAATCTGAAAAATGATCGTGGGGAAACTCAAAATCTTGCTCAAAACAATCCTGAAAAACTGCAACAACTTGTAGATGTATATAACCAATACACGCAAAAAAATGGCGTTCAGGAATACAAACTTAAATGAAGTGGATTTACTTTTTAGTTTCACTCAGCAGTCTGTCTCTTCTGACGGGCTGTAATAAGGTCGGAGATGATGATACTAAGCCCCGTAATACTGTAGTGGCACAATTGGGCACGTTGCAGCAATGCCAACAGTATTCAGGTCTACCCGATGCATGGCAACAAAATAAAACCGCGGGCATGGTTTGGATTCCTAAAGGTTCGTTTCAACTAGGTTCTAATCTCGCTTATCCAGATGAGTTGAACTTCGGCAAACAAAAACGGCAGATTGAGGGCTTTTGGATCGACCAAACAGAAGTTACTGTGGCGCAGTTTTCTAGTTTCATCAAAGCGACAGGTTACGTTACTGATGCAGAAAAACAAAAACAGGCTGCGGTATTTTCTCCTGATGTGAGTAATCCGAATCAATGGTGGCAACTAAAAGCAAACTACACATGGAAAACGCCTCACGGCACAGTAGGTCAAGCTCCTCTACCTTCTGAACCCGTTCGTTATGTCACTAAAAATGATGCTGAACATTATGCGGTTTGGTTAGGTCGGGATTTACCTACAGAGCAAGAATGGGAATATGCTGCTAAAGCTGGATCAAAAACGGATACGCCGCTACATCAAGCACCTAAAGATTCACATCAGCATTCACAAGCCAACTATTGGCAAGGCGAATTTCCATTTACCAATACCAATGAAGATCACTTTAAAGGAATTGCACCTGTGGGCTGTTATGCTGCTAACGCATTCAACTTATACGATATGATCGGCAATGTCTGGGAATGGACGTCTTCGGTATATCACGGCGCACATGATAAACATATGGGAAATTATGCTGAATTACGACAACAGAATAATTCTACTACTCAATATGTGCTAAAAGGTGGATCTTTTTTATGTGCTTCCAACTTTTGCGCTCGTTATCGCAATAGCAGCCGTTATCCGCAAGAGTTTGACTTAGCAGCAAGCCACGTCGGTTTTAGGACAGTCTTACGCTCCTTAGAATGAGTATTTTGTCACTCGATCACAATAAAAATGATATTTTCATCTAATTAGTAATTTTATTTTTAAAAAACCCATATAAACTACATGGAAATATACTCCATTTATTTTAAAGGGATTTTTAATGAATATAACCCAATATGACATAGCTACAGGAATCTTGAATAAGGTCCAGTGTGCTGATGATTGGGTTAATTTCTTAGAACAACTGAATCATCGTTTCAACATACAAGCCTCTCAACTCTTAGCGGTGGATCTTGAAGTTCAAGCACTTTCTTTTAGTGTTCATCACGGCGTAGATTTTGACTCTAATCAACTTGAACAAGCGGCATTAAAGCAAATACGTTTAAATGTTGAAGATGATCCGCGTTTAAAGAAAATCTTACTTGCTCCAGTCGATGGCTGGATGCATTGTTCTGAACATTTTCAGAAGATGAAATCCTAGAAACTCAGATTTATCAGCAAGTTTTACAGCCGCTTAATTTACGTTTTTGTTCAGCAATTCAAATCATCTATGACCAAAAAGTTTGCGTGATCTTAGCTTTTTTGACCAGTCCAGAGCGAGGTGCACTTTGCTGCTCGGAGTTACATGCTGTCTATGAAATCTTGCCCGTCATGCAGCAAAAAATTCAGCAGTATCGTCACCATTTTGAATATTCCACGATGACTTTACTTGGTTCGCAATTAATTCAGAAAATGAAACAACCAATTGCTCTTATTAACTTAAATGGAGATATTCTGGAAATAAATCCTGAAGCGCAAAGCTTATTAGAACAAAATGATCACATCGGAATAAAACAACGTCGTTTCATTTTCACTGAAAAAAATCAAAGCCAGTTTGATCAACACTTAATCGAACTTGAGCGTAATTATAAAAAAAATTACGATTTAAGCTCGACTGAGCGCAGCAAAATCATCAAGTTTGATCACCATTTATTTTTAACTTTAGATTTACTCAGTCCCGAGAAAACCCATAAGATTTTTGGTTTACGCCCCGTTTTACTCGCTACATTCTCTGGTTTAAAACATAAACCCAAATATCAAAAAGATGTCTATGCACAACTTTTTATGTTCACCCCTGTCGAACACAAAATATGTGAACAACTACTTGAAGGTAAAACCACTAAAGAGATTGCACGCTCGCATGAAATTCAAGCTGATACCGTAAAGAAACACCTGCAATCCATTTTCAAAAAAACAAAAACGCATCGACAAACTGAATTGATTCAACTGTTGATGCAATTTTTATAAAAAGTTTCAAAATCTATGTGTTAAGCAATTTCAGCAGGGAAAGTAATGACTTGTTCAATTTTCATTTTATTCATTGCAACCATAAGTAAACGATCAATTCCAAGTGCAATACCTGAACATTCAGGCATATTTGGTAAAGCTGCTAATAAATATTGATCTGTTGGAATCACAGGCAACCCCTGATGAGCACGTTCAGCATTATCCGCATCAAAACGTGCTGCCAATACTTCGGCATCAAGAAGTTCATCATAGGCATTCGCAAGCTCTAATCCTTCAATGTACACTTCAAAGCGCGCTGCGACTAGCTCACCCTCTTCATCTGTTTTTACCTTGGCTAATGATGCCATTTCAGGTGGAAAATCAGTTAAAAATACTGGAGCATCAAAACCTAAACTCGGCTCTACAAAATGCGAAAACAATAAATCCATATAAGCCAAGCGATCATTTCCTAAATCAAGGTTAAGACCAACTCGATTCGCAGTTTCTTTGAGTTGCTTTAAAGTCGCTTGTAAAGGGTTAATATCTAATCGATCTTGAAAAGCATGTTTATAGCTCAAAATATAAGGACGAACTTCACCAAAGCGATGTGCCAAACAAACTTCTAGTAATTCTGCTGTTTCATGCATTAAGCCTTTTAAATCTAAATCAGGACGATACCATTCCAACATGGTAAATTCGCTATTGTGTTTACGCCCATGCTCATCATCACGAAACACTTTACAGATTTGATAAATTGCACCACTACCACTTGCTAATAAGCGTTTCATCGGGAATTCTGGTGAAGTCTGTAAATATTGAGTATTTAATTTACCGTGAATATGACGTTGTACTTGTACTGATGCTAAATGAACATCAGTCACAGCGGCTTGAGATAAAATCGGTGTTTCAACCTCTAATACATTTCTCTCAGCAAAAAACTGGCGAATTTTTGTGTACATCTCGGCACGTGCTTTTAATGCATCAAGTGAACACGTCGGTTGATAAGCTTTCATATTCTGACTCATGCTTTTGGTCCACCGTGTGCCGCCCATTCACGGCGTAACGGATAATTCTTTCGAAGTACATCAAACGCATTCTGCTCAACTTTGCCGTTCAGAATACATGCTCTTAGCTGCTGATCATCTTCAGCTATGTCATAAATATCTGTGAGATGTTGTTTAAGTGCTTCTTTTAAATCTTGCTGTTGGAAATACTGCTCGACACTCGGTAATTGGCTTTCGAATTTTTTAGTTGCTTGATAATCGAATTTATGACAAAAAGCCTCATAGATCATTTGTGTACCACGTGCTTTGCCTTCTAAACTATAACCAGCAATATGCGGTGTTGCCAAAGCCAACACGTCTAATAAATCTTGTGGAATTTCTGGTTCAAACTCAAATACATCTAATACAACTTGGCGCTTTGTCTTTTCAATATTTGCCATCAATGCAGATTGTTGAATCACCGACCCACGTGCGCTATTAATCACAATCGTTGAATCTTTCATTGCAGCAAAAGTTGCTTCATTGAATAAATGCAGTGTTGGATGATCACCAGTTGACGTTAACGGCACATGAATCGATATGGCATCTGCACGTGCTAATAAGGCATCAAGCGATACATTTTCAATAGCATCAAGCTGAACAAAAGGATCATAACCGATCACTGTCCAACCGAGAAGTTGTGCCATGCTTGCTAATCGTTTACCTACATTTCCCAACCCAACAATCGCTAAAGTAAACGCATTATTTTTATCTAATAATTCAATGTCTAAATGTAATAAGGCAGTAATAACATATTCGGCTACCGCTTGCGCATTACAGCCTGCCGCATTACTCCATGCAATATTTTGTTGTTCTAAAGCTTGAATATCGAGATGGTCTGTACCAATCGTTGCACTGCCCACAAACTGAATTGCAGTCTGATCGATTAAAGCATGATTAACTTTAGTGACAGATCGAACCAAAAGTGCATCCGCATCTTGAACATCGGCATGAGTCAAGGTACGCCCTGCGCGATGCTGTATTTCTGCATATTCCGCAAAGAAATAATCGGTAAAAGCCAAATTTTCATCTGCGATGATCTTCATGCAGCACATCCCATCAATTGATCTAGGCTTATTATCCTTAGCATCAGACAAATTGACAAATCAAATCTGAATGTTGCGGTTAAAATGGCGAGAAACATTACAACTTTGATGTAATCATGCGACTTATTGCCAATCCTCAGTAGGGATTTTACTTTTATAATAGAATGATACTCTCTCTTATAGTTCTGTTATGACGCCTTACTCTCCCTATAAAGGCAAAAATGGTATCAAGCGTATTTTTAATGCAACGGGTTATTCTCTCGCTGGATTTAAAGCCGCATTCAGCCATGAAGCCGCTTTTAGACAAATTTTATTACTCAATCTTGTTTTAATTCCAAGCAGTTTTTTTGTACATGTTTCTGCACTTGAACAAGCACTAATGGTGGCGGTTTGTCTATTGGCAATTATTGTTGAACTATTTAACTCTGCAATTGAAGCTGTTGTCGATCGTATTTCCTTAGAAAAACATCAGCTTTCTAAAAATGCTAAAGATATGGGCAGTGCCGCTCAATTTGTTTCACTTGCAATTATTTTTTCCACATGGATGATTATTTTACTTAAATAACGATTTAAAGAAGAAACAATAAATTTTGTTTCTTCTTTTTTATGCCAAATTTTTAAAAACCAAATCCAATTCCAAGTATTGGCCCTTGCTGTACAGTATCCCATTTAAAACTGCCATTTTTATAATCTTGTGATACATAACGGTATCCAAATCTGAAATTTACTGGAGCTGATAATATTTTTTGGCGATAACCTAAATATGCTTGTGCAATTTGAGTTTGCTCTGTGCCATAAGTATATTGCGCTGCTAAATTCCAAGGTGAATTACTGTTATATCTCATACGAGTACCACCAAAATATTCTAACCAATTTTTTTCTACTGAAATTTGCCTTCCTAATGCGGCTAAATTTCCTTCTAAATCCGTATAATTAAGCCCTAATGTGGGTTCTATAATTAATCCATTTCCTTCAGGAAATTGTTCATAAGCTCTGTAATAGACACCTAAATTACTGAGATTAACTTTAGTTGATACCGCAAGCGGAACCGATAGCACTGCTTTATTTTCTTTAGTTTTCACATACTGAATATCAGAGAAAATACCCCATTTACCTTTATTAATCTCGATATGTCCCATAACCGCCTCATCCAAAGCTTCTAGCGTATCTTTGAATGGTTGGTCTACTGGATAGTTCAAACCTTGATAACCAATAGTTCCATCAATATCCGCGGCAAATCCATAAATGTTTAAAAATACTTTTGTTTCCCCTGCAAATGAATCTTTGATATTTTCAGCATAGGTTTGAAAGCTCAAGCAACTACAGCTCAAAATTAGCCAATATGATTTATACATACATTCCTCCAATAATTTCTGTTCTATTAAATTTCTAATTTTATAAATATCAATAAGTTTATTAATAACCTGTTAATTTGACTTTTACTATTCTACAAACGTAAAAAAATCCCTGCTAATGCAGGGATTTTTTTGATCTAGAAAGAAGATGTAATTACATCATTCCGCCCATACCACCCATACCGCCCATATCTGGACCAGCTGGTTTATCTTCTGGAATGTCAGTAATCATACATTCAGTGGTTAACATTAAACCAGCAACTGAAGCTGCGTGTTCAAGTGCAGAACGCGTTACTTTAGCAGGGTCAAGAATACCCATTTCTAACATGTCGCCATATTCGCCAGTTGCAGCGTTGTAACCAAAGTTACCTTCACCTGCTTTTACAGCATTGATGACAACTGATGGCTCATCACCAGCATTTGAAACGATTTGACGAAGTGGAGCTTCGATCGCACGACGCAAAATGTTAATACCCGCAGTTTGATCTTCGTTAGCACCTTTTAAGTTATCTAACACATTTACTGCGCGTACAAGTGCAACACCACCACCTGCTACAACACCTTCTTCAACTGCTGCGCGAGTTGCATGAAGAGCATCGTCTACACGGTCTTTCTTCTCTTTCATTTCAACTTCAGTTGCTGCACCAATTTTGATGACTGCAACACCGCCCGCTAATTTAGCAACACGTTCTTGAAGTTTTTCTTTGTCATATTCAGACGTTGATTCTTCAATTTGTGCACGGATCTGTTGAACACGTTCAGAGATTTGCTCTGCATTACCAGCACCATCAACAATCACTGTGTTTTCTTTAGAAACTGTGATTTTATGCGCTGTACCTAAATCTTGAAGAGAAGCTTGCTCTAAAGACATACCCACTTCTTCAGAGATTACAGTCGCGCCAGTCAAGATCGCGATGTCTTGAAGCATAGCTTTACGACGATCACCAAAACCAGGTGCTTTAACCGCACATACTTTAATAATACCGCGCATGTTGTTGACAACAAGTGTCGCAAGCGCTTCGCCTTCAACATCTTCAGCGATGATAAGAAGTGGTTTACCAGTTTTAGCAACAGCTTCTAATACTGTAATCAATTCACGAATATTGCTGATTTTTTTATCAACAAGAAGAATGAATGGGTTTTCAAGTTCAGCAGTTAGCGTATCTTGCTTGTTCGCGAAATATGGAGAGATATAACCACGGTCGAACTGCATACCTTCTACAACATCTAATGCGTCTTCAAAGCCAGAACCTTCTTCTACAGTGATAACACCTTCTTTACCTACTTTTTCCATTGCTTGCGCAATTAATTTACCAACAGTTGTATCTGAGTTTGCAGAGATCGAACCGACTTGTTCAATCGCTTTAAAGTCATCAGCAGGTTTAGAATTAGCACGGATATTTTCAACTACAGTTCTAACTGCAATGTCGATACCACGTTTTAAATCCATTGGGTTCATACCTGCAGTTACAGATTTGATCCCTTCATTTAAAATTGCTTGAGCAAGTACAGTTGCAGTTGTAGTACCGTCACCCGCGATGTCATTGGTTTTAGAAGAAACTTCACGTACAAGTTGAGCACCCATGTTTTCAAACTTGTCTTTTAAAGAAATTTCTTTCGCCACTGTTACACCATCTTTAGTGATGTGCGGCGCACCGAAAGAACGGTCGATTACAACGTTACGACCTTTAGGACCTAAAGTTACTTTTACAGCGTCTGCAAGTACGTTTACGCCTGCAATCATTTTTGAGCGAGCTGAATCACCAAATTTTACGTCTTTAGCTGACATGTTTAACTCCGAATCTTTTTAAATACTGTATCTGATAATTTTTGAGTTATGTCTCGATTAGCCTTCTAACACAGCTAAAATATCTGACTCTTTCATGATTAAAAGTTCTTCACCGTTTACTTTAACGGTAGTACCTGAATAAGTACCAAATAATACTTTATCACCTACTTTTACGTCTAAAGCACGAACGCCGTTGTCAGTAATCTGACCATTACCTACTGCGATCACTTCACCTTGCGATGGTTTTTCAGCAGCAGAACCTGGAAGTAAAATACCACCAGCCGTTTTAGTTTCTTCTTCTACGCGACGAATCACAACACGATCATGTAATGGACGAATGTTACTCATATTTAACTCCATCAGACTTAGTCTTTTTTGATTAATTTGCATTGCTAATCAGTAGCAATGAACAAAAAATTTGATATGCCACTTTTGTGGGGTTAAAAAAAAAGGCTTCAAGGGTAAGGAGCAAAAAAATTCTATTTTTTTGCTCCTTTTTTAGACTAAAGAATCAAAGGTCAAACTATTTATCTGTATTCTCAGACTTAACAAATGTTTTTTGGTCTTCATCAAACCAATAATGTTCAATAGAACCATCTTTCAAAATCACATTAAAACTATTTGAAAATCCGAAACGTAATCGGTTAGAGATTGCCGTGCCTGCATGAATATCTAAAATTGGGTGATCAAAGCCTAGCTGAAAAATTTGATTTAAATCATGCACAGCAACTTTATGTAAATGCCCATGTAATAAACCAAACAACCCTGTTTCGCCCCAACGCTCTAAAGCGATTTTAGCAAGCACTGGACAATCTTTATCTCCATGATCATTTGGAAAAGTATAAAAAGGCTGATGAAATACAACTAATTTAGTTTTATTAGACGGCGCTTGTTTTAATTTTTCATAGGTTTCATGAATTTGTTCTAAGGAAATATGCCCGCGAGTATGATATCTCCTGCGAATGCTATTCATGCCAACGACATAAAAATTTTCTGTTTCTAATGTCGTTTCCAAACGTCCAAAGAATGCTTGGTAACGTACAAATGGCGAAAAAAAACGATTCCATACATGATAAAGCGGAATGTCATGATTACCCGGCACAACCAAGTAAGGAATAGATAAAGAGTCTAAAAATTGCCGACATGCATAAAACTGCATAAAACGAGCACGTTGAGTTAAATCCCCACTGATAATAATTGCTTCAGGGCGATGGAGTTTACAAAATGCTTGAATTGCCTGA
Organism: Acinetobacter sp. Z1; assembly: GCF_024296945.1. NCBI lineage: Bacteria > Pseudomonadati > Pseudomonadota > Gammaproteobacteria > Moraxellales > Moraxellaceae > Acinetobacter > Acinetobacter sp. Z1. The sequence continues at coordinate 1,032,335 of NZ_CP101115.1, read as the reverse complement.
ATGCAATCTTGACGTTCAGTTCCAAAGTGTAAATCAGATAGGTGTAGTAACATGAGGTACCATCACTTTTAAAGCTGATTTTTTAACGGCAAATTTTAATGGTGGCTGCAACTCAATTAACTCACCATCCACAGCAACTGTTAATTTTTTCTTTTTACAATCCACTTGAATCTGTTCTGCACAAAATGAATATACATCAGAAGCCTGATCTATTTTTCCTTGAATTAATTTCCATAGCATTTTCATCAAACTAAGACGATCGCTTTTTGCAACAACCACCCCTGCAAGTTTACCATTGGCCGCACATTCAGCAATTCTAAGCTTCATATCGCAGAGTTGTAGTTGATTGTTGCCGAAAAAAATTAAAGGTGTAGCAACTGGATATTTCTGACCATCAACATTTACAGACAGTTTTAAAGACTTATGTTCACGAAGCAACACATCTAAACCTGACGTATAAGCATGCAATGGGAACCGTCCAAAACGTTGGTTATATAGTTCACGTTTCTTAATGAATAAAGGATATAACCCTAAACTAGCATTATTTAGATAAATATGGTCATTAATGGTCGCCACATGTACATGACGATAAGCACCAGTTGCAATTACTTCAGCCGCTTGAAATATATCAATTGGTATGTCCAAAACACGAGCAACATAATTAAATGTTCCCAAAGGTATAATGCCCATTGGAATATCAGTGTGCATTAATTTTTTAGCGACTGCATTGAGCGTACCATCACCGCCAGCTGCTACAACAACACCTCTAGATTGAGCATCTTGATGTCTAATAAGGACTGTATCCATCATCTCATCAAAACTAACATTTTGATTTAATTCAAAAACCTGAATTTCAAATCCATATTTTGTCCAAAAAGTCATCAGTTTTTCATAAACTTCATCTTGTTGTGCCGCATGAAATCCTGATTTTTGATTATAAATAATAGACAGCGGTTGCAAACCATTCAGCATTAGGATCAACCTAAACAACAATATTCTTGGTATTTTTGTTTACAAAACCAACAAATAAAAGCTTGTTTATGTAAATTTTGGATAATCATTATTCAATTTATCAATAATTATTCTCAAGAAAATATAATTTATCAAACCATTGTTTTTAATTAAGATTTTTAATAAAAATAACACATATAAAAAAAACATATACACTTAAACCACCATCTCAACTAACGTAAAAACAATGACTTAATATCAAATATACATTTTTTCATTAATAATGAATAACATACTATAGTCTTATTTTTTTCACGATTTTATGCTTTAATACAGCCACTTTTTTTACTCCATCTATTTTCATTGTCATCCAATGAATAGAACTGTACGTCGTACACACTTTAAAAAGGCATCACCATGACCCAAGTGAACGCACCAGAATTCGTTCGTCACCCTAAGCTTATTGCATGGGTGGAAGAAATTGCAAAATTAACCAAACCAGCAAAAATCGAATGGTGTGACGGAAGCGAAGAAGAATATCAACGTCTTATGGACTTGATGATCGCTAACGGCACCATGCAAAAACTTAACCAAGAAAAACATCCTGGTTCTTATCTTGCAAATTCTGATCCTTCTGACGTTGCTCGTGTTGAAGACCGTACGTATATCTGCTCGCAAAATGAAGAAGATGCTGGCGCAACAAACAATTGGGTTGCTCCTGCAGAAATGCGCGAAAAATTAAATGGATTATTTGACGGTGCGATGGAAGGCCGTACCATGTATGTGGTTCCCTTCTCGATGGGTCCTTTAGGAAGCCACATTGCTCACATCGGTATCGAGTTAACAGATTCACCTTACGTTGCCGTTAGCATGACTAAAATGGCACGTATGGGTAAAGCAGTTTATGACGTGTTAGGTACAGATGGTGAGTTTATCCCATGCGTACACACTGTTGCTGCTCCGTTAAAAGATGGTCAAAAAGATGTTGCTTGGCCATGTAACAACGAAAAATATATCGTTCACTATCCAGAAACTCGTGAAATCTGGTCTTATGGTTCTGGTTACGGCGGTAATGCTTTACTTGGTAAAAAGTGCCTAGCATTACGTATTGCTTCTGCAATGGGTCGTGAGCAAGGCTGGTTAGCTGAACACATGCTTATTTTAGGCGTGACCAATCCGCAAGGTGAAAAACACTACATCGCAGCTGCATTTCCTTCTGCTTGTGGTAAAACCAACTTTGCAATGTTGATTCCACCAGCTGGCTATGAAGGCTGGAAGATTGAGACTGTAGGTGACGATATTGCTTGGATCAAACCAGGTGAAGATGGTCGCTTATATGCAATCAACCCAGAAGCTGGTTTCTTCGGTGTTGCACCTGGTACAAATACCAAAACCAACCCGAACTGTATCGCAACGATGCATAAAGATGTTATCTATACCAACGTTGCAGTGACTAAAGACGGCGAAGTATGGTGGGAAGGTCTAACTAAAGAAGTTCCAGCTGACTTGATCACTTGGAAAGGCCAACCATACGTCGAAGGCGAAAAAGCAGCGCATCCAAACTCGCGCTTTACTGTTTCTGCGGGTCAATGCCCTTCGATTGATGCCGACTGGGAAAATCCAGCGGGTGTACCAATCTCTGCATTTATCTTCGGCGGTCGTCGTGCAGACACAGTGCCTTTAGTCTCTGAAGCATTTGACTGGGTTGATGGCGTTTATAAAGCTGCAACCATGGGTTCTGAAACAACTGCTGCGGCTGTTGGTCAACAAGGTATCGTTCGTCGCGACCCATTCGCAATGCTTCCATTTGCTGGTTATAACATGGCTGATTACTTCGGTCACTGGTTACAACTAGGTAAAGAGGTTGGTGCGAAAGCTGAAGCTGCTGGTAACAAATTACCAAAAATCTTCAACGTAAACTGGTTCCGTCGTGATGCTGAAGGCAACTTCGTATGGCCTGGTTTTGGTCAAAACATGCGTGTTCTTGAATGGATCATTGATCGTTGTGAAGGCCGTGCTGAAGCGACTGAAACACCAATCGGTTATGTTCCAACTTACGAACAGTTAAATTGGAATGGTATTGATTTCTCTAAAGAGCAATTCAACACTGTTACAGCTCAAGACAAAGATCAATGGATCAAAGAACTTGAAAGCCACACTGAGTTATTCACTAAACTTGGTGCTCGCTTACCTCAAGCACTTAAAGATCGTCAAAATGAATTATTAGCAGCTGTTAAATCTGCTTAATTTCTTTCACATCCCTCTTTAAATAGGGATTCAGAGAGAATAAAAAGGTCGCTTAGGCGGCCTTTTTATTTAGCGGATTCAATAACGATGTGCTGCACATTTATCAGTAGTTACTAGAGCAATTGTGCTGTAAAACTCAACAACTGAACCAGCGAAACACCACAAACCATCAACGTAGTGACATGCTAGAAAATCGAAGATTTTGGTTTCATCACGACTAGAGATATCTTAAACAATACACTTATTCAATCTTATAACTCATATGCTTATAACGGATATGCCGCCTAACTAAATCAAGTAATTTAGGCTAATGAACTGATATTTTATTATCCTTGTTATTTTTATTATTTGTTGATAGTTTTAAGGTCAAATAAATCAATTATTTTTATTTCATTTTAATAAATCAGGTGTCTTATGCAGCAAGTTTTAGCATCTAATGTGTCACTTCTGCCGCATAGGAATAGTTAGGCAACAGGACTCCAGCTTCGTGCACGCAAAACCAAAAGACTATCGACCACCCCAAAGTAGAGATGAACTTGAACGACGATATGCCGCCGGAGAGAGAAAGTTCCCGGATACTGAACTGAGCGACACCGATCTGTCTGGCATCAGGCTAGATGACGCCGACTTTGAGAAGCATTCGTGGTTCTTCAACGCCAACCTTTCGGGTGCAAGCTTACGAGGTACGAGCTTTCGCGAGTGCAACGTCAAATGCGCTGACTTTTCAAATGCCGATCTGAGTGGAGCCAGCTTTGAACTCGCCGCGATCGAATCGATAAAAACAGATGGTGCTGTACTAAAAGAGGTCAAAGTTAAAGGCGCAACGTTTTATGGCTGTGAACTCACCGCAGATGACGAATTGCCGTCATGGAAGTGGTAAATCAAGGCCCGCTTGTTCTCATCCGCTGTTCCTTCTTGCACCAACCTAATTGGTCGTTCAACAGGGACATCATGCTTCGCATCGCCCCCCGTTAACTTGGGCGTTTTCACTATTGGTTGAAAACTATAAATTCGACTTTAGGGATTATGATGAAAGATATAGCAGTGTTGAAAGTTCATTTGTAGATAAAAAAAATGCTGCACAAAAAATCAAGATTTTGATCTTCTGTATGAAATAAATAGAGAGGAGAGAAAGTTTACAGACCCTCAGAAAAACCTAAAATCTCTAGCACAGTTCCTAAATAAGCTTATGCTTGTAAAGCTTGTTGCACGAATAGAAAACATGGTTGTAAATTTATTTTAGTACTTAACTAAAATTCTTCAGCACTCAGAATATAAGAAGGAATACTTTTCCGAGGAAGTTAATTTCTCAGATAGTTTTGAAGCTGCTAGTAAAATTAATGAAATGACAACATTCACATCCTCACTACACCTCCATTACTACTTAACCTGAGTTCATCGAACTCAGGTTATTTAGATAAAGGTTTTTTAAAGACAAGGTTTGATACTGCTATACGATTTTTTCAAGCAGCAACCGTGCTATCTGGTTTATTTGCTAAATACACATCTAAGCTTTCGATTTCGCTTGGCGCAAAATTAAGACCTAGCTTTGAACGTCTCCATAAAATATCTTGGCTGCTCATTACCCACTCAAAGCGGCATAAATATTCTACTTCTTTAGCATACAAACCTTGCCCAAAATACTGACCCAACTGCTCAACCGAAGTTGTCTCACCCAAGATATTCCAAATACGTGAACCATAAGCAGATGCCCAACGTTTTGCCAAAGCCTCAGATGCATCGGTGATTTGGGCACGAATCTCATTCGCCAACTGTTCAGTTGTTACCATGTTTTCACCACCGGGTAATGCCTCTGTTGCTGTCCAACTGCCTTTCATTTCAGGGAAGAACGCTTTTAACTGCTGCATTGCAGATTCTGCCAACTTACGATAAGTCGTTAATTTTCCGCCAAACACAGACAGTAACGGCGCTTGATCGTCAGCATCTTGTGATAACGATAAAGTATAGTCACGGGTAATTGCTGATGGATTATCCGACTCATCATCACACAATGGACGTACACCTGCAAAAGTCCAAACAATATCGCTCTGCGTTAATTGGTTTTTGAAGTGTGCATTACTGACTTCAATCAAATAATCAATCTCTTCCTGCGTAATTTTCACTTGTGCAGGATCACCTTGATATTCGCGATCCGTGGTTCCAATCATGGTGTACTGATCCAAATATGGAATCGCGAATACAATACGACGATCATCATTCTGCATGATAAATGCTTTATCACCTTCGTAAAGCTTCGGCACAATGATATGACTACCTTGAATCAACCGTATGCCATATGGTGATTTAAGCTGTAAATCTTGCTTAATGAATTGCGCAACCCAAGGACCTGCGGCATTGACTAAAGCTTTGGCTTTAATCTGAAATTGACCTTTTTCATTTTCTAGATCAACAATCCAATACTGCCCTTCACGTTGTGCAGATAGGCAACGGGTATGCGTCATAATATCAGCACCTTTTTCACGCGCATGCATTGCATTTAATACAACTAAACGAGAGTCATCCACTGCACAGTCTGAATATTCAAAACCACGCGTAATCGCAGAATTTAACGGACTATCTTCTTTAAAATGAACGTTATTGGAACCTAATAATTTTTCACGTTTGCCCAAATGGTCATAAAAGAATAATCCTGTACGAATCAACCACGCTGGGCGTAAGTGCGGACGATGCGGCATGATAAAACGCATTGGTCGAATAATGTGTGGTGCTTTCGCCAACAATACTTCACGCTCAGCCAATGCTTCACGTACCAAACGAAATTCTTTATGTTCAAGATAGCGCAAACCACCGTGAATCAACTTACTGCTTGCAGAAGATGTATGACTCGCTAAATCATCTTTTTCACACAAGAATACAGATAAACCACGACCTGAAGCATCTGCCGCGATACCTACGCCGTTGATACCACCGCCAATGACAGCAAGGTCATAAATTTTTTCATTTGATTGAGGAGAAGTTTGCATAGAGCACCGCAAATTTTCAATAATGTTCATTATTGAAAATTAAAACATAATAAATGAAAATAAACAATTAAAAAATGATCAATAAAATGCCAAATAATAGGCATTATTAGAAAATTGAAAATATGTTTTTAAACACACTTAACAGAAATAAAGACAAGGAATAGAGCTGATTTAATAGAATTTTTAGAATGATGAGAAATATTTCTTGAGCCAATCAAATTAACTCAAGAAATTTAAAGATTTTTCGAAAATGAATATTTATTTTGCAATAATCAAACCAACATCTAGGTCTCGAATGGTTTTCATAAATTCATCACTGGGTTGCTGATCAGTAAAAATACAATCCACTTGTTTCAACGAACCTAAACGAATCATCGCATTACGACCAAACTTACTACAGTCAGCAGCGAGAAATACTTGTCTAGCACTAGAAATGATTTCTTGAGACACACAAACTTCTTGAAAATCAAAATCTAGCAAGGTGCCATCTTCTTCAATCCCACTAATCCCCATCAAGGCGTAATCAGCTTTAAATTGCTTAAAGAAATCCGCAGTTGCCTGACCAATCACACCACCATCTGGACGAACACGCCCACTGGCAATTAATACTTCAAAGTCTTCTTTAGTACTGAGGATTTTCGCAACATTAAGATTATTGGTAATAATTTTTAAACCAGTATGATTCAGCAATGCATGTGCAATTGCTTCGGTTGTCGTACCAATATTAATAAATAAAGAAGCATGATCAGGAACAGCCGCTGCCACAGCAGCAGCAATTGTTCTTTTTTCTTCCAACATATAGCCAACGCGCATCGTATATTCAGTGTTTTCAACTGTGGAATCATGCGCTGCACCGCCATGATAGCGACGTAATAACCCATCATCAGCAAGCTGATTAATATCACGGCGAATCGTTTGCGGTGTAACATCAAAATATTGAGCAAGTTCTTCAATACTAATATAGCCACGCTCTCTTACCAATTCGAGGGTTTTTTGTTGGCGTAGTATCAAGCTCATGCTCATTTATCCTATGTTATGTTAGACCATACTAATTTGACGTATTTTAACTCAATCTTCGGCCCAATCACGAGTACGTCCGACAGCTTTTAGCCAACCTTTGTAAAGTTTTTCAGTCTCAGACTGACTGCACTCTGGCGTAAAGGTATGTTCAATAGTCATTCGACTTTTCAACTCATTTAAATCAGACCAGAAACCAACCGCTAAGCCAGCAAGAAATGCAGCTCCCATACCTGTGGTTTCCTTCATAGCAGGACGTTCCACTGAAGTACCCAAAATATCAGCTTGAAATTGCATTAAGAAATTATTGGCAGTTACACCGCCGTCAACACGTAAGGTACGTAATTTCTCACCTGAATCTTGCTGCATTGCATCCAAAACATCACGCGTTTGGTAAGCAATCGATTCAAGTGTTGCGCGAATGATATGTTCGATACTTACGCCACGTGTAATGCCGAGAATCGCGCCACGCGCTGTTGGATCCCAATAAGGTGCACCCAATCCCGTAAATGCAGGAACGACATAAACACCATTACTGTCTTTTACTTTCGTTGCATAGTATTCAGAATCATGAGAATCATTGATCGCTTTCAGTTCGTCTCGCAACCATTGCACACAGGAACCGCCATTAAATACAGCCCCTTCTAATGCATAATTGACTTCACCTTTTGCACCGCAAGCAATTGTGGTCAATAATCCATGATCAGATTGAACAATTTTCTCACCTGTATTCATAAGCAAGAAACAGCCTGTTCCATAGGTATTTTTTGCTTGACCTACTTCTACACACATTTGTCCAAAAAGCGCTGCTTGCTGATCCCCTGCAATCCCTGCAATTGGAATACCCACTTCTTGCCCGCTAATAGTATGTGTATGACCGTAAACTTCAGATGAACTTCTCACCTCTGGCAGCATTGCTTTAGGAATGTTTAGAGCCTCAAGCAATTTATCATCCCATTCTAATGTTTCAATGTTAAATAACATGGTACGCGAAGCATTAGTATAATCAGTGACATGGGCTTGACCGTTGGTGAGTTTCCAAATAAGCCATGTATCAATTGTACCGAAAAGCAGTTCCCCACGTTCTGCACGTTCACGACTACCTTCTACACGGTCAAGAATCCACTTAATCTTGGTCGCAGAAAAATACGGATCAATCACCAAGCCTGTTACTTTACGAACATAGTCTTGCCAACCGTCTTGACGAAGTTGATTACAAATTTCATTGCTTTGACGACTCTGCCAAACAATTGCATTGTAAATAGGTTTGCCCGTTTGTTTATCCCAGATTACCGTTGTTTCGCGTTGGTTGGTAATACCAATTGCTGCAATTTGATCACTGGAGATACTTGCTTGCGCCAGAGCTTCAACCCAAACAGCACTTTGAGTCGCCCAGATTTCCATCGGGTCATGCTCGACCCAACCTGGTTGCGGGTAGATTTGCGTAAATTCACGCTGAGCAATAGTGATAACATTCGCATCGTGATCCAACACGATTGCACGTGAACTCGTTGTACCTTGGTCAAATGCAACCACATATTTTTTTTGACTATCTGTAGAGATCATGACACACCTATCCAGACTTGCTTTATCTATAATGCAATAACTTAAACGCCCGTTAAAAAACGGGCTTCAATGTCGCAATAAAGCAATGACTTCTGTATTAAATAAAAAACTTGGCAGATTATATGCAAAATTGTTCGAAAACGAAAATTCTTTCTTATCATTTGAATCTAAAATCGATGAATAGCTGATGTATTAAAGATTCAACACAATAAAAATCGAAATTTATGCGATACTAAAAACAGAAATAATAGGACCATTGATATGAAAAAAACCAATTTATTCGTTATTGTAAGCGGCGCTCTTGTTCTTGCTGCATGTCAAAGTAACCCACATCAATATAATGGTACAACTGGGTACCAAATTGAAAATAAATCGGCTTCTTCTGCAACACTAGCCTATACGCTTGCGGCACGTGGCAATAGTGATATTGATGAAAAAAAATTACAACATGCATGCCAACAGGTTTTAGGTATGCAAAAAAGTTATAAAATTTCAGTTTTAAGTGTAAATGAAATTATGAACCCCACAAAACAAGAGCAATATGGGGTAAAACTTGGCAATAGTCGTGCTACTTTTGGTCTTTCAAACTCGCCAGCATTGAACAACAGTGAAGGTTACGCAACACGAGACGCACTCGAAGCACGCCCAACCACATTAAAAGTAGTGCGTTATACCTGCTCTTAATGATTTAAAATAATTTTTATAAAAAAGGAGGTATACGCATGTTGTATACATCCTTTATTTTATACTTTTAAAACATCGCGAATTGAAGAATCTTTATCAAATACAGACTTTGCAAAAGGACATAATGGGATCACTTTTACCCCACGTTCCCGAACAAAAACAACCAAAGCATCTAATAATTGACGACCAATGCCTTGACCACGATATGCTTCATTTACATCGGTGTGATCAATAATCAACATGGCATCGCCTGCCCATGTATATGCCATTTCACCCGCTAATGAATCATTATCTAAAAGTTTAAAAACACCGTGTTTACCATCATCAACTTGTTGAATGCTCATCTAAAATCCTTAAATTCAAATCATCAATTAAAAGAAATATTTATCTATCAATCACTATTTCAACAACTGTTTTAACATGATCTTCAAAGATGCTTTGTTAAAATTTATATGGATCGAAATGTAATTTCGATCCTTTTCCGACTTAGATAAGATTATTTTGTTCGATAAAAACTGACATTTCTAAATTCTTTGGACTCATCTAAATCAGGCCAAGTAGTTGCACTTCTTTCATCTATTTTCAAATATTGAGGATGACTAAAGTTTTTAACACGACTATCAGCAACCCAAACTTCTGGTGCGAATTTTAGAAACTCATCCAAGAAGAAGCGATTACATTGATCGTAAAGTACATCGGCAGCCAGTAAGACATCGACTTGCTCTGATTTATACAAATCATCTAAATATTCAAGCTCTACATTATTTAATAAAGCATTTTCACGACATGATTCCAAACTAATCTGATCAATGTCACAGCAAATGACTCGTTTTGCACCTGCCATTTTTGCAGCAATTGCAACCACGCCAGAGCCAGCACCAAAATCTAAAACCACTTTACCTTTCACATGATGTGGTTCTGCCAGTAACCATTGTGCCATCGCCAAACCTGATGCCCAACAAAAGATCCAATACGGCGTTTCATTCCAAATACGACGGATGACTTCATCATCTAAACGATCAGTCGGAAAAACAGGCGGAATGAGCCACAATGAAATTGGAGTTTCAGGCAGTTGCTGAGCCAGTAATTCTGTGTTTGGAATAACGTCATGTAGGGCTTTAAGCAATTGTTCAGGTGCTTTCGCAAATTGAAATGTACAACTCATATTTCTTTAATTCTTAAAAAACCCCTCTATTCAGAAGGGCTTAAAGTGGATATTTAACCTAAGGCTTTTTCAGCGGCTTCTACAGTTTGGCGAATTAAAGTCGTAATCGTCATCGGCCCCACACCACCTGGAACGGGAGTATAAGCAGATGCGATTTCTTCAATACCCACTAATTGAATATCACCTACACCACCGCCATCACGTGGATGGAAACCAGCATCAACCACAACAGCACCTAGTTTAATCCAATCTTTCTGAATTAATTCAGCTTTACCAACTGCACCGACAATAATATCGGCTTGCTTCACTAACTCAGAAAGGTTTTGAGTACGTGAGTGGCAAATAGTCACGGTTGCATTGGCTTGCAATAACATCATTGCCATTGGTTTGCCCAAAATAGCTGAGCGACCAACAACTACCGCATGTTTACCTGCGATTTCGATCTTGTTTTCTTTTAAAATCGTCATGATGCCTGCTGGAGTTGCAGAACCGTAAGCAGACTCACCCATTGCCATACGACCAAAACCAAGACAAGTTACACCATCAACATCTTTTTCTAAAGAAATCGCATCAAAACACGCTCTTTCATCAATTTGTTCAGGCACTGGATGTTGCAGCAAAATACCGTGTACATCAGGATTTGCATTTAATTTTTCAATTTCAGCCAATAATTGTTCTGTGGTCGTTTCTTTCGGCAGTTCAACTTTTAATGAATCCATTCCGACACGACGGCAAGCATTACCTTTCATACGTACATAAGTTGCAGATGCACCATCATCACCAACCAAGATTGTTGCTAAAATTGGGGTACGCCCCGATTTTGTTTTTAATGCTTCTACACGTACTAACAAATCAGCTTCGATTTGTGTTGCCAATGCACGACCGTCTAAAACCAATGCCACAGCGCATCTCCAAAGTGGGTATCAATCAATTGGGTAAATAATACATGATAATTTGAGCAATATTCTTTTAGATGTTGTTTTTATGTGCATATTCGCTAGAAACACTATTGTTTTTTTTCTAAAGATTGCTAATATGTGCATCACCAAGAGATGGCGGGGTGGCAGAGTGGTCATGCAGCGGACTGCAACTCCGTGTACGCCGGTTCGATTCCGACCTCCGCCTCCATTGGTAAAGCCCGAGTGGTGAAATCGGTAGACACAGGGGATTTAAAATCCCCCGCCCACAAAGCGTGCCAGTTCGAGTCTGGCCTCGGGCACCATTTTTCAGCTAATGAAATATGGTGCAAATAAAAATCCAGCGTAAGCTGGTTTTTTTATGTCTAAAATTTATAAAATCTCTGTTGCACTTCATTTGAGAATCTAAGAATATAAAAAAGCCAAGTCCTTTGACTTGGCTCCACACCACTTTTGAAACTTAAGCCACTTGCTGCCCTGCTTTCACTGGCAATAAATTTTTATCTAAACTCAATTGATGACCTCGCAATGTATCTATCGCATATTCAGGCTTTTTAATGGAATCGACAAATACCCATTGTGATTGGACTTGAGTTTCATCAAATTGGACAATTAAATATCCTCTTTGATTTAAATTGCAGTAACTCAACTCATCAATCAATGTCGTGAAGGCAAATTCAAACTGTTGTAACTGTGCTAGTGGAATATCTAAATACTTTTCCAAGCCCGGTGAAGATACTGAACTAGTTGCCAACTCAACACCAACAAATGCCCCATCCTTACTGTATAAATTGGATGACCATGCATTATGCGTATCCCCGGCCAACACCACCACTTTTTTCTTTAGCTGTGCCAAAGTTCCATATAAAATTTCACGCTCAGCAAAATAACCATCCCATGCATCCAAATTATAAGGTGCAACCGTTAGGACACGTGCTTTTTCTTGCAACGTTAAAGTTGGATCACCTTGTAATAACCGAAGTTTCAATTTTACTAATTCAGTGATTTGCACGTTCATCTTATTTAAAGTAGCTTCACTTGGATTCCCTGCGGTAATTTCAGCTAAAGCCTGTAACAACTCTGCAGGAACGAACATCTTGGTCATCAAAACTTGTTGACCCAAAACATCCCAAGTTGCATTTGAGCTTTGTATTACACCGATTATATTTTTCTCTTTATCCCCCAGTAACCATTCTCGTTGCGTTTGCCCTAAGATTGATCGAGCAGAATTGAACAGAGCTGCTTGAAATGCAACCGTGTCTAATTGTCCTGTCATTGGATTTATAAATTTTAAATAGTTCAACTGTTCATCACGCGCAATAATACGGGTATCCAACATCATTAAATTGACAAGCCCACCAAAGTTAAATTGTCGATAAATCTTAATATGTTGATTATCGACAGGGCGAATTGGCATCCACTCAAAATAAGCTTGTAAAGCTGCTAATTGTCTTTCTAAAAACTTACCTTCATTCTTTGCGTTTGGTGTTTCTTCTGTATGATTCTCAGCCCCTTCTCGCCACGCATCATTGGCTAACTCATGATCATCCCAAATCACAATAAATGGATGACGATGATGCAATGCCTGCAGATCTTTATCTTTACGATAGAGCGCATAACGCTTGCGATAATCATCTAGTTTGAGAATTTCTGTATTATTATCCGCTTCAAGTTTACGAACCGCTTCATCTTTTGCATAACCATCTGTGCCATACTCATAGATATAGTCACCCAAATGAATCACTACATCTACATTTTGCTTAGCCATCTCACGATACACATGGAAATAACCGACTGGATAATAAGAACATGAACATACCGCAAAACTGACTTTAGAAGTACTGGTTGGTAAGGTCTTAGTTTGCCCGATAGGTGAAATCTTATCGCCAAAAATAAAACGGTAAAAATAGCTTTGATTTGGTTTTAGCCCAGTTGCATCTACCTTTACAGTAAAATCTTGTGCTGCTGCAGTAATTACCTTGTTCGCATTAACAACTTGTTTGAATTGCTGATCTAAAGCAATTTCCCATGTCACTTGCAGACGTGCACTACTGTCATTGGGCGTCAAACGTGTCCACAAGATCACGCGATCCTGTAAAGGATCACCACTGGCAACCCCATGTTCAAAATTCACTTGTAATCTTGCTGTCTCTTGATCTGAACTGTCGTTACATCCTGTAAACCCCGCAGATAAAGATAATGCCCCGAAACCAAATAGACTTTTTTGAATAAGTTCCCGTCGTGAAATTTTTACTGTCATTTGAATAGCTACCTTAATTTTTCACTATAAATAAATGACTTAAATTAATTATCTAAGATGAAGCTTTAATCTCAGTTTGATGAAAGAATCATGAAATTTAAATGACAATGCTTATTTTTCATCAGATAAGCACATGAATTGATTGAAAAGAAAGCAAATAGTCAGTTTAGCTCTTGCCAAGTTTTAAAGTGTCCTCTATTATTGCGCACATGCCCGAGTGGTGAAATCGGTAGACACAGGGGATTTAAAATCCCCCGCCCACAAAGCGTGCCAGTTCGAGTCTGGCCTCGGGCACCATCTTTCAACTAATGAAATATGGTGCAAATAAAAATCCAGCATAAGCTGGTTTTTTTATGTCTGAAATTTAAGAGCAGATCATAAAAAATGCCTTAATCTTTAATTAAGGCATTTGATATTCTTGATTTGAAACAATAAGTTTTATTCTACGCGTATGATTTTACCATTCTCATCGTGATGTACGATACTCAGTTTTTGCTGACGACCTGTTTGAATCTCTTGCTCTGACAATTCAAAATAACGTGCATATTCTGGCAATGTCTTTTCAATGGCATGTTTTTTATGCACACGTTTTGCAGGTAATAATCCCCACAACAATAATGCAATCGCACACATAAATAATGCGACAACTCCACGCTCAATTCCATCACTAAATGCTGCCATCAATCGTTGAGCAATATGTGTTTTTTGTAACTCAATCAGCACCCAAACCAAAATAAATGGACGCCATAATAATAACCACCCCGCCCACATCATTGCTGTTGTTGTCGTAGAAAAATAACGTTTATGCCATGGGAGCTGGCGACGTAAATCTATAATCAAACTATTAGCTTTCATTTCTCTTACTCAGCAAAATGAATCTTAGCGATTCATCGGATTCCACGATCTGGACTAATCCAACGTGCGCGTTTTTCATCAGCGCGCAATAGCACTTTTGGAAAGGCGACGATTGTAGCAGTAATCGTAATCAACCAGAACACAAAGGGATACCATATCATCCAATAGTAGTTTTTCCCTAAGTTCGGTTCATAACGACTATCCATCCATTTGCTTAAAGCAAACTGAATTAAACAGGTCGCACCTAACAAAATTCCACTACCATATGGTAAAAATGGAGAGCTAACTATTGCGAATGTCGGTATGGTAAATAAGAAATGTAATAACCATATCACAGCCATAATCAACATGAGATACGACCAAACCAAGGTCAAACAAAGCTCAAACATCAAAGGCCATAAATAGTTAAGCTTCGGCTTAAAGAATACATCTATATTTTTAATTAAAACCTGCGCTCCCCCCATTGCCCATCGCAAACGTTGTTTCCATAAACCATTTAAGGTTTCTGGCATCAAAATCCAAACAAGCGCATTTGGCTCAAAATGCACATCCCAACCTGCACGTTGTAACTTCCAAGTAATGTCAATATCTTCGGTCAACATATTCGGTGACCAATAACCTACTTGATGAACTGCACTTTTACGAAATGCAGTAATTACCCCTGATACCGTGAATAAACGACCAAAAGTACGTTGAGCACGTTTGATCATACCAACAATAGAAGAAAACTCCCCTACTTGGATACGTCCCAATAAAGTCGAACGTGTACGAATACGCGGATTACCTGTCACAGCAGCCACCGTAGAATCCTCTAAGAAATGACGAATCATCCATTTTGCGGCATGTGGATCAAGCAACGCATCACCATCAATTCCGATTAGAAATTCTGCATCTGTCATCAGGCTACCAGCTTGCAAACCCATAGCTTTGCCTTGATTCTGCGCCAAATGCACTACACGCAATTTTTCATATTGCATTACCAAACGATCGAGCACTTCAGCAGTGTTGTCAGAACTACCATCATTAATCGCAATCACTTCAAAATTTGGGTAATCCAATTTAAGAGCATGGCTGATCGTTTCTTCTGCATTGTCCCCTTCATTAAAACAAGGCACCAATACCGCAACTTTAGGGTATTCAGTCAAACCCACTGGTTGTTGATAAGGAGGTTCCTTTCGCTCTTTCCAGTAAAAGATAATTGCTCCAACCATCCATAAGTACGACATAAATAATGGATAATAGAAAACAAATTTAATCGCAAAAGCCCATATCGAATTTATCAAACTGATCATAGTCATTCTTCTATGGCACTAATTGAGATGATTTTAATGCAAATGCCTTACGCATGGTTTCAACATCTGGATGAGCTTTGATTGGATCATCTGGATAGTAAGCAATATGCATTGCGCCCTGCTGATACAAAGACTTGATCGTAGATGCCATTTCTTCAGATGGAACTTTTTGATCATTTCTCCAATTGGTTGCTTGCAACTCCATGACTGTCTTTTTAATACCATTCGGATACTGTTTTATCCGATTCATAATATTTGTATAAAACTGATCTGGACGATCAACCTGCTCCATATATGGCATTGCCATAATTGCAGTAAAGTCGTATCGATTAAGAGATTGTTCCAACGATTGTGCATACCAGTTTTCGGCATAGGCATTTAAAGCCACTTGCGCATACAGATTTCGTGCAGTCATCAAATAAGGTTGATATTGACGCACCTCACCAGCCAGTTCCATTGCAAAATCATCTAAGTAATTAGTTTTATAAGCTGTCCATTTTTGCAAATAAGCATCATTATTTCTAATCTGTGCAAGATCAGTGGGTAAACCTTGCTTCGCATAAGCAGCTAGTGCTTGAGGACTTGCATCTTCGTAGTCAGATAAAGTCACATCATCATGGAACAATAGACCATCAAACGGTGTAGATTTGGCTAGATCTTGGTAGATTTCTTTAATCGTCTGTCGTGCTTCAGGTGAAAATGGGCTGAGACGGATGTAGCCCATATTTAAATGTTCACCTGCTTTTGCTTGTTGGGTTTGTACCAAGTCTTTTGCAGTCGGATCATTTTTAGGTAATTCCCAAGCCAACATCGGCATCCATGCATAAAGTCGTTGTACTGAAGTGCGAGTTTGTATCTGCCAAGCCACTCGATTAAATAAATCTGCACGCATTGGAATATGCCGATTTGGAAAATACACCATATCAGCCGACCCATTGGCATCAGGATCAGAAAAGGCTTGTAAATAAACAGTATTAATACCCATACCATTAATACGGTCTAAAAGATTACCTAAATTACGCTCTTCTTGTTGAGGATCAGGATCATAAATATAGTCTAAATCGACATGCATGATTTTTTGCGGCCGATTATTATCATTCAAATTTAATTCACGATTTTTAATCTCTTGTGCTAAAGCATTGGTTGACATATTACCTTGAATCAAAATACGACTCATATTTTGCAACGATTGCTTGGCATGGTCGGCACCATCATCAAGCGTAATGGTAATTGGCATACCAAATTGCTTGGATGCCTGCACCAACTGCATATTGTAGCGACCATAAGGCCAAACCATTACGCGTGGCGAACGCAAACCATGTGCTTTGAGCAGGTCATTATTATGTTTTAAATCTTGATAAATTCTTGTTTGATAATCTGTATCAGATTCATAAGTTTTGGTTTTAGGATCATAAATTCGAGTAATTGCAGCAGGCTCAGAATTACCTTGCGGATTGGCGTTCACGCCTTGATGTAAATGATAACTATGGCTTGCGATTTCAACTAAGCCACTACTTTGCATTTCCTTAAGTTCATTCCAACTTAAAATTTTATTTCGTGCAATTTCTTCTCCACCAAAATCTACTTTTTGATTCTCTTTCGGCTCTAACCAAGACCCGACTACAGCTAAAACAACTGGAATCTTTTTCGCACGAATAATTGGATATGCATTTTGATAAAATGATTGATAACCGTCATCAACCGTTAATAAAACAGGATTATTGGGTAATTTATATTTGCCTTGATGCGCTTTTAATAATTGATCTACATTAATAAAGTGATAACCATTCTTTTTTAACCAATCAATATGCTCACTAAATTGTTGCGAGGTGACAGCATAACTTGGGATGAGAGCATCTTTCCGATCAATGATTTCATGATATCCAATAACAGTTAACGTTGAAGCATCAATCTTGGGACTTGCTGCAAACGTTGCCATAGATGTCGCTACAGCGAATACAAGACCCAATAATTTTTTTATGGTCGGAGACACTAAACGTGATGACATGGAGATATCTTCTCAATATTTGAAAAATGTTGAAGACAAACTATCTATATTGATCTTTAAATTACAGAAATATAAAAGTTGATCAGTCCAACAGGATGTGCGGATTGTAGTTATAATTTTAGAAGCTGAAAACAAGCTTAAAAGTTTATTTTATGAAATATATATCAATATAAAATGAGCTTAAAACCATACAAAAAGCCCGATAAAATTATTATCGGGCCGCTATTTATTAAATAGATTAGTATTCAATAAGCTGGAAGTTAGGATGCTCAGCTAACTGTTGTAAATAATAACGCTCTTTTTGGTAGAAATATTTATACAAACGGTTTACCCATTCACCACGACGGAAAGTTTGAATTTTCTTATTCACACCATCGTATTCCAATAAAACAATATTTCCTTCTTCTGGTGACAATAGTGTAATGCGATAATCATGATGAGCATGCTGATGTGTAGGGCTAAGTTCTCTAACAATCTCAACCTTGTTATCCCCATCCATCCAATAATGCTTATCGATTAAGGCTTTTTCATTAACCCAGAAGCCTGTTTCTGTACCATCATACGTATCGATCAGGAAGAAATTATGTAACTCTTTTAATAACTCTGATGCGGTGATATCCAAATAATCATTCATACCTACCTCTACTCACTTAAATTTTTATTACCTGTTCAATATAAACAAACATTTTTTATAATTTACTTAACCATATTAGTGAGTTATATCAACGATATATGGTGTGTTAAAAAGCAATTTTCCCAAAAGTTAAATTCACATCACATTTTTTTCTAAAAAGTTGATTAAGAATACATTGCTCTTTTCATCAAAGATATACAGAACTTTCTATAGAATCAATGATTTTCGGAAGAATGCGCAAAAAAACAGATAAAAATAAAATCATTAAAATTCAATAATTTAAATCACTATAGAAAATATTGTTTGTATTGTTTTTGTACTGCCATTTTAGGGTTGCGATTTAATTAATAAAATCAATTAAATCGCTTATTATATAAATACTTAAACTGTTCATTCATCACGTGTTTTGACATCAAAAAGTTCGATCTCAAAAGTTAAATTGGCATTGGCTGGAATAATTTTTCCCATTTTGCGAGAACCATAAGCCAAATGTGCTGGTACAACCAATTTACGTTTGCCACCCACACGCATTCCCATGATGCCTTGATCCCAACCTTTAATGACTCGCCCAGTACCAATTACTGTTTCAAAATAATTGCCACGATCAATAGAAGAATCAAATTTAGTTCCGTCTTCTAACCAACCTGTATAGTGAGTCGTAATTAAAGCACCACGAACTGCTTCTTTACCCTCGCCCACTTTTAAATCAATAATTTCGAGTTCTGTACTCATATTTTCCTCTCTAATCTCTCTGCAAGATTTGATTATTGCAATTGTGTCCACTGAATGTCGATTTGACCTTTGTCACTTAACAAAGTCCATTCACCATCCATGATATTCAACTGTAATTGCATCGTGCGCTCACATAACTGTTCAAGCGCTTGAGTGGTTTGCGTGCTTAATTGCCAAACTTCAACGTTATTTAAAGTTTTAATTTTGGTATTTTTCTGCCACCAATCGACTGATTGAGAGCCATAAGTTACTACAGCTACTTTTTTGCAACGCGCACTTGCTTTTTTAACTTTATCTTCAGATGGACAACCAACTTCAATCCAGTTTTCCAAAAGACCTGTCAGATCTTTTTGCCATAAAGCTGGTTCATCCGTTTCAAATAAATCTTTAGTAAACTCTAAATGCTCATGAGCAAATCGTGCGTAAGCCAAAATGCGCACCATTAATCGTTCAATCGTTTCAGATGGATGTTGCGCCAAAGTCAATTGATAGTCTGCATAGATGTGTTCATCCATATTGGCAATATTTAAGTCTGCCTTATATATTGTTGCTTTTAACGCCATAAATCATGTCCTCAAATTTGGCGCTAAGCATACTCTATTTTACTATGCAGAATACGATGAATATTGCTCTTAGTTATGCAGTTTCATTGATTTTAGTTGCTAATAATTGTGCCTCAAATGTCGACCAGTCCTGCTGTGTTTGTACTATCACTTCAACGCGATTATCAATACTTTCTTCTGAAGACTTATAGTTAAACTGCTGAGGATTAAAATTAAAAGTTTTCCAACCTTGATCAGTATTGAATATCCCTTTAATTCGAACCCAATCTTTTTGCGAGCATAAAACATCTAACAAATCATAAAAGTTAAATTGCCATCGTTTTGGCAACTTCCAACCAGCCACAGTGTATCCTTGCGCAGTTTCAACATAATGATAGGGTAACTGTTTTATTTCAGCCTGCTGTTCAGCCATAGATTGTGTTTTTTGCAATTTTAGTAACGGTTGAATTTTTCGATTTAAAGGTTGTTGAATCACATCCAACTGCTCGATATGAACTAATCCATTTTCGGCTTCAATCCAAAACTGGACATACGCCTGATATTCTTCTTTTAAAGCGAAGAAAGCCTGATGATCAGCTTCAGTCATACAATCTATATGTGACAAAACCACAATTTGTGCAGCTTTAAGCTGATCTGTATATAAATTCTGCTGAACCCACGACTGATCATGTAAACGACTACCATCAATTACAATCACTAAAGCACGCATGCTCAAACTGCTTTGCCAATGAACTTCTGTTAATTGCTCAAGTAACTGAGTGGGATGACCTAAACCTGTTGGTTCAATAAATAAACGATCTGGTTTACTTTCAGTTAATAACCTTGAAAGCGCAATTTGCATCGGCAACTGGCTACTACAACAGAGACAACCACCTAATAACTCTTTAACGGCATAACCTTGTTGTTGCGTAATCAGTTGCTGATCTACTCCAATTTGCCCAAACTCATTCATTAAAACAGCCCAAACTTCATGCTCAGGTTTTTGCGTTAATAAATGTTGTAATAAAGTGGTTTTACCCGCACCTAAAAATCCTGAAATAATATGTGTGGGTACGGCTTGTTGAGCGAGGAGTTTCACTTCATTCTCATCATGAATTTTTCCTCATTTTATCGAGAATTCTTATAAAACAGGAAGAATTTTTAGCTCCACCCTAAAAACAAAAAGTATCACCATTTTATAAAAAAAAGATAAATACATCACAACATTAATCCATACTATTTATCAACTATTAATTTTTTATAGTTTTATTCAATAATAAAGAATTTTCTAATCTAATATTTGTGTTCTAAACACGTAAAGGAGATGCTCATTTTTTATTCAAAAAAACATATTTGCATACATTTAAAGTGGTATAAATATCCGTGGATATTACAAGGAAGCAACATTTTGCTGATTTTTATTTCATATTGTTAAGCTTGGCGTAAAAGATTGTTAAGGATATTGCTGTAAAAAAGTTTGGCACTTAGCATGAACCTCATGCCAAGACTTGGGATTTCGCAAAAGCGTCTGATCAAATATTTAGGCTGTAATCTTTTAAATTTAAATATGGATGCCAAACATATGAAACTTATCAAAACTCTATTAGCGACGACTCTTACTTTAGCTGCTGCAACAACTTTCGCTGCTTCAGGCCATGAAAAAACTCAACCAACTGAAGAGAAAGTCATTGTATCAACTCAAGAACAACCTGAAACTCAGGGTGCTGTAACGGATGCAACAGCA
This sequence comes from Acinetobacter sp. Z1, assembly GCF_024296945.1. Taxonomy (NCBI): domain Bacteria; kingdom Pseudomonadati; phylum Pseudomonadota; class Gammaproteobacteria; order Moraxellales; family Moraxellaceae; genus Acinetobacter; species Acinetobacter sp. Z1. Next base: position 1,010,737 of record NZ_CP101115.1, on the reverse strand, counting down.
AGTGAAGCTGCTCCAGCATCAACACCAGCAACCAACTAAGCTGATCTTAGGGTTCCTCCAGAACTTTTAGAGCATCATTTGTAATGATTTAAAACGACTCATTTCAAATGTAAAAGATCGAACCATGCTGCGGTTCGATCTTTTTTAGAATAATCCTTATGACTACTAGCCCATCAAATTGTGGTTTTCTTAAAAATACTACATGAAGGTTGATGGACTTCTTGTAAACGCATTTCTTTACGCTGTTCAGCTGCTTCAAAACGACAACGTTTCCAATCTGTATCTAAATTTAACTTTGGGACTTCTTTCGGTTGACGCTGTTCATCGACAGCCACCATCGTAAAATAACAAGTGTTGGTATGGCGAATGGTTCGTTTCTGAATATTCTGTGCTTCGACACGAATACCCACTTCCATAGAAGTACGACCAACATGATTTACACTTGCTAAGAATGTAACAAGCTCACCTACATAGATCGGCTCTTTGAAATTCACTTTATCTACAGATAAAGTCACAACATAGCTACCCGAATAACGACTAGCACAAGCATAAGCAACTTGGTCTAGCAGCTTGAGAATTGCTCCACCGTGAACATTACCTGAAAAATTTGCCATATCAGGTGTCATTAAAACAGACATCGTCAGCTCTGCTTGATCATCTGTTACTTGGTTCAACTGATCTAATTGATACATGGATACAACTCATAGAAATGTAGCCAAAACATTATCGTTCATTCCCAACCATAAAAATACGTGTAAATGCATAAAACATCATCACCCATTTTTATGATTTGCCGATAATGATTTCAAATTGATTACAATTATGACATTTGTTGCTATTTGCTCTAAAAATCCAAGTAAATATTTATAATAAAAATATCTACATTTCTTCAAATTATAAAAAATTATTGACCAATATTTGCTGAAGCAATCAAGCCAACCACGCCATTCACAATCATATCAATTGCAATTGTACCGATCAGTAATGCCGATAATCGCCCGACGATATCAAAATAACGATCAATATACTTAGCATGTTTATAACGTAGGTGATCATGACCATATTTCATTAGAATCAAAATACTACAGGTTAATATAAGTGTAACTCCAATAACGGCAACAGCCCCAGTAAATGGCACACTGACACCTGTTACCACTGCTGCACTAATTGTTCCTGGTCCAATCATAAATGGCATGGCAATTGTTCCAGCTAAATGTTCTGGTGCACCACGCATTTCACCAATGGTTTCAGCACCCTGAAATACATAACGGTAACCAATCACCAAAAAGATTAAGCCGCCAAAAATTTGGAATGATTCAAAACGGACATTTAAGTAGCGACTAAAAATATTTTCTCCACCCCATGCAAAGAGAATGAAGACACCGAATGCAATGAGACAGCCTTGAATTAATGCTTTATTAAATATCTTTGCATCTGTATTACGGATCATTCCAACCATATATACACTCATTAGGAATGGATTCAATAATGAGAAAAACAATGCAAATGCATGAATATAAGGAGAAAACATAGATGTCTCTTTTAAAAAAAATTTAAATGGCGATGAAATGGACTCAAAAATTCTTGCGAATCCACATGAAATTTTTTCAGCAGAACATAACTTTGTGAATATTGTCGGTGTGACTTGGCTGAGCATGAAGCTTATTGATTGCAAATAAAGTATGATTCATAAGCATCACCTAAAATAATAAAAATCATATGATTGCTAATATTCTCACATATGCGTCTTTTTTTGTTTTTGTAGTCGTTGTATCTCGGTAGTATTGAAAATGTAAATTTCAAGTTATTGAAGCCTACTTTATTTTTTTAAGACATGGCATATAAAACTTTGCAATGATTAAGAAAGGCTTTTTTAATTGAAAACCAAGAAATACTTGATGGGTATTTCTTGGCTCAAGAACGCTTTAAATTTCAAACGAAACTTAAGCAGATTGCTTAGGATGTACCATATTTTTTACTGCAAGGATATCCGCTAATACTTGCTCAGAAATCAAGTTTTCAGCTTTAACTAAAGCAAGTACACCCTGACCTGTTTCATTGGCTAATTTAGCAATACGTGTGGTCGTTTCATAACCTAAATACGGGTTTAATGCGGTAATAATACCAATCGAGTTTTCAACTTGAGACTGACAAAGTTCAGCATTGGCACGAATTGTATCAATACACTTAAGCTGGAACATTTGCATCGCTTTACCTAACAACTCAATCGACTCAAATAATTTAAATGCAATTAAAGGTTCCATTGCATTCAACTGTAATTGTCCTGCTTCAGCTGCTAGAGTCACCGCTAGATCATTTGCAATCACTTGATAGCAAATTAAATTCATTGCTTCAGGAATCACAGGATTCACTTTTCCAGGCATAATTGAACTACCTGGTTGGCGTGGCTCTAAATAAATTTCACCTAATCCTGCACGTGGACCACTTGATAATAAACGTAGATCATTTGCAATTTTTGAAAGCTTCGTGGCCGTACGTTTTAAGAAACTAGATAGCAAAACAAAATCACCCATATCAGAGGTTGCTTCGATTAAATCAGGTGCGCTGCTGATCTTGCGTTGCGTGATTTCAGAAAGTGACTCAATCGCATATTCGCGATACTTCACTTCGGTATTAATCCCTGTCCCAATCGCAGTACCACCCAAATTTACTACGCTTAAAGCATCTGGCATGATTTGATTCAGTTTATTCAAATCACTTTGCAAAGTAGCAGCAAAAGCACCAAACTCTTGACCCAATGTCATCGGCACAGCATCTTGTAATTGAGTACGTCCCATTTTCAAAATATCAGAAAACTCTTCAGACTTGGCTTTAAAGCTTCCAATTAAGTTTGTGAACGGCGTATTCAGTTGTTCAATAGCAGAAATCAGTCCCACTTTAATGGCTGTCGGATATACATCATTGGTGGATTGAGACATATTGACATCATTGTTTGGATGTAAATATTGATATTCACCTTTGCTATGACCTAAATATTCTAAGCCAATATTTGCAACAACTTCATTGATATTCATATTCGTTGAAGTGCCTGCACCACCTTGAATCATATCAACCATAAATTGTTCATGATATTTATTATTCAAAATTTCCTGACAAGCATATTGAATTGCATTGTTTTTATTTTCATCAATTTTATTTAATTTAAAATTAGAATAGGCGCAAGCAGATTTAACTTTTGCTAGCGCTTTAACAAAATGAGGAAACTGGCTTAATTTACTTTGGCTTAAATTAAAATTCTCAATTGCTCTTAATGTTTGCACGCCATAATAGCAACTTTCAGGAATTTCTTTAAAACCCAATAAATCTTTTTCAGTGCGTGTATTAATCTTAATATTCATTTAAATATGCTCTATGTATCTATAATTTTATATTAGAGGACAGTCCGCTTTTTTTCTAATGTAAAAAAATATTACTACATGCATTTTTTGCATAATAGATTATAATAGTGTATGAGCATGCATTTAGGACGAGCTATGACCTTGGAAATTCGATGGATTGAAGATTTACTTGCATTAGAGCAAGAAAAATCAATCTCCCAAGCAGCAGAGATGCGCCATGTTACACAGTCTGCATTCTCTCGTAGAATTCAAAATATTGAAAATGCATTAGGCTTCCAAATCCTAAAACGGCATAGCAAAAACATAGACTTTACTGAAGCGGGTCAAATTCTTTTAGCTTCGGCAAAAAACATACAAAATCAACTTGATACAACTATAAATTATTTAGAAAAAAGTATTAAAAACAATGAGCTTACTGTTAAGTTTGCTGTATCTCATTCTCTAATTACACAGTTTTTCCCACGTTTTATTCATGATTTATCTAATACTTTAGAAGATCTAAAATTAGAAATCATTGCAGCAAATTTAAAACAAGGCATGCGTTTACTTACAGATGGCTCATGTGATTTTTTAATTTGCTACTGTGATGACAGCACCCTTCAACAGCTTGATCGTAGTCTTTTTATGTTCCATAAAATCGTCAAAATGGAAATTTTACCTGTGACTGCTGTGATGAATAATGTTCCCAAATATTCATTTGAACAACTTTTCCCACTATTATCTTATAGCAAGCAAGCTTATTTAAGGAAATGTGTCGATGAAGTAATTGAAAATAAGTTAAATTATCGAACTTTATATGAAACAGATAATGCAGGTGATCTAAAAGAATTAGTACTTCAAGGTTTAGGAATAGCTTGGTTACCCAAACTACTTGTGGAAAAAGAAATATTAGAAAACAAACTTAAAATTGTTGATCAAGAAAAATATAGTACATTCCAAGACGTATACATAATAAGAAGAGAAATCGTTCTATCAAAACGGATCAATTATATTTGGGATTTACTAACCTCTAAAAAACTGTAAATAAAAACCGATTTCCTAAAATAAAAATAACTACTGTACACGATAAAGTGATTATTTGATGATTCATCTGGATGCTAAGCCAAAAGAATAATCAAATAATCACCTGCGATATTAAATAATCTTAAATTAATAAGCTCATTTAAAAATAATTATGTGTTGTCTGCTAAACGCGTGACGGGAATAACTGTATCAACTGTTTGCTCTTCAGGTTCTTCGGCTTCATGCTGATTACCTTCAGTTTTCGCAATCACAGCTGTCGCAATACTGTTACCAATTACATTCGTTGCAGTACGACCCATATCTAAAAACTGATCAATCGCAAGGATTAATAGAATTCCCGCTTCAGGCAACTTAAACATTGCAAGCGTTGAAGCAATCACAACAATTGAAGCACGTGAAACACCTGCAATTCCTTTACTGGTGATCATCAGCGTCAATAAAATCAGAACCTGTTGCGTGAAACTCAAATCAATACCGTATGCTTGTGCAATAAATAACACTGCAAAAGCCATATACATCATTGAACCATCTAAATTAAATGAATAACCAAGAGGAAGAACGAAACTGGTAATACGTTTTGGAACACCAAATTTGTTTAATGCTTCCATTGTTTTAGGGTATGCCGACTCACTACTTGCTGTAGCAAATGCAAGCATAGTTGGTTCACGCACCGTTTTAATTAATCTAAAAATATCTTTTTTCAAGAAGATATAACCGAATGAAATTAAAATCATCCATAAGATCAATAGACCAATATAGAACTGTCCAATGAAGATACTATAATCAAGGATAAGTTTAGGACCCTGAACAGTAATTGCGGAAGCAATCGCAGCAAATACAGCAATCGGAGCAGATGCCATCACATAGTCTGTGATACGGAACATTACACGGCATAGCTCATCAATAATTTTTCCAATAACCGTTGCACCAGTTTGATGTTGAACATAAGCCAATGCTGAACCAAAAAATATTGAAAATACTAAAATTTGAAGAATTTCATTATTTGCCATCGCCTCTGCGAAACTGCGTGGGAAAATATGAGTGATAAACGTTTGTAAACTTAGACTAGAAGCACTCACACCAACATCAACAGCTTCTTTTGGAATGACTAAATTCATACCAGCACCCGGTTGGAAATAGTTTGCCAAACCCATACCGAGTAAAAGTGAAATAAACGATGCGCCAATGAACCAACTCATGGCTTTGAGCGTAATCGATCCTAAAGAGGATGATTTACCCATTGAAATTAAACCTGAAACAATTGTAGCGAACACCAAAGGTGCAATGATCATCTTGATAAGTCTAAGAAACACATCTGTGACGATCTTTAAATAAGCTGCAATATCTGTTGCTTGAGCTGTACTCACGGTACTATGACATGCCCAACCAACTAATATTCCCGATATCATTGCAATCAGAATATACTTGAGCAACTTTTTTTGGTTCATAATAATTATTCCTTCCCTACTTCGCTCTACGCCGAAGCGATTAGCTTACAAATTCCATGCCATACAAACTGCATCAGCTCAGCTCGACTTTTTAAAAGTACAAAAACCGCTGATTCGTCAATGAGCAGAAGCAAGTGTTACTTTTTTTGTTTAAAAACGATAATGCAAAAATTAAATATTTCATGCAAATAATGCATAAATTTTCAATCATTGAACTTTATAATCAACCATGATGCGAATTAAAAAATATCTGAAAAACAAGGTAAAAATTTGAGTTAAACAACATTTTATTGATTAAAAACATGTAAAGTAATTTACTATTCATTAAATTTTTTAATAAATAAAATTTCTAATTTAAGTGAAATTACGATCAATTTTTAGCCTAAAACCTATAGAAAAATGAAGCCTTAAAATTTTATTTAGGTATAAAAATTTTAAAATTGCGAAACCAATTTGATTTTTTCTTGAGCGTAAATTGCTATAGCCACACTTTTATTTATGATTCATTTTTTAATTTTTTAAAATATATATTTTGACAATATATCTATAATCTCAGTCCATGAAGCGATTCATTGACAAGTTTCAATCCTAGAACTGAGATATAGATGATTTTAACTGGAATTTTTGGAAGCTTAAAATTTCGCACGTAAACTGGTTATTCCTATTCCTAAAATTCCTCTGATTACACCCTTGCTCACATTTAACCAATCAAAGTAATCACGCCATAAAATGATTTTTTCATTTTCAACTTTGAATGTGCCACAAACCCAAAAACCAACATGAAATGGTCCAATATTCAAAATATCTGTACGCTCAGTAAGGACAACATTTCCTTTCGTAACTACTTGATGATTTTTAACTTGTAATTTTCTGGTACTACTGAGCCCAAGCTTAATCAAGCTAGCTACCTTTTTTCTGCCTTTAAATGTCGGTAAAGAAACATTGGTATAAATAATGTCAGGATGGAGTAGTTCACTAATCGTGACATGATCTTGTTCAACTAAAGCAGTTAAAAATCGTTCTACAATTTCTTCAGATCTCGCTTCAATATTATTGACATCAATATTTGATGTTATTTTCATTTTATGTATTTCCTTAAGATTTAAATTTTGAGATCCAAACGCTGCTGCCAAAGTTTTTCTAAGGCTTTGGTATCATGATCAAATGGATGAAAATCAAGTCGATAATAATCTAGAAAGTCTTTAACGGTTTGTAATGTTAATAATCCTCGATGACCGACTCCTTCTTTAATGAATTGTGTTATTCCTTTTAGTGAAAGCACTCGATCCGCTTTGAGTAGTCTTCGCATATTATTTGATATTAAGAAAATTAATAGACTTCCTGCGATAGTCATGTAAAAAATACGTGATAAATATCCCCCGCCTGAAGCGACGTAAGCATCAAAAAATACTGCTTTATGTTCGTTTTCTTCCACTGCATGCCATAGCCATAGCTCAGCAACTGGTCCAATTAAACGATGATTCCAATCATCATTACGCAACAACTCTGCGCCTAAGGTTGCAGTGATATGTTCAATCGCACAACCAATCGACATGATGTGCATACTGGGTAATACTTTTTGCATTACGCCATACAAAGCTTTAATTTCGTTTTGTAATTTATCTATATTGATCTCCTGCTCATCCGCGTAACGATTGAATGCCAAATGCTCTTTGGCATGCATCGCTTCCTGTCCAATAAAAGCACTTATTTCGGCTTGAAGTACAGGATCATCAATTTTGTCACGAATATTTCTCAAAGCCTCAATTAACATCAATTCTCCCTGAGGAAAAATGGCGGACATTGCATTCATCAAATGCGTGAAATAAGCATCATCACCAAACCAATAGCGCTTTGAACTGGTGAAATCAAAACTCAAGCGTCTGACAGGAAAGGAAGCTTTCAAACGATGTGCTGTGGATGATGGCTTAGATTTAATGGCTTGGGAAGTAGTCATAATTTTTTCAATTTACAAAAGAACCAATTGGTACTTTTGTAAATTGCTTTGTATTACCAGTCAATCATTATTTTTTATCCAACTGAAATTTAAATATTTATTTCTATAATGAGTTGTTTGAATAAAACAATCTTGAGCAATAAACTTGTTAATGTTAGCTTTAGGAAGTTTAAAAGTTTTAAGAAGATCTAGTGTGGAAAAACTCTCTGGCGCTTACGATACTCAAGCAGCAGGTTTACCCAGAGGCCGTACCAGCCTGTTAACTGAAGAAACACGTGACAAGCAACGTCGACGCTTGGTTAAAGCAGCAATTAGTGCATTCGCAGAAAAGGGTTTTACGGCTACAACTATCACTGACATTGTCAAAAGAGCACGGGTCTCTAAACAAGCGTTTTATGAAATATTTGAAAATAAAGAAGATTGTTTTCTTGCTGCCGATGATTTAGGTCGAAAAGCTTTGTATGAGCAAGTGCTTACAGGCATTCAAGCTGAGAGTTTGCATGACGATCACTGGATTAGATCTTCTGTACATGCCTATTTACAATTGTGTGTTAGTGAACAGGAGTTTACTAAGGCTTGGGCTATCGAGTTCCCAAATGCTGGTCGTCGTTGCTTAGAACAACACAATATATTTTTCGCGGAATTAGGAAAAACACTTAAATCAATTCATAAGGTGATCAAGATCAAACAACCTGAGCAATGGGTAGCTGTTCCTGATTTATTTTATGACGCAGCAATTGGTGGAGCTTACGGAATTATTTTTCGCTATATTTGTCAAAATAGATTTGATGAATTATTAGATCTCGAGGATGATCTTGTGCATTTCATTCAATTTTCGATTGGGCATAAAAAATAGAATCTATAGTTTTTAATTTGATCCAAATAAATAAGCCCTTGTAAAAACAAGGGCTTATTTAAATATTTGGCGGAAGCGGTGTCCGTATAACAAGTGTCTCACACCGTCCAACCCACTCTTATAAAAATATACTTTTCAATATCTTAAAATATTATCAGTCTAACCACGTCTTGTCTAATCCAACCATTTCTAGTATTTTAAGAGGGGTAGGTTGTGGGGTAAATGATGTCATGCCAAAGAAGGCTAAAGAGCTATCTGCTCTCAGTGTAGCAAAAATCAAAGAGACTGGCCGACATTCTGTAGGGGGTGTAGATGGCCTCTGTTTAAATGTCGAAGGCAATTCACGCGTTTGGATTTTGCGTGCGGTGGTTGGTAAACGTCTTAATAAAGATGGAAAGTTAAAACCTCATCGCCGTGATATCGGCATTGGTCCCTACCCTGAAGTTTCTTTAGCTGAAGCTCGTTCCAAAGCCACTGAACTAAGGTTACAAATTCGAAGTGGTATTGATCCAATTTCTCATAAGCAGGAACAACTTGAAAAGCTCCGCATCCAGCAGTTAAGGAATAAAACTTTCCGTGAATGTGCCACAGTTGTGATTGCCAATAAAACCCGTGAACTTAAAAATGAAAAGCATATTGGGCAATGGTCATCAACATTGGAAACATACATTTACCCAACGCTAGGTGATCTCACTATTAGCAGCATTACCAAAGTTGATATTGCTGAAGTACTTAAGCCTATCTGGATTGAGAAAAACGAAACCGCTAAACGTATCCGTGGTCGTATAGAAACCATTTTTGATTATTCCAAGGCTATAGGATATTTTGAGGGTGACAACCCTGCTGAATGGAAAGGTAATCTTGAACCTATTTTAGGCAACTTAAAACAGGAATCACGCCCCCATCCTTCTCTACCTTATGAACAAGTAGCTGAGTTTGTTCAGCATCTTCGACAGAAAGATGGCATTTCTCCAAAAGCTTTAGAATTTGCAATTTTAACAGCATGTCGTTCTGGTGAGATTTTTGGTGCAACATGGCAAGAAATTGATTTTGAATCCAAAGTCTGGATTATTCCGAAAGAACGAATGAAGGCAGATAAGGAACATCGTGTTCCTTTATCGACACCAGCAATTGAATTATTAAAATCTATTCAGTCGGATACACAATCACAAGGCTACATTTTCCCAGCTCCGCGTGGTGGTGGCATGCTTTCTGATATGTCCTTAACTGCTTTGATTAAGCGTATGCATGAGCAAAAGGTTAAAGAAAATGGCTTAGGCTATATTGACCCTAAACAGAATCGAGTAGTTACTACACATGGGTTTCGGTCAACATTCCGTGACTGGTCAGCCGATAAAACGGATTATCCTCGTGAGGTATGCGAGCATGTACTTGCTCACAAACTACCAGATGAGGTAGAAGCTGCTTATTTACGTGGAGCTTATCTAGAAAAACGTAAAGGTCTAATGGCTGATTGGGCTGATTTTTGTAATTCATGTAAATTAACTGTATAAAATTTATGCTTCTGCCTTTTAAGGCAGAAGCATTGATATATTTTATCATTTTGCTAAAAAAGCATATAAATATATGGAGCTTGCACAAAATAATTTACAGGCTCTTACTTAATCCATGTTAAATACCTTTTTTATTTATCGTATTCAGGATAAATGAAAATTAAGTACTTACACAAAATTTAGAACAGTCCCTAATTTACAGGCTCTATCAAATGCCTGATTTGTATAATTATAGCTCAACATACAAGGCGATCTTTACTCCCTTTATATGCCTTTGCTCATCTAATTGACATGTCAAATTCTCATCATAAAAAATGCAGATTCAACCTTTCAGCTTCTTCTTTATCACCATACCACCATACGGGTATATCTCTGACTTTAGCTGACATTTCCTCATCAACACCATAAAATTCATTTGGGAAAGCGCTTCCATCTTCAAATCTTTTTAATGTGATATTATTAATAAACAAATCATAAGCCTGCTGATGGCAATGAGGACAAGCAGGTAAAGATTTTAGAAAGCGTCTATTATGATCATGGTAAGACTCTTGATTATTCGGAGCCTCCTTAAATAAAATAGGATCACTGCGCCCTGTTATCCACACAATGGTATGACAATTGCCACATTGTGAGCCTAAAGGTTCAGCCCTTTCATATTCATTAATTCTATATTGCAAACCATGTTGTTGATATCCTTTTAAATAGTAAGGAATCACCGCTATCTCGCTTGCTGCAACCTGATGCAATTCTCTCATTGAATGACTCCTTTATTTCTTTTCAATTAAAATCGGCTTATCTAATACTGGCTTGATTTTTGCCGGATCGTAACGTCCACCAAACAATACCACTGCACGGTTATTACTTGAACCTGTATTTCGACTACTATTATAAATAATACCTGTATACCCCTTACCATAAGCTTGATTTGCAATATTGTTTGTATAGGCATATATCGAAGCCTTTTGAGCTTCATTCGCGTCATCAATTTTTTGAGTTAACTTCTTCTGATCGATGCCCATTTGTTTTAATATCTTTGGATCTGTTAAATCCAACATATTTTTTACTTCGACCTGACCAACGAATAACGATTTCCCGCCAATAGCTTGTCTCACTTCAAAATATGAGGTGGCAATATTTTCCCCAAAATACACATCACCACCAGTTCCACCAAACTCCTTTCTATAAACAGGATCAGAAAACCTATATGTTGCTTTATCATAAGAGCCTAATGCTGGATGCTTTGGATCATATATTTTCACACCATCCCAATTGACGGGAACACCTTTCCCTGAAATTATCACAGGGTCTTTTAGAACTTTGTAGCTGACTTTCGCTGCTACCTTTTCTGTTAATATTACCCCACCTTTAACAACACCAACACCTGTACCCAATATACTTACAACATCGCCTACAAGTTTACCCGTTTCCAGACCTGCATTATATGAACCAGAAGGACCAGCCTTCTGATATTCTGCCTCGGCTTTGTTAATCTTGTTTGTTAAATCGTCTTTTATTGCATTGCTAATTTTACCCAGGGCATTTTCACTACTAATCACATCTTTGAGTGCTTTATACGTTTGAATTGGACTAAGCGCCATTTTGACCAATCCCACTACCGACTCAGCTACAGATACAGGAATACCAGCCGCAAAACCTGCCGCATAACTCACATCTTGTCCTTCGTCAATCGCTCCCCATTTCAACCTTACGCTAGCACAAGTCACAACATTACAATTCTTAAGTTCCTGACTTCTTAACTTTTCTTGTGCATGGCTTAGATAGTTATTACTCACTGCTGTATCGGCAGCATTCGCAGCAGCAGTCACATCGTAGCCTGTATAAGCCGCCACAACCCCTGTGGCGAGCTTACTAACATTCAGGATTCTTTCCTTTTCTGCTGCCGTATATTCAACGCCATTCGCTGGTTTAAACATATTCTCAGCTATGACTTCTCCTAGGGCAGCGCCAAGTGCCCGTGATTGACATTGATTGTCAACTACGCCTGTCGCACAACTTGCTGCCGCATGCGCAGCTATCGCAACAACCTTGCTAACAAACGCATTATCACTCATCCCTAATGTATCCCCAATTGTTCCTGCCAATGGAGCTTGTAATGAGTTCGCTAATCCAGCTAAGAGAGCTTTTTCTAAACCTTCACTCAAGTTTCTGCCATTAATCGCAGAATCAATCAATGTGCTACCTACTCCTTTTATCATGCCATTTGCCATTCTATTGGCAAGCTCATTCACCGCAACATCACCACTAATTTTTAAATTAGTCGCTACTCCTTGCAGTAAACCAGCCGTGGCCACACTTGCTACAAGATTTCTTACTGAATCCTTACTTCCTAACTCTTTAAGCGTTTTACCAACATCTCCACCATTATTGGCCAGTCCGACTGAAGATTGTACTGCCAATGTTGTTAAGGCTGCATTTACTGCCGTGCCTAATGCCGTATAAGTTGTTATCGCAGCAGCACCTGTCCCTACCGTTGTAGAAAGAACAACCCCACCAAAAGTTGTCACTGCTCCACCCGTGGCACCAAAAGTAAAGGTTGTTCCTGCCGCTGTTATTGTGCCGCTTCCTGCTACACTTGTAGTAGTCCCTAAAGCAGCTGCTCCAGCACCCGCAGTTACTGCGGCAATGACAATCGCTAAAATTGCAGCCCCAGCAGCTGTCAATCCTTGTGATTTATAATTCCAATTTTCATTAGTTAAAAGGACTTGCTCCCAATTCACTTTTTGATCTTTATTATCAACGAGTGATTTGAGATATTCATTACCCGGTTGTTTAGCTAACTTTTCAATCTCACCAATCAGCTCTTTTTGTGTCGCTGTTCTCTTCGCTACTGGAACCTGAACTGTTAAACTTCCTACAAACTTAGGTGCGGTAGGTCCATTGAAGCTTGGTAATTTGGCAGTTTCAGTGATTGATCCCTTGTCTTGCATGGATCGCCAAACAACACTGTTGCTTTCTTTCTTTAGTGTTTCCTCTACGAGTTTCGATGCAGCCTGCAATGAAATTGTCTCACCAGCCTTGATCTCCGCACCTTCTAAATAATTAAACTCAGTGCCTTTTAAAATAATACTACCATCTGCTTTAGCACCAATATAACTTGCTTCTAAAACAGCAGGTAACTCTGATTTGATATTTCGCGTGCTGGTATATTTAGATTTATTTAGTTTAATGCCTGCCCATGAACTACTTTTACTAATATCAAGAGTATCTTTTGAAACATTATCCGCAGTTAAAAGGTTAATATCGCCACCAGCTAAAATCGTAACCTTACCGCCATTTGCAGTTAACTGACTTGAATACATGTCGATACTGGTACGATGTGACCCAGTTTGTTTATCATCAACCTTTTTCGCCTCTTCACTTTTAATGTTAATATTTTTGGCATCAATATCAACAGAAACCCCACCAACACGTTCAGCAGTTGTTACAGTTGTCGTCGTTTTCTTTTTTCCGTACCATTTACGTTTGGTTTCTGTTTTCTTGCTCTTGTCATAACTATTCTCAACAGCTACATCAAAAATAATATTTTTATAGGCTTCAATATCGACATTGCCGTTATTTGATGTAATACCTACGCCTTGCAAAATTAAATTATCTGTCGCACTTTTACCTACGGCTTTAATTTTAACGCCTTTATCACCGTTGATCGTGGTCGCATTTACAGGACTACGCCAATTATAATTATCATTAGCCACCTGACCAATTTCATAAGAATCTTGGGTTGCATCAATGATGATACTTCCTTTAATTTTTCCTTGCTTGACACTGTTTAGCTTATCACTTTTATATTCACCCTGAATTTGATGCTCTTGATTCGCTAATGTTCCTGCCGCCTCAATCAAAACCGAACCTTTCTTGGAATCTATCTCTGCTCCACTAATACTGAGACCTTGTTTAGAGACTAGATTAATATTACCTGCGGCACTCATAACCTTCGAGCCTTTATGCTCATAACCATTTGATCTACTATTATAAAAATTGATCTCATTTCTTAAATTCTGAGTATCCGCTTCAGAATAAATAGCTACAAAGTTATCATATAGGCCTGCTGGCCAAGGTCTCCACATACCAAGGCTATCTGGTGTCGGCTCCCAAACGGTATTATTAAAAGGAAAATATTTCTTCTCCCCCTCCCAAATATAGGACTTAGGCTCTAAAGCAGGATATTTAACAAGAAAGTCTGTATAAGCTTTATCAAACTTAATCTTTTTATCTATTACTGCTTCTTGACTTAAAGCAAAAGGATAAGCTTCATTATATAGATTGATTAATACTTCATAATCTTTAGAAATATCTGGGGTCTTCAGTTTCTCAATTTGATTTAAAATATTCTGATTTTTAGATTTTATTCTAACTACACTTTCACTGTTCGCTGTCTGATTTAAAAGAGTATTCTTCACCCCATCTATGATCAAATCACCGCCAGTCGATACAATCGAGATATCTTTAGCAGCATTTAATTGTGAGCCTTGTAACTCAACCTTATTTCCTTGTAAATTAATTCCTCCATTGACGGTATTTAAAGATACAACTTGTTCTGATCCATTCCCAGATTGTCCCCCGTAGCCCTTAAGTATTAAGCTCCCTTTTTTTGAAACTAGATCGATGTTTCCAATTGCAGTCAACTTATCTTTTAGTGGATCAATAATAAGATCATCGCCTACCTGCACACTCAGATTTCCATTTAATCCATTGAGCTTTTTATCATTTTTAAGTAAATCACTTCCAGTTGCTTTATAGTTCATCCCTGTTAAATTAAGAATACCTCCCCCCGCTTCCATTAAAACGGCACCACCTGTGATATTTACATTTTGTATAACTTGATTCCCTGTAGCAGTGACTGAAGTTACTCCTTTAGACGTTAAATTGGTTACTTTATTCGGGATCCACACCGTAGCTGGTGTATATTCTGCATTAATATAAACTGTACGCCCTGAATTCAGTGCTAAATGTTGATCCGATGTCGCTGTCACACCCTGTAAAGTCAGTAGGTCTTTTGCATAAAGTTCAGTGTTCCCTTTTGAGGTCAAAAAACTGTCTTTAATCGTTGTCATTCCGACTTGATTGTTGATAGTCAAATTCCCTTGTGTTGTTTTTAAACTAGTATTATCAACATCCACTCCGCCTTTTTTATTCTTTATATTAATATTTTTGCCTAACAAAAAACTTGGAATCGTAACATCATAAGGATCATCTCCACTTACATATACATCTGTATTGCTAGATACGCTGACCCCATTCTCACCTATTATTTCTATATCACCCTGACCAGAAATTATATTCGTTGCTCTAATTCTAACTGAACCTTCACCGATAGAACCAATAACCACACCTTTAGCACCATTGATATCTGTATTATCAATAGTTGTTACTTGATCAGTTGGGAAACGGGATTCAACCGTTTGATTTGACCCAACTATCACACTCTTATTGGCATAGAGTGCTATTTTCCCTGCTGTAGATTTTGCCTTAACACTAGTCACACTCAAATTCCCAGCCAATGCTGAAACTTGAATATCCCCTTGTGCTGTTAATGCCTTATCCAAGCTGAGGTCACTGACTTTAGAGACAACATTGATGTTCTTTTGCGAGTTTAGTGTTGTACCTAAATTGATCTTATTGGCTTGGAGCGTGATGTCCTCTTTATTCGAAATTGTACTACCAATTAAATCAATTTGATTCGCTGCATCTAACTGAACTTTTCCTGTAATCTGTGGTAAAGCAACACCGGCATTGTCCCATTTAAAGTTCTGTCCACTATAGGCATTGATATTCTTTACCCGACTTGCAGTGTTCTCTACAGCCAGTCCTAAATTCTTTAAGTTAATATCTCCTGAACTATAAAGATTTAAGTCTTTTCCTGCATATATTGTACCAGCCTGAATATCAATTAAACCTTGGGTATTTGATGTATCTACTTGTAAATTAATTGAGCCCAATGAGGCTTGAAGAGCAGTGCCTGTTAATGCAAGTTTACCTTTACCTGAAACATTCAAATTCTGAGCGGCAATTAGCTTTGCCCCTTGTGCAGCAACGATATCTTTCAATGACTGGATATAAGCTGAACCACGATTGCTTGTAATACCAGCATTTGTAGCTAAGTTTATATTAGCTGCATCAACATATACATCACCTCCTACTGAATCATTAAAAATTCGACTATTCGCTGCTAAATTTAAATTACCTTTGACATTAATCAATAGCGGAGATGAAGTAACACCTCCTAGGTTGACCATAATTTCTTTGGCATTCACATTCAGGTTATTGCCTGAATCAATACTGATCATGCTATTACTATTGATACTTCCAGATGAGTTGATGTCTCCTGCAACGCCCGTACCCATAGTCCTAATATTGACTAAGCCTTCCGTTTTGCTGGTGGAACTGATCGTCCCTTTATGTTCAATTTTTCCATTACTATTCAGCACGACATTATTTAGCGCTTGAATGACCCCTGCATTATTGACCCCAACCCCTGCTTCATTGGCATACAGATAAATACTATTTGCATAGAGCCCGCCCAACTGTGCGACATCAATTGCAACTGTGGGTTTCGTGCCTGTTCCTGTCGTTGTAGTAAATGCTCCCATATCAGCAGCAATGGTATTTGCCCCTGTAACAGCAGTAATGGTCGTGGCATTGACTGGTGCATTAATGGCAATGGAGCGGCCCAATAACTCTAATGCAACGGGATTATTGGCATTGCCGCCTAGCCCACGATTATTTGCATCAGGATTAATCGTGATTGCACCTTGTTTAACTGTATGGTCTTTAATCGAGCCATCACTGTTATAACCCAGTACTCCTGTGGAGAGCGTGACTTGATTAGCATTGATGAAACCACCACCATTTACAGTAATACCTGTTGGGTTGGCAATTACCACGTTTGCTCTTGATCCCAAGACTTCAAGGTTACCCTGTAATAAACTTGGATTGGTTGAGACCACCTCATTCACAATTGTGGTCGCAGCTCCTTTTGCCAGATTGGGGTTCGCTGCAATGGATGTTTTAGTAATCTGACTGGTTGCTGCACCACGTGAGTTATTCAGGATCACGCCATTTTGATTCACATCAAACTGGGTATAGCTATTACGTGACACCCCTGATGCTGAGGGTGCAGTAATCCAAACATTGGCTGCATTGCCTTCTTTGAGCACGGTCGCTTTATGCGCAGCTGCTGCATTATTATTCACCACCACATTGGCATAAATCGGACTCACCGCCATCAAGGCTGAAAGCGCCAGTACCAATTGTTTTAATGTTCGTTGCCCAGTTACAGCAATACTTGTCTCATTAACGTCATTATTACTGTGGATTGACGCTTTAATCCGTGGGGAGGTATCGCCCTGATGGGATTTTGCCAATTCAGATACAGCGACATAAGTCCCGAGTTTGGCATTAAATTTAGTGCGGTAAAATTGCTTATTCATCTTTATACCTATATTTCTATGAATAGATTTGCTTAATAGTTAAATGAGAGATTAAATCCAGTGATAACGTCTTTCTGAATATGTTGAGGTGCAACCAACCCACGCCCCACAAAAAACTCGCTATTGATATGTTTGAATTGAGTTCTTAATCCCACTACGCTGCCTAATAGATAGCGGTCAGAGTAATATTGAGTACCTTCCCCAGTCACCAGTCCTTGATCTATACCTGCGTAGAATGAGAAATTAGGAATGGGATTGAGCCAATGCAGGGTTTGTTGTAAATAATGTCCATTATTTCCATTCATACTTTGCTCAGGTCGATAGCCACGAATGCTATAGCGTCCACCCATATTGAAACTTTCCTGAATCACAACGTTCTGCGGACTCCACTGTCCTTGCCAGTTCAGTTGATACATAAAGTTATTTTTTTCAGTCTGCCAAGGTACTGCATATTGAACAGCTGCATTCCAGATTCCTGCTCTAGAATCGCCCTCACCAGTAAAGTCTTCAGCAGCCTCATTTTTTCCAAAAATGTCAGCACCTTTGCGATAACTGAATTGTGTATGTATCGTTTGTTGGCCTAACCTGTATTGATATTTACCGCCTAATTCCCAACCTGAAAGACGTTTGCGTTGAGGGCCAACCTCAAGATCATCAATGAAGCTGGAGACTGATTTTCGGTACAGTTGTACATAGCCTGAAAGCCGGTAGGATTTACTGCGGCCGAGTTCACGCTGTATTTGAAAATTAAAATCTTTATTAATGGTTTGATAATCGATCCATTTATCAAAGCCTTCTAGCTCTTGAATGTTGGTATACTGACTGGCGTTGAGATTAAACAACCAATTCTTATAGGGAATCTCGTAGGAAACAAAGTAATTATTAAAATCGGTATGATCTGTATTCCAATCATTGATCGACTGGGTATAGTAAATAAATAAGTTATCCGCAGCGTTCAATGGATTTTCTAAAGCATAGCTGGCATAGCCTTGGTATTTTCCTGAACTTTTACTGCCTGCATCATTCAATCCAGCAGTGATAAAGCTCCGCTCCGCAATCTCCCATACAATCTCAACATCGCTATAACCTGCATCTTCAGCACTTTTTTGGCTGGGTAAGATATCGAAACTGGTCTGCATCCCTTGTAGACGAGCAAAGGTTTCTAGAATTTGTTCCAGTTGACGGATATTAAGAATATCGCCTGCTTGCAGGGGTAAGGAATAATTTAGTTTTTTAGCTTTATTATTTTTAAGTCGGATTTCCCCAATTAATCCGGGGATTAAAGTTAAACGTAAATGTCCTGTGGCAAGATCCTGTTCGGGTACGATGACTTGAGTTGACACATAACCCAATTGCACCAGTCGCTCATTGATATAATTCACAAGACCTGAAAGCCCTTTTTCGCCAATACAGCGCCCTAAAACTTTATTGTCTGAATACTTAAGCTCTTTGAAGATGCGATTAAAATCTGAAGTTTTTATACTGGGATGTGTCGTTGACACATCAATATCTAAAGAAGATATCCCAAAACAAATCGGTTCTTTTTGTAACCAAGGATAGCTTGAATCAACTCTCTTTTGTTGTAATTGGATAAATGGTGCAGCAGATTGCGTTAACTGGTCGATCTGCTGTTTCTGTGACAGATAATCTCTGCTCTGTTGTTGACTAATCTGATCTTCGGCATAACTAAAACCTGAATATAAAATTAAAGGAATGATTAAATAATTATTACGCATTTATTACACTTTTATTACACAAGTTATACATTAAATTCATTATGCCTTATAATATAAAAATCATTTAAACATTCAACAAATTTTACAAAAACAATGTAATTCTTTTAATAAATGATAATTTTTAGTAACTTTTGGACAATTTAAATCATCTCATCTAATTGAAATTTAATAATTTGATTTAAACTCACCAACCTTCAAAAAATTAATGAATATAAAGCATATTTTTATACATATCAGGGGGCTTGCAATTTGAAAAATATTTATGATTAATATCACTCGATTATTTAATAACATTTTAGGGATAGCCGTGTCAGACCAATTTGATATTGTATCAATTACTAAAAAGGCCACTGTGCATTTCAAAGGTGCATCCATCAGCCATATGCTAAAATTCAAGGATGGCAGTAAAAAGACATTAGGCGTAATCCTCCCCTCAGCACATCCCCTAATCTTTAAAACTCATCTTGCTGAACGTATAGAAATTACCTCAGGCCAATGTAAAGTCCAAATTGGTAATATGCCTGAACTTAAAGTCTATAGCTCAGGATAATCCTTCGAAATTCCCGCCAATAGTCAGTTCAGCATTATTTCTCATGAAGTGGTTGATTATGTTTGTCATTTAGATTGAAAAAAGAAAAAATAAGGAACGAAATAAAAAAAACCTGCGATAAAACGCAGGCTTTTCCGAAAATTTGTAAATTCTTTTTTTGCGCTGAGACTTACCATTTTCATATCCAGCCCAAGTATCTGAGAATACTGAGCAAGACGATTACAAAATATCATCAACAGTTGATGTACTCAACATGCTTCTTAGTGAATGTATTAATTCAATGATTGAACAGACTGTTGCAACCCTTTCTGAATATCCTGAATATGGCTTAGGTCATGGTTTTTTTGCTGCTGTGGTTTGGATTCATCAGAGTAGAACTCTTCAACGATATCTAGACCCTCCTCACCTCCTACCTCAAAACTAGCATTGCCATAACCCTGTCGTGCAACATGATCTAAAGCCTCCTGATAAAAACCTGCGGCTTTGCTTTGTTCATCAATTTGTTTAGCTGAAGTAATTGCATCCTGCAAATTGACGCCATCACGTAAAGTTAAATCCACGTAATAAATTGGAGTGCGGTAACTCTGTGTTGTGCTCTTGCCTCTTAACGTCAGTTGCAATGGCAGACATGAAAGTAAATCACCAGATGCTGCATGATAATAACGAAGTCGTGCTGCTAAAGTTCGGATACTGTTAAAGCCTGTGGTTCTAAAAATGAATGTACCCAACTCATCTGATTCATCTAGATTGACGTAAAGTCTGCCGTAAGACTTACACAAACCACCTTGGGCCAAAGGACATAAATCAGGTGACGGACATGGATGTTGTTCAATCCCGTTTTGTCCAAGTCGCTGACAAGTTTCACCATTACCTGAACAGATTAATCGTCCTGTTTGTCGATCAAATAAGCTGTACTCTGCCCGTAGGTTCAGCTCAGGATCATTGAAAATCATTCGTACTGGGATGATTCTGAGTTTTTGATTTTGTGCTTTGGCACGTAGCTGTTCATCTAATGGGTGTTTCACCCATCCGTCTTTTCCTTGAATTTGGCTTGTAATGGTAAATTGGTCATCTCGTTCAGGGAGCAGCTTTCCATTCTTTTCAATGACTTTACCAATGCTGATTCGCCCCAGTACGGGTGGTGTGATTGCTAGACCTTTAATCATGGTGGTTTCCTCTTTTCTATAAAATTGAATTGGCATAAAAAATCTCATACGCTCGGGCATGGGATGTTTAGGTGGAGTATTCTGTTTTGCTTAGGCTAATTGCCTTTCAATCATCATCTGTATAGATGTTAAAACACCGTGAACCCTGTTTGCTTTGTGGAAATTGGTTTAAGTATTCTGGATGTAATTTCAGTAAAGCCTTACTGTCTAAGCTGATCGAGTCCTTGGACTTTTTCCAAGTGACGGAACCTATTTTAAAGGTCGCCCGTTCAGTCCGTTGCATCTTGGCTTGGAGTTGATGTTTGAGTAGGTCAAATTGCTCCTGATGCTTTTCAATTTGATGACGTGCTTGAATCAATTGTTCAAATTGTTGATTGGCTTGCGTATCTTCGGATAAATCCGTAGTACTGAGTGGTACATGTTCTGGATAAAGTAGTTGTAGGGTTTTAGCTGCCGATTCGCTGGCGTCTGCATCAGGTGGTGTGTCTTTTTCCACACACTCCCAGAAGTAACGCTCTGCATGGATGATATGTTGTATGACTGATTCAGAGCGGATCACCTTAAAAATTCGAGTTTCATGACCACAGATCAACACACAGATATGTGCTGCATGTTTGCCTGTCACAGCCAGTTGATGTTGCACTTGGCACAGCACGTATAAAGGCACACCATCCCGCCATAACTTTGAGCCATATTCCCCTACGGTTTTACATTCTAAAAGCTGTACTTCGTCACTGCCCACCACGGAATAATCCAGATTGGCGAGCATAAACTGCTTGTCTTCATCAGGGTGTTGTAATACTGCATTGACACGACGTACCTTATTGTTGGTGTGCATGCTGTAGTATTCAGCCACCAAGGGTTCAAGCTGTTTGCCCCAGTACAACGGTGCATAACCTGCACTTTCATCCTCAATGTTCTGTTGCATCCGATCGGTTTTGATCATCCACAGCTCTAGCATCGACATATAGGGATTAAGCCCACATGCCGTTGCTGCATCACTACTACCAATGCCTTGTTTACGGACTTCCAACCATTGTTGGTAATTCATTTTCTTAGTATTAGCAAGGCGTTTGGCGGCGGGTGCTTTAGTCTTTCGGAGTGGCTTGTTAAATGGGTTAAGTTTGCTTCGGGTTCCCACTTCAACCTGCTGAGTGGATGAGCTCAGGTTTGGTGAATAGGATTGTAAGGGTTGATGGTTGAGGGTGTTTTCTATCTGGGTATTTATATTCATCGGGCTGTCCTCAGTTTTTATAAAAGATATGGAAATGGGTAAAACAGGAATTTTCGGCATAAGAAAGCCGCATCCGAAGATGCAGCTTTAGAAAATAAATTTGAATAAAGTTTGCTTAGGCTAATTAATTTAGGCAATCATTCTTAAAGCCTGTTCCAGCCCCCGTTGTTTGATAGATGCTCCTGCTCCAAACCAAGCAGAGTCCAAACGGTAATCCTGACTCATGGCCCGACGTTCATGATCCACAAATTCAGTGATGCTGCACAGCAAACCATAGGCAGTGTCTTTGGCTGAGCTTAGTTCTGCCCCACGCCCATGTCCATTAAACATGGTCATCACTTTAGACATAGCACGCCCATTCGGTTCAGTTTTATTGTCTGCTTTAGATGGAACTGTCTGACTTGGCATAGCCACATTACGGTAGAACTGAATAATGCTGTCATCCTGTTCAGCCATACTCAGATTGGTATTATTAAATACGGCATCAAAGTAAGCTGCCGCTTCCTGTTGCGTGACCTTATGTTGGCTCAGTTGTTTCATTTCATACATGTGCTCATCCCATGCACGTACTGAAATACCTAGTTGTTGTTTGACCCGATCCGCATCAAATCGAGTACTATGTGGAACCTTAACGACACCTGTATTGTTTTGTTGCCCTTTGAGAGCAATCGCCAAAGTGTTGTTACACACCACTCGAATACTAGTGAATTGAGCCGTGGTTGCTAATGTGCCATCACAAGAGGTGGCTAAAAGAATATAGCCATTGCTGACATCTTTTCCTTTTAAAGCTGCGGTCTGTCCTGTTTTAGCTAAGGCCCAGAATTTCTTACCGCCTTTCAGTACACCTGCGGTTTCTAGCTCAAAACCTGATTGTTCGGTTAAGTCTCGGTAAAATTCCATTATCTCCATCGGTTGTACTTCCTGAAAACGTTGACTGACTACGGATAAGGGTGCATGAGTATCGGAACGGTATAAAACGCGTTGTTCTTCAAAGGGCATAATGATGTTTTGCCCGCGATGGTTTTGTGCCATATAACTGACGTCTGATGATTCAATCTGCCAATCCATCCCTGCCTGCTGTGCCCAAACTTCGAGTGGTTGGTTATGGGTCAATTGGTTTCCTAAGCCATGCCAAGGGGTTTGACCGACATAAGCCATTTGTTCAAGTTGATGTGCCATGATGTTTTCCTTATCTGTTTGAATGATAAAAATATGGTTGTTGTGAGCTGTTGTATTCGCCTTGTTCAAAAGCCATGGCAAAATGATGATTACATTCCAAACATTGATAGAGCGTTTGTGGTTTCGGGCTTTGCTTTAGCATGGGTTCTGGTGCATGTTCATGAACATGATTGAGAAAACAGACTGCACAGCCGATTACACCGCCAATCAAACTGCCAATGACATAAACAATAGGACGTTGCCCTTTCATCATTCGTGCGCTTGAAGCGCCCATCACCGCATAGTTAACGACATGCTGCATCAGGTTCTGCATCGGTGGTTTGCTAAATGATTTCTGCTGGGAAGTTCCTGTATTAAGAATAGGTTGGGGAATTATTTCTGTTTCATCACTGCCACACATTGGACAATTGATTCTGATCATTGTAAGCACCATAAATTTGAGATATAAAAAAGCCATGCCCTTTGAGGGGCATGGCTTTTTGATTTAGTTTTGTATGTTTAAGTTAGATTTAGCTTTTTAAGAGATCGTCTTAGTTAAAGCTATAACTTGCAGTTCCCTGTGTGGTTTCTATATCAACCTGTACCACATTTTCAAAGCTACAACCTTGCAGTCTGAGTCTAGACACTTGGCCCATTTGGAAATGCAGTGGGAAATTAAATCTTCGGTCATGTCCAATATATTGGCACTGCCCATTGTTAACAGTGACATTGGTGACATCTATTTGGTTAGGTGAATTCGAGCGAATCGTGATAATAGCAGGTGGTTGGTAAGCTATACCTCCCATTTCATTTAATTCCACTGAGAATGTATCTGGCTCAAGTCCCGTGCCACATCCTTGTAGAGCAAATACCGACAATGATATTAATGCAGTCCATCTCACTGTTTTGATTAAGTTGTTCATCGTTCATTAATCCTAAATTCTGTATTCAGATGTTGAGTTGATAGGTTATTTTTCTCTGCCCTTGTTCAGCAGAGAACACCTCTTACATCTAGGTAATATGTATTTGATATTCCTTTGTTCTTAAAAAAACAGAAAAGCATGTTTGGTCATACTCATCCTTCACCCAAATACTTGAACTCTTCAGGTTCTTTAGGAATTTCTTTTTTGGGATATTTCTGCATTAAGCTTTCTGGAGACTGATATTGCTCTAGACCAAATTTAAATTGCCATACAGGAGAATGAGAGACATCCTTAAAGGGCATTGTTTTCAAATGTTCATATGCATCAGTAACAAACTGTCGTTGCAACTCAATTGCCGATTTTTGTTTAAAACTAATCGGTTTAAATACAGGTGACACATACATCACTTCTTCAACATTACTGCTATGTCGATCTGGATTCCCTACCTTTTTAAAGTAGAAAAAAATGCCATCAAGTTTGAGTTGATTATTTTTAAAATTAAAGACAAAACCTAATCTAAGCTGGTTAAAGTTTGCCGCAATTTGTTTGGCTAAATCAGGTTGCACCTTGATGACTAGATCAAACTCCATAACGTCAACTACTAGATGAATATGCATCTGTTCCTGATCTGCATCGTACTCATAAGAAGCATCTGAAACTGCAAAATAAATATCACCCACACTACGGTTTAAGGCCTGTTCCAATAACTTCAGATCATAGTCAACTGCCGTCGTTTCAGCATTTTGATTTGCCTGTTTCACCCGTTCTTCATAGGCTTGGCTCTTTTCAAATTCCTGCTTCGGTTCAATCTTTGGTGTTTTTAAGTAGCGAATATAGTTGATTGCCAAGTTATTGCTATATTTAAAGTATTCATCACTGGTTAAATCAATGAACAGATCATTATCTCTAGAACTATGTTCCCGATTACCAATCACAATAATCTGATCTGATCCCAAATGTAGCTGAGGATGAATAAGTTCATAGTTGTCAACGAATGCAGAGAGTCTAAACTTTTCTGTCTCCCACATTGTCGGATAACGAATTCGGTATTGTGCTTGAATATCCGAGAGCTCAAATTCTTGCAAATTTTGGTCAGGACTAATTTGATCTTTAGGAACAATTACAGTTGGCATTTCAGCAACAGGTTCAGCCTCGACCATTGTTTCAATGGTTTGGGCGTCAACAGCAGGATCACTTTCTGGTTTGTCTGTACTCGAACAGGCATTCAGTCCAATGAATAAAATACATAAGGACAGATGCTTTAATTTTGTTGTCATCGTGCATCATTCTCTTTTATTGTTCATAAGCACACCTCTCAGCAATAGCGAAGCTAGGCTCATGGTGGTTTGATGTTTAACTTGGAGTTCTGCATTCTCTGCTAACGCGACAATTCCGTAGCGTGATATCTACTTTTTAGTCTTTAAAAGATTCAGATAAGCAGGCCAATAAAGGAATAAGCACCTTCATTGAGCGTTCCCCAATCGCATGATTTTTAAAATGTTGTTTTATCTGGCGACCAAACAACCATAAACTGTACTGGGGTAAAAAAGAGAATGAGAATTTAAGAATGTAGTACGCATGGCGGACTCCTTTGGGTGTAAAGAAGTTTCACCACATTACTGCTAAATAATGGTGGCGAAACGAAAAGGGGTTAGCAGACTGATACCCAAAAAGATCAGCACATCCGAAGATGTCCCCCTCCCGTTCCGCCGCAGAGGGGGGCACGTAGGGATGCCCACAAAAAAGAAAGAGACTTTTTCGTGTGCTTTGGGTAAAACGGTCTGCTAAAACCGACTGGCAATGTAGGCCAGCATGCAAAGGATAATCGGCAAGGTTTAGAGTGTCAATCTTCTATAGAAAAATGAATCCACTCAACCACTGGAAGGAGTAAAAAACTATATTCTATAGGCTTAAATACTTGTTAAAATTTAGGTTCTCATTAAGGGTGAAAGTTTCACTTTAAGTCTTTCAAAAGATGAATTTTAAAAGCTAACTTTGTACATCATTCATAGGCCCTACTTTTTACAAAGCTCATGATGAAGACTAGGTTTAAAGTTCAACTATTTTTTCACTCCACTTACCCTTCTAGAAATTGCACTCACCACGGTAAAAAGCGTTAAAAAAATTATTGCATTTAAAATAAAACTACATTTATCTTAAAGAATACTTATGTCTAATTCATATTTTAGAGATGCAGAATGCCAGACCAGTTGAAAATTGATAATCAAATTAAACTCATGAATGTCTTAGAGGATTTCGTAATAAAAAATATTAAATATCCTTTAGGTGACCAAACAGATCAAATTCAGTATTACAAATCACTCGGTGTAGATTTAGGACCTAATCGCTTGGAATACAGTGATAAAGTCTCTGAGCTAGACAAACAAAATATATAGCTTATCACTCTGTAGGGCGATATAAAGAAACTGAGCAACAAAAAACCTATAGAAATAGCGCCGTACACAAAATACGGCTCTCCAATGACCCTAGTGATACTATTGAAATTCCGCTTATCGATCGACTTCCTCGGTATTACGATGACATTCTCACCGATATAAAAAATTTTAATTCTTACATCAAGTCTCAGGAAACCATTAATTTAAAACAAGTAGAAAAATTACGTAAGAAGGCTTTTCATACCTATGCCTTTCATAATGACTGTCAGAGTTTAGAAGTTGTACCTACAGAGATTAATAAAATTTTCGAAAAAATTCACAATGGGCATAAACAACGACCAACAATGGGTATCATTGAGCAGAGCTTTATTACATATGCTAAAAAAGTCCTACTTGATGAAAAGGAAGTTAATAAAATACGCTTTATAAATAAGGACATAATTATTCAGCAATTAGAGACTGAATCTATTCCTTTTGTACAAGAAGCCTCAATTCAACAGCATAAAGTTGATATTAAATTATTGCTCTTACAGCTAATCCGTATGAATCATACTAAAGACAGCCTACTTATCCCTGCTGATCCGGATGGTTTATCAGAAGCAATCTATATCTTTAATGAACATGAATATTTTAAAAAAAAGAGAAGAAAATACAAAAAACTGATTTCTAGCTATCGTGGAAAAATCAAGGAAATAAAAGGCATTAGAGAAACAGACTCCCAACGTCTACTGAGAAAAAAATATACGGGGGATAGTGAAACTTGGCTAAAACAGCACAAAGTTTGTGGGCAGTCTCTCTATCAAATGATTAAAGATATAGTCAAAAAAAATAAAGAATGTCCAAAATAAAAATAGCAATTCACGATTTTCTAGGCTGATCTATTGATAAAAGATAGATCAGCACTCTTCAATACACTATTTATCATCGATTCCCCTTCTACAGCTTGACCAACTTTCTGTTCTCCAAAAAAACTATGGAAATAGCATGTCCGTGCAAATAGGGTATTTTTAAATATCATCATTTTTTAAAGTAGTGAAACCATCCAACCTCATCCAAAAGGACAAATTATGGTTTCGGCAACTGCTTCATTGTCATTCAAAATGATTTCTCGCTCAGATTTAGAAGACCTGACAGGTTTATCTCGATCTACCATCTATGACCGTATCAACCCTAAATCTAAACGCTATGACTCAAACTTTCCCAAACCCATAAAGTTTGGTCACTTAACCAGATGGAGGCTCAGTGAGGTTCAGGCTTGGATTGAATCCAAAATTGAAGCTCGTGACCTCCTGCAAAAGACGGCTTAACCATGTATATCGCCATCATCAGCACATTCCCGTAAATACGATATGAATTTGTGCATAGCTCGTCTATTTGTTGTGAAGTTGAATTTAGGTATTAAATCATTTAAATACATACTCTTATAAATATTAATATACATTAAGTATCAATATCTTAATGGATATTCCTATTAAGTATTTATGTAAAAGACACGTCTTAATGATCTTATAAGTTGTGTCACCTACTTAAATATAATCATCTGTCGTGACTCTGACTGCACCAAGCTAAGTCAGGTCACCGTTAACTCACCAGATGTCAGAATAGTATTTAAACGAGACTCTCTGAGACACAAACCTAATCATTTCACCATAAAGCCTAGACACTGCTTGATCCAGTGTCTACAGACAGCTATTGCCCAAATTTCTTGAAAACTTATTCATCGAGAGATTTATGAACCAACTTCCTTTACTTGACCATTCAGCAGGTACGTTCACATTAGAAGAACAGCTTGCATTAACCCAATCTGATCTTAGTTCAGCGATTATAACGAACCAAGATGAGCCCCCTTATCTACTACGACATCAGTCCGATTATGAAGCAGACATTTGTTTGAATATTCTGAACGTGGTTGCGAAATGTGAAAATGCTCAATTGCCTATAGCGCACATAGCCAATTCACACTTCTATCAATCTACTCAACACTATCGGATTGATTTCGCTTCAGGATGGGATGTGTTAGTGAAGAAAGTATTACCTGCTTTCTATCATCAATTCACTGATCAATACTTTTATAGCGAAGAAATCAAAGCTTGGATGTTTGTACGCGACCAATTCTCAGTGAGTAAACTTGAGTTTCTAGCACATTTATCATCACTCGATCCTACAAATCAGGAAAATGTTCAAAAATACATTGATTTACTTAACCTATTCATTGAGCGCCTGTCTCAGCACACCCAAAGTGCCCCTTATAAGAAAAAAATCAGAGATCGGAATTCTACTAAAAAAGAAAATAAGAAAGCCTGTGTTGAGCTCCTTAATCACCTTATTGCGAAGTTTGCCAAGCTGTTGGTCATCAGGATGGACTTTTCACTAAAGCGCGACCTTAAAACGATCCTGAAGCATGCCTCAGTAATGGGTATGCCTTATTCGCGTAATGATTTGAACCATCTAAAAGAATGTATGCATAAATTTAAGAATAACTGGCGCAATAACACGCTCTTAAATGATATTGAAGGCTATATCTTCCAATACGAATACTCTGCTGCAACAGGGTTCCATATACACAGTTATTTATTCTTTGATGGCAATAAACATCAGGAAGATATCAGCATTGCTCAATATATCTCTGATTACTGGAAGAAGATCACCCGCAGTCAAGGAAGCACTTATATCTGCAACATGAATAAAGACCAATATAAATACTGCGGCATTGGATTAATTCATTATTCAGATACGGAAAAGCAATCCTTCTTAATCAAAACCTTTGATTACATCTGCAAGGCTGATCAGTTCTTTATTTTTTCTGCGCTAAAGAACTTTAAAAGATTTCAACGCAGTGCATTACCTGAACCTAAAGCTAAGTCAGGCCGTTCTCGCATCTTAATCTCAACAGAATCTCAATAATTTATTCAGGAACAATGATATGACTACGCTCAGCGCTTTAGAAAAAGTTGAAGGCAACAACCACCTCAATCTTGTTACCCATGCCTATCCTTTCCTAGCAGCCTACACACCTGTTTTTCCACTACCATTATTTAAGTACGGTGAACTGATCCAGAGTATCAAAAATAAGAAAGGTTTTAGGATGTTTACCCATAACCCAACAGCATTTCCTCACCACAATATCCCAAATTTGTACTTTACAAATCTAGGGAGTCTGGTCTTTCAGATCGTACTAGACAATACTCAAAATCCCTATACAACAGGACGATTTCAAAATGCGTTGATTCATCCAGAAATCTATTTACTCAGCCAACTTATGCTAAGACATGGCATAGTCAATATTCCATTAATGGAATATCAACGAATAGAACATGTTTGTGAAATTTGTTTTGCCGATTTCAAAGTAAATATCCAAACCAAAGCTTTTATGACACAAACTAAGGCATGGGACACTAAGTATCGTTATTGCAATAATTCTTACGATCAATTCTTAAAGTTTATTTGCGCTGAAACAAATAAGTTTGAGATCCATTCCTTGGTAGTACAACGTAAACGAAGGAATAGTCTGGTCAACATTTCTAATACAACTGATTTTCTTGATATGTCTGCTTATGACATTGTACGAGAGAAAAGTAATGAGATTATTCAGACAGTCTGGCGTAATCGTAACGAAAATAGTATTTTAGGTATTCTCTCACGAGAAGAAATAGACATAGAACAAACCTACACAATCAGGCTCGTTTTCTTTGTTCGCAAAGAATATTCCGACCTTGTTCCATTTGTTGAAACTCCCCTTTACAAGGTACTTGCTCCTTTTTTAATTGATCACAATCTTGATCGTATTAATTTAGGAGCTGTTCCTACCATGAATTCTGGTATAGCTCCACATTTTCAACAGCAAGAACATAATTATTATGATCTTAATCAGATTCACGTAGGTAATCGCTTAAATGCCCTTAAAGCCCAACTCCTTGTTCCTGACTATTGGTTCAGAATTCAGGATAACTCATGTAGCTTGAGCATTGAACGAGGTCAATCTCAGTATAATCGTTAACTACGTGACTCTCTTATGGCATACAACAGCATGAGTCATCTCATGCTGTTTTTTTATGGATGATCAACCCGATCTACCCAATACTATGAACCCGCCAAGTTTAGAAAAGTCAGTTTATTTTCTTTGATAAATTTAAACTATCATCCAAAGACATACTAAAAAAGCCAATTAGATTCGATCACAACCAAAATTTTATGTGGGGTATATTGAGGGGGTAAGAGCATAGATAAAAAATAAGCCCCTGTAAAAACAAGGGCTTATTTAGATATTTGGCGGAAGCGGTGAGATTCGAACTCACGGAGGACTCACACCCTCGTCGGTTTTCAAGACCGGTGCATTAAACCGCTCTGCCACGCTTCCAATGGCGGCTATCATATAAATAAAAAAACAAATTGGCAATTCTTTTATTCAAAATAATGCACCGAATGCTCAAAATAAACTCAACAATCTGAATTTTTATGAATTTTCGTGCTTTTCATAGCGAATAGAGTTGATATACCAAACTTTTTTACCTAATGGTGTTTGAACTTCTACCTCATCATCTATTTGCTTGGTCAATAAAGCACGAGCCATCGGAGATTCAATCGAAATATGTTGCGGATGGTGATCATAAATTTCATCGACACCCACAATACGTAATGTTTTATGTTCACCAGCTTCATTTTCTATCTCTACCCAAGCACCAAAATATACTTTTCCCTCTTGCTCAGGGACATAATCAACAATTTTAAGTTCTTCTAAACGCTTTCCTAAATAGCGAACACGACGATCAATCTTTCTAAGTATTTGTTTATTTTGATATTATAACCCTACCTTGAAACATACTATTTCTAACATTTTATATTGACAATTGATCAAATAATGATAGTTTTTAATTATAAAAACCCCATACTTCATACTAAATAGTATATGGCTTACGTTAAGAAAATTTATGTAAATTACAAAGATTGTTCTACTCAAACCACCTTGGTCTTGCCTTGCCTCTTGACTGAGAAAGGAGTCATCATTTCTCATTTGCGCTATTTGGCTTGGTTTAATTCAAAAAGTGAATCATGGAAAGAAAGATCTTGTTATGCACTTAAACTTTTATTGAAGTATATAAATTCAGTTCCACAAATTGAGAATGCTACTAAATTACTCAAAGCTTTCACTGAGGCACTAATTACAGGCACAATTGATCCAACTACCCGTACCGATGCTCTTAATCTTTATTGGCGACCACGTACAGTTAGGGATACCAATAATCTACTATTTCATATTACGCATTACACTGACTTTCTGATGTTACAGGATGAACATTCAACCATTCGTGTGAATCCATTTCGCAAAGCCACAAGCTATGAAGAGCGTCTAAATTGGTGTGCTTACTACCACAAACAAGCACACGTCTTTCTGAATCATTTAACTAAAAAAGATTTATCACAACAGCAAGTTCGTTTGGTAGGTTCGTTCAATGAAGATCTAATTGATTTTGAATATGCAGTTCGTTTTCCTGAAGATCAAATTGAAAGGTTAATTTACTTAGGGTTTGAAAAAAATGGAAAATATGACTATAAATCGCAAGCGATTACGATGTTGATGAATTACGGTGGGCTTAGGAAAAGTGAAATTTTTCATATTTATACTTCAGATATCACATTAAATCCAAACCGCCCTCGAGAAGCCCTTGTTCGTGTTTATCATCCTGAATTAGGTGCAGCTCCAGATCCTCACTTCAAAAATAGACGTGAATTTCTTTTATCCAAAACATCCTTGAAGCCTAGAAATAACTATCTATTTACCGAACGTTTATATGCAGGATGGAAGTCCCCATTACTTACATCTAAACAAGGTTACTTTGAGGTTGTATTTAACCCACCTGAAAAAGCTAAAGATTTCTTATTAATTTGGGCAAACTATCTCAAATATCAGCGTGTAGAGCCGCTGAAAAGTAATCCACATCCTTTTGCATTTACAAATAATTTAGGTGAGCCTGAAACTATAAAAAACTTTCAACGCCTGCATAAACGTGCAGTAGAGCGCATCGGGCTAATTTGCAAAAAATCTCTTGGTACGACTGAGCATGGTCATCGTCATGCATATGGATTTCGTGCGCGTCAGGCTGGTTTAAATCAAGTCGAAATTCAAAAAGCTATGCATCATAAAAGTCCAACATCATGCATTGTTTATATCAAACCAACAATTGAAGAAGTCCAAGAAAAGTTGAGAGCGATTAAATGATTAAACCTCAAGCAATCAGACAAATTGAAAGTAAACGATTTAATAAAGAGTTTTCGACTTTTCCTGATTTAGATTCTTTAAAACAATTTTGTAAAAATGAAGGTATTACAAACTCAGTACTCTATAAACAGAAATATAGAGAATATGGGCTACCTGCTCATCCCGAAAGAATTTATGACGAATGGATTAGCTATAAAGATTTTTTTGAAATAGCTGATTTTATTTCATATGCCGAACTAAAAAATTTGATTGAAAACAAAAATCTTAAAAATGCTAAAGAATACAAAGCTTTTATTTTAAAATTAAATGATCTAAGTCTTCCACTTGATCCACAAACTGCATATCCAAATGAATGGGAAAACTGGTATAAATTTTTAGGTAAAACAGAACCATTTAAGCCAGATTTTATTTCTTCTGACTATGTCACTTGGGCAATTAAGATCAAAGAATTTATGACTAAAGCCCGTGGCGGAGGCACTAAAGAAACTCAGCTCTGTCGTTTCGTTCGACTTTATATTGAACAATTTGATAAAAGCAAAACACCACACGCTTTTCTTATACAGGAAAAATTCGATGTAAAACCCTTTCGAGATATTCTTGAAAATATAGAATCTGAACCGATGAGAAGGAAACTCGTTGTTTATGTCAATGAATTCTTAGATTATATAATTGCTAATGATTTAACGATTGAAGATGAAGAAACAGGTGAAATAGTACGAGTCGATAATGCTCGAAATCCGTTCTCCCTTTTACTCAATCAACAAAACATGTCATCTAGCTCAATCCGCTCTGAAACAACAAAGCCATGCTTACAATACCATTTTGTTAAAAAAGCCCAAGAATGGATTATTCCAACCAATGCAAAAAACTTTCATGATTTAGGGCACCTTCATAAATTCGATGCCGATTGGGTAAAAGTAAGCTTTGATCAATTAGATTTACATGACTTAGATTGTGTTTACCGTATAATTGATAATCAAGCATATTTATGGTGCCCAACAGATTGGATTCATACTTATGCACTCACCAAAGTCCCCTTAAGAGGACGACAAATCGCCTATAATGATTCTGGTGAAGCCGATGAGTATATTGCAGATTTAGATCAGCAAAACAAAGTAATTTGGAAAAAAATAATTCCCCACTTTCTGGATTGACTAAAGAACAATCATTCATAAAAAGAATGCCTGATGATCAAACAGGTATCTTTACGACTACAAATAAAACAAATAACAACGGGCAAGGTTACACAATTCCGTGGATACCCGAAGATTTAGCATATTGGTTAATTAAGCTCAGAAAATGGCAACAAAAATATAATCCTATCGCATATCCTAGTGCTTGGATTGATTGCCAAAGAACAAATTTAAATGAGGTACAAAGAAAAGCCAAAGGATTGAATTGTTTTCTTTTTAGACGCTTTAATGATTTTGAACCTGCTAATGTTGGAAATGCTTTAACCCCAAGATTAGCGGCTGCTCTTTATAATATACAGCCCTCAAATCTTTGCTTAGCTACACTTGAAGGAAATAGAGCAATTTTAGGAGCATATAAGTCTAAATATACCCCCCATAGCATGCGTGTAAGCCTCATTACTGCCTATGTGCTTGAAATGGGTATGCCTATTGAAATTGTGATGAAAATCGTTGGGCATAGTTCTGTGATCATGTCGATCTATTATTGCAAAGTTTCTAATCATGACATTAGAACTCGATTAGAAGAAGGTGAAAAAATTGCCTTAAAATCTGAAGTTGAATCTATTCAAAGAACAATTGAACAAAATAAAATTGAAAGTGTTAAAAACCAATTGGTTGGCAATAATTTAGAGCTACTACAAGCTTTATCCAATGAAGTTCCTGCGGGTAATTTTATTTTTCGAGATTATGGTATTTGCCCTTTTGCAGCTTCAAGATGTGAGGATGGCGGTGAGTTAATAAAAAGTAGTTCATTCTATACCCCTACACCTCAAGGTTATTTAGGAACTCAGAATTGTATCCGTTGTAGACATTTTATAACTGGACCTGCCTTTATTGGTGGTTTATTGGCAATTACAAATGAAATATTACTCCAATCCAATGATCAATCTGAAATATGTTCAAAGCTACAAACAAAAATCAATCAGATCAATCAAGATATTGATAATATTGAAAAAGAAGAATATATAGCCAACTTAAAGAAAGAAAAATTTGAAGGTACTGCAAAAAGATCAACTCTTGAGACTGAACTTCGAAATTTCGAATCAGAGTATGAAACTACTGCTAAGAAATTGGATATGCTTTTGTGTGATATTCAAGCAGCATATAGTCATATTACGAAATGCCACAAGCTCATCAACAACAATCCCCTTATAGAGAGCGATGAAAAACTTTCCTTAATTACAGCCCCTAATGCTGAATTGAT
Organism: Acinetobacter sp. Z1; assembly: GCF_024296945.1. Classification (NCBI taxonomy): domain Bacteria; kingdom Pseudomonadati; phylum Pseudomonadota; class Gammaproteobacteria; order Moraxellales; family Moraxellaceae; genus Acinetobacter; species Acinetobacter sp. Z1. The sequence goes on along the minus strand of NZ_CP101115.1, from coordinate 975,355 downwards.
ATTAGAAATGGAAGAAGTGAGCCATTATCAACAATTACAAGAAGTCTGTGAAAATGCAGCTATTTATAAATCTTGTAATGCAGATCAAGCTATTTATCCAAGAACTCAGCTCATTGATAAAATGGCGATGTTTAATGAAATTATGCCTGCTTTATTCATGTTATCTAAAGAACAGCAACTGATCGCGGGCAATCAAATTTTCTAATTATTGATGAGCCGCCTTAAATCTTGGGATAAAGTACAAAGTGTTATGGATGGCAAGCTTAAATTGATAGAACTTTCTGAAACTGAAAAAATTTCAAAATCAGAAATTGAACTCATTCTACATAATTCACCAACTTTGATTGAGGCTAGTCATGAATCCTGAAGAGTTATTAAATAAATTAAAACATGGCTCATCTCTAAAAATTCAGCAATCACTTGATGCAATCTATGCTGTATGTATTGAGCAACTGGAACGTGGAATTCAGGATTTTTCTGTCAGTACGATTGCTAATTTAGGATTTAATCGAGGTGTTCCTAAAGCGCAAAGCATCAGAAATAAGACAGGTGAAAAATATAGAGCATTAATTCAATGCTTTGCAGATGCTTCATCACAGAAGTCGAACTTGGTTAAACCATCACAAACAGACGATCCATGGATTGAAGAGATTCAAAATCCAAAACATCAGTTGCTTGTACGCATTATGGCATCTGAACTTAAAGAAGCTCAGCAAATGATCCGTGAAATCATTCCACCCAAACAAAGGATTGATATTTATGATCATAAGAATATGATACCCGAAGAATCTTTTAAGCTTTCTGATCAAGAAGTACGAGCATTACAATATTTATTGTCTGCAGATTTCCAAAAAAAATGGAATTTAAAGCCTACCCATTTTGGTGAACTAGTAGATGAATCAAACAACCCTGTTTTTAAAATTTCAACATTAGATGCCTTACGCAAGGCTTTGGAGTATTTGTCTTGAATCGTAAATTATTAACGGCTGAAGGTTATCAACGCTTACAAGACGAGTTAAATGATTTAGTTCGCAAAGAACGCCCTGAAATTACCAAAATAGTGTCATGGGCAGCCAGTCTCGGCGATCGCTCTGAGAATGCTGATTACATCTATAATAAAAGAAAGTTACGTGAAATTGACCGTAGAATTAGATACTTAACTAAGCTTTTTGAAGTCGCCCATAAAGTTGAATACAGCTCAGAACAAGATGGGAAAGCTTATTTCGGTGCATGGGTTGAATTAGAAAATGATGACGGCGAAACTATTAAATTTCGAATTGTAGGTGATGAGGAAATATATGGTCGAAAAGATTACATTTCTCTCCAATCACCAATAGCAAAGGCTTGCTTAGGTAAGTCTGTAGATGATGAAATTCAGGTACATACACCAACTGGTAAGAAAAGTTGGTATATTCTGAGCATAGAATATTGCTCAAATAGTTAGTTTTATATCCCCTTTAGATTCGATCTAGAAAAAAAGCATCTTGATTAATCTAGAAACTGTTTTAATTCGAACATCAGTATTTTTTGAGATCACGATGAGCCCATTTTTAGATAATTCAATTGTATGAACAAATTCATCAAAGTATGAAAATTTTATTTTTGACAAATCATAATAAATATCACCAAAAATACTTTCAAAATCTAAAATTGCATTTTGAGTTGAAGAAACATCTAATGAACCTTTAGAACTTTTAGACAAAGGCAACTCATTAAATCTAGCCTTAAAAACCTTAAACTGATTTAAATCTCTTGCCTTAACCATAAAGTTTTTCAGATTTATTTTTTTGTTTTTAAATGATATCTTTGTTTTTAAACAAGAGGATATAAAATCAATAAAATATTTCGTATATTTATTTGGTTCATTTACAATAAGAAATAATCTATCATCCATCTTATGAAAATAAAAATCTTGATAGAGATAATAATCAAAAGAAATTAGTGTCTCTTTTCCATCTTTATCTATTGTTTTCTCAACACGTTTCATTTCTTTGTAAAAAGTAGCAGTCAGGGTAGTAGAATCAAACTTAATATTTATAAAATTATTAATATTTTCATTGACTAAATCAGAAATTAACTCATCAAAAGTTATTTTAAAACCACATTCTAAAATATGAAATTTCATTACCCATCACTCCCAGTGCTTTCGAAATTAGAATTATCATCATTTTTTAAAATTTTAACTTTTAAGGGCTTAGCAATTATTGAGTTTATTAAACTTATACCATTATTAAATATTATTTTATTAAGCTCCAAATCTAAACTTTTTGGCAGTGAATTAGGCGTTTTAGTAAACTTACCCTCTTTATTTTTATAAAAACCTTTTGTTATAAATGAAAAATTACTTTTTCCATCTTCATCATAAGTAACTTTAATAGATAATCTATATTTATCTGAATTACTTACCGATGAATCAATACAATCCCAATTAAATCTATATAAGCGATATCCATCATCCAACTTAGCCATAAAATCTTCAGATAAATGAAGCTGGTTTCCTCTATAAGATGCACTTATAAGCTTGTAGGTTCCATCATCTTCATCATCACCACTACGAGTGGGATCCTTAAAAAGAATTTCAACCACATTTGTACGATGAAATTTATCCAATTTTGCTGTTAATTCATCAAAAAATTGCCAGTAAAGATCTGGACTTGTTAAACCAATTAAGTCAATTTTATCAATATTCAAATCACTATCATGTTCTTTCAATGTATTAATTACTGATTCACTCCAATTTATCATTTCTGGAGTAGAAGGATGCTCTAGATAAAATTGTTCTGAGTTTTCAACTTTTTTAAATGTTAATACTGACTTTTTGGCTTCCTTTTGTGCAAATAATTGCTTTTCAGGATGAAATTTCTCATACTCAAATTCAAGAGACAGAGTATCTCCATTAATTGTTTGAGACACATTTTTTAATTGTATATTGGCTAAGTCCTTTTGTAAGGATGATTTTATAGATGAAAAAACTGGAGTTAAATCTTCAACATCTAATTTTGTATTCAAATTGGTAGAGCTGATATATTCAGACCTTTCAACCTTACTATGTTGGGAAGATATAACTTCAAAATCATCAAAACTATGCATAAATGAGGAAAAATAATTAGCCTTATTTTCCCTAGTAGTTTTCCCTCCTAAGATTATACCTCTTTTTAAAAAAAGAGCGTTAACAACAGACTCAGATACCTTACCAGTACTTAATGCACTATATATATTATAGTCATTAGGTATATTATAAGTTTTACTCATTTATTAATCCTTAATAGGTGATCTATCAATTTTCTTATTACAAAAGACTTTTTGTATTATGGTAACTTCATCGAATTCTATTTTATTAAATATTGACCTCATACTGTCGCTGTAATCCCACATAACACAATATTTTTCAATTGCTGAAATAAAGTTTTGCTTGGCTGTAGTAGCCTTATCCCTTGTACAATGTCGTATACGAGTTATACAGTTTTCAGCAATTAACTCATACATCATTAAGGTTTCAATCAAATATATAAACTCATCAACGGTACTGCCCATTTCTTTGTAATATATGATATTTCCTCTACTTCTCGGTATACGAGTAGAAGAACCAGGTTCTAACGGATTTGGTACAAAATCAGTATAATTATCATAGGTCATAATGAAAAAAGGACCACTTATCAACTCTATCGTAGCTGGGCATTCCTGTGGCGTAAACCTACTTTTAAATCTCTGCCTAGTTGGATAAAAGAATGAGATAGGAGCATATGCGTCTGAGAGCGGAACTTTCTGTTCAGACCTCAATATGTTCAAATCATGTCTAATTGACAAAATATTGTCTATCAGCAAGGGATCCATTACATGAAGCTTTAAGTTGGCAGGTACATTTAAATCTTTTAAATGAAATCTTTGTGGTGCTCTTTTGCCAGTGTGTGGTGGATTAGGGTAGTCATAAATGAATGAAAAAAAAGGTTTATCAAATTTACCATCATGATTGTATATAAAAAGCATTCCCCTTATTTCATAACTGCCCTCAATACCATAACGCTGTCTCCATTCATCACTAGCTAGACTACAAACAGTACCTTTAGTTATGCTAGTTAGCCAGTCTTTAACAGATGCAGGACCAATTGAATCTGACCCATAACTTTTTAAATCCGTATTTAAATAAACTCTCTTATTTTCATATGGGTCATCATAATAAATAACTAAATCTGTAGGATGCGTTTTATCATCAGTTTCTTTAGCACCATCAAAATGTTTAGTTTTCATCAAACACGGAAAATTTAGATCATTTTCCGGATGAATATTCCACTTAAGAAAATCTCCAATTTCTTTTGTAATTAAATTTGCTAATTCAGCTATTCTGATTGTTTCTGCCATAATACATTCTATCCTTAAATTAAATTTTCACTTATTATCTGATTAATCTGCTCTTCTAAACTACGCCCAACTTCATCTTGCTTTTTAGCCATCAAGAATATTCGTTTGCCATTACTATCTTTAGCCCATTGCTTACCAATAGCATTCTTGATTCGAGCATCATCAGCAGTATCTAAATGTCCGCCTTTATACTCCAAAACAAAAATAGAACCATCAACCAATTCCGCTACAAAGTCAGGGTAAAAATAGTCTTTTTCAGTTGGTAGCCAAAAAGAATATTGAGGTTGCTTAGGAATATTTCTCACCCAATATTTTACTTTAGGGTGTAAGTCTAGTAACTGAGCACATTGGAACTCTTCAGAAACATTACCACCGTCTGTTTTTTCTCTTAAATCATCAATTTGAGCATAAAAATGCTTCTTAAACTTAAAACTTCCACGATACGGTTTCTTAACAGGGTACATGCCACGTTTAAATTCAAAACTATTTTCAAGTTTAGGTTCATTCGCGACTTGTAACTGGCTAAATAAATCACTCTGAAAAGCCTTTTTTCGAGCTAATTCGAATAAACGGTCTAATTCATTTGATACAGCAAGAGACAATTGGAACTGAGCGCGATGCAATTGAGTTAGAGTGAAATTTCGTACATTCAACAAATAACTGATTAGCTTTGTTAAATAAGCTCGTAATTGGATTTGTGTCAAACCTTGACGTCTTACTTTGCGATCGAGCCAGTTTAATAGATCATTTTCAGTGATTGGTGTTGGCATATCATCAAATTGGATCTGTTGGCTATTGAGTAATTCATAACTCAATTGCTCTTTTTCAAGATTTAGATCAATCGCAAAGCTATTCACAGTTTCACGTATGTTAAAACCTTCCAATTGAACTGGATAATCTAATAGATTCCATTCAACCGAATCTTCTATTGTTTCTTTGTCTGCAACTTGCCATTCACCATCAACGAATAAACCTAGCTGCGGAATAAGCGCAAATGTTGCATTCCAATTTTCAGGTGCTTGATGTGCTTGTCGCTCAGCACGAGCTTCTTTGAATACTTCTTGTATTTGAGTCTTTTGTTTTGGTGTTGCTTTTTCAATTACAGCTTGTTCAATTTGATCAAACTCTTCATCGGTCGTCCCTTTATTAATAATTAAGGATGTACCTTGGCTATTTTCTCTGGTCTGAATCGCTGATTGCAAATCAGTTGGAATTAGCTCTGGTGTAACAACAAATGGAATAGAGACCATGACTTCAGGAGTCTTTGGTTGAGTATTCGCTTGTGCTGTAGTGCCTAGATCTAACTCAGGTTGTGGATTTACAACTATCGAGGCATCTGCCTCCCATTTATCAAAGCCCATATTCTGCACCATGCGGTCTTTAAGAAGCATGGTGGCTTGAGCGATTGAACTTGAGACAACGTGTGCATATGCTTTATTAAGCTCGTCATTCTGTCGTAGTTTTGCATACGGCATACGTAATACACGTCCTAACAACTGCTCTACATCAGTTGCAGAGTTAATATTTTGCAAACTCGCAAGTACATAGGCAAATGAGCAATCCCAACCTTCTTTTAGTGCTTCGACTGTAATCACGATTTTGACTTTACTTTGAGGACTAAAAAGATTTTCATCTTCAAGCTCTTTCGTTTGCCCTGTAGAGATCGCAATCCAATCCTCTGTAATGTTTTCATATTCATCTAGCAAATGTTGCTTTACAGCATCTACATTCGCTTCACCATTTTTATCTTGGGCTTGGATCAATAAAATAGGGCGAATATATTCTCTTTCACTTTGTGCAAGTACTTCTAATTTTTGTCGTTGAATCAGCGCATCACGAATACAATCTTGCCAACTATTTGGATGTTCAGTTAGTACGACTGGCAGCTTAATCATTTCTGCCACTTTCAATTGAGCAGCAGAAACTGAGTAAAGAACATTATTGTCTTTGGGTGTTGCTGTCAGCTCAACTAGGCAACTTGGGTTGAGACGCTTCAACGTAGGGAAGAATGTTTTTCCACCACGGTTTTTATGCGCTTCATCCACAACAATAATTGGTCTATGCAAGTTAAAGAAATTGACTAATGAATGCTTCACTCGACCAATATCTTTTTCAGTTAGGAATGGCTGGTATTGCAAAGTATCAGCCGTTACTTTATCCATACTTTCGGCTTGCTGTGGAGTCAATTGAGTAAAGTGTTCACTCAAGGATTCGTCAAAAGCATAGGCATTGCGCTGATAGGTCTTTTCTTTATCAATATTGAAGATCTGAATAGTGGTCACAATGACAATACATGACTGACCAACATCATGCTTATTCAACGATTGCAGCCCTTCGATATTGCATATTTTGATGCGATCGCCATAATAGCTTTGTAAAGCTTGTCTATAGGGGTGATTCACATTAGCAAGTGCAGCAAGTGTTTGCTGTCGAATCATATCTGTTGGTACAAGCCACAATACGATAGGACTCTCAGTATTCACATAACTCTGCGCCACTTTAGGAATACTATGCGCTGCAAGCAGTGTTTTACCGCCACCTGTAGGTACACGTAGGCATATACTTGGTATTCCCTCCAATCGGTCGTTATAAGCAATATTTTCGCCTACACAGCGTTTAAATGCTTTCTCCGCCCCTAATGATGCTGCCAATGTAAAGAACTGTTCCAATGCTTTTAAAGAATCTATTTGATACTGTTTTAATTTAAGTGACATATGCAATCCTTACTGAGCTTGGTTGCCATAAAGCGAATATGGAATTTGTTTAAACTCAATGTCTAGAGCTTCAAGTCGGGCATCTCCAAGTCGTGATGCTTCGCCTATAATCACTCGTTTACCTTCATGCATATGACATTCATTTAAATAATTTAAAACAGATAGAGTTAAAACATTACCGCTATTCGGTCGTCGATCACCTAAAATTCCGTTATAGAGCAAGTAGTAGGCTGTACCTTCATGAATACCTAAGAATGGATTATCAAAGTTTTCTGTTTGGTTTAATGCAGATTTAGTTTCTAACCACCATACATAACTGGCAAGATCTTTAAATTTCACATCGGTATTTAAGAACCCATTATCATCAAAAACAGAGCTACCTAAAGTATAGAAACTAAAACCGCCACCACCTTGCCAATTCACAGCAGATGAAATACCACCTTGTTCGCCTTCAATCACTTTTTCAAGCCGTGGAATCACATGGGTATTTGCATGTTCACCCATTTCAATACCGATATAACGTCTTCCCATTTTATGAGCAACAGCGGCAGTTGTTCCTGAGCCTAAAAAAGAATCTAAGATTATATCCTTTGAATTAGTAGCAATTTTTAAAATTTGTTTAATAAGCCTTTCAGGCTTAGGAGTACTAAAAGCTTCACTTCCAAAAAAGACTTTTTGTTCCTTACGTGATTCATCATTATGACCAACTTCGTCAAAAGTCCACCATGATGTTGGAAGAATTCCATCTTGGACTTCGGATAAATAACGCTTTAATTGAGGTGCACCATCACCTTTTTTCCCCCAGTAGATTCTATTATCATTAATTAACTTGATCATATTATCTGAGCTAGTTAACCAACACCTTCCCGCGCTAGGTAAATACTCTTTACCTGTATTAGGGTTAGTTATAGGATATAAATAAGCTTGGGAAAGAGTTTTCACAGTTAAATTATCTGTACGCCATCTCCCTCTACCATCATTATCGTCATATTTATAAAGTTGATTTTGCTTCTCAGTACGTGGGAGTAAATTTCTCAGAAACTTATCTGACTTTCTATAAACTAAAATATGGTCATGTGAATCAGGAATACCCTTTGAATCATTTGCAACAGTGTATTTTTTTTGCCAAACAATATTACGGACAAAGTTTTTACGACCAAACACCTCATCACATAGTACTTTCAAATAATGTGATTCGTTATCATCCAATGTAATCCAAATAGATCCATCTTCAGCAAGAAGATCTTTGAGCAGTTGCAAACGTGGATACATCATCGAAAGCTATTGAGCATGTTCCAACTTATCATCGTAATGCTCAAAAGCCGATTGTGTGTTGTATGGTGGATCAATGAATATACATTTCACTTGACCACCATAAAGTGGGAGCAATGCTTTCAATGCCTGTAAATTATCACCCTGAATAATCAGGTTTTCTTTTGCTAGTTGCTTATCACCATATGATTTTTCGAATTTTAATAAATGGTAAGGGACGTGGGCTGCTGTTTCTTCAGCTTGGTTTCGATTTACCCAATCAAGTAAAGGCATGACATCACAAAATATAAAATTAAAACTATTCCTATCTTAACAAAAACAACCAAGAATAAGATCAACATCTACATAAGTTTTACACCGTCAGCCCAATTAGGCTCACTTTTTACTCATACTATATTTCCCAAACCTTTCATTATTTATCATGTCTTACTGAATTTTAAAATTCTATTAACATTCAGTTTCTTACAATTTATTCTTAATACATACACTTATACCAGCCCTGCTTACCATCCCAGATAACTCGTCCCGACTCTAATGGTGTCTGTTTATATAGAACATTTGGTCCTGATGAGATTTGATTGAAATTATTCAACCAGCCTTTGATATTAATTTTCAGATTTGCATCATCATTTGAAAAACTTTCTAAACTAGCGATGACCAAACCATCAACTTGACGATAAGTTGGCTGCCCTAGAACAATGGTTCCTGTAAATTCAGACAATTCTGTATTTTTACAAATCGTTTGACCAATATCTTTCGGTTTAGGAGCATTGGTTATGAGATTTCTTTCATAGTTATTTTTCAATTGTTGTTGTTCAAGTTTGTATTGTTCAATAGCTTGCTTTTTCTTATTGTCTTCAATATTTTTCTTCGACTGATATGCAGTCACAACACGATAGACTTCATCATCCGAAATAACCATTGTTTTAAGGGTGACAAAGTTCAAAGGCTGCCCCATTCCTCCAATACGAGATAAAATAGGTTCAATCGAGATATTCCATGGTGTTTTTGCTGCGCATTTGAATGTACCTGTGGCTGAAACGAGCCGTTGATTATTCAAAGCAGAAATATGTGTACCGCTCAAATACTGGAACATGCTCTTAGACATTTGAAAGAAACGACCATCTTGGCTAGCACATAAATTACTCATATAGGTATAAGGAATTAAGGCATCGGCTACAGCATCTTCAAATAAATATTCCTTACCTTTTCCATCTTTACCGTTTAGGGACTTAGAAGCAATTAGATGATTTGGTGTGTTATAAGCTTTTACATCACTAGGCTTAATTGAGTTAACTGTTACACATCCTGCAAATGGTAAACATACGCTTAGAAAAGTAAATAAATTTATATTTTTCATTTAGATAATCCACAACAATATATAAAACCGAATATTTTTACTATTATTTAATAAAGTAAGATTACCACAAAAGAGGATTATAATCCTCCATAAGTGTTAATTGAAATTACGATGTCTTAAATTTGGAGTTGTGTTTTTATGTCTAAATTCCTAGATGACTACCGAATGACGCCTGAAGAAATTGAAGAATTACGTCAAGATACTAAGAATGCCCAGAAATCAGCTGCATATTTAGCATTGCTAAGCCAGATAAAACCATTCGACTTATCAAAAGTAAAACAGCTACAAGATGTTGAGCAGGAAAAATAGAAAAGATGAAATGAAAGTTTAAAAGACCTCATTTCACAATTCAAAAAAGACAAGAGTACAAAAACACGAAAGCTCGGACATATCTTGCCGAGCCTCGGAATTGGGGTTGCCTAATCTTATAGGTACTCCCTAGTGACAAAGGCTATACCACTTTTATTGCTCAGTCAAATGTACAGGTGATGTATGAATTTAATTGTTATTGAAAATAGAATGATCTCTTGCTCAAGCTTTAGGTAATAAAGTTTGAGGTTCAACTTCAAGCGTGTGTGCAATTTCATAAAGCTTAAGAACTGTGATATTGACTTCACCCCGTTCAATTCGACCAAGATAACTACGATCAATATTACAAAGTAATGCTAATTTCTCTTGGGTAATTTTTTGATCAACCCTACATGTGCGAATCGCATGCCCAATTTGTTGTGCTAAATCGTTCATAAGTTCTATTCCCATAAAGAATAGAACTATTCATTTTTGAGGACTAAGCATCTACGGCTTATAATCCTCATATTAAATAAAAAAGCTTATGACACTCCAATTTCTGGATTTTCATAAAACCTGAACCTACTTAATACAATAAGGAAAATATTACTCTTTAATGGAAACAGCATTGCTCCCTTTATATTTTATTCTTCAAAATCAAAAATCGTTTTATCCAACCACATATTCAAAATTTCTTTGGGCGTATATTTACTCCAGCTTTGATCACCCTCTATAATATAAGTATTTACAAATAATTCCTCTTCAGAAAAAACCCAATTATTAGGAAGATTTTTTGTATACAATACTGGATAATTATTTTTAAGTAACTTCTCAAGACTAAAAGATACGTATTTTCTATAAATATGTTTCTTTTCATTCAACGATTTATAATCTTTTAACTCATTAATCAGATATAACTTAGACGTTGTAGTTTTAGCACAATATGTTAAAAGATTAAAAATAACTTCCAAATTATAATTACGAGCCATCCTCAAAACATCAAAATCAAATGCATTATCTTTCAAAAAAGGTATTAAATTTTCCTCACAAACCAAACTGATTAACTTATAAACTTCATTAAATCTTTTATTTACAATAAAACTTTCAACTTCTCTTACATCATCAACAGTTAATTTAGTTTTAAAAATTTCTGAATAAACATTAGACATCCAACTTTCGATACTATCGAAACCATTAGGAACAATAATATGACAATGATAGTTGAAATTTAACTTCAAATAACTCTTTAATTCTTCTTTTAACTGTTCCTCTATCATATTTTTTTCTTGTGTAGATAAAGTATAAAGTTCTAATTTTCTTGTGTAACAAAAGTTGCAATGCTCTAATTCTTTTATATAGCCCTTTTCTATAATATTTTTTATTAGATATTTACCTTCTGCATCACTGGATATTGATAAAGGATTCCACTCTGAAGGGAAATTTTTTCTATAATTCTCAATTAGAATATACAAGTAAATTCTTTCTATATAACTTAGCTTAATTAATTCTTGGCTTCCTTCATCTACTCTACAATTATGATTTTTAATATCATAAATTAAAGAGTTAACTTTTTTATTATTTCTAACTTTCCTACAGTCATAACAAATAAAAATCTCATTTAATATTGTAATTTTCGAATTTTTAAAATGAGCTCTATCCTCAATACTAAATTCAATATAACACTTTTTACAATCTTTTAACCTTCTAACAAGTAGTCTCCCTGCATTCATAATTTTTTTTGTAAGATCTGTATAATCATCCAAATTATATTTATATATTAGTGACTTAGCCGTAAAAACAAAATCAAATTTTATAGTATCTTTAAAAAACCAGTAATCTTGTAGCAATTCTTTGTTTGCATCATTTTTCTCTACAACCTCTAAAATAATTCTTTCCATTTTTTATAACATCCTTTTAATTTTAGTACATACTAATAGTATATATACTTTTATAAAATTAAATAAAATCAAAAACATAATTTAAATAGTATAAATAATAGGGTTATATTAATTCATCAGCATTTTCCGACCTATCACCTAAGCTTGCTGCCCAATTTACTTTCTTTGTAATTTCAGGACGCTCTTCATGCCAAAGCTTTTTCAGTTCAGCAACTAACAAATCATGCCCATTTCGAGTAATTAAGTTCGATTTCATAAGAAAAATACGCTAACACAACATTTCGTTTACAAGTTTTTTCATTGTATTCCTTATTTCAACATCGCCAAAGTGTATAAATTTTATTCTTTTTCAAATCAGAAGGTTGTGATGTATTTCTCGCTTTTTTATTGATCAAAATTTGACAATCACTTTTTTGACGCTTAATATGCGCCCCTAAGTTAGTTTTTGTTTAATTTTTATACATTTTGTAAATGTTGTGAAACATTTATCAAATATCCGATCAACCCAATGTCATTTTGAATGGCGTCATGACTTGCCCACCCTTATTGAATTTATAAACTTTTAAAAGTTAAGGCAGTATCTAGCTTGCTGAACTTTTAGGGCATAAATTACCTGTAGCGGAGACAACATGCACAGTAATTCAAGTTCTGGGTCTAGGCCTAGCCTTAACTCTTTATCTTCCAAACTTTCATTTCAAGCTTTAGTTTTAGGTGTAGCAATATTTCCTATCAATAGTCTAAATGCTGAAAAATCACATCAATACAATACCGTAGTCAATTCAAATGTTTTAACTGTCGTCGCAGTTGAAAATCCAACTACAGTATTTAAAGACGGTCAATTTTTACATGGCTTTGGTTATGACTTAGCGCGTAACTATGCAAAAAGTTTAAATGTTAAACTTGATTTTAAAACAGTACCTGATAATACAACTGCCCTGAAATGGGTTGCTCAAGGTAAAGCAAATATTGCGATGACCACGGCAAATATTGCGACGATTGAAAGCAAACAACTGGTTTCTTTTTCTGCAAGCTGTGGTGATCAATCCACGCTCAGTAAGAATGGCTTAAATCCACAGTTGAATTGGGTTCTGAAACAAGCAGATGATCCATTAACACTTACAGCAAGTGGTTTTGTTTGCCAAAGTAAACAATTGGGCACGACTCAACAATTAGCTTCATTCTATAATCGTAATGTCGTTAAACCTGAATCATGGTCAACGATTCAAAAAGATTTGAATCAACGATTACCAATCTATAAAGCAAGCTTTAAACAAAGTGCTGCTAAATACAATTTAGATTGGCATTTATTGGCTGCAATTGGTTATCAAGAGTCTTATTTAAAGCCCTCTTCGGTGTCTCCCACGGGTGTACGTGGTCTCATGATGCTGACTAGTAGCACTGCTCAAGCAATGGGTGTGACAAATCGTGTCGATCCAATTCAAAGCATTCAAGGTGGTGCAAAGTATTATGATCTCATGTTAGATCAATATGCGAATGTGCCTTATCCAGATCGTAACTGGTACGCGCTGGTGGCATATAATATGGGACCAGGTGCGGTAAATCAGATTCAGAAACGAATCAAGGCACAGGGTAAAGATCCAAATCAGTGGGTCAATTTGTACGAATATTTACAGCGCAACCAAGTACGTAATGGTCGCTACAAACAAGCTGTTCAATATGTCACTCGTATCCGTAGTTATTTGGAACACCTAAAAACCAATGCTCGTATTGATGTTTAGCAACATTTAATAAAAAAGCTTACCTAAGGGTAAGCTTTTTTATGCGTTGAAACTAATTAAGCAGTTTGCTCAAGTACTTTCTTGAATAAATCTTTTTGTTCTTGGCTTGGCTTAGCAGTTTGTAAAGCCATCAACTGAGACATATCACCTTGAACTTTGATTTTACCTGTCATGAATGCTTGCATAGCAGCAGCCATATCAAACTCTAAGAATACTTTACGTAAAGTCTCAGCATCCATATTCAAAGTTGTTTTTGCATTTGGAGACAAACCTTTTTGGATTTTCCCTGCATCTAAAGCTAAATCAGTATTACCAGCTGCGTCTGTCACAACTAAGTTAATCGCTAAATTCGCAAGTGCTGGCGGCAAGTTGAGATCTCCTGCTTCAGCAGTAAGTTTTTCAACAGTTGCAAACCAATCATCAGTTAAAAATGCAGCCATGATTATTCCTCAAATATATTTGTTCAATTTCTTGTGCCATCTATCCGAATGGCATCTCATGAAGCAATTTGCTTGTGCCCTGTTATAGCACGTAATTTTTATTTTAGGCTATGACTTTTTGTACGCGTAATTCAATTTTTAAAAAAATTATAAAGAAAAGGCACTTAAAAAAGTGCCTTTAAAAAAGATTTACATTTTACTCTGCAGCAAAACTTAAATTGACCACGTCTAAACGGTTTTTCATCTCTTCTGGATCTTTCATATCAAATTCACGTTGACCATCAAGAGCCTCAAAATCAAATAGCTCTCGATCCGCTAATTGAGATGGAGAAACGTTTTGTAGAGCACCAAAAATGCTATGTAATCGTTTAGGATGCTGTTTATCCCATTCACGCAACATGTCATTAATGATGGCACGTTGTAAGTTTTCTTGAGAACCACACAAATTACACGGGATAATTGGAAATTGGCGTAATTCAGCATATTTAATGATGTCTTTTTCTTCGACATAAGCCAAAGGACGAATCAAAATATTCTTTTTATCAGAAGAAAGTAATTTAGGCGGCATAGCTTTTAAGCTACCACCATGGAATAGATTTAAGAAAAACGTTGCCATAATGTCATCACGATGATGACCTAATGCAACTTTGGTTGCACCTATTTCTTGAGCAAAGCCATATAGCGAACCACGGCGTAGACGTGAACAGACTGCGCAGTAAGTTTTTCCTTCAGGCGTCAAACGTTTTGTAATGGTATAGGTATCTTTTTCTAAAATGTAATATGGAATATTGTTTTCTTCCATATAACGAGGTAACACGTCTTCGGGGAAACCTGGTTGCTTTTGATCAAGATTGACTGCAACAATATCAAAATTAATTGGTGCAATGCGTTTGAACTGCAATAAGATATCTAGCAAAGTATAGCTATCCTTACCACCTGACACACAAACCATTAGTTTGTCGCCATCTTCGATCATGTTGTAGTCACGAATTGCATGCCCAACTTGACGACGCAGTTTTTTCAACAGGCGATAATACGCCGAACTTGTAGGAAGCTCTGGCTTGAAATTAAATCCTTGGTTGGACTCGACTGGCGCGTACATAGACGTGATTTACCCATAAACAAAAATACCGCAAGATTTTATCCGATTCAGCAAAAAACCGCACCTAAAGAATTTTTCAATTTCTTTCAACCGTCATATTTAAGTTTCATACTGGTAAAATTCTGATCAAAAAATATAAAAAAGCGCTAGATCGCTTATATTTCAAACTTTTCCACAGTTGTCCACAAAACCTGTGGATAAAATTGTGGATTTCTTCGCTATTGACAAACTCTTTTTACATAAGGATAAGGGTTCCAATCAAATTGATCATTTTTTAACCAGTTATTTTAGCTATTTAAAATCAATGGCTTATATATGTCAAGTCTTCTATTTTAAAAAAAATATTTTAATTTTTTTTGCTGAACATTCGCACAAAATGACTTGATTTTTGTTAGACAGTCAAGAATAAAAAAATTGTAGCCAAAGTACTTTTTATGCTTTTTTTTGTTACACTGCTGTGAAGAACTTATGCTCATCTTTTGCGAATATTATAATGATGGACAAAACAACATATATTTTTGCCCTTTGCTTGGGGACCGTCGGTTTTTTAAATTGCTCAGCATCAATTTATGCTGGGCAAACCATTTATCAATTTAAAGATAATAATGGTACAACGCTGCTCACCAATAAGAAGAAAGCCGAATACAGTCATCTTAAAGTTGTCAAAGCAACCTACTACCCAGACAGTAACATCCATAGCTACAGTAATTGGGGTACAAGTGAAGCCTCGGTACTGCCAAGCTATAGCCGCAATAAAAACGCGTTTGATCAACTCATCCGTCAAGCAGCTCAGCGACATGGCATATCTGAAGGTCTAATCAAAGCAGTGATGCACACTGAGTCAGGCTTTAATATCAATGCTCGCTCCCCTGTTGGCGCACAAGGTCTCATGCAATTGATGCCAGCTACTGCGCGTCGATTCAATGTGAGTAACGCATATGATCCTGAACAAAATATTTTTGCTGGCGCACGTTATTTAAGCTGGTTGATCAAACGCTTTAACGGCGACACTCGACTTGCAATTGCCGCTTACAACGCAGGTGAAGGTAATGTCGATAAATACGGCGGTATCCCTCCTTTCCGTGAAACCCAAGATTATGTACGTCGTGTCACCAGCCGTTATCAAAATTTATATGCATCGGGATTAAGTTCAATCTCTGATTCAAAGACTTCAAATACTCAAGTTATAGCCCAATCAGCGAATTATAATCCACCAAATAATAACCCTGTAGAAACAACATCTGCACCAAAGCAATATAATCGCCAGATCATTACCTTAGCTGATGGGACATTCACAGATGCGCCCTCAGGAACTTATACTACGGCAAATGCGACTGCTACGGCTCGGATTCGCCTCAGCGATTAAGATTCTATTACTCTATTCTCACCAGATGATTTTAGGGCTATTATTTTAAATAATTACTTTTAAGTAGTTGTTTCAATGATGGTTCATATTTTTATTAGCTAAATGTATCTGCGTCCAATTTTTGCTTGAATTTTTGAGGTTCGCCCTGCATATTATGATCATGATTTAAAATTTGTAAATCAGATCACTTTTTATTTATATGAGGGTTTTCTCAATGATGCGGATTGGTTTGTTCTTGCTAACCAACCTCGCGGTACTGGTTGTAGCTGGCATCATCTTGTCACTCTTCGGTGTCGGTAGTTACCATGGCGCGGGTGGCTTGAATCTAGGCAACCTATTAGTCGTCTGTTTTGTGTTTGGTATGGTAGGTTCTTTAATTTCCCTATTCATGTCTAAATGGATGGCTAAAAAAACCACTGGGACTGAATTAATTGACCCAAATGCACCTCGTAATCAAGCAGAAGCTTGGTTATTACAAGAAGTAGCGCAATTATCTCAACGCGCAGGTATTAAAATGCCTGAAGTTGGTATTTTTCCGTCTTACCAATCGAATGCATTTGCAACAGGTTGGAACAAAAATGACGCTTTAGTAGCAGTCTCTACTGGTCTACTAGAACGTATGAATAAAGATGAACTTCGTGCTGTACTTGCGCATGAAATTGGTCACGTTGCAAATGGCGACATGGTGACACTCGCACTTATTCAAGGTGTCGTGAACGCTTTCGTGATGTTCTTTGCGCGTATCGCAGGTGACTTTATTGACCGAAATGTCTTTGGCCGTGAAGATGGCGAAGCACCAGGTTTAGCATATTTCGCAATTACGATTGTACTTGATATCGTATTTGGTATTTTAGCTTCTACTATCGTTATGTGGTTCTCTCGTCAACGTGAATACCGCGCAGATGAAGCTGGTGCACGTTTAGCTGGTAAAGATGCGATGATTTCAGCATTACTTCGCTTACAAGCAGAATCAGAAATGCCTGATCAAATGCCAAAAGAAATGAAAGCATTTGCTATTACGGAAGGTAAGGAACAAGGCTTTAGCTTAGCTGCTTTATTCCAAACTCACCCTAGCATTGAGCAACGTGTTGCTGCGTTACAGCAATTAAATGTTCAATAATCAATACTAAATATATGATAAAGCCTCCAAACGGAGGCTTTATTTTTACTCAAGAATTCTAGTTGACTTGAAAGGACTGATAAAACTGCCATAAGTAAGTAGCCCCTACCCATACAGCCAAAATCAATAAGGCTAAAACTGCAATACCAAGCAAATCAGGAATTCTTAACCAAACCCAACTAACCACAGGATTACGCCAAAAAGCTGAGGTTTTTTGCTTTTGTTCAAGAGATTCATGCAAAAAGGGATGCACAACATGAATGTCGCTATGAACCTGATATTCTTCACGAATATGGGCATGCACAATTTCAAGGGTTTTACGACTTGGTCGAATAAATACATCAAACAAGGTACCAACAATTGGAACAAAACCAACCAACATATCCATAATAGCCAGTTTAAGCACGCCATTCAGTTTATGCTGCGGTACGCCTACTTCTCTAGCTTTTTTAAACGCATAAAGTGTGAGTACAAAACCAGCTAAATCACCTGCAAAAGGAATAGTACTGAGCGCGGCATCTGCACCAACCCCTTGTTTAGTAAATGGAATTCGTACTAGACTATCCATTGTATTCGCAAATTTAGCTAAATCTCTTTCTACCGCAATTGCCTGTTGCTGAGTTAATTTTTTTTGTTCTGTTTGACCTATCATGTACATGACCTAAAAGCACTTTATTTATTGAGAATAAAGTAGTTTTTAGGTTTTGTCGGTACAATAATTATTACAACTTAAAATAAAATGATTGAAGCAATAAATAAATATACAAGTACGCCAGTGGCATCACAAATAGAAGTGACTAAAGGCGCTGATGCACTTGCAGGATCGAGTCCAGCTTTATTTAAAATAAAGGGTAAACTCATTCCGATCAAACACCCCATCAAAACAATTCCCATCATACTCAGTGCAAGGACTAAAGCCACCATTTCATTGCCACGGAAATAACCTAATAATGAAACTGCAATCGCCATCGTTCCACCCAGACATAAAGCGACTAAACTTTCTCGCCCTAGTAGATGAAACCAGTCTTTAAATTGCACATCACCCGTTGCTAAGGCACGAACCATCAAAGTTGAGGACTGTGAACCAGCATTTCCCCCACTTCCAACTAAAAGTGGAAGAAAGAAAACCAATACTAAATTCTGAGAAATGACCTCTTCATAATGTGCGATTCCAATCCCTGAAAGTAAACTACCAAAAACTAAGAATACCAACCAAAATACACGTTTTTGATAGAGCTGAAGAATGGGCGCTGATTTAATACTCAGTTTTGATGACGCATTCACCGCACCGACTTTTAAGAAGTCTTCAGTTGCTTCTTCACTCACGACATCCATCGCATCATCATAAGTTACGATTCCTACCATCATATTATGATGATCAATAATTGGCAGTGCCAACAAGTCATAACGCGCAATGGTTTTAGCTACTTCATCCTGATCTGTATCAACATATGCTGTTAAAACATTTGTTTCCATAAATTCATTAATATTTTGTTCTTCAGGTGCAAGAATCAATTGTTTTAATGACAGCACACCTAATATTTTCCTTGCTTCATCTAGCACATAAGCAAAATATATCGTTTCGGTATCAGGCGCTTCAAAGCGCAACATTTTAATCGCATCTTTGACCATCATATTCGGCTTTAACGTCGCATATTCGGAGCTCATGATCGCCCCTGCGGTTCCTTCAAGATATGATGAAAGTTGTCGTATATCTTCTCGTTCAGCCTGCGCTAAAGCTGGAAGTAATGCATTCTGTTGATCTTGATCTAAACACTTAAATACATCTGCACGCTTGTCAGATGACATCTCGCCAATGATTTCTGCCAAAATATTTCTCGGCATTGCTTTAGCGAGTTTGACTTGTTCTACGGGAGGAAGATAAGAGAAAACGTAAGCACGCTCAGGTAAATGTGTTAACAGCAATTGACTTTGTTGCACCGATAACTGAGTTAAAACATCTGCAATATCAACTGCACGAAAAGTTTCAACTGATGAAAGTGCAAGTTCAATATGATTGTTTTTTAATGCATCATTTAATAAATATAAAAAGTTGTTGTAGCTCATGTCCGCCTCTTCACTACAAATAATCCATAATGAAGAGAGTCAAACGCAGTTTTTTATTTTACTGCCGAATAACGGTCTTCATTCAGATTTGGATGAATAAAAAAATGTGTAATTTTTAATAAACTACAACTCTGCGTGTCCATTTAGGGCGATTAACCTCGTTGAACCGTTTATACGGCACGGCAATACTACAAATTTTTTTTAATATTCTCAACTTACACAACAAAAATGAACAATTCGAGTCCAAGGCAGATGCCCAAAAACTCAAATTGTTCATGATGATTCAAACGTTATTGATTATTTAATTGTTTGAGTTGTTATTTTAGGTTTAAACATATTGGTGACCAATACATACATAAACGGAATAAAAATTAATACTAAAATCGTTCCGAATACAACGCCACCAAAAACACTATAACCAATAGCTTGGCGGCTTAATGCACCCGCACCACTCGAAAACATGAGTGGAATAACACCTGCTCCAAATGCGATTGAAGTCATTAGAATCGGGCGTAAACGTAAACCTGCAGCTTTTAGAGCAGCATCTAAAGCGGTAAGCCCCTGCTGTTGTAAACTAGCAGCAAATTCAACCATTAAAATTGCATTTTTACAGGACAAACCAATCGTAGTGAGCAATGCAATTTGGAAATAAATATCGTTGGCAAAACCAAACCAATAACTAAATAAAATCGTGCCACCTATACCTAAAGGAATCGCTGCCATAACGACTGACGGAATAGACCAACTTTCATAAAGTGCAGCCAAGCATAGAAAGATAAAAGCAATCGAAATGAGATATAGCCAAATGGCTTGATTACTTGATTGCTGCTCCTGATAAGACAACCCGCTCCAAGCTAATCCAACATCAGGCATCTGATCGACTAATCCTTGTATTGCTTGCATGCCTTGTCCACTGCTAAAACCGGTTGCAGCATCTGCATCTAAACTAATGGCAGGATAACCCATAAAACGCTCAAGGATTGGAGGTGCGCCTTGCCAATCAATTTGACTGAATTGTGTAAATGGCACCATTTGTCCATTTGCATTTTTCACATACCAATAATTTAGATCTTCTGGTTTAGAACGATAAGGTGCATCACCTTGTAAATAAACTCGTTTGATACGACCACGATCAATAAAGTCATTGATATAGCTGCCACTCCAAGCAGTAGACAACGTTTGATTGATTTGACTCACATTGAGACCATGAATCATTGCAGCTTTATGATCAATTTTGATATTCAAGACAGCCTGATCATCGTTGCCTTTTTTATCCAAATTTTCGACAGAATCTAATTTATTACTCTGTTGCTGTAAGTCTTTAAAACTATTAACCAGACTATCTCTTCCCAAACCTTTGGTATCTTGCAACCAAAAGTCAATTTTGTCGGAATTTCCTAAACCTCGAATTACAGAAGGCATCACCACCATAATCCGCGCTTGATTATTTTTTGAAAAATATTGCATTGCTCTAGCACGGATTTCTTGAGCGCTATTCTCTACGCCTTTACGATCATCCCAATGTTTAAATGAAATAAATGCCTGTCCAAGATTTTGTCCTGTACCTGAAAAGTTTCGTCCATGAATGACCATGACACCATTCAAATTGGCTTTCTCATGCTCTAGGAAATAATCAGAAATCGTTTTACCCACCTCTTCAGTCTTACTCATTGGCGTGCCTTGTGGCAGGCTAAATTGTACCCCTAATAGACCTTGATCCTCTTGCGGCAAGAAACTGGTTGGCAAATCTCGATAAATCCAAATAAAACTAAAGATCAACACGGATATAACAACCAGTGCTAAGACTTTCACACCGATGACTTTTTTTGAAAGACTGAGATAACGCGTTTTAATGTAATCTAAACTATGATTAAACCATACTGCCCATCGTGCCTGTTTTTGCTGCGGCTTTAATAAGATTGCACAAAGGGCTGGCGTCAAAATCAAAGCAACCAGTAAAGATAGCCCCATTGCGACCACCAAAGTAATCGAAAATTGTCGGTAAATAATCCCTGTCGCACCACTAAAAAATGACATTGGAATAAATACTGCGGTCAAAACCAATGTAATCCCGACCAAAGCACCACTGATTTCTTGCATGGATTGAATTGATGCTTCTTTAGCATTTAGATGCTGTTCATGCATCAAACGCTCAACGTTTTCAACCACAACAATCGCATCATCCACCAATAAACCAATCGCTAGAACCATAGCGAACAAAGTTAATGTATTAATGCTCATGCCAAAAATAGCTAAGACAGCAAATGTTCCCAAAATCACCACAGGCACAGTCACGGCAGGAATAAGAGTAGCTCGCCAATTTTGTAAGAAGATAAACATCACCAGTACAACAAGGATAATCGCCTCAACCAAGGTTGAAACAACCTGTGACATGGATTCTTTTACAAATGGCGTATCATCCCGAGGATAAACAACAAAATAACCTTCTGGTAAGGTTTTTTCTAATCGAGCCACCTCTTTATAAACTGCGTCGGCAACTTGCATTACATTTGCACCGACTGTCAATGAAAGTGAAAGCCCTGAAGCTGGATAACCATTTAAGCGGTTAAATACCTGATAATTTTCCGCTCCAACCTCAACTCGAGCCACATCTTTTAAATAAACAAAACTACCATCGTTGTTGGCTTTTACTAATATATTTTCAAACTGTTCTGGTGTCCGCAATAAAGAACCCGAAGTAACCTTTGCATTAAGATATTGATCTTTTACGGTAGGTAAATCACCGATTGCACCAGCAGCGACTTGAGTATTTTGATTTTCAATAGCAGAACGTACATCGCTGACCTGTAACTGATAGCTTTGCAATTTCTGTGGATCTAACCAAATACGCATGGCATATTGCGAACCGAATACGCTTACCTCTCCAATACCTTCAATACGGCTTAGATTTAGTTCGAAGTTATTGGTTAAATAATCTGAAATATCTAAATTTGTAGAACGTCCTGATTTATCTCCTAGACCGATCACCATAAATGAGTCACTGAGTGACTTACGCACATTTACCCCTTGGCGTTGTACGTCTTCTGGCAGACGATTAATCGCACCATTGACGGCATTCTGGACTTGGACTTGGGCTTGGTCTGGATCGGTTCCTTGCTCAAAGAAAAGACTGATTCGACTATTGCCACTCGCATCACTACTCGAATTAAAATAAAGTAAATTATCAATTCCTTTGATCTGTTGTTCGAGTACCTGAGTGACACTATCTTCCACAGCTTGGGCATCTGCACCACTATAAGTTGCTGCGACAGTAATACGAGGTGGTGCAATATCGGGATAACGCTCTACTGGCAAATTCAATACAGAAAAGACACCAAATGCCATAACCATAATTGCCAGTACAGTCGCAAAGATCGGACGCTCAATAAAAAACTTAGATAGCATGGCTGCTCATTCCATTAGCTGAAACAGTCAATTTTTCGAATGATGATAAATTTGGAACTTGTGCTCGTGATCATTGCTGAGCTCTTGAGTAAACGCTATCACTTTTAACATATCATTTCAAAAAGCGAGGAAATGAGGAGAAATCATGAATTTTAGTCACGGCTGAGCTAAATTCCAATAGCTTCAAACCTGTAAATTTAGTTTTTGGTAAAGAATTTAATTTACTGATTAATCAATCACTTTTCAATTTCGGATTGACACATCTTCAAGTTAAAACGATATTAGCACGTTTATTAAATGTGCCCACGATATTAGGTAGAGATGAAAGCTAGCTTAAAAAGTTTTAATGTATTGCTGCTTATTTTGCTACCTGCATGTATTACAGGCGGTTTATTAATTTTCGCTGGAAATTTAAGCGATGGTTTACGCCTCGGATTCTTATCTTTACCGGGTGTTTTGTTTACGTATTTAGCAATTATTCGTAATAAAAGATCTTGGCATATTATCGCAATCGTGTGGTGGTTTATTTTTTGGCTAGATGCTTTATTACGCTCTAGTACTTGGTACTTATTTAATAGTGATAACGAAGCCTATTTCATTATAGAAGCAATTGCCAATACCAATCATAATGAAATATGGGAATTCTTTCAGCTCCATCTTAAGACTGTTGCGAGTGTCGTTTTTAGTTTAATCCTCGCTATTTCGATTTATAGTTTCAGCGTCATGAAACTCATCAAACCTATTGATTTAAAGCAATTGTGGAATAGTAAAATCTATCGAAGCTGCATTGTTTTATTACTATTATTAACAACAACCAGCTATCTGATGAAACCCTCACGTAAGGTACATCCTGTTGTTTTCTGGTCTGAATATCAAACTAAAATTCAAGATTTCAAAGATAGAATTAAAAAACATAAAAATGTGCATGAACAATGGGATATCAGTGCTAAAGAAAATTTAGTTGTTGCCAAGCAAACGAAACATAAGCAAACCCATGTCTTAGTGCTGTCTGAAAGCTTAACCAGTTTAAATTTAGGCGTATGCGGATATGCACGCGAAACAACACCTGAGCTAAGTAAACGAATCCATGACATACAAGTATTTTGTAATGCATTTTCACCATCACCTTCAACAATTAATGCATTAAGAGTATTACTCACAGAAAGTCCAGCAGCTGAACACAATCAATATTCACCTGAAAGTATTTTGGCTTATGCTCGAGCTGCTGGATATAAAATCTATTGGCTTAGTAACCAAGATGATACTTATCTATCCTCATTATTTGGTTCTTATGCAGACCACGCTATTTATAAAAACAACCGCTCAGGTCGTAGCAGTACATCACTTGATGAAAGCTTAATTCCTGCTTACCAACAAGCTTTAGCAGACCCAGATCCAAAAAAATTAATTATCCTACACTTGATTGGGGTACATCCAAATTACCAAGAGCGTTACCCAACTGCTTTTAACAAATTTACCAGTAATAGTAATGATCAGGTTGAGTTGGAACTAAAAAGTCGAAACATTGATCCTTGGATTCGCTCTCTGCGAAATGATTACGATAATGCTGTGCTCTATGAAGACTCTTTACTGGCTCAGTTTTTAGATACGCTAAGATCAGATCAAGTCCCAGATTTCAGATCCTTTACGGTCGTTTCAGATCACGGTAATGAAGTAGGACACGAACTTGATTACGCAGGACACAGCCCAAATACCAAAGCAGGTTATCAAGTTCCTGTCATTATGTGGTCTGATAATTTAAAAATGACAGGGGCAAATAAAGATAAAACAATTAATACGGCAGAGTTAGACAATAATCTGATGCATATTATGGGGCTGAAAGAAAAAAATGCGCCTTCGCAAACCTTTTGGCAAGATGATAACTATCAATTCATTCCGGAAATAAATTGGCCTTATTGGAAAAATAAATTCTAAATCGAGTTTGGCTCTTCTTTAAAATGGGTTTGATTCATTCTATTTTTCATCAAAATATCATTTAATTGTCATACTGTGGATACCTTTAGCATACAAGCTCAATGTTTTATAAAAACACATGAGCTTATCTATGTTTAAAAAAGCATTTATTTGTATCAGCTTGATCAGCCTTGCTGGCTGTAACGATGACAATAATGACTCAAAAAATACGACACAACCCAATTATCAATTACCTAAAATTTTGGTCATAGGACATCGCGGCGCGAGTGCGCTTCGACCTGAACATACACTTGAGTCTTACCAAAAAGCAATTGATGATGGTGCCGATTTTATCGAACCAGACTTGGTTTCAACCAAAGATGGGATCTTGGTGGCACGCCATGAAAATGAAATCAGCGGAACAACAAATGTTGCCTCTCTTCCACAATTCGCTGATCGTAAAAAAACTAAAGTGATTGATGGCGTTTCATTAAATGGTTGGTTTACAGAAGATTTTACTTTAAATGAATTACAACAACTGAAAGCGCGTGAACGTATTCCTCAATATCGACCTGAAAATCAAAAATATAACGATTTATATGCCATTCCAACATTGGATCAAATTATTGAGTTAACCAATGCTCATTATAAAAAAACGGGCAAAATTATTGGTCTTTATATTGAAACCAAACATCCAACTTACTTCCAACAGCTTAATTTAGCAATGGAAGATAATTTATTGAAAACACTATCCAAATATCAATATAGCCGTGATATCGCGCCAATTTATTTACAATCATTTGAGGTTAGTAATTTAAAGTATTTGAAAAACCAATTGGATTTGCATAAGAGTGTGAAACATGCACAACTGATTCAGCTCTATGATGCACCTGATGTTAGACCTGCTGATTACATCGCACAAAATAATCCTAAAACCTATGCTGATCTGGCAACTGCACAAGGGTTAAAAGATGTCTCAGTCTATGCCAATGGTGTAGGTCCATGGAAAGTATATGTTTTTGAAGATGCTGCGATGACAAAAACAACATCGTTCATTGCAAATGCACACAAAGTTAATTTAAAAGTACATCCTTATACTTTCCGCCCTGAGAACAACTTCCTACCATCTACCTTAAAATGTAGCACGGATCCAGCTAAAGCAGCTGAACGTTGCCCTACAGGCTCGATCAAAGAAATGCAGCTTTATTTCAAAGCAGGAGTCGATGGTGTGTTTACTGATGATCCTGCGATTGGTCGTCAAGCCGTACAAACGTATCAAGCAACAACAAAGTAATATCCGAAAAAGAAAAAAGGCAGTTCGACTGCCTTTTTTATATCTGTAACTGTTGTTTTTGTTTAACCTGTTGCCATTGCCACCAACCATAAGTAGCTAATCCAACAAAAGCAGCATAAAGCCCCGCGGTGAGGAAAACTTCTTTATATATAAACATTCCCACATAGATGATGTTAACAAAAATCCAGAGAATCCACGTAGCGATATGCTTACGACTGGTCCAGTAAGTCGCCAGCAGACTAAAAGCGACTAGCTGAGAATCGAGCATTGGTACAGCAGCATCTGTGAAATGTTTGAGTATCAAACCAAATAATAGTCCAAAAACCATTGCAATAACCATTTGCGTCAATACAGTAGTCTTTGCTATCGATTCAATACGAATTACATGGTCTTGGCGCTTTCCTTTTAACCAGTAATAAAATCCATAAATATTCATCACAATAAAGAAAAATTGCAGAATCGTTTCTCCATACAACTTAATAGTGAAGAAAAAATAGGCATATAAAGCACAAGCCAAAAAGTTAAACCACCAGCACCACATATTACGCTGAATAGTTAAGGTCACACCAATCAGGCTAATAATCACCGCAATAATTTCTAACGCAGACAAGAGCAGACTTCTTTTTTAGCAGTTAATTGCTACATTATGGAAATTTTTTAAATTTAAGCAATGCTAAATCACTTATTCTCATTCTGATATTTTTATCTTTACATGAGCATAATGACTACTTTTCACTCAAGCCTTATGCTATAAAAAACTTAGCTTATTCAGAATATTTCAAATGCTCAATCCAATAGTTTCTTCAAAACACGTTATGCCCGCATCGCACTGTATTTCTGCCAGTGTGGCTTGGCGACGTGTCTGCATTTTTATGCGAGGAGACTTCATACACTTTTATTTGATGCCCATATAAATACATCATCATTTGAAATCAAAGGTCGCCTCAAGAGCGACCTTTTTTATTGCCTAAATTTATTGAACAAATCTACCGTTGTTATAACAGGAGCTTTAGCATGAATCAGTTACCCGAGAAAAACTTAATATCAAGCACACAGATACAACCGACTGTAGCCCTTATTTCCCCTCGTCTTGCTACAGTCGGTCAATTCATTGCAGTCGTATTAATCTGGTCATTCACGCCATTAGCCGCGGTCTGGACTGTGCATGAAATACATTGGGCGTGGGGATTATTCTTTCGATTCAGCATCGCCATTCCTTTTGCTTTTATATGCTTGTTTTATTTTCGGCTCAAACTGATTTTAAATTCTAAAGCATTGATGAGTTATGCCGCTGGTGCAGTTGGACTTTTTGGCTCAATGACATTTTGTTATATGGGCGCAACTAAAGTTTCATCAGGAATCATTTCGATTATCTATGGAACGGCTCCGTTATGGTCTGGCTTAATTGCCGTGTTTATTTTAAAACGAGAACATTTTTTAAAACGTCAATGGTATGGACTAAGCATTGCAATTTTTGGCTTATGTCTTACTCTGGGTATTGGTACAGATCATATTCAGTTGGACATGCTTGGGGTCACTTACGAAATCATTGCAGTATTACTTTATGTTATTTCAATGTTTAGCGTTGCAAAAATTGGTGCGGATATTCACCCCATCATTCAGACTACAGGTTCAACTTTAATTTCATGGTTCGGATATTTGTGTTTATTGCCATTTTTTTCTTCAGCTATACCAACTCATTTACCCGACATGCAAACAAGTCTAGCTTTACTGTATAGCGCTTTATTTTCATCAGTCTTGGCGATGATTTTTTACTTTAATTTAATTCAAAAACTTAATCCAACTACAGTGATGCTCATTACTATTTTAACGCCTGTACTTGCCACATTATGGGGATATTGGTTCAACCATGAAGCTTTAAGTTCACATTTGATTATTGGTTTGATTTTTCTTTGCTCTGGTTTATTTTTATATACTTATCGCAAAAAGACTCGCTACCAAAATCTTGAAAACTGATAGGTCAGTTAACTTGATCTATCAGTTGGTGGTATCTACTGATCAGTTAAAGTACACTCATTGCGTTCACATCGTGACTTCTCAAGATTTGCTCAAGGATGAAATAATCTATGCGTTCTTACGTTTTATGGCTGTGTTTCAGCCTATTGTTTGTTTTGCAAGGCTGCTCGCACGTCGCCCCTCAAACTAAGCCAATTATTCAAAAAACCGTTGAATTAAAACAGCGATATTATCAAGCAAAAACTACGGCTCCTGATGGGACTGTAATTGCTTTTACTGTATATCAACCACAATTAGCAGCAGGTCAAACGGCGCCATTAATTTTACATACACATGGCTTTGGTCTATCAAGAATGAAACGGCCTGAGTTGAGCCTATACGGGTTCCTATTACCAACAGGACAAGTGGCAAAACAAGCTTGGCAAAATGGTTATTGGGTGATTAGCTTTGACCAAAGAGGTCACGGTGATAGTCAAGGTAAAATCCGTTTAACTGATCCAAATAAAGAAGCTCAAGATGTCATCACGATCTTGAATTGGGCTGAAAAAAATCTGCCGCAATTATCCAAAAATCAAAATGGTGTTCGTGCAGGCATGATTGGTGAATCATATGCTGGTGGAGTGCAATATATTGCCTCTGCTCTAGATGTACGTTTACAAGCAATTGTTCCGATCACCACTTGGTATGATATTGCAAATAGTTTAGCACCTAATGGTGTACCTAAAAGTAACTGGATTAGTTTCTTAAATCTCATTGGTGATTGGTGGAATTGGAACAAATTTGATCCAGAGTTAAAGAAGGCTTATCTGGATACCCAGCATGGTCAATTAAATCATTCCACTTATGATTTTCTCAAAACTCATCAACTCAGTTGGTTCTGCGAACATAACCAAGCCCCTAAAGCAAATGCGTTCATTATCCAAGGGTTTCGAGATGTGCTTTTTCCTTTTAATGAAGGTGTCAAAGCAGCACAATGTATACAGCAAGCTCAACATGACGTACATTTGATCGGGGTGCAAGGCGGACATTTACAGCCTTTTGCTCAACATTCACCATTAGGCAATACACCATTTTGGTATATTGGTAAATCTGTTCGATGTGGTGATAAACAACAATATAATCTGCAAAGCATCATATTATCTTGGTTTAATCAGCAACTTAAAGATCAACAAGTAACTTCAAAACTTCCTGAACTATGTGTTGATCAAAGCCCTGTCAATTATTTGAGTGATCTTAATCCCGTAACACAATACAGATTAAATAAAACTTGGATTTCACCTACAACTTCACAAGCTGTTTTTGTCCCTATACATACAACATTACAAGATATGCATATTACAGGTGCACCTCGTCTTGCAATACAAATTGAGACAAAAACAAAAGACCTTGATCCAACCCTCTTTATTTCAGTCGCGGTGAAATCAAAAGTTAATAGCAAATATAAAGTTTTGAATGATCAAGACACACCAATTAATCTAAAACGAAAACAAATTTATGACCAGATTAAAGATCATACGACACAACCTAATGATTATTATCTAAACGTCGAATTACCAAGTATTAACGGAAAACTACAACAGGGCGATACCTTAGGTCTGCTCATTAATACACAGAGTATTTATTATCAACGTGTTAAACAGTCAAAAATCGAAGCATGGATTTCTGGAGAAATTGTCTTACCTAAACTCTGGGAAATAACAGCACAAAAGTAATTATTATATTTGCATTCTCGAATCGAGAGTGAAATTTACCACTCTCGATTCGCAATCAACTCTTCCATTTCAATATCTAAGTAACCGACATCTTGTACCACCATCATCATGGCTTCAGCAATATAATCAGCAGCAGTATCATCTAAACTTGAGTCTAAATCTTCAAACTGAGGTTTCATCTCATTAATTTCAATCATAGTCTGATGAGCAAAACGATAAATTTCTGTCTCAGATAAATCTTTCAGACTGACTTTTTTTGAAAACTTTTGGATGTGTTGCCTCACTTCAGCAACCAGAATATCGGGATAATATTCATCATCAAACATAGGGAGAAGTAAATTTTCAAACATAACAAAATTACATGTTAGTAAAACGCCATGCTTATAACACACTCTCATAGAAATCACGATATTAATGCATAAAAAAAGCGATCTTTCCGACCGCTTTTTCAAAAACAAAGTTTAATCTTTTTTAGCACTCAAGCTTTTGGCAATCTTGGTAAGTTCCACGAACTCCTCTCGCATTTGATAAGGATCAGGTTTTGCAGATTGTTGCGCTAACTTGATAATTTGATCCCATCCCATCGCACCATTATATTGTCCGCCTTTTAACTGCTGAGCATAAGATGCAACAGCAATCGCAAAACGAGTATCATTATTTGCTTGTGCAAGAGTTTTACTTTCAGCTTTTACCGCTTGATTAAGCAAAATACTCTTTTCTTGATTTGGCAATTTATAACGTAAGTTTACAAAGGCATATTCAGACTTTTTCGCAGCATCTATTTTTGCTGATGGTTGATAACGTGAATCATTGAGCCAACCTTGCTGACCTACAGGAATAATTTCATAGATTGCAGTGACGTTATGCCCTGCACCAATATCACCTGCATCAACTTTATCGTTATTAAAATCTTCTTGCTTTAACATACGATTTTCATAACCGACTAAACGATATTCTTTCACCATAGCAGGATTAAATTCGACCTGAATTTTGACATCTTGGGCAACGGTTGCAAGGGTTGATGAAAGCTGACGCTGCACCACTTTTTTCGCTTCATTTTTATTGTCTATATAGCTGTAATTGCCATCGCCTGCATCTGCCAGTTGCTCCATCAACTGCTCATTATAATTTCCTGTACCAAAACCTAATGTGGTTAATGAAATACCACTTTTTCTTTTTTCCGCTACCATCCCTTTCAAGGTACTGAAATCAGTTATACCAACATTAAAGTCACCATCCGTAGCCAATAAAATTCGGTTAATACCATTTTTGACAAAAACTTTCTCTGCTTGTTTATAAGCGAGTTGAATTGCTTGTTCACCCGCAGTTGCCCCGCTTGCTTGTAATCCATTAATCACTGCAAGAATTTTGTCTTTTTGATCACCACAAGTGGGTTCTAAAACTAATTTTTCACCACTCGCATAAGTAATAATCGTGACTTTATCCTGAGCGCGTAATTGTTCAGTCAATAAACGCAAGGTCTGTTTTACTAAAGGTAATTTATCTGTTGCATCCATACTACCTGAGACATCCACCAAAAATACTAAGTTCGCAGGTGGCAATTGTTTAGTACTAAGGTCTTTAGCTTGAATACCAATCTTAATCAACTTGGCATTTTCTTTCCACGGCGAATCTACTGTTTCAGTACTGACTGAGAATGGATGAATAGTATTTGGTTGTGGGTACTGATAATCAAAATAGTTAATCATCTCCTCGGCACGGACTGCATCTACAGGCGGTAAACGCCCATCATTCAGGAAACGACGTGTGTTGGTATAACTTCCTGTATCGACATCAATACTGAACGTTGAAACGGCTTGATCAGCTACACGATGAACAGGATTGATCTCATTCTTTTGATATTTTTCGGTGTTCTGTTCTAAGCGTGGTCTTTCTGGTGCAGGCATTGCAGCAATATAAGCTGCTGGTGCAATCATTTTACGAGCACTATCTACTGCCAAATTCGATTGTACTGCTGAAACTGGCTGTAACGGTTCCATCAACTCAAACTGCTGCTGTTTTACTGGATTACTACAGGCGATCATCATGCTACTTAATGCTGATAGTGTTAATATTTTTGTCAACTGGTGCATCTTAAAGTTCCTAAATTTATTCTGTTATTTCAATTAAATGGATATATCAATCTGATTGTATTCAAAAAAATAAAGACACATCGTATTCGAATGTATCTTTATCTTCATCATTCCTCTTAAATGTTTATAAATTTAGAAATATTTTTATTCAATTGCATAGTTAATGGTCACAACAACACGGGCAATTTTATTAATGGTTGCTTTATCATAAGCACCACCATAATCGCTGTCATCATCTGAACCACTTTCTGGCAAGATATAAAATGCACCTTGACTGGCGGAACGCATCATACCTACTTTCACCCCACCAACTTTTGCAAACTCATTTGCGCGACTGTGCGCATTTTTTGTTGCGTTGGCAATCAGTGACATTTTGATTTCTTCTAAATTCGAGACTAAATATTGAGGTTTCTGTTCAATGGAGATACCCTTTTCATCTAACAAATAAGCATCTTTAGCAGTCTGTTCAATTTTCTTAATATCACGACTATTTACAATAAATGATTGCATCGCAAGATAACCTTTAAATTCACGATTAATTCGCCCATCCCCCATATTCACTTCTTCATAATACGGCTGAGAGCTCTTATTACCAAGTTGTATATCGGCTGCTTTGAAACCGTGATCAATAAAAAAGTTTTGTAAGGTTTTCATTTGTTGGTCAAGCTGTTGATAGGCCTCAGGTATACTATTTGAAGTGTTGCTTGTTTGTAAGTTGATTTCCCAACGCGCCAAATCAGCCTGAATTGGCTTTTCAGCTAAACCTTTGACTGTAATTGAGTTTTTAGTGTTATTAGATTGCTTCAGCGCATAACCCATCACACCAGCAGAAATAATAAATCCAAGACTAAGAATGAGCGCAAAAACCCATAAGCTTTTATATGTAATTGTTTTATTTTCCATTTTTATATTAACCATTTTCATTTATATGGCTTTTATATTTAATCTGAATCAGTAAGTCAATAGAGCAGAACGATGCCCCACTGACTCGTTTAGTTTAATTCATTTGCATCATTTTCCAGATATTAATCGCATCATGAGTTGCTTTTACATCATGTGCCCGAACAATGCTTGCACCTTGTTGAATACTCAACAAATGCCCTGTCACACTGCCAACTGCGCGCTCTTGAGCAGGTACACCATTTAAGGCTTCAC
This sequence comes from Acinetobacter sp. Z1, assembly GCF_024296945.1. NCBI lineage: Bacteria > Pseudomonadati > Pseudomonadota > Gammaproteobacteria > Moraxellales > Moraxellaceae > Acinetobacter > Acinetobacter sp. Z1. Next base: position 942,080 of record NZ_CP101115.1, on the reverse strand, counting down.
CAATAAAACGTTTACGCGATAAACCTGATAAAATTGGATAGCCCATCCGATTAAGCTTCCAAAACTCATTCAATAACTGGAAGTTCTGTTGCGAATTTTTAGCAAAGCCAAAACCAGGATCAATAATAATATTTTCTGCTTGAACACCGACAGCGATTGCTTGATCTAAACGTTGTTGCAATTCAGAAATTACGTCTTCAGTCACATCGTCATATTGATCCAACTGATTCATATTGGTCGGCTCACCGCGCATATGCATCAACACCACAGGAATATTCAACTCAGCAGCGGTTTCTAAGGCCATAGGACGAGTTAAAGCACGAACATCATTCCAGATATGTGCACCTGCTTTCACTGCCGCTCGAATCACTTTAGGCTGGCTGGTATCAATCGACATCACGACATCATATTGTGCTAGTGCTTCAACCACTGGAATGACCCGTTGAATTTCTTCTTGTAATGCAACGGGTGAAGCATTCGGGCGTGTAGACTCTCCGCCAATATCAATAATGCTTGCACCCTCTTCCATCATCTGTAAAGCTCGTTGAACTGCCTGTTCCTTATGGTGATGCTGCCCGCCATCACTAAATGAATCAGGTGTTACATTGAGAATGCCCATTACTTGAGGCTGAGACAGGTCTAATCTGAAACGACCACACTGTAACTCACATTGTGGTAAAGGCATCAACTGCATCAAGAGTCTCCATTTTTAATAAGGTATATTTTAACGATGATCAGTAGATTTAAGTGTTTCTTTATTTTCAATCTTTTCTCTTGTCTGCTCAATTTTCATTATAGATTTTCAACAATGACAAAAAAACTCATCCAAAAATTGATAATCCATATCAAGAATGAGTTTGTAATAACCTAGCTGCTTGGTTTCTTTCTGAAAAATATCAAGTTTACAAATAAATATTGTTTGAAAATAATACTTGTTTACTTCTTGTAAAATAGATTCTGTATGAAATTGAAGTGACTCAAAATCACATGGCATGTCTAGATCACTCAAAGTATTTTTTTGAAAAATTTTTTCTAAATATTTATAAGCCAAATTTTCAACTTTCAAAAATAATGCTGATGATCTTTCAACTCTGAACATTTTAATTCACTCTTTTTAGTCGATCATAAAAAAGAGCCGCTCTTTAGCGACTCTTTTTGGTTTCAATCGTTAACCCATTGCTGGTAATGGCGGTGGTGTAGATGGACCATCTTTCGGTGGTTCAAATGCAGCCACAGGATTTTCAGCAACATAAACTTTTGGTGGCTGAGGTTCACGACCTTCCATGATGTCACGGATTTGATCGCGATCAATCGTTTCCCATTCCATCAACGCTTTTACCATTGCATGTGCGATATCTTTGTTATTTTCCAAGATATCACGAGCAACTTTATATTGTTGATCAAGGATACGACGAACTTCTTCATCCACTTTTTGTTGAGTCGCTTCAGAAATCGTACGGTTACCTACATTACCGAAGAAACCATTTTGGTTTTCATCTTCATAAACCATTACGCCTAATGCATCAGACATACCATATTTCGTCACCATTGCACGCGCCATTTTCGTTGCACGTTCAAAGTCGTTTGATGCGCCAGTCGACATTTGGTTAATGAACACTTCTTCAGCAATACGACCACCAAACAAAATAGAAAGTTCATTCAACATTTTGTCTTTGTAATGGCTGGTTTGATCTTGCTCTGGAAGCTGCCAAGTTACGCCCAATGCCCAACCACGCGGCATGATTGTTACTTTATGAACTGGGTCAGTACCCGGTAGAATTTCAGCGACAATCGCGTGTCCAGCTTCATGGTATGCAGTAGCACGACGTTCTTCTTCACGAATCACCATCGATTTACGTTCAGGTCCCATGTAAAGCTTATCTTTTGCATCTTCAAAATCATGCATATCAACCGTATTTTTATTACGGCGTGCAGCAAATAGTGCAGCTTCATTCACAAGGTTAGCAAGTTGTGCACCAGAGAATCCAGGTGTACCACGTGCAAGCACTTTGACATCAACACCAGTGGTTGAAGGAAGCTTTTTCAAGTGAACATTCAAAATCTGCTCACGACCACGGATGTCTGGTAAACCAACCATCACTTGACGATCGAAACGACCAGGACGTAGTAAAGCTTTATCGAGTACGTCTACACGGTTGGTTGCAGCAATAACGATCACGCCTTCATTGCCTTCAAAACCATCCATCTCAACAAGCATTTGGTTTAAGGTTTGTTCACGCTCATCATGACCACCACCTGTACCCGAACCACGATGACGACCGACTGCATCAATTTCGTCAATAAAGATGATACATGGCGCATGACGTTTCGCTTGTTCAAACATGTCACGTACACGAGACGCACCCACACCAACAAACATTTCAACAAAGTCAGAACCTGAGATGCTAAAGAAAGGAACTTTAGCTTCACCAGCAATTGCTTTCGCCAATAATGTTTTACCCGTACCTGGTGGACCCACCATAAGTACACCACGTGGAATGGTTGCACCAAGACGTTTGAATTTAGAAGGATCTTTTAAGAAGTCAACGATTTCGACAACTTCTTGTTTCGCTTCGTCACAACCCGCAACATCGCCAAAATTTATCTTAATTTGATCTTCAGATAACATTTTAGCTTTTGACTTACCAAAACTCATAGGACCGTTTTTGCCACCAGCGCCACCGCCCATATTACGCATGAAGAACATGAATAAAAGGATGATGAGTAATACTGGAAAACTCGCGATGAGAAGTTGCATCAAAATGCCTTGGCGTTGTGGAGCTGTACCCTCAACTATTACATTTTGTTTATTCAAGCTTGGTAGCAACTCAGTGTCTTCTACTTGCGGACGAACCGTTTCAAAAGAAGAACCATTGGTTTTTTCACCATTAATATTTAAACCGTCAATTGTGACTTGTTTAATTTGCCCAGCATTCACCGCAGCAACGAAATCAGAATATTTCATCGCAGCAGGTTTATTGCGGTCACTGACGTTGCTAAAAATCAAAATCAGAACACCGAGTATGATGAGCCACAATACGGCATTCTTGAAGTAATCGCTCAAGGCTTTATTCCCATATCAATCTAATTTGATCATACCTAATCTTGGCTGACCTTCACAAAAACAGCAATGAATTTGCGTTGCAAAAAACTTAAAAGGTACAAAATGCACAATTTTTAACAACTTGGCAAGTACACTTTTTATCGCAATGCTTTTTTACGACCTTGACCAATCAAAAATACTTCCTTTGATCGGGCACGTGATGCCGCAGGTTTAGCTGTTTTTAATACATCAAAACTATCGACCACTTGTTTTCTAAACTCATCAAATCCAGTACCTTGGAACACTTTAACAATAAACTGTCCGTTTGGTCCGAGTACTTTCTGAGCAAAATCCAAAGCCAATTCACATAAGTAAATCTGACGCGGTTGATCAACAGCCCTATTACCTGATGTATTGGGGGCCATATCTGAAATTACAACGTCTACTTGACGTCCATTTAAAATATTTAACAATTTTTCGAAAACTTCTTCTTCACGGAAGTCGCCTTGCAAGAAAGTTACATCTGGAAGTGCATCCATCGGTAAAATATCTGAGGCAATCACTAATCCATTTGATCCAACCAGTTTACCTGCAATTTGCGACCAACTTCCGGGTGCTGCACCGAGGTCAACAATTGTCATGCCCGGTTTGATCATTTTATATTTTTCTTGGATTTCAAGTAACTTGTACGCTGCCCGTGCGCGATAACCCTCTTTTTGTGCTTTCTTTACAAAAGGATCATCCAAGTGCTCTCTCATCCACACACGGCTGCTTTTCGACAATTTTTGATTGGTAATGCGCGTCGCCATAACTCACTAAATTTCAAAAAACTTCTGATTGATCATTGTACGTGAAAATTATTCTTATTACAGTACGGATGTACTTCATTCACACGAAGTTTTACAGATTTTTTTCGATCAACTCAATTGTTTAATCCGACCATAATTTCACACAATTATTTGAACCACTTGCCTGCCTGAGCTATCTAAGATTTAGGATGCAAGTTATACTAAGTCGTTTTTCACATTAGGTACTTTTAATGCCGGCTTTATCTATCCATGAACGTAAGCGTTTACGTCAAATTGGTCATGCTCTTAATCCTGTTGTCATGATTGGCAGCCAAGGTCTTACAGAAAACGTCATTGAAGAAACAAATCGTGCGTTAAATGATCATGAATTGATTAAGGTAAAAATCGCTGGTGAAGATCGTGATGCACGCGCCGCTGTGATCGATTCAATTGTTGCAGCAACAGGCGCTGAGTCTGTACAAAAAATTGGTAAAATCGTTTTGCTTTATAAAAAGGCAGCAAAACAAAACCAAAATCTTTCTAACTTAGTCCGTTTTGCTCACTTAAGTAATAAGTAGTCAGAATGGCAAGTTATGAACTTTGCGCTTTTGATCGCTTTAATGCTATTACCGTTGTCGGAGCGATTGAGCAACAAACACCAGCCACATTAAATGTTGGTTTTTGGGTTCGTGATCCCAATCAATTTCTGATTTACCCAGATCAAGTTAAAGCACATCCTCGCCAAGACTTTTTATGGGAACACACTTGCTTTGAGATTTTTATAGGCGTGAAAGATGAAGATTTCTATCGTGAAATTAATCTCTCCCCATCTGAAGCGTGGCAAGTGTATCAATTTGAAGAATATCGCTTTCCAGAAAATATGCCACCCGTTGCCGCATATGACATTGAGTTGAACCGCTTACAACGTACGCATTATGGTTTGAATGTAAGTCTAGATTTATCTCAATTTATGCAACAAAATAAATTGAAGTGGTCTGATTTATACTTGGGTTTAACTGCAGTTTTTAATACCACTCAAGGTATGCATTATTTTGCAATGCAACATAGTAGCCCCCAAGCTGATTTTCACAATAAACGTGATTGGCTACACCATTTATAAACAAAAAAGCGAGAAATAAATTTCTCGCTTTTTTATGCCCGCTAAAAATTAGCTTGCACGTACTTTATTCCAAGCTTCGACCGCTTGTTCTTTAGTTCGCTTAAAGCTACCAACCAAAGTATCTTTATGCTTTACAGAAATTTGACTAATGTCATCTTTCAACTCTTTGCTCACTTTGGTTAAATCTTCAATCAAAGCATTTAATTCAGTTTTTAAAGCATTGGTTAATTCAACCAAGTTACCTTGAGATGAATTAAGTTGAGTTTTGATCACATCAATACGTTCTAAAAGGTCTTGCTTAATTTGCGCAAGCTGATTTTGGATGTTTTGATTCAGTTCTTTCGCTTCAGTCTCAATTTTCTCTTGAGTTTCAGCAATCACTTCTTTTGCTTGCTCTTGAGTTTCCGCAATCACTTCTTTTGCTTTTGCTGTTTTTTCTGCAACAACTTCTTTTGCTTTTGCAGTTTTTTCAGCGACTACTTCTTTGACTTCTGCTGTCTTTTCCGCAACAGCTTCTTTCGCTTTTGCAGTTTTTTCAACGACAACGTCTTTCACTTCTTCAGTAGTTGTTTGATTCTCAGCCATTTTGTATCCCCTCTATATTGATTGTTGCTTTTTTGGCTATCTATAAGATAAATCTCTTACGAAATTAATCGCTAAAAAATTGTCAGACAATTTGCATAATATCTCAAGATATAGATAGATGGATGATAGATTTAGCCATAGACCGTTTTGTATATAAATTCTGATCTTATCTTAAAATATTGCTGTTTTTATAATTGTTAAACCTTATAAAGCTACTGAATAAAGTTACTCTAGGGAAATATACCTTTAAAATTTAATTCATATAGAGATGCAAGACCCTTTAAATTTGATGCTTTGTTTTGAAATATTTGATGTTGAAATTGGAATCAATCAATTCATCAGTATTAATAAATAAAACACATAGACTTTTCACGCACTCATGCGTATAATGCGCTGTTAAGTTACAAGCGAGCAGACTGGAAGGAGGGGCGTGTTTTTTAAGGACAGCCTGCCTTTTTTATGTCTTCTCGCTTTTTTACAGCCCTATTTTTTGTGGTTTTAGTTCAGGAGCTTTGGTTTGAGCACCCCCGCCATTTTAGCCCTCGCAGATGGAACGATCTTTAAAGGAACGTCTATCGGTGCGCCAGGAAGTACGACTGGTGAAGTCGTTTTTAATACAGCCATGACAGGCTATCAAGAAATTTTGACTGACCCAAGTTACGCGCAACAAATTGTGACGCTGACTTATCCTCATATTGGAAATACAGGCTGTAATAGCGAAGACGTTGAATCTGGTCGCATCCATAAAGTATGGGCGAACGGTTTGATTATTCGTGATCTTCCTCTATTGCATAGCAATTTCCGCGCAGAACAATCTTTAAGTGAATATTTAATACAACATAATGTTGTTGCTATCGCTGACATTGATACACGTAAACTGACACGTATTTTACGTGATAAAGGCGCGCAAAATGGTTGCATTCTTGCTGGTGAAAATATCACTAAAGAAGAGGCAATTGCAAAAGCTCGAGCTTTCGGTGGTTTAAATGGTTTAGACCTTGCCAAAGAATGCTGTGATCCGGAAGGTTTTGAATGGACTGAAGGTTCTTGGGGTTTAGGTGAAGGGTTTTCACAACCAGAAACTAAATTTCATGTGGTTGCATACGATTATGGTGTCAAAACCAACATCTTACGTATGCTTGCAGACCGTGGTTGTAAATTGACTGTTGTGCCTGCACAAACCCCTGCTGAAAAAGTGCTCGCTTTGAATCCAGATGGTGTGTTCTTGTCAAATGGTCCGGGTGACCCAGCGGCATGTGATTACGCAATTGCAGCAGTAAAAACCATTGTTGAGACCACAACTTTACCAGTCTTTGGTATTTGTTTAGGTCACCAGATCTTAGCGCTTGCTTCTGGTGCGAAGACCATGAAAATGAATCATGGTCATCACGGCGCTAACCATCCTGTACAAAACCTTGAGAATGGTACTGTAATGATCACTTCTCAAAACCACGGCTTTGCTGTTGATGAAAGCACCTTACCTTCAAACTTAAAAGTAACGCATCGTTCGTTGTTTGATGGTACAAACCAAGGTATTCATCGCACTGATAAACCAGCATTCAGCTTCCAAGGTCACCCTGAAGCGAGTCCTGGTCCACACGACTGTGCCCCATTGTTCGATCATTTCATCGAATTAATCGAAGCAGCTAAGAAATAATTAAGGAGCGAATAATGCCTAAACGTACGGATATTAAAAGCATCTTAATTATTGGTGCAGGTCCAATTGTGATCGGTCAAGCATGTGAGTTTGATTACTCAGGTGCACAAGCATGTAAAGCACTTCGTGAAGAAGGTTACCGTGTAATTTTGGTGAACTCTAACCCAGCGACCATTATGACTGACCCTTCAATGGCGGATGCAACCTATATCGAGCCAATCACTTGGCAGACTGTTGCACAAATCATTGAAAAAGAGCGTCCAGATGCAGTCCTCCCAACGATGGGCGGTCAAACGGCATTAAACTGTGCGCTTGCATTAGATGCCAACGGTATTTTAGAAAAATACAACGTTGAATTAATTGGTGCATCAAAAGAAGCGATTGAAAAAGCAGAAGATCGTAAACTTTTTGACATCGCAATGCGTAAAATTGGCTTAGAGTGCCCTCGTGCCGATGTTGCAGAAAGTATGGAACATGCACTGGAAATTCAGTCGCGTTTCGGCTTCCCAGTGATCATTCGCCCATCATTCACGATGGGTGGTTCTGGTGGCGGTATTGCATACAATAAAGAAGAATTCATTGAAATCTGTGAACGTGGTTTTGATCTTTCTCCAACTAAACAATTATTGATCGATGAATCACTGATTGGTTGGAAAGAATACGAAATGGAAGTTGTTCGTGATAAAAACGACAACTGTATTATCGTATGTGCGATCGAAAACTTTGACCCAATGGGCGTTCATACAGGTGACTCAATCACTGTTGCTCCTGCTCAAACATTGACAGATAAAGAATATCAAATCATGCGTAATGCATCGGTTGCTGTTCTACGTGAAATCGGTGTTGAAACAGGTGGTTCGAACGTTCAATTCGGTATTAACCCGAAAGACGGTCGTATGGTTGTGATAGAGATGAACCCACGTGTTTCTCGTTCATCTGCACTTGCATCTAAAGCAACTGGTTTCCCGATTGCAAAAATTGCGGCTAAACTTGCGGTTGGCTATACCCTTGATGAATTGAAAAATGACATCACAGGTGGTATTACCCCTGCAAGCTTTGAACCAGCAATTGATTATGTTGTTACAAAAATTCCTCGCTTTAACTTCGAAAAATTCCCACAAGCTGAGCCTGTGTTAACCACTCAGATGAAATCTGTGGGCGAAGTCATGGCAATTGGTCGTAACTTCCAAGAGTCTGTACAAAAAGCGCTTCGTGGTCTTGAAGTCGGCGTAAGCGGCTTTGATGAAAAAATCGAAGTAGGTACAGCTAATGCTAAAGACATCATCTTAAAAGAACTTAAAGTTCCAGGTCCTGATCGTATTTGGTATGTTGCTGATGCATTCCGTCATGGTTTTTCATTAGATGACGTATTTGAAGCAACCAAGATTGATCGTTGGTTCTTGATCCAAATCGAAGACATTGTTAAAGCTGAAGCTCAAGTAAAAACTTTAGGTTTTGGCGACTTAAATGCTGATAATATCCGTTCATTCAAACGCAAAGGTTTATCTGACCTTCGTATTGCTGATTTGATGGGTATTTCACAAAAGCAATTCCGTAAACAACGTTGGAATTTGGGTGTATATCCAGTTTACAAACGTGTTGATACTTGTGCTGCTGAGTTCGAATCTGACACAGCTTACATGTACTCAACTTACGATGAAGAATGTGAAGCGAATCCATCGAGCCGTGACAAAATCATGGTCATTGGCGGTGGTCCGAACCGTATTGGTCAAGGGATCGAGTTTGACTATTGCTGTGTACATGCTGCCCTTGCAATGCGTGAAGACGGTTATGAAACAATTATGGTCAACTGTAACCCTGAAACGGTTTCAACTGACTATGACACATCCGACCGCTTATACTTCGAGCCAGTAACACTTGAAGATGTACTTGAAATCGTACGTATCGAAAAGCCTAAAGGAGTGATCGTACAGTACGGTGGTCAAACACCTTTGAAATTGGCACGTGCTTTAGAAGAAGCAGGTACACCAATTATCGGTACATCTCCTGATGCAATTGACCGAGCAGAAGACCGTGAACGTTTCCAACAAATGATTCAACGTCTACAGCTTCGTCAACCAAACAACAGCATCGTGAAATCTGCTGAAGAAGGTATTTCAGAAGCAGCAAAAGTGGGTTATCCACTGGTTGTTCGCCCATCTTATGTATTGGGTGGTCGTGCAATGGAAATCGTTTATAACGAAGATGAACTTAAACGTTATCTTCGTGAAGCAGTACAAGCGTCTAATGAAGCGCCTGTCCTACTTGACCGTTTCCTTGATGATGCAACTGAAGTTGACGTGGACTGCGTATCTGACGGTAAAGATGTTGTGATTGGCGGTATTATGCAGCACATTGAACAAGCAGGGATTCACTCTGGTGACTCAGCATGTTCAATTCCGCCTTACTCACTTTCACAAGAAGTTCAAGATGAAATGCGCCGTCAAACTGTTGCCATGGCAAAAGAGCTTGGCGTAATTGGTTTGATGAACGTTCAGTTTGCAGTAAAAGGCAACGACATTTATATCCTTGAAGTGAACCCACGTGCATCACGTACCGTTCCTTTCGTTTCTAAATGTATTGGTGACTCTTTAGCAAAAGTTGCAGCTCGTTGTATGGCGGGTCAATCTTTGGAATCTCAAGGTTTCACCAAAGAGATTATTCCGAAGCACTTTGCAGTGAAAGAAGCTGTATTCCCATTTGCTAAATTCCAAGGCGTTGATCCAATGCTTGGACCTGAGATGAAATCTACAGGTGAAGTAATGGGTGTAGGTGAAACTTTCGGTGAGGCATTCTATAAAGCCGTACTTGGCTCAAATGAACGTTTACCGGGTTTACCGACTGAAGGCGAAGTGAAATATGCATTCTTATCAGTTCGTGAATCAGACAAGAAATATATTGCTAACATCGCAAAACAGTTAATCGCTTATGGTTTCAAACTTGTTGCAACTAATGGTACTTACCAAGTATTGCAAGAAGCTGGACTAGCGTGTGAAGCAGTGAATAAAGTAACCGAAGGTCGTCCACATATTGTAGACCGCTTGAAAAATGGTGAAATTCATCTTATTGTCAACACAACTGAAGGTAAACAGGCTCAATATGACTCTGCGATGATCCGTCGTGCTGCCCTTCAAGGCAAAGTGTATTACACTACGACGATTAATGGCGCAGAAGCTGTTTGCCAAGCATTTGCTGTGAAATTGCCAATGGATGTATACCGCTTGCAAGATTTACAAACTGTAGGTTAATTCTTTACCGATAAGTCCCGCCACCTTATCGGTGGCGGGCTTTTTCTTTTTTAAATCCTGTATTTTCCCAACCAATTTAGAGGGACTGAAATGCAACGTTATCCTATGACTCCTGAAGGCAAGGTTGCCTTAGAGAAAGAATTACAACAGTTAAAAACAGTTGATCGTCCACGTATCATTCAAGCGATCGCGGAAGCTCGTGAGCACGGTGACTTAAAAGAAAATGCGGAATATCATGCTGCTCGTGAACAGCAAGGTTTCTGCGAAGGTCGTATTCAGGATATCGAAGGTAAATTGGGTGCTGCTCAAGAAATTGATGTCAGAACACTTGAGCAAAATGGTCGCGTCGTTTTTGGTGTAACGGTGACGATTGAAAATCTAGATACAGAAGAACGTAAGACCTATAAAATTGTTGGCGATGATGAGGCAGATTTTAAAATTAATAAAATCTCAGTAAACTCTCCAATCGCTCGCGGTTTATTGGGTAAAAGCGAAGGCGACGAAGCTAAAATTCAAACACCGCAAGGTGAAGTTGAATACGAAATTGTGAGTGTGGAATATATCTAATTCCAATTCATTAGCCCCTCTATTTGAGGGGTTTTTCTTCTCAAAGCATTCTATGGAAAAGCAATGGATACACCACTGATCAACTCTCCTGTTAAACATTGGTGTGAGTTCGAATTTATTTCAAAAACAGTGAAAAATCCGAATATCCATATTAAAGGTAATTACTCTTATTATTCTGCTTATTGGGATCAAGGATTTGAACGTTGTGTAGTACGTTATTTACATGACAAACCCTCTACAACAGAGAAGCCAATAGACCAACTTCATATTGGTAATTTTGTCTGCTTTGGTGCTGAATGCGTGATTATTATGGGTGGCAACCAATTGCACCGCCCTGACTGGATTTCAACCTTCCCTTTTGATACACGTAGCTTTCAACCTGCGGGTGATACAGTCATTGCTGATGGTTGCTGGATTGGCAGCCGCGCCATGATCATGCAAGGCGTTAAACTGGGGGAAGGTGCTGTGGTGGCAACAGGCGCAGTGGTCACCCAAGATATACCACCTTATGCTGTTGTTGGCGGGGTTCCTGCTAAAATTATCAAATACCGTTTCTCTGAATCTGATATTGAAAAGTTGCTCTCGCTCAAACTCTATGACTTAGATGAAAAGCAGATTTTAAAAATGCGTGAAGAATTGCAGACGGATAATATTGAAAGGTTAATACAATATCTCAAAGAGAATTAATATAGCTTTTATATAGAAATCATAGCTATATCTCGCATCTAGTTTTATATAGATTTCATCTATTTTTATTTTGATCATATCCTTTAAATAATAATATTTACGATCATTATCCCTATAAAAATACTAGGTTTTATTTCATGAAGAATAAGTTTACTATGAGTAAAGAAGCACATTTAATCTAATTTTTATAAGTGAAATTGATCTGTAATTTTAATAATAAGGAGTAATAACCATGGCTTATCAAAAAATCTTAGTTGCAATTGATGATTCAGAAATTTCAGTGAACGTCATTCAACAAGCAGCTCAATTAGCTAAAGCCCTCAATAGTGAAATTACTGTCGTTGAAGTCATGACTTTAGACCCTTATTTATCTGAAGCCTACCTTCGCATGGGACAAAGTAATGAATTAATAGAGCGAGTTCGCTCATATGTTCAAGAAAATCTCACTAAAGTAGAAAAAAAGTTCGAAGAATTAGGGTTAACAGTTGCAACCCAAGTCTTAGAAGGTTTTTCAATCCACGATGAAATCATTGGTGCAGCTCAAAATCTAGGTGCAGATTTGATTATTATGGGTTCGCATGGTCGAACTGGTATTAAGAAATTTATATTAGGTAGTGTGGCTCAAAAAGTACTGGGTGAAAGTCATATTCCCGTTTTGGTTATACGATAATAATATTGTTATTAAATCAATGAAAAAAGCATGGTTATTCACCATGCTTTTTTAAACTATTGCGATTGTAGCTTAATCGGCTTTGCCTTATCCAATATATCTTTAGGTAGTTCTTCTGTCGAAACGATCGTTAATGATTGTGTATTCGCTTGAAGATTTTCTTTATTTAACTCTTTAAGAGCAACATTGGTTTCTTTCGTGCTTAAGCTATACATTGCACCAGTAGCAGGATCGATAATTAATAATCCTAAAACCCCGCCAAAGAGAATATTTCCAACATACCAACCATTCACATGAGCTGAAACATTAACAGTTTTAGTTTCAAAACCTTCTTTTTCAAAGATAACAGTATATTTTTCAGGTGAGAAAAATCCTGAGCTTCTTTTTAAACTTACTGTAACAGGTGCTTTACCCACATGAACTTTTTTACCTGCTTTATTTAATATTGTAATATCACTTAATTCAGGTGTACTTTCAAAAGTCATTGTCTGTGAACTTCCAGACATAATACTTGCACAACCAGATAAACTAAGAACTGCAACCCCGAAAACTGCTGATAATTTTTTCATTTAAATACCAAGGACACTTAATGTACATTTTATGTATTCAAATTGTATTTAAAAAGTAATAAACTTTCAATACTCTAACTTATTGTTTTTTATTTTAATTAAATTATTAAGTATTCCAACCAAATGTTTTTAAATTGACTTTATTATTTAATAAATAAATCCCCTCTTCATTTAATAAAATTTTTTGAACATTCTCTCCTTGTTCATTTAAACGATGAACACTAATTTTTCCTTGAGAATTAATCACACGATGCCAAGGAATTTTACTTTGGCTGTCTAAATGTTTTAAAACATATCCGACTAAACGTGCATGTTTTGGTAGTCCTGCTAACTTTGCGACCTGTCCATAACTTGCAACTTTACCATAAGGAATTAGTGCAACAACTTCCAGTATTTGTCGTTGTAGTTCATTCGTATCTTGCATAAAAGAAACCATCAAAATCTGATAACATCATATCGATCACAGTAAAAATTATGAACAATAACTAAATCTTTTTGTGAGTTTAGAGTATAAAAAATGCGATTAAAAATTACATTGCTAACATTATCGAGTCTTTTTTTTCTCAATTCATGTACGACTCAAAATAAACCGACAGTGAAGATAAGTCCTTATAAATATCAAGCGGATTCTGAAGGTCGCCTACCCGTCGTTTATGTGAGCTTTATTTTCACTATAAATAGACCTCAAGCCAAAATACTTGATACTAGGCTGCAAATGTATAAAGAACTTGAAATTCTAAATCGATATTTTCTCGATGAAAATAATCAGAAAATCTTTAAATTCAAAATCAATCACTATTATTCTTACCATGACTTTACCAAGCGAAAATGTGACTTAGCCAATCAAATCAACCAACCTACGTCGATAGTGACGGATCATATTCCAAATGCAGTACGTACTTGTTTTCCACGACGCAAAAGTAAAGAGGTTCTTTTTATTATTTATGATGCTTATAACGAGAAGTTAAAATATAGCGATGTCACCAGTTGGGGCTTTCGAAATCAGGGTCAGCCTTTTATTTTAATTGATTGGCAACGTCTAAACTATCAAACACAAGCCGCAACAGTACATGAAATGGGACATGCTTTTGGATTAGGTCATGTATGTACACCCAAAGCAACCAAGACCACGCCCACAAATATTATGAGTAGTTATGATTGCAAATTAGGCAGCGGTGGCTTACGCAATTTAGGTTTCAATGATGAACAACTAAAAATTATATTAGACAATTATAAAAAATATCCCTAAAAATCAATTTGGATATAAAAACCAAGTTGATCTTGATCTAATAGATATTGCTTATGATCCAAATGATTGGTCAGATAACTTTTCACTTGATCAAATTGCATAGCATCTACAGGATAAGGTTGCCAAAATGTTTTGAGATTATCGGTAAATATTGGATATAGTTTCACAATCCCCTCTTCTAAATTTAATCGTACGATGATCCCGTAAGGCAAAGCATGATATTTATCAAATTCACCATTACTATTAAACACAGCATTACCAATTCCAAAAATGACAGGCTTATGATTTAAAAATTTAATGGGTTGAATGGTGTGCGCACCATGCCCAATCACTAAATCAACGCCCATTTGCGTAAATACATGTGCTAACTTTTCTTGTTCAATATGTACCGGTTGGAAGTCAGTCCCCCAATGGCAAATCACAATGATTTTTCGATCAGGAAACTTCATTTTGTATTGCATAATTTGTTCAAACATCACAGCATTTAAACACGCAACTCCACTGGATTTCCCTAACGCATAAAACTGATAATCACGATATGCACTTTCTCTATGCCAATAACCATTAAAAATCGCGCAAACTTTCCCGCCTTGATGTATTTCTAAGTATTGATGAGCGTGTTGTTGATCTTCACCTACACCTACAAAATCAATCTTCTTTTGTTTTAATTGATCTAAGGTATATTTTAAACTGACTTCACCATAATCTTTTGAATGATTATTCGCGAGACATAAGGTGTTGATATGAATGCGCTTAAATTCGGCTAAAGTTTCATCTGCATCAGCACCTAAAATAAATGCTTTTATATGTTCTAAATCAGACTTTTGCTCTACATTGAAGACGGCTTCAAAGTTAGCAATATTCACGTCTTTTTCATTGAAAAATTGTTTTATCTTTTCAAAAGAATATTGATAACCATATGTTTGTAGTGCATCCGTCACTCCCTTATTTTTTCTTAATTTTGTATAGTATTCCCCAAAGTAGGTATCACCAATAATATTGATCCAATCGCTTTTCGCTTGGATTTTTTTAGTAGGTGCTAATAGTCCTGCATGAAAATAATGATAATAAGGCGCAAGATGATCAATTCGATGTAAATGATCGAGAAGTGAGAAAAAACCAATACTCTGGTTTTCGTGCCGATATGAAAAATAATAGTGATGTTGTTGAGCAGACATATAAACAATCGCATCTAATTGTTCACAGCTGAGTAAGCTGCTTATTGGTGAAATCCGCTGATCCGCAATGGTAAGTTGCTTAATAAAAACTTTATCCAATAGCACTTTAGATAAAGCGAAAATAGCTTTGGCGAGATGATATAAATTTTTAATACTGTTTAAAATATTCTTGTGTTCAAAATCAATATTTAGATCATATCGTTTGGCTTTATCAAATATTACCAATTGTGCTTGTGCAGAATTTCCAAATAGAGAGCTCACAAGTATATGCTTTGTCTCAATATTCCGATTGAAAATAAAATATTGTAATAACTTAATCAGCGAACAGTCTTGTAATGTCTTTTGAACTGAAATATTGATTGCTATGCAAACCTGAGCATCACAGATGATATCGTCTAATCCTATTTTGCCTTGCTCAATCTGTTCTAAAATTAAAAGGATTAAAATCCAGTCTGAACAATCAACTAAAATTTTAGTTTGCCAAATAGGATGCTGAAAATCCTCAGCACCGAGGAAATTCATCATTTTAATTTCTTGAGGAATACTCATTTAAATTTCCCTCAATCATTTAGTTTTGAAAATGCTGAACATAGGCGATGTAGCCTGAAAGATTATGTTCTTGATCGTCAATACGTACTCGAAAACGATCATGACGGACATAAAATGCATTCAAAATTTTAGCCGGCTGTGCCATGTACATTGCAACTTCAGGATAAAAGAATCCTGTACGTTGAAACTCTGTGCGAAACTCAATGAGTTTTTTTAAATCTTCAAACTGTGATTTTTCAAATAAAGAACTCAGTCCTAAATCTTGTATACGAATAACCATTTGATAGGCAGCCATCATCATTTCTAATAATGTGGCATAAGTAGTTTTTCGATTACGAATGAAAATTAAATGTCTTAAATAATTATTCAGACCAAATTGGAAATATTTTTCATCGGGACAAATTTTTGTGAGTTCATTGGTACAGTAACTTAGCCAATGATCATGGTAACGATCATATTTTTCGGAAATAAAGCGCTCAAACATTCGTTTAACCACATCGAGTAATTGCTGATCTGAATCTAGCTGGTACAAGCGTAACAATGCTAAGGCTGCTTCACCATCATAGTAAATAATTCGGAATTTTTCTTTCACCTCATAACTTGGATAATGCAAAACATGCGTTGTTTCTCCAGTGTTATTAACTAAAGTTAAAATCCCCTTTGCCAAAGCTTTGGCATAATTAAGATAAGTACCGTCACCAGTCACTTCTTGATATTTTGTCAGCATTAAAATTGCCGCCGCGTTAGCGCCTAATTTAATTTCATCTAATTGATCTAGAGCTACGCCATCAAGTATGTAAGCAAGCTGAGGTTCTTTTTCGATATAAAAGTGCTTTAAAGCATATTCAATTGATAGCCGTATTTTAGCCAAATAAGCTTGATCAAAATGGATTGCTAATGTCTCTATCAATGCATAAGTAGAAGTACAATGTCGAACCGTATTGTAACTGCGGATCTCACGGTCATAGGCTGGAAAATATCCATACACAAAACGACCATCATCTTGAATTTGTTCAATGAGAAACTCAGCATTGCCCTGAATGAGACTCTTCAAATGCTGTTTTTTATCTCCCTGTAAATAACGAACACCATTTTCCGTAAATTGACTCTGTAATTGAATAAGCTGCTGATTTTCATATAGCACAGCATAGGTATCAAATGTCCAAACTTGCTCTATGTCTTCTAAGTTTATTTGTTCATATTTATTTTGATATTTTTTTGCGATCGCAGTATTTAAATTATCTTCATCAATAAAATTAGGCGTATCAAAACTTTTTGCGCGAATGATGGTTTTGCCATATAACTCTTGCTCTAAAAAGCACAGATGAAAGTGCTCATCAAAGCTAATGCCTTTTCTAAAATGATTATTATGAAATTGGTTTTTTAATATCGAATCAATATTTTGCCAAGTATCTTTTTTAATATTAAAAACTAAATCAAATTTTAAATATTCTAACCGTTCTTGGTCTTGATCGAATTGCTGGTCAAAGAACTTAAAAAGTTGTTGTTGTACAACGTCGATCTCATCATAACTAGAATTCCAAACGCTACAACGTTGCGTTTTATCTCCATAAGAATAAAACAGCACTGTCTTATTTAATTCTGTGTATTGCATTAACTGTTTGAAATAGTGATTTAATTGGCTTTTAAGTTGTTCAATTTCTGAAATCATGATGATCTGCATTTTTTTCAATTGTTAGAATTTTTCAATGTTTTAATCAAGATAGCATATATTTTTGACTCATTCCTAAAATGAAAAAGAGAACCCGAAGGTTCTCTTTTTTGCATTATGACTTAGATAACGAAGAGTTGATTATTTGCAATCAATTCATTCAATGTGGTATCTACATCAATTGTGAGTAAATCAACACTATTGTATATTCCACCAGCACCATCTCGATCAATCGAGATGGTTGTAGTAGTACCATCAGAGCTTACACTTACAAATCCAGCTAAAGAAGCTGCACTTCCATCACCTGCATATCCAACCAAAAGATCAAATATATCGATAACATCAGCATTTGGATCTGTTGATGCGTCTCCTAGATCGAAACCATTCCAAGTGTCTTGACCATTACCACCTGCATCATCTGCATTGTCCAAGACAGTGAAGATCAAGGTATCTGCACCACCAGCACTACCATTAATCACATCATTTCCTGCTGTACTTGTAACGATATCGTCAGAAGCACTGAGATTGAAGTTTTGTCCTAGTGAGATACTAAGTGTTGAATTCACCTCTGTTCCATCAAATGAAATCAGTTTGTAGTCAACTACGTCTGTAGCAGATGAAACAACCATGTCACGTTGATAGTAGTATGAACCATCGCTGTATAAGAACAATGTACCTTGGGCTGTATCAATACCTTGACCAGCTGCAAGCTCATATAATCCAGAGACAGGATTTAATACATACAGTTGAGTACCGACTGTTACATCAGCAACACCACCTAGTAAATCACCTTCGAGAATATTGCCATTGATCCAATCAACTGTAGGACTTGAGGTCGTAAATTGATCGACATAAGTGATGTTCACATCAGCATTTGTACCAATCAACATTACTGCTCCACCAATAAGTGGGGTTTGTACTGTTGTTTGTACACGGTAATTACCAGGAATCAGCGACAGAGTTGATAAATCAATTGATGCGATCTCACCTATGGCAAGTACGATACCATTGTGGACATCTGTTGTGACATTCACCCAAGTTGCTGGTCCAGTTTGTCTTTGCAACGCTAGTGTTACATTGGCATTACCAAGACCTAATGCATTTGCTGTGAGGGTACCTGATTGATCCATACTATTTGTGATACTGAATGCAGTACTGGTAAAGGTTTGTGTTAAACCTAGAATACCCAGTGTGGTTCCACTTGCATTAAAGTAGTTGTTATCAACCACATTTTCCATATCAACTAAAGCAGCGGCAGTATCTGCATTTGCTTGTGGAGCAGGAATAACTGCATCAAGTGATGGATCGACTGGATCCCAAGTGAAGCTGACATCATTTGAACCAATTTGGATATGTAATGACGCTGTGCTATCCGCTAGACCATTTGTTGGATCCGACAAGGTATAAGTGAAGCTATCAACTTTACCAATATTTGCAGGATTAACATCTGGTTGATAACTGTAACTACCGTCAGAATTAATCGTTAAGGTACCATAATCACCAACTATCACTGTTGGTACACCGACTACGATCACTTCTGAGTTTGTATTACCCGGCTCAGCAGAGGCCACATTAGTCACTGTCGTTGTTGAGGTAATGAAATCATGATCATATGTTGCACCGTAAAGTGCAGAGTTATCATCTGAAATCACATTACCCGTAATTGCAGCACCTGTAATGATTGGCGCTTGAGTAATATCACCATGATTCAAGGTAATATCAGCAGTTACACTGCCTAATGCGGTCAGTAATGTATTACTTTCCATGAATAAGGTATATGTTCCTGCTGCCAAGTTTTTCACTTCAAACTCAACAGTTGATCCAAAGATACCTAAAATATCAAGTAATCCATTATTTGAATTATCTGCAATTACAGTGGTTGAACCATCTGGATTAGTCCGTGTGAGTACAACATGTAAGCCATCGAATAAAGTTCCCAACGAACCAAAGTTCACTGAAATAACTGCATCAGTTAAATTACCAGGATCTACAGTAAAGTTTGCAGAACCACTAGAGTTACCGATTACTAAACCACCGATACCTAATAACCAACTATAGCTAATCGCATTATCAATGTTTTCAACAGTGACAGGATAGTCATAGTCAATTGATGCAACATCGACGTTGTTGAATGCATCTAATGGAAGTGGATCATTAATCACTGCTGGTTGTGATGGATCAGCAGGATTCCATGTCATATCGATTGTATTACTATCTAAATGTACATAGAACGTTGCTTCAGAAGTATCACCACTTAATGGATCAAACAATGTATAGGTAAATTGATCAACTTGTCCTAGACCTGTCTGGTTGGCAGTCGGTGTATAAGTATAATCACCATTTGGATAGATCACCAAACTACCGTATGTGCCATTAATCGTAGTTCCTGCTAGATCAATTGCAATGCCGTTCACTTCACTAATAACGGTATTGGTTGTTGCTATATCAACATCACCATTTGTATTTGGATCAGAGATTAAGTTGCCATGTACAGCGACAACACCATAACCATCAATGATATGCGGGTTATAAACATCCATTGTTCCAGTTAAAGTACCACCTAGACCGATACCAATCAGTCCATCATATGCCATGAATGCACGGTATGAACCTTCGGTTAAGCCACCTATTTGTGCAGCAGGTGTCGAACCAAGTAAAGTCAAATCAATGAGGGATGCATTTGTTCCACCCGTAATTGACTCCCACTGACCAGTCGTTTGATTGAATTTTTGGACGACTAAGTTATAGTCACCCAAAGCGCCTGCACCAATTAATGTACTGAATGTAAAGGTCGCAACACCCTCTAGATTTTCCGCAACTGAGAACTCAATCGCATCTGTACCTAAGAGTTGGAAATCTAGTCCAGCTAATGAAACTAATAATGCATATGAGCTTGTACCTAGCGCAACATCATCATCAACAAGTAATGATAATGGATCAAGTTTAGCTTCTACCAAATTATCAGCCGCTTTGATCGTACCAAGATCAATGTAGAGAACTGCTTGAGCCATATCACCAGTTAAAGAGTCCGTAAGCACATAATTAAACTGCTCTACTTGACCAATACCTGCGCCATTTGGAAGCGGTGTATAAACGTAACTACCATCTTGATAGAAAGTAATTGAACCGTAATCTCCATTGATGGTTGTTCCACCAACGCCAATCGCGACACCATCTACACTTGATACATAAGTCGTTGGCGTTACGATATCAACTTCACCGCTGCCATTGACATCAGTAATCACGTTTCCTTCTGCATCGCCAAGTTCATATCCACCTACTTGCGTTAAATCAAATACGTCCATCGTACCAGACAAGGTGCCTAACACACTTGCACCTAGCAGACCATCAAAGGTCATGAAGGCACGGTACTGACCTTCTTCCAAGCCTTCTAAAACAGCCCCTGGAGCAGCGCCTATACCTAGAATACTAAGACTGATGAGTGATGCTTCACTGTCACCGTGTAAAGATTCCCATTGACCAGTCGTTGTATTGAATTTTTGAACGACTAGCAAGTAGTCAGACAACAAACTAGCATCGATTAATGAGCTATAAGTGAATGTTGCTGTACCTTCTTGATCAGCGCCAACATTGAAGTTAACGGCATTCGCACCAAGTTGTAGATTCAGCCCAGCCAAAGAAGTCAGAATTAAATAACTTGCACTTCCTAGAGCCTGATCATTAACGATTAGTAAAGGTTGCGGGCTAATTACTGCATTATCGAAGTTATCGAATGCAGCAAGTGGATTTGCATCAACTTCTAGTGTTCCTGTATCTGAACCAATATTACCTGCTGGATCAGTTGCAGTCACCGTAACGACGTAATTACCATCTGCCAATGTTGGCAAGGTGTTATCTGCTAATGTCCATGTACCATCACCATTGTTAGTCGCTGGATAATCCACACCATTGACATTGACAACAATAGTTGCTGTTGGATCATCTGTTGTTCCTGTTAATTCAGGTGTCGCATCCGTAGTCACTAAATCGTTAAATGCAACTGTTGGAGCTGTAACATCAATCGTTAAGTTACCTGTATCTGTACCGACGTTACCTGCTGCATCTGTTGCAGTGACTGTTACTGGATAAGTTGCTATCGCTAATAATGGCAAGATATTATCTGCCAATGTCCATGTACCATCGCCATTGTTGGTTGCTGGATAATCCACACCATCTACAGTCACCACGATGCTCGCTAATGGATCATCAATTGTTCCTGTAAGTGCTGGGGTTTGATCATTGGTGCTCAAGTCATTCAAGCTCACCACTGGTGCTGTGATATCCAAGGTATAGCTTTGGCTATCAGTCACACTACTGCTGTTGCCTGCTGCATCAGTGAAGGTCACTTCCGCATCAACCGTTAAGTCCGCATCATTGGCTAAATCACTGCCTGATACGTCTACACTCCATGTGCCTGCAACTGGATCAACTGTCGCAGTGTAGTCGTTGCCATTCACTGTAACCGTCACAACTGTGGTTGCTGCATCTACTGGAATGCCAGTCAATACGCCCGTTAAGGTCACTGTGCCTGAAGTCGATTCTGCTTCGTTAATCACATTGTCCGCAGTCACATCATCGATCGTAAACACACTGCCTGTTGCATCTGGTGGAGTCAGGTCAATCGTTAAGCTACCTGTATCTGTACCGACGTTACCTGCTGCATCTGTTGCAGTGACTGTGATTGGGTAACTCGCTTCTGGCAAGCTTGGCAATAGATTGTCTGCCAATGTCCATGTACCATCGCCATTGTTGGTCGCTGGATAATCCACGCCATCTACAGTCACCACGATGCTCGCTAATGGATCATCAATTGTTCCTGTAAGTGCTGGGGTTTGATCATTGGTACTCAGATCATTCAAGCTCACCACTGGTGCTGTGATATCCAAGGTATAGCTTTGGCTATCAGTCACACTGCTGCTGTTGCCTGCTGCATCAGTGAAGGTCACTTCCGCATCAACCGTTAAGTCCGCATCATTGGCTAAATCACTGCCTGATACGTCTACACTCCATGTGCCTGCAACTGGATCAACTGTCGCAGTGTAGTCGTTGCCATTCACTGTAACCGTCACAACTGTGGTTGCTGCATCTACTGGAATGCCAGTCAATACGCCCGTTAAGGTCACTGTGCCTGAAGTCGATTCTGTTTCGTTGATGACATTGTCCGCAGTCACATCATCGATCGTAAACACACTGCCTGTCGCATCTGGTGGAGTCAGGTCAATCGTTAAGCTACCTGTATCTGTACCAACGTTACCTGCTGCATCTGTGGCAGTGACTGTGATTGGGTAACTCGCTTCTGGCAAGCTTGGCAATACATTGTCCGCCAATGTCCATGTACCATCACCATTGTTGGTCGCTGGATAATCCACACCATCTACAGTCACCACGATGGTCGCTAATGGATCATCAATTGTTCCTGTAAGTGCTGGGGTTTGATCATTGGTACTCAGATCATTCAAGCTCACCACTGGTGCTGTGATATCCAAGGTATAGCTTTGGCTATCAGTCACACTGCTGCTGTTGCCTGCTGCATCAGTGAAGGTCACTTCCGCATCAACCGTTAAGTCCGCATCATTGGCTAAATCACTGCCTGATACGTCTACACTCCATGTGCCTGCAACTGGATCAACTGTCGCAGTGTAGTCGTTGCCATTCACTGTAACCGTCACAACTGTGGTTGCTGCATCTACTGGAATGCCAGTCAATACGCCCGTTAAGGTCACTGTGCCTGAAGTCGATTCTGTTTCGTTGATGACATTGTCCGCAGTCACATCATCGATCGTAAACACACTGCCTGTTGCATCTGGTGGAGTCAAATCAATCGTTAAGCTACCTGTATCTGTACCGACGTTACCTGCTGCATCTGTGGCAGTGACTGTGATTGGGTAACTCGCTTCTGGCAAGCTTGGCAATACATTGTCCGCCAATGTCCATGTACCATCGCCATTGTTGGTTGCTGGATAATCCACACCATCTACAGTCACCACGATGCTCGCTAATGGATCATCAATTGTTCCTGTAAGTGCTGGGGTTTGATCATTGGTGCTCAAGTCATTCAAGCTCACCACTGGTGCTGTGATATCCAAGGTATAGCTTTGGCTATCAGTCACACTACTGCTGTTGCCTGCTGCATCAGTGAAGGTCACTTCCGCATCAACCGTTAAGTCCGCATCATTGGCTAAATCACTGCCTGATACGTCTACACTCCATGTGCCTGCAACTGGATCAACTGTCGCAGTGTAGTCGTTGCCATTCACTGTAACCGTCACAACTGTGGTTGCTGCATCTACTGGAATGCCAGTCAATACGCCCGTTAAGGTCACTGTGCCTGAAGTCGATTCTGTTTCGTTGATGACATTGTCCGCAGTCACATCATCGATCGTAAACACACTGCCTGTTGCATCTGGTGGAGTCAGGTCAATCGTTAAGCTACCTGTATCTGTACCAACGTTACCTGCTGCATCTGTGGCAGTGACTGTGATTGGGTAACTCGCTTCTGGCAAGCTTGGCAATACATTGTCCGCCAATGTCCATGTACCATCACCATTGTTGGTCGCTGGATAATCCACACCATCTACAGTCACCACGATGGTCGCTAATGGATCATCAATTGTTCCTGTAAGTGCTGGGGTTTGATCATTGGTACTCAGATCATTCAAGCTCACCACTGGTGCTGTGATATCCAAGGTATAGCTTTGGCTATCAGTCACACTGCTGCTGTTGCCTGCTGCATCAGTGAAGGTCACTTCCGCATCAACCGTTAAGTCCGCATCATTGGCTAAATCACTGCCTGATACGTCTACACTCCATGTGCCTGCAACTGGATCAACTGTCGCAGTGTAGTCGTTGCCATTCACTGTAACCGTCACAACTGTGGTTGCTGCATCTACTGGAATGCCAGTCAATACGCCCGTTAAGGTCACTGTGCCTGAAGTCGATTCTGTTTCGTTGATGACATTGTCCGCAGTCACATCATCGATCGTAAACACACTGCCTGTTGCATCTGGTGGAGTCAAATCAATCGTTAAGCTACCTGTATCTGTACCGACGTTACCTGCTGCATCTGTGGCAGTGACTGTGATTGGGTAACTCGCTTCTGGCAAGCTTGGCAATACATTGTCCGCCAATGTCCATGTACCATCGCCATTGTTGGTTGCTGGATAATCCACACCATCTACAGTCACCACGATGCTCGCTAATGGATCATCAATTGTTCCTGTAAGTGCTGGGGTTTGATCATTGGTGCTCAAGTCATTCAAGCTCACCACTGGTGCTGTGATATCCAAGGTATAGCTTTGGCTATCAGTCACACTACTGCTGTTGCCTGCTGCATCAGTGAAGGTCACTTCCGCATCAACCGTTAAGTCCGCATCATTGGCTAAATCACTGCCTGATACGTCTACACTCCATGTGCCTGCAACTGGATCAACTGTCGCAGTGTAGTCGTTGCCATTCACTGTAACCGTCACAACTGTGGTTGCTGCATCTACTGGAATGCCAGTCAATACGCCCGTTAAGGTCACTGTGCCTGAAGTCGATTCTGTTTCGTTGATGACATTGTCCGCAGTCACATCATCGATCGTAAACACACTGCCTGTTGCATCTGGTGGAGTCAAATCAATCGTTAAGCTACCTGTATCTGTACCGACGTTACCTGCTGCATCTGTGGCAGTGACTGTGATTGGGTAACTCGCTTCTGGCAAGCTTGGCAATACATTGTCCGCCAATGTCCATGTACCATCGCCATTGTTGGTTGCTGGATAATCCACACCATCTACAGTCACCACGATGCTCGCTAATGGATCATCAATTGTTCCTGTAAGTGCTGGGGTTTGATCATTGGTGCTCAAGTCATTCAAGCTCACCACTGGTGCTGTGATATCCAAGGTATAGCTTTGGCTATCAGTCACACTACTGCTGTTGCCTGCTGCATCAGTGAAGGTCACTTCCGCATCAACCGTTAAGTCCGCATCATTGGCTAAATCACTGCCTGATACGTCTACACTCCATGTGCCTGCAACTGGATCAACTGTCGCAGTGTAGTCGTTGCCATTCACTGTAACCGTCACAACTGTGGTTGCTGCATCTACTGGAATGCCAGTCAATACGCCCGTTAAGGTCACTGTGCCTGAAGTCGATTCTGTTTCGTTGATGACATTGTCCGCAGTCACATCATCGATCGTAAACACACTGCCTGTCGCATCTGGTGGAGTCAGGTCAATCGTTAAGCTACCTGTATCTGTACCAACGTTACCTGCTGCATCTGTGGCAGTGACTGTGATTGGGTAACTCGCTTCTGGCAAGCTTGGCAATACATTGTCCGCCAATGTCCATGTACCATCGCCATTGTTGGTTGCTGGATAATCCACACCATCTACAGTCACCACGATGCTCGCTAATGGATCATCAATTGTTCCTGTAAGTGCTGGGGTTTGATCATTGGTGCTCAAGTCATTCAAGCTCACCACTGGTGCTGTGATATCCAAGGTATAGCTTTGGCTATCAGTCACACTACTGCTGTTGCCTGCTGCATCAGTGAAGGTCACTTCCGCATCAACCGTTAAGTCCGCATCATTGGCTAAATCACTGCCTGATACGTCTACACTCCATGTGCCTGCAACTGGATCAACTGTCGCAGTGTAGTCGTTGCCATTCACTGTAACCGTCACAACTGTGGTTGCTGCATCTACTGGAATGCCAGTCAATACGCCCGTTAAGGTCACTGTGCCTGAAGTCGATTCTGTTTCGTTGATGACATTGTCCGCAGTCACATCATCGATCGTAAACACACTGCCTGTCGCATCTGGTGGAGTCAGGTCAATCGTTAAGCTACCTGTATCTGTACCAACGTTACCTGCTGCATCTGTGGCAGTGACTGTGATTGGGTAACTCGCTTCTGGCAAGCTTGGCAATACATTGTCCGCCAATGTCCATGTACCATCGCCATTGTTGGTTGCTGGATAATCCACACCATCTACAGTCACCACGATGCTCGCTAATGGATCATCAATTGTTCCTGTAAGTGCTGGGGTTTGATCATTGGTGCTCAAGTCATTCAAGCTCACCACTGGTGCTGTGATATCCAAGGTATAGCTTTGGCTATCAGTCACACTACTGCTGTTGCCTGCTGCATCAGTGAAGGTCACTTCCGCATCAACCGTTAAGTCCGCATCATTGGCTAAATCACTGCCTGATACGTCTACACTCCATGTGCCTGCAACTGGATCAACTGTCGCAGTGTAGTCGTTGCCATTCACTGTAACCGTCACAACTGTGGTTGCTGCATCTACTGGAATGCCAGTCAATACGCCCGTTAAGGTCACTGTGCCTGAAGTCGATTCTGTTTCGTTGATGACATTGTCCGCAGTCACATCATCGATCGTAAACACACTGCCTGTTGCATCTGGTGGAGTCAAATCAATCGTTAAGCTACCTGTATCTGTACCGACGTTACCTGCCAAGTCTGTTGCCGTCACAATAACGGTATGTGGACCTTCTGCGAGTACTGGAAGGATATTGTCTGCCAATGTCCATGTACCATCACCATTGTTGGTCGCTGGATAATTCACACCATCTACATTCACTACAATCGTCGCATTCGGATCATTGATCGTTCCGCTTAGATCTGGTGTTTCATCATTCGTCACCTCATCATTGAAGGTTACGATTGGTGGTAAGCCATCACCATCTACAATTTCAGTCGCTGGTAATGATTCATTCCCTGCCGCATCCGTCGCTGTGGCTGTAACCGTATCTCCATCCACCAAGTTACCTGGATTTGCTACCGTCCATGCCCCTGTGCCTGGATCTGCAACCACTTGCACTGTGCTGCCATCTGGGAAGGTCACTGTCACCGTCGAACCAGGTTCTGCTGTTCCTGTGATTGGATCAACTGCATTGATTGGATCAATATCAGGTACATTCGGTGCAATGGTATCAATGGTCACTGTACCTGTATCTGTTCCAACATTACCTGCCAAGTCTGTTGCTGTCACAATAACGGTATGTGGACCTTCTGCGAGTGCTGGAAGGATATTGTCTGCCAATGTCCATGTACCATCACCATTGTTGGTTGCTGGATAATCTACGCCATCTACAGTCACTACAATCGTCGCATTCGGATCATTGATCGTTCCGCTTAGATCTGGTGTGTTGTCGTTGGTGAATTCATCATTCAATGCAACCACTGGTGGTAAGCCATCACCATCTACAATTTCAGTCGCTGGTAATGATTCATTCCCTGCCGCATCCGTCGCTGTGGCTGTAACCGTATCTCCATCCACCAAGTTACCTGGATTTGCTACCGTCCATGCCCCTGTGCCTGGATCTGCAACCACTTGCACTGTGCTGCCATCTGGGAAGGTCACTGTCACCGTCGAACCAGGTTCTGCTGTTCCTGTGATTGGATCAACTGCATTGATTGGATCAATATCAGGTACATTCGGTGCAATGGTATCAATGGTCACTGTACCTGTATCTGTTCCAACATTACCCGCCAAGTCTGTTGCTGTCACAATAACGGTATGTGGACCTTCTGCGAGTGCTGGAAGGATATTGTCTGCCAATGTCCATGTACCATCACCATTGTTGGTTGCTGGATAATCTACGCCATCTACAGTCACTACAATCGTCGCATTCGGATCATTGATCGTTCCGCTTAGATCTGGTGTGTTGTCGTTGGTGAATTCATCATTCAATGCAACCACTGGTGGTAAGCCATCACCATCTACAATTTCAGTCGCTGGTAATGATTCATTCCCTGCCGCATCCGTCGCTGTGGCTGTAACCGTATCTCCATCCAACAAGTTACCTGGATTTGCTACCGTCCATGCCCCTGTGCCTGGATCTGCAACCACTTGCACTGTGCTGCCATCTGGGAAGGTCACTGTCACTGTCGAACCAGGTTCTGCTGTTCCTGTGATTGGATCAACCGCATTGATTGGATCAATATCAGGTGCATTCGGTGCAATGGTATCAATGGTCACTGTACCTGTATCTGTGCCAACATTACCTGCCAAGTCTGTTGCCGTCACAATAACGGTATGCGGACCTTCTGCGAGTACTGGAAGGATATTGTCTGCCAATGTCCATGTACCATCACCATTGTTGGTCGCTGGATAATCTACGCCATCTACATTCACTACAATCGTCGCATTCGGATCATTGATCGTTCCGCTTAGATCTGGTGTGTTGTCATTGGTGAATTCATCATTTAATGCAACCACTGGTGGTAAGCCATCACCATCTACAATTTCAGTCGCTGGTAATGATTCATTCCCTGCTGCATCCGTCGCTGTGGCTGTAACCGTATCTCCATCCAACAAGTTACCTGGATTTGCTACCGTCCATGCCCCTGTGCCTGGATCTGCGACCACTTGCACTGTGCTGCCATCTGGGAAGGTCACTGTCACTGTCGAACCAGGTTCTGCTGTTCCTGTGATTGGATCAACTGCATTGATTGGATCAATCGCTGGTGCATTCGGTGCAACTGTATCAACGCTTAATGTACCTGTTGCAGTACCTACATTGCCTGCTGCATCTGTGGCGGTCACGGTAATGGTGTAGTCACCATCCGTTAACGCTGGAACCGTGTCGTCTGCCAATGTCCATGTACCATCACCATTGTTGGTCGCTGGGTAATCCACACCATCAATCGTCACCACAATGCTTGCGGTTGGATCATTCACTGTGCCAGTGAGTGCTGGTGTATTGTCATTGGTCAATGCATCATCCACCGTCACCATCGGTGCAGTAATGTCTGCGGACACAGTGCCTGTTGCTGGTAATGATTCATTTCCTGCTGGGTCAGTCGCTGTCGCTGTAACCGTATCTCCATCCAACAAGTTACCTGGATTTGCTACGGTCCATGCTCCTGTGGTTGGATCAGCAACTACTTGTGCAGTGCTGCCATCTGGGAAGGTCACTGTCACCGTCGAACCAGGTTCTGCTGTACCAGTGATTGGATCAACTGCATTGATTGGATCAATCATTGGTGCGTTTGGTGCAGTCGTATCAACACTTAATGTGCCTGTTGCGGTGCCCACATTGCCTGCTGCATCTGTGGCAGTCACGGTAATGGTGTAGTCGCCATCCGTTAATGCTGGAACGGTGTTGTCTGCCAAGCTCCAGGTACCATCACCGTTGTTGGTCGCTGGATAATCCACACCATCAATCGTCACTACAATGCTTGCAGTTGGATCATTCACTGTGCCAGTGAGTGCCGGTGTATTGTCATTGGTCAATGCATCATCTACCGTCACCATCGGTGCAGTGATGTCTGCGGACACAGTGCCTGTTGCTGGTAATGATTCATTTCCTGCTGGGTCAGTCGCTGTCGCTGTAACCGTATCTCCATCCAACAAGTTACCTGGATTTGCTACGGTCCATGCTCCTGTGGTTGGATCTGCGACCACTTGTGCACTGCTGCCATCTGGGAACATCACTGTAACCGTCGAACCAGGTTCTGCTGTTCCTGTGATTGGATCAACTGCATTGATTGGATCAATCGCTGGTGCATTCGGTGCAACTGTATCAACGCTTAATGTACCTGTTGCAGTACCTACATTGCCTGCTGCATCTGTGGCAGTCACGGTAATGGTGTAGTCGCCATCCGTTAATGCTGGAACGGTGTTGTCTGCCAATGTCCATGTACCATCGCCATTGTTGGTCGCTGGATAATCCACACCATCAATCGTCACTACAATGCTTGCAGTTGGATCATTCACTGTGCCAGTGAGTGCCGGTGTATTGTCATTGGTCAATGCATCATCTACCGTCACCATCGGTGCAGTGATGTCTGCGGACACAGTGCCTGTTGCTGGTAATGATTCATTTCCTGCTGGGTCAGTCGCTGTCGCTGTAACCGTATCTCCATCCAACAAGTTACCTGGATTTGCTACGGTCCATGCTCCTGTGGTTGGATCTGCGACCACTTGTGCACTGCTGCCATCTGGGAAGGTCACTGTCACCGTCGAACCAGGTTCTGCTGTACCAGTGATTGGATCAACTGCATTGATTGGATCAATCATTGGTGCGTTTGGTGCAGTCGTATCAACACTTAATGTGCCTGTTGCGGTGCCCACATTGCCTGCTGCATCTGTGGCAGTCACGGTAATGGTGTAGTCGCCATCCGTTAATGCTGGAACGGTGTTGTCTGCCAAGCTCCAGGTACCATCACCGTTGTTGGTCGCTGGGTAATCCACACCATCAATCGTCACTACAATGCTTGCAGTTGGATCATTCACTGTGCCAGTGAGTGCCGGTGTATTGTCATTGGTCAATGCATCATCTACCGTCACCATCGGTGCAGTGATGTCTGCGGACACAGTGCCTGTTGCTGGTAATGATTCATTTCCTGCTGGGTCAGTCGCTGTCGCTGTAACCGTATCTCCATCCAACAAGTTACCTGGATTTGCTACGGTCCATGCTCCTGTGGTTGGATCAGCAACTACTTGTGCAGTGCTGCCATCTGGGAAGGTCACTGTCACCGTCGAACCAGGTTCTGCTGTACCAGTGATTGGATCAACTGCATTGATTGGATCAATCATTGGTGCGTTTGGTGCAGTCGTATCAACACTTAATGTGCCTGTTGCGGTGCCCACATTGCCTGCTGCATCTGTGGCAGTCACGGTAATGGTGTAGTCGCCATCCGTTAATGCTGGAACGGTGTTGTCTGCCAAGCTCCAGGTACCATCACCGTTGTTGGTCGCTGGGTAATCCACACCATCAATCGTCACTACAATGCTTGCAGTTGGATCATTCACTGTGCCAGTGAGTGCCGGTGTATTGTCATTGGTCAATGCATCATCTACCGTCACCATCGGTGCAGTGATGTCTGCGGACACAGTGCCTGTTGCTGGTAATGATTCATTTCCTGCTGGGTCAGTCGCTGTCGCTGTAACCGTATCTCCATCCAACAAGTTACCTGGATTTGCTACGGTCCATGCTCCTGTGGTTGGATCAGCAACTACTTGTGCAGTGCTGCCATCTGGGAAGGTCACTGTCACCGTCGAACCAGGTTCTGCTGTACCAGTGATTGGATCAACTGCATTGATTGGATCAATCATTGGTGCGTTTGGTGCAGTCGTATCAACACTTAATGTGCCTGTTGCGGTGCCCACATTGCCTGCTGCATCTGTGGCAGTCACGGTAATGGTGTAGTCGCCATCCGTTAATGCTGGAACGGTGTTGTCTGCCAATGTCCATGTACCATCGCCATTGTTGGTCGCTGGATAATCCACACCATCAATCGTCACTACAATGCTTGCAGTTGGATCATTCACTGTGCCAGTGAGTGCCGGTGTATTGTCATTGGTCAATGCATCATCTACCGTCACCATCGGTGCAGTGATGTCTGCGGACACAGTGCCTGTTGCTGGTAATGATTCATTTCCTGCTGGGTCAGTCGCTGTCGCTGTAACCGTATCTCCATCCAACAAGTTACCTGGATTTGCTACGGTCCATGCTCCTGTGGTTGGATCTGCGACCACTTGTGCACTGCTGCCATCTGGGAAGGTCACTGTCACCGTCGAACCAGGTTCTGCTGTACCAGTGATTGGATCAACTGCATTGATTGGATCAATCATTGGTGCGTTTGGTGCAGTCGTATCAACACTTAATGTGCCTGTTGCGGTGCCCACATTGCCTGCTGCATCTGTGGCAGTCACGGTAATGGTGTAGTCGCCATCCGTTAATGCTGGAACGGTGTTGTCTGCCAAGCTCCAGGTACCATCACCGTTGTTGGTCGCTGGGTAATCCACACCATCAATCGTCACTACAATGCTTGCAGTTGGATCATTCACTGTGCCAGTGAGTGCCGGTGTATTGTCATTGGTCAATGCATCATCTACCGTCACCATCGGTGCAGTGATGTCTGCGGACACAGTGCCTGTTGCTGGTAATGATTCATTTCCTGCTGGGTCAGTCGCTGTCGCTGTAACCGTATCTCCATCCAACAAGTTACCTGGATTTGCTACGGTCCATGCTCCTGTGGTTGGATCAGCAACTACTTGTGCAGTGCTGCCATCTGGGAAGGTCACTGTCACCGTCGAACCAGGTTCTGCTGTACCAGTGATTGGATCAACTGCATTGATTGGATCAATCATTGGTGCGTTTGGTGCAGTCGTATCAACACTTAATGTGCCTGTTGCGGTGCCCACATTGCCTGCTGCATCTGTGGCAGTCACGGTAATGGTGTAGTCGCCATCCGTTAATGCTGGAACGGTGTTGTCTGCCAAGCTCCAGGTACCATCACCGTTGTTGGTCGCTGGGTAATCCACACCATCAATCGTCACTACAATGCTTGCAGTTGGATCATTCACTGTGCCAGTGAGTGCCGGTGTATTGTCATTGGTCAATGCATCATCTACCGTCACCATCGGTGCAGTGATGTCTGCGGACACAGTGCCTGTTGCTGGTAATGATTCATTTCCTGCTGGGTCAGTCGCTGTCGCTGTAACCGTATCTCCATCCAACAAGTTACCTGGATTTGCTACGGTCCATGCTCCTGTGGTTGGATCTGCGACCACTTGTGCAGTGCTGCCATCTGGGAAGGTCACTGTCACCGTCGAACCAGGTTCTGCTGTACCAGTGATTGGATCAACTGCATTGATTGGATCAATCATTGGTGCGTTTGGTGCAGTCGTATCAACACTTAATGTGCCTGTTGCGGTGCCCACATTGCCTGCTGCATCTGTGGCAGTCACGGTAATGGTGTAGTCGCCATCCGTTAATGCTGGAACGGTGTTGTCTGCCAAGCTCCAGGTACCATCACCGTTGTTGGTCGCTGGGTAATCCACACCATCAATCGTCACTACAATGCTTGCAGTTGGATCATTCACTGTGCCAGTGAGTGCCGGTGTATTGTCATTGGTCAATGCATCATCTACCGTCACCATCGGTGCAGTGATGTCTGCGGACACAGTGCCTGTTGCTGGTAATGATTCATTTCCTGCTGGGTCAGTCGCTGTCGCTGTAACCGTATCTCCATCCAACAAGTTACCTGGATTTGCTACGGTCCATGCTCCTGTGGTTGGATCAGCAACTACTTGTGCAGTGCTGCCATCTGGGAAGGTCACTGTCACCGTCGAACCAGGTTCTGCTGTACCAGTGATTGGATCAACTGCATTGATTGGATCAATCATTGGTGCGTTTGGTGCAGTCGTATCAACACTTAATGTGCCTGTTGCGGTGCCCACATTGCCTGCTGCATCTGTGGCAGTCACGGTAATGGTGTAGTCGCCATCCGTTAATGCTGGAACGGTGTTGTCTGCCAAGCTCCAGGTACCATCACCGTTGTTGGTCGCTGGGTAATCCACACCATCAATCGTCACTACAATGCTTGCAGTTGGATCATTCACTGTGCCAGTGAGTGCCGGTGTATTGTCATTGGTCAATGCATCATCTACCGTCACCATCGGTGCAGTGATGTCTGCGGACACAGTGCCTGTTGCTGGTAATGATTCATTTCCTGCTGGGTCAGTCGCTGTCGCTGTAACCGTATCTCCATCCAACAAGTTACCTGGATTTGCTACGGTCCATGCTCCTGTGGTTGGATCAGCAACTACTTGTGCAGTGCTGCCATCTGGGAAGGTCACTGTCACCGTCGAACCAGGTTCTGCTGTTCCCGTGATTGGATCTGTTGCATTGATCGGATCAATTTCTGGCGCATTTGGTGGGGTAACATCTACTGTATACACTTGGCTATCTGTTACCGTGCTGCTATTGCCTGCTGCATCTGTAAATTTCACATTTGCATCAATAGTCTTATCTGCATCTGCCAACAAGCCACTGCCTGGTACGCTGACACTCCATGTACCATTTGCAGTATTTACCGTTGCAATATAGCTCACACCATTCACAACTACTGTCACGACTGTAGTCGCAGCATCTGTTGGAATGTTCGTCAGTTTACCTGTAATCGTAACATTACCCGCTGCTTCCGCTGCATTTAAAACATTGTCAAGAGTTAATGGATCTATATCGAATAGGACATTGTTTGTGTTTGGCCCAACGGTATCTACGATCTCAGTTGCTGGTTGTGATGGGTTGCCTGCTGGGTCTGTCGCAACTGCAGTTACTTCATCACCATCTTCTAATCCTGGGTTATCTACTGTCCAACTACCATCTGGTCCTGCAACGACTTGTGCAGTGCTGCCATCTGGGAAGGTCACCGTCACTGTCGAACCAGGTTCTGCTGTTCCCGTGATTGGATCTGTTGCATTGATCGGATCAATTTCTGGCGCATTTGGTGGGGTAACATCTACTGTATACACTTGGCTATCTGTTACCGTGCTGCTATTGCCTGCTGCATCTGTAAATTTCACACTTGCATCAATAGTCTTATCTGCATCTGCCAACAAGCCACTGCCTGGTACGCTGACACTCCATGTACCATTTGCAGTATTTACCGTTGCAATATAGCTCACACCATTCACAACTACTGTCACGACTGTTGTTGCTGCATCAGCTGGAACGTTGGTTAGCTTACCTGTAATCGTGACATTACCCGCTGCTTCCGCTGCGTTTAAAACATTGTCAAGAGTTAATGGATCTATATCGAATAGGACATTGTTTGTGTTTGGCCCAACGGTATCTACGATCTCAGTTGCTGGTTGTGATGGGTTGCCTGCTGGGTCTGTCGCAACTGCAGTTACTTCATCACCATCTTCTAATCCTGGGTTATCTACTGTCCAACTACCATCGGGTCCTGCAACGACTTGTGCAGTGCTGCCATCTGGGAAGGTCACCGTCACTGTCGAACCAGGTTCTGCTGTTCCCGTGATTGGATCTGTTGCATTGATCGGATCAATTTCTGGCGCATTTGGTGGGGTAACATCTACTGTATACACTTGGCTATCTGTTACCGTGCTGCTATTGCCTGCTGCATCTGTAAATTTCACACTTGCATCAATAGTCTTATCTGCATCTGCCAACAAGCCACTGCCTGGTACGCTGACACTCCATGTACCATTTGCAGTATTTACCGTTGCAATATAGCTCACACCATTTACAACTACAGTCACGACTGTTGTTGCTGCATCAGCTGGAACGTTGGTTAGCTTACCTGTAATCGTGACATTACCCGCTGCTTCCGCTGCATTTAAAACATTGTCAAGAGTTAATGGATCTATATCGAATAGGACATTGTTTGTGTTTGGCCCAACGGTATCTACGATCTCAGTTGCTGGTTGTGATGGGTTGCCTGCTGGGTCTGTCGCAACTGCAGTTACTTCATCACCATCTTCTAATCCTGGGTTATCTACTGTCCAACTACCATCTGGTCCTGCAACGACTTGTGCAGTGCTGCCATCTGGGAAGGTCACCGTCACTGTCGAACCAGGTTCTGCTGTTCCCGTGATTGGATCTGTTGCATTGATCGGATCAATTTCTGGCGCATTTGGTGGGGTAACATCTACTGTATACACTTGGCTATCTGTTACCGTGCTGCTATTGCCTGCTGCATCTGTAAATTTCACACTTGCATCAATAGTCTTATCTGCATCTGCCAACAAGCCACTGCCTGGTACGCTGACACTCCATGTACCATTTGCAGTATTTACCGTTGCAATATAGCTCACACCATTCACAACTACTGTCACGACTGTTGTTGCTGCATCAGCTGGAACGTTGGTTAGCTTACCTGTAATCGTGACATTACCCGCTGCTTCCGCTGCGTTTAAAACATTGTCAAGAGTTAATGGATCTATATCGAATAGGACATTGTTTGTGTTTGGCCCAACGGTATCTACGATCTCAGTTGCTGGTTGTGATGGGTTGCCTGCTGGGTCTGTCGCAACTGCAGTTACTTCATCACCATCTTCTAATCCTGGGTTATCTACTGTCCAACTACCATCGGGTCCTGCAACGACTTGTGCAGTGCTGCCATCTGGGAAGGTCACCGTCACTGTCGAACCAGGTTCTGCTGTTCCCGTGATTGGATCTGTTGCATTGATCGGATCAATTTCTGGCGCATTTGGTGGGGTAACATCTACTGTATACACTTGGCTATCTGTTACCGTGCTGCTATTGCCTGCTGCATCTGTAAATTTCACACTTGCATCAATAGTCTTATCTGCATCTGCCAACAAGCCACTGCCTGGTACGCTGACACTCCATGTACCATTTGCAGTATTTACCGTTGCAATATAGCTCACACCATTTACAACTACAGTCACGACTGTTGTTGCTGCATCAGCTGGAACGTTGGTTAGCTTACCTGTAATCGTGACATTACCCGCTGCTTCCGCTGCGTTTAAAACATTGTCAAGAGTTAATGGATCTATATCGAATAGGACATTATCGGTATTAGGAGGTGTTGTATCCGTATTATTGTTATTGTTGTTGCTGCCCCCACCGCTCGCTGCTGCAATAATACCTCCTGCTACCAAAGGTATCGCCCATAACCAAGGACTCATACCAGCATCGTGATACAAAAGAGGTTCAACTGATTGAATTGGTTGAAATACCACATCTGAAACTGGAGCTTGCGCCACTTCAGGTACTGCTGCAGGTGTTTCCTCTAAATATACAGCCCCTTCATTATCGGAATCACTGTCTGCATCTGCGTCACTATCTGCATCTGCATCATTTTCTGAATCTTTGAATCTAGCCCAAATTAATTGACCATTTTCACCCTGAAAGACAAGACTATTATCTAAATTGGCTCCTTGGCTGAAGAAATTTTGTATAACAATCATTTCTCCATTTTTTAATAAAACAACAGCATTATTGCCATCCTTTTTGACTGCTGAAATATCACTCACTGGAACCTTTACTAAAACTACAGAGGGTTCAGAAGATAATGTCGCAGTTTTTCCCGTCGTATTTTCAAGGGTTTTATGACTTTCCTTGGAAATTATTTGTATCTCAGACATGGTTATATTCCTCATTATAAATTATTAATTTTCAACTACTTTCTGTTTGCATTATTAACGTAAGTTTAAGTTATTGTTTCTAGTGATATAGTTCACAACATTACTTTAAATCAAATACACAAAATGTTAAATAGTTCACACAACCGATATAAAAATAGTTACAATGAAACAATTTAATCAAAATGACATAAATAATTGATTTATATTAATTACTTTAATAAATAAATTTTAATTCCATTATAAAAGTTACATTTATTAATAAATATACTGTGAATTTATAATTAGTTCCTAAAAGGTATTTAAATAACTTTAAAATATTATTTAATAAATCTTAATCACCTTTAAAAAGAAAAACCTTCTTTAAAGAAGGTTTTTATCAAATAAACAAAATATAATGCTAAAAATTATCAGGATTTTCTAAACGTCTTACTTCTTCACGTCTATTTGGATTATGTACAGTTGCCACACCATCATCTGACTTCTCATCTAATAAAATTTCGGGGTTATAAATAGTGATTATTTCTTTACCTGCACTATCTTCACCAACAATATACTTGAATCCTCTTCTATTCATTTTATTACATAATCGTTGATATAGCCCTTTTATTCCCTCCTTTTCCTCGCTTGGATTGTAGTAGAAAGCATTCATCACTGCAGGTAAACCCAAGCCGCAAACCACCCCAGACAATAAAACACTGATAAAGGTGTATCCAATTAAAATACTGCTATACGCACTAAGAGCCGGAACATTCGCTACAGCAAGAATTAATGCTAAAGAGATACCTCCGCGAACGCCACCCCAAGAAAGTATGGCTAAACTACCGTTATAGCTTTTATTTTTAAAAGAGGGAAATAATGCGAAAGCTGCAAAATTTGCGGCAAATCTAGAGAAATGGAGAATAAAGAAGGCAATAATTCCACCAATAATTAAATTTGCACTTAAATCCAAAATAAAGAGCTCTAGACCAATCAGCGTAAATAGGAATGAATTGATAATTCCCTCTACTGTATGCCAAAAATGATTCACCTCGCGTATTTCACGCTGCTCTCTTATTTCTTGCCATTTATTCCCAACGATTAAGCCACCGATCACACAAGCGATCGGTGCAGATGCATGTGCAAATAATGCGACTAAATAAGAACCACTGGCCAATAAAGCTGTGGTTAATATAAGTGACTCCATTTCATGCTTACCACGCAGCAGTCTTAAAATACCTAGACCAAACGCAAAACCAATAATAACTGCTACAATAATTTCATAAAGTAATGTCTCGATCGTAGCGATCAGAGAAAAATGCTCACCCTGCAATACTTTGAGCAAGGTCATGAATAATGCAATACACATTGCATCATTAAAGAGAGACTCACCTTCAAGCTTTACGATTAAATGATGCGGTGCTCGAATAGAGCTTAATACTCCTTTAACCCCAATTGGATCCGTAGCTCCTAAAGCTGCACCAAGTAATAATAAAACAGGTAAAGGTACTGGGTAACCAACCACCCATTGGAAAATATACAGTAACCCTGCATAAAAAACGGCGCAGAGTACTAAAGCAATACTTGCCAAAATACTAATGGGCTTCCAGTAACTTTTTAAATCAGAAATTTTAAATTTAAGCGCTGATGAAGTTAAAATAAAACAAATAACACCATTAATTAGAAAATCGTAAAAATCAATATTCCGAACCTCTGATTCAATATTATGAATATTGATCGTTATAAACTCATTTCCATTTAATAGGCTCGCTCCCCATTGCAGAATAAAAACGAATATTGCCGATACAATCGGTACTCCTATCGCTTGGGGAAAACCCAATATTCGTTTATTAAAAATAGTGGTTGCTATGGAAAGTGCAAAAACAGCCGTTAATGCTTGTAAAAGAAAGAAATTACCCATAACACCTCTTTAATATTTCTATTACACAGCCAACAACCTACCTAGACACAAAGCTGATCAAAATAAATTAATGACGGTTTTAGGAAACTTAAATAGATCAAACACCCATCCAATATTAATTATCGCATAAGGCCGATTTTCAGGATAAGCATTTGATCTAAAATCAATATTTGTAAATAATATCTTACTTAACTCTGCTTTTGTTATTCGTATAGCTTAGGTAGTCAATCACTTATTAGATGATCAAATGCCTTTAAACGTATTACATTGATTGATGTCACCAGACCTCAATCCTAATTGGAACCACTGCATACGCTGTTCACTTGTACCATGAGTAAAACTATCAGGTACAACTTGTCCGGTCGATCTACGCTGTAAATAGTCATCACCAATTTTTTCGGCTGCATCCATCGCTTCTTCAATATCACCCTGCTCTAAAAACTGAGTACGCTTTTGATTCTGATGTGCCCAAATTCCTGCAAAACAGTCTGCCTGAAGCTCTAAACGTACGGAAAGCTGATTACCTTCAGCTTGGCTAGCTTGTGAACGTGCCTGTTGAACCTGTCCAGAAATTCCTAATAAATTTTGAATATGATGACCAACTTCATGAGCAATCACATAAGCTTGTGCAAAATCTCCAGCCTGAT
Organism: Acinetobacter sp. Z1; assembly: GCF_024296945.1. Taxonomy (NCBI): domain Bacteria; kingdom Pseudomonadati; phylum Pseudomonadota; class Gammaproteobacteria; order Moraxellales; family Moraxellaceae; genus Acinetobacter; species Acinetobacter sp. Z1. The sequence goes on along the minus strand of NZ_CP101115.1, from coordinate 902,080 downwards.
CTTGACGAGAAAGTTCAGTTTGATTTTGCTCTCCAGAAATACCCATTTGCTGGCGCATATCTTTAAAGAAAGCAGTATCGATATATACTTTTTGATCTGCTGGACAGTAAAAAGGTCCCATCGCCGCTTGAGCATTACCACAACCCGATCGAACAACACCATTAAATAAAACTAATTTGGGTGGCTTATACGTCATTCCTAATTGTTGAAAAATAGGTACCCATGTATCTTCGGTATCGGCGAGTACAGTTCCCACAAATTCACTTGCCTCTTTCTGATCAGCAGTTAAATTCTGTGGGGCTGCTGCTTCTTGAGAAGATTGAGAGTTCGTCACAGCCTGAGTTGCTTGATAAGCTTGTTGAGGATCAACACCAAAAAACTTCCATGCAACAAAAGCCACGATTAATCCTAATATACTAATTCCACCTGCTTTTGCCCCGCCACCACCACGACGGTCTTCAACATTGGTACTGACTCTACGACCTTTCCAACGCATAACGATCTCTCTCTATTATGATGTTGTGGGCTTCAATGCTAAGCAGAAGCTTTAGTCCAAACTTTTTTTATTATTCCAACCAAAATTAATACAATCGCACCAGCAATAAAACCAATACCTAAATTAATCAAAGTTGGTGTTAAAGCACCAACAATCGAACCGATGCTTGGTATGAGTTCTAAATGATCTACCGTTTCTTCTGTGAAATGATGCAATAAAGGAATAGTATGTGAAATAATTCCACCACCGACTAAAAACATAGCAATTGTTCCAACAATCGATAATGTTTTCATTAATATTGGTGCAAAAGCCAGTAATCCTCGACCGATCTTGTTTTTAAAGTCTGATGCTTGTTGTGTTAAATATAAGCCTAAATCATCAATTTTAACAATCATTGCAACAAAACCATAAACACCAATGGTCATCGCAATTGCAATCACGCTCAGTACAGAAACTTTCGTCATAAATGCTGCTGTCGCAACAGTACCAAGTGAAATCACCACAATTTCGGCAGATAAAATAAAGTCTGTTCGAATCGCACCTTTAATTTTATCTTTTTCAAATTTTTCTAAATCTAATTCTGCTTGTTTAAGATTCTCATTTGCCTCTTCGGCAGTTTTAGCTTTTTTATGATGCAGCATGTGCACAACTTTTTCGACACCTTCGTAACAGAGAAATAATCCACCAATCATAAGCAATGGATTAATTAGCCAAGGCGCAACAACACTAATTAACAAAGCTAAAGGTACTAATATTAACTTATTGACGAATGATCCTTTTGCAACACTCCATACCACAGGCAATTCACGGTCAGATCGTACACCGCTCACTTGTTGCGCATTCAGAGCAAGGTCATCACCCAATACACCCGCAGTTTTTTTTGCTGCCATTTTACTCATTACAGCAACATCATCTAAAATCGTTGCAATATCATCAAGTAATAATAATAAACCACTCGCCATTTTTATTTCCTAGTTTGTATTTATCTCGCTATTGTAGAATTACTCAATAAATTCACAACATTATTTTAAGAAAAAGTTGAAGCAATCGCTGACGAAAAATTTTTATTTACCGTACAATAACGCCAATCTTATATTTATCAAATAACTGAATCTTGGAACATATCATGAGTAATGTTGATCAACGTCCAATTATTTTGACAGGCGATCGTCCGACAGGACAACTTCATCTTGGGCATTTCGTCGGTTCATTACGTTCTCGTGTAGGTCTACAAGATAGTCATCATCAGCATCTACTCTTAGCTGATGCACAAGCAATGACTGATAATGCTGATAACCCAGATAAAGTTCGCAACAATATTCTTCAAGTTGCTCTAGATTACTTGGCTGTGGGTATTGATCCAAGCAAAACAACAATTTGTGTACAGTCTTGCTTACCTGCACTCAATGAACTCACCATGATTTATCTAAACTACGTGACAGTTGCGCGCTTGGAACGTAATCCAACAGTAAAAGCAGAAATTCAATTACGTAATTTTGAGCGCGATATTCCGGCAGGTTTCTTGTGCTATCCAATTGCTCAAGCAGCAGATATTACTGCCTTTAAGGCAACTGTGGTTCCTGTAGGTGAAGATCAATTACCTATGATTGAGCAAACCAACGAAGTTGTACGTCGTATCAATCGTCAAATTGGTCATGATCTATTACCAGAATGCAAAGCATTATTATCGAATATGGCACGTTTGCCCGGTTTTGATGGTAAAGCAAAAATGTCTAAATCTTTAGGCAATACCATTGTATTAAATGCAACGGATAAAGATATTAAAAAAGCCGTCAATGCAATGTATACCGACCCAAACCATTTACGTATTGAAGACCCAGGTCAGGTTGAAGGCAATATTGTATTCACTTATCTCGATGCTTTTGATCCGAATAAAGAAGAAGTTGAAGAGTTAAAAGCACATTATCGTCGCGGTGGTCTTGGCGATGGTATGGTGAAAAAACGTCTAGAAGGCATTTTACAAGAGCTTATCGCACCTATTCGTGAACGTCGTGCTGAGTTGGAAAAAGATCCTGATTACATCATGGATATTTTAAAACATGGTACAGAAAAATGTCGTGACATTACCCAACAGACTTTAGATGAAGTAAAAGCTGGAATCGGATTATTTAAATTCTAATTTACGTTACTTTTACAATAAAAAGCCCATTTTTTGGGCTTTTTTTATTAACTATTTGATTTAATTTTCAATTCGATAGGCATCTTTCAATATCTAAACTAACATTTTTTGTCACTTATTAACATCAATTTACACTCCCTTACATGAATACCTATGAAGTTGGTCAGGTTTTTTAATAATATAGCGATGTAGGTTAGTAAACACTAATCTCATGACATTTCTCCTTTCAACCGAAACTGTTTTTACAGATTCGTTGTTCAACGCAGTGATCACCCCAATCATTGCGTTTTTTTTCGTTTGAAGAATAACAATTGATTTAGGTTGAAATTAAAACCAGTAACATTTAATCTTATAACTGATTTATTTTTATAAAAAATTTCTTAACGATTTCTAAAAGAAATAAGAGTATTACTGATGATATGGGATTTAATAACACATCCATCCAACATCGTTTTTAGCATATCTTTAATGTTGTGCCTATTTATTGGTGTGCTTGAGTTAATTCTATTAATGTTTGGTGGTAGCACCAGTTTTTTTGATCAATTTTTACCAGATAGTCTAACTGATGTTAATCACGCAGAAGTATCAGCAGAACATACTGAAGGTTTATTTACTCAGCTTTTAGAATGGCTATATATAGGTAAAGTTCCTTTGCTTATTTGGCTAATCATTTTTTTAACTGTTTACTCATTAACAGGATTAATCATTCAGGATATTTTTTACCAATTTACTGAACATTATTTATCAGCTTGGATTATCGCTCCCGCATGTTTATTTTTATGTATGCCTATAGTGCGTTTTAGTGCTGCTTTAATTGCTAAAATTATTCCTAAAGATGAAACAACTGCCATTCAGATTGATGACCTAATAGGTCGAACAGCTCAAATTGTTTTAGGTGAAGCAAAACCCAACTCACCTGCCCAAGCCAAAGTTAAAGATCAATTTGGTCAAATCCATTACATCTTAGTAGAACCTGAATTTGATCTGGTTTTTCATCAAGGTCAAGATGTGATTTTGACACAACGAACCAAAATTGGATTCCAAGCAATCGCTTGTTAATTTTTTTATATAATTTGAGGGTGTAGAAATGTTTAATTCAGCATTGACTGAAATTTTGATTATTGCAGGTGTGATTTTCGCTGCATTTATTTTTATTGGGGTAATTATTGCCCGCCTATATACCCGTTCAAGTAAAGAAGTCTCTTTTGTTCGTACTGGTTTTGGTGGCGAAAAAGTCATTTTAAATGGCGGTGCGATTGTACTTCCTGTGCTACATGAAATTATTCCAGTCAATATGAACACTTTACGCTTAGAGGTAAAACGCGCAGCAGATCAAGCGTTAATTACACGAGATCGTATGCGTGTGGACGTTATGGCTGAATTCTATGTTCGCGTCAAACCGATTGCTGAATCGATTGCAACGGCTGCCCAGACACTCGGTAGAAAGACCATGTCACCTCCTGAACTTAAAGATTTAGTCGAAGGAAAGTTTGTCGATTCACTCCGTGCCGTTGCAGCTGAAATGGCAATGGAAGAACTACATGAAAAGCGTGTCGATTTTGTGCAAAAAGTTCAGCAAGTCGTTTCCGAAGATTTATCAAAAAATGGTTTGGAGCTTGAAACAGTTTCATTAACTGGGCTTGATCAAACTAGCTTTAAATTCTTTAATCCACAAAATGCGTTCGATGCAGAAGGTTTGACCAAGCTGACTGAAACCATTGAAGATCGTCGTAAAAAGCGTAACGACATTGAACAAGATGCTGATTTAGCAATTCGTGCAAAAAACTTACAAGCAGAACGTGCACGTTTAGAAATCTCTCGTGAAGAAGAATACGCGAAGTTACAACAAGAGCGTGAAATCTCGATTCGTAAAGCTGAACAAACTGCAGAAATTGCCTCTCAAGAAGCAGGTAAAAAACGTGAAGCTGAAGAAGCTCAAATTGCTGCTGAACGTGAAGTGGAACTTAAACGTATTGCCTCTGCCCGTGATGTTGAGAATGAAAATATTCAAAAAGCTCAACTCATTCAAAAAGCTCAAGTTGAACAGAAAAAAACCATTGAGTTGGCTGAACAAGATCGTGCAATTGCCATTGCTGAAAAATCTCGTGCTGAATCAGAAGCCAAAGCCCAAGCCGACAAAGCCCGAGCTGAAGCGGTAAAAGCAGAAGAAGAAGTTGTGACTGTTCGTGAAACTCAACGTGCGGAACGTCAAAAAGCAGTCGAGCTGGTTGCAGCTAAACAAACGGCAGAGAAAGAAGCAATTGCGATTACGGTCGCTGCGGATGCAGGAAAGAAAGCCGCGGCCGATGAAGCAGAAGCAGTACGTATTGCAGCAGAAGCAGACGCTGAAAAGATTCGCTTAAAAGCGAAAGGTGAGGCGGATGCAAAAATCCTACTTGCTCAAGCGTTGGAAAAACAATATCAGGTTGATGCGGAAGGTGCGCGTGCGGTGAATGAAGCAGCCAATACTCTTTCTGCTGAACAGGTAGAAATGCAAGTTCGCTTAGCTTTGCTTAAACATTTACCTGAGATCATTCGTGAAAGTGTTAAACCAATGGAAAATATTGATGACATCAAGATTTTACAGGTCAATGGTTTAAGTAGCTTTGCGGGTGGCGGTACTGTCGGCAGTGATACGATTGAAAATGGTCAAACCTCTTTATCTGACCAAGTGGTTAATAGTGCCCTACGCTACCGTTCGCAAGCTCCGCTCATTGATAGCTTAATGAATGAATTAGGCTTACAAGGTGGCGATATCAATGGTTTAACGCAAGGGCTTAAACCAAAAGCTGAATAAGTATTTTCGATCTATAAAGAGCCTTTATTATGAGGCTCTTTTTATATAAAAAGAAGGAATAAAATGAGAACATATAGTTTTAAAGAAGCTTAAAAATATAAAATGACACATAAATTCAATGCTTTATATTTGAAATAAAAGTTAATTTCTTTAAATATGATGATTATGAGTTATGATAAATTCTTTTAAAAGCATTTGAAAATGGTTTCAATAGATCTGCGCTACTTCTAGGGTGTGTTGACATTTCATAGCGGTAGCCAAATAAATATACAGGCTAAAGCAACTGAATTTTCGTAGTTCCGCTTTAGCTTGTCATGACGTGTTGCAATTCCCCTAAATTGCTTGAGTCTAGCAAAGGTATTCTCCACTAAGTGCCTGATTTTATATAAGTGCCAGTCCATATAATCATTGTTCGATCGTGTATTGGATTTCTTTGGAATATTTGCTTTAGTCGCTGTTTTTTCTATCTGCTCTCTCAATAATTCTGAGTCATATCCTTTATCTGCACAAAGCACATCGGTATCTTTTAAATCAATGCTATCGACTAATGCAGGTGCAACACTCACATCATGGGTGGTGCCATCATGAATGAGAAATTGGATTGGGTTCCCATTTGAATCCACAGCTAAATGGATTTTAGTACTGTTTCCACCGATGCTTCTTGAAATAGCTTGATCCTTGAGTCCTGTAGCATGTTGATGTGCTCGAATATGGCTAGCATCAATAAACACCCATTCTAGATCAGCATGTTTTGATAATAATTTAAATATTTTTAGTAGCTTATTATCTTTAGACCACCTGGTGAATCGTTTAAATATGGTGTTGGACTTACCAAAAGATTCAGGTAAATCTCGCCAAGGACAACCTGTTCTAATTCTATAGAGAATGGCTTCAATAAAATTTCGAAGATTATGTTTGAGGTAGATCCCCAAATTGTGGACAATAGATTTCAGCTTTAACCAGTGTTGATCATTCAGCATTGTACGAGTCATAGCGAGGAGTAAATTTGGTTTGGCGATTGAATTTTACTTTCTCGCTATTTTTTTGCACAGCAAATGTCAACAGACCCTAATCAATTTACTTTTTATTTTAGATACCTAACAACAATGGGGTTAAGTTTAAATGGGGAATTTTGTATATCTTGGATTTTATTTATTGGCTTTATTTATCAGTACTTTTTTTGCTTATTTATCATATCGTAAGGCTATGATTCAATACGAATATAAAATATCTATATTCGCAATTTTACTTCCAACCATACTTCTTAACATCTTTTTGATAATTATTGGAACTTTAAGAGGAGAAAATATTTTTTTCTACTCTCTTATTTTGTTTTTAAACATAATAGGCCCATATCTTGCTATAAGGAAAGTAAGTAATTATAAGAATCAAATGTAACCTCTCCCTTTTACATAAGTTCTTTTTTAATCTATTAGTTCACAATCTCACAAATAGTACTATTTTAAACTGAATTTTTTCTCTATTACTATTAAGAATTAATTTGAAGAAAATACTTAGATCTAGAGTTAATAGATTAGATATCAATTTTTATTGATAAAATAAGTCTCTGCATATACCAACAATCTTACCAATAAAAAAACCCCAATGTCTCCATTGGGGTTTCTTAAAGATTAAAATCTAACGAATTACGCTAAACCTTTCTCTTTTAAAACTTGCAACATCGTTGAACCAAGCTCAGCTGGGCTACGCGTGTAAGCCATTCCCGCGCGTTCAAATGCAGCGAATTTCTCTTCAGCAGTACCTTGACCACCAGAAATAATTGCACCAGCGTGACCCATACGCTTACCTTTAGGTGCAGTTACACCAGCGATATAACCAACTACAGGCTTAGTCACGTTAGATTTGATGAATTCAGCAGCTTCTTCTTCCGCTGTACCACCGATCTCACCGATCATGATGATTGCATCAGTATCTGGATCGTCTTGGAACAATTGAAGCGCTTCGATCTGGTTCATACCTGGGATTGGGTCACCACCGATACCGATACAAGTAGACTGACCTAAACCAAGCTTAGTTGTTTGAGCAACAGCTTCATAAGTCAATGTACCTGAACGTGAGATGATACCAATACGACCTGGTTGATGGATGTGACCAGGCATAATACCGATCTTACATTCACCTGGAGTGATCACGCCTGGGCAGTTAGGGCCAACTAAACGAGTACCGTTACCATTAGTTTCTAAGTAGCGTTTCGCTTTAAGCATGTCGATAGTTGGAACACCTTCAGTGATCACAACGATCAGGCCAACACCTGAATCAACCGCTTCAACGATTGAGTCTAAAACGAATGGAGCTGGTACATAGATTACAGATGCATCTGCATTTGTTTCACGAACAGCTTCTTTCATTGTGTTAAATACTGGTAGGTCAAGGTGAGTTGTACCGCCTTTACCTGGAGTAACACCACCAACAACTTTTGTACCGTAGTCTAAAGCTTGTGCAGAGTGGAAAGTACCGTTTTTACCAGTAAAACCTTGTACCAATACTTTAGTGTCTTTATTAATTAATACGCTCATGATTGATACTCCTTACGCTTTAACTGCAGCTACAACTTTTTCTGCGGCATCAGATAAACCGTTCGCAGAAATTAATTTCAAACCAGATTCATCAAGTAATTTAGCACCTAACTCAGCGTTGTTACCTTCTAAACGAACAACAACTGGAACAGTTACATTTACTTCTTGAACCGCTGCAATAATTGCTTCAGCAATCATGTCACAACGTACGATACCGCCGAAGATATTAATTAAAACACCTTGTACAGAAGTATCAGCAAGGATGATTTTGAACGCTTCGATTACGCGCTCTTTCGTTGCACCGCCACCAACGTCAAGGAAGTTTGCAGGCTGACCACCATAAAGTTTGATGATGTCCATCGTTGCCATTGCAAGACCAGCACCGTTCACCATACAACCAATGTTACCTTCTAAAGCAACATAGTTAAGATCAAATTCAGATGCTTTTAATTCACGCTCATTCTCTTGAGACTTGTCACGTAAAGCAGCAACTTTAGGTAAACGGTAAAGCGCGTTAGAGTCGATACCTACTTTCGCATCTACACATAAAATATCGCCATTTTCACGAACTGAAAGTGGGTTAATTTCGAATAGTGCAAAGTCATTTTCAACAAATGCTTGATAAGCAGCAGCCATAATTTTTACAAACTGGCTGATTTGCTTGTCTTTCAAACCTAAAGCAAATGCAACTTCGCGTGCTTGGAATGGTTGTAAGCCAACGAGTGGATCAACTTCAACTTTGATAATTTTTTCTGGCGTTTCTTCTGCAACTTTCTCGATTTCTACACCACCTTCGGTAGAAGCCATGAAAGTAATACGACGGCTAGAACGGTCTACAACCGCACCCAAGTAAAGCTCACGCTCAACTGGATAAACGTCTTCAGCAACAATAATGCTGTTAACTGGTTGACCATTTGCATCTGTTTGATACGTTACTAAACGAGTACCAATGATGTTGTTAGCGAATTCGATAACATCTTCTTTTGATTTTGCAACTTTAACGCCACCAGCCTTACCACGACCACCAGCATGAACTTGCGCTTTCATTACAGCGAATTTACCACCAAGCTGTTCAAATGCAGCAACTGCTTCATCTGCATTGGTTGCCAAGATACCTTCTTGTACTGGCATACCATATTCTTTCAATAACGCTTTAGCTTGATACTCATGTAAGTTCATTTAGTTACCTACTATGTTGTTTGATGTGATACAACCTAGATATTTTTTTTAAACTAGGCTGTTACATATTGAGTAAATGATTGTCTTGTAAACCAATCATCATCATTCAAAAAAGTGTGGCAAAAGCCACACTTTTTATTTTTATTTACGTTTACGTTGAATCGCGTGGATTGCACGACCATCAACAGCAAGCGCAGCTTCGTGTACAACTTCAGAGAATGTTGGGTGACCAAAAGTCATCAACTGTAAATCTTCTACAGAAGATACAAATTCAAGTGCAATCATACCTTGATGTACGATGTCAGATGCGTTTGGACCAACAACATGCATACCTAACAGGCGATCAGTTTTTGCATCTGCAACGAATTTAACAAAACCAGCAGTATCACCAGCTGCTAAAGCACGACCATTGACCGCAAATGGGAATTGACCTGCTTTAACTTCGTGACCTTTTTCGACAGCTTGTTCTTCAGTTAAACCAACCCAAGCCGCTTCTGGGTGTGTGTAAATAACGCTGATAATCGTGTCATAGTTCACTTGAGCAGCATGACCGTGGATACGTTCAACTGCCATTACGCCCTCTTCCATTGCTTTATGTGCAAGCATTGGACCGCGTACTAAGTCACCAATCGCGTAAACACCTTCTACAGATGTTTGACATTGATCATTGACATCAACCAAACCACGCTCAGTCAATTTAATGCCTGAATCTTCAGCCAATAAACCTTCTGCATATGCTTTACGACCAACACAAACGATTAACTTGTCAAAAACTTGTTCTTTATCTTCGCCAGCTTGGTTGTATTTAACTGTTACTTCTTGACCATTGGTTTCAGCACCAGAAACTTTCGCACCGATACGAATATCTAAACCTTGTTTCTTCAAGATTTTTTGATATTCCTTCGCCAATGCTTTATCAGCCATTGGTAAGAATGCATCTAATGCTTCAAACACAACAACTTCTGAACCAAGACGACGCCATACCGAACCAAGCTCTAAACCGATAACACCTGCACCGATCACACCAAGACGCTTAGGAACTTCTGAGAATTTCAATGCACCAGTCGAATCAACGATTAAGTCTTCATCTACAGGAGCTACTGGAATATTTACAGGTACAGAACCAGTCGCAAGAATCACATACTTAGGTTCTAAAACTTGAACCTCACCCTCAAAAGGCGTGAACTCTACTTTTTTACCAGCAAGTAATTTACCAGTACCTTGTAACCACTCAATACCATTACCTTTCAGTAATTGAGCAACACCACCTGTCAATTGATCAACAACTTTGTCTTTACGCGCCAACAAAGTATCTAAATCAAATTTAACTTCACCTGTGGTAATGCCGTGTTCAGCAAGTTCGTGAAGGGTTGCTTCGTAACGGTGAGAAGAGTCAAGCAATGCTTTAGAAGGAATACAACCAACGTTTAAACATGTACCACCTAAAGATGGCTTACCATTGTGAATACGTTTTTCGATACAAGCGACTTTGAAACCAAGCTGAGCTGCACGAATCGCCGCTTCATAACCACCAGGTCCACCGCCAATAACAACAAGATCAAACTGTTGAGACATTTTTATCTCCAATTAATCCCCCTTAAGTCCCCTTCTTTCAAAAAGGGGCTTCCCCTCTTTACTAAAGAGGGGTTAGGGAAGATTTATAATTAATGTATTAAAGATCAAGAATGAGTTTAGCTGGTTCTTCTAACAACTCTTTGATTGTTACTAAGAAACCTACAGCTTCTTTACCATCGATCAAACGGTGGTCATAAGAAAGCGCTAAGTACATCATTGGCAAGATTTCAACTTGACCATTTACCGCCATTGGACGTTCTTGGATTTTATGCATACCCAAAATAGCTGTTTGTGGTGTATTCAAAATCGGCGTTGAAAGCAATGAACCGAACGTACCACCATTAGTAATCGTGAACGTACCGCCAGTCATGTCTTCGATACCTAATTTACCGTCACGTGCTTTATAAGCATAGTCACGGATACCGTTTTCAACTTCTGCATAGTTCATACGGTCAGTATCACGAAGTACAGGAACAACTAAACCACGTTCACTCGATACAGCAACACCGATGTCATAGAAACCGTGATAAACGATATCATCACCATCAATAGAACCATTCACTGCTGGGTAGCGTTTTAGTGCTTCAGTCGCAGCTTTAACAAAGAAAGACATAAAGCCTAAACGAGCACCATGACGTTTTTCGAAAGCATCTTTATATTGCTTACGCATTTCCATGATTGGCTTCATGTTCACTTCGTTAAACGTAGTTAACATTGCTGTTTGTTGTGTTGCAGCCAATAAACGCTCAGCTACACGCTTACGTAAACGTGTCATTGGAACACGTTTCTCAATACGCTCACCAACAGCAACGCTTAATGGTTGAGCTGATGCAGCAGGTTTAGCTTGATGACCAGCAACATCTTCTTTAGTGATGCGACCACCACGACCTGTACCTTGTACGTCAGCAGCATTGATACCTGTTTCAGATAATGCTTTGCGAACAGCAGGAGCTTGATCTTGAACTGGTACAACTGGAGCTGCACCTGCTTCTGTTTTAGCAACAGCTTGTTCAACTTGAGCTGGAGCTGAACTTTGTACTGCTTGAGTATCAGCAGCGCCAGATACTGCGCCTGCTTCAAACTGAGCAATCACTTCATCAGAAAGAACTGTGTCGCCTTCACCTTTAATGATCGCAACTAAGCTACCATCAGCAGGAGCAACCACTTCTAAAACAACTTTATCGGTTTCAATGTCACAGATCACTTCATCACGTGATACAGGTTCACCTACTTTCTTGTGCCAAGTTGCTATCGTACCGTCAGCAACTGACTCTGGAAATACCGGTGCTTTAATTTCGGTTGCCATTATTTAGAATCTCCTGATTGTTCAGCTTCAATTGCAAGTGCGTCATTGACGAGCTGAGCTTGTTGTTTTGCATGCAAGTATGGCGAGCCACAAGCAGGTGCGGCTGATGCTTCACGACCAGCATAGCTAATGCGAATTTGTTTACCAGATTTTAGAACGTCTTCATATAAGCGAGGAACGATGAATAACCAAGCGCCTTGGTTCTTCGGTTCTTCTTGCGCCCAAACAAGTTCTTGAATGTTTGGATAGCTTTCCATTACTTCAGCTAAACGCTGTTCTGGATATGGATATAATTGCTCAATACGAACAATCGCGGTGTTATCTAATCCAAGTTCACGACGTTTTTCGAGTAAATCGTAATAAACTTTACCGCCACAAAGAACTAAACGCGTCACGTCAGCTTTATTGATGTTATCAATTTCATCAATCACAGTTTGGAATGAACCGTTTGCCAACTCATCTAAAGTTGAAGTTGCAAGTTTATGACGTAATAGCGACTTAGGCGACATTACAATCAGTGGCTTACGAATAGGACGAACAGCTTGACGACGTAGTGCATGGAAAATTTGCGCAGGTGTCGTTGGTGTCATGACTTGCATATTATCTTCAGCACAAAGTTGCAAGAAACGCTCTAAACGTGCAGATGAATGCTCAGGACCCTGACCTTCATAACCATGTGGCAATAACATTGTAAGACCGCATACACGTTCCCACTTGGTTTCACCAGACGCAATAAACTGGTCAATCACAACTTGCGCACAGTTTGCGAAGTCACCAAATTGTGCTTCCCAAACAATTAAGCTTTTAGGCAAAGTTGTTGCATAACCATATTCAAATGCAAGTACGGCTTCTTCTGACAATAAAGAATCATAAACCGCTGTACGAGGCTGATTTTCTTTAATGTGACAAAGAGGAATATATACAGAACCATCAACTTGGTTATGTAATTTTGCATGACGATGAGAGAATGTTCCACGACCAACATCTTCACCTGTAATACGCACAAGGAAACCATCATCTAAAAGTGTTGCATAAGCTAAAGTTTCAGCAGCACCCCAGTTGAGTGGCATTTCGCCCGTTTGCATTTTTACACGATCATCAATCACTTTTTGTACTTGGCGTTGTAATACAAAACCTTCAGGTAATGTATTCATTGTTTTGCCAAGTTCTTTTAAACGATCGATGTTGAAGCTTGTGTCCCAAATATCAGTATATTCATGACCTAGATATGGGGACCAGTCCACGAACATCTTTTTGTTTGGTTCACGAACCAAAGCATTAGCAACATGATTACCTGCTTCTAAATCAGAACGATAGTCTTCTACCATTTGATCAGCAGTCGCACGATCAAGTACTTTTTCTTGTACCAATTGATCCGCATACAAAGTACGCGTTGTTGCTTTTTTATTGATGACTTGATACATCAATGGTTGTGTTGCAGATGGCTCATCTGCTTCGTTATGACCACGACGGCGATAACAGAACAAATCAAGAATCACATCTTTACGGAATTCATGACGGAAATCATGTGCAATTTGAGTTGCAAAAATAACCGCTTCAGGATCATCACCATTCACATGGAAAATTGGTGCCTGAATCATTTTAGCAACATCAGTACAGTATTCTGTAGAACGCGTATCGCGTGGATCAGATGTGGTAAAACCAACTTGGTTATTCACAATAATATGAACTGTACCACCCACCGTGTAGCCACGTGTTTGTGACATTTGGAAGGTTTCCATGTTCACACCTTGACCTGCAAACGCAGCATCACCGTGAACAATTAGCGGAAGTACATCGTCACCACCAATATCTTTACGACGAACTTGACGAGCACGTACAGATCCTTCAACTACTGGACCAACGATTTCTAAATGTGATGGGTTAAATGCCAAAGCAAGGTGAACTTCACCACCTGAGGTCATGACATTTGAAGAAAAACCTTGATGGTACTTAACGTCACCCGAACCTTTTTTGTGAATACTTTTACCTTCAAATTCACCAAAAAGATCAGCTGGATTTTTACCCATAATATTTACAAGTAAATTGAGACGTCCACGGTGTGGCATACCAATGACGACTTCTTTACAACCTACACTACCTGCACGTTGAATAAGTTCGTTAACCATTGGAATAAAAGACTCACCGCCTTCCACACCAAAACGTTTAGCACCAACGAATTTATTACCGAGGTATTTTTCTAAACCTTCAGCCGCTGTCAAACGCTCTAAGACGCCTTTTTTCTGATCAGCATTTAAATTATATTTACCGCGAACACCTTCCAAACGTTGTTGAATCCAACGTTTTTCTTTGGTATCTACAATGTGCATATACTCTGCACCAATAGAACCACAGTAAGTCGCTTCCATTGCCTCAATCATTTCCGACAATGTTGCTTCTGCTTTACCAATCGCAAGATTACCAGTATTAAATACGGTATCTAAGTCAGACTTGGTTAAGTTATGCGCGGATAAATCAAGATCAGGAACGTCTTCGCGTTTTGCAAGACCTAATGGATCAAGTTTCGCTTTTTGATGACCACGATTGCGGTAGGCAGCGATGAGTTGTAATACACCAATTTGACGACGCTCATGCTCTGTGCTTACAGTGCTTTGAACAACAGGTTGAATTCGGCTTGAATTACGACCTAAGAGGAGGAATTGCTCGCGCACACTGCCGTGTGGTTGATCACCTTTAGGGTATTTGTCGAAATATTCACGCCAATCCTCTGACACTGAGGTTGGAGATGTTAGGTACTGTTCGTAGAGCTCTTCGATATACGCTGCACTATCAGCGGAAAGTTCAGTGTCAAGACGCAATGCGTCAGCAACTTCTTGCATTTTTGGACCCATTTCCTATTGCAAAAAATAATACAGGTTGCCTTTTAAGCACACCCATGATTCATAATGTCAAATTGGTAACATGACATTACTACCCAAGATCATCCAACCTTGAGACATATCACTACACATCAGGAGTATTCCTTTTGATGTAATAAATGAGCTATGCGCTTTCAATTCAAAGCACATAACTCATCCTTATACTCGATAAAATCGAGCAATTTTTTGCAAATCATTTTAGAAAAATTAAATAAATTTTTAACTTTTCTAAAATGACTTTCGCAGAATAATTTTCATAAATCTCAAAGTTGCACTTTTCAGATAACTTTTAGAATATGCTCATTTTTCGCTTTCAGTTGTGGCAGAATCCTAACATGTTATTCAACTTGGATTGATTTTTTTGACACATACCATCTATAAAGCAGCTAAATACACGTCACTAATTATATTCTAATATACCGCCCTTTTTATAATAGTTGCATCTTTATAGACCAAAGTTAAACATTCGCTACAATTTTTGCACAAACACTATGCAGAGTGCTTAAAAATAGAACAGGCTCATGTTTTTATTTATTTTTTAAATTTATTTAGTAGAAAAACCAATAAGTAAAAAAACTCGTATTGACATAATTTAATCTTAAAAAAACGGGAGCTTCTTTCAAAGCTCCCGTCTTTTTCGTTAGAACATCCTGATTAACCAGCTTGATCCAACAACATATTACGAATGTGACCAATTGCTTTTGTTGGGTTTAAACCTTTAGGGCAAACTGATACACAGTTCATGATTCCTTTACAACGGAACAAAGAGAATGGATCGTCTAAACGAGCCAAACGCTCTTGTGTTGCTGTATCACGAGAATCAATAATGAAACGGTATGCATTTAATAATGCAGACGGTCCAAGGAACTTATCAGGGTTCCACCAGAATGATGGGCATGAAGTCGAACAACATGCACAAAGAATACATTCATACAGACCATCTAAGTGTTCACGTTCTGCTTGAGACTGTAAACGCTCTTTCGCTGGCGCTGGCTGATTGTTAATCAAGAACGGTTGGATTTTGTCATATTGATCGTAGAATTGATTCATATCTACAACCAAGTCTTTTACCACTGGTAAGCCAGGTAAAGGACGAATCACAATTTTCTCTGGTAAATCGTTCAAGTTCCACAAGCACGCTAAACCATTTTTACCATTGATGTTTACACCATCCGAACCACAAATACCTTCACGGCAAGAGCGGCGGAATGTTAATGATTCATCTTGCACTTTCAACGCAAGTAACGCATCAAGCAACATACGATGCTTATCGGTCAACTCAAGTTTGAAAGTTTGCATGTACGGCGCTTTATCCTTATCAGGATCATAGCGGTAGATTTCGAATGTACGAGTGCCTCTACTCATCTTTGTTCTCCCGATTAGAATGTACGTGGTTTAGGTTCAATTGCTTCAACCGTTAATGGGTTGAAACGTACTGGCTTATATTCAAGACGATTGTCTGATGAATACCACAAAGTATGTTTCATCCACTCATCATCACGGCGACCGTAAGAATAAGTTGGGTGATCAGGTGCTAACTCATAGTCAACAACTGTATGCGCACCACGACATTCTTTACGTGCAGCAGCAGAAATTAGAGTCGCTTTTGCAACTTCATATAAGTTTTCAACTTCTAATGCTTCAACACGTGCGGTGTTAAATACTTTAGATTTGTCTTTTAAATGAATATTGCGGACACGTGGTTCAATCGCAAGAATTTCTTTTACGCCCTTATCAAGCAATGCTTGAGTACGGAATACACCTGCGTGATCTTGTACGATGTCACGGATTGCATCAGCAACTTCTTGTGCATTTTCACCCATGGTTGAATCATCCAGCTTACGAATACGATCTAATGTATTTACCAATACATCAGTCGGAAGCGGCTGATAATCATCGCCATGATGTTTAGTTACGTAATCAATGATGTGCTCACCCGCTGCTTTACCAAATACTACAAGGTCAAGCAATGAGTTGGTACCTAAACGGTTTGCACCATGTACTGATACACAAGAACATTCACCAATTGCATAGAAACCTTTTACTGGTTTCACATAATCACGTGTACCTTTATAGGTATATTCTTTCGTGTCTTTATCATAATGCGCAGAGAATTCACCCTCTTCCACACCATGAGGCACAACCACTTGACCATGAATATTGGTTGGAATACCACCCATTTGATAATGGATTGTTGGTACCACAGGAATTGGCTCTTTAGTACAGTCAACGTTTGCGAATTTCTTACCAATCTCAAATACAGATGGAAGACGCTTCATAATCGTTTCAGCACCCAAGTGAGTCATATCAAGTAAGATATAATCCGCTTTAGGACCACAACCACGACCTTCTTTAATTTCTTGGTCCATAGAACGTGATACGAAGTCACGTGGCGCCAAGTCTTTTAAAGTTGGTGCATAACGTTCCATGAATGGTTCGCCGTCTTTGTTACGAAGGATGCCACCTTCACCACGACAACCTTCAGTTAACAATACGCCTGCGCCCGCAACACCTGTTGGGTGGAATTGCCAGAATTCCATATCTTGTAATGGAATACCTGCACGAGCAGCCATACCAAGACCGTCACCCGTATTGATATATGCATTGGTTGATGCACGATAAACACGACCAGCACCACCAGTAGCGAATAAAGTCGCTTTCGCTTGGAATACTGCGATATTACCTGTTTCTTGGTCAATAGCAGTTACACCAAGTACATCACCCACTTCATTACGGATTAAGTCTAATGCAATCCATTCAACGTAAAACTGAGTACCCATTTTTACGTTACTTTGATACAAAGTATGAAGCAAAGCATGACCTGTACGATCGGCAGCAGCACATGCACGTGGAACAGCTTTTTCACCATAGTTTGCAGAGTGACCACCGAAAGGACGTTGATAGATTGTTCCATCTTCGTTACGGTCAAAAGGCATACCTAAGTGTTCAAGTTCATAAACAACTTTTGGTGCTTCACGCGTCATAAACTCGATTGCGTCCTGATCGCCTAACCAATCCGAACCTTTAACCGTGTCATAGAAGTGATAATGCCAATTATCTTCTTGCATATTTCCTAACGACGCACCAATACCACCTTGGGCAGCAACAGTGTGTGAACGTGTTGGGAATACTTTGGTCAATACAGCAACTTTTAAACCAGCTTGAGCAAGTTGGTAAGAAGCACGCATACCTGAACCACCACCACCGACAATAACTGCATCGAAAGTGAGGTTTTGAATATTTGAATAATCTTCTTTAGGGTTAATTGCGCCCATGATCTCTTCCTATCAATTTGCCCAGAAAATCTGGATACCCCAGATTGCGTACACGAACACTGAAATAATAACAGCAGATGTCAGTACAAGGCGTAAACCTGAAGCTGAAGGACCCATTTGACGAGTCGTTACATAATCTGTAAAGACTTGCCACATACCAATCCAAGCATGTGCAACGAGCGATAATACTGCTAATAAAGAGAAAATCTTCATTGGCAGAGTTAACATAAAGCCAGCCCACTGTTCGTAGCCGAATCCGCTATTACATAAGATCCAACCGAAGATCACCACAGTATATGCAGCTAACACTACAGCACTGACACGTTGGATATACCAATCGCGAGAACCTGAACCTGTTAAACCTGTAGCACTTTTCATCAGAACATAATCCATACGAATGCTGCGACGATACCAATCGCAGACAAGATCAATGAAACTGTAGCTGCAATACGACCACTTTGTAATTCTTCCGCAAAACCAATATCAGCAAGTAAATGCTTGATACCAGCGATGAAATGGAAAATTAAGCCAGCTACAAATACCCATACGACAAAACGTACAATGATATTTCCGAAAACGACATTTTTAACGTAGTCAAATCCTTCTGGTGAAGATAAAGATTTATCTAAAATCCACAAAAGAACAGCGACTAATAAGAAAACGATTACACCTGATAAACGGTGTAGAATTGATGCAATAGCCACGGGTGAGCGTAAATTTACCGCTAATACCTGACCCATGGACAAATTGACAGGTCTGTTGCTTTTCACAGCGGGCATCCTGTAGGTAGAAACTCCATCCGGAGTTTGTTTGAATTAATTCAAAGGAAAGCTGGCATTGTTAGGCAAGCATAGTGCATGCCCAACCTATATAACGACACCGAATTATAAAACGTGAAATATCAAAATACAAACAATCAGTTTTAGCTTTAGTCTAAAAAACAAATAAATAAGAATCATTTACATCAATTAATATATAAAATACCTATCTATCAGAATAAATATAAATTCATCCCACTGTTATTTAAGAATAAAATTTACTCAGCACTTTCCATCTATTGCGCTATAAATAGTAATAATTATTTCTAAAATCTTACAAATGAAGATGATTTTATTGATAAATAACCCATAAAAGGAGTCATTATAATTATTGTTGAAAATAATACCCCTCATTTATATATAAAATATAAAAATTCAGTAATCTATATTTTCATTACTTTTATAAAAGTAAATTGATTTTTTTTTAAACAATTAGTCGCACTACATTAGGTCGTTTATGATTTAATTTTCAATAATATCTTCGGTTTTTTGACCTATTATTTAACTGTAGGCCATGAGATACATAGTTTTTTAATCCTAGATAAGTATTTATTTTATAAGCACCAAAAGTTTGCAAGCATAAAAATTTACTTACAATTGTACTGGTGCTTCATTTTTTTTATGCACCTAAAACATGATTTGACATATTATACTCGACCGATGCTGTGATTTTACTCAATTTTTTCTTCGATATGGAATGACTAATTGACTGTAGCAACGTCATTTTTTATCCCTAAGTATAATTGACAAAATTTTAGTAGCCACTAATCTTATAGCAAATTTTGACAACGTCTGATTCGCACATGACAAGATTAGTATTTCGAGTCAGATAATCATTCACCAGGACAGGAGATCTATTGAATGTCTGCAGCAACTGGCAAAAAAGCCGTATTACAGCTTGATGGCAAAGAAATTGAATTACCAATTTACAGCGGCACATTGGGCCCAGATGTAATTGACGTTAAAGATGTTTTAGCATCTGGTCACTTTACTTTCGATCCTGGTTTTATGGCGACAGCTGCTTGCGAATCTAAGATCACATTCATTGATGGTGACAAAGGTGTGTTATTACACCGTGGTTATCCAATTGATCAATTAGCGACTCAAGCAGACTATTTAGAAACTTGCTACTTATTATTAAATGGCGAGCTTCCAAATGCTGAACAAAAAGCAGAATTCGACGCAAAAGTACGTAACCATACAATGGTTCACGATCAAGTAAGTCGTTTCTTCAATGGTTTCCGTCGTGATGCCCATCCTATGGCGATCATGGTTGGTGTTGTTGGTGCATTATCTGCGTTCTATCACAACGGTTTAGACATCGAAGATGTAAACCATCGTGAAATCACAGCAATTCGTTTAATCGCGAAAATTCCTACACTTGCAGCGTGGAGCTACAAGTACACTGTAGGTCAACCATTCATTTACCCACGTAATGATTTAGGTTATGCAGAAAACTTCTTACACATGATGTTTGCTACACCTGCTGACCGTGATTACAAAGTAAACCCTGTTCTTGCTAAAGCAATGGATCGTATCTTCACGCTTCATGCTGACCACGAACAAAATGCTTCTACTTCTACAGTTCGTCTTGCTGGTTCGACTGGCGCAAACCCATATGCATGTATCTCTGCTGGTATCTCAGCACTTTGGGGACCTGCTCACGGTGGTGCAAACGAAGCTGTGCTTAAAATGTTAGATGAAATTGGTAGCGTAGAAAACGTTGCTGAATTCATGGAAAAAGTGAAGCGTAAAGAAGTTAAACTCATGGGCTTCGGTCACCGTGTGTATAAAAACTTCGATCCACGTGCGAAAGTCATGAAAGAAACTTGTGACGAAGTACTTGCTGCACTAGGTATCAACGATCCACAATTGCAACTTGCAATGGAACTTGAGCGTATTGCGCTTAACGACCCGTACTTCGTTGAACGTAAACTTTATCCGAACGTAGACTTCTACTCAGGTATCATCTTAAAAGCGATTGGTATCCCAACAGGTATGTTTACAGTAATCTTCGCGCTTGCACGTACAGTTGGTTGGATCAGCCACTGGTTAGAAATGCACAGCGGTCCTTACAAGATCGGTCGTCCACGTCAGCTTTACACAGGCTCGACTCAACGCGATATCAAACGTTAATTTTTGTTGAAAAGTTAATGTTAAAAAAGCTGCCAATTGGCAGCTTTTTTATTGATTCAATAAATCAAATGAGTTAACGCCCCCAATCCAAATCTTTTGCATAAGGCTCTACTAACTTAATGCGCTTCACATTTTCTTTTTCGATCTTAGTTAGACGGGTATCCACATTGGTATAACAAGGCATATACCAATCATTTTGAGAAAAGGTTATTGCCCATTTTTTATTCTGAAAAGCATAGCCATGACGCGCATAGATCTCGTTCCGCATATATTGCAACTGCCCCAAAGGTACTTGTAAGTCTGCATCTTTTAACAAACGTGATGAAGCCTCAGAAAATTCCCCTTGCCCTTTCGCATATTTACATTGTTGCGAGCTTAAACTAAAAAATTTCGGTTTCACCGTTTTTGTAGCAGACAACCATTGCGCATCAATCGGCATCGTATTGTTTTTATAATCTAAAATAAATTTCCCAACATCTGCGCCTTGACCTATTTCATTCAAGGATAAAGTATAATTCAAATCACTCTGCTGAATTTTACCTTTGAAATGAGTTTGCTTTCCATTCAATAGACTATAGCCCGTGATATCAGTGCCTTTTTGCTGAAAAAATAATGAGATTTTCTGCTCATCGTTATATAAGCCTGTCCATGAAGCTGATATTTGAGGAATTTGAGCTACACTAAGCGCGCTACAGGCGAAAGCTGTACTGAAAAGTAATAATTGTTTGAGCTTATTCATTTCGCTATTCTCATTTAATAGACATTATTCAAATTATTTTCATTCCATATCATAACAGTGATCAATATTTATGTGGAAAATTCTCAATCAACTCACTCAATTGATTACTGTCATGGTGTTTATTTATTTGAGTTGGTTGATGCTGAAGATATGTATGCAATATTTTCCATGGTCTGACAGCAATCATTTTTTAGTTTTAAAGCAGGATGTCGTCCACACCCAGCCTTGGCGCTTGGCTTTCCAGATTCATGTAATCACCAGTAGCCTAGTTTTATTGGCTGGTTTTACTCAGTTTTCAAAAGACATTCGTAGAAAGCTCCCTCACCTACATCGTTATGCAGGTTGGCTGTATATTTTTATCACCCTTGGTTTAGCTCTACCTAGCGGTTTTATCTTGGCACTTTCAGCCAATGGAGGATTAAGTACACAAATCGCTTTTGTGTCACTTGGTTTATTATGGGGGCTGAGCAGCTTATTAGCGCTCTATTATGCTTTTCAGCGACAATGGAGCAAGCATCGCAATTGGATGATTCGTAGCTTTGCTTTAGCTTTATCTGCGCTGAGTCTCAGAACATGGAAGTTAGCACTTTATGAAGTTCAACCTTATTGGGATTGGCTAACACCCATACATATTTATCAGCTTGAATCATGGTTAGGTTGGACGATCAATCTACTAATCGCTGAAATCATTATTTCCAGATTGAGTATTAAGAAGAAAAATATTTAAATTTCATCTTCTTCTAATGCACGCAACAAATTATTACTGATTCCATCCGCACGTAACCATGCTAACTCATAACTCGCTTTAGCCAACGCAAGTACTCGTCGCTCAAACTCATCCCAAATGGGTTTGACTTGTGAATCATTAATCCCAAGCCCACTGTCATGTGCCAAGTGTTTATTTTTTTCACAAATTTTTAAAGCATGATAGAGCTTACGCCCTTTACTCGCACTGTCTAACACTCGAACACGCTTATTTTGAATAAAACCCTCGATATGCATTAAATTCGCGTGCGGTAATAACGGAATAAGGATTTGATCCAACTGTGCATCTAATCTGGTCCATACAGCCAAACGATGTTCTGCTGTGTAAGTATTCCATTGAATCACCTCGTGATTAAAACGACGACAACCCCGACAGACTAGATCACCGAACACCGTAGAACAACGCCCTGCACATGGTGTTAATGATGGAATTCGACGATCGTTACTCAAAACCAACTCCTTATAAAACCATATTTATTTTATGGTTTTCTCGCTTATTTTCAAATTTCGCGCTAAAATATGCGCCTTAATTTTCTATCTTAATACATTTGGAGTTATCCATGAACGCTACTGTAGAACAGCTTGCACCTGTAGAACAGCAAGCGACCAATAATTGGGTTGTTGCGGCACTATATCAGTTTAAAGAAGTTCAAGATGCAGCAGATCTGCAACAGCGTCTTTTAGATTTAGTGAATAGCATCAATTTATGTGGAACTCTTATTGTTGCATCAGAAGGAATTAATGGAACTGTTGCTGGTGATCGCGCTGCGATTGATACAATCCATCAATTTCTCCTGAATGAAGGCTTTAACGCAATGGAATATAAAGAGTCTGAAAGCTCTGAAAAGCCATTCCGTAAAATGAAAATTAAACTAAAAAAAGAAATCGTAACTTTAGGCGTAGAAGTTAAACCACGTGATTTAGTCGGACATTATCTTGATCCAAAAGAATGGAATGATCTAATTGCACGCGATGATGTTATTTTGATTGATACTCGCAATGACTACGAATATAAAGCTGGTACATTTAAAGGCGCAATCGACCCTAAAACTGAGTCTTTTCGTGAATTTCCTGAATATGTAAAGCAAAATCTTGAACAACATAAAGACAAAAAAATTGCAATGTTCTGCACAGGCGGAATTCGCTGTGAAAAATCAACGTCTTTGCTGCTACAAGAAGGTTTTAATGAGGTTTATCATCTCAAAGGCGGTATTTTAAAATACTTAGAAGAAACACCTGCTGAAGAAAGCATGTGGGAAGGTGAGTGCTTCGTCTTTGATGGTCGTACTGCGGTTACACACGGTGTTGAAGAAGGTGAAAATATCAAGTGTCATGCATGTGGTTGGCCTTTAACTTCTGCAGAGGCAGAACTTCCAAGTTATGAACATGGTGTTTCTTGTGTTTTTTGTATTGATAAAACAACTGAGAAACAAAAAGAAGGTTTCCGTATGCGTCAATCGCAGATTACTGCTGCAAAACGCAAGCGCCTTTAAATCAAGATCAATTATAAGTACTCAACAGCCTTAGTTTTACTAAGGCTTTTTATATTAAAAGTTAACCAATCCACTATTGAGAGTTTGACTAACAACAATTAATCTTCAATACAATTTAAAAACGAATATCAAAGGTACTATGGGACTTGAAGATTGGGTCTTATCAATCATGGAAAAATTAGGATATTTGGGAATCGCATTCCTGATGTTTCTTGATAATGTCTTCCCGCCTATTCCATCCGAAATTATCATGCCATCTGCGGGTTATACCGCTTCAAAAGGTGATCTAACTCTCATTGGTGTCATAATAGCTGGTAGTGCTGGCTCACTTTTAGCTGCAATGCTTCTATATTGGATTGGTCGTAAAATTCCGCAGCAACATTTATATTTATTCATCGAAAAATATGGAAAGTATTTAAGAATAAGCGTTACCGATTTTGAAAAATCTTTAACTTGGTTTGAAAAACATGGACATCGCGTCGTTTTTTTTGGACGTATGATCCCCGCTGTCCGCTCCCTAATTAGTATCCCCGCAGGCATGAGTCGAATGCCTTTCAGCAAATTCATGACTTATAGCGCTGCAGGAACAATTATTTGGACAAGTTTTTTAGCTTATGTAGGATATCATTTTAGTGAAAACCAAGCGTTAATGGCTGCGATCACTCAACGTATTGGCTATATCATTCTGCTTATAGTGGCAGTTTACGTCTGCTGGCGTTTAGCAAAAAAGTATTATCTAGCCAAAAGAAAAGACTAACGTATTGAACATCTATTATTTAAGCGTAAAAAGTGAGGATTGATTAATGCAACATGATTTTTGGCATGATAAATGGAAATCCAATAATATCGGCTTTCATCAAGATCAACCTCATAGCTTACTCATAAAATATTTTTCGTGTTTAAATTTAGTGAAAGGCGCAACCGTATTTGTTCCCCTTTGCGGAAAAAGCCGTGATATAGCTTGGCTTTTTGATCAAGGTTATCATGTCATTGGAATTGATCTGAGTCCGATTGCCATTCAAGATCTTATGGTAGATCTAGGTCTTACATTTGAAGAGCATCAAGTAGGAACATTAATCCATTACCATCACCCTCAAATTGATTTATTTGTTGGTGATTTTTTTGCATTAACATCAGCACAACTCGATCAAGTCGATGCAATTTATGATCGGGCTGCACTTATTGCACTGCCTGAACAAATGCGTAAACAATATACCCAAGATCTTTCAAAAATTACTGATCAAGCCCCACAACTTTTGATTAGTGTTGAATATGATCAAACGTTATTAGCAGGACCGCCTTTTTCTGTTGCTGAATATGAATTAATTCAACATTATGCTCGAGACTACGATATTGATTTACTTGCCTCAAGCCCAGAAAACTTAAAGGGTAAAGTTATTGCCTATGAACATGTGTGGCATCTTACAAAACTTTCTAACTAAATTTTGAAGCATTTTATCGTCTACTCTATTATTAAAAGATTTAAGGCACTGAATCAAAATACCTTTTGATCGATCTTTCTCATTCTATTAAGTGATTGTATACGACACATCTAGCAATCAGAGTCGTGCTTTGGCTTAAGTGATGAAGACCTTAATTGACTTGCCTGCATTTCAACTCTTAACCAATCTATGAATAAGAGCTTTCTCACATCATTTTCAAATGGTTCAGCAGATAGTAAAAAATAAGAAGATTCATCTTGATATCCTGAACTAATTAAATCAAACATTTGAAATTTCACTTCCTTTTCGACCATATATGCAGAAACCAATGTTGCGCCTAAACCCGCCAAACTTGCCTCAATACACAGATAAAAATGTTCAAGTGATGTTTTTTTATAATCTTTGAGCAACTCAACATTTTGTTGCTTAAATTGCTGCCAAAGTTTTGGTCTAGATGCAGAAATAAAAATTTGCCGATGGGTTAATTGGGCATTTTTTGCCACCACACATAGCATAGTTTCATCGGCAATTTTTTCACTGTAAATTCCATCACCCCAATCAAAATCATTACGTCTTAACGCCAAATCTACTTTTTGATCGTGAAAATTTACTGCCCCACCACCCGTTAACAGCGTCACATCAAATTCAGGATAAAGATTTTTAAACTTATTCAGTCGTGGGATGAGCCATTTCATAGCAATGGTGGGCTCACATGAAAGAACTAAATTTTGGCTATTTTTAGACTGATCTTTTAAATCTAATAAACATTGATCTAGCTGTTGGAATATTTGCTGACAACACTCAAATAAAATCTCACCCTCTGTGGTTAGACTTAATTTTCGTGTTTCTCGACTAAATAGATTAAAACCCAAACTATCTTCTAAATTTCTGAGCTGCTTACTGACTGCACCTTGAGTCACAAATAACTTTTTTGATGCAATCGTCATACTTTCAAAACGAGCAACATAATAAAAAAACTTTAGTGAATTCAGAGATAAACGCTCAATCATTCCAAAAACTCATATGTATTAGAGAATTAATTTCGATTTAAACTATAACAAAGATATGAAAAATATAGAAATTCTAGTAATGCCGATATTTGGAATAAATGAGTGAATGAAATAATTGCTGTGGCGCTGGTTACGATACTAGCAGTAATAAGCCCAGGTGCAGATTTTGCACTGATTACTCGCAATAGTTACCTATATGGACGCCGTTTAGGAATATACACAGCCTTTGGAATTGCCTGCGGTGTTTGGGTACATATTAGTTATAGCCTAATTGGATTAAGCTTTCTAAAAAATCATATTCCAAATTTAATTCAGTTTATTCAATACATCGGTGCAAGTTATTTAATATATATCGGTTATAAAACCTATACACAGCGTCCAATTATATTAAATGAAGATAATACTGAAACGACGCATTGGAAAACCTTTCAACATGGTTTTTTGACCAATAGCTTAAATCCTAAAACTACTCTCTTTGTAATGAGTATTTATTCTCAAATCATGACATCAGAAAATAGCTTAACAAAACTGTTTGCTTATGGTATTTACATATCAGGCATGCATCTCTTATGGTTCTGTTTAATTGCACTTTTTTGCTCAAATCCAGTAATCCGAAATAAAATTCTCGCTCAACAACACAATATAAATCGTATTATTGGTATTATTCTAGGTACTTTAGGCCTTAGTTTATTTCTTACAAACCTTTAGCAACCTTTATATAAATATTTCTTCGATACAAATCACAACAACAGTAATAAAAAAACGTCCTTGAAGAACGTTTTTTATTTAATCTTTTAACTATGCTATATACCAAAACCTAGATCCTGATAATGCAGAATATTGATTTAAGATGGCGTGTGATACATTAAATAAAGTTCATTTAAATTATCTGGAATTTCTTCAGCTAATTCATCCATCAATTGACCATTACGACGGAAAGACTCCATTTGAGGGTCTTCTTCATCAATACCGCTAAAGACCATAATCGGTAAAGTTAAGTCAATCAATTGCTCTTCAAATTCAGGCGCAAACCATGCATCTTCATTTAAGAACATCGCATCAACAAAACCAACACTCCAATCACCTAAGCTAGATTCCACATCGGCTTCTTCAATTTCAAATGGAAACTCGATCCCATTTTCATTGGCTAAATCTTGTCGTAGTGATTCTAACCAAAGTTTGATTTGTTCAATGACTTCATTCGGAATTTTCTTTTGGTTATTATCGAACAGTTCATCTAACCAACGATCAAATTTTGGCCCTACAGCTATCGCACATAGAAAGCCATGAGTTGCCGCAAAATCTAGACCATGTTCGTTTTGGTCACCGTCAAGATAGTTACTCAATAAGTCTAAATCTAACGTACTCATTATTTATCCAATTTCTAAAAAACATCGGCAACAGCATAACATCTTAAAGCCCAAAGTCTCAGCAATTTTGCTTAGTCTTCATCACCAAGATCATCATCGTCGAAATCATAGTCAAAATCTTTTAATTCACGCTCCAAACGACGTTGAGCTAATAAATCATCAATCAAACGGCGCTTTTCTAATGATTCTTTGGCACTGATTTTTCCTGATGATTCATCAAAACTAACATCATCCTCACCGTAGTTATCATCATCTAATTCAAAATCTGTAGAAGACACTAACACTACCTCTATATTATGAAAAATGTAATTGGGTCTAGCCGCTATTTATCGGTCTTAGCCATCCGTGTCAAGTTTTATTTGATTTTTTTACTATAAAACCTTGTTTTGTACTTTTTTTCGGCAGTTTTTTTGTGTATTTATAGTCTAATAGTATTTAGATCGAAAAAATATTTTTGACATGACTTAATACTTGAAAAAAATTGATCTAGCCCCATATTTTAGAAACTAGCATGAAATCAAACATATTTTTTTATTTAAAGTTAACGGATCAAATCCAAAACATTCTGAGTGAATTGTGCTATCATGCACGGTTTTTCACCGCCACAGATTCAACAAAAGAGTAAGCAAAGATGAGCGATATGAATTCCCCTACTTCGCAAGTAGCGGCTCTGATTAGCCGAGGCAAAGAACAAGGTTACTTAACTTACGCTGAGGTTAACGATCATCTCCCAGACTCAATTACGGAAAGTGAGCAAATTGAAGACATTATTCAAATGCTTCAAGATGTCGGGATTCCTGTGCATGAACGTGCGCCTGAAACTGATGACACCATGTTCGGTGAATCAACTGAAGCAGCTGATGAAGTTGCAGAAGAAGAAGCGGCAGCAGTATTAGCCTCAGTTGAAAGTGAGCCTGGTCGTACCACTGATCCAGTTCGTATGTATATGCGTGAAATGGGAACTGTTGAACTTCTCACGCGTGAAGGCGAAATTAGTATTGCGAAACGTATCGAAGAAGGTATACGTGACGTTTTACACTCAATCGCTTACTGGCCAAATGCTGTTGAAGTCGTTTTAAAAGAATATAATGATTTTTTAACTGGCGAGCGTCGTCTTGCTGATATTCTTTCTGGTTATTTAGATCCAGAATCTGATGAAGAAATTCCAGAAGTTCTTGAAGAAGCTGAAATTGAAGAAGCTGGCACTCCAGCAACGGCAAAAGAAGTAAAACTCGACGATGAAGATGAAGACGAAGAATCTGAAGGTGATGATGATTCTGAAGGTGAATCAGGTCCAGATCCAGAAATTGCTAAGGCTCGTTTTACTGAGCTAGAAAATGCTTGGAATGATACTAAAGCCATTATCAGTAAACATGGTCGTAATAGCGAAGAAGCAAAAGTTGCGCTTGAATCATTAGCAACTGTGTTCATGATGTTCAAATTTACACCGCGTCTATTTGACATTATTTCAGAAATGATTCGCGGCACTCATGATCAAATTCGTACTAATGAACGTGAAATCATGCGTTATGCAGTTCGTCGTGGTCGCATGGATCGTACAACTTTCCGTATGACTTTCCCTGAGCAAGAATCAAACCCTGCTTGGTTAGATGAGCAAATTGCAAAAGCACCTGCCGAAACAAAAGCACATTTAGAAAAAGTTCGCCCAGATGTATTAGCATTCCAACAAAAGATTGCTGACATCGAAAAAGAACTAGATCTAAACGTTAAAGAAATTAAAGATATTTCTAAACGTATGGCTGTAGGCGAAGCGAAAGCTCGTCGCGCTAAGAAAGAAATGGTTGAAGCCAACTTACGTTTGGTAATTTCGATTGCGAAAAAATATACAAACCGTGGTTTACAATTCCTTGATCTTATTCAGGAAGGTAACATTGGTTTGATGAAAGCTGTAGACAAGTTTGAATATCGTCGTGGTTATAAATTCTCGACCTATGCAACTTGGTGGATTCGTCAGGCAATTACGCGATCGATTGCCGACCAAGCACGTACCATTCGTATCCCAGTGCACATGATTGAGACAATCAACAAAATCAATCGTGTTTCACGTCAACTTCTTCAAGAAATGGGTCGTGAGCCTACTCCTGAAGAATTAGGCGAACGTCTGGAAATGGACGAAGTTAAAGTTCGTAAAGTGCTTAAAATCGCTAAAGAGCCGATTTCGATGGAAACACCGATCGGTGATGATGAAGATTCGCATCTTGGTGACTTCATTGAAGATGGCAACATCACATCTCCAATTGATGCTGCTACTTCAGAAGGCTTAAAAGAAGCAACTCGCGAAGTGCTTGAAAACTTAACTGAACGTGAAGCTAAAGTATTGAAAATGCGTTTTGGTATCGATATGCCAACCGACCATACTTTAGAAGAAGTTGGTAAACAATTTGATGTAACACGTGAGCGTATTCGTCAGATTGAAGCGAAAGCATTACGCAAACTTCGCCATCCTTCTCGCTCAGAACACTTACGTTCATTCTTGGAAAATGACTAATATTGGGAAATTTTGAGTGATGGTGAGAACCACCATTCAAGACTTGAAACTAAACATTTCATCCCCATCTAGTTATTAGATCAAAAAGCGCCTGCACTGATGCAGGCGTTTCAAATTAAGAGGTTGCTCATGTTAGACCGCACTCCTTCTCGTGAATTGCAAGAACATCTTTGGGTTTTCCCGATGGACTATCCAATCAAATTGATTGGTAATGCAGGGGATGAACTTCGAGTAGCTGTTGTTGATATTTTGCAGAAGCACTTCCCAGAATTTGATGGAGGTACTGTTAAAGTTCAGCCATCACGTACAGGTAAATACCATTCTTTAACTGCGCAATTACGCTTTGAAGAGTTGGAGCAAGTTCATGCTTTATATGCAGATCTTGCAGCTTGTCCTTTAATTAAGACAGCGCTTTAAAAAAAGGAATCCAAAATGCGAAAGTATTTTGGATTTTTTTAGATTATAAAAATATACAACCATACAAGCCACTGATAAAATTAAATATATTTATGTTTATCATTTAAGCATTTTGTGAAATAACGGATGAAAATAAGATTTTTAGTTTCCACAACCATGATTTTAGCATCAAGTTTTTGCTATGCAAAAACAGCAAATTTCATATGGCAAGATGAGCTATGCGAGTTTAAAGGTGTTTACGATGCCAGCAAATACTCTGAAAAACAATTAAGCGATACCGTTAAAATGATGCAGCAGCGTCATACAACTCTTTTGAATAGTAAATCCTATGCTTTTAAACCGAATCAAATTGCAGAAATCAATGTGGATCTGATTCGTAAAGAATATGAGTTAACAAAGAAAGAATTAAAAAGCTTAAAACCTATTCCACTGAAAGAATTTGAGCAATTAAAAGATCGTTTACTAGGTTATCTTGATCAGGAATATAAACATCACTATTTAACGGCTGTTGCCTTTTCACAACCTCAGAAACTGTTAATACCAACGTATGGAATACAATGTTTATCTATTGCAAAATCATTAAATACTCAAGATAAATCTCAATTATTAAATAATGCAAAATTATCAATGCAACGAGAAAATAAAGAACAGTTAAAATTAGGCAATGATCCTCAATTTTTAGCAAAACGTACGCAAGTCTTTTACTCTAAACTACAAAGTAATGAGGCTGTTCAATATGCTCAAATTCAACTGATTCGTGAATGGTCAAACTGTGTGAATCCTTATCAATCGAGTAACGATCAGCTAGAGCAGATTTTCCGTACAAAAGTATTTATTCAGTCAAAGGAAGTTTATTGTGACGAACCTTGATAAACCCAGCTTAATTGTTCGCTGTTTTCATGATCTAGAGGATTACACGACTCGCTTTGAAGCAATGAAAGAGTTTACAGCGAATCGTGATGAAACTACGCCTGATGAAATTTGGTTATTGCAACATCAAGATGTTCTCACTCAAGGTCAAGCTGGTAAAGCTGAACATATCCTCACTCAAAGCCACTTGCCTATTGTACATACAGATCGTGGTGGACAAGTAACTTGGCACGGCAAAGGACAACTAGTTGCTTATTTCTTATTGGATTTAAACCGTTTGAAATGGCATGTACGCACTTTGGTGAGCTTTGCTGAACAAGCAATGATTGATTTGCTTAAAATGTACAACATCGAAGCTTATGCAAAACCAGATGCGCCTGGCGTGTATGTGGATGGTCGAAAAATTGGATCTCTAGGTTTTAAAATTCGTCGCGGACGTAGCTACCATGGCTTAGCTCTGAATATCGATTGTGATTTAACAGGTTTTCAAACGATTAATCCGTGTGGATACACTGGTTTAGAAATGGTACGCTTACAAGACCTATTAAGTGACTACCCAAGTTTTGAGCAGCTCTGTAAGGATATTATTCAATATTTAAAAAATACAGATTACTTTCATGACCTCGTAGTCAAATCTGAATAAACTACTTTTCAATTACAAAGAAATAAATTAGAGTAAATACTCTAAATTTGCTTTTGCATAATTTTAACAAGGGATACGCAAGTGATTTCGACCAAAGCAGTGAAGCCCACTTTGCAATTTGCCTACGTAAAACTCATGATGGATGTTGTTGGTCGTGGTTTAGTAATGGCAAGCCAAGTGGATAATGAAGTACAAGAGGAAGTGTCTAAATTTCCTGTTGGTTTTGTGCTTTCAATGAATGTTTTCCCAAATGGACCTGCATTTGTTGCAAAAGTAACAGAAGAAAAGCAATTAGAACTTTTACCAAATTATAAAGGTAAGCCTGATCTAACCATCACATTTAAGCATTTAACCCATGCATTTTTAGTTTTCTCTTTTCAAGAGAGTACAGCACAAGCTTTCGCAAATGATCGCATGATTGCAGATGGAGATGTATCGAGCGCTATTCGTCTCGTACGCTGTTTAAATAAGATGGAAGCATTAATCTTACCTAAACTGATCGCCTCACTTGCGGTAAAACGTTATCCAGCAGAATTAACATTGAAACAAAAATTCTCTGGTGCAAAAAATATCTATCTTAAAGTCGCACAATCTTACTTTAAACGGAGTGCATAACATGGCTAAGCCTTATTACGAATTTTTCTGTCCTGTAAAAGTAATTGCTGGTAATGCTGCGTTAGAGCACATCCCTTTTGAACTTGCTACTTTAGGCGCAAAACGCCCAATGATCATTACAGATAAAGGCGTGCGTGCAAACGGATTATTAAGCCCAATTGAAGCTGCCTTTAGCACAACAGATGCTGTCATCGGTGCAATTTTTGACGATGTTCCGCCAGACTCAAGCTTAGAAGTGGTCCGCTTAGCTGCCGAAACTTATCGTAAGCAAAATTGCGATGCAATCATTGCAATTGGTGGTGGTTCAGTCATTGATACCTCAAAAGCAACCAATATTTTGGTTTCAGAGGGTGGCGATGATTTACTTCAGTACTCTGGTGCACATAATCTTCCGAAGCCACTAAAACCATTTTTTGTGATTCCGACCACATCAGGCACAGGTTCAGAAGTGACCATGGTTGCTGTTGTATCTGACGTTCAACGCAATGTGAAGTTAGCGTTCGCATCTTATTATCTTATGCCTCATGCAGCGATTCTTGATCCACGCATGACCATGACATTGCCGCCTCATCTTACTGCAATGACGGGTATGGATGCACTGACGCACTGTGTTGAAGCATATACATGCTTAGCTGCAAATCCACTGAGTGATGCTTATGCAAGTGCGGGCATCAAGAAAATTAGCGAAAATTTATTTAAAGTTTTAGATAACCCAAGTGATGCCCAAGGTCGTTTAGAGCTTGCTCAAGCATCAACTATGGCGGGTATCGCATTTTCTAACTCAATGGTTGGTTTAGTTCATTCACTCGGTCATGCTTTAGGTGCTGTTGCGCATCTCCCCCACGGACTTTGCATGAACTTATTTCTACCTTATGTGCTTGAATACAACAAAGAGATCAATGGCGATAAAATTGGTGAGTTATTACTACCACTTGCTGGTGCGGATATTTACGCACAAACACCTGCCAATCTGCGCGCTGATAAAGCAATTGCAACGATTTTAACCATGCGTGATCGTTTATTCAGCTTAACCAAGTTACCACGTACTTTACGTGAAACTGGCAAAGTGACTGAAGCGCAATTAGATGAAGTTGCAGAAAAGGCATTAAATGATGGTTCAATCATTTATAATCCGAAAGAAGCAAACTTGCAGGATATTCGTGCAATTTTACAAAAAGCTTGGTAATTCATTTATTTAATTAATTTTTTACAAGCAAAAATCCCCAATACCTATTCGATATTGGGGATTTTATATTTTAGGTGAATCTTTATTCATCGGTTTGTCTCGCAAATTGGCAAAAAAATTGCTAAAAAAAACATAAAAGTGCTGACAATTTATAGGGATTTGAGATAAATTGGCGCACTTCTTATTCCTGTAGGGGGGATCATTTCGTCTCAAATGATCCTTAAACCATAGCTGATCCTTGATCAACGATTACGAGGATAACGCCGTTGACAAATATCTCTGGGACTCCATCGGTAGCTAAGCTGCAAAAAACGCTAGGTCTCTGGCACATTATTATTATTGGCTTAGCCTATATTCAACCCATGACGTTGTTTGATACTTTTGGGTTAGTATCTGAAGAAAGTCATCATCATGTTCCGACTTCTTATATTGTTGCCTTAGTTGCAATTTTATTCACATCGATCAGTTATGGTCACATGATTCGCCGTTACCCATCATCAGGGTCGGCTTACACCTATGCGCAAAAATCTATCCATCCAAACGTTGGTTTTATGGTGGGATGGTCTTCATGGCTAGATTATTTGCTTTCGCCAATGGTCAATATTATTTTGGCCGTCATTTATCTTGAAGCATTATTTCCAGATGTGAATCATTGGGTTTGGGTGATTGTCCTAACTGCCTTTATGACTGGGATTAATCTACGTGGCGCACGTTTTGTTGCGAACTTCAACAGTCTGATTGTTTTAGTCCAACTTATTGTAATTGCTGTATTTACATATTTGGTTTATAGCAAATTACAAATGGGTTATAACGCCGAAGGTGTAATTACTGCAGAAACGCGTTATCAGCTTTGGAGCTTAGAACCCTTCTGGAATGAACTCACCTCAGTTGGTGCATTAGTTACAGGCGCAACCTTACTGTGCTTCTCATTTACAGGCTTTGATTCACTCAGCTCTCTTGCTGAAGAAACCAAAGACACTGAAAAGACTTTGCCGAAAGCAATATTCTTAACAGCATTATTTGCTGGTGTGATTTTCATTATCAGCACTTACTTCATGCAAATCTATTTTCCTAATGATCCAAAAAGCTATTTCCAAGATGTCGCAGCGACTCAACCAGATATTCTATTATTGGTTGGTGGTTCATTGTTCCAATCTTACGTACTTGCTTTTGCGATTGTGACAGTCATGGCATCTGGGATTTCTGCGCATGCAGGTGTGTCTCGTTTGATGTATGTTATGGGCCGTGATGGGGTGATTAATAAGAAAATCTTTGGTCATATTAGTCCTAAAACCTTTACACCTTCATACAACATCCTGATTGTAGGATTGGTTGCGTTGAGTGCAGGCTTTATGAGTCTGGATGTTGTGATTTCTATGATCAGCTTTGGTGCTCTGATTGCCTTCACCTTTGTGAACCTGTCAGTGATTTCACGTTATGCTCTACGTGACGGTCGCACCAAGACGTTCAAAGATATTCTAAGCTTTGTGATTATTCCTCTCTTAGGATTTATCAGCGTGTTTGCGATGTGGCTTGAAATTGAAGACACTGCATTAAAATACGGTTTATGGTGGGCAATGTTTGGTATTTTATACCTTGGTTATAAAACCAAAGGCTTTAAATACAATGCCCCTCAACATAATGAGTTTGATGACCGATAACATTTCACAATTCAAAAAAGGCGCTCAATGCGCCTTTTTTATTTTTTAAAATTATCCATGCAATTTATCAACAATAGATTGCACACGTTTCGCATAAAGCTTGGCTGTTTCCAAGTCCCCTGTAGGAATCTCATCCGTACTCGCATCTGATGGCGATTGAACCAACAAACCAACAGAACCCCCTAAGTTATTTACATCTTCACGTTTCGCATCTTTGGTATTGGCTGGCAACAAACCTAAGCTAACCCAAATTCCACCATGCTGAGATGCCAAGGTTTGTAATTGGATCAAAGTGATTTGCTTATCACCATTCAAGCTAGCACTGTTGGTAAAACCAGCAAAAACTTTATCTTGCCAACCACGAGTAAACCAAATCTTTGAGGAAGCATCAGCAAATTTCTTAAACTGCCAAGGTGTCGCTGCCATATAGGTTGGTGCTCCAAACACAATTCCTTGTGCAGTATTGAGTGTCTGCCAATCTTGTTCAGTAATATCACCATTCTGATCAATTTCAATCAAAGCTGCGTCAATTGCACCCGCAAAAGTTTCAGCAACAACTTTGGTATGGCCATAGCCAGAGAAGTATACAACCGCAATTTTTGTCATCGGATAATCCAAAATTTTTAAAAAGTTCGATTTAATGATATATTTTAGAAACTAGGTGTCAATTAGTTACCTAATGGTAACTGGGTAGTATCAGCCAAGAAAATGAGAGTATTTAAATGAATCAGGCATTAAAATATAATATTTATCAACAACATTGCCCTGCTCGTTTATTTTTTGAAAAAATTGCAGATAAATGGGTTTTACTGATTATTAATGTATTAGCCAGAGAAACTCAGCACTTCAATTTACTAAAAAAGAGCATTCAAGGTATTTCACCTAAAGTCCTTTCCCAAAAGCTAAAAATGCTGGAACGCGATGGTTTTATCGAAAGACAGGTCCAGAATACGTCTCCAATACGTGTTGATTATTCATTAACATCACTAGGACAAGAAGTAGCCAAAATGGCGTTTCAATTAAAAGATTGGGCTGAAAGTAATATTGAAAAAGTAATATCAGCTCAGCATAAGTTTGACTCAGCCTCAAAACAAGAAAACGACTTAAAGTAGATCACTTTAAGCCGTTTTAGTTGTTCAATATTAAATTTAAACTAAAGCCTTGAAACCCTGCTGTCTCCATGCTTCATATACGATTACGGCTGTCGCATTGGAAAGATTCAAACTTCTTGAATTTTCAGCCATAGGTAGACGAATCCACTGATCTTGTGGGAACATTAAACGTACCTGTTCAGGTAAACCACGCGTTTCAGGCCCCATTAACAAGGCAACTGGACGATTAAGATCGACGGTATGCGGTGTTGCTGTACCTTTGGTCGTGAGTGGAAATACATGCTCAACACCTTTAGACTTTAGATCAGCAAGACACAATTCAATATTGTCCCATATCAACATTCTTGCCCATTCGTGATAGTCCAAACCAGCGCGTTTTAACTTTTTATCATCGAGTTCAAAACCTAAAGGTTTGACTAGGTGTAATTGTGCACCTGTATTAGCACATAAACGAATGATATTACCTGTATTCGCTGGAATCTCAGGTTCGTATAGGACAACATGAATCACAAATTTTCTCTACTTTTAATAATCCCTCCTAACCTCCCTTTTTTAAAGGAAGTCTAGGGAGAATGTTATTGCCATTTTAACTGCTCACGTAGACTCACCACTTCACCAATAATAGTTAAAGTCGGTGCTACGATATGATGTTCAGACACTTTGGTGGCTATATCAGCTAAGGTTCCAACAACAACTTTTTGTTCAGGTGTTGTACCTTTAGAGATCAATGCAACAGGCATGGTTGGACGTTGGCCGTGTGCAATTAATTGTTCACAAATACGCTCCAAGCCGACCAATCCCATATAAAGGACTAAAGTTTGGTTTTCATACACCAGTTCATTCCAAGGTAACTCAGGTGAGCCTTCTTTTAGATGCCCTGTTAAGAAACGTACACTTTGCGCATAATCACGATGGGTTAATGGAATCCCTGCATAAGCCGAACAACCTGAAGCAGCAGTAATACCAGGAACAACTTGAAAAGTCACATTGGCTTCCACCAACTCTTGAATTTCCTCTCCACCACGTCCAAAGATAAATGGATCGCCGCCTTTTAAACGACAAACACGTTTACCTTGCTGTGCATATTCAACCAATAAAGCATTGATACCATCTTGTGGAACCGAGTGATTGGAACGTGCTTTACCGACGTAGATCTTTTCAGCATCACGACGACACAAATCTAAGATAGGCGCAGACACTAAGCGATCGTAAATCACTACATCCGCTTGCTGCATTAAGCGTAATGCTTTTAAGGTCAAAAGCTCAGGATCACCTGGACCCGCACCGACCAAATACACTTCACCTTTCGGTGCTGTCCATTCAGTTAATGCCTGCTCAATCAGATCATTCGCCACATCAATATTGTCATTGAAAACCTGTTCTTTCAACGGACTGGCGTACAAATTTTCCCAGAAGATACGACGCTCATCAGGATTGACAATTTTGGCTTTCACTTGCTTACGCCATTGCCCCGAAAATTCAGCCAATTTACCCATGCCGTGCGGCACAATGGTTTCGATCTGAGTGCGTAGCTGTCTAGATAAAACAGGCGATGCGCCATTGGAAGCCACTGAAATCACCAAAGGTGAACGATCAATAATCGCTGGCACCATGAATCGACAATGTGGAATATCATCAACACTGTTGACTAACAGATTGCGTGCTTCACATTGCTCAAAAACGGCTTTATTGACATCAGGCTGATCTGTTGCTGCAATCACCAAACGATAAGGCGTAGCCAAAATACTTTCAGAAAAAGGCGCTTGAATGTACTGACCCAACGATGTTTCAACTAATCGTTGTAACTCAGGCTCAATCTCTGGTGCAATCACATCAACAATTGCACCAGCTTTAACAAGCAGGTTTGCTTTGCGGTAGGCAATATGCCCACCACCAACAATCAGACAACGTTGCTGCTGCAACTTTAAAGAGATTGGGAAAATTTCCACATCACGCCTCTATATTTTCAATCTGATTGAACTAAAGCAAAAACTATGCACAAAATCGATGCAATGTTTAATCGATGTAGCTAATACCGCCCATATATGGACGTAAAACTTCTGGAATTTCGATTGAACCATCTGCACGTTGATAGTTTTCCATCACTGCAAGCAAGGTACGACCCACCGCAAGACCTGAACCATTCAATGTATGCACCAATTCGATCTTCTTCTGGTCTACACGGTAACGCGCTTTCATACGGCGTGCTTGGAAATCACCCATATTTGAGCAGCTTGAAATTTCACGATAAGTGTCTTGGCTCGGCACCCATACTTCTAAGTCATAAGTTTTAACTGCACCGAAGCCCATATCACCACCACAGAGCAAAATCTTACGATATGGCAAACCAAGTGCTTGCAAAATGCCCTCTGCATGTGCAGTTAATTCTTCAAGTGCCTGCATAGAGTGCTCTGGTTTTACGATTTGCACCATTTCGACCTTATCGAATTGATGTTGACGAATCAAACCTCGAGTATCACGCCCATAAGAACCTGCCTCACTACGGAAACATGGTGTATGTGCAGAATATTTCAACGGCAAACGATCAGCATCAATAATTTCGTCACGCACAAAGTTCGTAATCGGCACTTCGGCTGTTGGAATCAAGTAATACTCTTTTTCACCTTGTAGCTTGAATAAGTCTTCTTCAAACTTAGGTAGTTGACCAGTACCACGTAAAGTATCTGCATTGACTAAGTAAGGAACATAAGCCTCGGTATAACCATTTTTAAGCGTATGTGTATCAAGCATAAATTGGGTTAAAGCACGTTGCAAACGTGCCAAAGGCCCTTTCAACACACTGAAACGCGAACCTGTTAATTTTGTTGCCGTTTCAAACTCAAGACCGCCCATCCATTCGCCAAGATCAGTATGATCTTTAATTTCGAAATCAAATTGGCGCGGTGTGCCCCACTTTAAAATTTCTAGATTATCACTTTCATCTTTACCTTCTGGAACAGACTCATCAGGTAAGTTTGGAATAGCTAAAGACTTTTGTTCAAGCTCCGTTTGCAACTCAGCCAAAGCCACTTCTGCTGCCTTGATCTCATCACCAATGGCAGACATACGTGCCATAATTTCGGAAGCATCTCCACCCGACTTTTTGATTTGACCCACTTGTTTTGCACCAGCATTACGCTCTGCTTGTAAATTTTCAGCTTTGGATTGTAAATCTTTACGGCGAACTTCTAAATCAGCCCACTCTTGCACATTTAGCTGAATACCACGTTTTGCTAAAGCAGCATTTACCGCTTCAATATTATTTCTGAGTAATTTTGGGTCGATCATAATCAATCATGAATAGAGAAAAAACTGGCTATAGTGTAAGGCTTTAACCTAAAAAAATACAGTGATTGGCAATAAAGTCTTAGCACCCACAGCTAAGATGTAGGCGCTGAGATAAACTAATTAGGATCTTTAGGTAAGCTCGGTAAATATTCTGCTTTCACAAACTGCTTGGCGGCATAGTACGGTAATGTCAATTCGCTCATCCCTTCCGCATAAGATGCTAACTCATATAGTGGGTAAACAAATACAATCCCATTGACACCATAATAATAATTGTCACTGACCTGTAGATCTTCTTTTTTAATACTGTGCTCTTCTAACCAGTTCTGATTAGAGGCATAAAGTTCATCACGTAGTTTGGTATTCATATCAGGTTTAAGCAATTCACTAACAGTGATGTGTTTTTTATTACTTAAGTCAAAATTCACAAATTCTTGATGTGACATGCCATGTGCAGCACCCGCAGAATAGGAATAACTCTGAATCGCAAAAGTCGCTAAGTTATAGTTTTGCCCAACAAAACGAACATAAGTACTACTTTCACTTAATGATGGTTCATCTGCTGGTAATTTTACTTTTTGATCTGCAATATTGGAAAATGCATTCGGCTCTGCCTTTTTCATACGATTCACAAAATATTCATCAATCCATTTCTGATTGGTTTCAACCGTTTGTAAATCATAATTAGTACAGCCATCCTCCAAACAGACTTTTTGTTTTGGAATTTTAACTGTCACCACTTTTGCATGAATCAATGGAATATCCACTTTTTCAGTTGTCGCAGCGGTATCTTGTTTTGGTTGGCAACCCGCTAATACAACAACCGTCATAATTGGGATGAGTGGAATAATTTTTGATAGTTGTGAAGTATTCATCGTCATGCAAGTCTCTGATGTTTTTCTTCACTATACAAAGCCTTGTCCTGAGATGAAATTAAGAAATGTATCCAACTTTCACAGAAAAGCCGCAACATGTGCGGCTTTTTTTTAAAATAGGTAAAGAATTACTGATCAATAATATCGGTGCCTTTCGGCGGAGTAAAATTAAATACCGATGCTGGAATTGACTGATTCACTTTAATATTACTAAAACGTACATAAGTCGTCTGACCTAATGAGTCCGCTAAGACCATCAAGTTAGGTGCCTTATTTGCACCAAAACTAATCGTTAAACTTTGAAATGCTCCATCCTCTTGTTTTGGATACAGAGTATAATAAAGCTTGCTACGGTCAGGCTGGGTCACCCGATAAGACTGCATAATCTGATTAGTATTGCCTGATAATAATAATGCAGGTGTATTAGCAATTTGATCATCTAAGCTTTGACGTACTGCTTGTTGTAAATCAGGATCATAAATCCATACCACTTTACCTGTAGTCACAATCGTTTGTTTCGCAGGACTCGTGGTTTCCCAATAAAACTTTCCAGGTCGTTCAACTTTCATTATGCCTTTAAAAGTCTGATTCATATGTTGAGCAGTTAAGCCTTTTTTCTGAACTGCTTTATTACTCGCAGCTACTTTTGTGCTTTGTTCAAAATCTGCTGTGAATCTTTGTAAGCCTGATAATTGTTGAACCAAACTATTCGTCGCCTGCTGAGTCGATGCAGCCACGGGCGCAGCAAATACCTGACTACTCACAACAGGAGCAAGTGTAGCCACACTTAAAGTTGTTGCATAAGCGATTTTTTTTACGAAATTCATAAAATGAACCTTCTATCAGATTTCTACTGTTATGACGACATCTTACTGTTTTTGATCATTTAAAAAATGAAGAAAATCATCGGTTTTGTGTAATTCGTGTCGCAAAGTTCTGCATTATGTATGAAGTTACAGCCTTTATGTAGAGATTGTAATAATAAAAGCGCTTAGCGATAAAGATCAAAGAAGCATACAATTTTAATGATTATATCTGAAATGAGAAACTGTTTATCAACAACATGCTAGACGAAAAATTAGATTTTGTTAGTCTAGTACAAGCTCTATTTAGAAGTATAACGAATGAAAAGCCTTGCCTTTATTCACCGCAATGATACTCGATTTGCAATTGGTGACTTCTATCCTGCACTTTCTGTATTTTCTTATCAGGAACTTGGTAATACCACGTCTCCTTTTCTACTCTTGGATCATCTCGGACCAGGTCGTTTAGCACCGAAAAGCAATAAGAAAGGGGTAGATCAACATCCACATCGTGGTTTTGAAACAGTCACTTTCGTTTTTTCAGGTGAATTAGAACATCAAGATTCTATTGGCAACGGCGGTGTCATTCAAGAAGGTGATGTGCAATGGATGACCGCTGCTTCTGGCATTCAGCATACAGAACATTTTAGCCCTGCTTTTCGCGAGCGTGGTGGTTACTTTGAAATGGTGCAATTGTGGGTCAATCTGCCCGCAAAAGATAAAATGTCTGCACCACACTATCAAAGTTTATCGAATAGCAATATTCCAAAAGTCTTACTCGAAAATAATGCAGGTTATGTTCGTATTGTGGCAGGTGAGTTTCAGACAATTGAAGGTATTGCTCAGACTTTTAGCCCGATGAATGTACTTGACGTTCATTTGTCTAAAGGAAATCAACTCATTCTGCCAGCAGAACACGGAGATAGTACTCTGATTTATTTGCGCCGTGGCAAGCTTCAATTTTCTGCTGATGAAGATATCTTGGAAGAACAGGCTATGGCGGTTATGTCTAGTTTTGACAACAATGTTGCAATTACCGCATTAGAAAATTGCGATTTGTTATTTTTATCTGCAAAACCGCTGCATGAGCCGATTAATGGACATGGATTTTTTGTTATGAACAGCTATGAAGAAATTTTACAGGCATACGAAGACTTAAAAGCGGGAAGTTTTGGAAAACACTCAGATTAAAGCACACCTTAAAACTTAGATACATAAAAAAACCCGCTCAATGCGGGTTTTCTCGAACTATTAAAACTTAAGCTTCAACAGTTACATAGCGACGGCCAAATTGACCTTTCACTTCAAATTTTACTACGCCGTCAGCAGTAGCAAATAAAGTATGGTCACGGCCCATACCAACATTTGCACCAGCGTGGAATTCTGTACCACGTTGACGAACGATGATGTTACCAGCAGTTACAGTTTGACCACCGTAAACTTTAACACCTAACATCTTAGGATTCGAATCACGACCGTTCTTCGT
The DNA here is from genome assembly GCF_024296945.1 of Acinetobacter sp. Z1. Taxonomy (NCBI): domain Bacteria; kingdom Pseudomonadati; phylum Pseudomonadota; class Gammaproteobacteria; order Moraxellales; family Moraxellaceae; genus Acinetobacter; species Acinetobacter sp. Z1. Next base: position 858,658 of record NZ_CP101115.1, on the reverse strand, counting down.
CGATCCACCGGCTTTTTTAGTTGCCATGTCTATTTACTCCTGAGTTAGCCTGCGATACCAGTAATTTTCAACTCGGTAAACCATTGACGGTGACCTTGTTGCTTACGGTAGTGTTTACGACGACGCATTTTGATGATGCGAATTTTGTCGTGACGACCATGGCCAACTACTTCTGCAGTTACTTTTGCGCCAGCTACTACTGGAGCACCGATTTGAATGCTTTCGCCGTTAACAACCATTAATACGTCATCAAACGTAATAGTCGCGCCAGTTTCAGCTTTCAATAATTCTACTTTAAGGGTTTCACCCTCAACAACACGGTGCTGTTTACCACCGCTTTGGATTACTGCGTACATAATGTACTCCAACATGCCCGTGTCGTCGTGTCGATAAAGGGATATACCGAACTTAAGACGATCGCCACTGGGGTTATACAAGGGGACAAATTTTAAGTGAAAATTGATCAAACAACAAGTGATTTTGCATAAATGAACATATCTAAGCGCAGCATTTATATTTTTTAGTAAAATCAATTAGATTTAATCTAGCTGGTTTTGATTGATTCTTTCAGTGATTTACAATACATTTTTAAAAACAAATTGCGACAAGACCAAACTGTGTTTTTATAAAGTCATTAGTAAAGTAATGAAGTTTAGTAGAAAATTGCTTTTTTCTGTCTAAATTAAGATCAAAAAACTCATCATTATGTTCTAAATGACCTAATACGCAGCTGTATAACTGTTTAGCAACATATTAATTGATACACTTAGCGCATTGCCCACCTGTAAGAGGTTTTTCTTCATATGGTTATCGATTTTAAGCAAGACATTCTCTCCCCTGTTGCGACAGATTTTGCTGCGATGGATCATCTGATCAATGAAGGAATTAGCTCTAAAGTCGGCTTGGTTATGTCAGTGAGTAAACATGTTGTTGAAGCTGGCGGAAAGCGTATGCGTCCAATCATGTGTTTGCTTGCGGCTCGAGCGTGTGGCGTGGAAAATATGCTACAAGCCCAACATTTGGCTGCGATCATAGAAATGCTGCATACTGCAACTTTAGTACATGATGATGTTGTCGATGAATCAAACTTGAGACGTGGTCGCCCTACAGCGAATGCAACATGGAATAATCAAACTGCGGTACTGGTTGGTGACTTTCTGATTGCGCGTTCATTTGATTTATTGGTCGACTTAAATAGTATTAGTCTGTTAAAAGTGTTTTCCACTGGAACATGTGAAATTGCTGAGGGTGAAGTTTTACAACTTCAAGCACAGCATCAACCTGATACCACCGAAGAAACCTATCTTCGGATTATTCATGGTAAAACGTCTCGCCTGTTTGAACTTGCAACTGAAGGCGCAGCGATTTTAGCGGGTACAGAAGAATACCGAGAGCCTCTGCGTCGTTATGCAGGACATTTTGGAAATGCCTTTCAAATTATTGACGATATTTTAGATTACACTTCTGATGCTGAAACATTAGGTAAAAATATTGGTGATGATTTAATGGAAGGTAAACCTACTTTGCCGTTAATTTCAGCGTTGGCTCATTCTACTGGTGAGGATCATGCGATTATTCGTCGTAGTATTGCCACTGGTGGTGTTGAACATTTGGATAGAGTCATTGAAATTGTGCACAATTCGGGTGGTTTAGACTATTGTCAAAAACGTGCTCAACAGGAAACGGATGCCGCTTTAGAAGCTTTAAAAGCTTTGCCAGATAATGAATATCGTCAAGCACTAATGAATCTGACTTTAATGGCGTTACATCGACTACAATAACTTTCTGAGTGCCCATGCATTTAAATTTATCTGATTTATTTTTAAAAATGCAGGAACAGCTTGATCAGACTCAAACTGTTCTTGATGAAAATCTAATTATTGAGTTGGTCAATCGTTTACGACCTAAAAATCCGAATGATGCTGAGGAAGTCAAACAGCGTATTCATACATTTATTCGTACGCTATTACTTACCCCCACCTCCGCCATTTTATTGCAAAACTTTTTACTCAAACTCATTAGTCAATATAAACAACTCAGTTTATATGCAGACAGTGGAATCTTATCTTTAGATGGCTTTTGGAACCAGTTAAGTCAACGTTTAGGTGCTCATTTCCTTCCTTTGGTTGAAGATGGACAACAGCTTCGTACTTTAGTCGGAAAAATTTTTCATCAAGAAAATGATCATGAATGGCTTGATCTCATTGAAAAACAAGATTGGATTTCATTATTTAGTTTAATTAGTGAAAGTCAAAGTAATACCATCGAAAAGCAAATTTCTAAAAATGAGCTCATCAAAGCGATCACGGTTTTATCTTATCGCATCAGTGGAATTGGCTTATATCCAGAATTTATTAATGCACAACCAGAGATCACCGAATACGAATCTCCGTTCTTGGTACAAAACCGAGAAATTGTCGAATTTATTGAAAAATATAAAAAACAAATAGATGACCAAGATGCCGTGGTTGTCATGCCGCCACCTGATGCTTCACAAGCTTTTGTAATGCTTGATCAATGCCGAGAAGTGGTATTGAAAATTCGTAGAGCAACGCGAAGAATTGGGGTGAGCATTAGCTTAACTTATCTATTGTCACTGCTTGAACAAGCGATTGATCGTATTGAACTTCTGTTGAGTTTACTCGCAAGTAAAGATGAAGTGAGATATGTTGCATTGGGTGAACTACTGATTGATGTGACCAAAGCACATTATGACGAAAAGAGTGTTCGTCATTTACTGAGTTCAACCAGTGAGTTAATTGCGCTGCAAGTGACTGAAAATGCCAGTAAAACGGGTGAACATTATGTAAGTACCGATAAAGCTGGCTTTTTTGGTATGTACAAAGCTGCGGCTGGTGCGGGCGCTATTATTGCCACCATGGCAACGCTGAAAATATTAACGGCTCGATTAGTTTTAGCACCTTTCGGACATGCATTTCTATATAGCATGAACTATGCATTGGGTTTTATGCTCATTCATGTCCTCCACTTTACTGTCGCAACAAAACAGCCAGCAATGACAGCGGCAGCACTTGCATCTACGGTACAACAACAAAAAGGCAGTAAAACAGCTCAAATTGCTGAACTGGCTGCATTGATTATTAATATCATTCGTACTCAATTTATTGCAATCTTAGGAAATATTTCAATTGCGATACCAACAGCCGCGCTCATCACCTTTTTGTGGCAATACAATCTAGGTGAACCTTTACTGAATCATAGTAAATCGGCTGCAGTCCTCCATAGTTTAAACCCATTTACCTCATTAGCTGTGCCGCACGCTGCTATTGCGGGAGTATGCTTATTTTTATCAGGCTTACTTGCAGGATATTTTGATAACTTAGCCATTTATCGCAAAGTTGGACCACGACTGAAACAACATCGTCGCTTGAAAAGTCTAATGGGTCAGCAACGCTTAGATAAGTTTGCGACTTATATTGAAACGAATTTAGGCGCTTTGGCGGGTAATTTTCTATTTGGTATTATGTTAGGCAGCATGGGAACCATCGGATTTATTTTAGGTTTACCTTTAGATATTCGCCATATTGCATTCGCTTCTGCAAACTTCATTCAGGGTTTGATGACGATTGGCAGCCCTGATCTTGCATTAATCATTGTGTCATTTTTAGGGGTTATGCTGATTGGCCTAACCAACTTATTCGTCAGTTTCACGTTGACAATTATTGTCGCGCTTCGTGCTCGTCGGGTTCGCTTTGCTCAATGGAAACCTTTGGCTAAATTGGTGATGACCCACTTCCTTACTCGTCCAAGTGACTTCTTTTGGCCACCTAAACAACCTATTGAAGTTGAAGAGCAAAGTACAACAGGTTCAAAAGTGAGACACTAATCAAATTTTGTTATGTTTTTTTACTACATCTTATAAAAAGATGAAAATGAAATTATCATAAAATTTCAAGACTTGACCAAAAGTGTACTCGCAAGTACACTTTATACCATTCGACAACCCTAAACAATGGTTAAGCATTTAATTGAGGTTCGCATGCCGTACCTACTGCCTTGTATTGGTTGCTTTTTTTTTGGAATAGGTGTGTTCGGGTTATTTTCCCCGAATACATTAGCTTTTGATCGTTTTAGTGTTCAAGCTTTTTTTGAACACCGTTCATTCATGCCTAACCATGTGACAGTTCTACTTGCTCGACTAGGTGGAATGCCATTTTTATTATTTTTAACTACATTTTTGTGTATTTATCAAACGTGGATTAAAAACTATAAGAATGTGATTTTTATTGCTTTGAGTATAAGTGGAAGTATTGCGATTGGTTGGCTTCTGAAATGGGGCGTTGATCGACCAAGACCTTTGGAATTTTATCACTTGGTTCATAGTTATGGTGCATCCTTCCCAAGTGCCCATAGCCTTTATGCTGCAACCCTTGCGAGTTTAGCGATATTGTTGTCTCAACAACATAAATATCGCATCAGCATCATTTTAGTATCTACTTTATGGTTTTTATTCATGGGGATATCTAGAGTTTACGCAGGGGTACACTTTCCAACTGATGTTTTCGCAGGTTGGGGAATTGGGTTGATTTTGACTTCCTTGCTTTGGTTTTGGCTGTATCAAAGCAATTTCAGCAATAATTTGTTTTTAGATAAAAAATCTAAACTGAGGTGGAATAATGATGTCGGCTAAGCTTTGGGCACCTGCCCTGACTGCTTGCGCATTAGCAACAAGCATTGCGCTTGTTGGTTGTAGCAAAGACCCTAAAAATGCTGAGCAAGCTGCTGCTGCTCAAAAAATGCCACCTCCTGAAGTCGGTGTCATCGTCGCTCAACCGCAAAGTGTTGAACAGAATGTCGAACTTTCCGGTCGAACCTCTGCTTATCAAATTTCAGAAGTTCGTCCTCAAACGGGCGGTGTTATTTTAAAGCGTTTATTTGCTGAAGGCAGTTATGTTGAAGCAGGTCAAGCACTTTATCAAATTGATGCGAATACCAATCGTGCAACAGCAGATAATGCGCGTGCAGCACTATTACGTCAGCAAGCAAACTTAAACGCACTTCGTGTTAAAGAAGGTCGTTATCGTCAACTTGTGAGTACCAATGCTGTTTCTAAACAAGAGTATGATGATATCAATGCTCAAGTTCAATTGGCTGAAGCTGATGTCGCAGCATCTCAAGCGGCTTTAAAGAATGCTGAGATTAATTTAGGTTATTCAACTGTACGTGCTCCTATTTCTGGTCAGTCTAGTCGCTCATCAGTGACTTCTGGCGCATTAGTGACTGCGAATCAAGCTGATCCTTTAGTGACTATTCAACAACTTGATCCGATTTATGTAGATATTAATCAATCAAGTGCTGAGATGTTACGTCTGCGTCAACAGTTGAGCAAAGGTAACTTAAACAATAGTAATAACACGCGTGTCAAAATTACACTCGAAGATGGTTCAGACTATCCAATCGAAGGTCAATTGGCGTTCGCGGGTGCAAGTGTTAACCCTGAAACAGGTACTGTGACTTTACGTGCAGTTTTCCCAAATCCAAATCACTTATTACTGCCAGGTATGTATGCGACAGCAAAAATATCTCAAGCAGTTTTACCAAACGCTTACCTGATTCCTCAAGCTGCGATCACTCGCTTACCAACAGGACAAGCAATTGCTCTGATTGTAAATGCTAAAGGTACGGTTGAAACTCGTCCTATCACGACCGCTGGTGTTCAAGGTCAAGATTGGATCGTGACCGAAGGTTTAAAAGCAGGTGATAAAGTGGTTGTAGATGGTGTTGCTAAGGTAAAAGAGGGACAAGAAGTCTCTACCAAACCTTATCAACCTCAAGCTAAACAACAGGGTCAAAATGCTGCGCCTAAAGCAAATGAACAAAAGCAGGCTGACTCATCAAAAGCTGAACAAAAAGCTACTTCACAAGTGTAAGGGGTAGATTGCATGGCTCAATTTTTTATCCATCGCCCAATTTTTGCATGGGTGATTGCACTGGTCATTATGTTGGCGGGTATTCTTACGCTAACAAAAATGCCTGTTGCACAATACCCGACAATTGCTCCCCCCACGGTGACAATTTCTGCAACTTATCCTGGTGCTTCGGCACAGACTGTTGAAAATACGGTAACCCAAATCATTGAACAACAAATGAATGGTTTAGATGGTTTGCGTTACATTTCGTCAAACAGTGCTGGTAATGGTCAGGCATCTATTAATTTGAACTTTGAACAAGGTATTGATCCTGATATCGCTCAAGTTCAAGTTCAAAATAAACTACAATCTGCGACAGCACTTTTGCCAGAAGACGTACAACGTCAAGGGGTAAGAGTAACCAAATCAGGCGCGAGCTTTATGCAAGTTGTTGCATTTTATTCGCCTGATGGATCGCTTTCTGCATCAGATATTAAAGACTATGTAAACTCAAACATTTCTGAACCGCTTAGTCGTGTTGCAGGTGTGGGTGAAGTACAAGTTTTTGGTGGCTCATATGCAATGCGTATTTGGCTCGATCCAGCTAAACTCAGCAGTTTCAATTTAACACCTTCAGATGTTGCAGCAGCGATTCGTGCTCAAAATGCTCAAGTTGCTGTAGGACAGCTCGGTGGTGCTCCAGCAACGACAGGACAAGTGCTGAATGCAACGGTGAATGCGCAAAGCATGTTGCAAACCCCAGAGCAATTTAAAAATATTTTTTTAAAGAACTCAGCAGATGGTGCACAAGTTCGTTTAAGTGATGTTGCTCGTGTTGAATTAGGCTCTGACAACTATCAATTTGATTCTAAGTTTAACGGTAATCCTGCGGGTGGTGTGGCAATCAAGCTGGCGACTGGTGCAAATGCGCTAGATACAGCTGCCGCAGTTGAAAAGCGCTTGTCTGAATTACGTGTGAACTATCCAAACGGTTTGAAAGATAAGCTTGCTTACGATACGACGCCATTTGTGAAGCTTTCGATTGAAAGTGTAGTACATACGCTGATTGAAGCAGTTGTGCTCGTGTTCATCGTAATGTTCTTATTCTTGCAGAATTGGCGTGCGACGATTATCCCTACACTTGCTGTTCCTGTAGTGGTATTGGGTACATTTGCCGTGATTAACATCTTCGGCTTCTCAATCAATACGCTCACTATGTTTGCGATGGTTCTTGCGATTGGTCTTCTCGTCGATGATGCGATCGTTGTGGTTGAAAACGTCGAACGTGTCATGCAAGAAGAGCATCTTGAACCTGTACCTGCTACTGAAAAGTCGATGGGTCAGATTTCAGGTGCGTTAATTGGTATTACCAGTGTATTAACTGCGGTATTCGTACCGATGGCATTCTTTGGTGGTACAACGGGTGTAATTTACCGTCAGTTCTCGATCACCTTAGTAACCGCAATGATTTTGTCTTTAATCGTTGCATTGACGTTTACCCCTGCCCTTTGTGCAACCTTGCTGAAACAGCACGATCCAAACAAAGAACAAAGCAACGGCATCTTTGCACGTTTCTTCCGTGGTTTTAATAATGGCTTTGAAAAGCTTTCAGAGAAATATCAAGGTGGTGTCAATCGTATGACCCATCATAAATTCTTCTCTGGGGTGATTTATGTCGTCGTTATTGCTGCGTTGGTTGGTTTATACAAAATGTTGCCTTCTTCTTTCTTACCAGAAGAAGATCAAGGCGTGGTCATGACACTGGTTCAATTACCACCTAGCGCAAGTCTTGAACGGACTGATAAAGTCATCACCACCATGACGGACTACTTCTTAAATAAAGAAAAAGAACACGTAGAGTCGATCTTTACCGTATCTGGTTTCTCATTTACAGGGGTTGGTCAAAATGCGGGTCTTGCCTTTATTAAACTGAAAGACTGGAGCGAACGTACAACACCTGAATCACAAATTGGTGCCATTATTCAACGTGGTATGGCATTAAACATGATTGTAAAAGATGCATCTTACATCATGCCTCTACAATTGCCTGCTATGCCTGAATTAGGTGTTTCCTCTGGTTTTGACATTCAATTAAAAGATGTGAGTGGTCAAGGTCATGACAAGCTAATTGCTGCACGTAACGCAATTTTGGGTATGGCATCACAAGACAAACGTCTTGCAGGTGTACGTCCAAATGGTCAAGAAGACACACCACAATACAAAATCACAGTTGATCAAGCGCAAGCTGGTGCAATGGGTGTGAGTATTGCTGATATTAATAGCACCATGAGCATGGCTTGGGGTGGTTCTTATATCAATGACTTCGTTGACCGTGGTCGTGTGAAGAAAGTTTATGTTCAAGGTGAAGCAGATACCCGCATGATGCCTGAAGACTTAAACAAATGGTATGTACGTAACAGCAAAGGTGAAATGGTTCCATTCTCAGCATTTGCTAAAGGTGAATGGACCTATGGTTCACCACGTCTTGAGCGTTACAACGGCGTATCATCTGTAAATATTCAAGGTACTCCTGCTCCTGGTGTGAGTTCTGGTGATGCCATGTTAGCAATGGAAGAAATCATTGGTAAGTTACCATCTATGGGCTTACAAGGTTTCGACTATGAATGGACAGGTTTATCTCTTGAAGAACGTGATTCTGGCAACCAAACAGTTCCATTATTAATTCTTTCATTATTAATCGTATTCCTATGTCTTTCTGCGCTTTATGAAAGCTGGGCAATTCCAATTTCGGTATTGTTGGTTGTACCTCTAGGTATCGTTGGTGCATTCACAATGACATGGTTAGGCATGGTGATTAAAGGTGATCCAAACTTATCCTTTAACATTTATTTCCAAGTCGCAATCGTAGCTGTAATTGGTCTTTCTGCAAAAAATGCGATTTTAATTGTAGAGTTTGCTAAAGAATTGCAAGAAAAAGGCGAAGAACTATTTGAAGCAACGTTACATGCTGCAAAAATGCGTCTACGTCCGATTATCATGACCACACTTGCCTTCGGTTTTGGTGTATTACCACTCGCATTAGCAAGTGGTGCAGGTGCTGGTAGTCAACATTCTGTTGGTTATGGTGTACTCGGTGGCGTAATTTCTTCAACGCTTTTAGGTATCTTCTTTATCCCAGTATTCTTCGTGTGGATTCGTAGTATCTTTAAGTACAAACCTAAAACTTTAAATACTCAGGAGCATTGATCGTGATGCAAACTGTATGGTCTATTTCTAGTCGTGGCTTTGCAATCTCTGCACTTGCGCTTTCTTTGGCAGCTTGCCAAAGCATGCGCGGGCCAGAGCCTGTTGTGAGCACTGGCACTCCTGAAAGCTATGCCTCTTATAGCAATGCTTCTGGTACATCTATCGCAGAACAAGGTTACAAAGACTTCTTCGCTGACCAACGTCTGTTACAAGTGATTGATTTGGCTCTTGCCAATAACCGTGATTTGCGTACTGCAGCTTTGAACATTCAAAAAGCGCAACAACAGTACCGAATTTCAGAAAACAATCAATTACCTACAATTGGTGCAAGCGGTAGCGCAATACGTCAAGTTAGCTCTTCTCTTGACACGAACCCATCATCAACCTACAGAGTGGGATTGGGTCTAACCTCTTATGAATTAGACTTTTGGGGACGTGTGCGTAGTTTAAAAGATGCTGCATTAGATAATTACTTGGGTACACAAAGCTCACGTGATGCAACGCAAATTAGTTTAATCAGTGAAGTAACTCAAGCTTGGCTGACCTATTCATTTGCAAATGCACAACTCAAGCTTGCTGATCAAACGCTCAAAGCGCAACAAGATTCCTATAATCTGAATAAAAAGCGTTTTGATGTCGGCATTGACAGCGAGATTCCATTGCGTCAAGCACAAATTTCTGTTGAAACAGCTCGTAATGATGTAGCGAACTACAAAACACAAATTGCCCAAGCGCAAAACTTGTTGAATTTATTAGTGGGACAACAAGTTCCACAAAATCTATTACCACAACAACAAGTGCCTCGAATTACCCAAAAAACTGTCTTCTCAGCGGGTTTACCGAGTGATTTGTTAAATAATCGTCCAGATGTAAAAGTTGCGGAATATCAACTTAGTGCTGCTGGTGCAAATATTGGTGCGGCTAAAGCACAATTATTTCCAACCATTAGCCTTACAGGCACAGCGGGATATGCATCTACTGATTTAAGTGATTTATTTAAATCAGGTAATGGAATTTGGTCTATCGGCCCAAGTATCGATATGCCAATTTTTGACTGGGGCACTCGTAAAGCCAATGTCAAAATCTCAGAAACCGATCAGAAAATTGCATTGTCTAACTATGAAAAGTCTATACAGTCTGCTTTCCGTGAAGTGAATGATGCATTAGCAACGCGTGCAAATATTGGTGACCGTTTAACAGCTCAAACGCGTTTAGTTGAAGCGACCAATACTACTTATAAACTTTCAAATGCTCGCTTCCGTGCTGGTATTGATAGCTATTTAACCGTATTAGATGCACAACGTTCTGCATACTCTGCTGAGCAAGGTTTATTGTTATTACAACAAGCTAACTTAAACAATCAAGTTGAACTTTATAAGACGCTCGGTGGTGGCTTAAAAGCAAACAGTAGCGAAACGGTAATACAACAACCGTCAAGTGCTGAAGTCCGTGCTGCTCAATAATTGAAATAATTGATAGATAAAAAAAGCTCACTTCGGTGGGCTTTTTTATTGCAAGTATTGCGAATATTTCTTATCTTCAAGAAGATAATTTCAATGATTTAGAAAAAACTATGTTACTAAGCAGTTTAGAATCTGTACCCGGTCACACAATCTCACGTCAACTTGATGTGGTTTATGGTAGCACTGTCCGTAGTAAACACGTTGGGCGTGATCTTATGGCGGGTTTAAAAAATATCGTTGGTGGCGAATTGACGGGTTATACAGAACTCCTAGAAGAATCTCGCCAAGAAGCAACCCAACGCATGATCGACAAGGCACGTGGTTTAGGTGCGAATGCAATTGTAGGTATTCGTTTTTCGACATCGAATATTGCTCAAGGTGCATCTGAGCTTTTTGTATACGGCACAGCGGTAGTTGTTCAACCTGTTACACCTAAACTACCTGATCCATTTAGCTCGTAGGAAATACAATGGATGGATTAATTTTTCAAATTGTCATTTTTCTTATTCTATTTTCAGTCGGTTGGGGTTTTGGTCGTCATATCGAACAAAAACACTTACGTGAACTTGATGAAAAAGAAAAACAATATGCTCATATTCGTATCGATACCAATCGCTTTATCGAAACCAGTTCAAATGGACAAATGATCAGTAGTAATGTGGTGATCTCACATGATTATTTTAAATATGTATTGGCAACCATTCGAAATTTCTTTGGTGGTCGTCTAGTGAGTTACGAAAGCATTGTGGAAAGAGCACGTCGTGAAGCTATGCTTCGCCTCAAGCAAGAAGCAGATAGAATAGGCGCGAACCATATTATGGGCGTTCGACTCAGCACCACAGAACTGGGCATGCAAGGTGGGATGGTTGAAGTATTTGCTTATGGTACGGCGATCTTTCATCAATCTTAAAGATTTATGTCCTGTTGCACATACTGCATCAGGACAACTCAGCTACTCAGCAAAAATCGCTTGCCAATAGTGATAGGTTTTCTCTCCCCCATCTTCTAACTTAAACTCGTATGACATTTTTCGAGTCTCAGTAATTTCAAACTGTACTGGATTTTTAAATAAAGCACCCGCATAAGCAAAGGTATGGTACTCACCATTTTCACCACAGACATCGACTTCACTTGGTATCCTCTCAAGCAAAGCAGCATCAATATCTTGTCCGATAAAAGACTCGTCTAATTTACTGGCATCGGTCACAATGATTTTGGTTTTAATTCCCGAATCCAAAAAGTTCTGCATCACTTCATTCGAGTTCAGGTTCCATATCGGCTCTACCACTTCTATACCTAAAGGATTTAAACGGTCTTCTCGATATTTGCGTACATCGCTCAGGTAAATATCACCAAAGATAAAATGTTCAACGCCTTGCGCTCTAAAATGATGAGCAGCATCTAACATGCGTTGCTCATATGCAGGAAGATTTTTGGGTAAAAATACAGGATAAAGTGGAATCCCAATACTTTCAGCTTGTTTCATTAACAAAGAAAATGGAATCGCATGCATAGATGACAATTCCGTTTCTTCATTCACCGTGGTTAATAACGCGACCACTTCAAACTCATCTTGCTGTAACACCGTATACAGGGCTAATGCTGAATCTTTACCACCACTCCAATTGAAAACCGCTTTCTTAGGATTGTTCACGCTTATTTCACTTTCATTTTGCGAATCATTTTATACAACAAACTTGGAGATAAACGAGAGACCAAGACACCCAATTGTTCTTTTTTCCCGCCAACAACAATATATTCATCCCCTACCATCAATGCTTGAACCACGCGTTCTGCGAATTGATCAGCATCCAAACCATTTTCAATGGCTTCATCTTGATGCCCTTGTGGTTTACCTTCACCATTTAAAGCATTAAATGAAACATTAGTTTTGACAAAACCAGGGAATACGACGGAAACATTGACACCATCTTTTGAAACTTCAGCACGCAAACTATTTGCCCACATGTGAATAGCTGCTTTAGCGGCAGAATAACTGGCACGATATTGTGTCCCTAATAACCCTGCGACACTGGATACAAACACAACTCGACCGGACTTTTGCTTCAACAATGTTGGCAATACAGTTTTGGTAAAGAAGACTTGTGAAAAGTAATCGACTTCCATAATCGCTCGTTCGGTCTGCATGGTCGTATCTTGAATCAGCGCACGTTGACTCAAACCCGCATTATTCATCAACCAATCAATACGACCTTTGCAAGCCAAGACCTGTTCATAGGCATGCCGAACTTGGGCTTCATCGGTAATATCCGCAGCAATCGACAGGTGCTGCTCAGGTTTGAGTAAACCGACACGGACAGCCTCCAATTCGTCATAACGCCGTGAAGTCAAAACCACTTGCGCACCTTGCAGAGCACATTCTCGTGCTAAAGCTTTGCCTAAGCCAGAAGAAGCCCCTGTAATCCAGACGACTTTATTTTCAAGACTTTTGAGCTTCGTCATATTAATTCCCTCGCTAAGCTTGTTGGCGCATAAAATTCAAGAAATAATCAACGTAGGTTGCAGCTACTTTCTGATCAAGTTGTGTCCCTAGTTTTTCTAAACGCTTATAACCAAGATGGGTGGTCATATTAATCACACCATTTAAAGTTTTATCGACTACAAAATTGAATTTTAAACACTTTTTAGGTTCTCGAATCAGATGAGTTACACCGATATCAATTACTTCAGTCAAAAGTTTTAACGCATTCTGAATTTCACTACTATCGCCCTCTGCCAATTTTTGACTCGAAGTTTTGACTTTCTGAGCGAGGTGTTGCTCAATCGGGTAAGTCATATAAACCGTTTCATCTTCGATTTGAAAAGTTTTAGATAAATATTCAACTAAAGGCACAAGACGATCATTACCAAAAAATGAAACCGACCAAGGCATGTATTTACGAATCGCTTCCAAAATTTGATTGATGACTTTTTCAGATTCACCTGTTTGAGAATAATGCTGATTTTCTTGTAATAAAACCATAAAGACTTGTTCAATGACTTCACAAGACATTTCAGACAACACACTTCCTAATGCATTGGCTTGGCTTTCTTTACTGCCCTGTAGTAGTTGTGAGCGAATATGTGCAAATCTTGCGTAAGTATCTGGTTGAATATTTAAAAAAACGGCGGTGTTCATTCTAATAACCCTATTTTTAAGATTCCAAAAAATAAGGGCTTGTATGTAAGCCCTTATGTATCCATGAATCTATTTTTCTATCATTTTTGGCTGTGTACACGCCGAATTTATCACAATCTATTCCGTATCAACATGCATAAATGCCAAAAAGTGATTAACGCAATCTGAAGCGGCATTTGGGTCAACTTGGTTTCCCATTTTTTCCAAACGCTTATAGCTAAGCTGTGCGGTCATATTAATTACACCATTGAGGGTTTTATCCACTACTCTATTGAAATTAAGACATTTTTTTGGTTCACGGATGAGATTGGTCACGCCTAAATCAATAATTTGAATTAAAGTCTGAAACACTTCAACCATATCACTGATTTCATTATTCTTTAATTGCGTTACAAGTGCATGTGCTTGCTGAACTAAATTTCGATCGATCGGATAAGATACATAGACTTGCTCATCATGGTATTTGATCATATCGGAAAAATAATTCGCAAAAGGACATAAACGGTCATTGCCAAATAAAGCAATCGACCAAGGCATATATTTGCGAACTGCACCGATAATTTGTTGAATCACTTTTTCAGAATCATGTGTATATTTTTGAGCCAATTGATTGGGTTGGCGATTTTGGATCAGTAAAACTGAAAAAACTTGCTCAACAATTTCACAGGCTATTTCTGAAAGCACCTCTCCTAAAATCCTTGATTGGCTTTCATGTGCTCCAGCATTGAGTTGCTGGCGAATCGACTCAAATTGTTCATGTGTCACTTCATTAATTTTTAATAGAATTGAATAACTCATCAGAACCATCCTTTTTTAATTTTTTCGCATTTTTATATTGTTGTTTTATGCATTCACATTTTTATTATGTGATCCAATACACATAAATCTAACGTTTTTGTTAAAAAAAACCAACGCATTTCATCGGCTTTATCGAAGAATCAAAAACTTAATCTTCTAAATAGATGGAATAGAGCTTTTATTATTCCAAATAAAAGCTGAAACAGCCTCAATAATGTCGATATAGATGTAAACAATCTGACTAAATCGTACAGCTCAAACATTATTTTTTTAATGTTGATTAAACAGCGATATGAGTTGCCGAAATGCGCCTACAGAAGTAAGGATTTTTTGCTACAATAGATACAATTTTTTATTCTATTTTGATCTTCTGTACTATGACTGACGCTCAATCTGCTCAAAATATCGCAACAACTTACGATCCAACTGAGATCGAAAAGAAGTGGTATCAAATCTGGGAACAACAAGGTTATTTCAAACCATCAGGTCAAGGTGAATCATTCTGTATCATGATTCCGCCGCCGAACGTCACGGGTAGCTTGCACATGGGTCATGGCTTTAACAATGCCATCATGGATGCACTGACGCGTTACAACCGTATGTCTGGTAAAAACACCTTATGGCAACCAGGTACAGACCATGCGGGTATTGCAACGCAAATGGTGGTTGAACGTCAATTAGGCGCTCAAGGCGTGAGCCGTCATGATTTAGGTCGTGAAAAATTTATTGAAAAAGTTTGGGAATGGAAAGAACAATCTGGCGGTACGATTACACGTCAAATTCGTCGTTTAGGTTCATCAGTGGACTGGTCGCGTGAACGCTTCACTATGGATGAAGGTTTATCAAATGCAGTAAAAGAAGTTTTCGTTAAACTGCATGAAGATGGCTTGATCTACCGTGGCAAACGCCTAGTGAACTGGGATCCGAAGCTACAAACTGCCCTTTCTGACCTTGAAGTTGAGTCTGATAAAGAAGAAGCAGGTTCACTGTGGCACTTCAAATACTTCTTTGAAGATAAAAACCTACGTACCCATGATGGTAAAGACCACATCGTGGTGGCAACCACACGTCCTGAAACTTTGTTAGGTGATACCGCGGTTGCTGTAGCGCTGGATGATGAACGCTACACGCACCTTGTGGGTCAGAACATTATCCTGCCAATTACAGGTCGTGCTGTTCCAATCGTTAAAGATGAATATGTTGATAAAGAATTCGGTACAGGCTGTGTGAAAATCACCCCTGCGCACGACTTTAACGACTATGAAGTCGGTAAGCGTTGTGAATTGCCAATCATCAATATCTTCAACAAAAATGCAGAAGTATTGGCTGAGTTTGAATATATCGCTAAAGCAGGCGAGCAAATTTCTAAAACCATCCCTGCCCCTGCGGACTATATTGGTTTAGAGCGTTTTGCTGCACGTAAAAAACTAGTTGAACAAGCTGAAGCTGAAGGCTGGTTAGATCAAGTTCAACCTTACACACTTAAACCACCTCGCGGTGATCGTTCGGGTGTAATCGTAGAGCCATTACTGACAGACCAATGGTATGTAAAAATTGCACCGCTTGCTGAACCTGCTATTAAAGCGGTGAAAGATGGTGACATTAAATTTGTGCCTGAGCAGTACAGCAACATGTACATGGCGTGGATGAACAACATCCAAGACTGGTGTATCTCTCGTCAGCTTTGGTGGGGTCACCGTATCCCTGCTTGGTACGACGTTGAAGGCAATATCTATGTCGGTCGTGACGAAGCTGAAGTTCGTGCCAAAAACAATATCCCTGCCGATGTTGTATTAAATCAAGATGAAGATGTACTCGATACTTGGTTCTCTTCAGCACTTTGGACGTTCTCAACTTTAGGTTGGACTGGCGATGCCAAGAAAGATGCGGAAAACTATTTCCTTAATACGTTCCACCCTACTGATGTATTAGTCACTGGTTTTGACATCATCTTCTTCTGGGTTGCTCGTATGATTATGTTTACGATGCACTTCATGAAGAATGAAGATGGTACGCCACAAGTACCGTTTAAAACGGTCTATGTTCATGGCTTAGTCCGTGATGGCGAAGGTCAGAAAATGTCGAAGTCTAAGGGCAACGTGCTTGACCCATTGGATTTGATTGACGGTGTTGACCTTGAAGAGCTTGTACAAAAACGTACTACAGGTTTAATGAACCCGAAACAAGCCGCGAAGATTGAAAAATCAACGCGTAAAGAATTCCCAGAAGGCATTCAAGCTTATGGTACTGACGCAGTTCGTTTCACCTTCTGTGCACTAGCGAACACAGGTCGTGACATTAAGTTCGACATGAAACGTGTTGAAGGTTACCGTAACTTTGCTAACAAAATCTGGAACGCAACCCGTTTCGTGATGATGAACTGCGAAGAGCAAGTGATTGGTACTGAAATTCGTCAAGACCTTTGGGAATTGCCTGAACAGTGGATCGTGAGCCGTCTGCAAAAAGCCGAAGCTGCGGTACAACAAGCCTTTGCAACTTACCGTTTAGATTTGGCTGCGCAAGCGATTTACGAATTCATTTGGAATGAATACTGTGACTGGTATGTCGAACTGACTAAGCCAGTTCTGAATGATGAAAATGTATCGGTTGAACGTAAAGCAGAAGTGCGTCGTGTACTCCTTGCAGTAATGGAAGCATCTTTGCGTCTTGCACATCCTTTGATGCCGTATTTGACTGAAGAAATTTGGCAAACGCTTGCACCGAAACTTGGTATCTCAGGCGAAAGTATTATGCTTGCGCAATACCCTGTTGCGAATCCTGAGCGTGTAAACGAACAAGCTGAAGCTGATATGTTGTGGTTACAAGGCTTGATTGGTGCGGTGCGTAACATCCGTGGTGAAATGGGCTTAGGTAATGCACGTTTATTGCCAGTATTGCTTCAAAACACAACAGAAGCTGAGAAAGCACAGATCACACGTATTGAAGCTTTGTTTAAAGCTTTAGCGAAAGTAGAAAGCATTACTTTCTTGGCTGACGGCGAACAACCACCATTGTCTTCTTCGTCTGTCGTTGGTCATGTGTCTGTATTTGTTCCAATGAAAGGCTTGATTGATCCTAAAGCTGAATTGGGTCGTTTGCAGAAGGACTTAGACAAAGTGCAAAAGCAGCATGACCAAATTGCAACTAAACTTGCAAATGAAGGTTTTGTAGCGAAAGCACCAGCAGCGGTTGTTGAAGGTGAAAAAGTGAAATTGGCTGAGTTTGCTGATCAGTTAGCGAAAATTAAGCAGAGTATGGAGCAAATTGCTGCGCTTTAAGCAGTAGTTTGATTCAAAAATCCCCTCAAATGAGGGGATTTTTATTAGGGTCTGTTGACATTTGCTGTGCAAAAAAATAGCGAGAAAGTAAAATTCAATCGCCAAACCAAATTTACTCCTCGCTATGACTCGTACAATGCTGAATGATCAACACTGGTTAAAGCTGAAATCTATTGTCCACAATTTGGGGATCTACCTCAAACATAATCTTCGAAATTTTATTGAAGCCATTCTCTATAGAATTAGAACAGGTTGTCCTTGGCGAGATTTACCTGAATCTTTTGGTAAGTCCAACACCATATTTAAACGATTCACCAGGTGGTCTAAAGATAATAAGCTACTAAAAATATTTAAATTATTATCAAAACATGCTGATCTAGAATGGGTGTTTATTGATGCTAGCCATATTCGAGCACATCAACATGCTACAGGACTCAAGGATCAAGCTATTTCAAGAAGCATCGGTGGAAACAGTACTAAAATCCATTTAGCTGTGGATTCAAATGGGAACCCAATCCAATTTCTCATTCATGATGGCACCACCCATGATGTGAGTGTTGCACCTGCATTAGTCGATAGCATTGATTTAAAAGATACCGATGTGCTTTGTGCAGATAAAGGATATGACTCAGAATTATTGAGAGAGCAGATAGAAAAAACAGCGACTAAAGCAAATATTCCAAAGAAATCCAATACACGATCGAACAATGATTATATGGACTGGCACTTATATAAAATCAGGCACTTAGTGGAGAATACCTTTGCTAGACTCAAGCAATTTAGGGGAATTGCAACACGTTATGACAAGCTAAAGCGGAACTACGAAAATTCAGTTGCTTTAGTCTGTATATTTATTTGGCTACCGCTATGAAATGTCAACACACCCTAATAAGTTCATCTAATTCTTTAAGATTTTTTATTCCAAATTGATTTAACTCTTTAACAGCTAAATCAATGTGATAATTATTAGAATATTCATCTATATATTTACTATACTTATCACTTAACAACGTTTTTAAACCAATACTTGTTAATTCATAGTTTACTTGATCTTTTTTAATACTTACATCCAATTGTTTTGCATATTCCTCAATTTCAACTGTTAATCGATTAAACTCTAAATCAGCTGATTCCAATAAGCCTGAAAGAAGTTTAAAGCGTCTATTAAGATGGGATGGCAACTTTCCACCTAATTTATAACCACGATCATGTTCAATTTCAGCCCATGCATGCTCCAACGCTGTTCGAACTTGAATTTCAAAGCATAGCCCCTTATAAGCGGAAAACTCAGGTAATTTTTCCCTCTCTTCTCCTACATCACAAACAAAATGAACTGAACAATAACCAACTTTTTCTTCACCTAGTTTTTCAGATTTATTAACACTATCAGCCTGATGTACGTTAAACATTTTACTAACTAAATCACATACTTTTTGAACATCGGATTCAATTAATGTGATAATGCGGATACCAGCTAAATCCGTCATAGATTCAGGGCTATAATCTTTTTCAGTTAGCTTATCTTCAATTTTCTTCAAAAAACTTTTTTTAGTTTTTGGACGATAAGGTACATCAACGAAGCTAATTTTTTGGGAAATTAATGAATTTTTTAAGGTTACAGCAATAATTTCCGCCAACCCTTTGTAGGGATCAATATTATTGTCATACCAAAGTCCATGATCTTCTTTACTTTTAATCTCAACTTTTGCATTCATAATAACCCCATAATCTAAAGCTCAAAAACTATACCTTTAGTAACTTTAATATAAAAAATCAGGATTTTAAAATCTTATTTTTTATATATATCTTTTAGATTCACTTTCACGTAATACGTTATTTTGAAGTTCAAAACAAATCTGATACAACACCTCCAACACCATATTTGTCCGTCCCAACACATCATGATTCCAATACCGCACTACTTTTAAACCTAAAGCTTCTAAAAATTTAGTTCGTGCAGCGTCATATTCTTTTCCATCGTCAGTACCGTGCTGATTACCATCTAACTCAATGACCAAACCTAATTCATGACAGTAAAAATCCACAATATATGGCGCAATCACATGCTGACGGCGGAATTTCAGATTCATAAATCGTTTTGCTCGAAGTAGTTGCCACAAAAGGTGTTCTGCATCTGTCGCATTACTTCGCATGTTTTTGGCAAATTCTAATAATTGTGGGTCTAATTTCATTTTTTATTTTCCATTTTAAATACCCTCACCCCAGCCCTCTCCCTGAGGGAGAGGGAGTAGCATCTAACTTCATGAAAGCAAATATTTTAGTGGATGTTCCCTCTCCTTTTAGGAGAGGGCTAGGGAGAGGTGTTTTTAAAGCTTACAAAACTCCATGCTTCAACAACATCTCTACCCCACTCACCTTTTTCATATGCTTTAAACGCTCTTTTTCCCACTTCAAATGCTGCTTTAACTCAGTACAGTCGGCATCTATGGCTTTATACACATCACCAATATGCACATGCTCGGCTTTGACTTTCTTCGCCAACTGAAAAGAATCTAAAATCTCATCAATTTGACTATCAAGCTGCTGACTTTGCGTATCCAAAGCCAGTTTATAAAACTTCACTTGCTCTGCAGATAATTCTTTCGCCCCTACACCTTTATGCTGTTCTAGCTGTAACTGGAGTTTCAGTAAATAAAACAAATCCTGCTGTTCATAGGCCTGACTTGCCTGCTGGAATAACTCGGTTTTTTCCTCTTTCTTGGTTTCATCTCGCTCACGGTCAGGATGAATCATGGCAGCAATTTTTAAATACACGGTTTTCAGCGACTGCGCTGCCATCTGCTCAGCTTGGTCACGTTTCTGTTGATGGCGTAACTGCTTGGCTTTTTCTCTTGCCTGTTGTTGCTCAGCCACATACTGCTCAAAGTCATCTTGTTCTAATTCTTCACTTTGCTCAGAGCTTTCATGCAATTCAAACTTGGCTGACTGTACTTTTTTAGTCTTTTTAGTCGATTGCTGAGTATGCTGCTGATAAAAAGTATCGATCTGCTTGACCAGTTTTAACTGTTCATCATTCAGCATTTTGGAACGCTTTAACATTTGGGCAAGCTGAGCAATTTTTTCATCCAGTTGCTGCATATAAGTTTTGGAAAATTCATGGCTGTGCAACAAACTCCAGAGCTGCTGCAATTGTTCAAACAAGACTTCATGCAACTCACTATACACAGGCATCAATTTTTGTCGGGTATGTTGTTGAATCTCCGCTTGCGCATTCTGCCATGTGGCAAGGCTGATCTTTTGCTTTTCAATTTGATCAATCAGGCGATTTAGCTTTTTATGCTGTGAGGAAGATTCAGCCCTTTGCTTTAAACTGACTTTGAGATCAAAGGACATACTTCATCCACCCGAAAAAGAAAAAGTGTAGCAATAATCAAATAAGGAAGGAATTAAACTTCTATTGAGCATAAAGCAATTTGTTATTTTTGCTAAATCAATAAGATTCATAATGCTGTTTATATCTGGATGACTAAGTAAGTTGATCAATCAGTCTCAATATTTTATGCAATCTAAAGCTTAAACTGCGCTATTTTTATTCGAAATGCACCACTTTTCACCAAAATTACAATTTATTTTCTAAATTGGTGCGTTTTTTGCTTATTAATTTACATCAAAATGAGCATTTTTAAGATTGCTCTAGTTTTTAGATTTACTAAATCTATTTTGGTGCAGAAAACGAATCAAATATTTGCACTGAAATAAAATTTAGCACTTTTTTTGAGCACCACTATGCAAAATGTAGATCTATTTTTCTTACTGCTCGGTGCAGTACTCGTATTGGCAATGCACGCTGGCTTTGCGTTCTTGGAACTGGGCACAGTGCGCCATAAAAACCAAGTCAATGCACTCAGTAAAATTTTGACTGACTTTGCAATCTCAGCAATTGCCTACTTCTTTGTGGGTTATTGGATTGCCTATGGACAAAATTTTTTCCATGCAGGAGAAGCCTTAGCTGCTGATCATGGTTATAACCTGATGCGTTGCTTCTTTTTACTGACCTTTGCAGCTGCGATTCCCGCGATTGTTTCAGGTGGTATTGCTGAACGTGCCAAAATGCGTTCGCAAGCCATCGCAACATTGCTGTTAGTTGCACTGATCTATCCTTTCTTTGAAGGAATGATTTGGAATGGTAACTATGGTTTCCAAAAGTGGCTTGAAAGCTCATTTGGTGCAAGTTTCCATGACTTTGCAGGCTCAGTGGTTGTACATGCCATGGGTGGTTGGATCGCATTGGCTGCGGTGATTCTGCTTGGTGCTCGAAATGGTCGATATAAAAAAGATGGTCGTGTTAGTGCACATCCGCCGTCTTCAATTCCATTTCTCGCTTTAGGTTCATGGATCTTAATCGTAGGTTGGTTCGGCTTTAATGTCATGAGTGCGCAACGTGTTGAAGCAATTTCGGGCTTAGTTGCCATTAACTCACTTATGGCAATGGTTGGGGGAACTTTAGCTGCAAACTTTATGGGTAAAAATGACCCCGGCTTCTTACATAATGGTCCGCTTGCAGGTTTAGTTGCTATTTGTGCTGGGTCCGATATCGTGCACCCAATTGGCGCACTGGTCATCGGTAGCGCTGCTGGAGCGATGTTTGTTTATTTGTTTACTTATACGCAAAATAAACTCAAAGTTGATGATGTACTTGGTGTTTGGCCCTTACATGGTGTATGTGGTGCTTTTGGTGGTATTGCAGCAGGTATTTTTGGTCAACAAGCGCTTGGCGGTTTAGGCGGTGTATCCATTATTTCTCAAATTATTGGTACAGGCTTAGGTATTTTTGTTGCACTTGCAGGTGGATTTATTGTTTATGGCATTTTAAAGGCAACCATGGGCATTCGTCTTTCGCAAGAAGATGAATATCGTGGTGCGGATCTTTCAATTCATAAAATTTCGGCAAATTCAGAAGAGTCAATGTTCTAGTTTTTATTTATTTTTCAAGCGGCTATGATGCCGCTTTTTTTTATTTTTTAAGCGATATTTAAGAATAAAACAGTTTAATAAAAAGTATATTGTTCCGCCTTACCTCGTAGATATTATGATGTTGAAAACACCTTTTTTTGTAATCACTGCATGCATTTTACTGCTTAGTTTTTTTATCTTAGTTTGGGTGTTACCTGTTGATGGAGCGATTGACTTATATCTCATTCAGCCTTGGGTCGGAACGTTTGGTGATTTCGCATTAAAGAATAATTGGTACTTAGCTAAACTGAATCATACTTATGTCAAACAACTAATTACTGCTGTATATATCAGTTTTTTTGCACTATGGATTTTGTCTTTTAAAGTCGAAAAAATCAAAGCTAAGCGCTGGCAGTATGGCTATATGTTTTGGGTCAGTATGCTATGTACATGTGTCATTGGACTCATGAAAGCTCATTCATCCCATGCTTGTCCTTGGGATATGACACAACAAACGACGACTGGTTTTGTTTGGGATTTTAGCTCAACGGCTGGTCATTGCTTTCCAGGCGGACATGCCAGTACAGGTTTTGCACTCATCACTGGTTTCTTTGTCTACCGCTTAAACCATAAAAATCGAGCATGGTTTTATTTATGCGCAAGCTTGATTTTAGGCTTCGCAATGGGATGGGCACAAATGATGCGTGGGGCTCATTTTATCAGTCATAATCTATGGACAGGATGGATTTGTTTAGCAATCAATTTTGCTGTTTATATCCTTAGCTATCAATATCATCTACGCTTTGCCGAGCGTAATTGCTTTCCCTCAATTCCTGCGAATGTGATAAAGTGAGCCTCAATTGTAAAGCGTATAATCACTTAGGACTGATGACGACGAATGGATGATTTTCAAAAATTTTTAGAAACCACAGTTACTACACAACACGATTCTATCCAAGCATATGAATTAAGTACTGGTAAAGTATGGTTAAAGAAAGCTTCTGAACGTCATGGTCTATGGTTATATACCCCACTGAAATGGCTTGCGAAAATATTTAATTTAGGCGCGATTATGCCTGTGCCCAATCAGGGTGGTTCAAAAGCAATTCAGTGTGAATTTCGCCGTATCAATCAGCTAAAACAACTCAGGATTTCCACTCCAAATGTATTGGCTATATCTGATCAAGGAATTCTGCTTGAAGATATTGGCGTACAACGCAACAGCCACGTCAGCCAACTTGATCAACTACTAGGGAGTTATAAAGATAATCCTGAAGCAAGATTTTCTTTATTTACCCAAGCAATCCAAGCAATTTCAGATATACATCAACAACATGGATATTTAAGCGAAGCTTTTGCTCGAAATATCTTAGTTGATCAACAACATCAATTTACATTTATCGATTTTGAAACAGACCCACAAGACGTTTTAAGTTTGCATGATTGTTTCGTTCGTGATTGGCTCTTATTTATATTTTCTACAGCTTATCATTTTGAATTTGAACAACTCGAAAAAGCCAGTCATATTCTTTATCAAGCTTTACTTGCCGAACCACAAGTGTATAGCGATATCTGCAAAGTAGGTAAACGCTTAAATTGGGTGCTCAAATTGAATGTGAGCCGAGTCGGTAATGATGGTAAACGCATTCAAAAATGTGTGCTTTTTCTGCGTTACTTGAAAGAACATTCTCTACCAACAAATTCATAAGATCGCATTTTTAATACGATTTCTAATGATGTTCAAGTTTCTTCGGTAACCGTACTAAAATCGACAAACCACCTAATTCAATACTTCTTGAAAGGTTTAATGTTCCGCCAAGACGTTGAGTCGCTTTATCCACGATAGATAAGCCTAAACCACTTCCAACCTCTAAATGATGATGAACGCGGTAGAAACGTTTCAGCACCTTGTCATAATTTTCAGGATCAATCCCAGTTCCGCTATCCTCGATTTGGACACAGGCATAATTATCTGAATCACTATATACGGCGATATTAATCACCCCTTGAGGTGGCGTATATTTGATCGCATTATCAATCAGATTAAAGATAATTGAATGGACTGTTGACTCAAGGCTTTGCATTTCAATTGCATCATTTCGCTCAAAGCCTAAATCAATTTCTTTTTGCATCGCTAGATTCACCAACTGCTCAACACAGTTTAGAACAACATCATTCAGCACAAAGATCGTGTGTGGTTCTACTAAACTCAAACCAACATCTTGTTTTGCTAAAGCGAGTAACTGCGTAACTAAATGCTGAATACGTGCCAAGCCTTTGCTTAAATTCTGTAATGACTCATGTTCAGGCAATTGACTAATCAATATCTTAGTTTGAAGATTTAACGCCGTCACAGGGGTTCTTAACTCATGAGCAGCATCGGCAATAAATTGCTTTTGTTCAGTTTGGGCATGTTGGATACGCTCAAATAAACGATTCATTTCTTCAATGGTGGGGATCAACTCTAAAGGATATTCTTGACTATCTATGGGTGACAAGCCATCAGAATCGCGTTGGGTTAATTCAGTTTTAAAATCATCTAATGGTTTTAAACTTAAATTAATAATAAAAGCGAGAATTAAAATTGCGAAAGGTAACAGCAAGATATAAGGAATAAACATACTCCCTGCCAGCTCCCAAGCAAAAGCCTGACGCACTTTCTCCTGCTGACTCACTTGAATCTGATAATCTTTGAGTGGAATTACATACAGTCGCCACTTACCTTGTGCGGTTTCTTGGCTATAAAAACCCGCTTTTTTAACAGGTGGAATCAGCAAGTGAGTTTGATGCCATAAATGGCTTTGATCTTTGTATGCCCAAATATCAACGAGCAGATCTTCCTCATGATAGGTTCGATGTAACTCTACTCGACTTGCCAAGGGTGAAAGAGGCTGTGATGTAGAACGCTCTGCCATGTACTGCATTTGCGTATCTAATATTTCATCCACTTCATGTAATGCAATTTTATAGGCGGTAAAAATTAATAAACATCCAAGCAAAAGACTAAAAATAGACGTTCCCCAGATCAGTCTACTTTTAAGTGAATGTTGCTTGGATATTTTCATAATAATTAAGATTGTCCCATCCGATAACCCAGTCCACGTATGGTACGAATAAAGTCTTTACCTAACTTCGCACGTAAGTGATGCACATAAACTTCTATTGTATTACTGGTCACTTCACTATCAAAATCATACAACTTATCTTCTAAGTTTGCCTTTGAAAATATTTTGTTTGGATGACTAACCATCGGGATCAGAATCGCCCACTCTCGATTCGACAACTCTATTTGTTGACCTTTATAAGTCGCCAAATGCTGTTCAACATCTAAAACCAAATCACCATTTTTTAACAATTGCGACTGACTTTTTAATTGTGCTGTTTCAACCTGACCACGACGCAATAAAGCGTTAATTCGTGCCAACAACTCATCAAACTCATAAGGTTTGATTAAATAATCATCTGCACCTTGATTGAGTCCATCGACACGATTTTGCAGTTGATCTCGGGCGGAAATAATTAACACAGGCAATGAACTGCGTTGACGAATTTGACGCAGAATCTGCATTCCATCCATCAATGGCAAACCTAAATCCAATAGCACCAAATCAAAAGCATGCTTTGATAATAATGTAAGCCCATCGACTCCATTATTGACCCATTCCACATCAAACTGATGGTATCGCAACAGTGTCAATGTTGACTCTGCGATCATAAAATCATCTTCGATCATCAAGATTTTTGTCATGATTTCATCTCACCTTATGAGTTAGCACATGTTGCTAACATATCATTATTTGTATCAATAACTTTGCTTTTAACGTCAAGTAAACTCAGCATTGTTGGAAATAAATTGTCTTGACTCAATGTTTTATCATGCTGCTTAGCTAGGCATTTTATTTGCTGATCAGCCTGTTGTTTCCATTCTTTTGAAAACCACATCAGCATCGGGACATGGGTTTGCTGAGATGGCGCGATTGCATATGGAGCACCATGTAAATACATACCACTTTCGCCAGTCGACTCACCATGATCAGATAAATACCATAAACCTGTTTCATATTGGGTTGTGTTTTTCAATGTTTCGATAAGGGTATCCAAAACATAATCTGTATATAACAAGGTATTATCGTAGCTATTTAACAATGCTTCTCGTGAACAGCCTTGAATCGCATTGGTGTCGCAGGTCGGTTTGAAAACCTTAAACTGATCAGGTATACGTTTATAGTATGCAGGACCATGACTCCCCATCTGATGCAGTACGATGAGACGAGGCTGTGTATCATCTTTCGGAATAGTTGCTAAATACGCTTTCAAACTATCGATCAGAATATCATCTAGACACTCTTCATCTTTGCACCACTTTTGTTTGATCGGCTCAGGAATTTTAAATTCACCCACCCGATCACATGCACCTTTACAACCTGAGTTATTGTCAATCCAAGTCACTTTATAACTTGCTCGATTGGCAATATCCAATAACCCTTCGCGATGACTTGCCAATGCTTCATCATATTCTTTACGAGGCATGCCAGAGAACATGCAAGGAACTGAAACTGCCGTGGCAGTACCACAAGAACTGACTTGCGAAAAATTTAAAATATCCTGTTTCGCCAATTTTGGATTGGTATTCTTTTCATAACCATTGAGTGAAAAGTTTTCAGCACGTGCCGTTTCACCCACTACCAAAACCATCAATTTAGGTCGTTTTGCATTCTTGGCTTTTGCCATTTGTGCATCTACACCGTAATGCACGAGAGGTAAATTTTCCTTCGGTGCTTTCTTTTTATAATATGACACAAATGATGCAATCATATTTTGAGGTGAAATCATACTTTTTAAATCACGATTTTCGCGAAATATTGCAGCAAAATCGACATAGAAAACAAAAAGCAGACCACCCACCATCGCCAATGAAACTACAGAAGCAATAACTTTTTTAATCAACTGATTTAAAACTGGTTCTGCTTTGAACTTGACTAAGATGATTGCGATAATCGGCAATACCGTCATGCCAAGTGTCCACACAACCAACTGCCAAGACCATGTATCACGCGCTTCAGCTAAATCTGTTTGCATGAGATTTTGGATTTGATCAGATGTAATCAAGACACCGAGTGTACTCACGGCGTAAGAAGCAAAGCCACCAATTAATACCAAAGCAATCGCTATCGGTTTAGCAGTCCATTTCCAATTGATCAACTGAAAAATAAATGTGTATAAAGAAACAATAACAATGATTGATGCGCCTACAAAAAAGCCAGCTTTGATTCCTTGATAAGGCGTAAGCGATTGCATTTTTTGATAAAACTCAACGTTTAAAAAAACACCTAACCATATCGCCAGTAACACATTAAATGTGAGTAGCGAGATAGGCTGCAACTTAAATTTTTTTAGTAGCTTCATAATCAAAATCTGAAAAGAAAATTCTTAGCAGGGCTAAGATAAAAATTAAAACTTAAAAATGACTTAATTGGGTATTAAAATGCTGAACTCGATTTATATTTTTCAAAAAATTCCGATAAACCAAAACATCTTTTGTTTTGATAATAATCATTCGCTTTTGGCTAATCATTATCTATTTATAATATTAAAGTACTTAAAAACTGTTTCTAAAATCACATTTCATTTTGTAATAGATTTTTGTATTAAATAAAAAAACCTCTAAGAAGACTTAGAGGCTCTTTTTCAAAACAAGCAAATTAGAATTTAAATTCTAAACCTAAACCTGCAACAGGTTGTTTATCTTTTTTACTTGCTTGCTCAAGTGTTAAATAACCAGCATAACCATAGGTTTTAACTTGTTTAGTAAATGCATAGTCTGCACCAGCAATAATTTGCTTCGCTTTAAAGTCAGCCGTATTGTTTTTAAAACTGGTGTCATTTTGGCTATATTGACCTTTTACTGTCCAATTTTTCGCTTGTGGAAGATTATATTCAGCGCCTAATAACCAGCCTTGTGCATCATCAATATTTTCCGAACCAGCTGCATTACCTGTCGCTTTTTCTACCTCAGAGGTCTGATAAAGTGCTTTTAATGCTAAACCTTCAAGTGGTGTTAATTTACCAATAGCACGCACTGTATTTGCAGCAGCAAATAATTGCTCTCCTGCTATCGCTTTATCTGAAGCATTTAAAAAACCACGACCTAAGAAATTACTTGGAATGGCTTTATCATAACCAATACCAGCTACAACCAAAGGATTTTCATAAGTCACTGCTGCCGACCAAGCATCACCTAAACCACGACCAGCTGTTTTAACAACACCCTTGTCAGATTTAATGCCACTAGACTCGCCCGTAGCAAGCAAAGCATTAAATTTAAATGCACCGTCTAACAATTTAACTGATGGTGACTCATAAACCACGACATTCGAGACGCGGTTTTCACCCGAGAAAATACCTGTGATGTCGGCTTTGTTGGCAACATAGTTATTGAAGGTATCAACTACACTAGACAATTGCTTGACTGGCGTGTCATGTGCACCGATTTTAACAGTACCGAGTTGTGAATCTTTTAAACCAACAAAACGATTACGTTTGCTCCAATCATCACCGTCGCCATCTGCATTAAAAGCCCATTCAATCGCATAAATAGCACTTAAACGATCTGTTAATTTTTCATCGCCTTTCAAACCAACAAACGAACTATTTGAACTGATTTCCCAAACATCTTTATTAGATTTTGTCGCATTTTTTTCTGGTAAATAATCAACACTTGCATCAATTTCACCATAGAATGTTGGTGCTGCAAAAGTTGAAGTTGCAAGTAAACTGAGCACTGCTGCTGTTACAATTTTGATTTTCATTGTGTACATCCTAGTTAAATTTGTAACAAATCCTACACATTAACTTTATATGACAAAACGATTAAAATCTTATTAATTTATTCCATTTTCGACTAAAGTTTAATTTTTAAGCACAGAGCGAATCGGATGAAAAACAAAAAATTTAGAAAAAGATAAGCCCTAAATTATTCTAAATTTCAATAGATTATTTATCTAATTTTAGTTTAATTTTCCATTAAATAATTTAACATATCCCTTATTTCTAAGATTATCAATAAATATGAAATAGATCACAAAATCACATTTCTGTGAGTTGAAGAAGATTTTTTGGTGTGTTTTTTTAAAATAAAATTCTAATAAAAATACATTTCTAACTTGTATTTTTTTTCCAATATAAAATAGGCAATAGACACAAAATAGCAGCAGCACAAATCAAGACTAAATAGCGATAATATCCAAGTAAGTCACCGATTACACCACTCATTAAATATAGTAAGCCGCTGACTGTTGCCATGATTGAAACTTGAAAAGTAAAATCCGTACCAGCGAATTGCTTACGGCTGTATTGCATAATCAAGGTCAGCATCACCACTAAAAGCATCGCTGAACAGGCATCTTCAAACGCATTGACCATATACAAAAATATCGGTTTTACCGTTACTTGATGTTCATATACATAAGCTAAAACCACATATCCAATTAAACTGAAAATCTTTAAAATTGAAAAAAAGATCAACGCATGTACACGCAAAAAATGTTTGAGTAATATCCCTGCGAAAGCAGCACCAATAAGTGCTGCCAATGCACCAAACATAGTGATGTAAATACCGATTTGCGAGAAACTCAAGCCCATATCCACCATCAACGGTTTCAATAAAGGCCCTGCTAAACCGTCCGCCACCTTAAAACTAATCAATACCCATAACCATGCTTTTAACTCTGGCGTGGACTTAAAGTAATCTAGATATTTATGGATTGCTTGGAGCAAAGTTAGCTTTGTATTTTCTAGAGGCGTGGGAGTAACAACATGTGGAATTTCTTTATAAAACAAAATCGGAAGAGTATTTAAGAAAACAATACCTGCAAGCATCAGAAAAGTCGTCTGCCATTGCAGCCAGTCTAAACACCATAGAACCACACCACCACCAACAATGAAGCCAAGTCGCGAGCCAATCACTTGAAATGTATTACCCCAATGCTGCTGATCCCCTTTTAATAGATGAACAGCGAGCGCATCAGTACCAATATCCTGTGTTGCACCAGTTAAATTCATGAGCAATAGTAATGTGAAAAAAATCAAGAGATAGCTGGGTTGGTCTAAGGCTTGAATAGGAAAAAACGACAATACTATAAGAATCACGACGCTCAATAATTGGGTAGGCAAAATCCAACTGCGATAGTGTCCAAAAGATGAAAAGCCATGACGGTCAACAAATGGCGCCCATAATATTTTGATTGACCAAGGCAGCATCAGTAATCCAAAACCACCAATTTGTGCCAATGAAACACCTTGTGCTCTTAAAATTACAGGCAAAGCATGTGTCATAAAACCAACAGGTAATCCTTGAGCCCAATACAAGGAAAATAATAAAACATAGACCTGTTGAAAATTAGGCATTCTTCGCATTCCACTGATAAGAAAATAATTCTAACTGCCTAATCCTCTCATATTCAGTGTTACAAAATCTCATTTTTTGCCAATGCAGCAACTGTCATCCGCGTTTAACATAGTTTTTAGTCGTCATTATATTTCTGAATTTATGTCACAGTATTTTCCAGATTTACCTCCGTTAGTTCCACAACGTGGAACAACTTATAGTCGTGCCTTGTGCAAAAAGATCTTTTTGAGCCAAGGCTGGAAAGTCGTAGGTGATATCCCGAATCTACCGAAAGCAGTAGCAATAATTTCACCACACACCTCAAATATTGATGGTTGGTATGGTTTTCTAGCCATTGGTGGCTTAGGCTTAAAAGTCACAGTTCTCGGAAAAGATACGTTGTTTAAACCGCCATTCAAAGCAATTTTGGATTGGGCGGGACTGATTCCAGTAAAACGTGAAAGTGCACATGGTCTAACTGAACAAGTCGTTGCGACGATTCAACAACATGATAAAATTTGGATCGGCATGGCGCCCGAAGGTACAAGGAAACAAGCCGAAAAAATTAAAAGTGGTTTTTATCATATCGCTCATGCTGCTGGTATTCCTATTGTGATGTTTGCATTTGATTATGATCATAAAATTATATATAGCTTAGGAAGTTTTACTCCCTCTGGACATTATCAACAAGATCTTGAAAAAATTATGCAATATTATATCGGGCATTTCTCACCTAAAAATCCAGATTGGCTAGCGAAACCCTTACAAAAACTAGTGAAAAAAGACTAGAAAGTTGAGGGTAAATCTGCTCTGATGTGCCCATCTTTTCTGTACATTTTATCTGCATTTGATATGAAAATTGCTCGTCTCTCTTGCTTGGCTGTGGTTAGCTTGGCTTTATTTGGTTGTGATCAAGCAACAAAGAAAACTCCACCGACTACAACGATAAATGCACGTGAACCGGTGATTGCACTTGCTTTAGGTGGTGGCGGTGCAAAAGGGTTCGCGCACATTGGTGTGATTAAAGTCTTAGAATCGCATGGGATCAAAGCAAAAATCGTAACGGGTACGAGCGCGGGTAGCTTTGTCGGTAGTATTTATGCGAGTGGGCAAACACCGTATCAAATGCAAAGTCTTGCTCTCAAATTGCAAGAATCGGACATTCGTGATTTGACCTTAAATAGTCAAGGTTTTATTCAAGGTCAAAAACTACAAAACTATGTCAACGCTCAAGTTGCAAATAAGCCAATTGAAAAGTTTCCGATTCGTTTTGCAGCAGTGGCGACACGTCTAGACAATGGTAAAAAAGCAGAATTTATTAAAGGTAATGCTGGACAAGCCGTTCGTGCATCTTGCAGTATCCCAAATGTATTTGTCCCTGCTGTTATTGCTAATACAAAATATGTTGATGGCGGACTTGTTAGCCCAATTCCAGTGAAAACTGCAAAAGATATGGGTGCAGATATTGTCATTGCCGTGGATATTTCAGCGCGTCCAACAGGCGATAAACCACTTAGTATGTGGGGATTATTGGATCAAACCATTAATATTATGGGGCAGCAAAGTATTAATGAAGAGTTGAATCAAGCAACTGTTGTGATTCAACCTAAAGTTGGGCATCTCGGTGTGCTTGACCTTAAATCTAGTAACCAAGCTATTCTAGAAGGTGAAAAAGCAGCTCAAGCTAAAATTACCGCGATTCGTACGGCTATTACTAACTTCAAAAAATCCCCTGCCGCATTCAAACCTGCTCCACGAGCAAAATTCTAAAACACATTCATTATCTTTATATATTCATAAAGATAATCATCTGTTACAGTGCTAGAGGTGAATATTTTTTCACCTCTATTTCATTCTAACGATACGAGCAAATCTATGGAATTTGTAGTTGAACCTTGGCACTGGTTTGTATTAGGGATTTTATTGATTCTTTCGGAGTTAATTCTGCCTGCTTTCGCTGCATTATGGTTTGGTATTGCAGCTGTCATGGTGTGTATTTTACTGTGGCTTTTCCCAATGATGGGTTTCACCACTCAAGTGATTACTTGGGGTGTTTTATCTATTTTATGCACAATTCTTTGGTTTAAATTTATCAAACCACTTTCTATCGATAAAACCAAAGCGGGTTTATCGCGCGAGTCTACTATCGGTCAAGTCGGTATGGTGATTCAGACTGGACTAGAACACGGACAAATTATTGTTCGGTTTCCCATGCCTGTTTTAGGTTCAGATGAATGGAATTGCCGTTGTACGACTCCTGTACAAGTCGGTGACCGAGTAAGAGTCGTTGATATTTTGGGTAACGACTTAGTTGTCCAACCACATAATATGGCATAAATACAAAGAGGGTTTTTCATGTCTGTCGGTACTATTGTTGTTTTAGCATTTTTCGCTTTTGTAGGTATAACCATTTTTAAAGGGGTTCGTATTGTTCCTCAAGGTTATAAATGGATTGTTCAACGTTTAGGTAAATACCATACGACGTTGGCTCCGGGTCTGAATTTTGTGATTCCGTATGTAGACGAAGTTGCTTATAAAATCACGACCAAAGATATTGTTTTGGATATTCCATCACAAGAAGTGATCTCTCGTGATAATGCTGTTTTATTGATGAATGCTGTGGCATATATCAATTTAACCACACCTGAAAAGGCAGTATATGGTATTGAGAACTATATTTGGGCAATTCAAAATCTTGTTCAAACATCCCTTCGTTCAATTGTGGGTGAAATGGATTTAGATGATGCTCTTTCATCTCGTGATCATATCAAAGCGAAATTAAAAGCAGCTATTTCTGAAGATATTTCTGACTGGGGTATCACACTTAAAACCGTAGAAATTCAAGATATTAAACCATCAAATACTATGCAGACTGCGATGGAAGAACAAGCAGCAGCTGAACGTCAACGTCGTGCTGCTGTAACCAAAGCTGATGGTGAGAAGCAAGCTGCAATTCTTGAAGCAGAAGGTCGTTTGGAAGCTTCACGCCGTGATGCAGAGGCTCAGGTGGTACTTGCTGAAGCTTCGCAACGTGCCATTGAAATGGTCACAAGTGCTGTAGGTGATAAAGAAATTCCTGTGGCTTACTTGTTAGGTGAGCAGTATGTGAAAGCAATGCAGGATCTATCTAAATCAAGTAATGCAAAAACTGTGGTACTTCCAGCGGATGTACTCAATGCTATTCGTGGGATTATGGGGAAACACTAAACTCTATTTCTAATCAAAATAAAGCAGCGTTATCGCTGCTTTATTTTTTATACATTGTGAATCAGTTTTCGATCTTTAACCGACAATTTTTCTACCACCAAATCATAAGAATCTTTAATCAGGTCTTGCAGCAAATCTGCTGTAATATCATTACTACTCTTGATGGAAATCCAGTGT
Organism: Acinetobacter sp. Z1; assembly: GCF_024296945.1. Classification (NCBI taxonomy): domain Bacteria; kingdom Pseudomonadati; phylum Pseudomonadota; class Gammaproteobacteria; order Moraxellales; family Moraxellaceae; genus Acinetobacter; species Acinetobacter sp. Z1. The sequence goes on along the minus strand of NZ_CP101115.1, from coordinate 824,219 downwards.
TTCTTATTCATATGATATCCTGCCGAAATTGATGGATACAACTCCTGATATTCTAAACTTTTCTCAGGCTTACATTTGACGGTCACTAGTAACTTGCCTGAATAGGTACCAATCAACATAAACATCTTTTCAAAAACTTTAAACACTTCACAGTCTGGTCCAAAAGGTTGAGACTGAATTGAAAAAGCAAGTTCTTGCCCATACTCAATTGCAAATTGTTCTAATTCATCCTCATTCATTCGATGGTATCCCTTTATTATTAAAATGAATTTAAATATTTAAGCCTGTTTTTAATTTTAGTTGATCATAAAATACACTTAACCCACCCTAAAAAAGCTCTATCGACGTACCTAACAATTTGAACATCTATCATGTACATCACATAACTATCCAAATAAAGTTTGAAAGTTAAGATTTAACTCATTTTTCTAAGTACTTATTAAGAACGTATATTTGATCAAATAAATATTAACTTTGGCGCGCCAATAAGAATTGAGAAATTTCAACAAGTTCTTTAGCATCATTCCCGAAAAATGCTAATGCTTCAAAAGCTTGATCATGCAAACTTTGCGCATAAGCTTGTGCCTGTTCTAAGCCCATCAATGCTGGATAAGTAGACTTTTGTACTTGTTCATCTTTGCCCGCAGTTTTACCTAAGGTTTCCGTACTGGCTGTAATATCTAAAATATCATCTTGAACTTGAAAGGCGAGACCAATATTTTGACCAAACTGGCGTAACTTAGGAATTGCTTGGTCTGTACCTGAGAAAATCGTCACAGCACCCATCATAATTGCCGCTTGAATCAAAGCGCCCGTCTTATTACGATGAATATTTTCCAATTCAGCTTGATCAATCTTTTTGGCTTCAGCTTGTAAATCTAATACTTGCCCACACACCATTTTTGAACTAGCGGTTGCTAATATCTGCATTTGCTTCAAAACAATCGAAGGCTCTGTACCTTGTCCTTGTTCGTCAAATAAACGACTTCCTAAAATCTCAAATGCCATCGACTGAAGAATATCACCTGCTAACAAAGCAGTGTCTTCACCGAAAACCACATGACATGTTGGCTGACCACGACGTAATAGATCATTATCCATACAAGGTAAATCATCATGCGCCAGTGAATAACAATGAATTAATTCAATTGCTACTGCTGCTCGCCGTGCTGCTGCAAAGTTCTGATTCGCCTGCAATGAAGCTGTTGCATAGCATAATGCCGGACGGACACGCTTACCGCCTAACATAACAACATGATGAACAGCAGATTTTAACGGTTCAGGCATAGAAAATGCAGCCAATGCTGTCAATAAATCTTGTTGAATACGTTGTTGAGCCTGTTTTAGCGCATCCGCATTAACCTTAGAAATAGACGACACAATTGCCTCGGGAAATCTTGGTGGAAGGAGAAAATGACAAGAATTGTCAGAGTGCTGACATCATATCATTATTTATAATGTGAAATTAGTTGTTTCTGTCGTTGTAATTTTCGATCAAATCAAAATAGTAAAGCCCCCGAAAAAGGAGGCTTTAGCTTAAAAATCAAATATTTTTAGAAAGTATCACCAGGAACACGCACCCAACCTTCCATCAATACACGTGCACTGCGGCTCATAATCGCTTTTTTCACCGACCATTTCCCTTCAATCAACTCAGCTTGAGCACCGACACGTAAAGTACCTGATGGATGACCAAAGCGGACTGCTTCACGTTCCCCGCCACCAGCTGCTAAATTAACTAAAGTACCTGGGATTGCTGCTGCTGTACCAATCGCAACCGCGGCGGTTCCCATCATTGCATGATGCAGCTTACCCATCGATAAGGCGCGAACTAATAAATCAACATCATTGGTCTCAACTGGTTTACCACTTGATGATGTATAGCTTTTCGGCTGAGATACAAAAGCAATTTTTGGCGTATGCTGACGTGCGGCTGCTTCAGAAATATCTTTAATCAAACCCATTTGTACAGCACCATAAGCACGGATTTTTTCAAAACGTGCCAATGCTGCGGCATCACCGTTAATATGATCTTGTAATTCAGTTCCTTGATAACCAATATCTTCAGCATTTAGAAAAATAGTCGGAATGCCTGCATTAATAAATGTCGCTTGGAACGTTCCAACATCAGGTACAACTAATTGATCGACCACATTTCCTGTAGGGAACATATCCCCGCCTTCTTCGCCATCATCAGCTGGATCTAAAAATTCAATTTGAACTTCGGCTGCTGGAAAAGTCACACCATCTAACTCAAAGTCACCTGTTTCTTGAACTTGACCATTGGTAACAGGTACATGCGCGATAATGGTTTTTTGAATATTCTTCTGCCAAATACGAACTGTACAAATCCCATTTTCAGGAATACGGGCTGCATCTACTAAACCATTTGAAATTGCAAAAGAACCTACAGCAGCAGTTAAATTTCCGCAATTGCCACTCCAATCTACAAATGGCTGGTCAATCGAAACTTGTCCAAATAGATAATCAACATCGTGTTCAGGTTCTGAGCTTTTAGCCAAAATCACAGTCTTACTGGTGCTTGAAGTTGCCCCACCCATTCCATCAATTTGTTTTCCATATGGGTCTGGACTACCAATTACACGGAGAAGTAACTGATCACGTGCTTTGCCTGCAATCTGAGCAGCTTCTGGTAAATCATTCAGTTTAAAAAAGACACCTTTACTTGTGCCACCACGCATATAGGTTGCAGGGACTTTAATTTGTGGTACTGAACTCATGTTTATTGATCCTTTTATCATGTTCTTTTGAGCAAATGTTGAGCCTAAACTAGCGTACTATGCAGGGAAATGCCATACGACTATTTGCTTTGCAATAGCAAAACATATTCATTCGCAGTTGTTATCTATATTGATCAAAAGCAAACAACTTAACAATGACACTAAAATCAAGAACTCAGGTTTTTTAAAACAAAAAAGTGCATTAAATGTTTAAAAAATGAGTTACCTTTAATTTACTAATCATTCAAATATCAGATTTTAAATAAGTTTTAAAAACAACTTTCCAGTCATACCCAGCCTGTACTTTTACTAGGCGAAAATCTTTCAATCTATTAGAATAATCCACTTATTCCTCGTCGAGCTCAATCATTTGAACAACGATTCTTCTAAACTTCAACGTGGACTAAAAAACCGCCATATCCAACTCATCGCAATGGGTGGAGCAATTGGTACGGGCTTATTTTTAGGTTCTGCGCAAGTGATCCAGTCTGCTGGACCATCAATTATTTTGGGTTATGCTATTGGCGGTTTGATTGCTTTTTTAATCATGCGTCAGTTAGGCGAAATGATCGTTGAAGAGCCTGTAGCAGGTTCATTCAGTCATTTTGCTTATCAGTATTGGGGTAAATTTCCAGGTTTTTTATCTGGTTGGAATTATTGGGTATTATATATTCTTGTGGCGATGAGTGAGCTCACGGCAGTCGCAAAATATATCAATTACTGGTGGCCTCATATTGCTGCATGGCAATCAGTGCTCTTCTTCTTCGTTATTATTACAGCGATCAACTTAACCAATGTTAAATTCTACGGCGAGTCAGAGTTTTGGTTAGCGATCATCAAAGTTACCGCTGTGGTTGCTATGATTTTGTTTGGTTTATTCTTGCTGTTTACCGCAGATGCCAACTCTACTGCTTCATTTACAAACCTTTGGAGTCACGGCGGGTTTTTCCCAAATGGTTTTGATGGTTTGTTCTACATGCTGGCATTTTTAATGTTTGCATTTGGTGGTATTGAATTGATTGGTATGGCAGCGGCTGAAGCCAATGATCCAAAGAAAACCATTCCGAAAGCAATCAACCAAGTAGTCTTCCGTATCCTGATTTTCTACATCGGTTCACTTACGATTTTATTATCGCTTGTGCCTTGGAATCAGTTGGATTTAGGTGGTTTAGATAAGAGTCCATTTGTGATGATTTTCAGTCAAATGGGAATTGGTTGGGCGGCACATTTGCTTAACTTCATCATCTTAACTGCTGCATTATCTGTATATAACAGTGGTATGTATGCAAACAGCCGTATGTTGTTTGGTTTAGCTCAACAAGGTAATGCACCTAAAGTATTTGCTAAAGTGAACAAACAAGGGGTTCCTGTTCCAGCCGTTTTACTTTCAGCATTACTGATATTCGGATGTGTACTTTTAAACTACTTTGTACCAGAAGATGCATTGGGTCATTTAATGTATGTTGTTGTTGGTGCTCTAGTTTTAAACTGGGCAATGATCAGCTTAACGCATTTGAAATTTAAAGCGATGGTTAAACAAAAAGCTTTAAAAACGAGCTTCCCTGCGCTATGGTCACCATTTAGTAACTATCTTGTGCTCGCATTTATTGCAGTTGTGCTTTACATCATGTGGCAACAAGGTTTTAAAGAATCAGTGTTAATGATCCCGATTTGGATCGTTCTGATGTTTGTGCTATATCGTGTTTTAAATCTAAAAAATAAGAGCTAAACACAGTTAGTCGGTTTCATCAAAAAGTGATTGCTAAGGCAATCACTTTTTTGTTTATAATCATTTAATTATGCGCTTATAGCTTAACTGGATAGAGCAGTTGCCTCCTAAGCGACCGACGTGGGTTCGAGTCCCGCTGAGCGCACCATTTTGTGGTGTTATGTAATATTATTCTGGAATACACAATCACATAAAAATCAATATTTAAATCAATTAGTTGACTATTAAATTCTCTTACTTCTATTACCTATCACTCAGTAAAAGTAAAAAAACCATCCAAAAGAGGATGGCTTTTCTCAAATGATTAAATTATTTTTCACCATCCCAATACCAATATACTTCTCCCCAATCTAGCTCGATAAGTGTAGAAACAATCTCACCTTGTTTAAAGTATTGTCGAGAATCTGGTTGTGCTGGTGTTCTCCAATAACCTGTTTTAATACAGGCTTCTACGTCCTTAACTTTCATTCGTTCTAGTTGTTGATCATCTAGAACTACTTTTGACTGTGTTCGAGCAAAATCAACCAAATCTTTTGGATAAAACTGATGTTCACGATATGACGTATCATCTATATCCAGCAACCACGTTACCGCTGCTGCTTCCCATGACCAATACCCATAATAGCTAACTCCAGATCTTATGTCTGGTTGAGGATGTTGATCATAATAAGGCTCTCGGCGGCTCGCCTCATACCAGTCTTCTAGGTATTGCAGCATTAAAGCTGGACGCTGTTCAGGTGAAGCATTAAACACTTTAATCAGCTTACGATAAGGCAAATGTCGTCTTGCTTCATCTGGTGGAGTTCCACGATCTGCAACAAAAGGAGCAACTAAACGTTCAATTAATCCATCTTTTTCCTGTCCTTCAGGCGTTGCTTCTACATAGTCAATGATTGGCATAATCCGATCCATCTGATCCGCATAACCAGTCAATAGTCCAAAACAAATCAGACGTAAAGCAATATACCAATAGTCTTCTGTTCCTAAACTGATATGCCAAACATACCGTCCATCTGCCTCAGGGCTTAGATGATATTTACTATGAATTTCGGTATATTCTTCTGTCCAGTTTAAAAGATATGGATAAAGTTCCTGAATAAATGCAATATCTCCACCAGCAGAGTACTGTAATGACATTAAATTTAAGACATCTTTTACTCTTTGATGTCCAGCAGCCATCATTTTACTGGATTTAGCATTTGCCTTATATTTTTGAAAACCGTCAGTTACTGAATAAACACCATTAAGAAAAGCATCAAACCGCCTTTGATACATATCTTCTTGTAAGAAACTATCTCTATATTTTCCATAATTTAGTATTTGTTGATTAAACCACTGTTCCCAATCAATATTTAAATCATTTATTTGGTTATTCAACTTTCTTACTCCGGCAACATTTCATTTGGTAAAAGTAAAAAACCATCCAAACGAGGATGGTTTTTTCTTAAATGATTAAATTATTTCTCACCATCCCAATACCAATATACTTCCCCCCAATCTAGCTCGATAAGTGCAGGAACAATTTCACATTGTTTAAAGTATTGTCGTAAATCTGGTTGTGCTGGTGTTCTCCAATAACCTGTTTTAATACAGGCTTCTCCGCCCTTAACTTTCACTCGTTCTAGTTGTTGATCATCTAGAACTACTTTTGACTGTGTTCGAGCAAAATCAACCAAATCTTTTGGATAGAACTGATGTTCACGATATGACGTATCATCTATATTCAGCAACCACGTTATTGCTGCTGCTTCCCATGACCAATAGCCATAGTAACCTCTTCCTGATCTTAAATCAGTTTGAGGATGTTGATCATAATAAGGCTCTCGGCGGCTCGCCTCATACCAATCTTCTAGGTATTGCAGCATTAAAGCTGGACGCTGTTCAGGTGAAGCATTAAACACTTTAATGAGCTTACGATAAGGCAAATGTCGTCTTGCTTCATCTGGTGGAGTTCCACGATCTGCAACAAAAGGAGCAACTAAACGTTCAATTAATCCATCTTTTTCCTGCCCTTCAGGCGTTGCTTCTACATAGTCAATGATGGGCATAATCCGATCCATCTGATCCGCATAACCAGTCAACAGCCCAAAACAAATCAGACGTAAAGCAATATACCAATAGTCTTCTGTTCCCAAACTGATATGCCAAACATATCGACCATCAGCATCAGGACTTAAATTATATAAATGGCTTGCTTCTGCGTACTCTTCTGTCCAGTGAAGTAGATATGGATATATTTCTTTTAAAAACTCAAGACTTCCACCTGCCGAATACTGTAAAGACATTAAATTTAAGACATCGTTTAAACGCTGATGACCTGCCGCAATGTAGCCACCATATTTTTTTTCATTTTTATAATTACTAAAACCATCCGTTACGGAATATATCCCATTAACAAATGTATCAAATCTTTTGCTATACATTTTTTGTTCAAGCAAATTATCTCTAAATAAAGCTGGGTCTTTTATTTCTAAACTTAACCACTTTTGCCAATCTATTGTCTGCTCATTTACTTGTATGGACATTTATTAACGCTCCAGCATGTCATTCGGTAAAAGTAAAAACCATCCAAATGAGGATGCTTTTCTCAAATGATTCAATCATTGCTCTCTTTGTCTAAATACCAAATGGTTTCACCCCAAGAGTTATTCGGAATTTCAGGCATTGTTTCGCCTTGATCAAAATGACGTTTTTCCATGTTGTTGGCTGGGCTATACCATTCACCTGATTGTGGACAAACTTCTCCAACTCTACATTTTAATTGGCTATACTGTATTTCGCCATTGTCTGGATGATTAATTCTATTCCATGTTTTTCCATCAAACCGAATCAAGTGCTTATAGCTAAGTACCCAAAGAACTCCATCCTTTTCCTCAACAGAGATGACCCCTTGTATATCACTTAACTCAGGAACGATGGAATACTCAGAATCTGCATATATATATAGTCCCTGCTCTGAAGCTATATATATAGCCTCTTGATAAAAAGCTGCATTATAAAAAGTCGAATTTATACTTATATTTTTTAAATTTTTAAATCCATCATCTATATTTCCTTTCAAAAGCGTTCCATATTGGCCAGAAATTAAGATATTTTTCCCATCAGGACATAATGTAATTCGGTGTAAAGAGGAAGGAGTAATTCTTTTTACTTCCAGCCATTTAAAACCATCAAAAAATGCGATAAAGCCATCATCACCCTGTGTGCCACACACATATAAACTACTGTTATTAAAACCATTTATATCATAAAAGCATCTTTTAAAAGATAAATCATTTTCATAATCTAAAAAAGATAAATCTTGATTTTTCAATGCAATTGGTTCTTCTTCTAATCCTACTCCATTAGATTCCCATTCATTCTGATTATTCTTATAGACTTGACTTCCGTCTCCACAAGCATAAAGATCACCATTAATTTCACGGATATGATTAAATTGCCCATAAATTTTTTCTTCTAATTTATATCTAATTTCTTGATGCTCATTATTATTTTGTTGAAATATTCCTACATCCCCCTCTTTATCAAGCGAAATAATGGAAGGTTCGCCCTCTCTACTCTGGTAAGCAACTGAAATAACTTTCCATCCTTCCAAATCCAAACATGACCAGTTTTGCTGTTCTAAATGTTTATAAATAATTGTTTTACTGAAGCAATCCCATGTATCCAATTCATCAATATTTGCTGATAAACAGAATCTATGGGCACTAATAGCGCATCCTGAAGTAAATGTAATAGGATTTTTCATATATTTGATCTAATAAATAACTATTACTCACCATCGAATTGCCAATATACTTCGCCCCAATCAGTGACTAATTGAGGGAAAGAATCACCTTGTCTAAAATAATCTCTTGAATTAGGTTTTGCAACCGTATACCAGTATCCTGACTTAGGACATTTTTCATTAGCACTAACAGTTAAAGATATTTTCTGGTATTCTTTATTATCAGGATGATCAAAAATCCTCCAAGAAATCCCATCATATCTGCCCACAAGCTTATTCGTAAAAATCCATAAAATATTTTCAGTACAATCCACTTTAAATACAAGATTACTATCAATCTCCTCATGAACATTAACTTTGGTAATTTCATTTTCATGAAATTTATATAGACCACATGCTGAACCGATATAAACTACTCCATTAAATTCCGTTAAAGAATAGAAATCATCTTTTATACTTAAGTTTGTTTTCCGAATAAAATCAGTATTATCATTAATTTCTATTAAATTCCCATATGTTCCACATACAATTAATTTACCATCTTCTTTCAAAAGAATTGAATATAGTGTAGCAGGTGTAACTTTTTTCAATATATTCCATTGATTACCATCATAATTAGCAATTAGCCCATTATCTCCAATACGACCTACACAGAAATAATTACCATCCACCTCACATATATCAATAACAGAAATATCATCTTCACAATCAAGCGAATCAAAATCTAACGCCTGATTATCATTAATATTTAAACCACTTGAGATGTCAGACCACTTAAAATCATTAACATAAACCTGACCATCATATCCACAAGCAAATAACTTGCTATTTTGAAATTTTATTTTAGAGAGATAACCACGATCGTTACTCCACTCTTGATTTAAACCAGCTCCATCTATATGTTTAAATTTACTATTTTCACCATCAAACTCCTCAATCTCACCTTCATCACTTAATGCAACTAACTTTTTATTATTTTCAACATTATAGAAACATACATCCACTACAATAAAATTAACATCATGATAATACCATCCTTGCCCATTATCTTCAGTATAATCATACATAAACAATCGACTAAATTGCTGATTATCATCAAATTTATCCAATGAGCTCGATACATATACCATATCATCCGATATGGCACATCCAGAAGTAAAGGTAATAGGATTTTTCATGTATTTTATCTATTAAATATGATCATTACTCACCATCAAACTGCCAATATACTTCGCCCCAATCTAATTCAGTAAGGGTTGGAAAAATGTCATTTTGTTTGAAGTATTGTCGTGAATCTGGTTGAGCTGGTGTTTTCCAATAGCCAGTTTGTGGACATAGTTGTCCACCTTGCACACTAATTTGAAGCTGTTTTCTTTCCTGTTGATCAACCTGTTCAATAGCTTTACTAAATGATGCATTCTCTCCATATAACATCTTCCCTAAGCCCTCTAGATCTGTTTTATAGACTTGGGTAAACTCTTTGAGTATCGACATATGAACATGAATATCAAGTTTTTTTAGATTTTTTAATGAAGCACTACCACCAAGTATTAAGGCAGGTTCAAAGCCCAATACTTCATTACTGGCGAGAGGACCATATTTTTTTACAGCACGTTCAAATAGAGGTTTGAGATTGTCATCTTTTTTGTCAAATTCATCTACATCAGAAAAAGCAAAGAAGTTTCTAACAATTTCATTGCTTGTATGCTTTTTATCATTAAAGCCAACGCTATTCTGAAATACTTGACCATTTGAAATATTTAAATCATATTTTTGCCAATTTTTTTCCCCCCATAAATAAAGCTCTCCGAATGCTGATCTAGCAATCACATGCCAAACATCCTCATCCAAAATATCAGTACTTTCTAGCCAGTGATAAATGTCCTCTGCATAATCTTCTGGATTGGTAATCCAAAACAATCCTTCTTTAAAGCTACAAAAGCCAACTTCTTTCCAATATTCTAATAATTGGTCAGGAAGTTTCCCTTTATATTTCTTTAGAATATCTTCTGTTACTGCAATCGCTTGCTGTGGTTGCCCAAATTTTTCTAAAAAATATTCAAAGTCTTCATCACTCATTTTCCCTCCGAATTAGCGCAATGTTTTAACTAAAAATCTATCAAATTTTTCCATACACGCTTATGGATCTTTGCTTTACCTAACTTTTATAAATATGAGCAAAACAAAAATGCCCTTTTGGTCATTTAATTAGTTCTCACCATTCCAATACCAATACACTTCCCCCCAATCCAGCTCGGCAAGAGTTGGAAGAGTTTCACCCTGCTCAAAATACTGACTTGAATCAGGTTGCGCTGGTGTTTTCCAATAGCCAGTTCTCGGACAAATTTCCCCAGCTTTAACTGAATGATTATATTGTGACTCGGCATCTTGCCCACTTGTTAAATCTTCCACATTATACGATGTTCCATATAGAGCCGCTGTAAGATCCTCAAAGCTTCTCATTCTGAGTGGAGTTACCTGCTTTAATAATTTCATATGGACTGGTAAATTAACTTTTGCCAAATGGCTTAAGGACTCTTCACCTCCTAAAGCAAGTGCAGGCTCAAAAGCATACATTTCATCTGCTTTTAAAACACCAAGTTTTTTCACCGCACGATCAAATAGCTTTTTACTGTTTTTATCGGTGTAATCCATATAAGTTTTTTTAGCAAGAAAGAAAAAGTCACTGCCATAAAATTCAGCGCTTTCTAACTGTTCTCCATTGTCATGTAGAATGCCTTCCATTGTTTTAATATAATATCTACCATAATTACGCTCACCCCAAATTAACAGCTCACCAAATGCGGTACGCGCTAAAACATGATAAACATCATCATCAGGCAATAGTGTCTCTTCCAGCCAATCATAAATTACTTCAGCGTAATCATCTGGATTGGTAATCCAGTACAAACCATTTAAATAGCCTGCAAAACCAAACAATCGCCATTGCTCTAAAATACTTTCAGGCAATTTACCCCGATATTTTTTTATTATGCTCTCTGTAGCTTCGACTTTATCAATTGGCTGACCATATTTTTCGTAAAAGTAATCAATATCTTCTTGGTTCATCTTACTACTCTCCATTACTTACAACGCTTCAATTCAACATCCATCGCATCTTTCCCCATCCCCTTAGCCTGAGCTGCCGCAGTATCCATACTAGCTAGACGCTCCTTTGCTGCCATTTGAGAACCAATTGAACGGTTTTGTCTTTACTTAATTATTTGAAGCTTTAATAAATGCAAAAAACCATCCAAATAAGGATGGCTTTTTCTCAAATGATTAAATTATTTTTCACCATCCCAATACCAATATACCTCCCCCCAATCTAGCTCGATAAGTGTGGGAACAATCTCACCTTGTTTAAAGTATTGTCGTGAATCTGGTTGTGCTGGTGTTCTCCAATAACCTGTTTTAATACAGGCTTCGCCACCCTTAACTTTCATTCGTTCTAGTTGTTGATCATCTAGAGCTACTTTTGACTGTGTTCGAGCAAAATCAACCAAGTCTTTTGGATAGAACTGATGTTCCCGATATGACGTATCATCTATATCCAGCAACCACGTTACCGCTGCTGCTTCCCATGACCAATAGCCATAATAGCTAACTCCAGATCTGATGTCTGGTTGAGGATGTTGATCATGGTAAGGTTCTCGACGGCTCGCCTCATACCAGTCTTCTAGGTATTGCAGCATTAAAGCTGAACGCTGTTCAGGTGAAGCATTAAACACTTTAATCAGCTTACGATAAGGCAAATGTCGTCTTGCTTCATCTGGTGGAGTTCCACGATCTGCAACAAAAGGAGCAACTAAACGTTCAATTAATCCATCCTTTTCCTGCCCCTCTGGAGAAACATCATCAACATAATCAATAATCGGCATAATCCGATCCATCTGATCCGCATAACCAGTCAACAGTCCAAAACAAATCAGACGTAACGCAATATACCAATAGTCTTCTGTTCCTAAACTGATATGCCAAACAAATCGTCCATCTGCATCAGAGCTTAAATTATATAAATGACTAGTTTCCGCATATTCTTCTACCCAATATAATAAATATGGGTATAACTCTTTTAAAAATTCGATGTCACCACCAGCGGAATACTGTAAAGACATTAAATTTAAAGCATCTCTTAAGCGTTGATGCCCTGCTGCGATATAACCGCCATATTTTTTTTCATTTTTATAATTACTAAAGCCATCTGTAACTGAATATAAGCCATTTACAAACTCATCAAAATTTTCATGATAATCCTGTTTTAATAAATAGTTATCTCTAAAACAGTCTTCATCAATAATTTCTAACGCCAACCATTTCTGCCAATCTATTTCCTGATCATTCACTATTATTGACATTTCTAACGCTCCAGCATTTCATTTGGCATAACAAATTCTAAAGTAATTGTATGGGAAGTGACGGTACGCGTACACTTTGGTTTATCCAAACCTTTACATTTACTATGGTGATCAAATTGATTGCCCGTAATCGTAATTAAGCTACGGTCATAAGGGCACCTCACTGCAACGGTTTTACCCACTCTTTTTTCAGTGCTCGCCTTAAAACCAACTCTTCTCCACGCCCTGATGTCTCTTAAAATTGAACTATGATTTGGCGTGATTTGGGCACTATCTATTTTATTCGCAATCCATAAATGAGACATTTGTACACCATCACTTTTAGTATTACCAACAGCATTTTTGGTTTTACTCTCTTGATTAGACTTCATATAAACGTCAAGTCCCATCCTTAAAGCAGCCATAGCTGCTTTAGGAGTCATGAGCTTTTTATGACTGGCTAAATTCGTTGCTTTACTATCCGTAATTCGGTACTTATGTCCAATACTATTACTGTGCCATACATGGTCAATTCCATTATGTCCCGTGTCATGATATTCATAGAGCACACCATTATTATTAATCTTGCTTCTGTTCTTCTTGCGTTTTACAAAATAATAATCCGTGATATGTTCACCACCAGAGCCTAATTCTTTATTCGATCGCTTTTTTGCCTGTCTTTTTGTTGAGGTATTTACTTTACCTGTACTTGCAGTATTTCCACCAGTATTTTTAGGTACACTACCATTTGGCAGTGTGTGAGGCGCAGGTTGTTGATTCGGTTGTCTAGGAGTCTTTGCCGCTGGTGTTGAGGGTGCTCTCGTCGTCACGACTGGAGCTCGTGCTGTTGTATTAGGATAAGGTGTTCCTAACGCTTTTTGATGTGCAGCCTGTAATTCTTTCATTACCATATCAATTTTTTGATTGGCAACTTTTTTCATTTGCTTCAACTGAGTAACCAAGGTTTTTAGTCTAGCTTGCCCTAATACAGCTCTAGTTAACCAGCTATCAAAAACATCAGTTAAACCATCAATAATCTTATTACAAGTCGTTTGCAGCTCTTTGGTATAAGTATTCCAGTTTACGTTTCTAAACCACTTATCAACATTCCCTCGCATGGTTTTACTTGGAATCGCATCTAAAATAGCCCCCATCGCTTTACCTGAACGTAATTGCTTAAAGACAATTTTTAACCCATCTCCAGCTACAGGAATAAATGCCACAAGATTAAAAACCAAATCAAACCAGTTATCTTTCTCTTCTGGTTTTTCAGCTATCTTCACTACAGAAACAATGACATTCCCAACGTCTACCCCTTGCCCTACAAAAGGGATACAACCAATCACAACAGCAACAATAATCTGTGCTGGGCTTGATCCACTCCCATCAAGTACCCCTTTAATCCATTGAGCTGCCGACTCCTCACCTTTCTGAGTGACTCTCATTGTTTGAGATGTTGTTCTTACTACAGCTGTATTCATTGTTTATCTCCTAGCCCTAACCCAGAAGTTGAATCCTCGCTGCTTAATAGAATTTCTTCTGCATCATCCTCCAGTACATCTTCTGCATTATTTTCTGATGCAATTAAATGTTCTTCATAATCGCTAATGTGATCATCATATTCGATATCATCTCCTTTGATCATATCTTCAATCTCATCAGGAAAATATTCATCTAATAAGGTTGCTAATTCTTGTTGATTATATTGTTCGATTAGATGTTCTGCTTCTGCGACACTCATAACTTTCCTATCTTTAAAAGGATTAGCTACTTTCTCTTTATCAGGCTTTGCTTCTACAAGACTAAATCCATAATAAACTTTGGATTGTGTTTTATCTCCAGGAATAGATACCTTAGCATAGCCATTTGCATCAAGAATTCCTTCCTGAGAGGTACCATCTGAAAATATTAGTTTATAAGGTGCTTGGATTACAGGCTTTAAATCATCATAGACATACTTTAACTCAAGTTCTTTAGGCAAGAGACTTAGAGCTGGCAATGCTGGCAAATTAGGTGAAACACTCGCCCCACCCATAAACAAATGCTGCCCCGCCTTCACCTCAAACTTGCCACCTGTGGTCGGAAAAATCCCAGAGCCATTCAGCTTGAGTTGCGAACCTTGCGCGGTAAATACAATTTCTTTAGGGCTGGTAATTTCAATGCGGTCTTCGGTTGAAATAATTTGAATGCCTTGCTTAGCAAGCAAGTCTATCCCATCCGATTGGGCGTGTACTTCAAATTTACCTTTGGCAGCGACCTGCTTAATCCCATTCTGCGCAGCAAACAGGCTGATCCTGTTCTGAACATGGGCAACCAGATTCTTTTGCGTACTCAGATTAATACTATCGCCCGCAATCTGATTGATCTGCCCATCTGCTGAGAGATGAATATCTTCATTAGTACTTAGACTAATTCCCGCAGGTGAATTTAACAGCAATAAAGCTTTTTCAAATTTTGCAATTTTGTCCTGAATCTGATCAGCAAAGTCTTTTAGTTGATCCAGCGATTCAATCTCATCCGTTTGCTGATTCTTGGCAACTTCACTTAAGGCTTTGGCATTGTTTTGGTTGCCTTCGAGCTGTTGCTTGGCGGGTTGGGCATCAAGATGGTCGCCTTGGGCTTGATCCTGTTTCTGCGTAGAAATGAGTAAACCTTCCCCTGCACGTACTGCACCCCATTGATCGGTACGCAGTTCAAAGCCCTCACCTCTATCTTCACTTTCTGCTTGGTCTTTTGGGTGACTCAGTTTGCCGAGATTGAGTTGGCTAACAGCATGACTACTTTGCAGTTGCGCGCTGATTTGACCCGTCGTGTCATCAAAACGCAATTGATTAAAGCCTTCGCCTTGAACTTCTTTGGATTTGATTCCTGCTAGTTTTTTGGTATCAGGTAATTTGCCTGCATTGTCAAATTTGGTTGGGCTACGATATCCCTCATGAATCCGTCCTGTGACAAATGGACGATCGATATTGCCATCAAAGAAGTCTATCACCACAAGTTCATCTATACGTGGCAAGAATCGTGCGCCATAGCCTTCTCCTGCCCACGGTGTAAGTACATCCACCCATGCTGAATCGGTGTCGTTGTTATTTGCACCTGCACCACCATCATGACTATGGTCTTCATTTCTTGTGAATAGAAATCTTACTTTTATCCTACCCCATTCATCCACATGGATTTCCTCACCGCTTGGCCCAACCACTTTGGCGCGTTGTGGTGAAGCTGCTGGACGATGTTGTAGCGGATTAAATTCAGGAACGGTTTTGATATTGCGACGTTGTAGTGTCAGTTGATTGGCTTGCCGTTCTTCATTATTGGCTTGGGTCGGCTGCCAATTGCTTTGCGCTAATAGTTGATCAATCTGTTGGCTTAAATCTTTGGGCAAGTTGTTTTGGTTATAGAAGTTTTTGCCTGTGATCAGAAATTCTTTGTCTGCACCATCGTGTTGATCTATTTCAGGGTGTTCTGCCAGTTCAAACCAATAACCGACATGACTATCTCGCACGGTAGTCTGAGCTATAAATTGTTTGGATTGTAAGTCGTAGTATTGGCTCAGAGTCTGATTAATTTTTTCAATTTGAGCATTGCCTGATTGAGTTGATCCATCTTCACCATTCAAGTCTTGCATCCATGCGGGTGAGAAGTGCCATGCTTGTTCTAGTCCTAGACTGGCATTGTTATGTTGCTCACTGTGTAGATGGGTACTTTGGACGCTGCCTGCGCCTTCTTCTTGTTCTAAGGCATCGGCTTGCCAGCGTTGTACATGTACACTACTGGGTTGTAGTGAACGCTGCCCGACCAAACTGGTCATGCTGTCGTATTGTTCTGTAGCACTGCTGCGGTGGTAGCGAATCTGTCTTCGTTCGAGTGCTTGGTATTGGCTATTGTCATCGATGAGTCGAAGTTTTTGTGCTTGGATAGCAGCGCTGCTGAGTGCAACAATTCGCTCGGCTTCATCGATTAGCCAATTGATACCTTCACTGCGCATTAATCGGGTTAGGAAGTCATAGTCACTTTCATTGGCTTGCATGATGAATGGGCGGACATCGTAGTCTTGACTCAGTCCGCTTAAATCTAAAGTTAGGCTTGATGCAAACAGTGGGCTTTTTTGTTGCCATTCTTTGAAGATGATTTCCACTACATCAGGCACACTTTTATTCATAAATACGCGGCTGTTACGGCGTTGTTTCCATAGTGTGGTGGGGTCTTCGAGGGTTAGTTTGTATAGTGTTAAGCTACCGTCCGATTGTCCTTGTAGCGCTTGGGTGATAATGCCTGTAACACGGGTCAATTGACCATGATCGGTCACTGTATCTATCGCAACCTGACTACCAATGAATTGTTTTAATGGAATCGTGGCATTGGTGGATAGACAGATCAGTTCTGCTTTAAAGCCTTCATTGAGGTGATGTTGGCCATCGATACGTTGTAAAAAGATTTGTGTATTTAATTTTTGATTAGAAAACTGGATATGAATGGCACGTTTTTGTGCGGTAAGACCTAAACTCTCTAAAGCTTGAAATATATTATTGAACATCTTTTTTGAATATTGGCTTAAATTTCGCGCATTTTATAAACAGTAGACTATGTTGTCTATATTCTTAATGTAATAGATTTATAACTAAACTTCACTTTCAAAGAAAAAACTAGTCATGGTTTAAGTTTGTGCGACATCATTTATTATCTGAAACATGAATATTGTGTAACAGACAGCAGCCAACAAAACATTGTTGAATTATTTATGAAATAAAGCTATTTGATCTATCGCTAAAGCATTAGTGATTGGCTAATTATATAAATCGTAGTTTCATTTTTTCATCGTAAATAATTCAAAAAAATACAAAAAATGATTCCAGCTGAACGCACCATTTTTCTATCTAATTTTATTGCATGATCTTTATCTCATAAAAATTAAAGACCCCACAAACCCAGTCACACTTATTTGATATAAGATCAACTTATGAAATTTTATTGCTTTGATCAAAAAAACAAATGCAATTTTTCTCAAATAAATTACATTTCTTTAAATATGATCTATATTTCCCAACGAATTTTAGACCACTCAAATATTTATCCTACTGAAATATAAATAATAATTTAAACTTACAATTTTTAATTTTAAAGCTTATCTAATCTAATAAAATAGGTGTAGATTTACCTATTCATTTTCTTAATGGTGTTTTTTTTGAAAATTGATGAAATTGTCCTTCAGGACGAAAAATTGAATTTACATAAGTTGATCAAAGTGAAAGATACGATCTTTGACTCAGCTAAAAAGATGCATGTATCAAATTGGCTGTGGATTTATGAAGAATCATCTATCTTTTTTAATTTTGAAATTTGGGAAGAGTTAGATAATGCTTATTTAAATAAATTAATAAAGTATAAAAACACTTACTTTAAAGTTATACAAATTAACGCCAATAGTCAGACTAGATACTCTTGAGTAATCTAAAATTACACTAACGTTAATCTTTTATTTTTATTAAACATTGTGAATACAAATATAAACCTCTACTTATATTATTTTCATAGATAGTATTAGTTCAAATTACTAATTGAGTATTAGAAATATGGACAATATTAATAGCACTTATGAAGAGTTGAGCGAATTACTTAAAGATTTTAGATTTTCAATGGTAACGTTTGTTACTGACGAAGGTCATTTGCACTCTGCGCCAATGACAACTCAGAATGATGCATTCAATGGAATAGTATGGTTTTTAGGTTCAAAAAAATCTGAATTAGTAAAAAGTATATCAAGCAATCCCCAGGTAAATTTAGGTTATAGTAATACCTCAAATAATGATTATGTCTCCATTAATGGTGTTGCGGAAAATGTCATTGATGAAGTCATACTTGATGAAATCTGGTCCCCTGCTTATGAAGCTTTCTTCGAGCACGGTAAATCAGACCCAGATATTCAACTGATTAGAGTTGTTTGCAATGGTGCGCAATATTGGAAAGGTTCAGGCACACTCGTTACCCTCTATAAGCTAGCTAAGGCTTCAGTGACTGGTGAAACTGAGGATTTAGGAACAAGTAAGAGTATTTCTCTTTAAGAGTTAAAAAGAAGACGAGCCATCGCTCGTCTTCTTTTTACAAATATGGATGTGTTCCACGTTTATTGAGACCAACTCTTTTCTTAATAAATGTCTGATTTTCGCTTAAAAGTGCTTCTAAGAATTTATCAATATTATTCTCATTTAATGCTGTGGGCGTGAAGACTTCACATCCTATTTCATTAAAGAAAATATCTACTTTTGAACTTTTTTGAACGTACTTCATTGACCAATTTTTAAAACTATATTTTTTAATTTCAATACTATCAAACTCAAGAATAGCTTTATGCCTTTTGTCATTTTTAATTCTTTCAAATAGCTGCTGGACAACAAACCTTTCTCCTTCTAAACACTGAAAGAAGCCATTATTTGCATAGTAGAGTACACCATAAATATCATTTTTAAAGTTAAAGTCTCTCGCGACACTTAAGATATCACTTAAATCTTCAATTAAGTCATCCATAGAGTCATGTCGAGAACTCGCATAGCATAAACGTATTTTCATTTTCTTCTCTATTGATAATGCTATGTTATGAATAAAGTTTTATTCATTTAGTTCAAATGAGTAAGGTTCTACAGCATACTCTGAAGCCAAAAGATCGATGAAAGTTGGAATTGTTTCGGTAGACAACAAAAAAGGATTGAAGTCATCTCTGTGGTTTTCTAAGAAGAAATCCCCTAGTCTTTTGTTGATCGGTGCGAACTTCATGTTCCAATGCTTAAAAAGACCAATGTCGCATTTTTCATAAAACAGAATTTCACAATTCTTATGTCTTGGATCTTTCAAAATTCGTTGATAAAAAAGATCATCTACTTTGCTTTTTCTTCCCTCTAGACATTGAACAAAATATCCATGCCCATAATAAAGAACACCAGTGATTTCATTACGGTAATTAAAGTCTACAGCCGTATTTAAAATTTCAATCAAATCTTGCTTAAGATCAGGATAAGAATTAGCAACTTTACTTGCGTATAAAACTCTAACGAATTCCATTGGGGTCACTTCCAAAATTAAAATTACATGTAGATAAAGACTAACTTATTAATTTTATTAATAAGTCTTTTGGTTACGCAATTTAAAAGGTGTATTTTTCACACAATACAGGTTTTTGTTTTTGAATGCTAATTTTATTTTTTATGTATAAAAAGTATGATTTTATAAGCACTTATGTTAATAAATTTTAATAAAAAAATAATTTTTTGGCTTTCATAAAATTAAATTATTGATAATTATTAATTAAAAATTAATTATACTTAATTAAATTGATTAAATAATAATCAAATGTAAGCTTTATCTCATAACAATGTAAGCCGAAGATTATTTGCATAGTTTTCTTAATATATATACTTCCCCTTATGTACACACATTTTAAAACTATTTTCTGGAGGAGTAGTTTTAAAAATGTGCAGCCTATAATTATTCTTACTTTATTAGAATTATATATAAAGGCTACCTTAATCTGGTTGTGCAATTTAATCTTCACCTTTAGATGACCCTAAAGGTGAATTTTTTCTTTAATCTGAATTAGAGGAAATAAGATGTTAATACTCAAAAATATTTTTGTTTTTATCATTTCAGTAATAAGTATTTCTCTTCTAATCGTTGTATTTGATAAATTTGGAATGAATAAAAATTTCAATTTATTATTTTCATCTATGCTATATGGTTTTTTATTACCTTATACTTTAAAAATACAATCTATTGCTTAATATTATTAGTTACTTTTTACTTACTACTTTTCTTACTTACAAAATCAATTGAAGTTTATATGATGCTATTAAGCTCAGTTTTGACTTTTTCAGCAATTAAGCTTGTTATGCCCAAGTTAAAAAGCACAATAGTAACGCCATTTTATAAATCTGACTGTCCTTTTTAAAATTCAATAAATAAATTTATTGAATATCAATGGATCTAAAAAATTTATTTTAAATTTAAATTCAACCTAAGCTACTGATTAAATTATCTAAAAATAATTAGCTGTAAATATTGTTAGTAACTTATCTAACTAATAATGCTCTAGCTTTAATTAATAGATCCTGTTGATCAATCTCAGATGGATGAAAACTTGCTTTATAAAATGCTAAATAGTCAGGCAACAAACGCCACATCATTTGTGTGAGACCTAAAAGTGTCTGCGTATTTTTTAAAAGTTGCTTAGGGGAATATAAGGTATTCTTTCGATCTTGCCAGACGAGATGACTAGTCATCACTATGGTACTACTAATAAATCCCACCGTAATTGTACGCATACTTCTGCGACGCTGAGGTAGATTCGCAAACACCTGCTGATAGACATCAAATGCTACATGCTTATGTTCAATTTCCTCAACAGCATGCCAAAGCCAAAGATTCTTCATGTTTTCAGATAAACCTTTAAACATGATATTGGGATACTCAAGCATATAGCCTGCCATCATCGCCGTAAAATGTTCGAGTGCAACTGTAGCAGCCAATTGGCGACGCTGACTCAACGTTCTTAAGCGAATCATCTCCTGCTCATAAGCCTTTTCAAATCTTTTAAGATGATAATCATTGTTTTGAACTAGCTGATTAAACTGTTCATGAGCACGGGCATGATGCGCCTCTTGACCTATAAAACCAGAAATATCTTTTTGTAGTTGTTCATCATAAATTTGATCACGTACATTCCTTACAGTTTCTACAAAAAAACGTTCACCCTGAGGAAAACTCATGGACAATGCGGTGAGAAAATGTGACATCAAAGTGGATTCAGTATAATGAGCTTTAATTTTCTCAGGCTTGAATTGTGTTTGACGCACAGTAATTGTATTTACATCATTTAGCATCACGGCTTTCCTCACCTATAGAAATAGCAGGTAATCAATAACAGATTCTAAAAAATTCTTATCGTTACCCAAGCCAGCCAATAAGCAATTATATGAATTGGCTTACAGCTACCAATAAGTTCCAAATTAGAACTAGTGATTAAATTATCGTCTAGCATATATGCTGTCAATATGTTTTTAAGTTGATGGGCTTATTTGTCCTATAAAGACTTTTTATGTCTTTAACGGAGTTCATACCTCAAACAAAAAACACCTAAAAGATTCATTTATATCACGTTGATGTTGAATAAAATATTGTCCCTCTCGGCATGAGATGGGCTGATTGGCATAAGTAATATTTATCTTTAAAACTTACACTTAGAAAGCTAATGTACGTTTCAAGCTATAACACTGAGTGAGAGTAATACTATTCATCTAATATATCAGAACAAATTATTTTTTAGTTCATAGTGAAACAGGACTTCAATTTATATAATTCTGTTCAAATTGAAGCCTTTTAATCACCTGCTATGCTGCAGTATAACCAAGATTTTATGGTTCAAATATCCCAACTTTTTTCAACATCGGTAATTTGACTAAAAATATGCTGATACTCAGCCTGTTTTACCGTGCACCATAACTCAACAAAATCAGAATTTAAATACTGTTTCATCCAATGATTGTTTTTAAAGCGCTTTAGGGCATCTATTTGTTCTGTGGGAAGAAAGTTATGCTCAGTTTGAAGCTTGGGTTGATTCACAGATTTTGGTATGGCTGATATATGAGTTAAGCCATGTAAACTGCCCATTAGAATCACCGCTAATGCTAAATAAGGATTACAGTCTGCCCCAGCAACACGATATTCAATTCTCTGATTTTCTGGATCAGCACACGGAATACGGACAGCAACATTTCTGTTATTCCACCCCCAATTAGCTTCCAAGGGTACATGATGCCCTAATTTAAAACGGCGATACGAATTGAGATTGGGTGCCAAAATTGCCATCGAATCTGGCATAAAATATATCAAACCACTGATAACACTTAATAAGGGTTTAGTAAAATCACCCGCAGAACAACTAAAAATATTTTGCTTATTTGCATCAAGCAGACTCATATGAAAGTGCATACCATTCCCTGCCTTGTGCAGGTCAGGTTTCGCCAAAAAATTTGCTCTAAATCCATGCTTGTTTGCAATTTTTTTAATATTGCGCTTTAACATCATGATCTGATCGCACAAGCTCAAAATATTATCACTATGCTGTATATTGATCTCATACTGTTCTGAAGATGACTCAGAAACAATGCCTGTGATTTGTATACCTTGTTGTTTTGAAATAGTTTCAATCTCATCCAGTAAAGCTTGAATAGCTTCATCTGGATTTAAGTCGAAACATTGTTTGGATAATGCAGATTTTTGAGATTCTTGAGATAAGGGTTGCAAGTAAAATTCAAGCTCCGCAGCGACACACGGAAAATAATCTAAAGCATGTAGTTGATTCAGCAGTTTCTTTAAAATATTGCGTGGTTCATATCGACAATCGTGTATATGGTCCTCTTTCATGGTCAAGAGCAGCTGTGCATTGATCTGTGGTTCAATCGGATTTGGACATAATGAACCCAATACGGGCAAACATAAATAATCTGGTTCACCTACAAACTTGCCTATCCCTGTTTCCTCAATCACCCTACCATCTAAACTCATCGCATAAATAGACAGCGGCAAATAACAGCCTTTAGCTAAATTTCTGAGACAACTGATATCAATTCTTTTACCTCGCAGATGCCCATTAAGATCATAAAGAAAAATATCAATATGTTTAGTATCGGGATAACACTCTAAATATCGTTCTACTTCTTTGAGAAACAAATGATTTTGATCCGTTTGTTCGTGCGGTGTTTGAGTAATGAATGGATGAATATTTTTATTCATTCTGATAGAAGAGTTTATCTCAGTTAGCGCAGCACTCATGGCTGTAGACCTAAGTTATTTCGATCTATTTAGCGTAGTGAATACAGTAATATTTGTAACGTAAAGACTATGTAAATTATTTTATCTATCCAGTAAAAAATTTATAAATTTGCCCCGATGAAATCTCATTCAAAATCGACATTTCTATGCATTAAAATATTTGCTTTGCCTTGATTCTTCTCCGCTCCGAACTTATGTCTTTAAGTATTTAACCCATAAAAATAATCTGTAAAAATTATATTTAAATAATTCAATCACATCAAACAGATCCTCTTTTCATTGAAACAGCGCGCATAGAAATATAAAACTATGAATAGATTGCATTTATTTTTAAAGATCGAAACATATTCATTTTCTACTACTAAAAATACAAAATATTCATAAGAAAAAATGATTTTAATTATATGAAAAACCAAGCAATAGGATCCTGTTTTTACTCACTTAATAATTGAATATTCAAGTATAATTAATACACTTGTATATTATTTCGATGTTAAATTATGAAAATATTAGATGGCGGCTTTGGACGAGAACTTGCTCGTCGTGGTGCTCCTTTTCGTCAACCTGAATGGTCGGCTTTAGCCCTAACCGAAGCGCCAGAAATTGTAAAAGAGGTACATTTAGACTTTATCCATGCTGGCGCTGATGTAATCACCACCAATAATTATGCTGTTGTACCGTTTCATATTGGCGAAGAACGTTTCGAAAATGAGGTAAAACAGCTGGTTCAAATTGCTGTAGATCAAGCCAAACAAGCTGTGATTGAAAGTGATAAAAATGTGTTAATTGCGGGGTGTCTCCCACCACTTTTTGGTTCTTATCGAGCTGATCTTTTTCAAAAAGATAAAGCAGAAAAACTAGCTCACCCCATTATAGAAACTCTTTCACCTCATGTTGATTTCTGGCTTGCTGAAACACAGTCTTGTATTGCAGAAGTTGAAGCAGTGCATGCTTTATTACCAAAAGATAATCGTGAATTTTGGGTATCTTTTACCTTACAAGATGAAATCCAAAATCAACAGCCCCTGCTACGTTCAGGTGAAACGATTGAGCAAGTGATTGATTTACTTAGCCGTATCAAAGCCGATGCTGTTCTTTTCAATTGCTGCCAACCTGAGGTTATTCTGCAAGCGATTAAAGCAATCAAAACAGCACTGCCAGAAAGCATTCAAGTGGGTGCATATGCCAACGCTTTTCCACCTCAGAACAGTGAAGCAACGGCTAATGATGGCTTAGATGAAATCAGAGCCGATCTAAATCCAGATTTATATCTCAACTTTGCCAAGCAATGGGAACAAGCGGGTGCAACGCTGATCGGCGGTTGTTGTGGCATAGGTCCAGAACATATTTCAGCCCTTTCCAACTTCTTTAAAAAGTAATCTCATCTTATGTCTACAGCAAAAATCGGCTTACTTTCCTTAACTGCGCTTGTTTTTAGTTCAATGGTTGGCTCTGGCGTGTTTAGCCTTCCACAAAATATGGCTTTTGTCGCGAATGGACAAGCCTTGTTAATAGCTTGGCTTATTACAGGCGTAGGCATTTTATTTCTTGCTTTTGCGCTTTTGTATTTAACACGTCAGCGTCCAGATTTAGACGGTGGAATTTATAATTACGCACGTGAAGGCTTTGGTGATTTAATTGGGTTTTGTTCTGCTTGGGGATACTGGCTCTGCACAACCATTGGTATTGTAGGCTATGTGGTGATTGCATTTTCTGGTGTAGGCATGTTTACCGATAGCCCAAGTCAAATCTATTTTGGCGAAGGCAATACACTCTATGCATTGATCGGTTCATCTATTTTTGTTTGGTTGATTCATTGGTTAGTAAGTCGAGGCATAAAAGAAGCTGCGCTGGTCAATTTAATTGCTACGATCGCAAAAATTGTTCCTATTGTTATCTTTATCATTTTTACTTTGATTGCTTTTAAGCTTGATCTGTTCAAGAGCAATTTTCTTGATTTTTCTTTACAAACGACAACTTGGGAACAAGTCAGAAACCTGATGTTAATTACCCTTTGGGTATTTACAGGTATTGAAGGCGCTGTCGTACTGTCATCAAGAGCCAAGAAAAGAAATGATATCGGCAAAGCAACAGTCTTAGGTGTGTTACTCGCGCTTAGCTTCTACGTTTTAGTCACTGTGCTCTCTTATGGTGTGGCAAGTCGTGCTGAAATTGCAGGTATGCATAATCCATCTATGGCAGCGATCTTAGAGCAACTGATTGGCTTCCCTGGTATGATTATTATCACTGTAGGTTTGATCATTTCTGTCAGTTCTTCTTATTTAAGTTGGACGCTGTATGCTACGGAAATCCCCTTTCTTGCTGCTAAAAATAATGCGTTCCCCAAAATATTTTTAAAGATTAATCAAAATAATGTGCCTATTTCTTCGTTATGGCTTACATCAATTGTGGTGCAAATTTCTTTAATCGCAGTCTGCTTTTTTGATAAAAACTATACACAATTACTGTTAATTTCATCGGTGATGATTTTAGTACCTTATTTTTTAGTATCAGCATTTTATTTCAAAGAATCATTGAAGAATAAGCGCACTAAGCACATCAGCATTGCAACCATTGCTGTCATTTATTCGGCTTGGCTCATTTATGCTGCAGGTATTTCGCTGCTTTTGCTTTCTGCTGTTTTATATGTCGTGGGGTTATGCATTTATTTTTATAGCCAATATAGCAATAAGAAGTTGGTACTCAAGCAATAATAATCTTATAAAAAATAGCCCGATACAAAATATAACTCTGATTTTGTTTAATCTTAGAATCCATTTCATATTCAGTCTACATGAACAAAAAACGGAGCATTGCTCCGTTTTTTTACTTCAAAATTTAATCCATCACTTGTAATGGTTTGATTCGTCTAATTCTTATCGCTAACTCTTTCAGCAGGTAACTAATAGACAGCACTAAAATAAATCCAATAAGAAAAGAACCAACCACATCAAATGGGAAATGTACACCGACATAAACTCTTGATAAACCGACTATTAAGCTTGTAGAGAGTCCAATGTAACCAATCCATTTAAAACCAGCAAAAAGATACGCAAAACCAATAACCACCATAGTTAAAGTATGCTGACTAGGAAAGGATGAACTTAAACCATGACCAATTAACTTATGCCCTAAATCTAACTGAAATGGACGCGGATGATGATAAAAAAACTCAATCAGATCACTTAAAACTAACGATACTAAGACGATGAACAATGTTTTCGTAAAGATTTGGTGATATGTTTTCCATTGCACAACCAATAGAAAAACCAGAAAACTTATAAAAAATGTATTTAAATCATCCGCTAAAAAAATGGCTATTTGATCAATAATTGGATACTTAGTAGCAAGTGAGTTAATTACATGAAATAAATGAATATTTGTATCTTCCAAGATCATATTATTTCTTTCCATATATTGAGATCGATCAGCAATAGCGTTTCCTTAATATAAAGTTAGAAAATGAAAAAATGATGAATTTTTAATTTAATTTTCACCTTTTTAAATCTATTTGACTAGAAAATGTATGGCAAACTAGATGCTACCTTGTGAATGTAAATATTCATCACACTCACAAGGCTCAAAATCGAAGGATTAAAACTTAAATTCTAAACCCGTACCGACCACAGGTTGCTTGTCTTCTGCTGTAGACTGTTCAAAAGTAGAATAGCCAGCATAACCATAGGCTTTAACTTGTTTATTGAATGCATAATCAGCACCAACTAAAAATTGCTTGGCATCAAAGTCAGCATCATTGGTTTTAAAACTGGTTGAATTTTGGCTATATTGAGCTTTAACAGTCCATTTAGATTGCTGCGGAAGTTTATATTCTGCCCCGATCAGCCAACCTTGAGCATCATCAATATTTGCTGCCGCTTGATCATTCCCTAGCTTGTTTTCTACCTCTGAGTTTTGATAAAGCGTTTTCAAAATCAAGCCTTCTAACGGATTCAAACGTCCAATCAATCTAAGTGTGTTTGCGGCAGCAAAAACTTCATCAACTTGTGTTTCGGTATCTGAACTATTCAGTAAACCGTGTCCTAAAAAGTCACTTGGAATTGCTTTATCATAGCCTACACCCACTAAAAACATAGGATGGGTATAACTCAAAGAAGCAGACCACGCATCACCCAAGCCACGACCAGCCACATTGACACCACCACGTCCATCATCTTGTATTCCGCGACTCTCACCCGTTGCAAGCAATACACTTGCTTCAAGATTACCGCCTTTTAAAGCAATTTCAGGAGAATCATAAACCACGACATTATTGACGCGATTTTCACCAGTCATGATGCCCGTAATATCGGCTTTATTACTAATATAATTATTAAAACTATCTACTGGGCTAGATAAATCTTTAAGCGGAGTATTGTGTTTGCCAACTTTAACTGTACCAAAGCGATCATCTTTTAAACCGAGGAATCTGTTTCTTTGAGACCAATCATTTTTGTCACCATCAGCATAAAATGCCCATTCTGCTAAATAGACTGCGCTCAGATTTTCAGTTAATTTTTCCTCACCTTTAATCCCAAGAAAGGAACTATTACTGTTGATTTTCCAGACATCGCGATTAGATGAATTGGCATTGTTTTCTGGTAAATAATCTAAGCTGGCATCAATTTCACCATAGAATTTTGGTGCTGCCCATGTAGAACCCGTTACGACTGTTAAAATTGTCGCTAATGCAATATTCATCTTCATATTAGTCTTCCTAACCGTCTTTAAAAAAAAGAGCAAAAAAATCCTACTTTGCTATTTTTCGAGCAAAATAATTCAATAAAAAAAGAGATGTGATGTATAGAATGCTTCTATATTTCACTCAATATAGAAGCATCATCATGATTTGATTTACATATTATAAAATGGGAACACACCAAAGATTAAAGCACTGCCCATAAGTACGCAGCAGGTAATAAACGCCCACTTCAAGGTAAATTTTTGATGGTCCCCCATTTCAACAGCGGCCAAACCACACAATAAATAGGTTGATGGAACTAATGGAGACAATAAGTGAATTGGTTGTCCAATAATCGATGCACGAGCAATTTCAACAGGTGAGATTCCATAATGAGAGGCTGCTTCGGCAAGGATCGGTAATACACCAAAATAGAAGGCATCATTCGACATGAAGAATGTCAAAGGCATACTCAGGATACCTGTGATTGGTGCCAAATAAGGACCTAAGCTTGGCGGAATCACAGCAACAAAGCCTTTAGACATGGCTTCAACCATACCTGTACCAGATAAGATCCCTGTAAAAACACCTGCTGCAAAAATAACACCGACCACTGCTAAAACACTGTCAGCATGCATCGCAATACGTTTTTTCTGCATATTTACACATGGATAGTTCACGACTAATGCGATACAGAATCCAAGCATAAATAAAATCGACATTGGTAAAAAGCCTTTTACCAAACATGCCATCAATACAATTGTTAAAATACCATTGAACCAACGTAAGTGCGGGCGTTGCGCTTCAGGATCTTTAGAAATCGAAATATCATCTGCATGACTAATATCAACCAGTTCAATCACACCTAGGCGTTTACGTTCATACATGCCATATAAATATGCCAAGAAGAATAACCAAGCTGCTGCAATTACCATAGAAGGGATCATTGGAATGAAGACTTCACTGGCATCGACTTGAAGCGCGCTGGCAGCTCGTGCAGTTGGTCCACCCCAAGGCGTGAGGTTCATAACACCACTGCACAGCAACATCAAACAGGTCATGATGAGCGGATTCATACCTACACGCTTATACAGTGGCATCATTGCAGCCACACAAATCATGTATGTTGTTGAGCCATCACCATCTAGAGATACAAGTAAGGTCAGGAATACTGTTCCCATTGTAATTTTTAATGGATCGCCTTTTACTTTCTTTAAAATCCATCTTACCGAAGGGTCAAACAATCCTGTATCGATCATGAGAGCAAAATACAAAATTGCAAAAAGCAGCATTACGCCTGTAGGAGCAAGTTTTTTAATACCATCTAGCATGGTATTGCCAAGTTCAGCTAATTGAATATGACTCAAACTTTCAAAATAAAAACCTAATCCCCAAGCAATAATTGCAAATATAAATGGGATTAAAATTAATGCAACTAATGCACTAAGACGTTTCGTCATAATCAAGTACATAAAGCACATGATCATGCTAATACCTAAAAAAGTAAGCATTTTAAGCAATCCTTAGCATATAAATATAGTGAATGGTTAATTCCTAACCCAGCGGTGATTCTATGCGATTTGAAAATAAACACTGCATTTAATTTAATTATAATAATTCACACACCCATTCACATGAAAAATACAATAAAATCAACAACACAAACAATAACAATATAAGCATTTGATAATATTTATTTTAATTTAAATATTCACTTTTTATATTGACCAAAAAACAATCAAATAAAATGTAAAAATACCATATATTTACTATATCAATGCTATATTACAGTGCAATTTCAATCAAATTAGATGGTATTTTATCCACCTAAACAGTTAAACTAATATCATTAATCTGCAAAACCACTACATTATATTTAACTAAAAATTATATTGATTCTTACTCGCAAGAAAACACTCATTAAAATATAAAAAATTAATTAACTATTAAAAGAAAAAACAAGCTTATGAATAAATATTTAAATAGAACAATAAAAGATTAAAATAAAGACTCAATTAAAACCAAATTAATGTAATTTAAAATATTATTTTCAAAATCACACAAAATTTAATGCTTTCGATCTTTTTTGTTGTTTGTCTAGTTCAGAGATTCGCGAATAGTGCATAATTGGCTTAGATGAAACCTGATTTGTAAATCGAAATTAATCTTTTCCTTAGATCAACATAAAAATCAATTTAACGAAAATCATGGAAGGAAGAACAATGAACTCCCCACATTTCAATGAAGATAACCTGCCTGAAAACAATCATATGTTTTCAGTATTTAATCAACAAAATGCTGCTTTTCAAGCCACCCCCTATCCTGATTTAGATAGTCGTAGAAGCAAATTATTTAAACTAAAAAAGCAAATTATTCGTTACCAAGACGTGATCGCAAATGCGATCAATACAGATTTTAGCTCCAGATCTCTAGATGAATCTAAACTACTCGATTTGTTAGGTTCAGTTTTGGAAGCAGAACATGCGATTCGTCATTTACGTAAATGGATGCGTCCAAGTAAAAGAAGTACCGAATTACTGTTTCTGTCAAATCGTCTCCATGTCCAATATCAGCCTAAAGGTGTGGTTGGTGTCGTTGTCCCTTGGAACTTTCCTGTCTATTTGGCTTTAGGTCCGTTGGTTGCAGCTCTCGCAGCGGGTAATCGGGTGATGATTAAACTACCTGAAATTACACCTGCAACCAATGCCGTTCTGAAACGCATGCTGGGAGAAGTTTTTACTGAAGATGAAGTTGCAGTGTTTGGAGAGGAAATTACCGATCCTTCCCTATTCACGACCCTGCCTTTCAATCATATCGTTTTCACAGGGTCACCCGCGATCGGTCGTGTGGTGATGCGCGCAGCAGCAGAAAACCTAACACCTGTAACACTCGAATTAGGTGGTAAATCCCCTGCATTGATCAGTCGCCACTATCCTTTAGCCGATGCAGCAAAACGTGTTTTGCATGGCAAAGCGACAAACTGTGGTCAGATTTGTGTCTCACCTGACTATTCACTTGTGCCACGAGATAAAGTCGATCAATTTGTAGAGGAATGCAAAGCTAATTTTTCAGCAATGTATGGAAATAGCATCCGTGATAATCCAAATTACACCTCTATTGTTAATGATCGTCATTTCAAACGTCTTTTAGAAATTCTTGATGATGCAAAAGCCAAAGGCGCTCAAATTATTGCATGCGCCGAATACGACCGCGACCAAGATGCTCGTCGTATGCCTGTGCATATTGTGCTGAATTGCACAGCAGACATGCGTATTTTAAAAGAGGAATTGTTTGGACCTGTGTTACCCGTTGTTGCTTACGATACTTTAGATGATGCGATTGCATATATTAAAGCGGGTGAAAGACCACTGGCTTTATACTGCTTTACCCATGATTCTAATGAACGTGACTATGTTCTAAAACAGACTCATTCAGGTGGTGTCACGATGAATGATTGGGGGTGGCATGTCGTGAATCATGATGCGCCTTTTGGCGGTATCGGCAATTCAGGTATGGGAACATATCATGGTGTAGAAGGGTTTCGTGAACTTTCACATGCAAAAACAGTGTTTGCTCGTCATCGCTTTTTCCCAACGCAATTATTCTATCCACCCTATGGAACTTGGGTACAAAAACTTGCTTTGCATTTCTTTTTGAAAAAAGGCGATCCAAATTTAAAATAAATATCTATTATCCCAAAGAGAGTTAAAACTCTCTTTTTTTATTTTCAGGTGTCAGATTGTCCTTGAAAACGTAATCCGACACCTGCGATTGTAAAAATATACTTGGGACTGATGGCTGAATCTCCGATTTTGGTTCGGAGTTTTTTGACTAAAATTCGGAGATAGTGTGTATCTTCTTCATGAGTAATGCCCCATAACTCCGTCATAATTTGCTTTTGAGTCACGATTTTACCTTGATGACGAATCAATAAAGCCAAAAGCTGAAATTCCTTTTTAGTCAGAATAATTTCTTCTTTACTTAACTTCACCACATGTTCAGCCACATCTATCGATAATTGACCATCATCAAAGACAATTTTCTGTTCCATCTGTTGTGGTTTATTGCGAAACATCACACGAATACGGGCACATAACTCCTGAATGCTAAACGGTTTAGTAACATAGTCATTTGCCCCCGCATCCAGTAATTTAATTTTTTGATTTTCATCAGGACGCGCAGAAAGTACAATCACAGGAATATCAGACCATTGCCTTAACTCAGTCAAAACCTCTTGACCATCCATATCAGGCAAACCCAGATCTAGAATCAATAAATCTGCCCCACGAGTCGCCAAAGTCTCAAGTCCTTTCATTCCATTTTCAGCCACCTGCACTTGATAACCTTGTGCGCGTAAAGCAATGTCCAAAAATTTTCGAATTTGTGGTTCATCATCAATAATAAGAATTGAAGCTTGGTCGTTTAATGTATGAGGCATGAAATCATTTTAATCCTGATGTAAAGGTAATCGTATTCTAATTAAAGTGCCTTGACCATGTTTGCCACTAAAAGCTTCGATACTCCCCATGTGCGCGCCAATAATCGCTTTAACAATTGAAAGACCAAGCCCTGTTCCTGTTTTACCGCGATCTCCTCTTTGCATGGTGTAAAACATATCAAAAATCTGCTCACGTTCATCTTCAGGAATACCAACACCTTGATCTTCAATCTCGATCTGTAAATAGCTTTCGATCTGCTGAATATTCACTTCTATAGGCACATTTTCTGGAGAAAATTTAGCCGCATTTTCTAAAACATTAAAAACAGCTTGTTCAATTAAAGCAGGATGTACATATAACGCAGGCAGCTCTTCAGCAAATAAGGTATTAATACTTACATGCGGTTGATATCGTTTTAAACGTTCAGTAGCAGAACCAATTAACTCATCAACACCAACCCAAGCACGACTAAGTGTTAATCCTTGATGACCCAAACGAGTCATATCCAAAAGATTTTGAATATAGCGATCTAAACGCTCACCTTCTATATGAATGGTATCTAATAATTCATGGCGATCTGTCTCAGGCATTTGCTCGCCATAATATTTAAGCGTATCTGCTGAACCAATCATTGCAGCCAACGGCGAACGCAAATCATGTGATACAGATGACAATAAAGCAGAACGAAGCTTTTCCGTTTCAGCAACAACTCTAGAATTTTCCAACTGCAACGATAGCTGCACCCGAGAAAGCGTTTGTGCAATATCATCAATCATTAACTCAGCCAAACGTTGCTGTTCAAAGTGAATACTTTGTAAATTGCGGTTAAATCGAATGGCAACCACACCAAAATCTGCCACTAAATTTACTGGATTAAACCACCATTCTGAATTGGTCAAAGTATTGGTAAAACGTCCACATGGTTTAGCGTTCTTTTGTGTCCAATCTGCTGCAATTTGATCTTTTTCATTCAAAATCGATGCATCGCCTACAGATTGTGCGCCCACTCTCAACCAAACAGCGGCATTCAGTGAACTTTCCAAATGCTGTTTGGCTATATTTAAAACTTGCTCAATATCAACACAAGTGGATAACTTTCGTTCTAATTCTTGCAATTGAAGTGACATCGAATTTGCAGCGCGCAAACTCAGCACTTGAGCACGTAGTTGATTGGCCAATCGTCCTACTAATAAAGCAGAAACGATAAAAATAATAATCGTCATCACGCCACGTTCAGCACTGACTCGGAAGGTAAATCGTGGTTCAATAAAGAAATAGTTATAAAGTAGAAAGCAAATCAAGACACTCATAATCGTAATTAACATTCTTGTCCGCATCGCAACGATCAGCACGGTCACAACAAAAATCAAGGCTAGCTCGCTGTAACCAATAAAGTGATCACTCACCACTGCGACAAAAAAACCGAGTAATACGATTAAAATACTTTCTGTGATCTCACGTGGATTGAAACTAAAGCCTTGCTCTAACCAATCGGAAGTTGAGTTTTCTATTCGCGTTTTAGATTCATTATTTTTTGCTTTTAACGGCTGAACAAAAGTAATCTCAAAAGGATGTTGTTTTTCTAAAAGCTGATCAGCAATATGATCTGAAGATAAACGTTGCCATAAAGATTTTTTAGCGCTCTTGCCCAATAAAATATTAGATGCGCCATAATCATAAGCAGCCTGTAAAATCGTTGCTGCGATTTGATTGCTATATAATAAATAAGTATCTGCACCCAACTTACGTGCCAAATTAAATGCTTTAGTGACAGCAAAGGTTTGCGTGTTTTCAATCTTGCTTTTTTGAATTGAAATCACACTCCAAGTCGCATTTCTCCTTTCGGCAATCCGATGTGCTCGTCTGACCAAATCTTCTGAAAATTCAGTTCCATCGATTGCTAACATGACATGATTTTGAATCGGAATAATTTGTCCTTGAGCTACAAATTTCTCCCTATAATCGATATCCACCTGTCCTGCAACTGTTTGAATCGCAAGGTCTCGTAAAGCTGTGAGATTGGCTGGCTTAAAAAAGCCTTGCAAGGCATGTGGAGCGACATCCGCTAAATAAATTTTGCCATGATTCATACGCTCCAATAGTTCAGGTACAGGAAGATCGACCAGCCGAATATCTTTTAATCTTTTTAATAATGCATCAGGCACGGTTTCTGTTACCCGAATGCCCGTAATTTGATAGACCACATCATTCAAACTTTCGAGATGCTGAATATTCAATGTGCTGTACACATCAATACCCGCATCTAATAACTCATTCACATCTTGCCAACGATATTCATGACGGCTATTGGGCACGTTTCGATGTGCGAGTTCATCAACCAAAACAATTTCAGGTTTTAACTTCAGAATTTGATCAAGATCCATTTCATCTAAAAATCGATCTTGATATTCAACATTCTTTTTAGGAACAACATTCAGCCCTTGAATCAAAGCTTCTGTATCAGCTCGACCATGCGTTTCGACCACGCCCACCAGCACATGATGACCTTGTCGCATCAACTCATGTGCTCTCGACAACATGGCAAAGGTTTTGCCCACGCCAGGTGCCGCCCCCAAGAAAATGGTTAAACGTCCAGATTGTTCACGTTGGCTATGTGCCAACCATGCATCTGCTTTGTTATTTCGGTCGATCTGCATAGGCTCAGCTCTATCAACGTGAGGTTGATGATAATTGATCTAAAGCGATGTTGAGCTTAAGCACATTGACTCGTGCCTGCCCATACAAGCCCAATTGAACAGGTTGAATCTGTTGTTGCACTAAATCTCTGACTTTCTGCTCGGATATAGCACGTTGTTGTGCCACACGTTTCACCTGTAATATCGCACTTTCAGGTGAAATATCTGGATCAATCCCGCTACCCGATGCAGTGATCATCTCTGGTGGTACGTGTTGCTCAACAATTTGATTGTTTTGAGCAAACTGCAAGGTTCTTTCTTTAATTTGCTTTTGCAATTCAGGATTAGAAACCGCCAAGTTACTACCCGCCACACCATCCACATTATAATTCACAGCACTTGGACGACTATGAAAATATTGTTCACTCACAAAGTTCTGTCCCACTAAGCCTGACCCGACAATTTTTCCATTTAACTCGATGACACTACCATTGGCCTGTTTTGGAAATAACAATTGAGCCAAAGATACACTCACACTGCAATACAATACACCTGCGATCAAGAATCCAACTAGCACTAAACCTAAACTAGATCGAAAAATGGATTGTGCTTCAGTCGATAGGGGAAGATTTTCTAATGTATTCATGACGTACTCCTAAATCCACAACGACACAACAAGGTCAATCAATTTGATCGCAATAAAAGGGAAAACAACGCCCCCTACGCCATAGATCAACATATTACGACGCAATAGCTGCAAGGCACTGGCAGGTTTAAATTGCACCCCTTTCA
Source organism: Acinetobacter sp. Z1 (assembly GCF_024296945.1). NCBI lineage: Bacteria > Pseudomonadati > Pseudomonadota > Gammaproteobacteria > Moraxellales > Moraxellaceae > Acinetobacter > Acinetobacter sp. Z1. The sequence continues at coordinate 788,319 of NZ_CP101115.1, read as the reverse complement.
GCGCTAAAGGAATCAACATCGGAATGATCAGTGCATTAAAAATCAATGCCGAAATCACCGCACTACTTGGACTACTCAACTGCAAAATATTCAAGGCACCAAGCTGAGGAATCGCAACAGCGAACAATGCAGGTAAAATCACAAAGTATTTAGACACATCATTTGCTAAAGAAAATGTGGTTAAAGCACCTCGAGTAATCAACTGCTGCTTGCCTATTTCTACTACATCAAGCAGTTTGGTTGGATCAGAATCTAGATCGACCATATTTCCAGCTTCTTTTGCAGCTTGCGTTCCTGAGTTCATTGCCAAACCAATATCTGCTTGTGCCAAAGCGGGTGCATCATTGGTTCCATCGCCAACCATCGCGACCAATTTTCCTGCGGCTTGTTCTTTACGAATACAAGCTAATTTATCTTCAGGTCGAGCTTCAGCAATATAATCATCTACACCTGCTTCAGCGGCAATTGCGGCTGCGGTCAAAGGATTATCCCCTGTTACCATGATGGTTTTAATCCCCATCTCTCGTAACAATGCAAAGCGCTCTTTAATCCCTTGTTTAATCACATCCGACAATTCAATCACACCTAAAATTGTATGATTCGATGCAACAACCAATGGCGTTGCGCCTTTGGATGCGACTTGCTCTACACGAGTTTTCAGCTCAATATTGTCTTTAATCTCTTGCTGGGTAAATTTTAGAATCGCATCCACTGCGCCTTTGCGAATTTTTTGTCCTGTCGCTAAATCAACACCAGATAAGCGTGTTGAAGCGCTAAACTGAATAAATTCTGCGTCTTTAGGTTCATGGATACTTTCACCCATTTCTTTACCTAAACTCACCACTGATTTACCTTCAGGCGTTGGGTCAGCAAAAGACGTGAGCATTGCTGCTTGGCGTAATTCACTTGGACTCACACCAGCCAATGGATAAAAAGCAGTTGCTTGGCGATCACCATAGGTTATTGTGCCTGTTTTATCCAACAGCAATACATCAATATCACCTGCAACCTCAACCGCTTTACCTGACTTCGCCAACACATTGGCTTTTAAAGCTCTGTTCATCCCTGCAATCCCAATTGCAGGCAACAAACCACCAATTGTTGTTGGAATGAGACAGACCAATAATGCAATCAACATCACTAGACTGATTTTGATTCCCACCATAGAGCCAATAAAGGGTAATGTTGCAACCACAACAATAAAAGTAATGGTCATGATATTGAGTAAGATACTCAGCGCAATTTCATTCGGTGTTTTTTGACGGTTTGCACCCTCAACCAAAGCGATCATTCGATCTAAGAAACTATTGCCTGCCTCATTACTGACACGAACAATAATTTGATCAGATAAAACTTTGGTACCACCAATCACACCTGACCGATCCGTATTGGCTTCACGTAATACAGGTGCAGACTCACCTGTCACAGCCGACTCATTAATGGTGGCAAAACCTTGAATAATTTCACCATCCGCAGGCACAATTTCACCTGCTTTAATAATCACCAAATCATCTCTTTTTAATAAATTTGCAGAAATCACCGTTGCTGTGGCATTCAGATCAGCAATTTTATTTGCCATTAAGTTTTCACGGGCTTGGCGTAAAGAAGATGCCTGTCCACGTCCTTTGGCTTCTGCTACTGCTTCTGCATAATTGGCAAACAAAACGGTCACCAATAAAATCAAACTCAGTAAAATACCAAATCCAAAACTGGTGCTCCCCATCAATGTTGCCGCGATGGTTAACACCGTTCCAATCCAAACACATGCCATCACAGGATTTTTAAAGGCATGCTGTGGTAATAATTTATAAAAGGTTTGCTGAATAATTTCTTTATTCAAGATATCCATTTGTGTCGCATTAGAGTGATTCATGGTACTTGCTCCACTAGATCTTTACAGATAAATAATCAGCAATTGGTCCAATCACCAACACTGGCATAAATTGCAAAAGCGTTAAAATCAGTACAATTCCGATTAAAGTCAGTGCAAATGTAGGCGACTCAATCTGTAATGAACCCTTGGTCTCATCTGCTTTCGGTTTGGTTGCTAGACTGACTGCAATTAAAACTGGAATGATCAGCACGCTATAACGACCTGCCAATAACGCAACACTGGTGCTTAGATTCCACCATAAAGTGTTGTCGGCTAAACCTTCAAAACCAGAACCATTATTGGCAAACGCAGACACATATTCATAAAAGACTTGGCTAATACCATGCGATGCAGGGTTTGAATTTCCTGTTAAAGATGGGAAAGCGATGGCGATTGCAGTCAAACCAAGAATCACCACAGGTTGTAAAAGAATGACCAATGCCAATAACTTAATTTCAGTAACTTCAATTTTTCGTCCAAATAACTCAGGCGTACGGCCTGTCATTAAACCTGCGATAAATACAGCTAAGAACAGATAAATAAAGAACTGTAATAAACCACAACCGATTCCACCCCAAATGGCATTGATCAGCATATTGCATAGCTCAACCAAACCCGTTAATGGCGAAGCTGAGTCATGCATCATATTGACCGAACCATTATTCACTTGTGTGGTTAAACTTCCCCACAAAGCAGAAGCTTCAGCTCCAAAACGAACCTCTTTCCCTTCCATAAGCGCAATATTTGGAATCAATGAAGATTTTTCAGTCCACAGCGCAAATAATGTTGAAATCAACGACATCAGCAACATGGTTCCCAAAATCATCCACATCAATTTTTTGCGTTGGACAAAACGACCAAGCATAAATACAACTGACATTGGGATCAGTAAGATCGCAAGCATCTCCAGCACATTGGATAATGGCGTTGGATTTTCTAAAGGCACACTACTGTTAGGACCATACCAACCACCACCATTACTACCTAATTGCTTGATCGCCACCATCGGTGCAACAGGTCCTAGAGGAATATGCTGGGTCTGAACTTCAGTGCTTCGATCTAAAACTTGGACGGTTGGACCAGCAGAAAGTGTTGATGGCACACCTTGAAAAGTCAGTAATAGAGAAAAAACCAAACCCAAAGGTACAAAGAATCGGAATAATGGTCGGATCATATCCATCCAAAAATTACCCAGATTAATATTCTTCCATGTCTTTTTCTCAGAGTTTTCTGTTTGACTCGGCTGTAAGAATAATGCTCTTAACATGGCTGTTAACAAAGCTAAACCCATAATTGGAGATAAATATTGCAAACCAACGATCACCGTCATTTGCGACAGATAAGACAATTGAGCCTGTCCTGAATAATGCTGCTGATTGGTATTGGTCAAAAATGAAATGCTGGTGTGTAATGCCAGATCCCAATTCATGTTAGGGATATGATCTGGATTTAATGGCAACCAAGCCTGTGTCATCAAGATTGCAACACTTGTGGCTAAAAGCAAAACATTACTGATGATAAAAGCGCCAAGATATTGCCGCCAATTCATACCGACTTGCTTTACACTTAAAACTACATAAATTGGTCGTTCTATCCATTTAAAAATACAATCGCTTTTCATGGGCTGAGCTTGCATTACATCTGCAAGATAGCGTCCAAGTGGATAAGCGAAAACCATTGCAAGAATAAATACAGAAATGAATTCCCACATAGCACATGCCATTAAAAAAATAAGTCAGTATTAGTATGGAAATTTAGGACGTAAATTCTCTATATTGAAATAAGAGAGCCGCGTAAATTTTGTGTAAACTTCTTTAAAATAAAGCTCAAAACCTCAAAAAGTCAGCAAAATCCAAAAGATGAAGAAAAAAATCGTATTTTTTACAAAAAATCTTTGACCTTTTTTAAAAAAATTTTTGATAAAATGCAAAAAACATATATTAATATTTTTAAATAATAATTTATATTTTTCATGATATTATCAATAAAAACACATATGTATAAAAACTTTATTAGCATTATTTTTGTTCATTTTCATGTAATCAATCGTACTCAGTAGTTCATTTAGAACATTTACTCTTATTCTAATTATGGTATTTTTGTTACATGAAGTTATAGCCAATCAGTAGCTTCTTAATACTTAGAATCTTGAAGTTCAAGGAAAGATTTAAAATGAAATTAAAATATCTTAGCACTGCCATGATCTTAGCGACGCTTCCTGCAACTGGAGCTTTTGCAGCGGCATTAGATCGTTCAGGTCAATCAATTGCTGCTTTCTTACAACCAGGAAATTATTTTGAAGCTGGTATTTCGGTTCTAGATCCTGATGTTGCAGGAAAAGATCTTGCTGGTAATAATACTGGGGACATGGCTGGCGATTATTATTTTCCACATGCAGCATTAAAGTTACAACCTACAGAAAATTTTTCATTCGGTTTAATTTACGATCAACCATTTGGTGCTGACGCTAACTACACCGGACAAAATAATTTTGTTGCAAACAACAACGATCCAGTTTTAGGTACTTTACCAGTATTCACTGGTGAAAAACCTGCTAATTCTCCGATTGGAGTAGGCTTAAATGCTGGCATTACTGGTGGTACAAGTGTTGAAGTTGATACACAAAATCTTAATTTCTTATTCGGTTTCCAACCAAATAAAAATTTAAACTTTTACGCTGGTGGTGTATACCAAACTATTAAAGGTAACGTAAACTTACGCGGACGTGCCTACAGTGTCTTTAATGGATATGATGCTAATATTCCTGAAGATTCATCATTTGGTTGGTTAGCAGGCGCTGCTTATCAAATTCCTGAAATTGCCCTTAAGGCATCTATCACTTATCGTTCTGAAATTGACCACAAAGTTAATATTAATGAGTCGATTCCTTTAGCTGGAGCATTAGTTCAGAATGCTGGAGCATTAACTGGTTTAATTACACAACTAGTTCAGCTTCAACAAATGACTCCTCAGCAAGCTGCTGCAATTGGGGGAGCAATTGGTAAGTTAGGTGGTGGTTTTGCAAGCGGTGAAACAAAAATCACGACTCCTCAGTCTGTGAATTTGGATTTTCAAACAGGTATCATGGCAAATACAGTTGCGTTTGCAAACGTACGCTGGGTGAATTGGAAAGATTTTTCAATAAAACCATATAAATTTGGTCAATTAGCTGATGCACTTGGTGGTGCTGGTTTAGTTGCTGGTAAACCAAACGGTTTTAACCTTGTTGATTACAGTAAAGATCAATGGTCTGTAACAACTGGTGTCGGTCGTAAATTGAACGAGCAATGGGCTGGTAACGTTTCTGTAGGTTGGGATTCAGGTGCAGGCAATCCTGTAACAACACTTGGTCCAACAGAAGGTTACTGGAATGTTGGTGTAGGTGTTCAATATAGTCCAACTCCTGCGACGTTTATTGCTGGTGGTGTGAAATACTTCTGGTTAGGTGATGCCAATGCTGTAACAGGCGCTCACTCAGCTGCTGGTACATTTGAAGACAACACTGCTCTCGCATACGGTTTGAAAATTGGTTATAAGTTCTAATTAATTCTGAAAAAAAGACCATCGTTATGATGGTCTTTTTTTAAGTGAAAATTAGAGTAATTACTCTCATATTATTCTATCTGTATATAATTAGCCCTAACAATAAGATAATAAATACAATTAGAGCAAATAGTCGATAAAACAATGTTATTCAATAATTTTTCATGACTTTATCAGTTCATTTATGGACATTTGTAAAATTATTTAAGCTCACAAAAATTGTGTTACTTTTCGCGCCATTCTTGTTCCAAAGTGATTTGAGAGAAAAATCAATGAAGCTTAATGCTATTCAAACGGCTCTTTTACTTAGTTTAGTTCCAACAACCACAACATTTGCTGCAGCATTGGATCGCTCAGGTCAATCTATCGCACCATTTTTACAACCCAATAACTATTTCGAAGCGGGTATTACCGTTCTCGATCCAAACGTATCTGGCAAAGATATAGCGCAAAATAGCACTGGCAATATGGCAAATCACTACTACTCGCCAAATGCTGCATTAAAGATTCAAGCCACAGAACAATTCTCTATTGGTCTAATCTATGACCAACCCTACGGTGCTGATGCGGAATATAAAGGTCAAAGTAATTTTATAGAAAGTCGTCCATTTCCATTTAAAGGTGGTACATCGGTCACCGTTGATACTGAAAATCTAAATTTATTATTCGGTTTTCAACCAACGCAAAACTGGAATTTATATGCTGGTGCGGTATATCAAACCTTAAATAGTACCGTATTGTTACGTGGTCTAAGTTATAGTGCCTATAGTGGTTATGACTTTAAAACGGGTAAAGACGAGGCAGTAGGTTGGTTAGCAGGTGCTGCTTATCAAATCCCAGAAATTGCACTTAAAGCCTCTGTTACCTATCGCGCTAAGATTAAGCATGAAATGAATGCTTATGAAAAGCATGGTATTGCAGGAATGACTACATCAGCAGATTTAAATGCTGGTTTAATTCAAATTAATAATTCTGAAGGTACAACTGAAATCACGACCCCGCAATCAATTAATTTTGATTTTCAGACGGGCATTATGGAAAACACGGTTGCATTTGCTAATCTGCGCTGGGTGAACTGGAAAGACTTTGCGATTCGTCCTTATAAATTTGGTGAAGCTTCCACATTACCTCCAATTGTAAGTAACACAGGTAAAAAAGATGGTTTTGACTTGGTTGCTTATACCGAAGATCAATACTCGATTACTGCAGGTGTCGGTCGTAAAGTGAATGAGCAATGGGCGGGTAACTTATCTGTAGGTTGGGATTCTGGTGCAGGTAATCCAGTCACGACATTAGGTCCAACTGAAGGTTATTGGAATGTTGGTGTTGGTATCCAGTACAGTCCTGCTCCAAATTACTTTATCGCAGGCGGCGTGAAGTATTTCTGGTTGGGTGATGCAAAAGCACAATCAGGTTCTCAGTTTAATACTCCAGCGTATGTTGCTGAATTTGAAAATAATGATGCAATTGCCTATGGTTTAAAGATTGGTTATAAATTCTAAGAAATCTCCCCTTACCCCTCTTTAATAAAGAGGGAAAACTCCCTCCTTTAGAAAAGGAGGGCTAGGGAGGATTAGTTATTCAGGAATATTACGTTGTGATACAGAACGAATTGCCTGTTTTAATGCTTCATAACCATGAAGTGGTGGAAATTGAGGAAATTCCGCGATGACATTTGCTGGTGCATCAAATAAGAAGCCATGATCAGCTTCACCCAGCATGGTTGTATCATTATAAGAATCGCCCGCAGCAATGACACGATAATTCAAACCATGTAATGCTTTTACTGCTTGACGCTTTTGATCAGGCTGACGCAATTTGTATGCTGTAATCATGCCATTTTCATCAGTTTCTAGCTTATGACTGAAAATCGTTGGCCAACCTAGTTGTTTCATCAAAGGATGTGCAAACTCATAAAATGTGTCAGATAAAATAATCAATTGAAAATGAGTACGCACCCATTCAACAAATTCCTTCGCACCTTCAAACGGCCCCATATCTGCAATCACAGCTTGAATATCATTTAAGCCTAGACCATGCTCTTTTAAAATGTTTAAACGTTGAGTCATTAAAACATCATAATCTGGAATATCACGAGTCGTTGCTTCTAGCTCTTTTATTCCTGTTTTTTTTGCAAAGTTAATCCATATCTCAGGGACAAGAACCCCTTCAAGATCTAAGCATACGATTTCCATGAATGCATCCAATGTTGGTTAAAAATTGCTGTATCATACCATTAAGATTTTCATTTTTGCGCTGTTGTTGAATAAAACGATTTTATTCTGCAAGATTAAAATCGTTCACAAGCAAACTGCTTTGCTTAGAATGATTTACAATTGTGCCCAAGCCTTTCGCCAGGAACATCCATGACTGTTATTCCAACTATTGACCATGTAGATGCACTCGCTGCTGAATATGCAGATAAATCACCACGAGAAATCTTAGAACTTGCATTAAGCCAACAAGGCGAAATCGCCATTTCATTTTCTGGTGCAGAAGATGTTGTATTGATTGATATCGCATCACGAATCGGCAAACCATTTCGTGTATTCAGTTTAGATACTGGTCGCTTACACGCAGAGACCTATCAATTTATCGAAACTGTTCGTAAACACTACAATATTAATATCGAAATTTGTTTTCCTGAATCGGATGCCGTTCAACAGTTTGTAAATGAAAAAGGGTTATTTAGCTTTTTTGAAGATGGTCATCAAGAATGCTGTGGTATTCGTAAAGTACAACCTTTACGTAAAAAATTAGCAACTTTAGATGGTTGGATTACAGGTCAACGTAAGGATCAAAGTCCAACTCGTAGCGATGTGCCCGTCGTTCAAGCCGATGTTGGTTTCTCTGGTGAAGGCAAGCAATTGATTAAATATAATCCACTTGCGAACTGGTCAAGTGCTGAGGTATGGAGCTATATCCGTATGATGGAAATTCCATATAATCCTTTGCATGAGCGTGGTTTTATCTCAATCGGCTGTGAGCCATGTACGCGACCTGTGTTGCCAAATCAGCATGAACGTGAAGGTCGTTGGTGGTGGGAAGAAGCGACACACAAAGAATGTGGTTTGCATGCAGGCAATCTTAAATAATAACGCCTAGCAGATTTGGTATATAAAAACCACTGATTCGTCAGTGGTTTTATTTTTTCTGACTCCTCTGTACAAAGTCATATTTTAACCAGACTAAACCGTATATACTTCACACAACGGTTCAATAATTCTAATAAGAATTATAGGGTCTGATGACATTTCACAGATGCTTGCGACAGAGGACGTTTTTAGACAATACAAGGCATGTTTTGCGAAATTTAGCCATTCTAAATGAGCAAGACATAACGCAGTAGCGGCAAAAAATGTCCCTGTCCCGTAGGGTTATGGCTAAAACTTCCCCAAACTTCGTTATGAAATTTGACAAGGAGATCGCCCTTGCCTGCATTTCACGCCTCGTTTGTGTGGTTTTAACCTATAACGCAAGGCATGGTTGAAACGTCATCAGACCCTACAAGTATCTTATAAAAAATGCAAGAGAGGCTATGTCTGCTATGCGCCCATTACACCCGATTGATTTCATTTTTCTTTCATTAGAGAAAAGACAGCAACCTATGCATGTCGGCGGTTTGTTCTTATTTGAAATTCCAGAAAATGCCTCTCCAACATTTGTGCATGATCTGGTTCAAGATATTCGCCAATCAAAAAGTATTCCTGTTGCGCCTTTTAACAATCAATTAACTGGATTGTTTTGGGGTGAAGATCCAGAGTTCGATATCGACCATCATTTCCGTCATATTGCATTACCCAATCCGGGACGTATTCGTGAATTGCTGGTCTATATCTCGCAGCAACATAGCTCACTGATTGATCGTGCAAAACCACTTTGGACCTGCGATGTGATTGAAGGAATCGAAGGTAATCGTTTTGCAATGTATTTCAAAATTCATCATGCGATGGTCGATGGCGTTGCAGGTATGCGTCTGATTGAAAAATCGCTTTCAAAAGACCCGAATGAAAAGCACGTCGTACCATTATGGTGTGTAGAGGGTAAACGTACGAAACGTTTAAAAGCTCCAAAACCACCTACAGTCAGTAAAATCAAGGGTGTGATGAATGGAATCAAATCACAACTTGAAGTCACACCTAAAGTGATGCAGGAACTTTCTCAAACATTATTCAAAGAAATGGGTAAAAATCCTGATTATGTTTCCACTTTTCAGGCACCGCCTTCTATTCTTAATCAACGTGTGAGTTCGTCTCGTCGGTTCGCTGCACAATCATTTGAACTTGATCGTCTGCGCAATATTGCAAAATCATTGGGTGTAACGATCAATGATGTCGTTTTGACGATTTGTTCTGGTGCATTACGTGAATATCTCATTAGTCATGATAGCTTGCCTAAGAAGCCACTCATTGCAATGGTACCAGCATCGTTACGTACAGATGATTCTGATGTGAGTAATCGTATTACCATGATTTTGGCAAACTTAGCCACTCATATTGAAGATCCAATTGAGCGTTTGGAAATCATTCGCCGTAGTGTACAAAATTCAAAACAGCGTTTTAGTCGTATGACAGCAAACGAAATCTTGAATTACAGTGCTTTGGTTTATGGTCCAGCAGGTTTAAATATCGTGTCTGGTATGCTACCTAAACGCCAAGCCTTTAACCTTGTCATCTCAAACGTACCTGGTCCGCGTGAACCATTATATTGGAATGGTGCAAAACTTGATGCGCTTTATCCTGCTTCTATCGTGATGGATGGACAAGCATTGAATATCACGATGACCAGTTATTTAGATAAACTTGAAGTGGGTTTGATTGCATGTCGTAATGCTTTACCGAAGATGCAAAACTTATTGACACACTTAGAAGATGAAATTCAACGTTTTGAGCAAGTTATTAAAGACTTACCTAAACAAAAAGTTGCGAATTAATTCTATAGAAAAAATAAGAGGCTTTAACAAGCCTCTTATTTTTTGATCGCACGACAGCGCTGTAAAAGTTGATGACAAGCAGATCGAATCATTGCTGTGGTAATCGGAACTTCCTTACCTTGGCTATCGACCATATAACATGTATTTACAGGGTTACTGTCCAAAACATGTTTGAAACCGTGACTCACTAATCTTTCACTGACATTCATAATTATAGACCTCTTATATTTGCTAAGACACCTGAAAGTATCTATGGCTAATTTTATAGTTCTAGTATTTAAAATTCGTGATAGAAAGTAAAATTTCAGTTGTAACAAGGATTAAGCGAAATCTTGTTACAACTTTAGCTTAAAATGATATCGTATTGCTCTTGCGTATATAAATTTTCCACTTGGAATTTTATGACGCGGTTCACAAAATGTTCTAAATCAGCCACGGCTGGGGCTTCTGCTGTTAATAGTCGATCAATCACTGCGGGATGAGCAACGACAGTAAAGCCACCCTTGGAATCAAATGCACGAGCATATCGCATGATCTCTCGAAATATTTCGTAACACACTGTCTCTGCTGTTTTCACATATCCACGACCTTGGCAGGTTGGGCACGACTCACAAAGCAAATGTTCCAAAGATTCTCGAGTACGCTTACGCGTCATTTCCACTAAACCAAGCTCAGAAACTTGAGTAATCTTAGTTTTTGCATGATCGCGTTCGAGCATTTTTTCAAACTGACGCATCACCTCTTCACGATGCTCAGCCTCTTGCATGTCAATAAAATCAATAATGATAATACCACCCAAATTGCGTAGACGAAGTTGTCGTGCAATCACTTGAGTGGCTTCCATATTGGTTTTAAAAACAGTGTCTTCTAAACTTCGACCGCCGACATAAGACCCTGTATTCACATCAATTGTGGTCATGGCTTCTGTCTGATCAAGCATCAAATAGCCGCCAGATTTCAACGCTACACGCGTTTGCAATGCTTTTTGGATATCTTCTTCGACATTGTACAAATCAAATAATGGCTTCTCACCCGGATAATGAATTAAGCGATTTTGAATTGTTGGTACAAACTCAAGCACAAAATCATTCAATTTGGCATGAATTTCGCGCGAATCGACATAGATTTTTGCGGTTTCATCACTAGCTAAATCACGAACAATTCGTTGTGGTAAAGGTAATTCTTCAAAAATCAGCTCAGCAGTTGCCACTTCTTTCTGCTTGCGTTGAATAAACTCCCAAAGTTTACTCAAGTAACACATGTCTTGAACAATAGCAGCTTCATCCACCCCTTCTGCTGCTGTGCGTACAATCACACTACCCGGTAAGTTATGCTCAGCTTGGATATGTTCAATAATACCACGCAGCCGATCTCGCTCTTCTTCTGACTCTATGCGCTGGGATACACCAATGTGATTACCATAAGGCATCAAAACAAGATAACGCGATGGAATAGAAAGATCTGTACTTAAGCGAGCACCTTTGGTACCCAACATATCCTTCATCACTTGCACAGTGAGCATTTGTCCAGGATGGAGCAGTTCAAAAACATTTGGCGTTGGCTGTGAACGTGGCCACACCATATCATTAATATGTAAAAACGCGGTTCGAGACAAACCAATATCAACAAAAGCAGCTTGCATACCTGGCAGTACACGCACAACTTTTCCTTTATAAATATTACCCACCAAACCACGCTTTACAGTGCGTTCAACAAATAATTCATTGACCGTACCATTTTCAATCAATGCGACACGACATTCCATCGGTGTGACATTGATTAGTAATTCTTCTGCCATAATCAACTCAAAACTTTTATAAAAATTCTTATATCCGAAAGTGTTTATTTCAAACTTTAACGCTTTCTAATAACTGTGCAATCTCATGTAAAGGTAAGCCAACAACGTTGCTGTAACTTCCTTTGATTTGAGGAATATATTGAGCAGCAATTCCTTGTATTGCATATGCACCAGCTTTCCCAATTGGTTCACCTGTTGCCCAATATTTTTCCATCTCGACCTGATTGAGCTGTTGAAATTCAACTTGTGTTCGTACCACTTGACTCAATACTTGTGCCGATGTAGCAACACATACTCCTGAATAGACATCATGCCATTGCCCAGAAAGCTGCGACCAAATCTCAAAAGCATGTTGCTTTGACGCTGGTTTACCAATAATTTTGCCATTCACACTTAAGCTAGTATCCGCGGCGATCACAATCGCACTTGGAAACTGGCTTAAAACGACTTGTGCTTTATGACGAGCAAGCCGCTCAACATAATCCGTAACGCTTTCATTTTCTTGTACAGTCTCATCCACATCTGGACTAAAGATATCAAAATCCAACCCCAGTTGTGTCATTAGCTCCTGCCGACGTGGTGAGCTTGAAGCAAGAATTATATCCGCCATTTATGCAAACAATAATAAATTACTGGCCAAGCTAAAATACTTGTACCCAAAGGTTGCCAATGTCTTGCAATGGTAAAATGCGTTCCTGAAATTGTTTGGCTAATCCACAGAAAAGTAATATGTGCAATCACGGCAAGTGTTGCGATGACCCATGAATTTCCAAAAGTCAAAATACGACGTTCACGAATAAAATATCGGGTTGCAAAGGTAATTAATACAAAACTGAGTGCATTCAGACCTAAAGGTGCATCCAATAATAAATCAGTAAAAATACCCATCCCAAATGCAAACCAAACACCGCACCAAACAGGTTGATACAATATCCAAAACAACATGATCATCAACATGATTACTGGTCGCCAACCAGCAGCTTCATACGACATTGGATATATAAGCAAAACCGACCCAATGACGATTGAAATAATGATCATCCATAATGGGTCTTTGCGTTTCTCAAAATTTAACTTAGCGATCGGCATACGGTTGCTCCTGCGCTAAAGATTCTGAGAAGAGGACAACCACATGATGACCACTTGCCAATTGTGCAGCAGGTTTGACACTGATTTCGGCAAACTCACCTGAAGTATGTCGACTAACTTTAGATACAGTACCCACCAAATAACCTGCTGGAAAATGTTCACCCAAGCCAGAACTAAACACTTTATCCCCAACCTTAATATCAGCGCTAGTTGGTACATATTCCATTTTGAGCTGACCTAAATCGCCTGTTCCAGAAATGATTGCACGCATTCCTGTACGCTCCAAACGTACGGACAATGAATGTTCTTTATCGGAAAGCAACATAATACGAGCACTATGCGGGTAGACATTAATCAACTGCCCCATAATCCCTTTATCATCTAAAACAGTTTGTCCAATTTTTAAATGATCAACTGAACCACGGTTGATAATAATAATATGGCGTAAGGGATCTGCATCTGTACCAATCACCTCAGCAATTTGCATACGACCATCAATAATTAACGGCGTATCCAAAAGACCACGTAAACGGTTATTTTCCGCAGAAAGCTCTGAAAGTTTTTGTAGACGGACTTGTGCTTGGAGGAGTTCAGCTTGCATTGCGGTGTTTTCACGACGCAATTGAGCTTCAGATTTGGTTTGTTGGTTTAGCCATTCTCGCGAAAGTACAGGATAGCTCGCTAGCGCATAAATTGGATTATACGCCGCATATAAGACATCCCTTGCTGGCTGAATTACATAAGGCATGCGCCAATCAAAGAAAAGCACAACCAAACATGTAATGACCGCAATGATAAATGAGCGAAAAGATGGCGGTTGTCTTGAAAAAAGATTCGGTTGCACCGCCTAGTCCTTATGAATTAACCAACAAAAAGCATGTCATGGTTTGGATTGTCAAAGAATTCTAAAACTTTACCGCCACCACGTGTCACGCAAGTTAAAGGATCATCCGCAACAATCACAGGTAAACCTGTTTCTTGAGCAAGGAGTTTGTCTAGGTTACGCAGTAATGCACCGCCGCCTGTTAAAACAATACCACGTTCAGCAATATCAGAAGATAACTCTGGAGGTGTTTGTTCTAAAGCAGATTTCACAGCACTGACAATACTTTGTAATGGATCTGAAATCGCTTGTGAAATTTCATCAGAAGTGACTGTGATCGCACGAGGAACACCCTCAGCTAAATTACGTCCACGCACTTCTATTTGTAGCGTTTTTCCATCAGGAATAGCCATACCGACTTCTTTCTTGATCGTTTCAGCCGTTGTTTCCCCAATCACGCAACCATGTGCTTTACGAACATAATTGATAATCTGTTCATCAAAGACATCTCCACCGATACGTAATGAATCGGCGTAAACACACCCTTGTAATGAGATAATCGCAATTTCAGTGGTACCACCACCCACATCAACGACCATCGAACCACATGCTTGCTCTACTGGCATACCTGCACCAATCGCAGCAGCCATCGGCTCTTCGATGAGACGAACATCACGCGCACCAGCATTAAATACTGCTTCACGAATCGCACGACGTTCAACCAACGTTGATTTACATGGTACACACACCACAACACGAGGTGCTGGTGGGAACAAACGCTTTTCGTGTACTTTACCAATAAACTGATTCAACATGGTCTCAGTCACTTCAAAATCGGCGATCACACCGTCTTTCATTGGACGAATCGCTGAAATATTCGCTGGTGTACGACCTAACATTTGTTTAGCATCAAGACCAACAGCAGCTACAATTTTTTGTGAACCACTATGGCGAATTGCCACAACAGTTGGTTCATTTAAAATAATGCCACGGCCTGGTGCATAAATAAGTGTATTTGCAGTACCTAAATCAATGGCTAAATCCGGCGAAAACAAGCCAATTAGTCGTTTTAGAATCACGGGTGCGTTCTCAATTAAACTTTGTATGGATGCAAGTTGGCAACTTTAACGAAATGTGATGCTTTGAACAAGTCAATCGCTTATTATAACGCACGATATTTTGCAATTTTTTGATACTGAATTAGGTAATGTTATGTCTACATCATCAGATGCTCAGCAGACAACGGACTTAAATGCACAGACCGTTTCAGCGATTGCACACCTTGCTCGTTTGTCTTTGAACGATACGCAATCTACTGAATATGCTGAAAGTTTAAATAAAATCCTTGGCATGATGGAAAGCTTAAAAGGCATTAATACAGATGATGTTGAGCCTTTAAAAAGCCCATTTGATAATCCACAGCCTTTACGCGTAGATGTTGTTAGCGAAACCAATCATCGTGATGAATATCAAGCGATAGCACCTGCTACAGAAGCAGGTCTATACCTTGTACCTCGTGTAATTGAATAATTTATATTCAATTCGTCAATAATTTATATTTAGAATGTAAAGAAATTTTTCATATGACAGATTTACATCGCTTATCAATTCGTGAACTCTCTGAAGGCTTAAAACAAGCCCAATTTTCATCACGTGAATTGACTGAACATTATTTAAAACGTATTGCCCAAATTGACCCAAAAGTAAAAAGTTATGTGACGGTAACCGCAGAACAAGCACTTGCTGAAGCAGATGCTGCTGACGCAGCGCTCAAATCTGGCAATCCACATGCACTTGCAGGGATTCCACTGGCACACAAAGATATTTTTTGTACCCAAGGGATTAAAACCACTGCCGGTTCAAAAATGTTGGATAACTTCATTTCACCTTATGATGCGACTGTGGTTGCTAAAGCAAAAGCTGCGGGTCTTGTGACTTTAGGTAAGGTGAACATGGATGAATTCGCTATGGGTTCAACCTCTGAAAGCTCTTACTTTGGTGCAACAGGCAACCCATGGGCATTAGATCATGTTCCAGGTGGTTCATCAGGTGGTTCTGCTGCTGCTGTAGCAGCAGATTTGGCTCCAATTGCGACTGGTACTGATACAGGTGGTTCTATTCGCCAACCTGCTTCATTCTGTGGCTTAACAGGCTTAAAACCGACTTATGGTCGCGTATCACGCTTCGGTATGATTGCGTATGCATCATCACTGGATCAAGGTGGTCCAATGGCACGTTCTGCGGAAGACTGTGCTTACTTGATGAATGTGATTGCAGGTCATGATGCTAAAGACTCAACTTCAATCAACAAAGAAGTGGACGATTACGTTGCTAACTTGAACGACACAGCGGTGAAAGGTCTACGCATTGGTATTCCAAAGCAATACTTCAATGTGGCAGGTTTAGACGCAGATGTAAAAGCACGCGTTGAAGAGTCATTGAAAAAGTTAGAGGAAATGGGTGCGACCTTGGTTGAGATTAATCTCAAAATGACTGAAGCCTATGTACCAACTTACTACTTAATTGCACCTGCGGAAGCATCTTCAAACCTGTCACGTTTTGACGGTGTGCGCTATGGCTACCGTTGTGAAAATCCAGTGGATTTAATGGACTTGTATAAACGTTCTCGTTCAGAAGGTTTTGGTGCCGAAGTACAACGTCGTATCTTGATCGGAACTTATGCCCTGTCTGCGGGTTACTACGATGCATATTATGTGAAAGCACAAAAAGTACGTCGTTTGATTCAGCAAGATTTCCTCAAAGCATTTGAAAATGTCGATGTGATTGCAGCACCATCTGCACCAACGACTGCGTACAAAATCGGTGCAAACCTCAGTCCAACTGAAATGTACTTAGGCGATATCTATACCCTTGCTGTGAACTTGGCGGGTCTACCCGCCATCAACGCACCTGTTGGTTTCGCTAAAGATAGCTTGCCTGTGGGCTTACAGTTGATTGGTAACTATTGGTCAGAATCACAATTGCTTTCGATTGTGCATCAATATCAACAAAATACAGACTGGCATACCAAACGTGCGGCAATTGCTGAGGAGAATGCATAATGACTGAAGCTCAAAAGTTGGCTCCTTCATCAAAGCTGATTGACGGTTGGGAAGTCGTTATCGGGATTGAGATCCACACTCAGCTTGCAACTCAATCAAAAATCTTCTCTGGTTCATCAACTGAATTTGGTCAAGACCCAAATACGCAAGCCAGCCTTGTTGATTTGGCGATGCCGGGTGTATTGCCTGTATTGAATGCAGAAGTCGTTGATCTTGCGATTCGCTTCGGTTTGGGTATTAACGCGTATATCGACCAAGCCTCTGTATTTGCACGTAAGAACTACTTCTACCCAGATTCGCCAAAAGGCTACCAGATCAGCCAGATGGACAATCCGATTGTGGGCTTGGGTCATATCGATATCCAGCTTGAAGATGGTACTGTAAAGCGTATTGGCGTGACTCGTGCCCATCTTGAAGAAGATGCAGGTAAATCGATTCATGACCAATTCGAAGGTATGTCTGGTATCGACTTAAACCGTGCGGGCACACCATTGCTAGAAATCGTGTCTGAGCCTGATATGCGTTCGGTTGAAGAAGCGGTTGCATATATTAAATCAATTCACACGCTCGTGCGTTGGTTAGGGATTTCTGACGGTAACATGGCAGAAGGTTCATTCCGTGCCGACTGTAACGTGTCACTGCGTCGCCCGGGTCAACCATTCGGTACGCGTTGCGAGTTGAAAAATCTCAACTCATTCCGTTTCATCGAGCAAGCGATCAATGTTGAAATTGAACGCCAAATGGAAATTTTGGAAGATGGCGGAAAGATTGACCAAGAGACTCGTTTGTTCGATCCGAACAAGATGGAAACTCGCTCAATGCGTTCAAAAGAAGAAGCGAACGACTATCGCTACTTCCCTGACCCAGACTTATTGCCAGTGATCATTGCTGATGAGCAGATCGAAGCGGCTCGCGCTGCTCTGCCAGAATTGCCTGCAGCACGTCGTGAGCGCTTTACTGCTGATTTCGGTGTGACTGAGTACGATGCGCATGTATTGACGCTGTCACGCGAAATGGCAGACTTCTACGAGGCTGTTGTAGCTGCTGCTGGCGGTGCGAAGCAAGGTAAAGTTTCAGCAAACTGGGTGATGGGTGAATTCTCAGGCGCTTTAAACAAAGCGGGCCTAGAATTGGCGGACTCTCCAGTTTCTGCTGAGCAGTTGGGTGGCATGATCGCGCGTATTGTCGACAATACGATTAACGGCAAAATTGCGAAGCAAGTGTTTGGCTTTATGTGGGAAGCAGAAGGAAAATCTGCAGATGACATTATTGCTGAGAAAGGCTTAAAGCAAGAAACCGATACAGGTGCGATTGAAGCGATTATCAAAGACGTGCTTGCAGCCAATGAAAAAATGGTTGAAGAGTACAAGTCTGGTAAAGAAAAAGCCTTTAATGGTCTGGTTGGTCAAGTCATGAAAGTTGCAAAAGGCAAAGCAAACCCAGCTCAAGTAAATGAATTGATGAAGAAATTGATTGGTTAAACTGATCTAATTTCTAACAAAACCCGCTTTAGAGCGGGTTTTTTATATTTTTAATTTATTACGATCATCATCAATATAAGACATTGTAATATCAATCAGACAATCAATTAATTCTTCAAAAGTAAAACCCATATTTTGAGATGAAAAGAAATTCATCGTCAGTGCAACACTGGAATTAATTAAAACATATACCATCATTTTTAGATTTTTTATTCTCAATACCTCAGGATGTTTCACCGCGTATTCAATCGCTAATGTATTGATCGCCTTGACGGCTTTTACATGACTGGCTTCAGTACTGTATTTACTTGAAACGCTCAGCCAATAAAAATATTTATTCTCATCTGCTGCTAAAAACTCACCAATATGTAAAAAAATAGATCGAATCGCTTCGGGAATTTCCATTTCCTGAATCGTTGGAATGACCTCGTAAATCACCTTAGCCAGCTCAGCAATAAAGTGTTGTTGCATCTCTACAAATAAGGCTTCTTTATTTTTAAAATATTCATAAAAGCTTCCAGATCCTACGCCTGCAATCTCACAAACTTTCAACACGGTAGTGTGATCCAATCCATTGTTTTTTACTGATATAAATCCTGCATCAACTATATATCTATAGGTATTTTTAGACCTACTTTGTTTTGGTTTTCTTATAGTTACCATTATAAAAATCTCATCCTTAAATCCGTCTTTTTTCCGTATAAATTCACTGATAGATTCTATATACATACTAAATTTTGTTCAAATTATCTTCTACAGATGACAAGGAAAAAAAGATGAATATATCAGTACAGTCTCTACAACGAATCGTTCGACGTAATGTGGTTATTCCTTTAGACAAAAACAAAAAATTTACTTTTTATTATGAAGATAATTCTGTTGTGACTTCTCTTTTTGTCGTTTTATCTGCGATGTTTCCGCCGGGTGAAATGTTCTTCATCGAGAGCGTGCGTAATGTTCGTGATCAAATTACGGATGAAACATTGCTCGAAGATATTCGTAATTTTATTGCGCAAGAAGCTTTTCATAGTCGAGAACATAAATCTCTGAATGAGCATCTGATTCAATCAAATTATACAGAAGTAGTCGAAATCGAAGCCTTAACCAAAGCAAGATTGGATAAATTCCGTAAACTTCCCAAAGTTGAGCAATTAGCGGCGACCGTAGTGATGGAGCATTTCACTGCTACTCTTGCTCGCTTACTATTGACTGATTCATTAATCAAACAGAAAACCACTCAAGAAAGTCGAAATCTTTGGGAATGGCATGCGCTTGAAGAACTAGAACATAAATCTGTTGCTTTTGATGCGTTGAAAGCGATTGGTGGTAATACGGTTAGACATCGAAGAATTGCTTTGATTCGGGTAGCTCGCTTTATTGCCCCAATTACCTTTGATTATTGGATACAGATTTTAATACGTAAGGATATTAAGTTTTCAGCCAAAGAACTGAAAGATGCATTTTATTTGGCATTTGGTGGTGTAAATCGTTTGGGTATCTTTTCTCGCACGTTTATCGAAATGCTTGATGTCAGAGATCAACATTTCGATCCATTGGATATGCAAACAGATCAACTCGAAGCTGAATACCGCGAAAAACTCTTTGGTGAAAATGGTATTTTAAAAAGTGCACTTAAAAGCTGAGTGTTATCAAACAAGAAAAGCCGCTTTAAAGCGGTTTTTTATCTACAAGAATCAATAATATTCTCTAAATTTTCACGCTGAAATGAAATTTCATAAGTAAGTGTGGGCACAATGAAACTTTGAGAATTAAATCCTAATATCTGACGATCAAAATTTTTTATTTGCTTCAAAGTTTTTGATAAATGAATGTGCATTACCAAACCATCAAAGTAAAAACGAACAATATTTAAATGCCGACTTCTCGTGACTTCACAACGCTTAGGTAAATCAAATTTTCTAATAAAAGGTGTTTGATTATGAATTTTCCCTTTTGTCGATAGCTGACATAATTTAATTGGATAAAAATGAATAGCCCCAACATCCCTATTTAGCAAAAGGAGCCTAATTTTATCTAAATCCTTCTTAGGGATGCTTATTTCACTGAAGCCTTTTTGAGTAGTATTACAAGCTCTCCATAATAAACTCAAAGCAAATAATCTTAACTTTTTCCAATCTAAGTTAGAAAACTCTCTTACACCGTAATGATCATCAATTTTGTAAAAAGTTGAATGCTCTGAGTTGAACTCAAACTCCCAACTCCCCCAAATTAACTGATTGGTTCTCAAAATTTGAATTGCTGCTGTATCAAACGCAGTAAGAATATCTTCTCCCTTACGGATCACCAACTCATAATCGTACCAACTACTTGTCGCTTTTTTAGGGAAAGATCTTTCTCCAATCAGCTTCATGATTCCCCCACTCACCTCAGGTTTAGTCAAAGCTTGCGGAATTAAATGTGATTTAATAAATTTTCCATATTCTAAAGTTAATTTACATTGACCTTCTTTTCTCATAATTCCTCTATTTTCTAATAACTCAAAGTTAATTTAAATGTAAAATTCCTTTTTATTTTATAACTATCTAAAAGCATATTTTATTATAAACTCAAAAAACATAAGACCTATCAAACTGTAAAAAAAACTTCTCTATCCGTGATTTATAATTGCTCTCATATTGCCTTCTTCCATATGAAGAAAGCGCTCTTATTTATAAATTGATTAATAACTATAATTTTAAATTGGATATCCTTCTCCTATAGAAAGGTTTAGGGATAAAAATCACTCCCCTCTTAATACACCCAACTTATTCCAAATATCCGGAGTTAAAAAAGTCGTGACTAACTTATTTAAATCAATATAACGCAAGGTGCCTTGCAACTGCTGTCTGACCGCTGGGTCTTTCACAATATCCTGCCCTGCACTCTGACCTAACTGTTGGAAAGCCTCACCAACCGCTTGAATCCCCTCAGCCTGAATCACCGCTTTGGTCTGTGTCGAACACTGCTCAACAATCACACGCTGTAACACCTGTGCCAATTTCTGATCTAACTGATTCTTTTGCTCAGGCGTAACATTACTAAAAGATTTTAAATCAGGGTGCGCTGCTAAAGCCGTAAACGTCCATTGCAATACTGTAGTCTTATCTGCTGCGGTAGTGGCTTTCACCAAACAATCACTCAGTTGATCGACGGTTGGCCCTGCTATAGCTACTTGCGTTGCCCCCAACACAGCCGCAGCCATGATCACAGAACGACTTAATTGAGATAATTTACGGCGAAATGAAAAATAAACACGAGACATAAGTGCAAGTTCCGAAAAGCAATCAGTCTCTTTGTACCACGCACTATACAAATCATCTGTTATGACGCTGTAAATTGCGTAAGCCCAAAGCCTTAAAACTTAGACAAAATGTAAAACTCGAACTTAACCTTGTCCTTGATAATCCCAATGTGCAGGAATATTTGGCTGTTTTGGCACTTTGTTTAAATCAATATTGAGATTGCGACTACCCTTAAATGATTTCTCACCTGAATCCGATGCTGGTGATACCTCTAAACTATAACGATAACGGAATTGCCACAACATCGGTTTAATCGGACGAATATCTAGACTCAAACTATCCTCATCGTGGCATTTCCCTTTAGAAGTGTCATAATCCTGTTCAGAGAAACACGCCCGAATCATGCGATTAAAACTAAAAGGATAATTTTCAATAAAGCGATGTGTCTGCCCTGAATCCTTGAGTTCATAAAAACTTGCACGCTCAATCCCTGCACCACCACCTGAATACATTTCAGAAAAGGTATCAATCTGCGCAATCGCATAACGGTTTTCAGTCATGGGAAACAGTTTAGGAAAAATATATTGGCTAGTCCGTTCCATTTCTTCTGATGGTGCTAATTGTATACGCCACTGATGAGTTAATTTCAGTCCAGTTTGCGATACATGAAATTGAGCAATATCACTTCCTGACAATAGCCATAAATTTTGATCCGCAGTTTTTAAACTACGCCATTGCCTTTGCTGTTGGCAGAGATCTTTAAGTTGCTCACATATTTGCGTTTGTTCAACTTGGCTGAGTTGTCCTTTTTTAAACTCTAAAATCTGCAACGGTGCAGCAAAAATTGAAGAACTTATACAACTGAATGAAACAGTTAAAATCAGTCCACTTATATGAATTTTATTATTCAACATGATTTTTCCTTAGGCTATTTTTATTGGCGTATCGTTTTATTTTACAACGGCTTCGATTTTATCAAGTTCCCAAACCCCGCCCGCAGCAAGCCCTTTACACATACCTGTCCACATATCTTTGGTGTGTACAAATTTCTGACCATCCCATACCCATTCACCACTCGACCAACAATCTCCGATGCCACGACCTTTTTGAGCGCTCTGAATCACACCTTCATAAAAATCTGATGCATGTTCCGTTACAAAAGTTGCTTTTCCCTTGAGTGATTCATCTAATACCCACCCACCATGACCTTCATTGTAGGCTCCACGCCAACAGATGGTCATCGCCAAAACTTTGTGATTTGTGAGCTTATATAACTCAATCGGTTGTGATTCATACGTATCACCATTATAAAGCCCATTACAAAACCCCTCTTCTTTTGGAGTCGGCTGAGCAGCCATCAAAACCTGATATACAGATTGATACTGTTTTGTTTTAGGTTGTAGCGTGAGATAAGGTTTATCAGTTGTTTTCACCTTTTTCACAACCAGTTTCGGTTGAGCAGCCAAAACCTTAGATTCATCAGCTTTGCCTTTTTTAATTAATGCCCCAACTGTACCAATTCGCTTTTGAAAATCATCCATTTTCAACAATGCAGCAGTCATACCTGCATCAGAGATACGCCATTGCACATTTGCGTTTTTAAATACAATCTCTGTTTTTTGTTTGGCTTGTTGCAGTAAAGCATTGACTTGCTTAGTTGAAAGTTTTCCCATGATTGGAAAATCTGAACCATCAACAGTCACTTTCCCTAAATCTTTTCCATTCACATAAAAATGAATATTTTTAAGTTTTGCTGATGATAGAGATTCTTGTTCAAAATTACCTAACGCAAATTCAGCACTGACAGCTTGCTTTGCTCCAGCTTTGCGTATCAGTAAGAGTGATGCTGGCTGAGTTTGATCATTACTATAGTCATCCGAATAGCCTGCTGCTTGGCATGTTCCTGTATTGGTACAGTATATTTCCCACTCCTGATGTGAAAATGAAATCCCTTTGATTTCCTGTGCAAAAGCAGTCGGACTGAGCACCACAAAACAGCAAACGGAAAGTATATTTTTCATCGGATTCATTTTTTATCACTCGAATTTATTATCAAACTTGTAATGAGTTTAAATGGCTTATGTACTGTTGTCATATGCCATTTTATTGCAGAACAGAGTAAATTATGAAAGCAAAATGAATTTGGTCAAATTTTAAAAATGAAAAGAACAGTTTTATTGTCCACGATTTTAATGGGTCTATTCTCATCAAGCATTCACGCTGAAATAGCAATTTTTAAGGCAACTTTTCCTCAATTTAGCAACAGTGCAAAAGAACGTAAAACTGAAAATCAAATTTATCCTCTCGGTGAAGCTTCTTTTTCTAATGGTATTCGAGTGCCTTTTTATGGTGTAACTGTACTTCATCCTGTGGATGATGGCTTATTAAAAGATTTTAAATCATGTAGCGTAAAAAGCTGTCATTTTAATTTTAAGTTGAAAGCTGAACATGCATCACAACTCAAACTGGTTGCTTTACCTGAGCTTGGTGTCATTCTCGTTCCTAAAGATTGGCAAGATGTTCAGGCAAGTGCAGGAGCCAATGGAACTGGCTCAGGCTTACTGATGAGTCCAAACAAAAAACAAGCAATTGAACTTTATGATTCATCAGTTTGTGTGGGTTGTGGTATGCCTTATGCCACGCTTTATTTTCCGAATTTGCTCAAACAAAGTATGGAATACGAATATGGTGGCTATCAAGATCGACACAAATTAATCAATATCGTACATCCATCTAAACAAGTTGCTTTATTTAGTTATCAAGTGCCTAACTTGAGCTATAAAACGCACGGCGTAGCCAAATATATTGATGATGGTGATTTTAATTTTAGAGAAATCAAAGTCACTTTGGATAAGTCACAACAGCATTTAGTCGGAACGATTCTAAATTTTTATCATTATACGCATTAGCAAAATATCAGTTCTAAACTGTTTGGCTGGCTTTAAGTAGATGCAAAAAGTGCTCTATGCGAATATTCTTGCCTCTCACTCTATAAATCGCATAAATCGGTGCAATACACGGTTTTTTCGCTTCTAAAGGTCGATAGATGATCTGCTTATTCCAAAAGTCTTGAATCGAAGCCGGTACGATTGAAAGTCCGATCCCTGCTGCGATCAAGTTGAGACTTGAAGTTAAACGTGGGGCTTCTTGGATGATATTCGGACTGAAACCTGCTTGATAGCAATTTGCCAAAATATTATCGAATAAGTCTTGCCCTGCTAAACGACGGTACAGCACAAATTCATAAGGTTCTAAATCGAGTAAATGAATCGCACCCTCTTTTTCTACCAATGGATGATTACTCGGTAAAGCCACGATCAGCGGCTCATCCAAGACATGAAGACTTTGTACGTCTTTATGAATGGGTGCAGGCTTGCGTAAAAATACAATATCCAGTTTTTCATTGATCACGGCATCTGTTAAGGCTGTACTGCTGTCCTCTTCCAAATGAATTGCCACAGCAGGAAATTTCTCACGAAATTGGCGCAATAATGCGGGTAAAAATGGATGTAGACCTGCCGAATTGGTAAAGCCAATATTAATCTGACCTTCCAAGCCCTGTGCAATATTTCTGACGCGTTTTGGAATCGACTGCGCATGCGCCAAAATCGTAATCGCCTCTTGATATAAGGCTTTTCCTGCTTCTGTAACTTCGACACCACGAGGCAATCGTTTTAATAATACGGTATCCAGTTCTTCTTCTAAACTTTTGATTAAACGAGTTAAGGGTGGCTGTTGCATATGCAGTCGAACAGCGGCTTTTGAAATATTACTTTCCTCGACTACAGCAACAAATGCATTGAGTTTGTGAATATCCATCAAGCATACCTTAAAAGTATAGATCATGTAGAAAATAGCATTTGTAAATATATCACTATTCCACCATCCTATCATGAGTAGATGAGATGAGGACGTATTCCGATGAAAGCCGAAGCAATATCAATAGAGCGTGAACCAGTATCATCAACGCCTGATTGCAAGGCATTATTCACGGGATTTATGCAATTGGGTTTGATGGGATTTGGTGGGGTACTCCCCTTAGCTCATCGCATTATCGTTGAAGAAAAAAAATGGATAGATGAAGGAAAATTTACCGATTTACTCGGTGTATGTCAGCTACTTCCTGGCGGTAATATTATCAATATGTCAGTTGCGATTGGCATGGAGTTTCAAGGCATTAAAGGTGCAATCAGCTCTGTACTGGGTTTAATTTCAGCGCCAACTGCGATTGTTTTGATCATCTATCAAGTCTACGAGCATTTCCAATATTTAGCTGCGGTGCAACACATGATTCAAGGACTAGCGGCAGCTGCCGCAGGTTTACTGTTTGCGACAGGATTTAAAATGTTACGCCCCATTTTAAAAAGCTATCTCACAGTTTTGACGATTGCATTGACCTTTGTATTTATGTTGCTCATCAAACTTCCTTTAGCGCTGACTTTATTTATCTTAGTTGCGATTAATCTGTTGGTACTTGGAGTGAAAAAATCATGATCTTATGGACATTAGTGATCGTATTCACACAACTCTCTGTATTGGCTTTTGGTGGTGGTAACGCTATCCTGCCTGAAATGCAGCATCAAGTTGTAACCGTACATCAATGGATGACTGCTGAACAATTCAGCTCATTGTTTGCAATGGCACAGGCTGCACCCGGTCCTAATATGATGATTGTGCCACTGGTCGGTTGGCATGTCGCTGGTCCAGCAGGTCTATTGGTTACATCCTTAGCGAAATTTGGTCCATCTTCGATCATCACCATTTACGCACTTAAATTTTGGCAACGTTTTAAAGCTCATCCCTTACGGGCAAGATTCGAGAAAGCTTTAAAGCCAATCACAGTCGGTTTAGTCTTAGTCAGTGCATGGCTGATTGCGGATGCTTCAGCACAAAATGCCTTATTAGTCTTAATTGTGATCTTGACCGCAATTCTTGGGATGTTTAAAAAAGTTCATCCTTTATGGGTCATGGCATTAGGCGCTGGATTAGGGATTTGCCTACTTTAGGTAAGAAAAAAACCTGCACTAAGCAGGTTTTTTTCTTTGCAAGATTTAGTCTTTATCAAGAATCGATTCAAAAGCTTTTAGACGCTTATGAATAGATAACAGCTCAATAATAGTTTTCCATGAACTGATCAGATATTGAAATGATTCACGAACTTTATCAAAAATATTACTAATTTGGTTAATCAAACCCAACGTCATTTTACCTGCAGAAATTGCAGGGAATAATACGACGAGGCTATACAAAATATCGAGTTGCTTGTACCAAATAGCGACTAAATTAAAATAAGCATAATGAAAATAGAGTTTGAAATAGTTATAACGAACTCGGCTAAATAACTCTTTAAGTGTCAATGGGTCAGCTCGATCCTCATGATCTTCACCATAGACCAGCTCTTTACGATAAGCGGCTTCAACTTTTTGGTTATTGAATTGCAAGCCCGGAAGTTTTTGACCTACGATCATTAAAACAACTGTTCCCACAACTGCCCAAACAATTGCAGCCCAAACAAGTGAGTGTTCAATTTCACCGACGATTGGTAGTACAGGTACTTTTTCTGAAATCTTAAATAGTAACGGTAAGAATGCAATTAAAACCATCACTGATTTTATAAGCTCTACACCTAGATCTTCCATGATCGTGGCAAAGCGCATGGTATCTTCTTGTATACGCTGTGATGCACCCTCAACGTGACGCAGTTTATCCCAATTGGCAGTGTAGTATTCATTCATTGCTGTACGCCAACGAAATACATAATGGCTAGTAAAGAAAGCATTCACGACGGCAAAGGTCACTGCCACCATCGCGATATAGAGGAATGTTAATGTGCCTTTATAAAGATCATTAATATCACCGCCACCATCACTGAGCATTTTTTGGATCATGTCCCAAAATGGACCATACCACGCATTAATTGCAACGCTGACCTGAACGCCAAACCAAATATTAAATAAAATAAAGGCTGAACCCCAAATTGACCATCTCTGCCATTTGTTATCTGACAAAAACCGCCAAAAACCTGCAAATAAAGCTGTAGCAACAAAGAACCAAATATAAAACCAAATAAATGCTGGCGACCAGAAACGGCTCACTCCTATAGGTAATTCAGTTTCAGCATATCCTTTAGGAAAACCCAAATATTCACCCCAGCCATGTCCACCGGTATACCAAAGCAGCATATTGAGTGCTAACCACACGATGACTGAAATAAAAAACAAACGTGGGTTAGGAAAAAAAGATTTAAACATCGCGTTTAACAATCCTTGTAGTGTTGCTATTGACGTTAGAGCGTCATCCTATAACTTCAAACTTAAATGTGTCTGATAAAAAAGTTTAATGATTTGTAGTTATTTACCTGTTTTCTCATTTTTTTCATAGTATTTTGTACAGCTTTTACAATTTGTTTGAATAAATAAAATTTTCAGCCAAACAAATTGGATGATTTGACTGCACCACCTTTCACTTTAAGCATGATTAAGGATTGGGTGTACCCGCTTTCAAAGCCAAATTTTGTTGATCACGCTGCTTAGCATTTTTTTTGGTTTCAATTGCCAATTCAATGTCTGAAAGTTTGGCTTGTGCTGCATCAATCCCTGCTTGCATGGTCATCTCACGTCCTTTCACATCAAAGATATGTGCTTTCTCACGTAGATCAGGTTGGATCACGACATCTGCATCTTTCAACTCTTCTTCAGCCAATCGCCCTTGCATGATATTGATATTTTGATTGAACAAGCCCCATACATTCGTGGTTTCGGTATGAATCGGTTGAGCCAAAATATCCACTGCAATCACAATATCTGCGCCTAAATCACGTGCAACATCGACAGGTACAGGGCTAACCAAACCACCATCAACATATTCAACATCACGGATCTTGGTAGGTACAAACATACTTGGTATCGATGTAGATGCACGTACTGCTTGCCCAGTATTACCATAATTAAAGACAGTTTTAGAACCTGCTTTTAACTCAGTTGCAACCACGTACATTGGGATTTTAAGTTTTTGTAATGGCGTGTTATGGACTTGCTGATTGATATAGTCTTCAACTTTTTTACCATCAAAAAAGCCTTTCAGACTTACACTGACGTCACGTACGTCATTGGCTTTTAGTTTAAGTGCAATGTCTCTTAATTCTGCTGCACTTTTTCCACTGGCATAAATCGAACCGACAATACTTCCCGCACTGGTTCCGACAATAAAATCGGGGCGAATGCCTTGTTGCTCTAACACTTCAATCACACCAATATGTGCATAACCACGCGCGCCACCACTGCCTAAAACTAAAGCGACCACGGGTCTTTTTTGTTTCTGTTTGATCAAGCTAAAAGGCTTATTTAGGGCTTGCTGTACTTGAGCATCTTCAATAGCAGGTTTCAGATGTGATGTCGTTTGACATCCTGCCAACACCATAATCGATAGACTAAGCGTAAATAATTTAAGCTGTTTCATCATTCAGTTTTGCCAAATTCACCCAATTTTCTGATGTGAATATTAGCTTGAGTTGAGCAGTAATGCTGTATCAGTTTTTTTGTTTTAATGATGCAAAAATAAAAAGCCCCTCGAAAGGGGCCTGAGCTTATGACCAAATATCAGAATCAACTTTTTTCTTTAAAGTTGGATGATTATCAATTTTGAACTCAGGTTCTTTAATGCCTTTTTTAAGCTGAGCGGTATAGTCTTTCAATAAAATGAGAGCAATTGGTGTTAATAGCAATATCGCAATTAAGTTAATCGTCGCCATTAAACCCATCGACAAATCTGCCATTGACCAAACTAATGGCACGCTGGTAATCGCACCAAAATAAACCATTGCCAAAACCAATACACGGAAACCAAACATGATTTTAGGATTGTTATTAATAAACTGAACGTTACTTTCTGCGTAAGCATAGTTACCAATAATCGAGGTAAAAGCGAATAGGAATAAAATAATAGCAAGGAAGCCACCACCCCAACTACCAATCTGACTTTCTAAAGCTTTTTGCGTTAAGGTTACGCCTTCAAATCCTGCTTCATGGTACAAACCTGAAACCATAATAATGATCGCTGTACATGAACACACGACAAAAGTGTCCACAAAAACACCTAACATTTGTACCAAACCTTGGTTCACTGGATGTTTAACATCCGATGCAGCAGCGGCATTCGGCGCAGAACCCATACCTGCTTCGTTTGAGAACAAGCCGCGCTTAATCCCCATCATCATAGCCATTGAAATCATTGCACCGAAGAAACCACCTGCAGCTGCTTCAAACTCAAATGCTTTGCTAAAAATGAGTTTAAAAATCTCTGGTAACATTGGGAAATTAATGATCGCAATGTATAAAGCAACCATAATATAAAGCAATGCCATAAAAGGCACGATACGTTCAGCAACTTTAGCAATACGTTTGATACCGCCAAAAATAATCAAGCCAGTCATGATAACTAATACAATACCGACCCAAGAAACTTCTAAATCCAAACCACCGAGACCAAGAATTAGATTGGCTTTATCCCATCCCCAAGCATGTGAGGTTGCACCAATAATCGCATTTGCTTGGACTGCATTAAATACAAAACCATAAGCCAAAATAAGTGACAAAGCAAAGAAAATCCCCAACCACTTTTGCTTTAAACCTTGTGTAATGTAGTAAGCAGGACCACCTCGAAATTGTTTATTTTGGTGATCTCTCACTTTAAAAAGCTGTGCAAGTGATGATTCAACAAAAGCTGAACTCATCCCTAAAAATGCTGTGACCCACATCCAGAAAACGGCACCAGGTCCACCAATCGCAATTGCAATCGCTACACCCGCGACATTACCTACACCGACGCGACTTGCAAGTCCTGTAACAAATGCCTGAAATGGTGTAATCCCATGATCATCTTGAGCTTCTTTACGACTACCTTTCATCACCCGAATACTTTGGATAAATAGACGGAGTTGAACAGCACCCGTTGCAATGGTGTAGAACACCCCAACTGCAACCAATAAAATGACTAAGAAATTCCAAAGCGGATCATTTAAAAATTGCACCCACGACATCAGCGTGGCACTTAATTGTTCATTCATCACTTATTCGCTTTTAACAAATTGATGACCTATTTAAGGACATATACGATAACAAGGTATGAATCAAAAAAGCCCCTTGTGGGGGCTTTTGATCCGATTTAGACAAAGAATTTCAAAATCACTTGAATGACGGTTGCGTTGATTAAATCGACGAAGAATGCACCACAAAGCGGAACGATTAAGAATGCTTTATGCGAAGGTCCATACATATTAGTAATGGCTTGCATGTTTGCAACTGCGGTTGGCGTTGCCCCCATACCAAAACCACAATGACCTGCAGCTAATACCGCAGCATCGTAGTTTTTACCCATCACACGGAACGTTACAAACGCAGCATACAATGCCATGGTAATGGTTTGAGCACCTAAAATAACAACAAGCGGGCCAGCTAAATCAGCCAACTGCCATAGTTTTAGAGAAAGTAAAGCCATAGCCAAGTAAAGTGACAATGATGCATTACCAAATACGTCAATTGCACGATCAAAGATATCAACTTTTAAAACGCTTTCTAAAATATTTCTTAGAATAACACCACCACCGAGTGCCCATACGAACGTAGGCAATTCAAACCAAGTACCCTTGCTATAACCTGTCATAAATTCAGCAAATGCCAAACAAGCAGCAAACATACCTAAAGTAGTAATTGCATTGTCTGCGGTAATTAAACGGACTTGGTGTGGATTTTCAAACGGCGCAAGCTCATCTGGATGTTTATCTAAATGCGTATCACGATTTTGGATTTCAGAAGATGTTTTTGCCTGTGCCAAGCTATAACGATTGATCAGCAATTTAGCCAGTGGACCACCGATAATCCCACCGATAATCAAACCAAAGGTTGCACTTGCCATACCTAAAGCTAAAGCACCTTGAATACCATGTTGAGTTTCAAAAATTTCTCCCCATGCACCCGCAGTACCATGACCACCCGTTAAAGTAACAGAACCAGCAATCAAACCAATTAATGGATCTATACCCAATAACGTGGCAAGACTCATACCAACTGCATCTTGTACAATAATGAATGAGGCGACACAAATTAAGAAAATAACCAGCCCAATACCACCCTCTTTTAGCTTCATAAAATTGGCACTTAAACCAATCGAAGCGAAAAAGATCAGCATAAAACTTGTCTGCAATTCACTACTAAAAACAATACTATAGCCAAAGAATGAGTGAACAAATAATGACAACACAGCGGCAACTAAACCGCCTGCAACTGGCTCTGGGATGTTATAACGTCTTAAGAAGTCAATTTTATTGACAAGCATACGCCCTAATAATAAAACGATGACCGCTGAAATTAGGGTGTAAAAACCATTAAAAGTAAATTCCATATCTTCTTCCGTTTATTTTATTAGTCTTTTCGATGAATCATGATCACCACTTAACTAATAAAATAGTAACTCTCAAATTGAGTAGAAACACAACCGACTTTATAAAAATAATACAGTTCTTTGTAAGAACTCAAATCCATTTAAAGTGGTTGGTTTCCATGGATAATTACGCCTACAGGATAGGTTAGAAGTTGTAGCGAGCCATAGCCCCTACACGGTTATCCTTACCTTTTTGACCATTAAAGGTTTTACGTTCACCATAGATATACTCTAAACCAAACGTAATGGGTGTTACTGGTGAATACATAATGTTCCACCAACCTTGTTGTAAGGTTTTATTTTGCGTTGCATCTGCAAAAGCTTGTTTAGCAAAGTCATTATTATCATTTGCAAACATTGCGCCATAAGCTAAGGTACTACGCATTTTCGGGGTAATTTGGTAAGTTGTGCCTAATGTCAAGGCATCAAACTCATTCAAATTTAAACCAAAATTATTTTGATTCACATTAAAAGCATTGTTGGTATACAGTAAAAATTTACTATCACCTTTCACATGCGAATAATCAATCATCGCCTGTAAACTATCTGTGAATTTATATTTTGCACCAATCGCTACGCCCCATCCCCAATCTGCATCATTCGCACTGGTTTGCTGGTTGTTGCTATCAAACGCGACTTTGCTACGTGCTTCAGTGAGTAAAGTACGTACCGAAGTTGTAGCATTGCCATCAGCGAAGTCGTATTTCAGTTTAGACGTAAGCGCAGGAGCTCGATTGTCATCATTGCCCTTTTCTAAAGCGACCGCATAACTGGTATCAGAATTGATTTTCCCACTATAACGCACCATTGGTGTTCGGTAAGTCCCAATGCCAAGTGGTGAATTAAAATCAAGCATTTCTGGCTGTACATCTGTTGCCAAGAATGTCGATGTTGTTTGACCAAATAACCAATCATTAAACGTCATATAAGCATGACGAATGCGGATCGTATCGTTGCTCGCGCCGCCACGGAAATCAACTTCTAATTTACCACCGACATTGGCTCCCTCAATAGGTGCTTTGAAATCTAGACCTAAACGAGTGACTGTCGCTGTGCTGTAAAAGCGATCGCTGTTTTTTTCGTTAGCTTCAAGATCAACGCTATTGATACGGTTAAAGATGCCATTCCCACCTTTAGCTTGGTAAGAAGCATCACCACGTAAAAAACCATACAATTGAACTTGAGCACCAGATGCGGAGTGAAAACCCAAAGATGATTTTTGAGGACTCTCTTTTTGAACTGGTTGAGTATTTGATGTATTCGCCACAATGGTTGCTTGGGTATCCACTGTTGGTAAAACTTGATTTTTTTGTTTTGATTGCGGAACGTATTGTTCAAGTAAAGCTCTTAATTCTTTTACTTCGTCACGAAGTTGCTGAATTTGTTCTTGTTCAGTAGCAGCCTGAGCACTATTCATCATGAAGATTGCAATGCTTAATGCTAATCCTTTAACAATGAATGGCTTACGGATGAGAGTTAAACTCATGAGAAGCTCCTTGGTTTGGTGTATATTTCAACATTTTCCAAAAGCATAAAATTGGGTAAATTTAATACGCTTATGAATAGAAAATTCCCCCTCGCTGCTTCAGCAAGGAAAGTCTAATCAATTTTAAAAAGGGCGTATTATGCATAAATTTAGCAGATTGTGTGTATTTTTTATTTGAATGAGGTTTTAGGCTTTAACACTTTGGCTAAATAATAGTTTATTTTCATTACGTTACTATTAGATTTCTTTTTCCCATAATTACCATAAAATAATGAATCGGTTTAATTTGGTAATAATTCAAAAGAATATATGAAAAACATTAAATTCAGACACTAAGACTAAAAAATCATCTGCAAAAGCAATTTATTCCTTTATAGTCTCATCACATGAGAAAAATTGGAAACGGTTAGGAAGTTTTATGAATATGGATCAAGTCCGTTATGTTGATGACGCAATTACCTCTCGTCATTCTGTACGTGCATTTTTAAACACTCCTGTAGACACCCAAACCATTAAAGATATTTTGTCAGTATCCAGTCGTGCACCTTCTGGCACAAATACCCAACCATGGAAAGTCTATGTCATCACAGGGAAAAAACGCACAGAAATGATCGATCGCGTTTGCGCCGCACAATTGGAACTTTATCAAAAACCTGAGCTTTCTGAGCAATATAAAGAAACTTTTGCTTATTATCCTGAGACTTGGATCTCGCCCTTTATAGACCGTCGTCGTGAAAATGGCTGGGGACTTTATGGATTATTGCAAATTCAAAAGGGCGAAAAAGAGAAAATGGCTGCGCAACAACTGCGTAACTTTCAATTATTCGATGCACCTGTAGCACTTTACTTTACTGTAAATAAAATCATGGGAATTGGTGCAAAAATGGATATTTCCATGATGCTTCAAAACGTGATGATCGCGGCTAAAGCTCGAGGATTAGATACTTGCCCTCAAGCAGCTTGGAATCATTTTCATCCGATCGTTTTAGATGTGTTGGGTGCACCTGATGATGAAGATTTAGTTTGTACGATTGCACTTGGTTATGCCGATCCAGATCATATTGTGAACACCTTCATTACCCCACGCGAACCTGTAGAGAATTTCACTGTTTTTGTAGAGTAATAAGGATTCAAGAAGTAGACAGTATCTCTAAGCAGAGATACTGTTGTTTAGCTGACGACCAACTTTCAAAATTGCATATAGCCCTGCACTGGTAAACATTAACATCATTAAGCCCATATTAAATGATGCTTTCCAAATCAAGAAATTCAAAATTACACCACCGAGTAATCCGCAAGCGAATTGCATACTGCCCATAATGGCGCTGGCTGTACCTGCCCTTGCACCTTGTTTAGACATCGCCAATGCCATTGCATTAGGACCAGTCAAACCAATTCCCGAAACTACAAGAAATAAACCAGACATGAGAAACCATAGTGGTGCATCAGCCATTGCCCCTGCACACACCACAATCACAGCACCAAAACATTGAATTGAACCACCCAAGCGCAATCTTGGGAAAATGTCCATTCGCGTGTTTAAATGTTTATTTAAAGATGACATCAACATAATACCCGCTGCATTTAAGGCAAAGGCATACGAAAATTGTTGTTGAGAAAGTCCATATTGCCCCATAAATACAGCCGATGCAGAACTGATATAACAGAAGAGTGCAGCACCAGTTAAGCAACCAGCAAACATAGGCACTCTAAAGCTTTCATCTTTTAAAATCGCTGCATATAGCGTTGTTACTTGATAAGTCGATAACTTTAAGCGGCGCTCTACAGGTAATGATTCTTTAAAGAAAAAATGAACACATAGCCAACAAATGACACCGACTACCGCCAAACTCACAAAGATGGCTTGCCATACAAAAAAGTTTAAAATCCATGCGCCAAACATCGGAGCCAAAATCGGCGCAAGTCCCATCACAATCATCATGCTTGAAAATGCTTGTGCAGAGCCTTGCATATCTAAACGATCGCGTATTGCGGCCCGTGCAATCACAACACCAACACATCCACCCAATGCCTGAAAAATACGTGCAACAATCAACGTCCATTCATTTGTTGTAAACACACATGCCAAACTCGCAATCACATAGAGTGTTAAGCCAAAATATAACGGCGGTTTTCGACCAATTCGATCACTCACGGGACCATAAATAAGTTGACCAATTGCCAGTCCGAGAAAATATGCAGGAAGTGTATTCGAAATCATTTGTGTACTTACCCCGAACTCATCTGCCATTTGCGGCAAAGCGGGTAAATACATATCTATGGATAAAGGACCTAAAGCAGTTAAAAGCGCAAGTAACATAATCCAAGCTGTTGAATATTGACGTGAATTAGATTGCTGCACCTTCATAATACTGCACTTTTCAAGTTTATTAGTGGTGTAAGCTTAACATCTCTGCTTTATTTTGTGCATAATAATGAGAATCCGCTTACGCATGATCAGTGCGATCAGCGCGCTTAAAAATGATTGGATAAAACTAAAAAGGACACATTTTGAATCCTTGGTTCGGACGTTTAAAACAGATCACGTATAACACCACGTTTATGTATAACGTGCGGATGTTAATTGCTTTTACAGGGACAGCTTTTGTTCCTTACTTTTTGAATTATCAGCTTGCTACCATTCCACTGACCTTAGGCGTTGTTGCTGCGGCGATTAGTGATATTGATGATCGCTTTTCCGTACGCATTATGAATTTGATCTATACCTATATCGGATTCTTCATCACTGCGGCATCGGTTCATCTTTTATTCCCTTACCCGATTGCTTTTGCAATCGGCTTAATTGCCTCATGTATCGGCTGGATTTTACTAGGTTCTTTAGGTCGTCGTTATGCGACGATTGCCTATGGTTGCTTAGTCATTTCAGTTTATACCATGCTTGGTGTGCATCTATTTGAGCAATGGTATTTACAACCTGCGCTTTTAGTACTTGGGGCAGCTTGGTACGGTTTATTATCCACCATTAGTTTTTTACTTTTCCCTGTTCGAAAAGTCCAAGATCAGCTCTCAGCATCTTATTCAGCATTGGGTAGCTTTTTGTTTGCAAAATCAAATTTATTTGATGTTGATATGACACCATCAAGCTACCAGCAAAGCATGATTGATATCGCACTTGAAAACGGTAAGTTAGTTGCGATCTTTAATGAGATGCGAATGTCGCTTTTAACGCGTCTCAAAGGTGACCGAGGACAAAAAGACACGCGAAGAAGTTTGCAGTATTATTTTGTCGCTCAAGACATTCATGAGCGTGCAGACTCAGCGCATATTGATTATCAGAAACTAGCAAAAGTGTTTCAGCACAGCGATATTCTTTTTCGCTTTCAACGCATCTTATCGATTCAAGGCAAAGCGTGCCAAGACTTAGCGCAATCTATTTTAACTCGCACTCGTTATGAGCATAACAAACGCTTTAAACATAGCTTTGAAAATTTAAGACTTTCCCTAGAAAAATTAAGAAAAGATGGATTTTATGATCAAGTACGCATCAATGCCTTATTTGCACTTTATCAGAACTTAAAATCAATTGATGCACAGTTGCAGAACTTAGAAACTGAACGTAATCTTCAACAAATCAATGCACAAAGCGCAGAAAAACAACTTAAGGATGATGATCTAAAAGGGTGGAGTGACATTATCGTACGTGTTAAACAACACTTGACCCCTGAGTCGGTGTTATTTCGCCACGCTGTACGATTATCGATTGTGCTATTTATAGGCTACTTATTTATTCAACTGACCAATATTGCCTATGGTTATTGGATTTTATTAACTGCTCTCTTTGTTTGCCAACCGAACTTTAATGCGACCAAGCGACGTTTATATTTACGAATTATCGGAACCTTGGTCGGGATTATTGTTGGACTCGCCATTATTTATTTTATCCCTTCAATGGAAGGACAATTAGTCATGTTGGTACTGAGTGGCGTCTTATTCTTAGAACTTCGCAGTAAACAATATGCACAAGCAACTGCGTTCATTACCATTTTGGCACTAATCAATTTTAACTTGGATGGATCTGCTTTTGCAGCGGGCTTGCCCCGCTTCATTGACACAGTGATTGGCTGCGCTTTAGCTTGGTTTGGGGTCAGTTTTATTTGGCCAGATTGGAAATTTCGCAGGTTACCTCGCTCGATTCAACGTTCTTTGCAAGCGCAGTGTAAATACTTAGCAGAAGTTGTTGAACAATATCATCATGGTCGAAATCATGATTTAAACTATCGTGTGGTGAGACGAGCAGCACATAATACAGATGCTGAAGTCGCTTCCCTCATTTCAACCATTGCGACTGAACCGAATATTGATATTAATCAGAAAACTTTAGCTTTCGAGTTTTTATGTTTGAGTCACACTTTTTTAAGTTATATCGCGGCTTTAGGTGCTCATCGTGCACAAATTCAAGATCAAGAAATATTGGCTTTACTTGATCAAGCTTTAGATGATATTCAAGGCGCACTTTTAAGAGATGAAGTTCCTGATTTATCAGCACAAAATATGATGCAAACCATACGTGAACATTTGAATCGTGATGAAGAAACCGATGAGAAATCACTCATCATTTTACAGCAATTGTCACTTATGCTCAGTGTGTTAACACGCTTAAGTATGTTAAAACAAAGTTTAAGTCACGAGCCAAATGAAGATGGCACTGAGTTTGCATCTTTATAACGTTTTTTGAGATGTTAGAGTGCTTTGTACTGTATAGATGTTATCAGTACATCAGCATTGTGGAATCGCAATCGACCTTCATCATTCACCATTGGCATAATATCTTTGCATGCCAATAGGTGTTAAACTTAACCCAGTTCTAAAACTCATTTTTTACATTATTATGACCGCCAAAACACTATACGCTTACACGCTACAACCTGTTCCCTATGAAGTCTCTGAAGTTGAACAACGTCAAGCTCAACTGATGATTTGGCGTAGTACCAACAAATTCAGCCGCAAAGCATGGATGATTATGATTGCACTGGTTGTGCTCTCTTTAGTTGCAGCAGGACTTATCAAATATTATTCAACTTACTCAACTATAATTTGTTGGGTGGTAATCATTGGTGTCGCTCTGTTTTACTTGACCAAAAGATTTGGGCTTGAGTGGTATGTAAAACGTAAAATGAATGAGTTCCCTGTTCAAGAAACCAAGGGCTTGCGCTTAGGTGTACAGCAACATGGGATCGTAATGCGTCAAAAAGTAGGCATGCAAGATGGCATTATGACTGTCGGTTGGAAAGACATTTACGAGTGGTACAACTCCCCTGACTTTATTTTGGTTAACTTCAAAGTGAAAACACCAAAGGGTGATGAGCAACAAGGCGCTTATATTTTGCCAAAGCGCATGGACTCTAGAAACTTTCCATTTAATACTGTTCGCAAGCATTTAACTGAAATCGTTGGTCCTGCTAAGCAAGTTTAATTTTTAAAATCTAAAAACCTTTCACAATGAAAGGTTTTTTTACACCCTTAAAAATAAATGAGAATCAAAATCAATATTACCTAGAAAATCCATATTATATTCTTAATCTTGAGTTATAATTTTTTACATGAATTTCATTATCTTTTCATGATTTGACCATGCTAAAAAAAGTTTTTTTCCAAATTCACTGGTTCTTAGGAATCACTGCAGGTTTGATTCTCTCTTTGATGGGAATAACAGGGGCAATTTACTCTTATGATCAGCAAATTCTCAAATGGATCAATCAGGACAGTTATGTTGTACAAGCTGCAACAACGCCTAAATTAACTCCTGCTCAGCTTTATCAACATTTTAATCAACAGCAACCAGAAATTGTTATCAATAGTGTGACGATTGAAGCCAGCCCTACTGCATCTTCGACAGTTAATATCAAAAAAGAAGGCGCTCGGCGTGGTTATAATATGATGGTGAATCCATATACTGCTGAAGTGTTGCCTGAAGTCAAAGGACGCGAATTTTTTCAGTTTGTTCAACGATTACATCGCAATTTAACCGTCGGCGAATTTGGTGCACAAATTACTGGTGCATCGACCTTGATGTTAATTTTCTTTGTACTTAGCGGTATTTATCTGCGTTTTCCTAAAAAGCATACTGTTAAACAATGGTTATTCATTAAACCCAAACTAAAAGGTCGTAATTTTATTTGGGACTTACACGCAGTTGTGGGAACGTGGGTGATCGTTTTTTATCTTTTATTTGCGTGTACTGGCTTATATTGGTCTTATGACTGGTGGCGTGCTGGCATGTTTAAAGTGATGGGGGTAGAACAACCTCAACGCAATCAACAAAATAACGAACATAATAAAAAGAAAGAGCCTGCTTTATCTCCTCAGCAAGTCAATACCATCCTTACCCAAACATGGACTGGTGTAAACGCCCAAATTGGTCATCAATATTCTAGTCTAACACTAAATATTCCTAAAAAAGATGATGCAAAAGTTGAAGTATCTTTTGTTGATCCAACGCCGCAACATGAACGCGCTCGCAATCAAGCTGTTTATAACTATGAAAAGAAAAAATTTGAAAAATTAGAGCTTTATGAAGACAAAAAACTCAATGAAAAAATTATGAGCAGCATGTTGCCTGTTCATCGTGGCAGTTTTTTTGGTTCAACCTATCAATTTATAGCATTGCTTGCTTCCCTTGTCATGCCATTATTTTTTGTAACGGGTTGGATGCTTTATCTCAAACGACGTAAGCAGAAAAAACAGACTCTAGCAGCTCGTCAATCTGTGACGACACAACAAATTGATCCCAATGCTAAATCTTGGTTGATTACTTATGCATCTCAAACGGGTGTAGCAGAGCAACTTGCTTGGCGAACAGCAACAAGCCTACAAGAAGCTAAACAGCCAACAACGGTTAAGCCTATTCAACAGCTTACGCCACAAGATCTTCAGCAAGCCGAGCAAGTCTTATTTGTGGTAAGTACCTATGGAACAGGTGATGCGCCAGATCTTGCTTCAAGTTTTACTAAAAAAGTGATGCGACAAACATTTGATTTAAGTCAAATGCAGTATGCTGTTTTAGCCCTAGGTTCAAAAGAATATCCGAATAGCTATTGCAGTTTCGGTCACGCAATTGATGTATGGCTTAAGCAATCTAAAGCGCAAGCTTTGTTTGATCTGATTGAAGTCGATAACGCCAATATCAATGATATTCAGCGTTGGAATCAAGCACTATCAGTCATCACCAAGCATGAACTTCATGCCATGAATATTGAAAAAGTCTTTGACGAATGGATGTTAAGCGAACGCTATGTACTTAATCCAAACAGTGTTGGTGATCCTGCTTTTAACATTGAATTAACAGCACCACATGATATGACTTGGCATGCGGGAGATATTGCCGAAATACAACCTGCAAATAGCTTGATTGAAATTCAGGAATTTTTGGTTAAATATCAAATTCCAGCACATGCAGTAGTTGAGTCGCTCAATCTTGAAATTGAACAAGTCTTGTGGGATAAAAACTTACGCACGGATATTCAAAGCTTTAAAACACTTGAAGAGCTATTAGCACAACTACCAATCTTAGCTACACGAGAATACTCGATTGCCAGTATTCCTGCACAACAAAGATTAAGATTAGTAGTGCGTCAAAAGCGTGATGCAAATAATCAACTTGGTCTT
Organism: Acinetobacter sp. Z1; assembly: GCF_024296945.1. NCBI lineage: Bacteria > Pseudomonadati > Pseudomonadota > Gammaproteobacteria > Moraxellales > Moraxellaceae > Acinetobacter > Acinetobacter sp. Z1. The sequence goes on along the minus strand of NZ_CP101115.1, from coordinate 746,926 downwards.
GGTTCTGGCTGGTTAACTGAGTTTGCTCAACTGAAACAGGAAATCTCATTACGTATTCGCACCAATGAATCTTTCCATTTAATAGATGACAATCGCCCAATTATTTGTATTGGTAACGGTACAGGTATTGCTGGTCTGATGAGCTTATTACAGCAGCGTAATCGACAAAATTACACAGCAAATTGGCTCATATTCGGTGAACGTCAACGTGAGCATGATTTCTTTTATCAAGAAACAATTAATGCTTGGAAAAATATGGGAACGCTGCAACGTCTCGATCTTGCTTTTTCTAGAGATCAAGAACAACGTATTTATGTTCAAGATATTCTTCGAGAAAATGCCGAGGAACTCAAACACTGGATATATCAAGGTGCAGTGATCTATGTATGCGGTAGTATTGAAGGTATGGCTTCAGGTGTAGACCAAGCTTTAAATGACATACTTAGCGAAGAGAAAGTAGATGAACTCCGCCAATCAGGACGCTATCGTCGCGATGTATATTAAGTAATTTTAATGCGCAGAAAGACGAGTGATTTTCACTCGTCTTTTTTATTTTAATGCACTCAAATTTGCCTTTCTACGAATTTTGCATACACTTAGCACGACTCAAATCGACTACGATTAAGATTATGCAATTAAGCTCATGGATACGCATTTTTATAGCCCTTATTGGCTTAGTTTTACTCTTCGATGGTGCGATCTTAATCGCCTTTAAAAAGATTCATATTGGAACCGTTATCCCTCTCGTATTGGGATTATTTCTTTGTTTTTATTCGTTCTATTACTATTATATTGAACGATTCTTCTTTTACCATTTCCGCTTACATTCAATTTGGCGTTTTGGGTGGCTATGTTTTTGGGTTTGGTTGATCAGCTTAGGCTATTTTTTTAATCACCTTTCAAAAAGCAATCCAATCAATCAAAAAGTTCCAACTGCTGAAGCCATCATCGTTTTAGGCAGTGGTGTAGAAAATGGAGAACCGTCTGTTACGCTAGCAAAGCGATTAGATCGCGCAGCACCAGTAGCACGATCTCAGCCTAATGCAAAATTAATTGTATCAGGTGGCGTCGATTTTGGAGAAGTCGATAGTGAAGCATTGGTTATGTCCCGCTATCTACAAAAAAACTATCATATTCCCGCATCACAAATTCTGTTAGAAGATAAAAGCACTAGCACAGAATTGAATCTTATTAATAGCCAACCTTTACTAAAAGCACATAACATCACTATTCAACAGCCGATTATTATTGTCACCAGTGATTTTCATACCCCTCGTGCTGCTGCAATTGCCAAAAAACAAGGTTATAGCAACTTTACCATGCTTGGCTCAACCACTCCGCTATCAACACGCTACAATGCATGGCTAAGAGAATATTTTGCCTATGTGAGTGGTTGGTTACTGAATGAATATTGATGAGCGAATAACCTCAATTGCGATTCAAACTTATTTATGCAGTCGAATATCACGTGGCATAGGTAATTTTAATTCTGCAAACACGTCTGGACGCTGCAAATAAATTTGATATAGAAAGTTTTTAATATCCAATAACAATGTATCTGGTGACACCAAAAGGTTATTTCCTTCTGGTGTTAAATCCAGTGATAACATCGTATTATTTTCTTTTAAAAATGGAATCAGCTTTTCAATCAGTGCTGACAAAGATACTTCTTGGATCTCATATTTAGCCCAATTATCTTTGATCAATAATTTTGCTAGTCCTTTATGTTGCCAAATTGATAAAGCATGTTGACCAGATGGCGTTGAACACAAAGCCCAACCATCATGATACAAAGCAATAACTTGACGTTGAATAATAATATTTTGGATAAACTGACGATAAGCATCTTTCGGTAATGAACTGGATGTTGTTGTTTTTGATTTCGACGCAGCCTTGCGTTGATAAGGGTTTTTCATAAAATTACTTCAATATTAGAATCATTATTAATGCCAATATTAAAATATTTTACGTTAAAGTACAATGATTTGATTTTAATAGAGAGAATATGGTGGGCGCTGACGGGATCGAACCGCCGACATTCTGCTTGTAAGGCAGACGCTCTACCAACTGAGCTAAGCGCCCTGAGGAATAAAAATTGATTGAATATCAATTTTTATGACGCAAGACAAACGGAGTGCGTAATGTCTTACATTGTCACCCTCTTGAACAGGGAATCAAGAGAATGGCGCAGCGGACGGGGCTCGAACCCGCGACCCTCGGCGTGACAGGCCGATATTCTAACCAACTGAACTACCGCTGCACTGCATTACTTCCAACGAAGTAAATGTCACAAATATGGTGGGCGCTGACGGGATCGAACCGCCGACATTCTGCTTGTAAGGCAGACGCTCTACCAACTGAGCTAAGCGCCCTGAGCGAGGTAACAAACTTAAAGTTTTGCTTTTTAAGTTTGTTTGAATAAAAAGAAAAAATCAATCTATTCAACTCTAACCAAGCATGCAAATTTAAAGTGGCGCAGCGGACGGGGCTCGAACCCGCGACCCTCGGCGTGACAGGCCGATATTCTAACCAACTGAACTACCGCTGCACTATAATTTTGCAATTATGGGTAAAACGATATTAAAACTTAAGTGGCGCAGCGGACGGGGCTCGAACCCGCGACCCTCGGCGTGACAGGCCGATATTCTAACCAACTGAACTACCGCTGCACTTGAGTTTTAACGTAAAGGCTTGGTGGGCGCTGACGGGATCGAACCGCCGACATTCTGCTTGTAAGGCAGACGCTCTACCAACTGAGCTAAGCGCCCTTAACGTCTTCATCGTTTGTGAGGTGCATTATAGAGAATCTTTACAGCCTGTCAAACGCTTTTCCGATTCTTTTTAGAAAAAACAGTGTGAATGATTAAAAAATAGGTGATTCCGTTAAAAAATAAAGATTTCCGTATTTTATTTAGGCACTTATTGAAAATTTAACGGCTCATTTTCCAATGCTTGCTCTGAAATATAAACCAAAGCTTGTTCTGAAATCAGTTGAAAAATTTCAATCACATCTTTATTTCTCATACGAATACACCCATGCGACATCGGTATTCCCATCGGTTCGGTATCAGGGGTACCATGTATATAGATATAACGTCTAAAAGTATCGCAACCTTCCCCTTTGTTAAATCCAACTTCTAATCCATCTAACCATAAGATTCGAGATAAAATCCAATCCCGTTCGGGAAATTGCTGTGCAAGTTGTTGATCGTATATTTCACCTGTTGCTTGTCTAGCAATGAATACCGAATTTTCTTGAGCGTCTAAACCTATTTTTTGTGCAACTTGATGCCAACCTCTAGGCGTCTTGCCACTGTTTTCTTGCTCCCCTATGCCATTTTTACCCGATGAAATCACATAAAATTTATTGTGTTTAGGCAAATGCAACGTTTGTTGTGCTAGGTCAATAAGAATATCTGCCTGATCAAGCATATAGGACATTGTGATCTCAAGATGAATAAAACATGATTATTTCAACATAGTCAGCAATCATTTTCTTGTATTTTTCAGTAGTTTTAATTTACAACAAGTTTTAAAACCAATAAGCAAATACTCAATTAAATATGAATATCTTATAAATCAGTCAAAACTGTTTGATTGCTTAACCGATACTTCTATTAGCCTGATGATAGACCATAAGATGTTTAGCTGAGCAACCTACTTTTGATTGAGTTCTAGCTCAACTTTCGACTCTGGTCGCATCCACAACCAAATTGCTACGATTAACATTGTTAAATCTGTAAATACTTTTACTAAAAAGGGTGCATTGGTAAATAACATTAAAATACCGCTAAGCAGCATCATAATACTGGCGATCCATTTTGCTTTACGCGGCACTGTTCCATTTTCTCGCCAATTTCTTAATGTAGCACCATATTTAGGATGACTCAGTAACCAAGCATCCATTTTTGGCCACCCTTTCGATGCAGCCCAAGCAGCTAAAATCAAGAAAACCGTTGTTGGCATACCTGGCAATATTGCACCAATAATGCCGAGCGTAATAAAAATTACCACTAGACCTCGCCAGAACAAAGTTTTCATTGAGCCATAACCAATAAGCTAATCCAAGCGTGCTAGTATAAATTGTTTTTTCGCTGCTTTCTTAAACTTAGCGCGCTTATTTCCACAATTGGGTTAACTAATGATTAAAGCGATTTCTCAAAAAAAATATTTTGAACCATGGACTCAATTTAAGACGCCAATTGTTCGGCAACTGGCGTTTTGTATCGCCAGTCCAAATATTTTGATCAGCATTCCAACAGAACTAAATATAAAAAATGACTTTGAATTACATCATAATCATGAATGGCGAAATTACTATGATTCATACGAAATACGTTTACATGAACTTGATCAAGCACCGCATGTTTTAATTGATTTTCTCTCACGTTTGAAAAGCACCCGTTTAGGATTACGTTTTGAAAATTTATTGTGGTTTTGGTTATTAGATAACGCTTATCACCCTTATCAACTTTTAGGACATAGCATCCAAAAAATTAATGGTGCTACTACCTTGGGTGAGCTTGATTTTGTGGTACTCAATACAATATCAAATGAAATTGAACATTGGGAAGTTGCGTTAAAATTTTATCTTGGGGAAGATCTACTCTATTTAGATCAATGGTTTGGTCTCAATCGGCAAGATACGTTACAAAGGAAATTACGACATTTTACCGATCGTCAATTTCAGTTTTCACAAGCTTTAGAACATACAATTCAACGAAAAATAGCTGTGATAAAAGGTCAATTATTTATCCCGTTTGAGCAGAATAATCCAGCATTGCCTGATTGGATAAATACCGAACGTCGTTTGGGTTATTGGGGAACAAAAATCCCAAGTACATCATTTTATCGTTTACAGCGGCAAGAATGGTTATGTCAAAACAATCAACCCTCTTCTGAAACAGCAAAATGGTGGACAAATGGTCTTTATTATTCAGGAAAAAGTGAGCCGCTATTTTATATGTTTCGCAACCCAGCTATTTTATTAAGTGCTACTTAATCAAATCATTTTTTATAAAGTAACATTTTATAACACATCTACCAACAAACCATCATGTTCATTTTATGCGTTTTTTTTTAGCCTTGATGAACATCATAATTACATTTAAACGGAGAAGATGATGAAAAAAATCTTAGTTGCTTCAATCATGACTGCTTTTGTTTTAACTGGCTGTAATACGTTTAAAGGCTTTGGGCAAGATGTTTCTAAAGCTGGTGACAAAGTGAGTCAAACTGCTGAAAAAACTCAAGATAAAATGTAATTTAACCGAACAAACTGCACTAAACCTTATCTATTCTTAGATAAGGTTTATTTTGACATACCTTTCTTCTTAAGATTCCCCTATCATATCGGCTTATAACTCACCAGATTTAGCCACATTTCGCATGAACCATTCCGATACTTTAGAACTTAGCTTACAACTTCTTCGCCAACCCTCAGTTACACCTGTAGATCATGATTGTCAAAATATCATGGCTGAGCGCTTAGCAAAAATTGGTTTCAATATCGAAAATATGCGTTTTGATGATGTCGACAATTTGTGGGCTCGTCGTGGTACAGAAAGTCCTGTGTTCTGTTTTGCTGGGCATACCGATGTTGTTCCAACCGGTCAACTGGATGCTTGGAATTCCGATCCATTTATTCCCAGTATTCGTGATGAAAAGTTATACGGTCGTGGCGCTGCGGATATGAAAACAGCTTTAGCCGCTATGGTTGTTGCTTCTGAACGCTTTGTAACTAAACACCCAAACCATAAAGGCTCTATTGCGTTTCTGATAACCTCTGACGAAGAAGGTCCATCAATCAACGGAACAGTGAAAGTTGTTGAAACTTTAGAAGCGCGTAACGAAAAAATGAAATGGTGTTTGGTGGGTGAACCATCAAGTACTACTACACTTGGTGATATTGTAAAAAATGGTCGTCGTGGTTCTCTGAATGGTGTCTTAACTGTACAAGGTAAACAGGGTCATGTTGCCTATCCTCACTTAGCTCAAAATCCTATTCATTTAGCCTCTAAAGCGATCACTGAGTTATGTGAAATGGTTTGGGACAATGGTAATGAGTATTTTCCTGCTACTTCATTTCAAATCTCAAATATACATGCTGGAACAGGAGCAACAAATGTTGTCCCAGGCACATTAGATGTGACCTTTAACTTCCGTTATTCGACTGAAGTGACGGCTGAAATTCTTAAACAGCGCGTTTTAGAAATTTTGGATAAACACGGTTTAACATATACGATTAATTGGACCTTATCTGGTTTACCATTCCTCACCCCTGTTGGTGAGCTTGTAAATGCAGCACGCAATGCTATTAAAAATGTCACTGGAGTTGATACTGAATTATCGACAAGTGGTGGTACATCGGATGGTCGATTTATTGCTCCTACAGGTGCTCAAGTGCTTGAACTCGGTGTGTTAAATGCAACCATTCATCAAATCAATGAGCATGTCAATGTTGCTGATTTAGAGCCATTGGCTGAAATATATGAGCAAATCCTCGAACAACTTTTAGCATAATGATTTGATTTAAAATAAAAAGGAGCTTTTGAAAGCTCCTTTTTTTATTTACAACCCAAGTTGGGTTTGAATATTTTGCAAGTGAGGAACATAAAACTGCTGCTCCCCCATTTTTACATATTTAAATACCTTGTTATCATCAACATCTATTTCATCATCAACAATCTCAGAAATACGTACACGAATTGATTCAGGCATTTCATTGCAAACCAATGCAAAACGTTCAGAGACATCATCTCCTTCAATCACCAAAGCCACACCTTCTTTATGATTAGGATCATTCACAGCAAAAACTGGAAGTTTTAAATCATGCCATTCAATATGGTCAACGTTGGTTGCAGTATCCATTGCAGATAACACAATATTTTGTGGTAATAACATCGGAACTTTCTGATGACATTGAATAATATAGGCATCGATAAATCCAGTAGATACCGTAATTAAGTGCTGTAACTCTTGCTGATTAATTTGTCCCAATGTTGGGTTTGCGCCTTGCTTAGCCATTCTTTTTCACCTCTTAGCGCACTGCGAGTAAGCTTTCAACATTTTCCAAGAGAGCTTCTTCTTGGAAAGGTTTACCCATATATTGATTCACACCTAGTGATAGTGCTCGTTCACGATGTTTCTCACCAGTACGAGAAGTAATCATAATAATCGGCAAATCACGATGTAATTCATGATGGCGTACAAGGTTTGTAACCTCAAAACCATCCATACGAGGCATTTCAATATCAAGCAACATCAAGTCTGGCTTAATGGTTTCTAACTGCTCAATCGCATCGACACCATCTTTCGCAGTCACAACATCATAACCTTGGCGTTCTAACAAACGAGAAGTAACCTTACGAACTGTAACTGAGTCATCCACAATCATAATCAAACGACGTTCGTCATAACGTTGCTTAGTATAGGTTTCATCTGCTTGTTTGCTACGATTAGTTGACTGTGCATGTCTAGCAATATTTTGACCATCCAAAATCAAGCAGACTTGACCATCACCCAGAATCGTTGCACCTGCAATGACCCCAATACTAGAGAATTGTTGCCCAATTGGTTTTACAACAATTTGACCACGAGAACCAATCAATTGATCCACAAGTAATGCTGTTGTTTGACCTTGCGCACCTTTAACCAATAGTACAGGTAATGAATGGACAACCCCATGTAAGCGTGGAATAGGCTGTCCAGCCACAAATTCAGATAAATAACGTAAGCGATAGCGTTCTTGATCAATTTTGAAGTAATCTTCTTTACTCTCAAAATACTCTTCTAGAGCTGCTGGCGAAATACGAACAATACGATCAATTTGCGCCAATGGGAATGCAAATTGCTGATCGCCCGCTTTAACCATTAAGGCATCACTGACCGCTACTGTCGTTGGTACGCGAATCGTAAAGGTCGTGCCTTTTCCTAGAGTCGAATCGACACTAACATGACCACCTAAAGCTTTAATATCACTTTGTACAACGTCTAGTCCAACACCACGACCAGAAATTTGAGTGACTTCTGCGGCTGTACTAAAACCAGGATGGAAGATAAATTGTAGAATTTCTTCCTGATCAAGCTTCTGATCTTTGGTCATCAATCCCGTTTGGATCGCCTTTTGCTTGATGCGATTAACATCAATTCCTTTACCATCATCACTGAATGTAACGACAACATCCGTACCTTGACGACCAATATTTAAAACAATATGACCTGTTTCTGGCTTCTTGGTTTGTAAACGTTGTTCACGGTCTTCGATACCATGGTCAATCGCATTACGAAGCATATGTTCAAATGGTGAAACCAAGCGCTCCAAAATACTACGATCTAATTCACCCTCGGTATTGTTGACAATTAACTCAGTTGGGCGATTTAGGGTAGATGCAGTTTGGCGCACAATACGCTGTAAACGTGGCAATAAACGAGAGAAAGGAACTAGACGGGTACGCATCAAACTTTCTTGAATTTCAGCTTGAATACGTGATTGTTGCAATAGCAAACCTTCCGTATCACGGATTTTCTCAGAAAGTGTGGTTTTAAAATCGACTAAATCCGAAGCCGATTCAGCAAGAGACTTAGACAACTGATTTAATGATGAATATTGGTCCATTTCTAATGGATCAAAATCAGCATAACGGGAGTTTTCACCACCATGACGAGCAATAATTTGACTTTCTAACTCGCCTTCCATTCGGCGCAACTGATCAGCCAAACGTTTGATTGCAAGTTCCATCTCAGTCAATGTCCCACCTAACTGACCAAGATCCATTTCAATACGTGAACGGTTAATTGCATTTTCACCCGACAGATCAATCATTTTCTCAATGACATCTGCGGAAACACGAATCATCTCATTGTTTTGTTCATTTCGCTCTGTCGTTTCCCACTCACCCAACATTGAAGGTGGTTCAGTACCATCACCCTGAACAAATTCCATCGTATATTCAGGTGTAAAGATATCTTTAGCTGAAAGCTTTTGTGGAAGTTTTGCAGAAACATCTACAAACTCCATATTTTCTAAGCTTTGTTTTAAACCATCAAAGTTTGCATATTGACGCTTAAATATCGCATCATTTAGCCATGCAAGAGCTGTGTTGAGCAAATTGTCATACACATTAGAGTTAAAATGATGCACACCAAATTGCTCGAATGCATTCTCAAGATGATAAGCAATAATAGCAATCGCATCCAACTCCGCCATGCGAGCGCCACCTTTTAAACTGTGGGCATTACGTTGGAGTTGCAACAATAAACTACGGTTACCACGCTGATCAATCCATTGTTTCAACAAAGTTTTTGCTTGTTCTAATAGCTCTTCAGCTTCTTCAAAGAATGTCTCTTCAACCAAAGAACGAACTTCATCATCTTCATTACGTTGCTGAATTTCAGCAATGGTTTCAAGAGATGAGGTATCTTCAACTTCATGCTGATCATTCAGTACGATTTCTGATGTATCAGCCGCTAACTCTAATGTGCTACTGTCAATTTGAGAATGTTCAATTTGTGTTAGATCTTCGGTTTGCTCTTCTAAGCTCGCAATCTCAAGATCACTCGTAGCAGTCTGATCAGATTGTTGTAGAAGGTTGATGACATTAGTTGATGGATAATCAACATGCTGATCTCGAATCGTTTGAATACGATCTGCAATATCATCCTGAACAATACGAATTAATGCAACCAAGTAAGCTGTAGGCTGTATTTGTTGATTAATCAGTTTTTCATAAATTGTTTCTAACTCATGCGCAATCAAACCAATATGACGCGCTTGAATCATATTTGAGCCACCTTTTAAGGTGTGTAGATAACGCATTAAGTTTTTCAAAGCATTAATATTTTGATGGTCAGAGGTCCAACTGTTGAGATCAGTATCAATACCTGCCAACAATTCATCTGCTTCTTCTAAGAAAATATCTAATAGATCTGGATCAAAATCTCGATTTGCTTGATCAGACTGTAACTGCTGTTTGTCTAAAGTTAACTGTGCGGCTAAGGCTGTTACATCAATTGTAGAAGGCTGAATATCCGTTTGAGAAACATTAGCAACATGACTAGATTGAGTGATTTCAGTTTCAAAAACAGTGTCGTTAAAACTTAAACTTTCAATTTCATTTTCTGATGTTTGATCTTCATCTACAACTTCAAGTACAGCAATGCTGGTACTTTCTAACTGATCGAAGTTATTTAATATCGCTAATACATGTGTTGATGGATAATCAACTTTCTGATCACGAATCGTTTGAATTCGATCTGCAATATCATCTTGTACAGCACGGATAACAGCAATAAGCTGACTAGATGGTTGTAACTGTAGATTAATCAACTTTTCATAAATGGTCTCTAACTCATGCGCAATCAAACCAATATGACGCGCTTGAATCATATTTGAGCCACCCTTCAAGGTGTGCAAATGACGCATTAAATTTTTGAGTGCATTTATATTTTGTTGATCAGCAGCCCAACTATTTAAATCAGCATCTATACTACCCAATAACTCATCAGCTTCCTCAAGGAAAATATCAAGTAAATCAGGATCAAAATCTCGATTTGATTCGCTAGATTCAATTTGTTGTTTATCTAATGCGAATTGTGCTGCTAAATCAGTAATATCAATAGAAGAAGGTACTTGTTCATCAGTATCTTGAATAGTATTCGACTGTTGATATTGCTCAGTAGATGTTGTATCAACTGGCTCTAAAAGCTCAATATTCTGTTGGGTAAATGAACTTAATTCATTTAAAACACGCTCATGCGTTTTACTTAATGTCACCCGCTGCCCAGCAGCCAAAGTATCAAACAATTGTATAAACTGTTGATGAACCTGATGATATAACTCAAAAGCATAATCAATATTTAAAAGATCAGGCTTAAATAAGAGATCTTGATAACTAGAACGCAATAGACTGGTATACTGGTACATACCAATCGTTGCATGATGATGGGTATGTTGTAATAACAGTTCAGTTTGTTGGCTTAATGTTTGAATATAACGAGGGAACTCGTCACGAGCTCGCTTTTCAAAATCAAATTCAACATCCAATAAATCATTAATATTTAATTCTAATAACTGTGAAACTAGACCTTGTGGACGAACCGCATCACCATGTTTTTCTTCTAATTGGAAATCGTAACTATCCCACGCCACATTAAAGGTGTCATAAATTTCATTACATTTCTGCTCTGAACCTTGATGCTTTAATGTATGTAAATAATCACGTACAAATTGTGCATAGTGAGTTAATAGCGCAGTTTCATCTGAACTAGAATCCAACTCTTCTTGTAATAATGTTTTAAATAAGTTTTCAACTTTAGAGCTGGCTTCAAACACATGATGAACATGCGCCATTGCGGAACTACCACGTAATGTGTGCAGTGCTCGAATTAAAGTATTGTAATTTTCATTTGATGGACGATCATTAATTAAGAATTGATCGATTGTTGCTAAATGATCCTCTGCTTCTTCCAAGAAGATCGCCAAGGTTTCTTTTAATAAGCCATCATCTTCAAGATTGATAACTTGTGGCTCTTCAATATCAACCGAATCTAGTGGCTCAGCAATGAATTGATCATTTACAAACTCTAAATCTGTAATCACCGAATCATCAGTTAATTGATCTGCCAGTAGCAGTAAATCTGTTAAAGCAGGCTCTAAGCTTTGTTGCTGTTGTAATTGCTGCCCAAGTAAGACCAAAGGTCTTAAATCTATTTGATGTTTTTGAACCGATTTAAAATCATGAGCGAGCTTAAAGCGATAGATATTAAAAATCGCTTTTACGTAGCATTGAATTTCATTTGTTAATGAAATTGTTCCTGCTAGCACTCGATTTAAAGTATCTTCAACAGTCCATGCCAATTCACCAGACGACTTTGCACCGACCATACGCCCAGAACCTTTTAAGGTATGGAAATGACGACGAATATCAGTTAGCACATCCTGTTGATTCGGCTGTTCTTTCCATTGAACGAGTAATGGCTCTAGCTCAACAAAAATCTCATCTAATTCTTCAATAAAAATTTCGAGAATTTCTGCGTCTTGCTCAAGATAACTATCTTCAGGAAGCGTCATTGTTTCAACTAACGTTTTTAATATTTCTTTCATAGCGGCTTCTTTAGTTTTTATCCACTAACTGTGGCTAAAAATTACGTGTATCTATCATTCAAGACGTTGTTTGGTTTCATCATCATCTTGCCAAGATAATCTACATCTCTATAAAAAAGGAAGGCAGACACCCCATCTACCTTCCCTATGCTGCTTAGTCAGGTAACTTAAAGTCAGTTACAGATTCACGTAATGATTCAGCCATATTCGCCAACTCAGAAACTGAGCGCGCTGTATCAAAGGTTGCTGTCGTGGTCTGAGAGGTAATCTCTTGTACAACATTCATCGTCGTCGCAATGTGACTTGCAGATGCCGACTGAAGTTTTGCTGCATCAGAAATGCTTTCAATAAGTTTTGCCAAATCACCTGATACCGTCTGAATTTCATCTAGTGCAATACCCGCATCTTTTGCTAAGTTCGCACCACGCACAACTTCAGAAGTCGTTTGTTCCATTGAAATTACTGCTTCATTAGTATCCGTTTGAATGGTTTTAACTAAGCTCTCAATCTGTTTAGTTGCAGATGCTGAACGTTCAGCAAGACGCTGTACTTCATCGGCTACAACTGCAAAGCCTCGACCTGCTTCACCTGCCATCGATGCTTGAATTGCAGCATTTAATGCCAAAATGTTCGTTTGGTCGGCGATGTCGTTAATTAAAGAGACAATATTACCAATTTCTTGAGATGACTCACCCAAACGTTTAATACGTTTAGAGGTTTCTTGAATCTGCTCACGAATATGATCCATACCTTCAATAGAACGGTTTACAACTTGCGCACCATTCGATGCAATTTGTACTGAACGTTGTGCTACTTCCGCTGACTCTGATGCATTTGAAGATACTTGGTCAATCGACAGCGCCATTTCGTTCATCGCTGCTGATGCACCTGCAATCTCTTGTGCCTGATGTTCAGATGCTTCTGCTAACTGGTTGGTAATGTTCTGAGTATCTTGAGTATATCGAGCAACTTCTTGAGACGTATCCGTAATTCGAGATACAAGATCACGTAACTGATCAATCGCGAAGTTAATCGAGTCCGCAATCGCTCCAGTAAAATCTTCCGATACCGTTGCATAAGAACGTAAGTCACCGTCTGCAAGGTCGGCAATTTCATCAAGTAATCGTAAAATCGCATTTTGGTTACGATCATATTCATCTTGTAAGCGTGTTACACGTTCTTTATCTGTGTTACTACGTAATGCAAGCAATTGAAGTGCTGAGAAAATCAATAGACCTAATGCGCCAATTAATACAACACCTGCAATTACATTACCCCAACCACTTTCAGCTTTATCAGACAACGTATTTAATGAACCTAATAAACTATCTGATTGAGAAAAAATTTGAGAAGATGCTTGACGTACACGAACGATTTGATTGGCGTTTTGCAAAACTGTTGCAGCAGCTGATTTCAATACAGCATCATAATCAGATTTAATACTGTCTACAGATTCACGCAAATCTGGTGATGAAATACGATCCACACCTAATTCAGAGCTACCATTTAGCTGAGCGTTTAAATAAACACCAAAGGTATCAATATCGGCACCGAAGTCATTTGCAGAAACGTTAGAGTTATCCGTTCCAACCAATACTGAGTTAATCGAACGTAAAATACGTTCTGCAATAAATACTTGGTTTTTCGTGATAATTACCTGACTACTTGGCATGTTCTCACGAACCATTTGATCAACCATCAAGTTATATTCAGCCTGAATTTCAGGAATCGTTTCACTGATCGAAATGTTGGTATCGTAGAGTTGGTTAATAATTTTTTGTTGCGAGGCAATTAACTCAATGTTTTTCGATACATTGGTCCAAAGCTCATTCACTTTCTTGTATTCTTCAGACCCTTTACCATAGACATCTTCAACAGTTTCAAGGTTTTCAGCAAAGCGCTTCTCTGATTCAACAAGACTTTTCATCGCTTCAGGTGTACCCGAAGCTGTCGCTTCAGTTGCTTGACGAGAAATCATTTGTGATAACAGACGTAATTCACCCAAACTACGTGTTAACTGATTTGAACGTGGCACACTCACAAACAGATAAATTAAGAGGATGACTGCAAGAGCTAGAGCAATTAAAGCACGGTAAATAATTGGCTTAGATTTCTCAGTTTCACCGAATAAACGTGAAAACTGATCAAGCTGAGTTCGTATCTTTTCTAGAAACGCACGACCACTTTTTTGACCAGCACTATCACTGCCACTACCATTTTTCTTTTTAAGTTTAAAGCCCATATCAGCTTCTCCCCAGAATACGCGTTTATGTTCCGTAGCGTACAAATTAGTTTATAAATTTTATAGATGCATTCATATATTGAGGATTTTGCAACAACCGACTCAGTAAAAATACATGCCATTGCTGATTATGTTGATGGAAATAACCTTGACAATAATCTTTTAATTTATCGTCAATTTCAGCACTTTGAGAAAAGAAACTCTTTTTATTAAAGTGCTGGATTCCAAGAACTTGATCTACAACCAAGCCAACATAATGATCTTGATGACTAATACATATTACTTTTTGTGTTGGCGAAAATTGACTCCGCTGCCCTGAAATAAAATGCGTTAAATCAGAAACTGAAAGCAATCGTCCACGAATATTTGCCAAACCACGCACCCATGCTTGGGTATTTGGAACAGGAGTATATTTCGGTGGATATATTACTTCCGAAATTTCCCCTAATGGAGCGACAAAATATTGCCCTAACATCTCAAATGCAATACCAGACCAACGGCTGACTTCATTTTGAGTTGAAGCGTATTGTTTATTGCCTCGCTTGGATAAGCGAAGCAATTCGATAAATCCATTTGCTGCCATAACCTATCCTGTATTGAGTAATGAAAAGGCCCGTATTGATTAACTTAATAGTTCTTTAATTACATCAATAAGCTGCTGTTCATCAATTGGCTTGGTTAAATAATCACAAGCACCTTGACGCTTACCCCATACACGATCTGTCGCCTGATCTTTGGTACTTACGATCACAACAGGAATATGCTGTGTGTCTTTACCTTTGCTGATTTGGCGAGTTGCTTGAAAGCCATTCATCCCTGGCATAACCACGTCCATAAGAACTAAGTCTGGTAATTCTGCTTGTGCCATCGTGACACCATCCGCGCCATTGGTCGCCTCAATCACATCATAACCGTGCTTAGTCAAAATTTCTCTAAAACGAAATGTTTCAGTAGGAGAATCATCTACGATAAGTATACGAGCCATTTTTTCCTCAATTTAATTCTTTATGCGCCAACGTGGTTACGAATCGCATTTAAAAGCTCATCTTTACTAAATGGCTTAGTTAAATACTCATCTGAGCCCACAACACGACCTTTCGCCTGATCAAACAAACCGTCTTTGCTTGATAACATGATCACAGGAATATTTTGATAATTTAGAGAGTTTTTAATTAATGCGCAGGTTTGATAACCGTCTAAACGAGGCATCATAATGTCAACAAAAACGATATCAGGATTAGCTTCAGCAATTTTTGATAGTGCTTCAAAACCATCAACGGCTGTGATTACTTCACAACCTTCACGCTGCAATAATGTTTCTGCTGTACGACGAATTGTTTTTGAATCGTCAATTACCATTACCTTTAAATTTTGAAATTTATCTTCCATTTAATTGTCCTGCCCCAATACTCAATACAAATTATGGTTGTTTAATTTGTTTTATACAGATTAGTTGATATTTTTAACATATCTTTACTTGCATTATCAATGAAGTTTTTTGAACCAATCTATCAGTTTTTCTTAACAACACTAAGTGGTTCACACTTTTCATCGAATAACTATTTTTTTTGCATCTTAAGTATTTTTAATTGTATAAATAGCTACTAATATACAACTGATTATTATTTAAAAATAAGTGATTTAGTTAACTTTTTTGGGGAATGTAATGACTGGTTTGTTAAAGTGGAGTTGCCGCGTTAGTCACTTTACAATGATCACTCGCAATTACATTTGTGCTTTTTTATTATGCATTTTTACTATTGATTGCTTTGCAGCAACCGACCAGTCTAAACCCGTTTGGTATCGTTACTATGATAAAAATGGCGTGGCAAATGTGAGCACTTCGGTCACTCCTGAACATATTCGTTATGGCTATGAAGCTTTAGATCGTAATATGCAAGTTATTAAGCGAAATCGTCCTTACAATGCGATTCAAGATGTACAACAATCTTCTCGTCGTGAATCTATAGCACGTCAACGCGAACAAGATTTGAAACTCAAACGTGCTTATGGTAGTACCAAAATTGCTGCAGCAAAACGTGATCAAATTTTAGCAAATTTAAAAAAACAACTGAACTATCAACAAGAGCAACTTCAACAGCTACAACAAGATAAAATCGGTTTTAAACGCCAAGAAATGGAATATCATCGCAAAGGCCAACCCTTACCTCCGCAACTTAAAAGTAATTTAGAGAATAATGCAAGAAATATTGATAATGTAAAAAGAACTGTAGAAAGTTTACGTAATGCTTATCATAAAACTGAACAGGACTATGCCGATATTATCAATCGTTTGAGTAAGCTTGAATAAAGTGGATCACATCATTCTTAGTTAGTTTCATCTAGTCTTCCCAATTTAATTATCATTTATTCCTTCAAACGCAATTCCCGCATTTTAACTTTTCCCGAAATTGATTGATTCATGGCATAATGCCAACTACTCAAAGATGGGCATATTACTTGTTCACTGTTGTAATCTTATTTTTATATAACACTTAACTTTAGGATAGTTTCCATGCGCGCAAGCCGCTTTTTATTTGCAACGTTAAGAGAAACCCCAAATGATGCTGAAGTAATATCTCACCAGCTCATGTTACGTGCGGGGATGATTCGTAAATTAGCTTCTGGCTTATACTCTTGGTTGCCCATGGGAACACGTGTTTTAAAGAAAGTTGATGCGATTGTCCGTGAAGAAATGAATCGTTCAGGCGCATTAGAAGTCTTTATGCCAGTGACTCAACCTGCTGCTTTATGGGAAGAATCTGGTCGTTTTGTACAATATGGTCCTGAGTTATTACGCTTTAAAGATCGTCATACTAACGACTTTGTATTAGGTCCAACGCATGAAGAAGTTATTACTGATTTAGCGCGTAATGAATTAAAAAGTTATAAGCAACTTCCATTGAATTTTTATCAAATTCAAACCAAATTCCGCGATGAGATTCGTCCTCGCTTCGGTGTAATGCGTTCTCGTGAATTCATCATGAAAGATGCATATTCGTTCCATGCAAATCAAGAATCACTTCAAGAAACTTACGATGTGATGTATGACACTTATAGTCGTATCTTTAGTCGTCTAGGATTAGACTTCCGCCCTGTACAAGCAGATACAGGCTCGATCGGTGGTTCAGCATCACATGAGTTTCATGTACTTGCAGCTAGCGGCGAAGATGATATCGCATTTTCAACCGAATCAGACTATGCAGCCAATGTTGAAATGGCTGAGGCTGTTTTAGTGGGTGAGCGAGGCGCTGCAACTCAAGCTTTGGCATTGATTGACACACCGAATCAAAAAACCATTGCAGATGTATGCCAATTCTTAAATGCAAATGCAGCACAATCAGTAAAAGCACTACTTGTACAAGGTATAGCTGACGAATCAGGCAATATCCCTGTTGTTGCATTATTCTTACGTGGTGATCATGAACTGAATGACATCAAAGCAGAAAAGCACCCTTTAATTGCCTCGCCTTTGGCTTTTGCAACAGAAGAACAATTGAAACAGAATGGCTTAACTGCTGGTTTCTGTGGTCCGCAAGGTCTTGTTGAAAAAGGTTTGGCAGTCATTATCGACCGTGCAGCCTCTGTATTATCTAACTTTATTGCAGGTGCGAATGAAGTGGATAAACATGCAACTGGCGTAAATTGGGATCGTGACGCGAAATTTACTGAAGTCTTCGATCTTCGTAATGTGGTTGAAGGTGATCCATCTCCTGATGGTAAAGGCACCCTTCAAATCAAACGTGGTATTGAAGTTGGTCATATTTTCCAACTCGGCACAAAATACTCTGAAGCATTAGGCTGTAAAGTGCTTGGTGAAGATGGCAAGCCGTTTACCGTGACAATGGGTTGTTATGGTATTGGTGTAACTCGTGTGGTTGCGGCTGCGATTGAACAAAATTTTGATGATAAAGGTATTATTTGGCCACAAGCAATTGCGCCATTTGACATCGCTATTGTGCCAATGAATGCACATAAATCGCCTCGTACCGTTGAAGCTGCTGAAGCTCTGTACGCAGAATTACAAGCACAAGGCTATGATGTATTACTGGATGATCGAAATGAACGTCCTGGTGTAAAATTCTCTGATCTTGAGTTGATGGGTATTCCACATCGTATTGTGATTGGTGAAAAAGGCTTGGATGCAGGTACTTTTGAATACAAAGGTCGTCGCGATGAAGAAGCAAGTAATTTGACTAAAGAAGAATTAATCGCAAAATTTGCTCGTTAATCTTTTACTAAAATCCATAAATAAAAAAGCCGTTTTATAAACGGCTTTTTTATTGTAATCATGAAGTTGTCAAATCTTTTACTGTTTCAGATGGACCATTGTTTTTTACTGATTCAATACCCTTATCACGTGATTGCTCACTTGCATAAAGCTGACTTGTGCCAATGACCTGATGATTTGCCGCCTTTAAATTAAAATAAGCTTTATCATTTTTAGAAGTTAGTTTTTCATAACGTGCATCATCAGGACTATTTTTTTGTACTGATGCAATGCCATTCATAGCAGCAGCTTTTGTTTTATATAACTCACTATTTAGAATAGCTTCTCCATTCCCTGCTTTTAATATAAATCGAAACTGACCATCGCTAGCTAAGCTTACTTCAAACCATCCAGCCATAAAAAACCTCTTTTATTAGAGTTAATATTGTTTGTTATTTACTCAATATAAATCAGCTAAAAAAATATTAGATCGTTTTTTGTTCATTTTTGGTAATTGATAATTTTAAAAAAGGAGCATTTTTGCATGCTCCTTTCATGTGAGTTAAACCTTTTTCACATATTCCGATTTGAGTTTCATTGCTCCAACACCTTCAATTTTACAATCGATATTATGCCCATCGGTTGCATCTGGTACTAAACGAATATTTTTCACCTTTGTTCCAACTTTAACAACAGAAGATGAACCCTTAATTTTTAAATCTTTAATCACCGTGACAACATCACCGTCAACCAATACATTTCCATTTGCGTCTTTAATAACGTCTTGTAATTCTGAAACCGCTGCTTCCTCTTCCTTCCATTCATGTGAACATTCAGGACAAATCAATAAGTCGCCATCTTGGTAAGTATATTCTGATTGGCATTGTGGGCAATGTGGAAAAGACATAAAAGAAACTCAAAACGACTATTATGATGGATAGAAGCCGTTATTCAAAGTTTTAGGCTGAAATCGTTTTTCGAGTAAATAATTTTAAGTACTAAAACATGGTTAAGATGTAGTATCTTTTGTTGCATAAATCGTCATCAATTCTTAGGGTGTGTTGACATTTCATAGCGGTAGCCAAATAAATATACAGGCTAAAGCAACTGAATTTTCGTAGTTCCGCTTTAGCTTGTCATAACGTGTTGCAATTCCCCTAAATTGCTTGAGTCTAGCAAAGGTATTCTCCACTAAGTGCCTGATTTTATATAAGTGCCAGTCCATATAATCATTGTTCGATCGTGTATTGGATTTCTTTGGAATATTTGCTTTAGTCGCTGTTTTTTCTATCTGCTCTCTCAATAATTCTGAGTCATATCCTTTATCTGCACAAAGCACATCGGTATCTTTTAAATCAATGCTATCGACTAATGCAGGTGCAACACTCACATCATGGGTGGTGCCATCATGAATGAGAAATTGGATTGGGTTCCCATTTGAATCCACAGCTAAATGGATTTTAGTACTGTTTCCACCGATGCTTCTTGAAATAGCTTGATCCTTGAGTCCTGTAGCATGTTGATGTGCTCGAATATGGCTAGCATCAATAAACACCCATTCTAGATCAGCATGTTTTGATAATAATTTAAATATTTTTAGTAGCTTATTATCTTTAGACCACCTGGTGAATCGTTTAAATATGGTGTTGGACTTACCAAAAGATTCAGGTAAATCTCGCCAAGGACAACCTGTTCTAATTCTATAGAGAATGGCTTCAATAAAATTTCGAAGATTATGTTTGAGGTAGATCCCCAAATTGTGGACAATAGATTTCAGCTTTAACCAGTGTTGATCATTCAGCATTGTACGAGTCATAGCGAGGAGTAAATTTGGTTTGGCGATTGAATTTTACTTTCTCGCTATTTTTTTGCACAGCAAATGTCAACAGACCCTATTGTTCTACCATTTCTATGAACAGATGCACATAAAGATTACCTTTAAGTTCTTGGTAATATCCCGCTTGAAAACCTAACCAATGTTCAACCTTGTGACAAAAGGCTTATCACAACTCAGTAAAAGTGTAATTCCCCTCAGTCATAATTTAAATGTGCAAGCCCTTTAGAAAATCCTATTGAGCACAAACGATCAAACTAGACTTAGCCACCCAATATTTCGACAGATTCATATACACCTTTGTTTATTATTTACAGAGGTACTAAAAATTCTGAATTAGCTCTCCATAGAGATATCAATAACATCTCCTTTCTTATCAAAACTGACACAAAGCACATAATTGGTTATTTCATCAGGTAAGCTAAAATCAATTAATTCAGCACGTTGAAATGGCTCATCTCCATCATTGTCCACAACTAACAAATCTAATACCTGTAATATTGTAGGTTTTTGAGTTCCTGTGTGTTTTTCCCAATACGCTGGTTCAATTTCTTCAAGATGATGTTGAATAAATAATTCCACACTATCTTCCGCTTTTTGATTTTGTAAAGCCTCACGCATAGCAATACGCGCAAGATGTTCACGTTGTTGAATATTTTCCTGATCAGACATAATCCCCTCGCAATCACTATAAAAACATTTTTTTATTTTTCTATTTTAATTTTGACCAAACCTGAAACAATTACTCATCAGGAATTTCAGGCTGTACCAGTAGATTTAATAAATAAAGAGATTCTTGCCATCCTAAATAACACGCCTCTACAGGGATCACATCTGGTATTCCCTCTTGAGTAATATTTACCTCAGTTCCGACCAAGACTGATTTCAATTGAATCGTGACTTGTATTTCTCCGATCAAATTCGGATCATCAAACTTATCTGTGTAACGCAATAATTCATTAGGAATAATTTCAACATAGGTGCCGCTAAATGAGTGAGACCGACCAGTTGAAAAGTTGGTAAACGACATTTTATAGGTGCCACCTTCTTGCAGATCTAGGTGGTGAACTTTTGCAGTAAATCCGTGAGGAGCCATCCACTTTACTAAGGCATCAGGATCAAGAAATGCTTTAAAAACTCGCTCAGGTGGTGCGCTAAAAACTCGATGTAATCGTACTGTACCTGCCATTTTTATTCTCCATTCTTACTATTATTTTATTTGGTGAAATGATCATAGCGATTTGATTAATAATTGCTATACCTTCAATCGCATATTTCAGCACGATTATCGAGATTCTCAAGCTGCTTTTTTGTGAAAAAAAGCGCAGAATAGGAACCCGTATTTTAATGATCAGAACGCAGCTTTAGGATTGATCTATGAGTCAACTTGCTTTTATTGCTTTTAGCTTAAATGGTATTGATGCACAAAAATTCTTACAAGGTCAGGTCACTGTTCACATTGAACGCTTGGCTGAAAATGAAAGCCGTTACACTGCAATTTGTGATTTAAAAGGGCGAATTCACTTTGGTCTTTGGATAAAAAAACTCAATCCTGAAAGTTTTGAGTTGGTCACCACTCAAGATCAAGCAGAAGAATTTGCCAAACACATTCGTAAGTTTGGTGCCTTCTCTAAAATGAAACTGGAAGAAGTTGGTGCAGTTTTTCCAAGTGTAATTGGTAATCATACTGAATTCTCTCAAACCGAAACTGATGTTCAAGTTTGGCAAACAGCGGCTATTCGATCAGGTCAAGCGTGGATTATCCAAGCAACTGAACACTTATTCCAACCTCAAGAATTACGTTTGCATCAGCGTGAAGGCGTTCACTTTGATAAAGGGTGTTATTTAGGTCAAGAAATTGTGGCACGTCTTTGGTTTAAAGCAAAACCGAAGCATTGGTTACATTTAATTCAGGCTAAAGGTGAACTCCCAGCTCCTGCAACTCAACTGAGTAACGATGTTGAAGTGGTAAACAGTGTTGTATTTGAAAGTGGCTATCTCGCACTTGTGATTGCCAAACCTGCAGCTTTAACTGAACTTGATGTATCCGTTTTGGATCTACCAGAAGCACTGAATGGTGATGTGGCAAGACCAAGCTAAGCCCTTGTAAAAATCAGGCTTTAATTTTATATTAAAAACTCATGTGTTATCGCGGCTGCTGAACCCGATTAATTCATGAGTTTTTTAAAATGGATCACTTATCACAACAACGTAATCGATCATGGCGACGTAAGCAGAAATATTTATTTCGAGGACGTGACTGTAGACACACAACACTTTTGTGGAAAGCACCCAAGAAGTGGAAATATCTATATACACGACAACTCAAAATTATTCGAGCAAGACAATTAGCAATCGAATATCCACGAATCTCTGCAAAGCAATATTTACATGATGCTCGTTCTAATTACTGGATTTTTTAATTCTGAATACACTCTTTATTTGCAGCCGTAATCAATGGCGTAGCCCAACAGCTGAACGTATTTTCGCGCAGGAATATGGTCTACAGACCCGTTCAGCTGGCACGAGTCGCCATGCCAAGCACACCCTCTCAGTCAAAGATATTGCATGGGCTGAACAGATCTTTGTGATGGAACCACGGCATAAACAACAAATTAAAGAAAAATTTTCCAAACAACTTCTCCACAAAAAAGTGTTTGTCCTCGATATTCCAGATGATTATCACTATATGGATCCAGCTCTCATCGAATTATTAAAATTAGCGATGCAACCCTATTTAAAATAAAGTTCTATTTCTATTCTTGTCGAAAATAAAAATGAGCGTTATTGTTTGTACATTCTTAACAATTTACTTTTCCAATGAAAATAATGATCAAAAGCTTAATATCAGCACTGAGTCTAAGCGTCTTAGGTTTACAAACACTGCATGCCGATAGCAAAATTTTAGAACAAAATTTTAAGAAGAATTATCCTGACCTGCCTATTAGCGCTATCTCAGCTTCACCATTCTCTGGGATATATGAAGTCTATGTTGGTGGAAAAATTATTTATACAGATGAGGCGGCAAAATATTTATTTTTTGGCAACTTACTCGATGTAAAGAATCAAAAAAATCTTACGGAGGAACGCATAGCAGAGCTGAGTAAGATTGATATTAAACAATTACCGCTTGATCAATCCATTAAATACGTAAAAGGCAATGGAGAGCGTATTGTGTATATTTTTACTGACCCAGACTGTCCGTACTGTCAAAAGCTAGAACAGCATATGACATCTATTGATAACATCACTGTATATTTATTCTTATTTCCTTTGAAGAAATTACACCCTCAAGCAGAAACTGTAGCAAACAAAATTTGGTGTGCTAAAAACCAATACGAAGCTTGGGAAGATTATATGTTGCATCGCAAACTCACCAAGAATTCAGGCGAATGTAAAACACCAATTCAAAAGAACTTAGATTTAGGTCAATCTTTACAAATTAATGGAACACCAACATTGTTTTTACAAAATGGCAGCCGAATTTCTGGCATCCCCCAAAATGCAGATCATCTTGAGAAAATATTACAAGAAGCCAGTTTAAATAAATAACTCTACACTTAAAGGTATTTGTATTAAAATCAACATTTAAACAAATACCTTTTTTATATTCAAGCTAATGATTTTTATCAAATAATTAATTTTAACATCCAAATGCTATAAGAGATACAAAATCTTCATTTACATTCTCAGCCAAACTTTTATCATGAGCATGTCAAATTATTTTCTACTGCTTATAAAGGATTTAAGCAGAAAGAGATGAAAGGAAAAAATATGAAAAAGTTGCTCACTGCTGGTCTAATATTTGTAGCTAGCCATTCTTCATTTGCAGCAGACAACAAAACAACTGCAAAGCCTGATGTATTTGCGAAAGCAACCCAACTGTATGAAGCCAAAAATTATGTTGCTGCCTTTGAAGAAATGCAAAGACTTGCAAACACAGGAAATGCTCAAGCAATTTACAATCTTGGCTATATGCATCAAGTTGGGCAAGGCACCAGCAAGGATGAAAAAAAAGCTGTTCAATATTATCAAGAAGCATCCAATAAGGGCTTTGGCAAAGCAAGCTTTACTCTAGCTCAAGCCTATAATACTGGTGATTTGGGCATTAGCAAAAACTCTCAAAAATACAAAGAATATTTAGATAAAGCATCAAATCAAGGTTCTGAAGAAGCCATCGTAGAGAGTGCGAACATTTTATTTCGCCAAGGAAAACCTGAATACGATCAGCTTGCCGTACAAAAATTACTTCCTCTGTTGCGAAAAGGCTATCAACCAGCAGTTCATTTGAAAGCAATTTATGATCTGAGTTTAGGGGTCAAAAATAAGAACCCAATTATGCAGCAACGGGCTGTTGAATCTTTACAAGATTTAGCAAAAAAAGGATATCCACCCTCGCTTATGGTTTTGGCAAATATGCTTGCTAATGGAGGCATTGTTGATCAAGATTTAGAGCAAGCTAAAAATATTTTTGCTCGTTTGGCAGCAGCAAATTATCCAAATGCGAAAGAGTCTTTAGCCAAGGTTGAAGAAGCCATTACAGCAAAAAAAGCGGCTACGGCTCAAGCACCTAAAAAATAGAAAAAAAGAGCAGCATTTTATGCTGCTCTTTCCATTTAGAATTGTTTACTCACTTTAATTCCAGCACTCCAATTTCGTCCATCAGCAGGCTCAAAGAATCGGCTATTGCTATCATTGACAATCACAGAGCCTGCATAGTTTTTATCAAATAAGTTATCGACACGTGCAAAACCATTAATTCCCCAATCTGCATATTTCCAAGCATATCCCGTGTATATCGAAGCAACAGTATAACTTGGCGCTGTATCACTATTGATATCATCAACATAGACCTTATCCATATATTGAGCATCTACACCTGCATACAAGCCTTGCTCTGGTTTCCATGCCAAACCAAGAAAAGCTTGGTTCTTCGCAATACCAGGAATTGCATTACCTTTTTGAACCGCATTTACTGTTCCAACAGCAGGGATAGCAGCATCAAAAGTTGCATCTAAATAACCATAACTGGTATTAATTTCCAAATCTTTCCAAAGCTTTTTATTCCATGCTAGCTCAGCACCCTGACGTAGGGTTTGGTCTGCATTTCGAAATGTCGAACGTCCATTCGAAGTCCCGGCTGAAACAATATCATTTTTGGTTTTGCTCTGGAAAACAGACAACGTAAAATCGCCAAATTGGTTTTGTGATTTTAAACCCAGTTCGAAGTTATCACTGGTCGATGGTTTTAAGTCAAAATTAAATCCAGATTTGGTCGAATCTGCTTGATAAGCCATTTCAGTAAAGGTTGGTGTTTCAAAACCTTTGGCATAGCTAGCATAAGCTAATAATTCAGGGATTATTTGCCAACTTAGAGCTGCTGATGGTAATAACTTGTTGTAATCCGTTTTATCACTATCATTGCCATTGTTTAGATAGTGATCTTTTGACTTGTAATGCACATTGCTATACCGCAGCCCTGTATCTAAACTCCAACTCGGTAAAAATTGCCATGAAGCTTGTACATAAGGATCAACATTCCACAAGCTATTGTCTTCATCACGACGTAATGTACCTTTTACGCCATATGAGGGCTTTCCGTTGACCAAATTGAAGTTCTCATAGCCTTTACGATCTTCATCCATATTATCAACAGCAACCCCTGCACTGAACGTTGTATTAGGTATTAGTTCTTTACCTGTCCAACGGAAATCAGCGCCATAATAGTTGCGTTCAAAGTCGATCACACCACCTGCATGATTTGGGTTATTTTGAGCAGATTGAGGAATAGATTGATATTGAGTCACTTGGCGATTTCCAAAATACGCCATTGCATACAATTCATTTTGATCATTGATCGGCTTAGACCAAGTTACGCCTGTCTGAGTCTGCTCGATGTCCTTACGAACATTGTAAGTATTATTAGTATCATTTACTTGGCGGGGATTTTGTTGCCACTGTCTTCTATTTAATCCTTGTGGGTCGTCGGCATGAATCTTGACATAGTTAGTAACCCAATTAATTTTACTGCCATCGTCCAAATTCCACGTCAGTTTCGCATTATTTAAGACTTTTTCTGCGCGACTATGATCACGGTAACCATCAGTATCAAAATAAGAGGAACTGATAATATAGCTCGGCCCATTTTGATTTTTCGCACCTCCTTGTAACACGAGGCCAGCACGATTCTTGTTATGACTACCACCTGCATAACTCATTTCAATCGAATCTTTACCCCGCCCTTCTCGAGTCGTTACGAGAATTGCACCACCTGATGAGTTTCCATACAACGAAGAAAATGGTCCGGTTAATACTTCTAAATGGCTTAAACTACTTAAATCAATATTTGAGGTTTGACCCTGACCATCTGGCATAGTGGCTGGAATACCATCTGTATATAAACGAATACCCCGCACACCAAAAGTCGATCTAGCACCAAAACCACGCATTGAAAGCTGTAAATCTTGTGCATAATTTTCACGATTGCGTAATTGTACACTTGGAATACCTTTCACCACTTCGGTTAAATTTACCTGTGCAGATTGATCATTTTGAGGCATATCTACCCTAAAGATCGATGCAGGCGTTTCCATATACGAAGTGTCTGTCCGCGTTGCCTCAACTTTGATCACTGGTAGTTGCGTTGGTAAATCTTGCTTAGGCTCTACAGCCCATAAACTAGAACTAGTGAACCCCATGCATATGACGATACAACCGTATAAAACATTAATTTTCATTGAAGGCATGAAGTTTCCTTATTTCTCAAAATTTCAAGTCGCGATTTAAAAGCAAGAATATGATTATTTTATAATTATCTTACCTATTTAACTTTAGCGAAAACGATCAAAACAATTCGTGATCTGTATTAGCAAATAAAATTAAATGCACGCATAATTGTAAGTGAAACCTTTGCCCTCATTGTATTGTTGTTGAAACAACTTGAGTATCCTATGCCCGAACTACCAGAAGTTGAAACCACAAAAACCAGTTTACTCCCGCTATTAGAACAACGTGTTCAATCAGTAAGCGTACACAATTCAAGTTTGCGCTGGCCTATTCCCAATGATATTGAAAAACTGATTGGACAACGTCTAATTCAATTGAAACGACGTTCTAAATATATTTTGGCAGAGTTTGAAAGAGATCAAATGCTTTGGCATCTCGGTATGTCTGGCAGCTTTCGCTTATGCCAGCCAAATGATGAGCTTAGAAAACATGATCACCTCATCATCAACTTTGAAGATCATCAGCTTCGCTACCATGATCCACGTCGCTTTGGATGTATTTTATGGTTAGATTCCGAAAGTCAAACCAAACTTATTGATACCCTTGGTCCTGAACCGCTGAGTGATGATTTTAATGCTGCTTATTTGCAAGAAAAACTCAACAAAAAAAATGTAGGCATCAAAATTGCTTTAATGGATAATCACGTAGTGGTAGGTGTTGGTAATATTTATGCGACTGAAAGTTTATTCAACATCGGGGTTCATCCAGCACAACCTGCTTCAACGTTAAGCAAAATACAAGTGGAAAAGTTGGTTGTCGAAGTCAAACGCATCTTAAAACATGCCATTGATCTAGGCGGTTCAACCTTACGCGATTACACTAATGCGATGGGCGAAAATGGCTATTTTCAGCAAACACTTTTAGCTTATGGTCGTGCAGGTGAAATGTGCGTTAATTGTGAAACCACATTGGAAAACTTGAAATTAGGTCAACGTGCCAGTGTATTTTGTCCACAATGCCAGCCATTAAAGTTGAAAAACACTGAAATATAAATGTAAGGAGAACAAGATATGAAAACTGCGATTGTTCGACATATTCTTGTGAAAGATAAAGATTTAGCTGAACAGCTAAAAAAACGGATTCAATCAGGTGCAGATTTTGCCAAAATTGCCAAGCAGTATTCAACCTGTAATTCTGCTAAGCGGGGTGGTGAACTTGGCGAAGTCAAAAAAGGGCAACTGGTTCCTGTCATTGATAAACTGGTTTTTACTGTGGCAGAACGTATCTTACATGGCCCGATCAAAAGTCAATTTGGGTTTCATCTATTAGAAGTAAAGTTCCGCATGGAAGGCTTAAGGTAAATCTTTGCAAATTTAGGCTTATTGAGGACTTTAATGGTATATCATATTAAGATTGAAAGGATTCCCTATGAAGAACCCTATCATTTGGAACTTCATTGGGACATTTCAACCAGCACACAAAGCGTGAAATTCGTGCTATATCAAAACGCTAACGATCTTCTAACTATTGCTTCTGGATTAGAAAATTTTCCGCTCCATGCTAATGACCTATTTTCATATGAAATAGGTTCTGAAAAGAAAGCGGATAATTTTGCATACTATTTCCAGTTAAATGCGTTTTTAACAAACCCTTTAGGTCAATCAGCTCTACATATTAAATTTTGCAATAATTCATCTTCACCTTACACATCTAGCTCAGAATTTTATATTCATACCTTACCAAGTGATATCAATCGTCTAGGAAATCTCTTTAGAAAATTTTCCGAATTAAAAGACAGTTTCTTAATATGGAACGATAAAGAAGATTTTATTGGTGAAGAATATGAATATAAGTGGTATCAAATTAAATAGCTGCTCCATCATCAAATTTAATCTGCTACTTCATCACATAGGTCCATGCCTCAATACTTTCACCTGAGGCTAAATCAACTTTTACCTGTACCCTTTTATATTGAAAACCTTCAAAATCATCGAGCATTTGCCAATTTTCTGCCAATTTTTCTGTACTAAATAGATAACCATCGACGACTGGATCAAGATCATTCAGGACGATCGCAGGCAAACCTTGATCTGGCCCCCAATCTAGTATGTGAATTGTTCCATGTACTGTTGCAGATTGCCAATCACCACCGATCTCACCAAGAATATGTGCATTTTCTCGATTTGGACACAATGTTCCGTAAACAAAAAGTCGATTCATGATTGTATGTTCCATTCCAATATTTTTGCATATTAAAATCAATTGCTTTAATTTTCTATCAAAAATCTAACAAATATTAAGTACAAAAAAAACGGCATTTAAAATGCCGTTTTCTCAACTAAAATGTTTAACCTTGTTTTTTCAACTCATCACGAATTTCGCGTAATAATTGAATATCTTCTGGGGTTGCTGCTGGTTCAGGTGCAGCTTGTTCTTGCTTACGGATACGGTTCATCACTTTAACTAACAAGAATACCACCCATGCTAACAACAAGAAGTTAATAAGAATGGTCAAGAAGTTACCATAGGCGAAAATATTCAGTCCGGCATCCTGTGCAGCTTTCAAAGTCGTCACATTGTTCGGATTGTCTCCTAGTACAAGGAACCAATTGCTGTAATCAACATCACCACCTAAGATCCACGAAATCACAGGCATCACGATGTCTTTTACTAATGAATCAATGATTTTACCAAATGCACCACCAATGATGACACCAATTGCTAAGTCCATCATATTGCCTTTAATGGCAAACTCTTTAAATTCTTTAATAATGCTCATATATCACTCCAGAGTTGAAATTAAAGTAGCCTGTTTTTGGTTTGTTTATTACACAGGTACAATTCTTCACATAATGTTGATAATTTAATATTTTTCTAAAAAAAAGATAGTTATTTCACACTTTAACAACATAATTTATTTTAGTAAAAAGATGAACTTAAGCATGCCGTAATCAATCATTATTTTCAATAAAAAAACCGCTAAATAAATTTAGCGGTTTTTTTCATTCTTCTATTCAAGAAAAATTATTTATCACGATTACGTTTACGTTCGTTTTCAGTTAAATAACGCTTACGAATACGAATCGATTTAGGTGTTACTTCAACTAATTCATCATCTTCAATGAATTCAAGCGCTTGTTCAAGCGTATATTCCATTGCAGGTGTTAAAGTTAACGCTTCATCAGTACCAGATGCACGAACGTTAGTTA
This sequence comes from Acinetobacter sp. Z1, assembly GCF_024296945.1. Classification (NCBI taxonomy): domain Bacteria; kingdom Pseudomonadati; phylum Pseudomonadota; class Gammaproteobacteria; order Moraxellales; family Moraxellaceae; genus Acinetobacter; species Acinetobacter sp. Z1. The sequence goes on along the minus strand of NZ_CP101115.1, from coordinate 716,602 downwards.
ACTGTTTCGCTTTAGTTGGGTTAACAACCATATCATCTGAACGAGAGTTAATACCGATAATCATGCCTTCATAAACTTCAAGCTGTGGTTTAGCAAATAAACGACCACGATCTTGAAGTGTAAACAATGCATAGCCCAAGCAAGTACCTTGAACCATTGAGATCAACACACCGTTTTGACGCTTCGCAACAGTACCTTGTTTAGCAGGACCATAATGCGAGAAGCTTGAAGTCATGATACCAGTACCAGAAGTCATGGTAAGGAATTCTGAACGGAAACCAATCAAACCACGTGAAGGAACAGTCGCTTCAATACGGATACGGCCTTTGCCGTCAACTTCCATATTGGTCATCTCGCCTTTACGGAAACCCATTTGCTCCATTACAGAACCTTGGTGCTGTTCTTCAACGTCAAACGTTACGTTCTCAAACGGCTCTTGTCTTTCGCCATCGATTTCTTTCATGATGACTTGTGGACGAGAAACACCCATCTCAAAGCCTTCACGACGCATGTTTTCAATCAATACTGAAAGATGCAATTCACCACGACCAGATACTTTGAAACGGTCTGGACTGTCAGTATCTTCAACACGCAATGCTACGTTGTGAATCAATTCGCGATCAAGACGTTCACGGATGTTACGTGAAGTAACGAATTTACCTTCTTTACCAGCGAATGGTGAGTTGTTCACTTGGAACGTCATCGAAACTGTTGGTTCATCAACAGATAATGGCGGTAAAGCTTCAACATTTTTCGGATCACAAATCGTGTCAGAAATATTTAATGCATCAATACCTGTAATACAGATGATATCACCAGCTGATGCAGATTCTACATCAACACGCTCTAGCCCGTGGTAACCCATGATTTTTAAGATACGACCGTTACGTGTCTTACCTTCTTTATCAATAACAGTTACTTGAGTGTTTAATTTTACAGAACCACGTTGAATACGACCAACACCGATAACACCTACGAAACTGTTATAGTCAAGTGAAGAAATCTGCATTTGGAATGGACCATCAACATCTACTGCTGGTGGTTCAACGATATCAACGATCGTTTGGAATAACGGAGTCATATCATCCGCTAATTCTTCTGGTGATGGACCTGCAACACCACGAAGACCTGAAGCATAAACGATTGGGAAATCCAATTGTTCATCAGTTGCTCCAAGGTTATCAAATAAATCAAATACTTGATCAATAACCCAGTCACAACGAGCGCTAGGCTTGTCAACTTTGTTAATAATTACGATTGGCTTCAAACCACGTGCGAACGCTTTTTGCGTTACGAAACGAGTTTGTGGCATTGGACCTTCTTGAGAGTCAACAAGAAGCAATACGCAGTCAACCATAGACATTACACGTTCAACTTCGCCACCGAAGTCCGCGTGTCCTGGGGTGTCTACAATATTGATGCGATATTCAGTGTTTGTACGTGCATCTAACCATTTGATTGCAGTGTTTTTTGCAAGAATGGTAATACCACGTTCAGACTCAAGCGCGTTAGAATCCATAACACGTTCAATCTCGCCTGCGCGATCACCAAGAGCACCTGATTGTTGTAAAAGTTTGTCTACAAGAGTCGTTTTACCATGATCGACGTGCGCAATAATGGCAATGTTACGGAGAGTTTTAATATCTGACATGTAAAATTCGATACGCTTTAAATTTGAGGGCAAATTATACAGAAAAATACTAAACTTTAGTAGTGACAGTTTATTGACAGAGCATTTTTTTTCTGACGAACTGTAACAGAATCGTTGGTAAAGCACTTTAACTCTATTAGAATATTCCACTAATGCTTACCGCTTTTTATACTCCCATGTCGAATTCTGAACCTCAGCAACAACTTGATCTAGTCTATGGACTCAATGATCAACCGAAACCTTTTGTTGCATTTTTAGCCGCCCTACAGCATCTTTTGGCGATTTTAGTCCCGATTGTGACCCCTGGTTTACTCATCTGTTTGGCTCTAGGCGTATCTCGTGAAGATACAAATATGATCTTATCGATGTCCTTAATCATTTCAGGAATCGCTACTTTTTTACAATGTAAAAAAGTTGGTCCTTTCGGTGCGGGCTTATTGATCGTTCAAGGTACAAGCTTTAACTTTATTGGTCCAATCATTGGTATTGGTAGCGCAATGGTCGCAGCAGGCACGCCTGTTGAGCAAGTTATGGCTGCTATTTTTGGTGTGGTAATTACCGGTTCATTCATTGAAATGGGTGTGTCTCGAATTTTACCATGGGTCAAAAAACTAATTACCCCATTGGTCACAGGTATTGTGGTGCTATTGATTGGTCTTACCTTGATTAAGGAAGGACTGATTAGCATGGGCGGCGGTTATACCGCAATGCAGGACAATACTTTTGCAAATGCCGACAATTTGATCATGTCGTGTACTGTGCTAGGTATTATTATTTTGCTCAATCGTATTCGCATTATTTGGGTGAAAAGTTCAGCAATTTTAATCGCTTTAGTCATCGGTTATATTCTTGCTGGATTTATGGGGCATTTAAACTTTTCTGTATTACAAGATGCACCATTAATTCAAATTCCAACCCCTATGCATTTCGGTTTAAGCTTCTCTTGGAGCTTATTTATTCCAATGGCTTTTATTTACCTAGTGACTTCTCTGGAAGCGATTGGTGATGTAACAGCCACCAGTAAAATTTCAAATCAGCCTGTTGATGGTCCAATCTGGATGCAACGCATTAAAGGTGGTGTCCTTGTTAATGGTGCAAATTCTTTCCTAGCTGGTATTTTCAATACTTTTCCAAGCTCTGTTTTTGCGCAAAATAATGGTGTTATTCAACTCACAGGTGTAGCAAGTCGTTATGTGGGGATCTGGATTGCCGTACTATTGATTATTTTAGGACTATTTCCAGCGGTAGCCGCAGTCATTCAAGCGGTCCCACAAGCTGTGCTTGGTGGCGCAGTCATGGTCATGTTTGGTGCGGTTGCTGCGTCGGGTATCAATATTCTTTCGAGTATTCATCTTGATCGTCGTGCATTACTGATTATTGCGATTTCACTTGCACTTGGTTTAGGTGTCGCACAAGTTCCACAGATTCTTGAGCACTTACCTGAATTAATCAAAAATATTTTTAGTTCAGGTGTTGCAACAGGTGGTATTGCAGCCTTGATTTTAAATATTGTTTTACCTGAAACACATAAATAGTTATTTAAACATCACAACTGCCCAGTTTCGCGACTGGGCTTTGTTTTTGATGAGAGATCAAAAATGGATCCACGCAGTGAAGTTGTCATCAGACAGCAAGATTATTTAAATGGGCATGTACTTTTAATCAATGCACCAAATGATCAGCTCGCAAAATTATTGCCAAATCAAGTGCAATCCTCAGTTTGGACTTGGAATTATGCTGATCATCAAGCTTTTCTAAATAGTGAAATTAACTCGCACTTTTCAGTTGAATTTCCTCAACATGAATTTGATCAAGTGGTAATTTTTGTACCCAAATCTAAGGAATTACTCAATTATATTTTGCATGTGGTGATGAGCCATTTAAAAATGGGGCAAAGCGTCTTTCTGGTGGGTGAAAAGAAAGGAGGCGTAGAGCGCGCAGCAAAACAATTACAGCCCTATGGCAAAACACTCAAACTTGATAGCGCTCGCCACTGTCAATTTTGGCAAATGAAAATTGAAAAAAATGAAATTCTAAAACCACTGGAAGATTGGATAAAAACTTACAGTATTCAAATAGATCAACATACTTTAGAGATCTGCGCCCTCCCAGGCGTGTTTAGTCAAGATCACTTAGATGTCGGAACGGCTGTATTACTCCCTTACCTAAGTCAAGTAAAATCAGGTAAGATTGCCGACTTTGGTTGCGGTGCTGGTGTTATTAGTGGCTATTTAGCCAAGCTTAATCCAAATCAACAGATCTTTGCGCTTGATGTAGATGCATTTGCATTACGGTCAACTGAGATAACATTTAAAAGAAATCAGCTAAATTTAACTCAGTTAACGCTTCAACCTGTTACAGGTTTCCAAGATGCACCTACAGATTTGGATGCAGTTGTAAGTAACCCACCTTTTCATCAGGGAATTCATACTAACTACGATGCGAGTGAAGAACTTTGTCGACGAGCCAAATTACATCTTAAAAATGCAGGTGAATTATGGATCGTTGCGAATCGTTTCTTGAATTACCCGCTCCTGATTGAACAAAGCTTTAGTAATTGTGAACTCAAAGCAGATCAACAAGGATTTAAGGTGCTATATGCCTGTGCGAAATAAACAGTTTAAGGATTTTCTATGAGCGATCTATCTGCTCCTCAACACCTACAGCGTAAGCTCGGTGCTCGTCACCTGAACATGATCGCAATTGGTGGATCAATTGGTACAGGCTTATTTCTTGCGTCAGGCTCTACCATTGCTACTGCTGGTCCTGGTGGTGCATTACTCGCCTATGCTTTGATTGGTATTATGATTTATTTCTTAATGACCAGTTTAGGTGAGCTTGCAACGCACACCCCAACCTCTGGTGCATTTTTCACTTATGGCAGCCGCTATGTCGAAGATGGCTTCGGTTTCGCTCTAGGTTGGAACTATTGGTACAACTGGGCAATTACCGTCGCATTTGAACTTGTTGCTGTTCAGTTTATTATGAAATTTTGGTTTCCTGAAATTTCTGGTTTTTACTGGAGCGCATTGTTTCTTGCCGTTATTTTTGGCATCAATGCAATGACAGTAAAAGGCTTCGGCGAAAGTGAATTTTGGTTTTCAATGATTAAAGTTATCGCGATTATTGTATTTATAATCATCGGTATAGCTATGATTGCCAAAATTATGCTCACACCGAATGTTTCTGCTTTTAGCAATTGGACTAAAGGTGACGCCCCTTTCGTTGGCGGTTTACAAGCCTTAGTCGGTGTTGCCATGATTGCAGGATTCTCATTCCAAGGTACTGAAATGGTCGGCGTCGCTGCGGGTGAATCTAAAGACCCTAAAAAGACCATTCCATTAGCGATTAAGCAAATTTTCTGGCGCATATTATTATTCTATATCTTATGTATTTTTATCATCGGTACGCTCATTAGTTATGATAATCCATTGCTATTGCATGCAGCAGAAAGTGAAAATATTGCCCTATCCCCTTTTACCTTACTGTATGAAAAAGCTGGTTTTGCATTTGCAGCAGGTTTGATGAATGCTGTGATTTTGAGCGCGATATTATCTGCTGGTAATTCGGGCATGTACTCATCAACACGTATGCTTTTTGATATGGCGAAACAAGGTCGTGCACCTCAATGGTTCTCAAAACTTGATGGTCGCGGTGTTCCAATGAATGCACTATATGCAACGACAGCCGTTGCTGCATTGTGTTTTTTGACTACATTTATTGGTGAACAGCAAGTATTTAACTGGCTCCTCAATATGTCAGGAATGTGCGGCTTTATTGTTTGGTTGGGTATCGCTATTTCCCATTATCGTTTCCGAAAAGGCTATATTGCTCAAGGTTACAAACTTGAGAATCTTGCTTATCAAGCAAAATTTTTCCCTTTTGCGCCATGGTTTGCATTTATTCTTTGTTCAATCATCATCTTAGGTCAAAACTATCAAGCAATTATGGGTGGGAAAATTGACTGGTTAGGACTACTTTCAACATACATCAGCATTCCATTATTTTTAGCGATTTGGTTAGGTTATAAATGGAAACATAAATCTAAACTTATTGCTTATAAAGACATGAATGTAAAAGAAGGCGAATAAAATAATTTTTCACTTGACCGAATGCTAAATATGGGTAAAATTCATGCTCATATTTTCATCGGCAATTTTAGATAGGAGAACGCACATGCCATTACTACCAAGGAAAACACTTTAAGATTTGGCACTGTCGTCTCACGGACAGGTGGCAAATCAACTGATCACTTGTCCGAATGTAATAGTTAACCTAGCATTCGCTAGGTTTTTTTATGCCTATTCGGACAGAAAATACAATAAGAGAGAGTCTTATGGGCATACAAAAAATCCTCAATGCTGAGGCTCAATATGGCGTTCCTGTGAAAATTTTCACAACAGATATTGATAGCGAAAGTATTGAACAATTGAAAAAAATGGCGCAACTGCAATTTATCTATTCGCATATTGCAGTAATGCCTGACGTACATGTTGGCAAAGGTGCAACTGTAGGAATTGTCATTCCCACAAAGCACGCCATCATTCCAGCCGCTGTTGGTGTTGATATCGGTTGTGGTATGAATGCGATTCGCTTGAATTTAAAAGCGTCACAACTTCCCGATAATCTTACACCTATACGTCATGCTATTGAACGAAAAGTACCTGTTGGTTTTGAATTGCATAAACAAATCAAGGCAAAAGCATCGACTATTATTCCACTGGAAAAAAGATTACAGCCCATTATCAAGAAGCATCCGGGCTTAGTCAGAATGCTTAGAAAGTTTGATGCAACGTGGCAAAAGCAACTTGGAACACTTGGTGGTGGTAATCATTTTATTGAACTCTGCTTAGATGAAAACCAAGATGTCTGGATAATGCTGCACTCTGGTAGTCGTGGTTTAGGTAATGTCATTGGTACCTATTTTATCGAGCTTGCAAAAAAAGAAGCTCAACATCGATTTGGACACGTTCCAGATAAGGATTTGAGTTATTTTGCAGAGGGTTCAAATAGCTTTGATGATTATGTAGAAGCCGTGGAATGGGCCCAACAATATGCTTATGAAAATCGTCGTGAAATGATGCGATTGATTTTGGAGGCGATTCGCCCACTGCTTCCACCTTTTCAAATGACCAAAGAAGCTATTAATTGCCATCATAATTATGTCAGTCGCGAGAACCATTATGGTGAAGATCTTTTAATTACTCGCAAAGGTGCGATTCGAGCAGGTTTAGATGAACTTGGGATTATCCCTGGTTCAATGGGAACACGCTCGTATATCGTTAAAGGCAAAGCTAATCCTGAATCATTTTGTTCATGTTCTCATGGTGCAGGACGCAAAATGAGTCGTAGCAAAGCAAAGTTATTGTTCAATCAGGATGACTTAATTCGACAAACAGAAGGTATCGAATGTCGTAAAGATACTGGTGTTATTGATGAAATCCCCAGTGCCTATAAAGACATAGATCAAGTCATGGCAAATCAATCTGATCTGATTGAAATTATTCATACACTGAAGCAAGTTTTATGTATTAAAGGTTAATCAAATGAAAATTAAAGCAATGCCAAAAATTAAAGTTCGTAATCCTGTGGCACTATCACCTTTACTGAAAAAAGGAGGGATTCACGAAACAGAAAAGCCACGTGCGCAACATCGTCGTGATCGTCAACAAACCAAACAACAATTGAATAAAGGTGTATGGTAGACAAAAAATTTGATCAAATGACTAAAACTGAGGAGAAATAAAATGAATATTTACAACGGATCTACAATAAAAAAAGCGACTCATTTGAGTCGCTTTTTTATAATTTCAATAACTTGAAATTATTGACCTGGTTGAACTAAAACAGTACGGCTACCAGAAATCGCAGCGAATACGCGACGGTTCATAGCACGACCTTCTTTAGTTTTGTTGTCAGCAATCGGTTGATCCCAAGCGAAACCTTGAGTAGACAAGCGCGATGCATTTACGTTGTATTCGTTAACAAGTGCTGATTTAACAGAGTTAGCACGAGCTAAAGATAAACGTTCGTTCAACTTACGTGGACCAGTGTTATCTGTGTGACCTTCAATACGAGCAGTCGCATTCGGGTATTCAGCCAATTTCTCTGCAACTTTAGCAATTTCAGATTTGTATTGTGGCTTAATGTCAGACTTGTTCGTATCAAAGAATACGCGAAGTTCCATGTTAAGGTCTTCAGTCAACTCTTGTGGTTGTGGAGCAACTGGAGTTGGTTCAACTGGAGCAACTTCTACTACTGGTGCAGCAGGTTTCAAGTGACCACCAAGAACTACGTTTAAACCAGCAAGAGCTGTATAGTTCCAAAAGTCTTCATCGATGTTATAAGTACCACGAGCTTCTGTACGAAGAGATAAAGCATCGTTTAAGCGCCAAAAAGCACCAAAACCAGCATTACCTAAAGTACCTTCTTCTTTCAAGCCACGACCAGCACGACCCAATTGAACATCAGTAGCATTATCAAATGTATATTTATAGTGACCAGCACCTAATAATACATATGGTTTGATTTTGCTGTCGTAGTTTTTAGTGATTAAATCAGAAGTAACATAGAAGTTACCGTTGATTTGCTGTTGTTTGTATTCAGCGTTAGCTGTAGCGCCGTCAACATCACCTTTAACTTGGTTATATTCAGCTTCAAAACCTAACCAAGGTGTTAATTCAACACCAAGTGCAGCACCAACGAATAAATCGTCTTGAATTTCAGCACCGTTAGTTAAATTCTCAGTACTGTTGTTGTGCTTAGAATCTTGAAATGTGTAACCAAGCATTAATGGAGTTACTGTAACACCGGCATTAGCAGCAGCTAAAGGAGCAGCAACAAGCATAGCAAGTGCAATACGACTCAATTTCATGGATATCCTCCAGAGATAACAATTGTTTGTTGTTCAAGCTTAGCCTATGATTTTTGGCCCCATAAACATATGAATGTTCATAGTATTTTTTTTAAGCTATTCACTTCACTTTGAATCATACAAACACTTGATCAATTTTCCAAGTGCTTGATAACTTTAACCTCGTAAATTATTGACAAAAATTCTTACAATTTCCGTTGTAGTTCAGTAAATTTACAATTCAAAACTAAGACGTAAATAGCTTATCTTTCGCTTGCTTCGATTTTAGCAGCATTTTGCTCGAGAAGTAATCGTTAGTTTTTCTAATACTAAACTTTATTTAATAAATACAGTAATTACTTAACACTTTGTTAATAAAAAAATTACAGAAACATACATGGGTAAATTATGTTTAAAGCATTTGGATTCACAATCAGTGAATTGTTGATCGTGATCACAATTTTTTCTGTTTTAATTTGGATCGCTATTCCCTCTTTTCAAGAGTTATTGATTAAGAATGAAGCAAATCAAATTAAAAAAGTACTGACAATTCATATACAAAAAGCCAAATCCGAAGCACAAATTCGCCATAAAAATGTGACTTTGTGCGCAAGTTTAGATCTCATCAACTGTCATCATAATTGGAATAATGGCATGATCGGCTTTCTGGATATCAATAATAATCGATTAAGAGATCCTGATGAAATTCTTTTATACGCAGTTCCATTAAATTATAAATATGGAAATTTGGATTGGAGAGGTACTCTTAGAGTCAACTCAGTCACATTTCAAGGTGATACTGGATTACCTAGAGGATCGAATGGTAGTTTCTTTTATTGCTCGAGTTCGCCTAAGTATCATAAAAGGATAAGACTCAGTTCCATGGGCAATATAACACCTGAAGATATATCAACATGTTGAAAACTCTTCAGTCTAGCTCAAACGATGTAAAACACTTTATTCCCTTCTTTTTTTTACTATACTGCATAGGTTTTGAACATTCTCTGCAAATTATAAGTCTGGAGACACACAATGACTGACATCGTAATTGTAAATGGCGCTCGTACAGCAATGGGCGGCTTCCAAGGTGCTTTATCAAGTGTTACTGCACCTGAGTTAGGCGCAGTAACAATCAAAGAAGCTATTGTGCGTTCTGGTTTACAACCAACTGATGTAGAAGAAGTCATCATGGGTTGTGTTTTACCAGCAGGCTTAAAACAAGGGCCAGCTCGCCAAGCCATGCGTAAAGCTGGCTTACCTGACTCTACGGGTGCTGTAACAATTAATAAATTGTGTGGCTCAGGTATGAAAGCAGTGATGCAAGCAGCAGATATGATCAAAGCTGGCAGCGCAGAGATCGTTGTTGCAGGTGGCATGGAATCCATGACCAATGCTCCTTATGTATTGCCAAAAGCTCGTGCAGGTTACCGCATGGGTCATGGCGAAATCAAAGACCATATGTTCCTTGATGGTCTAGAAGATGCTGAAACAGGTCGTTTAATGGGTTCATTTGCACAAGATATGGCAAATACTCGTGGCTATACGCGTCAGCAAATGGATGACTTTGCAATTCGCTCTTTACAACGCGCACAAAAAGCAATTGCTGAAGGGTATTTCAAAGATGAAATCGTTCCAGTAACTGTTTCTAGTCGTAAAGGTGATGTTGTTGTTGCTCAAGACGAGCAACCATTAAATGCAAAAATTGACAAAATTCCAAGTTTGAAACCAGCATTTGCAAAAGACGGTACAATTACCGCTGCAAATGCAAGCTCAATATCTGATGGTGCTTCAGCATTGGTATTAACCTCAAGTGATGTTGCCGCACAACGTGGTTTACAACCATTAGCAAAAATCTTAGCAACAGCGTCAAACTCACAGCACCCTTCTGAATTTACCATTGCGCCTGTTGGTGCAATTGAGAAAGTACTGAAGAAAACAGGTTGGGATGCACAAGACGTTGATCTTTGGGAAATCAATGAAGCATTTGCAATGGTGACGATGTGCCCAATTGATGATTTCAAATTAGATGCAGAAAAAGTAAATATCAATGGCGGTGCTTGCGCTTTAGGCCATCCTGTAGGTTCTACAGGCTCACGTATTATTCTTACATTAATTCATGCGCTCAAACGTACTGGTGGTAAGAAAGGTATTGCAGCATTATGTATCGGCGGTGGTGAAGCAACTGCTGTCGCAATTGAATTAATCTAAAATTCAAAACTGTTAGTAAAAATCCTGCATTTCAGCAGGATTTTTACTTTGTTGATTACAAAAAATAATCCACCAGTTGTTAAAATCCCGATAAGTTATGTTCTGTATAAAAAAACAACAAGGACTCTCACAATGCAACTCAATCACTATTTAAATTTTAAAGGGCAAACTGAACAAGCATTTATCTTTTACCAGTCAGTTTTCGGCGGTGAGTTCGCGCTGATTAGCCGCTATGGAGATATGCCACCTACTGAAGGTGTCACGTTATCTGAGGCTGACAAAAGCTTAATTCTGCATGTATCTTTGCCGATCAATGAATACACCGTTTTAATGGGATCAGACGTAAATGATCAATTTTGCGCCCCCAATAGCGTATTCACTCAGGGCAATAATCATTATATTTCAATCAATATTGAACATGATGAAATGGAAGCCCGTCGTCTATTCAATCAGTTATCGGTTCATGGTCATATCGAAATGCAATTGGAAAGAACTTTTTGGGGTGCACTTTACGGCGCATTTACTGATCAGTTCGGCATAAAATGGATGGTGAATTGTCAGCTTGAAGAATAGGTTTTTAGAATAATTAATATAAAAAAGCCAAACATTCGTTTGGCTTTTTTATTCAAACATAAAACTTAATAAAATTAAGCACCCGTCTGATAACTTGCTTTTGGCACAGCTGTTGAAGCTTGATAAGGATTGGTAAAATCTTCAAGCCCGGCAGCTGCTTCATGAATATCTTTACCTTCTTTCACGACAAAGGTATCAAAGCCAGAACGTTTTAAATAGTTCAAAACATCCTTGAAGATATCACCGACAGCACGTAACTCACCTTGGTAACCTTGACGACGTAACAATGCTGCGAATGAATAACCGCGACCATCATTAAAGCCTGCAAACTCAATGAAGATTGCATCCAATTCATTTAATGGAAATTGATGCGTTTCAGGTGAATCATTCACTGTAATGAATAGTGCTTTTTTACCTTGCACATTACTTAATTGATCCAACTGAGCAGTTGTTAACACCACATCACCTTGTGAAATTACGCCATCTTCAGAAATTACTTGATAAGAATTATCAGTAATTGTGCCATCTTTAGAGAGCACTTTTAGTGATGTATTAAGCATAAGCACGCTCCTTAAATGGTTGAATACCTACACGGCGATATGTATCAATAAAACGCTCACCTTCATTACGTAAATCAAGATACGTATTCAGGATTTCTTCAATGACATCAGGCACTGCATCAGCAGCAAAAGATGGTCCTAAAATATCACCAATAGATGCATCATGATTCGCGTTACCACCTAAAGTGATTTGATAAAACTCAGCACCTTTTTTATCTACACCAAGAATACCAATGTTACCGACATGGTGATGACCACAAGCATTCATACAGCCCGAAATATTCAGATCAAGTTCACCAAGGTTATAAATGGTATCTAAATCATCAAACCGACGGCTGATTGCTTCTGAAATTGGAATCGATTTCGCATTTGCCAATGAACAGAAATCACCACCAGGACAGCAGATAATATCGGTAATAAAGCCGATATGTGCACGTGCCATATCGCTGTGTTCAAGCGTTTGCCACAATTCAAATAAATCTTTTTGCGGCACATCGACCAATGAAATATTTTGTTCGTGTGTGGTACGGAACTCTCCGAAAGTATATTTATCGGCTAAGTCAGCAATTAAGTTCATTTCTTCACTAGTGACATCACCAGGAGCAATACCTGCACGCTTTAAAGAAAGCGTGACGATACGATAACCTTTGACTTTATGTGCATTGGTATTGACGTTAAACCACTGTTTGAATTTCGGGTGTGCAGCGAATAACTCTGTAAAATCCTGATCTTCTAAATCTTGATAATCAAACGGTGTAAATTCTTCATCTAATTTTTTCAAGATTTCAGGTTGAATCTTTAAGGCTTCACGCGTGTGTTCAAATTCAGCTTCAACTTTTTCGGCAAATACTTGTGGTGTTAATGCTTTCACCAAAATTTTGATACGTGCTTTGTATTTGTTATCACGACGACCATGCAAGTTATAAACACGTAAAGTCGCTTCTAAATATGCAATTAAATCTTCGCGTGGTAAAAACTCACGGATCACGCTACCAATAATTGGAGTACGACCTAGACCACCACCTGCCATGATTTTATAACCGAATTCGCCTGCTTCATTGCGAACGATATAAACACCAATATCATGGAATGCGGTTGCAGCACGGTCAGTCTCTTCCAAAGCAGAAACAGCGATCTTGAACTTACGTGGTAAGAACGCAAATTCAGGGTGGAATGTACTCCACTGACGAATCAATTCACATGTTGGGCGTGGATCTGCAATCTCACCAGCAACTACGCCTGCAAACTGATCAGTCGTTGTATTACGAATACAGTTACCTGAAGTTTGTACAGCATGCATTTGTACTGTTGCGAGTTCAGCAAGAATATCAGGTACATTTTCTAGAGCAGGCCAGTTCAACTGAATATTTTGACGGGTTGAAACGTGTGCATAGCCACGATCATATTCAGTCGCAATTTCAGCAATTTTTCTGAGTTGTTTAGTATTCATCAAGCCATACGGCACAGCGATACGGAGCATAGGTGCATAACGCTGCACGTACAGACCATTTTGCAAACGTAGTGGACGATATTCGTCTTCTGTTAATTTTCCAGCTAAATAGCGTTCTGTTTGATCGCGAAACTGAGCAACACGTTGGTTAATCAGTTGTTGATCGAAATCCGTATATAAATACATGGCGTATGGCTAGTCATTCATTATAAAGGCGACTAGCATAGCGAGCTTTTATTCATCAACAAAATGCTTTTTTTGCATATTTAATAACGATTTTATTGATAAGCCTATCTAATTGCCACAAAAAGAAAAAGCCCAGACCAATCTGAGCTTTGACAATCATTCTCTAAATGAAATTAGTTCTTATCTGGTAATGCATAAGCCACGAGATAATCACCCATTTTGGTACCGAATGAACCATGTCCACCCGCCATAATCACCACATATTGTTTGCCGTTGGCTTCATAAGTCATTGGTGTTGCTTGCCCACCCGCAGGTAAACGTGCTTCCCATAATTTATCGCCATTTGAAACATTAAAGGCACGGATGTAATTATCTTGTGTCGCACCGACAAACATCACATTACCCGCAGTTGAAATCGAACCGCCTAAACCTGGTACACCAATTTTCACTGGTGGTAACTGGAATAGCGTTGGTAAGCTGTCACGAATGGTACCAATACGTTTTTTCCATACTACTTCATGTGTTTTTAAATCCACACCAGCAACAAAGCCCCAACCTGGTTGTTTACATGGTAAACCCAATGGAGACAGGAATGGGCTGATATCAACACCATATGGCGTACCATACATCGGTTGCATGCCCTGTTCTGTACCAGCACCACGTGCCACAGGTTGACGGTTTGGATCTGCAGGAATCAAGCGACTAACGAATGGCAAGCCAATTGGGTTCATCACCGCAACTTGACGATCCGCATTCACCGACATACCGCCCCACTCAAATACACCTAAGTTTCCTGGGAATACCAAGGTTCCATTTTCAGAAGGTGGTGTATAAATACCATCGTAGTTTAGGCGTTTAAATTTCACACGACACATTAACTGGTCAAACATGGTGGCACCCCACATGTCTTTATCTGTTAATTTATCTTTAGGTGCTAAGTTAAAGTCAGAGAATGGTTGAGTTTTAGCGTAGAACTCACCTTTGGTCTGTGGTCCCCACTTCACTGTTTGCGGCACTGGTTTTTCAGTAATCGGTACAATCGGCTGACCATTACGACGATCTAAAACAAAGGCATTCCCTGTTTTAGTCAATACATAAATTGCAGGAACTGTTTGACCTGATTTATCTTGAATATCAGCCAATGAAGGTTGTGATGGTACGTCCATATCCCACAAATCATGATGTGTAGTTTGGAAGTTCCATACCAGTTTACCCGTCGTTGCATTGATCGCCAGCATTGAGTTGGCATAACGCTCTTTCAACTCAGTACGGTCTCCACCCCAGATATCTGGTGTACCTACACCTGTTGGAACATAGACAATATCAAGTTTTGAATCATAGGCAAGTGGCGCCCATGCATTTGGTGAGTTGTGAACAAACTGCGTGTCTTGACCTGGCATTGCATTTGGATCAGCTGCGCCGGTATCAAACACCCACAATAATTTACCTGTGTTCACGTCATAACCACGAATCACGCCTGATGGCTCTTTATTCGAATGGTTATCGGTCACTGAACCAGCAATCACCACAGTTGTACCAGAAACCACACCCGGAGATGTTGGGTTATAGCCACCCGGATACGCATACGGCATGAACTCTTGCAAGTTCACTTCGCCATTTTGACCAAAGTCAGAACATACTTTTCCTGTATCTGCATTCACGGCCACCAAACGACCATCATTCACAGGAACAAACACTTTGCGTGGACACTCGGTTGAGGTCGACTTCTTCGCTTGTAAACTGGTTGCAAATTCACTGGTATTGGCAGCATCGTAGTACATCACACCACGACAGGTTAAATGCTGGAAGGTTTTATCAGTTTTGAGTTTAGGATCAAAACGCCATTTTTCCTTACCTGTCGCAGGATCAATCGAGATTAGATGTTGATGTGGCGTACACATAAACATGTTATTGCCGATTTTGATTGGTGTTACTTGATTGGTGGTTTCCCCCGAATCATTTGCAGTTCGGAAATCACCCGTACGTAATGTCCAAGCCACTTTGAGGTCTTTGACATTTTTATCGTTGATCTGTGTGAGTGGAGAATAACGCTCACCACCTTGACTGCGACCATATGCAGGCCAATCTTCAGGGGCAATGCCATCCACTGCTTTCGCTTGTGCTGGCTGTGGCGTTTGAATCACACCATTGATTTCTTGTGGATCATTAAAGATTGAGTAGACCATCACCACAATCGCAATGGCTAATGTCGATGATAACGCCACTTTACTTGAAGTGAGATTATCAATACCACGCGTCACCGCTGGAATGAGTAACCATAAACCTAGAATGCCAAGAATATCAAGGCGTGGCGCCAGTGCCCAGAAGTCAGTTCCAACTTCCCAAACACCCCAAATCACACTGCCTAACATCAATGCAGCATAGATCCATAGTGGTCCAGATGCTCGCTTATACAGTTGTACTGCTACGATAAGTAACAACACACCTGCAATTACATAATAAAAAGACCCGCCAATCGCAGCGAGCCAGATACCGCCAATGAGCAAGAACAACGCAATGAGAGTGATAATCACCACCGTCAAGGTTCTAAGCCCAGATTTTGAAGCAGATTGATTCATAAGATCACCTTGCATCTTTTATATTTTGAATCCATAAAAAGTAGGAAATCTCTTTTTATGGTCGAGTTCAAATCACAATAACAATCTTGCAGATGCTTCCTCTATCGAAACAATCTGCAAGAAAACTCAAGCATTGAAATTAGAAAATAGTTTGGAACTTAACACCGCCAACCCAAGTTTTATCACCATCTTTCAATGCACCTACATGGTGAACATATTGAATATTTGGACGGATGGTTAACCAGTTGGTGGCATGAATGCCGTAATACAGCTCGGTGTTATACTCTTCATCCAATAGACTATTGTTTTTGTCATTGGCGTGGATACGGGCAACACCTAAAGCCAATTCATCTTGGGGACGTTGATCCAACAAACCTTTATAGACCAATCCGACATTTTGCATGTCTTTGATCGCATTGGTTTTAGAGTCATGCACTGTGACATTGACAAAACCAGTCAAACCACGATCTGACTGACCGTCATGACGTGTTAACTGTTGTTTCGCAGTAAACCAGCCACCTTGTTTGTGTCCAGTTTTTGATGGATTCTCAATTTCTGTGGCATCCGCTGTACTGTAGTAATAACCAAAGCGATATTCACCTGAAAGAGATTGTTGACCTAATTTTGGTGTCCAAACCAGTTCAGCAGGAATAATTGCACCACGCGAACCATCTGTACTCAGGTTAAAACCTTTGCCACGTTGCAAATTTTCAGGGTTATATTCATATGCACCAATTTGTGCATAAAGATCTGGCTGTAGGTTATATTTGACACGTAACGCCCATTGGCTCACAGGCCAGTTGTACCATTGATCACCAACCCAGTTCCCAACTTGAGAACCGCATAACGACAAATTTTGGAAATCACAGTCAAAACTGTTGAAATCTTCACCTTCACCAAAACGACCAACTTTAATATCTAAAGCTTGATCTAAAAATTTCTTTTTGATCCAGAGATCGGTTAAACGCCACGTTTGACCACGACCCCATACTTCTTGTACCGAACTTTGGTGACCTTGTAAGCCATCTGCGCTTTGTGACAAAGACTGACCATCACGATAGGTAACGGTGATTTGAGCCTCAGTATCTTGCCAACCTAAAATTTTATTTAGATCGAAGTTTGTACCCAAAGCCAGTTGTCCAGTGAATTCACTACCATGCCTTGAATGCTGTTTAGAATCTAAAACCCCTGCAAATTCACCTGTGTAATCAGCAGAAAATTTATAACCTTGTTCTTGCAACGCAGTGCGCTGACCGTTCCAATCACCAAACAGCCATTGACCATTCGGGTCAAATGCGGAAGATGCTGCCTGAGTATATTGTGTGAAAAGACTCAATGTGAGAACGGATAAACAAGAAACAATCATAGACTTAGAGATTGTCATGTTTACGTAACCTTTTATGTTTTTGTACATAAAAGGTTACTCTTATTTTTAAATTACAATTTATTCAAAATGTTAACAATCTGTACAATATTTTAACAATCAGTGATCAACTGCACACATTTTCTACCATTTCCCCTCTCCCAAACCCTGCCCGATAAATTGATACTTCATTTGAGAGCGAGAAAACTTAATCGGACAAGCTAATTGAGGCTCTGTTTCAGATGCATTTTCAGATAAGGGTACATCAACAACCCAACTCCGTTGCTGTGCCATTGGCGAAATTAATGCTTCATCTAGGCTAAGCACAGGTTCAACACAAATATCCAAGCTTTGGAATAAATGTTGCCATGCTACAAAATCTTGAGTTTTAAACTTTTCCTGTAATGCCTGTTTAACGGCTTGACGATCTTCAGGGTCAAAAGATGCTCCTTTTGCCATGAGGATTGGTAAATCTAAAGCCGCAGCAAGACCTGCCATAAATTGAGGTTCTAAACTTCCCACTGAGAAATAACGACCGTCTTTGGTTTGATAATAATCATAAAAGCTTGAACCATTCAACATGCCTTGCTCTGGGCCTTGTGGTATTTGACCTGCTAAACTAGCCGAAGCCGCCATACTATTCAGACTCGCCACACAATCGGTCATGGAAATATCAATATATTGCCCCATACCACTACGTTGACGCTCCACGACTGCGGCTAAGATTCCAATAACAGCATGTAAAGAACCGCCTGCGACATCAGCGATTTGAATACCAAGCGGCGGTGGACCGCTGTCTTGACGACCACTATGACCAGAAACACCCGCTAATGCTAAATAATTAATGTCATGCCCTGCACGATCTTTATATGCACCCGTTTGACCATAACCTGTAATCGAACAATAGATGAGTCGAGGATTGATTTCTGCCAAAGTCTCATAATCTAAACCTAAACGGCGCATCACATCTGGACGGAATTGCTCTAGTACAATATCAAACTCAGAAATTTTAGTTTTGATCAGTTCAATATTCGCTGCATCTTTTAAATCTAAAGCTATCGACTGCTTATTGCGATTCAGATAACTATGTGCAGTGGCTTGTCCATTCGCATAGGGTGGCATAATCCTTACCAAGTCTGGACGTGTCGGTGATTCAATATGGATAACTTCTGCACCCATGTCTGCAAGATACATACTGGCAAAAGGACCAGGTAATAAAGTAGAAAAATCGAGGACTTTCAATCCTTTTAAAGCAGATGGCATGATAATTTTTACTCAATTTGTTTAAATTTTCTTTTATACTAGGTACGGATAAACACAAAAACAATGTCATGTTCAGCCATTTACCTTGATAGTTTCGGCAATTTAACATGTACACATTGAGCAATTATTTTTCTTGTCAATTGCCCAATTTGATATTTTAGACGGTTATTTAGGTCAATTATCGTGAATAGTAAAGAAACTGAAGGATTCAATATGAGCCGTGATACGATCAGCATCCACTTCGTGAATGCGGCTTTAACAGGTGTTAAGCGCCTAGGCATGGACGTTGAAACATTACTTTCACATGTCGGTATAGAAGCAGAATTACTGCGACAACCTAAAGCTCGAATCTCCCCTGAGCAATACACTCGTTTTGTCAAAATGTTGTGGATGGTGACTCAAGACGAACATGTTGGTTTTGATATACAACCACGTCGTTTAGGTACATTTGCAATTATGTGCCAGTTAATTATCCATTCTAAAACGCTTGGGCAAGCACTTGAATTATCATCTCAGTTCTACAAACTGTTTGGAGATGAATGGTCGGTAAGTTTAGAGCGCGATAAACACGAAGCTCGCCTTGTCCCCCATATTCCAAAAGCATTAGATCCTGATCATTTTATTACTGAAAGTATGCTGATGATTTGGCATGGATTAGCATCTTGGTTGATTGAACGTCGTCTACCTTTGGAACGTGTCCATTTTGGTTATGAACGTCCAAATCACGCCGATGAATACGATGCATTGTTCTTTGCACCTGTAATGCAATTCGATGCACCTCGCACTGAAATTACTTTTGCTGCGGACTATCTCGATTTACCAATTCGCCAAGATGAAAATACTTTAGAAGAGTTTTTAAAAGCTGCGCCTGCACAGTTATTGGTGAAATTCAAAAACACCAATTCATTGACTTCACGTATCAGAGATGTCTTGAAGAGCCAAATCGGCGAAGAAATGCCAACATTGAATGATGTTGCATCGATGTTGTATCTATCACCGCAAACTTTACGTCGTCGTTTAGCAGCGGAAGGTAAGAGCTACCAAGGTGTTAAAGATGCCTTGCGTCGTGATGCTGCAATTCATTTATTGTTGACTCCAAACCTCACTCTTGAAGATGTCGCTCAACAAGTCGGCTTTAGTGAAACCAGTACTTTCCACCGTGCCTTTAAGAAATGGACGGGTGTAACACCTGGTTTATATCGTCAATTGCATGGACATCATAACTAATTTTTCACTCGAGCGTTCAACCAGAGATTATTGAACGCTCGTTTAAAACTATGGTAAAAATCAAGCATACCATTCTAATGTGCTTGAATAAAAATGATCATTAAAAAAGCTAACTTCTCTCACCCACAAATTCAAAATTTGATTCACATCCATTTGCATGGTCTGCATCAAAACACCCCACTTGAACATAGTTTTGCATTAGACCTCAGCCGTCTGCAAAAAGATTCCATTAGCGTCTATACCTTATGGAACGATGAGCAATTACTGGGCTGTGGCGCAATCCAAGAACTCACACCCGACCATGCAGAAATCAAATCTATGCGGACTCACCCTGCCCATTTACGTCAAGGGGTCGCAGCACAACTACTGGAATATTTGCTAGAACTTGCCCAGCAACGTAACTATCAAAAAGTCAGTTTAGAAACAGGAAAAGATAGTAACTTTGATGCAGCAATCAAACTTTATAAGAAGTTTGGTTTTGTTGAAGGTGCAGCTTTCGCAGAATATACCGAATCACCCTATAACCAATTTTTTCATTTAGACTTATCAAATAAACGATAAACTAAAGCTTGAGATGATCTATTCATTGAATAGCCATTGCTCAATGCCTTTGGGATAAACTGGATATTGAGTGAGTGCGATTTGCTCTCGACTTAGCCACTGTGCGATATAGCTATGTCCATTGGTTTCGCAACCCTGTATGTGGTATTGCTTATAGATATGTGGGTCTATAAATTCAGCATCATATACAAACACAATTTCATGACCTTGCTGCCCATCAAAGCTAAATAGATTTTCCATAACGCAGACAAGTTTAGGCTGTGTCAGCTGCTGCTGAGTTTCTTCCAAGACCTCTCTTTCAATTGCCTGAATAGATGTTTCCCCAAACTCAACACCACCACCGATGGGTCTAAAAAAATGTTCATCCTGAATAGGATCATACGCTTTTGCAAGCAACACCTTGTCATTATGACGAAATAGGCATAACGCTTTTGCTCGAATAGATGTCATTGCACGGCCTTAATCTGTTCTAAAAACTTTTCTGCATGTTTTGGGGAAGTTAAACGAATAAACCGTATATGTTGATAGTCAGGGTTCTGCATCAAAGCTAAGTATTTTTTTCGGTTTTTCGGATAGGATTTGAATAGCCATACAAAAATAGATTCCTTAGACAACATCATTTTTAAACTTTCTCGATTATTTGAATCTTCCCACAACTTTTTTTGGCTGATCACACGCCCTAAAGTGCGTTTAGTAAGACGATATAAATTGATGTGAAAGGAATAATCTAACCAGATGACGGTATCTACTTTCTCCATCATCATTGGAGTAGTACGAGTATAAAGTCCATCAATGACCCATCCTATCGCAGTATTTTTCATGGCGATTTTCAGCTTCAAAAACAAGGCTTCATTTGTCGATTCTTGCCAATCATCTAGCCAAAGTAAATTATCAAGTTCAATGTATTGTAATTGTTGTTTTTGAGCCAACTGACGAGCAAATGTAGATTTGCCTGAACCTGTTGTACCAATAATATTAATAAACTTCATTTGTTATTAGCACAATAAAAAAGGGATGTGAGTTTAAACAACATACATCAGCTTGTGAACCAGCCGATGTATGTTGTAAATCAATTACTTTTCTCTCGCTGCTTGAATGAGTTTTTCTGCATTGTCCCCTGTCACCTGCCAAGTAAGGCAACGCACGCTGCCACCCATTGGACAAACACTTTCAGCATTTACAGGAATGACTTTCTTGCTGGTATTTTGCTTGATGATCGTGAGTGCTTTTTGATCATGCGGCATATTAAAAGTCGGCACATAAATATTGTGATGTGTGACCGTGGCATTTAAATTCACACCACAAGCCGATTCAAAACCTTCCCACTGCCCTTTGGGATTGGTCTTATATTCAACAGGCACTTCCACAATTTTTGCAGTTGGAAACGAAGTTTTTAACTCCTTCATTACTGTTGTTCTAAATGATGGTGTGTTTGAATAATCATTCACAAGTAAAGTATTTTTATCCACCCAACTGACCATGCCATCTGAGTGTGCCAGCACTTCTTCATCAGGTTCTAGAATAGCAACTTCTGTTGCACCTAATGCGGCTTTTAACTCTTGTTTGGCTTCATTGTAGCTAAGTTCATTATCTTCCATAAAACGCGTGGTGGTAATGACACGACCCGCATAATCATCAACAAGGTTACCCCCATCAATCATCAAATCAGTTTTGGCTCTTTGAATTTGATAACGATCAGCAAACTGACTAAAACTTTTTTGCACATCTTTACTTTGCTTTTGGGTCATGGATGCCCAAGTATAAGTAAATTGCACAGGCTGCATTGGATTTACCGTGGTGAAGTCACGCATCCAAATATCACGGACATCATCTACCAGTAAGATATCTTCAGGTACTTTGCCTGTGAAATAAGGCTTGGTATCCTCATCCACCAAAATCACAACATTATCATTGCCCAAAATTGATTTTGCATAATTAATCTGGAAATCCACAATCCGCTGAAAGGCTGATTTGTAATAAGGATCATGCACAGAAGGCGACGATAATACCAATAGCATTTTGTCATCAGCGACCTGATTCGAATACGTTTGGCTCACCTTATTTTTATCCTCGATTGCTTTTTTATTTTCAATATTACTTACAGATGAATCACATCCAGAAAGTGACAAAATCAATGCCATGACAGCATAGTGATGCTTTGGTTTTATCATGTGCTTTCGCCCATCTTTTCTATCCATTATTTCCAAACACTAGTCTAATCGAAGATGTCCAAAGACTTGCAGAAAAATACCAATGTTAACAATTGACTTGATCAGTTGCTGAACCCATCAAATTGGCGAAAAACATCAAACTTGCCAATGTTTATCATCATTGCACTGCTACTTAAATTGAGTACACTCGAAGCACAATGAATTTTAATTTAAGGCAATACAAGGAACAGCTATGAGCGAGGCCTATATTATTGATGCCATTCGCACACCACGCGGAAAAGGAAAAAAAGACGGCTCATTACATGAAGTAAAACCAATTACTTTACTGACAACATTATTGAATGAATTACAACAACGCCATCAACTCGACACATCTAAAGTCGATGATATCGTTCTCGGTTGTGTGACACCGATTGGTGATCAAGGTGGGGATATTGCCAAAACTGCTGCGATTGCCGCAGGATGGAATGATGATGTTGCAGGTGTACAAATCAACCGTTTCTGTGCTTCTGGTTTAGAAGCAGTAAACTTGGCTGCACAAAAAGTTCGTTCAGGTTGGGAAGATGTTGTGGTTGCGGGTGGCGTAGAATCAATGTCACGCATTCCTATGGGTTCAGATGGTGGACCATGGGCACTTGATCCTGAAACCAATTTGAAATCCTCTTTTGTTCCACAAGGTGTGGGCGCTGACTTAATCGCAACCTTAGATGGTTATAGTCGTGCAGATGTAGATGCTTTTGCAGTTGGTTCACAACAAAAGGCCGCTGCTGCTCAAGCAAATGGTTATTTCGATAAATCAGTTGTGCCTGTGAAAGATCATTCAGGTGTAACAATCCTAGAAAAAGACGAATTTATTCGAGGTGCTACCACCGTTGAAGGTTTGGCAAAACTGAATGCCAGCTTTGAAATGATGGGTCAAATGGGCTTCGATGCGGTTGCGCTACAAAAATATCCTGAAGCGCAAAAAATTAATCACGTTCATCATGCAGGTAACTCATCAGGTATCGTCGATGGTGCTGCGGTGGTGTTATTGGCTTCTGAAAAAGCAGTCAAAGAGCAAGGTTTAAAACCTCGTGCCAAGGTGCTTGCAACTGCATTAGTCGGTACAGATCCAACCATTATGTTGACTGGCCCTGCTCCTGCTGCACGCAAAGCTTTAGCAAAAGCAGGCTTGACGATTGACGACATTGACCTATTTGAAGTGAATGAAGCCTTTGCTGCGGTGGTGATGCGTTTTATCACTGAATTGAAAGTTCCTGCTGAGAAAGTCAATGTCAATGGTGGTGCAATTGCAATGGGTCATCCATTGGGTGCAACAGGTGCCATGATTTTAGGAACACTATTGGATGAATTAGAACGTCAAGGTAAAAAACGCGGTCTAGCAACATTATGTGTCGGTGGTGGTATGGGTATCGCTACCATTATCGAGTTGGTGTAAATCACTCAAAACCTCCCTGAAATATGAGACTCGGAAACGTCATTCGCAACCTGCATAGTATCTACAATATATTGTTTCTGCGATAAATTGTATAAATGAAAGAATTGAACAGGTTTTGCGAATGACAATGGTTTTGCCTACTTTTGACGAAACAAAAGTAGGTCGAACCGAAGGTTTATCCTAAAACTAGATGAGAGCTTAACAAGACGCTGCGATGCTTATATTTACTTATGCAGGTCACTTACGATTAAGCTCATAAAATATTGGACGATGATGTATGAGCGCTATTAAATACGAAAAAAACGCTGACAATATTGTAATTCTTACCCTTGATTCATCGGGTCAATCTGCCAACACCATGAATGCAGAATTTCGTGACTCACTCAATGAAGTCAGCCAAAAGCTGAAAGCTGAAACTGATCTAAAAGGCATTATTTTCCGTTCTGCTAAGAAAACTTTCTTTGCTGGTGGTGACTTGGATGAGCTGATTCAAGTACAACCTGAACATGCCACTGACTTTTTCAAAATGATTGAAGAACTCAAAGGTGACTTACGTGCAATTGAAACTTTAGGTGTACCTGTTGTTGCAGCTTTAAACGGTACTGCGCTTGGCGGTGGCTGGGAAATCGCTTTAGGTTGTCATTACCGTATTGCCATTAACGATCCAAAAACCAAATTTGGTTTACCTGAAGTGACTTTAGGTCTACTTCCTGGTGGTGGCGGTATCGTCCGCATGGTGCGTCTACTTGGCTTACAAAATGCATTCCCGTTCCTCATGGAAGGTAAGCAATTTGGTGTCGATAAAGCAAAATCACTGGGTTTGGTACATGACACGGCTGAGAATGAACAAGAGCTTTTAGAAAAAGCGATTGCTTGGGTTAAAGCTAATCCGAAATCACAGCAACCATTTGATGTGAAAGGCTACAAAATCCCTGGTGGTGATCCTAAAACGCCTGCGGTTGCGCAAGTGCTTGCAATTGCCCCTGCCATGCTACGTGACAAAACTAAAGGCTGTTATCCTGCACCTGAAGCAATCATGGCTGCTGCGGTTGAAGGTGCACAGGTTGATGTTGATACCGCACTTCGTATTGAATCACGTTACTTTACACAACTGACTGTCGGTCAAGTGTCGAAGAACATGATCGGTACATTCTGGCATGGTCTGAATGCAATTAAATCAGGTGCAAGCCGCCCTGCTGATGTTGCAAAATGGCAAGCGAAGAAAGTCGGTGTTTTAGGTGCAGGTATGATGGGTGCAGGTATTGCCTACTCAACCGCAATCAAAGGTATTCCTGTAGTACTCAAAGATGTGTCTGTAGAAAATGCAGAGAAAGGCAAAGCTTACTCGCAAAAGCTACTTGATAAACGTGTTTCACAGGGTCGTATGACAGCTGAAAAACGAGATCAAGTCTTAGCACTGATTACTGCAACCGCTGATGCTGCTGATTTACAAGGCTGTGATTTAATTATTGAAGCAGTATTTGAGAATCAAGAACTCAAAGCCAAGGTGACTCAAGAAGCTGAACAGTATTTAGCTGAAGGTGGAATCTTTGCATCAAATACGTCAACTTTGCCGATCACAGGCTTAGCTACAGCAAGTAAAGATACTAAAAACTTTATTGGTTTACACTTCTTTAGCCCTGTAGACAAAATGCAATTGGTAGAAATCATCAAAGGTAAAGAGACTTCTGCTGAAACATTGGCTAAAGCATATGACTTTGTACAACAAATTGCTAAAACGCCAATCGTGGTAAATGACAGTCGTGGTTTCTTTACCAGTCGTGTGTTTGGTACGTTCATTCAAGAAGGTATGCGTCTTCTTGCTGAGGGCGTACATCCAGCAAAAATCGAAATGGCAGCACTCAAAGCAGGTATGCCTGTTGGTCCTCTTGCGATTCAGGATGAAGTGTCTTTAACTCTGACTGAGCATGTTGCAGGAGAAACGCGCAAAGCACTGCAAGCTGAAGGTAAAGACTTACCTAAAACTCCAGTAGATGAGGTGGTTCACACCATGATTCACGAGCTGAATCGTAAAGGTAAAGCAGCCGGTGCAGGCTTCTATGACTATCCTGAAAATGGCAAAAAACATTTGTGGGATGGGCTCAGCCGTTGGACGAAAGCGAATGATATTTCTGAACAAGATATGATTGATCGTTTCTTATTTGTTCAAGCACTCGATACTTTACGCTGCTATGAGGAAGGCGTTCTGGAATCAGTAATTGATGCCAATGTCGGCTCGATTTTCGGAATCGGTTTCGCACCGTGGACAGGTGGAGCGATTCAATTCTTGAATCAAAATGGCGTTGCGAAATCACTACAACGTTCAGAAGAATTGGCAGCTAAGTATGGTGAACGTTTCAATCCACCACAATTGTTAAAAGACAAAGCGCAAAAGAAAGAAATTATTTCATAAGCTATTTCTTTTGTCTGTTTATAGCCCATATCGATATTTATGATCGATATGGGTTTTTCATATGCATCTCATGCTGTATCAGAATTTCGCCTAATCCATCACAAATTATGCTATAAATATATCCATTCTGCTTTACTTTTTGTCCTTTGGAAATTTGTCTTATGTCTGAGAAATTATGTCCTGAAACCTCGCCTTGGGGTTGGAGAGCACTGATCATCACCTGCATTTTAAGCTTTATTTTTATGGTGGTTTTCTATTTAGCCATAAATAATGAGCCTGACTATATGCCAATGAATCAGAAAAAAGCCGCTGCCGAAATGTCTCAATCTTCTATGAATGCAGAATCGGCTCAGGCAGAACATCAGCACAATCACTAAAGTATTCTTGTCGAAGATGATAAATCTATGTAAACATGGATTTATCATGATATTCGAGATTTTCAATGCTTCACCAAAATCGTCAGGCACTGGTTGTTGAAGGTGGTGGAATGCGTGGCGCATTTACCAGTGGTGTCTTAGATGCATTTTTACAGCAACAATTTAATCCTTTTGATCTTTGTGTTGGTGTTTCTTCAGGCTCTACCAATGTGGCTAATTATTTAGCTGCACAACAAGGTCGTACCCTACAAATCTATTTAGATCATTCACTTCGTTCTGAATTCATTCATTATGGACGCTTTTTTAAAG
Source organism: Acinetobacter sp. Z1 (assembly GCF_024296945.1). Taxonomy (NCBI): domain Bacteria; kingdom Pseudomonadati; phylum Pseudomonadota; class Gammaproteobacteria; order Moraxellales; family Moraxellaceae; genus Acinetobacter; species Acinetobacter sp. Z1. The sequence goes on along the minus strand of NZ_CP101115.1, from coordinate 689,420 downwards.
GCGGTGATTTACTCGATCTAAAATGGATGTGGGACGTGGTTGAGAAAGAAAATCCACTCAATCAAGCTCAATTATTTGCCAATCATCCTGAATTTTATATGGTATTAACGCATGCCATCTCAGGTGAAGCTACCTATATCAAAGCATCTAAAGACAATATTCTCGATGGATTGAGAGCATCTAGCTCTATTCCAGTGCTGACACGTCAAGCAGTTGAAGTTTTTGGTGAGCCCTACTTCGATGGTGGCGTCGCAGATGCATTACCCACTTTTTGGGCAGCAAAGCAAGATCATGTTTCAAAACTGATGGTTTTGAGAACACGACCTAAAAGCTACTATAAAGCGAGTAATAAAGGTGATCAGCTACTTGCCAAATATGCCTTTAAGCAGCAGCGTGGTTTTGCTAAGAGTTTATTGACCAGAACTCAACGATATAACGATTCTGTACAGTTTATTAGATCGCCTTCAGAGCAAAAAATCTTGGAGGTTTGCCCACCAGATTTAAAACATATGGCAGGCAGACTGACTAAAAATAAAACTAAAATTCGTTATAGTTATGATGTTGGTGTTGAAACTGGACTTAAAGCGATTGAGGATTGGAAAAATCTTTAATTAAAATTAGACCACCTTTTATATGCATTAGTTAAAAGGTGGTCTTTATTGTTCTAGCAGATTTATTAAACCAACGAAGTAGATGCTCAGCCTTAAAATACTTTGCTATTCAATCAATCTCTTCTAATTCCAAATATAATCATCACCTTTCAGCAAATCACAATATAAAAACCATATAATATTTAAGGTTTTCTCAATTTGATGAATTAATACGGCTATATCTCAATTTATTGCTTTTCTTTTTTGGAATTTTTTATGGGCAAACAATCAAACTCTCACAACGATTCAAGTGAAACCGTCTTAGGCTGGAAATTTGTTATTATCGTCGGCGTACTGAGCACGATCTTTTTAAGTTTTTTTTATTTGGCAATGAGCCAAGAACCTGATTACATGCCTGGAGCACAACGTAAAGCCCAACAACAGAAAGAACTTGCTCAACATGATCATGCTTCTGCTGCATCAGGCGTTATTGAGCACAATCCACAACAGTAGCATCAGCATATTAACTTACCCAATCTTGATCGCTAAATCGGTTGGGTAAGCAAGTACGAATTTCATCTAGTTTAGATTAATCATCATTTCAATGTGCGGAATTCCACACTCATCATATTGATTGCCTTGTACCGCAAAGCCAAGCTTTTCGTAGAATGAGATCGCATGGACTTGCGAGGATAACTTCAATACCTGCCGAGATTGCTGTCGAGCATAAGTGATGATCTCTAACATGATCAAGTGACCTATACCTTGACCACGATATGGTTTGAGAACAGCGACCCGCCCCACACTATTATTTTGCAATAGTCGTGCAGTAGCGATTGGCTGATCATGATCATAAACCACAAAATGTTGCGAAATTAAATCCTGATCATCCCACTCATCTTGTTCAGAGATGTTTTGTTCGATGATAAACACCTGTTCCCGAATAAATTTGGCATCTTGATGAAGTTGATCCCAATTTCCATTTTCTACTCTAAACATTTCGATCTCGATTCATTTAACACTTACAACCCAGATTTTCAGTCGGCATTTGATCTTGTAACAATAATTCTAAACTTTGTTTTTGAATGCCATACATCTGCTTTAAAGCTTGAATCTGCTGAATAATTTTTGGATCAGGCTGTTGAATATCTTTACGCTTAGTCGCTAAGATCATTTTGTTCTTACTGGTATGTTCTAAGGAGACAAACTCAAAGACTTTGGTTTCATAGCCATATGCCTTTAGTAATAAAGCACGCAATGTATCAGTCAACATTTCCGCCTGCTGCCCTGCATGAATGCCAAACTGTAACATCGGTTGCAACACTTCTGGGCTTTTGAGTTGTGGTCTTAATTCTTTATGGCAACACGGCGCGCACATAATCATCGAAGCATTCAGACGAATCCCTGTATGGATTGCAAAATCTGTTGCCACATCACAGGCATGTAATGCGATCATCACATCCAACTTTTCTGGTGAATAACTACGCACATCCCCTTCAAAAAAATCAAGATGATTAAAGCCCACCTCATCGGCAACTTTTTGACAAAACTCAACTAAGTTTGAACGCAACTCAACGCCTGTGATGAGGGGTGTTTTATTCTGTTCCAGTAAATAATCATATAATGCAAAAGTTAAATAACCTTTACCTGAACCAAAATCAACGATATTTAATTGCTGTTGCGAAGCATCAATCTGTTCATAGGCATTTGAAAAGATTTCAATAAATTTATTAATCTGTTTCCATTTACGCGCCATGCTCGGAATGATTTGCCCTTTTTCATCGGTAATACCTAAATGTTTTAGGAATATACTTTGTTGCTGTACAAATCTATGCTTTTCTCGGTCATGTTGCTGTTGTGTCTGAGGTACGGATATTTGTTTTTTTTGTACATTCAACATTGCTTTCTTTTTATTTTTCTTGAGTTGTACATCTTGATGATGCGTAAATAAATTTGCCTGTTTTGATTGATTGAGTAATTCCGCTATTTTCGCTAAACCTTCATCAAGTGAGTAATTTTTAGTCACATCTTGAGTTGTATGATGATACAAGCAAGACAACATCACTTGACCTTGTAACTCAATGGTACGAAAACTTATCTTCTCTAAATCTGCCAACTCCCCTTTGTACTGACTCAAAATAAGACGCTCAAAGCTATTATTTTCAATAGATTGCTGAATATCCAAGAAAAACTGCTGTTCTTGTTCAAAAGAAAATTTTGGCGCAAACATAATGAAAACCTGACAAATAGAAACTAAATTTTAAAGCGTCTTACTTTAAAAGGGAAATTACATTACGATACAGTTGTACTTTTATTCAGATGAGCTGTAAATGGCTTCAATTTCCCCACTCGATTATGACCCTAAAGAAGAACTCATCAATGCCTATAGTCATGGTATCGGTGCAGGAATCGCTGTAATCGCTTCAATTTTTCTCATTATAAAAGGCGCTCATTTACCTCTCGGTCAATGGATCAGTTTATGGGTTTATGGATTTAGCCTGATCTTATTGCTGAGTAGTTCAATGCTCTATCATTTCGCTCAGAATGAAAATAAAAGATACTGGTACAAAAAATTAGACCACACCGCAATTTATTATCTTATTGCAGGAACGTATACACCTTTTTTAAGTATCGCTATTCCTACAGCTAAAGCACATTATTTATTGATTGGGCTTTGGGTGATCGCTTTAATTGGAACATTATTCAAATTAGTGTTTATTCACCGCTTCCAAAAAGTCTCACTGGCGGCTTATCTGGTGATGGGATGGCTCGCTGTTTTGGTCATGGATGATATGCAACGTTATCTTTCCAAACATGCTATTACCTTCTTGATTGCAGGTGGACTAGCCTACACGATCGGCACGTTGTTTTATGCTTTAAAAAAGGTAAGATATAGCCACGCAATTTGGCATGTTTTTGTGCTAATAGGGGCTGGTTTACACTTCTTAGCGATCTATTGCTATGTTTTATAAATGAAGACATAGCATCAAATTTCCTGAGTAAAATCCGCATTCAAAAGGAATTTTCATGGGCAGATTTGGTCTGTTCCCTGAATAAATAAAGTAAAGGTCTTGTATGTCGTCAGGCGCTACGACTGCTACCACGGAAGTGGCAAGCAATTCAAAAACACGAGTATTATTTGCTAGTCTCGTTGGTACAACAATTGAGTTTTTCGACTTTTATATTTACGCCACAGCAGCAGTACTCATTTTCCCACATTTATTTTTCCCAGAAAGCAGCGATGGTGCTGCGGTACTAAAATCACTTGCCACGTTTGCGATTGCTTTTATTGCGCGCCCCATTGGTGCGGCAATCTTTGGACATTTGGGTGATCGAATTGGTCGTAAGGCGACTTTAGTAGCCGCATTACTGACGATGGGTATTTCTACAGTATGTATTGGCTTGCTTCCAACCTATGCTCAAATTGGTCTTGCTGCCCCACTGCTTTTGGCTTTATGCCGTTTAGGTCAAGGCTTAGGGCTTGGTGGCGAATGGAGTGGTGCTGTCCTACTAGCAACTGAGAATGCGCCTGAAGGCAAGCGCGCTTGGTATGGCATGTTTCCACAACTGGGCGCACCGATTGGTTTTATTCTTGCGACAGGTTCATTTTTACTACTCAATGCATTTATGTCTGAACAAGATTTTATGACATGGGGATGGCGTATTCCATTTATCTCGAGTGCAATTCTCGTTTTAGTCGGCTTATATATCCGTTTAAAACTGCATGAAACTCCTGCGTTCCAAAAAGTTTTAAATAAACAGAAAGAAGTGAATGTCCCTTTTAAAGAGGTAATGACCAAACACTTACCAATGTTAGTGCTTGGCACAGTTGCAGCAATCTGTACTTTCGTGGTGTTTTATCTGACAACTGTATTCGCATTGAACTGGGGTACGACAAAACTAGGCTATGCACGAGGAGATTTCCTTGTATTGCAATTGGTGGCAACCCTATGCTTTGCAGCGTTTATTCCTATTTCAGCGATTCTGGCGGAAAAGTTTGGTCGTAAAAGAACTTCAATTGTAATTTGCATCTTATCTGCATTATTTGGACTCTGCTTTGCACCACTTCTAGGTTCAGGTAATCCTCTTTTGGTATTTTTGTTTTTGTGCCTCGGTTTGTCGATTATGGGATTAACCTATGGTCCAATTGGAACTGTACTTTCAGAGATTTTCCCGACCTCTGTTCGTTACACCGGATCTGCTTTAACATTTAACTTAGCAGGTATTTTTGGTGCCTCATTTGCGCCTTATATCGCAACCAAACTTGCTGAAAGTTATGGCTTAGGTGCGGTGGGAATGTATCTAAGCTTAGCTTCAATTTTGTCTTTGATTGCATTTTTACTCATTCGTGAAACCAAGCATGATGATGTAAACAATCAAATCTAAATCCTTGTACTCCATTCAGGTGATCGTGTTTATATGATCATCTGAATTGCCTCTTATCGATTAATGCGTTTGCTTTCAGCTCAACGTTTATAACAATATTCTCCGAAATAATTTTTATGCTAAAATGCGCGACTCCCATTTTTTAGATGATTGTGCTTATGTACGCAGTGATTATCGTTGCCGTATTTTTAGTCAGTTTCTTATACACTTACTATCGTGGTAAAGAACGCTTAAAAGCATCTCGACAATTATTTGACCATTCGACTTTCTTAGCACCAGTGAATATGTTTATGACTGGGTTTTCAAAACTGCCGAATCAGCCTTTTTTTGATGTGGCGCAGTTTCCAGAACTCAAACCACTGCAAGATAATTGGCAAGTAATCCGTGAAGAAGCCATTCAACTCCAAAATCAAATCAAAGCTGCTGAAAAAAATAATGATGCAGGTTTTAATACCTTCTTCAAACGCGGTTGGAAGCGCTTTTATCTAAAATGGTATCAAGCAAGTCATCCTTCTGCGCAACAACTTTGCCCAAAAACAGTGGCATTGTTAGAAAGTATTCCTTCAGTAAAAGCTGCAATGTTTACCGAACTTCCTTCAGGAAGCTATTTGGGTAAGCACCGTGATCCATATGCAGGATCAGTACGTTATCATTTGGGTCTAGTTACGCCAAACAGTGATGATTGCTTTATTGAGGTGGATCAAGAGCGTTATAGTTGGAGAGATGGTGAGGCAACTGTTTTTGATGAGACCTACGTACACTGGGCTGAAAATAAAACCGATCAAACGCGTATTATCTTATTTTGTGATATTGAACGTCCAATGAAATGGGGTTGGGCTCAAAAGTTGAATCACTGGTTTGGACGGAACATCATGTCAGCAGCTAGCTCACCCAATGATGATCAAGATAAAACAGGTTTTATCAACCGCATTTTCAAATATGGCTATGCCGTGCATCACTATGGTCGAGGCTTAAAAGAGCGTAATCGTCCTTTATACTATGTGTCTAAATGGCTACTATTCGCCATTCTTATTGGCTTAGTATTACTTCCAAGTTTTTTATAATAAAAATTTGCTGTAAAAAAGAGATGCTATTGCATCTCTTTTTTATTAAATAACGTATTCGTTATTTATTTTGAGGTGCTTGAGCACTAGCGGTTTGTGCAGCAGCTGCGTCAGCCGCTTGAACAGCTGCCTCACCAATTAAAGCAATCTTGGCTTTTTCTTGGCTTTTAGCAGAAAGAGCTGGATTTGATGCCACAATACGATTGATGTTTGCAGAGTTTGCAGGTGCAATCGCCGCAGTTTGCAAGACGATTGGACGATTTCCAGTATCACCTAATGTATAACGAATACCAGTACGTGGACTTATGACTGTCGTTACTTCGCGTTTTACTTGTGCTTGTGCGGTAGTTGTACCTTGAGCAGCCAAAACTTTATCCACCGTCGTGGTTTGTGGCGCATCATTTGCAAATGTAATACCTGATACCGCAGCACCTGCTAAAATTAAAAGTTGTAATGGTTTTTTCATTTTCTTCCCGCTTTTAATGCGAACCCAATCAAGATTTATAACTTCAATAATAAAACTACAAAGATGGATTTGACTCAAGTTACTTCTCGTAAAAAAGCAGAGCCTATGCTCTGCTTTTTACTGTGTAGATTAAATCTAAAATAAAGTTAGATTTTACCGTGACATTGTTTGTATTTTAAACCAGAACCACAAGGACAAGGTGCATTACGGCTTTCTGGCACTGGGAATGGTGTATTGCTAGTAACATAATCAAGCTCTTCAGATGCGGTCACCTCACCAGTCAAGCCATCAACATCGTCGTGCTCAAATGAAAGACGCATAGATTCTGCTTGACGTTGTTGCTGAGCCTCAAGTTCAGCCAACTCTTCAGCGGTAGGAACATGTACACGCGATAAATCTGTTACAACATCCGACTTAATCACACCCAACATATTTACGAATAAGTTAAATGCTTCTTTCTTGTACTCTTGCTCAGGGTTTTTCTGAGCATAGCCACGTAAATGAATGCCTTGACGTAAGTAATCCATTGCAGCCAAATGATCTTTCCAATGGCGATCCAATGAGTTCAACATGAAATGACGTTCAAGCATTGCAGCAGACTCATCGCCCATTTGTTCACGACGTTGACGGTAACGGGCAATCACTTCATCAGAAATACGTGCAATTAAACCTTCTTCATCTAATCGACGATCTTGGTCTAACCATTGCTGAACAGGTAATTCAATGCCTAAATCTGCATGCAAGGCATTTTCTAGACCTTCAATATCCCATTGATCGTGAATCGATTCAGGTGGAATAAAGTTTGCGATTAAACCTTTAATCACTTCTTGATGCATTTCTTCGATGTAATCTTGCAATGTGCTTTCAGCTAAGACTTCATCACGTTGTGTATAAATGATCTTACGTTGCTCATTATTAACATCATCGTACTTCAACAAGTTTTTACGAATGTCAAAGTTACGTGCTTCAACTTTACGTTGGGCATTTTCAATCGAACGACTCACCATTTTATGTTCAATGGCTTCATTTTCTTGTAAACCCATTGCACGCATCATCGCAACAACACGATCACCTGCGAAAATACGCATCAAGTCATCTTCTAGCGATAAATAGAAACGAGAAACACCTGGGTCACCTTGACGACCTGCACGACCACGTAACTGGTTATCAATACGACGTGATTCATGACGCTCTGAACCGATGATGTGTAAACCACCAGAACTTAGTACATCTTCGTGATCTTTTTCCCACTGTGCTTGCAAACGTGCTTCATCTTCTGCGGTATGATTTTCGATTTTTGCTAATTTCGCTTTCCAGTTACCACCAAGCAAAATATCCGTACCACGACCCGCCATGTTCGTTGCAATGGTTACTGCATTCGGACTACCCGCTTGAGCAATAATATCGGCTTCACGCTCATGCTGTTTTGCATTCAAAACCTCATGATGAATACCTGCTTGAAGCAATTTAGAAGAAAGAATTTCACTGGCTTCAATGGTTGCAGTACCAATCAAAATAGGTGCAACCCCTTTTTGACGGATATTACTGATTTCTTCAATGATGGCGTTGTATTTGCCGTTGCGATTCAAATAAATTAAATCATTATGATCTTCACGAACCATCGGACGATGGGTTGGAATCAATACAACATCTAAACCATAAATTTCTTTCATTTCAGAAGCTTCAGTATCAGCCGTACCTGTCATCCCTGAAAGCTTTTTATATAAGCGGAAATAGTTTTGGAATGTTGTCGTTGCAAGCGTTTGGTTTTCTGGTTGAATTTCCATATTTTCTTTGGCTTCAACCGCTTGATGCAAACCTTCTGACCAACGACGTCCAGGCATCGTACGACCAGTGCTTTCATCCACAATAATCACTTCTTCTTTTTGTGTCTGTGGATTAATGCCGATGATGTAGTGAACATTCTTTTGATACAAGTAGTGCGCACGTATCGCAGCCGTTACATGGTGAACCAAGTTTAGATTGGTTGCTGAATATAGGCTTTCACCTTCAGCTAACAAGCCCATACGAATTAACTCTTGTTCAACTGCTTCATAACCAACTTCGGTCATTTCAACCGAACGTTGTTTCTCATCAACCCAGAAATGACCGCCATCAGCTACTTTTTCTTCCTTTTGAGGACTCAACTGTGGTGGGATACTGTTGATTAACTGATATAAGTGAGATGAGTCTTCACTTTGCCCAGAAATGATCAAAGGCGTACGTGCTTCATCAATTAAAATTGAATCCACCTCATCGATGATGGCATAGCTCAAACCACGTTGTTTCTTCTCTTGAAGAGAAAACACCATGTTGTCACGAAGATAATCGAAACCAAATTCGTTGTTAGTTCCGTATGTAATATCCGCAATGTACGCTTCAGCTTTTTCGGCTGGCATTTGCATCGAGTAAATGACACCAATGCTTAAGCCTAAAAATTCGAATAAAGGACGGTTCAGTTCAGCATCACGTTGCGCCAAATAATCATTCACGGTAATCACGTGAACGCCTTGTCCGCTCAATGCATTTAGGTAACAAGCCAAAGTACCCATTAGGGTTTTACCTTCACCTGTACGCATTTCAGCGATTTTACCTTCATGCAAGGTAATACCACCAATCAACTGCACATCATAATGACGCATACCCATGACGCGTTTTGCCGCTTCACGACATACAGCAAAAGCTTCAGGTAATAACTTATCTAAACTTTCACCATTATTAAAACGTTGTTTGAATTCTGGAGTTTTTGCAGAGAGGTCTGCATCGTTTAATACAGATATCGTCGGTTCAAGCGCATTGATTTGATCAACAATTTTACGCATGCGTTTGAGTTCGCGCTCATTTTTTGTACCGAAGATACCTCCGATCAGACTTGCCAACATGAATAAACTCTCTAATCCTGTTTGTTTAAATAAGTAATTTTTTCTTAGCTGTTATTATGGAGTCAGAAATAAGAACTACAAGGGCTTTGCATCCAAACAGGTAAAAAATCTGCTAGGCGATTCTGACATCACACAACCAAAGAGCCGTTAATGTAGCAAATTTGCATTTAAGTTACACCGATTTAAATGTGAATTTATGATCAAATTTTCTAAGTCAGCAAAATTCAATTATCATAATTATTCATAAGAAAATGAAAAAACAATAATTTTATTTATAAGAATGATCCTGCATATTAAACGGACAGATAGAACATAAAAATGTATTGAGGATGAATCATGACACTACGTTTAGGCGACATTGCTCCAAATTTTCAACAAGAATCAAGTGAGGGTACAATTGATTTTTATGAGTATTTAGCTGATGGTTGGGGGATTTTATTTTCGCATCCAGCAGACTTTACTCCAGTGTGTACAACTGAACTTGGTTTTACAGCAAAACTAAAAGATGAATTTACGAAACGGGGCGTAAAGGCAATTGCCCTGTCAGTGGATGATGTTGAATCACATAAAAATTGGATTCAAGATATTAATGAAACACAAAATACCACAGTGAACTTTCCGATCATTGCCGATAAAGATCGAAAAGTATCTGAGTTATACGGATTCATTCATCCAAATGCGAGTGAAACCCTAACCGTACGCTCATTGGTAATTATCGATCCGAACAAAAAAGTACGTTTAATTATCACTTATCCTGCATCGACAGGTCGGAACTTTAACGAAGTCTTACGTGTGGTCGATTCACTACAATTAACGGATAAGCACAAGGTAGCAACGCCAGCAAACTGGCAGCATGGTGAAGATGTCGTGATTGTTCCGTCTCTCAAAGATGAGGAAGAAATTAAACAACGCTTCCCTAAAGGTTATAAAGCTGTGAAACCTTATTTGCGTTTAACAGCACAGCCTGAGCAAAATTGAAGCCGATTAAAGGCTTCAAGTGAAGCGCAAGACAAACGTAGTGCGTAGCAATAAAAACGAGCAACGCTCGTTCCGAATGCAAGTCGAGCAGCTATGCTGCGAATTAAGAAATTAAAGCGTAGTCTTTATTAGCTACAACATTAAAAAGCGCTTGTTTTAAGCTTAAAAACAAAAAGTGAAAAACAAACTCCATCGCCTATCTTCAGATAGGCTTTTTTTCGAGTGTTTGAAAATTTCTTTGGTATTTTTGAATCAATCGGTTATAAAAATATTTCGATATTGAGACACAATAAAAATATTATGATCTATAACATTCATCATCTTCACTGTGGGAGTTTCTGCCCTGTCTGCGCGCCATTATTCGGTCAAAAGGGTTGGAAAGCGCATTTAGTCTGTCATTGCCTTCTGATTGAAACTGACCGTGGCTTAGTTTTAATTGATACAGGTTTAGGAATCCAAGATTATTTACATACTGAACAACGTTTAGGGAAATTACTTACCCGCTTTGGACAATTTGAATCTAACCTAAAGCTAAGCGCTATCCATCAGATCCAAAAGCTTGGTTTTAATCCCAGTGATGTGAAACATATTTTCATCACTCATCTCGACTTTGACCATGCTGGCGGGATTTCAGATTTTCCACATGCAACAGTCCATATGCTCGCTTCTGAATATAATGCGACGCAATCTCTTTCTGGCAAAGCCAAGGTTCGATATAAAACTGAACAATTTAAACAACATCGATACTGGAGTTTTGCAGAACACAGCGATGGTGAATCGTGGTTCAACTTAGAAAAAGTCAAAGGTTTACCCTTTTTTAATGATGAAATACTAATGATTCCATTATTAGGTCATACACAGGGTCATTGTGGTATCGCAATCAAAAAGCAAGATGGCTGGATTCTGTTTTGCGGAGATGCCTACTTCTCACAATTAGAATTAAATCCGAAAAATAAACTTAGAGCATTAGATCTCACGGAACGATTACTGGCTGAAAATAATCAAAAGCGTTTACATAATCTGAAACGTTTACAATATCTCGCTCAACATGAATCAAGTATTGAGTTAATTTGTGCGCACGATCCAGTTGAATTCAATCGTTACCAGTAATATGAAAAAAACACTTTCTAGCATTCTTTTAATTTCCACATTAACTACAACTGGATGTATGAAGCATCCGAGTCTAGATGATGAGCAACGCCCTGAAAATTGGGGAATGCTGATTTCGAATACTCATAACTTTTATCAGATCAGTCATGATGTTTTTCGCAGTGACCAACCAAACAATCAATTAATTCCAGCGCTTAAACAGCATCAAATTGATACGGTAATTAATCTTAGAGCAAGAAATGAAGATGCTCAGGTATTCAATGATAAATCATTCAATCTTGTGCACATCCCTATTTATACATGGGCGATTAACCGTGATGATTTATTAAAAGCAATGCAGGCAATTCAAATAGAAAAACAAAAGAATCATAAAATTTTAGTGCATTGTTATCATGGTTCAGATCGGACAGGCGCAACGATAGCGATGTATCGGATTATTTTTGAAAATTGGTCCATTGAAGATGCGGTTAAAGAAATGAAGCAAGGAGGATATGGCTACCATATCATTTGGAAAAACATTGAAAATATATTTACACCTGAAAATGTAAAATGGATTCGACAACAACTGTCGAATCCATCTCGTTAGAATATTGGAATTGCTCTAGATAAAGCTCTATTTATTAAAACAATAGAGCTTATTAAATAAACCGACCTATCAAATTATTCTCGATCAATCTGTAAAGTACATTGCTCAAAATTGCATACCTTGCGAATAGGTTTCACTTAAACTTCTTGTTTTATAAAAGCTGAATTAGCCAACAATATCTTCAAAACTTCAGAATCACCACCATCACTGTCAGTGACCAATAAAAATACTTCGCAATCAGATCGAGATTCGAGCCATGTAATCCCTTCAACTTTAATTGGTAGCGTTTTACCCTCTGCACTCTGAATCAAATGACTCGATATAGGTTGACCATCTGGTGAGAACAGCAAAATAAAACTCCCCAACACATCACCATCATCATAGGTATTTAATGTTTGCTCAACCGCAGCGGTGGCTATCAGTAGGTTTTGATCCACTAAAAAATAGGCATCTGAAATACCACTTACTGAACCATTAATCTCAGGCAATGTTAAATTGAATGAGCGTATAAAGGAGTTTTCTAAAGATTTATGTGCTTGAATTTTTGCTAAATCAAATACTAAAACACCATGAAAGTGATTAATGTTGCCACGTTGAAAGACATAAAGATGACGGTTGTCTGAGCATACTGCTTCAATATTTAAATCGGCTCCGCCGGTGAGTGCAGCACAGTGCTGCAAATAATCATAATCCACCTGATCAAACAAAGTCTTGAATTGATGATTGGATGGATTATATAGGACAGCTTGCTTTCGCTTTTCAGTCGAACCTGATCCCATAATTAATAAATGAGGCTGTTCATTATAAATAATACAACTTAGTGCTTCAAAATCAGGCTTTTCTGCTTTGCTTAAAATTGCTAGAGCTTGTTGTTCAGACGATTCAAATAAAGGGACTTTTTCAAAAGCTGTCGTTGCAGTCAATTTATTTTTTAGGCTCGTTTTTAATAAGTAACGAACATCATCTCCAATCAGATATAAATAGTCCTCTAAGCAAGCAACTCCAGACAATGCACCAATTGCAGAGTCTGGAGAAAAGCTAAATTTTTCAAGTATCCTCAAATCCGTTTGTTTCATAACTTCATCGCCTATTTGATGAAAATCTCACAATCAACTGATCCTGATGATACTTTACTTACTTAGATCAATATGACTATTTATCTCTGATCAAGTGGAACCCAATCAATTACCCAAGCCGATTTCATACCTAAACTTTCATCTGAGGTGATTTTTTTACGCGCTGCGTCAGCAGTATCTCTATCTTTCGATGGTCCAACCATGATACGGATACCTTTAGAGGTTGGGCTAGTTGTCACTTTATAGCCTTTCGCTCGTAATTTAGACACTACTGCATCAGCATTGGCTTGATTTGCTGCTAATGCAACTTGCACCATCCACTTTTTATCACCATTTTCCATCAACTCACGAGCTTTCTCAGCCTCAGCTTTTTTATCTGCTTCAGCTTTACGTTTTTTCTCATCTGCAGCTTTTTTCTCTGCTTCAGCCTTACGCTTTTCTTCAGCAGCTTTCTTATCTGCTTCAGCTTTGCGTTTTTCTTCGGCAGCTTTCTTGTCTGCATCAGCTTTGCGTTTTTCTTCAGCAGTTTTCTTGTCCGCTTCAGCTTTGCTTTTTTCTTCCGCAGCTTTCTTATCAGCTTCAGCCTTACGTTTTTCTTCCGCTAATTTCTTTTCAGCATCTGATTTTTGCTGATCTGACTTGAGCTGTTCAGCTTTTTTCTTTTCATCGACCTTTCTTTTTTCTTCGGCTAGACGTTGTGCTTTCGCTTTATCATCTTCATTTAATTCAGGCGGAATATTATCTGAACTTTCCTGTGCAGCGTTTCGACGTGCGTTAATCGCTGCATATTCTTCAGCTGCCTTTCGTGCAGCAGCAGCTTCAGCTTCTTGTTGCATCTTTAAAAAATCAGCAGCACGCGCTTCTTGCTCTGCAACAGCTTTTTCACGTGAACGGCGTTGTTCTTCAAGTAACCGTTTTTCTGTTTCAACATCAACAGCCAATGGTTGTAGCGAAACCATTTCGCCATCTTGCGCTGGTTGAGCAGTTTTAGGAGTCGATTGCGTTTTGGGAATAGGATGCGTAATAGTCGCTTGTGTATTATCTTGCTCGATTTCTTCATTACCTTTAAGGAGTAATGCAGCCAATAACACACCACCTCCTAATAAAACAACGCCACCCATCCAACGTTGTTTGTTATTCATTGACATTCTTCTAAATACTCCCAGACCGCTTCTAAAGTATGAAACGAACCACAGACTAAAATCAGCTGATTGTTATTACATTTATTCAGCACAGTTTCAAAAGCTTGCTGGATATTACCAAACTCATGTACCTGCTGCCCTTGCAAAGCTTGTTGCAACTGTTGCATTGGTGCGGCTCTTGGCACATCTAAGGTAGCAATAAACCAATCTTTTACTGTTGTTTTTAGTAAATCGGTGACAGACGAAATATCTTTATCTGCCAGCATTGAAAATACTGCGACAACATCTGTGTACTGTTTATTGTATTTTAAGAATTTTCGCAACTGATTCAATAAAAATTCGACGCCATGCGGATTATGACCTGCATCAAAAATGACGGTTTTATCTTGAATGTGCCGTATTTCAAAACGACCTTGCAAACGAGCTTGTTGAATACCCGAGACAATCGCTCCTTGAGAAATATCCACACCACTTGCTAAAACAGCAGCAACAGCAGTCGAAATATTATCTAAAGCTAGCTGCCCTGTAGGGAGCTTTAAAGTTGTGCCAGAAGATGCAAATGACCATGTTTGACCATCATCATTGAGCTGATAAAAATAATCACGGTTTAAAGCATATAACTGGGATTGTGTTTCATTCACCTTGTTTTGAATCGCTTGAGGTAACAGTTGTTGCCCAGCAAAAATCACAGGGATATGAGGACGAATGATGCCTGCTTTTTCGTAAGCAATTTTTTCAATGGTATCCCCTAACCAATCAACATGATCTAGCCCAATATTGGTAATTACCGCAATATCAGGGTCAATCACATTGACAACATCAAGGCGACCACCAAGACCAACCTCAAGTACCCAAACATCACATTGTTTTAACTTAAAAATAACAAAAGCAGCCAAAGTGGTTGCTTCAAAAAAAGATAGACTTAATCCACATTCACGGCGCGCTTGATCGACCATGACAAATGCATCAACCAAACTTTGATCATCAACTTCCAAACCTGCAAGTTTTACACGCTCATTGAAACGATAGATATGCGGTGATTGGTATAAACCAACGTTGTAGCCTTGAGCATTTAAAATTGCAGCTAAAGCGGTTGTGGTTGAGCCTTTACCATTGGTACCCGCCACAGTAAAAACCTTTGCCTTCGGTTGCATTACGCCTAACTTTTCAGCGACAGGAATAACGCGCTCTAAACCTAAATCAATGCCTGTAACGTGAACATGGCCCCAATAATCGAGCCATGTTGTTAATGTATCTGTTGAATGTGGAGCGTCGGGTTTCAAGGTAAGTTCATCAGTTTAGCCACGAGTCTATATACAGTATCACGTAATGCATGACGATGAACAATTTGATCGACCACACCATGATCAAGCAAATATTCTGCACGTTGGAATGGTTCTTCGAGCTTTTCACGAACCGTTTGCTCAATCACGCGCTTGCCCGCAAATCCAATCATCGCTTTAGGTTCAGCAATATGTACATCACCTAACATTGCTAATGAAGCCGTTACGCCACCGTAAACAGGGTGTGTTAATACCACAACATATGGAACACGTGCTTCTTTCATTTTTTGAATCGCAGCCGCTGTACGTGCCATCTGCATTAAAGACAACATGCCTTCTTGCATACGTGCGCCACCAGAAGCAGCAAAACAAATCATAGGTTGATGAAGTTCAATTGCACGTTCAGCAGCTTGTACAAAGCGGTCACCCACAACTGTACCCATTGAACCGCCCATGAAATCAAAGTCAAAGGCACAAGCCACCAAGTCCAAACCTTTTAAAGAACCTTGCATTACAACCAATGCTTCAGTTTCGCCAGTTTTGTCTTGAGCTTCGCGCATACGTTCAGGATATGGTTTGCTATCAACAAATTTTAATGGATCTTTAGCACTAAATTCTTGTCCTAACTCAACATTCACTTGATCAAAGAACCAGTTCAAACGATCACGTGCGCGCATACGTAAATGCTCATCGCACTGTGGACACACATAAGCATTAAAAGACATGGCTGTACGTGTCACTAATGCATGGCATTCAGGGCATTCGATTGTCGGCTCAGTAAAAGTCGATTTAAATATTTGCTGCTGATTCGCAACCTGAATGCTCGGTACTTGACGCTCAGTCCAAGGCGTTGAAGGGCTTAGAATCTTCCCTGTTGTTAACTCTTGACTCATACTAACTCATCGAGCGCAGCTCGAAGCTCCTTGACTTTATTCACCGTCTGTTGCGCAGCTTCATCGGCTGGCAATGTCGCAAAAGATTTAACGAAAGCACTTCCTACGATAACGGCATCAGCAACTTGACCCATCGCTTTTGCAGATGCAGCATCACTAATTCCAAAACCTACACCGACAGGTACGTCAGTCATGGTCTTAATTTTAGCAATACGAGCTGCTGCTTCAGAGGTATCTAGAGTTGCAGCACCTGTCACACCTTTTAGTGACACGTAATAAACGAAACCACTGGCTTGATTTACCACATGTTGAATACGCTGGTCTGTTGAAGTTGGTGCAAGCAAGAAAATTTGATCCATCTTATTTTGTTTTAAGACTTCACCAAATTGTTTAGCTTCTTCAGGGGGTAAGTCCACCAAAAGTACCCCATCAACACCACAGTCTTTCGCATAAGCAACAAACTTTTCATACCCAATCACTTCAACAGGATTCAAATATCCCATTAAGACAACAGGTGTTGTTTGATCTTTTTGACGAAATTCTTTCACCATATTCAATGCATCAAGCGTACTTGTTCCACCTGCTAACGCACGTTCAGCAGCTAAAGCAATCACTGGACCATCTGCCATTGGGTCAGAGAATGGGAGTCCCAACTCGACGACATCAACGCCAGCTTCAACCATTTGGTGAAGTAATGGAACTGTTACCTGTGGATGCGGATCACCTGCCATTACATAAGAAACAAGCGCTTTACGTTGCTGAGATTTAAGCTGTTCAAAACGAGTGGCAAGACGTGACATAGGATTATGCTTTCCTGATTTATATAAATTAAGGAGTTGTTTGTAGTCATACAATAACACTGCATTGTAACGCTATTTTTTGTTCATTGAACAGAGTTTGACGTGATTGCAACAGTGAATGTTTCTACTTACAACTGCCTTATTACATTTATCTATATTTTAGGTTTTTTCTCAATGATCAAAGCTTCCTAATTTCTAATGAATGTTCTTGCATTTTAGAAATAGGCTCAGCTCCTTTATACTAGCCACAATTTCTAAATTTTCTTTTTAATTCTATGTCTGCCCACGCTCAGGAAAAAGTACAAAGCAATGCCCTTGCTTTGTTACCGCTATTGGTATTTTTGATCATCTTTCTCGGGAGTGGTCTTTATCATTCAATGATTGGGACAGAATTTGCCTTCTATCAAGTCAAAGCGCCCGTTGCTGCAATCCCTGCCGTGATTTTGGCATTACTACTCTATAAACAGAAACTGAATGTTGCAATCGAAGAGTTTTTACAAGGTGCTAGTCATCCAAATTTGATTTTGATGTTTATGGTATTCATGTTGGCAGGTGCATTTGCAAGTGTTTCAAGTACGATTGGTAGTGTAGATGCCACCGTTCAACTTGGGCTTTCACTCATTTCAGCTGAATTTGTGTTGCCAATGCTATTTATTATTGCAGCATTTATTGCAACAGCCATGGGAACCTCAATGGGTACCATTGCCGCCTGTGCCCCAATCGCTTTTGGTTTTGCTCAAGCCACAGAAATTGCTCCAATTTATGCGATTGGTGCTGTAGTTGGTGGTGCTATGTTTGGTGACAATCTATCGATGATTTCGGATACCACCATTGCTGCTACACGAAGTCAAAATGTAGAACTCAGAGATAAATTTAGAGTTAATATTTGGATCGCATTACCCGCTGCGATCATGACACTCGTGCTTTATATTTTTATGAGCCATCAGGCTGAAGCGATTCAATCAAAACCCTACGATATTTGGTTGATTTTGCCTTATCTTGCGGTATTTTTTCTCGCCTTTACCCGCTTGCATGTCCTTGCTGTATTGATGATTGGCATCATTCTCTCAGGTGTTATTGGACTCATTGAAAAACCTGAATTTGATTTATTAAAGTTAAACAGCTCTATTTATGATGGCTTTGTTGGCATGTTTGAGGTGGCATTACTTTCCATGTTGCTTGGTGGACTGTCCACGCTGATGCAAAAAGAAGGCGGACTACAATGGTTAATTCAACGTATCTATTCATTAACTCGCCTATTTAAATTCGGTAAACAACGCGCTGGTGAGTTGGGTATCAGTTTTCTGGTTGTATTCTCAAATCTATTTGTGGCGAATAATACCGTCGCGATTATTTTATCGGGTGATATGGCACGTGAAGTGGCGAGAGAATATGGTGTTGATCCTAAGCGTAGTGCCGCTCTGCTCGACATTTTTTCGTGTGTGATTCAAGGTATTATTCCCTATGGTGCGCAATTATTGCTTGCTTGCTCGATTGCCAAACTCTCTCCAGTTGAGTTGATTGGTAATATTTATTATTGCTGGATTCTTGCTGTTTGCGCCGTGCTCGCCATTGTCTTTCATTATCCACGCCTCAAAACATGTTAAATCCTGTGCGAAATAAGAGACTCGGAAATGTCATTCACAACCTGAGCAAGCCAAAGCGACTGAAGCTTTGGTGAAGCGCAAGAACGAGGAAGTGAACCTTGCGGAGCTTCAATCGCTCCTCATGTGAATGACAATGGTTTTGCCTACTTTTGCCAAAACACTTGCGAAGCTTTAAACGCTTCTCAGGTCGAACCTGAACAAAGTTGAAATATATTTCAACTGAAGTGCAAGACGTAGTGGCTTATCCAATAATTAGGTGAAAATACAGCAAGACTCTGTTGAGAAAATTTCTATTTAAATAAGACTTACGCCCAGTGGAAAGATTCATTTAAAATCTAAAGTGATTTTAAAAACTGTTTGGGAGTAACTCCTGTCCAACGTTTAAAAGCCCGTCCAAACGCACTCTGATCTGCATAATCCAGACGTTCCGCAATCTCAGAAAAAGATTTTCCTTGCTGCAAATACAATTTACTTTGCTCTAATCTGTACTGATCTAAAATATCTTGAAAATTGAGCTGATAGGTTTTGAGTTGTCGTTGTAATGTTCGTTCAGAACAATGCAAACGTTTTGCGACATAACTCAGTAATACTTCTTCTTGCTGCAAAAGACCTTGCTCGATATGCGTCTGTATTTTTTGACGGAATTGTTGTTGCTGAATCTCAAAAGAAGTAATGCTGTTTAAGGATTGCTGGGCTTGGGTAGAGAGTACATGGTTTAATTGCTGATCAGCGGCGATACTTTTCGCTTTTAAAATTTGATTAGAAAAACGAATCGCATACTGCCCTGCTTGAACTTGAATCGGACAACCATAAAATTTTTCAAAATGATATAAAGCAGTATGTGGCATGTATCCAAACTGAATCATCTGCGGCGGAACCAACGCATCTTGGACAATCGATTGAGAAATTTTAAAAATCAACGCGAGGTTTAATTCATACATTTCCCGAAAATCGCTATAAGATGCACTCCACACAATTTGAATATATTCAGAAAATTGCTGCACATCGAGCTGTTCTAAATTGGTTTGCTTAAATACCAAAGAATAATAGCGTTGTAATAATTGTAAGGCTTGTTGTAGATCAATACTGGTTGATGCCAAATAACCCATTAAACCTAAATCTTGCAAATTGGCATGTTCAGCTAAAACTAATGTGATCGGACGTGTGAAATGCGGCTGAGCAGCTTGTAACAATAAAGCATAGCGCTCCACATCAAAGTCTCTTTCATCTGGATTTTCCAAGCAAGCTTGAAAAGCCTGCCAAAGTTCAGGCGCGACAACTTTAGACAAATCAATTTGTTCTTGTTGTAAAACACGATTAAATAATCGCAAATATCCAATGATAATTTTGACTGACATATACCGATCTCATCCTGATCTGTCGTTATTTGTATAAAAATTGGCTGTAACTGTCAAAACATTTCATCGGAGTTTTCTCATACTGAGTTCATGAAAAGACAAGTAATAGCAAAAATGAATGCACATGTTTCCTATCAAGTTGAACCCGTTGTAAGAACAAAGCTAGACTTTCATTTAGATCAAGCACCCCGTTTTTGGTTTGGTGGCGATCCATTTCGTACCCGTATGTTTGATGCATTGAGCCTGACTTTTCCTGATGGTGAGCGCTATTTTATTGAATGTGTGCGTTTATTCCGTGACAAAATTGATGATCCAGACTTGCAGGAACGTGTTGCAGATTTCATCCGCCAAGAAGCTCAACATGGTATGGCTCACGATAAGATGAACCAAATCATGAAAGATCAAGGTATGCCAGTTGATCAGTTCACTGCTCGGTTGAAAAAGATTTTTAGATTTGAATTGAAAAATCGTTCAGCTCAATACAACATCGCTATGACCGCAGCCGCAGAGCATTTAACTGCGTTAATGGCAGATACCTTCTATAGTAAAAAAGAAACTTTAGTGGAAGCCGATCCTTTTGTACGCGCATTATTTGCTTGGCATGCAATTGAAGAAATGGAACATCGTGATGTTGCTTTTGATGTGATGCGAGAAGTGGGTGAAGTGCCCGAAGCAACCCGTCGCTTTGCCTTGGTGTTCACAACAGTGATGATGTTTGGTTTTACCTTGTATCGTACTGATGTGATGCTTAAAACGGATGGCTTTAGTTTAAGACAACGTTTTGATATGGCACGCAAGGGTTTGCCTTGGTTCTTTGGTCGTAACGGTATTTTGACTGCGAAAAGATCTCAATACAGTGACTGGTTTAAAAAAGATTTCCATCCAAATCAACATCCTGTTATTCGCCAATACGATGTCTGGATTGATACTTTGGCCAAGACCAATGATCCAATTGCTGCGGGTGAAGCTTTTTGGCAAGCGGGGCTTTAATTCACGTCTCATAAAAAATTCCCCTTTGAATTTAGGGGGATTTTTTCTGTCATTCTCACCACTTCGCATAATGCTGTTCTAACAAACCATATTCATTATCTAATGACACTAATTCGACTTGGTCATTTGCAATCGTACCTCTGACTTTGGCTTGCCATTGATTGAACTGGCTGCCAATCAGTCGTAGATTAATATTTTCAAAACGACACCAACCTGTTTCTACCACTAAGTTTAAACATCCACCCAAAGAACGAATTGACCAAGTATTAGCATCTTTCTGTTCAAATAAAATATCGGTGAGTGGGTACAAACGCCCATCAACCCACAACGCATTTTCATTGCCAAAACTCTCATTAACTCCAGATGCGAGATTCAAACCAATACGGCGATCATTTGCATCACGAAACTGACAAGACAACCAAAACCAAGCCGTTTCAGGTCGTAGAAACCCACAGGTATCATCTAATGCAGCAAGGCTTTGAGCATTAAACTCAACCTGTTGTTTATCAGGATTAATAAAAAATCCTTCTACAGCCAACGTGGTTTGTTTTTGCGTATACGTCCAACCATTGATCCCTGTTGGGCTACATAAACTGAGTGCATCAGTCCCTGCGCAGAAAATACGAGCTTTGAGTTTTATCTCACCATGTTTAGTCACTTGAATATAACGCACACCATTCGCATGCTGTATATCAAATTTATAAGCTGATTTTTTAAAATAGCTTTGACTAAATAAAGGCTGCTCATCGAGTTGAGTTTTTAGAGCAAGCGGCTGAATCGCATTCCACTCAATCACTTTCTGCGTTTGATGATCATAGACATAAAAAAAACCGTGCCCTGCCCACGACAAATCGACAATCGCAATACCAATGCTGTAATGTTCATGCTGTAAACCACAGAATTTAAATTTCTTATATTTAAGCTGTTTACGCCAACCTTTCAGAATCTGACCATAAGGTGTTTTATAAATATAATCATCAAGATTTATTCGTGAAGGGATCTGGTCAAAACGTCCATAACGAGGTTGACCATTGGCTTGTATCAAATCCATTGTTTATTTCCATGATTGCTCGGTCGCATCTTTGCCAATAATAGACTGTAAGTGATCAAATTTACTACTAATTTTGTATTTATAATTGATCGATTTTCATCATGTTCCATGCTTAAAAAACATTTCAAATTTCTATTAAAGTTCATTTTTTCATCAAATATTCACACAGAGGTTTTATTTTAAAAAACAATCTTATACCACTTGATCAAAAACCATGATGAATCAAAAACTACTAAAAGCAAAACTGCTCTGTATGATGATGCTGGCTTTAACAGCATGTAATGACGATGATGATAATAACGGAACGCCAACAGTTGAACGCAAAAATCAAAATATCAACATCCTTGCATTCAATGACTTTCACGGTAATTTAGAACCGCCTAAACGCTTTATTGAAGCAGAAGATCCAACAGACAATTCCAAGAATGTTCGTATTCCCGCAGGTGGTGTTAGCTATTTTGCCGATGCAATAAAAAAACTACGTGCTCAGTATCCAAATAATGCCGTTGTGTCAGCAGGTGACTTGATTAGTGCATCACCACTCACGTCATCGTTATTTTTGGACGAACCGACCATTGAAGCCATGAATGATATTCAGATTGACTTTAATGCTGTTGGTAATCATGAATTTGATCGTGGTACAGATGAACTTCGTCGTTTGCAGAATGGTGGTTGTCAGCAATATACCAGCACACAGCCATGTCAAATTAATAAAGAATTTTCTGGGGCAAAATTTAACTTCTTGGCTGCAAATGTTTCCTTAAAGGCAGACCCTAAAAAAACTCTTTTTTCTGCATATAAAGTTAAAACTTATGGAGGTATTCCAGTCGCATTTATTGGTATGACTCTTGAAGCAACTCCAAGTATCGTGTCTGCAGCAGGTATTAAAGATGTTGAATTCCATGATGAAGCCGATACCGTGAATGCCTTGATTCCTGAGTTAAAAAAACAAGGCATTGAAGCGATTGTGGTGGTGGTACACGAAGGTGTTGCACCAAGTACCAAATTTAATAAGAAAACGTGTGATGGTCTAAGCGGACCATTAACAGGCATTTTAGATCGCTTAGATAACGCTGTTGATGTAGTTGTTTCTGGTCATACGCATCAATCTTATATTTGTGATTATTCGACCAAGAATCCACAAAAGCCATTTTTGCTGACCTCTGCGGGGCAGTACGGTACTGCCATTACCAACATTCAACTCGAATTGGACGGCAAAACAGGTGATGTAATTAAAAAGGATGCCAAACAAGTTCCGATTCAAAGTGAAGCTTATACGTCTGGTACCGCAACGGTAAATTTGACTGATTTATATGAGAAATTTAATAAAACCCCAAGTATAGAAGCAATATTAGATAAATATCGCCAAGCCGTTAATACCATTTCAGCACGAGTCGTTGGAACTGCTACAGGTGTAATTAATCGTAATGCAACAGAAAGTGGCGAAAGTGCACTCGGTATTTTAATTGCGGACGCGCAACAAGCGATGGCATTGACAGCAAGTAATCAAGGATCTGATTTCACTTTGATGAATCCAGGTGGTGTTCGCGCCGACTTACAGGTCGATAGCAATAAGCAGATTACCTTTGGTGATGTATTTACCGTACAACCTTTTGGTAATTCTATCGTGACGATTAGTCTTACAGGTAAACAAATCCGTGACGTTTTAGAACAACAATGGTCTGGAGCAAATGCAGCAACGGTTCGTATTTTACAACCATCAAAAGAGTTTAGTTATTCATATAAAAAAGACACCACTGCTTCACCACGCGCCAGTAATATTCTGATTGCAGGACAAGCTTTAGATGACACTAAGGTCTATCGAGTCACCGTCAATAGTTTCCTTGCTGATGGTGGCGATAACTTTACCGTGTTAAAACAAGGAAAAAATCCAATCGGTGGTGGTCAGGATATTGATGCATTAGAAAAGTATGTTTCACAGAACTCGCCTTTAACCGCACCTAAAACTGAACGCATTAAAGTGCTTCCTTGATTTGATTTGGACTTACACGAACAGGGAAACATAAATGTTTCCCTGTTTTATTTTGGATAAAACATTAGGTTAAAGTCAGATAGGTGTTTTCCCAAATTGTAGGATTAAACTCGCCCTGCACTAAATGAATATACCGCCCCGCGATATGATCAATTGGAATACAGTCATCAACATCCATAATGCGATCAATATGTGGTTTATGCCAAGCTTGCTTTATTAATTGTTTAGCGAACTGTTTTGCAGTCATCGCATTTGGTGCAACAACTAAATGATAGCGATGTAATTCACCAAATACTTCCGAGCTATATCCACCCAGATTAATCAAATATAACTTTTGGTCAGTTGCTGAAGGTGCTGCATCTGAAAACTGGATTTGATAATTAATCCCTTCAGATTGAACACCAGAAAACTGTGCCCAAGCATCAATATGTAAACCTTTTGATTCACCAAACCAAGCTTGTTTTAGTTGAGGAATAATCTCTTGCAAATCATGACCAATCGCCATCACCACATCATGCACTTCGGTATTGGCTTTTGCGTGTCGCCCACCTAACATCACCATAAACAAATTTGGCATATTGAATCACTATGTAAATGATTGAAGAAGTTTTAATAATACAATTCCACCCACTGATAACAATGCATTATTCAAGAAATGAATCATCAACACATGCCAAATATTACGTGTCCATAAATAGATCAGATTTAGAAATAAACCTGCACTCATAAAGCTGATTGTCGCAATCAAATTACCATCAAAATTATGATAATGAATCAAACCAAACAAAATAGAGTTCAAGATAATCAGTATGATGCGCCATAACAAGGGTTGAATAAACAACTTTTGCAATAAGGTATAACGAAAGACAATATCTTCTAAAAGTGCGGTAAATAATGGACCCAAACTAATCATCAACAAACTGATAAAAGGAATATGTTCAGGGTCGATAAAGCTTTTTTCTTCCGTGCTTTGCCCGACAGGCAAAAGTTGGCGTGTGAGTGAAATCACTACTTGTAATAGCACTGCTCCTATCACTACCAATAAACTAGAACGCCAAAATGCCTGTCTAAACTTAATCCAATGAACAAACAGCATATCTTTATATAAAAAACACACTAAAATAAATAGCAACGCCCTTAAAACAGTATCACCCAAACTCACAGCGATTAAGCTGCCAAATATTCCTTCTAAAATAAAACCATTTAAAATAATTAAAGGAATGATCAAAATCGCAAATGTGTCTTTCCATCCCCATACGATTTTTTCGGGAAAATGTTCAGCTCTAACTTGCTGTAAAAAACGCATACTAAAATACAACCACTTATTTTTATCAAAATTTGTCTGTTTTAAATCATGATTTCCATGTGATTTTTGTAGAATCCGTTCATTTTCCAAACATAAAAAAGCCTCTATAAAAGAGGCTTAGTTATTGATCGAATAAGCTGAATTACATCTCAACCATTTCAACACCATCGATACGTGCAACCGTCATCAAGTCTTTATCTCCACGACCTGAAACTGTTGCAATAATGATTTGATCTTTCGACATCGTCGGCGCCAGTTTCGTGACATATGCCATCGCATGTGAACTTTCAAGCGCAGGAATAATGCCTTCAATCTGAGTTAAATCACGGAAACCCTGTAAGGCTTCGTCATCTTTGATTGGCACATATTCAACACGATGCATATCTTTCAAGAAACTATGCTCTGGACCAACACCAGGATAGTCTAAACCTGCTGAAATACTATGTGTTTCAATAATCTGACCTTGCTCATCAGACATAAGATATGTACGGTTTCCATGTAGAACGCCAACATGCCCAGCATTTAATGGCGCAGAGTGTTTACCTGTTTCAATACCATAACCAGCTGCTTCAACACCATACATTTTCACATCTTGGTCATTCAAGAATGGATAGAACAAGCCCATTGCATTTGAACCGCCCCCGACACAAGCCACTAATGCATCTGGCAAACGTCCTGCTTGCTCTTGGATTTGTTGACGAGCTTCACGACCAATAATCGATTGGAAATCACGAACCAATTGCGGATAAGGATGCGGTCCTGCAACTGTACCAATCACATAATAAGTTGTATCAACATTTGTGACCCAATCGCGCATCGCTTCGTTCATCGCATCTTTCAATGTTTTTGAACCGCTTTGCACTGGAACAACCGTGGCACCTAGTAAACGCATGCGATAGACATTCATCGCCTGACGTTTTACATCTTCAGCCCCCATGTACACCACACATTCCATACCTAAACGTGCTGCAATGGTTGCCGTTGCAACACCATGTTGTCCCGCGCCTGTTTCAGCGATGATACGCTTTTTACCTGATAGCTTAGCCAATAACGCTTGACCAATCGTGTTGTTAACCTTATGCGAACCTGTATGGTTCAAGTCTTCACGTTTCAGATAAATTTGCGCACCGCCGAGGTGCTGAGACCATCGTTCTGCATAATAAAGCGGACTTGGACGACCAACATAAAACGCAAGATCACGGTCAAACTCAGCCAAAAACTGGGCATCATTTTTCATACGACCATAAAGACTTTCTAAGTCTTCAAGTGCAGCCATAAGCGTTTCTGACACAAAACGCCCACCATGAATACCAAAATGCCCTTGGGCATCTGGAAACTGGGTGTAGTCAATCGCTTGATTTTGTTGACTAAGGTTTTGCTGATCCACGTTGGACTCCTTGCATAAATTTTTCAATGAGTTGTTGGTCTTTTATACCTTTTGCGGATTCTACGCCTCCGCTGACATCTACAGCAAAAGCGGCTGTAGTATCAATAGCTTCACTCACATTTTCAGGGGTTAAGCCCCCTGCCAAGATTAGTGGAACATCGAGTTTTGGAAATTTAGTCCAGTCGAAATAATGACCTGTTCCACCTTTTAAATCAGGATGCCACGCATCAAGTAGAACTGCACTGGCTCCCACAGCTTGATAGCGTTGAATTTCGGTCAAAATATCTAAATCAGGTTTAACTTGAATAGCCTTGTACCAACGACGTTTACATTGCACAGCAATCTGTTGGCATTGTTCAGGTGTTTCATCACCATGCAGTTGTAATACATCTAAAGGAACTGAATCAAGCACTGTTTGTATTTCTTCTGCGCTTGCATTTACAAATAAACCAACCAACTGAACATAAGCGGGTACTAAGCTTGCCAAGATTTGCGCTTGTTCAATACTGACATGACGTGGGCTTGGAGGAAAGAATACAAATCCAATCGCATCCGCACCTGCTTGTACAACAGCCTCAACATCTTGAGTTCGAGTAATTCCACAAATTTTGGCACGAGTTCGCAATTGTGTTTGGCGCATTTGATGTCCAATTTGAAATGAATATTTGTAACGCTCGTATTGTAAAGCAATTTGGCAGACTTTGGGCAAAGTTCATATTCAAATGCAATTGTTTAAAAAATGTTAACACATTATACTTCGCCTATTCTCGCAACAAGTCTAAAGCAAATTCTTTTGCTTATAGGGAAGTTGGTGCAAATCCAACACTGCCCTCGCAACGGTAACACCGAATTATTAATCTTAGCTAAGCGCCAAATCACTGCATCTGAATGATGTGGGAAGATGATTAATAGCATCACGATTGTGATGATATAGTGAAGTCCGGAGACCTGCTTGTTGTTCATTTCCACATTAACATTCACGACGGGTGAATGTATGGAGCGACGTCATGTCTACTATTTTTCAACCGACACGTTTAGTTGGTGCTATCGCTATTGCGATGGGGTTTTCTTCAACTTCTTTTGCTCAAGATCAATCAAACGATAAAACAGCAACGTTAGATACAATTGTTGTAACGGCATCTCGTTCAGAAGAAAAGTTAAAGAATGTTCCTGTACGTCTAACAGTGATTGATCAAAAGACTATCGAACAAAACCCTTTATTAAATATCTCTGATATCATTCAACGTGATCCATCGGTATATATAAAACAAAGTGGTGGCTTAGGACAAATTTCTGAGATTTCACTTCGCGGTGCTAAATCAGTTCACACTTTAGTTCTTAAAGATGGTGCTCGCCTAAATAGTCAAAATGAACTTGCCCCACTCTACCCTGCATTTTTAGATACAACTAATGTTCAACAAGTTGAAATCTTAAAAGGACCTGCATCTGTACAATATGGTAGTGATGCCATTGGTGGTGTTGTCCAATTAATTTCAAAAAAACCTGAAAAAACAGGTGCCGATTTAACTGGCATTTATGGGGAAAATAATACTTATAAAACAATTGCAAATGCCAATTTAGTGACTGATCAAGGCTTTTATGCACAAATCGGTGGTCAACGCTTAGAAAGTGATGGTACGCGTATCTTTGAAAGCCAAGCTAAAAATGAAAAAGCCAGTTATGACCAAAAAGGCTACCATGCCAAAGTTGGTTACTATCAAGAAAATACCATTGATGCTTCCGCTTCGATTAGTGAAAACAAGGGAACCAGTATTTTCAGTAATGACTATATTACCAATACAGCGCCACGCCTATTTGAAAATCGTGTCATTAATGCGAAGGTTGCCTTCAATATTTTACCTGACTTAATCTTAAACGCACGTTATTCAAATGCGCAAGACAAGCAAAATGTACCTTCTTACGGTTCGCGCTATGATACTGAAAATAACGAAGGAGATTTAAACTTAAAGTGGAAATTCACACCAAATCAAAACATTTTAGTTGGTGCAACATATACGGATGCCAATTATAAAACAAACACGATTCTAAAAGGTGATCAGAGTGTAGATAGCACAGGCTATTACCTACAACACCAATTTAAAAATGAACAATTTGATACGCAAGCAGGTATACGTCTAGAAGACAATGAACGTTTTGGCGATCACACAGTTGGACAAGCTGCAATTCGTTATCATTTCCTGCAAAATGCAAGTGTTTATGCAAATATTGGTAGTGCATTCCGCGCACCAACACTAAATGAACTCTATTCACAATGGGGTGGCAATCAAAACCTTGCTCCAGAAGAAAGCACCTCTTATGAAATCGGTTCTGATTACGATATCACACCGAGTATCAGCACCAATCTTTCTGTTTATCATACAAAGATTAAAAATCTCATTACAAATAATGCTGGTACAAATAAAAATATAGCGAAAGCAAATTTCACAGGTGGTGAGGCTAGCATCAAATGGCATCAAGATGATTTATTTGTATCAACGCAATATGCTTATGTGAAAACGGAAAATAAAGCGACTGAACTAGAAATTGCTTATCGTCCACGTCAGACCTTAACGGTAAGTACAGGATTAGAAAATGCAACTTATGGCATCAGTGCATCAATAATCGCACGTGCTAAATCCTATGCAGACACAGCAAATACGACCCGAGTACCTGGCTATGCAACCGTAGATTTAAATGCTTATTGGAATATCAATCCAAATGTAAAAGTATTTACTAACATTCAAAACGTAGGTGATGTTGAGTATCGTGAGGTATTAAATACTTACCCTTCGAATGATTGGTACATTAATACTGGTCGCCAAGCTTCTGCGGGTGTGACT
Organism: Acinetobacter sp. Z1; assembly: GCF_024296945.1. NCBI lineage: Bacteria > Pseudomonadati > Pseudomonadota > Gammaproteobacteria > Moraxellales > Moraxellaceae > Acinetobacter > Acinetobacter sp. Z1. The sequence continues at coordinate 659,632 of NZ_CP101115.1, read as the reverse complement.
TTCCGTTACTAATCGAGTAATCGAGACAATAAAAATATTTTCTTAACTCCAATTTCGGGGTAATGTTCTGACCAACATTATCCCCTTTTTATTTGTAGGACAGTTTCATGGGACATCGTTTAAGTAAAATCTATACACGTACAGGCGATTCGGGCACAACAGGTCTTGGGGATGGTTCACGTGTCGCTAAAGATGACTTACGAATTAATGCATTAGGTGATGTGGATGAACTCAATGCAACAATTGGCGTATTAAGAGCACAAATCAGCTCAAGCAAAGTTGAAAATAAAGCCGATTGGGATAAAAGTTTAAGCTTAATTCAACATTGGTTATTTGATTTAGGCGGTGAAGTTTGCATTCCAAACTATCATTTGCTCCAACCGATTTGTATCGAATTTCTCGAAAAAGAAATTGATCATATGAATGAATCTTTACCCATGCTCAAAGAGTTTATTTTACCATCAGGTAGCCTAGCATGTAGTTATGCACATCAAGCGCGTGCAGTTTGTCGTCGTGCTGAACGTGCATTATTATCAGTGCATAATCGCGATCAAAATATTCAAGCTACAGCATTACAACTCTTAAACCGTTTATCCGACTGGTTATTTGTTGCCTCACGTGCTTTGCAACGTGCAGAAGGCGGTAGCGAAGTGCTTTGGCAAAAAAACATTAATGATAGTATTGATCAAGCATAATTATTTTTAGGGTAAATCAAAAATGCGAATTATTGGTCATCGTGGTGCACGAGGCGAAGCGCCTGAAAATACATTAGGTGGTTTTCGTTATCTGCACGATTTAGGTATACGTGCGGTTGAATTTGATGTACGCCAACTTAAAGATGACCAATTGGTCGTGATTCATGATGATGATTTTGTTCGTACTGCTGGTCGCTCACAACAGGTAGAAAACTGTAATTTATTGGAAGCTCAACAATTTGATCATCGACATCAGTGGAAGGCGTGGGCATTTGAAGAGTACACCCCTAGTCTACCGCATGTTTTGGAATGTATCACTGATTTTGAACATATAGAAGTTGAGATTAAAGCCGTTACAGATGAAGCTGCGGCTGAGCGTTTAATTACTCAATTACATCAAGATTTAAAAGGTTTTGAAAAAGCCGCCACAATTACCAGTTTTGACATTAAGATTTTAGCTGCATTACAGCAATACCAAAGCCATTTTAAACGTGGTTTATTGATTGAAATCCCGATTGGCGAATATGCCATAGAACTTGCCCATCAATACGGCTGCGGTCAAATTGGCTGGAAAGATCAATTAGCAACTGATGAAATCATCAAATTAACTCAGCAAGCAAATTTGAATATCAGTGTTTGGACTGTGAATGAAGTTGAACGTGCCAAGCATCTTCAACAATTGGGTATTCAAGGTTTGATTACCGATGTACCCACCACGATGTTGCAGCATTTGAAGTAAGCTTAAAAGGCGGAATAAATTCCGCCTTTTTTTATTTTACTTTTTACGTTGTGCTTGAATTAAACGCTGTCCTTTTGCATCGAGTAAATATAAATTTGTACCATCAAATTGAAACCGTTCAACGCGTTGCAGTGAATCCATAATATCTGCTTCTTGTGCGAGTGCTTTATTACAACTGAAATGCCCCGCCATTACATCTAAATCCAGTTTGCGCTGTGTGAAATCATATTTATATCGACCATAAATATTATTGCAACCCGTATGACCCGAAACACTTGTAGCAACGGAGTGCAACGTGAAGCTTGGATATTGATTAAAGAATAAAGCACGTTTGTTTTGTATCATGGTAATTTGCCAATCGACATCCTGTACACCATCTGTACTTTTACGTATTTGGATTGCAGGCACTTGATTCACCCGCTTTGGTTGTAATGTTTTTTTCTGTACAGTTGTTGGTTGACTTTGACACGCTGTGAGTGCGACAAGTATAGGAAATATTAATGTTTTGTGAAAAAATGTCCTGAAAGAAAAAATAGGATTTTTCACGATAATTTGCTCAGACATTGATTTATTTCACCTTTTAACGAATTGACCAATTTAATAAACGAATCTTGTTACTGTTCTTTCGATACAACTGTAGAATAATGCTAGTGCTAATTTATATGAGCATGCTAATATCGAGACAAAATAGCAATATATCGTCATGATTGGTTTTGCTATCTCGTTTAGTTTTATTATCTTGTGCAAACAAGATTATTAGGAGCGCTGACGGATATGAATTCCGCCCCACTCAAGAAAGCACCCATTAATTGGATTGCAATTTTTGCATTGGTTTTTTTACCAATCATTGCGCTAATTACGATTCCAATCTATAGCTACCATCATGACTTCAGTATGGGCGCATGGATTAGCATGTTCGTCTTACTGGCTGTAAGCAGTTTAGGTATTACCGCTGGCTATCATCGTTTATGGGCACATCGTGCTTATGAAGCAGCTCTACCACTTAAAATCTTACTGATGATTGCTGGTACATTTGCAGTTCAAAACAGTATTTTGTTTTGGGCTTCTGGTCATCGTACACATCACCGCCACGTCGATGATGTCGATCAAGATCCTTATTCTATCAATAATGGCTTTTGGTATGCGCATATGGGTTGGATGTTACGTAACTACCCTGCGGCTGAACCAAACTATAAAAATGCACCAGACTTGTTGAATGACAAGCTCGTGATGTTTCAACATAAATATTATCTTCCAATGGTGATTGGCGTACACGTAGGTCTCCTGTTACCAATCGGTTGGCTTGTAGGTGATGTTTGGGGCGTACTGTTGCTTGGCGGTCTAGTTCGTTTATTTATTAGCCATCATGTGACATTTTTCATTAACTCACTTTGTCATATGTGGGGCAAACGTCCATATACTGATGAAAACACAGCGCGTGATAATTTTGTTTTAGCAATCCTCACTTGGGGTGAGGGTTATCATAACTACCACCATATTTTCCAATACGACTATCGTAATGGCGTGAAATGGTGGCAATATGACCCAACAAAATGGTTGATTTGGACAAGTTCTAAACTTGGTTTAGCAAAAAACTTACGTCGCATTCCAAGCTTTAATATCCAAAAAGCTGAACTTGCAATGAAGTTTAAATATGCTGAACAAGACCTTGCGATTTATGGTCATGATGTAAATACAGATATTGCGCAGATGAAACAACGTATCGCGCAAGAATATGAAGCATTTACACATACTTTAAATGATTGGGCTAAATTGAAAGAACAAGAGTTACAAGCAAAGAAAGCAGCAATGGCTGAAAAGATTCACCAAATGGATCATAAGCTTAAAGTTGATTTCCAGTTGCTTGAACATCGTTTGGCTCATCACCGTGAATGTTTAGAAACATTAGTTCGCAATATCAAAAAAGCACCTGTTTCTGAGTAATCAATTTACTCAATCAAAATGGTCTCTCAGTGAGGCCATTTTTTATGCCTATTAGAATAGCTTTAGTGCCTATCTCAAATTTGTTATAGTCCTTATCTACCCTCTAAGTCCGATAATGAACTTATGCATTTTAATCCACGCTATTCTTCACTTAATCCAAAGCTTTATCATCAACAACAACCAAGCCCTTTACGTGGTGCCAAAGCTGGTCATTTTAATGAAAGTTTAGCGGATGAATTACAGTGGAGTGAAGAAGATAAAGCGAACTGGGTTGAAATTTGTAGCGGACAAAAAACCTTCACCGACTTCCCACCTTTAGCGATGGTTTACGCAGGTCATCAGTTTGGGCAATGGGCAGGACAATTGGGTGATGGTCGTGGTTTATTAATCGGACAAATACTCAATAAGTATGGTGAGACGATCGATTTACACTTGAAAGGTGCTGGGTCTACTCCCTACTCGCGTATGGGTGATGGTCGTGCCGTACTTCGTTCAGTCATTCGAGAATATTTAGCAGGACATGCATTAAATGCTTTGGGTGTTGCTTCAAGTCATGCAGTCGGTTTCACCACTTCAACGCAGGGTGTACAGCGTGAAACCTTAGAACTCGGCGCAATGTTGTTGCGCACTTCAGAATGTCATATTCGTTTCGGTCATTTTGAGTGGATTAATCAATATGCCCCTGAGCTTTTAGCAGAGTTCACGCAGAAATGTATCGAATGGCACTATCCAGAATGTCTAGAAGCGGAACAGCCTATTCTCGCGTTCGTTGAAAAAGTAATTGAGCGTACTGCGATGATGATTGCCAAATGGCAATTAGTCGGTTTTGCACATGGTGTAATGAATACTGATAATCTCAATATCACAGGTTCAACCTTAGATTTTGGCCCATACGGTTTTATGGAGCGTTTCCGTCCAAATTGGATCAATAACCATTCTGACTATCAAGGTCGCTATACATACCAAAACCAACCAAGTGTTGGTCATTGGAATCTGTGGACATGGTTGAATAATTTAATTGCTCTAACAACACCTGAGCATAAAGAACAATTTAAACAAGATTTAGCAAAATGTTTGGAAAAATTTGAACCCATTTTTTTAGAACACTATGGGCAAGGCTTGTGTGAAAAGATGGGAGTTCCACATTTTCATAAGGATAGTCTCGATTGTAGTTTTGCTTTCTTGAGGATCTTGCAAGCAGAACAACTCGACTATACCCAAAGCTTTCTTCGTTTACAAAACCAAGAATATAAAGCACTGCGTGATGATTGCTTGGATATACGACAATTCGATAGCTTTCTTCAACAGTATCAATCGATTCGTGAACATCAGAATACTGAAGAGTTAGATCAAAATATGCGAAAAGCAAATCCGCACTATATTCTGCGTAATCATATGGCGCAGAAAGCAATTGAGCTTGCGGAGCGTGGTGATTTTAGTGAGGTTGATCGTTTATTTAAATTACTTAATCAGCCCTATACACAACAATTAGATTTAGAAGTTGAGCAAGACACTGCCCCATTACCAAGTGATGTTCCTGAAATTTCTGTTAGTTGTTCATCTTAAATATGACTAGGTTGAGTTTTTTGTACTGCGATTGCAGCTCAAGCGAACTTTCATCAGAAGATAAATTATGAAGCTAGGACTTGCTGTTGGATTTGCACTGCTGATTGTTTTAGTTGGCTTAGCTTTTTATAAATTTGAAAAGTTCTTACCAACGTCCATAAAACCCCATAAACCGCTTTCAATCGCAGATATACAACGGCTCAATCAAACTAAACCAGTCACATCCATTGAGGTTTATAAAAGCCAAAGAGTTTTACAACTCAAACATCATGATGCGTTGATCAGAAGCTACCCGATTCGTTTGGGTTTTGATCCTATTGGGCATAAACAGTTTGAAGGCGATGGTAAAACACCTGAAGGTAGCTATACTATTGATTGGCGCAATCCTCAAAGTGCTTACTATAAATCTTTGCATATCTCCTATCCGAATACCAAAGATAAGGCTTATGCTGAACAGCATCAGAAATCCGCAGGCGGTGATGTCATGATTCACGGAACAGTGCCTAAACGTGCAACTTCATTTGCAGCAAGTGCAACCTACATGCCTCGTAAAGACTGGACTTTGGGTTGTATCGCTGTAACTAATGCAGATATGGATGAAATTTGGTCATTAGTACCCAACAATACAAAGATCAATATTTATCCATAATTCTTTAAAATTATCCACATTTTCTGTGGATAATACTGTGGTTATCCACAGGATAAAAGAATAAATCTCTATATCGGCATACGAATACATTTTAATGACAAGTAAGCGATTCACATGCTACCAAATGACTGACGCATTATTTATCAAATTCGTAAGTCATGCTTTTCAAATATTCAAAAATCTAAACGAAAAAAATATGAGAAGATAAACTCAATCTGATCGAGGGGATTTAGAGATGTCTCAAAAAAATTTAATTACAACAATTTTGATTTGTATGCTGTCAGGTTTTCATTTCGCACATGCCATGCCCATGTCTGATCAAGATACTCAAGTGATTTCTCGATCAGCTCTCGGGGTTTGGATGTTGAAACAGGATTTAAATCAACCCAAATACAACTGCGCGATTCAATTTATATCGGCAAAAGATACCCAAACCAGTTTTTCTATTTTTGGTGCAACAAAACAGTCTTCACATGCAACGATTTTATTTCAGGCTAAAAGTATTCCTACAACACTTGCTCCAGCAGAAATGCAGATCCAACTTAGACAACAAAATTTAGCACCGACCGCATTAAAAGCCCAACTTTTGCCAAGTTCAAACGTAGGCATGCTCGCAGTGAATACAGGAGATATTCAACAAACGCTTAAATCCATGCGTGATCAAGAAAAAGATATGCAGTTAAAATTGAATGATGCCACTATTTACACGCTGAACTATGAAGGTCTTGCTCAAGCACGCACAGCGATGCAAGATTGTCTCTCTGGTAAAGTAGTTAAGATCAAATCATTAAAACAAGCAACCGCAGAAATTCGTCCAGTCGGTCATTCTACTATTACAGGTCAAGCATTCTATAAAGGTGCTGTACTTGCAAAGAAACAATATCCACCAAAAGACAGTCAAGCAGTGGGTTTGATCTGGATGACAGACGAATTTAAAACATGGTATGAGCAAGTCAAACGTAATCAGAAACTTCCTACGCACATACCTGAATCGATTCTCAAGCATTTCATGTCGACACGTATTTTAGATAATCAAGGTCGTTTCAAATTCACAAACTTGCCTGCTGGCGATTACATACTGATTGCAAACTTTTCATATGAAAAAAATGTCAGCCATACCGAAGTCGTTGGACGAACTGATGTTTATGTGGGGAATCAATATGTCGGCTCAAACGACCAAATTGCACGCTGGAACTATATTGTGAAAGAAGGAACTTCTTTCGAGAAACCTGTCAAAATATTGAAAGATGGAGACACAATAAATGTAAGTTTAGATAAATCACAAATTATGTGCTTTTTGGTCTGTTTCTAAATTTCATTAGGCTTGCCTTATCAAGGTCATAAGGCAAGCGCTTATATTAATTTATTCTGGATATTCAAAACGATAGCCAACACCATAAACAGCCTGAATCCACTCATGTCGATTACCTGTTTCAGCAGCTTCAGTAATTTTACGACGTAGATTCTTAATATGGCTATCGATGACACGGTCTGCCACATCAAAACTATCTGGATTAATATGATCCAACAACTGTGCGCGTGAATAGACTTGACCTAAATGTTCTAAGAATAATTCTAATAAACGGAACTCTGTTGGCGTTAAAGTCAACGCTTTTTGTTGATACCAAATTCGTTGTTGAGCTTTATCAATACGGAATAAATCATTTTGCTCTGGTTCAGCCTTACGCTCTAAACGGCGTAACACCGCTTGCACACGAGCAACCAATTCTTTCGGGCTAAATGGCTTACAGATATAGTCATCTGCACCCATATTTAATCCTAAAACACGATCAATTTCTTCTGTTCTCGCAGTCACCATGATAATCGGTAAATCAGACTGTTCACGCACTTTACGGCAAATCGTTAAGCCATCCATACGCGGTACCATAAGATCCAAAATCATCAAATTTGGTTTGCGCTGCTGAAACTGAGCATAAGCATCTTGACCATCATGAAACATGCTCACTTCAAAACCAGCAGCTTCCAAATAATCACGAACCAACTGTGCCAGTTCAACTTCATCTTCAACCAACATAATGTGTTTCATGGTTTTCATCCTATCTATCATCCTCAACATCAGAGGAGCTAAAAGTTATTTAATTGATTTTGGAAAAGTCAGTACACAACGTAATCCACCTAATGGTGAATGTTCAAATGTGAGTGAGCCACCTAATGCTTGCGCCAATTTACATGACAGCGCTAAACCTAAACCTGTACCACCCGTACTCCGTGTACGAGAATCATCAACACGATAAAAACGTTCGCCTAAGCGCGCCAGTTGCTCGTCATTTAAACCAAACGGACTGTCATCCACATACAATATCCATTGTTGCTCATTTTGTTGAGTATGAATCTGTATCTTTCCACCTTGCTCTGTATATCGAACGCAATTACCTAATAAATTGACAATAATTTGTTTAAAGCGATCGCGATCTAAAGACAAAATCAAACCTTCACCTGAAAGCAAAACTTCGAGTTGGTTTTGCTCAAAGGTCGACTTAAAGTTCTCAGCTTCCTGTAACACCACTTCCCAAGGATTGACCTCAGCAAAATAACATTTCAGTTGTTGAGCATCAGCTTGTGCTAAATCCGCCAAATCTTGAGTCAACTTTTTCAAACTTGACACTTGTCTCATCATGGCACTTAAATGTTCTGGCGTGGCTTTACGAATGCCGTCTTGCATCGCCTCAATCTGAGCTTGTAAAACCGCTAAAGGGGTTTTTAATTCATGTGACGTGTCCGCAACCCATTGCCGACGAGATTCTTCGTGTTGATGTAAAATATCAGACAAATTATTGATTTGGTTTGACAAATCACCCAACTCATCATTCCGTCTAATCTTCACTTGATGTTGATAGTTTCCGCGAGTTAATTCTAAAGTGGCATTAAGCAAACGTTGAATTGGCTTTTTAAAATAGGTCGCCATTAATAATGCAGCAACTAAACTAGATAATACAGTGAGCACATAAACCAAAAATAGATAACGCTTTTGATTACTAAAGAAGTTAATACTTGATGCATCATCCTGATCTAAAACAGGTTTCAAACCTAAATAACCAACCACTTTTTCCCCGACAACAATCGGACGAAATGAAAGTTGATCGCTCGCAGGCTCACCTACAATAAATTGCTGTTTGTCATCATACAAAGACAATCGAGAACTCAATCCTAAACGATCTGGAATGGAGACAAATTGTTTTTTCACATGGTTCTGATTATTGTTCGAACTAACCGCTTGCTTCGAGTCATTCGCTTCTTTTTTTAAGCGAAATTGACTTGGACTCAACGGAAAACGCAAACCTTCAAAGGGTTGATATTCTGAGGGTAAATTCAGTTTTAATATTTTTAACTCTTCATCATTAAAGATTTGGCGATTTTTAATTTCAGTATTATTTTGCGCTAAGGTTGGAGATAGACTGAGTAGCGTGTGATCATTGAAGTAACGTTGCTGCAAAGCAATATCATATTGGCGACGTAACCACCACTGAGAAAGTCGATCATAGTCGTCGGGTGCAGCAGTCCCTTCAATTTGTAAAATCTGCGCCTGAATCGCATTGCCCCAATCGTGATAAACCGTATAGACATTACCTAAGTTAGCAATCAGTCGATCCAATTTTTGCATTTCCACATCAGCCACATAACGTGCAAAGTTCTTTTGCATAGTCCAATGCAAAATACCTAAGCTAATCGTTGCGATGAGCAAAGTGGTCAATAAAACAGTTAAAAACAAGCGTAAGGCTAAGGGCACGCGACGAACATTCAAATGCAGAATCTCAATAGTGTTCTATTTATGGATTGTAACCAACATGGTCGAAAAAAACTCTCCATTGTTTCTTCATCTTTATTATCTAATCTTTAATGATCAAATCTCAACTGATCACGCTGGATAAAACAATGAATAAGACCAAAATTGTACTTATGACAACTCTGCTCGGTTCTGCTTTGGGTTTGGCGGCCTGCCAATCAACCCCACCTACAGACCAAGCAATGAAACACGATCATCAACGTCATAATATGCAACGCGCTCCGCTGACACCAGAACAACGTGCCGAATGGCAAGCAAAACGTGAGCAGCGTTTAGAACAACGTGATCAAATGCGCCAGCAACATCAAGCTCAAAAAGCTCAAATTGAAAAAGCCTGTCAAGGTAAACGTATTGGCGAAAAAGTTAATGTTCAATGGAATAATCGCATCATTGAGGGAACTTGCGACGTTCGTTTTACCCCAGATAAATCTCAGTTCAAACGTCAAACCAACCCAACAAGCTAATCCCCTCTTCCTCATGGCGCTTTTAAGCGCCTTTTTTTTAACTTTTAAAATTGGTGTTCCACTGCGATTTAGATTGATAAAATAAAACTTATACCTTGAATTATTTCATTAAAATTCTTATTTAAATGCAATCAACGCCATGATTTTAAATTTTTTTAATTTTTCTTTCATTCGTAAATATATTTAACAATTCATAAGAATTCATTTCTTTTTTTTATCCAAATTTAGACTAAATCAGTCATTACACAGCTGCTTACGATTTTCAATTAGCAAAATGAGAAAAAATCTTAAAAACCACATACAATCTAAGCGCTTATACAGGCAACACGACAATCTTTGACTTCACAGTCACTAAGAAATGACCTGTAATAGCTTGTACCGAACTATAACTTGTTGCACGATTAGCAGTACAAAATGGTGCCATTGGGCACATTTATCATTGACTAAGATTATAACTCTGGTTTAACCAGTATTGAGGAACCCGCTATGCCACAATACAAAGCACCCTTACGTGATATGCAGTTCGTATTGCACGAATTATTAAACGCTGAAGCACATTACGCGAAACTTCCTGCATTTCAAGACACAGTAAGCCGTGAATTGGTTGATCAATATCTAGAAGCAGCGGCTGATTTTTGTGAGAATGAACTTTCTCCAATTAATCAAACAGGCGACCGTGAAGGTTGTACTTGGAATGATGGTGTTGTTACTACACCTACAGGCTTTAAAGAAGCGTATCAAAAATATATCGAATTAGGCTTCCCTTCTCTTTCTGCTGATGAAGAGTTTGGCGGTCAAGCATTACCAAACTCATTAGGGATTTCGATCTCTGAAATGGTGGGTACAGCAAACTGGTCTTGGGGTATGTACCCAGGTCTTTCTCATGGTGCTGTTCGTACAATTGAACACCACGGTTCTGATGAGCAAAAAGCGACTTATATGCCAAACCTTGTATCAGGTGTTTGGACAGGTACCATGTGCTTAACAGAATCTCATGCTGGTTCAGACTTAGGTATTATTCGTACTAAAGCAGAACCAAATGATGATGGTAGCTATGCAATTTCTGGCGAGAAAATCTTTATCTCTGCTGGTGAACATGACATGGCGGACAACATCGTTCACATCGTTCTTGCACGTTTACCAGGTGCACCTAAAGGCACTAAAGGTATTTCTCTCTTCATCGTACCTAAGTTCCTTGTAAATGCTGACGGTTCAGTTGGCGAGCGTAACGCTGTACGTTGTGGTTCGATCGAACACAAAATGGGTATCCATGGTAACGCAACTTGCGTAATCAACTTTGATAAAGCAAAAGGTTACTTGATTGGACCAGAAAACCGCGGTCTAAACTGCATGTTCACATTCATGAACACTGCACGTATTGGTACGGCAGTTCAAGGTCTTGCTGCATCTGAAGGCTCTTTCCAAGGTGCTTTAGCATATGCGAAAGATCGTTTAGCAATGCGCTCACTTTCAGGTCCTAAAGCGCCTGAAAAAGAAGCAGATCCAATTATTGTTCACCCTGCTGTCCGTAACATGCTTTTAACTCAAAAAGCATTTGCTGAAGGTGGTCGTGCACTAGTTTATTTATTGGCTCAGTATGCAGATATCGTTGAAAAAGGCGAAACTGAAGAAGAACGTAAGTTTGCTGACAACATCTTATCTTTGTTAACTCCAATTGCTAAAGCATTCTTAACTGAAACCGGTTCTGAATCTGCGAAGCATGGTGTGCAAGTATTTGGTGGTCACGGCTTTATTTCTGAGCACGGTATGGAGCAAATCGTACGTGATACACGTATTGCTTGCTTATACGAAGGTACTACTGAAATCCAAGCGCTTGATTTGTTAGGTCGTAAAGTGTTGCAAACTCAAGGTGCAATGCTTAAAGATTTCACTAAGATCATCCATAAATTTGTTGAAGCAAACAAAGACAATGCTGCAATGCAAGAATTCATTGCACCATTGGCTGCTGCAAACAAAGAATGGGGCGATATCACCATGCAAATCGGTATGCGTGCAATGCAAAATCCTGATGAAGTGGGTGCAGCTGCGGTTGACTACTTATACTTCTCTGGTTATGTAACGCTTGCTTACTTATGGGCGCGTATGGCACTTGTTGCTCAAGAGAAATTGGCTGAAGGTTCAACTGAAGTTGACTTCTACAATGCAAAAGTGACCACTGCTCGCTTCTACTTCAAGAAGATCTTGCCACGTGTTCGCTCACATGTAGATGTTCTTTCAACTGGCGTAGCGCCATTGTTTGAACTTGATGCGGAACACTTCGCGTTCTAATCATAGATTAGAATGAGATGCAACGTTCATCACAAAAAAAGGACTGGTCAGTTTTGACCGTCCTTTTTTTGTTTAATCAATGCTAAATTTACCTTATTCATTTATTTGTTCGTTTTATTTGATCACTTTGCACATGACCTGTGCGTAGAAGGGAACGATTATGCCAATTTACAATGCTCCTTTAGCAGACATGAAATTCATCTTAAATGATGTATTTAAAGCAGAACAATTTTGGCAGTCTAATGAGAAACTTGCTCATGTAGATGCCGCAACCGCTGAAGCAATTTTAGAAGAAATGGCTAAATTTGCCCAAAACGTCACTCACCCACTTAACCGTACAGGTGATGAAGAAGGCGCACGTTGGGAAAATGGCGAAGTTTTCACACCAGCTGGTTTTAAAGAAGCTTTCCGTCAATACGCTGAAGGTGGTTGGATCGGCTTAGGTGCAGATGAAGAATGGGGCGGTCAGGCAATGCCTAAGATGCTGACTGTACTCTCTGATGAAATGTTATTCGCAACGAATCCTTCATTCATGCTCTACCCGCTTCTTTCTGTTGGTGCAGGTATGGCTTTAAACAGCTATGCTTCACAAGAGCAAAAAGAAACTTATTTACCTAAAATCTACTCAGGCGAATGGTCAGGCACCATGTGCTTAACTGAGCCACATGCAGGTACAGATTTAGGGATTATTAAAACTAAAGCTGAACCAAATGAAGATGGTACCTACCATATTACAGGTACTAAAATCTTCATCACTGGCGGCGATAACGATCTAGCTGAAAACATTATTCACCTTGTACTTGCGAAAACACCAAATGCTCCTGCGGGTTCACGTGGTATCTCGTTATTCATCGTACCTAAGTTCCTGTTAAATGAAGATGGTTCACTGGGTGAACGCAACCCTGTTGGTCCTGGTTCTATCGAACATAAAATGGGGATCAAAGCCTCTGCAACATGTGTAATGAACTTTGACGGTGCGAAAGGCTACCTCGTTGGTAAAGAAAACGAAGGTTTGGCTGCGATGTTCGTAATGATGAACTATGAACGTTTGTCAATGGGTATCCAAGGTCTGGGTGCTTCTGAATTTGCTTATCAAAATGCAGCACAATACGCGACTGATCGTTTACAAGGTCGTAGCGCTGCTGGTGTTCAATCTCCAAACAAACCTGCTGATAGCATTTTAGTGCATGGTGATGTACGTCGCATGTTGCTCAACGTACGTGCCAATAATGAAGCTTCTCGTGCATTTGCAGTGTACGTTGGTCAACAACTCGACATCACTAAATTCTCAACTGATGCTGAAGCTGTTAAAAAAGCCAATGACCGTGTCGCTCTATTAACGCCAATTGCAAAAGCATATCTCACTGATACTGCCTTCCAAGCAACCTTAGATGCTCAAATGGTATTTGGCGGTCATGGTTATATTCGTGAATGGGGTATGGAACAATGTATCCGTGATCTTCGTATTGCTCAGATTTACGAAGGTACAAACGGCGTTCAATCTCAAGATTTAATTGGTCGTAAAACCATTAAATGTGGTGGTGCTTTCATCGCAGAGTACATCACTGAAATCCGTGATTTTGCCAATGCATTAGATACTGATTTAAACTTCATTAAAGATGCAACTTTAGACGCTGCAACTGAAATTGAAGCAATCACTCAGTTCATCATTGAGCAAGCTGCTGAAAATGTAGACTTCCCGAATGCTGCTGCAGTAGATTACTTACATGCAGTTGGTTTACTCAGCTTCGCATATATGTTTGCTAAAATCTCAGCTGCGGCAAAAGATAAGTCTGGTGATTTCTATCAAAACAAACTTGCTTTAGCACAATACTTCGTCGATCGCATCTTACCTGAAATCGACTCTCGTTTAGCAAAAATCAAAGCGGGTTCTGACTTGATCATGAACTTCAGCGAAGATTACTTCACAAACCAAGCTTAATGCTTTAAGCAGAAAAAAGCGTCTGAATATTCAGACGCTTTTTTATTTCAATGATTCAGAACTTTAATATTTAGCTGACTTTATATAAAAACAATACCGATTGTAAATAATCTAAATTTCAAAACATTTATCCTTTCATTTAGATTCCATAAGTTTCACTACGTTTTGTGCACGAAATTTGCTGTATATTCTCGACATCCCCAAAGATTATTCCATCCATATGTCCAATTCAAAACAGAAACTTGAAAACTTACAGCGTCTTTTCGATCGCTTCGGTCACTATGCCGTTGAAGCATTCCATTATTTGGCATTGTTTATTATTGGCTGTATGGTCGCATGGTCAGCAGTACATACAGTTATTGATATTTTAACAGTTAAGCAATATGCAACCATTGACGACATTTTATTGCTCTTTATTTATCTTGAGCTAGGTGCAATGGTTGGAATTTATTTTAAAACCAATCATATGCCTGTGCGTTTTTTGATTTATGTCGCAATAACTGCACTGACTCGACTTTTAATTGCAGACATCCAACATAATCATAAAGCATCTATGGATTTGGTAATTATCACAGGTTCTATTTTAATTTTAGCTTTCGCCATTCTAATCGTACGTTTTGCTTCATGGAATTATCCATCTGTCATTCGAGGCAAAGAGCAAGAACAACAAGTTCCAGTAAATAAAACACCTCGACCACAAGATGATGAACTCGCATAAAAAAAAGCAGGCTTTGTGCCTGCTTTTTTATTGATTGATTTATCCAACTCGATAAATTCTGTACTTAGAATCGACCAACACATATTTGCCTTGTACTTGCATCCAATTGTAACCGCGTGGTGGTTGATATAAACGATGATAGCGATAATTAGAAACGACATAACGATTACTACGGAATTCTGACGGTAATCGCTCACCACGTTTGAAATTGATACGTTGACCATAATGATGACCTCGATCATCCTTAGACCATCGAGGTTGTTCACGATGATCATGACGTTTGTCATAACGTTGTTCATAGCGATCTTTATAATCGTGGTGATTATTCCAACGATTAGAATCTGCCATCGCTGAGGCTGATATGCCAAGCATAAGAGATGATACGAGTAATACGACTGTCTTTTTCATTGTTTAATCCTTTGTTTCGATCTGAGTTCAGATTAAGAGAAACTCAAGGAGAAACCATGAATAAAACACACGACATTGCAAAGCTTTGTAATGAAATCCAAGAAATTATGAAGATTCATTTCCTGTTAAATTTTTATAAACCTAATTTAAAATCAGCGGATAATCTCAATTCGGAAATTATCATCAGTCACTAAAAAATAACGTCCCTCAATCATCACCCAGTGCCGACCTCTTGGTGGTTCTCGCAATGAATAAGAATTCCAATCCTCAATCACGTAACGTTCACTGCGAAACTCGTTCGGCAACTCATTCCCTACCACAAACGACTCTCTACGATAACGATGCTCATATTGAGTCTCAGGATAATATTCAATACGCACGCCAGGACGATGATTTGGATAATGGGAATAATTATTTTGATTTGGTTGATAGTAATAGCCTTTTGGGGGCGCAGTCGGTGTGTAACGCTGATTTGAAAATGCAAAAGGATCTTGTGCTGGTTGTTGATAAGTAGGTGCTTGCTGGTAAGGTCTGCGCTCAACCGAACTGTACCCACCCCATGCATTATCAGCAAATGTGCTTATAGGGAGATAGCTCAGCACGCCCATCAAGCCGTAAAAATATATTTTTGATTGCTTCATCATGATCTCCCTAAAAATCTGACTATCTTTATATTTTAGAATAAATTATATACAGGACTGTTGTAATAATATTTTTTCAGATTAGCCGTTCTATTCAATAGATAAACAGCATGCAGCTATATACATAGATAGATATGTTAAAATCAGTTTTTGGATTTTGAGGCAATATCTGTGGCTGAAATGAATTTTGATCGTCTCTATCAATTTTTTTGTAAAGTTCCAAGTGTGCAAGAATCACTGATTGTGGCACATGGTACAGATGGTCAACATGCATGGTGGTTTAAATTCAATATTAATGTTGAACATCCACTCGCATGGCAAACAGTTCAAGAGCTTGGACATGTACTCAATTATTTATCGACCAATGAGCGTTTACCCACGCAGTTTTTCCCTGTTTCACCCCCACCCTACATGAATGGGGAAGCAAAAGATTTTCTCGGTTGGGTCATTCAATGCAACCATGCTGAGTTTAATCCAGATGTTGTTTGTGATTGGTTAGAAGCACGCTTGCCAAATCCAGTGGATGATGAAAGTCAGTGGAAAATTAAAACCGATCTGAGTGAACTTGAAACGTTAACAGATAAGGATTTAGATCAGTTGGTGCCACCAAGCCCTTAATTTTTTACTGATTATGTATTGCTTTCAACAAGCGGAATGTCAAATAAACTTCTGAATTCTGCTTGTTGAGCTCAGGTTCTAAATTAGGTTAAGTTGTAACCTAAATATTCTTGTGGTGATTCAGAATAAGGTAAAATCAAATAATTATTTTTTAAAATAAGCTTTTTTAATGCCATTTGATGAGCAGAATCTAGAGGATAGATCACAGACAAGTCTTGCATTAAATCTTCAATTTTTTCAGCCCGAAACTCATCTGTTTTTACCCAACCTAACAACGCAGCACCCAACCCCATAAACTCATAACCATAGTGTTGCATGCGTTGAATAATGGCAAAATTTTCAAAAGGATCAAAATCACAAGTAAAATAACCATTCGGCATCATGGCTATTTTAAGTGATTCAGTCTCAATTTCAGCAACTTTAACCACAATCTCCGTATCCATAGACGGAGCAAAATCTTGATTCAAATATATTAAAGCCTGTAAATCATCCTCATCATAATGCTGCATTTTTTTAGACAGCTCTTCTATCACACATTGATTTTCTATACGGCGAAGCTGTTGAATATAATGCTGCAATTGCTTTGGCATACAAACATTCTGGTAAGTTTGCTCCCATTTAGGATCATTCACATCGATATCTTTAAGATCATCACTATAATCAATATATAGCCGCTCATCTCCAACCGCATGCATGGAAGTATATTCAGCTTGCGATCGATCATCTAAAACCAAAAAGACTTTCTTTGCTTTAACGTCTTTTTTTATAGAAAAATAGCACTCTAAAAGCTCATCCCAATTCTGAATATCTACAATATCTGCGTAATGTACTAACTGATGAGCAACCAAACTAAGTTGCTCATCTTGTTTGATATTCAGTTTGATATTCAGTTTAATTTTCGCCATTCAATAGAATCCTACTTACTGAATTAAAAAGTCGATAAACCTGACCATTCCATAAAACGATACAGCCAATATTTGGCTTTGGATTCATCTGCATATTGCTTGTAATCAACCGTCATTTGACGACCGTTTGCATTAGTCCATGAGGAGTTAAAATAAGTTGTTGCATCTTGAAACACAGGCGCTTGAACCGAACCAATGACACGCATATCCGTTTCAAGATTATAATTTTTCAAATTTCGTGCAGTAAAGTTTGCTGAACCAAGCATCAGCTCCGCTTGTTGAGCATTATATTTCAATAGCATTTTACTGTGGCACTGTTCGCCACGCGTATTACACCAACGAATAGGAATACCAGCAGCATTCAATTCTGATGCAACTTGTCGGTTTGGAATACCATTTTTTTGACGGCCAAACGCATCTTTATTTGGATCAAGCATGATACGGACATTTACACCACGTTGTTTTGCTTGTTTTAATGCTTCAATAATATTGCGTTCAGATAAATAGAACATTGCCATATCCAAATGTTCATTCAGTTTGGCATTTTGAATCATTTTTAAGGTTGCATCATAAATCGCTTTTTCGGTCAAAACCTGAACCTGCGGCAAGCTTTTGTCTTCTGTAAGTCCACCCATAATCACAAATGGACTTGAACCATGAGACATATTTGCGACTGCTTGTTCTGTTTGCAGAACATCAATTGCTATTGGACCATCAACCACTAATGCAACATTACTATGATGCGAGCTACCATCATGCGGATTGGCTGAAGTCACCAAACTTTTCCAGCCTTCAGCAGTATCGACAACCAAGGTTTTACGATGATTGGCTTTAAAATTGAGCAGTTCTAAATAACTACGTAAGGTTACTTTATCTTTTCCAAAAGGATTGCTTAACCAACCACCTTCAGAGTTATTGCCTAAATTTTGACAGCAGATATACCAAAAGCCCGACCATAATGGATTGGATGCTCGTAAAGGTCTTAAATCAGTTTCAATAACGTCCACACCTGCTTGGCGAAGCTGACGATAATGTTTAGGCACGATCCCACCATAAACTGAATTGATTGGATCAGTAATAACGACCACTTGAATAGCAGGATTAAGTGTACGCTTCACAATGAGTGCATCCGTCAGTTGTTGCATCAGTGGAAACTGCTTAACTTTGGATTCACCTACTTCCTGATTAAATAAGAACATATCTAGCACAATGGTGGTTTGTGCCTCATCAATTAGCTTAAACATCTCATTGAAAATATGTTGGTCAACTTGTTGTTGATCTTTTGCATCGATATAGGTTTGATCTGCTAGGAATTTCACATTGGCATGGCGAAGCTGACCCGTAAAATCCAGCCCTTTCGGAAGTGGTTTTACAGTATGGTAAATTGCAGAAGCAATATACCCAATCGCAAAAATACTCAATATGACTGCCATGTAACGTCGACCTGACCAGTTTAATTTTTGATGAATTCTTTGGAAGATACGCATATAACAGAAAAAGCCCTAGCCTAATGGTCTAAGGCTAGGGCTTATACTTATATTTTTCAATAAGATTTAGGTGACAAATTAGAAACTAAAATTCACACCAACTGTAAAGTTACGTCCAACTTGCGGAATGGTAGATAAGAATGAAGTATGTTGGTAAACCTGATCATCTAGCAAATTATTCGCATTTAAGAACACACGATAATCACTCAATTTACTGTACTTACCAGAATAAGCCACACCAAGATTCAACATATTATAGCTTTGTGTATCAGTTTCATAAGCAGCGATCTTATCTTGCTTAAATACATGATAGTACTCAGCCGAACCGCTGAAACCATCACCAAAATCAGCATTTACTTTTGTTCCTAAACGTCCTGCTGGTACGCGAGGTGCATTTTCATTGTCGATCTTACCGCGGACATAATCACCAAACACACCAAGTTTATAGATTGGTGAAATTTGATAACCTACCTCAGCTTCAGCGCCATAGAATTTTGCTTTATCTTGAGCATATTGTACTAAACGGAAATTCTCATAACGATCTAGAGTTTGCGCATAGATGTAGTCATCAAACCAGTTGTGATAAACATGGAAATGGTAGTCAAATTTATCATCGTCATAGTGCAAACCAAGTTCGACATTATTGGACTGTTCTTTCTTCAATTGATCATTACCCAATTCATAGGTATTGGTTGCAAAATGTCCACCATTCGCATACAACTCTTGCGCTAAAGGTAAACGTTCTTGGTGCGAAGTGACCAATGAAAGTTTGTAATTAGGCGCAAACTCCCAGTTGGCAGCACCCGAAATAGAAAAAGCTGAACCGTCAAAATCTTTTTTAGTCGAATCTTCAATATCAATCTTTTGTTGATCTACACGAGCCGCTAACTCGACATGAACATCATTAAATTGAGCATGCTCAAGAGCAAAAATACTCCACTTCTTCGTGGTATTTGGTGCTAAAAAGGCTTCTTCACCTGTAAGTTCTAATTTTTGCTGACCATATTGTGTACCAATGACCCCTTCCCAAGGACCCAACGGATTATGGACTAACTCTAAACGGCCGTCATAGCCCTTGTTTTTAAAGCGTGTTGCGATAGTATCTTCTTCAATTTCATCATGTTGATAATCAGTATAACTTGCTTGCGCACGTAGTTTTTTAAAGCCTGCAAATGGATCATTCAACTCTGTACGCACATCATAACGTTCAGATTTCAAATCAATCCAAGGACCTGCTTCATGTGCATGGTCATGATCGTGGTCGTGATCTTCTTCGTGGTCGTGGTCACCATGATCATGTCCATGGTCATCATCGCCACAATGTAAATGAGGTTTACCAGAGAGATGCGCTTTGCAGCTTTCGTACTCATGACTATGTCCAGGTAAACCGTATTTATCTTTACGATTGCTATAAGAAATACCTGTAAAACCACGATCATAAATCCATGACAAACCGACATTTACAGTTTGCCCTTCAGCAAAAGTATTACCTACACGACGTTCTTTCTCGCCTTCGTGAAAATAATCTGGCGCGATATAATCATTTGCCTCACGTTTTAAACCTTCCACACGTAATGCAACTTGATCACCCAAACCAACCGTCACACCCGCGCTAGCAAGCTTTTCATCGCTGCCCGTGTTGTAACGTAAACCGACATTTCCTTCATAGCCTTTCTCTGGCATTTCAGTTGGAAGCTTGCTGTCATTGACATTGACCAAACCGCCAACAGTACCTGCGCCGAACAATAAAGTAGATGGTCCACGAATGACTTCAATCTGTTTAGCCAAGGCTGGATCAACCGTCACCGCATGGTCAGGTGATAAAGTCGAAACATCAATGTTTTCAGAAGAGTTCTGTAAAACTTTTACGCGTGCGCCATCTTGCCCACGAATCACAGGTCGACTTGAACCTGCGCCAAATTGATTCGAATAAATCCCAACTTCTTGGCTTAATGCCTCACCGACGGTAACAGCACCTTGTTGTAATTGTTTTTGATTCACCACTGTATCTGCAACAGCAAAGTCTTTAGAGGTTTGCTCAAGCGGATGGGCTTTAATTCTAATTGTCTCTAAGGTTTCAACTTTCTCATTTTCTGCTGCAAATGAGGATACAGATGCGACTGCTAATATAGATAGAGTCAATATATTTTTAGGAAATGACATGCCGTGTCTCGGAATCAGCTTACAAAATTATTGTTATATTATAACATTTCATTTATTTTGCAATAAAAAACAGTACAAGAAAATTCATTTGTTAAACTGCATATCCACGATTCGAATTGAGTTCGTTAGCCAAAGCTATGCCATTTACGCTGTCACATGCTGTTCTCGCGCCACCATTATCAAAGTTGAGTAAAGGTCATTTACCTATAGCTGCATTGGCAATCGGTTGTATGACCCCTGATCTGTATCGCTTATTTACACAACAGAGCATTGACTTGACGCATCAATGGTCTGGGATTTTATTTCCAAATCTACCAATTGGCTTATGCTTTTGCTTATTGTGGTATCTCATCTATCGCCCCGTGATCTATCGTTTTTTAGGTATACGTCACGCGTTGAACATTAAATCATTTGATAATTTTATCGCATTTAGTCTAATGAGTTGTGTTGCAGTGATTATTGGTACAGCAACGCATTTGATTTGGGATGGTTTAACCCATCTCGACTTTCGTACTTTTGCATTTAAAAGTTTGCTTGCACAACAGATTTCTTTGTTCGGGATTGACTATCCCCTACATTTTATATTGCAAATCGCTTCATCAATTATCGCTTTGCCTTTTATCTTTTATATGTGTAAAAGCTATTACCATCAGTATAAACAACCGAAAGCTGCTCCTATAAAAATTAAACTATTTATTATCATAAGTTTAGTCATTTCAACAATTTTTGGACTATTTTCTGTTTGGGACTACAGTCGTCATATTCACGCTGAGCTTTGGCACACCGAACGATATTTTTTTATCGGTAAATCGATCAACGAATTCAGCCAAGCAGCTTTAATTTTATTTACAGCATCTTGTTTAATACTATTATGCTTAGATCGAAATGCTCGCCTAGAATAGTTTTATTTAAAAGCGTATGTTTAAAATCCGCTTGAAAAGATTAAGACTTGAGACTATACGTTCAACAAGGCATAATCTCCCCTTCATTGGTGCTGCGCTGTTTACGCATTCACCGTCTAGCCAATATAGTTTGGATAAATAATTCAATATGATGCGCACTCATTACTGTGGCTCTTTAACTGAAGCCCAAATCGATCAAACAGTTACTTTATGCGGATGGGTTCATCGTCGTCGTGATCATGGCGGTGTAATTTTCCTTGATATGCGCGACCGCGATGGTCTCGTTCAAGTGGTTATTGATCCTGATACACCTGATGCATTTTCAACTGCGGATAAAGCACGTTCTGAATTTGTATTAAAAATTACAGGTCGTGTACGTCGTCGCTATGAAGGTACTGAAAATGCCAATATGGTGAGTGGTCAAATTGAAGTCTTAGCGAAAGAAATCGAAGTTCTTGCTGCTTCTGAAACACCGCCATTCCCATTGAATGACGAAAACACCAATATTTCTGAAGAAATTCGTTTGAAATACCGTTTCTTGGATATTCGTCGTCCAGAAATGTTAGATCGTTTACGCTTCCGCTCTAAAGTTACAAACTTAATTCGTAACTATTTCGAAGACCACGGTTTCCTTGACGTTGAAACACCGATCTTGACTCGTGCAACACCTGAAGGCGCACGAGACTATTTAGTTCCAAGCCGTGTTTCAAATGGCAGTTTCTACGCGCTTCCACAATCACCGCAATTGTTCAAACAGTTGTTAATGGTCGGTGGTATTGATCGTTATTACCAAATCGCTAAATGTTTCCGTGACGAAGATTTACGTGCGGATCGTCAGCCTGAATTTACCCAAATCGACGTTGAAACATCGTTCATGAGTGACGATGACATCATGGATTTAATGGAAGGTTTAACGGTTAAAATGTTCAACGAATTATTGAATGTAAAATTCGATAAATTTGAACGTATGACCTATAACGATGCAATGCGCGACTATGCTTCTGACAAACCAGATATGCGTATTCCATTGAAACTTGTTGACGTTGCAGACTTAATGCAAGACGTTGAGTTCAAAGTATTCGCTGGTCCTGCAAAAGACCCTAAAGGTCGTATCGTCGCATTGCGTGTACCAGGTGCTGGTTCATTACCACGTAGTGCAATCGACGAATATACTAAATTCGTAGGCATCTACGGTGCGAAAGGTTTGGCTTATATCAAAGTCAATGAACTTGAAAAAGGCATCGAAGGCTTACAATCTCCAATCGTTAAATTTATCGAACCAATCGTGCTCGATTTATTAAAACGTGTAGGTGCTGAAAATGGCGACATCGTGTTCTTTGGTGCCGATAAAGCCAAAGTTGTAAATGATGCGATGGGCGCACTTCGTGTCAAAATCGGTCATGACTTGAATCTTACAACATGTGAATGGGCTCCTCTTTGGGTTGTCGATTTCCCAATGTTCGAAGAAACTGATGATGGCAAATGGACTTCTGTTCATCACCCATTCACACTGCCAAAATCAAGTGTTGAAGAGGTGAAGAACAATCCAGGCGCTGCTCTATCTGTTGCATACGACATGGTATTGAATGGTACAGAAGTTGGCGGTGGTTCACTGCGTATCTATACTTTAGAGATGCAAAAAGCAATCTTTGAAGCATTAGGTATTGGTGAAGAAGAAGCAGAGGAAAAATTCAGCTTCTTACTCAATGCATTACGCTACGGTGCTCCTCCTCATGGTGGTTTAGCATTTGGTCTTGACCGTTTGATCATGTTGATGACAGGCGCATCGTCGATTCGTGATGTCATTGCATTCCCGAAAACCAAGACTGCTGAATGTCCATTAACTCAAGCACCTGCACCAGTTGAAGCAAATCAATTGCGTGACTTAGGTATTCGCTTACGTGAAAAGCCAAAAGCTGAAGAAAAGTAAATTCAGTTTGTTGTTTGGTAAAACCCTGCTTTATGCAGGGTTTTTTATATTCGAGTTTTTCTTTGAGAATATCAGTCCTAATGGCATAATAAGCTGCTTTTTATTGAGAGGTCAGTCTTATGGCAATGCGTCCTGATGTACGTCGACATGCAATCGTGATTATTATTTTTTCACTTGCTCAATGGTTTTTCATGCGTTACATCTTGGCAAATGAACTCTTCAATATGACTACAAATGAACGCATTTTATATTTTTGCGTAAGTAGTTTAGTCGGAGCACTTCTGATTTTTGTCGCACTGATTTACATGGTGCTTAAAGGCAACGCGAACAAACAAGATTAATCGTAATGTCTTTTTATATCACTTTACTTCGTGTTTTACCTTTAGCATTTTTGCGCAGTATCGCAAAAGTGGCAGCTTACTTTATTAATCAAAATCCGAATAAAAGTATGCTTTGGAAAACACGTGTAAATCTGGGTCTAGCTTATCCAAGTATTCCAGAAAATGAACGCGAGCAGCTTGCGAGAGAAAGCGTTACCAAACAGTGTTTGAGCTATATTGAATCTGGAAAATGCTGGGCAATGCCTCCAGAATGGAGCATTGAGCAAATAAAGACAGTTCATCAGTTAGATGTGTTAACAAATGCATTAAGTGATCCGCGTGGTGCATTGATTATCACCCCTCACCTCGGTACATGGGAAATGATGAATGCATGGGTACATCAATATGGTATTCCAACCATCATGTACAAACCGATGAAAGATTCAGGATTTAATACTTTTGCATTGCATGCGCGTCAAAGATTGAAAGCAACCCTTGTTCCAACCGATGCAAATGGTGTCAAAGCACTATTTAAGAATTTGAAACAAGGTGGGTTTAGCGTCATTCTACCCGATCATGTTCCTCAGCCTTCTGGTGGTATAGTCGTTCCTTTTTTTGGAATCCCATGTCTAACTAGCACGCTTGCAAGTAAAATGGCGCAAAAAACGCAATGCCGCTTAGTTGGGTTAAGTTGTTTTCGTCGTGAAGATGGCGAAGGCTTTGATGTTTATTGCGATGATCTCAATGATCCTGAACTGTATGATCGCGATATCATAGTTGCAACAACCGCATTAAATAAAGCCGTTGAACAAATGATTAATCGCTTTCCTACAGAATATATGTGGGGATATAAAAGGTTTAGAGGTGGTGATACTAAGTTTTATTAAAATATACTTAGTATTAAATAAATTCTTCTTGACGTATTTCAAAAATAATTTATTTTTCAAATGAATAATTTAATGATCCAATCATTTAAAAGGATAGTAGTTGCATGCGAATCTTGATTACAGGCGGAGCTGGATTTATTGGTTCAGCTGTAGTACGTCATATTATAAAAAATACCAATGATGAAGTTCTAAATCTGGATAAGCTTACATATGCTGGTAACTTAGAGTCGCTAAAAGAAATTGATCAGAACCCCCGCTATCAATTTCAACAAGTTGATATTTGTGATTCATCAAAACTTGAACAGATTTTTGAACATTTTCAACCCGATGCAATTATGCACTTGGCTGCGGAGTCACATGTTGATCGTTCAATTGATGGACCAAGTGCTTTTATTCAAACCAATATTGTGGGAACGTATATTTTATTAGAAGCAGCACGTAAATATTGGCAGGCATTTGACGATAATAAAAAAGCAAATTTTCGCTTTCACCATATTTCAACAGATGAAGTTTATGGCGATTTGGATGGGACTACGGATTTATTCACTGAAGCAACTCCATACGCACCCAGCTCACCTTATTCAGCAAGTAAAGCCAGTTCAGATCACTTAGTTCGAGCTTGGCAGCGTACTTATGGCCTACCTACCATTGTGACCAATTGCTCTAACAATTATGGTCCATACCACTTCCCTGAAAAATTAATTCCTTTAGTCATTTTGAATGCTTTAGATGGTAAAGCATTACCAATATACGGTACAGGTAATCAAATTCGTGATTGGCTATTTGTCGAAGACCATGCTCGTGCCTTATATCAAGTTATTACCCAAGGCACTGTTGGAGAAACCTACAATATCGGTGGACATAATGAAAAACAGAATCTTGAAGTCGTCAAAACTATTTGCAAAATTTTGGATGAACTAAGACCACAAAATAATTCCCAATCTTATGAAAGCTTAATTACTTTCGTGAAAGATCGACCTGGACATGATTTGCGTTATGCAATTGATGCCGCAAAAATAGAACATGAGTTGGGATGGAAACCTCAAGAAACATTCGAAACAGGTATTCGTAAAACAGTCGAATGGTATTTAAACAATTTAGAATGGTGCCGCCATGTTCAAGATGGTAGCTATCAACGTGAAAGATTAGGGGTAAATGTATAATGTCTACAAAGGGTATTATTCTTGCAGGTGGTTCAGGTACACGCCTCTACCCAATCACCAAAGGTGTTTCTAAACAATTACTCCCTATTTACGATAAACCAATGGTGTACTATCCCCTTTCAGTTTTAATGCTGGCGGGTATCCGTGAAATCCTCATTATTAGTACACCTGACGATATCGATGGATTTAAACGTTTACTTGGTGATGGTTCTCAATTGGGTATTGAATTGAGTTACGCAATCCAACCGAGTCCAGATGGTTTAGCCCAAGCATTCATTATTGGTGAACAGTTTATTGGCAAAAGTAATGTATGCCTTGTTCTTGGCGACAATATTTTTTATGGTCAGGGCTTTACACCAATGCTACGTCAAGCTGTCGCTCGTCAAAAAGGCGCGACAGTCTTTGGATATCAGGTTAAAGATCCTGAACGTTTTGGTGTAGTTGAGTTTGATGAACAAAAACGTGCAGTTTCTCTGGAAGAAAAACCTAAACAGCCAAAATCACATTTTGCTGTAACTGGTCTATATTTCTATGACAATGATGTTGTTGAAATCGCAAAAAAAGTTAAACCATCTGAACGTGGTGAATTAGAAATCACAACTGTGAATCAAATGTACTTAGAGCGCGGTGACTTAAATGTTGAGTTACTTGGTCGGGGTTTTGCTTGGCTCGACACAGGCACACATGAAAGCTTACTTGAAGCAGCACAATTTGTAGAAACGATTGAAAAACGTCAAGGCTACAAAGTAGCATGCCTAGAAGAAATTGCGTTTAACAACGGCTGGCTAAGCAAAGAGCAAGTTTTAGAAATCGGCCAAAGTATGAATAAAAATGATTATGGTCAATATCTAATTTCTTTGGTGAATGAAATATGAGCTTAAAGAAACTCATTGATTTACCAGATCTAGGAGATCAACGCGGTGGACTCGTTGCGATCGAAGCGAACCAGCATATCCCCTTTGATATTAAACGTATCTATTATATTTTTGCTGCCTCAAAAGATAAACCTAGAGGTTTTCACGCACATAAAGACTTAAAACAACTTGCAATCTGCCTAAATGGTCAGTGTCGCTTCATTTTAGATGATGGGCATAATAAAGAAGAGGTTATACTCAGCTCACCAACTCAAGGCTTGATCATCGAAAGTATGACTTGGCGTGAAATGCACGACTTTTCAGAAGATTGTGTCTTATTAGTGTTGGCAAGTGAACATTATGATGAAAGCGATTATATCCGTAGTTATGATGACTTTATTAGTATTGTAAATCGTCCATTTATTCATCCATTGTCGGATGTACACACTACTCATATTGGTCAAAATACTCGCATTTGGCAATACAGTGTCATTCTCAAAAATGCGGTGATTGGTGCTGGTTGTAATATCTGTGCCCACACTTTAATCGAGAATGATGTACAAATTGGTGACAATGTCACTGTAAAGTCAGGCGTCTACATTTGGGATGGCATTACCTTAGAGGATAATGTGTTTATTGGCCCATGCGTTACTTTTACCAATGACAAAAAACCACGATCTAAGCAATATCCTGAAAGCTTCGCAAATACGGTTGTAGAACAAGGCGCTAGTATTGGAGCGAATGCAACTATCTTGCCGGGTATTCGAATAGGAAAGAATGCAATGATTGGTGCAGGTGCTGTCATAACAAAAGATGTACCAGAAAATGCAATTATGGTCGGCAATCCAGCAAAAATTAAAGGGTATATTGGACAATGATTCCTTTTCTTGATCTTAAAAATATTAATCAACAATACCGCGAACAACTCATTGAAGCCTGTACACGAGTGATTGACTCTGGATGGTATATTGGTGGAAAAGAACTCGAACAATTCGAACTGAATTTTGCAAAATTTTGCGGAACCAAATATGCGATTGGCGTAGCCAATGGTTTAGATGCCCTTATTCTTACATTAAGAGCTTGGAAAGAACTAGGTAAACTCAATGAGGGTGATGAGGTCCTCGTTCCTTCAAATACCTATATCGCAAGTATTCTGGCGATTAGTGCAAACCAACTTACCCCCGTGTTGGTTGAACCTGATCCACAAACTTTTAACCTTGATCCAAAGAAAATTGAAGCTGTACTTACACCAAAAACTAAAGTCATTTTACCTGTACATCTTTATGGTCAACTTGCTGCAATGCCTGAAATTATGGAAATTGCAAAAAAGAATAACCTACTGGTTCTTGAAGACTCAGCACAAAGCCACGGTGCAGAAATTAATCGGATCAAAGCAGGCAACTGGGGCGATGCTTCTGGCTTCAGCTTTTATCCTGGTAAAAACTTAGGTGCGCTGGGTGATGCAGGAGCAATCACAACCAATAATGAAGAGCTGGCTCAAATGCTACGTGCGCTTCGCAACTATGGCTCACATGAAAAATATAAAAATTTGGTTCCAGGTGTAAACAGCCGTCTAGATGAAATTCAAGCAGCAATGCTTGATATTAAATTAAGTTATTTAGATCAAGAAATACAACATCGCCGAAAAATCGCACGCTTATACCTAGACAACATCAATAATCCATTCATTAAACTACCATTGAATAATGTAAATTCTGAAGAATATCAACAGCATGTATGGCATTTATTCGTAATTCGAACTGAATATAGAGATCTTTTACAGAAATATTTATCGGATCATGGCGTTCAAACGCTTATCCACTATCCTATCCCTCCACATAAGCAACAAGCTTATCAAGAATGGAATCATCAAAGTTATCCTATTTCAGAGCAAATCCATGCAGAAGTCATGAGTCTACCAATAGGACCTACACTTCAATTAGACGATGTTCAAAAAATTATTCAGCTCTGTAATCAGTTTAATCCTGTATGAATAACTCAGTATCTACCCCTTTAGTCACCATAGCAATTCCTAGTTATAATCATGGGCAATATATCCAAGATGCGATAAAAAGTGCTTTGAATCAAAGCTATGAAAACATTGAGCTTATTATCATTGATGATGGCTCAACAGATAACTCGATTGAAAAAATTAAAGAACTACTTTCACAATGTGAAGAGCGATTCGTACGTTTCGAATTTAGACATCGGGCAAATCGAGGGTTATGTAATACGCTTAATGAAGCAATTGAATGGGCTAAAGGACAATTTTTTTGTACTTTAGCTTCAGACGATATTATGTTTCCAGAAAAAACAAGTTTACAACTTGAAGCATTTCAATTAGATCAAGAAATTGTCTGTATTTGTGGTGGAAATCATTCTATAGATTCACATAATCAAACAATTAAAGTGAATGTCAACGATTACGGTGAATATAAATTCCATCGAATTTTTATGCACAGATTTGATCTACCTGCGTCATCTCAAATGATTAAAACAGACATACTTCGTGAAGTTGGTGGATTTAACCCAAATACCAAAGTTGAAGATTGGGATTTATGGTTAAAACTCAGTAAATTAGGTAAAAAAATCATTTATATCCCCCATGCGCTTATTGGTTATAGGTCACATGAAAATAATATTAGTAAAAATTTGGAATTAATGCATAGCGAAGTAATCAAAGTTGTTAATCAATATAAGAATGAACCTGATTATGCTAAAGCGGTGTATCGTATCCAAAAAAAATACAAAGTACGCCCATACCAGAAGAAAAATCCTTTTAAAGCGCTAGTCCTTAGATTAAAGTACTATCTAATTTATTTAACGTCTAAATAATTTTCATAGAGTTTCCAGTATGCTTGGTCGCGTTCTTATAAAGTATTTAATAAAAAAGAATACTCACATTTCTCAATATTTAAAAATATTACTAAAGAGAATGAAAAGGATCGAAACAAGAAAAATTATATGGCTAGATGAGTTAAATGATGAAAAAATTCTGACATTCAAACATAGTAGAAATGATTTAAATTTTCAGCCAATAACGCTTAATTCTAATCAAAAAAATGATTTTATTGCTCAAATACCAGAGGTCAATTTATACAAGTTCAGCAATGTCACTATAAACACCAACTCAAGCAACCTCATCACCACTTCAAATGCAATTTTCGAGCGAGTAAAAGGAGCCAATATTGCATATTGCAATTATTCAACTGGAATTATTAAATGGCATAATCATGAAAATATGATCCTTCGTTATAATAAGAAAAAAGAAAGTATTTCACATGCGATTTTTTTAGGTGGAAATGGTGTTTTTAATTATTATCATTGGTTGTTAGAAGTATCCCCAAAAATCCTTTTATTAGATTCTGACTTATTAAATGAATATAACATCAAACATCTTATACTTGATAAGAGAGTAAAAAAAATCCCCTCTTTTCAAAAAATTTTATCCCTTTACTTTAAAGAAAAAGATCTAAATCTAGAAATTATATATTCAGATCATAATACTGACTTACACATAAGTGAGTTATTCTATATTAACAATGAAAACAATATTGTTTTTAATTCTAAAGAAATTTTATCTTCCCCCGACTTTTCTATACTATCCAAATCACTGATTAGTGAAATACGAGAAATTATTTTAAAATCTAATACATGTTTCTCAAACGATTTTCCGAAAAGAATCTTTCTCGCAAGGAAAGAAAATGCTGCTAGAAGCTACAACCAAAATGAAATATTAGAATATTTTATCAGTAAAGATTTCACACCTCTTTACTTAGAAGATTATGATTTTTATGAGCAAGTCACTATTTTTAATAATGCAGAGTTTATTGCAGGCCCAAGCGGTGCAGCTTGGTCTAATATTATATTTTGTAATTCACATTGCAAAGCGATAAGCTGGCTTCCAAAGCATCTCTCAGAATTTTCTATATTTTCAACATTAGCAAAGATTAATGATTGTGATATGCGGTTTGTTTTAACATCATCAGATGATTCTAATGACATTCATTGTTCCTATTATTTAAATCTTGAAGACATAAAAAAGCTTTATGAGAATTTTATTTCATAACCCTTAAAATTAAGATCACTTAAAGCTCAAGTCATTTAAAACCGACAGACTTTAAAAAAATAAAATTTCTTAATTGTATAAAAATTCGCTTTAACTCTAGAATTATTTTATCCAGCCCCGTTTTTTTATCATAATGTCTTCTGGTTAAGCGCTCTTTATACAAATGACTAGTAAAACGCACACTATCCTTTGTAGAGAAAAGCGTAACGTCTTGAATACACAAGGCTGGTTTCATTTGAGATACGGATAAAATTTTATCTTGAACAAGTTTTTCAAACATCAAATGATCCAATGCAATCAACTTATCCAAGGACTGGATGTAACTGATTAATTGCTTAGCACCATGTAAAGAAAGAATATAACCAGCAGTTCCGAGATTCTTACTTTTAAGCTCAAAAAGCGCTCTATCTGGCTGACTATTAAAGGTTTTAATCTTTTGCCCTAATGCAACTTTGGAAGTAAATTCTTCAATCTTTATAAGATGCCAATTAGAATCAATCCAAGAGTTATCGCTTAGGAATGCTTTAACATTCTCACCTAAATAAATATCATCTTCGAAAATAGCCATATGAGGGATATTCTCGCTAATCATTTTATTCCACAAAAACACATGACTCATAAAGCATGCAACTTCACCTTTAGT
Organism: Acinetobacter sp. Z1; assembly: GCF_024296945.1. Taxonomy (NCBI): domain Bacteria; kingdom Pseudomonadati; phylum Pseudomonadota; class Gammaproteobacteria; order Moraxellales; family Moraxellaceae; genus Acinetobacter; species Acinetobacter sp. Z1. The sequence goes on along the minus strand of NZ_CP101115.1, from coordinate 627,831 downwards.
TAAAGTTCTCGCATCAATTTTTAAATTGAGTTCTTTGGCGAAAATAGCAGCGGGTTCAGGAGTCAATGCATCGAAAAAGTCAAAGTTTAGATTCTGCTTACTAAATTCAGCACATATATGCTCTCTACGTTCATGTGCAGTAGCAAGGCTAATAACAAATTTTTTCATAGTAGTAAAAAACTGAAGATTAGTCGTATTTTACTACCTTTTTGATTAAGCTTCACCACCAATTCATATAGGCAGCAGAGTTGTCTAAAAGTTAAGATAGATCGAGTAGAGAACCTTCCAGATACATCCCTTTTTCATAATAATGACTCAGCGTTTTTCTTTCCTTACCCGCAAGTTTTATCAATCTTGGCATTTCCGCAGGTGGATAATTCACTGCCATATCAATGAGTACTTTCTCTTTGATCCATTGGTGTTTCACCTGAAAATACAGTGCATTTTTATCGCAGTTAATTAAACACATACTCGGCAGATGATTACGCATCACTTTCTGACAGGCAACATACGCTACAAGATACTCGAGACGACCAATGTGCTGAAATAAGTCCTGACAATCAGGTTCTGTTTCTTTTAATTTTTGCAGATAGGCTTTAGGACTTAATTCAATCGCAGTGACCAGTTCATTAAACCAGTACTTAAAAAATGGATTTTTTTCTGCGCTTGCCAATAACCAGTTTTCTAGAACAGGAGATGCTTTAAGTGTTGTATTCTTCGCACGATAGTAGGCAAAGCTATTGGTTTGATTCTTCACCACTAACGTTTGAATCCAGTCCAAGCTCTCATAAACAATCGTACTAGCATCCAACCAAATGCCACCATGTTGATAAATCAGCTCAAAACGGATGAGATCGGCTTTTTGCTGCGGTGTCGCCTGAGAGAAGCGACTAAAATCAATATCACAGAAATCGTTGACTGTATCTGGGGTTAAAAAATAAACTTCGTAGTCTGGATTGGTCTTTTTCACTTGCTCGATACATTGTTTAACAAAGCCTGAAAGTGCCCCCTCCCAATACATCCAGATTTTTTTAGGAATTACCGCGTTTTGCTTAATCGGATTAAGAACAATTAAATCTGCTTCATTGTCTATTGCTTCATTAACCCCTCTCTTTTTACTCCAATACATCGTATAAAATTTTAAGAGATAGAATATTTTTTTAAATATTTTCATAAAGGGAACTCAGCAAAAACCCAATCATTTATGCTTTTCATTTCATAGCAATGATTTACACAAATCATTTTCATTAGAAGAACAGATGCCTAAAAGCATAAAAACGGTCACGCCACATGCGTTTCTGTTTCTTGAGACCATGAGATGAATCGCGATTTTCCAACTCCTTACGCTGAATCCCCTGCGTTGCAACAGTACCTAAGATATCACTGTCCAACCCTGCTGGTTTTACGAAAGGTTGCCAAACGCCTAAGCCTTTGCCATTTTTACTCAGCCAGCCTTGGAAGAAAATATCGACAGGAACATGTATTTGTTTGCCAAGTTTTACAAACTCTTCTGCACCTTTGCGAGACCAAAGTAGTCCTACCCCACGAATCGGGAAATAATAAGCATGCCACAATTGATATTGATCTATTTGAACAATATCTTTTGCTAATTTTTTCTTTTTAGCCGCCATATTCACCACATACCAATCCAGTTCTTTATGCTGATCTAGATAATTGAGAAGTGAATCAAGATTATGCTTAAAGTTGGGTAGAACCTGAATATCATCCTCTAACACCACCAAATAGTCGGCATCTGTTTCAAGAAATTTTTCAGCGCAGCCATAGTGGCTCAGATAACAACCTAATTCTGAATTAATCAGACTACGCCCTAAAACTCTCTGCGCTTCTGCATCGTCATAATTTTGAAACTCAGATAATGCTTTTCCTCGACCATCATAAGCTGGAAAACGAGTAAACTCCCAATTCGCGTGCTGCAATTGCGCTGTTGCACTCGCTAAACGTTGATCACTACCGTCAAGATTTATAAGATAAGTAACGACTTTCATTTAATTTTCCTTCGCTTATCCTGCATTAATCGGTTGGATTTGACTAGGTAAAACATCTCTAAATTTATCAACAAGCGCAAGACGAATGGACTGTTCATCACTCTGCTGTAATTGATCTAAACTTTGAATACAACCAAATTTCACATCTGGATTAGATAAAGCCTCAATAAAAAACTCTAAATCTCGATGATCTTTTAAATACGCAATTTCTACATCATTTTTGAGAATTGCTTGGTCTTTTTTAATTGCTAGGTGATTAGATAAACCTACAGGCAAAATCTGATCAATATTCCTAAATTTAAAGCCAATTTGCTTCTGCAATTGTTGCATATTTTTTTCAAAATAATTGCATAAAAGTACCCGACTCAAGATATGTGGGCGATGGTGAATCTCAAAATATTTAGACAGTCCTAGACAATCTGCACTTAACATTTGCGCCATTGTATATGAGGGTTGTGGAACTTTTCCAAATTTATTTTGCACAAACTTTCTAACAATATATTTGATTTTTTTTACTAGATTAATTTCCCAATGCCCATACATCACCATGCGATCATCAACTAAAAAATCTTGTTGATCAGAAGGTTGGTTAAAGAAAAAATCATCATTTAAATAAATAAAATAATCTGAAATACCTTGGATATTCCAAAGCATCGTTTCAATACTTAGAGAATTAAATGTGGGCAATGCAAATTCGTGTCCTCTGAACAACTCTGTGTGATCGACTAATCTAATTTTGCCTTTCTCACAGAGATTCTGCTGCTCAAACTGATCCAACCATTGTGGAGTTTGTTGATCAGTGACTACATAAATTTTCCCACAATACGGGACAAACTTGAGTATCGAGGCAATACAAAAATAGATTTCATCATTGCTAGCAAAACGAGTGTCTTGCAAGGCATTAGAAGATTCAGATTGATTCATGAACTGACGGCGTTTATTTTTTAACTTAGAGTCATTTCCATCTACCCAAGCAATTACGATATCAATAGGATGAGTATCTTTCATAAATCAAACTCTTGTAATGTTTATTACTGCCAAGACTCTCTAATCCAGTCCGATGGTAATACATAACGATACCACTTACCGCCACCACCTGAAACCGCGTCAGGTGGGTTAATTTCACCGTGGAAAATAATAATTTTTGCACCTTTAGGCTTTACTGGTGGCTGAAAATAAGCAAATGGCACTTTTCTTAGGCAGTGGTATTTATAACTTTTACACCAATCTTTATTCCAATAACTTAACTTACCTTCTTTGTGAACAAACCAAGATAAGTACTCTTGTTCATTACGGAATTTTTTACGAATCTCATCAAAATTTTCACGGAAATAAGGTAAGATATCTGAAAAAGCACCCAGCTTAAAACGATAAACCGAACTATTCCCTGTGATACGCCAAGGGCGTTTCCAGTCATGAATCACTAAAAATTCGCCTTCTGCTTGGAAAAAACAGTCAATATTATCAATAATGACCACATCCAAATCGAGAAACAATGCATTGCCTTTTAGGCCATACAAATCAGGCTCAAACGTTGAAAGTTTATTCCATCCACGTTCAGGACTACCTGAAGGTAAATCAAGTGAAGGAATTGGAAAACATTGAACATTAGGATCAATACCTTCCGTCCGATCTGTTAAACAGACCATTTTAAAAGGCAAGGTCAAATGACGTTTAACCATGTTATACAAACGGTTTACGTACTCAGCGCCATATTTAGTTCCCCACTTCATGCACAAGATCACATTGTCTTCATGAGCTGCCGAATCTAGTTGAGTATCTACCATCTGATGACCTTAAATGCTTTAGATAGGATTGTTTAGATTGAAAGTTTAAAACAAACTACCAATCAAAACTATGCACTGAATGTATCGTCATCTTAGCATATAGATCATTTTTTTTTTTACTATTAATTGGTCAAACCACTCGCCCTTATTGTTTTTATTCGATGCTAATTAGTTCAATTCACACCAAATAAATCTCGTGTATAAATTTTTTCCATCACATCACTAAACATAGGTACCATTCGATTGACGATAATTAAATCTGATTTAGATTTGAATTTTTGCAAGATAGACTCAACTGGGTGACCCAAGTACTCTTTTACGTCTAAAGTTGGTTCATAAATAATAATTTGAATACCCTGATCAGCCAGTCCTTGTAAAACATCATGCACGGCTGACTCTCTAAAATTATCAGAATCTGCCTTCATTGTGAGGCGATATACGCCCACCACCGAGACTTTACGACTCAGAATATCTTCAATAATGGCATGTTTGCGAGTTTGATTAGAACGTATAATTGCCGATATCAACTCTTGCGGTGTGTCATGGTAATTGGCTAATAATTGCTTGGTATCTTTCGGTAGACAATAACCGCCATAACCAAACGAAGGATTATTGTAGTGATCGCCAATACGCTGATCCAAAGCAACGCCTGTAACGATATCCAAAGCACTTAATTTATTTTTAAGACAATAAGTATCTAACTCATTAAAAAATGCAACACGCATGGCTAAGTAGGTATTTGAAAATAGTTTAATTGCTTCTGCTTCAGTTGAATCGACGCACAGTAACACTGCATTTTTTTCCACCGTTGCTTTTAAATATAGTTTGGCAATCTTTTCAGCCCGTTTTGACTTTTCACCTACGATAATTCTAGAAGGATAAAGGTTATCTTGTAAGGCTTGCCCTTCGCGTAAAAACTCAGGTGAAAAAATTAAATTTTTTAGCTTTAAGCGCTTAGAAATTTCCGCTGTATATCCTACAGGAACAGTCGATTTGATAAGCATAAGTGCTTTAGGATTAGTTTTTACAATATCTTCAATAACAACTTCGATGCTCGATGTATCAAAGTAATTCGTTTCAGGATTATAGTTTGTAGGCGTTGCAATAATAATCAGCTTGGCATGTTGATAAGCAAGTTCTTTATCGCAAGTCGCTTCAATATGAGATTCTGACAAATAGTTTTGGATACAAGTATCACTAATCGGCGATACTTTTTGATTAATATTCTTTACTCGTGTTTTATCAATATCTAGAATAATAACATCATGTTGTTTTGAAAATAATAAAGCATTGGATAATCCAACATAACCTGCGCCAACCACAGTAATTTTCATTGTTACTCTATTTTCTAATTGCTCTTAGAAACCACCGTAGTCGAGTTAAATGAAAGATTGATGATGATTTAATTGCAATCTGTTGACAGCAGCGCAATAAAAAAAGCGAAGCATATGCTTCGCTTTTAAGACGATGTGAACTTATTTTACGTAAGTCAACCAATCTGCGTATTTGTCGTTACGGCCTTGCACTGCATCAAAGAAAGTCTTTTGAATCACAGTGGTAATCGGGCCACGTGAACCACAACCGATTTCACGGTCATCATATTCACGAATTGGTGTTACTTCCGCAGCAGTACCGGTAAAGAATGCTTCATCCGCAATGTAGAATTCATCACGTGTGATACGGCGTTCAATCACTTCATAACCTAAGTCTTTAGCTATGGTAATCACGGTTTGACGAGTAATCCCTTCTAATGCGCCACCAGCCAAATCAGGTGTATGTAATACACCATCTTTGATTAGGAATACGTTCTCGCCTGCACCTTGGCAAACAAAGCCTTGTGGATCAAGTAGCATTGCTTCGTCATAACCTGAACGCGCCACTTCTTGATGTGCTAAGATCGACACAGTGTAGTTACCACATGCTTTTGCTTTACACATCGTCACATTTGGATGGTGATGGGTAAATGAAGAGGTTTTTACACGAATGCCACGTGCCATTGCTTCTTCGCCGAGGTACGCACCCCAGCCCCATGCTGCAACTGCGGCATGAATGGTATTGTCTGTTGCCGCAATACCGAGTTTTTCAGAACCAATCCAAATCAATGGACGTAAATAGCAAGACGCTAATTTATTTTCACGAACCACATCAATTTGAGCTTGTTCTAATGTCGCTTGATCAAATGGAACATTCATTTGATAAATTTTTGCTGAATTTAATAAGCGCTTAGTATGATCTTGCAAACGGAAGATTGCTGTACCATTCGGGGTTTCGTAAGCTCTGACGCCTTCAAAGACACCCATGCTGTAGTGTAGTGTGTGAGTTAAGACGTGAATTTTTGCATCACGCCAATCAACTAACTTTCCATCTTGCCAAATAAAACCATCACGATCAGCCAAACTCATCGCATATACTCCATTTTCTTTTTACACATTTATTCACTTTCCAACGCTTGCGCAGTCGGATCAATTAATCTTTGCCATAACTTGCAAACGATCTCGCGGGTATCGTGCCAATCCGCAGCATTAACTTGCATAGATTGATTTGCAAGCGCTAAACGGTGGCTCTCAGCTCGTTCACGGAGATAAGCGTGTATTAATGCTGTGGCATCTTCACTGGATAAGCAGCCTGCTTTAGCAGCATCTTCTAGAATTCTTACATTGTCGGAAAAATGGGCGAGATCTGTATTCGTCCCACTCCATGCAAGCACAGCATACTGTGCCATAAATTCGATATCAACGATACCACCTGAGTCCTGTTTTAAATGAAAAATCCCATGTTTTTTTTGCTCAGAAGATGATCCTAAATGATCTTTCATCTTTTGGCGCATTTTCAGCACCTCTTCGCGTACATAGTTTTCATCTCGAACTTGTGTCAGGATTTGACAACGAATCTGCTCAAACAACTGACATAAATTTTTATCACCCGCAATTGATCGGGCACGGACAAGAGCTTGATGTTCCCATAACCAGGCACTTTTTTGTTGATATTGCTCATAGGCTTTTAAACTGGTGACCAACATCCCTGCTTCACCAGATGGTCTAAGGCGTGTATCAATTTCATAAACACGCCCATCTAAAGTCTGCGTGGTCATCAGCGACATAAACTTCTGCGCGACGCGAATCGCAAACTCTGCCCCACTAATGCCTTTACGTCCATCAGTTTCATTATGTTCTTGAAAAGCGTGAATAAATACCAAATCAAGATCTGAGCCATAACCTAATTCGATTCCACCGAGCTTGCCATAACCGATCACTGCAAAGCCTTTGGCATCCAAACTGCAACGACTTCCATCTATCCCTAACGGATAACCATGCCGTTGCACAACAGCTTCATATGCTAACCCCAAAGTTGCTTGAACACTGACTTCTGCAATATCTGTTAGAGCATCAGAGACTTTCATTAAAGGACTTTCTGCCAATACATCACTGGCTGCTACGGTGAGTACATTGCTCTTTTTAAATAAACGCAACACTCGCATCTGATCTTCCACTTGATCAATCTCAATCCGTAGTAATTGCTGACGCAGAGAATCTTCGAGATCTTTACGTTGTGGTAAACCAAAATCCATCGATAGAAATTCATCTAATAGCACTGGATATTGTGCTAATTCTTCACAAATCCATGGACTCACTGTCGCCATCTTGACCAAGCGCTGTAAAGCACCACGGCTTTCCATCAGCATCACGAGATACACTGTTCGGCGTAGTACCGACTCGATTAATGGCATCAATCTTAATAGCGCAACCTGTGGTTGATCCGACTGTAAAATAGCTTCGATTAAATGTGGCCAGAATTTCTTTAACCGTTCTAAAGCACTAGCAGGAATTTTACGTAACGTCTGCCCATGCCAAAAGTTTTGAATTAAATTTCTGGCATGATCATCTAAAACTGCATTGAGTTTTTGCTCAAGTAGAACAAAATCATCCACAGGTTCAGAAAACTCTTTTTCCTGAATGAGTTGTTTAAACTGAACTTTGACCTTATCTCGCTTTTGGTTCAACACTTCCAAGAATGCAGACCAATCCTCAAAACCTAATGTATCCAACATACGCTGTCTCAGTTCAGGCTCTGTTGGTAAGGATTGAGTTTGCTGATCATTCAGTGCCTGAATCGCGTGTTCGACTCGTCTTAAAAATAAATAGGCATCTTCAAGATCAATCACCGCTTGTTGATCTAATAATTCGGCTTCGCCCAAATGATGTAAATTGATTAAACATTGGCGATCTTGCAATTCTCGCTTTGATCCGCCATAGATCAACTGGAAGACCTGCACAATGAATTCGATTTCACGAATACCGCCTGCACCTAATTTAATATCATCTTCGATATTACGGCGCATCACTTCACGTTCGATCATGGCTTTCATTTCACGCATGGCAGCAAAAGCGGAATAATCAACGTATCGGCGGAACACAAACGGACGTGACATGTCGAGCAAGTCTGCACCTGTTTGTCCACCAGTAATCACACGCGCCTTAATCCATGCATAACGTTCCCATTCACGCCCATGCTGACTTAGATATTTTTCAAGTCCACTATGACTAATCGCCAATGCTGAGCCGTCACCCCACGGACGCAAACGCATATCGACACGGAATACAAAACCATCTGCAGTAATATGATCCAACAAGTAAATCAGTTTTTGCCCCCACAGAATACAAAACTGCTGTACATCAATAGATTTACGACCATTGGTTTCACCTTGCTCATCAAAAGCAAAAATCAAGTCAATATCACTGGAAAGATTCAACTCTTGAGCACCGAGCTTGCCCATACCAATCACAATTAAGTCTTGAATTTGACCTGAATAACCAATGGGTTCACCGTGTTTGGCTAATAAAGGTGCCAATGCAAAGGCTTTAGCTGCACAAATACTAGCATCGGCAAAATCAGACAATTCACGTGTCAGCGTCACTACATTCGTGAGTTGATTGGCGTCTTGCCAAATCCAACGAAACATTAGCTGAGCACGTAAGATACGTAATGCTTTCATCCATGATTGTTCATCAATGATATTTTCAACAGCTTGCTGAACCTGTTGATAAATCGCATCAGTTGAGAGCGAGGCAGTAAATTGATCTACAAGATATTGTTGTTCTAATTCAGTTTTGTATAAATTTAAAACTTGTTCAGCATATTGGCTTGCAACTAAGGTTTTTTGTAGCTGTTCCACATTCATATAAAAAGGCTCAACTGATAGTATGTCATCTCAAATAGTTATATCAGTTACAAGCTTATGTTTAAAATCTCTTTAGACTAATTTCGCTTTACTTTTATTCTGTTCGGTACATAAATCGACATGTTCTCGCTCAGCTGGTAGCAATACTTTAAATGTAGTGCCATCTCCTTCTTGAGAACTAACACTGATTTGCCCTTGATTCAAATCAACAAAACGTTTACATAAAGTCAGACCTAAGCCTGCACCTTTTTCTCCAGCAGTGCCCTTAAAACTCGCAGTAATCCGAGGTTGAAACAAATTTTGTATCTGCTCTTCAGTCATCCCTAGACCTGAATCTTTAATCGTTATTGCGACAAAGTCGCCCTCACTTTTCGCTCCGATGTAAACCTTTCCAGAGCCATCAATATCGGTAAACTTTAAAGCATTAGAAACAAGGTTTTGGATCAAAGATGTAATCATATGCATATCGGCATAGATCTTTAAATTTTCGTCTACTTCATTAATCAGTTGGATGTTCTTCTTAATCGCCAATGACTTTAAAATATCAGTCACAATATTGGTAATTTGTCTTAATTTAAAATTAATTGGGTGATAAACGAAACGACCACCTTCTGCCATCGCCCAATTCAGCAAGCTTTCTAGTAAGTTATATGTCGACTGCGATGTTTCATAAAGATAATCTGCAATATTTTGAATGCTAGACTCATCTAAAGTATCACGTTCTTTCGCTAAGATTTCTGAAAAACCTAATAGACCATGGAATGGCGCACGTAAATCATGAGAAATAATCGAAAAAAACTTGGTTTTACTGAAATTCAGTGCTGCTTCTTGTTCGTATAACTCTTTAAGCTCGTCATGACTAAACTTTAATTCAAGTTGTTGCATAAAACTAACGCAATGATCTTTTAGCAATTGCTTTTGTAATTCACTAAACTCTTGAGCCACCTCATCAAATAAAATGATATAACCCAGTGAAGTTTGATCAGGATGTCTAAGATGAAAAGCAACTGCGGTTTGAACTTTTCGTTTCAATGGATTGAGAAAAGCCAATAATGTTTGGTATTGAGTATGTTGGCTATCAATCAAATCATCATTTACAAATAAGGTATTTAAACTTTTAATAATTTTTGAAGAGTCAATCGCTTGAAGCTTTTCAGGGCAACGATGCCAAACATAAGGCTCTTGATGAAAGGCAAGCAATGCCGTACTTGCTTGCATGAGCTTACGGTTGAACTGTAAAAATTGCTCAAGCAAGTTTTGCTCTGCGGTTAGCCCCAAAGAAAGAGAAATTTTACAAGCACTTAGCTTTTCGGCTTGCTGTAATTCTAATAATTGAATAGCCATGCCCGCCTCTCGGATATTATCGTTATATCACTGTGTAGGTTTTATTAAGAAAAAATGTGAAAACCATCACCTACTATTAACAAACTTTAACATAAAAGGCAATTCTAGTTTCAATCAATTCGCAACAAAACGTGAAATTTCATCAAATTTGAACTTAATGAATAATTCACCAAAAAATTAATTTTTAGGAATGTGTTGAATGTAAATCAGCACGGATTTCAACCGACACACCTATATTTACAAATAATATATCCATTAAAAAACCCCAAGCCTTTAATACCAGCTTGGGGTCTTTGAATCTTGGTCCCGAGGGTCGGACTCGAACCGACACGTCATCTCTGACAGCGGATTTTGAGTCCGCCGCGTCTACCAATTTCACCACCTCGGGAAGAGTGCGATGCTTTGTGTTGCGTATCATAACCTGTTTGATTTTATTGTCAAACCCCATCTATCACTTATTGCTCACTTTTAAATCACTCAGATATTTTTCGATCTTATAAACATCTAACTCAGCGAGAAAATGCAAAAAAGACTATACTACGCCCAATTTTTTGCAATGTTTTAGATGTATGCAACTCTCCGATTTTTCATTTGATCTCCCAGATGAACTTATAGCTCGCTATCCTCTAGAAAGCCGCAGTGCATCACGACTACTGCATATCGATGCTCAAGGTCAGTATCACGATCATGCTTTCACAGATATTCTAGATTTACTTGAAGATGGCGACTTGCTTGTTTTAAATGACACTAAAGTCATGAAAGCAAGATTAAAAGGTAAACGGGCTACAGGCGGTGCTATCGAAGTTTTAGTTGAGCGCATGTTGGATAGTCATATTGCACATTGCCACATCAAATCAAGCAACTCACCTAAAGCAGGTGCAGAATTATATGTAGGTGAGGACTCAATCCCCGTAACTGTACAGGGTCGTCATGAAAATTTATTTGTGGTGAAATTTTCGCAGCCTATTCTGTCTGTGCTCGATCAATACGGTCAGCTCCCGATTCCACCTTATTTCAATCGAGAAGCTGAAGAAATTGATACAGAACGTTATCAAACGGTTTTCCACGATCCTGAAAAAATTGCCAGTGTCGCTGCACCAACAGCAAGTTTGCATTTCGATCAAGATTTATTAGAAAAACTAGCAGCTAAAGGTGTAAAGAAAACATTCGTAACATTACATGTGGGTGCAGGCACCTTTATGCCTGTTCGTACCACGGATATTAGTAACCACATTATGCACAGTGAATGGTGTGATGTTCCACAAACAACCATTGACCTAATTTTGGAAACCAAAGCACGTGGTAATAAAGTGATTGCCGTTGGTACCACCGCAACGCGTGCTTTAGAAAGTGCAGCTCAAGCTAATCAAGGTAAAATTGCAGCATGGACGGGTGATACTCAAATTTTCATTTATCCAGGTTATCAATTCTGTATTGTGGATCGTTTGATTACCAACTTCCATTTACCTGAATCGACCTTACTGATGTTGGTTTCAGCGCTGTCTAATCGAGATAATATCTTGGCTGCTTATACCCATGCAGTTGAACAACGTTATCGCTTCTTTAGTTATGGCGATGCAATGCTTATTGATAAGCTCGAAGCTTAAAGTTGTTCAATAGGCTAAATCACAATTTAGCCTATTCCCACCTCTCACAAACCTTTGATAAAAATAATTATTCATAATAAAAAGATAACTAGAATCAGATTATAGACTTCTTCGTTTATTAAATTTAACGCATAATTCAAATCAGACCAACTCATTATAATGAAACGATTATTTCCATGCCAATTGACACTATACAACAAGTGCTTCATATCAGACGTAAAAAAAATGCGCAGGTTTTCCGTAATATTGCTCGGCTGTGGGAAGCAGGACAAAAGTCACATAGTGATCAAGCCTTGCTAGATGCTTTACATCCGTGGCGTGACGATCACAGTCTACAATTTTTTAATGTGCTTCCCTACTTACTGGGAGTTATTAGTGTTGGAACATTGGTATTTGGCTATTTTCTGCATCCACATATTCAATATATCTGGAGTTTACTCGGAGGATTTTTAACAGGTTTTTTAGCCTATTTACTTTACGAACCGAAAACCCCTCTGACTCAAGTGATTTCTTTTTTAGAACAGCGAATGACCATATTGCGTTATGGCTTACAGTTTCAACAATTACCTGCATATTTACCCATCCAAGCACAACCACTTTTGGTCATGAGTAAGTTAAAACAACATTTCCCTTTGTTTAATCGAGGAACTGAATCCAACGACATTACTCAATTTGCATCGACCACATGGAATGATGGAACAACTGATCATCAAGTCTTATTATTTCAATATCACTATGTCAGTGAAATGCCAATTATTCAGGACCATAGTAGCGATAAAAAAATCGTCAAAGAAATCCATAAAGATTTATGGGGAGCTTTTATTTTTCAGATGCCCGCATTGGGTATTGCAGTGAGCAACCAACGCTCTCAATTTTTTCAACCTTATAGTAGTTCTTGGCAAAGCAGTGATATCTTAATTAATCAAAAACTGAATATTTTTGGCATCAACCAACACCAACTCGCAAAAGAAGTCAGTCCCAGTATGACCTTAAAATTACATGATTTTTTTGAACATTTTACAGGTGATTTAATTTATCATCATGAAGAGCAAATCTTGTGTTACGTTGGCGAACAAAATCTTTTCCAAACCGCCAGTAAGCGTAGTGAAATTAATGATATTTCTGCATTACGTGGACATTTAAGAACCATGAATATGCCTCAATATCAAAAATTTCAACAACTCATGCTGAATTTAATTCAATAAATTTCTTACCATACTCTTCAATCAAGAGGATGTCGTGGGCGAATAAAAATAAGGGGAGTCAAAATGACAGGCTTAATGATTTTCTTGGGGATTTTTGTTGTAATCATCGTTTGGGGGATTATGACACGTAACAATATTGTCCGTTATTTCAACGCGACTAAACGCGCATGGTCTGATGTGGCTAACTTTGAACGCCAAAAAGTGAAAACACTCGAAGCATTAGAAGCGACATTGGCGCAATATACTCAATTTGAAAAATCAACATTAGAGAAAGTAACTGAACTACGTCAGCAAATTCTTAATCTAAATGTGAATGATGCTGATATTTCTCAGTTACAACAGATTGAGAAAATGAGTAAGGAACTGATCCGTAGTTTAAATGTTGTAGTTGAAAATTATCCTGAGCTTAAAGCGGATACGCTATATAGCAAAATGATGGATGATATTCAGGAACAAAACGAAAATGTTGGTGCTGCAATCACCATCTTTAACCGTAATGTGGAATTATTTAATAATCAAATTGAAGTATTTCCAAATAACTTGATCAATACACTGACCTTATCGAAGAAAACCATTCGCCCGTTTAAAGATAATCTCGCCACTGAAAACTTTGACTATAAACCGAATTTTTAGCGCGGTAGTTATACATATTATTATCTTAGCATCTTTCAGTTATCTCATCTATTTCAGCAAAAAAACCTTCGGTTGGAGTTACTTTTGTTTTGGCAAAAGTAACCAAAACCATTTGTTAGACTGACGGTACATCCATGCTACCGCAGTCTAACGCGGCGGCATCCATGCCGCCATCTCGATAGCAAATTTCCTCACAAATTTCGCATTACAAAATGCAAAAACCTTATTAACGTAAATAAGAATTTACTTCTCAATATTCAAACAAATATCATTCAAAATTTATTAAATTAAATCTATTTTATCTATCGCTACATTTAGTAGTAGAACTACAGACCATAATCGGGGAAAATAGCTGCTTTCGATCAGCGAACTGTTTTTTCGCCTCCTTGCGCTGCAATCAAAGTAGCACTTCGATCTTGCTCAGGTTATTACATGAAATTTGAAAAATTAGGCCAGTCGGGGCGCGCCCGTCGTGGTCGACTTACTTTAGAACACGGTGTGGTTGAAACCCCTGTGTTTATGCCAGTGGGTACTTATGGTACGGTTAAAGGCATGCTCCCTCGTGATATTGAAGAAATTCAGGCACAAATTATCTTAGGAAATACTTTCCATCTGTATCTACGTCCAGGCTTGGAAGTGATTAAAGAGCATGGTGGTTTGCATGAGTTTATCCGTTGGGATAAGCCTATTTTAACCGACTCAGGTGGTTTCCAAGTCTTTAGTTTAGGCGCAATGCGTAAAATTAAAGAAGAAGGTGTGACTTTCCGCTCTCCGATTGATGGTTCAAAAGTGTTTTTATCTCCTGAAATTTCAATGGAGATTCAACATGTACTCAATTCAGATATCGTCATGATTTTTGATGAATGTACACCATACCCTGCGACACATGAAGAAGCGCAAAAATCATTGCAACTTTCTTTACGTTGGGCGAAACGTTGTAAAACCCACCACCACGATGGGCTGAAGAATAAGAATGCATTATTTGGCATTATTCAAGGTGGTATGTACGAAGACCTTCGTGATGAGTCACTTACTGGCTTACTCGAAGTAGGTTTTGATGGGTATGCCATTGGTGGTTTATCAGTAGGTGAGCCAAAAGAGGAAATGATCAAGGTGCTTGATTATTTACCTAATAAAATGCCAGCAGATAAACCGCGCTACCTCATGGGCGTAGGTAAACCAGAAGATATTGTGGAAGCGGTTCGTCGTGGTGTTGATATGTTCGACTGCGTGATGCCTACACGTAATGCGCGTAATGGTCATTATTTTGTGACTGATGGTCTAGTTAGAATTCGTAATAGTCGTTATCGCCATGATCAAGGTCCTTTAGACCCACATTGTGATTGCTACACTTGTAAAAACTTCAGTCGTGCCTATTTATATCATTTAGAGAAGTGTGGTGAGATGTTAGCGTCCATGCTTGGAACAATTCATAATTTACGTTACTACCAACGCCTCACTCAGGGTATGCGTGATGCATTGGATAATGGAACTTTTGATGAATATGTTCAGGACTTTTATGCTCGTCGTGGATTAGAAGTTCCAGCCTGCCCTGAAGATTAATTTATAAGTAAATGCATCAAGATTTGCGCCTAAACGCAAGACAAGGTACATTGCAAAACGAATTGGAATTTATTGTTATTTTTTTGGCTTTTTTAACTTTAGGAAATCGAAATGAGCTTTTTAATTTCTACTGCTCACGCAGCTCCAGCAGCTACACAAGGCCCTAGCCTAATGGCTAACTTATTGATGATTGCTGTATTTATTGCAATCTTTTATTTCTTGATCTGGAGACCTCAAGCAAAACGTGCCAAAGAACATCGCTCTTTAATTGAAAGCTTAGGTGTTGGCAGTGAAATCGTATTTGCGGGTGGTTTAATGGGACGAATCATCAAACTTGAGGGTGACTTTGCAGTTGTAGAACTCAGTCGTGGTGTAGAAGTAAAAATCCAACGTGCAAGTGTTATTTCAGTTTTACCTGAAGGCACACTGAATAACCTTTAATCATAAAACAGTCGTGCCTCAGCACGACTTTTTCATTTAAGAAGAAAGCGAATGCGTTACCCTGCATGGAAATATTTACTGATCCTTGTTGTGTTTGTGATCAGTACGTTATATGCACTTCCAAGTCTGTATCCAGATGAGCCTGCTGTCCAAATTTCTGGTGCAAAAGCAGGCACTCAAATTGATCAAACCATAGTGCAAAAAGCTGAGCAGATTTTAAAAACTGCCAATATTAGCAGTCATGATAATAGTTTCACCAACAATGCGGCTTTATTACGCTTAGACTCATCAGAAGCTCAATTAAAAGCAAAAGAAGTTCTACGCCGTGATTTAGGTGATAATTACGTGGTTGCCCTCAATCTTGCACCAACGACACCTGAATGGCTGCAAAAAATTGGGGCTAAACCGATGAAACTCGGTTTGGACTTACGTGGCGGTGTACATTTCCTGCTTGAAGTCGACATGGATAAAGCAATTAGTCAGCGTATGGAAACATCTGCAACTGACTTGCGTCGTCAATTTCGCGATAACAAAATCAAATTTAATAATCTTGCACTCAGTAATAATACCATTACAGTTCAATTTGCAGACAATGCTGATCGTGATGCTGCAGCTGATTTCTTACGTCGTAATGGTAATGAATTTACGCAACAATCTATTGCAACCTCTTCAGGTGCAACACTTCGATTGAATTATACTGATGCTCGTCGTCAAGAAATTCAGTCTTATGCTGTCAATCAAAACTTAACCACTTTACGTAATCGTATTAACGAGTTAGGTGTAGCTGAAGCATTGGTACAAACCCAAGGTAGCAATCGTATTGTGGTTGAATTACCAGGTGTCCAAGATACAGCGGAAGCAAAACGTGTATTAGGTCGTACTGCGAACTTAGAATTTCGTTTAGTTGCTGATAGCAATGATCAATATATTGACCCATATACGGGTAAATATAATGGTCAACCACTTCCGCCTGGTACTGAAGTTTTTGCTTACGAATCTTTGGATAGCGGTCGTCAATTACTCCTCAACCGCAACCGTATTTTAACGGGTGAACGTGTTCAAAATGCAAGCTCAGGTTTCAGCCAAGATTCAGGTGGTGCTGAAGTAAATATTACTTTAGATACCGCTGGTGGCAAGCTGATGGCTGATGCGACACGTGGTGCTGTAGGCAAGCGTATGGCGGTATTGTTTATTGAAAATAAACAAAAAATTTCTTACGTTGCCGATCCGAAAACTGGTGCACAAACTGAGGTTCGTACACCTTATACGGAGTCTGTGGTCATCAATGCAGCAACCATTCAAGCTGTACTCGGTTCCCAGTTCCGCATCACGGGTCTTGACTCCCCTCAAGAAGCTGCTGAACTTGCATTGATGCTACGTGCTGGTGCTTTAGCCGCGCCAATGTACTTTGTTGAAGAGCGTGTCGTTGGTCCAAGTCTTGGTCAAGAAAATATTGATAAAGGGGTGTTATCTACCCAAATTGGTTTCTTACTCGTTGCTATTTGGATGATCGTATTCTTCCGCTTATTTGGTTTAATCGCCAACTTTGCCTTGGTATTTAACCTTGCGATGATTTTGACAGTGATGTCTTGGTTAGGTGCATCCCTCACCCTGCCTGGTATTGCGGGTATCGTGATTACCATCGGTATGGCAGTCGATGCCAACGTTTTGATCTGTGAGCGAATACGAGAAGAAATGCTCTGGGGCGCCTCGCCGAAACAGGCGATTGTGGCGGGTTATGATCGAGCTTATAACACGATTTTAGACTCAAACTTAACCACATTCCTCGTTGCATTTATTTTATTCGCAATTGGTACAGGCCCGATCAAAGGCTTCGCTGTGACATTGATGATTGGTATTGTTTGTTCGATGTTTACCGCAATCACAGTAACACGTGCAATCGTACAGCTCATTTATGGCAAACGCCGTAATTTGACTAAGTTGAGCATTTAAGGAGATTCACATGACTGATCTGACTCAACAAGACTCAAAGCAATACGGTCGTCCTGATGATCTAAAAATCATTCCATTCATGAAGATCGCAAAACCTGCGGCAATCTTCTCGATTCTGATTACAATTGCGAGTATTTTCTTTATCGTTACTAAAGGTCTAAATCTCGGTTTAGACTTTACAGGCGGTATATCTGCTGAATTGAACTACAAACAAGCAGTTCAACCAGCTCAAGTTGTAAAAGCTTTAGATAGTGCTGGTTTTAAAGATGCTGTGGTGCAAACATTAGGAAGTAATACTGACCTGATCGTGCGTATGCCAGTACAAGATGATCTGAATGTTGAAGATCTCAGCGATAGCATCACTAAAGCAGTACAATTACCAAACAACGCAGTTGAAGTCCATAAGGTCGACGCTGTAGGTGGTGCAGTAGGCAATGAGCTCTATGTTCGTTCAGCAGGTGCTGTTGCGCTTGCATTGATTCTTATGTTGATCTACGTCACCATTCGATTTGAATTTAAACTGGCAATTGGTGCTGTTCTGTCATTATTTCATGACATTATCATCATTTTTGGTGTCTTCGCGCTGTTTCAATGGTCGTTCGATTTAACTGTTTTAGCAGCAGTTCTTGCGGTTATTGGTTTCTCGCTCAACGATAATATCGTTGTATCAGATCGTATCCGCGAAAACTTCCGTAAAATTCGTGGTGCAACACCAACAGAAATCGTCGATATTGCACTGACAGAAACTTTACGTCGAACCATTCATACCTCGATGACATTGTTACTCGTAGTCCTTGCGATGATGTTCCTTGGTGGCGATGGTTTACATTGGTTCTCTGTGGCAATGTTTGTCGGTATATTTGTTGGGACTTACTCTTCAATTTATATTGGTACAGCTTATGCATTATGGCGTGGTTTGAATCGTCAAGATTTTATTGTTCAAGTTAAACCTGAATTTGAAGAAGACGAGATTCCTTAATTACACTCGATTCTTCTGATCCAAATTAAAAGCCAGCAAAATGCTGGCTTTTATCTATTTTTCTATTCAACTTTATGCTTTTCTTTTAATGCTGAATAATCTGAATCTGAGGAAATTGAAAACCACGACAAGATTGCTCTGCCCGCCATGCTAAAGTCAGCACTATCTTCTGATTTAAAATAAAATTCTGATAAGCAAAAGTCCCGATCAAAGGATGAGAACACATACCACCATGATTTGAAGGATGAACCTGCGTGTTCAAACTATTCAAGTCCAAACGAATCCCTAAACCTGATGCCTTTAAAACCGCCTCTTTTGTAGTCCAAACGCGAAACCAATATTCAGTGTCTTGATCTTGTTGCATCCACACATCATATTCTTCGGCATGAAATGCATGTTTTGCCAACGCATCAAAGCGTACTTTGCGATCGAGTTCTTCTACATCAACCCCAATATCTTTGACTCGCTCACTCATCGCCAAGGCATAATATTGCTGGCTATGAGTATAATTAAAATGCAATGTATGCGAACTTAAAAAAGGCTTGCCATGAGCATGTTTTTCAAAGAATAAATCAGCTATCGAACAACCTAGTTCCTTCGCTAGCAGTTGATTGCGATGGTCTTTTATCTGCTGTTTTTTATAAAGGTTAAAACTGCGTAAATCAGCAAAATCAGTTTTATGTTTTTCAAGCAGCTGCGTCAATGCCTGAACATGGATCTGAATAATTCGTGCAGCCATCCCTATCATCTCTTATAAAAAAAGCCCAAAACTTTTGGGCTTTTTGCATCAATAAAAATTAACGCTTAAATTTCTTTTCAGCCTTTTTGAACTTTTGAACATAGCGGCGTTTACGTGCAGCTACACGCTCATCCACTTGTGATTTACGACCCTCAAATGGATTCTCAGATGTTTTAAAATCGACACGAACTGGTGTTCCTTCCAATTTATAAACTTTACGAAAAACATTCTCAAGATAACGGCGATAATCCGCTGGGGTTTTATCCACCTTATTTCCATGGATAACAATCGTTGGTGGATTTTGTCCACCCATATGCGCATAACGCATTTTGATACGTTTACCACCAACCATAGGAGGTTGATGCGCTTCAGTTGCATCATTTAAGATCTGAGTCAACTTTGCAGGTGAAACTTTTAAGTGTGAAGAATCATAGGCACGATGAATCGTCGGGTACATCTCACCAACGCCTGTGCCATGCAACGCAGAAATTAAATGTACTTTTGCCCAAGGAATAAAGTCAAAACGACGGTCAACATCCAACTTACATTGTTTACGATCATACTCGGTCATGTTGTCCCATTTATTAATCGCAATGACCATGGCACGACCAGCTTCTAATGCATAACCAATTAAATGTAAATCTTGCTCAACCACACCTTCACGAGCATCTAATACAACCACAATAACGTGTGCATCTTTAATCGCTTGTAGTGTTTTTACAATTGAGAACTTCTCAATCATTTCATCTACTTTACCCTTACGACGCACACCCGCAGTATCGATCAAAGTATATTGACGACCATCGCGCTCAAAAGGGATGTAAATCGAATCACGGGTTGTTCCTGGTTGGTCAAATGCAACAACACGATCTTCACCCAGTAAGCGATTGACTAATGTTGATTTACCTACATTTGGACGACCAATGATCGCTAAACGTAAACCTGTTGCTTTGTCATGTTCGTCTGGATTTTCATCTTCAGGTACATCAACCAATACTTCTTCAAGCATTTGCTGCACACCACGACCATGACTTGCCGCCACTTGGATGGGTTCACCCATACCCAGCTTATAAAACTCAACCAAAGCAGCTTCAGCATGAACGCCATCAACTTTATTGGCGACTAAATAAACTTTTTTGCCTAGAGTACGCAGTTCACGCGCAATTTGCTCATCAGATGCTAACAAGCCAGCACGCGCATCAACAACAAATACAATAATATCAGCTTCATGGATTGCAGTTTTAGACTGCTCAGCCATATAAGTATCGATACCACCTTCATTTTCACCAATACCACCAGTATCAACGACAATAAAAGATTTGTTCTGATAAACCGCATCACCGTATTTGCGGTCACGAGTTAAACCAGCGAAGTCAGCAACCAAAGCATCACGACTTTTAGTGATTTGGTTAAATAGCGTTGATTTTCCGACGTTTGGACGACCAATGAGCGCAATAACGGGTTTCATAGATTAACCTTGATATAGAGAATAACCTTGAGGTATGAATGATCATAATGGGATATTGCCGAGTGTTCATCTTATTATCAGATAAACCATCGACTCGACCTGAGAAGCCGTTCAAGCTTCACAAGACTTCGCCAAATTAGGCAAAACCATCGTCGTTCGCAAAACTCGTTCTATAGTGATGAGCTTAACCTGTCACAGAAACTACATCCAATTGATGTAGTCCTATTTCAAACAGATGCGAATGACATTTCCGAATATCATATTTTAATTAAAAATTTGATATCGAACTCAAGTAAATAAAATAAAAATTCGGGGCTTTGATTATCAAACACCCCGATTAATGTCTTGTCTAGCAAATGCTAATCAACTATTTTACCACAAGCTTGGGTAAAATTAACGATTCTGCCAAATGCTTAATGCGCCTTTTCGAGTCGCAACATAAAGTTGATTGTCAATCACGCGCAATGATAGTACTTCACCACTGGTTTTTGCACGCCCAACTAATTTTCCAGTAGCAGGATCAATCAGGTGAATCACACCATCTAAATCACCTACGACTAAATTTTGTCCTAAGATTACTGGGTTACTGAGCTTACGATTCAATAACTCTTCATTTTGCCAAACCAACTCACCCGTCGCTAAATTATAAGCATTCAACTTACCATCAACTGTTGAAACAAATACTTTATCTTCTGCAACTTCTGGACGATTTGTACTACTTGCATCTTCGCTCCACACCACACGTTGTGTCGCTAAATCGGTCACCGTTACTTGTCCTTGGAAACTGGTCGTTACCAAGTATTGCCCTGCAACAACTGGATCACCAACAATATCAACTAAACGCTGAATGTCTGAACGCCCTTCACTGATTGCAACACGACGTTGGAATCGAGGTACACCGCTGATAATGTCAATTGCATACACATATGCATTTGCAGAACCAATCAATACGGTACGATCATCTAAACTTACAGGTGCAGGCTGACCGCGTAAACTAAACTGAACATTTGGAAGTTTATACGCCCAAACTTGTTGACCAGTCGCTGCATCATGCGCAAATACAGTCCCGTCATTTGCAATAGTAACCACACGTCCAGATTGAACAAGAGATGGCGATAAAATGGCACCAGATAATTTAGCCGTCCACTTTTGTTCACCAGTACTTTGATCCAAAGCAAATAGTTGCCCTTTTCGATTACCGATAACCACAAGTCCTTCAGCAGCTTCTACACCCGCAGTAAGTTCTTGTTTGGTTATCTTGCTTTTCCAAAGACGCTCTTTGCCTTTATAAGCAGAGACTTGACCATCAGGATCAATCGCAAAAATCACACCATTATCTGTATCTAATTGTAAACGTAATGCTTCAGCAGCATTAGTCGACGATACACTTTGTGAAAACACAAGATTAAGATTTTGTTGTTGCGTGATTTTAGGCAAAGGATTTGGTTTTGCCTCTTTTACTTTATTGCTTGAACAACCAACCAATAAAGCTGAAGCAATTGCAATTGCCAAAGGAAGTTTTAGTTTATTCTGCATTAAGACTCATCCACTTTGGTATCTAAGATTGGGCGCTCAAAATCAGGATCATCCACTAAAACGCCAACACTTTCGAGTTTAATTTGTAAAAGCTGACGCTCTTGCTTACGTTCAAGCAAACTATCCCACGCACTTTGATACGCTTTACGAGCAGAAGCATTGTCTTTTTTAGCAACAAAAATATCACCACGCAACTCTTCAACTGAAGCTTTGAATGCAGGCTCAGTCACGTTTGATAACGTTTTTAACGCCTCATCATATTTCTTCTGCGCCAATTGCGCATCTGCTAAACGCAGTTTAACAATTTGCACCAAACCAGCATCTTTAACCTTAGTATTTTCAACTTTTTTCAATGCTTTTTCGGCAGCAGCATAATCTTGTTTATCATAAGCAAGTTTTGCCAAAATAAACTGAGTTTGAATTGCTTGAACTGAATTTGCATCATCTTTCACAATTTTATCTGCTGCTTCAGAAACCGTTGCAAAAGCATTAGGCTGACCTGATGCAGCTTTCGCTTCATCCATCAACTTTTGTACTTTCGCTGTTTGGTTCTGAGCTTCAGCAAGATTTTTCTTTTGCCAATATTCCCATCCGAAAAAGGCAATCAAAGCAATGAGTATTCCACTAATAATGGCCGAACCATATTTTTTGCCAAACGACTTTAATTGGTCGAGTTGTTCTTCATCACTTACACTCATGTGATTGTCCTTTTCCTAAATATTGTGCAATTTATTGTTTAAATTTTTCGATCAAGAACACAGTTAGCTCGTTTAAACTGACCTGTGATTGCTCAGCCGAGGCAAGCTCTTTGACTAAAAGCTGTTGAGACTCCCATTCACGCTCGCCAAGAATCACCGCAAAGACCGCACCCGATTGATCAGCCTTTTTCATTTGGCTTTTCATGCTGCCTTGTGAACCTGTTTTAAGACGAATCGAACTATTTGCAGCTTCTAATCGATCTCGGATTTGCTCAGCGAAAACCAAAGCTTTAGCTTGATATGCAGGTTCAGCCAATAAAAACACTTCGCAATCACGAACAGGTTTAACTTGCTCAACTTGCTCAAGTAATAACAGCAACCGCTCCATTCCCATCGCAAAGCCAACAGCAGGCACAGATTGATCCGCCTTACCTTTGAGCTGACCGACTAAACCGTCATAACGACCACCCGCACAAACCGTACCTTGCGAGCCCAACATGGTGGTTGTCCATTCAAAAACGGTTTTATTATAATAATCGAGCCCACGTACCAGCTTTTGATTAATCACAAACTCAACACCAGCATCTGTAAGATATTGCTGTAATTGCTGGAAGTGATTGATTGAGTCTTCTTTTAAGAAATCATGCAGCTTCGGCGCATTTTCTAAAATCTTTTGCGTTGATTCAACCTTAGAATCTAAAATACGCAACGGATTTGTGGTTAAACGACGCTGCGAATCTTCATCTAGAGCATCTTTATGCTGGTTTAAAAATTCAACCAGTGCTGCTCGATATTCTGTACGTTCATCTGTTTCACCTAAAGTATTCAACTCTAAGCGTACATTTGCAGCCACACCCATACGCTTCCATAAGCGTGCGGTCATTAAAATAATTTCAGCATCAATATCAGGCGTTGCAACCCCAAAAGTTTCCACACCAAATTGATGAAATTGGCGGTAACGACCTTTTTGTGGTTTTTCATAACGGAACATTGGTCCTACATACCAAACACGTGGCGTAGCACCACGAAGTAAGTTATGTTCCAACATTGCACGCACACAACCTGCCGTTCCTTCAGGACGTAAAGTCAAAGACTCTGGCGGTGTTCCTTTATCGAAAAAGGTATACATTTCCTTTTCAACAATATCGGTCGCATCGCCAATGGCACGTTTGAATAAACCCGTTTGCTCAACAATCGGTAAACGAATTTGTTGATAACCATAAGCATCCATTAGTGATGCAAGTTGTTGTTCCAGACTTCTCCAAGCCGCAGTTTGCGTTGGAAGGATGTCATTAAACCCTTTAATAGCGACAATTGAACTCATGATGAACTACGAATAATTTCTTTAGATTTTGCTTCTTCAAGCTCTTGAACACGTTGACGAACCATTGTTTCAATTTCATCAACCAACTGATTTGTGTCAATTAAATGACTTTTTTCACCATTACGATAGACCAGTGAACGCGGCGATGCGCCAACAATTCCAATATCAGCTTCTTTCGCCTCACCAGGACCATTCACTTTACAACCAATCACCGATAAGTCCATTGGCGTACGAATATCCTCTAAACGCTCTTCCAATGCTTGCATCACTTGAATCACATTAAATTCTTGACGTGAACAGCTTGGACAAGCAATAAAGTTAATTCCATTCGAGCGTAAACCCAACGATTTTAAAATATCAAAACCGATTTTAATTTCATCTTCAGGCTCAGCAGCAAGCGAAATACGCATGGTATCGCCAATGCCTTCCATCAATAAGCCACCTAAAGCGATCGCCGATTTTACGGTACCTGTGCGATAAATTCCTGCTTCAGTTACACCTAAATGTAATGGATTATCAATTTGTTGAGAGAGTAAACGATATGCATCCATCGTTAAAAATACATTCGATGCTTTTACGCTAACTTTGAACTCTTGAAAGTCTAAGCGATCTAAAATATCAATATGACGCATTGCCGACTCAAGCAAAGCCTGCCCTGTCGGTTCACCATATTTCACTTGTAAATCTTTTTCCAGAGAGCCCGCATTTACCCCAATACGAATCGAAATACCATGATGTTTTGCCGCAGCAACAACTTCACGTACTTTTTGATCAGAACCAATATTACCTGGGTTAATTCGCAAACAATCTGCACCATAATCTGCAACAGCTAAAGCAATACGATGATCAAAATGAATATCTGCAACTAAAGGTACTGAAACACGTTTACGAATTGCACCGAATGCTTCTGCTGCTTCCATTGAAGGAACAGAAACGCGCATAATATCTGCACCTGCATCTGCACAGCGCTGGATTTGCGCGACAGTCGCATCGACATCACATGTTTCAGTATTCGTCATACTTTGCACACTAATCGGGGCATCACCACCGACATACACCGAGCCAACACGAATTTTACGTGTCGGGCGGCGTTTAATTGGATTCACAATCATCGTATAGCTCTACTCTTTGGCATTAACGAGACAAACGGAATTCTGCCTTACCATTGACCGTATAAGGCGACAATGGGATTTGCTCTTGATTCAGATTCAATGTAACTGCTGTCGCATCATCTAAACGAATTTGGAATGGTGATTCACCAGACAAAGTTAGTGTAGAAGCCTGACGACCTGTTGCCAATACCTTTCCAGTTGCATCAACAATATGCACTGAGGTTGGACGACTAAAATTTAAGACCAATTGATCGCCTGATGTTGCTACCGTATTCCCCATCGGGAGAATTTCAACATCAGAGTTGTTGATTTTCGGTATATCAGTTTCATCTTTTTGACCTGATGTCCATTTTTGCACAGCCATTACAGCTAACCATGCCAATAATGCAACAACAGCCAAAATAGCAATGCGCTTTAACCATTTACGGTTTCTTACACTTTTCGAACCTGATAATTTCCCCATCGTCTTGATTGGAGAATTACTTAAAGCATGATTAGCTTTAAGCCCAGTATCATTTGCATAAATTTCATCAAAGCGTTGAATGATCGCACTTGCATCCGCATTTAAGCATTTTGCATAAGCACGATAATAACCTTTAATAAAAGTTGCTTCTGGCAATGATTTATAATCATCTTGCTCTAATGCTGTCAAAGTTTTGACAGGCATATTCAAAACGTTTGCAATCTCTTCAAGCTCTTTCTTTTGTGCAATACGAATTTGACGCAAATACTCACCAGGTCGTTGAATATTTCCTAACGTTGACGTTGGTGAGGTTGAGCCAGTTGGCTGATGTGAATTTGGATTTATTTCCATACGGCCTCAGTACTGTACTGTAATTGCAAATAACGTTGATATTCTGGACTATCAGGAAATAAAGCACGCAACTGGTTGACTAACACTTGCATTCCTAATTGATCCGCATTTGCTCGAGCAATGCGTATACCAATCCAAAGTGCACGTGCACCTTGGTTTTTCTGCCCCACACTACGAACATATTGTTCATAGAGTTGTGATGCATCTCTATTATTTTGTTGCAAATAGAAAATTTCAGACAACTCTAACATTGAAATCGTTGCATTTCGATTTGCTTGTAGCGCTTGTTTGAATGATTTTTCAGCATTCGCAACATCACCTAATTTCAAATAGATTCGCCCTAAGTTTTCCAACGATTGAAAGCGTTGGTCATAACCCAAGGTTGCACCTGCACGGGTAAATTGCTCAATCGCATCATTATAACGTTGCAATTGATACAAATATGTACCGTAATTATTACGAGCTTGTGCATTATCAGGTTCAGAGGAAATCGCGCGCTTAAAATAAGCATCCGCTTTGTCCATATTGGTCTTACTGCCTTCTTGTTGCAGCAAGATTCCCATCATCATATTTGCGTTTGCATCACGCGAATCAATGCTTAAAGCTTGATCAAGCGAACGTTTAGCCGAATCTAAATCACGTGTACGAATATATTCCGCTGCAAGTTGTGTACGAACTTGTACTGCCTTTTCTGGGTCTTTTTTTAATGCAGTAGATTGGCAAGCTGTTAAGCCGAATACGGTAAACAAAACAGCATTTGCTATAAGCTTATTTGATTGATTGATATTCAACGCGTTATCCCCAAGTTTTATCCTTGTGTGCGCAAAATTTCCTGTTGTTGCGCCACTTTCTTTTTCCACTGTTCTGCACGACGTGTACGATCAGCAACCTGTCCTACCAATTGACCACACGCAGCATCAATATCATCGCCACGTGTCTGACGAATCGTACACACAAATCCAGCATCAGACAAAGTTTTTTGGAAAGCAATAATGCGGTTTCGGCTCGAACGTCCATATGGTGCGTGAGGAAAAGGATTAAATGGAATTAAGTTGATTTTACTTGGCAAGTTTTTCAATAACTTTAATAACTGTTGCGCGTGTTCAGGTTTATCATTCACTCCATCCAACATCACGTATTCAATCGTGACATGACGGCGTGAACTTTCATTACCATCTTTTGCCAAATAACGCTGACAAGCAGCAATCAATTGTTGTAATGGATATTTTTTATTGATTGGAACCAATTCATTACGAAGTTCATCATTCGGTGCATGTAGCGAAATTGCCAAAGCAACATCGATATCTTGTGCCAACTGATCAATTTTAGGAACAACACCAGAGGTCGATAAAGTCACACGACGTTTCGACATGCCATATGCAAAATCATCTAGCATGAGTTGCATAGAACTAAGTACAGCATCGTAATTGAGTAATGGCTCACCCATACCCATCATCACCACATTGGTCACTGTACGCTCACGCTCAGCGACTGGCACATCTTCCATATAGGAATAATTTGCCATCCAAAGTTGTCCAATAATCTCTGCTGGTGATAAGTCCCGTTGAAAACCCTGTTTACCTGTCGAACAGAATGAACAATCCAATGCACATCCCACTTGAGAAGAAATACATAAGGTTTTTCGCGCACCTGTTTTGTCTTCGGCAGGAATGAGTACAGTTTCAACCAAAGAACCCTCGCCATCACCCACACGGAACACCCATTTACGGGTTCCATCTTTTGAATAATTACGGTGTACAACTTCTGGCGCTTTAATTTCACAAATTTTTTCTAATTTTTCACGCAATTTACCTGAGATATTACTCATCTCGGCAAAATCGGTAACAAAAAATTGGTGCATCCATTTCATCACTTGACCAGCGCGAAACTTCTTTTCACCTAAATCTTCAAAGAATTTTTCTAACTCAGGACGTGACATGCCCAGTAAATTTACTTTCTTATCGACAGATTGAACCACAGGTGTAGAAACAGACTGTTGTTTTTCATCTAAATTTTCTGATGAAACGACCACTGCAGAACTCATGTATATTTACCTAAACAATATCAACGCTAGATTTTATTGCGCATTATTTACGCAACTTTAATCTATAAAAAATAAAAAACCAGATAAGTAGTATACCACTTATCTGGCTTGAATACTTTGGATTAACGAGTGCGTGGGCAGATCTCGTTATCAGCAAAGAAGTAAGCGATTTCACGCTCAGCTGAAGCAACTGAGTCAGAACCGTGAGCAGCATTTTCGTCGATGCTTACAGCGAAGTCAGCACGAATCGTACCAGGAGCAGCTTCTTTCGGATTTGTAGCACCTAAAATTTCACGGTGAGCAAGTACTGCATTTTCACCTTCAAGAGCTGAAACAACAACTGGACCAGAAGTCATAAATGCAACTAAATCACCAAAGAAACCACGTTCTTTATGTTCAGCATAAAAACCTTCAGCATCAGCTTGAGAAAGGTGTTTCATTTTAGTTGCAACAATTTTTAAACCCGCTTTTTCAAAACGAGCAAAAATTTCACCAATGTGGTTCTTAGAAACTGCATCTGGTTTTACGATAGATAAAGTACGTTCAATCGCCATGATTGACTCCTATTATGGTTTAAACTAAAAAAATTTGCCGCATTATACCGATGTCATCGGTAATAAGCAGCTTGAATCTGTAAAACTTATGTCTTTTCTGACGAATTTTTAACGAACTTCATCCAACCACGCCATTTGGATGGCTTCCAACAAGCCTTCAGTCGATTTTGTTGGGTCATCATTAAAGTCAGGTAATGCACACACCCAAGCGTGTAAATCGGTAAATCGAATCCATTGAGGGTCTACATCGGGATGCGCTTCAGTAAGTTCAATCGCAATATCAATCGTATCTGTCCAACGTAAGCCCATATTAATACCTATATATAAAGATCTTATTGAGCGTACTTTAGCAAATCGTAAGCTTTAAGAAATAGTACTGTAGCTAAATTATAGTGAATCTTTTTTATAGTAGAATATTAAAGCTTGGCGCCAGCAAGATAATACCACTTGCAACAGATGCCCCGATTACCGCACCAACAATCACATCACTTGGATAATGCAAGCCTAGAATCATACGTGAAAGTGCCACAAGCACTGTAAACGGTAACATCAAGATAAGTAAAAGTGGTTGAATATAACCGAGCGTGATTGTCACCATCACGGCATGCAACGTATGTCCTGAAGGAAAACTAAAGTGATCCAGAGGACGCTCACCTAAGACGATGACTTGATGAACTTGATACGGTCTTGGTCGTGTGGTTTTGTGTTTTAAAAATTTATAAATGAGTGTTCCGACAGAACCAGCAACAAGCAAATATAAGATTTGCAAACCGTAAGTCAGACCTTGTACCGCTAATACGGTCAATAGCATGACGTACCAAAATGGCCCATCACCTAAACGACTAATCGTTTTAAAAAACAAGGCAATGCGTTGAGACTGGGAGAGATGATTCAGGTATACACACCCTTTTAAATCGAGGTCGAGCATTTTTATTTTTGCATTTTGAAATTTCATACTTTTTCTCCTTTCTGAGGATACTTTAGGTAGAGTTCATAACTGATTCCTTCGCTACCTGATAAAGTGCTTGTTCTAATTGTTGTACAGGAAATTGCCAACTGGTCTCTTGTACACTTTCACTTGCAAGCAAACCCATTTGTCTTAATTGCGGGAGAGCAGGCAAATCACAAATAGATTGGATTAAATCGGCAGTTTGTCCAAGAGGACTTAACCAGCCCGTGACATCTTGTTTTACATGCTGATGTGCGCAGACATAATCATAAGCGACCACTGGCAACCCACTGGCAATCGCTTCGAGCACCACATTTCCAAACGTGTCGGCCTGACTGGCGAAAGCAAAAACATCTGCGCTTGCATAGACAGCAGAAAGATCAGTACCACTTAAGCTACCTGTAAAGATGACATCTTTTGAAGTCGTCAATTTGCCAAGACGCGCACGATCAGGCCCATCACCTACAATCACAAATTTAGTATTGGTACCTTGCTGTGCTTGCCAAGCATGGAAACTTTTAATTAACACATCGACTTCTTTTTCTGGTGATAAACGCCCGACGTACAACATCACACGTGTATCAGTATCAACACCCCATTGTTGACGGAGTTGTTGTGACCGATGTTTAGGTGAAAACTTACTCGTATCCACGCCCCTTCCTACCACAACTAATGGACAGGTCACGCCAAATCCACGTAGTGCTTGTTCTGTATATTGGCTCGGCACACAAGTCACATCGGTACTGTTATGAAACCAAGTTAAATAACGCTGAATCGGTTTGACTAAAAAAGCCAAATCAAAAAATCGACTAAAATCTTGAAAAGCCGAATGAAAACCACTCGAAACTGCTATTTTCTTTGATTTTGCAGCTTGTAACGCAGTTAAACCCAATGGCCCTTCAGTCACAATATGCACTACATCGGGAGAAAATTTCTCAAATGCTTTGGAAACTTTGAGATATTGCGGCCAACCGAACTGAACACTTGGATATTTAGGAATCGGCTGAGACATTACTAAACATTCTTGTTCTGGATGAAATTCGGTACAAACTGCTTTTTGTATAGGTCGTACTAATAAAATCTTATGCCCAAGTCTCTGTAAGCCTTGGCATAACTGCATCATCGACAGTGCAACACCATTAATTTCTGGTGGCCATGTCTCAGTGACAATTGCAATTCTTAGGCGCGGACGAACAAGATCACGAAGCTGAGATAGTTCATCTTGTTTGTTTTGGAGTTGTTTCCTTTTAAAGTAAAATTTAAAATTTTCTGGAAACTGTTCTTGCTTTAATTGAGATGTCGCGTATGTACTTTGCATATCGCCACTCATTTGTGTCGTTATTTTCATGCTTTAAGCTTATAAATATTATTTGACACTTTAATGATCAGTTTATGACAGTTTTTTTACAATCATAATTAAAAAATGCCCATTTATAGAAAAAAAGGGCATCAAGAAAAGTTAAATTATCAACTTAAAGGATTATCCACAGCAAAAATTTGCTGATCTTCTAAGCGTAGAGCCACAAGCTGCTGCCCCCAAACACAGCCACCATCAACATTTTGAATTTGAGAGCTAATGGTTTTACCCTGCAAAGCCGCCCAATGTCCAAAAATCAATTGATGGGTTCGTGCTGCTTGGCTTTCAAACTCAAACCAAGGTTTGAATCCATCAGGCATAGGTGCATCAAGCGCATCTTTAAAATCAAATTCCAAACACCCTTCTGCATCGGTTAAACGCATCCGAGTCAAGTAATTGGTAATACAACGCAAACGCGCTACGCTCTTTAAATCATCCGACCATAGATCAGGTTGCTCACCATACATTTCTGCAAGAAAAGCATCTAATACTGACAAATCATCATGTCCGACAGCATCTTGCACCTCTTTGGCCAATGCGATGGTTTTCTCAACCGACCAAATACAGGGCACTCCAGCATGGGTGATCAAGGTTGACTGATTTGGACAGACACTTAAAGGTTGTTTACGCAACCAATCAATCAATTCATCGCCATCAATCGCATCAATAATCTCTTGTGTACGATCTTTATCTTTGACTTTTTTAAAACCACGCGCACAAGCAATCAGCGTTAGATCATGATTGCCTAATACAGTTGCGGCAGCACCACGATCCGCTAGCTTTTTTACAAACCGTAATGCACCAACCGAGTTTTCACCACGAGCAACTAAGTCACCAGCAAACCATAAAAAGTCTTGGTCAGGATCAAAACGAATTTCTTTTAGCAACGTTTTCAGTGCTTCAAAACAGCCTTGCACATCACCAATCACATAATTATAGCGCTTAGACATCAAGCCACCATCTGATCAGAAAGGGCGACAAAATCAGCCAAGCTCAGTGTTTCTGGACGAGCCATTGGATCGACACCTGCTTTTTCAAAGCCGTCTTCGAGCAACATACCTTTCAAGCTATTGCGCAAGGTCTTACGACGTTGGGTAAACACGTGCCCAACCAGACGCGCCAAAGCTTTTTCATTTTTTGCTACAATCGGTTTAATTGCGTAAGGCTCTAAACGAAAAACCGCTGAAGTCACTTTAGGTGGTGGATTAAACGAACCCGGTGGCACTTCAAACAAAAATGTTGGTTTACAATAATACTGAATCATCACCGATAAACGCCCATACTCTTTGGTATTCGGTACAGCAGTAATGCGATCAACCACTTCTTTTTGCAACATGAAGTGCATATCTTTGACTTTGTCGCCAAATTCTAAGAGATGGAATAGTAACGGCGTTGAAATGTTATAAGGCAAATTACCAACAACACGTAATGGCCGATCCTCTTGAAACAATTCAGTGAAATCATATTTCAATGCATCAGCTTCAATAATCGTGAGACGCTCAGGATGAGGCACACGCCCCGGTAAACCTGCGGCTAAATCTCGGTCAAGCTCAACGACAGTCAGAGCATCACACTCACCGATTAACGGTGATGTAAGCGCTGCCAAACCAGGACCAATTTCAACAATATTTTCGCCTGTACGTGGATTTACAGAACGTACAATTTTGGCAATCACACGTTGATCATGTAAAAAGTTTTGACCAAAACGTTTTCGAGCCTGATGCCCTTCATCTTTAGGGTTTAGGGCATTAATTTGATACATAATAATTCCAACGTGAATAATTTACTTGCTCATCATTGACGAGCTAAATCAAGTGCTAAATCCACTGCAACATGCAAACTTGATGCTTTTGCCTGTCCAGTGCCTGCAAGAGAAAGTGCCGTACCATGATCGACAGAGGTTCGAATAAATGGCAAGCCTAATGTAATGTTTACTGCTTCGCCAAAGCCTTGTGATTTTAACACAGGTAGACCTTGATCGTGATACATCGCTAAAACTGCATCTGCATTGCTTAAATTTTCAGAGGTAAATAAAGTATCCGCAGGTAGGCTTAAACTCATTTTAACACCGTGTGCTCGATAGGTTTCTAACACAGGATTAATCACATCAATTTCTTCGCGACCTAAATAACCATCTTCACCTGCATGCGGATTTAAACCACAAACTAAAATATGAGGTTCTGTGATTTTAAATTTTGTTTTCAAATCGTGAATTAGAATATCAATCACTTGGTGTAGACGCTCTTTTGTAATTGCATTAGGCACGTCGCGTAAAGGTAAGTGCGTCGTCACCAAGGCAACACGCAAACTTTTCGTTGCTAACATCATAACCACGCGATCAATACCAGCAAACTCTTGGTAATATTCCGTATGCCCACTAAATGCAATGCCTGCCTCATTAATAATCGATTTCTGCACAGGTGCGGTTGCCACACCGACACTTTGACCAGACATCGCATAATCAGCTGAACGACGTAATTGTTCTAATACATAGGCTGCATTCGCAGAATCTAATTGCCCTAAAGCAACAGAATGAGCTAAAGGTACGTGCTCAATAAAAAGTTGCCCAGAAACACTCGACTCTTGTTGTCCTTGATACGAAATAAGTTCAACGGTCATACCTAATTGGTCAGCACGTTGTTTTAGTAATTCTAAATCCGCCAAAATAACAATGGGACGCTCATCGATACGCTCAGCCAAACTAAGACAAATATCAGGTCCAATTCCAGCAGGTTCACCTGAAGTGACGTATAGGGGCAACATAAATGATTATTCCCATTGGTTTCTAGTCAATAGTTTACCCAAAGAATCTATTTCTGCCTCTTTTATTTTACGAATTGGGTTGATGAAAATTATAAAGATGTAGAAAGCCGAATGTATAAAATAAAACCTCAAACAGTCAGATGCCTACATTAAGAACTGCTATGAATTATATTTACGATGACGAACTCCAGCCTAACGCGCTACTTTAAGAAGTAAAAGAGCTACAAGGTCAAACACTAGGACATTCATCTAAAATCCAACATTCAATTAACTACTTTAATTCTTATCAGCAGAAGTTGATGTTTTTGGTAGGTTCTGCGGCACTAAATTTGAGGGAACAAACTCAACTTTTCGCGTCCAAGGATTGATTTTAGGTTGAACCTTTTTCTCAGTCTGAGCCACAACTATAACTTCTTCTTTTTTCTCAATCGTTGCAACTGCACTTGCTGCTTTTTCAACAAAAGGATTTGCGACATCTTTCTTTTCTATAACCTGAACTTGTTGCGTTGGTTGGACTTCTTTCTTTTCAGTTGTCGGTATATTGCTAGCAGCTGTCGTTATTGGTCGTGTATAAGGTGCCGCAATTGCGCCTTGTTTAACAACTGTTTGGGTTGCTGGCTGAGGAGCAGGTTGGGCTATTGTATTCGCAGGCTGAACCTGGGTATTCGTTTGATCAAGCGGAATTTCAATCGGTTTCATTTGTGCTGTCACCGCCATCGCAGGATCAACGTGATCATCACCTCGGCTTTCCAATACTTCCAACTTACGGCTGGTCCCTTCTTTCGGTTTAAACTCAGAATAATTGGTAACACTGGTATTATCTACCCATTTATATAAGCGTCGTGCATTTGTTTGCGTAGAACAAACAGCTATTAAAAAGCTAACTACAACTATTTTTGTAGAAAACGACAACTTCATCAAATTCCCCAAGAGAAGAGGTAAATACTTCTATTTATTTCAATTAATTAATACAAAATAATAGGTTAAATACCTAAGCCACTCAAGCCAAAAAATGTAGCGTCTAATAAAGGTCGGTATAGTTACCAAATCGGTCACATTCGCACAAATTATGTTGTGCGGAATGATTTTTTCTTGTGTGAATTTTCAAACTAATGTAGAATTCGGTCTCCTTTTGTTTGGACAGATTTCACCGTCCAAACCAACTATAATAGGTAGTGGTTTAAATGAAAACTCTCAGCGCTAAGCCAGCTGAAGTTCAACATGACTGGTATGTTGTTGATGCTTCTGGCAAAACTTTAGGTCGCCTTGCGACTGAAATCGCTCGTCGTTTACGCGGTAAGCACAAAACTTCTTATACTCCTCACGTTGACACTGGTGATTACATCGTTGTTATCAATGCTGAGCAAGTTCAAGTGACTGGTAAAAAAGCGCTTGATAAAAAATATTATCGCCATACTGGTTTCCCTGGTGGTATCCGTGAGACTAACTTCGAGAAGTTAATTGCTCACAAACCTGAAGCTGTTTTAGAAAAAGCAGTTAAAGGTATGTTACCAAAAGGTCCTCTTGGTTATGCAATGATCAAAAAAATGAAAGTGTACGCTGGTACTGAGCATCCTCATACTGCTCAACAGCCACAAGTTTTGGACATCTAAGGGATACAGCACATGGCTACTAATTATGGTACAGGTCGCCGTAAGACCGCAACTGCACGTGTTTTCTTGTCAGCTGGTACTGGTAAACTCGTAATCAACAACCGTACACTTGAGCAATATTTCGGTCGTGAAACTGCTCGTATGGTTGTGCGTCAGCCTTTAGAGCTTCTAGAAGTTACTGAAAAATTTGACCTTTATATCACTGTTAAAGGTGGTGGTATCGGCGGTCAAGCTGGTGCAATTCGTCACGGTATTACTCGTGCGTTGATCGCTTCTGACGAAACTTTAAAACCTGCTCTTCGTCAAGCTGGTTTCGTTACTCGTGATGCTCGTGAAGTTGAACGTAAGAAACTTGGTTTACGTAAAGCTCGTAAACGTCCTCAATTCTCTAAACGTTAATCGTTTTACGAATTGGACAAAAAACCTCGGATTTATCCGAGGTTTTTTATTGCCTAATTTTCATTACTTCTTTTTAGAACAATCGATCACCGCATCACTTAAGCCATCAGCAGCAACCGATTCAGTCACTGTGCATCCATTTTCTTGATAAGTTCGAGTAGTCTTAGAAAATTGGTGATCTTTTCGGATTGGTGCATTACAAGGTTGATCAGTTTTTTCATTGACCATCTGAATTGGTCCGTCATTGTAAATCGTCACTTTACAGCCTTTGACCACATACTGGCTTTTTATTCCACCATAGTGTGAGCCGTCCTGATCAGCGTCCACAGCAATCGTAACATCTGTAGCTGCATCGCTCTCTCGTAAAGAGCCAACACTCAATTGATTCGAGACAGCAGGTGAGCTGCTGCAACCACCCAACAATACCGCACTAAAGATTGCAGCAAAGTAATATTGCTTCATACTATTTATCTCTCTTTGAGCTTATTGGATCATAAATCTATTCTGTAACAATCATATTGTTCAGCTTTAAGTGCTTTCCAACGTTAATTTTAGTATTCTAAACAGTCAACCATAATTTTTTGGACTTATGTCTTTAGAAAATCCCCCAACCCCTGTTCAAGGCATTACGCTTTATAGTCATGCAGATGATTTCCG
Organism: Acinetobacter sp. Z1; assembly: GCF_024296945.1. NCBI lineage: Bacteria > Pseudomonadati > Pseudomonadota > Gammaproteobacteria > Moraxellales > Moraxellaceae > Acinetobacter > Acinetobacter sp. Z1. The sequence goes on along the minus strand of NZ_CP101115.1, from coordinate 591,107 downwards.
CTCACATTGGATTCGTTTTTTACTTGCTGAAAAACAAATCAAATATCAATTGATTATTACTGACCATGAAGATGAGGATTTAGCCGATCTTAATCCTTATAATCAACTACCAATGTTGATTGAACAAAACTTAAAACTATTTTCAAGTAATGTCATCGCTGAATATTTAGATGATCGTTATCGTCAAAATAAGCTATATGCAGATGCACCTATGGCGAGAGCCGAACAACGTCAATATATTTGGAGATTTGAGCAAGACTGGTTCAAGCTTGCCGATCAAATGCTTAGACACTCTGATAGTTTAGATCTAAAGCAAAAGCAAAAAGCTCAAAAAGAACTGAGAGATACTCTCATTTCGCTCACACCCTTATTTCAACACTTTCCTTTTTTCATGTCAGAAACATTTTCTATTTTAGATTGTATGTTAGCCCCTATTTTCATACGCCTAAAAAGCATGGGAATTGATCTTCCACAACAACACTGTCGTCCTATTTTCTTGTATTGTCATCGTATCTTTAACCGACCATCTTTTATTAAATCAATGACAGCACAAGAAAAAAACAGCTACAATGAATTAATTTCAATGATTTAGTTAGTTTATACATTATGTCTGAGCAAACGACCTTCACACCCACTCGCCCCTATCTTGCTCGTGCCATTTATGAATGGATTTGCGACAACCAACTTACGCCCTATTTACTGGTTGACGCAACTCAACCTTACACTGAAGTGCCTCAGCAATTTGTTAAAGATGGACAAATTGTATTAAATCTTGCACCACATGCAGTTCATCAACTTCAGATGAGTAATGAGTCGATTAGTTTTTCGGCAAGATTTGGTGGTGTATCTAAAGATATTTATATTCCTATCAGTGCGGTATTAGGAATTTATGCAAGAGAGAATGGTCAAGGTCTATTCTTTGAACCAAGTGAATATGCAGATGTTCACGTTGAAGCAAATACAAGCGAAACTGAAACACAACAAGAAGCAAAACCAAGTAAGAAAAAGCCTTCTTTAAGAATTTTAGATTAAAAAAATGAGGATATGATCTATGGCATTTGATTTAGTGCAATATTTTTCTGAACAAATCAAAATTCAGAAACCGCAGCTTTTCAATAAATACTCAACCAAAGAGAAAATTAATTTTATTGATGAAGTAAATGTCCTTTCTCTAGGACAACTGATTAGCTTATGGAAACAAAATCCTCAAAAACTTTATCAAGAAATTAAAGCATCTGATCCACTTTATGTGCAAGAAATTGCTCGCCACCTCACCACCTCTAAATCTAACCAATCGAAGCTAAGTGCTACTGAACTTGAGTCTAGTATTTCTGAAGTCATCACTTTACAATTTACTGAATTAAATCAATTAGATCAAACGGGTAGTTTTGGTCAGACAGGCATGGGTGAGTTGCTTATTGGGCAGATCGAACATCTCTCGGGTCAAGCAGAAGATTGGGTATGGTCCACCAATCAACTCATCGAACTGATTGGTTCAAAACCAATCGAGCAACCTGAAACATCTTTAGAAGTCACGATGCAGGAATTTAATCAGCTGGTACATCAACAAGCTCAACCTCTTCAGCATGCAACTGATGATCAACAGCAAATCATCACACCACCCTCTTGGTCATACATATTTTCGCCAATTATCGCATTGGTCATTCTAATATTTTTATATTGTTCATATAGTCAACTTATTGCGGGATAATATTTAAACAATGATAAAGAAGGATTTTTATTCTTCTTTATCATAAACTTAAGAAAATTTTAAATTTATTAAACAATAATTTTACAGATTTTAATCAATATAATTTACATTTATTTACAATCAAATAATATTAATCATATCAAAAATTAATGCCAATCACATCACACTAAAATAAAAATATTATCCTTATTTAATATTTTAATTTGTTTTATTGACAAAAATTGTCAATTATTTTCATTCCTGTGATTTTAATAATTTAAAAGTATTATTGATTTAATAAAAGACTTTCCTATAATGATATTAACTGCTTTTGAAAACTAATCTAAACAAAAGTAGCCAATATAAATTCATAAACAAAGATGCATTAGTAGAGATAATATCATGGCTAAAATTTCATTAGAAAGCTTAACAAATATTGATGGTTTCGTTGCAGCGGCATTAGTAGACACAGAAAGTGGTTTAGCGTTAGCAACTCAAGGTGGGGGCGGAATCGATTTAGAATTAGCTGCAGCAGGTAATACCGAAGTTGTTCGAGCAAAACGCCGTGTTGCAAACTCTTTAAAATTAAATGATGATATTGAAGATATTTTAATCACTCTCGGTAAGGCATACCACCTAATTCGTCCACTCGAAAGCAATGGCAATCTATTCCTTTATTTAGTATTGGATCGCTCTAAGTCAAACCTAGCAATGTCTCGCCATGAACTCAAAACGTTTGAGAAAGAGTTAGACTTTGCTTAACCAGCACAGGTAAGACTTCTAATATATTAGGCTTTATGTATTTATTTTAATTTTATTTATAAAAATAAATAAAGTTAAAATAATGCAAGAGCCTATTATTAGTCTTTATTATTTTAGACTAATTTTGTGCAGTCCAATATTTTATAAAATATTAAAGTGATACTATGAATGGACATTGCATTAATATCGCAATTTCAGGTATAAGTTTAAAAGTTTCAGATGAATTAAAAATAGAACTTAGAAAAACAATACCGAATGAATTTGGCATTAATTGGATTAATATTGCCGATCCTAATATAGACTTGTTATTAATAAATGAAAATTTTTTTGATACTGAAGGTATCCAACGTATTATAGAAACAAAGCAACTACCTTGTTTAAAAGTATCTAAAGGACAAGGTGCGTGCAATATCGAAGAAAACAATACACTTTATCTACCATTTCAACAAACAGATGCTTTAAAAAATTGGATTCAACTTAGACTTTTAAGTTATCTCACTCAACAACAATCACAGCAGCCCAAAGTAGAAATCCAATCGACACACAATGCCGTGAATGCAAAGTTTTTAAATGAGATGTTAAATCCAGAAAATGCGCGGCTTCATCTATTTGATGACCATGGTACTTTGGCCGTCATTGATACACGCAGCCAAATTGCATGGTTGGAACCTACACGCACGATTACGCAAACCAATCATAGTTTTAATTATGAATTTGCGACTACTTTCGATTTTACAAAAGTCTCTCGTAAGATCGAATACGACTTACAAGATTGGTTATGGAATCTTTTTTGGCATTCACTTGAGTTTCAAAAGTTAGCACCAAACGAAAATGAATATTACAAAATTGAGTACTGGCCTCAACCGACTCAAAGCACAGATCGAAAAATTACACTTTTACTCTCTGCATGTTTTATACAAGGAGCTCAACTCTCACAAGTAGCAACACAATTGAAACTTCCTATTGAAACGGTTCAACAATTTATTTCAGCCTGCATTATTTCCAATAACGGAGGCATTATTTCTGCATCAGAATGCCATTATCTAAAAACACAGGCGACTGAGCAGACTGCTGAACAACAAGGTTTTTTAAATAAATTTTTCGGCAAGATTAGACGTCGATTTGGGCTTTAAGGATTTTTATGATTCTTCAACAATATAAAATTGTATTTGCTGGCAGTATGGGTGCAGGTAAGACGGAAGCGATTAGATCACTTTCTGAAGTTCCTGTCCTTGCTACTGAAGCCTTTAATACAGATAGCCAAGCCCATAATAAAATGCAAACAACAGTTGGTATTGATTATGGCGAAATTACATTAGATGACGGTGCCAAAATTGGACTTTACGGAACACCTGGTCAAGCGCGCTTTGATTTTATTTGGCCTGTGATTTGTCAGGGCGCTCTTGGTGCAATTATTTTGGTCGATCACAATAGCAAAGTTGCACTTGAAGAGCTGGAAGGATATTTAGATACATTTAAAGATTATACAAAAAATATCTCGATTGGTATCACGCATATTGATGAAAATAAAGCCCAATCTACTTCGATTTATCGTGATTGGCTGATTCAAAATGAATATCAATATCCATTGTTTTTTATCGATGCGCGCAAACAAGAACATATTTTACTTATGGTTGAATCGCTGATTGCAGCCTTAGAAGTAAATTTACGAGCAACAAATTAATCACTTTATAAAGAGAAGAATTATGTTCAGTATTCCAAGCCAACAACGTACCGCGCCAAAAGAACTGATTCATTTGGCAAAAGCTCAAGCAAGCGAAATATTAACCAATATTCGTGGTATTGATTACATCATGCTTTGCTCGACAGATGGATTTGAGCTTGCTTCTATTTATAAAAAGAACCCTTATAACAGTACTAAGTTAGCTGCGGTGAGTAGCTCAATTTTAGCGATGGTGAGTGCTTTCCTAAATGAGATTCAACTCACTGGCTGTCAAAGTATTACCTTTGATGCTGAGAATGGCAAAGCCATTTTAACGTCGATACCCGCCCCTCATCATCCAATGGTCATGGTGACATTAAGTAATAAAGATGTCCTGTTAGGGCAACTTCTATATAGCCTAAAGCAAGCAAGTGCGGCAATTGTAGACGCTGACCAAGCCTAAAACTAATCTCTTTACTAAAAACTGATAGGTGTCACCCACTTATCAGTTTTTTTATTTCTATCGTTTTATATGTTACTTTTCAATTTTCGTTTATGAATATGAACTATATTCATAATTAACCAATTTTTTATCACATCATTTAAAGTTGTTTCAGGCACAAATAATTTCCTCTTAACTCATTGTTTTTAATAGATCAGATGAATGACATTAAATTTAAATGATTTAGCAACATTTTTTCATTATTATAGTTTTCGAACAAACATCAATCAAAAAATTTTCATTAATGAATAATTACAACCTTTCTTGATTGGCTTTTGTTCATGAATAATTAAGCACTATGGAGATAAAAATGAAGCTGAATAGCTTAAAACTAGGCGCAGGGGTGGCGTTATTGATCGGCGGTTTTGCCAGTCAAAATGCACTAGCAGATTCTTATGTATTTGTAACCAATACAACACCGCAGACTGTATCTATTCAGGTTAACCAAACAGGTAGCCAAATATTGCAGCAAGGTAATCAATGGGCTCAAGAAGCCACACAAATCGGTCCATATGAAACCAAACGTGTATTACGAATGAATCGTTACTCTGGAATAAAATCTGGACAAACCTATAATTTTGATACGATCGTCAGTAGCGGTGGTTCACAAGTAACCTTGAAACAAACGATGACAGGCACTTGGACTGGCAGTAATATTAAACATGGTATTCAGACTGCGACAGCAACTTCTCCTTGGTATTCAGATCGCAGTGTCTATCGATTAAATACGAATTATGGCGGTTTAGCAGCTCAAGCAGCTGTAAAAGCAGAATATACGGGTGGATATGATGATTTTCACTACACCATTCATCAAAATACAGTTCAAGAACCAGTTTCAAGTAATGCTGATGAATTAAAAGTACTGACTTATAATATCTATGCTTTGCCTATGGTCGCGAGCAAGATCAGTGAACGCTTGGCTGAACTGCCAAATCACGTAAAAGGTTATGATGTAATTTTGATGCAAGAAGCATTTGCTTCATCCCGTACAGGTATGTTGAATCAATTGGCTCAACAATATCCGTATCAAACACATATTCCAGTGGGATCAGGTTATAACTTATTTGATAGTGGTTTAGTGATTGTTAGTCGCTATCCAATTGTGAAAACAGCACAAATGATTTATCCAGACTGTACAGGCACAGATTGTTTTGCAGATAAAGGGGTCTTATATGCTGAAATCATTAAAAATGGTAAAGCCTATCATGTAACTTCAACGCATACCGCTTCATTTGATACAACTGAAGCGCGTGCTTTACGTCAGGTTCAATTTCAGCAAATTCGTCAGTTGGTCAATCAACAAAATATTCCGAATTTTGATGCTGTTTTGATGGGTGGTGATTTTAATGTAAATAAATTCTTATGGCCGCAAGACTATCAAGATATGTTAAACAACCTGAATGCAACCGCACCGATAAGCACTGGCTACACCGCTTCGACTTTTGATCCTCGTGTGAATAAACTCGCTGGAGCAGCAGGTTCAGGTGGAACAACGGTTGAATATTTAGATTATGTGGTTTCTTCAAATACACATCGTCAGCCTATTCAATCTCGCAATGATGTTCGTATTTTACGTTCTACTGCAGATCCGCTTTATATGACTTGGGATTTATCAGATCACTTCCCTGTGATGGGACATTTTAACTACGGTCCCTAAGTAGGAAGTATTATGAATAAAAGACTATGGATCACATGCCTTATTGTTCTATTGGTCTTAATTGCATTTGCAGTTTGGAAGAGCACTGCCTCTTCCGCTGCTACGCAACAAACCAAAAATGAACAGTCATCCAATCACACTGTGTCTAATTCAGATGATATGCAAAACAGAAGTAAGGATGAAATATTGCAGCAATCATTACAGACTCAGTTACAGGCTTTACAAAAAAATCCAGGCAATATTAACCAGTTTTTAAATCAATACCGAGCAAGTTGCCATTTAGATGACTGCAATGCTGCATTAACAAAAGCACTTAATGCCTATCCTGATCAAAAATTCGCTCAAACTGTGCAAAATTTATTGAAGCGTATGCCGCAATATGAACAGCAAATGCAAAGTACAGTATTATCAACGGCGCTATCCCCCAAAGAACGCTTTGATGCAATCTGGAAACTTAGAGAACAGATGCTAGGCAAAGACGAAGCGGCTTTAGGTTTTGGACAAGAACGTGAATATGCGGATTATCGTTTTGCTTATGCAGAACTTAAACAAAATACAAAATTGAGTCCCGAACAACGATTGGCTGCATTAGAAACACTTCAACAAGAATATCCTCGATTAATGGATCAAGAAGATAATTTGGCTCGTTATGAACAAGCTGTTCAGCTACTTGATGAGAAACAACCGACTGCTGAAACTCAACGTCTAAAACAAGAGTTACAACAACGCTATCTCACACAAGAAGAGCAATTAGACCTGCAATTTAAGCAACAACGTGAACAACAGCAGCAACAGAAAGTAGATCAATATCAACAGGCACTCAAACAACTGCAACAAGAAATGCAACCGCTTAAGTCTCAGCTTTCCGAAACTGAGTGGCAAAAGCAGTATCAACAACGTCTTGAAAGTTTACGATCGAATCTGTTTCCTTAATTGTGATGCCATCTGATATACAGATGGCGACTATTTCAGCATCTAATTTTTTCACCTATACTGAGGTAAAAGTAAAACTCACGAAAAGCTTCTTTTTGGAAATCAATGGAATGAATTACCCAAAACTGCAACATGACTTAAATACCGCACTAGAATCTGAAATCTTAGGTGAATTGGTTTTTCTGAATGCAGCAAAGCATACCCGCTCGACTGAACAACAATATAAATGGAATGTCTTGGCTCAATTAGAAACTCAAACTTTGCATAAGTTACAAAATTTTCTGATTCAAAATGGTCATACCGCAAAGATACGACCTCATATCAAACTACAAGCCAAAGCGTCAGGAATTGCAATGGCAAGGCTTCCGTGGAAAGTTGCAATGCATTTACTTAAACAAGGTACAAAACCTTTTATGGAAACGTTTGAGAGAATGAATCAACACGCCGATGCTCAGACTCAAACTTTTCTGCAATATTTATTGGCGCATGAACAAGCTTTGGCTGAGTTTGCAACACAAGAATTAAAGGGAAATTCGAGAAGTTCACTCAATGCTGTAGAAAAACTATTAAAAAGCTAGGTCTAACCTAGCTTTTTAACTAATAGGCTTTATGCAACTGCGACATTTAATAACAATTGTCGTTTTTTCACTTGTTGACCGACTTGACCAATCAGCTCATCAACGACACCATCCACATCAGATTTAATCTGTTGCTGGATTTTCATAGCTTCCAAGATCAACAAAGTTTGACCTTTGCTAACGGTATCACCAGCGTTGACCAGTAGATTTACAATGGCGCCATCCATTGGTGCTCGAATCTTCCCATCGCCGATGGCTTCAACCGCTTCAGGTTCTGCGTAAGTGCTATTCTCTATGATGAGATTACCATTCGCTGTATCTAAATAAAGCTGATTTTGGTCAAGTACATAACTCAATTTACGGCGCACACCATCAACGTTATAGATGATCTGAGTATCAGTTATTTCCACGACCTGAATCGTACAGTGTTGATCACATAATCGCACGGTGACTTGCTGCTGATCCATCTCAACTTGTAGTGACAGTTGTTGATCTGCACATTTCAACTTTAATGGTAGCGGCGTTGCAATACCTGTTTGCCATGCCGTTTTTGAAGCCTTGTGTTGTGCGAATAATGTTGCTGCAATCGCTAGACTTTCAATGCTTGGAACTTGTTGATGTAGGCTCACATCATCCTGAAAATGCTGCTGGATAAATGCAATATTGGTATCACCTGCCACGACAATTGGATGACGTAATAAATTCACCAAAAACTGTTTATTACTGTTCACACCCAGTAGCACACAATCATCTACTGCACGTGCTAACAGACGAATCGCATCCTGACGAGTTTTACCATAAGCAATTATCTTCGCCACCATTGGATCATAAAACGGGCTAATTTCACCCTGTTCTAACATACCATGATCAATCCGAACATTTGGTAACATTCCATCAGAGCCTGCAGGTTTCCAACTGAGCACTTTTCCAGTTTGAGGCAAGAAATCCTGACGTGGATCTTCCGCATATAACCTCACTTCGATCGCATGTCCATTTAAAGTAAGTTCATGCTGCTGTAGAGGTAAAGTTTCACCATTTGCGACACGTAGTTGCCATTCAACTAAATCGAGGCCCGTGATCATTTCTGTTACAGGATGCTCAACCTGTAAACGGGTATTCATTTCAAGGAAATAAAACTCACCTGATTGATCAAGTAAGAATTCAACCGTACCTGCTCCGATATAGTCACAAGCTTTGGCGGCAGCAACAGCAGCCTCGCCCATTTGCTGACGTAATTCAGGTGTCATCACGGGACAAGGTGCTTCTTCGACTACTTTCTGATGACGGCGCTGAATTGAACAGTCTCGTTCAAATAGATAAACGTAATTGCCATGCGTATCACCAAACACTTGAATTTCCACATGACGAGGTGCAATCACTGCTTTTTCAATAATCAACTCACCTGAACCAAATGCATTTTCGGCTTCTGAACGCGCTGTTTTTAAAGCTTCGAGTAAATCAACAGATTGGTGAACCAAACGCATACCACGCCCACCACCACCAGCAGATGCCTTCACCATCAAGGGGAAACCAATTTTTTCTGCTTGTTCAGCTAAATATTCGATATCTTGTCGATCACCTTCATAACCCGGTACACAAGGTACGCCCGCCTCAATCATGGCAATTTTTGACAAGCGCTTACTACCCATCAAATGAATCGCAGCGGCATTTGGACCAATAAAAGTGATGCCATGATCACTACAAGCTTGGGCGAAATCGGTATTTTCAGATAAAAATCCATAACCAGGATGAACAGCATCGGCACCAGTCTTTTTGCAGGCTTCGATAATATTGGTGATCGATAAATAAGACTCAGAGACTTTAGAAGCACCAATGTATACAGCTTCATCAGCCACTTGTACATGGCGTGCATTAGTATCTGCATCTGAATATACAGCAACTGTCTGATAGCCCATCGCTTTCGCTGTTTGCATCACTCGAACTGCGATTTCACCACGATTTGCGACTAAAACTTTTGAAAATTTCATTATTGCTCAGTCCAAGTTGGTAAACGTTTTTGAATAAATGCCATCGTACCTTCTTGACCTTCTACTCCACCGACAGCTTGCGCAAATTGCTGTGCAGCATCATCGAGTAGAGAATCTAAAGGTTCATTCAAAGTACGATGTAATAAAGCTTTAGTATTGCGAGAAGCCAATGGTGCAGCACGTTTGATTTGTTGAACGGTATCGCTCAGTAACTGCTCTAGTTCATTTTCATCATGCACTACATCATGTACTACACCTAACTTCTGGGCAGTCTCACCATTGAAACGAGAACCTAACAATGCCAAACGACGCGCTTGTGTTAATCCAATGCGTTTCACTACAAAAGGTGCAATTTGCGCTGGCAAAACACCTAAGCCTGTTTCAGGTAAGCCAAACTGTGCCGTATCGCGACTAATCGCGACATCAGAAACACAAGCCAAGCCAAAACCGCCACCTAATACCGCACCTTCTAATACCGCAACCACGGTTTGTGGCGCTTGATCAACTTGTTCAATCATGGCACCGAAACGACGGTTAAAATCGACATAAGGCTGTAAGCTACCCACATTTGCCGCCTCTACACGGAGTGCTGCCATATCTTTAATGTCACCGCCTGCGCAGAAATGTCCGCCTTTGCCACGTAAAATCACAGCACGAATCGATACATCATCTGCAATGTGGGTAAAGACTTGTTGAATCGCATTGACCATATTGAGACTCATGGCATTGCGGCTTTCAGGTCGATTAAGCCAAATCGTTAAAATACTGCCCTGTTGTTCAAGTTGGATACTTTCACCCACTTGTAAATCTGTTAGAGAAGTTGAAAGTGTCATGATCTTCCCCTGCCTTATTTCTGTTTCTTCGGCAGAATATCCATCAACTTGCAAATAATCCCGAGCATAATTTCATCGGCACCACCACCAATTGAACCAAGACGACCATCACGATAAAGTTGAGAAGCGGGGTTATCCCACATAAAGCCATTGCCGCCCCAATATTGCAGACAGGTATCAGCAACTTCACGAGTGAGACGTCCGGACTTGAGTTTCGCCATCGAAGCCAACATCGTGACATTTTCCCCAGCAATATGCTGTTCACAAGCTTGATAAGTCAGCGCTTTTAATGCTTCAACTTCAGTCATTAACTCGGCGAAGCGGAAATGTACATATTGATTATTAATCAAGGGCTGACCAAAGGTGCTACGTTCTTTAGCGTAATCAATCGTTTGTTGAATGACTTTTTCTAAACCACCTACTGCATTAGCACATGCCCACATACGCTCCTCTTGGAACTGCATCATTTGCATCATAAAACCCATGCCTTCTGCACCAACCAAATAACGCTGCGGCACTCGAACATTATCGAAATAGACTTGAGCAGTTGTCGTTGAACGCATACCTAATTTATTCAGTGGCTCTGAAAAACTGATCCCCGCAGTCTTCGCAGGCACAATAATCATGGATTTATTGACATGCGGTTTGTCATCTGAAGTATTGGCAAGTAAACAAAAGAAATCCGCTTGCAGTGAATTGGTAATCCACATTTTGCTGCCGTTAATCACATAATCATCACCATCTTTTTTCGCAGTGGTTTTGATTGCTGCCACGTCTGAACCTGCATGCACTTCTGATACTGCAATTGATGCCACATATTCGCCGCGAATCGCAGGATTCAAAAACTCTTCTCTTAATTCTCTGCTACCAAAACGAGCAAGTGCAGGTGTCGCCATATCGGTTTGCACGCCAATCGCCAGTGGCACACCACCACATGCAGCACGCCCTAATTCTTCAGCGACAACAAGGTTATAGGAATAATCTAAACCCAGACCGCCATTTTCTTCTGGTTTACAAATCCCTAGCAAACCTAAATCTGCCATTTTCTTAAACACATCATGGATCGGGAAACGTCCCGCTGCTTCCCATTCGGGAATAAACGGATTAAGTTCGTTTTCTACAAACTGACGTGCGGTACGGCGTAATGCTTCATGCTCTGCGGTAAATTTCATTATTTTTTTCCTTAAACATTAAATATTCTTAAATCCCTCCCAACCTCCCTTTTCAAAGGGAGGAGTTCCCCTCTTTAAAAAGAGGGGCTAGGGGAGATTTCTTAAAATCTCGATACACCAAAACGTGTTGGATTAAGTTCACGTTGTTGTGCTTCATAAATGGTTTGTAGTAAGAAGATCAGGACTTTACGCGTATCTCTTGGATCTATAATGCCATCATCATGCAACATTGCTGTATTAAATAAAGCGGTCGATTGCTGTTCCAATTTCATCGAAGTACTTTGTTCTAGAAAATCCAACATCTGTGGATTCGGTTCCATACCTGAAGCTTTCTGTTTACCCTCAGCCACGATACGCAACACTTTTCCTGCCTGTGCTGAACCCATCACCGCTACGTGCGAATTTGGCCAAGCAAAGATAAAGTTAGGCGATAAACTACGTCCACACATGGCGTAGTTACCTGCTCCATAAGAACCAGCAACAATGATCGAGATTTTAGGTACAGTCGCATTGGCAACCGCTTGGATCAGCTTAGAACCATGTTTAATAATGCCGTTTTGTTCAGCATCCGTTCCGACCATAAAACCCGTGGTGTTATGCAAGAATAAAAGTGGTCGTTGGGTTTGTTCACAAAGATGAATAAACTGTGCGGCTTTAACCGCTCCTTGTGGTGTGATTGGTCCATTATTGGTGATAATTCCAATATGTACCCCACCCATTTTTGCCCAACCACAAACAGTAAGCGCATCATATTCTTGTTTAAATTCTAAAAAGTCTGAATCATCAATAATCCGCGCCACGATTTCTTTCATATCAAAAGGTTGCTTTGGATCTTTGGGAATAATGCCAAGCAACTCTTCAGGCGCGAAACGCGGTTCTTTGTAGTTTTGATTTAGACTAGTGGTTTGTTCCTTCCAATTCAAATGCTCTAAAATCTCACGAGCAAGTCGAATTCCATCTGCATCATTTTCCGCCAAATATTCTGCTACACCTGAAACTTGGGTATGCATTTCAGCACCGCCCAACTCTTCAGCCGTTGCCACCTCACCAGTCGCAGCCAATAACAATGGCGGACCAGCCAGTAACATTTCGGTTTGTTTGCGCACCGCGATCACATAGTCAGACAGACCAGGCTGATATGCTCCACCTGCTGTGGCATTACCATGTACCACCGAAATTTGTGGAATCCCTGCCGCAGACATCCGTGCTTGATTGGCAAAGGTCATACCACCATAGGTAAATACTTCAGCCGCATAATTAAGATTTGCCCCACCACTTTCCGTTAAAGTAACAATCGGTAGTTTTTGTTCAAGTGCGATTTTCTGTAAGCGTAAGGTTTTCTGTACACCCATCGGTGACATAGTGCCACCTTTGATCGCACTATTACTTGCAGAGACAAGGCATCGTACACCACTAACAAAGCCCAAACCCGCAATAATCCCACCACCCGCTTCTGAGCCATCTTTATCATCATGCATGTTGTAACCGACTAAGCCACATAACTCGACAAAAGGTGAATCCGCATCCAATAGTAAGCGCACACGTTCGTGCGGCAAGATTTTGCCTTTCTTATCAAACTTTGGTTTAGCCGCATAAGATTTATCAATACTCTTTTGCTGTACTGCACGTACTTCCGCAATTTGATTCAACAAAGCTTCACGGTTTTGTTGATACTGCTCACTACCGACTGCAATTTCAGATTGGAGAATGGTCATTCTTTTGATTCTCCAGCTTTGTCTTTAAAAATTTCTGGAATAAAAGCACGATGGAAACCATTAAAAGACTGGCTATTGGTTGCATCTGCCAATGGATACATGCGTGTTCCCTGAGATGCAGCACCATCAATACGTAAAGTTACCCCTGAAACAAAAGCCGCTGCATCAGAAAGCAAATAACAAATTGCTGAAGAAATTTCAGATTCTGTACCCATACGTTTTAACGGAACATTACCTGCCAAACTCGGAATGATCACTTTGGCAAAGTCACCACTATAGTTGTCCATACCTGATGAAATAATCCATCCTGGCGCAACTGCATTGACGCGCACACCCGATTTACCCCATTCTACAGAAGCCGTTTTAGTCAGGTTATCCACACCTGAGCGTGCTGCACCTGAATGTCCCATACCTGGCATACCGCCCCACATATCTGCAGTCATGTTGACGATGCTGCCCCCATGTTTAGCCATCCATTGGTTATATGCTTCACGCATTAAATAGAATGTAGAATGCAAGTTATTGCGAACCACAGCATCAAAGCCATTAGCAGAAATATTTTCCAATGCCGAAGGAAATTGCCCACCTGCGTTATTCACTAAACCATCGAGCTTGCCAAATTTTTCAATGACTTCAGCAATCATGCTTTTGACTTGTTCTTCATCACGGTTATCACAAACGATAAAATGGACTTTTCCACCATCTTCGCTAATTTCTGCTGCAGTTTTTTCTAACTTTTCAATTTTTCGACCTGTAATCACAACTTGAGCACCCAGAGATGCCAGCTCATGTGCTGTACAGCGTCCAATACCTGAGCCGCCACCTGTGACGATAATCACTTTGTCGTCAAATGCATCTGCTCTGAAAATTGATTGATAACCCATTTGATTTACATCCCTTACTTATTTTTCTAACAATTTCGCTGGTACTTTGACTGGCATATCTAACAACTGCTGTGCAAAAGCCTTACCTTGGGGATCAATGCGTAAACTTGCGATCCCACCGCCACCTAAGGCATTTTCCAACATAAAATTCAGTGCATTCATCGCAGGTAATTCATAACGAATGACCTTTGACTTTTCTGGATCTAAAACATGCTGCATATAGTCTGAAACATTTGCTTCAGTGAGCGCCGCTCGAATCCACGGCAAATATTCCGCTTTACGCGCAATCACACCAATATTGCTATGGTTACCTTTATCTCCACTACGAGCATGAGCAATCTCAATCAAAGGCACTTCGATTTCATCGCCTTGATAAGTTGCACCTTCACCAGTTGAATGGGGAACAAAGTTCTGTGTAGCTAAGCCTGTTGGAATCTCAACAGGATGACGTTGCCCCTCAAAATCGACCTCAACCTTGATTTGATCTTTATCAATTAAGAAAGAGAAAAGCTTCACCACTGCCGAAGCTTTAGGACGCCCCCCGACAATCCCCGCCAATGCAGGGGCCATACCTGTGGAAGCTTGTGCGATTTCAGAAGCGAAGAACATACACGCTTCTTTAAACATATGTTTGACTGCAATTTTGACCACGACTTCACGACTTTCTTTAATGCGTGCATGTGCCCCATAGGTGCTTTCAATACCTAAAATTTCGATCGATTTTTCTGTAAATGGAGGAACAGAACGTAAAGCCAATACACGCTCACATTTATTGATAATGGCATTGGCAATGGTTTGAGCTTTCTCAGGCGCTTCGCGACCTGCGATTAAGAAACTGACTAAAACACGATAACCATCAGCATAAGTGGCACTCACTTTATATTGTTGAGTTGGTGCTCGACCTGTTGCACCTGTAACTTTAACTCGATCATCACCCACTTGTTCTAAATAGACTTGGCTAAAATCAGCTGTCACATCAGGAAGTAAATAGGCTTGTGGATTACCTATTTCATAAACGATTTGCTCTGCGACCGTTGCAGTCGACACTAAACCACCTGTACCTTGTGGTTTAGTCACAACAAAAGAGGAATCTGCACTGACTTCTACAATTGGAAAGCCCATGTTGTCAAAGCCTTGTACTAAACGCCAATCAGTAAAATTACCGCCTGTACATTGAGCACCACATTCAATTACATGCCCAGCCAATGAACCTTGTGCGAGTTTGTCATAGTCGTCCAATGACCATTTGTATTCATGCAACAACGGTGCAAGTACCACAGCCGAATCAACTACA
Source organism: Acinetobacter sp. Z1 (assembly GCF_024296945.1). NCBI lineage: Bacteria > Pseudomonadati > Pseudomonadota > Gammaproteobacteria > Moraxellales > Moraxellaceae > Acinetobacter > Acinetobacter sp. Z1. The sequence goes on along the minus strand of NZ_CP101115.1, from coordinate 575,436 downwards.
CGACCTGTAATCACAATATCCGCGCCCAAATCCAAAGCGTCACGAATAGCAACAGCACCTAAATAGGCATTACTGCTCGCCACATGTGCAGGCAAAGGCTCACCATTAAACATTTCTTTGATATTTTTTTGCTGTAATTCAGCATGCTTTGGCAATACATCGTCACCAAGTACCACAGCTACTTTTAAATCTAAGCCCTTTTCATCAATGATTTTTTGTAAAGCATCACGACAGGCTAACGGATTCACCCCACCTGCATTACTGATTACTTTGATTTTCTTTTCAGCAATTTTATTGATCAGTGGAGACATCACACGACTAACAAAATCCAATGCATAACCATGATTAGGATCAGTCATCATTGCTTTAGCCATGATTGACATGGTAATTTCTGACAAATAATCAAATACTAAATAATCAATATCACTCAGATGTACCAACTGAAAAGCGGCTGTATTGGTATCGCCCCAAAACCCTGAAGCACATCCAATTTTTACTAGCTTTTGGTCATCCTGCTTGACGCTTGTCATGAGCTTTCTCATTATTATTAAAAACAACACAACATTACCAAGCAAGTGCTTGGTTTGTAAAGTGCAGAATGATATGCTGCGTTAGCAAAAATAGACAAATTCAAGCAAATGCTTGTTATAAAAAGATAAGACAATTCATGAAATGAATTTTGTTACAATACACTTTGATTAGATGGGATAGACGGACAGGCATGATCGCAACTTCAATTGAGCAAATACCTAAAATCGTATGTTTTGACGATAGCCCACGTGGACGTTTGCTCTTAGGTGCCGCCTATCTGTTTTACAAGCAAGGCTATGATAAAACCACGGTTCGCCAACTTGGTGAATTTATTGGTATTCAATCAGGTAGTCTCTTCCATCACTTTAAAAGTAAAGATGACATTCTGGCTACGGTGATGGAACAAACCATCATTTATAACTTTGCCCGTTTAAAAGAAGCGGCTGAACGCTCAACTGATCCTGAACAGCAATTGCGTGATTTAATCAGAGCTGAATTAATTTCAATTACTGGTGATACTGGTGCGGCAATGGCTGTATTAGTTCATGAATGGTTTGCGCTATCAAAAGAAAAACAAGACTATCTTTTAAAGATGCGTAATGAATATGAGCAAGTCTGGCTTGATGTAATTGAAAAATTACGTAATCAAGGCAAGGTTAAACATGATGCATTTATTTGGCGACGTTTAGTCGGTGGTTCTATTTCTTGGACAGTGACTTGGTATAGACCTGAAGGTAAAGTTAAAATTGATGAATTGACTGAAATGGTCTGGGAAATGGCTTTGAAATGAGTCATGTCTATTTACGTAAGCCCCAACTCAGCGATTTAGCTGAAATCAAAAAGGCCTACCAAAATAGTATTCATCTACATCAACCGTGGACATATCCTCCTAGAGATTTTGAAAAATATCTACAACAAGAACATCGTTATTTTGTCTGCTTAACTGAAAACCATGCAATTGTAGGAACTTTTAATATATCGAATATCATTCGAGGTCACTTCCATTCCGCTTATTTAGGTTATGAAGCCTTTTATCCATATATAGGTCAGGGATATATGCGACAGGGACTCCAACTTATTTTACAAGAAGCATTTCAAACACTGAACCTTCATCGACTAGAGGCAAATATCCAACCTGAAAACACCCCCTCCATTCGCCTTGTGGCTAGGGCAGGCTTTGTTAAAGAGGGGTTTTCACGTCAGTATTTACGTGTCGGTGGTAAAGGATGGAAAGATCATGAGCGGTGGGCGATTTTAAATTCGAATTGGACAGATAAGAAATATCTAGCCTTCTAAAATTTAAACCCAATTTTACTACGACACAACTTAACGCCTAACCAATTTCCTCTATTCTCGTTCAAATTAAAAACTGCTATTCTGCTTAAACATCAAAAGATTACAAGAAATAGCAAAAATGAATCCAGTCCAACATGCCAATATTTCGGTGAAACGTCGCGGGGGTGAGCTTGAAGATTATACTGATATTCATGCTCTAATCGACAGCACCAAAATGCTCTGCACTGACAATCGCCATCGTATCTTGCATACTTTTTGGGGAGTTCAAGAAGTAATTATTCCGATTTTTGGACATTACTTCGAAAATAGTGCTGGCAATAGCATAGAAGTTAAAGACCTTTGTGAAAAAGATCATCTGTTAGTGGATTTCCATCACCGCTTTATTCCAACGATTGGAGACTTCGTTGCAGCAATGCAAGATATTCCTACAAATGGACTGGCTAAACGCCTCGAAAAATTCCACTCAGATGTGATTGATGATCCAAAGCTATCAGCAACATTACTCTCTCCATTATCAGTGACAGGTCAACTAAAATCTTTACTGATCACTCACAATAGTTGGTTTATCAATACCATTCTTCCCATGATGGGAAAAAGCGAAGCCAAATTTATTGATTTTGATATTAGTCCAGACTTCTTTTTCAATCCAATGCGTTTTGAATTCTGGATGGACAATGGGATGGCCGTCCCGCCAAGTGCAGCCAAACTGCAAGACTTAAAAATAAAAATCGCTTAATTTAAGGGGAAATAAAAATGAGTAATATCCAATACGTTATTCGTCAAAACGACTTTGCTTACAATGATGAATGGCATCTGACCAATTGCGTTTCAACTGGGGCTATCAAGCAGATTTATACAGATAAAGCTGAAGCTGAAAAGGTATACAAATCACTAGTCGTCGAAGGCTTATACTATGATGAACTATGTAACTATGATATTGGCAATGGTGAAGCAGATGATGAAATCTACGAAAAACTTGAAGCTTTAATTTTAGAAAAAACAGGAAAAACTTTTAATATAGATGATGGTGAAATTCCTAAATTGAATGAAGATGATGCTTTTGAATTTGCTAAAATCTCAGGTATTGTCTGGTACCAATTATTGGAAGTTGATGCATCACAACCCTGCTATGTACTCTGGGTCAACTCGGAAGAAGACTATTTTAGTGGTTATGAAACAGGCAGCATCATTTCTAGTCAAAATGAAAACTTTAGTGATGTGTCTTGGGAGTCCAATATTTATGCGATGGACTATGAATTTGAAGCTTTGATGGACAAACCACTTGCAGAATTAAGCGATAGTCCGCTGTTATTCAAACAATTTATCGAACAAACTCCAGATATTCGTTACGATGCTGAAAAAGACTGCATCGAAGGTATTGCCTTAGACAATATAAAATTTATCGATATAAAAACTTTGAACTCATTTTTGAAACAGCCTATATTTGAAATCCGCCAAATCTCTTTAGAAGAGTTAGCTGAGCTAGAATAAATTTGAAAATAAAAAGTGCGGAAATTAACCGCACTTTTTATTTGTCATGAAGGTATTAATAGCCTAGCTGCTTACTGATTAGATCCTTCATAATTTCTTCAGCACCACCACCAATCATATTCACTTTGACTTCACGATAAATTCGTTCGGACTTGGTTCCACGCATAAAACCCATTCCACCCAAAGTTTGCACAGCAGCATCCGCACAAAATTGCATAGTACGAGTCGCTACATTTTTTGACATCGAAATTTGTGCAATGAGGTCTGCTCCTTGAAGCTCTTTTTGTCCCATTCGATAAGCTGTATCTTCTAATAATGCTCGTGTTGTGGTCAATTGTGTTGCCATCTCTACAAGTTTGTGGCGAACTACCTGATGATCTACCAAGCGCTTCCCAAAAGTCTGTCGCTGCTTTGCCCAATCCAAGGCTTCCTCATAACAAACCAATGCGTAACCATATGCCATCGCTGCTAGCCAAAAACGCTCCATATTAAAGTTATTCATGATCACTTTAAAACCTGCATTTTCCTCGCCCAATAAATGGCTGACAGGTACTTTGACATTGTCAAAATGCAAATGTGCAGTGTCTGATGCCCACCAACCCATTTTCTGTAAAGGTGATTTGGTTATTCCATCGCTATGCGCATCGACCAATAACATAGAAATGCCTTTTGCGCCTTGAGCATTCTGATCTGTCTTTACAGCAACCGTATAATAATCAGCACGAATCCCTGATGTGATAAAGGTCTTTTCACCATTCAAAATATAATGGTCTCCTTCTCGCACTGCTTTGGTTCTAATTGCTGCTACATCAGAACCACCACTCGGCTCTGTAATTGCCAAGGCTGAGATTTTTTCACCCGCAATAATCTGTGGCATAACTTCATCACGAATCTCAGGTCGAGCAAAATGATGAATGGGCGGTGTCCCAATACTATGGATCATAAGCGAAATATGTACACCACCAGATCCAGCTTTTGCCATCTCAATAGCTGCCAACATCACGTAAAAAGCATCGGAATCAGGAATACCGCCATGCTCATCATCATAGCCGAGCCCCATTAAACCGACATTCGCAGCCTTTTGATAAAGTTTTCGTGGAAATGATCCTGCTTCATCCCATTCATTTACATAAGGTGAAATTTCTTTCTCTACAAAACGTTTGACACTGTCTGCAAAAGCCCGATGTTCTGATGTGTAATAAATCGGGTTAAGTGATAAACCATCCATGTCTTTTTCCTAAATTATTATTTAACGCATTCTTGTTATGTGGATAAGGCTTTAAACCTGTTTACTGTTGATTTAAAGCCTTTAAAATTTGGATTAATAGCCCAGTTGGCGACTGGCAAGATCTTTCATGATTTCCTCAGCCCCACCGCCAATCATGTTGACTTTCACTTCGCGATAAATACGTTCAGATTTCATACCACGCATAAAACCCATACCGCCTAATGTCTGCACCGCAGCATCGGCACAGAATTGCATCGTTTGTGTTGCGACATTCTTAAGCATACAAATTTGAGCAATCAGTTCATTTCCCTGTAATTCAGGTTTTCCTAAACGGTAAGCCGTATCTTCCAATAATGCACGAGTCGAAGTTAAACGTGTCGCCATATCAACCAGCTTGTGACGAACGACTTGATGATCTACCAAACGTTTCCCAAATGTTTGTCTCTGCTTTGCCCAATCCAAAGCCTCCTCATAGCAAACCAATGCATAACCATAACTACTTGCGGCAAGAAAAAATCGCTCCATGTTAAAGTTGTTCATGATAACAAAGAAGCCCATATTTTCTGCGCCGAGTAAATTTTTAGCTGGCACGCGCACATTATCAAAGTGCAAATGAGCTGTATCCGATGCCCACCACCCCATTTTATCTAGTTTTGATTTTGTGATGCCTTCACTATGTGCATCAATCAGCAACATTGAAATACCATTAGCACCCTTCGCATCGGGATCAGTTCTTACCGCAACAGAATAATAATCTGCACGAATACCCGATGTAATAAAGGTCTTTTCGCCACTGACAATATAATCGTCACCTTCTCGGACCGCTTTAGTTTTTAAAGCCGCAACATCTGACCCACCACTCGGTTCAGTAATTGCCAATGCAGAAATTTTCTCTCCCGATAAAATTTTTGGTAATACTTCAGCTTTTACTTCTTCTTGAGCAAAATGTTGAATTGGTGGTGTACCGATCGTATGTGAAAGCAAAGATGCAGCCAAACCACCTGATGCACACTTCGCTAATTCAACGGATGCAAGTAGAGTATAAAATGCATCAGTTCCGGCAATACCTCCATAATTTTCATCAAAGCCAACGCCGAGCAAGCCAATATCGGCTGCTTTTTTATAAAGCTCTCGAGGAAAGGTTTCTGCTTCATCCCATTCATTAATAAAAGGGCTAATCTCTTTTTCAGTAAAGCGCCTAACACTATCAGCAAATGCTAAATGTTGCTCAGTATAATATAAGGGATTAAGTTGCATGCTTGCTTCCTGGCGATTAATGGTAATTGTTTTCGAATATTTAGTGAGCACTAAGGTATCAAAACCACAAAAACCAAGCAAGCGCTTGGCAAAATTTATAATTAAAAAAATATTCAATTGGTTCGTTTTCTTTAACTCCCTAAAAGGAATTATTCATACCCACGGAACTTTAGATTTTTAATAAACTACGAAATCCTCGAGTGGAATAATAAGATTGGGCACCATTGTGATAAGTGAAAATTCGTCCGTAGCGACGATCACAAAAAATAGCTCCACCTTTCTCCCGAATATCATCTGGCGTTTTCACCCAACTCGAAGTCTTTAAATCAAAATGCTCAACAGACTGTAATTGCTTATATTGCTCTTCTGTCAAAAGATCAACGCCCATAACCTCAACCACATCAATTATATTATTTTCAGGTTTATGTTCCTTACGTGATTCCAATGCCTCACGGTCATAACAAAGGCTTCTGCGGCCTTTTGGCGTTTTCAAGACAAAATCATAGAAGATAATTTGTGATGGCTTTGACTCAAATGAAACGATATCTGGTTCACCACCAGTCTCTTCCATTTGATTGAGTGACCATAACTTTTCAGGTAGCTGTTTTAATTGATTTTCGATATCAACCCAATTTAAACCTTGATGTCGATGCATATTGGCTTCAAAACGCTTCTTTAAGATCATCAGCAAAACTTCTGTTTGCTCTACATCTAATTGCCTTACATTACTCATTTTTATTCTCTAAACTATTGCTTATATATAAGTTAACCAAAAAATAGTGGGTTGATAGTTCATTTATTCTAAATCATTAATACAGAATAAAAATTCATTGTGTAACATCAACAATACTAAGATGAAAGTTGCTGTCGCCAAAGATATTCTAATCTTGCTAAAGAGCTAACAAAAAACGCTTCACCTAAAATATGTATGATCGCAAAAATTGTCATTTCTTGCCAAAACATCCATAACATAATTAGACAAATCAAACCCCATATACTATTAGCAACCATTAACATGTTGATCAATAGAATGGAACGTTTTTTATAATTGGCTAATAAAAATGAATAACATGCATATAGCAAATTTACACAGCCAATAAAAATTATAACGTTCTTTGGTAAATGATAAAGTGAGCTTAGCTATTGGACAGCAAATAACACAAGCATTCCTACCAATGCAGCTGCCCCACAATCAATCCATAGAATATTTTTTTGAATGTTCATAACCGATACACTTTTTATTCTAATGTGAGCATAAGCCAATCATTGATTCTTTAAAATCTATTGTAGATTCTTATAGAAAATATTAGCTCCAAAAATATTGGCATCTCTGACACTTCATTCCATTTTTATAAAAATATAATGGAAAACCAAGCAATAAAAAAACTAAATAAGCAGGACATTTTCCTTCAGTATATGGCCGTATATCACTGCTACCACAATTTGGGCAGTTTTCACTTAGTCTAAACTCTTATTGTAATTGTTGGCTAAAATCCTGTGCAAGCAACGTTCTCGCTTCTTCCGAACCTCCTTCTAAAACCAATAGACGAACACCATCTAAAGCATTGGAATAAAGCCAATCCATATTAATCGTATGTTCATTTTCAATACGTGCAGGAAGCCAGCCGCTTCTAATTGCGTTTTGGCAATCTGAGCCTCATATGGAAAAGAAAAGCTTTGCACAACAACCCATGTCATTTAGGAAAGCCTTTAAGTAAACAACCAGTATATAAAATTCATCGCATAAAAAACTCCCAACAAGAATTGGAAGGTTTAGTATTTTTAAGCTAGTGATGCCATATTCTCACTTTGCAAATGCCACATTACCATCCAACCCTAAAATGTTTCCTTTCTGAGTTCGGAAATGGATCAGGTGATTAACTCTTGCCATTGTCCCCAGCAAACTGCTTATGGATACTTGCTTTGATCTCATCTACGCCAAGACTTTTTCAAATGAGTATTTATTTTTAAGTAAACCTACTTTAATTAATTCTCATAACTCTTCCCAAGTAGCAATTAAGTCTTTTGCTGTAATAGACCAGATATGTTTCCCGACCCATTCAATATTATGAGTGAACATTTTCTCATTATGTCCATAACTACTCCAAGGATCAAAAAATAAAAACTCATCATAACGCCACATAAATGAATTAATTGAAATATCTTTTTGATAGGGAATCTCGAGTTCTAGCACACCTTGATAAATCAATCTAAGTCGAAAAGGCTTTTCTTTATAGTCTCTATGATCTTTTTTTATTAATGTGAGGATAAGATGAGCCGTTTCTTTTCCAAAATCAATGATTTCAATATTCTGTAATTCACAATAATAGGGAGCCGTTGAACCACTTCCACCATACCATTGCTCAGAAGCCATCAAGTCTAAGATGCTGGTTGGAAATTTATTTCGATTTTCCCTTAAATATTCGTTATAAGCTTCAAAAATATATTTGGAATTACCTACATGATCTAACTGATCACTTAATTTATAAACCATATTTGCTCTTTAAGTACTATTTATTTTATATATAAGTGTATACCACCACTGTGCACAACATTTTTCCTTTTTTCTTTTTCTCACGCAATAAAAAACACCCCCTCTGCATTAGCGGAGGGGGTGTTTTGAATTTAAAAGCTGGCGATGACTTACTCTCACATGGCAAGTGCCACACTACCATCAGCGCGAAGAGGTTTCACTTCTGAGTTCGGGAAGGGATCAGGTGGTTCACTCTTGCTATTGTCGCCAGCAAACTGTTGTGGTGTTTTCGGGTCTTATTCACGATGTAATCATCGTATGCCTTACTTACGGTCCAAAGAGTTATTAACGGATTAGATAATTGGTCTGTATTGTAACTAGTTTGTACACTAAATCAAGTTAAGTATTGAATTTATCTTGAATACAACAACTGTTTGGGTGTTGTATAGTCAAGCCTCACGAGCAATTAGTATTGGTCAGCTTCACACGTCACCGTGCTTCCACACCCAACCTATCAACGTCCTAGTCTCGAACGGCTCTTTAGAGGACATAAAGTCCTAGGGAAATCTTATCTTGAGGTAGGCTTCCCGCTTAGATGCTTTCAGCGGTTATCCCTTCCGAACATAGCTACCCGGCGATGCCACTGGCGTGACAACCGGTACACCAGAGGTTCGTCCACTCTGGTCCTCTCGTACTAGGAGCAGATCCTCTCAAATTTCCAGCGCCCACGGTAGATAGGGACCGAACTGTCTCACGACGTTCTAAACCCAGCTCGCGTACCTCTTTAAATGGCGAACAGCCATACCCTTGGGACCTGCTTCAGCCCCAGGATGAGATGAGCCGACATCGAGGTGCCAAACACCGCCGTCGATATGAACTCTTGGGCGGTATCAGCCTGTTATCCCCAGAGTACCTTTTATCCGTTGAGCGATGGCCCTTCCATACAGAACCACCGGATCACTAAGACCTACTTTCGTACCTGCTCGACTTGTGGGTCTCGCAGTTAAGCGCGCTTTTGCCTTTATACTCTACGCGTGATTTCCGACCACGCTGAGCGCACCTTCGTACTCCTCCGTTACTCTTTAGGAGGAGACCGCCCCAGTCAAACTACCCACCAGACATGGTCCTCGCCCCGGATTACGGGGCAGAGTTAGAACCTCAACATTACCAGGGTGGTATTTCAAGGACGGCTCCATTGGAACTAGCGTTCCAACTTCAAAGCCTCCCACCTATCCTACACAAGTAAGGTCAAAGTTCAATGTCAAGCTGCAGTAAAGGTTCACGGGGTCTTTCCGTCTAGCCGCGGGTACACTGCATCTTCACAGCGATTTCGATTTCACTGAGCCTCTGCTGGAGACAGCGCCGCCATCATTATGCCATTCGTGCAGGTCGGAACTTACCCGACAAGGAATTTCGCTACCTTAGGACCGTTATAGTTACGGCCGCCGTTTACTGGGGCTTCGATCAAGAGCTTCGCTTACGCTAACCCCATCAATTAACCTTCCAGCACCGGGCAGGCATCACACCCTATACGTCCACTTTCGTGTTTGCAGAGTGCTATGTTTTTAATAAACAGTTGCAGCGGCCTGGTTTCTGTGGCTGCCAATAGCTCAGGGAGCAAGTCCCATCACCGTCAGCAGCGTACCTTCTCCCGAAGTTACGGTACCATTTTGCCTAGTTCCTTCAGCAGAGTTCTCTCAAGCGCTTTGGTCTACTCGACCTGACCACCTGTGTCGGTTTCGGGTACGATTCCTGTGTAACTGAAGCTTAGAGACTTTTCCTGGAAGCATGGTATCAGCCACTTCACTGTACAAGTACAGCTTGCTATCAGCTCTCAGCATAGAGCACCCCGGATTTGCCTAAGATGCATGCCTACAGCCTTCCACCTGGACAACCAACGCCAGGCTGACTTAACCTTCTCCGTCCTCTCATCGCATTACACAGAAGTATTGGAATATTAACCAATTTCCCATCGACTACGCCTCTCGGCCTCGCCTTAGGGGTCGACTCACCCAGCCCCGATTAACGTTGGACTGGAACCCTTGGTCTTTCAGCGAACGGGTTTTTCACCCGTTTTGTCGTTACTCACGTCAGCATTCGCACTTCTGATACCTCCAGCATACTTCTCAATACACCTTCATCGGCTTACAGAACGCTCCCCTACCACTTACGCTAATGCGTAAATCCGCAGCTTCGGCACATAGTTTTAGCCCCGTTACATCTTCCGCGCAGGCCGACTCGACTAGTGAGCTATTACGCTTTCTTTAAAGGGTGGCTGCTTCTAAGCCAACCTCCTAGCTGTCTATGCCTTCCCACATCGTTTCCCACTTAACTATGATTTTGGGGCCTTAGCTGGCGGTCTGGATTGTTTTCCTCTTGACTACGGACGTTAGCACCCGCAGTCTGTCTCCCGGATAGTACTCATTGGTATTCGGAGTTTGCATCGGTTTGGTAAGTCGGGATGACCCCCTAGCCGAAACAGTGCTCTACCCCCAATGGTATTCGTCCGAGGCGCTACCTAAATAGCTTTCGGGGAGAACCAGCTATCACCAGGCTTGATTAGCCTTTCACCCCTATCCACAAGTCATCCCCTGGCTTTTCAACGACAGTGGGTTCGGTCCTCCAGTTAGTGTTACCCAACCTTCAACCTGCTCATGGATAGATCGCCTGGTTTCGGGTCTACACCCAGCAACTAAACGCCCTATTAAGACTCGATTTCTCTACGGCTCCCCTATTCGGTTAACCTTGCTACTGAATGTAAGTCGCTGACCCATTATACAAAAGGTACGCAGTCACCGAACAAGTCGGCTCCCACTGCTTGTATGCATGCGGTTTCAGGATCTATTTCACTCCCCTCACAGGGGTTCTTTTCGCCTTTCCCTCACGGTACTGGTTCACTATCGGTCAGTCAGGAGTATTTAGCCTTGGAGGATGGTCCCCCCATATTCAGACAAGGTTTCACGTGCCTCGCCCTACTCGTCATCATTGTGTGTGCCCTTTCGTGTACGGGAATATCACCCTCTACGTTCGCACTTCCCAGAGCGTTCCACTAGAACACACACAACTTAATGGGCTGCTCCCCGTTCGCTCGCCGCTACTAAGGGAATCTCAATTGATTTCTTTTCCTAAGGGTACTGAGATGTTTCACTTCCCCTCGTTCGCTTCATAAACCTATGTATTCAGTTTATGATACCCGCCTTATAGCGGGTGGGTTCCCCCATTCAGAAATCTCCGGATCAAAGGATATTTGCCGCCTCCCCGGAGCTTTTCGCAGGCTATCACGTCTTTCATCGCCTCTGACTGCCAAGGCATCCACCACATGCACTTAATTACTTGACTATACAACCCCAAACAGTCGTTAACACATACAAGTGAGTGTTAGCGTTGCAAACTTAATTGCTACTATTCGTTGTCTGTGAACTTAATCACCATACAGCTTCAATCTAAATTCATTACCAAAACGCTTGATTCAGTGTTTTTGCTAGTTCTCAGATTAACTCTTCATCCAACTGAAATACTTACGTATTACTGTTAGTGTTGAATTAATCGAGTTTGAACAATTTATTTCAGACTCAATTTTCTAATCTGTTAATGATTAACTACCACCTCGTCGGTGCGTAGTAAACTGTGATAAATCACAGAAGTTAATAAACTCAAATCAAAATCTCTTTTGACTTATTTAGGTATTTATTAATTTCTATAATTTACTTTAGCTTTGAATTAATTTCGTTCTTACAAACTCTTTTTAATTCATGGTGGAGACTAGGAGAGTCGAACTCCTGACCTCCTGCGTGCAAAGCAGGCGCTCTACCAACTAAGCTAAGTCCCCAGCTTAAATCATAATGAACGACATATCTTTCAATCTAGCAGCTTGTGATTATTCATCACTTCGTCAGTAGTGGTGGGTCTGACAAGACTTGAACTTGTGACCCCACGCTTATCAAGCGTGTGCTCTAACCAACTGAGCTACAGACCCTCAGATACATCTTCGAAGAACAACTTGTTGTGGATTCTTACCGGCCATCAATCTTTCGTTAAGGAGGTGATCCAGCCGCAGGTTCCCCTACGGCTACCTTGTTACGACTTCACCCCAGTCATCGGCCACACCGTGGTAAGCGTCCTCCTTGCGGTTAGACTACCTACTTCTGGTGCAACAAACTCCCATGGTGTGACGGGCGGTGTGTACAAGGCCCGGGAACGTATTCACCGCGGCATTCTGATCCGCGATTACTAGCGATTCCGACTTCATGGAGTCGAGTTGCAGACTCCAATCCGGACTACGATCGGCTTTTTGAGATTAGCATCCTATCGCTAGGTAGCAACCCTTTGTACCGACCATTGTAGCACGTGTGTAGCCCTGGTCGTAAGGGCCATGATGACTTGACGTCGTCCCCGCCTTCCTCCAGTTTGTCACTGGCAGTATCCTTAAAGTTCCCGGCTTAACCCGCTGGCAAATAAGGAAAAGGGTTGCGCTCGTTGCGGGACTTAACCCAACATCTCACGACACGAGCTGACGACAGCCATGCAGCACCTGTATGTAAGTTCCCGAAGGCACCAATCCATCTCTGGAAAGTTCTTACTATGTCAAGACCAGGTAAGGTTCTTCGCGTTGCATCGAATTAAACCACATGCTCCACCGCTTGTGCGGGCCCCCGTCAATTCATTTGAGTTTTAGTCTTGCGACCGTACTCCCCAGGCGGTCTACTTATCGCGTTAGCTGCGCCACTAAAGCCTCAAAGGCCCCAACGGCTAGTAGACATCGTTTACGGCATGGACTACCAGGGTATCTAATCCTGTTTGCTCCCCATGCTTTCGTACCTCAGCGTCAGTATTAGGCCAGATGGCTGCCTTCGCCATCGGTATTCCTCCAGATCTCTACGCATTTCACCGCTACACCTGGAATTCTACCATCCTCTCCCATACTCTAGCTGACCAGTATCGAATGCAATTCCTAAGTTAAGCTCAGGGATTTCACATCCGACTTAATCAGCCGCCTACGCACGCTTTACGCCCAGTAAATCCGATTAACGCTCGCACCCTCTGTATTACCGCGGCTGCTGGCACAGAGTTAGCCGGTGCTTATTCTGCGAGTAACGTCCACTATCCAGTAGTATTAATACTAGTAGCCTCCTCCTCGCTTAAAGTGCTTTACAACCAAAAGGCCTTCTTCACACACGCGGCATGGCTGGATCAGGGTTCCCCCCATTGTCCAATATTCCCCACTGCTGCCTCCCGTAGGAGTCTGGGCCGTGTCTCAGTCCCAGTGTGGCGGATCATCCTCTCAGACCCGCTACAGATCGTCGCCTTGGTAGGCCTTTACCCCACCAACTAGCTAATCCGACTTAGGCTCATCTATTAGCGCAAGGCCCGAAGGTCCCCTGCTTTCTCCCGTAGGACGTATGCGGTATTAGCATTCCTTTCGGAATGTTGTCCCCCACTAATAGGCAGATTCCTAAGCATTACTCACCCGTCCGCCGCTAGGTAATGTAGCAAGCTACATTTCCCCGCTCGACTTGCATGTGTTAAGCCTGCCGCCAGCGTTCAATCTGAGCCATGATCAAACTCTTCAGTTTAATATCATTTGTGCTTTATTCTAAGCACCAAATCTGGCTCATCAATTTTCTGACTTTAATTTCTCAAATAAACTTCGAGTAATTTCTACCATTCAATCAATGAAATATTTTCGATCGATTAACCAGTAAAAATCCACACAAGTTGTTCTTCTATTCTCTTAATGATCTTCTCGATGATTCGTCATCATCAAGCTAGGTCGGCTATATTACTCTGAATTTCTTCAAAGTCAACAGGTAATTTAGATATTTAGCAAACTTATCAACCAACTCAAGAATCTAACCAATCTAGCCAAATCCTTGTTTCTCAACAAGTTTTTATCTGCATCACCGCCGATGGATGTGCATTCTACAGCATTTCCAAACCAACACAACCCCTTTTCTTAATTTCTTTTTATTTATTATCTCAAGTGGTCAGCTTTTGAACTAACCAGTAACTTTTAATACTTATTCTTTCGAATTAAGAACTTTTTTTAAACAATTAAGTCCAGTAGAATATGTTTCTTGCTTCACGTTTTTTGGCATTTTTGATTGAAAATACGGTTCGTTGGTAAAAAAGCACAGTTTATTTTGCTTTTAGCTTCTATGGCTATGAGTGAGCTTTGCTACGCCTTATCAAACCACAGCTATTATGAGTTGGCATTAACGATATTAAGTTATAGTAAATGGTCTAATACATCACGCCCAGTCATTTGTGTAATTGATAACCCAGATGCCGCCAATCAATTTCAAGCGAATATCAAACAATTGGCTTATGATTATCAGGTTCAAGCGGTTAACACTAAAGATTTTTTAAAAACAGAATGTCATGTTGTTTATTTTTCAACAACTACGGCACAGCAACAACAAAATTTAATTCAATCTTATCCATCACGCTCATTATTATCATTAAGTACAAACAATCCAAATTGTGAGACTGGTAGTATTTTTTGTCTTTATAATCGAAAAACTTTTTCTACATTTAAAGTGAATTTAGATGCTTTAAGTTATTCCAAGGTTCATATCGACCCCAGAGTTTTAATCTTGGCGAAGAACACGGAGTAGTTAAAGTGATTTCAAATTTATATCAATCTACTTCTTTGCATGCTTTATTCCGTAAATCTCAATTTACGATTTTTGCGATTACCTTTGTGATTTGTAGTTGTACATTTGCAACAATTTCAATGTTTACGATGGAAACTTATGCCAAACAAAATTTAAAATTATTAAGCCAAACAGTATTAGAGCGTGTTCAACCTGCTGTCGTTTTTAAAGATAAAGGTGCGATTGAACAAATTTTAAAAGATTATACAACTGAACATGCGATACGAAGTATTCATGTTTACGATCCGCAACAACAATTACTTTCGGAAAGTACCAAAAAAGTTGCATACACCCCTTTCCTTCAAAATTTATTGGATGAATGGTTTTTACATGATCCAGTTAAATTGGTGGTGATGCACCACAATAAAAAAGTAGGTGATTTGGTTCTTTATGGTAGTTCTGAAAATATTTTACATTTTTTAAAGACCATTATTATTGGTTTAGCAATTTCAATGTTTTTTATTGTGATTGCACTTTTATGGTCAATTAATTTGACCTATCGTCAGATCATGCAAGCGATTAAACCATTAACCCATATCGCTCAATTAGTAAGTGACCAAAAAGCTTATAATTTACGCTTTCCGAACAATCATATTAGAGAGTTTCAAAATTTAAATACGGTGTTTAATGAGTTGTTAGAAGAAATTCAAATTTGGAATAACAATCTACAAAAAGAAAATCGTCAACTTTCGTTCCAAGCACATCACGATCAGTTGACCAGTTTACCAAATCGTCATTTCTTCTACGAAGAGCTGCTCAATATTTTTGAAAATCCGTTATACCGTCATAATTCCGCACTGATATTCATTGATAATAATAAGTTTAAAGTAATTAATGACCAATATGGACATTTGGCTGGCGATGCTGTTTTGAAAGAAATGGCTTCCCGTTTAAAGCTTTCTGTTCGACAAGAAGATTTCATTGCTCGTTTGGGTGGTGATGAGTTTGCAATTATTTTGCATGCAATTCACCATGCTGATCATTTACAGGCAATTGCTGAAGGTTTACTTGCAAGCTGCAAAGAACCTTTGGATTTTAATGGGGATGTTATTCATTTTGGTTTTAGTTTAGGTATTGCATTTTCTCAATTTGCTGAAAATCCAGAGGATTTAGTCATGCAAGCAGATCAAGCAATGTATAAAGCTAAAAATTTAAATCCACATTGGTTTGTTTATAAACCAGAAATTTAGGATATGTTATGTACGCTCGCAGCATTAAAATTTCATTCATAGCGTTACTCTGCCTAACATTAGCTAGCTGTTTAAGTTTTGGTCCACTTAAATACCGTCAAGTAAAAATGTTGAAAAAAGAAGGTTTCGTTTTAACAGACGAGGGTTGGAGTTTGGGTTTACCTGAGCGTTTACTTTTCGATTTTAATAAATCAGGTATTAAACCTGATCATGCGAAGGAAATTGCTCGCCTTGCAAAACAATTAGAGAAATATGATTTACAGAAATTAAAAGTCGTAGGTCATACCGATGATATTGGCAATTCAGAGTACAACAAAAAGCTTTCTGAAGAACGTGCTCAAAGTGTTGCTTCGATTTTCGTTAATCAAGGTTTTAAGCCAAATAATCTTACAATTATTGGTCGTGGCTCAGATCAACCATTTGTACCCAACACCTCTGAGGAAAATCGTGCCAATAACCGTCGTGTCGCTGTGATTATTATTCCTTAATTATTATAGTTTAAAAAAGCCGACTTAGATGAGTCGGCTTTTTTATTTATTTTAATTCAATAATATCAATGGTTGGAGGAACTCTAAAACGAAATGGGACTCCGACCATTCCTGTGCCTACAGTGACAAATACATCTGCATGCTCATGAGTATAAAAGCCTCTTTTATGACCTAAAATTGAAACCCGTTTCATAATATAACTGGTAATCCACGGCAACTCGATTTGACCTCCGTGAGTATGACCAGACAACATAAGCGGTCTCATTTTCAATTCTGGCACCATATCTACAGTATCAGGATTATGCGATAAGATTAGCCACGGTTTATCTTGGGGTAACTCAGGTAAAAAACGCATATTTGCTTTACCTGCCCATAAATCACCAATACCCACCAATCGGAATTCATCAAATTCAACAATCTTACCTTCAATGTCCATCACATTATTTTGGCTCAAAGCTTCACTCAGTAACGCTTGAATCGGTGGTCCAGGATATTGTTCATCATGATTACCGTTGACTGAATAGACTGGCGCTTGAATTTGTTTGAGTACTTCAAGCTCTTCCACCAATCTATTTTCAGGCTCATAAGTCCAATCACCTGCAACCACAACCAAATCGGGCTTTGTTTGATTCAATTTTTCTACAATGATTTTTAATTGACGTTCATGACCTGAAAATAGCCCAACATGCATATCTGCAATCAGCGCCACTTTTACTGATTTTCTAAATTCGTGTTTTGGATTTAAACGATATTGGTGATATTTAACATGGACTAAATGAGGTTCAATAAAACGCGCATAAATTAATAAAGTACTGAGTAAAAAGACAAATGCTGTCTGATGTAAGCTATAAAAACCAGACCATCCTGCATATAAGCTAAAAAACCAAAGTGGGATTAGAAGATAAGATAAATAAAATGCCAATAAATGAACAAAGGCTTTGAAAGGGTGAATAGTTTCAGTTCTTGCCTGATGTATCCATGCCTGCACCAATCCCCATAATGCCAAGATCAGAAAAATAATATAAAAAACTAAAATAACACTGTCAGAATTCCACATTACCAATCTCATTCATCTCACTATAACGGTATATATCGCATCTCATATTCATAATCTTCGATGAAATGATATACTCAAGCCCAACTTTTAATCAGTAAAGATTATGACGCAATTTTCGGTTCTAAATCGCAAACATACAAAAATAAGTACATCTACTTACAATAAAAGTATGCTTACGATTTCATTGAGTATTGCGATCACAATCTCAGGTTGTAGCACCTTACCCAAACACTCTATTGAACCGACCCAAGCGATAGCTTTAAAAGTTGATACATCAGAAACCACACTTGCACAAATCATAGATCCTTTGCAGCAACAGAACCCTGATCTTACTGGTTATTATGTTTTATTCGATCCTATAGAAGCTTTGGCAGCTCGATTACGTTTAATTGATAAAGCCGAAAAAACATTAGATCTACAGTATTATATTTGGGATAACGATAAAGTCGGGGCAGTCGCGTTACATGCACTTATTCGTGCAGCAGATCGTGGCGTAAAAGTAAGATTATTGATCGATGATAACAACGCAAAACAAACTGAAGGAATCTTTTTAGCTTTAGCACAACATCCCAATATTGAGGTAAAGCTATTCAACCCATATCGTTTTAGAAAATATCGTGGCATTGATATGGTATTGGATTTAAAGCGTATCAATCGACGCATGCACAATAAAAGCTTTATCGCAGATCACAAAGTCGCATTAATCGGCGGCAGAAACATGACCAATCAATATTACAATGTCAGCGATAGCTATCAGTTCTCAGATGTTGATGTCATGTTGGTGGGAACTGCCGTTAATGATATTTCTAACTCTTTTGATGACTATTGGAATCATGATTATGCTTATGCTGTTCAAGAAGTCGTAAAGCAAAAATCTCATCGTCTAAGTTATGAAAGTTTAAAACAACAATTAGATGAACATTATAAAAAAGTTACCGTTCAAAACTATTTAGATTTAACCAGTAATTCCCAAGCAATCGACTCACTCATCAACCGAGATATTGCTTTAGATTGGGTGAAAGCTGAAGTCGTTAAAGACTCACCTGATAAAATAAAATCAAAAGCAAAGAAACAAGAGCATCTTAATTTCCAACTGATCAATCATTTAGAAAAACCTGAAAAAAATATTGATCTGATTTCTGCTTATTTTGTTCCCGAAAAAAAGGGTGCGAAAATTTTAAGTGAATTAGCACAAGATGGTGTTCATGTTAGAGTTTTAACCAATTCTTTCAAAGCAAATGATGTTGCTGTTGTTCATGCATTTTATGGCAAATATCGTCAAAATTTATTAGAAAATGGGGTAGAACTTTATGAGTTTTTACCCGCTTTAGATAAAGATGATCTTGATAAACATACCGAAGATTTAGCTAAAAAAGCAAAAGTAAATATCAAAGGATTAAGTCGTTCTAGTTTACATGCCAAGCTTATGGCACTAGATGAAAAGCAAGTTTTTATCGGTTCATTTAATTTTGACCCACGCTCGGCGTACCTGAATACAGAAATTGGGGTGCTATTAAATAGCCCAACATTAGCAAGATCAGTGCATAGCACCATGGATCAAAACTTGAGTAAGTATGCGTATAAATTGGTTTTAAATGCCGAGAATAAAATAACTTGGCAACGGCAAACTTCTCAAGGTCCTGTGATTTATACCAAAGAACCTCGCATGAAGTGGTGGCAAAGAGCAGGAATGAAAGTTATTTCATGGCTGCCAATTGAAGGCTTTATGTAAGCTCATTTGCAGTTGGAGGAACAGCCAGCACTTTATTTTGCAACTCAAGCAAGCCTGCCCGCATTTGTCGATCAACTTCTTTGGTTAAACTATCAACCGTATGACCTTCTACAGGTATCGCAGGTAACGTCAGTAAATGCGCAGTCACTTTTGGCATTTCCAACACTCGCTGTACATGCTCTGCAAAAGTCATTTCACCAATAAATGGTGCAATTAAATCTAACTCACCTTGTTGATTTACATAGCAAATCACACAAATCTGTACAGGGCGTTGTGCTTCAATTGCAGCACCTAAAAGCCTTCCATGTACTTTTTTAACCTTGGTACCATCAGTCGTGGTGGCTTCTGGAAAAAATAAAACAGGAATATCTTGCTTCAAAAACTCTGTAATTTGCTCACGAATTCGAATTGAATCCCCTGAACCACGCTTAATAAATAGAGTTCCGCCCCCCTTGGCAAGATTACCCAAGATTGGCCATTTTTCCACTTCAGCTTTGGCTAAAAAGAAAATTCGAGCGCCAGAGCCCAGTACAGCAACATCTAGCCATGAAATATGATTACTCACCCACAAAGCAGGTTCGCGTGGAATCGTGCCATGCACTTGTACTTCAATATTAAAAACTTCGCACAATCGACGACAAAAATATTGAACATATCGCGTGTTAATTGGATTGTTTGGATCCTTATAAAGTCCATGACGATAAATGAGATAAAAGCCTTCACCAATCGTTTCTAAGCCTGATGCTAGTTTTCTTGTATATAAACTAAACTTTGAAAATAAATTTAACTGAGTATTATTCACTGCTGTTGTTTCTTGAGTCATAGAATTATTAAAACCATTGGGCTTGCTACCCTTAACAGATGCTTTCAGCATGAACCTACTACGGCACTTTGTGTTTGCTCAAAGTAAAGCTTGTTATAGCACGCAAATATATAGAGTTAAAAGTTTGCTTTATGACAAAAAGCGAACGTAAGCATAATATTTTTCAATTTTAAATGTTTTATTAGATCAATTACTATAAATAAATCGAATTTACAGATGAATGGGTCTCACTATGAATCATCAAACAACGACACACGCGGTATCAAATAGAATTCCCTATCGCTACGCTTTAAAAATGTTTTTAGGGTGGTCAATTTTATATATGGGTACATTAGTAGGATTTGTTGAACTTTTACGTCGTAATATCATCTAAATGGGGTAACTCTTTTGCCCTTTGCTTTCACTTTATTCTAGAATAGGAACTTAATACTAAGGATATGATAACAGCGTGGAAAATTTTGAGCAGCGTCACAGTGGTGAACGAGCAATATTAGTCAGTGTTTCCGTTCAACAGCTTGACGATCTTGATGCCGAAGAGTTCCGATTGCTCGCTCAATCTGCTGGTGCGGAAATCCTAGAGCATATTACTGTGCCAAGAAATAGACCTGATCCAAAATTTTTTATTGGCTCAGGCAAAGTGGATGAAATCGCTGAGCAAGTCCAATATCTTGAAGCTGAACTGGTCATTTTCGATCACTCATTATCGCCAGCGCAGGAACGTAACTTAGAAAGAATTTTAAAATGTCGCGTAATTGATCGTACAGGATTGATTTTAGATATTTTTGCCTTACGCGCTCGCACACATGAAGGCAAACTACAAGTTGAACTTGCTCAACTTAAGCACTTATCCACTCGTTTAATTCGAGGGTTTACAGGAAACTTAGAACAACAAAAAGGTGGTATTGGACTACGTGGTCCTGGTGAATCACAACTCGAAACTGATCGTCGACTGATTCGCGTTCGTATCACCCAACTCAAAGATAAACTCGTTAAGGTTCAACAAACCCGCTTACAAGGACGTGCTGCACGTCAGAAAGCTGCCATTCCAACCATTTCCTTAGTCGGTTATACCAATGCAGGGAAATCCACGTTATTTAACATTCT
Organism: Acinetobacter sp. Z1; assembly: GCF_024296945.1. Lineage (NCBI taxonomy): Bacteria > Pseudomonadati > Pseudomonadota > Gammaproteobacteria > Moraxellales > Moraxellaceae > Acinetobacter > Acinetobacter sp. Z1. The sequence continues at coordinate 554,113 of NZ_CP101115.1, read as the reverse complement.
TGCGAAAAGTGATGTATACGCGGCAGATCAGTTATTTGCCACGTTAGATCCGACGCTACGTCGTCTCGAATGGGATGGTGTGGGTACTGTTGTGCTTGCCGATACCGTTGGTTTTGTTAGAAATCTACAGCATGATTTGGTTGAATCATTCAAAGCAACATTAGAAGAAACGCTCGAAGCAACATTATTGCTTCATGTGATTGATGCGAGCAGTCCGAATATGTCTGAACAAATTGAGGCTGTAGAAACCGTACTAAAAGAAATTGGCGCAGATGCTCCTGTCTTGCATGTCTATAATAAAATTGATATCAGCGGTGATGCTGCAAAAATCATCTACAAAACAGCAGAGTTACCCGAACGAGTGTATGTTTCAGCCCATTCAGGTCAAGGTTTAGAGTTATTGAGCGAAGCAGTACAACAATGCTTAATGGGACAGTTACAACACTTTGATTTAACCCTTAAACCTGCTTACGGTAAACTACGCAATCAACTTTATACATTGAATGTAATTGAATCAGAGCGCTACGAAGAGAATGGTGATTTACATTTGACAGTTTGTATTGCTCCACACAAATTGGAGCAAATCATTAAACAAGCTCATTTACCATTAGACGAAATTCTTGGCAATAAAGCTTCCATATTTCAACGACCTTTGGAAGAATTTGAAATACAACATTCGTCACTTTAAGCTTGATGAGTTATGGTTTAAAAAGATGACAAGAGCATGAGTAATGATGAAAAATATTGATTGGACAGCATGGTTCTACACACTGTTATTAATCATCATCTTTAGAGAAGGTGCAGTAGCAATCACCAAAATTTTTCATCATCCTGAACTAGGAAATTTGGTTGGATTAATTAGTCTACTTGCGACTTTACTGATTTGGCGAAGATTCAAAAAGATTTCCAATCGTTTAATCGATACAAATAACAAAATCATGAAAGAAAGTGCTTTCGCCTTTTTACCTATTTGTGCAGGCTCTTTAATTATGCTGGTACATTTGGGCAAAGAGATTCCTGTATTTTTATTTGTTCTAAGCTTAAGTACATTATTGCCATTATGGATCTATGCCAAAATGGCAAAACGCTGGTTATAGGAATCTGAAATATGTTTATGATTATTTACGGATTCATGATCACATTGGTTAGCTATTTGATCGCAAAACCACTGAATAAAAAAATGCCACAAATCCCTTTAATTGTTTTCGCCATGTTTATCGTGATTGGACTGTTGGCAATTTTAGGTATTCCTTATGAACGCTACATGAATAGCGTAAATAATGTTTTTAATCATTTATTGGGCTATGTCACAGTTGCATTGGCTATTCCGCTTGCTGCGATGCGTTATGATGACTTACCTCTCAAATCCATGATTGGTATTTTATGCTTTGCTAGTATTAGTGCAGTTGCGCTGCCTATGGGACTTGCTTATTTATTACACATGTCTGAGCCTACAATTATGGCATTTGCAACACGTGCAGTGACTACGCCAATTGCATTGAATATCGCAACGTTATTACATGCTCCACTTATGATGGTGACACTTATTGTCATTTTATCTGGCGTGATTGGTGCTGCATTTTCGCCTTGGATCTTAAAACATATTCATGATGAACGTGCGTCTGGCTTAGCACTGGGTTTAGCTGCTCATGCGATTGGAACAGCGCAAGCATGGCAACGTGGGCCAGTTACTGGACGTTATGCAGCATTCGGAATGGCGATAAATGGTGTATTTACAGCGATATGGTTGCCTACCTTTATTTTGTCTTTATCTTAAAATTTGCCGCAAATATCACATAAAGATTGAACTAGTTGTCAGAAATCCGACATAATGGAGTTTCAAACGTTAAAAGGATTTTTTAATGATGGGCAAACAACTAATAGGTGCATTACTTTTATCTGTGGCAAGCAGTTTTACTTTTGCAGAAGATATCACAGGTCTTTGGCAAAGTATTGATGACAAAACTGGCGCACCTAAAGCATTAATTGAAATTCGCCAAGAATCGAATGGTACATATGCTGGTAAAGTCGTAAAAATTACACCTCGCGCAGGTTATACACCAAAGGAAACGTGTGTTGACTGTCCTGCTCCATATACCAATAAGCCAATTTTAGGTTTAGATGTTGTAACCGGTTTAAAACATGCGAATGGTCTAAACTACACCAATGGTCGTATTTTAGATCCAAATTCTGGAAAAATTTACAGCATGAAAGCTAAATTAAGCGCCAATGGTAAACGCATGCACTTACGTGGATACTTAGGGGTATCAGCATTAGGTCGTAATCAAATTTGGATTCGTACTGAATAAATAGTAAAACCAAACAGTGCATCCATCATCTTGATATTATTGATCACGGTTTACTAAAAAAAGCTTCTTCATTAAATATAAAAATGAAGAAGCTTTTTATATTTTAAGACGAGAAATCCTTGAATTTTCAACAATTAAAAAAATACACAATTGTAAAATAATTATTGAATCTATTATTAGAAATCCGAAATAATAGCAATACAATAAAAGCGGCTGAGCAGCGTCAATATGTTTATTAAATTCCTCTCAATTTTCCTTCTATTTAGTTTTAGCCATATAAGTTTTGCACAAGATATTACTGGGGTGTGGCAAAGCGTTGATGATTTAACTGGGGCACCCAAAGGACAAGTTGAAATAACTCAAGAATCAGATGGTACCTACACTGGTAAAATCACTAAAATAACCCCTCGAACAGGTTATACACCCAAAGAATTTTGCATAAATTGTCCAGCACCCTATACCAATAAGCCAATCTTAGGTCTAAATGCCATCACTAAACTAAAGCATAAAAAAGATCTTTTATACACTGCTGGAAAAATCTTAGATCCAAATAGTGGTCGTGTTTATAGCCTTACAGCAAAACTGAGTAATAATGGGCAACGTCTACATTTACGTGGTTATGTTGGCGTTTCAGTTTTGGGGCGCAGCCAAATCTGGATTCGTGTAGATTAATTTAAACGTAAAAAAACCTGCATTGAGCAGGTTTTTTTACAGAGTTTGATTTAGAAATTATCGACTTTGTAATTTCGAGTAGTCTAGCAATACATTAGCAGCTTCAGTCACGAATGTTTCTTCTTCTGGTAATGCAGGGCGCAGATGCGCTTTCATTTTAGCGCGAGCTTCAATCAAGGCATCAATTGAAGCTTGATAACTTTCCCAATTTGCATAAGGTGCTTGACCAGTCGCTTGACGGCGCTGATTTTCAGCATCTAAAGTCTGTTTCTCTAAATCAATTAATTCAGCACGTCGCTGATTGATATCCAAAACGACTTTCTTCTGATCAGAAGTTTTCTGAGCAATCGCTTTACGAGTTTCTAAATATTTAAACTGCGCATCTGCTGCAACACGTTGAGCAGAAAATTCAGACAATTTGGTTACATAAGGTTGTACTGAACCTTCTCGTTTAAACGGCGCTGTTGGAATGGTATCCCACTTTAAAGCATTCTTGGCTTTACGTTCGCCAAACTCTTCATTGTAGATATCAACCAGTTTAATATCTGGAATCACACCTTTATTCTGAGTACTACCACCCGTTACACGATAAAACTTACGTTGAGTAAGTGTTGCTTGGCCATGTGCTAATGAATCCAGTTGGACCTGTGCCGTTCCCTTTCCTGTTGTGGTGCTACCAATAATAATACCGCGCTCATAATCTTGAATTGCAGCAGAGTAAATTTCACTTGCTGAAGCAGAAGCGAGATTGATAAGTACAGCCATTGGTCCTGCATAAATTTGCTCACCACCATCTGTATCTTCAAAAACGTTCACATTGCCGTTACCATCACGAATTTGTACCACTGGTCCAGATTTAATGACCTGACCAAGCATACGAGCAACTTCTTCTAAAGAACCACCTGGATCATTACGTAAATCGATCAAGATCCCTTCAACTTTCTTCGCTTTTAGAGATTCAAGTGCCTTAGCGGTGTCTTCAGAAACTGAACGATATTCGGTACCAGCACGGCGAGAACGATAATCAAAATAGAAAGATGGGATTTCAATTACGCCAAATAAATGCTTCTTACCATCTCGCGTAATTTCAACTGTGCGTGAACGTACCCCTGCATCTTCTTCTTGAATGATGTCTCGAACTAAAGTGACATTACGCGCCTGACTCATTGCAGCACCAGTTGCCAATAAACGTACGGTAACTTTCGTACCACGCTTACCACGAATCAATCCAACAATCTCTGAACTTGGCCAGCCAATGACATCCACCATCTTATCGCCATCTTGGGCAACACCGATAATGCGATCGCCAGATTTCACCTGACCAGATTTACTCGCAGGTCCACCTTCGACAATTGTTTCAATCTTAGTGTAGTCTTCATTACCGCGCTCAGGGCGAATAGATACGCCAATGCCCTCTAATTGCAGCGTCGTTTGGCGATTTAACTCCATCGCATCGATTGGTGGGTAATAGTTACTATGTGGATCATATGTAGCCAACATCGCATTTAATGTTTTATCTAGCACATCATCGCTTTTAACACGACCGATCCGTTCTAACTGACGTGTATAACGCTTTGTTAATGTCTGTACTGGGGTCAAATCTTCAGGACCTGTCAAATCTTGACCATTGGCAAGCGAAGGATTTGCTTTTAAGGCTTTCTGTTTGGCTTGCTCTTCTTCTTTACTAATCGTCAAATTGATCAATTGAGAGACTAGCATTTTCTGCCAATGATTTTGTTGCTCAGCAGCCGTTTTAAAATAAGGTGCTTTTTCACGATCAATTTCTAAATAAACATCTTTTTGATTGAGGTCTTGCGGCTTTTTCAATTCAACCAACATGTATTCATAAAAATGTTTTAAACGTTCACGATATTGGGCGTGAATAGCATAAGGCCCTGTTAGATTCCCCGCTTTTAACGAACTACCAAAATTAGAACCATATTTTGTTTTATATTCTTGGACTTCACTATCTAAAAATAATGAATGGTCAGGATCGAGGCTATCCAAATACATATCTAAAATACGGTTAGATGTTGCCGCATCTAAACGCATATTCAAATAATGCTGACGATCAACTAATGTTGCCAACTGACGTGAGACTAAAGCTTGCTCTTGTGATGGCTTGATCACCGTTGAAACGAGCGGAGCTTCCGTCGCCGCAAATGCCTCATTGATTGTATGAGTAAAAAATAAACCACCAGTCGCAACTGCAACTGCACACGCTATCATTTGAAGTTTCATAAAATTTTGGTACTTCCTTGGATATGGCAATTATTACATGCTGGCATCATCAATATGAACAGATTTCATTCGAATTTTAACCAACGTGTAGAACTCATTGGTCGTCATAATTAAATGACCAACAAGTACTTATCATCAATATCATGTAGTTTTATCATATTCTGTACTGACAAAATGTAGCAAATCATTGCACAATTTAGCTATCGTTTTTTACATCAAAATTCAAACGGAATACCTATGATCGGCGCATTGATGCTAGACATTGCTGGCACAGAACTTAATCAAGAAGATATTGAACTATTACAAGCTCCGCAAGTCGGAGGCATGATTTTATTTGGGCGAAATATTGAATCACCTCAACAAGTTCGCGCTTTAACAGACCATATGCGTCAAGTACGTCCAGATATTTTAATCGCTGTAGACCAAGAAGGTGGTCGTGTACAACGTTTAAGGCAAGGCTTTACCTTATTACCTGCAATGGGCAGACTAGGTGAACATTACTTAGAACATCCACAACAAGCAATTGAATTAGCCGAACAATGTGGTTGGTTAATGGCAATCGAAGTGCTCGCTGTTGGTATCGATTTCAGTTTCGCCCCAGTTTTGGATCTGAATGACATTAGTGATGTGATTGGAGATCGTGGTTTTTCCAAAAATATTCAAGATATTATTCCACTCGCAAGCGCATTTATGCGTGGCATGAAAAAAGCTGGTATGGCAACAACAGGGAAACATTTCCCAGGACATGGCTCTGTTAAAGCGGACTCACATGTCGCTGCGGCAATTGATAGTCGTTCATATCAAGAAATCTATGATAAAGATATGCAAAGCTTTATCAAGCTCATGCCACAATTAGATGCGCTGATGCCTGCACATGTGATTTATGATCAAATCGATCCAAATCCAGCGGGCTTTTCTCAATTTTGGCTACAACAAATTTTACGTCAAGAAATGAAATTTGATGGCGTTTTATTCTCTGATGATCTCAGCATGCAAGCGGCATGTGTTGCGGGTGGTGCAGATGCTCGCATTCAAGCCGCTTTAAATGCGGGTTGTGATATGGGCTTAGTCTGTAATGACCGCACAGCAGCATGCCATGCTTTAGATGGCATTCAAACATTAGCACTGCCAAATCAACAACGACTTGAGCGTATGCGTGGTCATATTCCAAATATTCAAATCGGTAATACATTATCTTTAGATGAAAACTGGCAAAACGTCAGAAAAGTCATTGAAGACTTTAAGAATTCGTTTTAATTTGCTGTATAGCTATAGATGATGTAACGATTCATCTGCAATTGACCTATTTAAACCATGATAGGTCAATTTCCTCGCGCAAATGGGTTGTGCATGGGAAACACAATAAAAATTGAGTCTAGGACAGATGACACAACAACTTTCGAAACATCGCCATATTTCATTTACTGCGCACTATACAGGTTATATTTGGTATCAAATGGGGATTTCTCATCCTGCTCTAGCAACGGCAAAGGGCAAAACACTTGCAGCACTGGTGCATCCGATTGAAAGTTGGGCTGAGAAATATGTTGGTGGCAGTATGCGAACAACATTAAAGCAACGACATACCATGCTAGATCAACATTTAGAAAAGCTGATTGAACAACATCCTGATTTACAAGTTCTTGAAATTGCATGTGGTCTTTCACCACGAGGTTGGTGGTTTAGACAGCATTACCCAAGCATTCTCTATCGTGAATTAGATTTGCCAGATATGGCAGCAACAAAACAAGCTGCCTTACAACAAATTGAAACAGATGCAAAAGATGTTCTATCTGTTGATTTATTTACAGATGCTTTCGCCTCAGCTTTCGAGGTATTCGATCCTCAACGCCCACTAGTGATTATTAGCGAAGGTCTAATTAATTATTTTGAAAAACCTCTTTTACAGCAATTAATTCAAGCGATTGCTTCGTATGGTCGTAACTTTAAGGAACTTCATTATTTAACTGATATTTATCCTGAACCGACTCAAAATAAATTGGCGACCATTATTTGGAATAGCAGTCGTTTGCTTAAATGGATGTCTCGTAGTGCTTTTAGTTTTCACTTTAAAACGCCTGCTGAAGTCGAAACTTTTTTTCATGGCGCAGGATTTGAACAAGTTGAAGTGCTGCAACCCAAACAATTTTTTGAAAATATTGATCTAGAAAGTAATCAACAACATTTGGGTGATTTAGTTTGGATGATACAAGCAACTAATAAGTAGTTTATAAAAAAGACAAAAGTGGCAATTTGCCACTTTCTTTTTAGATCAAAATATTCTCAGTCTTTAAGCTCTTTTTGACGCTCAATGAATCGAGTCAGGCGTTCAGCAATATCAAAACTACCATGTTTAAATAAAATACGAAGACCTTGTTCAGAAGCATCAAAATTTAAACATTCAATTTTAAACTCACCCTCTTCGTCAGCTAAATGTAGAGCTAGATCACGAGGATGTTGGCTGACAAAATCAAGCTGTTCCAAATTGTGGAGTTTTAAATACACACCAAAGAAAGTAATGTCTACAATCTTCACTGCGACTTCATTATCTATATGACGATGTGTGAGCTTCGTTTCAGGTTGCTGAACTAAAATTCGTTCTTCACCGCGACGCTCAATTTTTTTCATTTCTTCACGTGTCATTGGAATAATACCATCAAGATTATCGATGGATTCACCCTTTAAGAATGAAGTAAACAAATTCATCGTTTCTTTACGGCGCTGCAACTGTGGCACATGATCCGCATTTGCAATCAATGCAAATTGCATATCTTGGCACTGCAACGCAAAGTCCGCATTTTCATGTGGCAAAGTAAAACTATCGTACTGCCCTGCTGCTACAAGTGTTTTACATTGCGGTACAGGAACGTCGCTTAAACGTAACAGGCGATTACAGTTAATTTCATAACGCTCACGCTCAGTCGCAGTAAATTCAGCCATTTGTCTAAAGAACAAACGTTTTGCTGTTGGTGACATACGTGTTTTATCGAGTTTGGCATGATTAACCAAATACAAAATAACAGCCTGACCAAACTCATCCATGCGATCTTCACGCATGAGATGCAGTGATTCTTCAAGTAGCATGCGCCAGCTTTTACGCGTTTTTTGCATCACGCCCATCAGCACCATACGATCGACCAATTCTGGACGTTGATGTGCAAATGAAGATGCAACCACGGAGCCTAGAGACATGCCCATCATTGAAACTTTATCAATTCCAACAATATCGAGCCATTGCCCAAGCATTTTAGATAAATCTGGTAATTCTAAAATGCCTGCAGATTCACCGGTATCAACATTTCGAATCTGTTGATTTGCTCCCATAGACGGTAAATCAATTAAAATGACAGGTCCACTCTCAAAGAGTTGCTCAACACAATACTTATAAGAGTTAAAGTTTTGAAATGCGCCCCCGACAATTACAATCGGCGTTTTGTAGATCGTTTTAGGATCAGCAATCGCCATATATTCAATTTTCCAACCATCTATCCATGTAGTACGCGCTGGTTGTTTAAAACTGTTTTTATTGTAAATGTCGAAAAAACCAAAACCTGTGTAGGTATGATTTAAATCCGAGTCCATTTGGATAATGGAATTCATATCCTTCCTCCATCCTTGTTTATTTTTTTGCTGCAAGAGTCTCATTTTTAGCGATTTCTACTTGCAAGTTAACAAATCTATAAAATTTGTATTACATTTATCCTATACAGTTTCATTCTATACAAATGCATGTTTTATACGCAATCATTTCCTTAACCACTTATCTTGTTTAAGACATTAAACTTTTGCAAAATATGTAATCAAATAATTAGATTGATCTCATTTATATAAAATTATTTGTGCGATTTAACAATTTATAATTTTGGAATTATCGGTTCAAACTATTCATTGTTCCGCATTTGGCTGTTACTATCTTTATAAATACATGCAATCATCAAAATGCTATGCAAGATTCTATTCAAAATTATATGCAACAAGTAGGTGTTCAAGCACGTCAAGCGTCTCGATTACTAACGAGTGCATCGACTCATTTGAAAAATAATGCCTTGTCTGCAATTTATACTGCTTTGGAAAATAATCAAGCACAAATTTTAGCAGCCAATCAAATTGACATGGAGAATGGTCGCCAACGTCAATTAGATACTGCTTTACTTGATCGCTTAGAACTGACCCCTGCTCGATTTAAAGGCATGTTACACGGCTTAAAAGATGTGATTGCATTGGTTGATCCAATTGGTGAAATTACTGATCTTGCTTACCGCCCTTCGGGAATTCAATTAGGCAAGATGCGTGTACCACTTGGGGTGATTGGGATGATTTACGAATCACGTCCAAATGTCACACTTGAAGCAGCATCTTTGGCGTTAAAATCAGGTAATGCCATCATTTTACGTGGTGGCTCAGAAGCACTTGAATCAAATAAAGCGATTGCAACAGCGATTCAGCACGGTTTACAAATTTCAGGTTTACCAGAGCATGCTGTTCAAGTCATTGATACACCAGATCGTGCTGCAGTAGGTCATCTGATTACAATGGCTGAATACGTCGATGTGATTGTGCCACGTGGTGGAAAAAGCTTGATTGAGCGAATTAGCAATGAAGCACGTATTCCTGTGATCAAGCATTTAGATGGCAACTGTCATGTTTTTGTTGAAGCACAAGCAGATTTACAAAAAGCCTTACCCATTGCATTAAATTCAAAAACGCATCGTTATGGTGTGTGTAATGCAATGGAAACTTTGCTTGTTGATGAAGCGATTGCAGAAGAATTCCTACCAAGCATTGCTGAGTTATATGCGGAAAAACAAGTTGAACTTCGTGGTTGTCCAGAAACACAACGCATCTTAGGTGTATCAGTAAAAACAGCGACTGAAGATGATTGGTATACTGAATATTTGGGTCCTATCCTTGCAATAAAAGTAGTCACAGGAATGGATGAAGCAATTGAACATATTAATAAATATGGTTCGCATCACACGGATGCCATTATTACTGAAAACTTTAGTCTAGCGCGTGAGTTTTTAGCACGTGTTGATTCAAGCTCAGTCATGATCAATGCATCGACTCGTTTTGCTGATGGTTTTGAGTATGGATTAGGTGCAGAAATTGGTATTTCAACCGATAAAATTCATGCACGCGGCCCAGTTGGCTTAGAAGGCTTAACTTCACAGAAATGGATTGTTTTTGGTGATGGTCAAATTCGCCAATAAATCCTTAGCTGTTTAAATTCAGAACACGATAAAGTTTAGTACATTGATCTTTATCGTGTTTTTTCATTTTTTAATACAAAAAAACTTAGTAAAATAAACAGATCCATCCATTGATAATTTTATTTACACGCTATACTCATAAGATTCAATTATAAATCAGTTGTATAGGCTAAAGTCTATCTTCGCCAATATAACAACCCATGTTAAAACATTGCGCGTGATTGCTTCACTCGACACGTTGCAGCAAGATCAAAGTGTTCGTCATAAATTCAAATTTGTTAGGTGTTCAAACGTGGCTAAATCTGTACTTGTAATTAACTGTGGTTCATCTTCAATCAAATACGCGCTTATTTCAGAACGCCGTGAAGATCGTATTTATGGCTTAGCAGAAAATTTAGGTTCTGCTGATGCACGCATTAAAGGGGTAACAGTGGGTGGCGAACCATTGGAACTTTCAATCCCTCACGCAGATCATGCTAAAGCGCTTGAAACCCTTTTAGCCCGTTTAGCAAATTACAATCCCCAGGCGATTGGACATCGAGTCGTACACGGCGGAAACTTAACCAAAGCTGAACTTTTAACACCAGAGATTGTAAAACGTATTGAAGCAGCAACACCGCTTGCGCCATTGCATAATCCTGCTCATTTAATTGGGATTGAAGCAACCATGCGTTTATTTCCTGAATTACCTCAAGTTGCAGTTTTCGATACAGCGTTCCATCAAACGATGCCTGAACGTGCATATCGCTATGCCCTACCGCAAAACTTATATACAGAACACCAAGTTCGTCGTTATGGTTTCCACGGCACAAGTCATGCTTATGTGACTGAACGCGCGAGTGAATTGGCAGGAGCAAAAAATCAGGGTGGTTGGCTCAGTGCTCATTTGGGCAATGGCAGTTCGACGTGTGCCGTTTGGAATGGTGAAAGTTTAGATACGTCAATGGGGATGACCCCACTTGAAGGTGTGGTCATGGGTACGCGTAGCGGTGATGTTGATCCTAGCTTACACTTGTTTTTAGCAAGTAATTTAGGTTGGGATATTCAAAAAATTGACAGTATGCTCAATAAAGAAAGTGGCTTATTGGGGCTATCTGGGCTATCTAATGACATGCGGACATTAGTTGAAGCTTCGCAAAATGGTCATGAAGGCGCTACGCTTGCGATCGAAGTGTTCTGCTATCGTTTAGCAAAATCTTTATCGGCATTAAGCTGCGGATTACCGCGTCTCGATGGTTTGGTATTTACTGGTGGTATCGGTGAAAATTCAGCTTATGTTCGAGAAAAAACATTAGGGTATCTACCACATTTCGGTTTGCAATTTAGTCAAGACAAAAACAATGCCTTGGCACGTGGTAGCGAAGGAAGAATAGATGCTGGAACAGGTCCTCAAATTTGGGTCATTCCGACAGATGAAGAAGGTCGCATTGCCAAAGAGACACGTCAAGTCATTGAGCAAACAGCATAATTTATAGCAAATTTAGATAAGAATTTAAGGTCATTATGAACACAATTTTGCTCATCCCTACTGGGGAAGGTGTTGGTCTAACCTCTGCATGCTTAGGCATGATTTATGCGCTGGACTGTAAAGGCATCAATGCGGGTTTTCTAAAACCATTTTCTCAAATTGCTGAGACCACGGTTGATCGCACCACGACCCTATATAGTCATTTATTTAAACATAATTCGGTTGAACCCATTACTTATGAAAAATTAACTCAATTACTCGCATTAGGCGAAACAGATGAGTTACTTGAAGCAGCAGTGGCATTACATCGTCAAATTTCGGCTCATCATGATGTGATTATTGTCGAAGGGCTAGTTCCAAATGGGCAAGATCATTTTGCCAGTGAAATCAATGCTGCACTTGCTCAAGCCTTAGATGCACAAGTTGTTTTGGTGAGCACAGCAGATTTAACCGATCCACGCAAAACAGCTGAAAAAGTTGATGCGCATTTACGTCAGTTTGGCGGTGCAGCTTCTGCACGCACCACAGGCGTGTTATTTATGCGTACCAAAGGACTTCCTGAAGGAACAGCTGAAATTCCAGTCACCCTAGACCCAAGTCTGCGTTTAGACAAACAAATTGCTGACTTTGCACTAGAGTTACAACGTTATAACCGCTATATGGGCACAGATGATTTACCTATTATTGGTTTAGTTCCGTTTAGTAATACTCTGAGCGTACCGCGTAGTTTAGACATTGCTTCGGTTGTAAATGGTCACTGGCTACACGAAGGTGAGGCAAAACAACGTCGTATTTTACATACCAGTTTGATCGCATCTGATATCGAGTCAGAATTGCATAAATTTGTGGCTGGTGAACTGATTATTAGTGCTTCACAACGTACAGATACATTACTTGCTGCGAGTCTTGCCAGTAGCAATGGCATACCTTTAGCGGGTCTTGTGTTAACTGAACAATCAGCTCCTCCATCAAACGTTTTAGAATTTTGTCAAAGCGCAATCAAACAAGGTCTGCCGATTTTACATACCTCTTTAGATACACTAGAAACAGCTCAGCGCTTGCATCACTTCGGCAATGAGATTCCAGTTGACGATACTGAACGTGCAGAACAAGTGACTCGTTTTGTATCAAGTCATATTGACAATAATTGGTTAGATCAACATACCCAAAACAATCTGAATCCACGCTTATCTCCTTCTGCATTTCGCTATGAATTGGTTCAGAAATCAATTGCGGCTAAAAAACGCATTGTTTTGCCTGAGGGCGATGAACCACGTACTGTTCAAGCCGCTGCAATTTGTCAATCACGTGGAATTGCACATTGTATTTTGCTGGCTAAACCTGAATCTGTTGCCGAAGTTGCTAAAGCGCGTGGTATTCAATTACCAAATGATTTAGAAATTATTGATCCTGATACAATTCGTGATCAATACATCGAGCCAATGGTAGAGTTACGCAAAGGTAAATTGGATGCATTACAAGCCAAAGCACAATTGCAAGATACAGTCGTACTCGGCACGATGATGTTAGCATTGGATCAGGTCGATGGTTTAGTCTCGGGTGCGATTCACACCACAGCAAATACTGTTCGCCCTGCATTTCAGCTCATTAAAACCTCACCGAACTACTCATTGGTTTCATCTATTTTCTTCATGTTATTACCTGATGAAGTCTATGTGTATGGCGATTGTGCGATTAATCCTGATCCAAATGCAGAACAACTTGCCGAGATTGCCATCCAATCAGCAGACTCAGCTACAGCCTTTGGTCTTAATCCACGTATTGCCATGATTAGCTATTCAACTGGTACATCTGGTACAGGTGCAGATGTTGAGAAAGTTGCAGAAGCAACCAAAATCGCTCAACAACGCCGTCCTGATTTATTGATTGATGGGCCATTGCAATATGATGCCGCTTCGGTCGAAAGTGTCGGTCGTCAAAAAGCACCTGAATCTAAGGTCGCTGGTCGCGCGAATGTGTTTATTTTCCCAGACTTAAATACAGGCAACACGACCTATAAAGCAGTACAACGTGCAGCCAATGTGGTGAGCGTTGGTCCAATGCTGCAAGGTTTAAACAAACCTGTGAATGACTTGTCACGCGGTGCTTTGGTGGATGATATTGTATTTACCATTGCCTTGACTGCGATTCAGGCAAAGCAACAAGACTAAACTGATTTAGTTATACTAAAGCCATTAACTCAATCAAAAGTTAATGGCTTTTTTATTCATCAATGAATCAAGCATTTTTTGAAGAGTTCAAACGCTTTAACTGCGGAATTTTCACAAAGAAAATTGCATTACCACATAAGATCAAGATCACTCCAATCACTGCATTCATTTGCCAGTGATAATCTTCCCATACTGTCGAGATCAGCAATGCCACTAAAGGAAATAACAAGGTGCTATACGCTGCCTTACCTGCGCCAATCCGCCCGACCAAATAGAAATAAGCAGTAAAACCAATCACTGAACCAAAGATAGCGAGATACAATAACGCACTCACTGCACTGAATTGCATACTTGGGAAAAAGTCATCCTGTCTTAACCATGAAATCACAGCCATCAACAAAGAACCGTATAACATGGCGTACGCATTGGTGGTAAAAATATCCAACCCATGTTTTTGATGGCGCGTACTGATCATATTGCCCAAAGAGAAACCATAGGTTCCTAAAATGCACAGCCCAATCCCCAACAAAGTATTACTATTTAAAGTCGTACCCGCCACATCATGCCAAAACAAAGCAATTATTCCGAGTACACCTAATAACGCCGCAGGATAAAAGCGCGTCGACACCAGCTGAGCAAAGAAGAATTTAGCGTTAATGGTATTAAAAATCACCGCCATGGAGAAAATCACCGCTTCCAAACCGCTACTGATATATTGCACTGCATAGTAAAAACAGACAAAGTTAAATCCAAAAATACAGCAAGCTTGCAACATACAAAACAAATGATCTTTGCCAGCCAGTTTCTGTAACTTTCGGGTTAAAGCAACGAAAATAAATAACACCATTGCGGAAATAAAAAAACGCCAGAACACCGCAACACTGGCTGAAATTCCACTTTGCTGCTGTAGCGTAATTGCAATCCATGTGGTGCCCCAAATCACCACAACCAAAGCATATAACAGCGCATTCATCTCTCTAAAACCATAGTCAATCAGGACTTTTATATTTTGCGGGTTGGGTCAACTGATTGCTTGCATGATCTTGCGGTGATTATCACGAACTTGCGATTTTAATAAGCTTTTTGACCAGATGACAAAATGGGGGCAACGCTCTACACTAAACTGAAATTACTTGGCACTGCGTATAGAAGATGAAATATCAGATTCTAGATCAATTACAGCAATATAAAGCTCAATTGCTCGACTCAATAGAACTGGGGTCGGGCATGCAGTTGGCCATGTGGCAAAATAACCAAGACCGCGTCAGTGTTTGTAGCAATCATCACACCTTGAGTATGTATATTCAGGGCGGTTATGAAAGCTATCAAAAAACCCAACAGGGCTGGCACAATGGCGGTGGCCCTGACCGTATGTGCCTGATGCCACAAGATTTCGAGTCAACTTGGGATTTACGTGATCCTCTCACTTTCGTACATCTTTACTATACTGAACAACATTTACATCGTGTTGCAGAGCAAGTGTGGGACAGAGAGCCAAGTCAAATCATTTTAGATCCAAAAATTTTTGTGGCAGACCCACAAATCTCGATGATCTATCGACACTTTTTACTCAGTGGTGCATGGCAAGATCGTGAAAACCATTTGCAAATGAGTACCGCAACAACGCTGTTACTCAATCATCTGATCAAAAATTATAGTCATGCACAATGGCAGGCACCTGCAGTCAAAGGTGGTCTCTCCCCTTACGGACTTAAGCAGTTACTGGAATGGATTGATCAACATCTACATTTGAGTTTGGCCTTGTCTGATCTGGCTCAGCAAGCGCAACTCAGCGAGTATCATTTTGCGCATATGTTTAAACAATCGATGCAGATGCCACCGCATCAATATGTGATGCAACGTCGCCTAGAACTGGCACATCAAGCACTTGAACAAAGCACCGCGAATCTGACCGAGATTGCAGTGCAATATGGCTTTAGTTCAAGCAGCCATTTTAGCCATCGTTTTAAAAAGCAGTTTGGCTATAGCCCATCTCAACTGAGAAAAAACTAAAATCCACAACGCATCTTTTGTTGCTGCAATTTAGATCAAAGGCCCACTTTAGACCTTTAGCCAAATCTAAGCTAAAACTCCCACATTCTTTCCTTTTTATCATATAATTTAGCCCGCCAGCTAATCGCCCGCTCAAGAGAAATTTGATATGACAACGATCATCAAACAAGATGACTTGATTACATCAATCAAGGATGCCCTGCAGTTTATTTCTTACTATCACCCACAAGACTTCATCCAAGCGATGAGCCGTGCTTATGATCGTGAAGAAAACCAAGCTGCAAAAGATGCTATTGCCCAAATCCTTATCAACTCACGTATGTGTGCTGAAGGTCACCGACCAATCTGTCAGGATACAGGGATCGTTAACGTTTTCCTTGAAGTCGGCTTAGATGTTAAATTTGATTTAACCATGAGCTTGGATGATGCTGTAAACGAAGGTGTACGCCAAGGTTACCTAGAGAACTCAAACGTACTCCGTGCTTCTGTTTTAGCAGATCCAGCTTTTGGTCGTAAAAATACCAAAGACAATACACCTGCCGTGATTCATTACAAACTCGTTTCTGGTAATAAAGTTGATATTACCGTTGCAGCGAAGGGTGGCGGTTCAGAAAATAAATCTAAACTTGCGATGTTAAATCCATCTGATTCAATCGTGGATTGGGTACTTAAAACTGTTCCAACGATGGGTGCAGGTTGGTGTCCACCAGGTATGCTCGGTATTGGTATCGGTGGTACTGCTGAAAAAGCCATGATGCTTGCAAAAGAAGCACTTATGGAAGAAATCAACATGGACGAATTACTTCGTCGTGGCCCACAAAGCAAGATGGAAGAACTCCGTATCGAGATCTTCGAGAAAGTGAATGCATTGGGTATTGGTGCACAAGGTCTTGGTGGTTTAACCACAGTTCTTGATATTAAAATCAAAGACTACCCTTGTCATGCAGCAGGTAAGCCAGTCGGTATGATTCCGAACTGCGCTGCTACTCGTCACGCACACTTCCAGTTAGATGGTACAGGTGTTGCACACATTCAAGCACCAAAACTTGAAGACTACCCTGCTGTAACATGGGATTCGTCTCAATCGAAGCGTGTCAATCTGGATACCATTACTCAAGAAGAAATGAATGCTTGGAAGCCAGGCGATACATTACTCCTCAACGGTACTATTTATACAGGTCGTGATGCTGCACACAAGCGCATGGTCGACATGTTAAATAATGGTGAAGAACTGCCAGTCGATTTAAAAGGTAAATTTATTTACTACGTGGGTCCAGTCGATCCAGTGGGTGATGAAGTGGTTGGTCCTGCTGGCCCAACAACAGCAACCCGTATGGACAAGTTCACTCGTCAAGTTTTAGAAGCAACTGGCTTGTTCGGCATGATTGGTAAAGCGGATCGTGGTCCTGCTGCAATTGAAGCGATCAAAGACAATCAAGCAACTTATTTGATGGCTGTTGGTGGTGCTGCTTACCTCGTGTCTAAAGCAGTTCGTGAAGCTGAGGTCGTTGCTTTTGCAGACTTGGGTATGGAAGCGATCTATAAGTTTGTGGTTGAAGATATGCCTGTTTCCGTTGCGGTTGATGTAAATGGTACGTCAATTCACGCAACAGCGCCAAAAATCTGGCAAGCTAAAATTGGTAAGATTCCAGTTGTGGATGCTGCTGCAATCTAAATAATACTCATACAATAATTATAGCCGAATCATCGTATTCGGCTATTTTTTTAGCTCAAGCTTCTGTTAAATTATAAAAAGACATAAGAATAAAAGTGCCAATTATGAATAAACGTATATACACGCTTATGATTAGTTTTTTTATCATAGGTATGATGCAAAATGCAATCGCGTCTCCTGCGCAAACAAAATCGGTCAGAGAGTTGATCAAACTAAGTGATCTCGAAAATGTTTTGAGCACGTCACTAGATGAAATGCAGCCCACGCTTGATCTCGAAGCAGAAAATATTTTATTACGTGTTCTCGGTAAAGAAAAGCTAAACACTACTCAAGAATATCTTGCAGTCATCGAACTTAGCCAGCTACTTAAAGACACTAGCTCAAAAGTATACGCTCGCCCTGAAACCTTACAAGCAATTGAAAAAATTTATACAGAGACTTTAACTGAAGAAGAAATACAGGCTTATTTAAAGTTTTTAAGAACGCCCGAAGGAAAATCAATCAACCAAAAGAACTTAAAAATCGGCACCCATGTTTTTCAATACATGAATAATTTAAGTCAACAAACTTTAAGTGATCCTGAACAAAGTTTACAAATAAAAGAGCAGTTTCTTACTATTATTAAACCTTTGATTCAACAACAATAATACTGCTCATTAATCGAATTACCAAGTCAAAGGATTCCACAATTTAAATGGTTTGACTAAATGGACTTCTGATTTTTCATCATACTTGGCTGGTTTCAGTTCTTGCGGTTTAGAGCGAACTTTACCGGATGCATCTTGTGCCACAAAGTTATAACTTGACGATTTTAAGCGAGTAAAAGCGATTTCCTGATGTGCTACTTTATCTGGAGTTAGCATAAATGGACCCGTATGCTCACTCCGTGCAATCTTATTTTCTTCATCATATTTAATAAAATAGGTTTGTGCAGCATCTACAGTGAAATCTAAATATTTTGGTTTTTGAAAGTGCAATCCAGCCAAAGGACGACTCACACTCAAACGATAAGTTCCGGCTGGCAGTTCCACCCAGTAATAATGATTATGCAATAAACTCGGAATACGATGACCGTTAATAAATAAGTTTGCCGCCGCGATCTCTTGACGATTCCAACGCGTATCAGGTCGATATAAATATACCACCGCTGCTTGTTCATTTTGTGGCTTAATTGGTGCGTAATATTGACCTAGTTTTTGATTGACCCAACCACCTACAGTGAAACCACCCACATGATATTGATCAAAGATGCCAGGTTCTTTTTCTGTATCAACTGGTGGTAAAGTTGCGGTGAGTGCTGTTGGTTTTTCTTCCACTGTCTTATGACTTTGACAGCCAGCCAATACCCCTGCACAACATAATGACAATATTAAATAACGCATGACATCCCTCAAGGCGTTTTCTTCGATTTATTTTTAACAGCGCAAAACTATGCGAATTTTTTAACTTTTTAAAGATTAACATTTCAATGCTTAATTGCAAATAAAAAAAGCATGAAAAGCCTAGCCTTTCATGCTTTTTTAGATGAATGAGAATTAAGCTGATTTCGAATCAACCACCTTCAAATCCTTCTTTTCAACCAATTCTGGCGTACCCACTTGTGGTAAACGTTCAGATTTAAATGTTGGTTTAGCCGTGCCGTTAATCACAGCAGCATCAACAATTACCGTACCCACATCAGTACGACTTGGTAAATCATACATGGTTTCAAGCAATACATTCTCTAAGATGGAACGTAGACCACGTGCGCCTGTATTTCGCTCAAGCGCTTTCTTCGCCACGGCACGTAATGCAGATTCATCAAAAACAAGGTCTACATTTTCCATGGTAAAGAGATATTGGTACTGACGAGTTAATGCATTTTTAGGCTCTGTCAGAATCTGCATTAATGCATCTTCATCCAGCTCTTCTAAAGTTGCAATCACTGGCAAACGACCAATAAACTCAGGAATTAAACCAAACTTCACCAGATCTGTCGCTTCAACTTGACGGAATAATTCAGAGACTTTCTTACTGTCATCTTTATTCTTCACATCGGCAGTGAAACCAATTCCACCTTTCTCTTGGCGTTGCTGTACGATTTTTTCCAAACCAGAGAATGCACCACCACAAATAAATAAAATATTTGCAGTATCAATCTGAATGAACTCTTGCTGAGGATGCTTACGGCCGCCCTGCGGTGGAATAGAAGCAACTGTACCTTCAATCATTTTTAATAATGCTTGTTGTACACCTTCACCAGAGACATCACGAGTAATCGATGGATTTTCCGATTTACGGGTAATCTTATCGATCTCATCAATATAGATAATACCTTTCTGCGCTTTCTCGACGTCATAGTCTGCTTTTTGCAATAACTTTTGTACGATGTTTTCAACATCTTCACCCACATAACCAGCTTCAGTTAAAGTGGTTGCATCAGCCATCGCAAATGGAACATCTAATAAACGCGCAAGGGTTTGCGCAAGTAAAGTTTTACCTGAACCTGTTGGACCAATCAGCAAGATATTACTTTTTGCAATCTCAATTTCATGATGACCGTGATTCGATTGACCGACTTTCAAACGCTTGTAGTGATTATACACCGCTACAGACAATGTTTTCTTAGCAACATCTTGTCCAATCACATATTGGTCTAAGGCAGCACGTATTTCGTGTGGTTTCGGCAACTCTTTAGATGCCCAATCACCCGCCTCAACTTGTTGACTTGTTTGCACTAAGTCTAAGCAGACATCTACACACTCATTACAAATATATGCGTCCTCACCTGCAATCAGTTTTCCAACTTCAGATTGCGTTTTACCACAAAATGAACAATGTTTTTGTCCTTGAGGATGTTCGGACATATTTACTCCACAACTTGAATCTTAAAAATTAAGGACGTTTACTCAATACTTGGTCAACCAAGCCGTACTCTTTTGCTGCTTGAGCAGTCATAAAGTTATCACGATCTGTATCACGTGCAACTCGCTCATAGTCTTGACCACTATGCTCGGCCATCAAGCGATTTAAACGCTCTTTGATAAATAAAATTTCACGAGCATGAATTTCAATATCAGATGCTTGACCGCGGAAACCACCTAATGGTTGATGAATCATCACACGTGCATTTTCAAGACAGTAACGTTTACCTTTCGCACCAGCATTCAATAAAAATGCACCCATAGATGCGGCCTGTCCCATACAGTAAGTCACAACATCTGGTTTAATGAACTGCATGGTGTCATAAATCGCCATACCCGCAGTCACAGAACCGCCCGGCGAATTAATATAAAGATGAATGTCTTTCTCTGGATTTTCAGCTTCTAAAAATAGCATTTGCGCAACGATTAAGTTCGCCATGTTATCTTCAACTTCACCAGTCAAGAAAATCACTCGTTCACGCAATAAACGTGAGAAAATATCAAACGAACGCTCACCACGTGAAGACTGTTCAACGACAACAGGAACTAAAGCATTTTCAATTGTTGGAACATACATATGTTTATTTATTCCTAAATTATTGTGACTCGATCATGCCAACAATATGAGGGATAATCGACTAAATTGCAAAAGGTTCAACCCTAAATATTCGACTATTTAGACTAAAATCTGGTAATTCCTAAACAAATTAACACTTTCATAACACGGATAAAAAAAGGCGCATTAAGCGCCTTTCTTCTGAACTTTTAAAAGATTAGCCACGGCGAGCTTGTTGTTCTTTCAATAAGTCTTCATAACTTACTGCAACATCACTTACTTTAGCAGCAGCTAAAATGTGATCAACAACTTGATCTTCTAAAACAACAGCTTCGATTTGAGCACGTTGTTGTTTGTCATTTTTGAAGTATTCAACAACTTCAGTTGGGTCTTCATAAGAAGAAGCCATTTCGTCGATGTAAGCTTCAACACGTGCTTGATCAACTTCAAGTTTAGCATCAGCCAATACTTTGCTTACTAACACGCCAAGTTTTACTGATTTTTCAGCTTGCTCTTTGAACAATTCATCTGGAAGCATGCTGCTATCAAATGCGCCTGCACCTTGAGCACCAAACTGCTGAGTGAATTGTTGAATCATTTGTTGACGTTGACGGTCAATTTCTTGAGCAACCATAGAAGTTGGAACTTCAATTTCATTTGCAGCGACAAGTGCATCGAATGCAGCTTGTTTAACTTGATTACGAAGACCAGTACGCACTTCACGTTCCATATTCTTACGAACGTCAGCTTTTAACTTTTCTACGCCTTCTTCTTCAGTTAAACCGAAGATTTTTAAGAATTCAGCATCAATCTCTGGAAGTTTTTGTTTTTCAACAAGTTTCACAGTGATTTTAAACTGAGCCGCTTTACCAGCTAAGTTTTCAGCTTGATAGTCTTCTGGGAAAGTAACATCAATTACTTTCTCTTCGCCTTTCTTCATGCCAATAATACCGTCTTCAAAGCCAGGAATCATACGACCTGAACCTAGAACAAGTTTAAAGTCTTCAGCCGCACCGCCTTCGAACTTTTCACCATCAACAGTACCTTCGAAATCGAAAGTTACTTGCATGTCTTTCTTCGCCATGCCTTTAGTTTCAGCCCAAGAAGCACGTTGTTTTTGCAAGTTTTCAATCATCACATCAACATCTGCATCGTTGATTTCTGATGATTTACGTTCAACTTCTAAGTCAGCAAAAGCTTTCACTTCAACTTCTGGATACACTTCTACAGTCGCTTCAAAAACTAATGCATCGTCTTTGTTTTCAACTTTATCAATGTTCGGCATACCAACTGCATTGATTTTTTCTTGCTGAATTGCTTCGAATACAGTGTCACGAATGATGTCATTCACAACTTCTTGATAAATGCTTGCACCATATTCACGGCGCACAACATTCAAAGGCACTTTACCTGGACGGAAGCCGTTGATCTTCACAGTTTTGGCAGTGCGTTGTAAGCGAGCTTCAAATTGCTCGTTAACACGGCTCGTCGGTACAGAAACATTTAAACGACGGGCAACGCCCGAAACCGCTTCAGTCGTTACTTGCATGGCTTCCTCGATATATTAGTTAGTAATAACAATTTTTAAAGTGCCACATTATATGACAACTTTGCTGATATACAAAATCGGATAATTAAAATTCTCTTTTTTAATTTCAATCAGAAAAATTTCCAAAATTTAATTACCTATAATTTTTTTCAAAAACAATCAACTCAGTTTAGAAAAATTATTTTAATCAATAAATACAATATCTTAATTAAACCAATCATTCTTTCCATTTTTTATATTAAAATAAATCGCTAATATCAATACAAATAATAAAATATATTTATCAAAAACTTAGGACAATATCACCCTTTTCACACAAGATAAAGCCATTGATAACGATAATAGTTATCATTAGACTTCACACAAATTGTTACACAGCTTAACAATCCATTCACTTTTACTGCATTTTCGTGAAAGTTTTACAATATCAATAGTTCTGTCATTCACCACTTCAATCCTAGGGGTTTTCTCAATGGCGAAGATTAAAAGTCGTAAACATCTACGCACAACTCAATTAGTTGCACTCGCTGCAAGTTTACCTTTAGCGGGTCATGCTGCGACTAAAGAAGAAAGTGTCGCTAAACTTCCAACGATTGAAGTAAATGCTGAAAATACCTATAAAGCAGAAGCAGTTAGTTCTCCTAAATATACGCAACCTTTAGTTGATACACCTCAAACAATCCAAGTGATTAAAAAAGAACTTTTGCAAGAGCAAGGTGCAGCGTCACTCGTAGAAGCGTTACGTAATACCCCAGGAATTACCTTGCAAATGGGTGAAAATGGTAATACCAGTGCTGGTGATACTTTTCAAATGCGCGGTTTCTCTACTCAAACCTCAACTTATGTAGATGGAATTCGCGATCTTGGTGCAGTCAGCCGTGATGTGTTTAATTTAGAACAAATTGAAATTGTAAAAGGACCTTCTGGCGCTGAAGCTGGTCGTGGTTCCGCTTCAGGTTATATCAACCTTGTCACCAAGTTACCTAAAGCTGAAAATAGTAAAGAAGTTTCTGCGCGCTATAATACTGCTGAAAATGCACGTTTAACTGCTGATATTAATCAGGCGATAAATGACAACGTTGCTATTCGTTTAAATGCAATGGGTCAAGATGGCGGAGTTGAAGGTCGTGATGTTGTTGAAAATAATGGCTGGGCAATTGCACCATCGATTGCTTTCGGTTTGAACACAGACACTCGTTTCTACTTATATTCACAACATGTCCGCCAAAATAATATTCCTGATGGCGGCATTCCAACAATTGGTATGAGAGGCTTTTATGGTTATACCTCTAACTACGCAAACAATAAAAATCTTGCGTTAAGAGATCAAATCCGTGAAGCCATTAATAACTCTGCTGATATGCAGAGAGTGAATAAGGCTTTACAAAATGCGCCTGAGGTTGATCGTAGCAACTTTTATGGAAGCGTAAATGATTATGAAGATATTAGCTCGGATATGATTTCGGCTAAAATCGAAAGTGACTTTAGTGAAAATATCAAATTTACCAATATCTCTAGATTTGGTAAGACAAGCATGAAAAGAGCATTAACTGGAATTAATGCAATTAATGCTCCATCAGTTACAGTTACCGTTAATCCAGATAACAGCTATAGTTACAAATTTAACTATGGGTCATTTGATCCTGATAATAGAGATACATGGGCAATTTCTCGTTCACATCAAGGCGTAGATCAAGAAAATAAAATTCTTGCGAATACATCAACTTTGAATATTAATTTTAAAACTGGTGATATTGAGCATAATCTTGTTACGGGCCTAGAGTTTATACAAGAACAGCAAATTACTCGTACCTTAGCAACTCAAATGCCTGGGCAAACGACTATTACGGCGCCTTCAGCAAATTTGTATAATCCAAATCAATACGATGTAATGCCTGATCTAGTTTATACTGGTGGATATACAGATGGCGAAACAAAAACCGCAGCAGCTTATTTATTTGACACCATCAAATTACTTAATAATCGCTTACAGTTCAATGGCGGCGTGCGTGTAGATTACTACCATACCAATTATGATGCGCTCACACTTCCAAGTGGTGCAAAAGAACTCGTACCAACCAATCTCGTTGCACATGACACATTAGTAAGTTGGAAATTAGGTGGTTTATTTAAACCAACCGAAAATAGTAGCGTTTACGCATCCTATGCTAAATCGTTAACTCCACCAGGAAGTGCAAATTTTAGTTTATCTGATACTGGTGCTAATAGCTCAGTAGCAAAACCACAAGAAACACATCACTATGAAATTGGTGGGAAATGGGATGTGTTAAAAAATAAATTAGCATTAACTGGTGCAGTTTATCATACAGAGAACGAAAACCAGTTTACGCAAGATCCAATTACCAAAGAATCTATTCAAGAAGGTAAAACCCGTGTTCGCGGCGTAGAACTTGGTGCTGTCGGTCAAATTACTGATGCTTGGAACATTTCTTTGGGCGTTGCTCACATGAAAGTGAAGCAAAAAGATCAAATTAGTTTTAATGTAGATAGTGGTGAAAAAACTGTTACCGATTCAGTACGTTGGTCTCCAGATTGGACTGCTTCATTATGGACAACCTATGATATTGCAGGCTTTAAAGTAGGCTTAGGTGCACGCTATGTCGATGAGCAAAAACGTGTGGTTACAGATAGTACTGCGCCAGCAAATATGCCAACAGTTCCATCGTATGTTGTATTTGACGCAATGGCAGGCTATGCATTCAACAAAAATGCATCTGTAAACCTGAATGTTTATAACTTAGCCGACAAAGAATATATCAGTGCTTTAAATAATGGCGGTAGTCGTTTTGTTCTAGGTCAACCACGTTCAGCAGCATTGACGTTTAACTATAAGTTTTAATTAATTATTTAAGTCTTCGGATTGAATAGATAAACACAGCTTGTCAGAAAAGGTATAATTTTCTGGCAGGCTGTTTTTTATTGGGAGGTTTTTAAAATGATGTTGCATGTTCCTGAGGTACTTGACAAACAAACCGTATTAAAACTTCGCCAACAAATGCAACAACCTAATCTATGGATAAATGGTAGCCAAAGTGCTGGCCCACAAGCACAACAAACAAAGAAAAATCTACAAATAGATATCAATTGTGATTTATATCCATCTATGAGTGATTATATTCTAGATGCTTTGCAAAAAAATATGCTGTTGCGTTCAGCAGCTCTTCCACAACATATTTTATCTCCAATGTTTAATTGTTATGAAAATCAAGGTAATTATGGCAATCATGTTGATAGTGCCATTCAATACTCATCAAGAATAGGACAAAGTATCCGCACTGATATCTCAATTACGGTTTTTTTATCTGAACCAGATGAGTACGAAGGTGGTGAACTGATTATTGAGGATACCTATGGTAGCCATGAAGTTAAACTTGATGCAGGCGATGCAATTGTATATCCCTCAACCAGCTTACACAGAGTCGAGCCTGTGACTCAAGGTAGTCGGATTGCCGCATTTACATGGATTCAAAGTATGGTTAAAGATGATTGGCAACGTACTATGCTATTTAATTTAGACATGACCATATTGAAATTAAGACATCAACTTGGGGATTCAGATGAAGTTGTTGCGCTCACAAGTCATTATCATAATTTATTAAGACAGTGGGGCAACTTATAATGGCTGTACAACATATTCTTGCTCCACTCAAAACCATTCCAAATCATATACAAACCATACATGATTATGAGCAACAAGCTTCAAAGCATGTAACAGAAAAAACATGGCATTATTTACAGGGTGGAGCCATGCACGAATTAAGCGTGCAAGAAAATCAATTTCAATTTCAAAACATTCAATTGATTCCTCGACATTTAAATGATTTCACCCAAGCACACACCCAACTGAATTTACTTGGAATTGATTACCCCCACCCTATTTTTTTAGCTCCGATCGGACATCAAGCTTTGTTTCATCCCCAAGCTGAACAAGCCACCGCACTTGCAGCAGAGCTTATGCAAAGTAATTTTGTACTTAGTAATTTTACCAATACTGATTTAAAGCATTTAAACAAAGAAAACCCATACAAATGGTTTCAATTATATTGGCAAGGTCGAGAAACATCTCTGTCGTTAGTCAAACTTGCAGAGCAAAATTTATACAAAGCAATCGTCATCACAATTGATGCCCCACATAGTGGAATACGTGATCGGGAGCGTAAAGTCTTCTTCGAACTACCGACTCAGATGCAACACCCTCACACCTCAAGCTATTTCAAAAAAAGTCAGATTCAAGAAGGAGAACATCCTATTTTTCATGGTTTAATGAAAATAGCACCCAAATGGGAAGATATTGAATGGTTGGTTAGGCATGCAAGTTTACCAATCATTCTTAAAGGAGTACTCCACTCGGCTGATGCAAAAAAAGCTTTGGAATGTGGTGTTGCAGGTCTAATTATTTCAAATCACGGTGGTCGTATTTTAGACACAACTATTCCGCCTTTAATTGCTTTACAAAATATCCGCGCGATTGTTCCCGCTGGTTTTCCTCTTTTATTAGATGGCGGTATCCGTCGTGGTTCCGATATATTCAAAGCAATTGCCTTAGGTGCCAATGCTGTATTAATTGGTCGTCCCTATATTTATGGATTAACAACTGCTGGGGCACTTGGTGTTGCTCATGTCATAAGAATATTAAAAGAAGAGTTTGAAATTACGATGGCACTAATGGGAACAACCAACTTAAACAGCATTAATAGTGATTATATTTTCCAAAAAACAACCATATATAGATAAATATTTCCATCATTTAAATATTTTGTGCAAATTAAGGGATTTTTTTCGAAGATAAACTTATTAAAATACTGGATAGACCTTTGCAGTCGCTTGTATTTTCACCTAGACTGATCATGATTAGGTTATTAAGATAACTGCAAAATTAAATTACCAATGTGAATGGTAGATGATGAAAATTAATTATAGCTTTGCCCATCCGTCATATTCAAATCTTCTCGCTGCTCTGCTGATGCTGCGCCTCGCGCGCGTATAAATTTTCTGCCTAAGTTTTTTAGGCACTCAAGATATAAAGTTTCTTTAAATTGTCCCAAATAGACACCATATATTCAGTAGTAGGTTGCATTTAAATTTCAATTAGCATTCCTACTGCGACAAGGAGTTATCTCATGATGTTGGCAGACCCAAGCAAAAAATACCGCCGTATGTACCAGCGAGTGGATTTACCAGATCGCCAATGGCCGAATAATGAAATCAACCAAGCACCGATTTGGATGAGTACCGATCTTCGTGATGGTAACCAAGCAATTTTTGAACCGATGGATATGGATCAAAAATTAAAAATGTTCCATATGTTGGTTAAAATCGGTTTTAAGCATATCGAAATTGGCTTTCCATCAGCATCTCAGATTGACTTCGATTTTACGCGTAAATTGATTGAAGAAAATTTGATTCCTGATGATGTCTATATCGAAGTTTTAGTGCAAGCACGTGATCATTTGATTGAACGTACTTTTGAAGCTTTAGTTGATGCGAAACGTGCAATTGTTCATATCTATAACTCCAACTCGCCAACGTTCCGTCAAAAAGTATTGAATGTAGATGCAAATGGTGCAAAGAAACTTGCGATTAATGCAGCAAATAAAGTCAAAGAATCTGCTGCGAAATATCCTGCAACAGACTGGATTTTCCAATACAGCCCAGAGTGTTTTTCTGCAACAGAATTAGAAGTTGCCAAAGATGTCTGTGACGCGGTAACAGAAATTTGGGAAGCTTCACCGACCAATAAAGTCATCTTGAACTTACCTGCAACCGTTGAAGTGTCTACACCGAATGTCTATGCCGATCAAATCGAATGGATGCATCGTAACTTGGCGCGTCGTGATGGGGTGATTATCTCAGTTCACTGCCACAATGACCGTGGTTGTGGCATTGCTGCTTCTGAATTAGCGATTATGGCGGGTGCTGACCGTGTTGAAGGTTGCGTGTTTGGTAACGGTGAGCGTACTGGTAACGTCGATGTTGCTGCGATTGCGTTGAATATGTATACCCAAGGTGTCGCGCCAAACTTAGATTTCTCAAACATCAATGAAATCATTGCAACTGTTGAAGAATGTACTGGCTTACCTGTTCACCCTCGTCATCCATACGCAGGTGATTTGGTCTTTACGGCTTTCTCTGGTTCACACCAAGATGCAATCAAAAAAGGCTTTGAGTTCCAGAAAAACGAAGAAATCTGGGATATGCCATACTTACCAATCGATCCGAAAGATTTGGGTCGTGACTATGATGCGGTGATTCGAGTGAATAGCCAATCTGGTAAAGGTGGTATTGCATACTTGTTAGAATCGAATTACAACGTTGCTTTACCACGTCGTGTACAAATCGAGTTCAGTCAGATCGTACAGCAACATACCGATGAAAATGGCACAGAGATCAGTGCACATGAAATTTGGACCTTATTCCAAAATACATATGTCGATGTCAAGAACAGCCATTATCAAACCAAACATTATCAATTATCAGATATCAATGGCACACAAATCATTGAGTTAGATATTGAAATTGATGGTGAAATTCAACGCTTACGTGGTGAAGGTAACGGTCCAATTTCTGCAATGCTTAACGCATTACAATTACCGATCGATGTTGTAAATTATGAAGAACGTAGTATTAGTTCTGGCGCGAATGCTAAAGCGCTTGCCTTGATTGAACTTCAAGTCAAAGGCACTGGTAAAAATGCTTTCGGTGCAGGAATTCATGACAATATTGTAACCTCATCAATCGAAGCGATTATTGCATGTACCAATCGTTTAATTGAACAAGGTGTACTGACAACTGAACAAGTTGCTGCCGCAGCCGTTTAGATAGATGAAATATCATGTAACAGTCAGTAAACCTGAGTTGCAATATCAGAAAAAATGACTTTTGAAAGGATACCTGAATTGGTATCCTTTTATTATTGATAAAAAATTTATACAAGGCGAATCATTCCAGTGTCTTTTCCATCGGATTCAGTGGGTTTAGTCACACCACAAAAATTTCAATTTGAGCAACCATTAGAACTTGAATGTGGACGAGTTTTGCCTCGTTTCGATTTGATGGTTGAAACCTATGGAACACTTAATGCTGATAAATCTAATGCGATTTTAATTTGTCATGCATTATCTGGGCATCACCATGCCGCAGGTTATCATCATCCAGATGATAAAAAAGTAGGATGGTGGGATAGCTGTATCGGTCCTGGTAAAGCGATTGATACCAATCATTTTTTTATTGTTTCACTGAATAACATTGGTGGTTGTAACGGCTCAACAGGCCCTACTTCACCAAATCCTGAAAATGAAAACCGCCCTTATGGTCCAGACTTCCCTCTCGTCACGGTAAGAGATTGGGTAAAAACTCAAGCGATGCTATCTGATCGACTAGGTATAGATGCATGGTATGCCATTATTGGTGGCTCATTAGGTGGTATGCAGGCACTACAATGGTCGTTGGACTATCCTGATCGCTTAAAAAAATGTGTGATCATTGCGAGCGCACCAAAATTATCAGCCCAAAACATTGCCTTCAACGAAGTTGCACGCCAATCCATTTTGTCTGATCCTGATTTTCATCATGGTCGTTATTTAGAAAATGATAGCTATCCAAAGCGTGGTTTGATTTTGGCGCGCATGGTCGGACATATCACCTATTTGTCTGAAGAAGCGATGAAACAAAAATTTGGTCGTGATTTAAAATCAGGCAAGTTTATGTATGGTTTTGATGTCGAATTCCAAGTTGAAAGTTATTTGCGTTACCAAGGCGAACAATTTAGCCGTAATTTTGATGCAAATACTTACTTGATTATGACCAAGGCATTGGATTATTTTGATCCGTCACGTGAATATGAACACTCATTGACGAAAGCGATGAATCAGCCCAAATGTCAATTTTTGGTGATTTCATTTACGACAGATTGGCGTTTTAGTCCAAGCAGATCACAAGAAATCGTGGATGCTTTGATAGATAATCATAAGCCCGTCAGCTATTTAGATATTGATGCTGAGCAAGGTCATGACTCTTTCTTATTCCCTATTCCACTGTATGTGAAAACACTAAGAGCATTTTTAGGTGGTGTACAACAGTTGCAATCGACATCGCAGGAGCTTCACTGATGCGTATAGATCAACAACTCGCTGAAAAATGGATTACCCCGAATACAAGCGTACTCGATTTGGGTTGCGGTGATGGCGAATTACTGGCTCATATGAGCAAACAGCACAATATTCGTGCTTATGGCCTAGAAATTGATCAAGAAAAGATTGCAATTGCGATCAGTCGGGGGTTAAATATTATCCAACAGGACTTAAACTTGGGTTTAAGCCGTTTTGCTGACCAATCTTTTGATTCTGTGGTCATGGCACAAGCTTTGCAAGCTGTAGATGCACCTGATGTATTACTTCGTGATATGGTGCGGGTCGGCAAACAGGCAATTATTACTTTTCCGAACTTCGCGTATTGGAAGACTCGTTCTTTTCTTGCGTTAAAAGGAAAAATGCCTGTTTCGGAAGCTTTACCCTATATGTGGTATAACACCCCGAATATCCATTTATGTACTTTCCGTGACTTTGAAGCCTTATGTGCTGAGAACGGAATTAAAATTATTAATCGACTTGCCGTTAATGGTGACCAACAAGGTAGTGTGCTCAGTAAGCATATGCCGAACCTATTTGGTGAAGTCGCAATTTATCGAGTGAGCGCTCTATGAAAAAGACATTAATCAGCACATTTTTATTTGGTCTGATCAGTATACAAGCGCACGCTGACTATGTTACTCAACCGCAATCGGTTGCAACACAGGCAGCGCGATACTCAGTGATGAGTATTGGTGAATTACAAAGCGCAGCAAAAGCTGGTCAAGCTGGAGCACAATTTTATCTCGCAACACGTTATCAGTATGGTAAAGATGTAGCTAAAGATGAAAAACAAGCTTTTTCTCTGTTTAAAGCAGCAGCAGATCAAGGTATTTCTGC
This sequence comes from Acinetobacter sp. Z1, assembly GCF_024296945.1. Taxonomy (NCBI): domain Bacteria; kingdom Pseudomonadati; phylum Pseudomonadota; class Gammaproteobacteria; order Moraxellales; family Moraxellaceae; genus Acinetobacter; species Acinetobacter sp. Z1. Next base: position 522,359 of record NZ_CP101115.1, on the reverse strand, counting down.
GGCACAGCTCAATGTGGGTCGTATGTATGCAGATGGTATTGGCATTAAAAAAGATGAAGCATTAGCGCGTAAATATTTCGAGAAGGCAGCAAGCCACGGAGATAATCGTGCAAGTTTCAATCTAGCGATGATGGAAGAACAGAAGAAAAACTTTGTTGGTGCATACCAGTGGTATGAGCTTTCAACTCGTGATGGCATGCTTGATACGAAAGTCATTAGTCTTTCTGAAGGTAAGAAAACCGCGTTGGCTGCTAACCTGACTCAAGATCAAATCCGTACCGCACGTGACCGTGCTGATAAATGGATTCAAGCACAATAATCTTATTTAGATCTATTGAGTAATATAAAAACCGACTTGTGATAGTCGGTTTTTTCATTATAGTAATAGCTTTCATTCTTATATTAACTACATTAGATGAGCGATATAGAAAAGGCGATATTCAAAGCGAAACTAGAATTGGAAACAATAACACCAGAAGAGATCCAAAGGTGGGCAATTGAGACATTAGAAAAAGATCCGTCTAATGATTTAGCTTTAGAAATATGCTTTCTCTCAATGCCAGAACAAGTTTTGAGCTACTTCAAACGACTTTCTAACAGCGTTTATAATATTAGTTCAGCAATAATATATGACTTATTAAAGAGTTATATAGAGAAGAATATTGATTTAATTCATAATAAAGAGGCTCTATCCCCTTTTCTTCGTAAACTTTTATCTTTATCCAAATTTATAGAGGATGAAGATTTATATGAATTATTAAACTATTATGATGATGAATTTTACTTAAGCTTTGAAGGATATTCACCTTCGGAACCAGATGAAGTTTTTAAAAGTTTCATCGAAGATTTAAAAAAGTTGTATCAAAATTAGATAATAAAAGGAAGCGACTTTTTTAGATTTTAGAATACAACCATTCAGCTCTACACTATTCTATAAAAACACCCTAAAATCCCATTAAATCTAAGCGAATTTAAAATTTTATATGTCTACTCAATCATGGCTCACCCAAGGCGCCCTTGTGCTTGCAAGTAATAACAAAGGTAAAATTGCTGAATTTGATCATCTATTTCAACAACTCAATCTACCTGTCGAAATTATTGCTCAAGGCAAACTTAATATAGAAGATGTGATTGAAGATGGTTTAAGCTTTGTAGAAAATGCAATTATCAAAGCACGCCATGCATCTAAGCTATCAGGTAAACCTGCAATTGCAGATGACTCTGGTTTATGTGTTCCAATCTTAGGTGGTGCACCAGGGATTTACTCTGCACGCTATGCAGGCGAACATGGTAATGACGCAGCCAACAACCAAAAACTATTGGCTGATCTTGCACCTTTGCGTAAAGATGGCGAAACAATTGAAGGCATGTTTGTTTGCGTATTAGCACTGGTTACACATGCAGAAGATCCTCTTCCACAAATCTTTCAAGGTATTTGGAAAGGTGAAATCTTAGAAGCGGCACGCGGCGAAAACGGATTTGGTTATGATCCTTTATTTTGGTTACCTGAGCTGAATCTTTCGAGTGCTGAACTCAGTAAAGTAGATAAAAATAATATCAGTCATCGTGGTCAAGCCATGCAACTCTTTAAAGCGAGCCTTGTATAAGTTGATTGATAAGCCCAAATGCAAATTTGGGCTTTTTCATATTCTCTCTCGATTTACGTCTATTCATTTGTCTTAAAATTGCAATATAAGTGTCACATCTTTGTCATGCCAAACTGTTGAGATATAACCAAAGTTTTATAGGAATAAAATTATGGCTGGTTTATCAATTTGGCATGTACTCATTTTTGCAATCGTGGTTATTTTATTATTTGGTACAGCCAAACTTAAAAACCTAGGTAAAGATGTTGGCGGTGCGGTAAAAGATTTTAAGAAATCAATCAAAGAGGATGAAGTAACGCCTCCACTGAATGAACCTCGCACTATTGATGCCCAGGTAAAAAATGCTGAAAGCTCTGTAAAAAGCTAAGCGAGCGTTATTATGCTGAATTTGGGAATGACCGAGATTTTTTGTTTTGCAGTGATTGCATTGCTAGTTCTCGGTCCTGATAAATTACCTGAAGCTGCTCGTTTTGTAGCGAAATGGTATGGAAAGATCAAAAAGTTCATCAACAATATTCAAAATGAAATTGATCGTGAACTGAAACTTTCTGAATTTCGTGATGAAATGCAAAAAGAAATTGAGAAAATCACTGAGCTTGAACGCAGACTACAAAAACAACTGGATGAATTAAAAACTCAACCTGCTGAAGAAATTAGTCCAGAACAAATATCAAAGTATTCTTTAACGAAGAATAACTATATCCCATATGTTTCAGGTTCAATTATTCCTTTTAGTATCCAACATCACAAATCATTTCCCAGCCTTATCGAATCAAATCTATCAACAGAGAAATTTGATACAGAATTAAAGATTGCCGTATGAGCCAATTGCCTGCTACTTCAGTAAACCCTGAAGAAAATTTACAACAAATGCCTGTCATGCAGCACTTGATTGTATTGCGCCAATATTTATTTAAGATAGTTGGCGTCACTATTTTTCTTTTCTTTTGTTTATTACCTTTTAGAAACCAAACATATCAATGGTTGTCTGAACCATTAAGACAGCAACTTCCGACAACTTCCACCATGATTGCGACAGATGTCACAGCAACATTTATGGCACCGTTTAAGCTTAATTTATTCGTCGCTTTCATGTTAGCCATGCCGTACATCATTTATCAAATTTGGTCATTTATAAAACCTGCACTCTATGAAAAAGAGCGCCATTTAGCGATCCCACTACTTCTCGGTAGTATCGTGTTGTTCTATTTAGGTGTCGCCTTTGCCTATTTTATTACCCTACCCGCTATCTTGCATTTCTTCATTAGTGTTTCACCTGAAACTGTTGCTCCAATGACAGATATCAATAGTTATTTAAGCTTTTGTTTAAAGCTATTTTTAGTATTTGGTTTTACTTTTGAGATTCCAATTATCACTTTGGTTTTAATTTTGATTGGTGTTGTGAATACAGAAACTTTAATCGCCAAGCGTCGCTTTATTATCGTTGGATGCTTTTTTGTTGCAATGTTTGTTACTCCACCTGATGCATTATCCATGATCATGTTAGCAGTTCCTATGTGGATGCTATTTGAACTGGGTTTACTGTTTGGAAAAATATTAGAAAAACGTAAAGCAGTTTCAGAGTAATAATAACCCTTTTCAATCCCTGAAGAATCTCAGGGATTTTTGTATTTTAAATTTATATTTTTTAAATATTTATAAAAATTAAATTGTCTTCAAACTGCCTTAAAAGTGTCAAAAAATTGTCATCTGTACTTCATAGAATCAATCAGGATTTATTTATCATTTATTAAAGATACGGATTTATTATGACAGCCAATACAAATCAGCCAAGTCGTCGTGATATTTTAAAATGGTTCGCGGGTGTTCCGTTTTTACCACTAGGGGCAATGGGTACGGCAGCAGCATTAACAGGCTGCAATGATGACAACGACAGTGTTATTACTCCTCCTGTAAAAGTAGCAAAATTTAAAAACGCTAAATTTACACCGATGGCAGCGCCTTCAACTGTTGCCGATATGGCGACAACCTCAGTTAAATCTGGTTTGACCATTACGTGGGATGATAATACAACCACAGAATACAAATTAGGTTATCAAGAGTTTTTCCGCACAGGTACTCTAGTCGACAATATCGATGGTGGAAAAATTATTGCAGGTAGTTATTACGATATTAATAATAAAGTAATCAACGATACTTCTGTTGTTGGCAAAGAGCGCCAATTCTTCTCTGACTCACCAGATGGTTCATCACTGATTCATATTAAAGGCGCAAATGTAGCGGGTGTATCAAACCCAGTTTTCCATGTGGTGCAGTTTGAATACACCACCAAAAACTTAGCTAAGCAAAACATGTATGGTAAATTACCGTCACCAATTGCGGTATTAACATTAGATCAAGATCAGAAAACAGGTCATCTTGCATTGAAAAAATATTTCAATGTGGATATGTCAAAAGTTCATGGTTTGTGGATTACATGCGGTGCAAGCCTTTCTCCTTGGAACACACACCTTTCAAGCGAAGAGTATGAGCCAGATGCATTTGATCAAATCGGTTCTGATCTTGCAATGTTAAGAGCCTATAGTAAAAACTTATACGGTAATGAAAATACTGCAAATGCGTATAACTATGGTCATTTACCAGAAATTATCCTTGATGGTAAAGGCCGTGCTCAGGCTGTGAAGCATTACTGTCTAGGTCGTATCTCACATGAACTGATTGAAGTAATGCCAGATAATCGCACGGTAATTATGGGTGATGACTATACCAATGGTGGCTTCTTTATGTTTGTGGCAGATAAAGAAAAAGACTTATCTGCGGGTACCTTATATGTTGCAAAATATACAACTGAATTAAACGAAACATCGACTGCTGCGATTAAATGGATCAAATTAGGTCATACCAATAGTAAAACGATTGAAGACTTAGTGAATGTTCGAGGAATAAAAGCCGAGAACATTATGGAAAGTTTAACGGTAGCTCCTGCTGATTTAACTGGTTATAGCAAGATCGTACTTGATGGAAAATCATTGTGGGTCAAGCTGAAAGAAGCCAACAATGGTTTCACGAAAGATGAAATTGAACTTGCAGCAGCATTCCTTGAAACGCATCGCTACGCAGCGCTAAAAGGCGGTAGTATGGGCTTCACAAAAATGGAAGGTACGACAGTTAATATTAAAGATAAAGTTGCATACTCTGCGCTTGCTAATATTCAAGATTCAATGATTGAAGGCAAATCAAGTTGGGTTGCAGAGCATAATATTAAGTTCAAAAATACATTGAAAGCAGGTGGTGTACTTGCTCATGATCTAAAAGGCAGTCAAGTTGACCATACCAATACGATCATTAATAGTGAATGGACACCTTACCAAAGCCATATGTTGCTCATGGGTAAAGATATTTCAGTCGATAGCTTAGGTAATACAGCTGATCCAAATCTGATTGCAAGCCCAGACAATCTAAAATTCTCTGAGACACTACGTACTTTGTTCATTGGTGAAGATAGCGGTAACCATACCAATAACTTCCTTTGGGCATATAATATCGATACAAAAGCTTTAGATCGTATTCTATCTACACCTGCTGGTGCTGAGTCTACAGGTCTACATGCAGTAGACTCAGTGAACGGTTGGACTTACATCATGAGTAATTTCCAACATCCAGGTGATAGCTCTAAACTTACTGCTGAATTAAAAGCAAAAGTTTTAGAAAATTATAATGATGGCTACAGTGCATGTGTCGGTTACATCACCGCTGATATTTTACCGTCAATTGAGAAAAAAGCTGAAAATAAAAAGTAAGCTCTATCTTTAAAAAAATGCCGACTTGATGTCGGCATTTTTTGTTTATTCAAGTGTTAGATCAACTTTAATCTCAACAACCGCATCCTGTCGCTCACCATGCTGGGTTTTCTCTAGCCAATGCCATTGTTTTGAATCAAGCCTTAAGAAATTAGAGCACCGTGTTCCATAAATTGGACTTTGAATAAAAGTAGAAGAAAGCAATTCTTCCATTTCTTTACTAATCCCAGTATCAGGTAATAGATTTGGAATAATTTTTCTTTCGTCCTCTAAAATATCCCATACTGTATGGTGTAAATCTTGTTCAGAGATCTGAGGTTGTTGCAACATCGGTAAAAATTCTTGGGTAAAGCGTTTACGTAAATGTTTGGTTTTTTCCCAGTCCTCAGACATCAAACCATTTGAAACGACATACACACCGTTTGCCAAAACCTGCGGTGCTTCACCCCGATTACTCATATATACCGCTTGCTCACGATCACCTACAAACAGGTTGAATCCCGCATAATCCTGTTGTTTGCATTCCAGTTGTTCAGCAAAACGTATAGGCGCTAAATCACTTTCTAAAAAGTCTTGAATCAGTTTGCCACGCGAAGTTTCATATTCCCTCTGATCTCGACCATTTCTAAAATTGGTCACGATTGCCCATCGTCCCGAAGCAGTCACACCCATCCAAGTCCCACCTGACTTTAAATCTTGTCCTGCTACAATCGAGCTATTCTCCCACGCATGTAAAACAGCACTAGGACGATAATAAAACTCATCACGATTTGAAATTAAACAAAGTGGCATCTCTTCAAGAACTTGCCATGCAAAAGCAACAATACACATTTATTTTGTTCTCACATCTTTACACATTGAATGTACAACATTTTTCACATCATTCCGCTACAATCTGCTCAAAACTTAATTTCAAATTCTAAATTGAGGAACAGCAATGCTGACCTATCCAAATATAGATCCAATTGCCTTGAGCTTAGGACCAGTGAAAGTGCATTGGTACGGACTTATGTATCTCTTGGCATTTTTATGTGCTTGGGGCTTGGCCTCTTATCGCGCAAAACAGCGCGATGGTTGGACAGGAGATATGATTTCAGATCTCGTCTTTTACGGCGCACTTGGCGTGGTTTTAGGTGGGCGTGTTGGTTACGTCTTGTTTTACGAGTTTGGTAAGTTTTTGGAAAATCCACTATGGTTATTCCAAGTGTGGACAGGTGGAATGAGTTTCCACGGTGGTTTTCTCGGTGTGATTATTGCCATGCTATTTTGGTGTAAAAAATACCAAAAGACTTGGTTTGAAACTTTAGACTTTATCGCGCCGTGTGTACCTACAGGGTTGATGTTTGGTCGTTTTGGTAATTTTATTGGCGGTGAGCTTTATGGTCGTGAAGTTCAAGATCCAAACTATGCATTTGGTATGATTTTTCCAACTGATCCTTTAGGTCTAGTCCGTCACCCATCTCAAATTTATCAAGCGATTTGCGAAGGTCTGATTCTCTTCATTGTCTTATGGTGGTTCAGTTCTAAACCTCGCCCGCGTATGGCAGTATCTGCTCTGTTCTTGGTGGGTTATGGGATTGCACGTTTCTTTATGGAATTCTTCCGTCAGCCCGATGCAGATCAGGGTTTTATCTTATTTGGATGGATGACTAAAGGACAGATTCTGAGCTTCCCAATGATCATCATTGGCCTCTGGATGATTTGGTATGCCTACCGTAAAAATATCTATGATTGGCAACTCAAAAAATAATTAAAGGGAGCAAATGCTCCCTTTTTTAATATCATTCTTTTTAATTAGATAGCTTAGAAGATAGTGCTTTTACAACTTGACCTAAACGCTTGCCTTGAGCTTCGCATAAGATTTTTTCATCTTGGCTCAAACTCTGATCATGACGTGGTCCACTCACATGACTCGCCCCATAAGGTGTACCGCCTGTTTTTGTATTTGACAATGCAGGTATAGAATTGGGTAAACCTAAAATCATCATCCCGTGATGAAACAAAGGTGGCAACATGGTCAATAAGGTACTTTCTTGTCCACCATGCATGGAACCTGAAGACGTAAATACACAAGCAGGTTTATCATGCAAAGCGCCGTTCAACCATAAGCTTGTGGTTTGATCCCAAAAGTATTTCATCTCACTCGCCATGTTTCCAAACCGAGTTGGTGAACCAAGCGCCAAACCAGAACAGTGTGCCAAATCGTCTAAGCTACAATAAATGTCACCATCACTAGGAATACTTGGTTCTGCTTGCGTCACAACTGGTGCTAAATTAGGCACCGTTCTAATACGCGCCGTTATGCCAGCAGCTTCAACACCATCGGCGATTAAATGTGCCATTTGCTTAGTTGAACCATATTTACTGTAATAAAGTACAAGGACGTAAGGTTGCATCAGTTTCAAGTATTTTGTTAAAAAGAACACTATACGACATTTTTTATACTTTTCGCGGTAGTAATTCCTATGAATGCATAGGATTTTTTTAAAAATAATTAGGATAGAACCCATGAGCATAAACCGTTATCTAAAAAACTTGCCTTTTTTAGAGAAAACATGGTTTCAATTTATTGTATTTGTGTTACGACGTTTTGAGGCTGACCGATGCCGAGATCAGGCTGGATCACTCACCTATACAACGTTATTTGCAGTTGTTCCAATGCTAACTGTTTTCTTGGTGATCATTTCATCAATTAAAGCCTTGGAACCAGCTCGACAACAACTCCAACAACTCATTTATAGTAATTTTTTACCAAAAAGCACCATTGCCTTTGATAAAGCACTTAATGCTTTTACTGACAAATCTAGCAATCTCACCATTATTGGTGTGTTGTTCTTATTTGTCACGACGGTACTGATGCTGACCTCAATTGAAACGGTGTTTAACCGCATCTGGCGAGTAAAAGAAACCCGTACAGGCTTAGTCGGTTTTATGCGTTATTGGACGATTATTTCTTTAGGTCCGATTATTTTAGGAAGTGCATTCGTCCTTTCTTCAACTGTGGCATCGATGAATATACTCAGTAATAACTTTGCTGGTTATCAATTAGATGGCTCTTTCATCTTATGGCTGATTTCATTTCTACTCACCATAGTCGGTTTCTTTATCCTCTATTGGACGATTCCAAATCGTACTGTACCTATTTTCTCAGCTGCAATTGCTGCATGTTTCAGTGCCAGTATTTTTGAAATCTTAAAGCGTTTGTTCGGCTGGATTATGAGTAACTTCACCAGCTATGAAATCGTTTATGGTGCTTTTGCCGCTGTTCCAATTTTTCTACTGTGGATTTATTTATCTTGGAATATCATTTTATTGGGGGTTGAAGTCAGTTATGCTCTCACCGCTTTTCATTCTGGAAAAGAAGAAAAGCGCCATCCAATTTTAATGCTGCTTGATATGTTGGAGTTGTTTTATAAGAAGCAACAGATTGGTGAAAGTGTTACCGAGAAAGAATTGCTTAACATTGTTGGTCGTGGCGAGTTAGGTCGATTACCTGCATTCATTTTACAGCTTGAAGCGCAGAATCTGATTAAACGAACGGATAAAGATGACTATGTGTTAGTCCGAAATTTAGCGCAAGTCGATTTTTGGAGTTTCTTTACTGCTTTACCATATCCGCTGCCCCTTCGAGATGACGTAAATAATGTGCATCAAGATGATGAATGGATAGAAAGACTCGGTCCTTCATTAGTGGATAGTAATGACTATTTAGCTGCCAAGTTATCAATTCCACTTTCGACTATTTTTGAACAGAAATAAAATATTGATTGGTGATGTCATGGCTATGGCATCACCATTCATCTGAATAATTTAATTCCGCTTTGATCTTTGCTTATAATCTAACCATATGACTTTTAATTATATTTATAACAATGAAGAATAAAATCAGCCTACTGACCATACTCATTTTGAGTTTAAATCTGTCTGCGTGTAGCTCTCCTTCAGAAAGAGAATTTAACCAAACTACTGAGCTAGCTGAACAAGGACATGCCGACGCTCAAATTCGTCTTGCACAAATGTATTTTGATGGGATTGGTACTGAAATAGATCATCAACAAGCATTCATTTGGTTAAAGAAGGCGGCAGATCAAGGTGATTCTCAAGCTTTTGAATGGTTAAAAGCACAAAGTGTGTCGGGAAATCAAAAAGCTTATGAGCTGATTATACAAATCCTCAAGCAAGATAATCCATTAATCGCACGTTGGTTTTTTGAGAAAGCTCTAGCGGGAGATGCTTGGTCTCAATATACTGTCGGCTGGATGTATGATTTAGGCAAAGGACTTATTCAATCACCTCATGAAGCGGCAAAATGGTATTTAAAAGCAGCAAAACAAAACTATAGCCTCGCACAACGCGTCATTGCCGATAAATACTCGATGGGAAGTGGCGTAAATCTAGATATGTCCAAATCACTTTACTGGTATGAAAAAGCAGCAGAACAAAATGATGTCGAAGCTCAATTTCGTCTAGGTATGTTCCATGCATTAAATTTTAGAAATGAACAGCACTTTAAAGCTGAAATTGCGCGTATGTGGCTAAATAAAGCTGTGCAAAATGGCCATAAAGATGCAGCTACGATACTCAAACAATTTGAACAAGATTATGCTGAAGTTCAACAAGTAAAAGCTTTTGAATCATCAGCTCAAATAGAAAATGAACACTTAGGCAGCTACAACTAAATTATTTCTTTAACCAACCTTGTAAACTTACCACCAAGATACCCATTAAGACCAATGCTGTACCCATTATAAAATTGAGCTCAACTTTTTCATCGAGCAACCACGTTCCAAAAGCCATTCCAAATAATGGTGTGAGAAATGAAAATACCCCTAATCTCGATGCTAAATAATTTCGTAGCAACCAAAACCACGCTAAAAAACTCGCAAATGAAACGACCAAAGTATGGAATGCCAAACTCCCTAAAACTAAAGGGGTGAAATTGATATTGGCTTGCCCCATAAAAATAGCAAGACCAAACAACAATACAAAACTACCCGATAATTGATAAAAAAGCGTTTGTGTTACTGCCGCCTGTGCTAAAGACGATAATCTCACTGTGATTGTTGTTGCAGCCCAAGCAATCGCGGCAGCAAGTGCAAGTAAATCACCCCAAAGCATGTGCTGTTCAAGCATCGATGACGCATTAGGTTTTGCCCGTATAAAAGTGACGACAATTCCAAAGAAAGCAATTGCGATACCTGACCATTGCAATACGCTTAAACGCTCTGAAGGCAATTTCCAATGAAGTCCTAAAGCAACAAAAATTGGAGCGGTATAAAGCAATACCACAGCATGTGAAGCAGAGGTAAATTGTAATGCTTGAGCCAATAAAAAGAATTCTAGGGAAAATAAAAATGCGACCAAAGCACCTGCCTTCAAATTCTGTCGATTCAGAAGTTGGCTAGCTTTATCAAAATATAATAACGGCAGTAGTAAAAGCGCAGCTAAACCTGAACGTAATGCAATTTGCATCAAGGGAGAGATATCAGGAGCCGCCATTTTTAAAATGACTTGTTGTAGGCCCCAAATCATACAAAGTACGATCATTAGACTAGACGCTTTTGTATCTAGTGCCTTGCGCTCATCCATCATCAAAATCCCTAACCCATCTTAGAGAACCAATATAGAGCTGTCAGATTTTCATGATATAGTGAAATTCAGACAATAGATGCGTATTTTCAGGCAATTCTCACATTATGAAAAAATCAGCACAAAGGATTCAGGACTTTCAGCAAATTCCGATAAATAATGAAATTCCTGAGCTCATTTGGCTCAGTATTCGAGATGCTCCTGCAGAAACCTTTTATCCAGAGCATACCCATGCTTGGGGGGAATTTATCTATACCTTTGATGGCGTTTTAGAAGTTAATATTGATCAAATCCACTATTTAACCCCACCACCTTACGGAATCTGGTTACCGCCGAATTTACAACATAGCGGTATAAATCGGAATGAGGTCACACACTGTACACTCTACATTCATGAAAGTCTTTGTGAAAACATGCCTTGCCAAGCAGGCATATTACTTTCTGCACCATTGGTGAGCTCACTACTTGAACACATCCGTAAAAATGCATTCGAACAATCCGATCCTGAATATTCAAGACTTTTACAAGTGTTATTGGATTTGCTCGGTCATGCTGAATTAGTCGGTAGTTATTTGCCAACGACTCAACACCCAGCCTTAGCAAAAATACTCCATCATCTACATACTTTTCCAGCCGATAACAGCACACTGGATGAACTTGCTAAAATGATGAACATGACTGAACGCACTTTGGCACGCTACAGCCAAAAAGAATTGGGTATGTCACTACATGAATGGCGACAACGTTTAAAAGTCATGAAAGCTATGACGATGCTGAACCAAGGGAAGACCATTGAAAGCATTGCATTAGATCTAGGTTATGCAAGTTCTTCAGCTTTTATTTACATGTTTAAACGCTGGATGAATTTGACTCCTGATCAATTCAGAAAGTTGTATCAAGGTCGTTAACAAGAATTTGTGAAATTTATAATTTATGATTGAACGGCGGTTTTTTTGAGGATGAAAAGAAAACGTTGATACCAGAATATCAACGTTTCAAACCATAATTTAAGCTTTTACAAAAGTATCCCAATCATATTCACCAGACTGGGTAATCAACTTCATCGTGAGCTGATCATTTGCACGTAATGCTCCAACGCCTGCTGGAGTTCCAGTCATGATCACATCACCTGCTTCCAAGCTAAAACACTGATTAATCTCAACCAGCAAAGTCCCTATATCACGAATCATATCTCGACTGAAACCATGTTGACGTTCTACACCATTGATATTCAAGATCAACTCTAACTCTTGTAAATCCCCGATTTCATCAATCTCGATCCAATCAGCTAATAGGCAAGCACCATCAAATGCTTTCGCACGTTCCCAAGGCTCGCCTTTCGCTTTTAAGTCACCTTGCAAATCACGTAAAGTTAAATCAAGCCCAGCAGTCACTGCACCAACAGCCTCTAAAGCTTTAATTGGATCTTTCTCTTGCGATAACGGATGAGCAATTTGCAAACAAATTTCGCACTCATAATGGCACTCACCCAAGTCTAAATTCCAACTAATACCTTGATTTAAAGCAGCAAGGCTACTTGGGGGTTTAATAAATAAAATTGCACGGTCAGGAATTGCATTTCCTAGTTCTTTGGCATGCTCAGCATAGTTTCTGCCAACACAAACAATTTTTGATGGACGTGTACTCATGAAAGCTCCTTGTTGCTTGAACCGAGATTAAATTTTATTTTTTGAAGGTATTTTCAAATTTTGTTTGATCGGCTGAACTGGTAAATGCACGCTTAGGCACAATGATGACAGTATGATTTTTCAGCTCCAACATGTAAGTCAGTTTACCAACGGCAAACGATTGTACTTCTGCATATTGTGTAATTTGTGTTTTTCCTGTCGCATATAGTTCAAAATAATCTTGGTATAGATCAATCCCCTGCTCACTTTTTCCAAATTGATAACGAGTGAACTGGCGCTTAAATAGCATCGGCAATAACCAATAACGCATTACAAGCTGCATGATGAGGAAGAACCCACCCAATGCAACGTAATAACGACCGACACCTGAGAATCCTAAATACAATCCCCATAAAATAATTGCAACACTGATGACAGGTGTTAGAAAACGGCTAAATGTCTTTTTTCCAAAAGTGACGAGAGCAAAACCATCTTGTGATTCTTCTAAATTTAGGTAATAGCGCACAGATACGGTTGGACGTTGTTCAGACATTTTTTATTTCTAACATTTGAAAAAACTGACTTATTAGAACACAAATCTTTCCAAGGAAAGTCAAATTTATAGCGTTTTAATACAAAACTTAAATGCATTTTTGATCGGTTGTTTTTCATTTCAACAAGTGTTTTCGTTTATTTTTCTAACCAGTTAAAAATTAAAAAACTGGATATATCTTACTCTTTTATTTTGTCATCAAAATATGAGCTTACACAATAAAACTATTTTTTATCCAAAGAAAATCTTATTAATAACCCATCATGATGAACTAAATATCGATAAAGTCAGTCGTTCTGACCTCATCAACAATCAGAGTCAAAGGGATATAATGCTTCATTTTAATGGATTAACACTGGCAAGTATTTTACTCAGCATCACGCAGTGCTGTTTTGCTCAAATGATTTCATGGAATGACAATATTCCAAGCGCTTTGCAACCATTTCAAAATAATCCACACATACTTGCAAATTATACGCAAAACAATATTTTCATTTATGGGCATCCTAGTGTTAAAACCGCAGTGCCAACCTTGAAAAATAACACTCAACCCAATGTGATTTTCACATCGGCCGCACTGATCGTACCTGTAAACGCCCAACAAGTTTCCAAAATACTGACTGATTTCGATCACTATGTTGGACTATTTCCAACACTTAAATCAGCAAAAAAACTCGAACAGTCTGAAAATATTGTACAAATGAAATATCGTGTCGCTATTCCAACACCAATTCCTGTACTTAATTTTAATGAAGATGTCACACTACAGCATCAAATTAAAGCCAATAGTATTTCCAGTTTGGTCATCGACTCCCCGATTCCTTATGGTGTTGGTAAGCTCGAATGGTTTGCTTTAGATGAACACCGAACCTTAATTACGTTGACACAATGGAGCGATTTGAATCAACCCAAAGGCTTTATCATTAAGAAAATTTTAAATGCGATTCCTGAAGTGAAATTGGGGATTCCGAGCAGTACCAATGCTTTTATAATGGAAGCCTTGAGAAACCGTTTTGTGAAACCGAATACAATTGCACTCGATCCAGGTCGAATCCCAACACTACAATTAAGCGAAATTCAACTCGCTAAAATAGTCCAACTGAGCCAAAACACTCAGCAACCTGTGAGCTATATTCATGCGCCCACCAGCATACTTTATACACATGGTCGAGAAAACATGCGGTTTTCCACGACTTATCAATTTTACAAACATCCACCGCAGCAATTACAAAAATGGCTGACCCCACAAAGTTATCAAGAATTATTTCCTCGGCAAATTAAAAAAATCGTAATGACACCACTCAAAAATAAAACTCAAGACACTGATATTAAAGTGAATGTTGGTTTAGGTGTTATTAACATTCCTTTTGACTTTAAGTTACGATTTAATTATCCAGAAACAAACGAAAATAATTTTTATGCAAACGGCGGCGATTTACGTTTTATCAAAGGTCAGATGTTTCTCAGCCCGCAAAATCAAGGCACTTTGTTTAAAATAACCACAACGGCGAAAATAGATGAAAAAGCACCCTTTTTATTAAGAGCAATGCGGAGCTTACCTTATCACGATGTCTTACCTTCTATAGGTGGCAACACGGTTTTTGTTCAAAAGATTAGAACAAAAATTTAAGACACAAAAAAACCGCATTTAAGCGGTTTTTTTCATTTTATCTTTCGATAAATCAAATTGGTGCGCTCAGAGAGATTCGAACTCCCGACCCCTTAGTTCGTAGCCAAGTGCTCTATCCAGCTGAGCTATGAGCGCTTATTTGATGGGGGCATTATACGCACTTTTATTGAATTGATAAGTTATTTTTAATAGATTAACAATCAAATGGTGATTGATTCACCACATTAAAGCTCAGTCTATTTTTAAAACTCGTTAATAAATCACATAAATATTTGATATAAAACATTTTTAACAAATATTTCTAGTGCCATGTATATTTATTTTCAAATGAATTACAAAACTTATAAACTTCTTTCAAGTATTTAGCTTTCGATTTAAAAAAATTTTTTTTAATTCACTGAAATGTTAGATTATATCTTTAAAAAAAATATTTAAGATTTTGCATAAATTTCTATTTTTCATCTAGTTTAAACTTCTTACTAATTTTTAAATTACGTTAATATTCAACAATTAAAATCATTCATTAACTTGTATTAAACAATATATACATGATGGGTTCGAATTGACAAAAAACCTATCACCTATAACATTAATAAGGATTAATGTGACATTGATCACAAAATAATCACATCACTTTAATAATTACTCAAAACAACACAACTCTTAAAAATATAGGTATCGTTATGCTTTTCAAAAGTCTTTTCTCGCCAATTAAAAGTATTACTTCAAATTTATTAGATAGTAATACATCAACATCAACAGTCGGTGGTTCAACTTTAGCTCCTCTTTCCCTGTCTTCTATAACAAACATTATTTCACCTACTACGGTTACAAATACAGTTACTAGCACTGTAAGTAGTGTCACAAGTGGTTCTCTAAGTCCAATCACAGGAATATTAGGGCTTGTAACAGGTAATAGCAGTCCACTATCTAGCGTAACCAATATTGTTAGTGGCATTACTGGCGGAACGGCGAATCCTTTAGATACTGTTACGGGTATTGTCGGTAGTATTACTGGCGGCGCTGGTGGAAATCCATTAGATATCGTCACTGGTATCGTAGGTGGCGTGACTGGTGGTACTGGTGGAAATCCGCTTGAAGCTGTAACCGATATTATCAGCGGTATCACAGGTGGTGCCGGCGGAAATCCACTTGATATCGTCACTGGCATTGTCGGTGGTGTTACTGGTGGCGCTGGAGGAAATCCACTTGAAGTCGTAACCGATATTATCGGTGGTGTAACTGGCGGTGCTGGCGGAAATCCGCTTGAAGTCGTTACCGACATTATCGGTGGCGTGACTGGCGGTGCTGGCGGAAATCCACTTGAGGTCGTAACAGACATCATTGGTGGTATTACTGGTGGTGCGGGCGGAAATCCACTCGAGGTCGTTACTGACATTGTCGGCGGTATCACTGGTGGCGCTGGCGGAAATCCTCTTGAAGTTGTAACAGACATCATTGGTGGCATTACTGGTGGTAATCTAGGAAATAATCCTGTTACTAACGTCATTCAAACAGGTATTGATGTACTACAAGGTGTTGAAAGTCTAAAAACAGATATTATCAATACAGGCATTAATACTGTAGCAGGCACTGTTATTGGACTTGTTCATCAATCTGAGCATCCAATTGGAGATTTAGCTAATCTCGGCACACTTACTTTCGAAACTTCTCGTGATACTGTAAACGGTACATTAGAAGTCATCTCTGATTTAGCAGGCGCTGATCTTAATGGTGCAATTGGCTCTGCAACAGGAGTCATTGGAACGCTTATTAATAATGGCACTACTGCATCTAACACCATCCAACACATTGTCGGTGATTTGACAGATATTGGTAGTGGCGGTCCTTTAGGTGCGATTACAGATCTTATTGGTGGCGTGACTGGTGGTACTGGCGGAAATCCGCTTGATATTGTCACGGGAATTGTCAGTGGTATTACTGGTGGCGCTGGTGGTAATCCACTTGAAATCGTAACTGATATTATCGGTGGTGTCACAGGTGGCGCTGGTGGTAATCCATTAGATATCGTCACAGGCATCGTAGGTGGAATTACTGGCGGTGCTGGTGGAAATCCATTAGATATCGTCACTGGCATTGTCGGTGGTATTACTGGCGGTGATCTAGGAAATAATCCTGTAACTGGCGTCATTCAAACGGGCATCGATGTACTTCAAGGTGTTGAAAGTCTAAAAACAGATATTATCAACACAGGTATTAATACAGTTGGGGGTACACTCAGTGGGATCTTACCTCAAGTTCACCCTAT
The DNA here is from genome assembly GCF_024296945.1 of Acinetobacter sp. Z1. Classification (NCBI taxonomy): domain Bacteria; kingdom Pseudomonadati; phylum Pseudomonadota; class Gammaproteobacteria; order Moraxellales; family Moraxellaceae; genus Acinetobacter; species Acinetobacter sp. Z1. Next base: position 505,322 of record NZ_CP101115.1, on the reverse strand, counting down.
CGTTGACTTAACAAATCTCGGCACACTTACTTTCGAAACTTCTCGTGATACTGTAAACGGTACGCTTGAAGCCATCTCCGATTTAGCAGGAGCTGATTTTAATGGTGCAATTGGCTCTGCAACAGGAGTCATTGGAACGCTTATTAATAATGGCACTACTGCATCTAACACCATCCAACACATTTTTGGTGATTTGACAGATATTGGTAGTGGCGGACCTTTAGGTACGATTACAGATCTTATTGGTGGCGTGACTGGTGGTACTGGCGGAAATCCACTTGATATCGTCACTGGCATTGTCGGTGGTGTTACTGGTGGCGCTGGTGGAAATCCACTTGAAGTCGTAACTGATATTATCGGTGGCGTGACTGGCGGTGCTGGTGATAACCCACTTGAGGTCGTAACTGATATTATCGGTGGTGTCACAGGTGGCGCTGATGGTAATCCATTAGATATCGTCACAGGCATCGTAGGTGGAATTACTGGCGGTGCTGGTGGTAATCCACTCGAAGTCGTAACTGACATTATCGGTGGCGTAACTGGCGGTACTGGTGGAAATCCATTAGATATCGTCACAGGCATCGTAGGTGGTATTACTGGTGGTGATCTAGGAAATAATCCTGTTACTGGTGTCATTCAAACAGGTATTGATGTACTTCAAGGTGTTGAAAGTCTAAAAACAGATATTATCAACACAGGTATTAATACAGTAGGTGGCACGCTCAGTGGGATCTTACCTCAAGTTCACCCTATAGTTGACTTAACAAATCTCGGCACACTTACTTTCGAGACTTCTCGCGACACTGTAAACGGTACGCTTGAAGCCATCTCTGATTTAGCTGCTGCCGATCTGAGTGGCGTACTTGGATCTGCAACTGGCGTTATCGGTACGCTCATCAATAATGGTTCTACAGCCGCAGATATTCTTCAACATATTGCAAATGATTTTACAACAGCGAACCCATTGGATACTGTCACAGGTCTGATTGGTAGTATTACAGGTGGAGTTTCTGGCAGCCCGCTTGGCTCTATCGCTGATGTCATTAGCAATATTGGTAATGGGATTGATAGCGGCGATGTCATTTCAGGAATTGCTCAACCAATTCAAACTGTAATTGGCAGCGCTAATCTTGCAATTGATACTGTTCAGGACAATTTCTCTAGTCTAATCAGTGATAGTACATTTGAGGGTATTGATAGTCTTATTAACATCAATGCTGGAAACGGTGATTACAGTATCAGTGGTAGCGTAGATGGTATCTTAAACGCAATTACTGGCGCCGCAGTATCAGTTACAGGTATTGCAGTAGGTGAAACTAACCCGACGGGTGGTTCTCTCACTGATCTAATTTCTCTACCATCACAATTGACGAGCTTAACTGACAATCTATTTGGTTCAATCAATAACTTCTAACAATCAAGTGAATATATAAAGCCGCTGATATCAACGGCTTTATTTTTTAATTATTATCAAAAAAATCTGGGCACAAAAAAACCGCAACAAAGCGGTTTAATGTTTAAGTTGGTGCGCTCAGAGAGATTCGAACTCCCGACCCCTTAGTTCGTAGCCAAGTGCTCTATCCAGCTGAGCTATGAGCGCATTACTTATGTGCCTATTTCGGCATGTGTTACTTTTGCAATATTTACTTGGTGCGCTCAGAGAGATTCGAACTCCCGACCCCTTAGTTCGTAGCCAAGTGCTCTATCCAGCTGAGCTATGAGCGCATTAAGTAAAATGGCGGTGAGAGAGGGATTCGAACCCTCGGTACAGTTACCCGTACGCATCCTTAGCAGGGATGTGGTTTCAGCCACTCACCCATCTCACCGTAACACGAGCGCAATAATACAAACTAAAACCACATTACACAAGCAGTGTTCCTATTTTTTTCTCTTTTTTTAGTTCAATCAAATATTTTTTAATCAATTTCTGCTTTTTTTCATCATTTTATCGTTCAACGCTTGTTAATATAGCGTTCTCTTCTTTACTAAGATCAGTTTAGTAAACAGAATCTTGCAATCTTTGACGTGCAGTCAGAGTTTGAATGACTTATGCTAAACCAATCTGCCAGATGTGAAATGAAACGATATGACTACAAATTGGGTTGATCCCGAAGCTAAAGCAGAAGCGCAACGTTACGATAATCCTATTCCTAGCCGAACACTTATTTTAACTACATTAGAACAATTACAAACTGCACAATCACATGCAGAACTCGTTGATCATTTTAATATTCCAGATCAAAAAAGTATTGATGCCTTAAACCATCGCTTAAGCGCAATGGTGCGTGATGGTCAATTGATGAAGGATGGTTTTAAATACCAACCTGCAACTGATCTGCCAAGTCATGAAGCAACGGTTTATATTAATAGTAAAGGTCTTGGTACTGCCAATATTGCAGGTCAGGATGATTTACTCCTGCCTGAACGTGAACTCCGTTTAGTTTTCAATGGCGATCGAGTTAAAGTCCGTCAAACCTCTGTTGATCGTAAAGGTAAAGCATGGGGCTTTATAACTGAAGTGGTACAACGCCGCGTTAAACAAATTATTGGTAAAGTGGCTGAACATGAGGGTGAATACTTTATTCAACCAAGCAACCCCAATCAGCATCAACCCATCACCTTAGAAAAAGAATTAATCGAACACGCCAATGCCAAAGTAGGCGATATGCTCCGTGTTGCGATTGATGACTACCCGACCCGTGAAGAACTTGCAACAGGTCATATTGTTCAGTCTATGGCAGACAAAGCAGATACTGAAATCATTATTCCGCAAACCATTTTAGAATTTGGTTTGCCTTATGAGTTTCCAGAGGCTGTCATTAAAGAAGCTGAAAGCTTTAAAGAACCTTCGGAAAAAGATCTCAAAGGACGTGTGGATTTACGTGATCTTCCATTAGTCACCATTGATGGCGAAGATGCTCGTGACTTTGATGATGCAGTCTATGCAGAAAAACGCCCAGGCGGTGGCTACCGTGTCGTGGTTGCGATTGCAGATGTCAGCCATTATGTGCGTTTAGATTCTCCATTAAATGAAGAAGCGGAAGATCGCGGTACTTCAGTTTATTTCCCGCACTTTGTTTTGCCAATGCTGCCAGAGGCGTTGTCGAATGGCTTATGTTCTTTAAATCCACACGTTGACCGTTTATGTATGGTCTGTGATTTAAAACTTTCCCGTGCAGGTAAAGTGACAGGCTATGAATTCTATCCTGCGGTTATGCATTCAAAGGCGCGTTTAACCTATACCCAAGTGGGACAATATTTTGAGGGGACAACAGATGCAATCCCCGAAGATAAAACTATTCATAAATCATTGAATACGCTGTTCCAACTTTATCAAACACTGAAAGGCTTACGTGCTGAACGTCATGCAATGGAATTTGAAACCATTGAAACCTATATGACCTTTGATGAATTAGGTGGAATCAAAGAAATCTTGCCACGTTCGCGTAATGATGCGCATAAGCTGATTGAAGAATGCATGTTATTGGCAAACGTTGCAGCAGCTGAATATGCTCTAGAACATGATATTCCAATGCTTTATCGTGTGCATGAAGCACCAGAATTTTCACGAATTCAAAAAGTTCGTGATTTTGTAAAATTGCTCGGTCTACCATTCCCCGAACAACCAACTCAGGCTGATTATCAACGAGTGATTGAAGCGACCAAAGATCGTTTAGATGCGCCAAGTATTCATGCTGTGTTATTACGCTCTATGATGCAAGCTTACTATGGTGCGAAGAATTCTGGACATTACGGTTTAGCATATGAAGCCTATACTCACTTCACCTCACCAATTCGTCGTTACCCTGACCTATTGCTACACCGTGCAATTAAAGCGTATTTAGATAAAAAAGTTTACCCACTTTCTGGGGCTGCTTTAGATGATGCGGGTGAACATTTTTCTCAAACTGAACGTCGTGCCGATGAAGCGTCACGTAGCGTAACAACTTGGTTGAAATGCCACTATATGCAACAGCATTTAGGCGATGAGTTTGTCGGTATCATTAGTGCGGTAACAGAATTTGGTTTATTCGTGACCCTTAAAGACCTCTATGTAGATGGCATGATCCATGTCAGCCAATTGGGTGAAGACTATTTTGTCTATGATCAAGCAAGTCAGAGCTTAGTTGGACAAAATCGTGGACAGGCATTTAGCTTGGGCGATGAAGTGAAAATTCAGGTCGCTGGGGTCAACCTTGAAGAACGTAAAATCGATTTTAAACTCATTCAACAACTCACCCACCTCGGTCGTGCGATTCGTCAAAAAGCACCTCGTACTACAGCGCCTAACCGCTCTCAAACGACAGAAGAGATTTTTAGCAAAGCACCCGCTAAAGCGAAATTAAGTGAAGATGGTGAAAAGCCTGTGCGTAAGAAAAAGGACAAAAACAGTCCAAGTTCTTATACCAAGAAGCCTGCTAAAAAAGCTTCAGCAAAGCCTGAAAGTAAAGAAAAGGCAAAGAAAAAAGTGAAAAAGAAAAAGTCGAATGCGAAAGCAAAGAGTGAGTAACAGATAAAATATGGGGAGCTTCGGCTCTCCTATTTTTTTTATATAATGCATAGGGTCTGTTGACATTTGCTGTGCAAAAAAATAGCGAGAAGGTAAAATTCAATCGCCAAACCAAATTTACTCCTCGCTATGACTCGTACAATGCTGAATGATCAACACTGGTTAAAGCTGAAATCTATTGTCCACAATTTGGGGATCTACCTCAAACATAATCTTCGAAATTTTATTGAAGCCATTCTCTATAGAATTAGAACAGGTTGTCCTTGGCGAGATTTACCTGAATCTTTTGGTAAGTCCAACACCATATTTAAACGATTCACCAGGTGGTCTAAAGATAATAAGCTACTAAAAATATTTAAATTATTATCAAAACATGCTGATCTAGAATGGGTGTTTATTGATGCTAGCCATATTCGAGCACATCAACATGCTACAGGACTCAAGGATCAAGCTATTTCAAGAAGCATCGGTGGAAACAGTACTAAAATCCATTTAGCTGTGGATTCAAATGGGAACCCAATCCAATTTCTCATTCATGATGGCACCACCCATGATGTGAGTGTTGCACCTGCATTAGTCGATAGCATTGATTTAAAAGATACCGATGTGCTTTGTGCAGATAAAGGATATGACTCAGAATTATTGAGAGAGCAGATAGAAAAAACAGCGACTAAAGCAAATATTCCAAAGAAATCCAATACACGATCGAACAATGATTATATGGACTGGCACTTATATAAAATCAGGCACTTAGTGGAGAATACCTTTGCTAGACTCAAGCAATTTAGGGGAATTGCAACACGTTATGACAAGCTAAAGCGGAACTACGAAAATTCAGTTGCTTTAGTCTGTATATTTATTTGGCTACCGCTATGAAATGTCAACACACCCTAGTTAAATAATGTCAAAATACAAATAAAATCCTAATGCCTCATTATAAAATCACAAAATATTATTATCATTACTATGTGCTCGCTTGTTTATTCTTTTTAAGCATTAGTGCGGCTATTTATATATTTAAAGCTAACTTTTCACCTACATTAACAGTAAAGATTTTCGCCCTGGTAATTGCTGGCTTTTTCTATGTATTGCTCATACTTTACTTTCTCAATTTAAAAATGAATCAGGAATGGGTGATTCCACGACAATGGCGACGCGTGCAAACGCAACCTAAATTTTATGCCTTGGTTATTTTTCCTTTATTTATTATTCCTCTACTCTGGCTAAACTTAGCAGGTACAATTCCAATGTTATTGACCTATATGGTTGGACAGCCCAAAATCGTAGAAATATCAGCAACTGCCGTAAAAAAACGCTCCCGCAATACAGATTTTTATTCTTTCCAAACAGTTTATTCAGGAATCCCTATTTTTAGAATTACTTTGAATGAATATGAAGCGTATAAAAATCATCATCTCAAATTAAAGTTAAGTACTCGCCAAAGTCACTTCGGCACACATATTCTATCAATTGATGAAATTCAGATCACAACGCAAAACCTAACGAATAAATAATAAATCAACCTTGATTTATCAACCTTAAAGCCCTACATCTATAACTATGTTTAAAGATGAATATGGCAAAAATACAATGACACTACAGCAAGCGACTCTTCCCACTCCCCAGTTTGATCAAATCCAACTTACAGAATTAAAACAACAGATCGAACAAACGATTCAAAACGGTCAAAACTTCTTAAATCAACTCAGTGAAGTTCCTCAAAGTCCTGAAACCCAATTGGCAACTTTGGCGGAAGTCGATCAGCTTGAAAATAACATGAGTGAATCATGGGGAATTTTGTCACATCTAAATGCGGTCATGAACAATGCCGAAACCCGTGACGTCTATCAAGCCCTATTGCCAAGTTTAAGCGAATACTACACGCAGCTTGGACAGCACACGGCGTTGTATCAAACCTATCAGCACATTCATGATAGTTCTGTATTTCAAACGCTGAACGAAGCACAACAAAGTGCGATTAAACTCGCGCTACGTGATTTCAAATTGTCTGGCGTTGCACTCGAAGGCGAAGCCAAAAAACGTTATGCGGAAATCTCAGCACGTTTATCTCAACTATCTTCAGATTTCTCTAATCACGTGCTCGATGCAACTCAAGATTACTTCAAGCCATTAACTGAAGCACAACTCAAAGGTTTACCGCAAAGCAGTGTTGAATTATTAAAACAATACGGTCAACAACGTGAACTTGAACAAGCCGTAACCACGCTCGACTTCCCTGCATATTTTGCGATTATGACCTATGCTGATGATCGTGAATTAAGAGAAGAACTCTATAAGGCTTATGTCACTCGTGCCTCAGAACAGTCAGATAAAACTGAGTTCGATAATACACCTGTTATGGAAGAAATTCTAAGCCTACGCCAAGAAATGGCGCAACTGCTTGGCTTCAATAATTTTGCTGAATATTCACTTGCTAGCAAAATGGCACCTGATGTCGAAACTGTAGATAAATTCTTGGTTGATTTAGCAGAACATGCACGGACTCCAGCACTTGCTGAAATTGCAGAACTGAAAGCAATTGCACAACAAGATGGTATTAATGAACTCAAACCTTGGGATGCAACCTATTACTCTGAGAAGTTGAAACAGCAACAATTCAACTTATCCCAAGAGGCACTTAAACCATATTTCCCCGCACCAAAGGTTGTCGATGGTTTATTCAAGATCGTACAACGCCTTTACGATATTCAAATCATCGAACGTCAAGCGCCTGTTTGGCAAAATGATGTCCGTTATTTTGAAATTGAAGATCAAGGTCAAGTGGTTGGCGGCTTCTACTTCGACTTATATGCCCGCAATGGTAAACGTGGGGGTGCATGGATGAGTGGCTTCCGTTCTCGCGTGCAAACTGCGAACGGTCTACAAAAACCAATTTGCTATATGGTGTGTAACTTTACCCCACCGATTGGCGATCAACCTGCTCTACTGACCCATGATGAAGTGATTACACTATTCCATGAGTTTGGTCATGGCTTACATCATATGCTCACTGAAGTGGATAATATCTCGGTTGCAGGTACGCACGGCGTGGCTTGGGATGCTGTTGAATTACCAAGTCAGTTCATGGAGTTTTGGGCTTGGGATAATGAAAGTCTAGATGTACTCAGCGAGCACACTGAAACCAAACAAACCTTACCTCAAGAGTTGTTATCAGCTTTATTAAATGCGCGTTTCTTCCAGTCAGGTATGCAAACCTTGCGTCAGATTGAATTTGCTCTGTTTGACTTAACCATTCACCGCCAAGCGCCAGCCTTAAACAGTCAGCAAATCCAAGCCACACTGGATGATATTCGCGATAAATTTGCGGTTGTTCCTGCGGTACCTTATAACCGTTTCCAACACAGCTTCAGCCACATTTTTGCAGGTGGTTATGCTGCTGGTTATTACTCATATAAATGGGCAGAAGTTTTAGCCAGTGATGCCTTCGATCGTTTCGAAAACGAGGGTATTTTTAACACCGAGACTGGAAAAGAATTTAGAAAGTTTATTCTAGCAGTTGGCGGAAAAGATACAGCGCTTGATGCATTTCGCAATTTCCGAAAAAGAGAACCAAAAATAGATGCATTATTACGACATCAAGGTTGGACGAACACAGATAAAACCGCTTAAACTACGTCAATATTGTTCACAGGGTGTAATTAACTGACATGAAAAGACAGTTCATCGCGGGTGCCAAATGCCCAAAATGTGGCGCTTTAGATCGTGTAGTTAAGATCATCACTGTGGATGACGAGTGGATTGAATGTATCGAATGTGCTTATAGTGAGAAGCGCCCAACCCATGTGGAAGAGTCGCAATCTGCTGAGCCAGATGAAATTGGGGTCATACAATTCAAACCTCGTCATTTTGACTAGAAAGGTTAAAAGATGATGTCATCATATCAAAATGAAAACTCAAAATTATTATGGATGATTATTGGCGGGATCAGTGTGGTAGTCGTGCTGATTTTTTCGATACAGTGGTTTTTTTCTGAAAAGCATCAAGAGACATCTATAACCTCAATACAACCAGCAATTGAAAAAACGGTAACACCGTCTGTTACAGCAACCACGGAATATGCTGAAGTAACGAATGAAACACCTGCGCCTATTCAGCTGGTCGAAGAGTCTATTGTAAAAGACCCTATTCCTGCAAATGACACTTTAGCCAAAGAAGAAATTACAAAACTGGATGATATTCATCAGCAACTTAAAGATCAGCAACAAGATCTAAAGCAGCAACATACCGATGTTGATACCTTACTCAAGCTCAAAGAAGATCAAGTTAAATTGCTAGAAGCACAACTTGCTGCTCAGAATAAATCTTAGTTGGTAGCTTTAATTTCAATTAAAGCTACACTTTGAAATTAGATATTTCTTCAATGGATTAAATTAAAATATATTTAATCAGAACAGTAAATAGTATTTAAAAACACTTATATTTCTAGACTAAATTTGATCTAAAAACAAATATTGGCGGATTAAGTGCTTAATCTTTCTATGCATCTAAATCGACTTGAAAATTTAAAAGTATCTCTTTTTTATTCATACTCAATATATCTCTTATAATGAAATGATAAGCTGAACATCTATGACCAATACAGCTCTTATCCTTGTGGCAAGATTCCACTCAATATGAATATATTCGATAAAGATAAAAACCTTATTTTTGCAATAGGCTGTCTGACATTCTCTGCATTGTTGTTTTCTGTAATGGGTATTTGTATTCGCTATGCTTCTCATAGTGTAGATAATTTCACCATTGTTTTTTTCCGCAACCTTGTGGGTTTAGTTCTATTTTTACCTTTCATACTTAAACAAGGTATGAGCTTTGTTAAAACAGAAAAACTTTGGATGCATACATGGCGAAGTTTGATTGGGCTGGCTGCAATGTATGGTTTCTTTTATGCAATTGCCCATCTAAAACTATCAAATGCCATGGTATTTACCTACTCATCCCCGATTTTCATTCCGCTTATTGCATGGTTATTTTTAAAGGAAAAGATCACTAAAGTTATGCTTTACGCAGCAGGCTTAGGTTTTATTGGGGTATTTTGTGTCGCAAAACCTGATCAAGGCTTATTAAACTGGGTTTCAATGGTTGGCATTGCTTCAAGTTTATTTGCTTCAATGGCATTTGTAACCGTCAGAGCGCTTACTCAAACAGAACCACCTGAACGTATTGTATTTTATTTCTGTTTTATCGGATCACTGTTGTCTGTTATTCCTATGTTTTGGGTATGGCGTCCGTATCATTTACAAGAACTCTTCTTTTTGATTGCAGCTGGTGTACTTGCAAATATTAGCCAAATTTTTATGTCACATGCTTATCGACTTGCACCTGCTGGACAAATTGCCCCAGTCAACTACATGGCAATTATATTTGCAGGAATATGGGGGTTTTTGCTTTGGAATGAAACACCTGATTTCTACAGTTTAATTGGTTTTGTTTTTATATTACTGGCTATTGTGCTATGTAGTCCGATCATTCAAAAAAGAAGACACAAGTAACCGTTTCTATTGCACATAAAAAAAAGCACCCTCAGGTGCTTTTTTCGATCTCAAAAATTAATGTTTATACCAACCAAACATTTGGAAGACATAAGGCGCATATGTCACCAAGACTAATGATGTGAATAAAACAATGATAGGTAAAATCCAGCGTTCATAACGGAAGTAGAAACTTGTATATTTCTCTTTCGCTTCTTTATCGGCGGCGGTGACCTCTTCATCCCCGACGGAGAGTCGTGTCAATAAGTGGTTCAATGCAACTGGCGGCGTAACATAACCAAGCTCAAATGCAACCAACACCATCATCCAAAAGTGAATCGGATGTATACCATTCTCATAGGCAACTGGCGCAATTGTTGCTGCAACTAAAATTACAGCACCAAATGGATCAGTTGTCATACCAATAATTGCTAGCAGTAAAGCAATGAAGGCCAGAGAAATATAAATATTACCCAAGTGCGTTGGTAGTAATTCAACCACTTCAGCACGCTCGATTAAACCACCCACGCTTGCAGACAATGCCATCAACAAAATAAGTGCACCAATATGACCTACTGTTTCTGATGTTGCGAACCGTAATGCACCACCAAAGCCAAAACCTTTACTGCCATGTGGATCATGACTTTTCAAAAACTCAGACTTTTTCTCGTGTTCACGAACAATCTCTTCGTGCTTCGGATCAATCACAGGTGCCACTTTTGATGCAAACAATTTGTCAAAGCAAATCATTGCAATCAAGATCAATGGCAAAATCATTGGTGCAGTAAATTCGTTGATTGAAGTATCTAAAGCAAGCTTATAGAACATCACAACAGCGAAACCAATAATGATGTAAGGAATCACAGGCACACAGGCGCGCAACATGCCTGGCACAGCAATTTTCGGAGAATTTACACGGAATTTTTCTTCAGCAAGAATCAACGAAATACCAAGGAAAATAAATGCAGTTAACCAGAATACATACAGACCATGATCGAATAACTCTGTAGACGTGACGTGACGACTATCAAGCATCGAGATCAAGATGACCAGTAAGCATGGACGAATGACCACACCCAAAGAACCAGACATTGCTGATACTGCTAATGCGTATTGACGACGTGCACCAGAGTTCCAAACTTCCTTATAAATAATTGCACCTGCCGCTACAACGAAAATACCAGATGCACCCGTATAAGCCGTTGGAATCGCTGCTGCAATCAAAATTAACCAAGTTAAGGTTTCTGGCGCTAAGTTCCACGGACGCAAAATATTTAAGAATAAATCCATCACGCGTGTTTGAGTCAGCAACATACCTGCCCAAATAAACAATGCTAGATTTAAGAAGATTCCTGAGAATTCAACCAATATTCCTAAGTAAATCCCTTGCCCCATTGGATAATCCATGAAGAAGGTAAATGCGATCCCTGTCACGATTGACATGAATGCATATAGTGGAACACTCAACAAGGCTAGCCCAAAGTTTCCTTTAGGTTGTGCAGTCTTTGGTACGAAGAAAAATTGAAATACACTGATGATCGTCAAAGAAACAAAAAGTAAAATCCACAACCATGAAATCATCAAGGTTTTATCGGTTAACTCTACCCCTGAATTGAGTAAAGAACGATATTGGCTAACCACAGAATAGCTGAGTAAACCATTACCAATCACCATTAATGCTGAATAAACTCTAAAATCAATTCTACTTTTCGGCGCGCGCAAACCAATATGGTGATAACGCAAAGATGCAGTAATAGAAGCAAACAGCACCATAAATAACAGTAAAACAGTCTGGTTCTCTGAACCATACTTAAAGATACCGAAGAATGTGGTTTCTACTTGACGATAAGTACGAATACTTGGATGAGCTTCCAAATGTTTCATTGCCTTATCATAAAATTGATATTTTTCTTCACACTGCTGTTGTGCAGCTAACAATGAGGTACGCACATCAGATTCAGAGGCAGCACCAAACATACTTGCAAACTCATCCGCAGCATTGGCTTTCATCTGCGTTTGAACTTGCCCTTCAATGTCAGGATGACGGTCACAAGTAGGTTTTTCAGGTTCAGCACGTAAAAATGAATACTGCATTCCTGTGGTTTGATCACCATACAAACGCTCACCCATACGAAGCATTTGACCGTGAATCATCTCGCCTGTACCAATAAGCAGAGTCATTAGTAGCAATGCAAGAATAATGAATGTTGATATCCAATCATTCCAGATATAACCTAATCGGGCTAATCCAGACTTATTTTCTTGATCATTTTGCATGTCTTGTCCAGTTTATTGTTATCAACATCCATCCAAAGATGTTGAATCATGCGTTATCCATGGCTGATAGATAAATGAATTACCCTTTTCTGACCAATCCCTTTTAAACCGTTTAAATTTGCAACAAAGTTTTATTAAAGAAAATGACTACAATTACTTTATTGTTGGTTTTTATTATCAATACATATGTACTAAATAATATAAAATAAATTTCATAAAATTAAACTCAATAAAGACTATATTAAAGATAAACAGTTAACCAAGAAATTATTTTTAAATACATATTAACATTTAATATCAAATACTTAACAACAAAACCCAATTAACCACAAGAATCCAACTACGAATTAATTAAATGAAAAATCATGAAACTTATATTATAAATAACTTTATATAATAATATTAAAATCTTAAAACAACCTTAAAATGTAATATTAAAAAAGCACCCGAAGGTGCTTTTTTAATATTACTTATAATTAACTATACCAACCAAACATTTTGAAGTAGTAAGGTACGTAAGCAATAATCAGAATAGCTGGTACCATAACCAGTAAAGGTAAAATCCAGCGCTCATAACGATAGTAGAAAGATAAATGTCTAACTTCAGCGTCTGCTTCAGCAACTTCTGCATCACCAATCGCCTGACGTGCTAATAAGTGATTGAGAGCTACCGGTGGTGTCACATAACCTAACTCAAAACCAATTAATGCAATCATCCAGAAGTGAATAGGATCAATGCCGTACTGATATGCAACTGGTGCGACTGTCGCAGTAATGAGAATTACTGCTCCAAATGGATCCATGATCATACCAACAAAAATCATTAAGAATACAATCAATGTAATCACAACAACGATATTATTAATATCTTGCGGGAAGGCTTCCATGATATGAATCTGCTCGAGGAAACCACCAACACTCACTGAAAGTGCCATCAGAATTACAAGCGCACCAATATGACCTACTGTTTCACTTGTAGATGCGTGTAACGCCTTTCCAAATGAGATATTACGTTCTGGTTTGCGTGGATCATCTTCTGGATTGATTCTCGGTGCAGGTTGAGTACCATCCGCAGGTAATGTATAGCTATTTAAAGTACTGTCCCAATGACCAACAGGTGCAAGCGGTGCAGGTTCTTTACGCAACTTATCAAACAATACCATCATCAATAAAATCACAGGCATCATCACTGGTGCTGTAAATTCATTTAAATCTGTTGATAAAGCATGTTTATAGAATAACCAGATCAAAACAAAGATCACGATATACGGTGATACAGGTACAAATGCACGTAATGATTTTGGCAGTGCAATCTTTGGCGGTGCAATTCTAAATTTCTGCTCTGCAAAAATTAAAGCAATAATTAAAAATAAAGTAGATGTAAGTAAGAAGGTGTACATACCGTATTTATAAAGCAGATCGGTTGTAACCTCTTTGTTCAACGAAGCAACTACAACGATCAATAAACACGGACGTAAAACCACACCCATTGAACCCGATAGTGCTGTTGCAGCGAGTGCAAATTGACGACGTCCACCCGCATTCCACACTTCTTTATAAATAATTGCGCCCGCAGCAATAACGAAAATACCAGAGGCACCAGTGTATGCTGTTGGTAATGCCGCAGCGATTAGAATTAACCACGTTAACGTTTCAGGAGCCAAATTCCATGGACGCAAGATATTCAAGAATAAATCAACAATACGTGTTTGCTTGAGCAACATACCAGCCCAAATAAACAATGCAAGATTCAAGAAAATATTCGAGAACTCAACCAACTGACCAAGATAAATACCTTGACCCATCGGATAATCCATGAAGAAAGTAAATGCAACCCCTGTGATAATTGCCATATAAGCATATAGAGGAACGCTGAGGAAGGCTAAGCCTACATTTCCACCTTCACGTGTTGGAGCTGGTGGTTTAATTAATTGGAATAAACTAATTAATGTCAGAACCGCAAACAAAATCATCCATAACCAATAAATTACAGTCATTTCAGGTGTAATCGGAACACCAGAATTGAGTACAGATTTATATTGGCTAATGACAGAAGATGTCAACAACGCATTACCTAATAACATCGCAATGTTATAAACACGAAAATCGGTCTTGGTTGCTGGGCTACGTAAACCAATGTGATGAGCTTTCAATGTCGCACTGATGGCAGCAAATACAACCATAATCACAAGGAATAAAGCACGATTCTCCGTACCAAATTTAAAGATGCCAAAGAAGCTCGTTTCTATTTGTCGATAGGTACGAATACTCGGATTGGCTTCGATATGTTTCATCGCCTTATCGTAGAATTGGTATTTCTCATCACATTGTTGCTGAGCCGCTAGCAATGAAGTTCGAACATCTGCCTCAGAAGCTACACCAAACATACTTGCAAATTCATCGGCAGCATTGATTTTCATCTGCTCTTGAACTTGTGCATCTATATTTGGATTCCTGTCACAGGTCGGCTTTTCAGGTTCAGCACGCAGAAATGAATACTGCATTCCTGTATCAGGATCACCATACAGGCTCTCCCCCATACGCAATAATTGACCATGAATCATCTCACCTGTACCAATAACGAGCGTCATTAATAGTAAAACAAGAATAACAAAGGTCGATATCCACTCAGTCCAGATATGACTCAGTAGACCTAGTCCAGACTTTTTCTCTTGATCATTTTGCATGTCTATTCCAGTTTTTGTTATCAACATCCATCCAAAGATGTTGAATCATGCTATTTAAATGGTCGATAGATAAATGACTTACCCTCTTCGTAACCAATCCCTTTTAAACCGCTTAAAGTTGCAGCAAACTTTATCAAAGAATGACCACAATCACATTTATACTGTTTTTCTTAGTTTCCAAGTCTTAAATCGTTTTAATACCAAATATCCTAATCCGCACAACACACCTCCAATTGCACCAATCAAATGAGCTTCGGTTAATACAGGACTGCCAATCAATTGCGCAGTTCCTGTTTGCCCAAAGGTATTTTCCCAAGCCAGTTTCACGGCTATTAAGCTGAGAACCAAGATTGCAAACTTACGCTCATTTTTATACTTCAAATAAACCAAACCGACTGCGGTATATAAACCATGTAATACCCCCGATAGTCCTGCATAAGCATCAATATATGGAAGATAAAAATAGAATATCAGACTGATAAATGGCGGTAAGATAAATAAGAGCGCCCATAAATGCCAATTACGAACATGAGGAAAAATAAAGGGCAAACATGCAAATGCCATCATGTTCAACAGAAAGTGAACCCAACCGACATGAACCCAATGTGCTGTCCACAATCTCCAAAATTCGCCAAGCAGATTAGGTCGCCAATAAATGAAATGATCAGCAAATACTTGCAAACACGCTGATATTGAAACGCATATAGCGATCAAAATGACTTTCCGTATCCATACTTGATCTTTCATTTATTTACACCTCATAAAAACAGACCTCTCACCAATTTAAATGTTTCATCGGTAAAAGGTCGTTTAATTCAGGTTACTCGGCTGGAACTTCTTCAGTTGCTGGCGCTGATGCACCATCACCACCACCATCGAATAATTCATCCAGTTCCGTTGAGCTTTCTTGTTTGTCATCCCAGAAAGACGTTAAACCTTCATCGCCTGCGCGAACACCAGTATTTTCAGTCCAATAACGATCTGCAATACCACGTACCATGAGACCAGCCATCTGATCGATCAATCTAAACTGAGGATTTGCTGGTTTATCTTCACCTGTAGCAGCAGCATATGAGCGGAATGCATCACGAAGTTTTGCATCATCTCCACTTGCTTGAGCTGCAACGGCATATAAAGCATGAGACAGACGCACACCTTTTTTCTCACCAATTTGCATTGACTGTTTCATGGTCGCATATGGTTCTGGCTTACCATCTCCTGCACCTGGTAATAAGGTCCAGATTACAGCGCGCGTTGCCATTGGCGCGCCCCAGAATTTTTCATTGTCTAAACAAGCCATACCTCGTTCAACAATACCTGCAATATCTTTTGGAACGTTGATTGCACCACCTGAGTTAATGTCATTGGTCATCGCCTGTAAACCACTCACCATACCGAGCAGATAAACAGTTTGATCCAAGTCATTGCGCATGGTTGGGCATGAATCACCTAATTTATATTTATATTTTGCTTCCCAACGATCTCTAAATAGTTGATAACCAGCATATTGGCGTTGAGCGGCAATACCAGCCCAACGTTTTTGCTCAATGCGAGCATCTTGCGCTTCAGTCACCTGCCCAGCTTTTGATGCTCGTAAATAACGTAATTCAGCTTCTAAAGCCTGATTTTCAGCACAAATCCCCGCAGACGTATAAAGCAATACTGCCATGCGCGTCGGATCAGCACCCATATCTTTTGTTGCCATAATCGCAGGAGTTAAAGCATTTCCTGAATTACAAACCATTTCAGCATCATCCATCGCTAAAATTGGTGGCACAATATGATTTTCACTGAAGCCTAATGCAACATTTGCACCTGTTTTAATGACGTATGAACACCCAGATAACATTGATGTTGTAAGTAACGCAACCGCCACACCCTGTCCAATTCTATGGAGTTTAGACATTCTTCCTGTCCTCTAATTAATTTGTTTTTCCTTTTAGATGTACCTTATCAGATGCAATACGTGAATTAAAGAGTAATTGCTCTAATTTAAGATGGACATTTTGACACAATTCACAAATAGGCGAATTGACAGAGAATTGAAAATACACAAATTTCAGGCAAAAAAAAGTAGCATTGCGACGGTTCAGCACATGCTACTTATTAACTGGTAAAAACTTAAAACTCTTTATCTTTTAGTTTTGTTGAAAATAATCCTTTAGTAATGTTCCAGCTCTTCCTACAACAATCGCCATAACGACTGCAATTACTAGAAACATCCACATTGAAATCTCCATAGAGACCTCCTACACTTTGCGTATCCACTTTTGGTGAATACTAGATTGGCGTTCATCATCATTATTCACTGGGAGTGTGTATATTGATGACACTTTCAATCTCTTTCTCTTGGTCACTACAACTTTATGTTGATGTGATTCAAGAAGTTCCCTGAGTAAAGTTCCTGCTCTTCCTACAACAATTGCAAAAATGATTGCAATCACCAGAAACGACCATGTTGGAATTTCCATCTTAGGACCTCCACCACACTTTACGTTGGTGTTTGTACTTTAGCGAAAACGCATCCAAGTTGATTGCCATATTGTCTGACAATCATGATTTTCACGATTTTTTAGAGTATTTAATCTAACAATTGAGATAAAAACTTTACTATTAATTATTAAGAATATGAAAAATATTAATTTTTAATTTTTACACAGATGTAGAATTGTCTGACAATCAAATCAGTTTTGCCAGTAATTTTAGATTTTTCCATTGCAAATATGACAATTGATCCCACCAAATGATGTAAGTTTTGCAACTCGAGTCAGCAATATGAATTGAAACATAAGCTTTATGGTCAATTATTTTAGTAATCTTCAAACGTTGAATTGCTAAATTCTTATCTGAAAATTCAAACGACCAGATGTGTTGATCTAAATATTCAAAACGAATGATGGATGGCTGCTTGGATAGCTTAAACCATGCGAAAGCCATGATTCCGAGACTTAACAACCACAACATCATATGGAGTAATTGATAGCTTAGAATTGAAATAGTAAGAAATACAAAAAGCTGCAATACAATCGAAAAACGGCTGTATTGCAGCTCGAAAAGACGACTAGCCATGGACATAATGTTTTAGTTTTAAAATAAAATCTTTTAATTCATTTCGCGGTGGTTCACCGACTTCCATAAACCAATCAAGCAAATCAGGATCTTCTTGCTCAACCAATTCAGCAAACAAAGCTTTTTCTGCTTGATCAGCGGTTAAATAGTGATTCTTCACATAAGGATCAAAATACACATCAATTTCTTTTAAACCACGACGTGCGCGATAAATTACTTTACGTTCTTCAAGAGTCATTTCATCAGACATTATGTGTTCCGCTATGCAACAGTTTCCCACATAGTGTACCCGATCCCCTGTTAAGTTCGCAGAGATTTTTCCAAGGTGACCAAATACATCAAGTAAATTGAGCATTGATCACATTGTCCAATATTTTCGATTTCTTGTATCTTGACCATGATCATCTCAAATCTATCGATTAAGGAAAAAATAACAAATGCAATCAGGTGCAATTCGTCCAATTCCAAATATGTTAGCACGAAAATTATTTACTTCTGACCATGAAGCATTTCGTGAAACTGTTCGTAAATTTTATGAAAAAGAAGTTGTTCCAAATATTGAAAAATATGAAAAACAACAACATGTTGATCGCGATTTATGGAATAAGGCAGGTGCACTTGGTTTGCTTTGTACCACGATGCCTGAAGAGTACGGTGGTTCAGGTGTCGATCGCCTATACAGCATGATCTTAATTGAAGAACAAGCTTATGCAATGGATTCAAGCACAGGCTTTTCACTACACTCAGATATCGTTGCAAATTATATCAATAACTTTGGTAATGAAGAGCAAAAACAAAAATGGTTGCCCAAAATGGCATCAGGCGAGGCTGTAACTGCAATTGCAATGACTGAACCTGGCACAGGTTCTGATTTACAAGCCGTTCGCACCACAGCCGTACTGGATGGCGATGAATATGTGATTAATGGCTCAAAAATCTTTATTACCAATGGTTACCTGTGCGATATGGCAATTGTTGTCTGTAAAACAGGTAATAATGAAAAAGGCTCAGCAAACTTATCTTTAATTATCGTAGAAGCTGATCGTGCTGGTTTTAGCAAAGGAAAACCTTTAAATAAAATTGGGATGAAAGGTCAGGACACTTGTGAGTTGTTCTTTGATAATGTTCGTGTACCAAAAGAAAATTTATTGGGCATGGAAGGCATGGGCTTCATCATGCTCATGAAAGAACTTGCATGGGAACGTATGTTAGTAGCAATTATATGCCAAGCAGGTGCTGAAGCCGCGTTTGCTCATACTGTTCAATACACCAAAGATCGTAAAGCTTTTGGTAAATCTATTAGTACATTCCAAAATACACGTTTCAAACTTGCAGAGTTGCGTACAGAAATTGATTTCTGCCGTACCTATTTGGATCGTTGTATGGAGTTGCAATTAGAAGAAAATTTAGGTGTAGATGCTGCTGCCGCTGCAAAATACAAAATCTCTGATATGTTCTCTAAAGTTGTAGATGATTGTTTACAATTACATGGTGGTTACGGCTATATGCTTGAGTACCCAATCGCTCGCGCATATATCGATAATCGTGCAAATCGTATTTATGCGGGCACCAATGAGATCATGAAAGAATTGATCTCTCGTACACTTTAATCGCTTTAAATGAAGGATAGGGATTCTCGCCCTATCCTTTTTATTTTTTAATTTTTCTTTTCAACAGCTGGTACAGCTTGTGGGTTCATTCTAGCAATCAACTGTTTAACTGTTGGATTCTCAATATATTGCTGCATTGTTGTATTTAAAGCAGTGCGCGCATTTTGTGTGGTGAAATGTGCCACCTCGCTTCCCACATCACTTGCTTTCTTAGCCCACGCCTTTCCTTCAGTGGATTGATAAAATGCTAAAGCGGCTTGTAATTCTTTTTGGCTGAAGCTTTCAACATAGCGCTGTACAATAAATTGTTTACGCTGCTCGCTATTTAGGTTTTTACTTAAATCTATATAAAAACTCTCTGGTAGGTCTTTTGGCAAACGCATCTTAATTTGTTCTAAAATCATCTTATCTGTATTCTGTAGACCTTGCTCAGTACCATCTACAGAAACTAGTTTTTGTGCGATCTGTTCTTTTTGTTTCATATCATCAGCAAATGCAAGCTGACTTAATAATAATGTCCCCAAAATCAATACTTTTTTCATTGATCAATCCTTCGTTTTAAATTTTAATACTGCTCAATATACGCGATATTATCCTGATTTAAAGAATAATTATAAATAAAAAAACCTCATGCATTAGCATGAGGTTTTGATAGAGCCTATTCGATTAAGACACTAATTTTGGCTTACGATCAGCTTGTTCGCCACGTTTGTGAAATTGTAAAACGCCATCATTGAATTTAGCATCTTTCAACTCTTTACGATCAGCTAAATAATTGTTAGTGATTTTCCAAGGTGCTTGTTTACCTTGTTTTGGCATAACATCTGCTGCACGAGCAATATATCCTGAAGACATCTTACCCATAATCGTATCTTGTTCACGCTGAGCAGGATCAGCATGTGCGATTACTTCATCGTAATCATTTTTATCCATATGGTTGATCAAGCGACAGATATAATCAGCAGCAATATCAACTTTCAACGTCCATGAAGCATTGATATAACCAATGATCATCGCCATGTTTGGTACATCACTGACCATAACACCTTGATAAAGCATATGGTTTGATGTATTCATTGGTTTGCCATCAATTGAACCTTGCACACCACCTAAAATCTGGATTTCTAGACCTGTTGCCGAAATAATAATATCAGCATCTAAATGTTTACCCGATTTTAATTGAATACCTTTCGCAGTAAATTTCTCAATTTGATCCGTTTCAACATTCGCTTTACCTTCGCGTAATGCTTTGAATAAATCACCGTCAGGTACGACACATAAACGTTGATCCCAAGGATTGTAGCTCGGAGTAAAGTGCTTCATATCCACTTTACCCTTAAGCTGCAATTCAATGCCTTTCAATAATAAACGACGTACTGTTTGAGGATATTTTTGTGCTAAAGCGTAAATACCGCGTTGCATACCAATGTTACGGGCACGGGTAAACTTATAAGCTGTTTCTTCAGACATAAATTTACGCGTTTTTTCATAAATAAAGTCGATTGAAGGAATAGTCGCAATATAAGAAGGAGAACGTTGTAGCATTGTGACATGACCAGCACCGCCTTTTACCATTGAAGGTACAAGGGTAATCGCTGTTGCACCACTGCCGATAATGACGACTTTCTTGCCAGTATAGTCTAAATTCTCAGGCCAATGCTGCGGATGAATGAGTTGACCTTTGAAATCCTCTTGATTAGGGAATTTAGGTGCATAGCCTTGATCATAGTTATAGTAGCCAGTACAGCCCATTACAAAATTCGCTGACCATGTTTGCTTTTTCTTATTGCTGTCCTCAATCTCAACTGCCCATTTTTTCTTTGCAGAATCATAGTTCGCAGACAATACACGATGGCCAAAATGAATTTTTTCTTTTAACTGATTTTCACTAATCACATCACTTAAATAGCTTTTAATCTCAGCACCGCTTGCAAGAACTTTATCTTTTGCCCATGGCTTAAAATTAAAACCAAAAGTAGACATATCCGAGTCTGAACGAATACCAGGATAACGGAATAAATCCCAAGTACCACCAAAACTTTCACGACGCTCTAAAATTTCAAATTTGCGTTGAGGGCAGTTTTTAGAGAGATGTACAGCCAACCCAATCCCAGAGATACCTGCACCAATAATGAGAACATCAACTTGCTTTTCCATTTTTTTTATACCCTGTGTAAATCATGTCTTTATTAAAGCACAAATTTGACAATACACAATGTCAAGTTTAGTCATTCATCGGTTTTTTCATATCACTTCGGGACATTTTGAGAAAAAAAGCGGATCAAAAATCCTGAGATTTTCGCTTGAGTTTCTTGAATGACAATGCAAAGTAAAGAAATAAACTTGTATAAAAGTTTGATGCTATTGCAAATAATCTTATCTAATAGCAGCACAGAATAACTTTCAAAAATGTCAAAATAGAGAAATAGGTTTTATTAAAAGAAATCTGATAGGTTTTCCGTTAGAATATCGTAAGTTGAACTATTAGGGATTTAGGAAGTTAAAAAGATCTTTTACCAACTAAGACAGTACTGTCTTTCGATGGCTGTAAATACACCCTAGTGCAAAAAAAGCTTCATTAAAAGCTCATCTGTGTATTTAGTATCATTTTTCAAAGCATTTTTTTCCACGCCATAAACCTGAAAGCCAAATCTTTGATAAAAATTAATTGCAGGCTGATTATCATCGGCAACAGTCAGTAAAATTTGTTCTACTTGCACTTTGCAATAAGCGATAACTGCGAGAAGCAATTCATTTGCAATCCCTTGTCTTTGAAATTCAGGTTCAATAAATACGCTAGATAGAACAGCCTTATGAGACATCTTTATTCCACTCTCTCGTGTTAAAGTCGCTAAACCTATAATTTTACCGTTATGATAGACGCCAAAAATCGTTGAACCTGATAAGCAGCTTTGAAAAAAGCTTAATGGCTTTACGACTTCTGAATCATAAGTAGAGCCAAACATTTCTGGAGCTTTCGCTAAAGCTGAAAGTCTAATCATTCTAAAATCATTCAGTTCAGCTACACCTAAAATTTTAATCTCAATATCTAACATATTTCTCTATTTGAGGTTTTTATAGTATTGCGACCTAATTTAACATACCAGCCAATCGCCAAAATCAGCATTAATAAAAAAATTATTATTTAGAATCTTTGTGTCTCAAAAACTATTAAAAAATCCAATAAAAAAGGTCGGTTATTACACCGACCTTTTTTGGAACAACTGACTGTTCTACACGTAGAAGTATTATTTTACTTCACGGTCAACGAGTTCAACGTAAGCCATCGGTGCAGCATCACCTGCACGGAAGCCCGCTTTAAGAACACGAAGATAACCGCCGTTACGTTCTTTGTAACGAGGGCCAAGAACGGTAAATAATTTACCAACAGTTGCTGCTGAACGAGTACGAGCAAACGCTAAACGACGGTTTGCAACAGTATCGTTTTTAGCCAAAGTGATTAAAGGCTCAGCAACACGACGAAGTTCTTTCGCCTTAGGCAAAGTTGTCTTAATTAACTCGTGCTCTACTAAAGCATTTGTTAAGTTTTGAAACAACGCCTTACGGTGGCTGCTTGTACGGCCTAATTTCACACCACTATTACGATGACGCATGGTGATAGTCCTACTTAATTAACGGCTACGATAGGCAAAACGGTCATCCATACGGAGACTAGCTGGTGGCCAGTTCTCTAAACGCATGCCGAGTTGTAAACCTTTCGATGCCAAAACATCTTTGATCTCTGTTAACGATTTTTTACCTAAGTTAGGAGTTTTTAACAACTCAACTTCAGTACGTTGAACAAGATCACCAATGTAGTAAATATTTTCTGCCTTCAAACAGTTAGCAGAACGAACAGTTAGCTCGAGATCATCTACTGGACGAAGCAAAATTGGGTCAACTTCTTCGCGAGGTTCTTGAGCAACTGGAGTTTGATCTTTCTGAAGATCAACAAAAATTGCAATTTGTTGTTGCAAGATTGTTGCCGCTTTGCGGATTGCTTCTTCTGGATCAACAGTTCCGTTAGTTTCAAGATCGATCACTAACTTATCAAGATCGGTACGCTGTTCTACACGAGCATTTTCAACTGTGTAAGAAACACGCTTGATTGGGCTATAAGAAGCATCTAACTGTAAACGACCAACAGGACGTGTTTCGCCTTCAGGGAAACGAGAGTCAGATGTTTCATAACCACGACCTTGAGCAACTTTAAGGCGCATTTTTAATGAACCAGAAGAACTCAAAGTACCGATTAAATGATCAGGGTTAACCACTTCAACATTATGAGGTAAACGAAGGTCAGCTGCTGTTACGTCACCTGCACCTTGTTTCTCTAATGTCAAATATGCTTCATTTTGATCGAACAGCTTAATAGACAATCCTTTTAGGTTCAGCAAGAGCTCGACGATGTCCTGCTGCAAGCCTTCTAAAGTACTGTACTCGTGCTCGACGCCTTCTATTTCAACTTCAACCACAGCAGCGCCAGGCAAAGAAGACAATAGAATGCGACGTAAAGCATTACCTAGAGTATGACCAAAGCCACGCTCTAAAGGTTCCAGAATCACTTTTGCCGAGGTCCCGCTCACCGCTTCGACCTTGATCGCTTGCGGAGTTAGAAACTCGTTTGCAGTACGCGTCATTTATTGCTACCTCAAGGATTATTTAGAATACAATTCTACAATCAAGCTTTCGTTGATTTCAGCAGGTAAATCAGAGCGATCTGGTGCAGCTTTAAACGTACCTTCTAACTTAGAATGATCAACTTCCATCCAAGCAGGGATACCACGTTGAGCAGCTAACTCAATTGCATTTTTAATACGCAATTGTTGTTTAGCACCTTCATGCACTGCAATTACATCACCAGCTTTTACTTGAATAGACGCAATGTTTACACGACGACCATTTAAAGTAATAGAACGGTGAGAAACTAACTGACGAGCTTCTGAACGTGTAGAACCAAAACCCATGCGATAAACTACGTTATCAAGACGGCTTTCAAGCAATTTCAACAAGTTTTCACCTGTTGCGCCTTTAACACGAGCTGCTTCTTTATAGTAGTTACTAAATTGACGCTCTAACACACCGTACATACGACGTACTTTTTGTTTTTCACGTAATTGTAGTGAATACTCAGATTGCTTACCACCACGAGCCTGACCATGTTGACCAGGTGCTTTATTGTGTTTTTTGGTTTTAACATCAAACGGTTTAACGCCTGATTTAAGTTGCAGGTCTGTCCCTTCGCGGCGAGAGAGTTTGCATTTTGGACCAATATAACGAGCCATGAATGTTTCTCCTTACACGCGACGTTTTTTAGGTGGACGGCAACCGTTGTGAGGAATTGGAGTCACATCGGTAATGCTGTTAATCTTATAACCCACTGCGCCTAATGCACGAACCGCAGACTCACGACCTGGACCAGGACCTTTTACAAGGACGTCTAGGTTTTTCAAACCGTAATCTAAAGCTGCTTTACCAGCAACTTCAGCAGCTACCTGAGCAGCAAACGGAGTTGATTTACGTGAACCACGGAAGCCTTGTCCACCTGAGGTAGCCCAAGCCAATGCATTACCTTGACGATCGGTAATCGTAACAATGGTGTTATTAAAAGACGCGTGAATGTGTGCAACACCTTCAGAGACGGTACGAGTGACCTTCTTGCGTGTGCGAGTATCTTTAGCCATCTTTTAGCTTCCAGAAATCTTACTTTTTAATCGGTTTGCGCGGACCTTTACGGGTACGTGCGTTAGTTTTGGTGCGTTGTCCGCGAACAGGCAAGCTGCGACGATGACGAAGACCGCGGTAGCAGCCTAAATCCATTAAACGTTTAATGTTCATGGAAATTTCGCGACGTAAATCACCTTCGGTCGGAACCTTAGCAACTTCTGCACGAATCGCATCAAGCTGAGCATCATCTAATTCACGAATTTTAGTGGTTTCAGAAATACCAACAGCAGCTAAGATGTTCTTAGACGTGTGGCGACCTACACCAAAAATATACGTGAGAGAGATAACAGCATGCTTGTTATCCGGAATGTTTACACCGGCAATACGAGCCATTCAATTTTCTCCAAAAAGGCAGTCAAGATAATCAACCGCCCCACAAAAATCTTGAGGGGCGGATAATAACCTAATTAGCCTACTGAAATCAACAGGTCTTAATTAAATTAACCTTGACGCTGCTTATGACGAGGTTCTGCGCTACAAATTACGCGAATAACCCCATTACGACGGATAACTTTACAGCTACCACAAATTTTCTTTACAGAAGCTTGTACTTTCATGATGAAACCTCTAAGTGCGCTTATCCCTTAGGATGAGCAGTCGTTTTTCTCATTAACGTTTGATTATCATATTGATGCGAAGTAAGGTGCGCTTGTAACTGCGCCATAAAGTCCATTACCACTACAACTACAATTAGCAATGATGTTCCACCCAAATGGAATGGAATACCAAAAGAACTCTGTAGCACCATAGGCATTAAACACACTACGGTAATGTAAATTGCACCAATAAATGTCAAACGGTTAAGAATATGATCTAAATAACGAGCCGTTTGCTCACCTGGGCGGATACCAGGTACATATGCCCCACTACGTTTTAAATTTTCTGAAACTTCTTTTGGACTAAATACGAGAGCCGTATAGAAATAACAGAAGAAAATAATTAACGCACCAAAAAGCATTAAATACAACGGCTGTCCAGGCGATAACACCAATGCCAAATCTTGCAAGCTACGCTTAACAATCCCTGCATTTGGATCAGCACTTCCTAACCATTGTCCCAAGCTCGCTGGAAATAATAACAAAGAGCTTGCAAAAATTGCTGGAATCACGCCTGCCATATTAATTTTTAATGGTAAGTGTGTTTGCTGTGCAGTAAATACGCGACGACCCTGCTGTTTTTGAGCATAGTTTACTGGAATACGACGTTGTGCTTTTTCAATAAACACAATCGCTGCTAAAACTGCTAACGATAATAAACCGAATACAGCTAAACCAATTAAACTACCTTGACCATTTTGTACAGATGAAAAAGACTGAATTACTAAACTCGGTAACCCGGCAACAATACCTGCAAAAATAATCATGGAAATACCATTACCAACACCACGTTCGGTAATCTGCTCTCCAAGCCACATCAAAAACATTGTTCCAGCGACTAAAGAAGTCAAAGCTGGAACATAGAATGCCAAGCCTGAAGTCAAAGTAATACCTTGACTGATCAGACCTGCGCACATCCCTACACCTTGCACGAGTGCAAGAAATAGAGTGCCATAACGTGTATATTGATTGATCTTACGTTTGCCTTGCTCGCCTTCTTTTTTCAAAGCTTCAAGCGATGGAACAACCGTAGACATCAGCTGCACAATAATCGATGCAGAAATGTACGGCATAATCCCCAATGCAAGAATCGACATGCGTTCTAATGCACCGCCTGAGAACATGTTAAATAAACCTAAGAAGGTACCTTCATTAGCTTTAAAAAACTGTGCAAGCGCCACATTATCAATACCCGGCAACGGAATATGCGCTCCTAGTCGAAAGACCAACAACGCGCCAATCAAAAACATTAATCGACGAATAATTTCACGATATTTCACATGAAACGGTTGGCCTTTCATCATGTTTACATGACCAGTAGAACTAGGAGTCATAGACACTCGAGATTACTCCTCGACTTTACCGCCAGCAGCTTCAACAGCAGCTTTAGCGCCTTTAGTCAACACGACACCTTGTACAGTGAACGCGCGAGTGATTTCACCAGAAAGTACGATGCGAGCACGAATTTGATCGCGACGAACAACATTCGCAGCTTTCAAAGTTTCAAGGCTAATAACATCACCTTCAACTTTATTCAACTCAGACAAACGCACTTCAGCAGTTTTCAAAGCGATTTGGCTAGTGAAACCGAATTTAGGCAAACGACGATATAACGCAGTTTGACCGCCTTCAAAGCCTGGACGAGTACCACCACTTTTACGTGAATTTTGACCTTTGACACCACGGCCACCAGTCTTACCAACGCCAGAACCGATACCACGGCCTAAACGACGATTTTCACGTTTAGCACCTTCTGCAGGTGCAAGTTCATTTAAACGCAGAGTCATGGCTTATTCCTCTACACTAACCATATAGTAAACTTTGTTGACCATACCACGGTTAGAAGGCGTATCTTGCACTTCTACAGTATGACCAATACGACGCAGACCAAGACCTTGTAAGCAAAGTTTATGATTTTTTAAACGATGCGAAGAAGATTTAGTCTGGGTAACTTTAATCGTTTTCATGATTGATTACCCTTGAATTTGTTCTACTGAAAGACCACGTTTTGCAGCGACTTTCTCAGGAGAAGTCATATCACGCAAACCTTTGAAAGTTGCGTTTACTACGTTAGCAGCGTTAGTAGAACCATAACATTTAGCAAGTACGTTATGTACACCAGCAGCTTCAAGAACAGCACGCATTGCGCCACCAGCAATTACGCCAGTACCTTCTGAAGCAGGTTGCATATACACACGGCTTGCACCATGACGAGCATTCACAGGGTGTTGTAAAGTAGTCCCCGCAAGGTCTACAGTAATCATGTTGCGACGTGCTGCTTCAAGTGCTTTAGAAATAGCAGCTGGAACTTCACGTGCTTTACCACGACCAAAACCTACACGACCATTACCATCACCCACAACAGTTAATGCTGTGAAAGAGAAGATACGACCACCCTTAACAACTTTGGCTACACGATCAACGGCAACCAGCTTTTCAACGAGACCTTCGTTTTGTTCAACTTTCGCCATGATTAGAACTCCAAGCCGCCTTCACGAGCAGCATCAGCCAAGGCTTTGATACGACCATGATATTTAAAACCAGAACGGTCAAATGCAACTTTAGTAACACCAGCTGCTTTAGCACGTTCTGCGATTAAAGCACCAACTTTAGTTGCTGCATCGATATTACCAGTCGCACCACTACGCAATGATGTATCCAAAGTTGAAGCTTGCGCTAAAACTTTGCCACCATCTGCTGAAATGACTTGAGCATAGATGTGACGCGGAGTGCGGTTTACACACAAACGAGTCGCACCCAATGCACGAATGTGCAAGCGTGTGCTTTTCGCACGACGCAAACGGGTTTGTTTCTTTTCGTTCATAAGAACCTCGCGCCTTATTTCTTCTTAGCTTCTTTACGAAGAATAACTTCATCCGAATAACGAACACCTTTACCTTTATACGGTTCAGGAGAACGATATGCACGGATTTCCGCTGCTACTTGACCTAACAACTGCTTATTTGCTGATTTCAAAATGATTTCAGTAGCAGTTGGAGTTTCCGCTGTTACACCTTCTGGTAAAGCGTAGTCAATCGGGTGTGAGTAACCTAAAGCAAGGTTAACAACAGAACCTTTAACCGCAGCTTTATAACCAACACCAACGAGTTGTAACTTGCGTTCGAAGCCTTCACTAACACCTTTTACAAGGTTATTCAATACAGCGCGAGCAGTACCAGCTTGCATCCAAGCGTCTTTCGACTCTTTTACCGGAGCAAGTTGAAGTGTACTATCTTCCTGTTTAAGCTCGACCAGCGCATGCAGGTTGAAAGACAATGTACCTTTGCTGCCTTTCACTTCGACCTGCCGGCCGTTCTTAGTAACTGTTACACCATTAGGTACAGTTACTGGGGCTTTAGCCACACGAGACATGAGGAATCACCTATTAAGAAACAAAAGCAATAACTTCACCACCGATGCCCGCAGCACGTGCAGCGCGATCAGTCATGATGCCTTTGCTTGTAGAAACAATTGCAATACCCAAACCTTGCTTAACGCTCGGTAATTTATCTTTACCACGGTATTGACGTAGACCTGGACGGCTTACGCGCTTAACCGTTTCGATAACTGGTTTGCCTTCGAAATATTTTAACGTAATAGTCAAAGTAGATTTTGTCTCTTCTTGAGCCACTTCTACATTTGAAATATAACCTTCTTGTTGAAGTACGTTTGCAATAGAAACTTTCAACTTAGAAGACGGCATAGAAACGGTTTGTTTCTTTGCCATTTGTGCGTTACGAACACGTGTTAACATGTCGGCAACGGTATCTTGCATACTCATTTAGTCGCTCCTTACCAGCTTGCTTTAACAACGCCTGGTACATCACCCTGCATTACTGTATCGCGTAATTTGTTACGGCTTAAACCGAACTTACGGAAGTAACCATGAGGACGACCAGTTAAACCACAGCGGTTACGAAGACGTACTGGAGATGCATTACGTGGTAATGCTTGTAATTTTAGCGTCGCGGCGAAACGTTCTTCGTCAGTTGCATTTACATTTGCAATCGTTGCTTTTAATTCAGCACGTTTTGCAGCGTATTTTGCTACTGTCTTTTCGCGTTTCAATTCGCGATTAATCATACCTTTCTTAGCCATATCGACCTCTTATTTGAACGGGAAGCCGAATGCACGCATAAGCGCACGGCCTTCGTCATCGCTACGAGCAGTGGTCGTAATAGTGATATCTAAACCACGGATACGATCAATTTTATCAAAATCGATTTCAGGGAAAACGATCTGCTCTTTTAAACCCATAGAGTAGTTACCACGACCATCAAATGATTTCGCTGAGAAACCACGGAAGTCACGGATACGAGGGATTGCGATCGAGATCAAACGATCCAAGAATTCGTACATTTGGTCGCCGCGTAAAGTAACTTTACAACCGATCGGCCAACCATCACGGATTTTGAAACCAGCAATTGATTTACGAGCAAGAGTCACAACTGGTTTTTGACCAGCAATGAGTTGCATATCAGCAACAGCACCATCTAATAATTTCTTATCAGTTGCAGCTGCGCCCACACCCATATTCAGTGTGATTTTAGTAATGCGTGGAATTTCCATCACATTCTTAATGCTAAGTTCTTCTTTTAACTTCGCTTTAAGTTCTTCATTGTAACGTGCTTTAAGTCTGGCCATCGCCTATTCAACCTATTACTTCGCTACCGCCACTGATTCACCATTTGATTTATAAACACGAGTTTTCGCGCCATCAATCACTTGGTAACCAATACGGTCAGCCTTTTGGGTTGTAGCATTAAAAATTGCCACGTTTGAAATATGAAGCGTAGCTTCTTGAGTAACGATGCCGCCTTCAGCGCCAGTTACACGGTTCGGCTTTTGATGCTTCTTCACTAAGTTAAGACCTTCGACCTTAACTCGATCTTCAGAAATTGACAAAACAACACCTTGTTTGCCTTTTTCTTTACCTGCGATCACAATTACTTGATCGCCTTTTTTAATCTTAGCCATGATTGCCTCTTATAGAACTTCAGGAGCCAATGAAATGATTTTCATGAACTGTTCAGTACGAAGTTCACGAGTCACTGGTCCGAAGATACGAGTCGCAATCGGAGCTTTATTGTTGTTCAAAATAACAGCTGCGTTATCGTCGAAACGAATAACTGAACCGTCTGGACGACGGATGCCGAATTTTGTACGAACAACTACAGCATTCATCACGTCACCTTTTTTAACACGTGCGCGTGGGATTGCTTCTTTTACAGTAACTTTAATAATGTCGCCAACTGAAGCATAACGACGGTGTGAACCACCTAGTACTTTAATACATTGTACGCGGCGTGCACCACTGTTGTCTGCTACGTCGAGCATACTTTCGGTTTGAATCATTGCCCTACTCCAAAACCGAGCATCACCGGTCACAATTTCGAAAGGCTCAAAGAGTACTCGAAATTGTCCGATGATGCAACAAGAACGTCTAATTACTCAGCAGCAGCTTCAACTACTTCCACTAAAGTCCAAGCTTTAGTTTTAGAAATTGGGCGGCTTTCTTTGATGGTTACCAAGTCGCCGGTTTTAGCAACATTGTTCTCATCATGAGCGTGTAATTTAGTTGAACGGCGGATTGATTTGCCATACAACGGGTGTTGAACGCGGCGTTCAATAAGCACAACAATAGACTTGTCCATTTTGTCGCTTACGACTTTGCCGGTTAACGTGCGGACTGTTTTTTCACTCATTGTCCGTTCCCCTGTTTTTCGGTAAGGAGTGTCTTGATACGAGCAATTGTCTTACGAGCAATTTGCACTTCATGCGATTTGCCTAATTGACCAGTTGCTTTTGCCATACGAAGACGGAATTGGTTAAGCTGTTGCTCATCAAGCAAAGCTTTCAACTCTTCTACCGATTTTTCACGTAGATCTTTAGTTTTCATTACATTACCGTCCGAGTCACGATAGTGGTTTTAAACGGAAGTTTAGCAGCAGCTAAAGCAAATGCTTCACGCGCCAACTCATCGCTCACACCTTCAATTTCGTACAGGATCTTACCTGGCTGAATCTGGCAAACCCAGTATTCCACACTACCTTTACCTTTACCCATACGAACTTCTAATGGTTTTTCGGTAATTGGTTTGTCTGGGAATACGCGGATAAAGATTTTACCACCACGTTTAATACGACGGCTAATGGTACGACGTGCAGCTTCGATCTGACGCGCAGTCATACGACCACGTTCAGTCGCTTTAATCGCAATCGAACCAAATGATACTGTACTACCACGGTGCGCTAGACCAGTGTTACGGCCTTTGTGCACTTTACGGAATTTGGTACGTTTAGGTTGCAACATGGATTATTCTCCCTTGTCAGCAGCACGGTCACCGCGACGACCACGACGCTCTTGACCTTCACCACGACCACGACCACGTTTAGCTGGACGATCTTCAGCAGGAGCAGGGTTCATGACTTGTTTCATGCCACCTAAGATCTCACCACGGAAAATCCAAACTTTAACACCGATCGTACCGTAAGTTGTTTCAGCACGCATAGTTGCATAGTCGATGTCCGCACGAAGCGTATGCAAAGGTACACGACCTTCACGATACCATTCTGTACGAGCAATCTCTGCACCGCCTAAACGACCAGAAACCTCAACTTTGATACCCTTAGCACCAGCACGCATTGTGTTTTGTACCGCACGCTTCATAGCACGACGGAACATTACACGTTTTTCTAATTGAGAAGCGATTGCTTCAGCAACTAGACGCGCATCTAAGTCAGGGCGATCAATTTCATTGATGCTAACTTGCGCTGGAACACCCATAATATTGGTGAGTTCGCGCTGTAATTTCTCAATGTCTTCGCCTTTCTTACCAATAACGATACCTGGACGAGCAGTGCTAATTGTTACTTTAGCAGCACCTGTAGGACGTTCGATAAGAATATTGCTCACCATCGCATTCTTAAGTTTTTTCAATAAAAACTCACGAACTTGAAGATCCTTAAGCAAATATTCAGCGTATTGTTTCGGACTCGCATACCAGTTAGCGTTATGACGTTTCACAACACCTAGGCGGATACCGATTGGATGAACCTTCTGACCCATATCAAACCCCTACCTTAACGGTGATGTGACAAGTACGCTTAGTAATACGATCTGCACGGCCTTTAGCGCGTGGCATAATACGTTTAAGGCTCACACCTTCATCAACGTAAATCGTAGTTACTTTAAGGTCATCAACATCTAAGCTGTTATTGTGTTCAGCATTTGCGATAGCAGACTCTAGTGCTTTTTTAACAAGCACAGCTGCTTTCTTATTGCTGAAATTCAAAATATCAAGCGCGCGCGCAATCGATTTACCACGGATCAAATCAGCAACTAAACGTGCTTTTTGTGCCGAGATAGCGGCACCGCGTAATTTTGCAGTTACTTCCATCATAGCACCTATTAACGTTTAGACTTCTTATCAACACCGTGACCACGATAGGTACGAGTTGGTGCGAATTCACCAAGCTTATGTCCAACCATGTGCTCAGTAATGATTACTGGAACGTGGTTACGACCATTGTGAACAGAAATTGTTAAACCAACAAAATCTGGCAGGATCATTGAACGACGAGACCATGTCTTGATCGGCTTACGGTTGTTAGCAGCAACAGCAGCTTCAACCTTAGCGAACAAGTGCGCGTCGACGAATGGACCTTTTTTTAATGAACGAGGCATTATTCAGATTCCTTTACTTGACGCGACGGTCGCGAATAATCATCTTAGTCGTACGCTTATTGGTACGTGTCTTGTACCCTTTAGCCTTTTGACCCCATGGACTTACAGGTTGGATACCTTTACTACGTCCTTCACCACCACCGTGTGGATGGTCAACTGGGTTCATCGCCATACCACGAACGGTAGGACGAACACCACGCCAGCGCGCAGCACCAGCTTTACCCAATGAACGAAGGTTGCTTTCTTGGTTAGATACTTCACCAATTACAGCACGGCATTCAACGTGTACTTTACGCATTTCACCTGAACGTAAGCGAATGATTGCGTAAGAACCATCACGACCTAACAACTGAACCGAAGTACCAGCAGAACGTGCGATTTGAGCACCTTTACCGATTTTAAGTTCAATGTTATGAAGCGTAGAACCGATAGGCATGTTACGAAGTGGTAAACAGTTACCTGGACGAATTGGAGCATCATTACCAGATTGAACTTTATCACCTGCACGTAAACCTTTAGGCGCAATAATATAACGACGCTCACCATCAGCATACAATACAAGTGCAATGTGTGCTGTACGGTTAGGATCGTATTCAATACGCTCTACAGTCGCTGGAATACCATCTTTATTACGCTTAAAGTCAACGATACGGTAGTTTTGTTTATGACCACCACCTACGTGACGCGTAGTAATGTGACCGTTATTATTACGACCACCAGTACGTTTTTTAGCTTCTACCAACGGAGCATAAGGCGCGCCTTTGTGAAGATGGTCATGAACCACTTTCTCTACAAAGCGACGTCCTGGAGACGTTGGCTTACATTTTTGAATTGGCATAATTCTCGTCCTTATTCCGCTGCGTTTTCAGCGGTATCGCCCAAGTCAGCCATTTCAACATCTTGGCCAGCTTTCAGGGTGACGTATGCTTTTTTCACATCAGAACGACGTCCTAATGTTTTACCAAAGCGCTTAGTTTTACCTTTAGTGATCGTTGTATTTACTTTAACAACTTCAACACCAAAGAGTTTTTCAACTGCTTTTTTGATTTCAAGTTTAGTAGCATTAATATCTACTTTAAAAACTTGAACACCAGCAGTATCACCTAAAACTTGTGCTTTTTCTGAGAATACTGGTCCTTGAAGGACTTGATAGATACGTTCGTTGTTCATCCGAGTTCTACCTCAATTTTCTTAGCAGCAGCAACAGACATTACAACTTTGTCGAATGCGATCAAGCTAACTGGATCAATAGCAGTTGCATCTACCACATCTACGTGTGGAAGGTTGCGCGCTGCAAGATACAAGTTCTCATCAACAGCATCTGTAATGATCAAAGCACGAGTTGCGTTCAAGTCTGTAAGTTTTGCAAGCAAGTCTTTAGTTTTTGGAGCTGCAACAGCAAACTCTTCAACTAACACAAGACGATCTTGGCGAACAAGTTCAGCTAAGATACATTGCATTGCACCGCGATACATTTTACGGTTTACTTTTTGAGACCAATCTTGTGGGCGAGCAGCAAAAGTTTTACCACCACCTACCCAGATTGGGCTACGAATAGAACCCGCACGAGCGCGACCAGTACCTTTTTGACGGAATGGTTTTTTACCACCGCCAGAAACATCTGCACGTGATTTGTGAGCACGAGTACCTTGACGACCACCAGCTAAATAAGCTGTAACAACTTGGTGTACAAGAGCTTCGTTAAATTCACGTCCGAAAGCAACTTCAGACAATTCAACAGCAGAGCCGGAAACAGTTTTTAAATTCACAGTATTTCCCCTCAGGCCTTAATGGTAGGACGCACAACAACGTCACCGCCAGTTGAACCAGGAATAGCACCTTTAACAACTAAAACAGAACGTTCAGCGTCAATAGATACAATTTCAAGACCTTGAACTGTTACGCGTTCATCACCTAAGTGACCAGCCATTTTTTTGCCTTTGAACACGCGACCAGGAGTCTGGTTTTGACCTGTAGAACCTAATACACGGTGAGATACAGAGTTACCATGTGTAGCATCTTGCGTACGGAAGTTCCAACGCTTAACACCACCTTGGAAACCTTTACCTTTAGACTGACCAGTTACGTCAACAATTTGACCCACTGTGAACATGTCAACACCGATAGAAGCACCAACTTCACGACCTTCAAGCTCAGCTTCAGTAACACGGAACTCTTTAACTAAACGACCAGCTGCAACACCTGCTTTCGCAAAGTGACCTTTCTGAGCGTTAGTTACGCGTGATTCACGACGTTCACCAGTAGTTACTTGAATTGCTTGATAACCATCAGTTTCAAGTGTTTTGATTTGCGTAATGCGGTTTGGATCGACTTCGATAACTGTAACAGGTACAGATACACCAGCATCTGTAAAGATGCGAGTCATACCACATTTGCGACCGACTAAACCAATAGCCATGTGCATAAACCTCTAAAAAAGCGGCCTAATTAACTTAAATCGTTAATTAACCGAAAGCCTTAACCCAAAGCGATCTGAACATCTACACCAGCAGCAAGATCTAACTTCATCAATGCATCAACAGTTTTATCTGTTGGTTGAACGATATCGATCAAGCGTTTGTAAGTGCGGATTTCATACTGGTCACGAGCGTCTTTGTTGACGTGTGGTGAAGTAAGAACGTTGAAGCGTTCGATGCGAGTAGGCATCGGGATTGGACCACACACTTGTGCGCCAGTACGCTTAGCGGTTTCTACGATTTCTTGAGCAGATTGATCAATCAGGCGATGATCAAAAGACTTCAAACGGATACGAATTCTCTGGTTAGACATACCAGTAAACTCCAAGCCAAATATATAAAGAATCACCCATGACGCACCTCACCTTTTCGGTAAGTGTCAAGGGCAGTGAAAATCACTAAGGTCATGATCGATGCCACGACTGTAATGCATTTACTACTTTCTTCGTAGTAAACGCCCTCCATTTGAGGGTCGCTCATTATAACGATTGTTTAAGTCTTATGCAATTCTTGATTTTATTTTTTTGTTTTTATCTTTGCTCAAGCATTCACCACATATTCGATCGCTCGATTTAACAGTTGATTGCCCTGCTCAAATTTAGCTTGTATTGATTTTTTTAGATCTGATATAGGTTGTACATACTGACCATTGAAAACGGCCATATCTTCTTCATTTTCGATTAAAAGCTGCAAAGCATGCGGTGTGATTTCTGGGTGAAATTGAAAGCCCAAAACATTTCGACCGATTTGATAAAGTTGATTTCTACAAACATCGTTTTCCGCTAAGCGAACACCCCCTCTTGGAATTTCAAAAGTTTCACTATGCCATTGCATAATATTTATTTTTTCTGGAATCTGAAAATAATTCTCAGGGATATGTGAAGCTCGTCCTACATCCATCCACCCAAGTTCTTGGTAAGTATTACGGCTTACTGCTGCTCCTAATGCATTAGCAATTAACTGACCACCCAGACATAAACCAATTGCAGGTTTTCCTGCCGCCAAATAACGACGCAACCATCGTTTTTCTAACTTTAACCAAGGATAATTTGCTTCATCATTCACACTCATGGTGCCCCCCATAATAATCAGCAGATCTACTTCATCTACTCTTGGAAGCGCCTCTAATTCGAGCGGCAAATCAACAGGTAATGCAAAAAACTCTGTTGCCGTTATTTTTGCTTTATGAGCCTTTAAAAAATTATAACAACTTCCAAAACCCTCACCGGCAATGTGCTGAAAATAATGCACTCTTAAATGCGACTTCATGCGCTAAAACCTATTATCGTTAGAATGATATCTAGTCTTTGCAAAAATAAAGCCAGTTTTTTATTTTTTATTTTATCTGTAACGATTCTGTACAAAACATCCAAATAACTAGCAGCTTTTGTGATTTTCTCTTAACCTAAATTATTATTTCAATTTAATTTTGCCCCATGACAGCACATAAAAAAACTCAAACTCAATTGATCCACGCACCACGAAAAGCACCTCAATACATCGAAACAGTACAACCTCCCTTATTCCGTGCATCAACAATCATTTTCAAATCAACATCGCACCTTTTTGATCGTCATTGGACTGATGCTTATGATTATAGTTATGGTACACATGGCACGCCCACCACTTTTACCTTAGCCGATAATATTGCTCAAATTGAAGGAGGAACATATTGCTTACTTGCACCAAGTGGTTTATCTGCGATTAATTTAGTGAATAGTGCAGTATTACACTCAGGAGATGAAGTCTGGGTAGCAGACAATATTTATGGCCCCAACCTTGAACATTTAAACAATCTACAAGCTCGGTATGGCATTCAGGTTAAAATTTACAATCCGATTGATGCCAATAGTTTTCAACCGACTGAAAAAGCGAAACTGATTTGGTTAGAAGCAGCAGGATCTGTCACGCTAGAGTTTCCTGATTTAAAAAACTTAGTTAAAAAAGCACAACAAGCCAATATGCTCACTGCACTGGATAATACATGGGGTGCAGGACTGGCTTTCAATGCATTTGATTTTTCTAATGAACATCTCAGCGTTGATATAACCGTACATGCACTGACCAAGTATCCAAGCGGAGGCGGCGATATTCT
This sequence comes from Acinetobacter sp. Z1, assembly GCF_024296945.1. Taxonomy (NCBI): domain Bacteria; kingdom Pseudomonadati; phylum Pseudomonadota; class Gammaproteobacteria; order Moraxellales; family Moraxellaceae; genus Acinetobacter; species Acinetobacter sp. Z1. The sequence goes on along the minus strand of NZ_CP101115.1, from coordinate 467,099 downwards.
GATGGGCTCAGTGGTTACTCGCGATCAACAACTCCATCACAAGCTATATCGCATGCATGCGATTCAAGGCATTTCAGTTTCGGGTGATGATACTGCACAAATCCAACGCAGTTTGGCGCATATGTCACTGCGCTATGATCAACAATCCAAAAGCGCAGTCACTCTACTGGATTGGTTACAACAACAACCGTATTTCAGCCAAGTCTTACATCCAAGCCATGCAGATTCCGCAGGTCACTCATTTTGGTCAGAAATTTGTACCACTGGAAAAAGTGCAGGCTTAGTCAGTGTTATTTTCAAACCCGAATATGATCTCGCTGCGATTCAAAAATTCTGCGACAGCCTCAGCCTTTTTAAATTGGGATTCAGCTGGGGCGGCCCAATCAGCCTAGCAATGCTGTATGACCTCAAACAAATGCGCTCACTGGAAAATACACATTTACAACAAGGATTATTGGTTCGTTTCTGCATAGGACTAGAACATCCAGAAGATTTAATTCAAGATATTCAAAACGCATTAAAACAGATCGAATGAAACTAAAATAGGTGAAGAATGAGTACACCAATTATTATTGCAAAAAAAACCACAGACACAACACAAGATATTGTTTTACATTCACAATTTGCAAATAGACATGGCTTGATTGCTGGTGCAACTGGTACGGGTAAAACAGTTACCCTAAAAGTACTAGCTGAAAGCTTTTCTCGGCTTGGCGTGCCAGTATTTCTAGCCGATGCAAAAGGTGATGTCTCTAGTCTCGCCAAACCCGGTGCCAGCAACCCCAAATTTGATGAACGCCTGAAAAGCCTGCAATTAGACGCGATTCCTTTTGCAGCATCTCCTGTGATTTTTTGGGATTTATTTGGTGAGCAAGGTCACCCTATTCGCACCACGATTTCTGAAATTGGTCCTTTATTATTAGCCCAAATGCTCAATCTGAATGACACACAAGAAGGCGTGCTTTCAGCAGTATTCCGTGTTGCCGATGATCAAGGTTTATTATTAATTGACTTTAAAGATTTAAAAGCAATGCTGACCTATGTCAGCGAAAATGCTTCTGATTTAAAAGCAGAATATGGCAACCTCTCTCCTGCCAGCCTTGGAGCAATTCAACGTAATTTATTGGCATTGGCAGATCAAGGTGGTGAACAGTTCTTCGGTGAACCGAGTCTCAATATTCTTGATTTCATTCAGACTAACACCAATGGTCATGGCTATATTAACATCTTAGCTGCTGACAAATTGATGAATACGCCAAAGCTATATGCAACATTCTTACTTTGGATGATGTCAGAACTGTTTGAACAGTTACCTGAAGTCGGCGATATGGATAAGCCAAAGTTGGTATTCTTCTTCGATGAAGCGCATTTACTGTTTGATAATGCCAGTCCAGCATTACAACAAAAGATTGAACAAGTGGTTCGGTTGATTCGCTCTAAAGGTGTCGGGATCTATTTCATCACCCAGAACCCACTCGATCTTCCCGAAAGCGTACTAGGACAATTGGGGAATCGTGTGCAACATGCACTACGTGCATTTACACCAAAAGATCAAAAGGCAGTTAAAACCGCAGCGGATACTTTCCGTGCCAACCCAGAATTTAAAGTCGACCAAGCCATTACCGAACTTGCGGTCGGTGAAGCTTTGATTAGTTGCCTAGATGAACAAGGAACACCTCAAATTGTAGAACGTGGTTGGGTCATGCCTCCTTATTCATCTTTTACGCCAATCACACCACAAGAGCGTCAAGTCTTAATTGCGCAAAGCATAGTTGCTGGTGTCTATGATCAAGCTGTTGATCGAGATAGCGCCTATGAAAGACTACAACAAAAAGTATTGCTGCAGTCTCAACAAAAACAAGCGGATGAGTTAGCAAAACAACAAAGTAAAGAACAAGACGCTTTAGCCAAGCAACAGGCGAAAGAACAAGAGCGATTTGCTAAAGAGCAACAAAAAGCGGCAGAAAAAGCGCAGCGAGATCGAGAGAAACTAACGCAGGATATTGTGGGAACTTTTGCTAAGAGCGCTGCACGCAGCTTAGGTGGCAGTACTGGGCAAAAAATTGTGCGTGGCTTACTCGGTTCATTATTCGGTAAAAAATAATTCCATACTTCTTTGTAAATTAAGGGATAATAAATTATCCCTTAATTTTTTTATGGTTTTTATTTAAATATGCATTGCAAATACATCTTATAAGGTATATTTTAAATACATCTTATAAATGATAGCCAAGAGAGATCAAGCATGACTCCACAGCAAATTGACCTAGTAAAAGCCACTGTTCCTGTATTGCGTGAAAATGGTGTTGCACTCACTGGTTATTTTTATAACCGCATGTTAGGTAATAACCCTGAATTAAAAGAAACTTTTAACATGGGTCATCAACGCAGTGGTGCTCAAGCTCAAGCACTTGCGGGGGCGGTGTTGGCATATGCAGAAAATATCGAAGACCCTTCTGTACTTTTACCTGTCGTAGAAATGATTGCACATAAGCATGTGAGCTTAAATATTCAATCACCCGATTACGGGATTGTAGGTGAGAACCTACTTCACTCCATCAGTGAAGTACTGAGCATCTCTATGGATGATCCACTCATTGATGCATGGGCTGCCGCTTATGGTCAATTGGCAGACCTATTTATCAGCACTGAAAAAGCTATTTATGATCAACACCAACAAACTCAAGGGAGTTGGCTAGGTTGGCGTAATTTCAAAATTGCCAAGAAGGTCATAGAAAGTGATGAGATTACCTCGTTCCATCTATCCCCTATTGATGGTGGCGACTTACCAAAATATGAAGCAGGTCAATACATATCAATTCGTGTATTCGTTGAGGAACTTGGTTTAAGACAGCCACGCCAATATACACTTTCGACTTGTCCACAGTCAGATTACCTGCGTATCTCGGTAAAACGCGAAGATGAAAAAGGCGAGTTAGCGAGTGGTTGGGTATCTAGCACTCTACATGGCTTAGCTGAAGGCTCTGAAATTGAAGTGTCTGCACCAACAGGTAATTTCTATTTGATCGATAGCAGTAAGCGTAATGTCTTTATTAGTGGTGGTGTAGGATTAACACCAATGATTGCAATGCTGAACCAGTTAGTAACTTTGGATATGCCACAACCTGTTAGCTTTATTCATGCTTGTCGTAGCAGCCAAGTGCATGCCATGAAAAAGCATATTCATGAGCTAAAAGAAAAATATTCACGTCTGAGTACATTCACTGCTTATGAATTTCCTCATGCCGATGATGTATTAGGCGAAGATTATGATGTTGCAGGTCGTTTAGATTTAAGTAGCATCGATGCCGCACTATTACCAACCCATGCTGACTATTATTTATGTGGTCCAATGCCATTTATGGCAGAACAGCATAAAGCCTTAGTTGCGCGTGGCATACCTGTTGAAAATATTCACAGTGAAGCATTCGGTACAGGTGGCGTAAAACTCAGTTAATCAGCGCTGCGTTTTGCATAGGGCTAGTCTATGTTAGACTAGCCCTTTCTATTTATAGCAATAGATTGAGTGAAACCCATGCAACTTAATAAGTTTACTGATTATGCGCTCAGAATTCTAATGTATGTCGCTCGTCCGAGTGATGTACCCTATACGATTGCAGATATCGCTCAAGACTTGCATGTCTCACAAAATCACTTAGTGAAAATTGTTCATTTCATGGGCAAACAACAATGGATTGTGACCATTCGAGGGAAAGGTGGTGGTCTTCGTTTAAATCCAGAGGCCAAAAAACTGAAATTAGGTGAAATTGTTCGTATCTTACAAGGCAACCATCAAATTGTAGAATGCAATACTCCCCCTTGTGTTTTGCGTTCGCACTGTGGTCTGAAAGGACTTTTAGATCAGGCTTTAGAATGCTTTTATCAAAGTCTTGACCAATATACACTTGGTGAAGTAGTACAGCATGGTATTTTGCCTTCATCTACACACTCAAATATTAATTTTTTAGAAATCGTTCAGAAAGCTTAAAGATCGCATACAGATGAGGATTCGCACGAACGCCTCACATCCTTTATAATGGTCGTTGCTATTTCTATTCAAAAGTAAGCTTCTATGCGTCGCAGTGAAAAATCGAAAGACACCAAAGCCAAACTCGCACCTAAAGAAAAGATCAGTTATGAAAAAAAGACCGATCCTGCATTAACCGCATATGCAGTACAGTCTTTAAATTGGCTACGCCAAGCTGAGTTTCTGATGAGTGCGCCAAAACTGGCTTTGTGCGTAGAAGATACTGGCTATGAAATTGCTTTTGCAGGTCGTTCTAATGCAGGGAAATCAAGTGCTATCAATGCCTTGACCAATCAAAAACAATTGGCACGTGCATCAAAAAGACCTGGTCGTACACAAATGATCAACTTTTTTAGCTTGGGCAACCCCGATCAACGCTTAGTCGATTTACCTGGCTACGGTTACGCCGCTGTACCTGAAGCAATGAAAATCGTGTGGCAAAAAGAGCTAGAAAATTATTTGATTCATCGTCAAAGCTTACAAGGCTTAGTGCTATTGATGGATATTCGCCATCCTTTACAACATTTTGACTTGATGATGTTGGAATGGGCCCATTCTCGTCATTTATTTGTGCATATTCTTTTAACCAAAGCAGATAAACTCAATCGTGGCCCTGCCAATAAAACATTACTTGATGTCAAACAACAATTGAAAAAAATGAAACTCGATTTTTCAATTCAACTGTTTTCTTCATTGAATAAAATTGGTTTAGAAGAATTAGCAAGTGTTATGGGTGGTCGCCTGAATTTCACACTCGATCAACCAAGTGAATTTGATTTAACGCAGATCCCAGAAGCATCAGAAACTGACACTGAAGAATAAATAATGCATTTTTTGCAACTTGATGCATAAAATAATTTTTAATTGTCCCGAATTGCTAAACACAAACACTAGGTAGTTTACATATACTGCTTAGTGTTGGTTCATTGCACTATCGATTAGGACTAAACGATGAAATTACTATCATTTGTGAAGAACAAAGTTCTTGGTTCTTCGATTGACTATAAAATCCTCCCACGCAAAGTAAAATTTGACTGGGAAAAAACGCCAGTAGATTGGATTCCAAACCAACCTTTTGCCAGCTATTTTATTAATGAAATTAACAATATTTTACCTGCTGGTGAATTTTGGTTTTGCCGTTTGTACAACAAAGTTCTGCCTGAAATTACCGATGAAAAATTAAAAGAAGATGTTCAAGCTTTTATTCGTCAGGAAGCAATGCATGCGGTAGCACACACTTCTGCAAACAAAGAGTATCTAAGTCAACGTAATATCGATATTCAACGTAATCTCGATATTATGGATTTCTTGTTTACTAAAGCACTGGCTGATAAACCTTTTGATAAAGAAGTTCCTAAGTTTTTAGAACATCAATGGGATTTGTTCCGCCTAGGTGTGATTGCAACTGTAGAACACATGACCTGTGTGCTTGGTAAATATGCGCTATACAATAAACGCTGGGAAGAGTTAGGCGCAGACCCTGAAATGATTGATCTGATTAAATGGCATGGCTCTGAAGAAATCGAACATCGTACCGTTGCATTTGATCTTTATCGCCATTTAGGCGGTGGTTATATTGCCCGTTATTATCTCAGTGTTGCCGTGATTGTAGGTGTACTCGGCTTATGGGTTGATGGCGCAGCGCATATCATGAGTCAAGATCCTCGCTTCGCTGACAAGAAACCAAGTCTATTCAAACCTTGGATTTGGTTAGAATGGTATAAACAAGGACGCAAAGACGATCAAGTTCTACCGAATCCAATTTGGTTGGTAGCACAGCAAATTGACTACTTAATGCCTTGGTATGATCCTGTGAAAGAAGGTAATACCCTAGACGCTGTGAACTATTTGAATAATTCACCTGCCGCTAAACGCGCATTACAGCCAGCAGCATAACTGAAATTTGCAACAAAAAAAGCAGGAGTTCATTCCTGCTTTTTTTGTTGTTTAAATTGGTATATCAATCAGCTCAACTCAGTTTCTGCTTTTTTAGCATAACGATCAACGACTACACTAATCATCATATCCCCTTGGACATTGACCACGGTACGTACCGTATCCAATAACCGATCAATCGGCAGTAAAATTGCAATCGCTTCCGCAGGTAAACCAACAGATTGTAAAACCATAATCATGGTCACCATACCTGCACTTGGAATACCTGGCGCTCCCAGTGATGCGATCATTGCCGTTAAACACACAATAATTTGCTGTGTCAGACTTAACTCCAAGCCCATCAAATTCGCAATAAATAAGGCCGCGGCAGCTTCATATAGCGCAGTACCATCCATATTTAATTGCGTGCCTAAGGGGATGACAAAACCCGCTGTTTGAGGACGTACCCCTAAATTCTCTTGGGCACACTTCATACTTAAAGGCATCGTGGCTGAACTTGAACTGGTTGCAAAAGCTGTAACCAATGCTGCTCTCGCCCCTCGAAAGAACGTCATCGGATTCATTCTTCCAAATACCCATAGCAATGCAGGTAAAACCACAGCACCATGAAAAATGGTTGTTCCTGTAACAACCACCGCAAACTCTGCCAGTCGGCTTAAAACCGAGAGATCCTCAGTCGCAATGAGCTTAGCCAATAAAGCAAAAATACCAATTGGTGCGAGTTTCATTACCCAACCAACTAGCATCATCATAATTTCAAAAAATTGCTGACTAATTTGACGTACAACATTAAAGCGCTCACCGCCTTTGACCAATGCAACACCTAAAAAGAGTGCAAATACAACAACGGCGAGGACATTCCCCTCACTAAAGGCTTTAAATGGATTAATCAGTGTATTTTGAATAAAATTGGTTAAAAAGCTTGAAGGCGTGAGTGTATCTGGCGATTGATGACTTTGCATGTCGGCTTGAAAGATACTGATATCAACACCCTTTCCCACCTCAAAAATATGAGCACAAGTAAGTCCTAAAATCAGCGCTAAAGTCGTGGTTGTAACACAACTCAGAGCTGTAATTTTCCAAACCCGTCCAAATTGCCCGCCCGCTTGTAAATTTGAAACACCCACGACAATCGAGCTAAAGATAAGTGGGATTAAAAGCATTTTTAACAAGCCGATAAAAATACTACTTAAAATACCTAAACCATATAAGCTATTTGCGACAAAAATAGTTTCAGGGTAAGCGGTCAATAAAAGTCCGAATGCAAGCCCCAATACTGCGGCAATTAAAATCTGAGTATTTAAATTCATACTGATTAATAAAAGTTTTCTCTTAGCGGTACTATCGCATGTGAATTTTTAAGAATCGAGCAATTTTTTGTCACAACCTTATAATAAAAAAGCCATCATGCTGATGGCTTTAGATTAACAATTGATATTTGCATAAATTGTAAATTACTGCGTTTCGATTTCTCTGAGCCGAATCAAACCTTCTTGAACGGTGCTGCAAACCAGCTGACCATTTTGCCACATTTTGCCAAAGTTCAAACCGCGTGAACTTGCGCTAATAGTTGCTTCCATATCGTATAACATCCATTCATCCGCACGCAGTGGGCGATGGAAATAAATCGTATGATCAATACTTGCGCACTGTAAATTAGGTGATATCCACGATAGTCCATGTGGACGTAAAGCGGTCGTCATTAAGGTAAAATCTGAATAAAATGCAACGATTGCCTGATGTAGTGAGATTTCATCTATATTCTGCGGGATGTTGTCATGGGTGCGAATATAGTGTGCGTAAAACGGCGCCTCAGGTTGTGGTTGAAACGGATTCACCGCCTGTATTGGTCGAATTTCCACATGACGCTCACGCATAAAACTAGCACGAACATTTTCTGGAACGAAGTTAATAATACTTTCTTTTAATTCTTTTTCAGATTTCAAGTTTTCAGGAGCAGGATATTCTGGCTCTTTGTGTTGATAATTTAAGCCTTCTTCTGGATTGGCAAAAGATACCATCGCCGAAAAAATAATTCGACCATGCTGAATAGCACGAACCTGACGACTGGCAAAGCTTTTACCATCTCTTAACGAATCAACTTCGTAAATGATAGGCGCATCAACGTCTCCACCATACAAAAAATAAGCATGTAGAGAATGTGCAGGACGATTCGTTGTATATGAGGCTGCTCGTAACGCTTGTCCTAAAACTTGTCCGCCGAATACACGTTTACCGACCAAGTTACGGCTATTACCTCGGAAAATATTGTTTTCTATTCTTTCTAAGGTCAAAAGTTCGACAAGTTCTTGAGTCAAAGCATTCATGTAATAACCATCCAGCAGCAATGAGGAGAGATTCACTTGAGCAAACGAAAATTTACTCAAAGTACGCAGCGAAGTCAGGGCAATAATATTGACAGACAGAAACAGCCTGAATTGATTGTGCCACAAATTCCAATAAATATGCTCAGGATAAAATGATTCGTCCGTCACATTAATTTATATATATACCCGCTAAAAATACGATTTTTAACGATAAAATCTACCAAATACGCTATATTTTGTCAGAAAATAACATACCGTTTCATGTCAGAATACAGCAGAATGTCGTGTTCATCATGACTATACGTCAGGATTATTATTTAGGAGTTTGTAATGTCCAAGACTGGATTTGGTCAAATGTATCGTCAACTTTCGAGTAAGTTACTTGACCTTGTGGTAACCCCACATGTTCTTGGTGAAGTTCCTACAGAATCCACCGCAGTAGAGCAGAATACAACAGATTCAAATAAATTGATTTGCTATGTATTACAAAATTACTCTCGAAGTAATGCGCTTGTGGTTGATGGAGAAACCCGTCGTCTTCATTTAAAGCCGGCTTTAGACCCAATGAGTTTTGGTACTTATCAAGAAAAAAACTCAGTTCTATTTTTACATCAAAACGAAAATAATTTTTTTAATACACAAACTTTTCCCCCTCGCCTTTTACAGCTCATTGAAGCACTAGAACAAAATCCTGAAGTGGAAGTTGAACTGGTGCCTGTGACCGTTCTTTGGGGACGTTCACCTGATAAAGAGGACTCATGGTTTAAGCTTTTATTCTCTGATACATGGGCAACGCCTGGCACTGTAAAACAGTTGGTGAATATTGGGCTACATGGTCGCCAATCTTATTTAGAATTTCACGAAGCTCAGTCATTACGTGAATTGGTAGATTATGCCAAGACCAATCATCCTAATATCTCACCAGCAACCTACATTGCCAGCTCACTCGATACTTATTTAGACCAACAACGTGAAGTCGTTTTGGGGCCAGATTTATCAGATCGTCGCAACGTCATGCAGTCAGTGGTGAAAGCTCGTGATGTACAAGATGCTATCCGTCGTGAAAGCATACAAAATAAAATTAGCATGTTAGAAGCTGAACGCCGTGCTATTGGCTATGTCAATGAGATCGTTTCAGACTATTCTGCTTCAGCAGTACGTTTTGCAGATATGGCATTAACACGCTTATGGACACAGTTGTATGATGGTGTAGAAGTACATAACTTTAGTACTGTCCGCGAGCTTGCCAAAGACTACGAAATTATTTATACACCTTGCCACCGTAGCCATATCGACTATTTATTATTGTCTTATGTGATTTATAAACGCGGCTTGATGATTCCCTATATTGCTGCGGGTGATAACCTGAATTTACCATTTGTAGGTCAGTTATTACGTGGTGGAGGTGCTTTCTTTATCCGCCGTTCATTCCGCGGAAATGCACTTTATACATCTGTTTTCAAAGAATATTTGTATAGTATTTTATCGCGCAACACTCCGATTGAATACTTCATCGAAGGTGGACGCTCACGTACTGGTCGTCTTTTACCACCTAAAACAGGCATGTTGGCAATGACCATACATGGGCATTTACGTGGTCGAGCAAAGCCTATCGTATTCTTACCAACCTATATTGGTTATGAACGCCTCATGGAAGGTTCGACTTATGTCGGTGAAATGCAAGGTAAGCCTAAAGAAGCAGAGTCAATTTTTGGCATCGTGAAAACTTTACGCAAAATCGAACGTATTTTCGGTAAAGTGCATGTGAATTTTGGTGAACCTGTTTTCCTTGATGATATTTTAAAGCAACACAATGCCGATCAAATTCACATCGAAAAAAATGATGCCCCTATTCCAGCTGAAATTTCAAAAGTCGTATCAAGCTCTGCTCATCTGATTTTAGAAAATATCAACCGAGCAGTGGTGATTAACCCTGTTTCGTTGCTTTCTTTAATTTTATTAGCGACACCAAAACACACGCTCGATGAAGAAATTTGTGCGAAGCAGCTCGATATCTATCGTGATCTTGTAACGCAACATCCTTATGATGAGCGCACAGAAGTCACTTCTTTATCTGGTAAAGAAATTATTGCATACGGTTTAAAGCTTAAACTGATTAAACGTGTGCAACACGTACTAGGCGATATTATTGCAATTGAAGATAATCAAGCAGTCTTGCTCACTTATTTCCGCAATAATATCTTGCATGCTTTTGTTCTGCCTTCATTAGTGGCTTCATTGGTTGAGCATAACGGTAAAATCCATAAAACAGATTTGAGTAACGTTATTCGCACCTTATATCCATTTTTAAGAGCTGAGCTCTTTATGAAATGGCAGCCGTCCGAATTACAACAGCATATTAATACCTACATTGATGCACTTGTGAATATCGGCTTAATTTTCCAAGATCATGATAGTAATTTATTTAGCCCAACACCAAATAGTGAAGAGCATCAGAAGCTTTTAACCTTGGCGATGCCAGTCAAACAAAGCTTAGAGCGTTATTACATGACACTTGCACTCATTACGCAGCGTGGTTCTGGCAACATTTCAACCAAACAAGTTGAAGAGTTGAGCCACTTATTAGGTCAACGCTTATCTGTACTTTATGAGTTTAATTCTCCTGAATTCTTCGATAAGTCATTATTCCAAAGTTTTATTAAAGTTCTCACACAACAAAACTATATTCGTAATAATGAACAAGGTTTCATTGAATATGATGACAACTTTAGTGAAATGGCGGCGGGTGCTCAGTTGGTACTTGATGAAACAACATTACAAATGTTGCAACACATCACCACGTTCAGCGATGAGGAACTTGCAACGGCTTTAGAGGCGATGGCATCTCAACAAGCCAAACGCCGCTTAAAGCGTAAAAAGGCTTAATAAAAAAAGGCAACTTCGGTTGCCTTTTCTGTATTTACATTCACACTATTGACGACACTCAAAATATTTTGGATCATCTAAACATCTCAACCGTTTAATCAATTCCGCAAAATAAGCATCATAATAACCAGAGTCGATATAACGGTTACGAATTTTTGCGACTAAAGCTTCATATCCTTGCTTTTCAAAACCAGAAATATCTGCCCAATAATAAGCAGGTAAATGATTTTCCCATTGAATCGCCTGTGCTGCTAAACCATTACTATTTTTCACAAACCACGTTCTAATCTGATGTCCAAAACCATTTGGATAAGCTTGAGGACGAATCACGATATTAACAGCGAAATAGGCCACTGGAAAATTGACAACTTGAGTCGATTCACCAAACTCTTTTTTTAAGTTATATGGCAGAACTCCATAAGCAGGTGCGGCTAAAATATCGATTTTCTTTTGTTTAAAAGAATCAACAGCTGTAGAAAAATCAACATACACAGCTTTTGCAGCCACACTTTGCACTAATGCTTGCTGTGGGGGATTGTCCTCTAGAATTCCTATCCGTTTATTCTTGAGTTGCGATACCTTATTGATTTGTTGCGTATTCATAATCATATATGCCGTACCAATCGGGATCATCCCAACCACTTCATATTCCTGACTAATTAAGCGTTTCTCAACATTAGTATTAGTAAAAAGCTGCAAAAACAGTCGTGCTACACGGTTATTCGAAATCAAACCTATTCCCCCCGTACTCCCCATAAAGTGGTTATAACGGTAGGTATTAAAATTGGATGCGGCTAATCCAGAACATTTTTTTTGATCAAATGCACGAATGGCTTCTTTTTCATTTTTGAAAAATTGAAATTTAAGTTGAACTTGATTTTGTAATGCATGCAAACGAATATCTTGCAGACGACGACTAATATCACCTTGTGAACTCAATGGATCAAATACACACCACGTTTGTTCTCCAGCCCATGTTGCAGTTGTTATAAAACCCAGTAATAGTACGTAAATTATTTTTCTCATAGACAACCCTTGATGCCTCAGTGCAAATCATGTGCACAATCTGGCAGTTCCTTAACGGAATCTGTTGGTATTTAAACATCAAAATCCATACCAACTATTTAAACTTTATTGCAGTTTAATCTAATTATTTTTCATTACTATGTACGGCGAGCCCTGCTGCATAGTCATTAAAGCAAATCAAATGGTCAAATCTAAAACCTGTACTCAGCAATCGAGTCGCATAAATCTGTTTGCCTGTACGCTGTCGAGATGCCAATTGCAGAAGTGGCAACTTCAATTGTTGTTGAAACCACAAAAGAATTTCATGCATAGGTAACGGCGCATTATTACTTACAATATAACTTTTTTGTGCTTTTTCCAACTCAGGCAATAACGCTAGAAATTTTGTAAGATCATCAATATGGATACGATTACTAAAATGAATGGTCGGATAGGTTTGAGTTTGTTCGGCAAGTTTTTTTAATCTTAGAATTGAAGTGCCATAAATTCCCGTCGGTCTGATGATAATCGTTTGCTCAGGATAATATGACTGCCAAAGTAACTCCATTTTTCGAAGTATATGACCTTGTTCATCGATTGGTTTGATTACTGATTCATCATCAATCCGCTCTCCAGCATTTTCACCATACACCCGAGTCGAAGAAACAACAATAATCCGCCTTACAGGGTGTAGTTTTAAAGCTTCAACAATAGGCTCAATACCATCTAAATAGGTGTGCTGATAAGCATCTATACCACTTTGTTTTGGGGCTAAAATGACATAAACCACGTCAATAGGGTCTAATTTAGATAAATCGAGCTGATGAATATCCTGCATATAATGAGTCGCGTAACAATCTGTTTTTTCGCTACGACTTATTGTGCTAATGTGGTGTCCTTGCTCAAATAAATGTTTAGCAACTCGTTGAGATGTTTTACCATAACCAATAAATAAAATATGCATTCATATTCCTGATCACAAATGACTTCAGTTCAGCAATTACAAGGCGTTGGCGCAGCCGCAGCGACTTTATTAGAAAAGCTTCATATTTTTAGCACGGATGATTTGTTATTTCATCTCCCCCGTGACTATGAAGATCGTAGCACTATTATTCCAATGAATCAGCTGGTTGTTGGACGAAGCTATCTGCTCGAAGGAGAAGTACGATCAGTCGATTTTCCGCCTGGTAAAAAGAAATCGCTTGCAGCTTTGTTACAAGATGATTTTGGCAAAGTCACCTTACGTTTTTATCATATTTATAAAGGTTTAACAGATCGTATCAAAATCGGACAACAGCTTCGAATCTTTGGTGAAGTTCGCGTTGGCGCACGTGGTTTAGAACTGTATCATCCTGAAATCCAAGTGATCCAACAACATACGCCTTTACCGAAAACTCAACTGACCGCAATTTACCCAAGCACAGAAGGTCTTACCCAACCTAAATTACGTGAATATGTTCGCCAAGCCCTTCAGCATCATAGTGATGATTTACCTGAATTATTACCGAGCAAATATAGTAATGGTTATGAATTAAAAGAAGCGCTGCATTACATCCACGAACCACCTGTCGATGCAAATATGCTACAGCTCAATCAAGGTTCGCATCCTGCTCAGCAGCGTTTGATTTTTGAAGAATTGGTTGCGCATCAAATTAGTTTATTAACACGTCGTGCTTACATTCGCCAAATTGCAGCACCCAAATTTACCAGCAGTAAAATCTTAGCCAAAGCATTACTTGGTGCCTTGCCTTTTCAAATGACTCATGCACAAAAACGAGTATCTAAAGAAATATTAAACGATCTGAAACAAGATCAACCCATGTTGCGTTTAGTTCAAGGTGATGTTGGTGCAGGTAAAACCTTGGTTGCAGCAGTTGCAGCTTGTCATGCGCTTGAAGCCGACTGGCAAGTCGCTCTGATGGCACCGACAGAAATCTTAGCAGAGCAACATTATCTCAATTTTAAACGTTGGTTTGAGCCGCTAGGGATTGAGGTTGCTTGGCTGTCTGGGAAACAAAAAGGCAAAGCGCGTGCGCAGGCGGAACAATTAATTAAAGAGGGTCATGCTCAACTAATTGTGGGAACACACGCCCTCTTTCAAGACAATGTTGAATTTTCAAAACTTGGTTTGGTTATTATTGATGAACAACACCGTTTTGGCGTTGATCAGCGCCTTGCCCTCAGAAATAAAGGGATAGATCAATTTACTCCACACCAACTGGTGATGACCGCAACCCCTATTCCGCGCACCCTTGCCATGAGTGCATATGGTGACTTAGATACATCCATTATTGATGAACTTCCTCCAGGACGTACCCCGATTCAAACGGTAACTATTCCATTAGATCGTCGTGAACAAGTTCTACAACGTATCGCAACCAACTGTAGAGAAGGTAAACAGGCATATTGGGTATGCACACTCGTAGAGCAGTCCGAAACCTTAGATGCTCAAGCTGCTGAAGCCACCTATCAGGAAATTAAAGAGCGTTTCCCAGATATCAACATTGGTCTAGTCCATGGCAAAATGAAGGCCGATGAAAAGCAAGCAGTGATGCAAGCGTTTAAAGATAATCAATTACAGCTCTTAATTGCTACGACAGTAATTGAGGTTGGCGTAGACGTTCCAAATGCATCCATCATGGTGATTGAAAATGCAGAACGTTTAGGGCTTTCGCAACTACATCAGTTACGTGGTCGCGTTGGTCGGGGTGCAACTGCCAGCTTTTGCGCTCTACTATACAAAGTACCATTATCTCAAAATGGTCAAGAACGACTTTCTATTTTACGTGAAAGTAATGATGGTTTCGTGATTGCTGAAAAAGATTTAGAAATACGTGGTCCGGGCGAACTCTTGGGCACCAAACAAACTGGAGACATGGGTTTTCGTGTAGCCCGTTTAGAACGTGATGACCATTTACTCACTCAAGCACATTATGTCGCTGAACAAATTCTCAAAGATTATCCTCAACATGCCGATGGTTTGTTAAAGCGATGGTTACCTGAAGCACCAAGGTATGCTTATGTTTAAAAACCTTAGAATGGGTACTCGTCAGCTTTTTGATTACTTCACCCCGTGTAATCTTTGTGACATTGGGATGAAGAAACACCATGGGATTTGCCAAAGTTGCTGGCAGCAGTTGCCGTGGTTAAAGCAATCTATTCAACGCAATCAACAACAGATTTTGGTTGCATGTCATTATGAATATCCAATTGATCGCATTATTCAGCAATTTAAATACGAGCAAAAACTTCATCATCAAAGGCTATTGAGTGGACTTTTATTGCAAGTCAAACTTCCAAAAGTTCATGCGATTGTACCCATGCCTATCTCAACTGATCGCTTAGTAGAAAGAGGATTTAATCAAAGCTTATTACTTGCTCAAGAACTGAGTAAAAATTTGCATATTCCTATTTGGCAACCCGTACAGCGTTTAGCACAGCACTCGCAAAAAGGCTTATCCCGCGTAGAGCGATTAGAAAATATCGAACAACAATTTATAGCTGATCCAACACAGAAAATACGTTACCGCAAAGTACTGATCGTAGATGATGTCATTACTACGGGTAGTTCGATTAGCGCTTTGTCTCAAATCTTAGAACAGCTCGGTTGCCAACAAATTTATAGTTTATGTTTAGCAGCCGCTCGCAATCAAAAGTGATTTAATTCACTAAATTTTGCTGACACCACGGAATAACAATATCTTTGGTTAATGGTGCGAGTAGAGTCGATTGATCATCTAAATCGATCCATTTCATTTCAGCAATTTCAGCGGCAATTTGCGGTGTTTGCTTTAATTCAATTACATAGACATAACTGATCAACACATGATTCGGCTCATTAGCAGCTGCCGTTTCAAACTGACCGACAAACTGCTTCAGCTCACTATAACAACCAATTTCTTCTAATATTTCACGTTGAATTGTGATCTCAGGTACTTCATCGACCTCTAGTTTTCCACCGACCTGCATAAATGCATGCGTATTCTTTTTACGGACCAACAGCAATTGATTCTGTTCATTTAAAATAATTGCCGCAGCGACAGTAATTGTATTCAAGCAGTTAGCCTCTCCGTTATAGCAAGCAATAGTCTATTATGATTCTGCAACTTGATACATGAGTATCGTATTAAACGTTCGTAGAAATACACTGCTCGATCCAACATCTTCAGATCAATCACATGTATTTACTTAAAAAAACTGCCCGAAGTATTTTGCTATTTTTATTTAACTGAAGATGATTACAGTCACCATTACTGAAAACATATATAGAATTCATACAATTAAAAGCATTTTATATAACTGTCATGCTGATAAAGTAGTCTAAGCAACAAGATTTTTAACAAATTAACGTTTAGGCAAGTGTTTTTCCTTTCATCCTTGTCTAAAATACACGCTGGTTTTCGTTAGAATACGCAAAACCCGACATCGACTGCGCGAGGAAAAAAGACATGCTTGAAGCCTTTTATGCCACAGAGCGCGGTAGTCTAGAAGATGCAACCATCAATGGAAGTTTTGATCTACACCCTGAATTGGTCTGGATTGATCTGATTGCTCCATCTCAAGAAGAGCAACAATGGGTAATCGATGCTTATGATCGGAACTTACCTACTCTCAAATCATTAGAAGACATTTCCTCATCGGCACGTTTTTATCGTGATGACGATGGTATTTTGCATATTAGCACCTATTTTTTAACGAAAAATAAGAGTTATCAAGTCGACGGTGATGTAGAAGATTCGACTCACATGTTAGCGATGGTTCAAACCGTAGCTTTTATTTTGCATAAAGATCGTTTGTTCACCATGCGTGGTGAGAAACTTGTCGCTTTCCGCGCCTTTCGTGCTCGCGCTCGTCGCAATGACTACGATATGGACTATAAAGATCCAACGTGGATTTTACTGGGGCTACTTGAGGCAAAACTTGATGAGCTTGCGGATATCTTAGAAGATATCCACAAAGACTTAGAAGGATATTCGACTGAAGTCCTTAACAACCATCATCGAGAAAAAATATTAGATCTCGATGACATGATTACACGCTTAGCTCAGCAAGAAGATATGCTCGGAAAAGCACAACTCTGTTTGATTGATTTACGACGTGTGCTGACTTTTTTGGCTCGTCCTCGCGCTTTAGGCAGTCATATTTATGATGCTGACATTCGCGAGTTAAGTGAGGATGTTCGTTCACTTGTCGAGCATGATGCATTCCTCTTCCAAAAAGTTCGATTCTTACTCGATACAACGTCTGGATTCATTAATACAGAACAGAATGATACGATCCGTCGATTCTCAATTTTACCAAGCATGCTTGCACCACCCATGTTGATTGCCAGTATTTATGGCATGAACACGGATGTGCTTCCATTTGCGCATGGTAGTTTAAGTTTTTGGATCGTTGCGGCTATACTCATGGCATTTCTAGTCTTACCGATGTTCTATTTCCGTTGGAAGAAATGGATTTAACGTGAAAAAGCAATTCACTTTTTCACGTTTATTGATAACTGGATTGCTCATATTTCCATTGAAAGCTTTTGCTTGTATACCGCACTCTTCAAATGATGTATTTATTGCACGTTTTCAAGCAGCTCAAAAGATAACTAAAACAAACAATCATCAATTATTAACATGGACAGATTCAAAATTTATTTTTCGTGATTTATCAGCTTGGTTTAAATATTCTAAAGCTAAACAATGGCAGAGTTATTATCCCACTGACATTGATAACAAAATAGACCCTTTTAGAAATCTCAAAAAAAACGATCTGATTATCGGCTTAGCCTACGCCCCTGATGAAAATCAACCACAAAACTATCGTGTTACTTCTTTTGCATACTTAAAATGCCAAAATAATCAGATCACCATGAGTCATCCTGTCAGCCATTTTACTGCGTGGGATCGGAAGAATAAGCGCTGTTATGGTGACCATCCCAAATCGATTCAATTATTAGATGGCTTTTTAAAGCACGATCAATCTTATTATCTCAAAAAATTACGTGCAAAATATCCAACTTGCCAGACGCTTTTCTCAGCCTTTCCTAAATCATAGTGAAAAAAAAGAGCTTTACTAAAAGCTCTTTTTTTTCACTACATTATCAAATCAATTTCAAATCATCTTGCAGATGACAAGATTGGATAATCTTCAGCATTTTCTCAGGTACATTTTTAAAATGCAGACCTTTATTTTCAGGTGTTTGGCGTAACCATTGCACCAATACAGCCAAAGATAAAGTATTACCATGTTCAAGCTGAGCAAGATCAACAACCAAAGGAAAATTCTTGTGCTTTTGAATATGCTTTAAGCCAGTTTGATACATCTGCTCTGCATTTTCAAAATTAATTGTTTTTGAAACAACTAATTGTTGATCAATATACTGAATCACCAAAGATCACCTATTTATTTTTTGCTAACAGCAGCATCTGCATCAGGCTTAAATGTTGCAATCGCTTTATTAATATCGCCACCATTACGCTGAACGGTTGCAGCAAACTGATTACGGAATTGCAAACCTAAATCAATTCCTGAAACATTGATATTACGAACTTTCCACTGATCACCTTTATCAATCAACTGGAAAGATACAGGGATTTTCTCGCCTTTATGCAAGAAATCCAAAGTTACAACAGGGTTCTTACTGTTTGAAGCTCTATATGGACGCATGGTGTAGCTTTCATTGGTATATTTAGCGAAAGCACTACCATAGTTTTCAATAATCACTGCACGAAAGTTTTGCTCAAACTGCGCACGTTGTGCAGCATTGGTATATTGATTATTCGCATAAGTACCTAAAACAATTCTCGTAAATGCTTGAGAATCAACATACGGATCTAGATTTTGGCGAATGATTGTTTTCACTAAAGCTGGATTGTTTTGCAATTTAGCATGGTCCGCTTTTAAACGAGTAATCAAGCCGTCAGCAACACGCTTTACAAAATCAGGTGGGGTTTCTGTAGGTGCAGCAAATGCCGCCGTTGCAAGCATGCTTGATAATACGCTTGCCGTTAACGTTTGTTTCAATAATGTATTCACTTCAATCTCCTAACCTGAATTACTCAACAAAAGAAGCTTCTGCTTCTGTAGCAGCGGGCTGTGATGCAGAACTACTAGATGATGTTGAGTCTGATGTGGCTTTGCCAGCACCACCAGTAATAAACTTACTGATTAAATCTTCTAAATCCATCGTACCTTGGGTATTTGAAACAACATCTCCACGTTTCAAATAGTTCACGCCCCCACCTGGTACAACTTTCAAATATTTCTCACCTAACAAACCATTGGTTGCAACCATAATATAAGCATCCTCATCCAAACTGGTGATGGAGGTCATGTTACGAATAAGTTGCTGTTCCATTTCTTTTTGTTTCGCTACATCAGCTTGTTGATAATCAGAGCTGTAATGCAATTCTTCCAACGCATTTTTCTGAACTTGCTTTAATTGTTCAGCGTCAAAGCTGGTTAATTTACCATCTAAGTCAAATTTAACTGTTGCCAAACGTGTGACTGGATCCAAAGAAATTGATTCAACACGACCAATCGTTACACCACTCATGGTGACTTTGGCACGTGGTTTTAAGCCATTTACGTTATCAAACTGGGCTGTCATGCTGTAACTATCTTTTAAGTTAGTCCCAACTAAGCCACTGACTTTCATTGCAAGAAAAAATAGAGCAATACCAAAGATAATGACAAAGATACCTACGGCCAGCTCACTAGTACGTGATTTCATTAAATCCCTCCGAACATGACCGCAGTCAACACGAAATCAAAACCTAAGACACAAAGTGAAGAATATACGACCGTTCTGGTCATAGATGTCGCGATACCTTCTGGTGTTGGGTCACAAGCATAACCTTGATATACCGCCACCCATGTACAAATCACAGCAAATACAATACTTTTGATAATGGTGCCATTAAAAATATCATGCCAGAACTGTACGCTACTTTGCATACCGCTCCAAAACGAACCCTCATCAGCACCTAAAAAATCCACACCTACCAACTTACCGCCAATAATACCTATCGACGCAAATATCACCGTAAGCATGGGTAAGCTAACAATACCCGCCCACAAACGTGGTGCTACAATTTGTCTGAGTGGGTCTACCCCAATCATTTCCATACTTGCAAGTTGTTCACTTTGTTTCATTGAGCCAATTTCAGCAGTCAATGCTGAACCAGCACGCCCAGCAAATAATAAGGCTGCAACGACAGAAGCAAGTTCACGAAGTAAAGTCAGTGAAATGGCTGTACCGAGCATTGCTTCACTACCAAATGTGACGAGAATGCTGTACATCTGTAGACCAAGAACTGCGCCTATAAATAAACCAGAAACAGCAATAATCAGCAGGGACATCACCCCGACTCGATACATTTGGTAAATAAAACGCTGAAAGCCACCTTTCGATGGCATGGCAAATAAAACTTGCAGCAGCATTAGCGCAGCAGCACCAATTCCCTTTATCCGCTCAATAACGAGTCTACCTAACCAGGCAATCGCATTCATGGACGAACCTCGTTATCTAAATATGCTTGTTGAGTAAATTGATATTCAACAGGGCCATCAGCCGAGCCCGTTAAAAACTGACGCACAAATGGCGAAGCATGATTTTTTAGCTGTTCTGGTGAACCTTCGCCCTGAATTTTACCTTCTGCGACCACATAAATATAATCGGCAATCGACAAGGTTTCTGCCACGTCATGCGACACAATAATTGTTGTTAAATCGAGTGCTTCTCTCAAAGAGCGAATTAAACGTGTCAACACCCCCATCACGATCGGGTCTTGCCCCGCAAAAGGTTCATCATACATAATCAATTCAGGATCAAGTGCAATGGCACGTGCAAGCGCAACACGACGGTTCATACCTCCAGAAAGTTCTGATGGCATTAATTGTTCAGCGCCACGTAATCCGACTGATTCAAGCTTTAATGCAACCAGTTCTGCGATTAGATTTTCTGGCAAATTGGTATGTGCCCGAATAGGAAAGGCTACATTTTCATACGCAGACATATCTGTAAAAAGAGCACCACTTTGAAATAACATGCCCATTCGCGCACGTGCTGCAAAAAGTTCATGACGGGACATCGCAGCAATATTTTTACCATCTAGTAAAATTTCACCACGATCAGGTACTAACTGTCCACCAATTAGACGCAGTAGCGTTGTCTTACCAGTACCAGACGGCCCCATAATTGCTGTTATTTGACCACGTCGAATTTTAAGGCTGATATCGTCATAAATGACACGTTCTCCTCGATTAAAGCTCAAGTGTTTCACTTCAATTAAGGCTTCAGTATCGAGAGGAGATTTATTATTCATAATGGCATTCATTCCTGCACTTTTTATGCACGCATACTATACACTGAAAGAATAAGCGCTTGTTTTTATTTTGATATGCTACGTATGAAGATTATTAATTTATGTAGTTGTTCTTTGTACTTACTTCATTGACACCATGATGAGAATTCACATTGAAAGATTGAGGATTAGTTTCATCAAAAATTGCAAACGCAAAAAACAGACCATTACACAGCATTAAGATCACAAATAAACACGGCAACCCTTCGCTACACACAAACGACCACATTTGATTGAAAAGACTTTTATTTTGATTAACTCTATTCATTTCCAAACTAAAACTTGAACCAGTAGACATTTTTATTATTTTACATGACTACCCCCAAATAAAAAAGCCAGTTTTTCAACTGGCTTCTTCTTTTTATCGGTTTTTATCGATTAAAAGTCGTTTTTCCGACGATAATCACTCGCTACCAAACTTACGTTTTGGACGGTCATCACCGAAGCTACGCTTTGGACGATCTTCACCACCGAAGCTACGCTTTGGACGGTCTTCACCACCGAAACTACGTTTTGGACGGTCGCTGAAACCACCTTCACGGCGTGCTGGACGATCACCAAAATCACGCTTTGGGCGGTCACCAAAACCACCTTCACGCTGTGGCGCTGGACGATCACCAAAATCACGTTTTGGACGATCACCGAAACTGCCTTCGCGACGTGGTTTATAGTCTACACGATTACCACGGTTGTCATCATTCGATTCAAAACGCGGTTTATCATTGAAGCCACCTTCACGACGTGGACGGTCTGAATTAAATTCACGACGCGGACGATCTTCACCACCAAATGATGGACGTTCGCCACGTGGTTTATCATCAAAGCTACGACGTGGACGGTCATCACCACCTTCACGGCGTGGACGGTCTGAATTAAATTCGCGGCGCGGACGATCTTCACCACCAAATGATGGACGTTCGCCACGTGGTTTGTCATCAAAGCTACGACGTGGACGGTCTTCAAAACCACCTTCACGACGTGGACGGTCTGAATTAAATTCACGACGCGGACGATCTTCACCACCAAATGATGGACGTTCGCCACGTGGTTTCTCATCAAAGCTACGACGTGGACGGTCATCACCACCTTCACGGCGTTTGAAATTGCTTTCGCCTTCAAAACGACGACCACCGCCGAAACCGCCACGACCACCGCCGTCACGACTACCGCGACCACGACCACCGCCATCACGGCCACGACCGCCACCATCACGACCTGAACGAGCAGGAGGTGGAGATGGCTCTAAACCTTCAATTTCAGATACGCTTAAACGAGCATCTAAATAATCTTCTAAAGCACGAATTTTACCGCGTTCACGGTAAGTCGCTAATGTAATCGCTTGACCTGTACGACCCGCACGACCTGTACGACCAATACGGTGTACATAGTCTTCATTCTTCATCGGTAAACCGAAGTTAATCACGTGAGAAATTGTTGGTACGTCTAAACCACGCGCTGCAACGTCAGTTGCAACCAAGATTTTTGCACGACCTTCACGAATACTACGTAAACGACGGTTACGAACGGTTTGTGGCATTGCACCATGTAATGCAACCACTGAATGACCAGCTTCAGCTAATTCTTCAGCAAGCATGTCTGTGTCTTCTTGTGTGCTTGCGAATACTACAGCTTGATCTACTGACTCATCAGATAACCAGTGAGTAAGTAATTTTTTCTTGTGTTCAAAACCATCAGTCCAATGTAATGTCTGAGTTACATCAGTGTTAGTACTGTGGCCAGTTTCAATTGCGATACGTTGTGGATCATTCATCATGCGCTCAGCAAGACGAATAATACGATCAGCAAAAGTCGCAGAGAACATTAATGTTTGTTTACGATTTGCAGCTAATTCACCAATCGCCTCTAGATCTTCAGAGAAACCTAGATCAAGCATACGGTCAGCCTCATCAACAATAAGTGATTCAACTTTGTCTAACTTGATTTGACGACGGTTTACAAGGTCAAGTAAACGACCTGGAGTCGCAACGACAACTTGTGCACCTTTAAGCTGCTGGATTTGTTTACCAAAAGGCATACCACCCATAATTGCAGCGATACGAACACCTTTCATGTGACGTACAAAACCAATCGCGTCTTGGCTTACTTGTTGAGCCAATTCACGTGTAGGAGAAATAACTAAGATTGTAGGCTGAGTAACTGCCTTCATACGATCTTTAAAAGAGACGAAAGCTTCTTCGCCAGCTAAAGAGTTTAAAGTTGGCAATAAAAATGCAGCAGTTTTACCTGAACCAGTTTGGCTCGATACTAATAAATCTTTCCCTTCTAACGCAGCAGGGATCGCTTGTTCTTGTACAGGAGTTGGTGTGGTAAAACCTAAACCTTCAAGCGCTTGTTGTAAGGTTTCGTGTAGAGAAAATTCGGCAAAAGTTTTGCTCATAGAGAGTTTCACCCTAAGGGGTGCTCCATTTTAATAAATACAAAAAAATAGACATCGGCAACAAGCGGCAAAGCGACTCAAGCTGAAAAATAGATGAAGTTCAGCGGCGATCCGAATAACGACGATGTGGACTAAACGCACGCTTGATTACTGCTTCAACCTGAAGAATCGCTAAGCGATTTGGGCGCAAGATGTGGTCCTCTCTACGGACAGCGTGCGCTAATATGAATAGAAATGAGTGTTCAGGTAATGAACTGGAATTTAAGTGCGTGGGCGGATTATAGCAGAATAATTTTAAATGTCACCTTTTTTAATAGGTTTTTTCTATCTATTTCTATTATCCATTGATTTTATAAAAATTTAGCTTAAATATATTTATATACGAACAAAAAAATTAAAACCTCCATGCTAATAAAATCGCTATTCATCTTATGGCTATTAGGGTGCCTCAATATTATCCATTTCGGTTTTAAATTTAATTCATTTCTTATACAGAGTGAACCAGGGTATATTTTTACATATCCATTAAAAGGAGTGCTGCTTACTTGCATTTTTTTCTCTATCTACTTTATCGCTCAAGGACTCTCTTTTTTATTGAGCTTTAATAAAAAGCATCCTGTTTTAAGTTATCTAATATGCAGCCTCATTGTCATGGGGCAATTTATTCCTGCTATTTTATTTTCTATGCATGCCCCACCATTTTGGTTTGCTTATCTGATTAATACAGTGGTCTTAATTGTGTTTCAATTACTTTTAATTCAAACACTTTTCCAAAAAAAAAGAGTAGCTAATAGCTACCCTTTTCTCAAAATCTACAAATTATTTTGCAGCTTCGCCCCAAGCTGGAACAACAGTCTGCATCAATGGTTTTAACATTTTAAGTGAACAAGCAAGGACTTGACCATTTTCCATTGAATCATTACCACCACGAGCATCAACAACTACACCGCCCGCTTCTTTTACAATCAATTCACCTGCTGCAATATCCCAAGGCTTTAAACCAAGCTCAAAGAAAGCATCAAAGCGACCCGCCGCAACATAAGCCAAATCTAATGCAGCAGAGCCTGTACGACGGAATTGAGCGCCTGATTTAGTCACAGCCAGCAAAGAAGCGAAATGTTGTTCTGCATAAGAAACGATTTCACCATTACGTTTTGCACGGTAAGGATGACCTACTGCGAGGAAAGTATTTTCTAAACTGTCTTTTACATTCGCACGAATACGGCGTTGGTTCATTACTGCACCACGACCGCGGCTTGCAGAGAATAATTCATCACGGACTGGATCATAAATCACACCGTGTTGAGTTATGCCTTTATGTTGCACAGCAATAGAAATACAGAAATGAGGAACAGCGTGAATAAAGTTTTGCGTACCATCTAAAGGATCAATCACCCAACACCAATCAGCATCGTGACCTTTACCTTCTTGTAGCCCAAACTCTTCACCTAGGAAGCTATGATTTTTATAGCTTTTGCGAAGTGTATCTATTGTAAGTTGTTCGATGTAACGATCTACACGTGTTACTGGACCATCAATGCCTTTTTCTTCAACTTGTAAATCGAGTTTATGACGATTTTGATGTGCCTTTAAAAGCTCTTGACCAACTGTTTGAGCCGCACGCGCAGCCATAACCACCATAGGTTCCATTGAACACCCACTACAAATTTGAAGATTTTGACAAAGAATAATGCATAAAAGCCCGCATATTCTAGCAAATATACGGGCTTTTAGGTGAAAAATGTTTACGAAAAATTATCTACGTATTTACAGAAGCTTATGTATCACAACCAAGCTTTCTCAATTGAAGCAAAAATCCCTTGTCCATCCAAACCACAATCTGCAAGCATTTGCTGATGTGTCGCTTGATGTAAGAACGTATCAGGCAAACCGAGATTCACAACTGGCTTTAAAATTCGAGCATGTGCTAAGAACTCATTTACTGCACTACCTGCTCCAGCCATGACCGCATGCTCTTCTACAGTAACAAACAGTTGAGTACGAGGCGTTAAATCACGAATGATTTTTTCATCCAAAGGCTTCACAAAACGCATATTCACCACACGCACACCAATCGAGTGTTTATGCGCGAATAATTTTGCTGCTTCAACTGAAGCTGCCACTCGACTACCAAAAGCTAAAATACTGATCTGCTGATCTGCATCTACATTAAATTCTACAACAATTTCAGCTTTACCAATTTCTAAAGCAGTCATTTGCTGTTGAATTTCTACACCTGTTCCTGCACCACGCGGATAACGTACCGCGGTTGGTCCTTCGTAGAGATAAGCTGTGTGCAACATCTGACGACATTCATTTTCGTCCTTTGGTGCCATGATGACCATATTAGGAACTGTACGCATATAGGCATAATCATACGCACCAGCATGCGTTGGACCATCTTCACCCACTAAACCAGCACGATCAATACCAAAAGTAACATCTAAATTTTGCAATGCGACATCATGGATTAATTGATCATAACCACGTTGTAAGAAGGTTGAATAAATCGCAACAACAGGTTTTAAGCCTTCACATGCCATACCTGCTGCTAAAGTCACTGCATGTTGTTCGGCAATAGCAACATCAAAGAAACGCTCAGGATATTGTTGTGCGAACTTCACCATGCCAGAACCTTCGCACATTGCAGGTGTGATCGCTAATAAACGTGAGTCTTGAGCTGCTTGATCACATAACCATTGCCCAAAAACATCTGAATATTTGGGTGGTGATTTTTTGACTGGTGCTGAAGCTGTAGGAGTAATCTTAGTAATCGCATGATAGGTAATTGGATCTGCTTCCGCTGGTGCAAAGCCTTTACCTTTTTTAGTGTAAATGTGAACTAATCGCGGACCTTTGCGTTTTTTGAGTGCATGGAAAACTTGCGCTAACTGTTCCACATCATGACCATCAAATGGTCCAAAATAATCAAAACCAATCGCTTTAAATAAATTATCGGCCGCATCCGTCGCAGATTGATGCAAGCGCGAATTATAAGTCCATTTTGGATGTGGTTGAACATAAGCTTCGCCATGTTCATTGACATTGATAAACTGACCTGTTTCCCAAATCGCGGCTAAGTGTTTTGCAAAACCACCTGTGCTACATGAGATCGACATATCATTATCATTGAGAACAACAATTAAATCAGCATCATGTGCAACAGCGTCATTCATCGCTTCAAATGCCATACCTGCTGTCATTGCGCCATCACCGACAATCGCAACAACATCGCATGGATCTTTTTGATAGCGACGTGCCAAAGCCATCCCCAAACCTGCTGAAATTGCAGTTGAGGAATGCCCTACCCCAAAGGTATCAAATTCTGATTCATCACGAGCAGGGAAAGCCGCTAAACCATTTTTTGTACGAATTGTGGTAATCGTTTCACGGCGACCTGTTAATACTTTATGTGGATAGGCTTGATGACCTACATCCCAAACCAAGCGGTCTTCAGGAGTATTAAAGCAATAGTGCAGCGCAACAGTCAGTTCGATGACTCCAAGATTTGCACCAAAGTGACCACCGCTTTGTCCTGCTGCATACAAAATGTATTGACGCAACTCATCAGCCACTTGTACGAGTTGGCTTTGCTCGAGCTGACGTAATTGTTGTGGATGATCAATTCCATCTAACAATGGCGTAACAGGGCGTTGAGTTGGAATTTCGGTATACAACATAATGTGGCAAAGCCTTTTTAAGCCTGGCAAATCCGAAGCTGGGTTAAATGGGGGCAATCATACAATTAAATATGATCTACCTTCAATCAGCCACATGTGCGAATGATGTAGTGCTGAACATTCTCAAACCAATCATAACTGACTGGCTCGCAGATTATCCTGAATTATGTCACTGTTTATCAACCATTATTGTGTGCTTTCTATGAAAAAGAAAAACTTATGTGAAAAATCAGAAATTCCAATTCACTCAATCTTCACACATTAAGCTATACTTTGACTGTTTTTATTATAATAGAGAGTTATCTGTGCCGATTGAATTTATTGCAACATCAAAGCTACCTACTGCTTTCGGTGACTTCAATATTTCCGTGTTTCAAGACCCTGAGACGGGTGAAGAACACGTGGCACTTTCTAAAGGTTTAGAAACTGCTCCCAATAAACCAGTATTAGTTCGTATTCATTCTGAATGCTTAACGGGTGATGCGTTCGCCTCACTCAAATGCGATTGCGGCCCGCAGTTACAAGCAACTCAACGTTTAATTAATGAGGCTGGGCAAGGCGTGATTTTGTATTTACGTCAAGAGGGTCGTGGCATTGGATTAACCAACAAAATCCGTGCTTATGCTTTACAGGATCAAGGGCATGATACGGTTGATGCAAATCTTATGTTGAATCTTCCTGCTGAT
This sequence comes from Acinetobacter sp. Z1, assembly GCF_024296945.1. Lineage (NCBI taxonomy): Bacteria > Pseudomonadati > Pseudomonadota > Gammaproteobacteria > Moraxellales > Moraxellaceae > Acinetobacter > Acinetobacter sp. Z1. Next base: position 438,838 of record NZ_CP101115.1, on the reverse strand, counting down.
GCGCGTCGTTATGATATGTGCAGCATTATGCTCGATCATCTTCAAATTAAAGAAGTGAAATTAATCACTAATAATCCTTTGAAACTTAAAGCATTAACCGATCTTGGAATTAATGTGATTGAACGTGTACCTCTCACAGTTGGTCGTAATCCATTTAATGAACAATATTTAAAGACCAAACGTGAGCGTATGGATCATCTTTATCAAAAAGATGACTTTTGATCGAATTAAGAGACCAGTTTAATTAGGATATGCTTGGTAAATCTATGAATAAAATTGATTATTCGGATGATGATGACTTTTACAATCAAGGCTTCGAGCATGAGGGTATCGTATCAATTTGGATTGGTCTTTCTGATGAAAAAACTGATATGGAATTAGATATATTACAAGACCTATGTGGTATTGGATACTATCAACTTAGTAATCAAGAAATAAATCATCTGAACTTCGAATTAGTTTCAATAGGACTTTTAATCAAAGACTTATCATATTCCAGTTCATTCAAAAATAATGTCATCCATCAAGCTTATTTAAAGGGTATTGATCATTGTAAATGGGTTATTGCTCAATATGATTTTAAGTATGACCCTCTTAAAGTCAAACGACCAATAAAAAATGATCCTATTTTCATAGGATATTTTCCTTATATTTCTATTGAGTGAAGATTATTTAATAGTTTTGATCAAACACCCTTTATGCTTAAATTTAAGAGATTCCTATCAAATCCCTTACTTTTATTATGGTTTTGTGTTTTGATATTCATCATTCTTAGATCTTATTAAGAGGATCATCATGCAACACCCAACTTCAGTTGATATTCAACGTGTTCGCGAGTTCTTACTCGATCTACAGGCACGGATTTGTGCAGGACTAGAGCAACAGGAACGTGCAGGCGGTGGTACCGCTGAGTTTATCATTGATGATTGGCAACGAACCGAAGGTGGCGGTGGTCGCTCCCGTGTTTTGCAAAATGGTGAAGTGATTGAAAAAGGTGGGGTCATGTTCTCCCACATTAATATCAGCAAACTTCCTGCATCTGCTACAGAACGTCATCCACAGATTGCAGGTGCAAAAGCACAAGCATTAGGTGTTTCTTTAGTGATTCACCCGAAAAATCCAAATATCCCAACCTCTCATGCTAATGTTCGTTTATTTATCGCAGAACCAGAAGGTCAAGATCCTGTGTGGTGGTTTGGTGGCGGCTTTGACTTAACCCCATTTTATCCAGATGATGAGGATGTTCAGAATTGGCACCAAACAGCGTACGACTTATGTCAACCTTTTGGTGAATATGTCTATGCAGAACATAAACAATGGTGTGATGATTACTTCTACTTAAAACATCGTGATGAACAACGTGGTGTTGGTGGTTTATTCTTTGATGATTTGAACCAATGGGACTTCGAGACTTGCTTTAAATATATTCAAGCCGTTGGTAATGGTTACTTAGCAGCGATCTTGCCAATTTTTGAGAAGCACCGTGAGCAGCCCTATACCGAAGCTCAACGGGAGTTCCAACTTTATCGTCGTGGTCGTTATGTCGAATACAACTTGGTTTATGACCGTGGCACCTTGTTCGGTTTACAAACAGGTGGGCGTATTGAGTCAATTCTTGTGAGTTTACCGAATTTAGCAGGCTGGTCGTATCGTCCAGAATGGGAAGCTGACTCGCCTGAGAAGCGACTCACGGATTATTATTTAAAACCAAGAGATTGGCTAGGTTTAGAGAATTAAATGAAATGATTCATCCCTGATATAAAGCTCAGGGATGAAATCTTATCTAAAAACATTAAAATAAAAATATTGTAGTATTCGAGATGGGTCGTTGAATTAGGTCTAATCCAAAATTTTGCATCAGCTCTCGACTTAAAGGTTTAGGTCTATCCTTTAATGTCAGAAGTAATCGTAGAAATTGCCCATGCGTGAAAATTACTAAATTCTTTTCCGCATACTCCTTTTCTAATTGTCTTAATTTTTTATGAAATAGTTGTACGCGAATATATAAGTCAGTAAAAGACTCCGCATCATCGCCATCCCGATAATCGCAGTCCATCTTTTCCCAATATGCTTTTACCCACTCTTTTCGATCATCTAAATTGGTATTTGCACACTTACGTTCAGAAAGATAACTAAACTCATGAATGTTTCCATCTATCTCCGCAGTGATCCTATATTTTTGTAAAATAGGTTCAGCAGTCTGATATGTACGTAAATATTTAGAAATAATCACATAGTCAATTTGAGGCAAGCTCACACAAAGTTGCTTAGCTTGTCGTTTGCCATTTTCACTAAGAGCAATAGAAGCATGAGATAAAGTGCGCCCATTGATATTGGCCTCGCTTTCAGCATGCCGAATTAAAAATATACTCATAGTTTTATTTAAAGTTGTATCTTGATTTTCATTCATCAAAACATGTTGTAAAAACTAAATCACCACATCGTCTTGTTATAGATGTAAATCAATATTGCAGCATCCCTTTCAACTTTATAAACTTCTACTAACCTTTACCATACTGATCACTCATGACCAAACAATTTGCTGTAATTGGAAACCCGATTGAACAATCTCGCTCACCAGAGTTACATCACGCATTCGCAGCAAAAGCAGGAGTCGATCTAAACTATAAAAAAATTCTTGCGCCCTTAGATGGATTTGAAAGCACAGTAAAAGATTTCTTTGCACAAAACGGTGCGGGCATGAATGTCACTGTGCCTTTTAAAGAACAAGCATTCGCCCTTTGCGATCAATTGACTGAACGCGCTAAGATTGCAAAAGCAGTGAATACCTTATGGATGCAAGATGGCAAGCTCCACGGTGACAATACTGATGGTCAGGGCTTGGTTACAGCAATTCAAGCCTTAAATTGGAGTTTAGAAAATAGTCGTATTTTAATTTTAGGTGCAGGTGGTGCAACACGCGGTGTGATTTATCCACTGGTTCAAGCTGGCACAAAACAAATTGTGATTGCTAACCGAACACTCACTCGCGCTGAGCAACTCGTTGAGGATTTAAAAGATGCTGTTGCCCAGACTGAGCTAAAAGCCATTCGCTTAGATGAATTGACAGGTGAATTTGATTTTGTGATTAACGCAACTTCAGCAAGTTTAAGCGGTGAAGCATTACAATTACCTGAAAACTTAATCTTTCATCATGCCTATGAAATGGCTTATGGAAAACCCTCTAGCTTTTTGGAGCAAGCCCAAGAGCGTCAAGTTCCCTCAACTGATGGTTTTGGCATGTTAGTGGGGCAAGCTATTGAAGCTTTCTCTATTTGGAATGGTGTTAAACCCGAATTAAAAGATTTTTTATAAATCAACGTATGTAAAAAAGAACCTGCATAAATCAGGTTCTTTTTTACATAATTAACAATTATTTAGTGCTTAACATTTTCAAATAAACGTCTTTAAAAATTTCATAATCAATAAATTCATTATGCTCAATCTTTAATGATTTTATGCTCTTTTCAGACAACTTATTTTTACGCGCATCAACATACACCTGTCCTAAAATATTTGCTGTTTGGGCAAGTAGAAGCTTTTCTTCACTTGAAACCCCATTTTCCAGTTCAAATTGAATCTGATATTGCTGTGCAAATAACTGTTGTGGCTGCTTATATTGAGCTTGCAATTTTTTCCAAGCTTGACGATCTTTATCACCGCGCATTGCTTCATTAACGATACGATTAACAGCTTGACCCAATTTATCATCAAACTGATCTTCCTCTTGAAGATGGTGTTTATTTTGTAACGCTTCTATTGTTTGTAGTGCTTTACCTTCTGGATTATAAACCTCTTCATTGCCATACCAATACGCATAGACAGCAGCAATTTCCTGTAATTCCTGACTCGTATAGCGCTGTACAATTTCAGGCTTAGTTTCAATCAATTTCGCGATAAATACTGCTTTATACGTTTGCTCATAGGCTTTCGTTGCATCAAATCGTTGTTCAGCAATCACTTTCAATTGGTCATCTAATGATAGTGTATATGCTTCTGCTGAACGTTCTTGAACATTCGTTTGCCCTAACTTTTCAGAGAAACTACCAATCGCCTGCTCTAACATAGAACCTTTGCTTGCTTCTGCCCATGTTTTAGCACGCTTCAATTGAGCTTGGTCAATTGGAGTTGCTTTACCATAATTAGAAATCAGCATGTCTGCTTTGACGTTAAAGCGAGATTTCATCTCAGGTAATGCATAATTCAAATCATAATCGATTTTAACCGCACGTCCTTGAGTATCTAACCCAACATCCATAATAAAAGGATTACGTTTATCTACAGGTGGGAGTGCTTTTGCAATCTCAGCCTGATGCTTGATCCATAACGCTTTAAATGCTTGATCATCAATAAATTGATTTTTATCGTACACAACAAATTCTTTTTCTATAGCTTTTAGCTTTTCTATGTATGAAAGAAAACCTGATTCAGTTTTCTTATCACCAAATACATCTACACCATACAGGCTTTGACAATATTGTGCGTCACCATAGGTTGCCTTAGACGCATTTTGCAATGTTAAACATTGGTCTTCTGATAAACCATCTTGCTCATCATCAACTGAAGTTGAATCAGCCGCAGCATTTTCTGCGGCATCATCCGCGGCTTGTTGTGCCTCATCTGCGGCATCTTCAGCAGCCTCAACCGCTGAAGTATCCGCTTCAGCATCAACACCAAAGTGCTGATTGACTAATCGATAAAGTTGTTGGCTGACGACACTTGGGTCTTCTGCTGATTGTTTATTATTTAATGGCGTTTTTGTAGTATCAGCAGGCGTTTTGCTGGCATCATCTAGAATTAACTTTTCTAAATTTGCTTCTTTAATATTTAATATGCTTTGCATCAAATATCTTTCATTAACCTTACTATACAAATTTGCTTGTAAGATCAGTTCCTCAATCGAGGTTTTTAAACGAATTTTTTCAACAACACCAGCCGCTTGATCCGCAGGTGTGATTGATAAAGCTTGGATGTTATTTGCATCTGCTAATCGATAATAAACCGCGCTAGATGCTTTTACATATTCGGCAAATTTTTTGTAATCGACTTCTTTGAACAAATCCTGATATTTGGAAAAATCCAAGTAAGCCAAATTATTTTGATTTTCTTTATTGACCAAATAAGGCATTAAAGCGAAGTAATTGATATAGAATTTATAACTACTCAGATCTAGTACCATCGGTACTTTCGCTTGAACCAACAGTGTTGGCTTTTCATAACGCGCGGTTAGATTAAATGAACCCATTTTTTGGCGATAATGAACTGAGCCATCATATTCAAACTGCATATCATTTAAAATATTGGTCATGATACGAGCGAATTTATCTGCTTTAGTGCCGAAAGCACTCTTAGGCTGCTCAGCTAAAGCGGTATATAAAGCTTTCTTTTGCTGACTATTCAAATTGACTTTTTGATCACGCAAATATTGATCCGCTTTTTGTTGTACTGCGGCATCTAATACTTTGTTATCAGTCGCTGATTTCTGTTTTTCGTCCAGATCGACATGTACATTAAATTTTCCCCGATAATCATAACTCGGATATTCGTACATCGCATTGAGGCTATTAATCGCCTTCTGATCTAAGTTAGTCGAGCCTGAATTGGTTTTAATGACATGCTGCGAACACGCAGAAAGACTAAGACCCAAGATACATAATGTTAAATATTTTAAACGCATAGCTTTACCAAACACCCTTATATCGTTATATTTTCAACTATAAAATAGATTATTTTTCACATATACTGTATGCGAAGACTCTAGCAGAAAAATGATTTTCTTAAGTAAAACTTTTTTTGAAAATTCGCTTTTCTGACATTTTTTTCCCTCGGGTTTATCAATGTATTTTTTATCACTAGTATGAATAATCAAAGTATCGAAACAGATAATCCAAAATGATTCAAATACAGGATTAAGATTATGCCAGCATATAAAGCCCCGCTCCGTGATATTCGTTTCTTAATGAACGAAATGTTAGATTATCCAGCACATTACCAAACTTTGACAAGTGGTCAAAATGCGGATGCTGAAACCGTTGATATGATTCTTGAAGGTGCAGCTGATTACTGCGAAAACGTACTTTCTCCGCTGAACCAATCAGGTGATGAAGAAGGTTGTACTTTCAACAATGGTGAAGTCACTACACCGAAAGGTTTTAAAGATGCTTATGACCAGTTCGTAATGGGTGGTTGGCAAGGTCTTTCTTATCCTGAAGAGTTTGGTGGTCAAGGCTTACCAATGTCTTTGAACCTCATCAAATCAGAAATGATGGGTACTGCAAACTGGTCATTTACAATGTATCCAGGTTTAAGTACAGGTTGTATGAACACCATCATGCAATTTGGTACTGATGAGCAAAAAAATACCTACATGCCTAAATTGGTTGAAGGTACTTGGTCTGGCACAATGTGTTTAACAGAACCACAATGTGGTACAGACTTAGGTCAAGTAAAAACTAAAGCTGAACCTGCTGCTGATGGTACTTATAAAATCTCTGGTACGAAAATCTTCATCTCTGCGGGTGAACACGATTTAACAGACAATATCATTCATATCGTACTTGCGCGTCTTCCAGATGCCCCTGCTGGTACACGTGGTATTTCTTTATTCATCGTACCTAAATTCATCCCAACTGCTGATGGCGGTGTTGGTGAGCGTAATACGGTTTCTTGTGGTTCTATCGAACACAAGATGGGGATTAAAGCGTCTGCAACAGCGGTATTAAACTTTGATAATGCAACTGGTTACCTGATCGGTGAAATTAACAAAGGCTTACATGCAATGTTTACGTTCATGAACACTGCACGTATTGGTACAGCAGTTCAAGGTATTGCACATGCGGAACTTTCTTTCCAAGGTGCGTTACCTTATGCGAAAGACCGCATGTCGATGCGTGCCCTTTCTGGTAAGAAAGAGCCTGAGCGTGTAGGTGATGCGATTATTCACCATGCTGACGTTCGTCGTATGTTGTTAACTCAAAAAGCGGTTGCAGAAGGCGGTCGCGCAATGATCTATCATGCTGCTAAACTTGCAGACAAAATGACAGATGCATTGGTAAATGGCGATCAAGCTGCTTATGAAGCTGCCGATGACAAACTTGGTTTCTATACGCCGATTTTAAAAGGTTTCTTGACTGAATTAGGTTTGGAAGCAGCAAACCACGGTATGCAAGTTTACGGTGGTCATGGCTATATCCGTGAATGGGGTATGGAACAAATCGCACGTGATGCACGTATCTCAACATTGTATGAAGGTACAACGGGTATCCAAGCACTTGACTTATTAGGTCGTAAAGTTCTTTTAAGCTCAAAAGGTAAAGTCGTTCGTGACTATACTGCTGAAATCTTGAAATTCTGTGCTACTCATGCGCGTAACAAGTATTTACGTCGTTTCGCTTGGGACTTAACGAAGCTTTGCGCTCAATGGAATACTTTAACTGTTCGCATCATGCTTGCAGCTCGTAAAGACCGTGACATCGTATCTTCTGCTTCCAATGATTTCTTGATGTTCTCTGGTTATGTAATGATGGCTTATTTCTGGGCTCAACAAGCAGTGATTGCTTCTGAGAAACTAGAAGCTGGTAACGGAATTGAAACACCAGAATTCTATAAAGCAAAAATCAAAGTTGCAGATTTCTACTTTGACCGCTTATTGCCACGCGCTCAAGGTCATGCAGAATCGATGGTAACTACATCTCGTACCTTGACTTCTCTTGCTCCAGAACACTTCAGCTTCGATTACTAATTGAATCGGAACTGATCAATAAAAAGAGCGCTTGAAGCGCTCTTTTTATTTAATATTGCTTTTTAGTGTTTAACTTTTTCAAACACATAAGCCTGTTCAGGGAAAGGATATTCTTGAAAGAACTTGCGATTGCGTCCATGATCCCCATTCCAAATTTGATCTAAATCTAAAACTAAATCTTGTTTTGAATTAATTTTATAATACAAATTCACATCGGCAGCTTCACAACGAACCAGAATTTCCTGACCGGCCTTTTGCACTCGCCATTGTACTTGTTTACAGGTCTGTTCTATTTTCGCAATATTCGTTGAAGCGTCTGAACCCAAACGCCCAAAACTGGTATTGGTCCAATAAACGGAACCATCTTCTAATAAATTAAGAATATACTCAGCTTCTTTTTCATTTTTAACACAACCTGCAAAAGCATCAGTACACGGAATCCGCGCATGGTAACGACCAGCATATTGCATATCTTTATCCGTCGGCTTGTCTAAAGACTTTGAAGCGACATGAGGAATGGTCGCTTGTCCTGCGACTTCAGTTAAAGAAATTCCTTCACTAGATACGTTTTGATCATCTTCGAAAATAATTGCAGCAGAACTTTCCTCACTACTCCGTTGTGTTTGAGTCTGTTTTTTCATTGATTCAGGATGATGGCTATCGCAAGCACTTAACCCTAGCGTGAATAGAACGCCTACACTTACATTTTGTAAGAATAACCTGAACTGCATATTCATAATTCTCTAACATCAACATCGATATGGCTTTCTAAGCTGACTCAATCACCCTAATTTATTGAAAATATAGAGATCAATCAAATAAGCGTCCATTCCCCAAAAGGATAAGCAGCAACAAACTTTCAGATGGAAATAGCCAATGACAAAGCAGATTGCTTTAAGTCGGTGCATTTTAGGCGATAGTGTCGGTTTTTCCATCAACAAATTACACACCGTAACGATTTTGTTATCTGTTTAAACTTTAAAAAAAAGAATTTACCCCTATTTCTTTAATAACAGCAGCTTATATATTTTTATTTTACTGTTGTAACTTATTTATTTTAGGAGAATGTCTCGATGACCAATTCTGGTTTATATCGCTCTAGCCAACGAAGCATGATCGCTGGTGTTCTAGGTGGTATTGCGGAACGTTTTGGTTGGAATGCAAATTTATTACGCCTGATCTTTGTGGTGATCTCGCTCATGAGTGCTGCCTTTCCTGGTATCTTAGTCTATCTAGTTTTATGGTTAGTCATACCTAAAAAACACATTGATCAAATAGAACGGGTACAAGGTTATAACCAGCCCATCAAAACCATTAATGATCACGAGACAACAAAGCGTTAATTAATATCTTCTTTTATTTATGTTTTGGTCGCTACGGTTGAGTTTCCCCTAATCCAACCGTAGCTTTTTTTATTGTAAAAATTAAAGCCTAATTTAATTGTCGATTTAATTGCTGTTGTAAAGCAGCAATCATATCTGCTCGGCTAATAATACCGATCAAGCGTTGCTGATCTACCACGGGAATATAGTTAAAGGATTTTTCGACAAAATATGGAACTAAATCTTGTATGGGTTGTAAAGGATCAACCGTTACCACACGATGACTCATAATTTGTCGAACATAATGCTGCCATGAATTACGCGGGTCAGTTGCTCCCTTAAACCATTCCACAACTTCATATAAAGCAAGAGTTCCTACTAATCTATCGTCATGATCGACGACAGGTAAACTCATTAAATTCACTGCCTTAAATTTATCTAATGCTTGATGAATATCATCATTTTCATGCAATTTCATCACATCTCGGCTCATGATATCTTGGCAAACAAATGAATTCACCATTCGTTCATTCGCACGTTGTTGCGCTTCTAAAATAATTTTTTCTAAATCATATTGGCTAATATCAAGCAACTCAGTACGGTGCTCTAATGCATATTCAATATCTTTCGGTTGAATCGACACTTTTTGGGTAGGCGTCGGATCTTTTGACCTTTCATTCACATGTGCAGTCATTGGATAATGCCTACCCACTAAACGATTAAAAAATACAGCAAAAACTAATAATAAGATCGAATTTAATAAAACAGGATAAACAATAAAGTGAAAACCGAGTCGATGGACAGCATCGCCACCTAACACCGCAGTGATTGCTACAGCCCCACTCGGTGGATGTAATGAGTCGGTGGTCATCATCATAAAGATCGCAAGACCCACCGCCACACTAAACGCAGTTGTTAAGTCAGGTAAGATTTGCGCACAGCTGACCCCAATCAACCCCGCAATTATATTGCCTATCACCACATTCCACGGTTGTGCTAAAGGGCTATTCGGTAAAGCAAAAAGAAGAACCGAAGAAGCTCCCATTGGTGCGATATACCAAGCATTTATGCCACCTAATACATACCAACTGATTAAAGAGGAAATTGCTAAACCGCAGAGCGCACCAACGCCTGAAAAAAGCCTTTCTTTCAATGGAAGCACTTTATAATTCGGTTTCAGAAAATTTAGCCAGTCAGATTGGGGATAGCTCACAATGTACCTTACTGAAATTGTATTGTTTCTCATTCATCGCGCAGTATACGCGCATCTTAATTTAAAGATGTATTTAAATTATAGTTTTAGGTTATGAGTAAAGCTATTGAGCATATTTAAATCAATTTAGATATTCTTTCAGTTGCTCTAAGCGTTCTGCATATTTTTGCATAGGACAAAACTCATACATCGGTGAGCCAATATAAGCTCCTGCATTTCGGCATTCCTGATCTACAAAATTCTTCCAAAGTTGTTGTGATTTCATAATATCGCTATAACGTTCTGGCTGTTTATATTGTTTGCTTTGAGCTTTGATTTGATCTAATAATTTGACAATCTGCTTGGTATATAATGTCTTAGTCCTTGTACTACAAATTTCTACCACCGCATTGTTGATATTACCCAACTTTAGCTCTTGAATGGTTTCATCAACACATTGACTATAGGGATCTGTCGCTTGCTGCTGCGACGCAGCAAAACTATTCATACTTAGGAAAGCAGTGAGCAACCATATAACTTTAAAATTGTTTTTTACCATTTTTATGTTCTTCATTTTAAGTCACCAATAATAACGAGCAGTTAATACAAAGCTTAATTTTCAGACCTTAGCTTTACGTATATGTCATATTTTATGGCAAGACATCACGCCTATTAAATAATATCTTACATAGATGGTAGAACTTAATATTTACTTTGCCCTCATTAAACTTTTATGGTTAGGCGGTCACCCAATGATTAGGCGACAACAACAACTTAAATAATAAGGATATTTTATGAATGTTCCTCACCTTGAAACCCCAACCAATGCCATGCCAAAAGGTTTACTACGGGGTTGGATTATTATTGTCATTGCAGCTTTGCTGTCCTTCGGTTTATATGAAATCTTACCTTACGATCAAAATGCCAATAAAGGACTAAGCTTATTAGTGTTTATTGGTATTCTTTGGCTGACTGAAGCTATTCATATCACCATCACCGCACTCTTGGTTCCTATTATCGCCGTGTTAGTAGGTATGCCAAGCGCTGGGACGAATGATGAACTCAAGCCCATTACGACCACAAAAGCACTCAGTACTTTTGCTGACCCAATTATTTTCCTCTTCTTCGGTGGATTTGCACTGGCGACGGCACTACATGTTCAAAAGCTTGATCGAAAGATTGCAATGTGGATTATCGCACTCTCCAAAGGTCATCTAGGTATAGCGGTTTTATCAATCTGTTTAGTCACTGCAATTTTGTCGATGTGGATTTCCAATACAGCCACAGCAGCAATGATGTTACCACTGGCTTTAGGTTTACTTTCACATTTTGATGCTGCAAAGGAACGCAAGACATTTGTCTTCATCTTGCTCGGTATTGCTTATTCAGCAAGTATTGGTGGTTTAGGCACATTGGTCGGTTCACCCCCAAATGCGATTGCAGCGAAGGCTTTAGGTTATGACTTTGCCGATTGGATGAAAGTCGGTTTACCGATGATGCTCATCATTTTTCCTGCAATGTTGGTAAGTTTATATATTGTTCTACGTCCAAAACTTAATCATCGTGTTGAATTTAAAACTGAAAGTATCCCTTGGAATCGTGATCGCATTCTGACCATGCTTGTATTCTTAGTCACTGCTTTTGCTTGGATTTTTGGTAAGGCGATCAGTGAGCAATTTGGAATTAGTCAACCAGACACATGGATTGCAGTACTTGCTGCCTGTATGGTGGTTATTTTAGGTATCGCGACATGGAAAGATATCGCAGATAATACCGATTGGGGTGTTTTAATGCTGTTCGGTGGTGGCTTAACTTTAAGTGCGATTCTAAAAGATTCAGGCTCCTCCTTAGTTCTTGGACAAACACTAGCCAATGCCTTTGGTGATGCATCCCCATTTCTAGTGATTGTAATAGTTGCAGCATTTATTATTTTCTTAACCGAATTTACCAGTAATACAGCTTCAGCTGCACTTTTAGTTCCTGTATTTGCTGCAATTGCCGATCAAATGGGTTTACCTAAAGAAATATTAGTTGTTGTGATCGGGATCGGTGCTTCGTGTGCATTTATGCTTCCTGTTGCAACGCCGCCTAATGCAATCGTCTTTGGAACAGGACACATCCAACAAAGTGAAATGATGCGAGTAGGCTTTATATTAAATATTCTCTGCGTAGCACTTGTTTCAGTTTTTATTTATTTGTTCTTCATTTAGCAGTTAATGCTTTAGCTTGATCATCATTGTGCTAAAGCGAACATTCATAAAAAAGCAAACAGTCATTTGAACTGTTTGCTTTTTTTCTGCTTCAATCTGCAATTAAGACGCTTTCACACCCAACCACGTAAAGGTATTTGGCACATCACTGAGTTGAATGGTTTGCTTGATTTTCAAGTTTTTCAAATCTAATTCAACAATGCTTTTCGCTTGCGTATCATTAATAAAAATCGTACCTGCACTCGCATTTACGACTAAACGGCTTTTTGCGAGCTCAGTTGTATTTAAATTTTGAATAGCTTTGATTTGTCCAAGACGTTTCCAATTTTGGCTATCAATCACATGTACCACACCAACACTATCTAAAATCGCTAAATATTGACCTGATGCATCGACCACTTGTTGCAAGCGTTTAACTGGGGTTATGCCATCTGCTTCTTTAGCCGCTGAAGACCAATCTAAGCTGATTGCATTTAAGTTTTTTGGATCAACTACAAATAAAGCATGTGTACCTGAAGCAAAAGCAGCAAATTTATCTAGCTTTTCATGTCCTGCAATCGTACTAATGCGTATTAAATTATCATTTTGATCTGTTATTTTAATTTTTTTATCTAAGAAGGAATCCTTGTTTTGCTCAACGACCAATACGCCATCCTCACAACCAAAAGCAGCATATTGTTGAATTGATGCTGCCCCATGTAAACGATTACAAGGATTGGTTAAAGTCTGGTCTACATGGAAATGATCACCATGTACATAATAACTTTTCACAATACTTAATGTTTCTGATTCTTTAGACATATACGTACTTAACACGTACTCGCCACGCGGTTCAGCCACACCATGATGCTTTTTAGGTAAATTTTGAGTTGCAACACTTTGCTGTGCAATGGCTGCATCATCAAAGACGTCAAATTTTGAACCATCATCTTCGCTTCCATCATAAAACAATGCTGCCGTACCATTAAAACTACGATAATGCGCGGGGATTGCGCCTTTTAATTGATACGCCAATAAATGAGGTGCATTGCGTTGCAAGCTGCCATTTTTATTAAAAATTCCGCCATCAGCAAATTGCACGATGCCTTCATTTCGACTCAGCATTACCGCATATCGTGATTGTGGGCTGCTATACATGGCAGATGGAACATAATTCAACGCAGTAGTATTGATCGTCTTTTGCTCTTTTAAATCATACACGGTGAGTAAAGGTCGTATTGTATCTGCATTGGCAATTGCCAAACGCCCTGCATCAGCTTCAGTGGGTTGCTGCGGTTTTGGCGACACAACTGATGATGAGCTTGAAGAATCTCCCCCTCCACATGCTGATAGCAACACGCTACTCATTAAAATCGTTAAGACATAACTTTGTTTTAGACTTTTCACCTTATTTGCCTCTGTTGGACTGATTATTTATTTAATTGTTACGTTATAACATAACTCATACAAGTAATTAATCATTTTTTAAGCTTTCATAAGTTGAGCCTATTTTTAGAAGCAATCAGTAAATCAGTTAGACGTATTTTTCGTTCAGATAACGCCAATAGCGTTTAGGTAAATATTGCACATGTAATTTCACATTCTGACGTTCTTTAATGTTGATACTATTAAAGTAATCTTTCCAAAGTTGATCGTATAATTCTTCTTGTTCATCTAATTCTAATTGGAAATTTTGACTGGCACCATTTTCGATATTACTGTCAATCTGATTGGCTTCTAAAGAAACCTCGTGAATTTCTTTTAAATCATAATACAGACCATATTTGCGTTGTTCGTCATAAATCAGCCAACGTTGATCTTGATAACGACGCTTAAAATGCGGCTGTATCAAAGGTAATACATTAAAATCTGGTCGAACTAAACTTAAAAATAAACCATCTGTGGTTTTCTTAAACCGCACAAAAGCTTCCATACGATGCTTTTCGCGCCCGACCTTTTTCGTCCATTGCGAAATCGCTAAAACACTGGGATGAGAGTAATTTTTTTCAACTGAATGTTGATGCCGAAAAATATAGATACAGTAATTAAATAAATGCTGATAGGCATCCAAAGATTCTGACAAATAAGCAAAATAAAATTGTCTCAAAGATGAATGCGAAAGTTTCTGCTGTAAAGCTGACCAAACACGACCTGCATGTTGCTCATGATTTGGAATCTCAACCACCGTGGCAAATAAGCCATGCTGCGCGCCTTGGTTTAAACACAGTTGCACGTGGAACTCTTTAAATTGAAAAGCTCGAAATACGCAGTTGAGCAAACCGACCATTGAGCCATCAAAATAATAATAAACCACAGCATCACTGAGCATATTTAGAATCCTAAACTCAGTTGCGGTGATAGTTGTTTCACGTACTTAGATGAACCCTGCGTTAATATTTGCTGACGAATATCAGTTGTAGAAAGTTCTTTTTGAAACCTTGGACTGTCTTCACAACGAATAAAAAACTTGGCACGTGAATACGCCACACCGAGTTGTTTAAGCAAATCAATATGCACTTTACCAAAACGTCGTGCTTGCACGATTTTCTTGGCTGACTTCACTCCAATACCCGGTACACGTAAAATCATTTGATAATCCGCACGATTTAAATCCACTGGAAACTGTTCAGGATGACGTAATGCCCAACTCAGTTTTGGGTCTACATCTAAATCAAGATGTGGGTGTTTTTCATTGACGATTTCATTGACTTCAAAACCATAAAACCGCATCAACCAATCACTTTGATAGAGTCGATTTTCTCTTAATAATGGAGGTGCTGAACCGACTGCTGGTAAATAGTTATTTTCGGTGTTGATTGGTATATAACCTGAGAAATAGACACGTTTGAGTTTAAATTCTTTGTAATGTCGATCTGCCATCACCAGCACATCTTGATCAGTTTCCTGATGTGCGCCCACCACCATTTGTGTGGTCTGCCCTGCGGGTACATATTTCGGCACATGCTTGATAATTTGACGTTCATCTTTAAGTTGAATCAGTCGATCTCGTACTAAACCTAAATCCTTTTGTACTTCTTGATGTGATTTTTCAGGGGCAAACGCTTTTAATCCGACCTCAGTTGGCATTTCTAAATTGATGCTCATCCGATCTGCATAAAGCCCTGCTTCATGAATCAGCTCAGGCGATGCCCCAGGAATGGTTTTGAGATGAATATAGCCATTAAAATTTTCTTCTAGACGCAATTTTTTCACCACTTGCAGCATCCGCTCCATGGTGTGATCAGCAGATTTGAATATGCCTGAACTCAGAAACAGCCCTTCAATATAATTACGACGATAGAAATTAATGGTCAGATCAACCACTTCTTGTACGGTAAATGCAGCGCGTTTTACATCATTGGAACGACGTGATACGCAATAAGCACAATCAAAAATACAGACATTACTGAACAAGATTTTCAGCAAGGAAACACAGCGACCATCTTCAGTATAACTATGGCAAATGCCTGAACGACTGGCATCACCTAGCCCCTTATCTTTATTTTTACGGTCACTACCACTGGAGGAACAGGACACGTCATATTTGGCAGCGTCCGCTAAGATTTGCAGCTTTTCACGAATGCGATCAGACATTTCAAACGACCTGATGAGAACAGAGAATATCGTTTAAAAATTAGCATTTTCATATTGTGAAATTAAGAGCATGGGAGATGCAATGCGTCACGTGGTGACGTTTTATTCTGATCTTAGTAAAAGGTACAAAATATTGCTACAATTAAAGTCATGGTTAGGAATTGCAAATAAAACAAAATTATCAATTACGCCAACCGAAAAAACGTCTTACTAAAAACCATATGAGCTTTGTACAGCGAATGTTTGGATATATTATTGCTCTTTGGATCATTCTTATTATTAAAATTACTTTTATTAAAAAGACTCATACCGTTGGTCTAATTTTGATTATTTCCAGTACCATAATCTTATTCCAGTACTGTTATTCTGAAATTAAAAGTCTTCCGCCCAACATCAACACCTATAAAAAACTGTGCGGCGTCTATAAATATGAAGAATTTATAAGTTCAAATAGAGGTAAAGGTAGTTATAACTTCTATTTTCAATTAAGTGATTATGGAGATTACTCTTACAATATCAATCACACGAAAGCCATCCACTATGGTTATAACAGTTCAAAAAAGCTGAGATTAGACAAGTTACGAAATAATCAAGATATATGTTTGCATGTTAGTATGAATGCTTATCGGGCAGATCGTATCAATGAGCTACTAGATATTGAATATTTAGCTCCAGACTACGAGTTTGAATTTAAAAAGATATGTGGTCGACAAATTGCCTCAGAATATTCACAAGGCATGAAAGAGTCTAAAGATAATCCCTACTACTTAATATTCAAATTAGATCAGTATGGTACTTACTCACACTACATCCCACCTCACGGGATCACGCGTTCTACATTAATTGGTGATGTCATTTATACAAACTCTAACCAAAAAGTATGTCTAATCGCAAAAATACCTAAATTGAGTATACATGAATCAAATTTTCTAGAAGACGCAGATATTCTTATGATCGAGTTAGTTGATAAACCTCCAATTTTAAAGAATGAGTAACCATAAGTTTTTTACACAACGCCTTTGCCACTCCCCCCCAAAATCCTTATACTTAACCACAATTTTTGTTTGATTCCAGTGGATGCACCATGAGTCGTGCTATATCGCATATTGATACATTTCAGGGCTTAATTCTTGCCCTACAAAACTATTGGGCGGAGCAAGGCTGCGTCATATTACAACCATATGATATGGAAATGGGTGCAGGAACATTCCACACTGCAACTTTCTTACGCGCATTAGGTCCAGAAACTTGGAACGCGGCTTATGTTCAACCTTCACGTCGTCCGAAAGACGGTCGTTATGGTGAGAACCCAAACCGCTTACAACACTACTATCAGTTTCAAGTGGTACTTAAGCCAAATCCAGACAATATCCAACAACTTTATCTTGATTCATTAAAAGCGATCGGCATCGACACACTAACGCACGATATTCGTTTCGTAGAAGATAACTGGGAATCTCCAACGCTTGGGGCTTGGGGCTTAGGTTGGGAAGTTTGGCTTAATGGTATGGAAGTGACTCAATTCACTTACTTCCAACAAGTCGGCGGTGTTGAGTGCTACCCTGTGACTGGCGAAATTACTTACGGTTTAGAACGTCTGGCGATGTATCTTCAAGGTGTAGACTCGGTTTACGATCTTGTTTGGACTAAAGGTCAATTCGGTACAGTGACATACGGCGATGTATTCCATCAAAATGAAGTGGAACAATCGACTTATAACTTTGAATATGCCAACGTTGAAAAAATGTTTGAATTATTCGATTTCTATGAAGCCGAAGCAACTCGCTTAATGGAAGCTGAGCTACCACTCCCTGCCTATGAGCAAGTGATTAAAGCATCTCATAGCTTTAACTTGTTGGATGCGCGCGGTGCGATTTCCGTGACTGAACGTCAACGTTATATTTTACGTGTTCGTACATTGGCGCGTTCTATTGCACAAAGTTATGTGACTGCACGTGCGAAGCTCGGTTTCCCAATGGCAGAACCACATTTGCGTGATGAAGTATTAGCGCAGTTAAAAGCACAGGTTGAAGCTGAAGCAGCACAAAACAAAGCCAATGCATAAATGGGAAAAATCTGATTTAGGAAAATAAAATGCCAAGTGTTGTGATTGAAGTAAGACGTGAATATTCAACTGAACAAGAAATAGCAATCATTGATGCTGTTCAGTCTGCTTTAGTCCAACATTTTCAAATTCCTGAAAAAGACAAACATATCCGTTTTTTCGCTCATTTACCGCATCGTTTTGCTTGTCCACCACATCAAGATCAACCTGAGTTTTATACTCAAATTAGTATTGATGCATTTGCTGGACGTTCTGTGGATGCAAAGCGAAATCTTTATCAAGGAATTGTAAATAACCTTGAAGTGCTCGGCATTCCACCAAAATACGTGACAATTATTATTCGAGATATTCCCTTAGAAAATTGGGGTATCCGTGGCGGTCAAGCAGCGTGTGATGTTGCATTGGGATTTAGGGTAGATGTTTAGATCATCTTGCTTATGACAGATAAATATTTTTAGAAGACATTTGAAATGACACATACCGTACTATTTGAATTGGGCTGTGAAGAACTTCCACCCAAAAGCTTAAAAACTTTACGTGATGCTTTAAAAGCAGAAACGGAAAAAGGCTTAAAAGATGCAGGCTTAAATTTTGCCGCGGTTGAAGCTTATGCTGCGCCACGTCGTTTAGCCTTGAAAATTGTCGATATTGATGCGGCTCAAGCAGATACACAAAAGCGTTTTGACGGCCCTGCTGTTCAAGCAGCTTATGATGCAGAAGGCAAACCGACTAAAGCACTTGAAGGCTTTATGCGTGGTCAAGGCATTACGGCTGATCAACTTTCGACGTTCCAAGCAGGTAAAGTTGAAAAAGTTTGCTTCTTGAAAGATGTGAAAGGTCAAAGCCTTGATGCTTTACTGCCACAAATTTTACAAGCCGCATTGGATAACTTACCTATCGCAAAACGTATGCGTTCAGCGGCAAGCCGTACTGAATTTGTGCGTCCTGTGAAATGGGTGGTATTACTGAAAGATGATCAAGTGGTTGAAGCAACCATTCAAGATCATAAAGCAGGTAATGTGACCTATGGTCATCGTTTCCATGCGCCTGAAGCAGTGACTTTGGCACATGCAAATGACTACCTCGCTGCTTTAGAAAAAGCATATGTGGTTGCAAATTTTGAAAAGCGTCAAGCAACCATTCAAGATCAAGTGAAAAAGTTAGCTGATGAAGTCAATGCGACTCCGATTGTGCCAACTAACTTACTTGATGAAGTAACAAGTCTGGTTGAATGGCCAGTGGCATTACGTGCGACTTTTGAAGAGCGTTATTTAGCAGTTCCTCAAGAAGCATTGATTACCACGATGCAGGACAATCAGAAGTATTTCTGTTTGATCAATGCTGAAGGTAAATTACAGCCTTACTTCATCACAATTTCAAATATTGAGTCGAAAGATCCGATTCAAATTATTGAAGGCAATGAAAAAGTTGTACGTCCTCGTTTGTCAGATGCAGAATTCTTCTTCTTACAAGATCAAAAGCAACCGCTTGCATCGCGTAAAGAAAAACTCGCGAATATGGTATTCCAAGCACAATTGGGTACGCTTTGGAACAAATCAGAACGTATTGCTAAATTAGCTGTAGCATTGTCACCAATTACAGGTGCAAATGCAGCCGATGCTGAAAAAGCAGCGTTACTCGCTAAATGTGATTTGACCTCTGAACTAGTGGGTGAATTCCCTGAACTTCAAGGTATTGCAGGCACGTATTATGCTCGCCTTGAAGGTGAGAATCATGAAGTTGCTGAAGCTTTAGGTGAGCAGTATTTACCTAAGTTTGCAGGCGATGTATTACCACAAACCCAAACCGGTACAACCATTGCCCTTGCGGACCGTTTAGATACATTGGTCGGTATTTTTGGTATTGGTCAAGCGCCAACAGGTTCTAAAGACCCATTTGCATTACGTCGCTCTGCAATCGGTATCTTACGTTTGATCATTGAAAATGAACTCGATGTGACGATTGAAGAACTGGTGAACTTTGCGCTTCAAGGTTATGGCGATGTGGTTAAAGATCATGACAAGACACGTGCAGATGCCGTTGCGTTCCTTGAAGGTCGTTACCGTGCTAAGTATGAAGATCAAGGCGTTGCGGTTGATGTGATTCAAGCGGTACAAGCACTTGCACCAAAATCTCCACTTGATTTTGATAAGCGTGTGACTGCGGTGAATCATTTCCGTACTTTGCCAGAAGCGGCTGCATTGGCTGCGGCAAATAAACGTGTTGCCAATATTCTTGCGAAAGAAGCAACGCCTGAAGGTGCTGTGGTTGAAGCGAATCTAGTTGAAGCTGCTGAAAAAGCGCTTTATGCAGAGTTGTCTGCACTCACGCCTGTGGTTCAGCCATTGCTTGTGGCACGTAACTACACAGAAGCGTTGTCTAAGCTTGCAGCACTTCGTGCGCCAATTGATGCTTTCTTTGAAGGTGTAATGGTCATGGCAGACGATGCGGAGTTAAAAGCCAACCGTTTACGTTTATTGGCTCAGTTGCGTGATTTGTTTACGGCGATTGCTGATGTAAGTGTATTGCAGGGTTAATTAAGCTTGTATTTAAAAACCCGCTTTAAAGCGGGTTTTTTATTAATAGAACCGAAATTTAGTTTTTAGGGTACTTCTTTCTTTTTCCAATTGATCTATAGAACGAGAAGCTAATACCAATCGCTTATTTAAATTTACAATACGATTCTGCATTTCAATATGTTTTAAGTCTTTTTCGGAATCTAGAACACATGCAGCGGCTGGTTTTTTCCCAGTGGCTTGTCTAATTTCTACGATAGTCATTTAATGAGCCTTTTCCTTTAATTCAGCTAGTGAATGCTCTAAAGCAAGTCTTGAGCTGAAAAAACTTAGTAACCATTCATATGATGCAAGAGAACTTGGATTATTTTGGAAAAAGTTCGGTTCCTTTGCGCCAATACAAATAATGAAAATTACATCATTTGATGAGATACTTTTTACAGGATAACAAAGTTGTGACCAATTTTCATTGTCTCTAGTACTCCCTTTAATATATTTTTTGTTATTTGCTTTTGCTAATTCTTTTTGAACATCCTCAACAACAATTAGTGTTTTAGATCTCAAAGCATGTGAAATTGTACTATCGCTATGCCTCAAATCATTTATATCAGTATTTGGTTTTGCTGTATAGGGCAAAAAATAAACCCAATCTTTCAAAGTATTATTTTCAATCCCCATTAAAGCAATTTTAAAATATTCTTTAGGATAAAGCTGTTTAAAACAAAGTTCTCATGCTTCAAGAATACTCTCTATTTGCTTATTTGGCTGAGTAATCGTATTAAAAACCTTAGAGCAAGTAGGTGACGATGAACCATTATTGGTTAGAGTTTTCACGGCACTCGCAAACCTCTTTCGTTTTTCTTCAACAACTGACTCAATTGTTTCTAAAAGCACTAGAGCATAGCTAGAGTTTAAATTATCTCTATCAACTTTTTCTTGTAGCCATGAAACTAGTATTGGATAGATTCCCCCCAACAGCAAAGAGCAAAAGACAATCCAACCACTCAAACTTACAACTATTTCACCAAAAGTTCCAAAATAACTTTTTAACCAAGTTTGCTGATCATCACTACCAAAACAGAATAATAAATAACCATTTATAGCAATTACAAAAGCCGTTATTACTTTAAAAGTTTTAGATTTTAAAAAATTATGGAATCTTTCTATATATGCCATCCCCCCTCCTTTATATAAAAACATTAGATATTATTCTGCAAGAAAAACAATTTTAACAACTAATTACAATAATATAAATATAGTTTGATCATACAATAATATGTATAGAATTTACTCCAACATGTATTTTTAGTGCCATTTTTATCCATTCAACGTTAAGCTATAAAACTTGAATTGCAACATTATTGCCAAAAGGATAAAAGATGATGAAAAAAATACCTGCACTGTGTTTAGCGACTGCACTAATCGCATCGTCTTCTCTCTGGGCAACCGAAACAAATACAACAGCCACAAATGCAAACACTGCAACAGCAGAAAAAACACTCCCTTATGGTGATAACCCTAGCATCGGTCGTGTATTGCTGTATAAAACAGGCAAAGGGCTACAAAACTTAGGTGGCTCGATTCAAGGTGCATCTGAAAACACCTCTCAAAAAATTGGTGAAAAATGGCAAGACACCAAGAAATATACTGAAGAGCAATCTGAGGTTGTTCAAGCCCAAACTGAAAAAGCCAAACAGTACACTGCTAAAAAATGGCAAGATACTAAAGATGCAGTGGTTGGTACCAATGAAGGTAATGTCCCAATTGAACGAGCTGAACTCAGTCAGCCCTCAAAAAACTAATTTTATGACCTCTACTAAGTAGAGGTTTTTTTATAGCGAAGTATTGAATCAAACCACGTTGAGCTTGCTCACTACACTATACGGTTTGACGAAAATAGCTTTGATATGACTTATAAATAATCGAGCCTAAATTTACAGTGTTGTCTCAAAACCTTGGTTGAACTTCACGAATTAAGTCGACAAACTGAAAAGAATTTAATTGAACTGGAATTCATAAATGAGCTTAACACCATTAAAAGTTGCTTTATTATCAATTGTTAGCAGTTTTACTTTTTCTGCATGTTCTACCTATCAAGCGAAAAGTGCATCTTCTCCTCATATTTTAGAACAAGTTAAAAATATCGAAGCAACACCGTCAACCAAAAACAATAAGGCTCAACTGATTAAGCAATCCAATAATTGCTTAATTGAGTTCACTGGATACTTTGATGGCGGACAAGCTATAGAACATTGGATTTTCAATCAACATGGACTGATCTCAGCAAACTCAAGTACACAACAATACAAAGACGCCGAAGCTGAAGCGAAAACATCAACTGCATTTGATACACAAGACGCTGTAGTACAAGCCAACTTTAAGAAACTGCAAAGTAATTTTAAGGACAATAATTTAGCAAAATGTATTGAATCAACTTAAATAAAAACTCGTTGCAACAATGTTCATTTGCAACGAGTTATGGCTTTTCAAATATTTTTGGATCAATTTAAACTATAAAAAATTAATCTTAATTTGATGTGAGTCCATTGGTTGCAGCCAATAGATCTATACGTGGGAATACTAAGCCAGTGCGAGTATCGGTGACTAATTTACCCGTTGCTCTTAAACGATTCACTGTTTGATCAATGGTTTCTGTTGGACTTACACCATTAGCACGGAGTAAAGCAATTGCCCCCGCAACATGTGGTGCAGCTTGCGAAGTTCCACCTTGGGTATAACCACCCGCTGTAATCATTGCACCAGGTGCAAGTAAAGTTACAAGCGAACCGCCATTACTAAAGCAAGTCACTTTATCTGCAGCAGTGGTTGGATCAGAGCATTTTAACGGATTACCCCAAGATGCACTGCCAATATTACTGTCATACACAGCACCTACACGTACAGCACCTGCCACGCAAGCAGGTGACGAAATCCCATCTGAAAATGCATCATTACCCGAAGCAACCACGGGCACGACACCCGCAGCACGAGCATTTGCAAAAGCAGTACTATAACTACTGTTACTACATTCGGAAGTATATTTCACACCTGGTACACCCAAGCTTAAATTCACTGATTTAATGTTATATGTTTGCGCATTATTTACAGTCCAATTTAACCCCGCCAAAATATCACTGTCATAAGCAGTACTGCCCCACTGACCATTCACGCGAACACGGCGGAAGGTATCAATGCCAATAATTTTGGTTTTCGTGGCAACTTTAGACACGATGCCTGAGACATTACTCCCATGACCATTATCATCTAAACTGCCATCATCGGGCGCACTATCGAAAGCATAGACAACGCGACAGCTTGCAGCAGGCGTATTGATTGCAGTACAACCAAAATCACTATGCTTATAATTCACACCTGTATCAATCACCACAACGCTTGATCCTTCACCTGTAAAACCATTGCTTACAGTCTGAGGCTGATTGATCAAAGGGAGACTTTCCATTGTGGTGGTGGTATTTTTTCGATTCGGATAAACGCCTTTAACAGATGGATCATTGAGCACTTTTGCTAAAGTTTCTCGATTTTGAATTCGGTATAAGCCCAATGGCAAACCATTGAATTCACGCAAAGTTTGGAAACCTGATTCTTGTGAAAATTTATTTTTAAATCGGGTTTTCCCGTCTGCAATGTATGATCTTTTCTCTAAACCTAAGGGAATACTGGCAGAGTTCATATCATATTCGATCAGCAAATCATTCGACTCATTGCTGACCAATGCATTAACATCAATTTTTCCTTGCGCAACTTTACTTATCGCACTTGAACTCAGTCGTTGTTTTAATTGAGTTGCGTTAAGTGTCGCAGCAGAAGTTGACGTGGTATATAAAGCACATAAACTTAGTAAAAATAACGTTTTATTTATCAATTTCAATCTCCATTGTTCTTGGGTAAAGAACTTTTGAATCACTAAAACTCTCGGATAAAGAGCATTAGATTATTAAAGTGTTTTGATTTCATTTGCTGGATCTTTATCAGGATCTATCGGTTGTATCGAAGGATCACTTTTGGTGTCATAAAACGGAACCTCCTCTTTTGTTTTTCTAGTTTGATTTAACAATGTTGCTGTCGTAACTTGTTTTTTTTGCGCCTCCTCTTGGTTTAAGTGTTGCGGTGTAGTTTCGAGATGGTCATCTTTGATCTGATGAATATACAGATCATCGGAAGAAGTTAAGGGATCTGAGGGCTGGAAATACATCACCAATACCCCCAAACCAATCAATACAAGTAAAAAAGCCGCTATCATTTTCATTTAATTTCTCCGATGCTTTTTACTAACAATCACAAAGTTATTTACTCAAACGAGCTAAAAAATCAAAATTATTACTTTAATATTCACATTTATTTCATATCAATAAAATAAAACCTCGAAGATGGAAAATCTAAAAAAGTATCATGATCTTTCATTCATAATGATTTATTCACCTCATCAAATGTTGGAAATACAAAATTCTGTATCCACCTGACACAACATATAAATCAAAATAATGTAGAGTATTTTTTATACCAAGCAATAAAAATGCCAGTTTTCACTTAAAAAAACCAATTTAAATTATGCTTATATATTCACTAGTTACTTTTTTAAATTTATTTGCTTTTTATCAATTTTAATTTGAATTTTTATAAATTAAAAATCACTTATAAAAGTATATTTTTCACATAGTTATTAAAGTGCTTTATCTCCACAATTTACATCTTATGTGTTTTTCAGTTGTAATCTACATGTAACTTTTTGCTGAAATCCATAGCTTTCCCCTTTTTCATCGATATGATGCATTTGCGTTCATGAAGTGCCCCAACATGGCACATCTTTAAAGGAAATCGCAATGAAAAAAATGATCAAAACAGCTATCGTGACAACAACGCTTCTGGCATCTGCTTCAATTTTTGCACAAAATGTCGGGGTAAATGCCAATGGCTCAGCACAAGTCAATGTTCAATCTGGCGGTTTGATTAAAGGCGTCACTGGACTTGCTAAAAATACTGCTCAAGGCGTCGAAAACGTAGCTCACGGTGTTGGTCATGTCGCACATGATGTCGGTCACAGCGCTGTAAATACAGGTGTCAATGCGACTCAAAAAACCGTTACTGCTGTCGGTAATGTCGGTTCACATGTTGTTAATAAAACAGGTGAAACCTTAAAAAACACCAAAAACTATACGGTAGACAAAGCTGGAGATGCCCAAGCTTTTGCTACTGAAAAAAGAGCTGATGCAAAGAAACGTTATCAACAAGGTCAAAATAATCCGAAATCAATCGGTGTTAATACCCAAGCAGGCGTACATCTTGGTAACTCATCAGTTCAAACCCAAACAGGCTTAAATGCCAATAATAAACAAGCTCAAGCTGGTGCAAATGTTGGAGTGAAAGTATTGGGTGTAAATGCGAATGTAAATACCAATGCAAAAATTGGCGCTAACTAACTATTCATCAAACTGTTTTAAAAAAAAGCCCTTTGATATTTCAAAGGGCTTTTTATTTAGCCAATATTTAAATGAGTACGCTCATCTGGACTATGTTCGATAAAATGCGTAAATCCAGATTGATCGCAATTCAGCGTCAATTGCTTATAACTTAAACTGCAATATTCAGCATAACGCTTAAAGAGCAATAGAGATTGATCTAAAGCCAATGCTTCACCCTGTTTCACTAATTTATGAATGCCACGATCATTCATGGTCAGCACATAAATTTCATGGTTGAGCACAAGCTCAAGCACAGCATTTAATTTCGGCGTTAAAGGCAACAGATAATGAAAATTTGCATTGATTGTTTCTAAATCATAAGTCTCAAGCTTTAGACTGACTAAGTTAAACACCAAAAAAGTATCACTGCCTGTTTTGATTGCAGGAGAAACTGAATGGGTTTGCTGTACAAAATGCGGATGTGCACCTAGCTTACGTAAATTCTGTTCAGTGCCTTGTTTTAACTTGAATAATTGCTGAACGAGTTTTTGCTTCATATGCGCATCAAAATAACGCTCATCGAGTTCAAAATCATTATTTTGCAATATTTTCAGTAAAGCTTGATGATGCCTCGGCAGTAATGCATCTAGTACATGACGATAATAAAATTTACTCTGTTTTTTAACTTCACGAACACGTTTGTTGAAATAGGTAATTTCAAAAGGCTTTTCAACAAAATCATTTAAAAGCTCTGAGCTTGCCAAAACAGACAATGCTTCATGCCCCGTGAAAGGCAAATGAATCACATGCATTTTAGGCAATAAAGGCTGGATCTTTAGAAAGTGCTCTTTATCTTCTGCATAGTATGGATCATAGACGATGATATATTCACGTGATGAATCAACTTCATCTGATTGAATCTGCATATCCTGATGAATATTGGCATCAAAAAATTCGGCGTAACGGCGATCTTCAACCACATTTGGATCAATCGAGTATTGCGGAACAAAAGCCACAATTTTTTGCATATTCAATAAATTTGAATACTTGATAGCAGCATAGCCACCCATGGAGCCGCCATAGCCGACAATGCCTTTAAATTGCTGCAAAATCGGTTCAATCTGCTGCTGCATGTTTAACATGCTGGTTTTTGGAAACCAAGACTTTTGCTTCGGCATAATGCCGATCACGTTGTACTGATATTTGATCAGCGATTTTTCAGCATTAATCGACATGCCTTTGGCACGGCTAATTAAATCACCGAATGAAATCACCAAAGTGTCACTTGAACCTTTTAAGAAAATAACGCGGATATGTTCATCTTCAAATATTATTTGCTTGTCCATGCTCACACTAAAAATTGTTCCTGAGCTTGTATCAAAAAGTCACCAAATGATGCTTTTGCCAAACCATAATTGCGGAGTATCTTATTTTATAGAGATAAGACAGATTAAAAAGCGCAAAAAATGACACAATCCCTGCATCCTACTGCCCAAAAAGGCTTTAGCTTAGGGGCAGAACTCTATCAACAGGTTCGCCCCAGTTACCCACAAGAAACAGCCATTTGGCTGCAAGATCAGCTCCAAATAGGAGAAAATTCCACTGTTGTTGACCTCGGTTGTGGGACTGGCAAATTCTTACCTTTTTTAATTCAGACACAAGCCAAAGTGATCGCGGTCGACCCCGTCATTGAAATGTTACAACAACTGCAAATAAACTATCCCACAATAAGGTCAGTTCAAGCATCGAGCGAACAGTTGCCTTTAAACACGGGTACAATTGATGCAATTGTATGTGCTCAATC
Organism: Acinetobacter sp. Z1; assembly: GCF_024296945.1. Lineage (NCBI taxonomy): Bacteria > Pseudomonadati > Pseudomonadota > Gammaproteobacteria > Moraxellales > Moraxellaceae > Acinetobacter > Acinetobacter sp. Z1. Next base: position 410,995 of record NZ_CP101115.1, on the reverse strand, counting down.
CTTTCATTGGTTCGCAAATCTTGATGCATTAAAAGAAATTCACCGTGTCCTTAGCCCAGCAGGTCATTTGGGATTAATTTGGAATCAACGTGATATTCAAGTCGATTGGGTTAAGGCCCTTGCAGATGAAATAGCGCCTTTGGAAGGTGATACACCGCGTTATCATAGTGAGCAATGGAAAAAAGTTTTTGAGGATCAGTCTTTATTTAAATTTGAGCGCTTGAATACATTCCAACAAATCCATCAAGGTACCGTAGAGCTAGTGGTCAGTAAGCGTTTACTATCGACCAGTTTTATTGCAGCGATGAGCGTTGCAGAGCAGCAAAAGCTAAAAGCGCGATTTGAACAAATAGTATTTGATTTTACAGGCTTAACTGCGCAAGATCAGATAGGTTTTCCTTATATCACTTATGCTTATCACTTTCAGAAAATGCCCATTGAATGATTAAAACGAGTTTATTTATGAACGTAAAATTTAAAACAACATTTGCGATTGGTTGTATCCTTAGTTCAGCACTATTACTGACTGCATGTAATAAAGATAAAGAACCCGCAGCCAAGAATAAAAGCCAAACCAACTCGAGCACGGATGCAATTGGTCAACTGAATCAAACACCGATTAAGCAGTTTCCAAGCACACCTGATGATGGACATGATATTACGATCTTAGATGACTATGACACTCGTTTTACTGAAATGAGTGACAGTATGGAAATTGAACTGGCGAAGATGAAACAAGCCAATACGCTCACACCAGAATTTGAACAACAACGCCAAAAAGATAATATTAAATCTGCTCTCACCATGCTCAAACAACTTGAACTGAAAACTGAGCAAGGTCGTTATATTCAAGGTTTATTGTATGATTACTGGGAACAGCAAGCCAAAAATTTAGACCAAGCGACTTTGGCAAATAATAATCAGCAGGTAGATGCCAATAAACAAGTCAATCATCTTAATGAATATTTACATGCGCAAAGTCAATTGCATCATTGGAAAAGTACTCAAACATCGGAAACTAAAATGCAAACTGAATAAATATTTGCTGTAAAAAAAGGGTCTGTGCAGACCCTTTTATCATTAAGAATTTTCAATTTAGTCAATAAGTTTAAATCTTTTGTTTTTCAATCCATTCTATTGAATTGACTCGAAATAACTCACAAGCTCCATCACCGACTCCACCAGGAGTGAGAGAAGATGTCCAAACTAAATCCTTATCGCGCACTTCAACCAACTCTCCTTTTAAGTTGACCAAATCACCGCGTTTCACCTGTTTTATTTGTTTTGCAATTTCAGGATTAGCAGGAATAATGTGCATATTTGACACCAGCTTTAATGCTTGATCGGGTGGAACAGGTAATTTTTTCATATTCCAATTTAAATAACGATCATATTGACGTACTGAAATTGTCCGTGCGATATCTGGTTCTGCAAATAGACCTAGACTCACCGCATAATCAATAGGTGAAAATTTTGCTTGTTCATCATCATGATAGACTTTTGAACCTAAAATACGAAAATTACCATCAAAAGGTTTTAATACCGAGATAGACTGATACTTCACAACAGGGGATAAACCATTGGCAATATTGTATTCAACTGTCGAAGTTGATGCATGGGTCTGCCCGATTGCAACCACCATACATAAACTCATCCATAGACGTTTATTCATGGTTTTATCATCCTCAAACGACCAGTAAAATTTTGAGCAACTGCTTCATTTCATAGTATGCTGAGACGATGAAAAAAAGTGCTTTTTTTAGTAACAATCAAACTCAGTTTGGTCATATTTTTGTGCTATTAGTTTTTATACTTTCTTTTGAATATTGAATGGATGCCTATGCTTTACCAATTTTATCAACGTCGTATTTTTCCGCATTTACTCAATCAAGTCATGCAAACAGCAAGTTTGATGGATCGACGTCGAGAGTTATTGCTACCAATTGAAGGTGAGGTGCTCGAAATTGGTTTTGGAACAGGCTTAAATGTGCCTTTTTATGGCAATGTAGATAGCTTATACGCACTCGAGCCTAATCCAGATATTTATCAGTTGGCTGTGGAGCGTGTTCAACATGCTCCTTTCTATATTAAACATGTGCAATCCAGTGCTGAGAAACTGCCTTTTGCAGATGCATCATTAGATCATATTGTTTCGACGTGGACGCTGTGTAGCATTCCTCAACTAGATCAAGCATTGGCTGAAATTCATCGGGTGTTAAAACCAACAGGCACTTTTCACCTGCTTGAGCATGTTAAGCATCCAGATTCAGTTAAAATACAATCATTACAAACGTTATTGACGCCAATTCAAAAAAGAATAGCTGATGGTTGTCATTTAAACCGTGATATTGAACGTCATGTTTTACAGGCAAATTTTCAGTTCATCGTGAAAGACTATTTTGATGCGGAAGGTATTCCTACTATTGCACAAAAAATGTTATTGGCAAGAGTACAAAAATGCGAGATGACAGCTTAAAGTGAGCTGTCAAAATCAATTTTTAGCGTTTCAAAGCGGACTCGACCTTGCTGTATCGCTTGAGCAATTGCCTGTTGCCCTTTGCTTAAGCGTGCTCCCCCACTCTTAATATCTAATAAAATGACTTCTATATCTTCAGCACGACCATCACCATCACGAAAATCGGTATAACCGTCAAACACGACATAATCGACAGGGTCGCCGAGAAATTTGGCATCACTAGGCAGATATTGAAATTCAGGTAAGATCGGCGCAAATTGCTCAGCCATTTTTCCTTTTAAGACTGCACGACTGGTATTCACACTACGTTTTTGTGCATCTAATAATGCTTGTTTATGTTCAAGTTCTAATTCAGCAATATATTTTTCATATTCAGCTTGAATACGACCATTTCGACTGCTCGACAAAATAATCGTGGTGATCACAACACCAATACATCCACCAATTAACATGGCAAGCCAAACTGACATATAACATTCCTTATTCGTTAACGCTGCTATTTAACTGCAACATTAAACTTTTGTCATGTGTAACACACTCTTATAAAAAAGATGCTAAGGTATAGTTGAATATAAAATCCACGTTTAAAAAATCTAATTCCATGAAGACAATATTAGTTGCAAATCAGAAAGGCGGTTGTGGTAAAACCATGACGGCAATTACACTCGCAGCAGCTTTATCACAGAAGGGCTATAAAGTTGCACTTGCAGATGCAGACAACCAAAAATCATCATTACAATGGCTCAAGCAACGTCCAGATACTGTCACCAATATCCAAAGTCTTGACTGGCGACATGAAAAATCAATTGGTGAAGCACCTAAAAATTTAGATTATTTAATTATTGACGCACCAGGTGCATTATCAGGTGAACATGCTGAACAACTGGTCAGTGAAGCGCATGCAATCGTTACGCCATTACAACCTTCATTTTTTGATATAGATAGTACACGTCGTTTCTTAAAACACTTACAAGACATCAAACGTATTCGTAAGGGTAAAGTACAAATCTTGTTGATTGCAAACCGAGTCAAATCCAATAGTGCGAGTTCTAAGGATATTCAGGACTTTTTTAACAAAATAGAACAAGAACCTGTCGCATGGATTTCTGAACGCAGTGCATATGGCACATTAGCCATGCAAGGGCTCAGTGTCTTTGATAAAACTCAGAAAAATTTTGTGTCGATCCAAACACAATGGCAACCTGTATTAAATCAGTTAGTCGACGATCCCAGCGAATGGTTCTAAACAGTATGATCAGTGCTAATCTTTTGATAATTAATATTGAAATCGTATGGTGAAAATTTCACTGAACGTGTTTTTCAGTTAATATGTTTTCAATTATTTTTTGGCACTAGAGAAAACTATGGTGCAACAATACGCTCCAACTTTACAACGCGTTTTATTGTTTGGACTGTTTTTTGTTTTAATGTTTTTGGGATTTAGTATTCTCAAATACTTCATTGTGCCTGTTCTTTGGGCAGCTATTATTGCCTATATGACTTGGCCTGTATATCTATGGGTACAACGTCGTTTTTTTGGTGAAAATCGCCCGACTTTAAATGCAACAATCATGATTACCTTAGTCATTCTGGTGATCGGTATTCCCTTTGTTTGTGCTATTTTTATGCTACAACTCGAAGGTCGGAATTTATATTTCAATTTACAAAAACAATTATTCTCAGGTCACATCCAAGTGCCTGACTTTATTAAAAATCTCCCTATTATCGGTAAAGACATCAGTCGTACCGTCAATGAGTTAAGTGCAGACCCGAATAGCATTGCAAAAAATGTTGCTGAGTGGATTCAAGGACATCTTAGTTATGGTCGTTTTGTCTTAAGCGAAATTAGCCGTAATTTGGTGAAACTTACTTTTGCCATCATGACGTTGTTCTTTTTTTATCGTGATGGGCAACTGATTTTGGCGCAAGTCAGTCGTGCTTTAGAAATGGTGATCGGTCCTCGTGTCCATCATTATCTTGATACGATTTCTGAAACAACACGTGCTGTGGTTTATGGGGTGGGTTTAACTGCGGTTGCTCAAGCTATATTGGCTGGTTTAAGTTATTTTGTTGCGGGTGTTCCTAACCCAATGCTACTCACCATTGTCACCTTTATTTTGGCATTGATCCCTTTTGGCACACCAATCTCATATCTAGGTGTTGGCCTGTGGCTATTTGCTCAAGGACAAACCGTAGAAGCTATTGGTGTTATCGTTTGGGGATTACTAATCGTGAGTAGTTCGGATAACGTGATTCGTCCTTTAGTCATCTCAGGTGCAACGCAAATTCCATTCATTTTGATTATGTTTGGTGTATTGGGTGGTATTGCCAGTTTTGGTTTAGTCGGTCTGTTTATTGGTCCAGTCATTTTGGCGATTTTATTGGCAATCTGGCGTGAATGGTTACATGAAAACATTCCCGAACCTGTTGCTGAAATCGAAGCACCAATAGAAACAAAATAAAGCTTAGTCGATACCACTTATCGTCTGTTGATGAATCTGACTTGCGAGTTATCACATTCTTTGCTTGAATCGAATAGATAAAGACAATAGATAAGGATAATTCGCAATGCTTTCAAGCTTCAAACGGTGTTCGATTCTTTCCACAATCATGATGAGTATCAGTGCATGCTCATCTATTCCTCTCGACAATAATGCCGCGAAAATTCAGAAACAGCCTACTAGCTCCGATCATAAATATTTAATCCCGATCTATCTGGTTAGCGCCGATGGTATAGGTGCTTCGATTGGCACAGTATCCTTCCAAGATAGTCCAAATGGACTGATTATCACCCCTGCTTTATGGAAACTTTCATCGGGTGAACATGGTTTTCATATTCACGAGAAACCATCATGTGAAGCTGCAATGAAAGATGGAAAAATGGGCGCAGCACTGGCAGCGGGCGGTCATTACAATCCTGACAATATTGCCCATCACGGCACACAAAAAAATGGTCATTTAGGTGACTTACCTGCACTCACTGTCAATGAAAAAGGTTTTGCGACTCAAGCTGTTATTGCACCTCGATTAAAACTATCAGATATTCAGGGACGTGCAATTATGATTCATGCAGGTGGAGATAATTATTCAGACACACCGAAACCACTCGGTGGCGGTGGGGAAAGAATTGCCTGCGGTGTAATCAAATAAAGAGTGTGGGTATCTCAAAAGATATCCACAATTTATGACTTTATTCAATTAATTTATCTATAGTAATGAATATAAATAGATGATGAGCACGAATCTTGCTTAGTTTTATTAAGTGAAAAATCAACAAAAATGGTTTCGAAAATTGGCTCAATATCTTGATCAGCACATCATTTTACCTACACTATAAGGCTATATGATGATTAAAACACTCGTTGAAGTAATACAATCGTGAATAGTCCTTATCATCTTTTCAATCGAGTTCGATCGAACTCCATTCTATTGTATTGCCTACAAATTTTGATTGTGTTGACAGGCACCACATTGGTGTTGCATGGATTGGGACTCGGTCAATTCATTATTCCTGTCACGTTAGGCGCAATCGCGGCTGCCCTTACAGACTTCGATGATCGTCTGAGTATTCGGCTACGCAATTTGGTCTATGTCTGTGTGCTGTTCTTTACTGTTAGCACCATTTTAGAATTTTTAGCACCTTATAAATTTTGGTTTATCGTTTACCTTAGCCTGTCGAGTGCAGCACTGATTCTCATGGGTGCTTTAGGTCAACGTTATGCGACGATTTCATTTGGTACGATTCTCCTTTCGATTTACACCATGTTTGGTCTAGGTGAATATGCCAATTGGTATCAGCAACCCAGTTATTTTGTTATCGGTGCTGTTTGGTACGGATTGACCTCGATCTTATTTTTTATGATTCGACCAACTCTACCCTTGCAGGAGAAGATTTCAACGATTTTCAAAGAAATGGGTGAGCTGCTACAGAGCAAAGCCAAACTGTTTGATCCTGATAATGTCGACAATGTTGAAGCACTGTTGTTTGAACTCTCACAAAAAAATGCCCAAGTGGTGAATAGTCTAAATCAAGCAAAACAATCCTTACTTTCTCGGCTTAAATCATCCCGCATCAATAACAGCAGCATCTATTGGCTAAACTTATATTATTTTGCGCAAGATATTCATGAACAAGTCACCTCTAATTATTTGCACTATGAAAAAATCCATCAGAATTTTAGCCGTAGTGATTTAATTTTTCGTATCCAAAAAAATATGTTTCTACAAGCAACTGCCTGCAAAAAACTGAGTCAGGCTTTGCTACATAAAAGTACTTATCAAAACAGTCCACTCGCTGATGTGGCGCTTGCCCAACTTGAAGCATCCATGCAAGACTGGATTGCTCAGCACCCACATAATCTGCAAGTTAAAAACTTAGAACTGATTCTGAATAATTTAAAAAGTATTCATGAACAATTTGCTCAACTGCAATTTCAACAAAACATCGAAATACGATCTACACAGCATCAACAAGCTCATCTGAACCTACTGGATGAGGATATTCAGGGCTTTCAGGATTTATTGTTAAAACTCAAACAACATCTAAGTCCTCAGTCTGCTTTATTTCGTCACGCAATTCGCTTATCCATTGTGTTTGCGGTAGGTTATGCAGTGTCGTTGATGCCTTTTGCAAAAAATGGGTATTGGATTTTATTGACCAGTTTATTCGTTTGTCAGATCACTTACTTTGCCACCAAAAGTCGCTTAAAACTAAGAACGATTGGCACGTTGTTGGGTGTGCTTTTAGGTGTGCCCGTTCTTTATTTTGTACCCAGCATCGAAGGTCAATTGGTTATTACCGTAATTTGCGGAGTGTATTTTTTCTATTTGCGTCAAAAGAAATATACACTCGCAACAGTTATGGCAACGCTAATGGTGTTGTTAATTTTCAATTTAAAAGGCGCAGGTTTCAGTATTATTTTACCGCGTATCTTTGATACGTTGATCGGCTGTGCAATCGCATGGCTAGCGGTTAACTTCATATGGCCCGATTGGAATTTCCGAAATATCCCTGAAAATATCCGCAAAAGCAGTCAAGCAACGCTCAATTATTTACATGCAGTTGTCCAGCAATATCATCAAGGTCGCTCCAACGATATTGAGTATCGAAAAGCTCGTCGTGCAGCGCATAATGCTCAGATTGAATTATCCAATATGATTTCTAGTTTGAGTACTGAACCTGAACCAAACCAAGAGCTCATTCACCACGCATTTCGCTATTTGGTCTATAGTCATAGCCAGTTGAGTTATGTATCCGCGTTGGGTCATCAACGTGTGCAAATTCAAGATCAAGATATTTTGAAGCTATTAGACCAGAGTGAAATATTACTCAATCAAACACTAATCGAAAGGCAAGCGCTTCCAGAAAAACACATCGAAGAGATGTTTAACGAAATTGATCATTTAAATTCAATGGCTCAAGTCTCAGAACAACAGCAACTATTGTTAAAACAAATGACGCTATTGCTTGAGACTCTGCCCGAATTGGTGATGTTAAAAAATAAACTACTTGAACTAGAAATTAAGTAGCGCGTTTAGCTCAACGCTATTTAATTAATGCCTTGTTGCAGCCTTGTTTGCATATATTGTTTAAGTACCATTCGAGGTATGCCAAACCAAAAAGCTATCAGAGCAAAACTTGTCAATACGAATGCCCAAATATGGAAGTAAGTGTAAAGCAGACGAACAAGTTCAATAATTGAGAAGAAGCTCACCATCATCAATATTGAAACCGCAGCTGCGACCGTTCCTTTCGATACTTCAGAAGACATCAATGCAAAACGATAAATCACTGAAAAACTAATTCCCTCACCAAAACTGATTAATGTCATACCGATCAGCAAACAAGGTACTAAATAGGTTTGCCAAATCACGCCAAGCATCAAAAATAAAGTACCTACTAGCATAATCGGTAAACCCATTAAAATGGTTTGACCAAGTGCGTAACGATCCATAATTTTGATCAGTACAATATTACCTGCAATCAAACCAAAAAACACAGGAAACTGCGCTAAACCATATTGCACACTGCTCAGCTTTAATTCATCCACAAGAATAATCGGCGACAAAGCAATCCACAGCATCAGTGGCATTCCTACGATCGGTAATGCAACGCTTAAACCTAAAAATTGGCGATTACTAAAGACTTGTTTGAAATCATCCCAGATATAACCAAAGGGCTGCTTCGCTTGTTTACGACTTTCTTGCGAGGCTGGCATAAATTTATTTAAGCCAAACCAACTGAGAAAAGAAATAAAAGCAATCGCCACAAAGCCCCAGTGCCATGACACATAATCAATCAGGAACGCGCCTAATACAGGTCCAAGCAAAGGCGCAAGCAAGGAGATATTTGCCATCAATGCCATGACTTTAATAGCATCACGCTCTTCAAAAGTTTCTTGAATTGCCGCATATCCAACTGCTGATATCACACTTAAACCAATACCCTGCAAGAAGCGCAAGGTCAGGAATTGTTGAATATTATGGGTCAATAAAATCAACAAACAGCAAATCGTAAAAAAAGCGACACCGGCCAATAGGACTTTCTTACGTCCAAGCCGATCTGAAAGTGGTCCTAGTAACCAAGCGACACTAGCACCACCCAATAAATAAAATGACATTGAAGATGGTGCCCAAGTTGCGCTAACTGCAAATTGCTCTGTGATCGCCAACATCGCTGGCTGAATCAAGTCATTACCGATATAAACTGAAAACTCAAATAGCACTAAAGCCAATGGAAACATGAGCGTTATACGGTTTAACGTCATGCTTTGATTATTCGTCATCATGTTGTATTCACAAAAATAACCAATTCGTGTGCCGTCTACTTTCCTGAAAAAAAGAAAATAGATTCCGCACCACATCATTTTATGGTTTTGATTTAAATTAAATTTTGATTTCCATGCAGTGAGAGCGCATGTAAAAGTGTGAAAACACCGTATTCACAAGGTGTATTTAGAAAACAATTTATTTACGTGAGATTGGTAAAAAGTTTTACCTATTGGCAAAATTGCCAAGCGCAACTTTAGCACTTTTTAAAAATGACCGCAATTTAAGCAAAGCAAATCAATTGTATGGATATGTGAATAACCAAAAAGTTATCCACATTTTTGTCTATGTTTTATCCAGCACCAAATTACAGCTCAGGTTTAAGAGCACAATTCAAACTGAAAAGTATTGGTGTTTTCCCCTCTTGCGCATTGATAACTTTGTTTTTTATTCACCACTTTCCAAATCTCTTGATCGCGTTTTAACTGATATTCAGTGCGAACGGCAGCGACAGAATCATCTAACTGCGCTTGTTCAACGGTAATCTCAGCATCGGTAGGATTTTCAGCGCTATTAAATTGCTGATCAATTTTGAGATTAGTTTCATCATGAAACAAATTGGGCTGATCAAGTAGTACCGCATGCATTGCTGTACTTTTTTGCACAGCAGCTTGTTGTTGTGACTGAGCAACGGGCTGATTACATGCTGTTAAAAAAATTCCGCATCCTAAAATCATCCAAAGTTTATGCATTTTGTACCTATCCTATTTACCACATGCAACTATGCTACTATGCAAAATTGAATTTCAAAGCAATAAAATGTATGGGACTTATGTGAGATTTGTTGTATTTATCAATCATTTGACCAGCATCATAAGTAACCAAAAGCACAAAATTTAAAACATTTATACCACTACATATTGAGCATGAACTCATGTCAGATTTAGCAAAAAAACTAACGTTTATTTTAATATTAAGTACTGCGATTGTCGGCTGTTCAAAAAAAGAAGAAGGCATGACAAGCGATGCATCTGTAGCAGCGGAAAGTGCGACACCCAATAGTGAATCAATTCAAGCGAATGCAGCAAAAAACCCTGAACAGCTTGTGAGCACACAACAAAGTGCACTCGAACAAAATCGTCAATTGATTAAAAGTGCTGAATTACGCTTTGAAGTAAAGGATGTATTAAAAACCACATCTACACTTGAACAGCAGTTATTGCAGTACAACGGCTATATTGAAAATAAGCAAATTGATTATCAAGTGAGTGACCGTTCTCAACATGATCGCATTGATGGGACAGTGGATATTTATGAAAAAATCACACCAACAGTACAACTGACGGTACGTATTCCAAATGCTCAGGTCACAAGTTTCTTAAACAATATGCTGCCTTTGATGTTGAATTTTAATACGCAGAGTTACGAAGCAAAACGCTATGAGTTAAAGCTATTAGAAGAAAAACTCAATACCGCAAATCAAAGTAATAGCGCATCAAATACAGTCAATAATCAACTGCAACAACTGACTGATATGGAAGTTAAAGATCGTCTAGCATATAGCACCATTCGTTTAGAGTTTTTCCAACAGCCTAAAGTTCGTAAAAGCCAAGACTTAAATATTCATCGCATTGCAACATTAGACAGTGATCCATTACTCACTCGAATCGCTCAAGCCTTCAAAGTTGGATTATCGTATTTTAAAGAAACCGTCATATGGTTGATTCAATTTTGGGCATTTTTCATTGTGATTATTGCAGTTTGGTTTATTCGTAAAGCCTATAAATCTAGAAAACAAAACAGCTAATTATTGATTTTTGATCAATAGTATTTTGATTATTTGCGCATTTTTACTCATGAATAGATTCTCTAAAATGCACTCAAGTTTTAGAAATCTATTTTTGAGTTTAATTTTATGAGCAATATTTTAATTATTAATGGCGCGAAACAATTCGCTCACTCAAATGGTGAATTGAATGACACCCTGACCGACTTTTCAGAATCGCATTTAAAAGCCTTAGGTCATACAGTACAAGTAACACGTACCGACAGTGACTATGATATTCAAGCTGAAATTGAAAAAAATCTATGGGCAGATGTGGTGATCTATCAAATGCCAGGCTGGTGGATGGGTGCGCCATGGACGATGAAAAAATATATTGATGATGTATTTACGATTGGTCATGGTTCCCTCTACGCAAGCGATGGACGTAGCCGTTCTGATGCTTCTAAAAAGTATGGTTCAGGTGGCTTGATTCAAGGTAAAAAATACATGTTGTCGTTGACATGGAACGCACCAATGGAAGCGTTCACTGATCCTGACCAATTCTTTCACGGCGTAGGTGTAGATGGCGTGTATTTAGCTTTCCATAAAGCCAATCAATTCTTGGGTATGGAATCATTACCTACATTTATCGTGAATGATGTAATCAAAATGCCTGATGTCCCAAGCTACATCGAAGCTTATAAAGCACATTTAGATCAGCTTTTTGCGACTGCCCATTAAGAGAGAAATCCTATGTTGACAATTATTGCAGAAATTCAGACACATGCAGGTGCAGAACACCGCCAAGCAGTGTTAGATGCTTTCCAAAAAATCATTCCAACTGTATTGGCAGAAGATGGTTGTCACGGTTATGCCCCATTGATTGATCATCTGCCAGCGATTGCTATGCAGACGCAAGATGAAAATAGCATTGTGATGTTAGAACAATGGGAAAGTACCGCTCACCTTGAAGCACATATGCAAACGGCACATATGCTGAAGCATTTTGAAGCGACAAAAGCGCATGTGGCAGATGTCAAAGTGCGTATTTTGGAAAGCGAAATTTAACCGATAAAACTGTTAACCTGAGTTCGAAAATAATATGATACTCGGAAACGTCATCCGCAACTGTTTGAGACAGGACTTCATTAATAAAATGATGTTTCTGCGATTTATTAAACTAGTTGATGGTAGTCAACGAGTTTTGCGGATGACAATGCCTTTGCCTACTTTGGGCGAAACCAAAGTAGGGCGAGCCGCAGGCTGATCCTGAAATTAGATGAGCACTCGGCAAGACCCCGCTAAGATAATCATTTTTCAATGAATTGGAAAATATATAAGTCCAACCAAGATGGTGAGTAAAAAAATTTTACTGATAATAATGCTGCTTCAAATGTCGGCTATATTCCGTTAAATAATATTCTAAGCTCTCTCGACGATCAGCTTTTTGCATTTCTTTGGCGGCTAATTGCTCAATCTTGGTCTCCAGTAAATTAAGAATCGCTGCTTGCTCCACTTCTGGAAGTTGGGCTTTTTCTTTCTGCTGTTTTTTAATTTCCAAATAATCCTCTGCCCAATGACGTAATGGATCATTTGAATCAACTTGTGCAAATAAATCAGTGATCAATAATTCAGGCATGACTTCTTGGGTTGCTAACTCTGCCGACATCAAACCACGAATTGAATAAAATACTTTCTTATAAGTAAAATTATCCGCAGTTTGCATCACTTTCATACCACCTTTCGCCAGCGATAAATAGTGATGATATAGCGCACTATAGTCAATTCGCTCAAGTAATCCATCACGAAAAGTTTGCCATTCTGGAAAAGCATTAAAATATACAATATGTGCTCTGACCCATTCCAATACCGTTGGGTTACTTTTTGCCAATAAGCCAAACATTTTGTCGAGATCATAAGAAACGAAATCAAAATCACCATCCATGATTTCGATTAAATCACGGTACTTTTTATAATCAAAATATTGGTCTTTACTCGGCAAATGAAAACCACGTACATCATAGTCGCTGTCAGGGCTAGCCATACCCCATAAACGACTACCACTTTCAATATAAAACAATGGAAGGTCTTGGCGTTGTTGAAATAGTTTTTCAATTTCGTGATGGATGTTCATTTTATTAGAGTCAGTATGTTTAGATACTCTGTTATCATAATGAAGTCCTACTCTGATCTAAAGCCTTTTTTTAGATCAGCATTTAAATTAATTAGGGCATGTTCTCATTTCATTTAACGAAGCAAATCAGCCAGCATTTTGTTCAACAAAACAGCATTTTGGTCGTTAAATATTCTATCTCAAGCATGTAAATAGCCGTTTTTGAGCTATTTTATCAAATGAGGACAGCCCCTAGAATGAATATTGAAATGAGCAATAATTATAGAAATTTAAATAGTCTTGAGTTTAAAGTAAGTTTAATTTTTAAGGTTTTACTTTTTCCATTTTTTGTATGTACTAAATTTCTTCTACTTTTATTTCTTATAAAAATAATATCTACTTATGAAAGTCACAACTACCAATTGATTTGGGGATTAGGCTGTTTCTCCTTTCTTGTACTTCTTATACTAACTTATAGCGATATTTGTATTAAAAAAGTCAAATTCGATAACTATCATATTATAAAGACCAATATCTTCGGACAAAGAAAAATTTCTTATCGAGATATTAAAGGATATCGTATTTTTCTAAATGGTATTTCTATCGAAAGTAAGATATCTAATGAGAAAAGGATTTTTATTAACACTCGACATTGGGGCTTCGGTGGGATTAATACTGTGATGATGACCTATTTCGAAAATTTAGCTCATAAAAAATAAAAGAGGCATATATTTAAATATACCTCTTAAACTCGATTACAAATCAAATAATTTGCCTGGGTTCATAATCCCATTCGGGTCAAATGCCAATTTCAATGCTTTCATATATTTAATTTCTTCAGGCGAACGTGAATATTCTAAATATGGTTTCTTAGTCATCCCCACACCATGCTCGGCAGAGATCGAACCATCATATTTTTTCACAGTCTCAAACACGTATTTATTCACCACCTGACACTTCGCAAAGAATTCGTCTTTAGTTAAGTTTTCAGGTTTTAAAATATTTAAGTGCAAGTTACCGTCACCAATATGACCGAACCAGCAGATTTCAAAGTCTGGATAGTTTTGTGAAACGATCGCATCAATTTCTGAGATAAACGCTGGTACATGCGTAATCAACACTGAAATATCATTTTTATATGGAATATACGGTGCAATAGATTCCGAAATATCTTCACGTAAACGCCATAAGCTTTGAGCTTGTTCTAAACTTTGGCTCATTACGCCATCAATCACCCAGCCCTGCTCCATGCAATGCTCAAAAATCTGCATTGCTTTATCCATAATCGGCTCATACGGCGCTTCAAATTCGAGTAACACATAAAATGGACAAGTTGTTTCAAATGGACGTTGTACATGCCCACGATCCAAGACTTTTTGCATTGCCACTTCACCAAAGAACTCGAATGCAGTTAAGTCGATTTCTTTTTGGAAAGCATGTAATACAGGCATCACCGCTTCAAAGTCAGGCGTACCCAATACCATGACTTGTAGGTTTTGTGGTTGACGCTCAAGTTTAATCTCAGCCTCTGTAACCAAACCTAATGTGCCTTCACCACCGATAAACAAATGTTGCAACGCATAACCCGTCGCATTTTTAATCATGCCTTTGTTTAAACGTAAAATATCGCCTTTACCCGTCACAACCGTTAAGCCAAGCACCCAGTTACGTGTCATGCCGTATTTGATAACTTTAATACCGCCTGCATTGGTTCCAATATTTCCGCCAATCTGACTAGAACCTGTCGATGCAAAATCAACTGGGTAATACATGCCTTGTTGTTCGGCATAATTTTGCAATTGTTCAGTCACCACACCTGCTTGAACGCGAACCATACGATCGGCTGGCAAAAACTCCAAGATCTGATTCATCTTGTCGAAACTAATTACGATTTCGCCATTATTCGCCACAGCACCAGCCGATAAACCTGTACGACCACCCGATGGCGTAATCGCAACATTGAATTGATTGGCAAGTTTTACAATCGACTGCACTTGTTCAGTGCTTGAAGGGAAAACGATGACTGATGGGTTCGGATCAAAATGTTTAGTATGATCTCGTCCCCAATTTTCTAAACTGTCAGCATCGGTTTTAATACGGCTTTCACCCACAATTGCGGTTAATTGGGTTAATAACTCAGGTGTCAAATCGACTGAAGCATTCATCGTTTACAGGCCTAGCAAGAAGTAGATATTGAGCTTTTGGATAACAACATAATATTTTTCAATCCCTTATTAATATCGGCATCGAAATATCCAAAATATAGAAACGCTGGCGAACACACCAAACTTGATCATGCTCAAGCTTGATTATCGTATTTGTTTATTTTACATGTAAGCACACAAGGGATAAAGCATCGGATGCAAGATACTTCATTTTCCGAAGCCCTATAAGCAATAAAATTCAGCAAGAACTGAAAAATATCAACAATTCTGCTGAGCTAATTTTAAACGAAATATCTATAACTCAAAGCTGTATGCTATGATACCGCAACTAAATTTTGGCCTTTGTAGCGGAGCCGTAATGAACCAACATCTATCACTACCGAAAGATAAAATCCGTTTCCTTTTGTTAGAAGGTGTGCATCAAAATGCCATCGATACCTTAAATGCGGCGGGTTATACCAACATCGATTATCATAAAACTGCGCTTGAAGGCGAAGCTTTGAAAGAAGCAGTCAAAGATGCGCACTTTATTGGTATTCGTTCGCGTACTCAATTGACTGAAGAAATCTTTGAAGCAGCGAATAAATTGATTGCAGTTGGTTGTTTCTGTATCGGTACTAACCAAGTCGATTTAAAAGCGGCGATGTCTCGTGGTATCCCAGTTTTTAACGCGCCTTATTCAAATACACGTTCTGTAGCAGAATTGGTTCTTGCTGAAGCAATTTTATTACTTCGTCGTGTACCTGAAAAATCAAAAGATACGCATGCAGGTGGTTGGAACAAATCTGCTGTCGGTTCTTTTGAAACGCGTGGTAAGACTTTAGGTATTATTGGCTACGGTTCAATTGGTTCACAACTTTCAGTTCTAGCTGAAAGCTTGGGTATGAAGGTTTGCTATTACGATGCTGTGACTAAATTGCCTTTAGGTAATGCACGTCAAGTGGGTTCATTAGACGAACTTTTAGCAACAGCGGATGTGGTTTCTCTACACGTTCCAGATGTCCCATCTACGCGTAATTTCTTCAAAAAAGAACAATTCGCGAAAATGAAAGAAGGTTCAATCTTCATTAATGCTGCACGTGGTACATGTGTGATTATTGAAGATTTAGCAGATGCGATTAAATCTGGTCACATTGCTGGCGCAGCGGTTGACGTATTCCCGAAAGAGCCAAAAGCCAATGGTGAAGAATTCGTTTCTCCACTTCGTGGCTTAGACAACGTGATTTTAACACCGCACGTAGGTGGTTCTACAATGGAAGCGCAAGCAAACATCGGTTTAGAAGTTGCTGAAAAATTCGTTGCGTATTCAGATAAAGGTATGACGCTTTCTGCGGTGAACTTCCCAGAAATCGCGTTACCACTTTCTGATGGTCAGCATCGTTTACTGCACATTCACAAAAACGTACCGGGTGTATTGTCTAAGATCAATACATTATTCGCTGAACAAGGGATTAACATCTCTGGTCAATCATTGATGACTAAAGGTGATATCGGTTACTTAGTGATGGATGTAGATGCATCTGCATCTCAAGAAGCTTTGGATACCTTGAACCATGTTGAAGGTACAATCCGAGTTCGCGTATTGTTCTAATTATAAATTCAGAACAATCTAAGAAAAGCCACAGTAAATGCTGTGGCTTTTTTATGGGTGATTGAATTATTATGTGAATATTATACTGAATGTTAAAAAAATAAGATGTCTGCCTCAATGTTGAAAACACCACTTCATGCCGTATTGCTGTTGATGATTGCCATGTTGTGTGTGCAAGGCAGTGGCTCTTTAGCCAAAATTCTATTTCAAAGTTTTCCAGTCCTGACCGTTTCTGCCATGCGCTTGTTCTTTGGTGCGATTATTTTGGCAGTTATCTTTAAAATTTGGACCATCAATTTTAAAGTTGTGCGCTGGAAAGCCATTTTTACTTATGGAATTGCGCTTGCAGGCATGAATGCGCTGTTCTATTTATCGCTTGAACGATTACCCTTAGGACTTGCCGTTGCTTTTGAGTTTATCGGACCATTGAGCGTAGCACTTTATTATGCACGTCAAAAATATGATTTCATTTGGGTTGGCTGTGCAATTTTAGGCTTAATTCTGCTGTTTCCATTACAACAAGCTCAACACGGACTCGATTTATTGGGGGTCTTTTTTGCGATAAGTGCCGGTGCATGTTGGGCAATCTATATTATTGCAGGACAGAAGCCATCAGGCATATCGGGTAATCATACTGTATGTTTGGGTATGAGTATCGGCATGCTATGTCTCATTCCTTTTGCTGTATATTCAGGTGCAATTGATCGCGTATTTGAATTACCTAATCTCTATTATTTTATTGGACTGGCGATCTTAGCCAGTGCTTTGCCGTTTACCCTAGAAATGATCGCGTTAAGAAGTCTAACGCCCTTGAGCTTTGGTACTTTAATGAGCCTTGAACCTGCTGTAGCAGCCCTATCAGGATTTATCTTTTTGGGTGAAACCTTATTGTGGAATCAATGGCTTGCACTTGGCACGATTATCATTGCATCGATTGGTTGTACCGTTACCACGCAACGTGCCCGACAGCAAAACGAGCGTACATAAAATGAAAAATCACCAATCTACGCTCTCCACTTCAACTTATAATTTTGAAACCTATTCTTTAGGTTTTTTTACTTTGATTTTGTAGAATCGCCATGAAAAATATTCAGTTGATCGCAGTGCTATACATGGTTCTATCC
Organism: Acinetobacter sp. Z1; assembly: GCF_024296945.1. Lineage (NCBI taxonomy): Bacteria > Pseudomonadati > Pseudomonadota > Gammaproteobacteria > Moraxellales > Moraxellaceae > Acinetobacter > Acinetobacter sp. Z1. The sequence goes on along the minus strand of NZ_CP101115.1, from coordinate 392,993 downwards.
ATGGTGTCATATCAAATCAGCGCTTCGTTTGCCAAACAACTTATTGCAACTCTCGACCCACTCACTGTCACCATTTTAAGACTCTGTTTTGCGACAATTTTAGTTGCAATCATGTTCCGTTCTTGGACGATATTGTCTAAGCTCAAATCTCTTAAATGGCGAGACTTATTGCTATATAGTGCGTCTTTGGGCTGTATGAATATTTTATTTTATACGTCTTTAGGTAAGTTACCTCAAGGTATTGCAGTGGGTCTTGAATTTATTGGTCCTTTGGGATTAGCGCTGCTATCAATCAAACAGCGCAGTGATTATATTTGGGTGGTTTTTGCCATTCTTGGAATCGCACTCATGGTTCCTTGGCACGATGCGAACTCGGAAAATTTCTCTTATTTTGGAGCAGCTTGCGCTTTAAGTGCAGGACTGTTTTGGGCTTTGTATATTTATTTTGGGCATCGTGTTGTGCAACAAAATATCGGAATGCATGCACTCACAATTGCGATTGGTTTGTCAGCACTGACATTATTACCATTCGGACTCTGGAATAACACACCTGCTTTGCTAGATACCCAATATTGGGGCAAAGCCTTAGTGATTGCCGTTTTAGCCACTGCTATTCCCTATGCACTCGATCTCATGGCTTTAAAACGTTTAAGCAAACTCAGTTATGGAACACTGACCAGTCTTGCACCAGCTTTGGCAGCTTTGGCTGGATTACTGATCTTGCATGAACAAATCAGCATGATTCAGTGGTTTGCACTTTTCTGTATCATGATCGCATCGATTGGAGTGACCTTACGTGGTGAAAAAACACAAACACCGTAAGTACACTCCGCTCTGCTCATTATTGTTATAACGAAAAATTAGGTATCTGCATTTTTATATTTCTGATATTCGGCTAAATACTTTTTACCTAATTTTTCCTTTTCACTCTCCTCTAAAATTTTTCCAGCTTGTTGGAAAAACTTATGTTCCTCTTCCTTTAGGTGATGATGAACCTTTTCACTTAATTGTTTAGCAGTTGCAATCCAACTTGGACTACTCATATCCGTTTCTTCAAGTTGCTCGACCAATTCATCCATTTCATGGTGTTCAGCCAAGGCATGTCGAGTGATATCCAAACCTACATCATTAAACATTAAAGGAATATATAAATAGCGGTCTTCAGCCACGGAATGTGCATAAAGTTCATTTTTTAATAAATCAAATAATTCTTTTCTGTCTTCACTTGCCCCACTCGTTTCAATCAAGCTATTCGCTAAACTACGTTGTAACTCATGACTTTCTCGGAGTGCTTCAAATATATTCATTATTCACCTCTATGATTGGCTAATCGCCACAATACAGAATTAAAAAACATCCTCGTATTGTGGAATGTGGCTAGATACCCATCATAGAAAGTGTATTTTTTTCAAACAGCATCAATTAGGTTTGTTTTTGTATTGAAAATTTATCTTTAAATTCAAGCAGCCACAATAATTTGATATCCCAGACGGCAAATCAGAATACTCACTAAAATTAAAAATAAAATTCGAATAAAACCACTACCATATTTCAAAGCGAGACGTACGCCTAATAATGAACCTGCAATATTTGCAACTGCCATCATCAAACCAAGTGAGAAAAGCACATGGCCTGTGGGAATAAAGAAACTCAGCGCCGCAAGATTGGTCATGAAATTGCCAATTTTTGATAATGCAGATGCATGCAAGAAATCAACTTGCAGAAAACGAATAAAAAAGAAAATAAAGAAACTGCCTGTACCCGGTCCAAAGATACCATCATAAAACCCGATCGCAAGACTACCAATTGCAGCAAAGATCAAAAGTTTTGGCGTAATTCGTTGATCCACATGAACTTGCCCAAATTGCTTTTTCATGAAGGTATAAATCGCAATCACGATCAGCATAACCAATACGAAAGGTCTTAAAATATGTGTCGGAATCATAGAGACACATGCAGCACCTGCGAATGAGCTGATAAAAGCAAAAATGGCAATTACAACGAGTAATGGCCATTTTAATTTTACTCGTCGCACAAATGAAAACGCTGCTGAAGCGGTTCCACAGATTGAAGCAACTTTGTTAGTTCCAAACAACGTTGCCGGTGATGTATTCGGTAATGCCCCCATTAATGCGGGAATTTGGATAAGACCACCACCGCCAACTGCCGCATCAATGGTTCCTGCACAAAAAGCAAAGAACATTAGACTCAGAATCAGTTCCCATTCCATCGACAATGACCCTATAAATTGAGTAAGCGTTTTGGCACAAGACGTTTTTTATCTGTAATTTCAGCTAAACCTAAACAACGTTCACCGTCAAAAACCAAAACTTCAGCCGCAGCCTCATGATCAATATTACTTTCCTGACCATTGCCAAAATACTTTTTACGCCCCTCAGGTAATTGAACTCTTGGAAAATGTTCCACAGGTGCATAGACCGACAGCAATAAAGCATCGCGTTGTTCTAGCGAAAGGCTTTCAAGATATTCAATGGTATAACTTGGATTAATCTCAAAGTGCCCTGTTTGGGTACGATGCAACTTTGTTAAATGTCCACCACAGCCCAAAGCTTCACCAATATCTTCCCCTAATACACGGATATAAGTTCCCTTTGAACAAGTCACATCTAAAGTAAGACTATCTTCGGTAAAACTAAGCAATGTTAAGTTATAAATCGTTACTGGGCGTGCTTCACGTTCAATTTCGATTCCCTTTCGAGCTAACTCATAGAGAGGACGACCATCACGTTTTAAAGCAGAATACATTGGGGGAATTTGCTGAATATCACACCGAAATCTTTCTAATACGTGTTCAATGCTTTCTGTTGTTAAATGAGGTACTGGTCTTTGTTGTAAAATCTCACCTTCTACATCACCTGTGGCTGTGGTTTGCCCAAGCTTTACCGTCGTTTGATAGCGTTTGGTTGAATCAAGTAAATAATGTGAAAACTTAGTCGCCTCACCCAAGCAAATCGGTAATAAACCTGTTGCCAAAGGGTCCAATGCACCCGTATGTCCAGCTTTTTGTGCGTTGAAAAGTCGACGTACTTTCTGAAGCGCGGAATTAGAACTTAAACCCAAAGGTTTATTCAATAAGAAAACCCCGCTTAAGTGACGATAAGAACTTTTTTTCATAAATAAAAAGCCAGACAATAAAGGCGTATTTTATCAAAAAACCAGCTCTAAAATTTTAATAAAAGCAGTATTTTTACAGCAAAGATGAAGATTAAAGTTCGATCTAAATCGTTCACAGGTTCGCAATTAATTACTTTTAAAATATAATTTTTTATTTTGATACGACCATAAAAAAATGCGCCAAATAGCGCATTTTTTTGCTTTAAAACAAAGTTAAAATTAACCTTGTTTACGAGCTGGTAATTTTTCACGAATACGTGCAGCTTTACCAGACAACTCGCGTAGGTAGTAAAGTTTAGCACGACGAACGTCACCACGACGTTTCACTTCGATTTTAGCAACAACTGGAGAGTGAGTTTGGAAAACACGCTCAACACCAACGCCGCTAGAAATTTTACGAACTGTGAAAGCAGAGTTTAAACCACGGTTTTTCTTCGCGATTACAACACCTTCAAATGCCTGAAGACGCTCACGCTCACCCTCTTTTACTTTAACCTGAACGATAACTGTATCGCCTGGTGCAAAAGCAGGAATGTCTGATTTCAACTGTGCATTTTCAACAGCTTGAACTAAAGGATGCTTACCACTCATGTGGAGTCTCCGAATGTGCGGGAGAGAAGAGGTCTCTTACACCGCTGGGAATAGAGGCTAAAGCGCATATCTCCCGTTTAACTTTCCCCTCAGAACATATGTTCCAAGGAGCCTATTATTCAACTTAAACAAAGTTTAAGCAGCAACTCGAAGCTAAGCTTCTCGTTTGTTACAAGGATAAAAGCAGTGCTATATTGAATAGCACGTCCAAGTCATACTTGTATTTACATTTATCCTTGCGAATTTTTTAACCATTTTATTTGCTGCTTAGTCAATTCTACTTTTTCAACCAACTCTGGTCGGCGATCTAAAGTACGTTGATAACGCTGCAAAAAACGCCATTTTTCTATATTGGCATGATGTCCTGATTTAAGTACCTCAGGCACATCCAACCCTTCAAAATGGTCAGGTTTTGTATATTGCGGACAATCTAACAAACCATCCACAAAAGAATCTTGTATCGCGGATTGCTCATCAGACATGACATTTGGCAATCGACGAATAATACTATCAAGCAACACCATCGCAGGAAGTTCACCACCTGATAAAACGTAATCCCCTATTGACCATTCTTGATCAACATAATGCTGGATTAAACGCTCATCAACCCCTTCATAACGTCCACATAATACAACCAAACCATCATATTCAACGAATTGTTGTACCGCCTGTTCATTTAGGGTTTTGCCTTGCGGTGACATATACACCACTGGCACATGAACACAGCCTGCTTGCGAAGCAAGTTGTTTAGCATGGCTAATTGCTTTCGCCAAAGGCTCAGCCATCATCACCATACCTGGACCACCACCAAATGGACGCTCATCCACTCGTTTGTAGTTGCCCTCAGCAAAATCTCGTGGGTTTATGCAAGTTAATTGCACGATGTCACGTTTCGCTGCACGTCCGCTAATCCCGTATGCTGTAATCGCTTCGAACATCTCAGGAAATAATGTGATGACTGCAAAAAACACCGCAGACTCCTCTCATTTCCTGCTGCGCTACTTCCCCTCGAAAGGATTAGTAATCTACGCCCCAATTGACGTAAATGCGACCAGCTTCAAGATCAACACGTTGTACCACATCTTTATGCCAAGGAATCATTCGCTCTTCAGCATCAACACTGTCAGCAGTCGCTTTGACGACCATGACATCATTGGCACCTGTTTCAAATAATTCAAAGATTTGACCTAGATTGACTTCTTGCTCATCATCATTGAGACCTAACACAGTTAAGCCTTTCAGATCAGACCAGTAATACTCGTCTACGTCTGCTTTTGGAAGTTGAGATTTAGCAATCCAAATATTAGCGCCAACTAAGTTTTCCGCTCCAGTGCGATCATTCACATCTTTCAGCGCAACAACCAAGCCTTTGCCATGTGGCTTCCAACGTTTTACATCGATTGTTTGCCAACCTGCCTTAGTCTCAATGTACCAAGGTAGGTAGTCAAACATATTGCTCATAGGTTCAGTATTAGAATAAACCCAGAGCCACCCATTCAATCCATAAGCTGAACGTAACTGTCCAATCTGAATCCGATCTTCGGGAACATTCTGTATTGATGTCATGGGTTATCTACTACCCTTAAGCAGTAGCTGCAGCTTTTTTAGCTTGAGCAGCTAAAGAAGCAACACGTTCAGAAGGTTGAGCACCTTGAGCAACCCAGTGAGCAAAACGTTCAGCATCTAAGCGAACTTTTTCAGCTTTACCTTGTGCAGTTGGGTTAAAGAAACCAATACGCTCGATGAAACGACCATCACGTGCATTACGGCTATCAGTAACGATGATTTGATAGAATGGACGTTTTTTTGCACCACCGCGCGCTAAACGAATAACAACCATGAGAACAACCTTATAGTTTTTACGGATTATCCCTGCACCGACCATCGGCAGCATTTCAAACCCCTTTAATAGAGGGCGACATTCTACGTTATTTTTAGCTTGAAAGAAAGATTAAATTTAGATTTATCCACAGCTTTGAATTTGCTTTTGAAATATTACTTTTACCAATCCTCTGAATGAGAACCGCAACTTGAATTAGTAATACTTGCCGCTGTTTTGGTCTTACATTTTTTACCTGTGCTAGTGAACAATAGAGAATCATTTCTAGGATTTTGACTAACTGCTTTGAGTGACCATGTTTGAGAAGCGACATTTAATGATAAGGTGAATTTTTGGCTTCCATTGGTTGCATTTAAAGGTAAAAGCAGCATGGTATCGGTCGCATTTGGAACAGCATAATATGCGCCTTGGTTTGTTGCTGTTCCTTTTAAAACAAAACCATCATAACTAAAATTACGTGATCGATGCTTCTCTAACAAAGCACCAATTTTCAACATCTCTTGCTGGGCAGTTGATAAATCTGCTCGACGAATATAAGCATCATAACTGGGGATTGCAATCGCAGCGAGAATCGCCACAATCATGACCACAACCATCAGTTCAATTAAGGTAAATCCTGAGACACGATTAAATCGAGCAACGCACGATCGTGTCGCAAGACGAGAAGTTATGCTTCGAGTGCGAAGATTAAAAATATAAGACGGAGAGCTATGCTCGTAGTGGCAGGAATGAGATCCTTGCGAAGCAATTCTTCTCACAGTCAATCTTGCCGCAAGACGAGAAGCTATGCTTCGAGTAGCAGGATAAAGTCGGGTAGCACTCGACTCTACCATCTTAGCGTGATGGGATAAGTGATCTCCCATCACATCTTCATCTTTCAGTTGCTGAATTTTATTTTTATTCATTATTTTCATACCATGTTAATGGCACGAGTTGACGGCGCATTTTATTTATAGGTAACTCACCCACGTCATTATTCGCCCCGCTACGAATTAGGCCACGTGATTGTAGTTTTGAATTTGGATCAGTTATACCCGCTCCAATATTAATTGGGACGATACCTTTTCCAGCAACAAAACTATTTACTTGTCCTGACTGTAACTGTTGCTCACATATCCCAAAGGGTAAGCAATAACGGTGTACTTTGGTTTCACCTCTAACTTGGACTGGGCAGGTTGGCTGCTCACCTGGATTATAGACACTGACATAAAGATTTTTATTTACAACCGCCATCTCATCTAAAATTTTCTTACCTTGTGCCGCATCAGGATCTTTACCTACACTTGCATTCGGATTAAATGAAATGACCCAACCATTTGGCATGAGTGACTTCACTTGATCAATGGTCTTATTTCTAACTTCATCAGCGGTGAATATGCCACGTAACGCATTACTAGAACTGAGATCAATATCTTTAGTAAGCGGTGTAAATGTTGAGTTATATAAATCTGTACGTGTCACGTCACGATCAAACAAGTTATAGATTTCCCCTGAACGTTCATCGCTCACAGGTAGACTTCGGTTACCTGAAGCAATACTCAACACTGCCAATGGCTCTTCGTAACCATAAATACTAAAACTTGGTGCATCATAGAATCTTGGACTACTTCCATCTGCCTTGTGTAAATTAAATAATCGTGTTGCATACTGAGCAAAACTTCCAGAACTAGCATTCATGTCTGGATTCAAATCAATACGCCAGACCTGCCCACCTAAATCACCGAAATAAAGATGATCCATCAAACCATCACCATTTCGATCAAGTACATTAATTCTACTCACCACACTGTATTGCATCGTTGCAACTTTTAAAGCATGTTCTTTATTGCCATCGTTTTTTGTTGTTGCATTCGCACTTGTCCACCAAAGTAAGTCACCATTATCTGCATCAAACATGTAAATGCCTGCACCTTTGGATAAACTTGGATTATAGTCTTTACTTTCATATCCAAGATCATATCCACCACCTACGAACATGACTTGCTTACGCTGACCTTTCCAATTTACGTATGCAATTGTTGGTTTAGACCAACTTTGCCCCATGAAACTTAATGGACTATTTGCAACAGCTTGATCAGGATTAATGTGGAATTTTAATTTTGGTGAGTCTAAATCAGCAAGATCTAAGGCATAGTAACCACGCCCTCCCATTCGCAAGCCACCATAAAGTACTTGCTTGCCCTTAATCCTGTTATTTGAAGAACCTATTTGCCCAACAGTCGCAACAATTTTCCCATCGTTCATCCCATAAACGTATTCTGTATATGCTGTCCAAGCGCCATCGACACCATAGGGCATATTACGATAACTTCCTTGCCGTTGACTGGTGAATGCTTTTCTTTGTTCCGCATTTTCAAGCATTTCATTGGGTACAAAAGCGAATTTTTCCTTACCATCATCGGCATCTACGACATGCAATAAGCCTTGAGTAGAACCAAAAATAATATAGTCATCTCGATCTATAGCACCATTATTATTAAATTTTGCGTATTGGGTAATTTTCACAGGCGTTGAGTGTAATGGCATTCCTAACTGCCATAATGGCTCGCTTTGTGCCATTAGATTTGCATTCACTAATTGCGGATCTACTTGATACCCAAGTAGATTCATTAAATAACCCGCATATTGGTCTTTGAGCGATGAATTGTTATTACAACGCGCTTGATTTGTATCTGCCAAATAATCAGGAGTAATAATTTTTAGGTTTTGATCTTCCGTAAAATAATATTGCCCGCTTTGCTCTTTACAGTCTCGATTGATCCATAATTTACGTGTCGAACTATCTGTTTTTAACGGACGTAACGTTTTTAATTGCTCTAATGCCCCGCCAGACAATAATTCTGAACCATCCATTTTTTCAGCTCGGCCACCGTTCCACTGATCTTTAAAATCAACGCTGCCTTTGAGACGAATAATGCTGCTACCATTGGTTTCATTCTCATTTAAAACAGAATATTTCTTTAGATTTCCATACCAACTTTGTTGATCACTTGGAGCGAAGATACTGTTATAAACATCATTACTTAACTGATAAGGTGTCAGTGGATCTGCTGGAATGGTTTGTAATCCCATAAATGGATCAGATTTTGCATCAACAATATGTTTAGTAAATTCTAAAATACTTTGTGAAATTCCGCCTTTACTCGCTTCTGTATACCAGCCACCTTTCCCATCCCTACCCCAATAAGCTAAATTTTCAATATCTGCTGTATTTGCAGGCGAGGTTGGTAAAATAATATCAATCAAATTAAGTAATGGTTTCAAATCTACAATAATACTGACAAGGCTTAATGCTGTTCTTAATAAAGCTTTAACTGTATTTAATAAATCATTAACAATACTGCCATCCGTACCTGCACCAACAACTGTGTTACCGTCTAAACGGACATAGTTAAATTCTTTACCAATCCCTGCTACACCTGTTTTAATTTCTACACGTGTTCGATAATTACTATTTTTATCTAATAAAGCTTGTGAATAATTTGCGATACATGACCACGTAGCATTTGTTGTTCCTCGGCTTGACCATGCTGCTGGAGATGCACCACAAAACTGTGATAAATCATTTGTTGGCGATTGCCCCAATGATTTTTGCATCACACGTTGAACATCTACAGCCGTTGTCGAATCTAACTTTGGCGGATTACCTGTTAAAACAAAAATTCCCTGTGCTTGGCATAGATTAGGAGAAGTTGTGCTACCACTGGTTTGACTACTGATAGAGGAAGGATTGACATAATTATCGCCACTCACTTGAACAGAGCTCGCTCTATATTGATAACCAGAATAAATTGCATCACTAATATTGTAGTAACGAATTACATCTTTATTTCCAAATCCAAGAAGACCTAATAGGTTGCCTAATAAGCCATTGTTGGTCGTGACTTGTTCTTTACGTCCATATGATGGAACGTTGTATTCCACAGGCCTCTTAATTAATAACCCTGTTTCCTCGTATCTTGAGCAATCATTATCTAACTCTCTAGCAAGACATTTATAAGCAATTGTTTGTTTATTAACTGGAGATTCAAAAGAAGATAACGACTCACCTGTTCCTTTGGTCGTTTTCCCCAATAAATAAGCCCCAGTTTCAGCATAAGCGGTTGCCGTAGCGGTTTCTTTATTTTCTAACAGCGCCAAAACAGTAGAGGGTAAATTACCAATCAAACTTAGAACATTTGTTAATAGCCCAGCGATATTTAGCCCATCTAACACACTGCTTAGCACCCCAATCACACTATCCAATGTAGAACCCAGTGGGTCAGTACTTGGTGCTAAACCATTGATTGCCAGTTTTAAAGCTGCACGATGATTATCATCTAGGGCTTGGGCAGGAACCAAAATCATGCCTGCTTTTTGGTTTAAGTCATTTCCTTTTTTTGCAGGAAAACTAGATAAACCTATCACTGTGCCATTTGGTAAAGCTTCAATACCCTTAGTGGAATTACCATCCAATACTTCTTTGACTGCGATTCTGATTCGAGACAAACGGCTATAACAACGATAACCCTCACCCAAGCTAATATTCACAGAGAGAATTTTATTACTGCGAGGAGGTTCAGTCGTTTCTAACTTAGAAAATGGTGTACAACTAGCTCTCATATAGTCTAAAGAACTTTTTAATCCTAATAAGCTATTTCGCCCTGACCCCGTAATTGTGTCTATCGTTCCAAGTAAGTCGAGTACTTCTTTGGGAAATACGACATCACAATAAGCTTCAGTATTTGTACCCGCAGGTGGTGTCAACTTTACATCAACAACTGGTAGTGCACCCAATACACCAAAAACCTTCCCGCTAATACAAAGCGGATAATCTTTTAAAATATCTAATGCCGGTGAGCCCATCGTCTGAGAAGTATCAACCATCAACATAATGGTACTATTGGCACCACTACTCCCTTGACGATAAATCTCTATATCGCTTGCATTCGTATTTAAAGAAATCATCAACAAGTAAGAAAAGCTAAAGCCTAGTGATACTATTTTTCTAGTTTGACTATTCTTTAAGCTATTTTTTAATGATTGTTTTTTATCTTTATTATTTTTCATGATCTTCTCCCTTATGAACCAGATGGTTCAAAGTCAGATAAGAAGCGGTACTCTGCTACTTGGGTACTGTATAAAATATTTTTTTCTCTTAAACATGCGATTAACCCCTGTATACCACTAGGAGGCTGAATACTTTTATTCAGACATCCAGTATTTTCATCAAACAGATCATCACTTGGATTGCTAACTAAGCCCTTCATAACTGAAGTGACTTGAACTTGTAACCGCATACTATTTTCAGTTTTCGCATTATTCGCATCGGTACCACGAGCCAAATCAGCAAAAGGTTGTGTAGCAGATGCAGCTCTTTTGATATGAACTTGCGTCACAACTTGAGATCGACCACTGGAAATATCATTGGTTTTACAAGCCCCTCCATCAGTCGCCATGAGCTGAGTTTGTTTTGTGGAGTTTTGCCAATACAACCAACTTGCATTGGACAAATCAAAAGGCGTATTTCCTTTAAAACAAAAAACGAGCTCTTTATTCCAGTTATCTTCATTTTTAAAGAAACCGACAATTCCATTTGCCCCAGCAATACGTTGGGTTGTTTCGGGTTGTTGAAAACGAACTAATACTGCATCGGCATTTTGCAATAACAAAGTTTGCATTTGATTATTACTCACCAATTTGAGGGAGCTAATACTTTGACGAATGGCAAGCGTCCCAACGATGGTAATTAACAATACAATCATTAATACAACGATAAGAGTCGAGCCTTGTTCATATCGGGTCATTTCAAGCCCCTCCACTACATGTATTTGATTTACTGGTATCACACCCCTCTGAAATCCAGCCCATCGCATTTCTTAATGAGACTGTTTGATTTAATGTTTGACGTAAATGTGTATCTTGATTTGCGGGTAACAGAGTGACATCTGCTCCTAGAACCCTAAAAGACTGCTTATTTCTTTCCCTCACTACAGCCTGATTACCAGTACTTTCAGAAGATTGAACTAAGACCCCTAACTGTATGGCATGGATATGAGGGCGTACAGATTGCACTATTCCATCCACATTTTTTTTCTTTGGGGTTAATGCCAAATAACTATTAATATCTGTGTAAGCGAGGGTGCTATTTGCATCAGCTAGATCGCCATCCATATACCCAAATCGCACTTTAAAAAAATCAACATTGGGTAAAATGACTTGGCTGTCTTTCCAATCTAGCGCTAAGGGAGTGTCTGTTTCTTTAATATTATTGAGTTGAGTTTGCGTATATTGCGCCGCCTGACAGCGTAAAGAACGGCGTGTATCTCTTGCGGTTTCACCTACAAAATATCTTTGAACAACAAAAGTACTCTTTGACAATGTATTACCAGAACAGTCAAAACCATCTTGAGGTGCTTGATAACGAATAATCAATTGATCATTTTTTATAGTCGCAACATTGGAGTTTCCAAAGGTCGTTAGTTTATTTTCACTCAAACAGCTTTGACAATTTAAGTTAACTTTTTTGCCTATATTTTTTGATGTAAGAATAATACCTGCATAGGCAATTTGGTCATTCACAGCTGAGGTAGGAGCACTTAAATTTGCTTGACGAATATCATTCACAATGAAATTTAAACCAAAACTCGCATTGTCTTGAATATGTGCCATTGCTTTTTGTAGTTTATAACTGGTGATTCCAGTAATAAAAAGTTGTATGGCGGCAGCAACAATTATAACTCCTAGTGCAATCGAAATCATTAGCTCTACTAATGTAAAACCAGACTGACTATCCGAGTAACGACGTATGTTTTGAAAGCTTTTTTTCATTTTAATATGCCTCCAACAATAGACAATGTGCCCCTTGAAGGTAAACACCATCTTTAATACATGATTCGATGCCTAAATTCGTTGATAAGGAAGTATCATTCCATGCGACATAAATACATTGACGTGTTATTTCTGTTGGGCAATTTGCGACTGATAAATTCATTCCATTTTTATTTGCTTGTAAAGCAGCATTTTTTAAATCTTGTGCAGCAATAGAATTTGTATTGCCTGCCGTTGTTTCTATTTCTGAAGTCGGTAAAGTGACTGCACCAACTTTATAAATACCATTTTTGACGGCTTGAGGATTTGCTCGCATCCTTTCGGCTAAATCTCTTGCAATTGTTAATGCTAGGACCTGTTGACTTGCTTCTGAACTTGATTCTATTGCTCTCAGTTGTAAAGCCGCAAAACCTAAAACAGCTATTGCCAATAATACCAATGAAACAAGTACTTCTATTAAACCTACACCTTTTTGAGTTATATGTTTCATGGGCAGGCTCCTTCTTTTATTGTTGTATCGCCAGTGATACCTACATTGATGCAATAAGAAAGATTATTTTTAGTAAGTGCAAAATTCGTAGTCGCGGCAATGCTGCCATTATTTCTAAACTTAATATTGGTAGCTGAATGATTGCCTACTGAAATACCATTTTCTAAAGCAACCGTATAAATCCTATTTTTATATGTGTCATTAATTGCAAGAACAGTTGAACAATTTGCTTCAGATAACGTGCTTAAACAAACACCTGTTGTATTCCTTAAACTAACCGCTTGATTGCGTGCCTCAGAAATTTTAGTAACAAGTTCTCTTGTTGCGCTCTCAAGTTTTTGGCGTGCGTAACTTGTTGCGAAAGACGGAGCAGCCATCACAGCAATTATGGCTAGAACTGCAACAGTGACAATCAGTTCAACCAATGTAAATGCTTTATTATTGTAATGTCGCATATAGACCTCCATATGCAGCAATCTTATAGTTCTAATGTTTTATTTATTATTTTAATCTGCACAAGAATGATGGTTCTGTCTATTCATTGAAGATGAGTGGTATAATTCTCAAGATATCTGGAAAACTATACTCATGACAACATAAATAAAATTTAAGCAAGATGAATCACATTATGCTCATTTAAATCAAAAAAAGAGTATCGATTGATACCCTCTTTTAACTAAAAAATGAATCGTAAAATTAACGACCATCCCAGTTCGAAGTTGCACTTAGAGCACAAGCTGTTGCTGCTTTCGCCCAATATTTTTGACCTTGATCATTTAAACAAACAATCCCATCGCCTGTTTGAGGGCCGGTAGAAATAGGTGTCGCTGTTAAAACCCAAGTCGAAGCAGTCAATACACTGAAATTAAGAGTATATAATGCTGTTCCTTGCTGTGGGCTGGTTGATGAACCATAAATTGCGCTAATCGTATTATTCGTAGATACAGCATTTAGATAACTATTATTTACCAATTTCCGAGACTGCAATCTCTGAGCGATATTCATCATTTCAGACTGAACATCTGTACGTTTTGCTTTTTGTACATATCGAGTATAGCTAGGATAAGCAATAGCAGCCAACACACCAACAATTGCAACTACGATCATTAATTCAATCAGCGTAAAACCATACTGCTTGTACATTACCAGTTCTCCCCTGTTGTACCACAGCCTGTATAAGCATTAATACTCACTAAATCATTTGCTATTGCATATTTTTTCTTGCACCTAATACCTCTACTTGTCATCAGCAAAGCGTCATAACCGGTACTAACTGGTATCGCATTTATTGCCCAACTTTGACCTGTAGCAGTCGAACTTGTTAAAAGTGGATTTCCAGTCATGCCATCCACGATCGTGAGCGTATAACGTGTTGTGGTGTTTGGGGCCACTGGCACAGTTAATACCTGTGTCATTGCATTAAATGGCGTTGTCCCTGTAGCATTATACAAAAACTGCGGATTAAATCCCCTATAACTAAAATTTCTAGATTTATGACGTTCTAATTGTTCTGCTAACTTTTGCATTTCCTGCTGTGCTTCCGCTGCGCTAGCGCGTCGCGCATATACTTGATAGCTTGGAATTGCTATTGCTGCCAATACAGCAACTATCACAACAGCAATCATAAGTTCAATCAAGGTAAACCCTTGATTGAACTTAAACGTTTGGTACTTTCGCATAATTCGTCCTTTTATTATCGACGTTCATACCAACGAGTTTGCACTAAACGACTTGTACACTGCCATTCACCCGTTCCTTTCGTATTACCAGCCATAGCAAACTTACCACAACTACCTGATCCGCTAGTTTCTGGTTTTGGTACAAATGCAAGACCTCGTATCCCCCCACCAATCACATTGCTATTACATTCAGTTGCATTTCCTGGGCAGTTCTGTGTTGTCGTTTGGAAACCACTTTTTACCTCAGAATTTATATTAAGAGTCCCATCAGAATTCGTACAAGCACCATAAGGTAGACAATATTTTTGCCAGTCGGTCTCACCAATAATACGTGGTAAGCATGGGTCTTGTTGTGCCACGCCTGTACCTTCAGGATCATATACAGGTATCAATAGATTATTTGTGATTGCAAATGGCTCTTCAAATGCTTTTAGGCCTCCTTTTTTTCTAAACGTTCCATCCGCTTTCTCTACACTATTAATTGCTGTGGTGGAACTACTTTGGCTTGACAATGAACGATACCAACCGTCTTTAGTTGATCCGGCGACTTGAGGGAAGAAGAATGCTGCCACATTTCCACCTGTCGCTAAAATCTGCGGATTCTTTTTAAAGTCAGCACGTGTTTTATCTTTTGAAAGTAAGCTTGCATATGTAGCTGTCATCAAATTTCTATTACTGAAGTCACGATCTATAACACCATAAACATTATTCACGGGCTGGCCTGTCAATGCCGTTGCAGGTGTCATCCCTTCACGACCAATTGTTGGTGAAACATCTAATGGCGTACTACGGTTACCAGAAGCCAAGCCAACCAAGATAAACGTATCATTACCTTCATCATGAATAGTTACTGTTACGGGCTCATAGAAACGTGGTGCTTTAGCACCTGTATAATCATTACCGTTATCATTAGTTGTATCATTGGTTGCCATATTCGCTAAACGAACTACACGCACGCCAAAACTGCTTGTCGTTGACGCTGCATTATTAAGATCAGCACGGAATACCTGCCCACCCAAATCACCAAAGTAAAGGTGATCGGTCAATCCATCTGCATCACGATCTAAAGTACTGATACGACTCACAATACTATGTTTCATATATTGTTGACCATCCGTTGCACCAGCACTATAAGTTGCAGACCAAAGCAGGGCACCTGTTTTAGCATCAATCATATAAACAGCATTACCTTGTGCTTGGGCTTTTGTTGCACAAGTACTATTATTTCCTGATGTCACTAAAGTAAATGTTGGATCTTCATAACACTGATCATATCCACCACCCACGATCATAACTCGTTTAATCTGCCCACCGTAACGAACATTAGTCAATACAGGTTTTGACCATGTTTGACCCAAGCGACTAAAACCAGAAGTCCCTTTATTGATTCTAAATAATAATTTTGGACTTTTCGGATTGAGGACATTTAGACCATAGTAGCTGTTACCATTCGTTCCATCACGATCCCCACCCATTCTTAAACCGCCATAAATGTTCATTCTTCGGGCTGTAACTTTGGTGGTTGTGGTAGTTGTACTACCAGATGTGGTCGTGGTTGCCATTGTGTTATATGCTGAATCAGCTACCCATGAACCATCGACACCATGCGCTGGTGCATTTGCATCTACTTGCCCAACAACTAGAGCTTTAGATGTCGCACTATTTTTCAAGATTTCAGCAGGGACGAACACCATCTGCTCTTCACCTGTTGAAGCATTCACGATATGTAGACCACCTTCCATTGAACCATATAGGATTGACTGTTCTCGCGCACTAGTCAGATTACCACTGGCATCCAAAGTCCCCGAATATGTGAGCTGTAAAGGCATCGAGTGTATGCTGCCGCCCATAGATAAATAAGGTGCATCTGATGTCGTCAATGTGCTCGGCAATACAGTTGAAGCGAGATTCACTGGATAGCCTAAATAGTTTAAAAGCTTGAGTTTTATATCTATTGGGAAATCTTTTAAAATAGCTTGACCCGCAGCAGAAAATTTGTCCAGCACATAGCTTGCTGTCGCAGAAATACTCGTGCTATACGGGTCTGAACCATCAGTTGGTTTTGCAGGAATCTGCAATAACCCTACACCTGCTGTTGGTACTGATGCTGGAATTGCAGTCTCAGTTAACCCTGATGAACTTGCACTTTCAACATCGGTAAAGAGATTACGAATTTTAGAAGACGCGGTATAAGCATATTGAGTAATTGGGCTACCTGTGAGAGGTAATTGGGCTTGCCCATTGAATGGTAAAGGTACTTTTGAATAAGCACCACCTAAATGAATGAGTTTATCGTCATTATAAGTTGAATCATTCCAATAATCTTTGGTATTTGTCTCAAAATTACCATTGGCTTGATAGACCAATCTTCCGTTGCGATCAGCAAATGCTCCAAGGTTGGCAGAGCCTGATGTCATTATTGTTCTATAACGTTTTAAGTTACCACGCCAAGTGAGAGGATTGTTTGCTGGGTCTGGTTCAAATGCACGCAAATAACCATACTCTGACAGTTTATTTGGCGTAAGTGTATCATAAGGAACAATAATATTTCCTGTGGTAATTGGTGCAAGGCTATCATCCCCTAAGCCTCTAATAAAGTCCACAACACTATTGGTCACATCAGATGGGCTGGATGCTTGATAAAAGCCACCATTACCGAAACCACCATCATAAGTTTCTTGAGATGTAGGCGATGGAACTGTAACTGTTCTTCCACCACCCGGAGAACATTTATCATTCGGTGGAGTGCCTCTGACAGAGTAAGCTCGAGAACTAATTTTACAGGCATTTTTAATATCAGTATCTGTACCACTCGTGACGGTATTAGATTCAAATTCTTTGCCAAAACCTACAAATGCCGTTTTGATTGACCGATTTTTTGGATTTTTTGTTGGATCAAATAATGCTTTGGCAAATGCCCCCATACAGTTCCATGCAGAACCGACATCATTACCATAATCATCTACAGAATTTGGTAAATCAATATTGCACTGAAAAGTGCTACCTGACGCATCCAAAGCTTTTTGCATTACTGTTAAAGCTTGATCATTACTTGAATTATTAGGTTGACCATCTGACAGAAAATAAACCCCTTGCCCATCACAACTGGAAGAGGTCGCTGGTAAAGGCGATTTATATTGTGCTGTCACATTTGTAGCAGTACGACTCATCACAATATCTGGATTATCGGTAGTATCATTTGCTTTTGACTTAGGTGTACCACTATCAGCATTTACTACAAGATGTGTAAACGGCTCTGAATAATAATAATAATAATAAGTAGAATCACTATCGTAATCAGTCTGTGTGGCTGAACCTATACCACTGGGGGCAGTTGTCCCCCAACTTGACCATCCATTATTTCTACAACTCTGTGTTTGATTATCCAAATCAATGTTACTAGAATTATTTGTACAAGTACTATAAGACGTTGCATTATTAGAACGTTGAACTCTTTTTCTATATCGCTCTTTTTGAATAATATATGTTTGTTCAGAGTAAGTGGTTGTGCCTAATAAATATGAAGCAGCCTCCGCCATCGCATGGGCTGATGGTGTACTACTTTGTGCAGAAAGCCCAGTTAGTTTACTTTTGATTAAATTACGTTGAGCACTTCCTACCGCACCCAATGGTTTTGCTGCAACCAAAATCTGACCTGTTTTGTTATCCCCATCTGCTGAGAAATTCCCCAAACCTACATAGGTGTTTGAGAGTTTAATTTGTCGCTCATTTGGAGCTGTTACATCAGCATCACTACTATCTAGCAATGCAAACATACCATCTTTTAATCGAGAAAGACGATCATAACATTTTAATGCACCATTATTCCCTGGATTAAAACATCTATTTTTTAATCGTTGATAATTTGAACTTGCTGTAGCGGAATAAGCAACTGAACAATAAGTTCTTGGATATGTATAAGAACCGCTACCTCCTGTATCACTAGACACAGTCCTTCTATCTGAACAGACTGAATAATCCGCGTTAATAGAATTACTATTTACATTAACTCCCATCGAGCCTGATGTATCTAACATCAAAATAACTGTTTTTTGACCGGCATTCGGGGCAGCATAGATCTGTAGGTCACTGGCTTGCACTACCGAAGCTGTCATCAACCAAGTCATCGCAAGAGAACTTGAGCAAATGGCACACCACAGTTTATTTTTTGGAAAATCTTTTAATTTTGTTTGCATGGCATTTCCCCTTAAGTTCCCGGAGTACTGTTTTCTGTTATTTCATTGAAATAACTAAATTCTTGAGTTTGTGTACTATAAGGTACACCATTCGCCTCAAGACACTGTGCGAGTGTTTGTCTACTTGCAATGTTTGAGTCCAGATTATCACTAATTCTTGCACTGCCCGTACTTAAACAATTCCCTTCAATGGTTGAAGTGCTCGCAGACGAATAACTCGGTAAGATGGCTGTTGATGTCACTCGAATACGCTGTTTTGACGTCATATTTCTAGAAATAGATGTACCCTCTGATACATTCATACCTCGAGGCAGATTTGACCCTGGCGTTTCATTACTGATGGCATCTGTTGGAATACTCACTGCAACTTGTGTGACCACAGCCGAGCGATTACTACCAAAATCACTATCCAAATCACAAAAACCAGCAACCCCACCTTCTTCAACTGTTGCATTATTTCCCGTACCTGCACGAATCAAACTGGCATTGACGGTTTTTGCAAATGCATTTGTACCTGTGGGCTTATAGCAAAAAATATATTCAGCCCCCGGATTGCTTTCATGCTCTTTAAGCGCAGCACCAAGTACATTACTTATATCCGAAACCGTTGTAGTATCGACATTATTAAACCATGCTAGTGGGGTATCAGAAGCCTGAAAATTAAGTTGGCCTACTTGACTATTCGTTGCGACACCCAGTGAAACCATTGCGACACGTATTGCCATAATACCTACAATAGTAATAATCAGCAGAATAAATAAAACAACAATCAATGTCGCTCCATTCTGATGTGGATAAATAGGAGCACGTTTTGAGTGATACATCATCATTCTCCCATCGCATTACGCAAAGCAACTGTCGTACTGTAAGCACGTCTCTGAAAACGGGCTGTACTGGTTGGTGTCGCTATTTGATCTAACATAATGTGTGATTGTGAAGGGTTAATTGCGGTATTTTGCGCATTATTTGCCGAACGAACCAAGATAGAAGTCTGTACTGACACTATACGAGCCGTAATCTTTACATCCGTTGTCACTGTGCCTGACGTAGTACTGGTTGAGCCAGTTCGAGCAGCAGCAGCAGCAGTTCTATACTGCGGAATCGTATAATATGCAAACCGATCAGTGATGGTGGTATTGGGGTTTGGGGGAGATGTAGCCGTGCTTATAACTCTAGATGTATCCGTTACCTTGGTGGTAGTGGTGGTTTTCACACCAAATAACACATGGAAATGATCGACTCGTGGAATTACGATTTGCCCTGCATCACCTAAACCTAACATCTCAGTAGTACTATCAGGTCGAGCATTAACCGCACTTGCTGTCGCTGCAGGTGTATTTGCATCACATGCCAGAGCATAATCTGTAGCTGCGCCATTGGCATCAGGTCGTAAGAAATAACGCTGTACAACCAAATCACCTGCTAAAACGTTTACACCTTCACAATTTGGCATATTTGCAGGCGCAACAAACTGAATTGTCAACTGGTCACTTACAGGACTCGCAATTGTAGCAGGAGGGGTTGCCGAATCTTGCAATGTGACGTTGGTTAATCCTTTCCAAAAATTGTTAGTACTTGATACTGGATCACCCTGCCCTCGACTTAACAAAGCATCATCGATATAACTCGATGCTCCAACTTTAGGTACAAAATTAGTTGGAATAACAGGCGTTGGTGGCGTCGTGACAGGTGGTGGTGCAACCGCACCTGTCAATACAATTCCACCATACGGCGTACGATCATTTAGCTCGAGATTTGTGATATTCCCCTGATTGGCAAGGCGAATATCTTTCACTACATAATCCAATCCAAACAATCCGCTGTCCTGAATTTCAGCCGTCGACTGTTGTAAACGGCTTGAGAGTATCCCACCAACAAACAACTGAACTGCTGCTGCGGTTACGATAAGCCCCAAAACAAGTGCAACCATCAATTCAATCAGCGTAAATCCAGAAGCACGGTGCAATCGAATAACACGTGGTTGAAGTGGCAATTGGCTCGTAAGAAGCTGAGAAGCTGTACTTTGGCTATGAGGATTTATAAAAATTTTCTTCATTTTAATAAACCTCGATCATTAAACAAGATGAGCCAGCCACATAAACACCATTGCTGCCCATACACGTTGAAACATCCGCAGAACTTGGTGTAACCCCAGAAGCTGGAATTTCAGTTGGTACAGTTGCTCCCCAAAACGCATATAGACACTGTCTACGTAAAGCCATTGTAGAAACCACGCCAGGACAATTATCCATCGTCAGGCGCATTCCTAATTGATTGGCGTTGCGAGCAGCTTGGTAAGCATCGAATTGTGCTTGCTGATTTGCAGTACAGACTGAATTAAAGCAACTGGTCGGGGCGGTCGGTGTTACCGATGGAAAATTGCTATAACTACGAACAAAGGCAGGGTAATTATTTATTTGTGTCTTATTTGCCCTTATATTTTCAGCCAATCCTCGCATTACCACCACAGCCTGCGACTTAGTGATCGCTTCAGCAGACGCGTCAAAAGCTCGTAATTGCAAAGCAACATAACCTAAAACCCCTATCGCTAATAACAGCAAGGCAACGAGAACTTCAACCAACCCCACCCCTGCTTGTTTTTTTTGTATGATCATCAACATGTACTCACTGTTGTATCAGGTCTCAAAATACTCGCCCCTAACCTCGTTACAATCACGGTTTTCCGTGTTTTCACTTTTGAATTACATAATGTAAGCGTTGTATCTGCTGTAATATTTGGAATTCCATTCCGATCAAATACAAATGTAGATGCAGTGACAGCAGGAGATATCGACAAAGTCGTATAGCTATTCACCACTGCCCAGTTAAAAGTCGTTGTGGTATTGCTGCTAGTTGATACAAGATTTGCATTTGCATTTGCCCGAGATAAAATAGCCTGACTTTTTGCTTGAGAGAGAACTTGCAACAATTCCCTTGCATTTCGCTCATAACGACGACTTTCCAACATATTACTAAAGGATGGTGCTGCCATCGACGCAATAATAGCCATTATTGCTATTGTCACCATCAATTCAATTAAGGTGAATCCTCGACTTTTCCCCATCGCTTAACACCTAAAAAAATTTTTACTTATATTAATATTAAACCGATCTTGTACAGAACCAATACAAAGCAGATAAGAAACATAAAAAAACGGATGGAGAACAATCCATCCGTTTCTATTTCACATTTTTCTAATAAAATTAGGCTTGTATCACCTGTATTCTGAGCTCTTTAGGAAGGCTGAAAGTGATATTTTCTTCTGTTCCCTGTAGCTCTTTAGGCGGTGTAGCCCCCCAGTCCTGCAAGCGCTGTATCACTTGTTTTATTAAAATTTCGGGTGCAGAGGCTCCCGCAGTTACACCAATTTTAGCATCAGTATTAAACCATTCTTTTTCAAGCTGATCTGCATTATCAACCAAATAAGCCGATTTCCCCATACGCTCTGCTAACTCACGTAAACGATTTGAATTTGACGAGTTTGGTGAACCAACCACCAAAACCACATCACATTGCTCCGCTAAATCACGTACCGCATCTTGACGGTTCTGCGTCGCATAGCAAATATCATCTTTACGTGGACCTTGGATCATTGGAAATTTCGCTCTCAAAGCATCAATGACTTTAGCCGTATCATCAATTGAAAGTGTTGTTTGAGTGACAAAAGCTACTCTTTCAGGATGTTTCACTATTAAGGCATCGACATCTTGTTCATCTTCAACTAGATAAATCTCACCACCTCTAGACTTATCATATTGCCCCATCGTCCCTTCAACTTCAGGATGACCTTCATGACCAATTAAAATTGCTTCAGTACCTTCACGCGCATATTTAGTGACTTCGATATGAACTTTAGTCACTAATGGACATGTTGCATCAAAGACTTTTAAACCACGTCGTTCAGCCTCTTGTTGTACTGCTTTTGACACCCCATGAGCACTAAAAATGACAATTGAATCATCAGGCACTTGATCTAATTCATCGACAAATACCGCGCCTCGCTGACGTAGATCATCAACCACAAACTTATTATGTACGACTTCATGACGTACATATATGGGTGGATTAAAACATTCTAATGCTCGATTGACGATCGCTATAGCACGGTCAACACCAGCACAAAAACCTCGTGGATTGGCCAACACGATTTCCATAACATCCTCACTCATGATCTGAATATTTATACCAAGCTATTTCGTTTGGCGGCACGCTACACTACAATAGCCAAGATATTTTATCATATCAGGAAAAATATCATGTCGGGTCTATTGTTTGTCGTTTCTGCGGCATCAGGAACAGGCAAAACATCTTTAGTCAAAGCCCTACTCGATCGCGTCAGCAACTTACATGTTTCTGTTTCACATACCACTCGTGGACAACGCCCCGGTGAACTTGATGGTGTGCACTATCATTTTACCAGTAAAGAATCTTTTCTATCTCAAGTTGAACAGGGTGGTTTTATTGAATACGCTGAAGTATTTGGTAATTACTATGGAACTTCTCAAGCAAAAGTTAAAGAACAATTACAGCAAGGTCATGATGTTTTATTAGAAATTGACTGGCAAGGAGCCGATCAAGTTCGGAGACTTTTTCCTGAATCAAAACAAATATTTATCTTGCCACCGACTCAGTATGATTTAAGACAGCGTCTTTCTAATCGTGGTACTGACTCTGTTGAAGTGATTGAACATCGTTTGAGCTGTGCTGTAGAGGACATGCGTCATTTTGCAAACTTTGATTATATTATTATCAATGATGATTTCAACAAAGCCGTGCATGAGTTAGAAGCAATCATTACCGCTAACCGTTTAGCGACTCTACAACAAAGTGCTCGCCATCAGCAGTTAATTGAAAAGTTAATTACTCTACATCGCGAATAACTTGAGTCTTATAGAAAAGCCTTTTATACTATTTAGTCTTTCAAATGTGATGTTCAAACGAGACAACTTATGGCACGTGTAACCGTTGAAGATTGTTTAGACCATGTAGATAACCGTTTTGAGTTAGTACTGGTGGCGAGTAAACGTGCACGTCAATTGGCACGTCAAGGTATGGAACCCACTGTAGAATGGGACAACGATAAACCAACCGTTGTTTCTTTACGCGAAATTGCAGCGGGTCATGTCACTAAAGAAATTTTGAAACAACGTGATCAAGATTATCAAACATCAAATCTTGATATGGTGTTATCAACTAATTCATTAAATTTAGAAGGTTTTACTTTTTAAGTAAAATTTGCTTTGCTTAGAAGCCCATTGTGAAGACACTGGGCTTTTTTGTTTAATGAAAATTCTGTCATATATTGGTAAAAACAATATGTTTCATTGAAAAAATTTAAGAGTTTTTATAACGAACAAATTGACAAGTTTATCAATATGCTTTTCATTAGAAGCTAAGCTTATTCATTATTGAATTCATGTTAAAAAGGTGTTTTTTATGCCAGGCGAAGAGGTCAGCCAAGCCAAGCAACAACTCAAAGTCATCATTGAAGCCTATCTAAAAGATAGTGACGTTCAACGAGTTCTTGCTGCCTGTGATTTTGCTGATTTAGCACATAGCGGTATCACACGTAAAAGTGGTGAGCCCTACGTTCTTCACCCTATCGCAGTGAGTTGTATCTTAGCGCACATGCGTTTAGATGCTGATACGCTTATGGCAGCGTTATTACATGATGTAATTGAAGACACTGAATTTACCAAAGATGAAATTGGGCAAAAATTTGGTATTGTTGTCGCCGAACTTGTTGACGGCGTAACCAAGCTCAGCCATTCAAGTGATAAAGAATATAACAAGGCTGCATCTTTTAGAAAAATCTTACAAGCAACCTTACAAGATCCTCGTGTCATTATTATTAAACTCGCTGATCGCTATCATAATATGACCACCTTAGGCGCATTACGTCCTGATAAGCGCGCACGTATTGCCCAAGAAACCTTTGATATTTTCGTACCAATGGCACGTTTGGTCGGCATGAATGAGATGGCGGATAATTTAGAACATCTCTGTTATCAAAATCTTGATTTAGATATGTTTAATGATGTGCAAACCGCATTACTCGAAACAAAACCTAAACGTTGTGAATATCAAGCAGTTTGGGAGCAAAAACTTTCTGATTTATTGAAAGCGTATGATTTGAAAGGTCGTATTAAAAAGAAAAATAATAATATTGAATTACTACGTCATTTCGTAAAAAGTGAAATTGATTTAAATGAGCTCAGTCATAGTCATGCCTTTGAAATTATTTTAAATAGCATTGCAGACTGTGATCGTCTCGTTGAAGCACTCAAAGATAATTTCCAAGTTTTACAATATAATGATTACATTCGCCGCCCATTGCCAGGTGGTAATCAATCTTTAATGATTAAGCTCAAAGGTGAGAAAACGACGCTATCGCTCACTATTCAAACTGAGCTGATGCGTAAAGCTGCACGATTTGGCGTGGTGTTGGGAGAAAATGCACCCCAGGCCTGTCGTTCTGCAATTCAAGCTTCTATGCAGAACTTGAATACGCTGATTGATGGTGAATGTGCAAAAACTACATTTAGTGACTTGCTTGATTATTTACATCAGGAAAAAATTTGGGTCTACACACCTCACGGACAACTACATGAATTGCCACAAGGTGCAACTATTGTAGATTTTGCCTATTCTGCCAGCTTATTTTTAGGTAACCATGCTGTTGGTGCAAAAGTTGATGGTGAAATTCGTCCACTATCAACACCTTTACATAGCGGTCAAGTGATTGAGATTATCACCGATGTTCTTGCTACTCCAAATCCTGATTGGCTAAGCTTTATTAACACTCAAAAAGCTCGTCGCGCCTTACAAAATATGCTACGCGAACAAGATATTGATGAACAACGCTTAGTGGGGCAACAAGCATTAAACCGTGCGCTCAAGCTTTTCAATCGTTCGATAGATGATTTATCACAAATTGATTGGATGAATGTGTTGCAATGGCGACACCTGAATAGCAAAGATACGTTATTTGAACAAATTGCGGTTGGGGATCTACTCCCACAATTGGTTGCGAATCATTTGTTTGCGCAAGATTATCATACCCAGCATCATGAAACTTCAGATCGTTTAATCATCGGCACAGATGGTGTAGATGTAAAATACGCGCATTGCTGTAATCCAGTTTTAGGTGATCCGATCCAAGGTCATTTATCACGTCGTGGTTTGATTGTACATCGCTCTAAATGCCGCAACCTTTTGCACGAACAACATTTACACCCAGAAAATATTATGCCGTTACACTGGCAATCAGAAGAAATTGACGATGTTCGCTTCAGTGCCTATTTATGTATTCATATGGCAATGGATGATGAACAAATTTCTGACTTAATTTATCAGTGCCGTAAAGCGAAAACTGGTGTAGAAATGGTTCATTCGCAAGACCAAAAGACCTATGTCAATATAGTGGTGAGTAACCGCAATCAAATTGCTCAAATTATCCGTGATTTACGTATGCACTTTGGTTTCCCTAGAATTGAGCGTTTAAATATGCCAATTGTTCAACCTGAGATTGCCAAAGTTGGTTAAAAGAAAGTATTTGTATTTCTTATCAATTCTAAATAAAAATAAAACCCTAGAATATTATTCAACAATAGCGACTAACCAGTATTCGGTCATTCCGTAAGTATACTTTTGTGTTAAAGTCGCATTGTTTAAGATAGAAACAACGACATAGGAGAGCTTAATGTCACGTCAAGTTATTCATACTGAACACGCCCCTGCCGCTATCGGAACATATTCTCAAGCAATTCTTGTTGGCAATACGCTCTATCTTTCTGGTCAAATTGGTTTAGATCCTTATAGCATGGAACTTGTAGACGGTGTTGAAGCACAAATTCGACGTGTATTTGATAACTTGAAAGCGGTATGTACTGCTGCTGGCGGAAGCTTGGCTGATATTGCGAAACTCAATATTTTCTTAACAGATTTATCGCACTTTCAATTAGTAAATCAAATTATGGGGGAGTATTTTGCTCAACCTTATCCTGCACGTGCTGCATTAGGTGTAGCAAGTCTTCCTAAAAATGCATTGGTTGAAATGGATGGCATTGTCATTATCCCTTAAATAATATATTTATTTTTCAAACAGATAAAAGCATTAGAAGAGACTACCGATCAGGTGGTCTTTTTTTATTCAAATTCTCAATAAGAATATATTCATTAACAGAATGAAATTCATTGACAAACGATAATAATTATCAATAATATCAATTATCGCATTAGTATTTGTGGATCACTCCCATGTATGTTTGTTTATGTCGTGGAATCACCGATCAGGATATCAAAGACGCCGTTGCTAATGGCGCAGAAAGCTATCGTGAAATTCGTGATTTGCTTGACCTAGGCACTTGCTGTGGACGTTGTGCTCCAGAAGCTCGTGCAATTATCAGCGATGAGTTAGCTGAAATTGCCGCACGTATTTCTATTGCTGCATAACTTATTTCTTTCGAAATTTAATCAATTATTTACGACTCCACCGCTTCTTGAAGAACAATAAACCGTCCTGATTTAAGCGGTTTTTTTATATAAATCATAATCATATTAGGATGTTTTTGATTGTGATTTTCATTTGCCGTTCTATAAATTACTCGCCAGATCACTATTTGTTTATTACTATAATAAAAATTGCCTTAGTTTTAGGGCATCGTTTGGTGTTATGGAGTAAGCGCAATGAAAGGTAATCGCGAAGTTATTAATCAATTAAATCAAGTGCTTTACCACCACTTAACTGCTATTAATCAGTACTTTTTACATTCTCGAATGTTTAATGACTGGGGAATTGAACAACTTGGCTCTGCTGAATACAAAGAATCTATTCGCCAAATGAAACATGCTGATAAAATCATTGAACGTGTTTTATTCTTAGAAGGTCTACCTAATTTACAACACTTGGGTAAGCTCTATATCGGTCAACATACCGAAGAAGTTTTAACTTGTGATATTCGCAAAGTTAAAGAGAATATTGAAACACTCAAACAAGCTGTGGAATTAGCAGAAGCTGAACAAGATTATGTGACGCGCGATCTAGTTCAGGAAATTCTAGAAAAAGAAGAAGAGTACTGGGATTGGCTCGATACTCAACTTGATTTGATTGAAAATGTTGGTATTGAAAACTACATTCAGAGCCAAATCTAACTTAGACATTCCTATTTAGATTGAAGCTCAAAAAATAAAAGCCCTGATTAGGGCTTTTATTTTACTTACTTTTATTATTCAATTCGATAATCTCAGCCAAACTCAGCTTCTGCTTATACAATCGATTTAATACAACCAATTGCTGCTCAGCATCAGCAATTTTTTCATTGTATACTAACAATTGAGCATACTTTTTCAGGTTATAAGGTGTTGCCTTATTCTTGACCATTTCACCTAAAAGCTCTAGATCAGTCTCAGAGAACTTTGTTTTTGGATTCAAAGCAATCCAATTTAAACGTTGCTGAAATTGTGTTAGCAATAAAATTTTCGAACTACCTAAAATCTCTTCTGAAGGCGTTTTTCCCTTGAAGACTAAACGACTATTTTCTTGAAAAAGCTTATAGTCTCTCCAAACCAACAATAAAACCACTATTGAAACCAACCAAAGACAGCGAGTGACATTCTTATTGACGATTATTGCCTTTAAATTTGGATTTTGTGCCTGAATAAGACCCAATAAAAAACCCATGGGTAAGAGAAAATAGGCGTAGCGTTGAGGAAACTCTAGCATCGCATGAATAAGGATAGTACAAACCATCAGAATCGCAATAATAGAGGTTATATCTTTAGCTTGCTTATTTAACCAGAAAAACCATAATGCGATATAAGCGATGATTAAGCTAGCGAGAGGAATACCATTCCAAACCAATAAATCCAAAAAGACATTATGAGCACTATTAAACCAAACTTGAAACGTATTGAAATGAATACTCTCAACTACTGCTATGCTGGTTTGATTCCATCCATAACCAAACCAAGGACGCTCAGCGATTGCATGGAGAATTTGTATCCACATTCCAATCCGCTCATGCCCAGAGCCAGCACGCTCAACAATAGAAGCTGTGTGGGTAATCCCTGAGCCAGCACTATATGACATCAACTCAGCAATGAGAGGTAATAAATAACCTGCCAATATAAAATATGCTAGTGACCACATGAGCAATTTTGGAAAATTAAATCTTGGTTGCAACTTATATTGTTTATAAATCCAATAGAAAAAAATAAAAATACAAACAATCCAAGCTGTTCTTGATTGTGTTAAACATACTGCAAAAAGTACCAATACACTTGATGGAATGAGCAACCATAACGAGGCTTTATGCTTTTCATAAAGATACAATGCAGCCAACAATCCCATAATTAGGAAAGTTGAAAGATTATTAGGCTGTCCAAAATTGGCATAAGGTCTACTGCCTTTTAAAGCCATTACCCATCCGAAATTCGACTCCCAATTTAACCACTGTATCACTGCAAACAAACCACTTATGAAAGCCACACCTAAAACTGTGTAACTGAATCCCGTCATAATTCGTTCGCGCTTTTCCTCAGTAGAAGCGACGTTGTAACCGCTTACGATCATCAGCCAGAAAGCAAAAAGATATGAAAAACTGAGAAAAGCAATACTAAAATCAGTGATTAATCCGAAACTGAACTGAATCAATGGAATGATTAAAACTGGGATCATCCAAATCTGAGGTATTGCAAGTTTTATATTTTGATTCAGAAATAATCCTAGTATTGCTAGCGCAGCAGCAAAACTTGATAGCTCACTCGAAAAAGTCACCCAAGGATAGGTATGAAACGGTGATAGCCAAGCAAAACTGATAAAAATAATGGCGAGGAAAAAGCATAATGCTTGCATATTTGCGAATTAAAAAAAGAGCTTGGCTGCATTATACAACGAAGCTCTTTTAAACAAATTTGTTCTTTAACAGAACAAAAACTATTTCCAAGGACGTAAGTCTACAATTTTAACGACTTCACCTTTTTCCTTACTAACAAGGACAGTCATATCTACTGCATTGGCTTTGAGTGGGACATAACCTGTGGCTTCAGGGTATTGGGCTAAGATTTTTTGTACTATTGCCTTGTCATTAAACTGATTCAAAAGATTCAACTTTTGAGTTCTTTTCTGGATTTGCTGTTTTACTTTCGATAAATCAACATAACGCTCGGGACGCTGTGATATTTCTAGCCCACCCATAATTTCATCAAACATGTCTTGACTACGTCTTTTAGGATCTTTTGCAAATTCAGTTGCTACAAACTGAGGCTTTAACCAAGAGGTACGCTGGAAACGCTTATCAGCTTGATGAAGATTTTTAGTATAAATTTCATTATTTCTAACAAGCTCAAAACGATCCACATTATAAACCATCCACACTGGACGCCCCTGCGCAATATTATAAATACCATAACAAAGTGCAGAGAGTTGAATAAGAATGATGATGGTTAGGTCAAATATTAACCTCTTCTTATCGTCTTTATAAACCAATAATCCTAAAATAGGTCCAACAATAACATCTATTGCCAACATCATAAGGAAAACTTGAGTAACTCCAGTTGCTTTAGCAAGTGGCATTGGGTACCAAATAAAAAATACTAAGCCAACTACCACTAAACCAACAAGAAAAGAAATAAACAAATGGCTAAGAAAAAATTTAAAACGTTTTAACATAACAACACATTCAAACCTCGTTTTTCCACACAAGAATAAATCACCCAATCCATGATTAGAAAATCACTTCTTATATTTTTTCTCGACTGTATTATATATATTTTTAAAGTAATCAGGATTTTGATCAGAAAGAACCTGTAAGTATTTCTTTACCTCCTCACAATGACTACCATAACTATATCGACAAGTTGCCTCAAAGTAATATGTAGCACCTTTCTCATCGCCACTTAGAGCTAAAGAGGTTCCATGTCTTACTAAATAAGGATAGCTAGGTAAATAATGAACCAACCTATTACCAATATCTATTTTAACTTTTAGATTAAAATCCCCTTCTGATATCACCTCATAAATCAAAATATCATCAAAAAAACCAAATCCAAAAATTGAATTTATTTCATCCAATTTTTTAACCTTATCCGCCAAATTGTTATTTTTATTAACTACAAAATCATAAACTCGAGCCACTTCACTATACTTATAAGAATAATATAAAGACAAGCAAACAAACCCTATCAAAATAATAGAAACATAATATCCTCTATTAATTATATAAAAACTTTTACTAGTTCGATCATATAAAGATAAAAAAATAGAAAAAATAATCAAAAAACGTAATTGCCATAATGGAAACTCAAAACATGAATATATAATAAATATTGATAAAACAACAAAAACGTAAGATTCTCTTACATTTAAAATTTTTACATTCTTGATAAAGATATAAAAAAATAGAAAAACAACTAATAAACCTAAAATTCCGAATTCACTCCATAACTGAGTAAAAAAGAAATGAGAATGATCTGCTGAATTAAGAAACTCAATTTTTTCAAAATAAGCCAAACCTGATCCTGCGAAATTTTTCCAACCCACTCCTGTTATTGGATGCTCAAAAATAATTAACCACGATTGATGTAGAAGAGAAATCCTCACATTATCTCCTCCAATAACCCTTTCAAGAATAGTTCCTGAAGAAAAATTGGGATAAATTAGAACTCCAAACAAAAACCCAACTAAACAAATAAAAAAATCTTTTAACTTCAATAAAGAGATTTTATTAAAATAATTCAATAACAAGTTAAAAACAAATGAACAAAGAAGCAACATTAAAAATCCACTTCTACTCACAGTAAAAGCAACACCCACACTCAATATGAAGATAAGTATATATTTTAAAATATTGTTCTTATTATTGCAAAAATACATTAATGAAATGACACCTAGAATAAAAACAAAAGCTGTTTGATTAGGCTGAAATAAGTTTCCTGAAAAACGCCCCAACTGCAATGGAATTTGCATTGCTTTAACTATAAATTCTATATTTAATATATGCGAAATCTGTGTAAATAGTAGCAACACTGATCCACATATAAGAATAAAAGCTATTATTTTAGTTATTCCATCCTTATCAACCATATTTGAAATAGCGACAGACAGAAAAAAAGTTAAAAATGTAACAGCAAGTGGAAAAATCAAACCATCTACATAAATTATTTTATTTAGAACTGGTTGAACAATAAAAATAATAGCAAGAATAAACCATAAAAAATTATTTAGATAAATTTTTATATTTTTTTTCATGTAAAAAAAAGAAAGCCCAATACTGCATAATGCAAAAACAATTGTATGAATATAAAAATCATGAAAACTAGGTGAATAATGTTGATAACTTAATATTCCATATAAAAAAGATAATCCAATAAATAAGCAAAAGAACATCTCATTAAAACTATTTTTTATAGAAATATTTTCCATTTATCCAATTACCTTTATAAAACTAATTACGACATTCCGCAGGTGCATATTTAGCTGCAAGCGTCCCAACACCGGCTGCTGCCACTGTTGTAGTTGCATTCGCTGAACGGCATACCCATGTGATAGATCCTAATGACGGAGGAATGTTCAATACTAATGCTGTACCAGTCATCCTATCTCCATTTAATGGACTTATAACTAATGTATTTGCACCAACTGGTGCAACTGCAGTTGTATATGATATTGTAATACGGCCATTAGTAGAGTTAATTTCAATATTAGATACATTTAAAGTAGCTGTTGGTGCGACCCAACTATTTCCAAATGCAACGCTATTCACAGCATTTTCTGACACCACAACTTTTGCGCTTGAAGCTAAAGACAATCCTTCTGTTACCTTTGATCTCACTGTATAATCTTGATAAGCAGGAATTGCAATTGCTGCAAGAGTACCAATAATTGCGACAACAATCATTAATTCAATAAGTGTAAAGCCTTTTTGCATGGTGTGCATAATATTTATCCAATATAGAGTCTTATTGTATTACCCATACGCATGTTTCATGCCAACTTTAAATTTAAAAAATAAACTAATAAAAACATATAGTTAAAATTAAACACCAATATTACTTATAGACTTCTTTAGATATATTTGATAGGAAATGACAAATAATGTCATCTTCCATTTATCTTTTTACATGATCTATTTTATATCTGATGACCAAAAAATCTTTACACATAAAAATGCCAATCTCAAAAGATTGGCATTTTTAAAATCAATTCAAAATTAGTTTCGGCATTCAGCAGGCGCGTACTTAGCTGCTAAAGTACCTACTCCAGCTGCAGCAACAGTTGTTGCTGCACCAGCAGAACGACATACCCATGTAATAGAACCAGCAGCAGGAGGAGTACCTTGTACTAATGCTGTACCCGTTGCACGATCACCATTTAACGGACTTAAAATTAATGTATTACTACCCGCAACAGCAACAGCCGTTGTATATGCAATCGTAATACGGCCATTTGCAGAAGCAATTGAAACACTTGATACATTTGGTGTTTGTGATGGTGCAGTCCAACCACTACCAAATGCTGTTGCATTTGCAGCATTTTCAGATACTGCAGTTTTAGCACTAGAAGCTAAAGATAAACCCTCAGTAACTTTAGCCCGCACCGTATAGTCCTGATAAGCAGGAATTGCTACTGCAGCTAAAATACCGATAATCGCTACAACGATCATCAATTCGATTAGAGTAAAACCCTTTTGCATTGATTTCATAACATTTCTCCAATGTATAAATTTTTTATAAGCTTTTTTCAGCTACTTAGTATTTAGCATGTTTTATGCCAGTCCTTAGCTTAGCCAATTTTAACTCAAAAAAACAGAGACTTAAACAATATTCCTTTTGATTATTCTTAGCGCATTTTAGACACTTAATGAAAAAAAATGACAATAAATGTCATATTACACACTAAATTATTAATACTCCCAGTCATCAACCTTGATTGTTTTCTAAGACTATTCAAATTGAGCGAAATCAATCACACAAAAAAATATTATTTCTTATTTACCACTCATCGGATTAATTACAGCATGAATGAACTCGTAGACAAAGTAAGTGATCTATATACAACCTAAAAAGGACCAGATATCTAAAGTACGCCCAACATCATTTCAGTTGAGAATAATTGGTTCATTTGGCAGTTCATTTTGATCATTAACAGTTAATTTTACATAGTACTGATCTAAAATCCGTCCAATTTCGATAACACCATTGGTCATCGCTTGTAAATATTGCTTTTGAGCGAGCAAAAAGACCATGCTTTGGCAAATCCCGTTCCAAATTTCAGTCTGTGTCGCATTTTTTAAGCCACGATCAATTATGATTTCGACTTTACGCTCACATAGGTTCAAATAAAGTAGCACGCCACTATTAAGCTCGGTATCCCACACTCCTAATTCAGCAAACAACTGTTGTGCGCGTAATCTAGTATTTTGCTGATAGGCCTGTGAGCAAGGGATATGTCCCTCAATCACCACCTGTATTTCACCTACATGCCCTTTTTCAGCTTGCTGCACAGCTTGGGCAATTTGTTGTCGATCTTGTTTAGTAAAATATCGATGTGTCGATGAAATATAAAAGAAATGCTTAAACCAGCGTTTTAAGCTTGGTTGTACATACTCATCCAGTTTCGGCTGAGTAATGATTTCTGTTGTATCTGTCTTAGTTACCATGATCCTGATGCGCCTCCCCCGCCAAAGCTACCGCCACCACCGCTATACCCACCACTACTACCACCGAATCCGCCACCGCCGCCACGACCACCGCCAGATAAAAATGCTTGGAAAATAAGTTGAGCAAGTGAAGTGATCAGTAAAAAGAAAATACCAACTCCAAGCAATAAGCTCATGAGAAAACCCGCCCCATTGACTAAACCAGCAACCGTAGCGGCAACAGCAGCGGTAGATGCACTTAATCTCTTACCAACAATAAATGACCCGACTACGCCTGCAATCAAAATAAATAGTGCCATCGTAAGGGTACTATCTTTTGCTTGTTGAGCTTGTATCGCTTGTTCGTGGCGCTCTTTGAGTTCTTGAGCAGATTGTTGTGCGATTTCTGGATCTAAATTAACAATTCGGGTGACTTCATCCAGACCCGCCGAAATGCCTTGTGCATACTGCCCTTGTTTAAAATAGGGGGTGATCTGATTCCGGATAATTCGGCTCAATACCACATCAGGTAATACACCCTCTAAACCATAACCTGTAAGTATTTGAATGTTGCGATCATTCACCGCAATTGCCATTAATAAGCCATTATCACGTTTGGCAGAACCTAACTGCCACTTCTCCCCTGTACGCAATGCAAAATCAAAAATCGCTTCCTGCCCAGTCGTTGGAACAATAATCACACCGATTTGAGCTTTATCTTGCTGATACAGACTGAGAATTTTCTGATTGAGTTGCTGTATTTCAGCATCACTTAGCACTTTTGCTTGATCAATCACAGGCTGATTTAGAGTTGGCAAACCACGAATTGATTCACCTTCCTGCATATCATTGACGACCGTTGGCAATACAGGTTTTTCAGCAGACTTTTGCGATGGTACTGTAGAGGCATTTTTTTGCTGATCTTCAATAATTTTCGCTGCGACAATCACATCACTTTGATCGGTTGCTGTTGCAACCTCAGCCCAAACGGTATGCTGAATACAAAGCAGCGCAAAAAAAATAATAAAAACATATTTTATTTTTTGCGTTAATTTTATCAACATACCGAACTCCCTATCTTTTAAAAACAGTTTCAAATATTAGTTAAATGAAACTGTTGGGGCTTGTTGTACTGATTGCTCTGCTTTAAAGTTCTCTTTAGTTTTCATCCCAATGACTTTTGCTGTCATCACTTGAGGGAACTGACGAACGTAAGAATTATAATCTTGGACAGTCGTGATATAACGATTGCGTGCCACAGCAATGCGATTTTCAGTTCCTTCTAATTGAGCTTGTAAATCCCGAAAGTTTTCATTGGCTTTGAGATCAGGATAGTTTTCTGAAACAGCAATCAAACGAGATAGCGCACCTGTTAATTGACTTTGCGCTTGTTGATATTTCTCAAACAAAGCTGGATCTTCCAATACTTCTTTATCAACTTTTAAACCTGCTACATTTGAACGTGCTTGGGTCACCTCTGTAAGCACTTGTTCTTCATGTTTAGCATAGCCTTTCACAACATTAACAAGATTTGGAACAAGGTCAGCACGGCGCTGATATTGGTTCTGTACTTCTGACCAAGAAGCACTGACTGCCTCATCTTTGACTTGTAAGGTGTTATAACCACAACCTGTAAATAGTAGTGAGCTTGCTAATACTGTTGCAAGAGCGGTGTGTTTGATCATTTTCATAAAAATTTATCCTCAAGTTTTTCTTTATATTTTTTGCGATAATTCATTGTAATGAGATTTTTTGCAGGCTGTGTAACATTTATTTAAGTTGATTTATATTTAGATTAAATAAAAAAGGCATTACCCAAACGTGTTGATGTAATGCCGCGCTAAGCTTCTTTGATATTTTAAAAATTTATTAGCTATAAATTTTAGATGCAGTCTCTTCTTGAAAACTAATCATGCCATATTCATCAGCCATTCGCGCTTTCCAATAATTGACCAATTTCGTATAGTCATGTTTGGCTGGGTGAAAATCTGCTTGGTAATAAGACAAATATTCTGGAATCAATTGCAAAAGCATTTTACTCACCAAATATACACCAAATAGATTACCACCTAACTTCGGAATACTTTTCCACTTATCTTGCCAAATTAAACGCGAGGTTGCGTAGAAAGTTAAACTTGCAAATCCAGTTGTCACACTGCGCATCAACAAACGGCGGATGCGATCATCTCCATATACTTCTTGATAAACATCAAACGCCACTGAACGATGTTCGATTTCTTCGATCGCATGCCAAACCCAAAGTTTCATCGCATCTTCGTCGAGTGTACTTAAAATTTCTGGATGCTTGAGAATATAACCACCAAGCATCGCGGTAAAATGTTCAAATGCACAGGTTAAAGCGAGCTGTAATTTCGGATGCGCTTTTCTTAAAGTGTCATCCTGCTTTGCCAACCATGCTTGAAAACGATCAAGCTGATAATCATCCCTACGCCAAGCATCATTAAATTCAGTATGCGCTTTAGAATGCATCGCTTCTTGCCCAATAAATGCTGCGATCTGCGCTTGTAATTTGGGATCTGTTACTTTGTCTCGCACATTACGTACGCTATTTACAAAAAATTGCTCCCCTATTGGAAAGGTTGAAGAAAGCGCAGTCAACAAATGCGACATAAATGGGGAGTTTGCAAAATAATGCCGTTTAATTTTTTTAGGGTTAAATTGCAAGCGTCGTACAGTGATACCCAAAGCTTTGGGACGATTTAAATAGTTTTTTTCCACATTCACATTTGCAAGAGACATCTTCATTCCCTACATCATTTTCTATACTGTTTTCGAGTATTACGCTGAGAAAACCATATGGACAGGGCAAAAATGCTTAGATCGTTTGCCAAAACTACCAAAAAGATAAGATGTAAAAAAAGCCTGCATATCGCAGACTTCCTTTTTACAAGCTTTACAGTGTATTTCGTTTACACACCTAGATAGTCCAAAATACCTTCTGCTGCTTGGCGACCTTCCCAAATAGCGGTAACTACAAGGTCAGAACCACGCACCATATCTCCACCTGCGAAGATTTTTGGATTAGACGTTTGGAATTTAAATTCTTGTTGTTCAGCCGCAACAACACGACCTGAACCATCTAATCCAACATTCGCAGAACCAAACCAATCAGCTGGGCTTGGACGGAAACCGAATGCAAGCAATACTGCATCTGCTGGTAAGATTTCTTCAGAACCTGGAATCGGTTCAGGACTACGACGACCGCGACTATCAGGCTCACCCATTTGGGTAGTCACCACTTTAACACCTGTCACTTTACCATTTTCACCAACAATTTCGATCGGTTGGCGATTGAACAGGAATTTTACACCCTCTTCATAGGCATTCTTCACTTCACGTGCGGAACCTGGCATGTTGCTCTCATCACGACGATAAGCACAAGTCACATCATGTGCACCTTGACGTAATGAAGTACGGTTACAGTCCATCGCGGTATCACCACCACCAAGAACAATCACCTTTTTACCATCGACACTAATGTATTCGCTTGGGTCTTTTTCCCAACCTTGGCAACGATTAACATTGGCAATTAAGAAATCTAAAGCATCATAAACGCCATCTAAATCTTCACCTGCGAAACCGCCTTTCATATAGGTATAAGTACCCATACCCATAAATACAGCATCGTATTCAGCTAACAATTGTTCAATCGTAACATCAACGCCAATTTCAGTATTTAAACGGAATTCAATCCCCATATCCGTGAAAATTTCACGACGACGCTTCATTACATCTTTTTCCATTTTAAATTCTGGAATACCAAATGTAAGAAGACCACCGATTTCTGGACGTTTATCAAATACGACTGGTTTTACACCACCACGCGCAAGAATATCTGCACAACCTAAACCAGCAGGGCCTGCACCAATAATTGCAACTTTTTTATCAGTCCATTTCACGCCAGACATATCTGGACGCCAGCCTAA
Source organism: Acinetobacter sp. Z1 (assembly GCF_024296945.1). NCBI lineage: Bacteria > Pseudomonadati > Pseudomonadota > Gammaproteobacteria > Moraxellales > Moraxellaceae > Acinetobacter > Acinetobacter sp. Z1. Next base: position 354,667 of record NZ_CP101115.1, on the reverse strand, counting down.
AGCGAAAGCAGTATCATTGATATATTTTTCTGCATTACCAATCGTAACTGCACCAAAACCATCATTTAAGGTACATGCACCTTCACATAAACGGTCTTGTGGGCAAACGCGACCACAGACTTCTGGCAAGGTATTGGTTTGATGGCAAAGTTCAGCTGCTTGGAAAATTTGACCTTCCGCAATCAGCTTTAACCAGTTTGGAATGTAGTTATGTACAGGACATTTCCATTCACAATATGGGTTACCACAACCTAAACAGCGATGGGTCTGATTCGCAGCCACTTCCGCAGTAAAAGGTTTATAAATTTCCACAAACTCTGCTTTGCGGACAGTAATATCTTTTTTCTCTGGATCTTGGCGTGCTACATCCAGAAATTGAAAGTCATTATTGAGGCGTTCTGCCATGTCTCTCTCCGTGGGTAGGCGCAGCGATGTCCTTCATCTCTACACCTGCCTATGTCTTTGCAGTCGTGGAATTATTGTGGATCAGCTTGGGTTGTTTTCAAAAGCGTTTGCAAGTTAGCAGCTTTCGGTTTGACAAGCCAGAACTTACGACTATAGAAGTCGAACTCATTACGGATTTTGTATGCCCAAGCACTTCCTGTTTCTTGAATGTGTTCATCAAGAATACGAAGCAGGTTTTCTTTATGATCTTCCATCGCTTCTGTCGAGATTCGATTAAGATCAATCAGCTCATGGTTATAGTAGTCAACAAAATCGTTATCGAGGTCAAGCACATAAGCAAAACCACCAGTCATGCCCGCACCAAAATTATGACCTACTTTACCAAGTACTGTTACCACACCACCTGTCATATATTCACAACAATGGTCGCCAGCACCCTCAATAACCGCAAATGCACCTGAGTTACGAACTGCAAAACGCTCGCCCGCAGTACCCGCAGCAAATACTTTACCGCCAGTAGCACCATACAAACAGGTGTTACCAATAATTGCTGTATTTTGCGTTTGGAAAGGCGAACCTTTTGGTGGGAAAATAGATACGCGACCGCCTGCCATACCTTTACCGACATAGTCGTTGGCATCACCCTCAAGTTTGATATGCAAACCACCTGCATTCCAAACACCAAGTGATTGACCTGCTGTACCGACAAGATTCATCACAACTGGGCTATTTTCCATACCCAAGTTACCGTAGCGACGTGCGATCTCACCTGAAATACGCGCTCCAATCGAACGGTCACAGTTACCCACCGTGAAGTTAAACGAACCGCCTGTACCTGCTTCAATCGCTGGCAGCATTTCAGCCACCATTTTCTCAGCCAATACACCTTTATCGAATGGCGCATTACCTTGAACTTGGCAATACTGCGCTTTACCTTCAGCAGAAGGATGTGACGTTAATAAAGCACTGAGATCAAGATGCGCATGCTTGTCTGTTTCACCCGGTAGAACTTCAAGCAAATCAACACGACCAATCAAATCTTTAAGTGAAGCGACACCGAATGCAGCTAACAATTCACGCGTTTCTTCAGCAATAAATTTGAAGAAGTTGATTAGCATTTCTGGCTCGCCAATATAATGCTCTTGACGCAAATGGTCTTGTTGAGTTGCAACACCCGTCGCACAGTTGTTCAGGTGGCAAATACGCAGGTATTTACAACCTAATGCGATCATTGGTGTAGAACCGAAACCAAAGCTTTCAGCGCCTAAAATTGCTGCTTTGATTACATCCAAACCTGTTTTTAAACCACCATCAGTTTGTACGCGAACCTTACCACGCAAATCATTGACACGTAGTGCTTGATGCGCCTCACTTAAACCTAATTCCCATGGCGAACCTGCATGGTGAATTGATGAAAGTGGAGATGCCGCTGTACCACCGTCATACCCTGAAATGGTAATGAAGTCTGCATACGCTTTTGCAACACCTGCCGCAATCGTTCCGACACCCGGCTCAGATACTAATTTCACTGAAACCATTGCTTGAGGATTGACTTGTTTCAAGTCAAAAATCAATTGTGACAAATCTTCGATTGAGTAAATGTCATGGTGTGGCGGTGGAGAAATCAGCGTCACACCTGGTACTGAGTAACGTAAACGTGCAATTAAGCCATTCACTTTACCACCTGGTAACTGACCACCTTCACCTGGTTTTGCGCCTTGTGCAACTTTGATCTGCAACACCTCAGCAGAGGTTAAGTACGCAGGAGTTACACCAAAACGACCTGAAGCGATCTGTTTAATTTTCGAGTTACGGATCGTGCCATAACGTGCAGGGTCTTCACCACCCTCACCTGAGTTCGAACGACCACCAATTGTGTTCATTGCAATTGCAATTGCTTCGTGTGCTTCTGGAGACAATGCACCCAGAGACATACCTGCAGAGTCGAAACGAGGAAGGATATCTTCAATGCTTTCAACTTGATCTAGCGCAATTGAATTTGTCGTTTTTAACTTGAATAAGTCACGAATCGTAGCGATTGGACGGTTATTAACAAGTTCAGCATATTCTTTAAAGTCTTGATATTGACCTGAACGAACCGCCTTATGCAGTGAGTTAATCACATCTGGGTTGAACGCATGATACTCTTTACCAAATACAAATTTGAGTAAACCACCCTGATCAATCGGCTTACGATGTTGCCAAGCAGTCGTTGCCAATTTCTTTTGGTCATTTTCTAAATCGACAAAAGTTGCACCTTGGATACGGCTTGGTACGCCAAGGAAGCATTTATCAACCACTTCAGAAGATAAACCGACCGCTTCAAATAATTGACCACCACGATAAGAAGCAACTGTAGAGATACCCATCTTAGAAAGAACTTTGAGTAAGCCTTTCTCAATACCTTTACGGAAGTTCGCTTGTGCGTGAATTGGATCACCCAACAATTCGCCTTTAGCAACCAAATCATTGATGACATCATAAGCCAAGTACGGATAAACGGCTGTCGCACCAAAACCAAGTAATACTGCAAACTGGTGTGGATCACGTGCAAAACCAGTTTCAACTAAAATGTTCGCATCAGTACGCAAACCAGTTTTAATTAAATGATGGTGAACTGCACCTGTTGCCAATGCTGCATTTGCAGGCAAGTAACCTTCACGGAAACTCTTATCCGTTAATACAATGAGTGTTTTACCATCACGAACAGCTTGAGCAGCTTCTTCACAAATGCGTGCAATTGCTGCTTGTAAGCCTTCAGCTTCTGCATAGTTCAAATCGATATCGACAACGCCATAACCTTCACGTTCTTTTTCAACATCACGAAGTTGCTGCATTTTTGAGTTTGACAATACAGGACTTGAAATAATGATGCGGTCAGCGTGCTCAGGACCTTGTTCGAATACGTTTTGCTCACGACCTAAACACGTTTCCAAAGACATCACAATCGATTCACGTAATGGATCGATTGGTGGATTAGTTACTTGAGCAAATTGTTGACGGAAATAGTCAGACACATGACGTACTTGACGAGACAATACTGCCATTGGCGTATCATCACCCATTGACCCGACAGCTTCCTGACCACTTTCTGCAATTGGACGCAAAATTTGATCACGCTCTTCAAATGTCACCATAAACATTTTCTGCGCTGCTTTTAATGCATCACCTGTTAAGCCTTGATCAATTAATTCCTCTTCAAGCTGCGGATTTGCCTGTAGGCGAATCGCATGATCACGTAACCATTCACGATATGGGCGCATATTTTTAAGATGATTGCTGACATCTTTAGTCTCAAGCACTTTACCAGTCAAAGTGTCGACGACTAAAATTTGACCAGGACCTACACGACCTTTAGATACCACATCTTCAGGTTCATAGCCCCACACACCAATTTCAGATGCCAGTGTGATGTAATCATTTTTGGTAATAACCCAACGTGCTGGACGCAAACCATTACGGTCAAGCATACAAATCGCATGACGACCATCTTGGATAACTAATCCCGCAGGGCCATCCCAAGCTTCCATATGCTTAGAGTTAAACTCATAGAACGCACGTAAATCCGCATCTAAAGTTTCAACGTTTTGCCATGCAGGTGGAACGAGCATACGCAACGCACGGAATAAATCCATACCACCACCGACAAGAATTTCAAGCATATTATCTAAGCTTGATGAGTCTGAACCTGTACGGTTCACAATCGGTGTTAATTCAGTTAACCCTGGCAATAATGGGTTTTCAAATTTTGGAGTACGCGCCAATGCCCAATTACGGTTTGCAGTAATGGTATTGATTTCACCATTATGAGCAAGGTAACGGAACGGCTGAGCCAATGGCCAACGCGGCAATGTATTTGTTGAAAAGCGTTGATGAAACACCACAATATGTGATTTCAAACGTTCGTCTGCTAAATCGGTATAGAAATCAGCAATTGCTGCTGGCATCATCAAGCCTTTATAGCTGATCACTGTAGTCGCCAAAGTAGTGACATAGAATAGTGGATCATTTTGTAATTGTTGTTCTGCACGACGACGCGCTAAAAAGAGTTTACGATTAAACTCAACTTCAGTTAAACCCATTGGGCAGTTAACCAAAATCTGTTCAAACACAGGTAAAGATTGCAATGCAATTTCACCTAAAGCGTCATTATTTGTTGGTACAACACGCCATGCCGCAACGGTCAGACCAGCAGCTTCCATTTCTTTATTGAGGATGTTTTTTGCATTTTGAGCTAAAGCAGGGTCAATATTTAAGAATACTGTACCAGCCGCAAAAATCTCAGTCAGATTGGTTCCAAGTTTTTGAGCTTCTTCGCGGAAAAACTGTTTGGGCATAGCCAACAACAATCCGCACCCATCTCCTGTTTTACCATCCGCGGCAATACCACCACGGTGCGTCATGCAACTTAAACTGTGAATCGCAGTTTCGACCAGATGATGGCTTGATTCACCCTTCATATGGGCAATCAGACCAAAACCACAGTTATCCTTAAACTCATCAGGTTGATATAAACCTTGAGCGGGAGCTACAGTATTAGGCGATGGCATGTGCATAGCGTACCCTTCTTTCAACATGGCTCTTTCGAGCAACAAACAATCAATTCATTTTCTGCGATATTGCCGACCAACTCATATAAAGTTCAATGCTTCGCGAAAACATTTTTACTGGCGGATTTGCAATATACGCCTTTCTTTTCCAAGAATCAGCGCATTTACCATATAAAGTGTTTTCAGTTATTACACCTTCACAAATGTTTGTAAAGCATAAAAACTTTCCATTTCACTAAATTTATGAATCATTTAGCACAAAAAAGGGCAATGAGCAGACAAATTAGCACCACAATTAAGCAAAAAACATACCAAGTTATTATTTTTTTACTAAATCATTAAAAAAGTTAAAATAATATTAAAAAAATGAGGGGTAGAAATTATTAAAATGCAATAAAACGCACCAAAAAAAAGCTAATAGCTTCAAATAAGAACCATAATTGACCAACAATGGTGCATTTTAATTAAACGGATCACTTACTTCTCGGCGTGAAGAATCTGAACTTTCTTTTAATTTTTCTGCATTTTGCGCACTAGATGGCTCATTGCGTGGTAATTCCGTTTGACTACGCTTCACATTGACAATATTACCCTCAGCATCTCGCTGAGTAACTGTCGTTCGAACAGAAGTAGAGGCATCTCGTACACTCTCTGGAACTATAGCCTTTTGAGTCTGATTTCCTAGTAGTAACAAGGTCTCATCAATCTTAGGAAGTGCAGCTGGCTTTAACTGAATTGCATACAATTGATTTGCAGCTGACTTCATTTCATCAGCACCTAAATCATTTACAAACTCAGCATATACTGACAACTGCTGCGCTTTGGGTTGAATGGTCTGAGGAAGCTGCAATGCTAATTGATTAAAACGACGCTTAGCCTCTTCGGCATTAGAAAATACACCATAGGATAAAACATATTGTTCAGCTTGATCTTCACCACTTAAGCGAAAATATAAAAATTGTTTTCGATCTGCTCGATTGAGTAAAAAGTTTTTGACAATAGCTTCGTCAGAACTACGAAATATTTCCATCGTCCATTGACGTTGATTCTCTTTAATAAACTTTGTTCCACGAAACTCAGGCGCATGCTCATTAGAAACCACAACTCGTGTGGATAAATCTAAAGGTTGCACTTCATCTGACAATGCACCTAAATGAGTCATCGCTGTAACTTTTTCAGGTTGAATTTGTACCTGAACCTCAGATTTTGACTGAGGTTCAACCTCAGTCAAAGCATCACTGTCCGTCACAGCCCAAAACACCAATGCAGCGACTAAGCAAGCAATAGCAAATACTAACCAGCTATATTGTTGTATATTTTGCCAAATTGATCGTGACGCAGTCATGCCCTTTCCAACACTTTATTTATGCAGATTGATTTTCAAGAATAGATTGTTTCATTAACTCAAGATCAAAATCTTTAGTAATCACTGCTTGACCTAACTTTTTCAGCAACACCAATCGTAATTGACCATTTAAGACTTTTTTATCATGCGACATATAAGCCAAAAAATCATCTAATGGAATTTTCGGACATGATATCGGTAAATGAGCGCGTTGAATGATTTTTTTTGTACGTTCAACATCATCTGAAGAAATCCATCCCAATCGATAGGATAAATCAGCAGCCATCACCATCCCTGTTGCAACTGCCTCACCATGCAACCAAGTGCCATAACCAAGATAAGATTCAATCGCATGACCAAACGTATGACCTAAGTTTAACAAGGCTCTTTCACCTTGTTCTTTTTCATCATTTGCTACTATTCTTGCTTTGTGCGCACATGAGCGATATACCGCCTCAGCAAGCAAATTAGAATCTCGGACAACTAAAGCGTCGATGTTTTGTTCTAGCCAAACCAAAAAATTCACATCACCTAATAAAGCGTATTTGATCACTTCTGCTAAACCCGCAGATAACTCTCGATCTGGCAAGGTACCGAGTTGCGCCATATCAGCCAACACCACCTGTGGTTGCTGAAAAGCACCCAGCATATTTTTGCCCAAAGGATGGTTAATTCCCGTTTTCCCACCCACACTCGAATCCACCTGTGACAATAATGTTGTCGGGATCTGAACAAAGTTCACCCCTCGCTGAAAACATGCTGATGCAAAACCAGCCATATCACCCACAACACCACCACCCAATGCCAATACGGTACAATCCCGATTAAAACCAGCTTCAAGCAATGCATCAAAAATTAAGTTAAGATGTTGGATATCTTTATATTTTTCCCCATCTGGCAAGATACATTGTGCTATTTGCTTATCCAATTGACTTAATGCATCCACATAATGTTGTAAATATAAGGGAGCAACCGTCGAATTTGAAACCAACATTACTTGTCGACCAAACAAATAGGGCTTTAATAATTCTTTTGGATCTAAATGACTTCCAATAAAAATTGGATAACGACGATCGCCTAACTCAACATGTAATGTTTGCATAACCCAAAAACCACTAAACTTGTTTAGATAAAATAACTTGTAAGATACGTTGTGCTAGATCTCGAGCAGCACCTTGATTTGTTTCGATAATATAGTGTGCAACTTCACGATATAATGGATCACGTGCCTCCAATAAGTCACGTAATTTTCGCTCTGGATTTTCTACTTGTAATAATGGACGATTTTTATCGCGATAGGTGCGCTGTAATTGTAGTTCTACAGGCGTATATAGATAGACAACAATACCACGTTGTTTTAAAAAGTTTCGATTTTCAGCTTGTGTAACCGCACCACCACCAGTAGCTAAAACTAGCATAGGACGATTCGTTAATTCATTAAGCACATTCGTCTCTCTGAGACGAAATCCCATTTCACCTTCTTTTTCAAAAATCCATGGAATAGTAGCACCTGTTTTTCGCTCGATTTCATGATCACTATCAATAAAATCTCGACCCAACAATTCTGCTAAATGTCGACCAACCGTTGTTTTTCCTGCCCCCATCGGCCCTACCAAATAAATATTTGGTAGGGACTCAAACGCTTTGCTTGGCAACGCGCCACCTATATTAATTGCGATTATTGAAAATATATTAATGATTTCTCGTCAAAGTGTCATTAACAATTCTCGGTGTCACAAAAATTAAAAGTTCACGTTTGCTATCTTTCTTTGTATCACGGCGGAACAATTTACCTAAGTAAGGAATATCACCAAGAAAAGGAACTTTTGTTTGAGAATTGAGATTTTCTTGCTCAAAAATCCCACCCAAAACAATTGTTTCACCATTGTCTACAAGCACATTGGTATCAATCGAATTTTTATTAATGGTTAACTGACCTGTAGGTGTCGGTTGTCCTGGTGCATCTTTGGTAATGTTTAACTTCATCATTACCTTACCTTCTGGAGTAATACTTGGTGTGACATCCAGACTTAACGTAGCGTTAATAAACTCAGTTTTTGGTACTGCATTTGCGCCCCCCCCTGAAGAAGATGCATATGGAATTTGCGTACCAGACTCAATTTTAGCAGCTTGTTTATCAGCGGTCATAACCTTCGGTGTTGAAATCACTTCACCGAAACCATCTGCCTGAACTGCCGAAAGCTCTAAATCCAACATAAAATCAGACAAACTAATCAAACCAAAAGCAATACGACTTGCACCAGGAGTCACAGCCCCTAAATCCACATTTAGATTATCAGGACGTTCAATCTCATATTTCCAACCACCAGTATCACTATCTTTTTTAGGCTCCCTTAAATTCCACAGCGTCGTGTCACTCCCACCCACCAATAAATCATTATTTCTGCCAATCCCTTGCGACAAAATACCCCACTTCACCCCCATTTCTTTGGTAAAGTCAGTACTCGCACTTACAATTCTAGCTTCAATCATGACTTGCTTTACTGAAACATCAAGCAAATCCACCATTTTTCTTATTTTATCAATATTCTGAGCAGTATCATTTACAATCAAAGTATTTGTTCTTGTATCTGCGACAGCACTACCACGAGGACTTAACAAACTTTCCAAGGCAAGAGAATCTGAGTTCGATGTCCGATTTGCCATCGCCCCTTTACCATCACGAGAATCTTCAATTAATTTCAATATATCGGCTGCTTTCGCATAACTTAATTTAATATACTCAGATTGAATCGGCGCCAACTTGACACTCTGTGCAATGGCTTTGGCTTCTTCTTCTTCAGATTTTATCAACTCAGAAACTGGAGCAATCCAAATTACGCTTCCATTACGACGTTTATCCAAATTTTTGGTTTTAAGCACAATATCTAACGCTTGGTCCCAAGGCACATCTTTTAAACGTAGTGTAATATTACCCTGTACAGTGTCAGCAGCCACCATGTTGATACCGGTAAAATCAGCAAGTAACTGAAGAACTCGACGGACTTCAATATCCTGAAAATCTAGGGAAATCTTGTTTCCAGTATAGATTTGAGATTTTGCTTTTGCAGGCGACTTATCTTCAGGGCGTTTTAGGCTAATGGTTAATTTATTTTCAGCCTGATAAGCCATATATTCATAGCTACCTGCAGACTGAATAGTAATAACGCCATTACCTTTATCATTATAAGCATCAATACTGGCAACAGGCGTTGCAAAATCATTGGTATTCAAACGACGTGCAAGATGGGTAGGAATTTTATTTCCCATGGTTCGAACAACAATCTTACTACCTTGCTGCTGTACATCAACTGGTGTGTTACCACCCAATAAATCAATAACAACTAAACCTTCACCTTGATTTCCTCTCTGAAAACCAATATTAGAAACCCCTTGCTGAGACTGCCGCGCAATTGTCTGAGTTGCACTTGTTGCTGAAGGTCGAGCCGAATTGATTTTTAAAACAAAGGTATTACCTTCGACACGTGTTGTAAATGCACCCGCATCTTTCAAATTCACAATAACACGTGAGCGTTGATCATCAGCAGCTACCTCGACAGAACTCGCTTCTGCCGTAGATACAGGGATTGAACTTTGTTTCAATGTCTGTTGTGCTTTATCAAAATCTAAAATTAAGCGTGCAGGTTGTTCCAGTTGATAAGCTTGTGGCTGCGGAGGCAAGCCATTAAACATGACTCGAATTTCCGTTCCTTGCTCAGCTAAATTCATAGGTACAATATTCGTCATACTGACCTGTGCGGATGCTATTTGCATCATAGCAATAGCGACAGCACCCATAGAAAATTGACGGAATGCATGATTCATGGTCTTCGCTTCCCCAAATAAAGAATCTTTAAACTGTTTTTTCATTGTTATTCCCTTAATCTTACGGTGCTGGCCCGATTAAAACGAGTGTTCTTGGTCTCTCCACATAACCTTCTCGCCCATCTGGAACAATTTCAACCAAATCTATCTGAGTCGGGCTGATTTTAATAATTCGCCCTTGATTCATCCCCAAATAACTTCCGACCTGTACACGCTCAATTTGTCGATCAGGTGTTTGAATTAATGCAATCGTGTCATTTCCTTTGCCACGCATACTACCTTTCATATTTAATGATTCAAGAGCGTAGCTTTCAAGTGGCTGTGGTTGACGATTAAAATTCGGATAAACACGTTTTCCTGCCATGATTTTCAATTCTGCGGCTAAAGAGCTTGGCATAAATGGGCTTTTTAACTGATGAGCAGAATAATTAAATAACGGCACAGGAGTGAAAATTGGCGCAGGCTCAATCGGTAATGGCGGTTGATTACGAATATCAGCCATTTGTTGATTGACCGCATCAATACGCGAGTCACAACCAACCAAGCCAATCCCAACGAACAAAGCAAGTAATAATTTATTTTTATTCATTACTATTTTCCTCCTTGAGCAGGTGGATTTGTAGCAGGTTGAGCTGCAACATCAGCATTCGCTTGTTCATCAGCACCGACATAACGATAGGTTTTAGCTTTTATTGAATAATTAACAACTGGAATATCAGACTTTTTCTCTTTATCTGCTGATGCTTCAACAGTAAAGTCATGCAGAGTTACAATACGTGGTAATGCTGCAATTCCTGTCACAAAAGCACCAAAAGCATGATAATCACCTGTAGCATCAATACTAATCGGCTGCTCGATAAAAAACTCTTGCTTCACTTCATTTTCTAAGCGGATATTCTTAAATTTCAGCCCAGAATTAACACCTGTCAAATTAATGTCTTCGACTAAACTCGGAATCTCAGTTTCTTTAGGCAGCTGTTCGAGTTGCTGATTAAAGTTCGCTTCCATCTCTTGCAATTGTGCTTGATATTGTTGCAAATTACGCAACTTAGATTCTTTTTCACGAAACTCATTGAGTAAGCTTTGTTCTTTCGCTTGCGCGTTCGCAATTGATTCTAATTGCGACTTAATCACTACAAAATAACCGAGAGCGCCAACAGCTAAGAAAATAAAAATCCAAGTGGTAATTTTGACAGATAAAGGCCAACTGCCATAATTATTCATATCCAAAGTATTAAACTGTTGGAAGAACTGCTCCACCGTCATTTTCTTTTTCTTTGCAGCAACGGTGTCTTGATTTAAATCATCTGATTTATCTAGGTTCATTTCGCCACCCCTACTGTCCCTGATGCAACGGCTTCTAATGCAGGATCAGCTTGTTCCGTCGTACCGATCTCCCCCAAATCTACAGTGACAACAAAGCTTCCATAGTTTTCTTCGACGCGAGGAACCAGTGAGCTTGCGGTTTTATCTTTTTTCTCTTCCGCCGCTAAAAACGAGTTCATAAACGCATTACGATACCAAGGCGAAGCCTCTAAATTACGTAGTAATTCAGCGACTGTATTTGGACTTTCCGCTTTTCCTTCAATCGAAAATTTATCACCTGTCCGACTAAATTTCGTAATGTACATTGTTGGTGGTGTTACTCGAACCAACTCATCTACCAAACGAACAGTAACAGGACGTTGACCTTGTAAACCTTGGATTAATTTCATTCGCTCGATAATTGCATTACGACGTTCTTGCAAACCATCCAGCGCTTTTAATTGTGTATCTAAGTTTTGATTTGTACTGACAATCAGTTGATTCGCCTGCTCTTGATCATTCAATTTATGATCAAAATACATCCACCCAGAAAAGACAGATGCAACCCCTAATGCAGCGACCCCAACACAAAATGCGACAAACTGTTTCTTTCTTTGTTCTCTTAGCTCATCACGCCAAGGGAGTAAATTAATCTTTGCCATTAATCAAAACTCCTCAATGCTAAACCACATGCCACCATTAATGATGAGGCATCGTTTTCAATTTTTTTAATATCAATTTGCGGAGAAAAGCCCATTTGTAAAAATGGATTGGCAATCGTTACGCGGTAACCGAGTTTTTGTTGTAATAACTTCGCTAAACCAGGAATATTTGCATTACCACCAGCCAGCAAAATATGATCAATTTCATTAAATTGTGACGAGGAAAAGAAGAACTGTAGTGAACGGGCTGCTTGTTGTACAACAGCATCTAAAAAAGGCTCAAGAACTTCAGTATCATAATCATCAGGAAGCGTTCGTTCTTTTTTCGCTCGACCCGCTTCCTCAAAAGACAAACCATATCGAGTTTGAACATCTTGGGTCAATTGTCGACCACCAAAGACTTGTTCCCGCGTATAAATGATTTTGCCTTTCTGCATCACAGATAAGGTTGTCATGGTATGGCCAATATCTAGGATACCAACGGTATTGGCGCCCATTGGAAGTGTGTCTGAAAACACACTAAATGCGCGCTCCATGGCATAACTTTCAACATCAGCAATTTTAGCAGTCAATCCCGCAAGCTCTAAAACTTCTACTCGTGTATCTACATTTTCAGTGCGTGTTGCCACCAAAAGTACATTCACTCGGTTTGGATTGGCTAATTTGTCAGATAAGACTTCAAAATCAAGACTAACTTCATCTAATGGGAACGGAATGTATTGCTCGGCATCCATGCGAATTTGAACTTCTCGTTCATCTGCTGTCATGTCAGCATCCATCTCAATGATTTTATGAATCACCATTGAGGTAGGTACCGCAATCGCCACATTCATGGTGTGAGGATTCGCAAGATTCACCACTCTTTCAAGGGCATCACCTACTGCTTCTGGATTTAAAATGCTTTTTTCGACAACACTGTTTTCAGGCAGCGGCATCACAGCATAACTTTCAACCCAATATCTACCGTTCTTTACAGAGAGCTCCAATAATTTAACAGTTGTCGAACTAATATCGACCCCCACTAACCCCTTATTTGGTTTACGATATAACCTGAGCACAGTACTTTCCTATTTATTTTTTTATCCCCAAAAATACAACCCACTAATTTGTTTTGGTCTTTAATTAATACGGATACAATATCTCATCTAACAATCCGTATGTCTAAAGGATATACTGACCACAATTAGTTTGCCATTCGCTCTTATTAAAACTCACTTATTATGAAAAAGCTATCCAGTTCTGGTATTGTTCGCCCATTTTTTTTGATCATTATTATTATCTTAGTCTCACTTCCAATGGGATTTTATGGCATGTATCTCTATCTCGCGCCATCACTGCCAGATATGAGCTCATTAAAAAAGGCGCCTTTATTAAAACCATTACAGGTATACACGGCTGATGAGAAGTTAATTGCAGAGTATGGGGGAAAACTTTCTATTCCTGTCACCTATGAGCAAATTCCACCAACATTTATTCATGCATTCTTAGCAGCTGAAGATTCTTCCTTTTTTGAGCATAATGGCATTAGCTTTAAAGGACTCGGGCGGGCTATTACCGAATCAGTAACAGGTTCTGATGTCCAAACTGGGGGCTCAACCATTACCATGCAGGTGGCAAAAAACTATTATTTAAGCCCAGAACGTACATTACGACGCAAACTCACTGAAGTATTTCTTGCTCGAAAAATTGAACAAAATCTAACAAAACAAGAAATTCTAAGCTCATATGTAAATAAAATCTTTTTAGGTAAAAATGCTTATGGGATTGCGGCAGCTGCACGAATTTATTACAACAAAAATATTAATCAGCTTACGATTGCACAAATGGCAATGATCGCGGGTCTCCCTAAAGCACCCTCAAAATATAATCCTGTAGTTAATCCTGAAAGAGCGCTGGAACGACGAAATTGGATTTTAGGTCGCATGTTACAACTGGGTTATATTAATCAAGGGCAATACCAAAAAGCAGTCGCTGAACCTATTAATTTAAATATGATTGATCGCTCAGTCAGCAATGTGTTTCCTTACGTAGGTGAAATGGTTCGTTCTGAACTGGTTCAACATTTCGGTGAGCAAGCAATTGATTCTGGGTATAAAGTCTATACGACTATTGATAGTAATCGTCAACGTTATGCGGAAAAGTCTATACAGGATGGACTTGAAGCCTATGATCGTCGTCATGGTTGGCGTGGTCCTGAAGCACATGACAAACCCTTGAATGAGTTTATGGCGTATGCGAATACCTATCCTGCACAAGTGGTAAAAGTAAATAAAAATTCTTTTGATGCACTCATGCAAGATGGTTCAACTGTTACTGTAAATTGGTCTGGCATGTCATGGGTTCGCCCTTATCGCAATGCCAATAGTGTGGGTGGCGGTCCATCAAATGCATCCCAAATTGTCAAAGTAAAAGACATTATTCGCTTACGCCCAAATGAAAACAAAACAGTATGGTCTTTAGTTCAGGTTCCTAAAGTTCAAGGACAATTGATTGCCTTAAATCCAAATGATGGTGCTATAGAGGCCGTCGTCGGTGGTTATAATTTTTATCAATCTAAATTTAACCGTGCTATTCAAGGATGGAGACAACCTGGCTCAACCATTAAACCTTTCGTTTACGCATTGGCTTTAGAGCGTGGCATGACACCCTATAGCATGGTCAATGACAGCCCGATTACCATTGGGAGATGGTCACCAAGAAACTCAGATGGTCGCTATCTTGGCATGATCCCTTTGCGACGAGCTTTGTATTTATCTCGAAATACGGTTTCTGTTCGCTTATTACAAAATGTTGGAATCGAACGTACACGTCAGTTATTTATGGACTTTGGTTTGCAAGATGAGCAAATTCCACGTAACTACACAATCGCGCTAGGTACACCACAGGTACTTCCTATTCAGATGGCAACAGGTTATGCCACTTTCGCAAATGGTGGTTATCGCATTCAGCCACATTTTATTAAACGAATTGAAGACGCGGCAGGCAAAGTCATTTATGAAGCAAAACCTGACTATGCATGTATTCCTTGCATAAGTAATCCAGATGCTAATTCACAAGCATCTTCAGAATCAGAGCAAGGTACTGTACAAGAAATTACCAATCAAACATTAGAGGGGCAAGCAGCTGTTTCAGAGCCTACAATTACAACCTCTAGCATCGAGAATACCAATAAAACAAATAGCGACTATCGCCAAGCGCAACGCATTCTTAAATCAAGTTCCGCTTACGATATGGCAAATATTTTACGTGACGTGATTCAACATGGTACAGGTCGTGCAGCACTTAAAATCGGTCGTGATGATTTAGGTGGTAAAACAGGTACAACCAACGATGCAAAAGATGCATGGTTCGCTGGATTTAATGGAAAATTGGTTGCCGTTGCCTGGGTTGGATTTGATCAGCCTAGAACATTAGGTCGCAGAGAATATGGTGGTGTTGCTGCGCTCCCAATTTGGACAAATTTCATGGCGAGCTCACTCAAAGATACGCCTTCGGCATGGGTTCGCTTGGATAAAGATGCTAAAGATCCAATTTCTCGTGATCAAGTGCAAGTCCAACAAAATGAAGATAAAAAAGAATATCGTGCTTCACCACCATTGGCTCGCCCACTCTATCGTCCAGCTCCACCAATAGCACCACGCTCAACTGAAAATGACTTTTCAGATCTACCTGGCACAACGCCTTCTGCTAATGAAGAAATTATTGTCCCATCAAGAACCCAACCACCAACGATGGGATCTGGTGCTCAACCAACCAAACCCCAAAAAGAAAGAGATGGAATTGAAAATCTAATCAACGAAATCCAGTAACACAAAAAAAGCCATCAATTTGATGGCTTTTTTCTTTTTTCAAATACATAAATCTGAAATGCAGCAGTCACAGCAAATTGCTGCTTTTGCTCCAGTGCTTGTCTTTTTTCCAAACTCGCTTTGTATGCATACGGAGTCATTGCAATCAAATTATTTAAGGCTTGATGATCTAATAACAATTCCGCTTCGACCAGCTTGGATTGTTTGATTTCGAATTGGGCATCAAGCTGTTCTACAAACTTCTGTGGTTCATGTAAATTTACCTGTTCAAATAGCGCTTCACGAAGATGGAATAAATGTGCTGGCGCTGGTGTTACCACAATTAAATGACCATTTTTCTTTAGCACTCTGATAATTTCATCTTGCGGGATAGGGCTAAATAAACTGGTGCATACATCGATTGAATGATCTTGAACAGGTAGAGTTGCTCCTGTTGCCACAATCCATGTCACCTTTGAATTCAGCTTTGCTGCTCTTTGAACTGCTGTTTTTGCAATATCTACTCCAATACAATACTGGGTATGCTGCTGCATCGCATTGGTATAATAGCCCTCACCACAGCCAATATCTAAAACGGCATGAGACTTTAACTCTTGTAGCAATTCAACGATCGCATGTTGTAAAGGCTGATAAAATCCTGCTTGTAAAAATTCACGCCTTGCCAGCACAGACTCTGCCGTATCGCCAGGGTTCTTACTGTGTTTATGTTGAACGACATGTAAATTGACATAACCTTGTTTGGCAACATCATAATGATGCCCTTTTTCACATCGCCACGAATTTTCAATTAAATTCAATGTCTGGCGACAAACAGGACACATCAATAAACTCATCTATTTTCTCCAAACAAAAAAAGCTGGTGATCACCAGCTTCTTTTTATGAATCTTGGTTTAACGTAATTTTAAGGTCATTAACCCCAATACAACGAGGAAAATGGTAATAATCCAGAAACGAATAACGACTTGGGTTTCTTTCCATCCCTGTTTTTCGTAATGATGATGTAGCGGTGCCATTAAAAAGACACGCTTATTACGCATCCGCAATGAACCAATCTGTAAGAACACAGAAATTGCTTCCATCACAAATACACCGCCCATAATTGCAAAAACAATTTCTTGGCGAACCATCACAGCGATCGTGCCCAGCATAGCACCTAAAGCCAATGCGCCGACGTCGCCCATAAAGACTTGTGCTGGATGTGCATTGTACCAAAGGAATGCCAAACCTGCGCCAACCATTGCTGAACAGATAACAACCAGTTCAGAAGTGTATTTCACGTAAGGAATATGCAAATAATTGGCAAATCGAATATCACCTGAAAGATAAGCAAACACACCTAACCCAGCCGCAACCATGACAATTGGCATGATGGCCAGTCCATCTAGCCCATCCGTCAGATTGACAGCATTAGATGCACCGTTAATCACTAGATACGTAAAAACAATAAATGCAAGTCCGAATGGAACAACAGAAAGTGGTATCGATAAATTTTTAAAGAACGGGATGAGCAAATCCAACATATTGGCTGTATGAACCATACTATCTTGCTGTTTTGCAATAACATATAGCGCAACACCTGCGCCTAAAGATGCTACAGATGTCCAGAAAAATTTCTTACGTGCGGGTAAACCTGCGTTGTCCTTATATCGTACTTTAATCCAGTCATCTGCCCAACCAACTGCACCGAATACAACCATTACACCCAACACGATCCACACATAAGGGTTGGATAAATCAGCCCATAACAATGTACTAATCCCGATCGAGAGTAAAATTAAAATCCCTCCCATCGTTGGTGTACCCATTTTTTTGGCATGATTCTCTGGCGCAAATGAACTAACTGCTTGACCGTATTTCAGGGCTTGTAACTTACGAATCATCACTGGTCCTAACACCAGTCCAATCGCTAAAGCCGTCAATAGACTGAGTAAAGAGCGTAATGTTAAATAACGAACAACTTGGAATGAGCTGTTATAGCCTGCCAATTGTTCAAATAACCATAACAACATTTAAATTTTCTCCATCAAATCAGCCATCAACGTTTCCATATGGGTATAGCGAGAACCTTTAAATAGGAAACTCATGTGCTGTGGTTGATGTGTTTCTACTAAACTAATCAAAAACGACAAAGCTTGTTCCTGATTAAGAAAAGCCTGTAATTTTTTGCCGTACTGCGTACTTCTCGCACCTTCTTGTGTTGCAGGTGAAAATTCACCCACCGCAACTACAAAGTGAATTCCTTGAAGCGAAACTAAATCTCGACCTAACAAATAATGTTGCTGTGCAGCCGTATCCCCAAGCTCACCAATATCCCCAATGATCATGACTTTAATCCCCGCTTGCTGCGCGAGCACTTCAGCTGCGGCACGCATTGAGGTGGGATTGGCATTATAGGTATCATCAATAAACAGGTGATTTTGGTGCTGAATAAAATTTAAACGCCCCTTAGCACCCTGAGCTTGCTCTAAGCCCTGTACAATATCTTCCAGCGCAATTCCAATTGCTAAGGCAAACGCGGTCGCTGCTGTCGCATTCTGCACATTGTGCGCACCTGCAAACGGAAGAGCTACTGTACGCATACCTTGTGGAGTGTGTAAATTAAATTTTGCTGATTGAGGCTGCAATTCAACATCCGTCGCAAATACATCCCCACCCTCTCCGAAACTTAAAATGGAATGGTTTTGAGCATTTTCACGAATAACCGTAGTGAAATCATCATCCGCAGGAACAATTGCAGTACCTTGAGATAGTATATGTGCATAAATTTCTGACTTGGCGTGGCAAATTCCTTCACGTCCACCAAACTCACCTAAATGTGCAGTACCAATATTCAGAATACCTGCAACATGTGGTTGAACTAAATGAGAGGTATAGTCAATTTCACCTTGATGGCTCGCACCTAATTCCATCACGGCATATTGATGTTCTCGACGTAATTCAAGCAGCATCATCGGCACACCTAAATCATTATTTAAGTTACCACGCGTAATTAACGTCGGTGCTAAACGAGACAAGATACTGCCCAACATTTCTTTGGTGGTGGTTTTACCACTGCTACCTGTGAGAGCAATCACTTTGAGCTGTGAATTTTGCTGACGACGATAAGCACCCAGATGACCTAAAGCCAAGCGAGTATCTTTCACGATCAGTTGCGCAATATCAGCATCGATTGGACGCTCGACAATCGCAATTTGACATCCTTGTATCGCCACTTGTGCTACAAAGTTATGTGCATCAAAGCGCTCACCTTGCAAAGCAAGAAAAACATCTCCAGCTTCAGCATGACGCGAGTCAGTCAAAATACGCTTAATTTCACCTTGTGGAATATTCTGTTGATACCACTGCCCTTGAGTTGCTTGCTGTAATTGTTCTGCTGTCCAAGGTTCCAATGGAACGGTACTGGTGGTTGAAGTATGCATACGCTTTATTTACCTTTTAACCTTATTGCGCAGGATAAGCTGAATCTACAGAGTGCGGCTGTGCATCAATTGCAGATTGCACCTCAACCACATCATCAAACCAATGCCGAACCCCATCAATTTCCTGATAATTTTCATGCCCCTTGCCAGCAATCACCACAATATCACCCGCTTGAGCTTGCGCTACCACAAATTTAATCGCTTCACGGCGATCACGGATTTCATGCACAACATGATCTGCAAAACTGATACTATTTTTCATATCTGCAAAAATCTGTTCAGGGTTTTCAGTTCGTGGATTATCCGAGGTGAGAACAACAGGATTGGCATGATCTAGTGCTGCTTGAGTCATGAGCGGACGCTTGCCACGATCACGATCACCTCCACAACCAAACACTGCCCATAATTGCCCATTAACATGACGTTTCAATGTTGTCAGCACTTGAACCAAAGCATCAGGTGTATGTGCATAATCCACGACAAATAATCGTTCAGCATCTTGAATCACCTGCATTCGACCGGGTGCACCTTTCAATTGCGGAACAAACTCGACTAAATCAGCCAAGGCAAAACCGGTATATTCTGCTGCAATCAAACTTGCCAATAAGTTCTCTACATTAAAATGTCCCAATAAAGGACTTTGTACTGCATAAGAACCTGTCGGACTAATCAGTGTGAAACTTGCCCCACTCAACCGATATTGCAAATCTGCGATATGATAATCCGCAGTCGTCTTCGTCAATGAATAAGTCAAAATTTTAGGTTGTGATGGATTCGCTTGAGCCGCATTCAACATCAGATGGGCATGCGCATCATCCAAATTGATCACGACTACCTTTAAAGTGGTGAATTTGAATAATAAGGCTTTGGCTTCAGCATAAGCTTCTAAAGTACCGTGATAATCTAGATGATCACGACTTAAATTACTGTACACTGCAATTTCAAGCGCACAACCATTAAGGCGCCCTTGTTCCAAACCATGTGAGCTAGCTTCTAATGCGACAAAACTTGCGCCTTGTTTGGCATAGTCATGTAAGGCATGCTGTAATTGCAGCGCATCCAAAGTAGTATGCGTAGATGGCGTTAAATTCGGTAAAATACCGTTACCTGTAGTCCCCATCACTGCACAGCCTTTGCCTTGTGAGCTAACTAGCTCCGCAATCAGACGTGAAATCGTAGTTTTTCCATTGGTTCCTGTCACCGCAATACCACGTAATGGCTGAACAGGATCGGTCCCTTGTAAATATTGCTTTTGCCATTCGCCCATTTGATAACGGACATCAGCACAAACCCATTCATTTACGAGACCTAATGGCGTTTCACTAATCACCGCCAATGCACCCGCTTTCAAAGCATCTTCGGCAAATTGGCGCGTTTTTTCTGCTTGGCTATAACTATTTAAAGCAATAAAAATTTGCCCTTGTTCAACTTTACGACTATCCAAACAAAAGCCATGAAAAGGCTGTGTATACCAAGCCGTATCTATGCTGATCGGATGTATCTGTTGAAAACTAATCGACATAATTTACCTACGGTTTGGATTGTATAGAAGTATCTAATGGTCTATCTAACGGAACATTCAACAAGCGTAATGATTCTTGCATGATACGAGCAAACACGGGTGCAGCAACGAGACCACCGTAATAACGACCTTGTGGATTTTCAACAACAATAATTATGGCTAAACGTGGATCACTAATCGGTGCAACACCTGCAAAAAGTGCACGATATTCATTACTCGAATATCCTTTACGGTCAGCACGTAATTTATGTGCTGTGCCCGTCTTACCACCGACACGATAACCAGGAATGACTGCTTGTTTCGCTGTTCCCCCAGGCATGGTCACTTGCTCTAGCATTAATAAAACTTCGTCAGCAATCTTTGGACTAAGCACCTGTTTTCCTTCAGGTGCTTTATCTAACTTGCGCAAACTGAGTGGCATTTCCACACCATGATTTGCCAACATTGCATAGCCCTGTGCAAGCTGTAAAATCGTTGCGTTAAGACCATAACCGTATGCCATCGTACCCAATTGTGAGGGATTTAATTTATCACCAGAGTACAACAAACCAGCACTTTCACCGGGAAATTTTACGTCAGAACGATGACCAAAACCGACACGTCTAAAGAAAGAAGGAACCGTATCTTTAGGCAAAGACAAAGCAAGTTTTGCCGAACCGACGTTGGATGACTTAACAATAACGCCTGTCAGGGTAAGCGCGCCATAATTATGTGTATCACGAATCGTATGCCATCCAAGCTTCATAGAACCTGGTGATGTGTTCACAATACTATTTGGCGTGTATTTTCCACTTTCTAATGCAGCGGCTACCGTAAATGGTTTCATGGTTGAACCAGGTTCAAACATATCAATTGCGCCACGGTTACGCATCGCATCTTTATTGGCTAAACCATTTTTATCATTTGGATTATATGAAGGCCAACTGGTCATCGCTAAAATTTCACCAGTTTTCACATCAACCGTAATCGCTGTCGCCGAACGTGCATTATTTGCAACACCTGCGGCAGTAAGCTCACGATACATAATGTATTGCAAACGAGAGTCGATACTTAGGGTAATATTTTCGCCAGACTCAACCTCTTTGATTACTTCAGAAACTTTTAAACGGTTGCCTTTTTTATCGCGAATAATTTTCTGCTCACCATCCATCCCTGACAACTGTTTATTCAGCTGCATTTCCAAACCTTCGATGCCTGTACCTTCACTATTGGTTAATCCAATAATTTGAGCATTCGGTTGAGGTTGCGGATAGTAACGCTTATAACTTTTCTCAGCATAAACGCCTTGAAAGTTTCGCTTGGTAATTAAATCTGCTTGCTGTGGTGGAATCTCTTTTTGTAATACCAAATAACGTGAGCGCGGACGATCATTCATTTGTTTTTTCAAACTTTGGCGATCAATACCAACTGCATCGGCTAACTCATCTAAATTTAGATTTTTGTCAGGCAATTGACGCTTAAGTTTACGATTGGTGGGATCTTTTTTGAGTTCGGCTGTGATCTCATCGTATAAATGTTTAGTTTCCCAATAATCTCTTGGATCAATCACAATTTTCATGATCGGTGTACTAATCGCTAAAGGCACGCCATGCCGATCACTAATCACGCCGCGCATTGCTTCAAGGCGTTCTGTACGCAAAATATTGGCATTGGCTTTATTTTGCAAAAAGTCTTTATTCACAACTTGCACATAAAAAGCACGAGCAACCAGCACCACAAAACAAAGAAGCACCGTTCCCCAAAGCAGGTAAAAGCGCCACATATCCAAGGCAAGGGTTGGCTTTTCCGAAATGGACTGCTGTTTTTTTCGTATTGGTTTAGTTCTCTTATCAGCCATACAGCATGCCTTATTTATCTTGCTTTGAAGTCATAGGTAAAGAAATCACAACGGTTTGCGCAGCAGGTGGTGAAAACATCCGCAATTGCGTGACGGCGCGTGACCCAATCTGAGCAGTTGCACCAAACGTCTGTTGCTCGATCAATAAACGCCCCCACTCTGCATTTAAATCATCTCTTTCACGCATATATCCACTTAAATCACGATAGTCATGGCGATATTCAAACACCTGAAAAACCACCATCATCGCGCTGACAAACACCAGTGCAAGCAGTACAGCATAAACAATAACTTTTTTCAGTCCCTTTTTGCTGTTGGGTAAAACGTCGTCATCATTTTTATTGTTCATTATTTGCCTTTTTGCTCTAAACGTTCCGCAACTCGTAACCAAGCACTACGTGAACGTGGATTTGCTTTAACTTCTGCTTCACTCGCACGAATACGAGACACTTTCTTTAAACGTCGAGTATCCACCTGTGCTTGTGGCATTCCCCAACCATGATCTTCCGCTAAGCTAGATTCTTTTTGAATGAACTGTTTGATCAAACGATCTTCCAATGAGTGGAAGCTAATCACTGCCAATTGTCCCGTAGGTTTTAATAACTCTACAGCTTGCGGCAAAAAAACCTCGATATCATCAAGTTCTTTGTTAATGGCGATACGAATTGCCTGAAAAGTACGCGTTGCTGGATGTTTATGTTTTTCCCATTTTGGATGGGCTACTTTTACAATTTCAGCAAGCTGTGCAGTAGTGGTGATTTCTCCAGCAAGCTTAATCGCTTTGGCAATACGACGGCTATAACGCTCTTCCCCGTATTGATAAATAATATTCGCTAATTTTTCTTCTTCAATTTTGATTAACCACTCTGCTGCCGTTAAACCTTGCGAGTTATCCATCCTCATATCCAATGGACCATCATGCATGAAACTAAAACCACGTTCTGCTTGATCAAGCTGTGGTGAAGACACGCCCAAGTCAGCCATAATGCCATCGACTTCAGTGATACCAATCTGATTCAATTCAGTCTGAATATCTGCAAAGCTCGCATGAATAATTTTAAAACGTGGATCTTCTTGTTCTAATTGCGCCGCAACTTCAAGCGCTTGTGGATCTTTATCAAATGCATATACACGTGCGTTATCATCTAATTTTGAAAGCAATAACTTGGTATGCCCACCTCGACCGAAGGTTGCATCGACATAGAGACCAGTATCGCGACCTGCCAATACGCCATCAACGGTTTCATGAAGTAAGACAGAAATATGCGACATAAGAAATGAATCAACAGCTAAAAATGTAACTGCACATTATCACCTTGTTTTATGCCAGTACCAAACGACTTTTTGTAGAGAATTCTTAACTTTTCATAGATAAAACCGTTTTATTTTCATTTTTCATCCAATAAAAAAGCAAATACACGATGTATTTGCTTTTTAATCTCAAAACGTCGCCGTTATCGCTTTTTTTATCTAAGGTTTTTCAGCGTAAATCTGATCAAAGATCGCACCATTCACAAAGTGAGTTTTTTGTGCTTTTGCCCAACCTCCAAACACATCATTAATCTTGAACAATTTAATTTTTGGAAATTGTTTTGCATATTTCCCAGCAACTTGAGGATTTCTCGGACGGAAATAATGTTTAGCAGCTAACTCTTGACCAAGCGGTGAATATAAGAAGTTTAAATAGCCACGAGCCAAATTACGATTACCGTTTTTATCAACCGTTTTATCAACAATAGCAACTGATGGCTCAGCCAATATCGAAATAGAAGGATAAACAATATCGAACTTATCTTTGCCTAAACCTTGCGTTGCTAAAAGTGCCTCATTTTCCCAAGAAAGCAATACATCGCCGATGCCACGTTCAGCAAAGGTTGTTAATGAGCCTCGAGCACCCGAATCAAGTACTTTGACATTTTGGTAAAGCTTTTTCACCAATTCACGAGCCTTGGTATCATTGCCCCCTGGTTGTTTTAAGGCATACCCCCAAGCAGATAAATAAATCCAACGCGGTGCACCACCTGTTTTTGGATTTGGCGTAATAATTTCCACACCTTCTTTGGTTAAATCATTCCAGTCCCGAATATTTTTTGGATTACCTTTGCGTACAAGGAAGACAACCGTAGAGGTATAAGGTGCAGAGTTATCTTTAAATTGTTTTTGCCAATCTTTTCGAATAAGACCAGCATTGGCAATTTCATCAATATCATTTGCCAACGCCAAAGTCACAACATCAGCCTGCAAACCATCAATCACCGATCGTGCTTGCTTACCCGAACCACCATGCGATTGTTTAAAATCAACCTCTTGGCCTGTGCGTTGTTTCCAATATTGACCAAATGCTTGGTTGTATTCTTGATAAAACTCTCGAGTTGGATCGTAAGAGACATTTAAAAAAGTCGTAGCCGCCTGTGCCACACCATTTAACCCCAAAGCCAATAAAGCAGCCGCAATCACAGTTTTCATTTAATTTTGCTCATTTGTTACTCATAGAGTCCACTATATTTATTTAAAATTAATTTACAATCATGCACTTATATCAATATTATTTTTACTATTCGCTTTTTAAGATATGCAAATATTATGCTTTTATTGCAGAAAAAATGCTAAAGCTTATATTTCTTAGTCAAAAATAAGAGAAAACATCAAACTCCACTTTTTCTACACATTTGCTTGCTAAATTCAACTTGCATACAAAGTAGCCAAACAGTTATAAATAGTGAGTATTTATAGCTCAAAAACTTATGATTTTTGTAAAAAGTGTGACGTAGTTCTACTTTTTTATTAAGATTTATGTTTGAATCGTATTATTAAAGCAATAGTATGTTTGCTTAGTTAGTCTTGTAGACTCAGGGTCATAAAGGGGAATGTTGGCAATGCGAGCATTAAAATTGAAAAAAACATTATATTTAAGTTTATTTCTTGTATGTTCTGTACAAGTTGGACACGCTGCTGCGATTAAAGAAAGCAGTAATATCAAATCATTTGATAAATCTTCACCGAATTTGATTGTAAAAGCACTTGATCAACAAAAGCGTAACACTGCAATGTTGCCATCAAATGATGATGAATTGAAAATGCTGAATACGATTCGTACGAATCCAACACAAAACTTTTTTGCAAGCCAACACGAGCGTTTTTCACGTTTCGTGCAAACGATATTCCAACCTCATACCTCTTAAATTTAAATATGTATCCCCTCTCATGTTTAAATGAAGCCTAGTCATGCTGTGATTAGGCTTTTTCGTTATAATAAACCCAATTCTTATTTGCTCCCCTCATAATCTATGAAAGTTCGTACTCGTATTGCACCATCTCCTACAGGTTTTCCGCATGTAGGAACTGCCTATATCGCTTTGTTTAATTTATGTTTTGCTAAGCAACACGGCGGTGAATTTATTTTACGTATTGAAGATACAGATCAACTCCGTTCAACTCCAGAATCTGAAAAAATGATTTTAGATTCTTTACGTTGGTTAGGTCTCAATTGGTCTGAAGGTCCTGATGTCGGTGGTCCGCATGCACCTTATCGTCAATCAGAACGTATGGGCATTTATAAACAATACGCACTTGAATTGGTTGAAAAAGGTCATGCTTTTTATTGCTTTGCAACCGCTGAAGAACTCGATCAAATGCGAGCTGAACAACAAGCACGTGGCGAAACACCCAAATATGATGGTCGTGGCTTAAAATTATCACAAGAAGAGGTACAACATCGTCTTGCTGCGGGTGAACCACACGTCATTCGCATGAAAGTACCAGAAGATGGTATCTGTAAAATAAATGATTTACTCCGTGGCGAAGTTGAAATTCCATGGGTTCAAGTCGACATGCAAGTTCTTTTAAAAACTGATGGTCTACCGACGTATCATTTAGCCAACGTAGTCGATGACCATTTAATGGAAATCACTCATGTATTACGTGGGGAAGAATGGTTACCATCCGCACCAAAACACCAGTTACTTTACCAATACTTTGGTTGGGTTATGCCAACACTGTGCCATATGCCTTTATTGCGTAACCCAGATAAATCAAAATTATCTAAACGTAAAAACCCAACTTCGATCAATTATTATCGTGATATTGGGGTGCTGCCTGAAGCATTGTTGAACTATTTGGGTCGTATGGGTTGGTCAATGCCTGACGAACGTGAAGTCTTTACTTTACAGGACATGATTGAAAACTTTGATGTGCAACGTGTTTCGCTAGGTGGGCCTATTTTTGATGTTGAAAAACTCAATTGGCTCAATGGTCAATGGATTAAAGGCTTAACACCGGGGCAACTTTTAGACCGATTATTAACATGGAAAAGTGACCGTCAAACGCTTGAAGATATTGCAGCTGCCATTCAACCAAGGATTAATCTACTGTCTGAAGCAGTCAATTGGGCGGGCTTCTATTTCAACCATATGCCACAAATCAGCAAAGAGCAATTTGAAAGCAAGAAATTGACTGATGAGCAGGTTCGTCAAAGCTTACAATTTGCGATTTGGCGCTTAGAGAGTCAGTTTACTTGGAACAACGACACCGTGAGCCAAACATTGATAGATTTGGCTAATCAAATGGAAATCAAACTGCGTGACTTTATGCCAGCGTTCTTTATTGCGATTGCAGGCTCAACCAGTTCAACACCAGTGATGCAATCGATGGTGACTTTAGGGCCAGATTTAACTTTTGCTCGCTTACGTCACGCACTTGAGCTTGTGGGTACACCAAGCAAGAAAGAACTGAAAATTTGGGAAAAGTTAAATGAATCACTTAAATTGCCGAAAAATGATGCAAATAGTGAGACTTAATTCAGTTTAATCATTGACGTGTGAGCGCAATCCCCCTAATATTGCGCTCACACAAACTGGGGTCATAGCTCAGTTGGTAGAGCGCTACAATGGCATTGTAGAGGTCAGCAGTTCGATCCTGCTTGGCTCCACCAAACTTTTTGTGTTGCCTCACCTGTCCCTATCGTCTAGAGGCCTAGGACATCGCCCTTTCACGGCGGTAACCGGGGTTCGAATCCCCGTAGGGACGCCATATTCTTTATCTAATAACAATGAATAATTATATTTTTCTCTCAATCTTTCTCTTAATCAGATTGCACATTTCATAATTTTCCATAAAATAGCCGCTTCTCTATGCTTGGACAAATTGTCGTATGCAATCTTCCAACTCAAATGCGCATTCAGAATCTAAAACCTTAAAACGTGCAATGAGTACTCGCCATTTAGTTATGCTTTCCTTAGGCGGTGCAATTGGTACAGGTTTATTTTTAGGTTCTGGTGAAGTGATCGCACAAACAGGACCTATTGGTGCAATTCTTGCCTATATCTTAGGCGGTCTGATTGCATATATGGTGATGCTTTGTTTAGGTGAACTCGCAGTCCATATGCCTGTCGCTGGATCTTTCGGTGCATACGCTCAAAAATACATTGGTCCAGGTACAGGTTACATGATTTCTTGGGTGTACTGGCTGACATGGACAGCGACACTAGGAACAGAATTCACCGCAGCCGCGTTACTAATGCAAGAATGGTTCCCTCATATTTCGATGTGGATCTGGACCATCATTTTTGCTATTACAATATTAGGGCTTAATCTTAGCTCAACGCGAATGTTCGCTGAGTCTGAGTTTTGGCTTGCACTGGTCAAAGTGATTACCGTCATTGCCTTTATCATTTTAGGCTTAATGGCTATTTTTGGATTTATTCCATTCCACGGTTACGAATCGGCACCGCTTTTTCACAATCTCACTGCACATGGTTGGTTCCCACAAGGTTTGGTTCCAATTTTTACGACAATGTTGATTGTAAACTTTGCTTTCTCAGGAACTGAATTGATTGGGGTTGCCGCTGGTGAAACCAAAGATCCTGCTGAAAATGTACCAAAAGCCATCAATGCTGCGATTTGGCGGTTATTAATTTTCTTTGTTGGTACCATCATCGTGATTAGTGCCCTGCTTCCTTTCCAAGTTGCTGGCTTAGGTGGTGAAGGGGTTAGTAGCAGTCCTTTTGTTACTGTATTTAATTACATCGGTATTCCCTATGCCGATGATATTATCCGTTTCGTGATTATTACTGCATTGTTGTCTGCGGCAAATTCAGGTCTTTATGCTGCATCACGCATGATGTGGTCATTGTCAGATCAGCGTCAACTACCAAGTGTGTTCTCTAGACTCTCTAAAAGTGGCACACCAATCATTGCGCTTGTGGTAACAATGTTCGGTGCTATTCCTGGGTTACTCTCAGAGCACTTCGCTCCTGAAACAATTTTTAAGAACTTATTGGGTGTTGCTGCATTCACGATGGTTATCGTGTGGATGAGTATTTGTTGGAGTCAATTTAATTTTAGACGCCAATGGTACAAGGCTGGGCATACCGCAAAAGATTTAAAATTTGCTGCACCTCTTTATCCAATTGTGCCGATCTTAGGTTTTGTATTCTGTTTTATTACGGGTTTAAGTATGGCAGCAGATCCTGAGATGCAAGCTGGCTTTATTGGATGTTTGCTGTTTATTGCAGGCTGTTATTTAAGTCACTATGTTTTATATCGAAATCGCAAATAATAGTGCTTCATAAAAAATGCAGCGTTAGCTGCATTTTTTATCTCAACAAAAAACATTTTCAACATGATTTTAAACTTAAATCCTTATTTTTGATTATTTATTCTTCGATATGTTTTATTTTTAAACACTCACCCAGTTTTTTTAGATTTTCTATAGAAAAGTGTTTGACACCCTATCTAATTCACCCTAATATACGCCCACCTCTGAAACGTCCCTATCGTCTAGAGGCCTAGGACATCGCCCTTTCACGGCGGTAACCGGGGTTCGAATCCCCGTAGGGACGCCAATATTTATTATTGTTTTCAGATGTATGCCTCATATAAGTCCCTATCGTCTAGAGGCCTAGGACATCGCCCTTTCACGGCGGTAACCGGGGTTCGAATCCCCGTAGGGACGCCAAATTCTAAAAAGCCACTGCATTGACAGTGGCTTTTTTATTGCTTATTCAGTTCCAATACCAACTTGAACTTCTAGGCGTCCAGACTGTACCCGCAAGCCACGGATCTCAAATTGATCCACCAATTGCTGAACCAATTCACGACTTTCTTGCAGAATATTCAATCCAGGCAAAATACTAAAATCTGTCAGACTTAAAAGTTTATCGACCATCCATGAACGGTTATTAATAAAATCAATAAAGCCTGCTTCTTCGAGGTCGATATACCAGAGGCGATGTCCTTCTTTTTGAATCCCAGGGACATCACGAATTAAATGATTAATCAAGAATGGTATCGGTAATGAATTAATCACTTCGAAACTGACATTACCAACACGACGCGCAGCCCAATTGGTTAAGGTTCCACCATGACGAATTTGTAGATCAAGATGCTCATCGACCTGACGTAAACGCAGATATTTTTCCTGCCCAATACGACACTCTAAAACGTTAAATTCAAGTGAAAGACGATATAAAAACCGACGATAATGTCCATCTAATTCGATATGAAATCGATCATTACCACATTCAATTTTAATATCATCAATTTCAGAGCGATCCATGCGCTTACGAATTTGATTATTTAATAAGATTTCAGGCAAATATAAGGTTAGGCTACTTTTCCCCAAAGAAGCACGCGCCATAGCCAATGAAACTTGTCTCGCCGCTTCACTGGTCTCAGAAACCATATCTCGAACGGTATTTCGCATCCCCTCCACACCACGTTTGGTATGATGAGTCACCTGATCTAGAGCGTCTAAAGCTGCATCTGCCACACCTGCAATATTACGCGAGGTATCACTGGCAAACTCAACGGCATCTTGCGCGTGTTGCAGCGTTTTATTAATTAAACGGCGTGATAACGATGGTTTATCATCAGACGATTCTATGTCAGCTGGCATAATATCGAACATTGCCTTTTTATCATCTTGTCGATTCAAGATGCTCTCCCTCTTTCTCTTTCCTTACTTGCTCATGTTGATGTATGAGCTAAATCTACTTTCTGAACTTATTAGACATTTTTAACTAGATTAGCATGCTCTCTACAGCAATTTGCGTCTTTTTGTTGCTCACTCTCAAATTAATCAAACCCTAGCTTGATTAAATTTCACTCAAAAAATGTTACTTTTCATCTTCTTTATAATCCGATATTTCTTTCGAATCAAAACTTATTAAGATTTGATTATTTCGAATAGTTTTGTATTGCATTAGCGTATTCTGTAATGCATTGATTTTGTCTTGAGCCATTTCAGACTCAAAACCAGCAACTTCTCGTAATGCTACCCATGCCGCATTTACCCGATCAAAGTCATTTCCTTTTTCTAATTTTATTTTCATCCAGTTCGATAAATCTTGAGCTCTTTGTTGTATTTCATATTGATAGATGAATAATTGACTCGTAAATGCAATATTGTCCAATTGAAGCAATATAAGTTTCATTTGCTGAAAAAGTGCAGTTTGTTGATGTAAATAAGGTTGTAAGCATTCTTGATAAAACCAAGATGCAAACGCCGTCATTTCAGTAACAACCATATCTCTTTGCGCATACAATATATTTCTCTCTGCATGAAATTTGTCTAAACGTTCTTCTCCCAAATAATTCAGTAATCCATGTTCGAGTATCTGTTGAAATTGCGCTAAATTTAATGGTTTTTTAGTTTGGAAATACGTATTCGGCAACGTTTCAAACCACGCTTTAGACTGACTTGCTGTGATCAATCTTTTTAAAAGTTCTGGTTCAGTTTGCACAGACAACCAAAATTGTTGCAATGCTGGTTCAAATTCAATGGTAGTCGTCAATTCATTATTTTTCAGAAGCGCTTGCACAGCAGTGCGAATTGCTTCGTTCTGAGCAAGATGTTCTAAAATAATTTCACTATGCAATAATTGAGGTGCGTTGGCTATTACCTCTTTGCTAAAAGGCAAGTCAAACTGTTTCACTTTTAAAATATGATTTAAACTTTTCCCAAGCGAATTTAATCCTCGCCCAACATCAGCCAAAATATTGGTTTGTACCGCCCGTGTTTTTAAAATACTATCCGGCAGTAATGATTTAACACCAGCCTGTAATAGCTTTGCATAAGCTTTCTGATCAATTGGTTTCAAATACTGAATCAGCAAATGGATTGCATACTCCACATCACTCATCTGTGGCTTATATTCAAGCTGATTGCGGTGAATTAAACTTTCAATATAACCGAAAAACGCAACTTCATTGACTTGAGAGGATTGCTGAGCTGCCCATTCATACCATTCAATTGCTTTCGTGTATTCAGAAGCACCCGCATAAGATTTCGCAAGTGCATTTGCATGCTGAGCACTAGGATACTGCTGCTGAAAATGATGAAGTAGCTCAATTTTAGGCTGTTGGTCCAGACATTGATCCAACTGGCGCAAGTAACCATTAATTTGTTGCTGACTCGGTTGCAGTACAACAAAATTGAGTTGATACATCAAACATTGCTCATACCAAGCATACTTTCGCGCATGAAACTCATAAGCAGGAATAAAATCAGTTTCAATTAGTTCAATCAATTGTTTTGAATAATGGATATCTTCATCGTCCGCATGCTTAAATTTCCATTGTTTGGGTAATGAAACTTTAAATAATCGCAGCAAGAAATTTGCACTTAGGTCTGGGCTTTCCATTGTCACCAACATCAGTTTATCTTGTGTCGATAAATGCTCTTTTCCCTTCTGTATACGTAACAACCGTAATTTTAGAATTTTGGTAGCTAACATACGGTTCCTTGCGCGATATTCAGCAGATGTACTCATCAAATTATCATGACTGATTATCTTTGCGCGACTAGGTTTAGACGAACTGTATCGGCTTTATTAACACCGCATACAGCCTATGAACAAGTTGAATGATGCTTTTAAATCTTTCAAAATTTTAGCTTTTGCAAAAATTTCGCTAAAATAGCCAAAACACAACAGGAACCATCCATGCAATACCGTTGCCCTAAATGCCAAAGTGTGAAAATTATGCCTGCAAGCCAAGGCGCAAATAGCCCGCGACCAAATGTACCTAAAAGTTTAGTGCTCTTAGTTCCTGCTATTTTTATTCTATTGGTCTTGGTCTTGATTAGTGTTGCCTTGTGGATTTTTGGGAATGGTGCTGGTCAAGGTCTGCAAATCGCAACGATTGTAGTATTTGTTGTCTGTATCATTGCAGCTGTTTTATTTTGGCGCGATCTACCAGACTTTAAAATTTCCATGCAAGCTTTTATGCAAGCACAAAAGCATTGGAAATGCCGTGATTGTAATCATGAATGGCAGAATTAATTTATAAAAAGTACAAAAAATCACATCAGCTTAGTGCTGATGTGATGCATGATTATGTTCTGTTTCTGGTTCATATTGATGGGTATGTTGACAGTTCATTTCCGCATCATCTTCGATCTGGAGGGTTACCTCAGCAATACCATGTTCATGCGACAACATTTCTGTAGCCGCTAGATGTAGTTGTTTTCGATCTGCGTTGGGTGCAAATAAATGAACAGTTAGGTGAATATTTTTTGAAGTAATCGCCCATACTTTGAGTTGATGAATATTCTCAACACCTTGCAGTGACAATAAATCATTACGCAATTTTTCAATATCCACTTCTTCAGGTACGCCCTCCAAAAGAATATTGATACTTTGTCGAAGTAAAATCCATGTTCTCGGTAATACCCAAAAGCCAATGGCAACCGCAATAATCGTATCAACCCAATACCAGTTGGTATAATAAATAACGATTGCACCAATAATCACACCGACAGACCCAAGCGCATCACTGAGCACTTCCAAATAAGCGCCTTTCATATTCAAACTTTCGGCTGCACTCGACATCAAAATCTTCATGGAAATAAGATTAATGACAAGACCCAAAGACGCAACAATCAGCATTCCTACACTTTGAATTTCTGGAGGTTGCGTAAAACGTTGGTACGCCTCATAAAGAATATACATCGCAACGAAAAACAGCATTGAAGCATTAAATAATGCTGCCAAAATTTCAAAACGCTGATAACCAAATGTGCGTTTGTTATCTGCTGGGCGTTTGGCAATCTTGATCGCTGCTAATGCAATCGCTAAAGCTGCTGCATCGGTGAACATATGTGCAGCATCTGATAGTAATGCTAAACTTTGTGTCATTAAGCCTGCGATGACTTCAACGATTAAAAATGTTGATGTGAGCACCAGTGCAATCGTCAATTTTTTTGCGTTGCCTTCTGTGACCACAGCATGACTATGATCATGCCCTTGATGTCCACTCATGTTGGACTCCTTATCATTATCAGCATAAAACCCATCAGGTTTTACAAGTCAGCCAAAGTTGGGATACCTTGGCTGGTTCAGATTCTTCTTAGTAAAATGTCTTACTAAGAAGATACCATAGATAGATTAAATGGTGCTTTCCTGACTTTTGTTGTTTTTCAACTCATTCATCCAACGATAAACAATGGGCAAAATGAGTAAAGTCAGTAAAGTAGATGAAATAATCCCACCAATCACCACAGTTGCTAATGGACGTTGTACTTCTGCACCCGTACCAGTTGCAATTGCCATTGGAATAAAACCGAGCGAAGCGACAAAAGCAGTCATTAATACAGGACGTAATCTCAGAATTGCGCCCTGCCACGTGGCTTTATGTACATCAAACTGCTCACGGAGTTCTTTAATAAAGCTCAACATCACCAAACCATTCAACACGGCGACACCTGAAAGGGCGATAAAACCCACGGCTGCAGACATTGATAAAGGAATGTCTCGAAGCCAAAGTGCAACCAAACCACCAGACAATGCAAATGGCACACCGCTAAACACTAACAAGCTTTCTTTAAAGTTATGGAACACGGCCATCAGTAAAACAAAGATGGTAATTAAAGCGAGTGGAATCACAATCTGCATACGTGCCGCAGCAGAAGCCAAGTTCTCAAACTGCCCACCGTATTCCAACCAATATCCCGCAGGTAAAGGTTGCTGTTTAAGGCTTGCTTGTAACTCTTGAACAAATGAACCCAAATCACGCCCTTCTACATTGGCAGTCACAATGACACGACGTTTACCATTTTCACGTCCGACTTGGTTCATACCTGAAATGGTTTCCACCTTGGCAATATCTTGCAACTGAATCAAACCACCATTCGGTAGTTGGATAGGTAGTTGAGCAAGGTTTTGTGCTGTACGTTGACTATCAGGCAGACGGATTTCAAAATCAAAACGGCGGTCACCTTGTAAAATCTGACCGACATTCTGACCACCGACACTCGCTGCAACGACATCTTGAATCGATTTCACAGACAAGCCATATTGCGCTGCGAGTGCATTATTGATATCCACATTTAACACAGGTAAACCACTGGTTTGTTCAACTTTGACCGCTGTTGCACCTGAGATCTTTTGTACTTTCTGAGCGATCACTTGTGCTTGTGTATTCAGCACATCCATATCATCACCAAAAACTTTGATGCCGACATCGCTACGTACACCCGAAATCAATTCATTAAAACGAAGTTCAATTGGTTGTGAAAATTCACTATTATTTCCTGGGATGGTTTCCAGAAATGCCTGCATCCGCGTCCGTAATTCATCAATGGTTTCTTTTGGATCTTCCCATTGATCTCGTGGTTTTAACAGAATCACTGCATCGGAAATATTGGGTGGCATCACATCCGTTGCAACTTCAGCCGTACCTGTTCGAGCAAACACAGCTTTAACTTCAGAGAAATTCTTTAAGATCAGTTTTTCTGTATTTTCCTGCATTCTTAAAGATTGTTCCAAACCTGTACTTGGAGAGCGCATTTGCTGTAGGGCAAAATCTCCCTCACTCAATTGAGGTGCAAACTCACTACCAATTTGCGTGGTCAACACACCCGTTAAAACTAAAATACTCACTGCTAAAGCCACAACCACCATCTTAAATTGGTAAGCCCAATCTAGGATTTGTTGATATTTTCTTTTCAGCGCTTGCATCCAACGAGATTCTTTTTCTCTCACCTCACCTGTAATAAATAATGCGACTGCCGCAGGGACAAAAGTCACCGATAAAATCATCGCACCAAGCAATGCCATCACCACGGTCATCGCCATTGGATGGAACATTTTTGCTTCTACGCCTGTTAAAGCAAAAATCGGCAAGTACACCACCATAATAATCGCCTGCCCAAACAGGAGTGGTTTTCGTGCCTGTCTAGCTGCAAGAAAAACTTCTTTAAAACGTTCTTGTCTTGTTAATAATCGCCCTGCATGATGTTGGGCTTCTGCGAGCCGTCGAATACAGTTTTCGACAATCACTACCGCACCATCGACAATAATCCCGAAGTCTAATGCACCTAGACTCATCAAATTGGCACTAATATTTTGCTCAGCCATTCCTGTTAAGGTAAACAACATCGAAAGCGGAATGACACAGGCAGTAATTAAAGCCGCACGAAAATTACCTAAGAAAACAAAGAGAATCACGATGACGAGGATCGCACCCTCAACTAAGTTCTTTTGAACAGTTTTAATGGCTTTATTGACTAGACTGGTACGATCATAAACGGTTTCAATTTCAACCCCTTGTGGTAGAGTCGGCTGAATTTCTTGGATTTTTGCATCTACCGCTTGGGCAACGGTACGGCTATTTTCGCCCATCATCATCATGGCGATACCCAATACCGTTTCTTCGCCATTATAAGTTGCAGCGCCAGTACGTAGATCATGCCCAATCGCAACCGTTGCAATATCGGCTACACGTATGGGTAAACCATTTTTGACACTTACAGTAATATTTTGAATATCTTCAACAGTGCTCAACATGCCCGGAACACGGACAGTAAGCTGCTGACCATTTTCTTCAATAAAACCCGCACCACGGTTTTCATTATTTTCCTGTAGAGCTGTTTGAAATTCAGTCAGTGAAATTTGAAGCTGCTGCAAACGTTTTAAATCAGGAGAAACGATATAGGTTTTGTTATAGCCGCCAATACTATTGATTTCGGCTACACCTTTCACTCGCTGCAATTGTGGGCGTACAATCCAATCTTGAATTTCACGCAAATCCATTGCGGTATAAGGTGTACCATCTTCTTTTTTCGCATCAGGTTTAGCTTTAATCACCCACTGATAAATTTCGCCCAAGCCTGTAGAAACAGGTGACATGAGTGGATCAACTGCATCTGGCAATTGCCCATCGGCTTCTTGCAAGCGTTGATTAATTAACTGTCTCGCCCAGTAAATATCAGTTCCATCTTTAAAAATAATGGTGACTTGAGATAAGCCATAACGTGAAATCGAACGGGTTTGCTCTAAATTGGGAATCCCTGCCATCGCAGTTTCAATCGGATACGTAATCCGCTGTTCAACTTCTAAAGCAGTATAACCATTGGCTTGGGTATTAATTTGCACTTGGGTATTGGTGATATCGGGAACGGCATCAATCGGCAGTTTTTGATAACTCCACACCCCGACCGCAATCCATGTCATCGCAAACAGCATCACCCAAATCGCATTACGGATCGCAAATTGAATAATGCGATCAAACAAACCCTCAGGCTTTGGTAATTGAGAGGAATTAGTGTCCATGTGCAGCCTCTCCTTTTTCAAGCTCTGATTTCAGCAAGAAACTACCTTCAGCTACATAAGATTGACCTGCCGTTAAACCTTGAGTGATTTCAACCCATTGCCCATCCTGTGTACGCTGTCCAACTTGCACAGGGACTGCAACAAAATCAAAGCCTTTGTTTTGATTTGCTTTAGCAACAAAAACGTTATCTTTACCTTCAACCTGTTGAATCGCCTGTGCATTCACACGGATAGCTGACTGTTTTGAGCCTGCTTGTAACTCTACATTCACCATCAAATTTGGACGTAATTCGGCTGCATTTGACAGAACTTTAGCGCGCACTTGTAAACGCCCTGTTTGTGCATCGGCTTCAGTGGTGAGACTTTGAACTTGCGCGTTAAATTGATTACCTGTTTGCAGAGACTTGAAGCGGATTTGTTGATTTGGCTGAACATTGACGTTAGCGATTGTCGGCATAACAAACTCTAACCAAAGCTGATCAAGTTGATCTATGGTGAACAACTGATCGGCAAGCTGAACATTTTCTCCAATCACAATATCTTTGTTGCTGATCACACCATTCATTGGTGCTGTGAGGATATACCGTCCGTTAGAATTTGAACCAGCACCGAAAGCGGTTAACCGTGAGCGAGCAGCTTGTACCTGAATTTGCGCTTGACGATAGGCATTATATGCACGCTGATAATCTTGTTTTGCAGAAATGCCCTGTGACCACAAACTGCGTTCACGTTCATAATCTTGTTTCGCCAAATCCAAATTTGTTTGCGCAATTTGTAGATTGGCTTGTTGATCGACGAGATCTGGAACCAACAAATTGGCTAAAGCCTGACCTCGTTTGACTTGCTGACCCAGTTCAACAAAAACTGACTCCACACGCCCCGCAAAACTCGGCGAAACGTGTGCTTGACGATCTGTATTGACCACCAATTTGGCTGGAAATGTTTGAACTTGATTGACTTCACCTAATGCAACTTGCGCAAGTTTGACATTTTGCTGTTGCATTTGCTCATTGGTCAGGGTGAGTTTTCCCTCTTCTTCACCCTGCTCTTTTTCACCTTCATGCCCTTCTTTTTCATTTTCCTGATGAGCGTGCTCTTGCTCAGCATTCTCGGTATTTTCAGCTTTTGAACCCCATAACAAAGCACCTGCGAGAATCCCCGTGACAACAATAATGATGCTAATCCAAACCCATTGAGAACGTTTCTTTAATGTGTTGCCCATGTTTATTCTCCTAATTGGTTCGGAAATGAATTACTTTGTTGCCAAACACGTTGATTCAATTGCATCAATGCATCTTTAGCAGTGATTTGCTCGATAGGAAGACCCATACGTGCACTTTGAACTTCCACACTCAACTGCCATGCTTGTTTGAGGAGTTGCACTTTACGTAAGCGGACATCTTGTAATTGAGTAGTGGCTTGCTGCACGTCAGTCACAGCAAATTTACCGAGACGAAAACCTTCTAAGGTTTTTTGCTGAACTTGGATTGCCAAGGGCACTTGCTGATCATTTAACTGTTTAAATTGCGTTTGTAAGCCACGTATTTCTGCAAGGCGAACATCGATATCCATCTGATTTTGCTGACGGTAAAAGCGTTGCTGTTGTTGAATCAGTGTTTGTTTGGCTTCAGCGATTTGAATGCCATATTTTTGTGGATTAAAAATATTAAGAGGAATCTCAACACCTAAACGAATTTGATTTTCAGTATTTTGATCTGCTGATCGGGTCCGATTTACCCCTAAAGTCATAATGGGCTGAGGACGAGATTTTGCTCTGAGCTGCTCGATATTAGCCTGTTGACGTTGCGTTTCTAATTGCAAACTGCGTTCAAACAAATTTTCAATTTTTTGTTGATCAGTTTTCACTTGTGTTGCACGAGACCAAAGCTCATTCGCACTTGGAGCAATCACAAATTGATTGCTATCACTACCTACAAAACCTGCTAACTGCTTTTGTGCAACCTGTAATTGCAAATCTGCTTGCTGAAAAATGCGTTGATTTTCTAAATGAGCCATACGCACACGCTCAACGTCAACTTGAGCAATACTGCCAGCTTGATAACGTTTTACAGTGGCATCTAAATTTTGTTGACTCACTTGCAACTGTTCTGCGATCAATGACTTTTCCAATTGGAATAAAGCCACTTGTGACCATGCGTATTGCACAATCAAATCAAGTTCCGCATTGTAACGTTGCTGTTCAAGGTCAACTTGTGTTGAGGAAAGTTGAGCAACTTTTTGTGCTGCTCGACGCTGACCAAAAAGATCCAAAGCTTGCGAAACACCAATTGCTAACTCTTGATCTTTGTTACTTTGTAAGCCTGTTTGTTCAACAGAAATACTTGGATTCGCCCACAAAGCACTTTGTTTAAGCTGCGCACTCGCCATTTGTTGCTGTGTTTGCCAACTTGACTGATTCGTTTGATAGTTACGAATCTGTTCGAGAATTTGCTCAAAGTTAGCATTTGATTGCACTAAGCGTGCTGCGTTTTTATTTGCATTCAATGACGACTCAGCAGAAACAGCTTGACCAACAGCCATCACAGTTAAAGCTGTAGCCAATATCGACCATTTGAATGCTGACAATGAAACTTGATTTTTTAGCGCCTGAGTGCGCTGATTTAAACTTAAAGACATTTTAAGCCCCGCAAATAAATGAAGATTGCGGTGGGCTATTTTTCGGCTACCCCACCTATAGCGGGGTGTAGAGCGGCGGTGGATTTATTCCAGATAAATGCGGGGATTGATAAAAATTTGACCAATAATATTGTTGTTCTGACTGCTGAACTCGTAAAACAGGTGTATCAAGCAGTTGTTGTGCTTCAGTAACAACCACATGAAAACATGATGGTAAATGATCGTGATGATCTTGCAAGCTCAAAGGCATTGGTAAATCAGTCGTATCCTGGTTAATCGAATGAATATGCTGTTTCGTTACAACTTCAGCATTCGCAGGAAGATGATGACCAAAATGACTATCTAAGATTGACTGTTGACTAATATTTTCATGTCCACAATACGCAGCCGCCACATTCCAAAGACTTTGGAATATGAACAAACTCAGCAAGACGGAAATGAAAAGACTAGAACGGCGCAAAAGTTTCTCTTTAGACAAAAATTGCTCAAATGGACTATAGCAAGTAAGTTCGATGTAATAAAATTACATTTAGCAAGATAAAAATAGAAAACAAAGTAAATCTGACTGCTTTAAAAAATAATTTAACTCATCAATATATTTATCTTCATGAATAGGAAACTGATTATTTAAATAATCAGTTTCCTAAAAAATTATTTACATTCACAACTTAAGTGAGAATGATGATGCTGCTTTGTAGTCTTGGTTTTCATTTCTTGCTGAGACTGAATATTTTTTTCTAGAAAAATTAATCCGCCATCTGCATTTGCGAGGGTTGCAGAAAATAATAAAACCATTAAACCTAATTTTACATTTAATTGAATAGACATACTCATTACCTCATTTAAATATTTCAGATTTATTTAAGGATGTAATCCAAAATAAAATTAATTTGACTTATGCTTTCATCAACCGACCTAAGTACTCATTAAAAGGTCTAAAAAACATAAGGATATCTTTGTTACTAAAACCAACTGAACAATGAAGGAAGCACACCATGTAAACGTAGCTCTTCAAAAAGCTGAACTAAAGCTGCAACCCAGATAAACCAAACCACTTGCCCCAAAAAAATACGGAAATGTTTTGGAGATACTTGATAAAAATCAGGCTCTTTAAAGTTTTTGAAGCTTGGTAAAAAGCGAGGGGTTGTGCTTATATAATCTGAATATCTTGTTCCATATTTTTTACTCAAGAACACTTCTTCTTGACGCATAACATAATGGTAATAACCAAGAAAATAGATCGTAAATAAGATTGGGAAGACAAACGTCTCTGTCAGAAACATGATGCCAACGCCGCCTAAATAACTAAATAGATATAGTGGATTTCTACAAAGAGAATATGGACCTTCGGTCACTAATTTTGCATTCTTAAATCCTGAAATATAAAGACTGCACCATATTCTCCCCATCACACCAATGCCTACAAATAGCCATCCGAAGAACCATAAAATATGTTCTATAAATGAAGACTGGAAATGCCATTCACTAGAACTCAATGCAAGAATAATCGCCAATGTAAATCCAATAACTCTTGAACTCACAGTCCGAACACGTGGGGAAAATAAAATATTCATTTTATAAACCTCAATGACTGCAAATCATTAAAGATGAAATAGGAACTTCATTAAAATGATATTTTTGCTGATGAGGAATGGAGGATGAATACTGGAACAAATTGGATTCATGAATGAAGGAAACGTTCCGTAAAGATTTACAAAATCTTGATAAAACTGTAGATAGCATCGTCTTATCAGCATAAGGATGTGGACGTTTCAGTGAGTAATCTACAGAGAAGATCGTTGTACTGTATTTACAAGTATAATTAAGCATAGAATAACCCTTTGAAATAGATATATTTCTAGTGGGTTATTTTTTGGCTACCCCACTAATAGCGGGGTTGATTCAGGTGGTGGATTAAATTCAGATAAATAAGGGGATTGGTAGAAATTTGCCCAATAATACTTTTGTTTTAATTCATGTGCTCTGAAAATTGGCTCATTTAGTTGTTGTTCTGAAGCTAAAACGACTACATTCGTACAGGTTGGCAGATGATCATGATGATCGGTGACATTAATAGATTTCGATGTATCTGAAACCTTTAAAACAACCTCAGCATCACTGCTATTTTTGGTTGAGCTTTCAGAAAAATGATGACCAAAATGCGAATCTGAGATAATTTGTTCAGTTGGATTTTCGTGCGTGCAATAAGCTGCAGCCACATTCCAAATGCTTTGGAATATGAACAAACTCAATAAGACTGTCATAAATACAGCAGAACGTCGCACGTTTGATCAACTGTTCAAAATTTATTGAAGCATAGCAACGAAAGCTTATGTAATAAAATTACATTATTAAGTGAGATTGTTTTAATTACGTAACCAATCTTATAAATCCATTTTTTGTCCTTCAAATGATAATCTAAGCAATAAAAAAACCAGCCCGAAAGCTGGTTTCTTTTAGTTTACGGGCAATTAACCTGTAATCTTCTTATATTTGGTGCGTTTCTGGGCCGCATCTTCACCTAAACGTGACTGACGGTATGCTTCATATTCCGCATAGTTACCTTCGTAGAACTCAGGCTGTTCATTTTCAAACGACAAGATATGCGTAGCGATACGGTCTAAGAACCAACGGTCATGCGATACAACCATTACCGTACCAGGGAATACAAGAATTGCATCCTCAAGCGCACGTAAAGTTTCAATATCCAAATCGTTTGATGGCTCATCCAGTAAGATGACGTTTGCACCTAACTGTAAGATTTTCGCAAGTTGTAAACGGTTACGTTCACCA
This sequence comes from Acinetobacter sp. Z1, assembly GCF_024296945.1. Lineage (NCBI taxonomy): Bacteria > Pseudomonadati > Pseudomonadota > Gammaproteobacteria > Moraxellales > Moraxellaceae > Acinetobacter > Acinetobacter sp. Z1. Next base: position 312,008 of record NZ_CP101115.1, on the reverse strand, counting down.
CCTGACAATTCACCAACACGTTTTTGCTGATCTTGACCTTTAAAGTTAAAGCGACCGATATAAGCACGTGATGCAATTTCATAATCGCCGATTCTTAAGATATCTAAACCACCAGAAACTTCTTCCCAAACGGTTTTATTGTTATCCAAAGTATCACGAATCTGACCAACATAAGCCACTTTAACCGATTCGCCTAAAGTCACAGTACCTGTATCTGGTTGCTGTTCGCCTGTCATCATACGGAATAACGTGGTTTTACCCGCACCGTTTGGACCTACGATACCGACAATCGCTGTAGGCGGTACAGTAAAGGTTAAGTCTTTATAAAGTACACGACCATCAAATGATTTACTGATGCCTTCAACTTCTACAACCTTATTACCTAGACGCGGACCAGGTGGAATGTAGATTTCAGAGGTTTCATTACGTTGTTGGAACTCACGCGAGTTAAGTTCTTCAAAACGCTCCATACGCGCTTTGTTTTTCTTTTGCTGACCTTTGGCATTTGAACGAACCCATTCCAGTTCTTTTTTCAATGCTTTAGCAAAAGATTCTTCTTGCTTGTTTTCTTGCTCTAAACGCGCATTCTTTTGTTCTAACCAAGAAGAATAGTTACCCTGATAAGGAATACCCATGCCACGGTCAAGTTCAAGAATCCATTCAGCCACGTTATCCAAGAAATAACGGTCATGCGTAATTGCAACAATGGTACCTGGGAAATCTTTCAAGAAGCGCTCTAACCAAGATACAGATTCTGCATCCAAATGGTTCGTCGGTTCGTCAAGAAGCAACATATCTGGCTTAGAAAGCAATAAACGACATAAGGCAACACGACGACGCTCACCACCAGATAGCAATGATACATCTGCATCCCAAGCCGGTAGATTTAATGCACCTGCTGCTTGTTCCATTTGGTTATTAAGGTTGTGTGCATCCCAAGCATGGATGATTGATTCTAATTTTTCTTGCTCTTTTGCAAGTGCATCAAAATCTGCATCTTCCGCTGCATATTCAGCAAAAACTTCATCTAAACGAGCAAGCGCATCAAGCGGCTCACGTAGACCATCTTCAACGTTACCACGAACGTCTTTGCTTGGATCTAATGGCGGTTCTTGTTCTAAGTAGCCGATTTTGATTCCTGGTTGTGCACGCGCTTCACCTGAGAAATCTTTATCTACGCCAGCCATAATACGGAGTAAGGTAGATTTACCAGCACCGTTCAAACCAAGCACACCAATTTTTGCACCTGGGAAAAATGATAAAGAGATGTCTTTTAAGATTTCGCGCTTCGGCGGAACCATTTTAGACACTCGATTCATCGTATAAATATATTGGGCCACGCAGGACTCCTCAATTGAAAAACCAATAAATCGCAAAAAGCGAAAAATAATCGCACGTATTATACGCTGAAAACCCGATTAACATGAAGTTAAGATCATATTTGTTTAGCTTAATCAAAGGATTTTCTTTTTCAATGGTTTAGCGTATGCAGAAAAATTCCATAACAAAAAATAGAAACAATTCCGCTTTTTCTGTATATGAATAAAAACGCAATAAATCGCATAAATTATGCACCATTATGGATAACTTTTAAGCTACACTCGACTACGATTTAACTCACGTAGATGATGTAAACATGACCTATAAAGATGAAACTTTAGCTATTCATGCGGGATATTCACCAGAAGCCACCACCAAAGCAGTGGCTGTACCTATTTATCAAACCACGTCTTATGCCTTTGATAATACGCAACATGGCGCAGATTTGTTTGATCTCAAAGTTCAGGGGAATATTTATACACGTATCATGAATCCAACCACAGCAGTGCTCGAACAACGCATAGCAGCACTTGAAGGTGGTATTGGTGGATTGGCTTTAGCATCAGGGATGGCAGCGATCACCTACTCGATTCAAACCATTGCCGAGGCAGGCGATAATATTGCTTCTGTTTCAACTTTATATGGGGGCACCTATAATTTATTTGCCCACACACTGCCGAAACAAGGCATCGAAGTTCGTTTTTTTGATTATCAAAATCCAGAAGCACTACGCTCAATTATCGATGACAAAACCAAATTGGTTTTTGTCGAGTCGATCGGCAACCCTCTAGGCAATATTATCGACTTAGAAGCGATCTCAAAAATTGCACATGAATATGGTGTACCTGTGATTGTCGATAATACCGTGGCAACCCCTGCATTGCTTAAACCATTTGAATTTGGTGCAGATATTGTCATTCACTCCCTCACTAAATACATCGGCGGACATGGCAATAGTATTGGCGGTATTATCGTCGATAGTGGCAAGTTTCCTTGGGGTAAATATCCAGAACGTTTTAAAGCATTAAATACACCAGATCCGAGCTATCACGGCGTAAATTATGTTGAGGTTCTTGGTGAAGCGGCATATATCGCTCGTGCTCGTGTGGTGCCATTACGTAATACTGGCGCGGCGATTAGTCCTCTGAGCGTGTTCCTCATTTTACAAGGTTTGGAAACTTTAAATCTGCGAATGGAACGTCATACTGAAAATGCCATCAAAATTGCAGAATACTTAAAGCAACATCCAAAAGTAAAATGGGTGAATTATGCAGGACTCAAAGATCATCCACAGCATGATTTAGCTCAAAAATATGTGAAAGGTAAACCTTCTGCAATCCTCTCCTTTGGCGTTCAAGATGGAATCGAAGGGGGAACACGCTTTATTGATGCATTACAACTGTTTACTCGCTTGGTGAACATTGGCGATGCGAAAAGCTTAGCTTGTCATCCTGCAACAACAACGCATCGTCAACTTAATGCCGAAGAGCTAAAATCAGCAGGTGTAAGCGAAGACCTAGTCCGCTTGTCTATTGGGATTGAGCATATTGACGACTTAATTGCTGACCTTGGGCAAGCCCTCGCTCAAGTTTAAATTCAATAAAATCAGAAAGCCTCTCATGTAGAGGCTTTTTTTTATTCAAAAAGATATAAATATTATTGCATTTTCAACTATTACAATATCTTATTTTAGAGTATTTGCTCTAAAAATATTATTATATTTCAAATATTTACACTAGACAAACAAAAAAAATCGGTTAATATTAGTACAAAATAAAGTGCAGTGTTTAAGCGGAATAAGAAGGCATTGCAAACAACAGCTTGATTAATGTAGGTAACTTACATGAACGCAAAACTCAAAAAACTTTTTCAACAAAAAGTCGACGGGAAAACTATCATTGTCACTGGTGCTTCAAGTGGTATTGGTTTAACGGTTTCAAAATACCTTGCTCAAGCAGGTGCACATGTCTTATTACTCGCTCGTACTAAAGAGAAGTTAGATGAGGTTAAAGCTGAGATTGAAGCTGAGGGTGGAAAAGCAACAGTATTTCCATGTGATCTCAATGATATGGAATCGATTGATGCAGTTTCGAAAGAAATTTTAGCTGCTGTTGATCATATTGATATTCTTGTGAACAATGCTGGACGTTCAATTCGTCGTGCCGTACATGAGTCAGTTGATCGTTTCCATGACTTTGAACGTACTATGCAACTCAATTATTTTGGTGCTGTTCGTTTAGTCTTGAATATTTTACCGCACATGATGCAACGTAAAGATGGTCAAATCATTAACATCAGTTCGATTGGCGTACTTGCAAATGCAACACGTTTTTCAGCTTATGTTGCATCTAAAGCTGCACTAGATGCATTTAGTCGTTGTTTATCTGCTGAGGTTCACTCACATAAAATTGCGATCACTTCGATTTATATGCCTTTGGTCCGCACGCCTATGATTGCGCCAACCAAGATTTATAAATACGTTCCAACGCTTTCACCTGAACAAGCCGCAGATTTGATTGCATATGCGATTGTGAAACGTCCGAAAAAAATCGCTACTAATTTAGGTCGCCTTGCATCGATCACTTATGCAATTGCACCAGATGTAAATAACATTTTGATGTCAATTGGCTTCAACTTATTCCCAAGCTCAACAGCTTCAGTTGGTGAACAAGAGAAGTTAAACATCATGCAACGCGCTTATGCACGTTTATTCCCAGGTGAACACTGGTAATCAACTCAAGTTAATAAAAAAAACCTCTCGCCATGAGAGGTTTTTTTATGAAACAAATTCTCTTTAAAAGTACACAAACTAATCAAAAAATGAATGTGAATAAGTTTAGAGTTATCCACAGCCTGCTGATTTAAACCACAATTATGTGTGTTGGAATATCCACAGACTGGTTTTTTCTAAGGATTTCTTCAAATCTGATTCTTGGATATGCCAGTGCTGGGTGAACTGTTTTAACTGAGAAATATTTAATGGTTCTGTTCGAATAAAATCCAGCATTTCTACAGACATTTCTAATTTCTGCGCCAGCCATTTCCATTTCAAAATCATTCTTAATAAATCTAACGAAACATATCGAGTAGGAGCTTTTTGCCCCACTTGCGTAGCCATAATATTAAACATGTCTGCAAGCATTAAACGCTGTTCATGAGCAACCAATAATTCAGATTGAGCTAAACCAGTTTCAGTCGCTGCATAACCTATTACTTTCACTAAATAATCAATACTAACCAAAGGCAAATAATGTTGTGCTGTTGCCGGTATTGCACCCATTTTCTTTCGCTTTAATAGACTAATCATGTGTGCAATCGGTTGATTAACAGGTATTTCCCCAGTGACTTCATCACTAATCACCGTTGCAGGATGAATAACGGTCCAGTCTATATCCAAGCTTTGTGCTTGTTTAATCCATGCATAATGCGACTCGATTTTAGATGCTTCATACGCACCTAATTGCTGATAAACCCTTTGCCAATTGGTTTGTTCAGGTTGATCAATACATACGCCAGCTTGGCGTAAATGATCTTGTAATGTCAGCATATAACCTGAAACATGAACTGCACGATCTAGACGACAATGCTCACTGATACATTTTAAAAGATTTAGTGCACCCTCAACATTAACCTGTTGCGCTTGTTGCATTGTCAGATTCCATGCAAAAAGTGCACTGCTGTTGTATAAAATATTCACTTTAGCAAGTTCAATCCAATTTTTTTGGCTAATCGCAAGATTTGGCTGAGTAATATCCCCTTGAATAAACGTTAATTCAGTTACTGAAACTTGTTTATCTTTCAACCAATTTTCCAACTGATGTTGTTGCGCTTGTTTATCACGTACTAAGGCATAAACCTGATGTCCTTGCGTGAGCAACTCAGCAATCAAAAAGCGTCCAATAAAACCTGTTGCGCCTGCAACAAATGCGATCTGTGGTGAATAATTTAAAGCAATCTCTTTATTGTCCATTATTAAGCACTCTTTATTCGCAAGATAGGCATAGGCTAAAGGATGGAGTACACTCAATGGTCAAGCATTATTTTAAAATAATAAAAGGTCAGCTATGTTAATTGGAACACTCGCAAAACAAGCAGATATCAGTCGCGATACCATTCGTTTTTACGAAAAAATCAATCTTATTCAATCAAATACACGCACTAATGGCTATAAAGATTATCCTGAACAAACACTACAACAACTACAACTCATCCGTACCGCTAAAAATCTAGGTTTCTCTTTAAGTGAAATTAAACAAATTTTAGATATGACCGCACAGGATGAAATTCCTGCGTCACAAGTACAAAATATCTTCTTTGAAAAGCTCGCAATGATTGATGAAAAAATTAATCAATTAAATCAAATCAGAAGCATGTTAAGTCGGTTTACCCAAGGTGAGGCATGTCCATTAAGAAAGGATTGTCCTATTCCACAATTAAATTAATTGATTTTCATAAAATTAACTTTTCTCAATTGACTATATTGCCCACAACATTGTTTTTTAAACCGTTCTTAACAAATACATCCTATTCTCGCCATCTAAAAATACAGTCATAAAAAGCATACAAAATAGTGTCATTTTCATGCTTTTTTAGCGGTATATAACATTCTGTAAAGATTCACACACAGAATCTTGCTTGGTTGAGAAAGGAACATATATGAGTCAGACATATAGCAGGGAAGAAAAAAAGAGCCGTATCAAAGGTATTGTTGGTGCGGCATCAGGGAATTTAGTTGAATGGTTCGATTTTTATATTTATGCCGTTTTTGCTGCTTATTTTACTCATGCATTGACCGCTCCAGATATGGATTCAACCACCAAAGCCATTTATGTATGGGGAGTGTTTGGCGCGAGCTTCTTCATGCGACCTATTGGTAGTTGGTTATTCGGACGCATTGCCGACCGCCAAGGTCGTAAACAATCCATGGTTATTTCGATTTGCTTAATGGCACTCAGCTCATTCCTATTTGCAGCATTGCCGACCTATGATCAAGTTGGAATGTGGGCGCCATTTTTACTGTTAATGGTTCGTTTACTGCAAGGTCTATCTGTTGGTGGTGAATATGGCGCTGTTGCCACCTATATGAGCGAACTTGGATTAAAAGGGCAACGGGGTTTCTTCGCATCATTCCAATATGTAACCTTGTCAGGTGGACAACTTCTAGCCAGTTTACTTGGGGTGATTTTGCTTGGTTTCATGACGGAGCAACAATTAAATGATGGCGGTTGGCGTATTCCATTTGTGATCGGTGGTGTCGCTGCTTTGCTTTCTCTTGCTGCGCGAAGTCGCTTAGAGGAAACTCTTTCTCATGAAGATGCGGAACGTGAAGAGTCAGGTAGTTTAATTGCATTATTGAAGCAACATTGGAAAACCTTTCTATTGGTGGTGGGATACACCTCAGCAGGTTCACTCACCTTTTACGTGGTAACAGTTTATTCAAAGACCTATCTCACCAATATCGGCATGGATGGTAAAACTGTAGGCTTTATCATGACCACTGCGTTATTTGTGTTTATGATCGCGCAACCTTTGTTTGGGATGTTATCGGATCGAATCGGTCGTCGTGCTTCAATGTTAGCGTTCAGCTTACTCAGCGCAATCTTTATTTATCCCGTGATGGTGACAGGAATGCGGAGTTTTGCCGATTCACCCGTCATCATCACCTTATTACTCATTTTCTTGATGATGTTGCTGAGTTTCTACACCTCAATCAGTGGTTTGGTTAAAGCAGAAATGTTCCCTCCTCATGTCCGCGCCTTAGGTGTCGGTTTCTCCTATGCGGTGGGTAATGCCCTATTTGGCGGTTCAGCGCCATCAGTTGCCCTGATATTTAAAGATGCAGGCATTGAAAATATCTTCTTTATCTATGTCATTTTCATGCTAATGATCTGTTTCTTGTGTAGCTTGGCGTTACCGAAAAAACCTGAATATTTGGAGCATGATCACTGATAAAGTGAATGATTCATTTAAACCACTTTTGTTCTCGCAAAAGTGGTTTTTTTATTTCTGACCGTTTAATCAAGATAAGGATTCAAACGAACCAATTGCTTAAACCCACTCTTTACCACCATTGCTGTTCGAGATTTTGAGCGAATACGTGCCTCTTCTTGAGTAAATTCAATCATGTGCTGATTAAAGTCTAAACGAGGATATTGCTCAAATAATTGTTGTCTAAATAATGTAGAAAATTCAAAACCACGGCTGCCAATGACATCACAACTGGCTGCTTGCTGTAGCAAATGTGCCTCAACACCCTCATCAACCGCAACATAAGGATTCATGTGCATACTGATCACATCAAACAATTGATCTGCCCGTGGTAGTTGCCATCCTTGCGCTAAAGACCAGTCTTGAGCAGCATAAGCCCCCTGTCCTGCAAAGCAACGACAATTTTCGTGATGCTGATAATGTTGCTCAGTCATGCCTAAATCATGGAGTAAACAGGATACCGCCAATAATTCAGCATCAGGTTTTAGATTCTGCATTGTGGAAAATGCAACGGCATAATGCCAAGTCCTTAAACAATGATTCTGTAAACTCACTGAACTACAAGATTGCATCTTTTCAATTGCCTGTTTGACATCATTACTATCAGGCAAATGTAAATCATCCACACTCAAAAACTGAAGATTCTGCTTAGAGCGACCTGCTAAAGCATACATTTTTATACTTTGTTTGAGCACAGGGAATAGGCTATGACTCAATAAGGTCATACGATCTTTTAAAGACAAATCACCTGAAGTTTGGGCCATCCATGCTTGTCGACCAATCTGCATTTTTATCCACCTATAGAAATTAGAGTAATTACTCTAATTTCTAGTTTTACTGTAAATTTATGCTGATGTCAAAGTGAGCTAAGATATTGTTCTGATAGAAGCTAAAGTAGTTTTTTTAAATGTTGCTCTAACCAGTCAATAAAGTCTTGAAAATACTTTGGGCGATATTGTCGATCCGTCAGCAAAATATTTACAGGTAATTCCAAGCTTGGAATATCTGAGAATAATCGCTGGAGCTGCCCTTGCTCTACATAAGTTTTCGCATCGAATTCAGGGATCTGAATCAAACCGATGCCTGCCAAACCTGCTTGGATATAGGCTTCTGTATTTTCAACCAGTAAACGATAAGGCATCTTGACACGATGATTTTGAAAGCTTAATTCACTTAGTTCTCGATAATGCTTTGCCACATGATAATCCACAGCAAAATGCCGTTCTAACTCATCAAAATGCTTTGGTTCACCATATTCCGCCAAATATTCAGGCGAAGCTAATGTCCAAATTTGAGTGGTTTTAATGGGTCGAATCAGTAAGTATTCATCCTGAACCTGCCCAACCCGCACCACACAGTCCAGTTGTTGTTCAATCAAATTTGAAAAATCATCACTGCCATTAATCAACACTTTGACTTTAGGATAGCGTTGATAAAATGCAGATAGATGAGGGATCAACACTTGTGTTGCCAAACGTTTCGGCATACCGATACTGATCTTGCCCTCTTGGCTACGTACCTGCGTTTTAAAACGATTTAACTCTTTCAGTTGGGCAACCAGACGTATTGCCTCCTCATAAAACAAACTGCCTTCATGCGTTAACGCAACTTTACGCGTAGTGCGATAAAACAGTAAAACTTCATATTCTTTTTCCAAAGCCTGAATCGCATAAGTCACATTTGAACGAGGCAAACCCAGTTGCAGTGCGGCTTGGGCAAAAGACTGTTTTTCAGCGACCAGACAAAAAATCTTTAACCGCTCAATTTTATCCATTTTATTATTCAACTTTTTTGCACAATCAATTCAATACTAACAACTATTTCAAACAAATAAATTCAATTAGGATGTTTTCAATGCAAAAACAACATGAGGAATAAAGCAATGTCACAACATAATCTAAAAGGAAAAACGGTACTGATTACCGGCGGTGCAAAAAACTTAGGTGGATTAATTTCACGTAAATTTGCTGAACAAGGGGCAAATTTATTGATTCATTACAACAGTGCCGCAACACAATCAGATGCTGAAGAAACTTTACAAGCGGTACAAGCACTGGGGATTAAAGCAATTTTGGTACAAGCAGATTTAGCCAATATCCAGAACATTGAAGACTTATTTATTCAAGCCAAAACAGAATTTGGCGGTGTGGATATCGCAATTAATACCGTCGGGCGCGTGCTCAAAAAACCGTATTTAGATACCACCGAACAAGAGTTTGATGACATGAATGACATCAACAACAAAATTGCCTATTTCTTTATTCAATCGGCAGGTCGTCATCTTAATCCAAATGGAAAAATCTGTACCATTGTTACTAGTTTACTTGCTGCATATACAGGGCTTTATTCAACTTATGAGGGCTTAAAAGCCCCTGTAGAACACTACACGCGTGCTGCATCGAAAGAATTTGGTGAGCGTGGTATTTCTGTCACTGCTGTGGCACCTGGTCCAATGGATACGCCTTTTTTCTACGGTCAGGAAGCACCAGAAGCTGTGGCTTATCATAAATCAGCATCAGCGTTGGGCGGCTTAACCAAGATCGAAGATATTGAACCCTTAGTACGTTTCTTAGTGACTGATGGCTGGTGGATTACAGGACAAACCATTTTCGCCAATGGTGGATACACCACGCGCTAAGGTATTCATAATCAAGATTGGGTGCATGATCTGTACACCCAATCTTTTAATTCAACCAAAACACCAATCCATAAAAACATGCCAAACTCAAAATAATCGTCAACAAGGTATGACGGACTTTATACGCAATCAAAATCGTTAAAATCGTGGCAAGAAAATAAGGATTAAGTAATGTTTCACGAAATACACCATGTTCATCCATAAAAACAATCGGTGTTGCAATAGCCGTCAATAAACACGGTGCAGAATATTGCAAAGACTGTTGAAACCATTTGGGTAAACGCAAAGGCAGATTCGGTTCAAGTAGAATATAGCGATTCATAAACACTACAATTGCGAGAATAATCAGGAGAAACCAAGTCATGCTGTGCGCTCCCTAAAATTCTGCGTGTAAGTTGCCGCAAACATTCCAATCACACCTGCCATGATCGCAGCACTTTTAAAACCTAAGCTTAGAAAAACAACAGTGAGGATCACTGAAACCAATACCCCAACCAAAGTATTTAAGTTTTTAATAAATGGAATCACGATTGCGATAAATGTCGCAACAATGGAAAAATCGAGATGATATTGATCTAAATTAGGAACGGCTGAGGCAAGGAAAACACCACAAGCACTAAACAGAACCCAACATAAATAAAAGCAAAGTCCAGCGCCTAACAGATAGTGAATATAATGCTGTTGCTTTTTAATACTCACTGCAAACAATTCATCAGTTAGTAAAAAGCCCAACATCAACCGATCTTTTAAAGGCTGTTTAGAAATATCTTCACGTAAATACAGTGCATATAAATAATGCTGCGTGGTAATCAAAAAAACGGAAATGATAATTGTGATTGCAGGCGTTCCTGCCATGACTAAACCTAAGGTCATTAATTGTGCTGCACCAGCAAAGACCAGTGCTGACATTCCAATCGCTTGTAAAGTCGTTAGCCCTGCTTGAATTGCCATAGAGCCTGCGAGTAAACCCCACGGCAACACCGCAAAACATAATGGCAGTATTTTGATCACCCCGTTCAAAAATGCCTGTGATTCGGTCATCGGAGTGTCGTCTATGCTTTCACCTAACATTAGCATCACAATTATTTATTAACGAGAATAGACTATGCCAAAAATGCTTCCATGAAGCTTGTATAAAATTGCTGTTTTATTTGAGAGAGGCAGTGTAACCACCCGGTGTAATTCCAAAAGTTTGGCGAAAATGTCGATTAAAATGACTTTGATCCGAGAAACCACATTGCTGTGAAACCTCGGATAAATTCAGACCTTGTCTTAATAGTTTTTGTGCCTTCTGTAGACGTGATTGAATGAGCCATGCATGCGGTGAGAGCCCGACATGCTTTTTAAATTGGCGTAAAAAATGCCACTGACTGAGATTTGCCATTCCCGCCAGTTCGATGAGTGAAAACTCTTGCTCAGGCATACTCGCCATTAATTCTTTAATATTTAAAATGCGTTGTTTGGCATTGCTCTGATCATTGGCTTGAGGCTTGGTTTGACTATATTTTGAGATTAGCCAAGCAATTGTCGATAAAAATAATGTTTGTTTAAGTAGCTTATTATTTGGTTGCTCAAGTAAATCAAAAAGTAACCGTAATTGCTGTGCCAAACCTTCATCATGCAACACCGCTTCTCTAAACCACGGTGCTGTGCCGTGTACAGTGGTGAGATCACGGGTTAATTCATGGAAAATTTCGGGAGTCGGATAAATCGCGCGGTAACGCCAACCTGTTTCCACCGCTGATGAGCCTGTATGCACTTCATCGGCATTCACTAAAATAATATCGCCTTGTGGCGCAACATGATTCCCACCTGTGCGATAGAATCGCTGTGCTCCTTCTTCGATGACACCGATACAAAATCCTTCATGGACATGTCGTGAAAACTCCTGTTGAAAGTAACTGGCTTTCAACATTTCTAAACCACCCAATTCTTCAAGGTGTAAGTAATCGACTTGTTCTCGAGGTCTGCGCGACATCACGACCTCCTAAGGCATGTATGCATCATTTCAGGTTAACGCGATTTAGATAGATTTATAGAACAAAATTGCTGTTCATAGCTTAAGCTATATAAAACAACTTACTATAAATTTATGTTCAAAAAAGTTAACTCATTCGAGGTAAAAATTATTTTTCAGCTTTTTTTCTTATTAGATTACTAGGTACAATAAGAATAATCTAATTTATATAAGCTATCTTAATATTGTGAGCACTACTGAGAGAGAAATCGCCAAACTATTTACAAGCAATAGCTTAAGAGCTATTGCTTCTGGTGACGTTTCATCTCTTGAAAAAATAATAAATAACAAATCCTTAAGCTCAAATGTAAATACATCCAGTATCCTTGATATATATTCATCTGCATTTGAATTTTTAAGTCAAAATTATAGAAATGAATATGTCTATAAAAATTTCATTGCTCGCAAAATTTTAAGAAGCAAACATTCACTCCAGTCATCCGTTTTACTTTCAGAATTCAGAGTAGGTCAGAATAAAGCTGATTTAGTCTTACTAAATGGCTGTTCAACTTGTTATGAAATCAAAACAGAATATGATTCATTAAACAGATTAGAAGACCAGCTACAGTCATATATTCAATTATTTGAAAAAGTTTATGTCGTTTGCCCTACTTCCCTACAAATAGATGTAGAAGCTATCATTCCTCATAGTGTTGGTATTATGGTTTTAACCGACAACAACACTTTACGGACTATAAAAGAAGCTATATCTAATGATATTTTTGATATTAACCTTATGATGAAGTCATTAAGAAAAGAAGAGTATTTAGATATTGCTGAAAATATATATGGGTTAAAAATTGATGTTCCTAACACTCAGGTTTTTGATCTGTGCTTTAAAATTCTAAATAAATCTGATAGAGATGTTGTGAACAATTTATTTTTAAAAACTTTAAAAAAACACAGAAAGAATAATATTGAAGCAATAAATACTCTACCACACCCTTTGACTAATGCTTTGATAAGCTTTAAATTCAATAAAAATGATATTAAAAACCTAATTAGCTTTTTCTCGGAGAAAGACCTTAATGTATTATCCAATTTTAAGAGGAAAACTTAATGAGCTTTTAGCTATTCGAGAACTATCAGAGCTAGGACTTAAAAACTTTATTCCTGTTATTGAACCTGTGAAAAATGATATAAAAGCACTCTGTAAAACCATTGAGGTCCTAAATAAGAATGGTATTGTACCTTATATAATCATTAACCCAATAATTGGTGACTTTAAAAAATCACAGACTGAGTTTAGTGAACTCATAACTAAGATAGAGAATATCGAGTATACACCACTCTACTCGATCAATGAAAAGACGAATTTATACAATGATTTTTTAGAATTAAATAATTTTGGTTTGTTTATTCAGAAAGGCATTGATAAAGAACTGATTGATTTTACAAAAATCTCAAGAATTAATTTTATTCAAAATGATAATAGTCCACAAGTTAAAAGACTTATACACAATAAAGTTGTCTATGAGGACTTTTTTAAAAGACAACTAAGAAATGCAGATTATCCTCAAGAATCATCATTCTCAGCCTTACATAGTTATTATCATGAAGAAAATAATATAGGTTTTGGTGATTACACTATTACGGGCGATGATTTTATTGAAGGTGGTGGTCCAGCCTATGTTGTAACAGTTCATGCATCGTATATTGATTCTCAAAGATTTGATGAGTTATTCATTCGTCACTATTCCTCAGAAGACGATGGAACACCCACTAATCCTGGTGCTAAATTTAAGGAAGCGTTAACGAAACTTATTTCTGATTTCCAATCAAAGAAAATCCTTTTCGAAGAAACCAAAGGACTACAAGAGTTCATTTTTTTATACAAAATAGGACATTTCCCAGGGTTAGGGCAAGTTAAAAAAAATTCAATAATGCACCATATTGAAACAATAAATATATATTTAGAATCAAAGGATTAAGACTAATGGTTCGAAAATGTTGTAGTAACTGTTTTTCAGATAAAGCTTTGAAGTTACAAATTAACTCAATAGGTAGAATTTCACGTTGTCATTATTGCGGAACAAATGATGCAAGTACTATAAATATAGATCAATTGTATATGCTAATCTCACCTCTTATTGAAGTGATTGATAGCATATTTGAAAAAGATACAGATGGTTATAGTTTATTCCATATCCTATCAAGTGAATTTAAATTATTTACTAGTAACGTTCAAGAGCAAATAATTGAAGATGCTCTACAAAATAAACAAGAGTTCATTAACAAAAAATATAAAAACTTTCCAACTAATACTCAGAATGAATGGGAAGCCTTTAAATATGAACTAAAACATAATAATCGTTTCTTTCCTCAAATTGAGATATACAGAGATGCTTTTCTTGAAACTGGAAACCTATTTGAGAAATTTACAGAGGTAATTGAGCAACTAAATTATGAAATTACTACTTCTGATACACTTTTTCGTGCTCGAATATCGGATAATATACTTAAACATCAAGAAATGAACAAACCTCCTTTAGAAAAAGTGACTATAGGTAGAGCTAATCCAGATGGTATTTCTTATCTATATACAGCTCAGTTAATTGAAACTGCATTAACAGAGGTTCGTCCAAGTAACGGGCAAACTGTTTATATTGCTTGTTTAAAAGTCAAACAAGATATTAACGTTATTAATTTATGTGATCCCAAAAAAGATATTTCATTCATATCTTTAAGCTCTACAGATGATTTTCATAAGATTATGAAATTAGTTAATTTATTAGATCAATTCGCCAAAGAGTTATCTTTACCTGTTTTGCCTAATCGTTCACATCTCGATTATATACCAACTCAATTCATTACTGAGTTTTTTAAAAATTTAGGTGGGATTGATGGATTAATGTTTAATAGCTCTTTTGGAAACGGTTACAACTTAGTCATATTTGATCAAGATAAAATAGATATTCCAATTGATATACCCTTGAAACAATTGAGAATTATGGGTATACAGCCTGATTATACTGAATTATAAAAATAACACACTTAAAATAAAAGCCTCAGAAGAGGCTTTTATTTATTTGATCAGTTACTTAGAACCCTTAATCCCTGCTTGTAATAACAAAGCACCTAAACCACCGATTTTTTGCTCTTGCGGTTTTTCAGTTTTTGGCTTGTTATTTTGTGGACGCTTAAAGTCACCTTCTTTACGTGGCGGACGTTGACCTTGAGGCTTACGCTCTGAACGTTCAGTTCGCTCTTTCTGTGGACGCTGTTGCTGACGTGGCGCTTTAGCAGGTGCAGAACCTTCTGCACGCATACTTAAGTTTACACGATTACGTTCCACATCAACTTGCATCACACGCACTTGCACGATTTGACCTGGTTTCACCACTTTATGTGGATCAGAAACAAATTCATTCGCAAGTTCAGAGATATGCACTAAACCATCTTGATGTACACCCACATCGACGAATGCGCCGAAGTTGGTCACATTGGTCACTACACCTTCAAGCTGCATGCCTTCAGTGAGTTGTGCAACTTCCGTAATATCTTCACGGAACTTGGCTGTACGGAACTCTGGACGTGGATCACGAGCAGGCTTTTCAAGTTCAGCTAAAATATCTTGAATCGTCGGCAAACCAAATTTGTCATCGACAAACTCATCTGCTTTGACTTGGCGGATAATTTCAGTATTACCAATAATGTCTTTTACCGTCGTTGCTTTTGCCGCAACAATCTTTTCAACCACGCCATAACTTTCTGGGTGAACTGCTGATGCATCCAATGGCTCAGAACCATTTTGAACACGTAGGAAGCCTGCTGATTGCTCAAAAGTACGCTCGCCTAAACGTGGCACCTTTTTCAAGGCTTGACGGTTGTCGAAACGACCATGTTCTTTACGATATTCAACGATTTGCTGTGCAATAGATTTATTTAAACCTGCAATATACGCCAAGATCGCTGGAGATGCTGTATTCACATCGACACCTACTGCGTTTACACAGTCCTCAACCACAGCATCCAGTGTTTTAGCCAAACCAGTTTGATTCACATCATGCTGATATTGACCCACACCAATTGATTTCGGATCAATTTTAACAAGTTCAGCCAATGGATCTTGTAAACGGCGTGCAATTGAAACCGCACCGCGAATTGAAACATCAAGCTCTGGCAACTCTTGAGAAGCGAGTTCACTTGCCGAATAAACCGACGCCCCTGCTTCACTTACAGTAATACGTGTCAGATTCAAATCCGTATTGGCAGCCATCATTTCTGCTACAACCGCTTCGGTTTCGCGACTTGCAGTGCCATTACCAATCGCAATAAGTTCCACGTGGAACTCTCTGCATAAACGAGCTAACTCAGCAATTGAACCTTCTTTATCTTCTTTCGGTGCAAACGGATAAATCGTGCTATGCGCGAGAACATCACCTGCATCACTCACCACAGCAAGCTTCACGCCAGTACGGATACCAGGATCAACACCTAAAGTGGTACGCCCACCCGCAGGTGCAGACAATAATAAGTGACGGAGATTTTCAGCAAAAACATCCATTGCTTCAGCTTCAGCAGCTAAGCGCTTATCAGTCAATAATGAATGTTCAATTTGCGGACGAATCTTGCCAAGCCAAAATAATTTTGCAGTTTGCTTTAAATAATCCTGACGGCTTTGTGGTTGAATTTGTTCAAGATTATATTCAGTTTCGATGCGTACCAATGGCGCATCATCTTCACCATCTACTTTTAAACCCAGTACATTTTCTTGACGACCACGTAACATCGCCAATAAACGATGAGAAGGTAACTTGTTTAAATTTTCTGAAAATTCAAAATAATCACGGAATTTTTTGCCAACTTCTTTTTTCTCTTCAGAAGCGACGGTACTTTTCAATAATGCTGTTTTAGCAAAAGTTTGTTTTAATTCAGTGGTGAGCGCAATATTTTGTGCCCAATCATCAATCAAAATATGCTGAATTGCATCGAGTTGACTTTCAAGGTCTGGATAGTCTTCATGACTAAAATCAGCCAACGCTTCTGCTGGATCAATTTGATCGTTAATGATTTTCTCAGCAATCGGACCTAAACCCGCTTCTCTTGCTTTAAAAGATTTACTAGTACGTTTTGGGCGATAAGGCGCATAAATTTCTTCTAACGCATTCTTTGTTTCAGCCGCATTTACACGTGCCAATAAATCATCGTTTAATTTATCTTGTTCTTGTAAAGACTGGATTACTTTCTCACGACGCTCGTATAAATCACGCAAGTAAGTTAAACGTGTATCGAGTTGACGTAATTGCGTATCATCTAAGCCTTGTGTGACCTCTTTACGGTAACGAGCGATAAAAGGAACACTAGCGCCTTCATCAATTAAACGAATAGCAGCTTCTACTTGGTTTGGACGTACGGCGAGTTCATTTGCCAACTGCTGAACTAAGTCAGTCATCGTGATTGATTCCACTAGGGTTAAGTCTAAAAGCACTGATTATAAAGTCCATGACTATAAAATCCACTATTGTTTTTTTGAATATTATTTCAATAGATAATGCTAATTCACCAATGTTTCTAAAATACCAACAGTTTTTTAGCTAAATATTGAAAAAATAGATTGATTGTCATGATTTTACCTGTATACATTTGGTATCTATCTCTTGATTTTATTGGCAATATTTGTTGCTTTATAACATAGCCAAAACCGTGCAATGAACCTTATACTCCCGATCATTGCATAAGACGATGACAATAAACGATAAAGGAGCACACATCATGAGTTTAGTTGTACCTGCCGAATCGACGGAAACCGTACACCATGAAACAGATCGAGTCGAACGCATCTTAGTCGTCGATGATGATGTGCGTTTACGTACGCTTTTACAGCGCTTCCTTGAAGATAAAGGCTTTGTGGTCAAGACTGCCCATGATGCTACGCAAATGGATCGTCTGCTTCAACGTGAGCTATTCTCACTGATCGTTCTTGATTTCATGTTGCCTGTCGAAGATGGTTTAAGTATTTGTCGTCGTTTACGTCAGTCGAATATCGACACACCTATTATTATGCTTACTGCTCGTGGCAGCGATTCTGATCGTATTGCAGGCTTAGAAGCGGGTGCAGATGACTATCTACCAAAACCATTCAACCCAAATGAACTTTTAGCGCGTATTCGTGCTGTATTACGCCGCCAAGTCCGCGAAGTGCCTGGTGCTCCAAGCCAACAAGTTGAAGTGGTCAGTTTTGGTCCATGGGCATTAGATCTTTCTACACGTACTTTAACTCGTGAAGGTCAAGTGGTCACGTTAACCACAGGTGAGTTTGCGGTACTAAAAGCCTTAGTTCAGCATCCACGCGAACCATTAACTCGTGATAAATTAATGAATTTAGCGCGTGGTCGTGAATGGGGTGCAATGGAACGCTCAATTGATGTTCAAGTGTCTCGCTTACGTCGTTTAATTGAAGACAATCCAGCTCGTGCTCGCTACATTCAAACGGTTTGGGGTGTAGGCTACGTTTTTGTTCCAGATGGTGCTGAATAAGCTTAGGAAGCAAATTGTTGAAACTTGAACCAATCGATCCGCAAGCATTTACTGATTTCGTGGCTTATTCAGAACGGCCACGAACCAAGTGGGAACGTTTTTTAGATAAAATTAAGCCGCGTTCAGCCGCAATGCGTACCACAATTTTGGTACTTTTTACGGTGTTTTTTAGCCTTTTTATGTCCTTGTGGTTCTTTTGGCGAACTTTATATTTACCAGAATTACAACAACATGCGCGTTATCTCGCCATCGAATTAGAGTTAGTCAATAATCCTGATATTCGGATTCTACATCGTGATACTGAAGTCGATGTCGACACTTGGCTTAAAAACCGTATTGGTATCGAGTACATCACTGATCCTAAAGAATTCCCAGTCGTCGAAGATAAGTTCTTAGCGGAACTGTTTACCAATCAGATTGAGGCAAAACTAGCTAAAGAACTAGGTGTCGATAACGTTACCGTTTATTTTAAATTTAAACCCATCCCTCGAATTTGGATTCAAACACCAGAGATGAATGGCAATTGGGTGCGAGAACCGTTAAAAACTTATACTAACTACAGTGTTGAATTGATCTCTGCTTGGTTATTTGGTGTCCCAATTTTTTCATCCATTATTATTCTCATTTTAGTTCGACAAATGAATCGACCATTGCGTCGTTTACAGAATGCCGCCAGCAGTTATAGTAAATCAGGAAAAGCACCTTATTTAGATACTAATCATGGTCCTTTTGAAATTCGTCAAGTTAACCAAGCCTTTAATCATATGGTCTATACACTTGAACAAACCGAACGTGATCGACAAATCATGTTGGCGGGGATTTCACATGATTTGCGCACACCTTTAACACGCATTCGACTCACCGCAGAAATGCTGCCTGATGAGTTTTTCCGCGAAGGTCTGATCTATGATGTCGATGATATGGATGCGATTCTAAATCAATTCATTTCGTATATGCGTGATGGTTCTGATGAGGAATTGACCGATACCAACATCAATACGTTATTGCAAGAATTAGTCATACAGTTCAAGCCACTGGATATACGTTTTGCAATGCAAGAGCTACCCATCATTCAAGCTCGAAGCTTATCTTTAAAACGTTTAATTGCAAATCTGATTAACAATGCGAAACGATATGGAGCCGAGCCGATTGAGCTTTCAGCCAGTCATGTCGATGAACATATATTGATTACAGTTGCTGACCACGGCGAAGGCATTCCACCTGATCAAGTCGAGGAACTCATGCAGCCCTTTGTTCGTGGTAATTCGGCACGAACCGTTCAAGGAAGTGGTTTAGGACTCGCTATTGTGAAGCGAATTGTGGAGATCCATCAAGGACAAATCAATATTCGCAATCGAGAACAAGGTGGTTTAGAGGTCGTGATCTCTCTGCCAATTACGACAGCCACAGAAGAAGAACCTCAAAATAATACACTTGATAAAATCAGACAGACTCTAACTGGGCATTTTTAAAACAAAAAGTGGCAGATTAAAATGCCACTTTTTCTACTGTAAAAATATCACGGATTTCACATATTAGACCTTAGCCGTAATCCAATTCCCTTTTCACTTTTTAACGTTAAAATCCATATCTATTAAAAAGTATATTGAGAATGGATCATGTCTTTAAGTCGTATTCGCCTTGCTTCCCTACATGACAAAGTAATGAGTGCTGAACAAGCAGCGCGCTTTATTGAAAATGATATGACGGTTGGTATGAGTGGTTTTACTCGTGCTGGAGAAGCGAAAGCTGTTCCACAAGCACTGGTTGAACAAGCCAAAAAAAATCCGTTAAAAATCACGTTAATTACAGGTGCAAGTCTAGGTAACGACTTAGACAAACAGCTCACTGAAGCAGGCGTTCTTGCGCGTCGCATGCCATTCCAAGTTGATAATACTTTGCGTCGTGCGATTAATAACGGCGAAGTGATGTTTATCGACCAGCATTTGTCTGAAACTGTTGAACAAATGCGTAATCAGCAACTCAAACGTCCAGATATTGCGGTAATTGAAGCCGTTGCAATCACTGAAGATGGTCACATTGTTCCAACAACGTCTGTAGGTAACTCTGCAAGTTTTGCCATTTTCGCGGAAAAAGTAATTGTTGAAATCAACACCTCTCTCAGTGAAAACTTTGAAGGCTTACACGATATTTATATTCCAACCTATCGTCCAACGCGCACCCCATTGCCTTTGACTCAAGTAGATGATCGCATTGGCTCAACCGCAATTCCAATTGATCCAGCGAAAATTGTCGGTATCGTGCTTAATGATACTGCTGACTCACCATCAACTGTGACACCACCAGATGATGAAACTCAAGGCATTGCCAATCACCTCATCGCTTTCTTTGAAAAAGAAGTTGCTGCAGGTCGTTTAGCGAAAAACTTAGGTCCGTTACAAGCAGGTATCGGTTCAATTGCCAATGCAGTTTTAACAGGTCTGAAAGATTCAAACTTCGAAGATCTGGTGATGTACTCAGAAGTATTACAAGACTGTACTTTTGAATTAATCGATGCAGGCAAAATGAAATTCGCGTCTGGCAGTTCAATTACACTTTCTGCTCAATGTGGCGAGCGTGTATTTGGTAATTTAGAACACTACAAAGATAAATTAGTATTACGCCCACAAGAAATTTCAAACCATCCTGAAATTGTGCGCCGTTTGGGTATTATTGGAATTAATACTGCACTCGAGTTTGATATTTACGGCAACGTCAATTCAACTCATGTTTGCGGTACCAAAATGATGAATGGTATTGGTGGCTCAGGTGACTTTGCTCGTAATGCACATTTGGCTATTTTCGTGACCAAATCAATTGCTAAAGGTGGTGATATTTCATCAATCGTACCGATGGTCAGCCATGTTGACCACAATGAGCATGATGTTGATATTTTAGTTACAGAAGTCGGTTTAGCAGATTTACGTGGTTTAGCACCTCGTGAACGCGCACGCGTGATCATCGACAACTGTGTACATCCTCTCTACAAAGCGGCATTAAACGATTACTTTGATCGCTCTTGTGAGCGCGGTGGTCATACACCTCACATTCTTCGTGAAGCATTGTCATGGCATGCTAATTTTGAAGAAACAGGTCATATGTTAGCTGCTGAAAAGCTCGCAAAAACTGCTTAATTTATTATTTTAAAAATAAAAAGCTGAATCTAAAAAATTCAGCTTTTTTTTAAATTAGAATTTCAAACCATAAGATAATCCGAGAATATGCTGATCCATTTCTAGGTTAGCTTCACCGCCTCCGAAAGCTGTAGGAATTGATTGATTACCTTTTACCTTTTTCTTCAAGCCATAAGTATAAGCAACACTCAACTCCTGTCTCTGATCCACACTCCATGTTGCACCCAAGCTTAAATGATCTTGAATGACGCCAGGTGCTAAGATATTTAGAAAAGTTTGATCATTCGGAATGGGTTGATCATTATGGCTATATCCTGCTCTCAAGGTTAATTGTGGATCAACTTGATACGTTGCCCCCAATTTATAGATATTAATATCTTTCCAGCCAAAGCCCTGCCCATTTTCCGTTCCAAAGGCATTACCCGCCATCACTGACGCTAAACTAAAAGGATGACCAACTGAATCAACATCCGAATAATTAATTCGTTGAGCATCCGCTAATATTTTCAAGGCTGGTGTGATCTGAAAACTTGCGCCAATGGCGTAACTTTCTGGAACATCAAAACTACCCGCTTGCGCAAATAAACCACGGTACTTATCAAATTTATCCGCTTCAATTTTTGAAGAGTAATTTGCTCCTACCGTTACAACATCATTTAATTTGGCGCTCCACCCGATCCTCACACCAATACCTGTTGCTGAGTCCTTACCTTGGTTACTTAGTTTTTGTGCATCACTTGAAAACGGTGCAAAACCAGAAATACCTTTCGCTTCAAAGCGTTGGTAAAGAATATTAGTTGCAATACCAATGGATTGATTTTCGCTATAGCGCCATGCGACCGCAGGTGAAATAAAGACTTGAGCTAAATCAACACCTGCTTCTCCTGTATTACCAAATGCTGCATAAGGGTTGCGTTTATAAGTCGTGTTCATTCCCCCATTGCCATAAATCGCTAAGCCTAGAGCAACGGTATCATTTACCTTCTTATTGATCGCAAATTCAGGTAGTACAAAGTATTCACGACCATTACCACTATATCGTCCGTTGGCACCTGCCAAGTTTCCTTCTATTTCCGCAGAGCGTTTAGGATTAAATAAAGTTGCTCCCACATCAACTCGGCTGTCAATCCAACTTAAACCAGATGGATTACTTGCGATGGTGAGTGCGTCGTTAAATGAAGCTATAGAAGCGCCTGCATTGCCTTGAGATTTAACCCCATAACCATGCATAAAATAGCCTGTAGTTGCAAATACATGCTGCGTGAGGGTCGATAAAATAATCACGGGCAGTGCCACCCCAATAAATTTTTGCATAACTTATCTTCGATAAAAATAATATATACACAAGCATATTGTTTTTCTTTTATTCTTATAACCAAATAAAACTGAGAAACATATTCTTATTATTCATAAAGAATCTTTTTTAAGTGCAGTTTTACTCTTAAATAAATTGGGTTAAATTTTTCCATAAAAAAACCCCAAACTTGAGTTTGGGGTTTTTGAATATGGTGGCGGGACCCAGGATCGAACTGGGGACACACGGATTTTCAATCCGTTGCTCTACCGACTGAGCTATCGCGCCAATGGGGTGTATTAAGCCGTATCTCAGCGCAATAGTCAATAATTATCATGAGCTTTTGATTTAACTGCCCATTTTTCACGCAACAAACTTTAAGACAAAAAAAATCCCTGATGGGATCAGGGATTGAAAATACAAATTTATGGTGGCGGGACCCAGGATCGAACTGGGGACACACGGATTTTCAATCCGTTGCTCTACCGACTGAGCTATCGCGCCAAAGTGGGCGTATTAAACAATGTTTGTCAAAACACGTCAAGCAAATTTGCGTTTTTTTCTAACAAGCGATTAATTTTGCTACACATCCTCAAAATTCGGTGTTTTTAGATTTTACCTAAGTGCGATAAACAACGATGAATCGCACCACAACCTGGCTCAAATTGCTTTACGCCATGCTCTTCTTCCATTCGACACACTTCTTCGACTAAACGTTCAGCCACACCACGACCACGGTTAGAAGGATGCACCACAATATATTCTAAAACACGGCTTTCACCTTGTCCTGTTACCCAAATTGCACCTATAATTTTGGTGTTAAATTCAGCGGTATAAACTGTGGTATATTGCTGTAGATCTTGTTCAAGTTGCTGCATAGCATCTTGCCCATCGCCAAACTCTGGGCTGGTATCGTAAAGTCGCTCTAGCTGGGTACGAATCCCTAGATTATCTAGGGAACTGTAAGCATGTACGCTAATAGGCATTGATTAACCCTCCTGAGCAAACTATGATGCTGTCACTTTTTCGTCACAGCGAAATATTGGTTTTTAATTCAATCATTTTTGACGTTTTTTGAGGAACGTGTCCATGACGCAACGTATCAGTGAAGTGGTAAGAAATACCAACGAAACAAAAATTCGAGTTCGTCTCAATCTCGATGGTACTGGTCAAGGCACACTCAACACTGGAGTTCCATTTTTAGACCATATGATTGATCAAATCAAGCGCCATGGTCTATTTGATATCGATATTCATTGCGATGGTGATCTAGAAATTGATGATCATCACACCGTTGAAGATTGTGGAATCACCTTGGGGCAAGCTTTTGCGCAAGCTTTGGGTGATAAAAAAGGCTTACGTCGCTATGGTCATTTTTATGCACCACTTGATGAAGCACTTTCTCGTGTTGTAGTAGACCTATCTGGTCGTCCGGGTTTATTTATGGATATTCCATTTACTCGTGCGCGTATAGGAACTTTTGATGTGGACTTGTTTTCGGAATTTTTCCAAGGTTTCGTCAACCATGCATTACTGACATTGCATATTGACAATCTCAAAGGCAAAAATAGTCATCACCAGATTGAAAGCGTGTTCAAAGCAATGGCACGTGCTTTGCGTATGGCATGTGAAATTGATCCACGTGCAGAAAACAGTATTGCTTCGACCAAAGGTAGTTTGTAATGACCCGTATTGCTTTACTCGATTATGGTATGGGTAATTTGCACTCTGCGGCGAAAGCCTTAGAACACGTTGGTGCTACTGTTGATGTGACGAATGATCCTAAATTAATTGCCAAAGCGGATAAAATTGTTTTCCCTGGTGTGGGTGCAATGCGTGATTGCATGCAAGGTATGCATGAAGCAGGCATTGATGAGGTCGTCCGTCAAGCTGCCTTCAACAAACCTGTTTTAGCGATTTGTGTCGGTATGCAAGCCCTACTACAAAGCTCTGAAGAAAATGGTGGTGTCGATGCTTTGGGAATTTTTGATGGTGTTGTTAAACACTTCCCAGAAATTCCAAATTTGAAAGTACCACACATGGGTTGGAATCAAGTGCATCAACTTGATCCAAGTCATCCAATGTGGAACAACATTGAACAAGATGCGCGCTTCTATTTCGTACATAGCTACTATGTAGAACCAAAAGATGCTGCTATTACTGCGGCAACTTGTGATTATGGAGTGAATTTTTGCACTGCGATTCATAAAGACAATTTGTTTGCAACGCAGTTCCATCCTGAAAAAAGTCATACCGCTGGGTTACAGCTGTTAAAGAACTTTGTGGAATGGAAAATTTAATCACTTGAATGAATTTAGTTTCTGAAAATAAAGCCAATTTTAAATTGGCTTTATTTTTTAATTTTCTTTTTATTTATTTCTAATTACTTTTTGCATATCATGCAAACGTTTTGAATAAAAATCAAACAGCACATCGTTTCAAAATTAATTTTAAAAATCAGTGACTACAGGAAAATAATATGTCATCTCATTTTCAAACCAATGATTCAGGTTTTAGTGCAAATGGTCGTTTCGGCAGACTGTCTTACTTAGGCTGGAATATGTTACTTATGGTCTTCGTATTCATTTTAGGTATTATCGCAGCATTTCTAGTCCCTACTTTTAGCAGCTCATCAACAGGCTCATCGTTGTATGTATTCGGTGGACTCTTTATCATTGTTTATATTGCAATGATCTACTTTAGCTTCGTTTTTTCAATTCGTCGTTTGCATGACCGCAATCAAACTGGTTGGTTATCACTTGTAATGCTTGTTCCATTGATCAATTTTTTATTTTTTATTTATTTAAGTTGTGCAAAAGGTGATGAAAACACAAATAATTATGGGTTGCCTCGTATTACTCAAGGTTGGGAAAAGGTTTTAGCTTGGATTTATATTATCGTCTTCCCAATCAGTATTTTAGCAATTGCAGCAACAGCAATTCCTGCATATCAAAGCTATATAGAGAAAAGTCAGCAAATGCAAATTGAACAGCAGCTTAATCAAGCTGAATAAGTTCAAATAAAAGCCAAGTTTCCAAACTTGGCTTTTTCATTTCAATAAAAACGTTTAAGCTCAAACCAAAGTTTTGAGTTTCGTTATAATGGAAATGCCACAGCAAACAACGCTTTTAAGCAAAGAATACATCCGTGCATTACCCGCATTTCAAAACTTAGATACCGATAAGATTTTAGTGATTCAAACACCACAACAATGCTTATCTATTCAAAATGAACTCTATCAAACACCTATTTTTGGTTTTGATACTGAGTCTAAACCTACTTTCAAGGTCGGAGAAAAATCGACTGGACCGCATCTTATTCAGCTTGCAACACTTGAAAAAGCTTATTTATTTCAAGTTACTCCAGAAATCTTAGTATTTTTAAAGCCTATTTTAGAAAATGAACATCAACTTAAAGTTGGTTTTGGCTTAAAAAATGATCTGAGTAGTTTCCGCCGTAAAGGGATTGAACCAAAATCACTGATTGAACTTTCCAAAAGTTTTTCGAGTTTTGGTTACAACGCTCAAGTCGGTGTACAAACAGCAATTGCCCTGCTCTTCCAACGCTATTTTGTCAAAAGTAAAAAAATCAGCACTTCAAACTGGTCTGTCAAACAGCTCAGTCCTCAGCAAATCAATTATGCTGCAGCAGATGCTTATGCCGCATTGTTGATATGCCAACAGCTATATCATCAGAAAATATTGTCCACTCAAATTCAACAACAAATTGCAAGAATACTTGAAGGTTCAACAGACAAGGCTTAGCGATTGATCAATACTTTGCTAATATGTAGCCAATTTAAACTTTATGATGATGCAAGGAGCGAAAGCATGCTAATCATCCCTGCAATTGACCTGAAAGATGGCAAATGTGTCCGTTTAAAACAAGGCCGTATGGAAGACGATACCGTTTTCTCTGATGATCCTGTGGCAACTGCACAACATTGGGTTGATGAAGGCGCACGTCGTTTACATTTAGTTGATTTGAATGGTGCTTTCGCAGGTACACCAATTCATAAACCCGTGGTTGAAGCAATTGCTCGCGCGCAACCAGAGCTTCCAATCCAAATTGGCGGCGGTATCCGTTCGCTTGAAACGATTGAACATTATTTAGAAGCAGGCGTATCTTTTGTTATTATCGGCACCAAAGCCGTACAAGAACCTGAATTTGTTGAAGAAGCATGTAAGCGTTTTGCAGGTCACATCATTGTCGGTATCGATGCCATCAATGGTATGGTTGCTACCGATGGTTGGGCCAATGTCACTGACGTTAAAGCAACTGATCTTGCCAAACGTTTTGCTGATGCAGGTGTATCTAGCATTGTATACACTGATATTGCACGTGATGGCATGATGCAAGGTGTCAATGTTGAACAAACTGTTCAATTAGCACAATACTCTGGCTTGCCTGTGATCGCATCTGGTGGTGTGACCAACCTTGATGATGTTCGTAACTTAAAAGGTCAAAAAGGCATTTTAGGTGCAATTACTGGTCGTGCAATTTATGAAGGCACATTGAGCCTTCGCGAAGCACAACTGTTGTTAGATGAACAATCACTTTAGTCATTCACAGCTCTAGCAATTTAAATAATAGCTAGAGCTTTTTTAGCTTAAATGTTATCCTTGCTTCGATTTTCGTCTCGACTCTCAATTTTATAATGACACTTACGCCACCCTAGTTTTTACAGTCCCCTCGTGTAAATAACTCATCACTGTCTAGTGATGTGGTGTAGTCGTGTGTTTTTATATATCACATCACTAGCCTTTAAAATATTTTTCAAAAAATAGGCTATTTCTATGTTTTCCAATATAAGAGAACAATGGTTCTCTAACATCCGGGCCGATGTATTGGCTGGTCTCGTGGTGGGATTGGCGCTGATTCCCGAAGCAATTGCATTTTCAATTATCGCGGGAGTTGACCCTAAAGTCGGTTTATATGCTTCATTTTGTATTGCAGTCGTTATTTCATTTGTTGGCGGTCGTCCTGCAATGATTTCAGCAGCGACGGGTGCAATGGCTTTGGTGATGGCGAGTCTGGTAAAGGAGCACGGCTTACAATATCTACTTGCTGCAACGCTTTTAACAGGCGTATTGCAAATTTTGGCAGGTTATCTAAAACTCGCAAAACTCATGCGCTTTGTCTCAAAATCTGTGGTGATCGGCTTTGTTAATGCGCTCGCTATCCTCATTTTTATGGCGCAATTGCCTGAATTGGTTCATGTGACATGGCATGTGTATGCACTGGTTGGATTAGGCTTGGCAATCATCTATTTATTTCCACTCCTACCTAAAATTGGAAAAATCCTGCCGTCCCCCTTGGTCTGTATCATTGCCATTACATTGATAGCAATCAGTTTAGGTGTTGATATTCGTACCGTAGGCGACATGGGTGCATTACCAGATACATTGCCTGTATTTTTACTGCCTGATATTCCTTTAAATCTTGAAACCTTAACAATAATCTTACCTTATTCAATTGCATTAGCGGCAGTCGGCCTACTTGAGTCAATGATGACAGCCACCATTATTGATGAAATGACGGATACGCCAAGTGATAAATTCCAAGAATGCAAAGGTCAAGGCATTGCCAATATCGCATCTAGTTTCATGGGCGGAATGGCGGGCTGCGCCATGATTGGTCAATCAATGATTAATGTAAAATCTGGTGGTCTGACTCGTTTATCAACTTTTTCAGCAGGCGTATTTTTGCTGATCTTAGTCGTCTTTATTAGTGACTGGTTAAAAGTCATCCCTATGGCAGCTTTGGTTGCTGTGATGATTATGGTTTCAATTAGCACATTTGAATGGAAATCTTTGACCAACTTTAAAGCCAATCCCAAAACGAGCAATGTGGTTATGCTTGCCACTGTTATTGTCGTGGTTGCAACCCATAACTTGGCACTTGGAGTACTCACAGGTGTATTACTTTCTGCTTTATTCCTCGCTAATAAATTAGAGAACGACATTCGTGTTGAAAGCTATTTTGAAAATAACGCCCGTGTTTATGATCTGAAAGGACAAATCTTTTTTAGTTCATCAGAAAAATTCATGCCGAGTTTTAATTTTCAAGAATCTGTATCTGAAGTGATTATTGATTTAACTCATTCACATATTTGGGATGTGACTTCAGTGGCAATGCTCGATTCTGTCGTGAATAAATTTCAAAGGAATGGAATCAACGTCACCGTACGTGGATTAAATGAAGCCAGCTCAATCATGATTGATAAATATGGAACGCATAGTAAACATCAGTTTGAAATGATTTAGCTCAACAGACTGTCAGAATTAAGCAGATAAAAGAGCCAGACATTAATGTTTGGCTCTTTTGACATCAATAAATCACATTACGAATAAAGCGAAGTATGCCTGTACCTTGATTGCTATAGCGATAGGTTGAAGAACTATCAAATAAAAATGATGTACCCGCTACAACCAAATGTGTTCCAGAAATTAATTCAAGACTGAGTTCACCTTCAATCACATAGATCAATTCCTGCCACCCTTGTTGATCAGGTTCAGCAACATAAGTCTCTCCACTAGCCAAGGACCATGTCCATAATTCGACTTGACTGCATGCAGCTACGGATGCATGTAAAGTCGCTTGGCTTTCAATATGATCCCCCTGCCATGCTAAAGTCTTTACGATGGCCGAATCTGCAAGCTCTGGTACAGTGACAAGCTGCTTAAAATTCACACTCAAAGCATGAGCAATTGCATCAAGTTTGGTCAAACTAATATTTACCATCCCTGTTTCTAAAGACGCAATGGTACGTCGACTCACGCCAGCCCGTTCTGCAAGCTCTTGCTGACTCAATTGGTGCTGGTTTCGATAAAATCGAATATTCTGCCCTACATATTGCAGTACCGCATCAGGTTGATTCATGCAACTTCACTCTCATTTGGTAGTGCGCAATATATTGCACAAATGCATAAATTAATGCAACATGTGCAGTATATTGCACTTTGATTTGGAATTTGGTTTTGATAGCGTTCTCTCAATCGCCTAGAGCAGCACAATTTGCATTGATTTTTATTACCATGATTTGGGGCGGAACTTTTTTGGCAGTGCAATATGCACTTAATTTTAGTAGCCCAATGTTCTTTGTCGGTTGCCGTTTTGCTGTTGCAGCTTTGGCAATCTTTTTAATCTCGATTCGATCTATTCGTGGATTAACTTTAAAAGAAGTGATGGCAGGGACAGCAATCGGTGTAGTGATAGCGATTGGTTATGGAACTCAAACAATTGCTTTACAAAGTATTCTGAGCAGTGAATCTGCATTTCTGACCGCTCTTTATGTTCCTCTCGTCCCAGTTTTAATGTGGGCTATTTTTCAGAAGCGCCCTTCTTTAATGACATGGATCGGCACAGCACTGGCTTTTATTGGTTTAGTTCTTCTGACTGGCAATGGTATTTCCACAATCAGTTTAAGCTACGGACAAACGCTGACGTTAATTTGTGCTTTTGTGATCGCGCTTGAAATTATTTTAATTGGCTACTTTGCAGGAAAAGTGAATTTAAGACGAGTTACGGTTATTCAATTAGCCGTTGCTTCTTTATTATCATTTTGCAGTATGCCCTTAGTCGGTGAACATTCGATACCCGCATTTTCATGGCAATTACTTGTTGTAGCGCTTGGTTTAGGTCTGGCGAGTGCACTGATTCAATTTGTGATGAATTGGGCACAGAGAATGGTCGATCCGACCCGAGCAGCGATTATATATGCAGGCGAACCTGTTTGGGCAGGTGTATTTGGACGCATTGCAGGTGAACGACTACCTTTATTAGCCCTATTGGGTGGATGTCTCGTTGTGCTTGGCGTTTTAGTGAGTGAGTTGAAACTAAAAATACTCAACCAGTCACCAAAGAATAAAGATGCTTAAATTAGGGTCTGTTGACATTTGCTGTGCAAAAAAATAGCGAGAAAGTAAAATTCAATCGCCAAACCAAATTTACTCCTCGCTATGACTCGTACAATGCTGAATGATCAACACTGGTTAAAGCTGAAATCTATTGTCCACAATTTGGGGATCTACCTCAAACATAATCTTCGAAATTTTATTGAAGCCATTCTCTATAGAATTAGAACAGGTTGTCCTTGGCGAGATTTACCTGAATCTTTTGGTAAGTCCAACACCATATTTAAACGATTCACCAGGTGGTCTAAAGATAATAAGCTACTAAAAATATTTAAATTATTATCAAAACATGCTGATCTAGAATGGGTGTTTATTGATGCTAGCCATATTCGAGCACATCAACATGCTACAGGACTCAAGGATCAAGCTATTTCAAGAAGCATCGGTGGAAACAGTACTAAAATCCATTTAGCTGTGGATTCAAATGGGAACCCAATCCAATTTCTCATTCATGATGGCACCACCCATGATGTGAGTGTTGCACCTGCATTAGTCGATAGCATTGATTTAAAAGATACCGATGTGCTTTGTGCAGATAAAGGATATGACTCAGAATTATTGAGAGAGCAGATAGAAAAAACAGCGACTAAAGCAAATATTCCAAAGAAATCCAATACACGATCGAACAATGATTATATGGACTGGCACTTATATAAAATCAGGCACTTAGTGGAGAATACCTTTGCTAGACTCAAGCAATTTAGGGGAATTGCAACACGTTATGACAAGCTAAAGCGGAACTACGAAAATTCAGTTGCTTTAGCCTGTATATTTATTTGGCTACCGCTATGAAATGTCAACACACCCTAATCTTTTTTTGTTGAAGGCTCATTCTTCTTTAATAACATCTGCGGTTGATAATACTCAACTTTTGGCATTGGGTCATAGAATGGATGTAACAATGCTTTCCATTCTTGATAAGCCTCCGACTTTCTAAAGCCTTCTGTATGATCTTCGATACAATCCCAAAATATCATCAGGATATAGCGATGATCATCTTGAACATTTTTGATCAGTTGAACGGCGTTTAATCCCGCCATCGGATAAATAATCGCTTTGGCTTTTTGAAATGCTGCCTCAAATGCCTGACTTTGATTGGGTTTAATTGTTAAATGCACATGCTCAATAATCATGATCCAACCTGCTTGAGTTAGACGTTTAAATTCTATATTTTTATAAATAAATCAATTTTTTATTAGGGTCTGTTGACATTTGCTGTGCAAAAAAATAGCGAGAAAGTAAAATTCAATCGCCAAACCAAATTTACTCCTCGCTATGACTCGTACAATGCTGAATGATCAACACTGGTTAAAGCTGAAATCTATTGTCCACAATTTGGGGATCTACCTCAAACATAATCTTCGAAATTTTATTGAAGCCATTCTCTATAGAATTAGAACAGGTTGTCCTTGGCGAGATTTACCTGAATCTTTTGGTAAGTCCAACACCATATTTAAACGATTCACCAGGTGGTCTAAAGATAATAAGCTACTAAAAATATTTAAATTATTATCAAAACATGCTGATCTAGAATGGGTGTTTATTGATGCTAGCCATATTCGAGCACATCAACATGCTACAGGACTCAAGGATCAAGCTATTTCAAGAAGCATCGGTGGAAACAGTACTAAAATCCATTTAGCTGTGGATTCAAATGGGAACCCAATCCAATTTCTCATTCATGATGGCACCACCCATGATGTGAGTGTTGCACCTGCATTAGTCGATAGCATTGATTTAAAAGATACCGATGTGCTTTGTGCAGATAAAGGATATGACTCAGAATTATTGAGAGAGCAGATAGAAAAAACAGCGACTAAAGCAAATATTCCAAAGAAATCCAATACACGATCGAACAATGATTATATGGACTGGCACTTATATAAAATCAGGCACTTAGTGGAGAATACCTTTGCTAGACTCAAGCAATTTAGGGGAATTGCAACACGTTATGACAAGCTAAAGCGGAACTACGAAAATTCAGTTGCTTTAGCCTGTATATTTATTTGGCTACCGCTATGAAATGTCAACACACCCTAATCAAATGAACCGATATTTAAATTCTATTTAGAAATGCGGATGAGCTATTCATCCGCATTCTAGTCATCTTATTGATACATAGGTTTATTGTCATTGAGAGCAATCAAGCCACGTATTGCACGATAAACAATCCAAATCCATGCAATAAAGATGACTGCAACACAGAAAACGGTTCCTGATAATGCAACACCCGCAAAGGCATTCGGATTATCTCCAGTAAAGAACAAAAAGAAAAATGGAATGAATGCGATAATATTCCAAGCGAGATACCACCAAAAGGTACGAATTTGCCAAGTAAAATGACTTTCAAAAATCGAGCCTTGTACATCACTGCGTTTTACATAGTTGATAATCAAAGCAATGATTGCCAATAGACCACCGGAAAAAATCGCAATGATATAAAGCACATACAGTACCAAAGTCAAAGTACGATTTGGATCTTGATCAACGGAATAATTCATTTTTATTTAATCTCCAGAAACAAACTCCCTCAATTAATAAAACACATTGAGTGGAGAAATTAACCAACATATCAATAATATATGGAAGACTATGGTACAGAAATAAATCTTACGAAACGGTTGTTTTTGTGTTTTATGTCTCAGTTTTTGCTGGGCAAGCCAACCACCGCACCATCCACCCAAAGAATCTACAATATGCAAAGTCTGCTCTGGAATGCGTCGATTTCCCAATTGTGCTGCCTCTTTATCTTGAGCATACAGCCAATAACTCAGAACATTCATTAAACTCACAAATAACAAGGTATAAGGAGGTAATAGCTTGCTAAAACCAGCAATCAGCATAAAAACTGCATAAATCGCAATCGCAATTTTCATTGCAGACCAGCTTTTGGCTTGCTTGGGAGTTGCTGGTTTCGCTTTATGCTCAATGACTTGGGATGCTTTTAAATAGCTTGCTTGCTGTGCACGATAACGACCACGTTCATCCAAAATGACCAAATACTCTAAAGCACAACCGACGATAGGACGAGGTCCCGTACGAGCAAAGTCTTTGATATGGATAAAAACACGCTCCTTATACATATCATTGGGTTGAATAAAGCCATAACCTTTATCATCAAACCATTCTACTAAACGACCTTGATCTCGCATCTCTTTTCCTTAAGCTGTGATTCGTTGTAAACGATCTTGTAGCATCATTCGCATTTCTAACGGATCTTTCTGTGAAATATCCTCACCAGTGCGACCTTGTTCTGCATTTTTCTGAGCGACTTGCAAACGCATACTCCAAAAGCGACACGTAGCCATCGCTAAGAAGATATTTAAACAAGCCAATTCATCATCTGTTAGCTGACGAATAGTTTGGTATGCAGCAAGAAAAGCATCGGCTTTGGCTTGATCTAAATGGGCTTGTGGATAAGCGGTACAAAAGTCATTGATACTAATCGCAATATCAAATAAAAACTCATCTTGATTTAACTCATAAAAATCAAGAATACCTTGTAATTGATCGCCCTCAAACAGCGTATTGTCTCTAAATAAATCAGAATGAATAAAGCCTATTGGACGATTTGGATGCTGTTGCGTAATGTGTGCAAACTGTTGAAACACTTGATCCAATAAAGATTGATCATCTTCATTCATGTTTGGTCTTAGTTGCTCTGCTACATCTGACCAGTACTGATGATTACGATTAAAATCACGCTCTAAAGGAAAATCTTTTAAAGCCAAATGCATTTTTGCTTGTGCTTGAGCAATCGCTTTTATTTGTACTAATGTTGCTTCTTCAGGATGCTCACCCATTAACCGAGGCGCGATTTGTGCAGGTTTATCAGCTATCGTATGAATTGCCTGACCTTGATACTTTAGTGGCACTGCCACAGGCACATCTGCCTCACCTAAGCAATCCAGCACAGGTACTAATTCACCTGCCCCTTCCGCATCTAACTCTTCAAACACTGTTAACACATATTGTTTCTGTGATTGATCCACCAAAAAATAGTTGGTGTTTTGGATACCGCCTTGGATTGGAATTAGATCAATCACTGCTAAACCATAAGGCTCAGCAAAGGCTTGAACTTCTTCTAAACTCAACGGGGTATAAACCGACATGGAAAACCTGCAAAAAATAGCTGTGAAGTTTGATAGAATACCTGTTCCCTCCATGAAGGTGTAGCACCCCTTTCTTTATTGGCGATTTTTTGGAATATTTTATGCTCGCAAAACGTATTATCCCTTGCTTAGATGTTGATAATGGTCGAGTCGTCAAAGGCGTTCAATTTCTTGATATTCGTGACGCAGGTGACCCAGTAGAAGTTGCCCGTCGTTATAACGAACAAGGTGCCGATGAAATTACCTTTTTAGATATTACTGCTACCCATCATGGACGCGACACCACTTACCGTACTGTTGAGCGTATGGCAGAAAGCGTTTTCGTTCCTCTCACCGTTGGTGGTGGTGTGCGTAAAGTTGAAGATATTCGTTTATTATTGAATGCAGGCGCAGACAAAGTTAGCATCAACTCAGCAGCGGTATTTACTCCTGAGTTTGTGCAAGAAGCCTCTCAACGTTTTGGCGCACAATGTATCGTGGTTGCAATCGATGCGAAAAAAACAGGTGAGAATAAGTGGGAAATTTTCACCCACGGTGGACGTAAGCCAACAGGTATTGATGCAATAGAATGGGCAGTGAAAATGGCTGACTTCGGTGCAGGTGAACTGTTGATTACCAGTATGGATGCCGATGGAACCAAAGCAGGTTATGACATTGCCTTGATGCGTCAGATCAATGACCGTGTAAATATCCCGACCATTGCTTCAGGTGGCGTTGGTAATTTACAACATTTAGCCGATGGTATTTTAAAAGGCGGTGCAGATGCTGTACTTGCCGCTTCTATTTTCCACTTTGGTCAACATAGCATTCCAGAAGCTAAACAGTATCTTGCTGCACAAGGCATTGAAATGCGTTTGTAAACAGAATGACAGGTGTAACTAGATTCTAGGTTACACCTGTGTTCTTAATAGAAGAAAAAAAATGAATGAAACTTTAGTTTGGATTGTTCTTTTCGGTTGTCTAGGCCTGATTATCTATTGGCTCAAACATCAGGAATCTGTTTTTCTCAGTGTTGTAATTTCTCTTATAAGTGTTCCCAGTATCATTTTTTTATACGTTTATGCTCATCAAATTTACTATTATTTTGCAGTGAATAACCCCAAGCAAGAACACCACTGTGGAATTTTTAATCAATACCAAAGCATTGAGCATTATTCAAGGAATGGTAATTGGACTCAAATCCTATATGAATTTAAAACAGAACAAGGACAGATTTTTGTTTTTGCACGTAATCGTGCTGTTGCTAAAAATTTGCCAATCATGGCTCAAATTCAACCTAATCAGAAAATATGCTTCCAGTATTCACCCAATTTTAAAGATAGTAATACACGCTATCTTTTGACAGGTTTGAGTTTACAAAACGAATAGACAAAAAAATACCTTGCTAGGCAAGGTATGGAAACTGCGTTTGTACAACGCTAGAGGGTAAACATGAATTTTGAGCATCAAAAATGCTTGAACCAAAATAGCCATAAAGTGATCAAAAATATTGACATTAAAAACCGATTTTATTGACAATTCACGACATAGCTTTTTATGCATCGTCGTAAATTGTCAAAACAGTTGTACTTTATGGACACACTTCACATTTAAGCTTTTATGCAACCGACTCTTGTTGCTGTTCGTCTTCTACTTGTGCTGCCACAAGTTTAGGCTTTTGCTCAACCCACTTTGCAGGAAAGACTGATTCAATCGCTTGCGTCAAAACTTTAGATAAAGCTCTAGGTAAAGGAAGACCTAGTGGATTGGCTTCTTTTAAATCAGCCGAAGATACAACGCGTGTACCCATAACATAATCAAACCATGGTCGGGTCACACACCAGTTGGCATCTTGATTCGAATTCATATGATGATCATAGTGCCAAGGAATAGTACGTCTCGCCCAATCAGGCTCAAGATGTGCACGGCGGTGTACATAATAATAATTGCCCGCACTATACAGTGCTGCCAAAGACATCCCTTTTGAAATTGGATAAAACGCTACACTTGCAACACCTGCTACGACAGCCAATGACATGATTTCATTACGCGTACGCCAGTGTTCCACCCCTTCAACATAACAGTCATCTGAGAATTCTTGTTTACGAACTTCGCGGTGATGTGCCCAATGAGATTCCATGCTTTTTGGCACAGGACTGTAACGAGGTTGTCCTGGACGATGAACACCATGCAAAATGTATTTATGTGCAAACCATTCAAATGCATTCGCTACAGCCAAACCTGCGATTAAACCCTTCAACATGGTTCTCTCCAAAAGTATCCTTATTTTTATTTAAGATATAAATTTTTGTAGGCGAAGTATTGACGATACGATATATTTATATTGACAAAACACGACAAGAATAGGAATACACAAGATGTCTCAACTCAAGAACTATATTGGCTCTGTTTTTGGTGGTTTGGGGCATTTATTAAAAGCTTACTGTGAAGCTGAACATATTGCTGTTCCTGAACAATTACAGCTCGTTCAAAACCAAGAGCGCTTTGACTATGTCATTTGGCGCGATCTGCTTGAAGACCTTAATCGGTTACATCCTAAAACGGGTTTAGGTTTAGAAATTGCAGAATATGTACAACCCAAACACTTAGGTATTATTGCTTACCTCGCACTATCTTGTGAAAATTTAGGCGAAGCTTTGGCACGTTATCATGATTTTCATCGCTTGATTTATGATGGCAGTCCTTTAGTCGTTGAATTTAACGAACCATATGTTTCGATCCGCTGGGAAGCACCTGAACCCCACCCAACACAACTCACTGATGAAATTGCAATTGCGCTCATGGTGCAGTTTCTTAAGTTATTTATGTCTGGCGAGACCATTCATTTACACGAAGTTCATTTCGTCAATATCGCGCCGAAAAACATCAGTGTTTATGAGCAATATTTCCATTGCAAAGTTCGTTTTGAACAACCGAGAACTCAGCTCTTATTACCTGTAGCAGAAGCTTTTAAACCATTAAAAACAGGTGATCACACCCTACAGCAATTGTTATTACAACAAGCACAAGCCCTATTAGATAAGCTTCCAAATTCGACCCAGCTCGACCAACGGTTACAGCATGCGATTTTGACTGGACTGCAAAAGAACCAATATCAAATCGACTTCATAGCAGAAAAACTAGGACTTTCGGTTCGGCAGTTACAACGCCATCTTCAACAACAAAACACCACCTTTCAGGAACGCGTACAACAAGTGCGTTTTATGTTAGCAACCGAATATCTAAAAGATCCGCATCTAAGCCTACAAGAAATTGCCCTATTGCTGTGTTATTCAGAACAGAGTGCTTTTCAGCGTGCCTTCAAACTTTGGACCGATGTCACCCCTCAACAATGGCGAAAGAACAACACAATTTACAATTCTTAATAAAACTAAAGTTAAACTTACTGTTTCACAACTGTTGATTATTTTTACAGCATTTATACAAGATCATAGATCCTGTGTGAACTAATTCACATTTTCTTCACAGGTCATCAGAAAATCCATAATAAATTTTTTGGATATTTTTTAGTTTTTTATAAATGTTTTGGTGATAAAAATGAATAAATATTTAGCAGAGTTTCTAGGTACCTTTTGGCTTGTCTTTGGTGGTTGTGGCAGTGCAGTGCTTGCCGCTGCTTTTCCAGAACTTGGGATTGGTTTCTTAGGTGTTGCATTTGCATTTGGTTTAACCGTACTAACGGGTGCCTACGCATTCGGTCATATTTCTGGCGCACATTTCAACCCCGCAGTCAGTGTAGGCTTATGGGTAGGTGGTCGTTTAGAAGCAAAAGATTTAGCCCCATATATTATTTCTCAAGTGGTCGGTGCAACTTTTGCGGCATTTGTTCTCTATATTATTGTACAGGGTCAAGCAGGATTTACAGGAACAGGAGGTTTTGCTACGAATGGTTATGGTGAGCTTTCGCCCAATCATTTTTCCATCGCTTCTGCATTTTTAATTGAAGTTGTACTCACAGCCATATTCTTGATAATTATCTTATTATCAACGCATAGAAATGCACCTGCTGGTTTTGCTCCGATTGCTATTGGTTTAACACTCACTGTTATTCACTTAATCAGTATTCCTGTCACCAATACCTCCGTAAACCCTGCTCGTAGTACTGGTGTTGCCTTTTTTGCAGAGACCGCAGCACTAAGCCAATTATGGCTATTTTGGGTTGCTCCCATTTTAGGTGCTGTCATTGGTGCGATTATTTATAAAGTCGTCGCAACCGAAAAAGACTAAACGTTTAAAATAAAAAACAGCCTTCCATGGGCTGTTTTTTTATGAATTATAGAAATGGATTCTCAATTTCCTGTTCAGGCTTTCGTTCGATTTGTGCAGGTAATTCTTCTTTTTCTAAAGCGATCACCACGTCATTGATAAACTGCTGTAAAGCTTTTGCTGTTTTCAAACCTGCTTGATCTTTAGTGATTTGTAAATTGCCATATAAACTCACACAATCAAGCTGATTTTCCAACGTCAAATCATATATTGCTGAGGACTCATTGCCATTTTCAAAAGGTTTAAACATTTTTTCCTCTAATTGTTCTAGTATTCATCACAACATGAGCCAAACATGATCACTTTGCAAGGTACTCTACATTATCTCAACATTTGTAAAAAATACTGAACCAAAGCATCAACCAATTGCTTAATTAAAGCCTGCTTAGTTTCTTCATCAATTTGTGGAAATTTGCTTTCTGCTGGCTGTGATTGTCCTGAACTAAATTGTTTTTGTTGCGTTTGAATCGCTTCATTTGTGGCTTCTTCAGCACACTGACTCTGACCATCCCAATGCGAATAGCTAATGTCTTTATTTGCTTTCACATGTTGTGAGGATAATGGCAGATGATAGATATTACGCTTCTGTTGTTCAGTGAGTTGTGGGAACAAGTTAATTCCTAACTTTTCTTCTAAATAACACACACTGACGACTTTAACTTGCTGCGAATTATCATTCGGCGCGTAATAAGCACCAATAATCCCCTGCTTAGGGAGATAAACTGCTTTGTAGACGGCTGTTGGAACGATCACGCCACTACCAATCGTTTTTAATCGTTTACCTTCAAAAATAGGACCTGTGAGCACATAAGCATCTTTATGATGTTTCGTTACCACTGCTCGAACAGCTTCTTCTAATTTACGCCATACTTCCTGATTATTTTTAGGAGCTTGTGGAACCATATTGGCAAGAGAAAAACTATCATATTGCGCTGCGGTATTGTTCATATCACCATTCGGTGCCATATGCCCGCGATCATATCCAGAGCCTCGATAATCTGATAATAATGCTCGATGCGCTTGCTGTACGCGAGTTTCCTCATGGAAATTATCTTCGCGTTTAATCTTTATGCTTAAACGTTCAGGTGTTAGATATTCTGCCGTCCATAAAGGTGTTTTTGATACACCTGAATACATCACGTTAAAATCGTTAAAACATAAGGCATAGTTATTATTTTTTAGACTTTCTTTATTCAATAATGGCGGAACATCACGATAAAACTGTTTTAAGCAACCGCTATTACTTGATTGTAATGGAATGAATTTAGAGATTTTTTCATTACCAAATGCGATCGCAAAACTTCCTGTCGCAATCAAAGCTAAAATAATTTTCCCAAAATTTTGGCTTAAAAGAGTAAAAGGAGACTTACTCTTTCTGGTTGTTCTCTTCGCCATAACTACATCAAAATCAATATGAACGCGCAGCTTAACAACTCAAAAGTCCACTGTATATTGCGTTTCAGCCTAGAACGACATTTTATGTCGCAATTCTGTTCAATTAAACACCCACTCGTAAAAATGGCGCTCTAGAGCGCCATTTAGAATGATGTGTGCTACTGCTAAATTTCTATTTGACTACCCAATTCCACGACACGGTTGGTTGGAATTTGATAGAAATCGCTGACAGGACTGGTATTCCGCTGCATCGAAATAAATAGTTTTTCACGCCACGGCGACATCCCATCACCCACTGTATGCACAATACGGTCTCTTGAAATAAAGAAACTCATTTGCATCATATCAAATTCAAAATCTAGCTCTTTATAAGCTTGTTCCAAAGCATTCGGAATATTCGGTTGATCCTTAAAACCATAGTAGACAAAGATGCGATAGAAATGATCCTCAAGTTTTTCTACTTTTAATCGGTCAGCCGCGGCAACATAAGGAATATCTTGCGTATATACCGTGAGCATCACATTACGATCATGCAGCACTTTATTATGTTTAATATTATGCAACATCGCATGTGGAACAATATTTGGAGTACCTGTTAAAAAGATGGCTTCACCAGGAACAAAATGTGTCTCTTTGCTCATGCCAATGCTTTTTATGAATAACTCGATCGGTAATGCATTGGTTTCCATACGGTTATATACAATTTCACGCCCACGTTTCCATGTCATCAAAATCGTATAAACCACGACACCAATTAAAATTGGCACCCATCCACCCGCTAAGATTTTAAGCGATGTTGATGCAACAAAAACTAAATCAAGGAATAAGAATGGTATCGTAAATAATGCGACTTTCCACCACGCCCAACGCCAAACCCCATAGGCTAATGTTGAGATTAAAATCGTACCGCATAACATGGTCATAGTTACCGCGACACCATATGCACTCGCAAGCTCGGCACTACTTTCAAAAAGTAAAATCAGAATCACCACAGAGATAAATAATACCCAATTAATAAAAGGTAAATAAATCTGCCCTTGCTCTACGTCTGATGTATGGTGAACTGTCAATCGGGGTAAATAGCGCAATTGAATTGCCTGATTAGCAACTGAAAATACGCCTGTAATCACGGCTTGCGAGGCAATCACTGCCGCAGCTGTAGCCAATCCAATCATTGGAAACAAAGCCCATTCTGGAACTAAGATATAGAATGGATTTTCAATCGCTTGAGGATTACGCAATAACAATGCACCCTGACCTGCATAATTCAACAATAGACATGGCAATACAATAATGAACCACGCCAATTTAATTGGCATACGTCCAAAGTGCCCCATATCAGCATATAGCGCCTCACCACCTGTCATCGTCAGTACAACAGCACCCATGGTGATAAAAGCAATGGCTGGTTGTTCAAACACGAAATTCAGTGCCCAGTAAGGATTAATCATCATCAATACGTATGGTGTTTGGATAATACTCCACAGACCAATCAAGCCGATAGAAATAAACCAAAGCAAGGTAATTGGACCAAAGAATTTCCCCATTGTCGCTGTACCATGTCGCTGTACCATAAACAATGCGGTTAAAATTCCTAAGGCAATTGGAACCAACCATTGATCTAAAGCCGGTGTAATTAGACTCAAACCTTCAATCGCAGAAAGTACAGAAATTGCAGGTGTAATGATGCCATCGCCAAAAAATAAGGATGCGCCAATAAATCCAAGTGCAATCAGATAGATCTTATTTTTATCTGAAAAAACTGTAGAACGGAGATTTAACGCCAACAGCGATATGATCCCCCCTTCACCATTGTTATCAGCTCGCATAATGACGGAAACATATTTATAGCTGATACTCAAATTCATACACCAAAAAATCAGTGACAATATACCTAAAACAGATGCTTCGTTAATTGGCATATGCCCCGTTCTGAAACACTCACGTATGGCATACAATGGACTTGTTCCAATGTCTCCAAAGACCACCCCTAAGGCTGCCAGTGTCATGACTGGCAATGCGGCTTTTTTTGCAGTGCTTTGCATATTTTGTCTTCAAAATAGAACGTTATATGCCGCAATATTATCACTAGCTAGAAAGTTTTTCTGCAAATCTGTTTGACTACAACTTGGCATGATACTTTTTTTTAGTTACTATCGCACACCTTGGTGAGGTGTCCGAGTGGCTGAAGGAGCACGCCTGGAAAGTGTGTAAACGTTTATAGCGTTTCGAGGGTTCGAATCCCTCTCTCACCGCCAAATATACTTTCTATGATATCTCATAGAGTCCTAAAAGCTTAAATCTAAAGGGTTTAAGCTTTTTTTATTGCCTTATGCTTTCCAATAAATACTATTGAATCCTGAGATAGTTGGGGGTATAACTGGGGGTAAAATAATTTACCCCTATTTTTTTACCCCCAAATTTCTACGGAATGAACGACAATGCTTACAGATGCGCAAGTCAGAAAGATCAAACCATTAGAAAAAAAGACCAAATATGCTGATGAAAAAGGCATGTATTTAGAAGTTACACCATCAGGTGGTATGCATTGGCGTATGAAATTTCGTCTGAATGGGAAAGAAAATATTTTTAGTATTGGTACATATCCTGAGACTACACTGGCTCAAGCAAGAAGAATTCGTGACGAAGCTCGCTTACAGATAAAAGATGGCATTAATCCGAATGAAGTAAAAAAACAAAAAAAATTACAGGCAGATGAAAGTACACTCTTTAAAGTACTAGCAATGCAATGGATGCAAGATCGTAAAG
This sequence comes from Acinetobacter sp. Z1, assembly GCF_024296945.1. Classification (NCBI taxonomy): domain Bacteria; kingdom Pseudomonadati; phylum Pseudomonadota; class Gammaproteobacteria; order Moraxellales; family Moraxellaceae; genus Acinetobacter; species Acinetobacter sp. Z1. Next base: position 268,679 of record NZ_CP101115.1, on the reverse strand, counting down.
ATGCGATTACTGAAGGCACTTACTTACGTGATTTATCTGTTTTTGAAAAAGATCTCTTCCCTGCTCTAGGCGATATACCAATTGATCAAATTAAAGGGAAAGACATATTAGCTTGTGCCAAAAAAATTGAAGAGCGTGGCGCATTGGAAATGGCAAAACGCTCCATTCCTTTAACTGGTCGAATTTTTCGCTATGCAATACGTAAAGACATTATTGAGAATGATCCGACCCCTCATCTACAGGAGGCATTAAAGCCACGTAAAGTAAAGCATATGGCTCGTTTGGATATTTCTGAGTTCCCACCATTTTTAGAGCGTATGGATCGTTATCACGGCAGTATTTTGGTTAAAACAGCATTACAACTAATGACATTAACATTTGTGAGAACTGCTGAACTAATCAACATGGAGTGGAATGAGATTGATTTTGATAATCATTTATGGAGGATACCTGCATACAAAATGAAAATGGCTCTACCTCATATTGTTCCTTTATCAAGACAAGCCGTTGAGTTAATTGAGGGACTAAAACCAATCACAGGTAACAAGCAATTCGTTTTTTATAATCACAGTAAAGCCAAACCATTAAGTAATAATGCTCTTTTAAGTGCCATTCGAACAATGGGTTATATGGGAAAAATGACTGGACATGGTTTCCGAGGACTTGCATCTACAACCTTACATGAGCAAGGTTATATGCATGATGCGATTGAAATTCAATTAGCGCACACCGTTGGAAACTCGGTTTCTCAGGCTTATAACCATGCACAACACTTAGAATATCGAATAAAGATGATGCAGGAATGGTCTGACTTTATTGATGGGTTGAGAAATAAAATTAAAGGCTGATTATCAAGATTATGGAGTTAAAGAACTTTCTACTTGAATAAATTTATAGGATACCCTACAATCGAAATAATGCAGGATATCCTACATTATTTGATATAAAAATTTAAAAGGGTCCCTTTTATGGTAAAAACTAGAACTGAAATTAATCAAGAGAGCAATGAACGTCGTGGAATAGTTAACAAAGCATTTAAGTTACATCAAAGTACAGTTGACGCTATTCGCAACTTTGCTGATGATTCAGAAAAGTCGCAAGCTCAACTTGTAACTAATGCGTTTGATGGATTTTATACTCCATTACCTTCAGGTTATGAAAATGAAGATGGTAAATATGTTTCAGCAGATGTCTATATATATCATCCGTATAGCTTAGAAACTTGGCTTATTATCACCAACGTAAGTGAGGAATATGATGAAGAAAGAGAAATTGATTTTTATCAAATTAACTTTGAGGACATGATTAATTACTTTATTAGCCAGCATTTGCCAGGTCTTCATATCAATCATATCAAGATTTTCTACACCCCAATACTCGGCTCAGGTGAGTTCTACAGACCAGATTTCTCTAAATTAAAACAGGAAATGTATAAAGAATCCGTATCTTTCTTTTTTGACCTATTCCATGAAATGCCAACCCTATTCCGATACAAAAATCTTGAAATGGTTCCGATGTCGAAAGATTCAAAAGAATTTGATAAATTAGTAAAGCTCTATTGATTCTCTAAGACATATCATCGCTTTCAATTAATATAAAAAGAGAGCTTACTAAGGTAGCAACCTCTCTTTATTAAAATGCTAAAACTTGTGATTTATCAAAGAATATGCTGTCCTAATTCTCAAAGCTAGCATATTTGTGAATTTTTCAAAATAAACTCTTTTAAAAAGGCAGCAACTTTCACATTGACTTTGAAAGGGGGTATCGCCTTCCCATCCCCCTGCTCAAAATATTGCTTTGCTTTTGTCTTATCTATAGTATTCAATAACGCATCAAAGCGTGCAAATTCATTGATATTATTTTCATTGACATGCGCGCTGATCAACTGTCTTAGTTTGGACTCATCTAAACCAAAAGAGGTCGAGATAGCATGTATTTCATCTTCTTTGGCTTTAAATTGATACTCTGTAATATAGTCTCTAAATGACTTAGCTTCTTGCAATTTCACGTCACCACGTTGAACGTCGTGTAGAAAGATATTCGCAATTCTTTGCTCATCATGCGTTAAAGCTGCAAAACTCTTATGCAGTTCATTTAATGCTTCTTCAACCGAGATTGTCTTTTCACCGTCATGCAATGCCTTTAAATATTTGGTGAAGCGACTGTTCATGTAATCTGAATCAATTTTATCGGTATCAATTTCAGTCAAATAACCGTCTATCTCAAATGGAACACTGCCCCCACCGCCACCACTTCCACCTTCAGCAAATAATTCCTTATAACGTAAAGCAAGAATAAGGTATGTTTGCTCATCTATTGCAAACTGAAATGGTAGTTTACTCGCATCATTGTCGTCAAAGTGATATGTCAGTGTGTTCCACTTAAAGCCTTGGATTTTTGCAGCTTCTAGATGCTCATTGAATTGTTTAAATAATTTTGCAAACTGACCACAAGCCTCTTTGTCTTCAGGTAACTTTTCAAAGTTTTCGATACCCGCATTTTTAAACAATTGCTCTATATCAATAAAAATAGAATTTAATTTATTTAGGTTGTCTTGCAGTTTATCTACAAATAAAGCCAAAGGTTTATCGCCTGAATACAACTTAACTGCTGCATCAATATTACGTTTCATCGTATGCGGACGTCGGTAATATCGAATGATACCAAACGGTTTATCTTTACCAAATAAGCGGTTGGTACGTGAGAATGCTTGAATCAAGTTTGCATACTCAAGCATCTTATCCAAGTACAAAGTATTGACCCATTTAGAGTCAAAACCTGTTAGCATTTGATCCACAACAATCAATAGATCAAGCTGTTTTTCAGGGGTATATTCTACACGCTTATACAATTCTTTATGCGCTAAACGGTCAGCAATATCACGCTTCATTTTGGCGTGGGTAGCTAAACTGAACTCCATGCCATAATGATTGTTATAGTCGCTAATGATCTCAACTAAGCCATCCTCTTTAAATTTAGCATTTTCATTATTATCAATATTTGGATCAAACAGTGCCGTAATTTTTAACTCAGGCTTAATTTTTTTAAATAAACGATAATATTCAATCGCTTCAGCAATACTACTGGTCGCAAAAATTCCATGAAATTTATTATTTTGGCTATATTGAATCCAGTTCTCTAAAATATCCTCAACCACTTTCTTTTGGTGCGCTGGACGAAGATACTGCGCTGTTGGCAAGTAATCTTCAATTCCTCTGACATAGTTATTGGATTTGTCCCAATGACCAGCCATAGACACCTGACTTTTATCCATAAAACGTGAATAAATTTCTTTCTTTTTAGGGTCAGCCAAAGCTTCTTGGACCGTCTTTGCTTTTGCTTCATCTAAAGCAATAAATTCTCTTAACTTTGAGTCTTTATAAGTTGAAATCAGGTAAGGATCAAAACCGAGTACGTTTTTATCTCGAATACCATCTGCAATACTGTAACGGTGCAACTCATGACCGAATACTGTCGCTGTGGTATTCATATTCTTTTCGTTTTCGTCTTGAATCGGTGTCCCTGTAAAACCAAAGAAGACTGCCTGAGGAAAGGTTTCTTTAATGGTAATGAGCATATCACCAAAGGTCGAACGGTGTGCTTCATCTACAATAATAGCGATGCGCTTTTTCTGCATCTGCTCAATATCATGGGCTTTGAGTCCACCCTCTTCTTGCTTGATATTACTCATTTTTTGAATTGAGCTAACAATCAGAACTTCGTTCGGATTGGTACTTTTAAGTTTGCTAATCAGCGCATGAGTATTTTCAGTGGATTGTACAAAGTCGTCCGTGTCTGCAAAGTTATTATATTGTTCTAATGACTGCGTACCGAGTTCAATACGATCCATGAGGAAAATGACTTTATCAGCATCTTTAGAGGTGGCGATGAGGTAGGCTGATTTAAAACTGGTCATGGTTTTACCCGAACCAGTGGTATGCCAGATATAACCACCTAAACGATCTCTTCCATCCCACTCGATACGTGCTACACGGTCGGAAATAGCGCGGACTGCAAAGTACTGGTAACTACGCATAACCTTTAACACGCCATCAGTTTTATCCGCTACGGTATAGAAACCTATGAGCTGATGTGCCATCGGAATAGACAGCAAATGCGCAGCAATGTCTTTCCAATAATTCATTGGTTCGTTGTTAAAATCTGCCCAGTTAAAATAGTAGTCTGAATTAAATTTGCCTTCAGGCCCAGGATTAGCAAAGTATTTGGTTTCTTCAGGGTTCATCGCCACAAAGATTTGTACCAATGAAAATAGTCCTGAGAAAATGCCTGAACGAGCATAGTTTTCGATTTGATGTGCTGCCTGACTGATAGGGACGCCTGAGCGTTTCAATTCGATATGAAAAAGTGGCATACCATTGATCAGCAACATAATGTCGCCACGTCGGTCGTTTAAAATCGGTGAAGACGTTGGGAATTTGGGTTGTTGTACGATTTGGTAACGGCTTTCGCCTGCCGCAATTTGTTGTCGGTCATAGATGCTGAGGCTGATTTCTTTACCCAAGTGTGCTGCATCATTAGGATTATCTCGTTTGATGGAAACGGTTTTACCATTAATAAAGCCATTGAGTGCCAACGGTGTACGCAAGTTTTTGATTTGTTCGAGTATTTGCGCCATTTCAGAGTCAGTAAGTGGCTGACCATTCAGCCGATCTATACCGCTGTTATTTTCAAATAAAATTTTTGCCCAGTTGTTGATTAAATCCTGTTCCGTTGGATTTTTTAGAACCGTACTTTCCCATCCCTTGTTAAAAAGAGTTTCGATAAATGCCTGTTCAAATGCTGCTTCGTTCTTAAATGTCATGGTCTATTTGCTTTTATTAAGTCAATTTATAAAAAGTCTCCCTTTCTAAAAGGTGAGCCGCGATTAAAGCGGCGCAAGGGAGAGATTCAAACAAACATCTTTTCTAAAAATGCCTGTTTTAAGTTTTTTAAGGCCTGAAGCTGTTGCTGTTGTAGAGCAAGTGTTTCTTCAATTTGTTTGAAGAATTGACCGATTTTTAATTGCTCACCAATACTAGGAAGCTCTACAATAGTTTCACCAACTTCTTGTTGTCCAATTGTAGTCATTGTCGTACTTTTTCCACCTAAAATTAATTGAGTTCTAACTTTTGATGACTTCAAACAAAAATTTAAAAAAATCGGATCAATTAACTCTAAATTTGGACTTAACTTAATTAAATGACCATCATAAGTTATGTCATTACTTTGACCCAAATATACATTTGAAAATGCGATTCCTTCTTTGACTAAAGAAGAACGAGTAAAAAAAACATCTCCATATTTAACTTTATTCTGTTCAAATTCTTTACGGTCTAAATCCAACAGAGTTAATTTTTTTTCATCTATAGATGTTTCTATATACATATCTAGAACATTAATTAACTTATAACCCTTTCCTACTTTGTTCTGATCATTAAAAACACCATTGTTTAATTGTTGATTTTGAGCAAGACTAAAAATACTACAACTATCCCAATCCCCATTAAACCCTCTTAAACGAATTTCAGGCTGCTTACTTCCTTCTTTGGGAAACATTTTTTCCAACATCGCCTTTTTTAGGTTTTGTGTTTGGCTAAGTTTCTTTTCATGTAAAGCAATGGACTGGTCTAGGTTTTGGAAAAATTTGCCAATTTGGATTTGTTCAGTTAAAACAGGAATATGAATAATTTTACCTTCCATTTCACCTTTAGTTACATGAATCATTGTTGAACCATTTGTATTATTGGTTAAACTGATTTCATCGGCTTTTAAAAAATGAAATGTAAATAGTTTATCTAACTTTTTAGATAATTCGACCTTCCAAATATGATAGTGATAAATTACTTTTTCACCTTTCCAAATATAAGGTGAAAAAATGGTCGACCATGTATAAAGTAAATCTCCGTCTTCTGCATAATACTTTTCACCAAGCTCTAAATCTGAATAATACCAATGGCTATTTGTATTAAAATTTCCAACACGTAGTACAGGATATTTTCCTTTTTTAAGCAACTCCTCTTGGCTATAAGCTCGACCATTTATAAAAGTTGTTATATCTCCGAGGATATTTTTTTTCCAATTAAGATCAAACTCTTTAAACCTAATTTCAGGACATTTTTGCTTTTCCACATTACGCCCCTTTTAACAACGTTTGAAACTGAGCTAAACCTTGCATATCAAAATCATCACCTGTTAAGTCATCAATCAGACTCGCAAGACTATGCTCTGCCTCTGTCAGCTTTTGCGTGGTTTCGGTATAGGTCACTGCATACTTATCCGCCAAAGCCTGTACCACATCAGTCAAATGCTCAATCACTTCATTTGGTAATGCTAAAATTGCAGAAACAATCGGTTGTACCCACTTCACTTCCAACAATTCTAAAACCTGTGAATCTTGCAAGGCTTCAATCGTGGCTTTAGTCAACAAATGTAAAGCATTGGCATCGGCTTTAATCTCAGCTTTCAGTTCTTTTTCCTGTGCAAGCAAATCTTCAACTTGGAACAACTTAGCTTCCAAAGAATCTTCAGCAAAAGTAAAATTGGCTTGTAAGGTTTTTAAATAGGCTTTGACTTTACCTACTGCATAAGTACCATTTTTATTGGCTTCAATATTTGTCCACTGTACTTCAGGATGTGCCTGTACAAACTGTTCCTGCTCAGGCTTTTTCGCTTTATTCGCAAGTAATTCTAACAATTCATTGATCGCACGAATTTCAGGCGTTTCAATATCTTCAAAAGCCTGTTTCAATGCTTTGGTAATTTCTGCGGTTACAAAAGCGTCATTGGCATCGTTCAATAAAGTGTCTTTTTCTTCCTCAGACAACGAATCCATGATCGCTTCGATTTCAGCACTGGCTTCAGTTAAAGCACGTTCTTTACTTTGTAAAGCGGTGAGTTCATCAATGAGTAAATGCTGTTGTACCAAGTCAAATGGCAACACATAACCCACCCATCCGTCTTGAACTTCCTGCTCTTTACCATCTTTCTTCTTAATGACGATATTAGGATTTACAATCTTTGCAGCCGCTAAACCTTCAGACTGAATAATCTCTAAGTCCCCTGCGATGCTTTGCCATTGATCATCCAAGGCTTGATAGGCTTGATACTTGTCAACTAGAGGAATATTTTCCAGACGCTTGAAAATATCCTGACTTAAAACATTTTCCTGTTGTCCAATATGCAAAGTCTGCATCTTGCCAATCAACTCAGCTTTTAAATAATCATGGAAATTAGCAAAAGCCGTATTAAATTGCGTTTTAAATGTTTGAACATTGGCATGCTGATAAATAGCGTTACTGATTTCTGTCGTGGCTAAATCGACATAAGGCGTGTCGCTGTCAGTAAATAAGTCTTGGCGTAACTGCGGGAATGCCTTCCAATACTCGACATGCACATCAATTTCTTTTTTCGGGATACCACCAAACATGGTGGCATAAATATCCCATGTTTCAGCCGTTGCAGAAGAGTCCACATAACGAGGAATATTTAAGTTGTAGCCTTGCTCACGAATTTCTTCCAAGCTAACCAATTTAGAAAATTGCTCAATATCTTTACGCTGTACCACAGTATCAACAATTTTCTTAATATTCGATGCTTGTAGATGGTTATTTTTACCAACTTTCACAAAGCCTTTGGATGCATCAACAATAAGTACATCACTGCTTTGGCGACGCTGTTTTAAAATAATAATAACCGTTGGAATACCTGTACCAAAGAAAATATTGGCAGGTAAACCGATGATTGCATCAATATGCTTATTTTCAAGCAAGTTTTTACGAATACGTTCTTCTTCACCACCACGGAACAATACGCCATGTGGCAGAACAATCGCCATGATGCCATTAGGTTTTAAGTGATAAAGATCATGCAGTAAGAACGCATAGTCTGCTTTAGTTTTAGGTGCTAAACCAAAACGAGCATAACGTGGATCAGATTCTTTATTTACTGAATCCCATGCTTGTGAGTAAGGTGGATTAGATACCACTGCATCGACATACAACGGCTCGTAGGTATTGATCGGATCATTGTCATCAAAATACGGCCAATCATCCTCTAAGGTATCGGCATTACGAGCCACAATATTGGCAGGGAGAATACCACGCATCACCAAGTTCATACGGGTCAAGTTATAGGTATTTTCCTTTAACTCTTGTGCGTAATATTTGATTTTATTTTCATCTTTGACATGTTTGGCAACTGAACTACCAATGTTAATCAGTAATGACCCCGACCCACTGGTTGGGTCATAAATTTTGATTTCTTGCTGATCTTTTAAATGATGCGCAATGATTTCAGACATCAACACCGATACTTCATGCGGTGTATAAAACTCACCAGCTTTCTTACCTGCATTTGCAGCAAACGAACCAATTAAATATTCATAAATAAAACCAAGAACATCATAGTCTTGTTTATTATTCATCGGAATAACTTTGATCAATTGCAATAAATCACTGATGGCTTTGGTTTGACTGTTTGAGTTATCACCCAATTTACTTAAACCTGTTTCCAGTGTTTTAAAAATGCCATCGAATACTTTTTTATGTGATGGGCTGATTAGACGTGCAAAAGCAGAAAGCCCATCACGAACATTAGCAACGTTAAAATCATTGCCTTTTTTCAACCATGTTGAAAACAGGTTGTCATAGGCAATAAAATAACCTATACCATCTTTAATAAATTCAACAGTTTCAGGATCTTCTTCTGTGAGTGCTTCAATATCAGCCTGACTAAAATCGTTAGCTTTTAAAAATGCTTGCTCTTTGTCTGATAAAAACTTGTAAAACATGAACCCTAAGATATAGTCTTTATATTCATTTGCCTCAATTTTTGAGCGCATCTTATTTGCTGAGTCCCAAATTTTGGAAGCGAGTTGTTGCTTGTTCATAGGTTGTCTACAGTTAATTAAAATTGACCAAAAATAAACCAAAACTCTTTAGCATGAGTGCTCAGTACCATTGTCAGGAGCTTTAGTCTGTGACATTCTCACTAATTTGATCAAGGTTCTCAACTTATAGTTTTTATTTTTACCGTATCAACAAAAAACAGATCAAAAATCAATACGAATATCTAAACAGCAATGTCGTATGCGGTAAGGATCACCTGACCGATGATGAGTATGCTGAGAATAAAAAATTGAACTCGTATCTTCATCAAACTTTGAATCAAAATTTACTAATCTATTATTTGGATCTTTTGCCAATTCTTTTAGATGAGCATCCCAACTTTGCATCACATCTTTAACTGAATACTGTGTCTTGTTCAAATAAATGAGCACACCACCACTTTCAAATTTTCCTCCACTTGAGTAATCATTTATCAACTGATACAAGCCTTTTTGATGGTATCTGTTTCCATCGTACAATTTGGCTTCACCGATCCATTTAAATTTTTTTGACTGATTTTGTACTAAGATATCAACGTGACCCTTATTATTCGGATCATGTGAAGATACAAAACCTTTTGCATCAAGGTGATCAACTATCCTACAAGAAATATCATCTTCTAACTTTTTTTGTAATAAAACTATATGTTTCTTTAACTCATCAACATCCTTAATATTTTTTTCAGCAGATTCGCATAAATCTTTAAAAGTACTAACTACAGAATTTTTATTAAGGCTAGAATAGATACGCTCAGCAGCCTCATTCAAGACTTCTTCGAGCAACTCTAGAAATTCATCGTACTTTTTTACATTTCGAATTTTATATAACTGCAACACAAAAGGATCTTTCATACTAATACGTGTCATTTTTATGATCCAAAAAATTCTGTGTTACACCGAAAAAAGATATGACCTCATCATAAAACTGTTCTTCAGTTAAATCCTCACCAGTAAAGGGATGTGAAAAAATATTTGACTCAATCATGGTGTTTACTTTATCAAATCTTACTGGAACATATCTTGCTTCTACTTCTCTCCACGCAGAGAAACCTTGCTCAAGAATGTCAATATCCTCTCGTGTCAAATAAAAAACACTCGAAACAAAATCTTCATCACTAACACTACGATCCACTTTCTCACGCAGCTCATCAAAGCTAAAAGTGACCTCCAGATCTCTTCCAGCAACAATTAAATAATCTAATAAAAAAAGACAACTTAACTTTATATCAGAGTATTCAGAGAACTTCCGACTTTCAATTACTTGATGAAAATAGCTATCTCTTAATAAAGATTTCATGTGACTGTTCTGTTCACTAAGATCTTATCGATGATGAATATATAATCATCATAAGATTTGATATCAAAAATATGTGCTTCATATAAACTCTTTTCCCCTGATATAGCTTTATTAAAATAACGATAATGCACACCTGTATAAACTTGAGGCCATGTATTGGTAATTCGCTCAAAACGCTTACTTATCCGATATGGACGAATTTTACCTCCTAAGGCTTCTTCAGCAGCTTTACCTCTAAGATGATATTCAGCTTTACGAATATCACGAGCTCTATCTCTTAAAGTCTCATGATGATTATTTTTTGAGGTAGAAAATGATGCTTTTGTAACCTCTCCTTCCTCATTATCATAAAAGTTTTGAAGCGTAGTATAAAGATTCAAGAATTGTGCTTTTTCTGGAACACGACAATTAGTGACGCCCAATTTACGAAAAGCCTTATTAATACTTACTCTTAAATTCTGGAAAAACTTATCAACGGCATTTGCCAAAACAATACTACCGAGATCTAGTTGTAAAATTAAACGTTTATTTTTAATATCAATAGCCAAGGCATCAAAACATGTTATTTTTACAGGGCGGTAACCTATTATTCGACTGTACTGACCCAATACATCTTCTGCTAAATTACCTAAGTCACTCATAGTCAACTCCTTACGTTCGGAAACCTCACGGACTATTTTAAAGTTATAGAGAATTAGGTTCTCAGTAACTTCATGACAAGTGTCTGCTGTGTATTCTGTTCCCTCAAAAGAAGTACTGTCACTATAAACTTTAATAAAAGCATTAATGAATTCGTGAATATCATCGTCAGTAAGATGGTTAAAAACCATAATTAATTTATTATCATAGCGAATATGATTTTCTAAAAGTGTTGATATCTTTTCTTCTATTTGTGAAGCTTTTGTATCACTACATCTTATAGCTTCGCTAGTTAGCGCCCCCCATCTATGAGCGACATCAACCCCAGCCCTTTCAAATATATCTTCAACAATATCAAGATCTATCCGTCGCCCCTCACAAAATTTAATTTTATCTACTAAACTCCTACGTGGATGCTCATTGTTTTCATCTATTTTAATAGCTAATTGTGCTGTCATTTTTCAACTTTTTAAAATATAACTTTTGTTAAATTAATATACTTTCACAAAAAAAAATAGCTTAATTCGACTAAATACTAGATGCGAAAAATAAACTATCTCCAAATTAGAAGCCAAAGCCCTACTTTAAAGATAGTTTCAAAGCCCCATTACTCTCGTTCTTCCATCTTAGACTCAATCCATTGATGGATTTCCCAAGCAGACCAACCAATACGCATTTCTGTTAAACGTATAGGTTGAGGAAATGTCGGATCATAATATTTGGATTTCTTGTTTATCATCTCATAGATTTTTGATTTGCTTAGCGCCGTAAATTCAACGACATGCTTAATGTTAATGATTTGATTCATCTGAAAAGTTTGACCTTTGAACGCATTCATGAAGTTTTTCTCCTAATCATTGATGCGAGCGGCAATTCGCTCAAATCATAGAGCGCTTTGTAAGAAAAAACTTTTGGCTTTCCTCCAATCAATTTAGAGCCTGCACCGACTGCTGCAACCCTTTCTGAATATCCTGAACATGTTTCAGATCATGCGTTTGCTGATGCCTTTCTGATTTGGATTCATCCGTGTAAAATTCCTCCACGATATCCAAACCTTCTTCTGCTCCCACCTCAAAACTGGCATTGCCATAGCCCTGTCTTGCCACATGATCCAACGCCTCCTGATAAAATCCTGCCGCCTTGCTTTGTTCATCTATCTGTTTGGCTGAAGTAATTGCTTCCTGCAAATTAATACCATCCCGTAAAGTTAAATCCACGTAATAGATTGGGGTACGGTAGCTTTGTGTTGTGCTCTTTCCTCTTAAAGTCAGTTGTAAAGGCAAACATGATAGTAAATCACCTGAAGCCGCATGGTAATAACTCAATCGTGCAGCCAAAGTTCGAATGCTATTAAAACCTGTGGTTCTAAAAATGAAGGTTCCTAACTCGTCCGATTCATCTAAGTTGACGTAAAGCCTGCCGTAGGGTTTGCACAGCCCACCTTTTGCCAGTGGACATAAGTCAGGTGATGGACATGGATGTTGTTCAACCCCGTTTTGTCCAAGGCGCTGACAAGTTTCGCCATTACCTGAGCAGATTAAGCGTCCTGTTTGTCGGTCAAATAGGCTGTACTCAGCGCGTAAGCTGAGTTCAGGATCATTAAAGATCATACGCACTGGAATCGTTCTAAGCTTTTGGTTTTGATTGGGTGCTTTGGCACGTAGCTGTTCATCCAGTGGATGTTTAATCCAGCCATCCTTATTCTGAATCTGACTGGTGATGGTAAATTGGTCGTCTTTTTCAGGGATGCGTTTGCCATTCTTTTCCACGATCTTGCCAATGCTGATACGACCAAGTACAGGTGGTGTAATTGCTAGACCTTTAATCATGTTGAAATCCTCTTTGGTAGTTTTTGACTGATGCCCCTTTCATATGAGTAAGAAGCAATCTTTTTTTGAAATGCATATAAATCTCGCAAGGCAGTCCATTTGCTCTCTATAGGTACGTTTCTTCAACGTGCTTATAGGGAGCGGGGGCTGTTTTGCGCTTTTTTGATGAATTGGGGATTGAGTGGGGTAGGTAAATAGGCTTGAGTAGGTTGAAAATGTTTGGTCAGTTGAGTTCGTCTGCTTAGGCTAATTTATTTGGACTGATCATCATCTGCATAAATCTGAAAACGCCGTGTGCCCTGCTTGTTTTGCGGGAACTGTTGTAAAAACTCAGGATGCTGTTGCAATAGAGCTTTACTGTCTAAGCTGACCGAGTCTTTTGATCTTTTCCAAGTGACTGACCCTGTTTTAAAAGTTGCTCGTTCAGCATCTTGCATCTTGGCTTGGATTTGATGTTTCAGTTGATCAAAGCTCGCTTGATGCTGCTCAATCAAATGACGTTGTTGCAGTAATTGCTCAAAGTCTTGATTGGCTTTTTGGTCTTTAGATAAATCCGTACTGCTCAGCGGTACATGAACTGGATATAACAGTTGTAAGGCTTTGGCTGCTGATTCCGAAGCATCCACATCAGGCGGTACATCTTTTTCCACACATTCCCAGAAATAACGTTCAGCATCTACGATGTATTTGATCACCGTTTCACTGCGCGTCACTTTAAAGATTCGGGTTTCATGTCCACAGATCAAGGCACAGATATGTGCTGCCTGTTTACCTGTGACTGCCAGTTGATGTTGTACTTGGCAAAGAACATACAGCGGTACGCCATCTCGCCATAACTTTGCGCCGTATTCACCTACGGTTTTGCATTCCAAGATTTGAACTTCGTCATTGCCCACAACGGCATAATCAAGATTAGCCAACATAAAATGTTTGTCTTCATCAGGATGCTGCAACACGGCATTGACGCGACGGACTTTGTGGTTAGTGTGCATGCTGTAGTACTGCGCTACCAACGGTTCCAACTGCTTGCCCCAATATAAAGGTGCGTGTCCTGCACTTTCGTCTTCAATGTTTTGTTGTATTCGACCTGTCTTGATCATCCACAGTTCAAGCATCGACATATACGGATTGAGTCCACATGCGGTGGCTGCATCACTGCTGCCAATTCCCTGTTTCCGAACTTCCAACCATTGTTGGTAATTCAACTGTTTAGTGTTGGCGAGACGTTTTGCTGAAGGTAGTTGAGTGGTTTTCTTTGGCGTTTTCTTAGTTCGTGTTCCGACTTCAGCTTTATGTTCTGTCTCGATCTTGATGGGATAAGGTTGTAAGGGTGGATGGTTAAGTGTGTTCTGAATTTGGGTATGACTATTCATTGTAAAAGTTCCTGTATAGCTAAAATCGTTAAGTTAAATTTTGGGCATAAAAAAACCACGTCGGGGTAGACGTGGCGAAAGCGTGAATGACTATGTCAGGGCATCAATATGTGATTAATGCCCTTTTCATTTAAGACTAACTTTTAGCAATATTATTGAGTAGTTCAGGTTCAAGCATAAAAAACTCTCGACCAAAGTTTTCTAATGGAATATTGGAAACATTTATTTGATATTCAATGTCTCCATTAAAGAAGCTTTGTGACTTTTGTATAGATCGTTCCCAACCAAAGGTTGTGCCACATTGCACCAATAAATACTGATAGACCTTTGCATCATTAATTTTTAATAGGAACGCATTATCAGCTAATTGCTGAATCGAGACATTTTCGGAATATTGCACATCAATCATGATCTACCTCCTAGAATGAATGACCAAGTGAAGTATAGTTATCATTAAAGATAATTGGTTTTATTTCAACCAATTTTTAATATTTATTTATAACTATGAATAACTTAAGTCATATTTTTAACATATATAACCACATCCGTTTTGATGTGGCGAAAAGTGTCACTTGGTCGATTGGCTGCTTACGATGGCTTAGGCTAATACTTCTAACGGACCATTCGTAAGGCTTGCTCAAGTCCTCGTTGTTTAATCGCTGCACCCGCTCCAAACCATGCAGAATCTAAACGATGATCTGTACTCATCGCTCGACGCTCATGGTCACAGAACTCGGTAATCGAGCACAGTAATCCATAGGCCGTGTCTTTGGCTGAAGTCAGTTCTGCACCTCGTCCATGTCCGTTAAACATGGTCATGACTTTCGACATGGCTCGTCCATTCGGTTCAGTTTTGGATGAATTTGTTTGATTTGGCATGGCGGCATTACGGTAAAACTGGATGATGCTTTCATCCTGCTCAGCCATACTCAGATTAGTATTGTTGAATACAGCATCAAAATAAGCAGCGGCTTCCTGTTGTGTCACCTTACGCTGACTGAGTTGCTTCATTTCATACATGTGTTCATCCCATGCACGGACTGAAATACCGAGTTGTTGTTTGACTTTCTCGGCATCGAACTTGGTGCTATGCGGAACTTTAACTACACCTGCACTGGTATTTTGTCCTTTGAGGGCAATGGCTAAAGTGTTATTACACACCACACGGATAGAGGTAAATTGAGCTGTCGTTGCCAATGTGCCATCACAGGCTGTTGCTAAAAGAATGTAGCCATTGCTGACATCTTTGCCTTTTAAGGCAGATGTCTGTCCTGTTTTAGCCAAAGCCCAGAATTTCTTGCCACCTTTGAGCACCCCTGCGGTTTCCAGCTCAAAGCCTGATTGTTCAGTCAGATCACGATAGAAGTGTAAAATTTCCATCGGTTGTACTTCCTGAAAGCGTTGGCTCACAACTGATAACGGTACATGGGTATCAGAACGATAAAGTACCCGCTGTTCTTCAAAGGGCATAATCATGTTTTGCCCGCGTTGGTTTTGCGCCATATAACTGACATCGGAAGATTCAATCCGCCAGTCCATGCCTGCCTGCTGTGCCCAAACTTCTATAGGTTGATTCGGTGTCAATTGATTGCCTAAACCATGCCAAGGGGTTTGTCCAACGAATGCCATTGTTTCAACTAAATGTGCCATAAGATGTATCCTTTATTCTGATTTGAATGATGTCTTGCTCAGTATTTATGTGTGCTGATGCTTGATCGGGTTTGATCTGCCAGTACTAAAATCACACCACCTAATGCAGCCCCTGCCACGCCACCGAGCATCGGTGAAAAGCCGATGGACTTGGCAAGGTTCATACCCAGCACTGCCAAAGTCGTCGGTGCGCTGGCAAGGCTGAGTTGCAGTGGTTGTGGTTCTCTAAAGCGAGGGCTATACGGTTCTTCTTCTGTGTCCAAATACGACATGGTGTTTCTCCAATGTTTAAGAAATGAATGTTTAAAACGCCTTGATTGAGATCATCAATTCAATGCTTGGCGTTGCTTCATTTCCGTAATATGTATTTGAAATAATTTGGAATCGTATGCCTGTTCATTTTTTACTGAGTTGTACAAATCAGCAGGACAAATCGAATTGACCTATGAAATCGTTATGATTATGATGAGCTTGCTGACCTACATCGTCAGTCGGTTTTAGCAGACCGTATCCTAAGTGCACTAAAAGATTCGTTCTTTTGGTGTGAACCCTCGTGCTCCCTCTGCGGTAGAACGGGAGGGGGACACCTTCGGGTGTGCTGATTCTTAGGTTCAGTCTGCTAACCCCTTTTCGTTCTGCCACCATTATTTAGCAGTAATTGGTAGAACTTCTTAAATACCTAAGGAGTCAATCATGACTGTTTTCTTTATTTCTCAGTATTCCCCGCCCTTGCCTATTTATTCTGGCGCGTCCTTTGATCGACTCGATCTTTTGATTCGGTAAATTCATTTCGTCATACAGCCGCTTTGTTGTTATTTGGGCATGTCTCTACTGCCAATCTTCAATGATGGATATGCATCGTTGATAACTGACCACGCCTAATTATCTGCAATTCAGTCTGTACGCATTCTAAAAAATCATAAACAACAAGAATCAGGAATACATTTGAATGAACAATCGAATCCACGCATTTATAAAATGCAGTGCTGTTGCAGCCTGTCTATCATTGTCTAGCCTGAGCCATGCTGATGTGAAAAGCATGAATCAGTTTTATAACAATCCAGCCAGTGCTCCCAAAGTCACACGTTGTAAAGGTGATGTGTATTGCAACGCCTTTTATGCACTGTCTAAACAATGGCAAGTCATTCCCAAGAATTACAAATTAAGTGGTTATCAACTCATAAGCTTTATTGAAGACAATGACGGTGAAGGTTTAAGCCGTGGCTTTGCCCCACCGCAACAAGATCGTGCTTATCAGATTCTAGAAGCGGGTGAAAAAGTCTTTAATGAAAAAGCTCGTAATGATGCTGATCGACTGGTGTATGTCAAAGGACTCGCGGTACTTCATTACATCGATCGTGGTCAAAACAGCAAATAATAAAAAGGAAGCTATTTATGAATTATTCAATTAAAACTTTGCTGCAAGGAACTGCGGTCGCAAGTTGTACGCTATTTACAAGTTTAAGTCATGCGGATATGAGTCAAGTCATGGCACTGATCAACGATCCTGCAACTGCACCAGCGGTGCGTCGTTGTGACAACAATCCAAACTGTAATGCCTTTGTCGCAATCAGTAAGCAGTGGCAAGTGATTCCGAAAGACGATCCATTACGCTATTACATTTACAGTGGTGATTTGAATGCCTTGATCATCGAAGGCAAAGATTTGCATGATCCTAAATTGCAAGAAATCGATGATTTGGCGTATCAGATCTTTGACTACAATGCGGAGAATTTTAATGACAGGTGGCTGTACATCAAAGGCTTAACTGTACTGAAGTACGTTCAGCGTATGCAATCAACACAGTAATCAGCCCTCCGACTTGATACCGCCATTATTGATTTAATAGGACTCCACGCCATGAAGAGACTCATACTCGCGGCTGTAATTATAGCTAGCCTCACTGCATGTAATAAAAAGCCTGTTGAAGAATCTGCTGCTGCAAGCGATATCGCCAACACTGATTTATCAGAACTGAAAACACAAGAAAGTAGCAATCAACCCGACTGGCCTTTGGATGCAGCCAAAGAGCAAAAAGCAGAAGCTGCTGCGATTGCTCATGATCAATATGACCCAGACAGTATTTATACAGGCGCGAATAATATTGCCATTCCCCCACCACAACTTAAGAAGAGACTTCGACCTGGCGAATCCGTTGAAGTGAAATTCCGACCTGTAGATTCATATCCAATTTTTAAAGTCATCGCCAGTACAGCCAACAATACCACTCGCTTAAGAGTCGTTTCTGAAGTTGAAGACGTGATCGACAAAGTTGAAATGAATCATGGCGAATGCACCATTCAGCGAATTGAACCAAATACAGTGAAGTTTCCAAAATTGATGTACTACGGTGCAGTCTTCGATCTAGTACTCAACCACTGTACCTCAGAACAAATTCAGCAGGTTGATCTTTACACCACGCGTGGCAAATTGGCTTACACGCCAATTGTTGAAGAATAGCTGATACAGGAATTAATCATGAAAACACGTTTACTGATTTTAATGTGCAGCTCAATCGTATTATTCGGCTGTAACAAGAACAATGCATCTCAATCCAACCAAAATTCAGCTGAAAATACTCTAACTGCAAGTGAAACAGCTCAGATTGATGCCGATCGTCAACAATTAATGGATGAACTGGCAGAGTATAAAGACAATCCAAATCTACAGCCTGTGCAACTGAAATTAGCCAATGCCTATTATGAAATGCTCAAAACAGGTGCTGGTGATCTAGACGAGATTCGTGCTTTTATTAGTGAACTTCAAGAAACTGAACAAGCTGTGGTCGAACAAGCAGCCCAACCAACTGACTCAGCTAATGAACAATTTGAAATTCGACTCACCGCAAAGCCGTTGCCTGATGCTACAGCACATTATGCGGCAACCATTATTAATCGACTTGAAGTGATCTCGCTCAATGATACGAGTACGGCAATCACGTCGGTGAAAGTCAATCGAGGCAATTGCCCTGTAGGTGGTGGTGAAAATTACAAGAATATGCAGTACGGCACTGTTGCTGAAATCATTATTCGCTGTGATGCCAGTCAAGTTCGTGAAGTCACTTTAAGTACAGCCAAGGGTGAATATACTTTTGATATGAATGGACAGTAATCAGTAAGAGAAGTACTGGCTTGTCGTACTTCTCTGTATTACATTTCAATCATCGTAATGATTTTAAGGTACGTAAATGTCTTGAATTGAGTACTCAAATACGCCATCTGTTTCAAATACCCTGATAGACAGAATTAAATCGCTACGCCCTTCTCGTTCTGTAAACAAATCAAGAATGACATCCCAACAAAATCCCATCCATAATGCTTGTGAAGTTACCCAAGTTTCATCAGGCAAACTCACCAAAGTTTCACCATAATCAGTGATATTTTCTGCAATCTCTTGAAGATTTTCTAATTCAATATTTTGAACACCTTCAATACGACTAATAGCTGATAAATCATTATTTTTAAAGGCTTCCACAATTCTAATAAGTGTCTCTCTCCAAACAGTAGGCACTTGGGTTGCAGTCTCATCATCATATACAACAGGAATATCTGTGGCCATTATCGAATACCATTTATATTTTTTGAATTATAACAACTATCCATATCGATACTAAAATTCTCCACTACGATTAGCATATGATACTTTAATGATATATATTAATAATCAAATAGTTGCAAGGAGCGTTTAAAGTGAAATTCTTCTTTCTTTTAAACTGTGCTACAGACTTTTATGGCAATAAAGATCAAACCTAAGATTGTTTTTAAGATCTAAAAGTAAATAAATTAAGGGAAACCAATGACACATTCTCTAACAGCAAAAGAACAATCTTTGGCGAAAATTTTTAGTGACGATTATGTATTTACAATACCTGGTTATCAAAGACCTTATTCATGGGGCAAAGAGCAAGCCCAAGAACTTTTAGATGATTTGTTAGGGGCATTATCATTAACCACTTCAGATATAAGTAAGGCTGCTCCCTACTTTTTGGGTAGTATTGTACTAATCAAAGCTGAAAACTCGCCAGAAGCAACTGTAGTTGATGGTCAACAACGTTTGACAACACTAACCTTATTACTATCTGCTGTTCGTGCTGTAGTAGAAAACCCTGACGTTCAGGCTGGGATAACAAAGCGTATCTATGAACATGGTGATGTGGTATCTAATACTCAAGCACGCTATCGTTTGTCTTTACGTGATAGAGACCGTGATTTTTTCCGCCAACATGTACAGCATGAAAAAAGTCTAATAAATTTACTTGAACACAATAGTCCTCTACCTGACGCACAAGCTCGCTTAAAAGCGAACGCACAAATATTTGTGGAAAGATTAAGTCAATTGTCACAGCCTGAACTAGTCAAACTTGTTCAATTCATCATCACTCGTTGCTACTTAGTCACAGTAGCCACTCCTGATCTTGATTCGGCATATCGCATCTTTGGTGTTATGAATAGCCGCGGAATGGATTTGAGCGCAACTGATATTCTTAAGGCAGAAGCAATTGGTGGCATTAATCCCTCATTACGAGAGATTTATACAAATAAATGGGAAGAAGAAGAAGAAAACCTGGGACGACATGCATTTGGTGAATTATTTAGCCATATTCGTATGGTTTATCGTAAAGCCAAACCTCAAGGAACTTTACTTAAAGAATTCAAAGACCATGTAACACTTTTTAGTGATCCACAAACTTTTATAGATAGTGTTCTCTTACCTATGGCTCTGGCTTTCAGCCAAATTAATGGTGCAGATTACGTAAGTAACAAACATGCTGAACAAGTAAACAAGCATCTACATTGGTTGAATCGTTTAGAATTCAAAGATTGGGTACCACCATCGCTTGTTTATTTAGCAAAGTATCGGGAAGAACCCGATATGATTAAATCATTCTTTAGTGACATGGAACGCTTAGCTTTTTCAATGCTTGTACGCAAAGTAGGTGTTAATGATCGTATTGAACGTTTCTCATCGCTTACAAAATCAATTGAGCAAAATGCTGATCTAACCGATATCAAATCGCCCCTCCAATTAACTCTACCTGAACAATACGATACGTACTCCATGCTAAATGGAGCTCTGTATGATACCCATGCACCTCGAGCATTAGCACTTTTACTTTTAAGATTAGACCACCTTCTATCAGATGGAAGTGCATCTTATCAATATGATGTTGTGTCTGTTGAACATGTTATGCCTCAACAACCAGCACCAAATAGCCAATGGAGCCAATGGGTACCAGATAAGTCGATATATCAAGAATGGGTACATCGACTTGGTAATCTAGCTTTATTAAGTCGCCGTAAAAATAGCTCAGCCAGCAACCGTGATTTCACATGGAAAAAAACAACATATTTTACTAGAGGTGGAGTCAGTAGTTTTGCTCTAACAACGCAAGTACTGCAACATTCAGAATGGTCAACTACTGTCATGCAAAAGCGGCAAAATGATATGTTGCAGGCATTTGAAACTCATTGGAAATTACAAGATCGTAAAAGCAAAACTGAGTTAGCAGAAGCGAGACTACATGAACTTGGACTATCATCTCTTACTTACTTTGAACTAGAAAGCGCTAAACACGGTCTTAGCGCAGTTGCATTTGAAAATGGTACTGTATTCACCGTTCAAGAAGGTTCACAGGCAAAATTAGATTGGACAGGACAACCCCATTCTTACATGACCTTACGGGAGGAGCTACTTCAAAAAGGTTTACTCATAATGTCTGATGATAAATCTCATTTTTTATTTACTAAAGATATTGACTTTAATAGTCCTAGTGCAGCATCTGCAACAGTATTGGGACGTACAGATAATGGGCGTAATTCATGGCGCATACAAGGAACATCTATAAGCTATGCTGCATGGCAAGAAAATCTACCTAAAGACCAAAAAGTCACAGGTCAAAATGAAAATGCTTAGGATTAATTATCCAATAGTGAATGTATTAGATGAGTGATTTAAACCTTCAAAAATTTAAGGAAGCATTAGCTTCCTTAAAATTTCCAAGCCCCCGCCAAAAAACTTTTTTAGAAATAATTGATTTACATCGTATTGAGTCCGTTAGCTCCAAAGTCTTAGCTTATTTATTAGATAGCGAGGCTAATCATGGACTAGGAAACTTGGGGCTATTAGCGTTAATACGAGCTGCAAAAATAAAAAATAAACGTATACCCAAAAGCCTAAAAGTCAGTACTGAGTATCCTTGCGATGGGAACAAAGGACGAATCGATATCGTTGTTGAGATGCAAGATCAACTAATTATTATCGAGAACAAAATAGCTCACTCTTTAAATAACCCTTTTGATTTATATGTAAGACAGTGTATTAAAGACTTCAGGCATATCAACCCCGACCAAAGGCTTTACATATTAATGGGGAATCACCTTCCTAAAAATTTACCAAAACCTTTCATGTTTGTTAGTCATTCAGATTTTGGAAAGGCCCTTGTCTCACTCATGCATAAAAATGAGAATACTCTGCTGCAAGATAATTATTACTCTACCTTTATTTTGGACTATATTACAGCTATGGAAAGTATGAATAAAAAATCCGTCAGCACAGAAGAACAAAATCTCCTAGAGTTTTGCGTAGATAATTATGAAATTTTGGAAACATTAGATTCCCAACGAGAAGTAATCCGCCAACATGCAAAAAAAATGCTTATAGAAACAATTGAGCATTTAGATGCAACAATAGCTGGAAATCTTTTTCCAAGTAGCAATTTGAAGTTATATAAAAGTGATTATTGGCGGTGGTTAGGGGCCTACAGTATTTCTATTCCAATTAAAACCAAAGGTATTCGGTACTATATTTACCTTTCAATTGAATGGTACTTGAAAGATGCTTATGTAGTTATAGAATTCTGGAAACGATCACCAGAATATCAGGTAGCTTCTGATGATGTTATAAATATGCTAAAAGATAAGGGATTTAAAAATATTATGCTTAATGAGCGTAATGAAGTTACTCTCTATCAACACCCTACTAAAAATCTAAATGTGGAAAAATTTGCTAAGGAAATTAGTAAAATACACAATCGTATCATGCAAGAAATAGTGTGAACTTACACTATCTTTCATGTAAAAGCTAAATTGTAAGTATCAATTAAGAGAAGTCATTTCTTCACACATGACTTCTTTTCCTCATTAATAAACGACGATTCCCTTTCTCATACTGAGCAACACCAAACGTCCGCATACCAGGTATTTTAGACCTCAAATACTGAAATTCCTTTTCAGGATTGACCAAGTACTTAGCTGCATTAATTGCATTAGCAACCTGCTGAGGATTGTTACGATGAATCATACCAATACCCAGTGTGCCCTCTCGCTCAAACTTCTTAATGTATTCAGTATCATGGCAATTAAAGTACATGCCTGTACTCCCTGTGATTTCCAACCAAGCATCACCAATCAACTTAGCTAAACCAAAACCTTGTTGATGTTTATGCCCATCATAGATCAATAGAATATGTGCATGTAGACCTTTGGTAGCACCTTCTTCCAGTGCCCATGCATAACCTTGTAGGTCACTAAAACACCCGTCCTGATTGGCTAAACGCTGTCTAAAGGTATCCATGTGTTGCTGAAAGACACTGACATCAACTTGATACTGCTGTTCTTTTAAATAGCCCAAATCAACACGAACAAACAATAGCTTGGAATAGTGCTCAGTTAAATCTGTTAGGTATTGCTGTATACGTTTCTGATTTCTTTTTTCTTGATTTTGATGGCGTGTCATGAAATCCTGCATATCTTGTAGACTCTCATAAAACATGATCTTGAGGTATGAAATATCCTCATGGTTGAAATGAATAATCTGATCATAGGACTGAGGCATTAGGATTGTATCTATTTTAGCAATGACATTCATAAAGCCTTGAATACTTGGTACATAGCTTAAATTATTCTGATTTAACACTTTAAATGCTGGTACTAAATCAGCCAAAGCATACTTTAAGTCCTCATTATCAATCTGATCGTTATAGACCTGATGCACTAAATGATCAATAGCTGTTAATACACTAGATGGATTGAGTGGTACTTTATCGAAATTTATCATGAACTTCACTACGACAATTGAATCATAGTAAATAGACTCGTGTGATAATTTACTTATGTCAGATTTATATGAATAAAGATATAATTCTAGTCTATTGATTAATATAAATAATCTTAGATATATACTAAGGATATATATAGACTTATAAATGAATATTAGATTAGTGATATGTTCATTTCATAATATTAATAACCTGTTCATTTGAGCACATAGACCCACGATGTCGTGGCGGCAGCCCCATCACCGAATCCACCTTAGCTAAGACAAAATTGGAAATTATCCAGTAAGCTAGAGTTACGTATCTCTCAGCTACTTTGACTTGATTACTGAACCTTTAGAAAACAACTTTTTCTTTTGAATGTTAGATGCAAGAAAATAATGCCTAAAGGTAAAATAAGGGACAATATTATGATAAATATCTTGCTTGAGTCTGTGATCAGATGCCTCCACTGCAACGAAATATTGCGTTAACGAAGATGTTGCAAGAGATAAGACCGCATCCTGTTTAACACAAGGATTAGCATCTTGAATATGCCACTGTAGTTTTTGTAATTTATTTTCAATAAATTCTTTCCACTGGTTATCTAGCTGGAAGATGAAATCTTTACCCCCATAACTTTTATGGTATTGCAAGATAAAAATTACATCTACAACTGGCAACCCATCACTATCTAGCAACCAAACCAAGAAATATCCTTTCAAGCCTTTTAAAATAGCCTTCGAACGATAGATTCGTAAGAAATCAGTGAGGTTTTTAGAGAAAAAATCTAAATTAGTTATGGTCGTACAATAAAACTGAGCACGAGTGATAAAACTGTCTTCTTTAAATAGGTTCTTTACATACTTCTGCGTATTTAAAGTCTGGTTGATAAAGTATGAAATATTCTTATCTACGGTTGGAGAAGTGTTTTTCAGGATTTGATCACTTGGACCATACGCTATTGTTCGAACAGAAAATACTCCCTTTTCATCTCTAAAAACACTTTTTTTCAGAATGTCATTAAAAAATGCCAATTTTTTCAAATTAAGTAAAATACTATGAGCTTCGTCTTGACCAACTATATTTTTAGTGATGAGAATCGTATTCCATAAATCACTGTAGAAAAGTTGATTCAACACCCCGCCTCGCATGTTGTTATAAAAATCTATACTTCCAATAGAAACAGTCTTTTGTTTAAAGTATTTATATAAAAATAAAAGTTGATTACCTAAACGGGTCACTCTTATTTGATTTTTCTTTTTCGTCGTTGCTGCGACATCAAATCTAAAAAAGGGTTCATTAGAGTGCTTAAGTGAATCGATAAAAATTTCCAAATACTGCAAAACACGCTTAGCATCTAAATCAAAATTTGGGATATTGATCTCATTAACAAAGACATTAAGATATTGATGCTTTTGTATTAAGGCTTCTGGTAAATGCTCGACTTTCCAAACTGCTTTGGAATCGCTACTATAATTTTGTAGAGCATGATATTGAATCAATTGTTCTTGATCTATATTGCTCCCTATAAATTGAAGATCAATATTCCATTCATGACTATGTATGTGATTAATCTTTAAAGCATACTGATCCTGAACAATAGGATTTAAACCAATATAGAAATCATATAAGTAATAGTATCCTACGTGCCAATGGCAAAAAGCTTGTAATTTTTCTAGAGTATCGATTGTACCTGATGTTTTCATACCAGCCACAGAATCTATAGGTATACTCCTATCATGCATTTCTGCAAGGGTATTGGCGATCACTGGTTTTAATTGATTTTCTATAACTTGTTTTGTTATGCCAGCTTCCTTAGGATAGACCAAAATGCAGCTATAATTCAGACCATATCGCCCATCATCTTCAAGCTTAAAAAACCCTTTTACCAATCGCTGATCATCATGCAAGCTTAACTGAACTCTTTCCAGAATAGGTTTAATATTATTGATGAATCGATCATAACCTTCCTCCCCACGATGATCATTCGGGAAATGAATTTCTATGTTCAACACTTCCAGCAGAGCATAGCGATGAAACAATTTTTCCATCTCTAGATAAGCTTTTTCGATATTCAGGATTACTATATTTTCCCTTGTTTTCCCAGCATGATTAAAGCTGTTATTCATTTCCATAGAAAATGATGATTGCAAAAAATCAGGAAGATGCTCTAAAGAAAAATTACCATCCTGATAAATTCGATACTTTTTAAAATATTCTCTCAGAAATTCATAACCGTCATATCGAATTGAATCAACAAGGTTGTTTTGCCGACAAAAAAAGTGATTTATCACATTTTTCTCATCGGAGGAAAATGACTTAAATGCATCAACCCATCCATTTCTACCAACCCAATATTCCAACCTAAGATCGTAAAATTTTTCTATCTCTCGAATTTTTTCTATAAATTTTATCTGTTCAAGCGGAAGCGAGTACTGCTCCCATAAACTTTCCCGCACACCCACAAGATGTGTATTATATTTATATCTCAATAATGAAAAAAAAGAATAATCGCTAATAATTTTATTTTTATCTAAAATCATATCAAGAGCCATATATTTTATAGTGTATAAATTATAAATAAAAACTATTATTCATGATATCAAAATTATTAATTAAGTACTTAAATCTATTAATTAAGCTTTTATTAAATATAAATCAAAACCAAATATAGATCAATTTTCAATCAATTTTTACTATTTCATCTACACGAACTGAAAATATCCCACTTGAATAAAAATTATGAGTCAAAGATATAAAAAATATGTCATTAAAAAATATGGTGCATGAAAGACAGATAACCTTTCTCAATCAAGAAAAATTACTTTCTTTTTACTTTAATTTTTTATATTAATTTATTCACGAATTAAAATTATCTAGACAAGTACTCAAAGCAATGTTTTCTGTACAATAGAGATTTTGAGCTAACTAAATAGCTTAAGACTTTATTGGGTATACAAAGAACATTTATAAGAATTTCTTATTTAAATTTTAATGATTAGTTATTTTACATGTATGTTTATAAAATTAAAAAATGTATTGAAAGAAAGACCCTATAACAACACCTCACTTTTACAGATTAATATTTAGCCGTTTTATTGGTTTTTTGGTATGTCATTTTACTATTTCACAACAGCAGAGACACTGATCCTCCCATTGCTCCTTAAACGATTTTCAGGAAAATAAACCTCCTGACAAGGCTT
Source organism: Acinetobacter sp. Z1 (assembly GCF_024296945.1). Taxonomy (NCBI): domain Bacteria; kingdom Pseudomonadati; phylum Pseudomonadota; class Gammaproteobacteria; order Moraxellales; family Moraxellaceae; genus Acinetobacter; species Acinetobacter sp. Z1. Next base: position 241,769 of record NZ_CP101115.1, on the reverse strand, counting down.
GCCTCATAGAGCTAATAATAAACAGCAATTCATTTACACCTAGCATCCTAATCACACTTAGAACATCGACACATCCTAACTCTTATGTCGATGTTTTTTATTTTTATCGACATGACGCCCTATTCATGTTTATGCTATCGACATAACTTATTCTCATGTCGATTTTTTCAATTCGCATCGACATAACAATAAATAATGGAAGAAATACGATGACCCAATGGCAAGCAACTGAACCGTATAACGATCTGCCCCCTTTACCGCCAGAACAGGATGTAGAGACCAAGACAGTACTCAAGTTATGTATTGAAGCTAGAGCAGCCTTGGCTGAATTAAAGCAGGCAGGTGAACTCATTCCGAATCAAACAATCCTAATTAATATCATCCCATTGTTAGAGGCAAAGGACAGTTCTGAAATTGAGAATATTATCACCACAACAGATAAGCTATTCCAACATGCACAAGGCCCTGACGATCAAGCAGATCATGCCACTAAAGAAGCTCTAAGATACAGAACAGCACTATATCAAGGCGTACAGTCCATTCAGGAACGCCCTTTAAATACACGTACCGCTATCGGGATATGTCAGACGATTAAAGGTGTGGATTTGGATATCCGTGCAACTACAGGCACAGCGTTAAAAAATAGCTATACAGGAGCAGTCATCTACACACCACCTGATAGGCAGGAAACGATCCGTAACTTATTATCCAACTTAGATCAGTTCCTACATTACAATGAAGACATAGATCCGTTAATCAAGATGGCAGTGGCTCATTACCAATTTGAAGCGATTCACCCTTTTGTTGACGGTAATGGACGTACAGGGCGGATTCTTAATATTCTGTATTTGATGGATCAACAACTACTGACTTTGCCTATTCTTTATCTGAGTCGTTTTATCATTCAAAATAAAGCTAAATACTACGAACTGCTATTAAGTGTGACTACACAAGAAAATTGGCAAGAATGGATTTTATTCATGCTACAAGCAGTGAAGAATAGTAGTGAGTGGACAATCGCCAAAATCAAAGCAATCCGAAACTTGCATGAACATAGCATCGAATACATTAAAAACCATGCTGAAAAGATTTACTCAAGAGAATTGGTCGATGTGATTTTTGAACAACCCTATTGCCGTATTTCTAACCTAGTCGAAAAAGACATAGCTAAAAGACAGGCTGCATCCACCTATCTAAAAAAATTAGTTGAGTTAGGGGTACTGGAAGAAATCGCTGTCGGCAAAGAAAAATTATTTCTACATCCAAAGTTGTTGCATCTGCTAACGAGTGATGAAAACCAGTTTAGCCTTTACAGTGATCAATAAGCGAAACCTCTGATGTTTTATCTTAATAGCAGTAAAATGAATCAAGGCTTCCATGTTATAGTAAGAACAATAGCTATATAGCTAAAGAAGTACCCTCATACAGCTGGGGGTATAACTGGGGGTAAAACATAAAAAATGTTTTCTAATTTTAATTAATTATCATACACTTAAATTAAAAAGTTTACTCCCTCTCTCGCCAAATATACTTTCTATGATATCTCATAGAGTCCTAAAAGCTTAAATCTAAAGGGTTTAGGCTTTTTTTATTGCCTTATGTTTTCCAATTGACCCTATTGGATCCTGAAGTAGTTGGGGGTAAAATAATTTACCCTTATTTTTTACTCCCCAATTTCGATAAAATTAGCTTCAAACTTTAAGTTGAAGGCTATTTAAAAACATTGATTGATTGGAATTTACTACGATCAATTCGAGTAGAATTGATAAAAAATCAACAATCAAATTGAAATTATCTATTTGCTCACTTTTTCGCTTGTTTTTTAAATTAGATTCTGTAAAATTCTCGCCACGTTGCCGGCATAGCTCAGTTGGTAGAGCAACTGACTTGTAATCAGTAGGTCCACAGTTCGAATCCGTGTGCCGGCACCATCAAATTCAAAAAAGGTTTAAACTTTCAGGTTTAAGCCTTTTTTATTGCCTAGTTTTTCACTGCACTAATTTGAATATAACGAACTAAACCATCTTGGTAGAGTTTTCGGCATAGCTTCGCTGTCATTTCGATTTTTATTTGCGGCAAGTCAAAACGTTTCTGCTCAATTGTTCTGTTTTCAATATATGTCGCAAAACCATTTAAAACAGGTTCGGAAAAATCTTGAATTTCAACCTCAGCATATCCTTGTTCCGATAGGGTTCGCGTCAGTTGTTGCTCATTCATTAAATTTTGCCAATTCACATCAGCACTTTTGAGCAAATAACGGTATTGTTGTTTTTTAAACTTTGAACAATCTTGCCAAGTATCTGACCACATTAAATAATGAAAGGTCAAATGACCTTTTGAATTCAAAACTGGAGATACTGAACTGAGAAATGAATTTAAATCACTGTGATATGCCGCATCAACACATAGTACTGCATCAAATGAATTTAAAAGTTTCAGTGCTTTTAAATTTAAAAAAGATTCGCAATAACTATGTATCTCAGGTAATTGTGTTTGAATCCGTTTTACACAATTCGGTTGTAATTCAACCGCACTGAGTTGTTCGATAGAATAGTGATTTATCCAATGTAATAAGCTGGCACCTTGACCACATCCAATGTCTAGAACACGATCATTTTTTTTTAATTGCGCTGAAATTGCAATTTGATCTGCAAGACTTTGGCAAGCCAAACGATAATCATGATGTTGGTCTTGCCAATATCCTAAATTACTCCAAGCAAGTAAAGAATCATCACCGAGACGTGTTGCATCAATTGCATACTTATGTCCGAAAACTTTTTCAATCCATCCTTGCTTGGGGTTAGGCATTTTTAATAACCAAGTTCAGGAGCGACATTTACTTTTGGTTTAAGTCCCACAAATGGCACTGAAGCTCCTAAAATTTCAGAGATGTGCATGGCTGAAGTTACCGCTGATTCTAAAATTGGCAAACCATCACATGACCATGAACCACAATAGAACACCTTACGATTTTGTTCCAAATGTCGTTCTTGTATTTTCTTATTCAACGCAACAGTTTCGATATCAACCACTGCCCGAGTAAGGTTAACTTTAGAAATAATTTTCTTTGGATCAATATCAATTACAGGACACCATGTTTGGAATACGGCATTTTTACCGACCAATGAAGGTTCTACAGCATTAATCCACACCGTAAACTGTTGTCGTGTGAATTTACGATCCATCATATAACTGAGTACCGCCCAATCTTTACGGCGTTGCGGCATCACAATTGGATCGGTATGAATGACTAAATCACCTTGTTCAAATCTAAATTTCTTTAACAAGGCAATATCTTCAGCGAACTGAGGCTGTTTCAAGAAATTTTCAATTGCAGGAGTCGGTGTCGCTATCACGACTCGATCAAACAACTGACTCTCACCTTGTTCATTGGCAACTAAAATTTTATCGCCTTGTTCTTCGACTTTTTGAACAGGTGAGCCACTATGAATTTCAATACCTTCAATCAAACGATTGACTAAAGCTGGTGTACCGCCTTTCATACGAAGTAGCGCTTCACCTTCAGTTAACTGGCGAATAAATTCTAATAATGGTTTTGCTGGCCACTCACCTATGGTTTTAGGATGACATGTGCAAATCGTATAGAGTACAGGCATCACCGTTCCATGCCAAAATACTTCCTCAATATGATATTGATTCATAAATTCAGCCAAGGTGATATCTTGATTGTCTGATTTAAAGAATTGATGCACAGCCGTTTTGAGTTGCAACATCCCTTTGACTAGACGCCAACCATATTGTTGAATGCCTTTGCGATTGTTAATAATCGGAAAATTACCAATACGACTACGCGATGTAGTTAACCATGTATCTGTTTTATCTTCAAATAACCAACTGCATGCCATGAAGGTACGCACTGGAAAAGTTTCTATGCCTAAATAACTGGCCAAACTGAGCGTGTTTTTCCAAAGTTTAGGATTCATCACACGTAAAGGTGCATCAATTATGCCACCATCAAAATCGATACTGTGACTATCCATGCCTCGTCCAGCGAGTGCTTCGAATATCGTTACTTTATGTCCTGCATCATGTAGGATTCTGGCTGAGGCAAGTCCTGCCATTCCACTGCCGATAATTGCAATATCCAAAATTATGTCCCATCAGTTGATGATTTTTCTTGATTATGACTGATAGTTAACTCAAACACCGTATTAAAAAATACCAGATTCAGCATTTAAGTCAGACTTTTGTCGTAACACCCCTGTTCATTTATTGTTACATTTTATCACAACTTGTTTTTTTAGCTTAACTCAATGAAATTATTATATTTAGTATCGTAAATCCAACAATACTATACAGAACATTCTATATTTTTTCATTTTTAGGGTGTTAAGGGCTTTGCAAAGTAAAAAAATCGCGCTATTCTGATTACACAACAATGAGAACCGAGTCACATAATAAACTGTATAATAATAAGTGACCTAATATTAAAAAAATCAATAGAGGAACCTTACAGCGAAACCCCATAACTTTAAAGGAGTTATGGGGTTTCTTATATAAATAAATGATTTTTAATGAATTAGCCTTGCACTACACCAAACTTACCACTATTGAAATCATGTACTGCTTCAACAATTTCAGCTTTGCTATTCATTACAAACGGTCCATAACCTTCGATTGGTTCATTTAAAGGCTGACCAGTTAAAATCAGGAATTTACTGTCTTGTTCGGCTTTAACATTAAAGTCAATTTCTTCACGACTTAACACCACCAAACTTGGAGCTTCTATCCGCTGGTTATCATTCAAAATCACCTCACCAGAGAGCACGACCAATAATGTGGTATGTCCTTCAGTCACATAAAATGTGTGGGCCTGACCTGCCACAATTTTGCCATCCCAAACATTGACTGGACTAAACGTTGTAGCTGCACCCACTGTATCTTGATATTGACCAGCAATCACACGTAATTCACTACCAACATCATCTAAGTCAATGCTTTGAATTTGAGTTGATTCAATTGCTTGATATTTTGCAGGCGTCATTTTTGAATGCGCTGGCAAATTGACCCAGAGTTGAACCATTTCAAACAAACCACCATCATGAGCAAACTCAGGCGAATGAAATTCTTGGTGCAAAATACCACCACCCGCAGTCATCCATTGCACATCACCTGCTTTAATCGTACCACCGCCACCCGCTGAGTCTTTGTGTGTTACTTCACCTTGATAAGCAATTGTAACTGTCTCAAAACCACGATGTGGATGTGTTCCTACGCCATGTTGCGCATTGGTTGGCTCAAAGCGATAAGGTGCTGCATAATCCAACAATAAAAATGGACTAATTGTTTGCCCTAAACGATCATAAGAGAATAAGTTATAAACAGGAAAACCATCGCCAACCCAATGCATGTGTTTGTTTTGGTACACACCAACAACTTTCTTCATTTTGTTTCTCCTCTACGGTAGAAATTCTTTTCTTGAGCTTATTCTACGCTTCGGTAAGCAACACTTATAGAGATGGATTGGCAACACATTATTCTATATATAGGACAATGAAGCATTTTTAATACAACTGATATCTATAATTTGGCTATCATCCTATTTTTAATATTGTTTATCTCATTTTTTGTACTTCTGACCTTTAAATTTTTTCTTTAGCATTATTTCAAATAACACTTCCCATGAAGTAACGATTAATAAATTTTTTCCACAAACCACAAGGATATATTCATGGCTCAAAATTACATTCGCTTAGACAAAGACAATGCCGCTGTTTTACTGGTTGATCATCAAACTGGATTGCTTTCTTTGGTTCGCGACATCGACCCAGATAAATTTAAAAATAATGTGTTAGCGCTTGCAGATGCTGCGAAATATTTTAATTTACCGACAATCTTAACAACAAGTTTTGAAAATGGTCCAAACGGTCCACTTGTTCCTGAACTTAAAGAAATGTTCCCCGATGCACCTTATATTGCGCGTCCAGGTCAAATCAATGCATGGGACAATGAAGACTTTGTTAAAGCAGTCAAAGCAACAGGCAAAAAACAATTGATTATTGCAGGTGTTGTGACAGAGGTTTGCGTTGCTTTTCCTGCACTATCGGCACTTGCAGAAGAATTTGAAGTTTTTGTCATTACCGATGCCTCAGGTACATTTAATGCGTTAACCCGTGATGCAGCTTGGGATCGCATGTCTCAAGCAGGCGCTCAATTAATGACGTGGTTTGGTATGGCGTGTGAGTTACATCGTGACTGGCGTAATGATATCGAAGGCTTGGGTGCATTATTCTCAAATCATATTCCTGATTATCGCAACCTGATCAATAGCTATAATCAAAACACTGCACAAAAATAAATCGTTCACTGAAGATTAGAAAAGTTAATGCTATTCTAATCTTCATCTGAATATAGGACTAAAGCTGCCTTGATGAACTCATTTGATGATTTTCATTATTTTTATCTCGTGGTGAAACACGGTGGTTTTAGTGCTGCCAGTGAAGCAGAAAATATCAGTAAATCTAAATTGAGCCGTCGTATTATTGAGCTTGAAAATAAATTTAATGTGAATCTCATCCAACGAACCACACGGCATTTTAAAGTAACTGAACTGGGACAAGAGTTCTATGACGAATGTTGTAAAGTGATTGCTCAAGTTGAATGTGCAGAAAATGTATTACTCAAACAGAAAAGCGAACCGCAAGGTTTAGTCAAAGTTAGCTGTCCACCGTTGATGATGCATTTTCAAATTCGCAAATTATTAAATCAATTTTTAAAAACTTACCCTAAAGTTGAAATTGCCTTGGAGTTGACCAGTCGGCGTGTTGACGTGTTACATGATGATATTGATATTGCAATACGTACCAGTTTTGAACCCAACGAAGACTCTAGTTTAATCATACGCGATGTGATTCAAACTGAACATTGTTTGGTCGCTGCACCTGAACTTTTACAGGGTAAACAAATCACACACTACTCTGAATTATCAGGTTATCCAAGTGTAGCTTTAGGGATTCAAAAAAACCAATATATATGGCATTTATGTGGTGTCAATCATGATGAAACGGTCGATGTGCCTTATTCGCCGCGAGTACGAAGCAACGATTTGGCTGGTGTTTATTATGCTGTCAGTGATGGTTTGGGTATCGCAGATTTGCCCTATTTAACGGTTCAAGCTGACATTGAAAAAGGAAAGCTGATCCATATTTTGCCCGAATGGAAGTCTAATCGAGGTACAGTGCAATTAGTCTATGCCTCGCGCAAAGGACAGCGTCTAGTGGTTGAAAAATTGCTTGAAATGCTGATTGAAAATTTAAGACGTTTGCCTGAAAGCCATCACGGCTATAGCCCGACCTAACAAATAAAAAACGATCATGAATGGGCATGATCGTTTTTTATTAAACAGATTTGAGTGTTCAACCACCCAAGATTTACTCAGATAAATCCATACACAAGTACTTCATTTCGAGATATTCATCGATACCAAACTTTGAGCCTTCACGGCCTAAGCCTGATTGTTTAACACCGCCGAATGGCGCAACTTCATTTGAAATTGCTCCCGTGTTAATTCCAACCATGCCGTATTCAAGCGCCTCGCCCACTCGCCATTGACGAGCTGCGCTTTGAGTAAACACATACGCCGCCAAACCAAATTCAGTGTCATTTGCCATTGCCACTGCGTCATCTTCAGTTTTGAAACGGAATAACGGCGCAAGTGGACCAAAGGTTTCCTCTTTTGACACTTTCATATCTTGAGTAACATTGGTGAGTACTGTTGGTTCAAAGAAAGTACCACCTAACACTGAACGCTGACCACCAATACGGACTGTCGCGCCTTTTGCAGTCGCATCAGCAATATGTGACTGAACTTTGGCAATTGCATCTTCATCAATCAATGGACCTTGGGTTGATGTTTCCTGACGACCATCACCGACTTGTAGCTTAGACACAGCTTCGACTAAACGATCTGCCAAAGCATCATAGATACCATCTTGCACATAAATTCGATTCGCACAGACGCAAGTCTGACCACTATTGCGATATTTGCTCGCCATAATGCCCTGAACGGCTTGATCGAGATTGGCATCATCAAACACCAACACAGGTGCATTACCACCCAATTCGAGCGATAGTTTCTTAATCGTCGGCGCACATTGCTGCATTAAAATGCGACCCACTTGGGTTGAACCTGTAAAGCTCAGCTTGCGCACAATATCGCTCTCGCACAGCGTTTTACCGACTTCAATCGCATCACCGCTAATATTTAACAAAATATCGGCAGGCAAACCTGCTTTTAAAGCTAATACTTCTAGTGCATACGCGGTCAAAGGCGTTTGTTCTGCTGGTTTGACCAACATCGAACAACCCGCAGCTATTGCTGGCGCAGCTTTGCGTGTGATCATCGCCGCAGGGAAATTCCACGGCGTAATTGCAGCTGTTACCCCGATCGCTTGTTTAATCACAAGCAAACGTTGGTTTGGCAATGTTGGCGTTAATACCTCACCATCAATACGACGAGCCTGTTCTGCAAACCAACGAATGAATGAAGCAGCATAACCAATCTCACCACGTGCTTCAGCCAATGGTTTACCTTGCTCAGCAGTTAAAATCTGTGCGAGATTTTCTTTATGCTCAAGCATCAATTGATACCATGCAAACAACACATCAGCACGAACTAAAGCAGTTTGCTTTTTCCATGTAGCTTGCGCTTGGGCTGAACGCTGAATCGCTGCTTCAACACCAGCACGGTCATAACTTTTCACCCATGCCAGTATTTCACCTGTCGCAGCATCTTTCACTTCGATATCGTTATGCGCGGCTGGTGCAGCTAGTGAAATATCGGGATGCTGTAATAAATACTGCAAATTGTTTTGAATCATGCAGATTGCTCCACTGCTTGTGCACTGTCTGCTGTTAATGCTGCAAAACCTTGTTTTAAAATATCGAGACCTTGACGGAATTGCTCAGCAGGAATGGTTAACGGATATAGGAAACGAATGACATTACCGTATTTACCACAAGTGAGAATCAATAAACCATGTTCCATGGCATAACTTTGTACTGCTTTTGCTTGTTCAGCTGTTTCTAGCTCGGCAGCAACCATTGAACCCAAAGCACGAATTTGAGTGACAACATCGCCTGAAGTTTCTTGAATTTCTTTTAAAACAGCGACCAACTCTGCACCAAGCTCATTAGCACGATCACACAAGTTTTCTTCTTCAATTGCATCAATCACAGCATGCGCAGCAGCAACTGCGATTGGACTACCTGCATAAGTACCTCCCAAACCGCCTGGGTTTGGTGCATCCATCACTTCGGCACGTCCCACTACACCTGAGATTGGGAAGCCTCCACCTAAGCTTTTCGCCATCGTGATCAAATCTGCTTTTGTTTCATAATGATTCATGGCAAATAATTTGCCTGTGCGCGCAAAACCAGATTGCACTTCATCAGCGACCAATAAAATACCGTGCTTATCACACAAAGCACGTAAGCGTTTTAAGAATTCGGCTGGTACAACGTTGAAACCGCCTTCCCCTTGTACAGGTTCAAGTACAATTGCCGCAACGTCATGTGGTGCAATATCTTCACTAAAAATATCTTCAACGCTATCAATCGCCGCTGCAACCGAGATACCTTTTTCTGGCACTGGATAACGAGCATGGAATACGCCAGCTGGCATTACACCAAAATCACGTTTATAGGGTGCAGTTTTACCTGTCATTGCCATCGTCATAAATGAACGACCATGGAAACCGTTACCAAAAGTAATGATGCCGTGACGACCTGTATATGAACGTGCAATCTTCACTGCATTTTCAACTGCTTCTGCACCTGTGGTAAAAAATGCTGTTTTTGCTGCACCTTCAATTGGCGCACGCTGATTAATACGTTCAGCTAAAGACACATAACTTTCATAAGGTGTCACTTGATAAGCGGTATGGGTAAATTTAGTCAGTTGCTCTGTTACCGCAGCGATCACTTTCGGATGACGATGCCCAGTATTGAGTACTGCAATACCACCTGCAAAATCGATATATTGCTTGCCTTCCTTGTCCCAAATGGTTGCATTTTCGGCTTTTTCTGCATACCACTGACACATCACACCTACGCCACGTGGGGTTGCTTGCTGTTTACGAACATTAAGTGCAGAATGTTGAGTGTCCATTTTATTCCCTCATATTTCATCATCAGTTACAGCTTTAGTCTTACATCCCAAGGGTCGATTTTTAGGATGCGATACAATGACTGCCTATAGCTGTAATTTCGCTCGTCTGAAGGCAAGTGACGAGAGCCATTTTTAAAGTCTGGGAGAGAGCCAATTGCGTAGTTTACTTGGAGATCATTTGCTACAAAGACTCCAACAGGACACTGAGGGAAAACTGCATCAGCGCCTTTTCCGCTGTTTACGCGCTGCTATTATTGACGGCGTGGTTCAACCGATGACACGGTTGCCTGCTTCGCGGGATTTGGCCAGCGAAATTCACGTCTCACGAAACACCGTTTTAACGGCGTATGAACAATTACAAGCAGAAGGTTATTTAGAAGCGCGGACAGGGCATGGCACATGGGTCGCAGAAAAACTGCCTGAAAGTTTCTTAAATACCAAGAATAAAAAGAAAGCTCCTGAGCTGACAAAAGTTCAAAGCTCATACGTGCTATCACAACGCGGCTCAAACTTATTGGGTTATGCTGCTGCATCACCGCATCAATGGGGAGCCTTTGTGCCTGGTGCACCAGATGTAACCGAATTTCCTCATCATATTTTTAGTCGTATACAAGCGCGTTTAAGTCGCGAACCTGATGTCAATCGACTCATTTATAGCAATGCAGGTGGCTGCATTGAACTACGCAGTGCCTTGGCTGATTATTTACGTGTTGCTCGTTCAGTACAATGTGATGCAGACCAAATCATTATTACTGAGGGGATTCATCAAGCGATTGATTTAGTATCTCGCGCGCTCAGCGATATTGGTGATCATATTTGGATTGAAGATCCTGCTTATTGGGGAATGCGGAATACGTTACGAATTAATGGCGTACACATTCAACCCATGCCTGTAGATGCGGAAGGTATTATTCCTGAACAACAGCCAAAACAGCCCCCTAAATTAATTTTTGTGACCCCATCTCACCAATATCCATTGGGTTCACATTTAAGTTTAGATCGACGTAGACAACTCATCCAAATCGCGCGTCAGCACAATAGCTGGATTGTGGAAGATGATTATGACAGTGAATTTCGTTTTTCAGGTCAGCCTTATCCTTCACTACAAGGCTTAGAGAGTAATGCGCCTGTGCTCTACATGGGTACTTTTAGCAAAACGATTTATCCATCTTTACGCATTGGTTATTTAGTTGTACCTAAACCTCTGTTCTCACCTTTACGTATTGTTGCCGCTGAACTGTATCGTGGTGGACATTTGCTTGAGCAAAAAGCACTCGCTGAATTTATTCGTGAAGGTCATTACGAAGCGCATATTCGACGCATGCGCTTACTGTATGGCAAACGTCGGGATTATTTGGTTAGTTTAATTCAACGTTATCTTGGGTCTGAGTTTATTCATGAATACGATGAAGCTGCAGGTTTACATTTGGTTTTAAAATTACCAGATCATTGTGATGATGTTGCCATCGCAGCAACTGCACTGGAACGTGGCGTCAAAGTACGCCCACTTTCTCAATACTATATGCAGTCACATGCACATGCCCAACGCGGTTTGCTGATGGGCTTTGCTTGTGTCAATGAAAAAGATATGGTGATGGCATTTGGTGTGTTATTACAATGCTTACGAGAAGCGAAAGTTCCCACGCTCAATTAATCATCAATCAATCCAAATCTTAAATAAAAGAGCCTCTATAATAAAGAGGCTCTTTTATTTTCAAAAATTAAACTAATTTTTCTTCATGTATTTGGTTTAAGTGCGACGCTCGACGCTCTTCTCCCCAACGCAATTTTTGTGAGACAAAACCAAAGAATACGATAATGCCAAACAGTGCTGTAGTGTAGATGACTTCTTTGAAATAAGTACCTTCAATCAACATGGTGAGAATTGCACCGATGATCGCAAAGATCACCAGATAAGTTATATAAGGAAATAACCACATTTTAAACTCAATCGGCGTGCCTTCTGCTTCAAGCTTTTTACGCATACGCAGCTGAGAATATGCAATGGTCAAATACACATACAGTGTTGCTGCACCTGTAGTTAACATGAAAAAGTCGTAGACATTCATACTTTCCGTAGCCGTTAAAATCACAGCAATCACTGAGAAAAAGCACGACACAATCACCCCAACCCAAGGGCTGCTCTTACTATTTACAGAGCCAAAACTTTTCGGTGCATCACCGCGTTTTGACAATGAAAATAACATACGAGAACAGGTATACAATGCTGAGTTAAAACAGCTACATACTGAAGTTAAAACCACGAAGTTCACGATATGACGCGCTTCTGGAATACCCAGTGCATTTAAGGTCACACTATAGGTTCCCCAAGTTGAGTCTTTTAATAATTCGTTATTATGTGGAATCAAACAAACCGCAACAAACATCGAACCGACGTAAAACAGTACAATTCGCCACACCACTGAGTTAGAGGCTTTACGAATTTCTTTAGAAGGATTTTCAGACTCTGCCGCCGCGACGGTGACAATCTCCGCTCCGATATAAGCAAACATGACTCCAAGTAACGCCGTAATCACGGATGATGCACCATTGGGCATAAAGCCTTGCGCAGTTAAATTACTGACACCAGAAGCAGATGCATCTCCCCATGGCCATAAGTGCATAATGGCTAAACTACCGATCACAAGGAATATCACAATCGCAATCACTTTGATAAGTGCAAACCAAAATTCAAACTCACCATAATTTTTTACGTTTTGTAAATTTACAGCGACTAATCCAACAATCACTAGAACCATATAGGCCCAGATTGGTATAAACGGAAACCAGCTATTTAAAATTTTTCCAGCCACATAGGCTTCCCATCCCATCAGCATCGCTAAGGTACACCAATATAACCAACCGATGGAAAAACCTGCCCAACGACCAATGGCACGATCGGCATAAGTTGAAAATGAACCACTGTCAGGATTTAAAACCGCCATTTCACCTAACATGCGCATAATGAACCAAACCAGTAATCCACCTAAAGCGTAAGTGAGAAACACCACTGGTCCTGTGTTGTAAATAATACTGCCTGAACCGACAAATAAAGAACCACCGATCACACCAGCAATTGAAATCATGGTGAGATGGCGTGATTGAAGTCCATGTTTTAAATTTTGGGAGAGATTGGCTTCAGAACCATGTTGATGTGCTGCCATATCATTTTCCTTAACCTATGAAGATATAAACAACTCAAGACTTCAAATGCTCGATATTGTTTGAATATCTCCTAAAAATTGTGTCACTCAATCCATCTCTCATCATGAAAGAAATATAGCTCAAGCGACGCTTCCGTATGCATACTTCCTATAGCTTTAATTTGTCGTTTTGGCTCTGAAGAAACGAGAGCCATTTTTATAATAAAAGAGAGAGCCAATTGAAAAAATTATGCACAAAAATGGAGAACTTTACTTTTAAAAGAAAACTCCATATTTAAAAATCCTGTATTTATTATTTTTTAATTAGATACAAATCAATCACTTAAACAAAACTATTATTTATTTTTTACATATTCATTGAAATATTCTTGCTGACTTTGATCCAAATTTTTTTCTAGAAATCATTAAAAAAGCCCCATCTTAATTTTAAGACAGGGCTTTTTTATAGCCTAAACCAACCAATTAAAATGGAAATCCATATGTATTTTAATATAAATATTAAATTTCAAATACTTATAAAGTATTTTTAATTTTTTGTAAAGTTAAATATCTTTTAATCAATGTTGATTACATTTTCTTAGTTCCTTCTAACATTTATCTTTACAAAAATAACTTAAATGAAAATATCTAAAATTATCTAACTTTATCTTTTTTATATCCAGAAATATTTTCTTTATAACTTCTATGATTCTTATCACTAGATAATCACTTTGATAGGAGAAATAGAATGTCTAGAACACCTAACGATGATCGCTCTGATAGCATGAATCCAAATAATGATGCCTATTGGGATTCTCTAGATAATCATTCAGATCAATTAAATCCAAACAATGATCGCTACCAAGGATAAAGCATTATGCATCTAGGAGATTTCGATCTCCTATTTGTTTTAGGGAAAGCTATGTATTACTCAAAAGATAAGGACATCAATGCATACGTAAAGCGACTACTTAAACATAAGAGCTTTCGTATCATTAGCGGTAAAAAACACGATCAACTGTGTATATTCGAACAGCGGAAGTTAGCTATACCTTCCACTCCGAGTAAACAGAGAAGCTATATTGAATTTAAAAATACTGTTAAACGCATTCTAAGAGAACTAGGAATAGTAAATTATGAAGCAATACTGTGATGATCCATTCTTGGATAATCTGTTACATAAAACTCAAAGGCTTAAAAAAGGGAGTTAATAGTCTCTTTTTAAATTTATTAATAGACGAAAGGGCAGCAAAACTTTCGTTGGCTGCCCTTTCTTACCCACCCCTAACCCTTAATTCATAAACTTAGTTTTCGGGACTTTCGTTTCCTATTCTGTTTCCAGAATCTAAATCTATGCCAGAATGGATTTTACCATCGCGTTACAGCAGCGAATTGGCTGAACTGTAAGACTCAAGCGGTAAAATCAAGTAAGTCGATTACGACTCATTGTGAGGCTTTAGGCGCCTACAGCCTTGAGGTTTACTTTAAGTTACCAAGTTGCAGGAAGCACTTCAACCTCTTTTACTTGATAACCATTCATGACTAACGAATTTAATAATAGGTAATCGATAGTAAAATAATTTACTAAGTATTCTTCATTTACTAAAGACTCTTCACGGTAGTTACGCACAAGTTGAATGGGGTCGTCTCAGGAAACGGAAAATATAGCACGCTAAGGATTTTCACTCCGACTTCTTTTAACGATATCCAACACGGTATTTTTGCTTAGATTGACCAGCCGACCGACTTGTCGATAAGAGTGTCCAGCAGACACCAACTCCAACACTTTAGGTGCCAGACGATCTGACTTGGTACGTTGACCAGGACGACGACCAAACACAACGCCCCGCGCTTGTGCCGCTGCTACACCAGAGCGCACACGTTCACGTAGTAAATCTCCCTCAAACTCTGCTAATGCAGACATCACAGAAGCCATGAGCTTTCCCTGAGATGTGGAAAGGTCAAACTGCAAACCTGTTTGTGCCACCAGAGATACCCCGAAATGCCCAAGATCTTGTAATGACTGTACGAGATCCACGGTGCTTCTGCCCCAGCGTGTCAATTCCGTCACCAAGATGGCATCGATTTCACGAGATTGCGCCATGGTCATCAAGTATTTTCTTTGCAATCTCTCATCCTTACTGCCTGATGCAGTTTCTTTCCAAACACCGACAACATCGTAGCCGCAACGATTGGCGTAGGCACGTAGGTCATATTCCTGTCGTTCGCAGGACTGATCGTTCGTTGATACTCGGCAATAAATGGCCGCATTCTGTCCCAATTGAACCTCCTTGCGAAATTGCAGCGCAAAGCTAAGCGTGGCGGTACAAAATAATGTACCTTTAATAGTTTAGTTTATTTGGGACTAATGAGCCATGCCGCGCCATTCTATTTTGTCGTCCACGGAATTGGGAAGCCTGTTCGAAATTCCAGATGATAGAGCTTTTATGCTTCAGCATTACACTCTGAGTGATTCTGATAAATCCATAGTCCATCAACATCGAGGGGCATCCAACAAGCTAGGCTTTGCAATTCAACTTTGCTACATGCGTTACCCTGGAGTGATATTGGGTATTAACGACGAACCATTCAAACCCTTACTTTTCATGATGGCTGCTCAACTTAGTATATCAGTGGACTGCTGGAATGATTATGGTCAGCGCGAGCAAACAAGACGAGAACATATTGCCGAATTGAAAAAAGTTTTTGGGTTCAAACTATTCACCTTGAGTGACTATCGGCAATCGGTCAATATGATGGTGGATTTGTCCCTTCAGACAGATAAAGGTCTTATTTTAGCCACAACTCTCGTTGAAAATTTACGACAAAAATCAGTCCTTTTGCCAGCTATAAATGCAATTGATAGTATTTGCGCAGAAGCAATCACATCTGCCAACCGCATAATTTATACTGCTTTGACGAGTTCACTTTCAGAAACTCATCGTCAAAATATAGATGCTTTGCTGAACCGTAAAGAGGGCAGCAAACTGACAATATTGGGGTGGCTTAGACAGTCACCAGCTAAACCAAACTCAAAGTACATGCTTGAGCACATTGAGCGGCTGAAGTGCTTACAAGCCATCGATCTACCTGAAGACATTGGAAAACACGTTCATCAAAATCGCTTACTGAAAATTGCTCGCGAAGGTGGGCAAATGACTCCTGCTGATTTGGCCAGATTTGAATCTCAACGTCGATATGCCACTTTGGTAGCAATCGTTGTGGAGAGTATGGCCACGATCACCGACGAAATTATTGACCTGCATGATCACATTATTGGAAAGCTATTTGCTATCGCAAAAAATAAACACCAGCAACAATTTCAATCATCAGGTAAAGCGATCAACGACAAAGTGCGTTTGTATGGGCTTATCGGGAAAGCCTTGCTAGATGCCAAGCAAAATGGCAGTGATCCGTTTGCCGCCATCGAAACTGTTATTTCATGGGATGCTTTTGCAGCAAGTATTACTGAGGCAGAAAAACTGGCGCAACCCGAAGACTTTGATTTTTTACCACGAATTGGCGAGAGCTATGCAACTTTACGCCGTTACGCGCCAGAACTTCTTGCCATACTTAAATTGCGTGCTGCCCCAGCAGCAAAAGATATGCTTGCCGCTGTAGAGTTGCTCCGCAGCATGAATGTTGATAATACACGAAAAATCCCCTCTAATGCTCCAATAGCGTTTATCAAAAAACGGTGGGCAAGACTAGTCTTTACCGATGATGGTATTGATCGCCGCTATTACGAAATATGTGTGTTATCTGAACTTAAAAACTCGCTACGGGCTGGGGATCTCTGGGTACAAGGCTCTCGCCAATTCAAAGACTTCGATGAGTATTTAGTGACTGCTGATAAATTTAATCAGCTAAAACAGTCCAATGAGTTACCTCTAACCATTACTACTGATTGTGATCTATATTTGCAAAGTCGCCTTTCACTATTGGAGCAGAAATTAGCAATCATTAATCGCATGGCAGCGACCAACGATTTGCCTGATGCGATGATCAATCCAAAATATGGCGCAGAGCCTGGAAGGTTATTTTATACACACATTTCTGATCAATACGCACCATTTAGCAGTAAG
This sequence comes from Acinetobacter sp. Z1, assembly GCF_024296945.1. Lineage (NCBI taxonomy): Bacteria > Pseudomonadati > Pseudomonadota > Gammaproteobacteria > Moraxellales > Moraxellaceae > Acinetobacter > Acinetobacter sp. Z1. The sequence continues at coordinate 224,412 of NZ_CP101115.1, read as the reverse complement.
CTGATCAATGTGGGCGTTCGTGATTCAACCTATGTTCTTGATGGGCTGCTGTATCACGAGTCTGATTTACGCATCGAGGAACACTACACCGATACGGCTGGATTCACCGACCATGTTTTTGCACTCATGCACATGCTAGGGTTTCGATTTGCACCACGAATTCGTGATCTGGGCGATACGAAACTCTATATTCCAAAGTCAGACATAGACTATGCCGCACTTAAACCCATGATTGGCGGCACACTGAATATCAAACAGATTCGTACTCATTGGGACGATATTTTGCGTCTGGCCGCATCAATCAAGCAAGGGACTGTCACAGCGTCGCTAATGCTACGTAAACTCGGTAGTTATCCACGACAGAATGGTTTGGCATTGGCATTACGAGAGCTGGGGCGTATTGAGCGCACACTGTTTATCTTGGATTGGTTGCAAAGCGTAGAACTACGCCGTCGGGTTCAAGCTGGATTAAATAAAGGTGAAGCCCGTAATGCATTAGCGCGCGCCGTTTTCTTTTATCGATTGGGTGAGATTCGAGATCGAAGCTTTGAGCAACAGCGTTATCGAGCCAGTGGCTTGAATCTAGTGACCGCCGCCATTGTATTGTGGAACACGGTTTATTTAGAGAGAGCGACTAACGCCCTACGAGGGCATGGTCGCACAGTCGATGATACCTTGCTGCAATATCTGTCACCGCTGGGGTGGGAGCACATCAATTTAACTGGGGATTATCTATGGCGAAGCAAAGCCAAGATAGGTGGTGGAAAATTTAGGCCATTGCGCGCAATTGAAAAACCTTAGCGTGCTATATTTTCCGTTTCCTGAGACGACCCCTACAAGGGCCGTAAGCCGTCACTGACTCCTGAACAAGTGGCTCTGCTGCATCAACGTCTTGAATCTGGCGACTACAAAACCAAGCGAGCATTGGCGAAGGAGTTTGGGATTTCTGCGCCAACGCTGTATCGGTATCAGTAGTAGTTCCAGCTATTTGATATTATTTGTCTATCTATTGAAAATTTTTCTGAGTAAAACAGGGTCGGCATCCTGAACTGAGCTTGCTCCAATTTTATTTGCTGCTAACCGTAAACAGGAATCGACCGATACAAACCAACTTGCCATCAAGTAGTAACTGAACCGATACTGTCGTAATGCGCCGACCCGCACGAACAATACTGGGGACTGCCTGTAACGTACCTATAAATGCTGGCCGCAGGTAATCAAAGGTCATCGTGGAGCATAAGGGCAGCTCATTATCACCACGCTGACGGGCAAGATAGGCGGCGGCGGCCACTTCACCAAAACTCGCGAGAATGCCGCCATGAAACGTGCCAATCATCGGGTTGCCGATATGCGAATCACGAAAGTCCATAAAGTACTGTATTTCTCCATGTTGCATTTCCTCACGAAAACCTAGAAAATCGACAAAAGGCTCGTCACACAATTTTAGTGGGGGTGTTTCCGCGCTCATCTGATTTACTATACTCATATCACTCGCCTCGCGCTTCATTGCTGTCAAAAGAGGGTCCCATCGTGCCGATTGCGAAAGAACCAGTGACAGTAGCCAGTAGCTCACCACTGTCTTCTGCAACCGCTCGGCCCGTGATAAAGGCCACCGTATCGGTTCTACCAATGCAATCCACTATCGCCTTTAAACCTACCGCAGAGGGAATACGTCGCAAAAAATCGACACGCAAATCAATAGTGGCAATCGGCTCTAACGACCGCAATGACGAAAAAATAGATAAGCCGCAAGTCGTATCCAGCAGCGTCACCAAAGCCCCTCGATGCAGTGAGCCTTTACGGTCAGAGAGTTGCTCAGAGAAGGGCATCGTCATCTCGGCATGACCATCGCTCACTGCACCAACACTAATATTGAACATATTGAATAAAGGGTGATTAGTACCAAAAAACGCCTTAGCCATGGTCAGGTGTGCCGTGTTATTACTGTCCATTTTTGAACTCCCGCCATTGCTGGCTGATTTTATTGCGAAAAAATTAGCGGCACGTCTCAAAGTGCAAGGGCGGCATCTGTATAATTACGTTCGGCCTGCATCACCGCCACAATGGCCTCTTCAATGGCGGCATATGGAAAGTTTGTGCTTTCCGAGGCAGACTTCAAACACATGGCTAATGCCGTCCATGCTTTTTCGCAAGCCCTCATTAACAGGGGCAGTCGATATTGCTGTACACTTGCGTCATAGTGAACCGCTTCATCAAGGAATTCAGCGTACATTTTGCGGAAGCCGCCGCCACCTGTGCCACGCTTTTCAATAATTTGGTAGGCAAATCGGGTCGTCCAGTGCCAATCGCCTGTGGCTCCCCAACGACTCAGTTCGGCCAGCCATGTTTCCAGTGCCGATATGCCACTCACAGCTAATGACTTGGCGTTGTCATGGATGACACCGGTAATCATCTCGGGGGTAATTTCGCCTTGAAACGCGGTGGGCGTGAACATATTGCCATAGTGAATAAATGGGGGCTGTGTAGAAAAACGTGCGCGGGTCAGTGCCTCTCGCGTCACCGACAAAACACTCGGACGCTCGGTATCGGTGACAAATACCGCACCTGTCTCTGGATTTCTCGACCAAGCGGCTATGGCGTGACCGGGAAAGTGCGTGCTGCTGTTGAAGTAAGGTAAATAAAAAATATCCGTCAGCAACAGGGTGGGGTGACCCGCATCCAAACATTTCTCCAGCGCGGTGGCTGCCGATTCGGGTGACTCGAAGGTTTGCCACTCAAAGGGTATACCGATACTTTCAAATACGCGCGCTTCAAACCCCAAAGACCGCACATGCACTAAAAATGGCACAGGGGCGTCAGCCATTTCCAAATAGGTCACGCCAAGCCCTGAGCCTAATCCAAAGCACATGGCCTCGGAAATATTCAGCCCATTAAACTCGAGCAAATCACGAATTGCGGAGCTGCCACAATGCCTCCCGATGGCGTGCGTGATACGGGATGGAGTCTTATAGTTGGTCACAGGTTTTTTGCCTCTTCGTGAAAATCTGGATTAAGGATGCCTCTTGTCATCATCTGCCATATCGCATCCGCGATCTGTTCAAGATTGTACTTACCATTTTCTTTATACCAAGTGGCAGCCCAGTTTATTGCTCCTAGCCCAATCAGTCTTAACAGATCTGCATCCACATCGTTTCGGATACAACCATAAGACTGCAGATCATCAAGAATTGTCTGCCAATATCGCTCGTATCTGTCTCTCTCAGCAATAATCTGCTCACGTGCGACTCCATGTACCGAGCGCCACTCAAACAACAACACATAAACCATATCGTCACCCGACATAAGGATATCGACATGTGTCTGCAGTGCCGATTGCATTTTTTTGAGTGGATCTTGAATCGCGGAAGTCGCCTCAACAATCCTGTAAATAGTTCTCTCAATAGCAAGCCGCATCATATCAACCAAAATATCGTCTTTACTACGATAGCGGTAATGCAGACTGCCTGGAAGAATACCACAAGCACTGGCAATTTCTCGCACACTGGTACGCTCAAAACCCTTTTCTCGAAACAGCTTGGCAGAAGCGGCTAATACTCTCTCGCGGTCAGCAACTTCGACTCGCGTAGATTCACTACTCAACATAGTTTGACTCATAACATTATATCAATAAGACAGGTTACTCGACTTGGTCAAGTCGAGTCGAGTCTTTCACGGTCTCTCCTGATCTATACAGCTTTTGCAATGGGGACATTAAAAACAATTCGTGACGCTTCCATAGGGTCTTGATGCTTATCATATTCAGCCAGCCAAGAATTAACCTTTTCTGGGATTTCGGTGTCGCTAGGATGGAAACCTGGCTTAAACCAGTCCAGATAGCGTGGAATAAGTCTGGTAATCAGGCCACGTGGTCCATAGAGGCGATAAAATCCCTTAGCAAGCACCAATGGCTGACCTTGTAGTTTGTCAATTTTCAACATATGCCAAAGAACTGAGCCAACCACCGCATGTACCAGTAGCGTTCCGATAATCAAAGCAGATGCGCGGGTGAAATACCCCCCACCTGCCGCTGTTTCGTAAACATCAAAGGCTACTGTTTTGTGTTCGACTTCTTCTACCCCATGCCACATGAACATGGCACGCATTGCGGGATGAGCATTCTTGAACATCTCACCCTCACCCTCCATAGCACCCTCGCCTAGTACAGCAGTAATATGTTCAAAGGCAGCTGTCATGGCCAACAGATACTTGGCGGGCAGGTGTTTTTGGGAGAGCCGAATAAATAATTTGAATCTTGCGATGACCTTTTCGACATGAATGCCTTGCGACTGCATCACCGCATTATACTGGTCATGCACAATGCCATGTTGCGCTTCTTGGCGAAAAAAGTTTTTGATATCTTCTCTCAGTTTAGGATCTGTGACCAGATCCTGATAGTTACGCACCGACTGAATAAAAAAACGCTCTCCATCGGGGAAGTGAATAGAAAGTGCATCAAAGAAGCGTGTTAACACCGGGTCACCGTCGTTCCAAAAAACTGGAACATCACTTAAATCAAACCGCGGCTTACGTGGCTGGATATTGATCATATGAGTCATGGCGAGAGTTTCCTTGTAAAGGCATCGAATGTCTGTAAACCTGCTATCACATTTGACCTTGAGCAATATTTTTCACCTTGGTCAGGCACAGCAAATATCACACAAGAATTCAACGGGTATTGGTCAAATGACCAAATGCATATTTTGAATATATATTGGTCGATTGACCAAATGTCAAGCCTGTCCTCAAAATTTGATAGAATGAGTTAACAACGCAGCAGGTGAGCCAGATCATCTTTGACATCGAATATAGCTACCAGACCTTTTGGCAGAGGTGTTTTTTTAATGTTAGTTTTTTTACATTAGAGTGTGTTGACGTTTGAAAATATTGATTGCAAATTGGAGGCAGACTCAGAGAATTAAAGCTCTCCCCATCCGAGTCCACCATGCCACGCTTTATGCTGAACGACCAACATTGAGCAAAGATTTCTCCTATGCTCAAGCAACAGGACATTGATCACAAACCAAATTTACGGCTCACCGTAGAAGCCATGCTCTACAGAATGTGGGTGAAATGTCCATGGCTAGACCTACCTCCTGACTGAGTTTGGTCAGCAGCCTAATCTCTACAAAAGATACAACGACTGGTCAGCAAAAGGTTTTTTCCAAAGCATACTCAGGGTTTTATCTACTGACTCTGATATAGAGTAGGGGTTATGGATAGCAATTACGTCAAGGCACATCAACATAATGCACGTGCTGCAACTCACGATCAGGAGGCGATTGGCTTAAGTCGAGGTAGCAAGACAAGTAAGATCCATCTTGCCGTAGATGGGTATGGATTACCCATCGTGTTTGCGATCACGGGTGGTGAATTACACAAAGCCAAAGCTGCACCTGACTTGCTCTCACAGGTATCTATCGATGCCATTCTGATTAACATCTGAATCAGCGTAATGCAAATCTAGCCTGATGTAGTTTTAAGCTACCCCATCAACGCCTGTACCGCAATCGACTCATCCGCCAACCGCAGTGGATCGACCGCCGTACCAGCCGTGATCAGCTTTTTGCTTAGCATAAACTCCTGCGGACGATTCACACAATCCGCCGCAATCAGGCGACCCGCCTGCAAATAAAACGCTGCAAAGCTACGCCTTTGCTGCACATCACCCCGAATCACGATCTGATCATACCCCTGACTGAGTCCCGCAATCTGCAACTTTAGATCATACTGATCTGACCAAAACCAAGGCAAACTCTTCGAGGTCCGCTGTAAGCCACACAAGGTCGCCGAGGCAATTTTGGCCTGTTCATTGGCGTTTGGTACCGACTCCAAGCGCATCCGCCGCTGATAAATCGGATTAAACGCATTGGCACAATCCCCGATGGCCACAATCTCTGGCGCACTGGTACGGCAATACTCATCAATCACAATACCATTGTCCACCTGCAAGCCCGCGTCCAGCGCCAACTCGATATTCGGTACAACCCCGACCCCGATGATCACCAGATCTGCATCGAACATCGAACCATCGGCACACAGCACCGCTTGCGCCCGCCCCTCACCCGTGATCGCCGTGACCGACACACCGGTATGAATCGTCACACCCTGTTCGCGATGAATCCGCGTATAAAAGTCCGACACTTCCGGTGCAGTTACCCGCTGCAAAATCCGCTCGGCGGCTTCCAAGACCACCACCTGCATGCCCTGCTCGGTCAATGCGGCGGCTGTTTCAAGACCGATATAGCCACCACCGATCACCACTGCTTTGCCGTTGGGTTGTACAAATGGCTGGATAGCCTGTACATCGCTGATATTTCTAAGATAATGCACACCTGCCAAATCAGACCCAGCCAGCGACACCGTCCTGACTCGTGCACCGGTACACAGCGCCAACTGGTCATACGCAAGCGTACTGCCATCTTGTAGTGTCACGCTGCGCGCTGCCCGATCAATCGCAACCACCCGCCCGTGCCGAAATTCGATCTGATTTTTTTGATAAAAAGCGGCTGGCCGAATCAATAACTCATCGACCAGTTGTGCACCGCATAAAAAGGTCTTGGACAACGGCGGTCGATGATACGGCAAATACGGCTCATCGCCGATCACCACAATCTCGCCCTGCCAGCCATCTGGCCGCAGACTTGCCGCCAACTGCGCCGCAGCATGACTTGCGCCAATGATGACGATTGTTTGCATATGAATTCACTCAGTTCATGGTTGATGCACAGCATCAATTGTTGCCGACGACAGTTGCAAAATGCCTCTGTCGCCTATTTTGATACCTACGCTTTGGCAGTCAGTTTGACCATCATCTTGGCATAGCCGCGCACAAAGTTAGACTGCACCAACTCTGGCTCACCCAATACCTCAATATTGTCGAAGCGAAGCAATAACTCCTCCCACAGAATCCGCAACTGCATCTCGGCCAAGCGATTGCCCATACAGCGATGCACACCAAAGCCAAATGACAAATGATTGCGTGCACCTTTACGATCAATCAAAAACGCATCTGGCTGTTCAATCACCCGCTCGTCACGATTGCCCGAGGCATACCACATTAAGATCTTGTCGCCCTTACGGATGGTTTGGCCGTGCATCTCGATGTCTTGCTTGGCGATGCGACGCATATACGCCAGTGGGGTCTGCCAGCGAATGATCTCGGACACCATATTTGGAATCAGGCTCGGTTGGTTTTTCAGTTTGACAAACTGCTCAGGAAACAGGTTCAGCGCATATACCCCGCCGGTCATGGAGTTCCGCGTGGTGTCATTCCCACCGACAATCAGCAAGGCCAAATTGCCCAAAAACTCCATCGGACGGTGAATCAAATCCTTGGTATCGTCATTGCTCAGCATTAAGCTAATCAAATCAAATCCCATCGGCTCACCTGCCGCTTGCTGAGCCGCCTTGGCATGCCACAGCGCGGCAAACTGCTTGGCCATATCAGCGGCGGCATTAAAAAGCACATCGTTGTCGCTAATCTCACCGCCCGTGGCTTCTGCGCTGCCCGCCAACGTATCAGACCAGTACACCAGCTTGTGCCGCTGTTCATACGGAAAATCTAACAAGGTCGCCAGCATGCGTGCGGTGATTTCTTTGGACACCCGCTCCACCCAATCAAACGGCGTATCGAGCGGCAAATCATCCAAAATCTCTTGTACCCGACTGCGGATCAGCCCTTCCATTTCTTTTAAATTTTTCGGTGCGACCACACCTTGTACCGCTTGACGCTGCACATCGTGCTTAGGCGGATCCATTGCAATAAACATTTCCACATCCAGTCCGGCGGGCGGCTTGCCAATCACAATCACCGGTTCCGCCGAAAACAGCTCGTGGGATTTGTCCACGAACACAATATCGTCATAACGGGTAATCGACCAAAATGCACCGAATGGACTGCTTTTTTGGTAATGAACAGGACGCTCGTCGCGTAGCCGCTTAAAGTATGACTGCCATTGATGCTGTCGATATAAAAACGGATTGCTCATATCGATGTCTTCGAGCTTGAGCGTGGCAACATCGGGGATTGGCTTTTCTACAAAATCAGGGAACGGTTGCGCCTGTGTCACCCGTTGCTTGACCTTTTGGAACACCTGCATGCCTTTCACTTGTAAATGCATGGGTATCGGCAGCAGGGCTGAAATTTGGTTTAGTGTGGCTTGCATGTTTTTCATGATTCATTCCTCAATGATGATGCTTAACAGCTGTTGAAATCTGCCGTCACTACATTTGAAACTCAGGCAAATGCACCACCATGCCATCCATTGCATCGGACAATTGAATCTGGCACGCCAAACGAGACGACGCCGTACCTTCTGGTACCATCTCTAGCATGCGCGCCTCTTCGTCATTGGGCTGTCCTGTCGCCGCCAGCCAAGCACCGTCAACGATCACATGACAGGTTCCACAAGCACATTCGCCACCGCAATCTCCATCAATGCCGGATACGCCGTGATCGATAGCCAGTTGCATCAGCGACTTGCCCGCTTCGATGTCAAGTACGGTGGCGGTACCGTCATACTCGATCAATGTAATTTGACCCATTATTACTACTCCTGTGTGGTATACGGTTGCTGGTGACGCCGATGAAAATAGCCATCCCTCTTTACTCATAATAGACATGTATCCATACTGCTTACAGGTCTCTTGTTGACAATATAGGGTCATTAAAAGACGATTATGGCGCTGTAGCCCCATCGTCGATTGCATTTTTCTAGTCGATGTTCTTTCATACTGGTCTGTTATTGAGGTGTTTGAGCCATGTTGCATCCAAGTCTGCTGACTGGTCTCGCCAGTACAAGTGAATCTGCTAATATCCCCTGTAGCTATACCCGTCTGATTGGCCTAGAGCTGGACTTGCAGGCGCGTGACCTACCTAAACTATTAAAATTCACCACGCTGACCGCTGAACAACTGATGCGTGACGACACGATGATCACGGCCAGCCAACAGATTCAAATCTTACAAAATAGCTTGGAGTTGTCCGCATCCGATCAGTTTGGCTTGCGTTTAGGGCAGCGGCTCACGCCGTCAACACATGGCTCGATGGGCTTTTTAATCAATAGCAGCCCGAACTTATTGGCCGTGTTACAAGCGTTTCAAACTTTTTTGCCGACCCGTATGAGTTTGATTAGGCTCGAAACACACACCAATGCTGAGTGGACGACCTGCTTGATTTTCTTTGAGCAGACCTTGAGTCATGCAGTACATCGGCTACTGTCCGAAACTGTTGCGGTGATTTTTTCGGAATGTGCCGAATTTATTGTTGGACGACCGCTGACCGAGGCGGTGATTCAGTTTAGCCATCCCGCCCCCGATCATCATGCCTGTTACGCGGATTATCTTGCCGGTACCTATCAGTTTGATCAGCCACAACTGTCGATCCGAGTGCCGACCGAGTTGTGCTTGATTGCCAATGCATCCGCGCAGCACGATAGCTATCTGCTGGCGATGCAACAATGCGAAATGATCCTCAACCGGCTCAAGACCCAACAACACAGCACCACCTACCAAGTGCAAAAAGCCATGCTGTCCTATCCGCTCGGGCAACTGAGTGAAGAGGATCTGGCTGCAGCCTTGTTTATGAATAAGCGTACGCTGGCCAGACGTCTGGTCAAAGAGAACACGAGTTACCGGCTGATTCGAGATCGGATTTTATCTGAGAAAGCCAGTAGTTATTTACATGACCCTCAAATATCGGTCGAGGCAATTGCCAGCTTACTGAATTACCACGACTCTGCTAATTTTCGGCGCGCGTTTAAACGCTGGTTTGGTGTATCACCAAGTGCTTATCGGCGAAAAATCACCCATCGGCAAGAAGAAAATGACCTGAGAGAATGAGGTTGTTCGTATGATTGTTAATACGTTGAAACATCAATACGCCCTAGAAAAATACCTTAAAACGCTATGTCAGAGATGGCAATCATATGGCAGCCCTCCACTTCCAATCCGATAACCTCAACTCAACCCAACGCTTGCAACCCGCTGTGAACTCTGTAGAGGTTTTAATTCCCATTGCAGCCCATCCACCGTCAATGTCTTCAGTTAGGGGTCGTCTCAGGAAACGGAAAATATAGCACGCTAAGGATTTTCACTCCGACTTCTTTTAACGATATCCAACACGGTATTTTTGCTTAGATTGACCAGCCGACCGACTTGTCGATAAGAGTGTCCAGCAGACACCAACTCCAACACTTTAGGTGCCAGACGATCTGACTTGGTACGTTGACCAGGACGACGACCAAACACAACGCCACGCGCTTGTGCCGCTGCTACACCAGAGCGCACACGTTCACGTAGTAAATCTCCCTCAAACTCTGCTAATGCAGACATCACAGAAGCCATGAGCTTTCCCTGAGATGTGGAAAGGTCAAACTGCAAACCTGTTTGTGCCACCAGAGATACCCCGAAATGCCCAAGATTGTTGACGCTCACTTAATATTGACCAGCGATGCTCGTTGAATATTGACCAGGCATTTAAGCAATGTAGCGTACTACACTGCTGTGGATAAATCGATCAATTGCTGTTGCTTTTTCTTCACTGATCGACGGTTAAAATAACTCTCCTTTCTCTGCTTCTCGTTTCTTTATACGCTGCTTGGCTTCCTCCGTGCTTTGCTTAAAACGATAGGATTCATTACCCGTTTCGATGATATGGCAATGATGAGTCAGTCGATCCAGCAGTGCAGTCGTCAACTTAGCATCACCAAATACATTGCTCCATTCCGAGAAGCTCAAGTTCGTCGTAATGATAGGGGTCGTCTCAGGAAACGGAAAATATAGCACGCTAAGGTTTTTCAATTGCGCGCAATGGCCTAAATTTTCCACCACCTATCTTGGCTTTGCTTCGCCATAGATAATCCCCAGTTAAATTGATGTGCTCCCACCCCAGCGGTGACAGATATTGCAGCAAGGTATCATCGACTGTGCGACCATGCCCTCGTAGGGCGTTAGTCGCTCTCTCTAAATAAACCGTGTTCCACAATACAATGGCGGCGGTCACTAGATTCAAGCCACTGGCTCGATAACGCTGTTGCTCAAAGCTTCGATCTCGAATCTCACCCAATCGATAAAAGAAAACGGCGCGCGCTAATGCATTACGGGCTTCACCTTTATTTAATCCAGCTTGAACCCGACGGCGTAGTTCTACGCTTTGCAACCAATCCAAGATAAACAGTGTGCGCTCAATACGCCCCAGCTCTCGTAATGCCAATGCCAAACCATTCTGTCGTGGATAACTACCGAGTTTACGTAGCATTAGCGACGCTGTGACAGTCCCTTGCTTGATTGATGCGGCCAGACGCAAAATATCGTCCCAATGAGTACGAATCTGTTTGATATTCAGTGTGCCGCCAATCATGGGTTTAAGTGCGGCATAGTCTATGTCTGACTTTGGAATATAGAGTTTCGTATCGCCCAGATCACGAATTCGTGGTGCAAATCGAAACCCTAGCATGTGCATGAGTGCAAAAACATGGTCGGTGAATCCAGCCGTATCGGTGTAGTGTTCCTCGATGCGTAAATCAGACTCGTGATACAGCAGCCCATCAAGAACATAGGTTGAATCACGAACGCCCACATTGATCAGCTTACTGCTAAATGGTGCGTATTGATCAGAAATGTGTGTATAAAATAACCTTCCAGGCTCTGCGCCATATTTTGGATTGATATGTCCTGTACTTTCAGCTCTGCCACCTGCGCGGAAGCGTTGGCCATCTGATGAGGAGGTAGTGCCATCTCCCCAGTTTTCAGCGAAAGGTTGTTTCAATTGAGCATTCACCAATTCGGCCAATGCCGTTGAATAAGTTTCATCACGGATATGCCAAGCCTGTAGCCATGAGAGTTTGGCATAAGTTGTACCAGGACATGATTCGGCCATTTTCGTCAGCCCTAAATTAATTGCATCAGCCAGTATGGTCGTGAGCAATAACGCTTTATCCTTCGCAGTGTCATCCGTTTTCAAATGAGTGAAGTGTCGAGTAAAGCCTGTCCATTCATCGACCTCCATTAATAATTCGGTGATCTTGATATGTGGTAACAGCATTGCTGTTTGGTCAATTAAAGTTTGGGCTGTATCAGGAGCCACGGCATCGAGAGGTGTTATTTTTAGACCAGATTGATTGATCATCGCATCAGGCAAATCGTTGGTCGCTGCCATGCGATTAATGATTGCTAATTTCTGCTCCAATAGTGAAAGGCGACTTTGCAAATATAGATCACAATCAGTAGTAATGGTTAGAGGTAACTCATTGGACTGTTTTAGCTGATTAAATTTATCAGCAGTCACTAAATACTCATCGAAGTCTTTGAATTGGCGAGAGCCTTGTACCCAGAGATCCCCAGCCCGTAGCGAGTTTTTAAGTTCAGATAACACACATATTTCGTAATAGCGGCGATCAATACCATCATCGGTAAAGACTAGTCTTGCCCACCGTTTTTTGATAAACGCTATTGGAGCATTAGAGGGGATTTTTCGTGTATTATCAACATTCATGCTGCGGAGCAACTCTACAGCGGCAAGCATATCTTTTGCTGCTGGGGCAGCACGCAATTTAAGTATGGCAAGAAGTTCTGGCGCGTAACGGCGTAAAGTTGCATAGCTCTCGCCAATTCGTGGTAAAAAATCAAAGTCTTCGGGTTGCGCCAGTTTTTCTGCCTCAGTAATACTTGCTGCAAAAGCATCCCATGAAATAACAGTTTCGATGGCGGCAAACGGATCACTGCCATTTTGCTTGGCATCTAGCAAGGCTTTCCCGATAAGCCCATACAAACGCACTTTGTCGTTGATCGCTTTACCTGATGATTGAAATTGTTGCTGGTGTTTATTTTTTGCGATAGCAAATAGCTTTCCAATAATGTGATCATGCAGGTCAATAATTTCGTCGGTGATCGTGGCCATACTCTCCACAACGATTGCTACCAAAGTGGCATATCGACGTTGAGATTCAAATCTGGCCAAATCAGCAGGAGTCATTTGCCCACCTTCGCGAGCAATTTTCAGTAAGCGATTTTGATGAACGTGTTTTCCAATGTCTTCAGGTAGATCGATGGCTTGTAAGCACTTCAGCCGCTCAATGTGCTCAAGCATGTACTTTGAGTTTGGTTTAGCTGGTGACTGTCTAAGCCACCCCAATATTGTCAGTTTGCTGCCCTCTTTACGGTTCAGCAAAGCATCTATATTTTGACGATGAGTTTCTGAAAGTGAACTCGTCAAAGCAGTATAAATTATGCGGTTGGCAGATGTGATTGCTTCTGCGCAAATACTATCAATTGCATTTATAGCTGGCAAAAGGACTGATTTTTGTCGTAAATTTTCAACGAGAGTTGTGGCTAAAATAAGACCTTTATCTGTCTGAAGGGACAAATCCACCATCATATTGACCGATTGCCGATAGTCACTCAAGGTGAATAGTTTGAACCCAAAAACTTTTTTCAATTCGGCAATATGTTCTCGTCTTGTTTGCTCGCGCTGACCATAATCATTCCAGCAGTCCACTGATATACTAAGTTGAGCAGCCATCATGAAAAGTAAGGGTTTGAATGGTTCGTCGTTAATACCCAATATCACTCCAGGGTAACGCATGTAGCAAAGTTGAATTGCAAAGCCTAGCTTGTTGGATGCCCCTCGATGTTGATGGACTATGGATTTATCAGAATCACTCAGAGTGTAATGCTGAAGCATAAAAGCTCTATCATCTGGAATTTCGAACAGGCTTCCCAATTCCGTGGACGACAAAATAGAATGGCGCGGCATGGCTCATTAGTCCCAAATAAACTAAACTATTAAAGGTACATTATTTTGTACCGCCACGCTTAGCTTTGCGCTGCAATTTCGCAAGGAGGTTCAATTGGGACAGAATGCGGCCATTTATTGCCGAGTATCAACGAACGATCAGTCCTGCGAACGACAGGAATATGACCTACGTGCCTACGCCAATCGTTGCGGCTACGATGTTGTCGGTGTTTGGAAAGAAACTGCATCAGGCAGTAAGGATGAGAGATTGCAAAGAAAATACTTGATGACCATGGCGCAATCTCGTGAAATCGATGCCATCTTGGTGACGGAATTGACACGCTGGGGCAGAAGCACCGTGGATCTCGTACAGTCATTACAAGATCTTGGGCATTTCGGGGTATCTCTGGTGGCACAAACAGGTTTGCAGTTTGACCTTTCCACATCTCAGGGAAAGCTCATGGCTTCTGTGATGTCTGCATTAGCAGAGTTTGAGGGAGATTTACTACGTGAACGTGTGCGCTCTGGTGTAGCAGCGGCACAAGCGCGGGGCGTTGTGTTTGGTCGTCGTCCTGGTCAACGTACCAAGTCAGATCGTCTGGCACCTAAAGTGTTGGAGTTGGTGTCTGCTGGACACTCTTATCGACAAGTCGGTCGGCTGGTCAATCTAAGCAAAAATACCGTGTTGGATATCGTTAAAAGAAGTCGGAGTGAAAATCCTTAGCGTGCTATATTTTCCGTTTCCTGAGACGACCCCTGAATCAATTCATTCATATCTAGAGGTTCTGTAATTTCAGCTAAAAAATTTGCACTCACCTCATGATGGGCTGGATGATTGTTATTAGGCTTAAATGTAATTAATTTCTGAATTACACATCTAAATTTATTATCACCTTGATCATGAATAGATAAGATAGCTTGTGCATCTTTTCGTTTTATACGTCCTTGATAGTCTCGTTGGGGATTTATAAATTTTTCACGTAAAATCACTTTACCTTCAACCAAAACAAACTTTATTGGAAAAGACTCTTCAATGCCATTCTCTTCTTCCAACCGCATTTCTTCATCAGACTTTCGCACCTGATAGAGTTGTGAGGTAACTTTTCTGAGTTGATGACCATATAAATCTAGAAGAGGCTTTATTTGATCTTCATAAGCTAATTTCACCCCATTCTTCCAGTCACTTACTTGTGATTGACTACTTAACCTACACATCTTTTGTATGCTGATTTGAGTATGCCCATTATCCAAAGCAATTCTGATTAATTGCTTTGTCAGTTTGAACCTTTTACGAGGAGCTTTAGGTTTTTGCTGTAATTGTTCACTCATTGTGACAACCGAATCTAATTTAATCAATAAGTTAAATATAAGCGAAAAGTAGCTTAGAACAAGTGATAAAGTTAAGATAATATTAGATAAATTCAGATATTTTATGGCAAAAATAGATTGGCTAATCGCAAGTAAACAACGAGCTATTGAATTAGGGTACGAACCAATTGAAGCTCCTGAAGCTTTCGGTGGCGAAGTTTTTATCAAGAATGGATTTAAGTGGATTCACGACATAAGTTTTTTAAAACAAAGCCTAAATGTCCAGACTGATAAAGCACTTGAAAATCTTGGTTACAATGTTGACGACTACTATGACTACAATTCAACAAATGGAGAATTTTTAAATATAAAAGGCTTTGTTGCATAAATATCGCGAAGATAGACTGACTCATCTTTATTTTTATTTGGCTTTGTTGCATAAACCTATCTCTAAAGGCTTATTCCACAATATAATTTTCAAATGAATAAGCCTACACCTAAAATTTATCATACAACCAATTGGTCTTCATATAACCGAGCACTCATTAATCGTGGGAATATTGCCATTTGGTTTGATCCTGCTACGCAATGGTATGCTCCATCAAAAGGCAAACAAGGACGAAATCAAACCTACTCCGACGCAGCTATCCAATGCTGCTTAATGATTAAATCATTATTCCGTCTATCTTTACGTATGGTCACTGGCTTTGTACAAAGCCTGATTAAACTTTGCGGATTAGATTGGACAGCGCCAGACTACACCACGCTTTGTAGAAGACAAAAACATGTTGATATTGCGATTAGCTATCAAAAAAGTAGCAATGGGCTACATCTACTTGTGGACTCTACAGGCTTGAAATTTCTAGGTGAAGGTGAGTGGAAACGCAAGAAACATCAGCCTGAATATCGTCGCCAATGGCGTAAGCTCCATATTGCTATAGATGCTGACACTCTTCAAATACGTGCAGTTCAGCTCACAACGAATAATGTGAGTGATTCACAAGTCCTCGGGGATTTACTTGATCAAATCCCGCTGGATGAACAGATTGATTCAGTTTATACAGACGGGGCTTATGACACAAAACAATGCCGTCAGGTCATTGCAGATCGACAAGCAAATGCAGTGATTCCACCCAGAAAAAATGCAAAGCCTTGGAAAGATACAAAAGTTCATTCGCAAGAGCGAAATGAATTACTTCGAACCGTTAAACGTTTAGGCAGGACACTATGGAAAAAATGGTCAGGCTATCATCGCCGAAGTTTGGTCGAAACCAAGATGCATTGCATCAAATTATTAGGCGATAAACTCTGCTCAAAGAATTTTGACAGCCAAGTGAATGAGATCCATGCACGCGTAGCCGTACTTAATAAATTTACAGAATTAGGCAGACCTCATACCCAAGTTGTAACTTAAATTTTAACAACTTAGGAGAGCTCTATCTTCAAAGGCTTTATGCAACAAAGCCCTTCGCGACTAGTAATAAAATTCGGAATTTCTCTCCAACCATTCTCATTAGCAAGTAAATCCTGTTGCATAGTTTTAGATTCCAAAAATCTCACGTTGATATTGTCCTAAATACTTATTAGCTTCTAATTCAGTTTCTTTGAATGTATAGATATCTTGCGAGGACAACGAACTATCCCCCCTCAAATATGCTAATGCTTTTTTTCTATTGTCTTCTTCAACACCAGCTTCTCTTAACAATCGCTCCATTGAAGATGAAAAAGTATGTCTTAAGGTTTTTGGACTAAAATTTGTAGGTAAAAATTCAGAATGCTTTTCTTTCAAGATTTGAAAATATTGAGTGATTGATGGAATTGAAAGAGGTTTTCCATCTTGATTAAGAATTAAGTAATCCGATTCGATAGAAGTTTGATTTCTCTGATCTAACCTCTCTCTCCATTTTGTAATATAGACATCTAACTCTTTCGCAAGAGCTTTATCATTAATTGATAATGTACGTCCATTTCTCTTAATTTGAGGTCTTTGCTTTCTTTTATCTTTAGCATCAGGTGGGCGACGATGCACTCTTATGGAAGATATTCCCCCAAACTGTACATCTTCAACTCTTAAACTCAATAACTCTCCAGGACGTAATCCAAAGGAGAGCATTAGCATCACCATAATATAATTTCTATATTCAATCGGATTTTGACTTCCATTTTTTGGTCTAATCAGCTTAATAAGATTAGATTGCTCACTACTAGTTAACCCTTTACTAAGACTTTTATTAGTTGGTGGTGAATTTATAAAACAGCGATCAAGTAAGGAGATAAGCCTTGTCTTATATGTAATGTAGTATTGATAATTATTTGATGTGAAAGGTAGAGTCCCGATATACATCTCAATATACCAGTTTAAAAACTGTTTAATCGTGATGAGTCTTTGATTAAAGGTATCTGGCTTGACTGCGATCTTGATCGTCTTATGTCTTTTTTCATGATCTTTTCTTAGAAACTCTACAAGGCTTCCTGTAATTTCAGCTTCAGTAAAAGGTCTCTTCTGAATCAACCTTTCATATAAGTCAATATTATGAATGTGAAACCATTGATATAGTAATTTTATTTCTCTTAAATTCCTGATCAGTGTATTAGAGCTGGCATGCCTTTTGGAGAGAATAAACTCATTTGGCAAAGGTATTGGCATACCATCATCATCTAAGAGTATAGGCAATAACTCTCCAGAATCATGCAAGATTACCTCTACATCCATCTTATAAATTTCCAATCTTGATATATTCTTTTCAACATACTAACTTAACAAAATAAATTATATATGCACTTTTAAATTAACATTTTCTATAGTTAAAAAATAGCTCCTCTTATTAACAAAATAAAAGAAGCCATTTTTCTATTTAAGCAATTGAGTTTAAATAAATTTAAAACAATAAAATCTTAAATAACTTAACAAATTACTTAGATATATGATCTAGAACGGTAAATCATCATCTAAATCAGCGGGCGCAGCAGCAGGTTGTGGTGCAGCTTTTGGTGTATTAAAACCATTACCCGCTTGTGGATTGCCAGCATAATTGCCTTGATTGCCACCTTGACCATAACCATTTTGGTTATTGTTATAACCTGTATTTTGGTAACCACCACCTTGGTTATTATTGTTAAAACGTGGTTGGTTAAAGTCACCACCACCTTGTTGTTCACCTTGCTGACGTGAGTCAAGCATTTGCATTTGATCGCCACGAATTTCAGTACTGTAACGCTCTTGACCATTTTGGTCTGTCCACTGACGTGTACGCAATGAACCTTCAATATAAACTTTTGAGCCTTTACGTAAATATTGCTGAGCAATTTCCCCTAAGCGATTGTGCAATACAATACGATGCCATTCTGTTTGTTCTTTTCGCTCACCAGTATTTTTATCTGTCCACGATTCACTTGTTGCAATCGAAAACTGAGTCAGAGATCCACCATTCGGAAAGGTTTTTGTTTCTGGATCTTTACCCAAAGTACCGACTAAAATAACTTTATTCACACCACGCATTAGCTGTCATCATCCTATCTATTTCTATGTTTTACTTTATAAGAGTTATGCTTAAATGGCTACCTCTTTGCCAATCAAGTGCGTTAAATCTTGTCGCCCAGCATCATCAATCCGCAGTTTATCGACTTTAATATAAGCAACTTGTTGTTCGGGCATCACCACGACTTCTTCAATACCACGAATTGCCAGTAATTTTGAAGCCCATTCATCTGTTTGTGTCATATGAGGTAAAGGCAACACAATTGAAGACAAATATCTTGGCTGAGCCAAGCCAAAACTAACCAGCAACCACAGTATAGCAATCCCAGATAATACACTCCAGCCAAGCGCAGTATTCTGTAACATCAAAAGCTGACCGCCTAAAGTCCCACCAAAAAATGCGCCTAAAAATTGACTACTCGCATTCACACCCATCGCAGTCGCTTTCGATTGAATCGGTGCAACTTTTGATAACCAAGAAGGCAATAATGCTTCCATCACGTTAAATGCAATAAAGAAAATACCTAAACCTGTCAGCAACACATATTTGGATTCATAGCCAAAAATCAGAATGAGTAAACCGCCAATAATGCCTGCAATTGCCGAAAGAAAAATGCCACGCATCTTGCGGTATTTTTCAGCAATGATAATGCTTGGAAATGCAAAAAAGAGACTGAGTACCAATAAAGGTAAATAAATTAAACCATGCTTAGCCAATGGGATCTGTGCATATTCAATCAGTTGTGAGGGAATATAGATAAACATTGCGGTCAGTAATAAATGCAATGCAAAAACAGAAATATGTAATCGATTTAAATCGCCCATTTGAATCACTTGTTTCAGTTGATTCAAATAACCCTGTTGAAAATTACGATGATGTCGGGTGACTTTAGGAACCAAGAGCAACATTGAAATTGCAGCTAAACCCATAATGGTCGTGACAAAGAATAAACCTGAAATACCGACTAGACTGGTGAGCCACGGACCTAAACTAAATGCCACGACGAAGGACAAACCAATACTCATGCCCATGGCAGCCATGGCTTTGGTTCGCTGTTCTTCTCGAGTGACATCGGCAAGTAATGCCATCACTACGGCAGAAACTGCCCCTGCTCCTGCAATTGCACGACCTATGATGACGCCATAAATGGTATCGGCGAATCCAGCAATTGCCCCACCAACAGCGAACAAAATCAAACCCAAAATGATCAGTGGTTTTCGGCTAAAGCGATCAGCTAAGAGGCTAAACGGAATTTGTAATATTGCCTGAGTCAGACCATACACCCCGACAGCCAAACCAATCAACGCTGGTGTTGCATACGCATAGGATTGTCCTGCCACAGAAAAAACAGGAATAATCATGAACAAGCCCAACATGCGTAAGGCAAAAATGCTACTTAAGGCAAAAGTTGAACGACGTTCTAAAGCATTCATTATTGATAAGACACTATAACTGACTCAACGGATTATAAGTCATTCACTCATAAAGGTTGTAAGTAGATGATAAAAACTTAAGATATTTGCAAGAAAAAATAAAGGAGCGATTCCGCTCCTTTATTTAACATAGCTGACTAAGCTGAAAATAAACTTAAGATACGTGTTGCTGTCTTTTACTGTATTGAATCGAGGCAATCACTGCCCAAACAATAAAGGCAACACCAATAAGACCAGTCACAACTTCAGGTACATGTAAGCCAGTACCACTTGCGATCATAATGAATGCCAAAGCACCAATTGCGTAGTGCGCGCCATGCTCAAGGAAGATGTATGCATCCAAAGTGCCTTTCTCTACCAAATAAATTGTCATTGAACGGACGAAAATCGCACCAATAGCCAGACCTAACATGATGATAACGACATCACTGGTAATTGCAAATGCGCCAATCACGCCATCAAAGCTGAATGATGCATCAAGAACTTCAAGATACAAGAAACCACCGAAACCAGCTTTCACAACACCTGATGCTGCACCGTTTGCATCATGAGTCACCGCATTACCTTGTTCATCAATTTCAGGTTCACCGCCAAGCATATGACTCAGCACTTGCACACCGATATACACCACAATGCCCCAAATACCAGCCATCGTGACAACAAGACGCTTACTTTCATCTACATTCGATGCCATGATGATCATTGCAACCAAAGCAATAAATACCGACATTGCAGGTACACTAGCTAAATTTGCAAGTTTAGATTCAAGCCAACGGAACCAATGTGTTTCTTTACCATCATCAAAGAAGAAGTTTAAAAACACCATGAGTAAGAATGTACCACCGAAGGCTGCAATTTCAGCATGATGTTCCATCAAACGTTCTGAATAGGATTTTGGATCATTAAGCGCTAGTTTCACCACTTCCATCATGCCCATATCGGCAGTCACAGCGACAATCACGACTGGGAAAATCAAACGCATACCAAACACGGCGATTAAAATACCCACCGTTAAAAAGATCATTTTCCAAAAATGATCCCAATTACGCAGTACTGAAGCGTTTACGACAGCGTTATCAAAAGAAAGGGAAACCTCCATCACAGCTAAAATTGCAGTAATGGTTAATGCTTTAAGCATTGTAGCCACACCTGCTTCTGGACCATGCGAATAGCCCCAGTAAGCAGATAGTGCTAAACACACTATGGTGAAGAATATGGAGAAACGGAAATGCTTCATGAGCAACCTTTTTACGAAATCGTTGGGGTATAAAAATGTGTCTATTGTAGGGGAGTTTTAGATGAAAGATAGAAAAGATTGTTGCTGTTATTTTGAGATCAAACTCTATTAAAACTGAGTTCTGCTATAGTCTGTTGATGTTTTTCTTTTATTCGTTTCTAACAGGTTCAATTCATGACATTTTCTCAAGATGTTTGGCAACGTAATCAAAATTTATATCAAAAAATCTTAGCTTTGCCGTTTAACCAAGAACTTGCAGCAGGCACATTAAACCGTGAAGCCTTTTGTCATTATGTGATTCAAGATGCGCATTATTTACTGGCTTATGGTCGTGCGCTTGCTGTAGCTGCGGCAAAAGCCTATGAAGCAGATGATGTGATTCAATTTTCCGAAGCTGCAAAAATTGCGATTATTGTAGAACGTAGTCTACATAGTGATTTCATGCAGGAATTTGATATCAGCAAAATTGAGTTTGAAAATACACCTTTGACGCTCGCTTGCCATCATTACACTTCTTTTTTAACTGCAACGGCTTGGTCAGAAAGCTACCCTGTGATTTTAGCAGCATTACTGCCTTGTTTTTGGATTTATGCAGAAGTGGGTAAAGACATTGTTAGTCAATCTGTTGCAAATAATCCATACCAAGCATGGATTGATACCTATGCAGGTGAAGAATTTAATACGGCAGTGCGCAATGTGATTACAACTGTAGATAAAGTGGCAGCACGTTGTGATCAAGACACTTTGGCGAAAATGCATGCTGCATACACTATGGGTGCAAAACTGGAATGGTTATTTTGGGATAGCGCTTATCAGCAACGCCAATGGTTAGGTTTAGACCAAGCTTAATAGCCTATCTAATCTTTATTTACATTTTTCATAGACATAAAAAAGCCCCTCATGGGGGCTTAGTCGTATATCGTATTGTCCGATATACTGTATGAGGCTCATCTCAAACTGAGTGCATTAAAACACAAATCAGAATGGGTGAATACCTTTATAGATTAAAAAAAGTTAACCGCAATTAAGGCAAGCAATGCGGGTACAGATTGGATATAAATAATTTTTTTACTCGCCGTCAAACCACCATAAATACCTGCAACCAACACACAAGCTAAAAAGAAATTCGCCAATGCGACTGCATAGGTTTCAGGTGCAACTAATGCCCAAAATAAGCCTGCTGCAAGAAAACCATTATAAAGACCTTGGTTCTGCGCCAAAACTTTGGTGAGCTGAGCTTTTTCAGGGGTATTCGCAAATGCTTTTAAACCTGCTGGTTTATCCCATAAAAACATTTCCAACACTAAGATATAAACATGCAAGACAGCAATTAATCCTACAAGCAGTTGTCCAATCATCTCATTTTCCTTTTTATTTTATGACTTAATATCAGTAGACCAGCCTCACGACTGGTCATCTATTGTCAAAGTTAAGGCTTTAACAACACTTTACCCTGACGTGCACCTTGAGTGGCTTTGAGTGCAGCAGTTTTAATGTCATCAAAACTGAAAATGCCTTCTACAGGTAAAATCAGTTTCTTTTGTGTCGCAAGCGTTAATAACTCAACAAATAATGCCTTCTTCCGCTCAGCTGGCATTTCTTTATTAACCACACTTGCCCAAAAACCTTTCACCGTGGCCTGTTTGAAAATCAAATCACCCGATGAAATCTGCATGGTCTCGCCCGTCATGCTGCCAAATGAAACCAATACGCTATTTTCACTCAGCAGATTCAGCATTTCACCACTCGCCGTTCCACCAATTGAATCCACGCCTGCAATCAATAGCTGATCAGCATGAATGGCTTTCACTTGTTGCTTCCAATCCGCCTGATCAGTCGCAACCACATGTTGAATACCTAAAGCCTGCATTTCAGCAATCGCATCGGTACGACGCACAAGATTAATCACTTGCAAACCACGCGCCTGAGCAATCATCGCTACGGTTTTACCAACCGCACCATTCGCTGTATTCTGAATCAACCATTGACCTGTTTGAACATTCACAAAGTCGAGTAACATCAAAGCACTAATCGGCATACCAATCAATTGAGCTGCTGTTTCATCATCAATCGCATCATTTAAAGGGATAATGCCTTGCGCAGGCGCAATAAAATATTCTGCCCAACTGCCATGGACCCCAGCAACGGCAACCCGTTGCCCTAATTTACTTTCATCAACACCTTCACCTACCGCATCGACGATACCTACCGCTTCACTCCCGCCAATTGCAGGCAACGTTGGTTTATAGCCATAACTCCCCCGCACCGTCCACACATCGTGATTATGGATTGGAGACATAATGGTCTTGATACGGACTTCACCTGCTTTAGGCTCTGGTTGAGGCATATCTGCCACTTCTAAAACATCTACGGGTTCGCCAAATTGATGATGGATAATACTTTGCATGATTTATTCCTGTATCGGTTGTAACAGCTGTTTCGTGGTTTCCAAAGCTAGATGCAATGGCGCTTTGTTTTGTGCCAATTTGTTCATCAATGCTGCACCTAACCAAAGCTGATACATCACTTGAGCTGTTTTAAATGGGTCTAGATGTGTTGGAATCGAACCTTGCTGCTGCCCTTCTTGTAATAGCAGCGCCACGCGTTGCGTGAGTCGATGCACACCTAAATTCAAGATCTGTCGCATGTCTTCTGATAAATCAGAGACTTCAGCAGCGAGTTTTACAATTAAGCAGTTTTCTGCCCAACTGCCATAAATTGGATCGTCAATCCATGCCTGCCACAAAGCCATCAAACGTGCATAGGCACTTTGTTCAGTGTGCTGCCAAAGCTGCTCAACTCGTACTTTATAGTCAGCCATGTACTGTTCTAATAAAGCACAACCAAACGCCTCTTTAGACGCAAAATAGTGGTAGAACGAACCTTTGGGTACGTCACAGGCTTTCAAAATTTCTTGTAAGCCAACCCCCACAAAACCTTTACGCAATACCAATTCAAAACTGGTATCCAAGATATGTTGTCGGGTCGCTTCACTTTTCATTGATCGTTTCATAGACACACTATATTTTAATATTAGACCAGTCGTCTAGTAAAATTATGTATTTTTATTTAGCAACAGCTTTACAGTAGTAAAATCAGAAAATGAATGATAAAAATACAACTCGGTTAAGACTGATGATGTTTGAAAATGTGGTCTAACCGTCACAATTTGTCGTTTTAAATATTTTTATACCACTTGAACAATTTTAAGGCGCTATCATATAAGACCTGTTAAACATCATGATGCTACGCAGCAATTATTTTAAATTTATGTGTATTGATTCCTTTCTCATCACATTCAAATTAAATAATCGATGCTGCATGACATCAATGTTCAACCTGTTTTGATCTTCTATTTGCATATTATTGAGATGTTTTCATGAGCCAAAGTCATATCCGTATTCGAGGCGCACGTACCCATAATTTAAAGAATGTGTCACTCGATATTCCACGTGACAAATTTGTGGTCATCACAGGGCTTTCAGGTTCAGGTAAATCATCACTCGCATTTGATACCTTATATGCCGAAGGTCAGCGTCGTTATGTTGAATCACTTTCCGCTTATGCACGCCAATTCCTTTCGCAAATGGAAAAACCTGAAGTTGACTCAATAGAAGGTTTATCGCCTGCAATTGCGATTGAACAGAAATCAACCAGCCACAATCCACGTTCAACTGTCGGTACAATTACCGAAATTTATGACTATTTACGTTTATTGTATGCACGTGTAGGAACGCCATATTGCCCTGAACATGACTTGCCGATGGTCGCGCAAACAGTCTCAGAAATGGTTGATGCAGTAAAAGTGCTCGATGAAGGTACAGCGCTGATGTTACTTGCGCCTGTGGTACGTGAACGCAAAGGCGAATACAGCAATTTATTTGAACAATTACAAGGTCAAGGTTTCGTACGTGCGCGTGTCGATGGTGAAATCATTGATATCGATACGCCACCTGAATTAGATAAAAAGAAAAAACATACCATTGAAGTCGTAATTGATCGCTTTAAAGTCCGTGATGATCTCGGTAATCGTATCGCTGAATCTTTTGAAACAGCATTACGCTTAGGTGGTGACATTGCAATTTTATCGTGGATGAATGGTGAACACCCTGAACGTGTCTTTTCAGCTAAACACTCATGCCCTGAATGTGATCGTGCCGTGGCGGAACTTGAGCCACGTTTGTTTTCATTCAACAATCCCTTCGGTGCCTGCCCTGTTTGTGATGGTTTAGGAACGCGTAGTCATTTCAGTTCGGAAAAACTGATTCCAAATCCTGAAGTATCCATCAGTCAAGGTGCAATTCGTGGCTGGGACAGACAACGTCCTTATTACTATACGATGTTGCAAAAAGTCGCCGATCATTTTGAGATTTCATTAGATATTCCTTGGAATGAATTGGATAAAGAGACACAAAAGAAGTTCTTACAAGGTACAGGCAAAGAGAAAATCGATCTCAGTTATATCGATGAACGTGGTCGTAAACACAGTCGTGTACAAGCCTTCGAAGGTGTATTGCCACACTTAGAACGTCGTTACCGTGAAACAGAATCAAATTATGTCCGTGATGATCTCGCACAATATTTATCCAATGCAGCGTGTGATGCCTGTGATGGTTCACGTCTTAATGAAATCTCACGTCATGTTCGTGTCAAAGATAAGACTATTGCACAAATCACCAAGATGTCGATTGGTGATGCTGAAAACTATTACCAAGACCTCAATCTTGAAGGTGCGAAAGGTGAAATCGCCGATAAAATCTTTAAAGAGATTCGCGAGCGTTTACACTTCCTTGTCAGTGTCGGTTTAAATTATCTCAGTCTCGCTCGTTCGGCTGAAACCTTGTCAGGCGGTGAAGCACAACGTATTCGCCTCGCTTCACAAATTGGTGCAGGCTTGATGGGCGTGATGTATGTTTTAGATGAGCCCTCGATTGGTTTGCATCAACGTGATAATGATCGCTTATTACAAACATTGATTCGCTTACGCGATTTGGGCAATACCGTACTTGTGGTTGAGCATGACGAAGATGCGATTCGTGCTGCGGATCATATTATTGATATCGGACCTGGCGCAGGGATTCATGGCGGTGTCATTATCGGTGAAGGTAGCTATGAGGAGATTGCGAGCAATAAAGACTCTCTTACAGGTCAATATCTCTCAGGCAGCCTAAAAATTGCGATACCTACGCAACGAACCCAATCACCACGCCCAGATGAATTCATCAAACTCTCTGGTGCAAGTGGTCATAATCTACAGAATGTCGATCTCACCATTCCGCTCGGCATTATGACCTGTGTGACGGGCGTGTCAGGTTCAGGAAAATCAACCTTAATTAATCGTACTTTATTACCATTAGCTGCCACTCAACTCAATGGTGCAACAACGCTGACCGCAGAAAAGTTTGATTCGATTGATGGCTTGCAACACTTGGATAAAGTGGTTGATATTGACCAAAGTCCAATTGGTCGTACACCACGTTCAAATCCTGCCACCTATACAGGTTTATTTACGCCGATTCGTGAGTTATTTGCGCAAACACCTGAAGCCAAAGCGCGTGGTTATAGCGCAGGTCGTTTCTCGTTTAACGTGAAAGGCGGTCGTTGTGAAGCCTGTGAAGGCGACGGCATGATCAAGGTAGCGATGCACTTCTTACCTGATATGTATGTGCCTTGTGATGCTTGTCATGGCAAGCGTTATAACCGTGAGACTTTAGAAGTGGGTTATAAAGGCAAGAACATTTCAGATGTGTTAGAAATGACCGTTGAAGATGCAGCTGAGTTCTTTAGTGCCATTCCTGTGATTCATCGTCGTTTAGATACTTTAATACAAGTGGGTCTGGGTTATATTCGCCTAGGTCAAGCTGCAACCACACTTTCAGGTGGTGAAGCGCAACGGGTTAAATTAGCTCGTGAGTTAGCAAAACGTGATACAGGTAAAACCTTATATATCTTGGATGAGCCTACAACAGGTCTACATTTCCATGATATTGCCAAGTTACTCGACATTTTGTATGAGCTACGCAATAAGGGTAATACCATTGTGGTGATTGAGCATAATTTGGATGTGATCAAAACTGCCGATTGGGTAATTGACCTTGGTCCTGAAGGTGGTTCTGGTGGCGGTCAAATCATTGCCGAAGGAACACCTGAGCAAGTGGCTGAGGTTGAAATTTCACATACAGGTAAGTTCTTAAAACCGATGCTCAAATAATATCCAGCTTGTTGTAATTTCATGATAAAACGGTGATTCATTCACCGTTTTTTTATTTGAGGGAATAATGCGATTTTCAGAAAGATATGGATATAAACCTGTTCGAGAAATAATTCAAAAAGAAAGCATGGATGAAGTTTTAAAAAATGGATTATGGAATGCAATTAGTGAATGTATTTTTCAAAAATACTCTCATCGTTATCTTGCTCGAACCAATCTTATATCAGATAGTAACCTAGAATCTTTTTTTAAATTACTATTCCATAGTCACTTCAAAAAAAGAATTGATCAAATTCCATATTCGATAGAAGCTACTATTGAAGAAATTGACACTTTATTTTTCAAAAAATACCGTTGGTATGAAATTTATGATTTTATAGAAGCTTGCATTCAATATTTTCCTTTTGATGAAGATAAAGAAGATTTCATTCTTTTGTTAAATGATTGCCTAGAAGCTGAAAACTCTGCTTATAGAATAGTTAATAGACAAATCACAGAAATTACTTCTGAACAAGAAATCCAATCCATTGAAGAAGCATTGCAAAACACGAATCCCTTCTCAGGCGTTCAACTACATTTAAATCAAGCATTAAAACTAATGTCGGATCGTCACAATCCTGATTACAGAAATTCTATTAAAGAGTCAATTAGCGCTGTCGAATCAATTTGCAAAATTATCACGCAAGATGATAAAGCGACTTTGGGTAAGGCACTCAAAGTGATTGAGGATAAGTATAGCTTACATGCTGCTCTAAAAAATAGTTTAAGCCAACTTTATGGGTATGCCTCAGATGGAGATGGTATACGCCATGCGATGCTAGAAGAATCAAATTTATCTTATATCGATGCCAAGTTCATGCTGGTTTCTTGCACAAACTTTATAAACTATTTAATTGAGAAGACAAAATAGATTGGGGTAAGAGTGTTACCCCTCCACCATATTCTTCCCTTTTACTTTCGCTTTTAACAACGACTGATCGGCTTTTTCTAATAACTCTAACCAAGTTTCAGCCCCTATCGCCACACCAATACTGACCGAAACCTGAATCAACTCACCAACATTCGTGGTCATAATATTTTGCTTTAAAATTCCTGAACGAATATTTTCAGCTATAGCTTTTGCAGCACTCATTTCAATACTTTCAATGACCACTAAAAATTCATCACCGCCATAACGCACAATCAAATCAGAAACTCTTACATGATGTTTAAGCTGATCTGCAATCATCGTAATCACTTGATCACCGACAATATGCCCATATCGATCATTCACAAATTTAAAATTATCAATATCAATTGCGAATACGCAGGTCTGAGATAGCGCATTTGGTTTAGCGATTAAATGATTAACATACTCTTCCAAAGCTAAGCGATTAGATACCCCCGTAAGCATGTCGGTATTTGCAATTTTTTTTAATTGCGACTCCATCATATCTCGCTGCTTCAACATAAGCTTTAAGTTATCAATTGCGCCAAACAGCGATAAAAACTCTTGCTTAGGTTGTTTGGTAATTAGTTCAGAACTGT
The DNA here is from genome assembly GCF_024296945.1 of Acinetobacter sp. Z1. Classification (NCBI taxonomy): domain Bacteria; kingdom Pseudomonadati; phylum Pseudomonadota; class Gammaproteobacteria; order Moraxellales; family Moraxellaceae; genus Acinetobacter; species Acinetobacter sp. Z1. Next base: position 195,485 of record NZ_CP101115.1, on the reverse strand, counting down.
CCGATAATTCTAAAATCATGTCTCTGGCATTAATCAAAGGTGTAAAAACCTTTCGTTTGGTATAAATCATCGTAAAAAGTGCAATCAGCAAAGACAAGCTAGAAATAGACAAGGTGAACATAAACTGCTGTTTGGCTTTTCTATTCTGCTGTGTAGCAATACGAATACTATGATCTAAAATATAATTTTGCAGATCCATGACTGTTGTAAATTTACCAACGATACGCTCTGTAAGTTGCGTGCCTGTTAAAAAATACGCCTGACCCGCTTTACTTTCATCTAATAATTGACGAACTAAGGGTAATCCTTTGTCAAGAAATTCGCTTTTGACCCTTTGATGTAAACGAATATATTCAGATGTTTTGGTATACTGCGGTTGAATTGCATCGACTAATGACCACAAATAACGTGATTGATGCTCAGTTTGTAAAGAGCGTGCTCGATTCACATCTGAAATGGTTTCTGAAAAAGTAATTGGTGCCATGACATTGGACGCAACACGTCCAGCTTGATCACGCATATCGGTTAAAATTAAGATGGAAATAAAATAATTCGACATCCTGCTGTCTTGGCTTTTTGATTGAGCCATCAAGCCATTTAAAAACGTACGGCTTTCATCCCATACAGCAAACATCTCTAAAATGGCATGATCAAGCTGAGCAGATGTCCGCTTGGAATGAGGTATTTCAGCATATGCATCGACAATTTTACGTGAGTTTTCCAGTTTAAATTTTAAGTCGGTTTGCAATTGTTGCGCTAAGAATTTAAAACCCGCTTGATCTAATGTAGTGATCGTTTCAGTAATTTGACCATCCACGACTTGTCTAAATTCAGCTAATTCTTTTTTATTTTTTTCAATTTCTTCAGGTGTACTCGACATAACTTTATTTGAGGGAGCACGCTCTCTCGAAATTTTATTCGCAGTTTTCACTAAAGCACGTAGACTTGTAATTTCAGTAAGCACCTGATTTGTTTTATTATATTCTTTATAACTATTCAATATCAAAGGAATAGAAATATATAAAATCGATAAAATTATAATAGCCATGCAGAAAAAAAGTCGAAGACTGATTTGTTCTGAACGTAATTTGACACGCTTTAACTTACGTCCCATTCATCCACCTTGTTTTTTTTCAAAAGCCATCCCGAATAAATTTTAAACAATGAATAATTTTACCTGATTTTCAAAATATACTGGCATTATTAATCTCATTTTTCTATGCTTTTAAATATATACAACAACATCGCATTCTTTTTATTATTTAATTTTTCTCTAAATTTAATTTCAATTTAAATAAGCAATAAATTTGATCAAGTACCCTCAAAATAAAAAGGATAATTCGATTTAAAACAATGTATTAAAAAAATAATTAGCGCACAAATAATAATCACTTAGTATGGTTTAATCTATATGTTTAAAACATATTAGAAATTAAAAGCATAATATCAATTTTTTAATTTTCATTAAAAATTCATCATCGGAGATTTAAATCTTTAACATAAAAATAAACAATTTCACAAACTGAACACGCTAAGAGATACTTTTATTAGATAGATACTGCGAATTTAGTTCAGTGATTCCTCAGGATGTTTTCTCCCTTCATTAAAAACATCCTTTTCGATCCCAGCCTTTTCAAATCAGGTTGGGATTTTTTTATTCATAAATATAGACAATCTAAACTTAGCCATATCAACAATTAGATTTACCGTTGGTTTTGATACAATAGTGAAGTTCTCGATATTGCAATAATGATGATAAAGTCAAAATTCAGACAAAAAAAAGCTCAACCTTGGGGAAAGCTGAGCTAGTAAAAAGAGATGTGAATACACATCGAATACTAAGAAATGTTATGAGATATAATGCAAATTAAATACCTCTTAGTGCCTATTATGAGAACCAAGTCTCAAAAAGTAAAGTTGATTAAATAGATCGGAATTGTTTTTATTATCGCTTTTGTAAATAGATAATTTTTAGTCATGCTGCGATCAGAGACTAAATTTACACATCAATTAATTGATACTCATCCTATAATTAGGATGAATAATGAAATATGTCACAATAATTCATAGTCGATATGACAAAATTAAGACACAATCAAATGAAAAAAACGATCATATAAATCGCTTTATCCAATAGCTAAACACTACATATTTTCCTTCTTAAATCATTTAAAAGCTATTAAAAATCAAGATATCTCATTGTAAAAAATCAATTTAAATTTTGGTTGACAACAAAAAATACAATTGCATATTTTTTAATCTGAAAATTAGTATTTGCTTTCACTCGTCGGGAGATTCGATTTATTACATTGACTTCATATTTTGTTACAATACAATGACTCCAACTTTACCCATTACTGTTAATGCTGGAAATTGTTATGAAAAAACTCGGTTTAGCCACTGCTTTATTATTAGCCATGACCGGCGCTCACGCTTACCAAGTAGAAATTCAAGGTCAATCTGAATTTTTAGATACTACGAAAAATGACAAAGACTTTACTGGTGCTGGCCAAGTAAGTTATTTCTTCAAAAATGTAGACACTTCTAAAGGTCCTTTAGCTGAAGCTGCTTTCTTAAACCAAGCTTCAAACGTTTCTGTTGCATATAGCTTTGCAAAAGAAAGCGGTGATGAAATCGTAACTCGAAAGAACGAATCTCTTGGTGCTAAAGGTGAAGCTTATATACCTACACCATACCTACCAGTTTATACAAGTGCTGCATACAGCCACTCTCAAACTAAAACTGATGGTAAGAAAGACAATGGTGACCGTTTTGCATTAGAAGTAGGTACTATGCTTGCACCTAACTTCTTAGTTGCAGTTGGTTATACCAACATCGCTGACCAAGTTGCTTTAGATGCAAACAGCGTACTTTCACGTGGTATCGTAAAAACTGTAGCTGAATCACAAACTATTGGTCAAGACCAAGATGCGATTACTGCACGTACTAAATACGTTGGTAACATCGACGGTACAAACATGGCTGTAGGTTTCGAAGCTGGTCTTGTCTATGGCGATGACACTGCATTCGAATTAAAAACTGACGTATACCTAACGCCTAAGTTAAGCGTTGGTGCATCTTACGCAGAATCTAGTTTTACAAATACAAGTGACTCAGCTTGGGGCGCGAATGTTAATTACTTCATCACTCCAGCTGTTGCTGTTGGTGCAAGCTACGTAAATGCAAATGCTGTAAATGCAGACTTAGATACGCAAACTGTAGGCTTAAACGCGAAGTTCCGTTTCTAATATTGGATTCAGGTTCTAAGCTTAGAACACTTAATTCATAATAAAAAACCAGTTCTGATGAACTGGTTTTTTATTATTTAGCTTTAGATAAAATCAGCACTTTGACTTCATGCTTCAACACATTACATCTTCTTATCTTCAATATTTAACGCACTGATCGCTAAAACAGCTTGTGTACGATTTTGCACACCTAGCTTACGGAAAATAGCCGTTACATGTGCTTTGATCGTGGCTTCAGATACATCCAATTCATAAGCAATCTGTTTGTTCAATAAACCTTCTGCGACCATCATCAGAACACGAAACTGCTGTGGGGTAAGTGATTGCAAACGCTCTGCTAATGCCGTTTCATCTGCTGCTCTAGGATCAAAGCCAGAATGGGTTGGTAAATTCGGAGGTAACCAAATATCACCTTCTAAAACATGTTTAATCGCTTCACCAATATGACTTGGGTGAGATGACTTCGGAATATATCCCATTGCACCATGTGCAATCGCTCGCTGAATAATCGACACTTCCTCATGCGCCGAAACTACGATGATCGGTATTGCTGGATATTGTGCTCGTACATAAACCAAAGCAGAAAAACCAGATGCACCAGGTAAATTTAAATCGAGTAAAACTAAATCAGGTTCAGAACCATGTTCCAACTTTTCATAGAACTCATCAACATCCGCAGTTTCCTGAATCTGAGCTTGAGGAATGCTATAACGAACCGCTTGAATCAAAGCATGTCTAAATAAAGGGTGGTCATCTACAATTAAAATATTCATAAGCGTTTTACGCAGTCTGCAAGTACGTCACTGTACGGTGTTTATTCAAATTTAATCTATCTTAGCCTATTTTGAAATAAACTGTTGGTCTGAGATCAAAACTTGTTTATTTCAAATCACTGGAAAACAAATCAGATATTGATATAAATCACACAACCTAGGTCAATCAAGAAATACTATACAGAAATAACCATTAGAAACAGAGCATTAAATTGATTTAATTTTTCTTAACTTTATGTTTCTAGATATATCTATAAAACAGATAAGCTTGCAGCATTTCCTTATTTTACAGTACATACCATCATGTAGATAAATAAATAGCAATTCGAAATGATCTTTTTAGGCAGTTGCTATGTCCAATTACAATACCCCATCTACTTCTCTTAATATTGTTGCAGTATCAGGTGGCTTAAATAGTCCTTCAAAAACAGAAAGTTTGGTTCAAGCCATTCTTGACGAGCTTTCAGAAGCAATCAATATTAAAGTTCATTTTGTAAAGCTTAGTGAAATCGGACCGTTGTTAGGTGGGGCAATTTACCGTAACCAATTACCACAACGGGTACAGGATGATTTGGCTGCTGTAGAAGCAGCAGATGCGCTTATTGTTGGTACACCTGTGTATCGAGCTTCATTTACAGGTTTATTCAAGCACTTTTTTGACTTCGTTGAGCAAACTGCTTTAGTTGACGTACCAGTATTATTAGCTGCCTCAGGTGGCAGTGATCGTCATGCCCTTGTACTGGAGCATCAATTACGCCCCTTGTTTAGCTTCTTCCAAGCACAAACCTTACCCATTGGTGTTTATGCGACTGATCGAGACTTCACGCCTGAATATACGGTAAAAAGCGAGCAATTGTCAGACCGAGTGACTTTAGCTGTCGCTCGGGCATTACCAATTTTGGAATGGGCACCTGCCAAAGGTCAACGAGCAGCAGCGATCAAAACTAAAACTGAACAAGCCAATCAGAACTTGGGTATTAATAAACAAATTGAACAAGCTGAGGTATTACCTTCAGCAGCCGTTCCTAGTCTAGATGCTGCTGAATCTCGCCTACACCCTAAGTCAGGCAAAAAATTAACCCATGTCGCATAAATCAACTCTTTAGAGAGGATACAAAAATGATAATCGCAGAATCAGCAATTAAATTTGCTTATTGGGTTCCCAATGTTAGTGGTGGTCTGGTTGTCAGTACGATTGAACAACGCACCGATTGGAGCTACGAATATAACGTGCGTTTAGCCCAAGCAGCTGAAAAAAGTGGCTTTGAATATGCGCTTACACAAATCCGCTTTACCGCAGGCTATGGTGCAGACAATCAACATGAATCAGTCAGTTTTAGTCATGCTTTACTGGCAAAAACTGAGAAACTCAAAGTGATTGCAGCCATATTACCAGGACCTTGGAAGCCTGTAATTGCAGCAAAACAACTGGCAACCATTGATTATCTCACTCAAGGGCGTGTGGCAATCAATGTGGTCAGCGGCTGGTTTCGTGGTGAGTTTGATGCGATTGGTGAACCTTGGCCTGAACACGATGAACGCTATGTAAGATCAGAAGAGTTTATTCGCACTTTAAAGGGAATTTGGAGTACTGATAATTATAGTTTCGATGGAAAATATTACCAATTTCAGAATTACACCCTCAAGCCTAAACCTGTGCAAAAACCGTATATAGAAGTATTCCAAGGCGGTAGTTCACGTGCTGCACGTGATATGGCAGCACGTGTATCTGATTGGTATTTTACCAATGGCAACAGTGTCGAAGAAATCAAAAAACAAGTGGATGATGTCCGAAGTAAAGCCAAACAAGCCAATCGACAAGTCAAGGTTGGCGTAAATGCCTTTATTATCGCCCGTGATACAGAGGAAGAAGCTAAAGCCGTGTTAAATGACATCATTGCACACGCCAATGTTGAAGCGGTGAATGCCTTCGGTGATGCTACTCGTGAGGCAGGTGCAGCCGCTCCAGAAAAAGAAGGTAACTGGGCAAAATCAACATTCGACGATTTAGTACAATATAACGATGGTTTTAAAACCAATTTGATCGGTACTCCGCAACAAATCGCTGAACGAATTGTGGCGTTGAAAAATGTCGGAGTTGACCTCATTCTGTCAGGCTTCCTACATTTCATTGAAGAAGTTGAATATTTTGGAGCAAAAGTATTACCGTTGGTTCGTCAGTTAGAACAACAGCAGGAAATTCAACTGGAGGCTAAATCGGCATAACCTTGGCATTGAATAAGAAGAAAAATAAAAACGATTGAATCTTTCCCTCATGACTCGGCTTGAGTGATTTTATTTTAAGTCAATTCAATTTCTCGGATGACCGTTTCAACCGAATAACGACACCACTGTGACAACTTCTCAATAAACGCATTCAATTGGGGTGGATTAAAATGACTGACGATCATGTAACAACCATTTCCTAAAGTCTTAAAACATTCATCTATCTGTTCATATTGTTTAACCAGCCGCTCAATTTCAATGAATGCTTGTTGTTCATTTAAAAATAATTGAATGAATTGTTTATGTTCATATCGCATGGCAATAGTGTAATTTTTAATAATGCCCGCATCGATTAATTGGTTAATACGTGCACCAACCGCCTGCCCTGTACGATGTACGCTTTGTCCAATTTCTTTGTGGCTTAGACGTGAGTCTTGTTTGAGTATTTCAATAATTTTTAAATCAATCGGATCAAGTTCAATATTCATTTTTCATTACGAAAGAAAACAGGCAACAATGCTTTCATCTGACTATATCTGATTTTTGCTCTACTCCCTATGCTTGTTTAATCCCCACTTTGGAAACACAACCATGAAACAAGCCTTACTGATTATTGATGTTCAAAATGATTATTTTAAAAATGGCAAAATGGAATTGGTCAATCCAGACCTTGCTCTAGCGCAAACCAATCTATTAGAAGATCATTTTATTCAAAACAATTTACCCATTATTTACATTCAACACATAAACCCTGCCTCTGCCAGTTTCTTTCAGGAAAATACAGTGGGTGTTGTATTACATCCGCAGCTTCAAGTGAAAGACTCGTCGATAATTGTTGAAAAACATTTTCCAAATAGTTTTTTAGAAACCAAACTTCAAGAAATATTAAAACAGCATCAAGTTGAGCAACTGGTGATTACAGGCATGATGACCCATGTCTGTATCGATTCAAGTACGCGCGCAGCCAAAGAGCTTGGCTATCAACCGATTGTAATTGCCGATGCGACTGCAACTCGTGATCTTGAACATGATGGCAAAATTGTTAAAGCAGCCGATGTTCAAACCGCATTTTTGTCTGCTCTTGGCTTTTTCTCTACAGTGCAAAACACCGCTGACTACTTAGACCGCCATTAAGCTGTTTCCATAAAAAGAGCGCTACATGAAGCGCTCTTTTAGATTTTTAGCATTATCTGTTTGGATAAACCGTTGCAATTAAATGTTCAACCACTGCTGGCTCAGCCAACGTAGAAGTATCACCTAAACTATCCAATTCATTTGCTGCTATCTTTCTCAAGATACGACGCATGATTTTACCTGAGCGTGTTTTAGGTAAAGCAGGTGCCCAGTGCAAGGCATCTGGCGTTGCCACAGGACCAAGTACTTTACGTACCCAATCGACTAATTCCTTTCTCAGTGCTTCAGATTCAGCGACATCGGCTTGCAGCGTTACAAAGGTACAAATACCTTGCCCTTTAATGTCATGTGGCATGCCCACAACAGCGGCTTCCGCGACTGCTTCGTGTGCAACTAAAGCACTTTCGATTTCTGCTGTACCTAAACGATGTCCTGAAACGTTGAGCACATCATCGACACGTCCAGTAATCCAATAATAGCCATCCGCATCGCGACGTGCACCATCACCGGTGAAATAACAATTTTTAAAGGTTGAAAAATATGCCTCAATAAAACGTTCTGGATCACCCCAAATTGTGCGCATTTGACCCGGCCAAGAGTCTTTAATCACCAAATTACCTTCAGTCGCACCTTCAAGTTCATTGCCTTCACCATCCACTAAAGCAGGTTGAACGCCAAAGAACGGACGTGTTGCCGAACCTGGTTTGAGTGCTGTTGCTCCAGGTAATGGAGAAATTAAAATACCACCAGTTTCAGTTTGCCACCACGTATCCACAATTGGGCAACGACCTTCACCCACCACTTCGTGATACCAGTTCCATGCTTCAGGATTGATTGGCTCACCAACTGAACCAAGTAAACGTAAGCTACTACGATCACTTTCACGGACATAGGCATCGCCTTCACGCATCATGGCACGAATTGCGGTAGGCGCGGTATATAAAATGGTGATGTTATGCTTATCAATCACATGACCAATACGCGCCCATGTTGGGTATTGTGGAATCCCCTCAAACATAACAGTCGTTGTTGCATTGCTGAGTGGACCATATAACAAATAGCTATGCCCTGTGATCCATCCTACATCTGCGGTACACCAATACACATCATCTTCTTTGAGATCGAAGACTTCTCTAAATGTTGTGTTGACGTATACGAGATAACCACCAGTGGTATGTAATACCCCCTTTGGTTTACCAGTAGAACCTGAGGTATAGAGGATGAATAGCGGATCTTCTGCTTTCATTGGCTCTGGTGGACAATGCTCATCCACTTCCATAATCGCAAGGTGATACCAAACATCGCGTTCTGCATTGAATTGAATTGGGTTACCTGTACGATGCACCACAATTACATTTTCAACGCTACTCGTGCCGTCAATTTCTAAAGCAGCATCAACATTTTCTTTCAGTGCGATCAGCTTGCCACCACGCATACCTGCATCGGCTGTAATCACTAATTTCGCCTGACTATCCTCAATACGACTCGCCAGTGAATCAGGTGAAAAACCACCAAAAACCACACAATGCACTGCACCAATACGGGCACAAGCTAACATCGCAATTGCAGCTTCTGGCACCATTGGCATGTATAAAATAACGCGATCACCCTTGCCTATCCCTTGTTTTTTCAGCACATTGGCAAAACGGCAGACCTCATCATGTAATTCAGCAAATGAAATAATTTTATGTCTTGAAGGATGGTCACCTTCCCAAATAATCGCAGGTTTAAGCGGATTGGTTTTTAAATGACGATCCAAACAATTTGCCGAGACATTTAATTCGCCATCAGCAAACCATTCAATTTTAAAGTTGTCTGGTTGAAAACTGGTATTTTTCACTTGAGTAAAAGGTTTAATCCAATCAACCTTTTTCGCTTCTTCCGCCCAAAATGCTTCGGGCTGTTCAATCGAATGCTGGTAACGTTTGAAATAGTCTGCTTCCGAGATTCTTGCCGTTTGTTTAAATTTCTCAGGCACTGGGTAGATTTCTTTCATAGCTCACTTCCTTGGTTTTTTATTTCATACCCTAGATATACACATCTAATTGATTGGTATGTTTTGTTTTCTCTTGCAGTATTGTCACCATTTACAAGAGCAAACAATGCGGCTTTGGTCGTAGGACTGTTATGATTTTACAACCAAGATAAATTTCAAAAATTTACTCAAAATAATTTAAAATTTAACAGCTTGTCTATGCTTTTTGTTTTTAAAATAAGTGAATATTTTGATCAATCTGTAAAGCTTAAAAGATTTAATAAACAGAACAACAGGAAAAATTATGTTTAATCCCGAAACTGCCTCCCAAACACCACGCAAAGATCATCCTTTATCTACTCAAGGTCGTTTTAATCGACTGAGTTATTTGGGTTGGTATGGTCTGCTCAGTCTCAGTTGTATGCTGGCTTTTATGCTGATCATTACGCTTGCTGGCAGTTTTAGTGTCAATAATGTAAATGTGCATGAGCCATTTTTTTCGACATTTTCAGGGATTGCTGGTTTCGGCATGCTTGCAATATGGTTTGCTGCTTTTTATTTTCAAATTGTATTTCTAATTCGTCGTTTACATGACTTAAATAAAACAGGATGGCTCAGTTTGCTACTGCTGGTTCCATTCATTCAAATCTTTTTTACTTTATATGTCTTACTTGCACCAGGTACACCTCATCGTAATGATTATGGTGATATCCGCCCTTCAAGCACATGGGAAAAAATCATCGCATGGATCATGATCATGCTCAGTTTATTCATGATATTTGGTATGTTTATTTTTGCGTATTATTTTGCAAGCCCTGAATTTTGGGACACACCAACTCAAATTATTCAAAACACGACAGAATATTTTTAATGTTCTATGCTCTATAGATAGAGGATATGTCGTTACTGAATTTAGCATGCGCAATCATCATAAATTTATTATGATTGCGTTCCTCACAATACATTACTTTGCGAAATAGAGATTTTCCTGTGGCAGACGAACAGACAACGTTAACGAATATAGCGAAAGATACTGGTGAGCTTATTCATCAAGCGGGTGCAAAAACAACGCAAACGGTGATTACCCATACAGAGAAATACCAAGACGCATATACTGCAATTGATAAAATGGTGAATGCTTTCTGGGATCGTCTTCCCTATATTGGTCTAGCTCTTATTGTCTTTGTAATCTTCTGGTTACTTACTAAATTATTTAAAGTTTTTGTCAATAAAACATTGAGTAATCGTTCTTATACAAGACAAAACTTAGTTTTAGTGCTCCATCGTGTCGGTGGTACTTTTATTTTATTTTTTGGCTTCCTAATCGCATTAGTTATTGCGATTCCAGGTTTTACCCCTAGTCAATTAATCGGTGCATTGGGAATTGGTTCAGTTGCCATTGGTTTTGCATTCAAAGATATTTTTCAAAACTTACTTTCAGGTGTACTCATTTTATTGGGTGAACCATTCCGTATTGGCGATGCCATTATTGTCAATGGTATGGAAGGTGTTGTGGAAGATATTCAAATTCGTGCAACATTCTTACGCTCATATGATGGTCGTCGTATCGTCATTCCTAATGCAACTGTTTATACCAGTCCAATTACGGTTAACACAGCTTACCAACAACGCCGCTGTGAATTCATTGTCGGTATTGGATATGATGATGATGAGCAAAAAGCCAAGCAAATTGTCTTAGATATTTTAAATAATGATCGTAATGTATTAAGTCAACCAGCTTTCTCAGTCAATGTCACAGCTTTAGCTGATTTCTCAGTTAATCTAACAGTACGTTGGTGGATCAACACCACAGAGACTGATATTTTATCTTCCACCAGTTCAATTCAAGCTCAAGTGAAGCAAGCATTTAACGCTCAAGAAATTAATATTCCCTACCCAATCCAAGAGCTTAAAATGCAGTCTACTCCTATTGCTCAACTTCCTACTGCAATAAAGACTTCAGACAAACAATCGACCTAAAATATGCGATAGGGCTGTTTCTGTTCTTAAAATTCGGTTGCCTAAGCTCATTGCTTGGCAGCCATTTTTTTTGAGTAACTCAATCTCATAAGGAATAAAACCACCTTCTGGTCCCACCACTAAATTACATCCATTTTGTATCGCAGATGGCATCTTTAGCTCAGCATAAGGATGCGCAACATAAGCGGGTTTTTCGTTAGTAATCAAAGTCGGCAAAACATCTTCTACAAAAGGCTTAAAACGCTTATACAGTTGAATTTTGGGTGGAATAGTATCGCCTGCTTGCTCTAAACCAAGCGTCACATAACTCTCAAGCTGTTGTAAAAATGGACTTTGCCAATAGCTTTTATCTACGCGATAACTATGTATTAAACTGATCTGCTCCACGCCAAGCGTCACTGCGTCCATGATCATACGACGCAATACTTTTGGACGAGGCAACGCTAAAATTAAATGCACAGGTAACTTTTCAGGCACAGTTTCAGTCTGAATGGGTTTAAGCTTGATTTGTTGCTCTGAAATACTTAAAACTTCTGTCAGATAACGCTGACCATGACGAATACCAACTTTTAAAGTATCACCAACATTTAATTGAAGATGTTGTTTTAAATGTTGAATTTGACGAGCATCCTCAATTGACCATACGTCCAATGCAATATTTGGATCAGATTCAAGTAAAACAATATTCATGATAAAATTTTTTGTTCTAAATAATGATCAATCAATTGAATATGCTTTTGTAGTGAGCCTTTATTCCGTTGTAGAACCAATTCCGCTTGTCTAATCAATTGCTGACTCTGGCTTAGATCATCTAAGCAGCTTAAAAGTTGCTGCACTACCTGCTCAGCATTTTCACCCACAAGTATTCCTTTCTCAGACACGAACTCGACTACAATACTTTGAAAATTAAAATAACGTGGACCAATGACAGTTGGCACATCTAAAACCATCGGCTCTAAAATATTGTGCCCCCCTCCTGGTTCATTGAGTGAACCACCGACAAAACAAGCTTGACTAAGCGCATACCACAACCACATCTCCCCCATACTATCTGCAAGAAAAACCTGTGTATCGACTTGAATCGACTGTTTAAGGCTGCGGCGTTGTGTATTTAAATTTAAATTTTGGCAGACTTTATAGACCTCATCAAAACGTTCAGGATGGCGTGGCACAACGATACACAGTAGCTTTGGGTTTGAATTTAAATTTGACTGTAATTGTTTCAGTAAACTTTCTTCTTCCGGCGCATGTGTACTTGCAAGTACGATGACCTGCCGATCTGCTAATTTCCAATCTTGTTTTAATTGTTGTGCTTGTTCGATGAAAGAGATCGGTGCCGTAATATCAAATTTAATATTACCTACCACCATACTTCTGTTTGGATCAAGACCTAAATCAATATAACGCTGTTGCGTTGCGACATCTTGCGCCAATAACCATGTGAGTTGCTGTAACATGGACTGGGTTAAGCGGCGAACTTTGCCATAACCTTTGGCGGATTTTTCTGAAAGACGAGCATTCAATAAGATACATGGAATTTGTTGCTGCTTGGCCTCTGCTATTAAATTGGGCCAAATTTCAGTTTCAACAAGCGCAAGAAGCTTAGGCTGATAAAGATCAAAAAATTGCTTGAGTAAAGGTTTTTGATCAACAGGCAAATACACAGCCTGAAATAAATTCAAATATGGTTCTTTTAGAAATAACGACTTTGCACGTGCTTGACCTGTCTTGGTAGTATTGGTCACTAAAACAGGATGCCCTAATTTTAAATAATGTTCGATTAGAGGCTGCGCAGCATTGGTTTCTCCGACCGAGACCACATGAAACCAAATTGTATTTAAATTTTTAGGCGCTTGAAACGGTCCAAAACGTTCTAGACATTCTTGTTGAAATAGCGCTTCACTTTCAGCCCGTTGTTTAATTTTCCAACGGTATAAAGGCTTGATACATTTCAGTAAAAAGTTATACCAAAAGGGCGTTTGTCGTACTGCGTTGCTTTGCGCCATCCTAGACCATATTTCAAAATTCAATTTAAGCTCATTATGCGCAATTTCAAAAAAAAACTCATGCCATTTTAGTAAATCGCATGAGTGATTCTGAATGTTAAATATTGATTATGCTTCTAACTTTTCAAATACAGGGTAATCCGTATATCCCTCTGCACCATCAGCATATAAAGTTTGAAAATTTACCTGATTTAAAGGTAAATCATGTTCTAAACGTTCTAGTAGGTCAGGGTTTGCGATATAAGCTAAACCAAATGAGACTGCATCCGCTTGTTTTTTCTCTAAAATCGTTTTTGCAGAATCGGGAGTTAATTTCTCATTGGCAATCCACGCCCCTTTAAATTTCGGACGTAGTTTTGGCTGTAAGCTATCTTCTGCTGCATATTCACGTGTGAAAATAAAAGCAATGTTACGTTGATCAAGCTGTTCAACCACATAACCAAAGGTCGCTAATGGATTGTCATCACCCATATCATGAGAATCAGCACGTGGCGCTAAATGTACACCAACGCGACCTGCGCCCCACACTTCGATAAATGCATCGACCACTTGCAATAATAAACGCGCGCGATTTTCAATCGAACCACCATATTCATCAGCACGAATATTGGTTTTACTTTGCAAGAATTGATCGATTAAATAACCATTCGCCGCGTGAAGTTCAACGCCATCAAAACCAGCTGCTTTTGCTTGTTCCGCCGCATTTTTATATTGTGCTACGATTTCTTGAATTTCTTTATGGGATAAAGCACGAGGCTTTACAAACGGACGCTTCGGACGAAGTAAGCTGACTTCACCTGCGGGTTGAATAGCACTTGGAGCCACAGGTATATCACCATCTAAAAGATCAGGATGTGAAATACGACCTACATGCCACAATTGAACCACAATTTTTGAGCCTTGCGCATGCACCGCCTTGACGATTTTATTCCATGCCTGAGCTTGTTCTTGTGACCATAAGCCTGGCGTATTCGCATAACCTGCCGCTTTGGGGCTGATCACTGTAGCTTCAGTAATAATCAGACCAGCATTGGCACGTTGCTGATAATATTCCACCATTAAATCGTTTGGAATACGCTCCGCGCCGCTACGCGCGCGGGTTAAAGGTGCTAAAACCAAACGATTTTTAATCGTAAAATCACCTACTTGTAACGTAGAATTTAATTCAGCCATGATCGCCTCAACTTCACTTTTTAATGAGTTTTGAAAAAACTCTTTTTAAAGTGATTTTTTTAAATGTTCGATGTATTGCTGAATCAAAGCTTCGTTACGGGTAAAATATGACCATTGCCCATATTTTTCAACCTTGATCAAACCCGCTTGCTGTAAGACAGACAGATGGTTTGACATTGTCGATTGTGCAACTTTTCCTAAGCGTTCAATGTGACCTGCACATACGCCTCGTTCAAAACTGCCACCACATTCCTGTACCGGTAAAAATTGCTCTGGTTGTTTTAACCATTGCAAAATTTCTCGACGTAATGGATTGGCTAAGGCTTTGCTTATAACATCAATATCCATAGACTCACCACATTTTCAACAGGCAAAACTTCGTTCAGCACCTAAAATCAGTATATCGAATTTAATAAATATTAATATCTATTTTTTCCGATATTAATATCATATTTTTCCGATTAACTAAAAATTGCTGAACGAAAATGCCGTTTTAACGTTATAGACCTTGTTTCAAACTTGCTTCAATGAACCGATCTAAATCACCATCTAAGACTGCTTTAGTGTTTGAATTTTCAACACCTGTACGCAAATCTTTGATACGAGAATCATCTAATACATAAGAGCGAATCTGACTTCCCCAACCAATATCTGACTTCGAATCTTCAAGCGCTTGTGCAGCTTCATTACGTTTACTCATCTCCAACTCATAGAGTTTGGCACGTAATTGCTTCCATGCATGGTCACGGTTGGCATGTTGTGAACGTTGGTTCTGACACGCGACTACAATACCTGTAGGTGCATGCGTTAAACGCACTGCCGAATCTGTTTTGTTAATATGCTGACCACCTGCACCTGATGCGCGATAAGTATCGGTACGAACATCTGATGGATTAATATCAATTTCAATATTGTCATCAATCTCTGGAGAGATAAACACGGCTGAAAATGATGTGTGACGGTTGTTATTACTATCAAACGGCGACTTACGAACTAGACGATGCACACCACTTTCGGTACGTAACCAACCATAAGCAAACTCACCATCAACACGGATCGTCGCAGATTTAATACCAGCAACATCACCGTCAGAGACTTCCATCAATTCGCCTTTGAAGCCATGACGTTCAATCCAACGTAAATACATACGTAACAACATTGACGCCCAATCTTGCGCTTCTGTACCACCAGAACCAGATTGGATCTCAAGGAAGCAAGGATTCGGGTCCATTGGATTGCTAAACATACGGCGGAATTCAAGATTCCCAAGCGCTTCTTCAGCACTATCTAACTCAGCTTGAACATCTTCAAGCAAACTTTCATCATCTGCTTCAACAGCTAAATCCAGCATGGCTTTTGCATCATCGAGCTGTTCAGCCAGACGATCAAATACACCCAATGTATTTTCTAAACTGCCTTTTTCTTTAGCGATGACTTGAGCACGACTTTGATCATTCCAAATTGCAGGATCTTCGAGTTCTCTTAAAACTTCTTCTAAACGCTCTGCCTTTAGATCGTAGTCAAAGATACCCCCGTAGTGTTTGACTACGATCAGATAAGTCTTTTAATTGGACTAAATACGGATTAATTTCCACGCCTACTTTCTCTCAATTTTTTCACTCAATTTGTTATTTTAACATAAGTGTTTTAAGTGACACAGTCTTCTGTTTTCCAATAGATTTACTAATGAAAAAACTCTCAAATGATCAGTATTTCTTATTAAAATTTTAATTTTGTAATGACACATTTAGCGACAAAAGTGTCCATAAATTACATAAAGATACCAGAACACACAATCTATCCTATGTTTTAATAAATCAAAACATTTATAAATAAATTTTATTTATCAAATAGATATAATTTATATTTTACAAGTTGATTACATTCGTACAGTCCGATTACTTTCCTGTGATTGACGACCACAATATTTTAACTAGACTGAGAGTTGTAACAAAACATGTAATCAATATTCATTTGGTTCATTATCTCAAAAGGGGCATAACCATGAAAAAATTAGCAATTGCATCAGCACTTTTATCTGCACTTGCAGTAACAGGAACTGCTCATGCTTATCAAGCTGAAGTAGGTGGTTCATATACTTATACTGATTGGGATGATTTCGATGGAACTCATAGTTTTGGTGTAGATGGTAAATATTATTTCAACCCAGTTCAAACACGTAATGCACCACTTGCTGAAGCAGCATTTTTAAACCGTGCTAGTAATGTAAATGCAAAAGTTAATTACGCAAATAACAATGGCGTAAAAGATTCACAATATGGCGTAGGGGTAGAATACTTCGTGCCGAATAGTGATTTTTACTTAAGTGGTAATATTGGTCGTAACGAGTTCGAAGTAGACAACTCTTTTGTTGATCAAAAAGTAACAACTTATGGTGCAGAAGTCGGTTATTTACCAGCACCTGGTTTATTACTTGCACTTGGTGTGAAAGGTTACGACGAGAAAGATGGTAAAGATGGAGCAGATCCAACAGTTCGTGCTAAGTATGTAACTCAAGTGGGTGGTAATGACATCAACTTAGAAGCTTATGGTGCTTTCGGTGATCTTGATGAATACCGAGTAAAAGGTGATTACTATCTTGATAAAACCCTAAGTGTTGGTGCGGACTATTACAACAACGATTTAACAAAACGTGATGAATGGGGTATTTCTGCGAAGAAATTCCTTAATCAACAAGTGAGCTTAGAAGGTCGTGTTGGTTTAGGTGATGACTATAATACCTACGGTATCCGTGGTGCTTACCGCTTCTAATTTCCACCAGAAATAAAAAAAATCCGCCCTTCTGAGCGGATTTTTTATTGCGTTAAATGAGCTACTTGTAGTTGTAAACTGGTATTTCCATTAAAGACATTACGCTCTAGGGTATACACTAAATCAACATAAGCTAACATTGGGTTAAATTCAAAACGATCTATTGCATTAAAGGCAATCGCATCGATCGAATGATTTCCTGATGAAAGCTTAAGTTTTAAATGTTGGTCTTTAAGCCATCGATAATCAATTATTTGGAAGCGACCTTCAAACTGAGGAAGTGGAAATTTTTGCCCCCACGGACCAAGTTGCTCAATCCAGTCTAACGTATTTAAATTCAAATCAGCGGCAACAAGCTCACCATCCGTCCATAAGATCGGCTGAAATAAATCCTCATCCATTTGTGCTATTACTTCGATAAAAACAGATTTAAATGTATCAAAATGTTCTTTTCTGAGCGTCAAACCTGCTGCTGCGGCATGTCCACCAAAATGGCTGACTAAATGCGGATACTGCTCAGCAACTTGCTCAATCATGTCGCGGATATGAATGCCCTCAATTGAACGTGCCGAACCCTTAATATGTATACCATCTTCATCAGGTGCAAAAACTAAACTAGGACGATGGAACTGTTCTTTTAAACGACCAGCCACAATACCAATCACACCTTGATGCCATTGCTGATCAAACATCACCAGTGCAGCAGGTAATTGCTCTGTTTCTAAGTGAATATGCTGCAAAGCACTCATTGCTTGCTGCTTCATCTCCGTTTCAACCTGACGGCGCTCAATATTCAACTGATTGAGTTGCTGCGCAATGGGGTACGCTGTTTCTAAATCTGAAGCAAGCAAACACTCGATACCTATACGCATGCTTTCCATACGTCCAGCTGCATTAATTCTAGGACCAATCACAAACCCTAAGTCTTGTGCTCGAAGCGTTGCTGCATCACGTTTCGCAATATCTAATAATGCGAGGATTCCTGCACGACATTGATATTGCTGAATTCGTTTTAAACCCGTATCAATCAGAATACGATTGTTATAGTCCAAAGTTGCAACATCGGCATAGGTTCCTAAAGCGACTAAATCTAAATATTGCGTCACTTTACACGTGCTTTTAGCTTGCTGACTCCGATAACTAGCGAGTTTTGCTAACACATAAAAGGCAACACCAACTCCTGCTAAAGCCTTACTCGGAAAGTCACAACCCAGTTGGTTTGGATTCACCACAGCTTCAGCAGCGGGTGTAGATTTTGTCGTTAAATGATGATCAGTAATAATGACTTGCATACCTAAAGTATGAGCCGTTTCGACCCCTGCATGGCTAGAAATTCCATTATCGACTGTAATTAAAAGATCAGGCTGATAGGTTTGTTTTGCCAAATCAGCAATTGCAGGAGTTAATCCATATCCATATTTAAAACGATCAGGAACTAAATACTCGACCCGTGCACCTATTTCTTTTAGGACTAATATCATCAGTGCAGTACTGGTAGCTCCATCTGCATCATAATCACCGATAATCACGATTTGTTTTTGCTGATCAATTGCTTGATCAATCAACTCAACAGCGGCATCTATTCCTTTCAAGTTTGGTGCTAATAAATTTTTAAGCTTTAACTCCAATTCTTGCTCTGACTGAACTCCTCGCCTTGCTAAGATTTCTGCAATAAATGTAGGCACGCCCTGAAACTGTTCAGGGCGTGTAAGCAATGGTTTTTTTTTAATTTGTATCTGCGTCATTTATGGCATCAAACGTTGTATAGACCAAAGTCCATTTTGTTTTTCATAACTCAAGCGATCATGTAAACGGTTTGGTCGCCCTTGCCAAAACTCGTAATAATCTGCTTCAAGACG
Organism: Acinetobacter sp. Z1; assembly: GCF_024296945.1. Classification (NCBI taxonomy): domain Bacteria; kingdom Pseudomonadati; phylum Pseudomonadota; class Gammaproteobacteria; order Moraxellales; family Moraxellaceae; genus Acinetobacter; species Acinetobacter sp. Z1. The sequence continues at coordinate 176,339 of NZ_CP101115.1, read as the reverse complement.
GTAGCCACCCCAAAACTCAGGCTTGTCTAATTCATCAGCCTGCGCTTGATCTTGCAAATTTTGAAAGCGTTGTTGCAATAGCTCACGACTCTCAATCACACCACTTTGCGGGGTGCTAATATGTGCCGCAATCTGACTATCGCGCGGACGTTTATGATAATAATCCGTCGACTCTTGTTTGGATATTTTGACGACCTGACCGCCAATACGTACCTGACGCTCTAAGCTTGGCCAGTAAAACAGCAACTCTGCAACAGGATTTTGAAGTAAATCTAATCCCTTCTGGCTGTCATAATTGGTATAAAAATCATATCCAGCTTCTGTCGCACCCCGTAGTAAAACCGTACGCACATGCGGACGACCTTGTGTATTAGCAGTAGCTAAAGACATCGCATAAGGTTCATGCAGATTTGCAGCAAGCGCATGATTAAACCAATTTAAAAATTGTAGATGTGGATTATCACTGACCTGCGCCTCGTGTAATTCACCTTGTTCATAACTCAAACGTAATTCACTGAGGTCTTTAATGACATCACTCATGATTCATCCTCACCTAAGCAACTTGAGCTTGCGAACGCACGGCATCAGCCAATCGGTTTGCTAATGCTTCAACTTCTGGTAAGTCATCCCCTTCCACCATTACACGAATCACTGGTTCTGTGCCTGATTTACGAATTAATAAGCGTCCGCGACCTTTCAACTGTTGTTCTGCTTTTTCAAACTCGTCAACCAAAGAAGGAATTGAGTATGGATCAATCATTTGTTGTAAACGGACATTCACCAATACTTGTGGGAATAACACAAAACCATCTACTAATTCATGTAAGGCTTTACCTTGCTCGACCATCACGGTTAGGACTTGTAGAGCCGCAATAATAGCATCGCCCGTCGTGCTTTTATCTAAAGTGAGAATATGCCCAGACGGCTCGCCACCAATAGACCAATGGTTTTCTTCAAGTGCTTGTAATACATAGCGATCGCCAACTTTAGCACGGACAAAACCAACATTCGCCTTTTCCAGAGCCAACTCTAGTGCCATATTACTCATGACGGTTCCCACAACCCCTGTAGGTTTTTGATTCGCCTGAGTCGCAAGAATATAAAGAATGTGATCGCCATCGATCAACTGACCATGCTTGTCGACCATCACTACCCGATCCGCATCGCCATCAAAAGCAATACCAAGATCAGCCTGATGCTCAATCACAGCTTTTTGTAAAAACTCTGGATGAGTTGACCCACAGTTTTCATTGATATTTAAACCATCTGGCTCGTTAAATAATGGGATGACTTTCGCACCTAACTCACGGAAGACTGATGGTCCCACGCTATATGCAGCACCATTGGCACAATCCACCACGATTTTTAAATTACGTAAGTCAAAGTGATATGGGAATGTAGATTTACAGAATTCAATATAACGACCATTCGCGTCTTTCACGCGGACACTCTTACCTAAATTTGCGGTGTCCTCAATGACCAAATCTTGTTCAAGCTCTTGATTAATTTGATCTTGCAAATAATCTGGTAGTTTTTTTCCTTCACTTGAAAAGAATTTAATACCATTATCGAAATAAGGATTATGTGAAGCGGAAATTACAATTCCAGCATGCGCATGCAAAGCACGTGTTAAATGTGCAATCGCAGGTGTAGGTAACGGACCTAATAAATGAACATAAACACCAGCCGCATTTAGACCTGCTTGTAAAGCAGCTTCTAAAATATAACCTGATAAACGAGTGTCTTTCCCCAATACCACAATCGGTTTATTTTTCGGACTGTTTCTTTTTAGAACTTTGCCAGCTGCGAAACCTAGTTTTAATGCAAATTCAGGTGTAATTGGCATTTGTCCAAATTTGCCACGAATTCCATCAGTTCCAAAATAGCTCATTATTTACTCACTTTCTTATCTTTATATGACTTTAAGCCATATCATTTTTCATATGATTCACTTTACACCAAAACAAAAAAACCGTCAGTGGACTGACGGTTTTTCTATCGGCAAAATTACCAAAAATCAACCAACACGATAGTTAGGCGCTTCTTTAGTAATCGTTACGTCATGAACATGTGATTCAGACATACCTGCTGAAGTAATTTTTACAAATTTCGCATTTTGACGAAGATCTTCAATCGCAGCAGAACCTGTATAACCCATAGATGAACGTAAACCGCCCATCATTTGATGTACGATGTTACCCATTGGACCTTTATAAGGAACACGACCTTCGATGCCTTCTGGTACTAACTTTTCAGCACTTGCTTTTGAGTCTTGGAAATAACGGTCAGCAGAACCCGTCGCACCTGCCATTGCACCCAATGAACCCATACCACGGTATGCTTTGTAGTAACGACCTTGGAAAAATTCAACTTCGCCTGGTGCTTCTTCAGTACCAGCAAGGAGTGAACCTACCATGATCGTGCTTGCGCCTGCGCCAATCGCTTTCGCCATATCACCAGAGAAACGAATACCACCATCCGCAATCAAAGGAATTTGATCTTTCAATGCGTTTGCAACGCTATCGATGGCAGAAATTTGTGGCATACCAATACCAGCTACGATACGTGTCGTACAAATTGAGCCTGGTCCGATACCCACTTTTACCGCATCTGCACCTGCATCAAGCAATGCCAATGCCGCATCACCTGTTGCAATGTTGCCACCAATCACTTGAACTTGTGGATAATTGGCTTTTACCCAACGTACGCGTTCAATCACGCCAGCAGAATGACCATGTGCAGTATCGACCACAATCGCATCTACACCTGCATCGACCAATGCTTCTACGCGGCTTGGTGTCTCAGCACCTGTACCAACTGCTGCACCTACACGTAAACGACCTAGATCATCTTTACAGCTATTTGGGTAGCTTTCAGCTTTACGGAAGTCAGTTACCGTAATTAAGCCTTTAAGTTCGTTGTTTTCACCAACAACTAAAACTTTTTCAATACGATGCTTTTGTAGCAACGCTTGAATATTTTCTTTCGACTCACCTTCACGCACAGTCACCAAACGGTCTTGAGCCGTCATGATGTTACTTACAGGCTGCTCAAGATTGGTTTCAAAGCGTGTATCACGACCTGTGACGATACCCACGACTTTGCCATCTTTGACAACAGGTACGCCACTAATATTATTCGCTTGGGTAATCGCAATGAGCTCACGAACCGTGGTTTCAGGCGTCACTGTAATGGGATCTTTCACCATACCAGCTTCAAATTTTTTCACACGGCGTACTTCAGCTGCTTGTGCTGCAATATCCATATTTTTATGCAAAATACCAATACCACCGTTTTGCGCCATCGCAATCGCCATACGAGACTCAGTCACCGTATCCATTGCAGCAGAAACGAGAGGAATATTAAGTTGAATTCCGCGAGTTAAACGTGTCTTTAAGGAGACATCTTTTGGGAGAACAGTAGAGTAGGCAGGAAGTAATAAGACATCATCGAAGGTCAAGGCTTCTTGAACGATGGTCAGCATAACAATCTCACTGGTAATTTCCGTGAGCTATTATAAACAAATTTCGATGTGATTTTCATTTTCTATGAAGAAAATAATTCAATAAACTGCGCTTAGCATCCTTCAAGGCATCTAATTTTTAGCTAAAAAAATGACTGTATTAACAAACTTGATCGTAATTCTCATTATTTTCAGAATGTTGCGGCTCAAGTTGGATTAAGGGAATCAAATGATGTGCAATACGTGCTTTATTACAATGATCATCTGCAATTTGCACCTCTTTGCACGTTGAACTCCGTGAAGCATAAATCGAGCAACTCACCTGCTGCCCTACCTCGCCTTGTAACGCAATACATTTTACTTGAGGTTGATTCGTTCCTTTCATACATGAATAAACCGAAGTCAGGGGTTCTACCATGTTTTCTGGCATAAGCTCCGCCTCAGCCCAATAAAAGGAAACTCGATAATTCGCACAGCATGCGCCACAACTGACACATGCATCTGAGCTTGCAACTTGAGACAACATTTTCTTAAAATTCTCGTTATCAAATTCATTTTTGTTACTTGAATCCTAAGAAAAGTCATTTATGAAAACAAGAGCTTATTCTTTTTAATTTATGGATGAATCAGTCATTTTAATACACCTAATCAGTTAACTCATTTCTGTCGGCATGCTAAAAACATATTGGTTCATAATGTCTACACCACACTCTAAATTTTCGATCCAGTCCAAGAATTGATCAATCATTGCCTTACCGACAAAAGCTGTACCATGCTGTGGAACAATCATTTCTAAATCCATTTGTCGTACCATATTGACCCATAATCGAATCACTTTGTTGGAACACATATAGCGTTGGTGAAAGCCTTTCATTTTTTTAATATGCGCTTCAAAGTCGATAATCGGCAGACTAGCATCTTCAACAATTGATGCGCCCATATCACCTGAGAAAAGAATCTTTGCAGTTGGGTCATAAAACTGAAAATTTCCGACTGAATGTAAGAAATGCGCAGGAACAGCAATAATTGTCGATTCACCCAAAGGAATAACTTGACCTGTATCTGGCAGTTCGATCAAACGTTCTTCCCAATTACCTTTCATTCGATCACTCATAAAAGCGGAATTGAGATGTGGGAGGAAGCGCGCCCATAATTTTGATGCAACAACCTTTGCATCGGTGTACACCAACCAACGCGGCATTGAGGTAATAATGTCGGGATCCTGATGCGATGCCATCACATAATCTAAGTTTTTCAATTTGGTATAACGATTAAGTTCCATCGTGAGCGGTACATAAGTTAAATCACCACCTGGATCTAAAACAGCAGCACGATCATGATCAATGATTAAAAACTGATTGGCTTGTATTCCCTCACCTTTCACTAAACTGGTAAAACTTATACATTTATGCGTACCATTATCAAATAATATTTGTGATGTTGTTCGTTCCAAGCTCATAGCAACCCCATAAAAAATCTTTAAATATGAATTATTTTAATTCCATAATAAAATAATGGGATTCAGCTTTGGTTTCAATCATATCTTGGATATTTATCATAATTTATCAAGTAATCGTTTTTAGTTTTATTGCTTGGTTTTAGATAACGTATCGATTAAAATAATAACCATTCTCATTAACATCTTGCTTTGTCTTGATCTCCTCCTTTTTGGAATTTTTCTATGTTGTTCACTCGCCCAACGTTACTTACAGTCTTCATTTTGAGTTATATGACAAACGCTGCGTATGCAACGGAAGATCAAAGTAATACCCTCCCAACCATTTCCATCAAGGCTCAACAAGATAAAAACAATGATTATGTGGCGACACAAGCAACATCCACTTTGAAATCAAGTGCACCCTTATTTAAGACAGCGCAATCTGTTACGGTGATTACTCAAGAACAATTACAACAAAAACAAGCTCAAAACTTGGCTGATGCACTAAATGGCGTTGCAGGGGTCGTCTCAGGGCAACTTGGAAGACGGGGTTGGGATGATTTTATTATTCGTGGGCAAACCTCATCTGATCAGGTTTTTATTGATGGGTTACGCCAAGGTCAAAGTACCTTTGTTGCTACTGAAATTTCAGGCATGGATCAAGTTCAAGTTTTAAAAGGACCTGCATCGGTTAATTTTGGTTTAGTGCAACCAGGTGGTATGGTAAATATGGTTACCAAACGTCCTCAAGCTGAGAGCTTTTATCGTAGCGCTTTTACCTACGGCTCACATCAACTCAAGCAAGCAACATTCGATATCAATTACAGTCCGAATGAAAGTGATAAAGGTGCTTTTCGCTTAAATGGTCGCATCTCTGATCAAAATGATCCGACCGACTTTGTTTATTTTAAAAACTACTATATCTCACCTTCTTATAATTTTGATTTTGGCGATAAAACCGATTTATCTGTAATAGCCAGCTTCCAACATCGCGAATATTTACGACAACAAGGTTTACCAGTCTTAGGTACTTTATTGAATAATCCAAATGGTGCGTTGAATTCCAAACTATTGATTAGTGAACCATCGCATGGTGCTTATGAAGCCGATGTCTATCGTGTAGGTTTTAATTTTGTACATCGCTTTGATAATGATTGGCAATTTAAACAAAACTTTGCAGTGCAAAAAACGGAAATGCTTGGACCTGCTGTATTTGCAGCAACAGGTAAAAGCTTTTGGGCAAAAAACAAAGAAGGTAAAATTGATTACACCACAATCCAACGACAAGGGCGTTATCAAGATGTCGATAACTTAAATTTTTCTATCGATAATCAATTACAAAAAACTTTTAATTTTGGTAGCACCTCACATGAATTCACGGTGGGAATTGATGCCATGCAAGAAAAAAGCGATTACATCAATAATCGTTGTACAGTGGGTAATTTGAATCTCTATCAACCTGAATACAATACCAAGGTAACTTGCCCAGAAACGCCGACCAACCATGATATCAACCGCCTCAGATATACAGGGTTATATTTACGTGATCGAATTCAACTGAATGATCAACTGGTTTTGAATCTCGCTGGGCGACATGATTGGACGGAAACAACCAATCAAAATCTAGTTAAAAATAGCGAAACAACCCAATCTGAGAATGCATTTACAGGTAATGCCTCATTGCTTTATAGCATCAATGAAATCGCAGCACCTTATGTCAGTTATGCAACCTCATTCCTCCCTGTAAGTGGTACGGATTTTTATGACAATGCATTTAAACCTGAAAAAGGCAAACAAATTGAGGTGGGTTTAAAACTACAAAGCCTAGACCAACGCATTCAAGGCAGTATCGCTTGGTTTGATTTACGTCGCCAAAATGTTTCCGTAACTGATCCAATCAATACGAGTTTTAAAGTACAACGTGGCGAACAACTGACACGTGGTATAGAAACAGAGCTTGCAGCGTATTTATTTGATCAACTCAAAATTACCGCGGCTTATACCTATACGCCTGATGCAGAAATTAGCAAAGATACTCAAGCTGAGAATATTGGTTTAACTATAGATAATGTTCCAGAACATAGTTATAGCTTATCTACACGCTATCGTTTTGAACCCAATTCAAATTTAGGTTGGTATGTAGGCGCTGGCGTTCGAGGTGAAAGCAAAAAAAGTGTCAACGGTTTAACAGTCGATATTCCAAGCTACACTTTGTTTGATACTGAAGCTGGTTACGATACTGAACATTGGGGTGCACAGCTGGCAATACGCAATATGTTTGATATAGATTATTATGCTGGTGCGCTCAACGAGAACTTAATTACTTTAGGCAATCCACGCCAAATTAATTTTACAGTGAAGTTTAATTATTAGGGTGTGTTGACATTTCATAGCGGTAGCCAAATAAATATACAGGCTAAAGCAACTGAATTTTCGTAGTTCCGCTTTAGCTTGTCATAACGTGTTGCAATTCCCCTAAATTGCTTGAGTCTAGCAAAGGTATTCTCCACTAAGTGCCTGATTTTATATAAGTGCCAGTCCATATAATCATTGTTCGATCGTGTATTGGATTTCTTTGGAATATTTGCTTTAGTCGCTGTTTTTTCTATCTGCTCTCTCAATAATTCTGAGTCATATCCTTTATCTGCACAAAGCACATCGGTATCTTTTAAATCAATGCTATCGACTAATGCAGGTGCAACACTCACATCATGGGTGGTGCCATCATGAATGAGAAATTGGATTGGGTTCCCATTTGAATCCACAGCTAAATGGATTTTAGTACTGTTTCCACCGATGCTTCTTGAAATAGCTTGATCCTTGAGTCCTGTAGCATGTTGATGTGCTCGAATATGGCTAGCATCAATAAACACCCATTCTAGATCAGCATGTTTTGATAATAATTTAAATATTTTTAGTAGCTTATTATCTTTAGACCACCTGGTGAATCGTTTAAATATGGTGTTGGACTTACCAAAAGATTCAGGTAAATCTCGCCAAGGACAACCTGTTCTAATTCTATAGAGAATGGCTTCAATAAAATTTCGAAGATTATGTTTGAGGTAGATCCCCAAATTGTGGACAATAGATTTCAGCTTTAACCAGTGTTGATCATTCAGCATTGTACGAGTCATAGCGAGGAGTAAATTTGGTTTGGCGATTGAATTTTACTTTCTCGCTATTTTTTTGCACAGCAAATGTCAACAGACCCTAATTTTCTCTCGACATAAAACATGCACCTGCTCAACAACAGGTGCATTTTTGAATAAGATTAAGCAAAATAATAATGCTGAACTAAAGTTGAAATACCTACCACCAAGAAAATCGCTGCACCGATTTTATGGATTAAAGAGATTGGTAATTTATCAGCCAACTTATTACCAATAAATACTGCTGGAGCGTTGGCAAGCATCATCCCGACGGTAGTACCACACATGACCCAGAATACACTGTCAAAACGTGCAGCTAAGGCAACCGTTGCAATTTGGGTTTTATCACCGATTTCGGCCAAGAAAAATAGAATAAAGGTCGCGCCAAATACACCAAATCTCTGCCATTTATTGATGCTTTCTGTTTCATCACCAAGTTCATCAGGGATCAACATCCAGATCGCCATCCCGATAAAACCAAGTGCTAGTATCCAAATCAAAATTTCAGGACTGAGAACTGTAGTAATCCATTGACCAAAAACAGCAGAAATACCGTGATTAATCGTGGTTGCTAATAAAATTGCGATGAGGATTGGAACAGGTTTTCGGAAACGTGCTGCTAACAATAAAGCGAGTAATTGTGTCTTATCACCCATTTCAGCAAGGGCGACGATTGAAGTAGAGATGAGAAATTCATACATAGTGAATGCTCTGGCTAGCAATATATACCGATGACCTACCCCTCCTGCTAGCCAAAATCAATTAAATTGATGCAGAGTGGTAAATCAAAGGTCTTGCCAACAAAAGCACAGCAAAATAGCTGTTCTTGGTTCTTTGCTATGATGACCATGTTCTGTTGAACAATTATGTTGATCATCACCTCTTTACTTTGCGTAAAGAGCGGCTACTCCCCAATGAAGTGTCTTTATTCTATCAAAGAACTTTATTTTTTTGAATCTTTAAGTCCAAAATTTTTGGTAACTCCACATTAACAATCGAACCAGACCTAATAGTAGAGCTAAATAAAAGCTCAAACCTAAAAAGCCAAAACTATCCCAACCACTGCTCGTACTTAAATTTTGTGCCTGATATTCCATTGCCATCAAAACAGTTGCAAGTAATAGTTCGATTCCCATCACAACATAAAGCACCCATTCCGATGGAAAATGCAGAAAACTCACCCATAATCCCATGAGCACAAAAACTACTAGCAATAATGGCAACATGACTCTATAAATCGCAAACATTTCTCCACCTCAAATTCAGTGTTTAATTCCTCATTGCCAATATTCAGATTGATAGCAAATAAAATAGCGTTTTTCTATATTGAATAAAAGAAAACCCCGCCTAAGCGAGGTATTCTTCAATCAATTATTCGTTACAGCAGTAAGCTACGAATATCTTTTAATAGCTTGGTCAACTTATTGGTAAAACGTGCTGCATCAGCACCATTAATGACTCGATGATCATATGACAACGATAATGGCAACATTAAGCGTGGATCAAAATCTTTACCATTCCATACAGGTTGCATGGTTGCTGGAGAGATACCCAAAATTGCGACTTGAGGCCAGTTCACTAAAGGCGTAAATGCAGTTCCACCAATACTACCTAAGCTCGTAATGGTAAAGTTGGCACCTTGTAAGTCTTTCGGTGATAACTTGCGATCACGCGCTTTTTGACTGAGTTCAGCCAGTTCCATCGCGATTTGCTTAATAGATTTTTGATCAGGATTACGCAGCACTGGAACTGTTAAACCATCAGGTGTAGCGACTGCGATACCCATATGAATTTCGTTACGTAACAACACTGACTTTTGATCATCTGCCAAATGACCCGCGAAATAAGGTTCTTCTTTTAACAAGTGAGCAACCGCTTTCGCGATGAACGCTAAAATAGTTAAGCTAATTCCTTGTTTTTTGAACCCATCTTTCAGTTCACCGCGCCACGCTTCAAGCTCAGTGATATCCGCCAAGTCAAACTGAGTCACTTGTGGGATAAAGTTATTCAATGACAATTGCGGTACAGACACTTGCTGTAAACGCGTCATCGCTTTCACTTCACCACCACCAAATGCATTAAAGTCTGGCAACTTTGGTAAGCCTGAAGCAACAGGTGCAGCCTGTTTAGGAGCAGCTTGCGGTGCAGTTAAACGAGTTTTTACATAAGCAAAAACATCGTCTTTCATCACACGACCGTGTTCGCCAGAGGCTTTGACCTGCCCAAGAACAACACCCAACTCTCGTGCCAATTTACGCACGGCTGGACCTGCGTAGACTTTTGCATTGTCAGCTTCTTGCTGTTTAGTCAACTTCTCAGCTTGTGCAGGTTCACTTGGTGCTGCTGTCGCTGCCGCCTGTGGTTTTGCTGGTTCAGCTTGAGTAGCAGGCTTAACGGCTGGCTGAGCCTTTGGTACTGCTGGAGCAGCAGCCTGACCACTCACCTCAATCGTTGCCAAAGCCACGCCTTGACGAACTTCTTGATTAGCAGAGACATGGATTGCTTTCACAATCCCTGATACTGAACTTGGCACTTCAACAGACGCCTTATCTGACTCAACCACACATAGGCTTTGTTGAGCTTCAACGCGATCACCGACATTGACCAAAATTTCTGAAACAAGTGCTTTTTCTACACCTAGATCTGGTACTTCAATTTCAACATTACCTGTTGAGGTATTGCTTGCAGCTGGTACTTCTGTAGTTACGACTGGCGCTTCTGTTTGAGCTGGGGCTGCTTGCGGTTTAGATGACGTTGCAGCGCTCGTAGTCTTGACCTGAATCAATACTACGCCTTCTTTGATGCTATCGCCTTCTTTAATCTGGATCGCTTCCACAATCCCCGCAACCGAGCTTGGTACTTCTACAGTCGCCTTGTCTGACTCAACCACGACAATACTTTGTTCTGGCTCAATCTGATCACCGACTTTGACCAGTACTTCTGCAACCAATGCTTTTTCTACACCAATATCTGGAACTTTTACATCTACAACCTGGCTTGCTGTCGCTGTTGGAGCGGCAGCTGGTTGTGCTTTTGTTTCAGCTTCGACAGGTTTCGCTTCTGCTTTTGGCGCTTCTGACTTCGGTGCTTCGTTTGCAGGGGCTTCAGCAGAAGACTCTGACTCTAGTTCGATCAATGCGACGCCTTCAGTAACTTCATCACCCTGTTTAACCAGAATACTTTTCACGATACCTGTCGCAGTGCTTGGTACTTCTACCGTTGCCTTATCCGACTCTAAAACCAGAAGGCTATCATCAACTGCAACATGGTCGCCTACTTTGACCAAGATTTCTGCAACGAGCGCTTTATCTACGCCAATATCAGGTGCTTGGATTTGCATGATTATTTCCCCTCACCTGTTTGTGTTTCATTGTATTCAGCAACGGCCTGAACTTCTGGATGCGCTTGTGGCGCCCATGCCACTGGACGGTCAGTATCTAATTCAAAATTAGAAATTGCATCTTTGACCAAACGATTTTCAACTTCACCTTCATCCGCTAATTTTTTTAATGTCGCAACCACAATATGCGCAGCATCAACACCAAAGAAACTACGTAAGTTGGCACGTGTATCTGAACGACCGTAACCATCAGTACCTAATGCAACAAATGGACGACCATCTGGAAGATATGCACGGATTTGCTCGCTATACGCACGCATATGATCTGTGGCAGAAACGACGATACCTTCTGTTCCGCGTAACTGTTTAGATACCCAAGACTCTTTCACTTCTTCAGTAAGTGGGTGTAAACGGTTGTATTCTTCACATGCCATACCATCACGTGACAACTCATTGAAGCTGGTTACACTCCAAACATTTGAGTGAATTTGGTATTCATCACGTAAGATTTTCGCAGCTTTGATCACTTCACGAAGAATGACACCTGAACCCATCAATTGAACAGTTGCTTTTTCATCTTTTTCGAACAAGTACATACCACGTTTAATGCCTTCCTCAGCGCCTTCAGGCATTGCAGGATGCTCGTAGTTTTCGTTCATTACAGTGAGGTAATAGAACACACGCTCTTGGTTCACATACATCCGTTGTAAACCGTCATGAACGATTACAGCCAATTCATAGCCAAAACATGGATCATAAGATACACAGTTTGGAATGGTGTTCGCCAAGATATGTGAATGACCATCTTGATGCTGTAAACCTTCACCGTTCAATGTGGTACGACCAGCAGTTGCACCTAACAAGAAACCTTGAGCTTGTGCATCGCCCGCAGCCCATGCAATGTCACCAATACGTTGGAAACCAAACATTGAGTAGTACATGTACATTGGAATCATTGGCAAGTTATTGGTTGAATAACTGGTTGCCAACGCAGCCCATGCGCTCATCGCACCTGCTTCGTTAATCCCTTCTTGAAGCATGTGACCGTCACTTGCTTCACGGTAATGCATTAACTGTTCTTGGTCTTCTGGAGTATATTTTTGACCGTGAGCGGCATAAATACCAAGCTGACGGAACATCCCTTCTAAACCAAAAGTACGTGCTTCATCTGGAACGATAGGTACAACGCGATCTTTAATTGCTTTTTCTTTTAGTAAAGCAGCAATTAAACGAACCATTAACATCGTAGTCGATTGTTCTTTACCACCTGAGCCATTTAACACAGCATCAAATACAGATAATTCAGGAATCGCTAAAGTTTCACTCTCACGACGACGTGCAGGTAGGTAACCACCTAATGCTTCACGACGCGCCTTCATATACTTCATTTCAGGAGAGTTTTCACTTGGGCGATAGAATGGAAGTTCTTCTAACTTATCGTCTGTAAATGGCAAGTTGAAACGGTCACGTACATATTTCAAAGAGTCGATCTGCATTTTTTTGATTTGGTGAGTTTTGTTCACCGCTTCAATTTCTTCAGATAAACCATAACCTTTAACTGTTTTCGCAAGAATAACGGTTGGTTGACCTTTGGCTTTCATTGCTTCTGCATAGGCAGCAAAAACTTTGTACGGGTCATGACCACCACGGTTAAGATTGTCGATATCTTCATCGCTTAAATCTTTTACAAGTTCCGCAGCTTCTGGGTACTTGCCAAAGAATTTCTCACGTGTATATGCACCGCCTTTCACTTGATAGCGTTGATACTCACCATCAACTGTTTCATCCATAACCGCTTTTAAAGCGCCTGAGCTGTCTTTTGCAAGAAGTGGATCCCAATGACGACCCCACACCACTTTAATGACTCGCCAGCCCGCACCACGGAATAAAGATTCTAATTCTTGAATAATTTTACCGTTACCACGTACAGGACCATCTAGGCGCTGTAAGTTACAGTTCACCACCCAAATCAGGTTATCAAGCTTTTCACGACCAGCAAGTGAAATTGCACCTGTACTTTCTGGCTCATCCATCTCACCATCGCCTAGATAAGCCCAGACTTTACGATCTTCTTCTTTGATCAAGCCACGATTCATCAAATATTTTTGAATGTGCGCCTGATAAATCGACATGATTGGACCAAGACCCATCGATACAGTAGGGAACTGCCAATAGTCTGGCATTAAATATGGATGCGGATAGCTTGGTAAACCGTTACCGCCAACTTCACGGCGAAAATTACTTAACTGCTCTTCATTTAAACGTCCTTCGAGGAAAGAACGTGCATAAATACCAGGAGCACAGTGACCTTGGTAATAAATCATGTCACCGCCAAAGTTATTGCTGTTTGCGCGGAAAAAATGGTTAAAACCAACATCATATAAGGTTGCAGACGATGCAAAACTTGCAAGGTGACCACCTAAGTCATCGCCTGTTTTATTGGCACGTAATACCATCGCCAATGCATTCCAGCGAATCAGCGCACGAATACGACGCTCCATATCTTGATCGCCAGGCATTGCTGGTTGTTCTTCAACTGAAATCGTATTGAGATAAGGTGTATTTAAGCGTTGGATTGGAACATGTTTCGCAATTGCCCGTTGATACAGTTTTTCAAGTAAGAAAGCAGCGCGTTCCGTGCCCATATGTTGTAATACTGAATCAAATGCTTCTTGCCATTCTTGGGTTTCCTGCGCGTCAGAGTCGCCATAAAACGCCATACAATTCACCTTTTCCCTAGAGTTATTTTGTCGGTAGTATTTTTATCATATTTTAGCTTGATAGAGATATTGCCCCAAATGAATACAAAACTCCCTAATATTTTCTCACTAAATAGTCATTGACCTAATTGAAATAAAAAAAGTAAAAAATCGCCAATAAAGGCGATTTCAATCAATATTCTTATTTAAAATATTTTTTAGTTACATTAAGGCAACAAAGCTAAATAAGTAGAAGGGTTTTTACGCTGACCATCTTTCACAACTTCAAAGTGTAAATGTGGTCCTGTACAACGCCCAGTACAACCAACGTTTGCAATATGCTCACCAGCACCTACACGATCGCCTGCATTCACCATCAAACGTGATGCATGTGCGTAACGAGTGATGTACCCATTGCCATGATCAATTTCAACATATTGCCCATAACCAGTGCCCCACCCTGATTTTGTTACAACACCAGCGCCTGTAGCATAAATAGGAGTACCTGATGGTGCAGCTAAATCAACACCAGAGTGATGACGGGTTGAACCAAGCAAAGTACGTGTGCCCCACGATGAGCTAACGCGACCTTCTTGTAAGGGATGGCTCACTAGCCAAGAGTAACCTGTAGAAGAGAACGATGGTGCATTGTCTTGAGTTGAAATAGCCGAACGACCATATTTCTTTTCAATCATTGCATTATTCAGTTCAATGGTTTTTTCACGTAATTTAACTGACACATTTGAAACAGCTGGAACATCAATATCATCTGGATGATTGTAAGAACCTTGAGCCAAAGTTTTAGACAATTGTTCTAAACGATCATTATCTGTGGTTTGACTGATATTTTGATAATCTGCAAAAGCAACCGAAGCAGCTGACGCAGCCAATGAAAATGCGAGTAAAATACGACGCGTATGATGCATAAAAAACCTCTTGAAACCGTCCTTAAAAGTTCCTTTATCATCTCTTCCTTGATAACAGTCGAACCTAATGCTTAAGATAGACATCTAACCTCAAAGGAAGCCGACATGTCTGAACCCAGCAATGTTTTCCAACAGAAAGGACAACACATAAAAACTGGAAACTTAACGTTTCTGACTACGCAAGTGACCCAATGGAAACAACTTACGAAAATTATTCAACCTTTATTACCCCAACCAGAGCAATGGCAGGTTGTTTGTTATCAACATGGTATCTTGATCATAACAGGTGAAAATCAAGCAATGATTAGTCAACTGAGTTATTTACAAAGCCACTATGTTGCGCAGTTAGCTCAGCTAGAAGGACTCAAAGAATTACGAAAAATTCAAGTTCGGTTAAGAAACAAAATACTTGCCCCTCGTGAACCTTCTCCCCCATCTAAACCACTTTCTTCAGAGACTCAAGAGCAATTACGCAGTGCCGCTGAATATGTGAGCGACCCTAAGCTTAGCCAAGCTTTACTACGTTTGGCAAGCAATAAAAAGTAAATTCCTTCTCTTAAGTTGCGGAATCTACAATTAATTTATGTGATGAACATCTCAATATACTTTGTTATAACATAACATAGGCAAGAAAAGACAATGACTTATGTCACACTTACATAAGGAATTGGACAATCACTCTCGTTATTAAATGTTACAATTTCATAGCTGCTTGGATCATTTTGAACATTGCGCAATAACTGATTATTGAGTGCATGACCCGATTTATATCCATCAAACTTGGCAATAATTTGATGTCCCAATAAGTAAAGATCGCCAACTGCATCTAAAATTTTATGCCGCACAAACTCATCAGCAAAACGTAAACCTTCTTCATTGACAACGCCTGTGTCATCGACCCCAATGGCATTATCTAAGCTCGCGCCCAAAGCCAAATTATTGGCTTTTAAATAATCCAGGTCTTTCATAAAACCAAAGGTTCTGGCTTCACTGACTTCATATACAAAGGTTTCAGTTGAGAAATCAATACTGACCGACTGATATTCTTTAGCAAATGCTGGGTGATCAAAATCAATGGTAAAATTAAGTTGAAAGCCTGCATGAGGTGTAAAAATAGCGTGTTTATCTTCAATAAGTGCTTCAACAGGTTTTAAAATTCTTATAAATTTCTTTGGTGCATTTTGTTCAGCAAGCTCACCTTGCATTAACAAATAAATGAAAGGACCTGCGCTACCATCCATAATAGGCACTTCAGACGCAGAAACTTCTACAATCAGATTATCAATCCCTAAGCCCGCAATTGCACTCATCACATGCTCAATGGTTCCGACTTTAATATCATCTCGCACGAGGTTAGAGCACATGAACGCTTCTTGGATCAGTAATGCATTTGCAGTAATATCAACAGGCGGATTTAAATCGATACGGCGAAAGACAATACCTCCATCAATATGATGCGGAACAAAATTAATCAACACCTTTTGACCACTGTGCAGACCAATACCGCTCGCTTTCACCACACGCTTGAGAGTCCGTTGTTTCACCATGCCATGCCAACTTGATTTGCAAAAACCGATATAAGTTAGCATATTTTGCCATTTTAAAAAAATAAAAAAGGGCCCGAATTCGCGCCCTCTTTCTCTAAATATATGATTTTGTTATTTACGCTGCTGATTTTTCAAATAATCTTGAATACTCATTGGCGAAGAACGTGGCGTAGAACTTGGTGCAGCGCTCGCTGGAGCATCTGCATTTGCACGTTTACTAATCGCAGGAACATCGTCTTCGTCTACAGATTGTTGAGCAACCTGCGATGGTGTGTGCGATGGAACAACACGTTTTTTATGCTCTACTTCACTCGCATTACGTGTTAAACCTGTTGCAATCACCGTAACACGAAGTTCATCACGCGCATCTGGATCAAATACCGTACCGTAGAAGATTTCACCTTCATCAAGATCAACAATCTGATTCACAACATCGGTAATGATTTCAGTTTCACGTAAGGTAATATCATCACCACCAGTGATATTAATTAATACACCTTTGGCGTTAATAATATTCACGTTATCGAGTAATGGACTACGAATCGCTTGTTCAGCAGCTTGGCGAGCACGATCTTCACCACGACCTAAACCTGCACCCATCATCGCATAACCACGAGTACTCATCGCAGTTTTCAAGTCGGCGAAGTCAAGGTTAATATGACCACGATTGACAACCAAATCAAAGATACTGCGAACAGCATTTAGCAATACATCATCTGCCTTTTTATAGGCATCTTTCATTGAAATATCACCGTACACGCTCAGCAAGCGTTGATTTGGGATAATAATTAATGAATCAACATGCGCTTCTAATGCATCAATGCCTTTTTCAGCTGATTTTTGACGGCGACGACCTTCAAAATTAAAAGGTGTAGTAACCACACCGACCGTCAAAATGCCCATTTCTTTAGCAACTTCAGCCACAACAGGTGCTGCACCAGTACCTGTACCGCCACCCATACCAGCAGTCACGAAAACCATGTCCGTGCCTTCTAGGTGCTGACGAATCACTTCACGACTTTCTTCAGCAGCAATTTGCCCGACTTCTGGGTTTGCACCTGCACCTAAACCACGCGTACTTTGCTCACCCAATTGAATCTTGAATGGGGCATTCATACTGTCCAGTGCTTGTTTGTCTGTATTCGCGCAAACAAATTTTACACCTTGAATATCTGACTGCACCATGTGCTGCACAGCATTACCGCCACCACCACCAACACCAAATACTGTGAAACGGGCTTGACCGTTGCCATCGTCTAGTTCATCTTCTATAAATTCAAATGAGGCCATGACCTTTAAATTTCCTAATATATGTAAGTGGCAGTTACTTCAGCCCGTTACTGCCTTGATTTTTAAAACTACTGATGTCTAGGATGCTGTTCAATAATACCGAGCTTGTCAAGTACAGTGACTTAGTATTACAACTTCCTAACAATTTTTCCCCAAAATTCCTACAACCTTAAAATATCGCTTTAAGTTTGCTATTCAATGCATTCCAACCATTTGCAACACGATCAATAAAACTACGATCATTGGCTTCTTCAGGTTCTTCAATCGTATCTTGCAAGTCACTTTGGCTAAACATCAATAAGCCCGCAGCTGTTGCATACATTGAGCGACGTAAAGCCGGTAAATGTTGATCATCGGCATACACTTGCAACGGTGGATTACCCAAGTGTGCAGAAACACCAAGCATACGACGTGCCAAATTCACCATACCTTCAATTTGACATGCATCACCTGTAAGTACGACACCATGATATAAACCATGAATCGCACCGCTATGCTCTAACTCTTCACGAATTTGTGTAAAGATTTCTTCATAACGCGCAATAATAATTTCCGCAAGCTCAATACGACTAATGGTCTGTGGCCCATCAATCCCTTGTACTTGAATCATGTGATCTGGTTTCACCACACTTAGGTCAACACAACCATGTAAAATCTTAATGCGCTCGGCTTCTTCAGTCGTGGTTTGTAAAACTGCTGCGATATCTCGAGTCACATTTTCACCACCACGCTGTAAAGTGCGCGCCAGTGCTAATCGACCATCTAAATACACCGCAAGATTGGTAATTCCTGCACCAATATCAACTAAACAAACACCATATTCTTTCTCGTCTTTCAACAAGCTGGCTTCGGCAGTGGCTAAACATGAAACCACCATTTTTTCCACGCCGATATTCGCACCTTTCATGGCTCGATCAAGGTTTTGCATGGTACTAATTGGCATCATCATCAATTGATAATGTCCTGTCATACTATGTGCCGACATATTGACTGGGTTTTGTACCCATTCACCTGAGTCGCCCAAATCAAAACCTAAAGGCACAGCACTGGCTAAATAATAATCTGGAGAAACATGACTTGCTTTAGCTAACTCTAACGCTCTCACCACTTCATTTGTCGTAATAATATGATCGTGGTTTGCTACAGGCGTACGTCCTGAAGCATAAAAGCTTTGTAGCTCTGTACTTGGAATAGACACCCATGCACTATGGATACGGCATTCAGCCATATCTTCTGCCTCAGAGACTGCATTTTTAATTGCAGCAATCACCTTATCTAAGCTGACAATTTTGCCTTTAACCATACCTCGGTTGCGAGCAGTTGCCATGCCAATCACTTGGATCTTATCTGGTGCATGGACCTTACCAATCAAAACTGAGACTTTATGAGTCCCAATATCAATCGCAACAACTGAGGGAACAGCTTCACTCATTACTTCATTACCATATCTTTAATGTTGTTTAGGACCACTGCCCATATTTTCAAGCCATGTATTATGGCTTCGCCTGAATTGCACCTGCAAGACTTGTGTCATTAATCGTTACAACTAACTGACCGTTCACTATCTTCGGCGGTGTTGCATTTTTCCATTGAATCGCGAGACCATTTCGGTAACGCAAATCAATTGCCGAGATATTTGACCATACAGGTTTTAAATCGGTTTGTGCCAAATGGCTTAACCGTTGTAACTTATTCATGGTTTGATCTTGGTCAACAATAATCCGCAAACCTGAATCAAACTGCATAAACCATGTCATTCGCTCTGTTAAATACAACTCTTTTAATCTTAAATTCGCTGGATGAAACAATTGATTAATTTCATTATAGCGACGCATCATCATTTTGGATTGGCTGATCGGTCCATGTAAAAGTGGCAAATTTGGATGTGTGGTTGATACAGCCTCACTAAACACATCGCCATTGTCACTCAGCAAGCGCCCTGTTCCCCAACGTGCAATTGCATGACGCGGCATCACCCGCACTCGAATTGCATTTGGCCAAGCTCGTGACACCACTACACGGTCAACCCAAGACACTTTTAATGCTTGATCTCGAATCTGCTCTAAATCCGAAGTGAAATAATTATCTTTAATACTTGGATTTAAATGTTTAACTAGTTGTTGATTTTCAATATCTGAATTGGTTCCAACCACCTGCAATTCTGCAACGCGTGCATCTGTCATGACTTTATACAAACCATACAGACCAATTGCCAATACCACAAATGCAATCATCAACAATGCCCAGCCACCCGCATTCACCATTTTTTGTTTAGGCGAAGGCGGTTTCTCATGGATAGAGCTAATGGCTGGTCGTGTTTTACGACGCATTGATGCAGGAAGTTGAGCCATAAAAATTAAGCCGACTTCGTCAAAGTTTGCTCTAAAATTGCAACACAGAGCTGATCAAAACTATAACCGACCGCTTGCGCAGCCTTAGGCACTAAAGAGTGGCTGGTCATACCTGGCACGGTATTCACTTCTAACAACCAGAAATTACCTTGCTCATCCTGCATGGCATCAATACGTCCCCAACCCTCTGCACCGACCGCTTGGAAAGCACGTAAACACAAAGCTTGTAGGTTTTGTTCTTCTGACTCATTCAAACCAGAAGGAATACCATATTCCACATCATTACGTTGATATTTGGCTTCATAGTCATAAAAAGCAACGTCTTCGGGTGGTTGCAAACGAATCACAGGCAATGGCTGACCATTTAGGAAAGAAATCGTAAATTCACGCCCTGTAATCCATTTTTCTGCCATCACCACTGCATCATGCGCGGTTGCTTTTGCAATTGCTGCTGCAAAGTCTTCTGCTTTTTCAACTTTACTCATGCCAACACTTGAGCCTTCGTGTACTGGCTTGATAATCACAGGCAATCCTAGATCAGCAATCACAGAATTTAAATCGGTATCTTTGGTGATAATCCGATAAGGTGCAGTTGGTAAGTCGCTACCTTGCCAAATTTGCTTGGTTTTAACTTTATCCATACCGATTGCAGAACCTTGTACGCCCGTACCTGTATATGGAAGGTTTAACCACTCCAACACACCTTGGATCTGACCATCTTCGCCACCACGCCCGTGTAGCACAATAAAAGCACGATCATAGCCGACCAATTCGGTTACGCTGCGATCTTGTGGATCAAATGCTTCCGCTTGCACGCCTGAACGCAACAGCGCGTCTAAAACAGCTTGACCACTATCCAATGACACGGCACGTTCTGCCGATTTCCCACCAAACAACACAGCAACTTTGCCGAATTTTGCAGCATTTGACACGTTTATATCCTTAAAACTTTTCTAAATTCTCTAAATCTCCCCTATCCCTCTTTATGAAAGAGGAAAACTCCGCCCTTTGATTAAAGGAAGGCTGGGAGGGATTTTCTAAAACTATTCGGCATACAAGCGATGCTGAGCTAATTCTACTGAAATTGCACCCACGTTACCTGCACCTTGTGTTAATAACAGGTCATTCGCTTGTAACACTTTTTGTAAAACGCTTGGTAAATTACCTTCAACTGGATCAACCAATATCGGCTCAACCTCACCACGTAAACGAATACTACGTGCTAAAGCTCGACTGTCCGCACCAACGATTGGTTTTTCACCCGCAGAATATACTTCCAACAATAATAATTGATCAACTTGAGATAGCACATCGACGAAATCATCAAAACAATCACGGGTACGACTATAACGGTGTGGTTGGAACAGCATTACCAAACGGCGATCAGGGTGACTCGCACGAGCTGCTTTGATAGTAGCTTCTACTTCTTTTGGATGATGACCGTAATCATCGACCAATTTCACCAAGCCTTCACCCACTTCAAATTCACCTTGAACTTGGAAACGACGACCAACACCGCTAAAACCTTCTAAGGCACGACAAATTGCGCCATCAGACACACCTTCATCGGTTGCCACGCCAATCGCCGCAAGGGCATTTAAGATATTATGTAAACCTGGCTGATTAATGGTGACACTGAGTGGTTCACGATCTTTACGTAGAACAGTGAAGTGCGAACGCATACCATCTTGCACTACATCGACTGCACGCACATCATTATCTTCATTAAAACCATAGGTCACGACTGGACGACCCACGCGAGGTAAAATCTCACGAATGTTGGCATCATCGCCACAAACCACAGCTAAACCATAAAATGGCAAGTTATGTAAAAACTGAATAAAAGTATCTTTTAATTTATCAAAGCTACCTTCATAGGTATCCATATGATCTGCATCAATATTGGTCACGATTGCGGCCATCGGCTGCAAATACAAGAATGATGCATCCGATTCATCGGCTTCTGCCACAATGAAACGACTTTCACCTAATGCGGCATTAACACCCGTACTATTCAACAAACCGCCGATTACATAAGTTGGATCAAGATTCTCTTCCGCCAACATCGTGGTTAATAAACTGGTGGTCGTGGTTTTACCATGTGTCCCTGCAACTGCAATACCGTGACGATAACGCATCAACTCACCCAACATTTCTGCGCGGCGCACAATCGGTGTACGATGTTCAATCGCAGCTTTGATCTCTGGATTTTCAGGATCAATCGCAGTCGATACCACCAACACATTGGCATTTTTAATATTGTCAGCACTATGCCCAATATGAACTTTTATACCGTTTGCTTCGAGTTGAGCTGTCGTTTTAGACGCTTTAATATCTGAGCCTGAAACTTTATAACCTTGGTTGGCTAAAACCTCTGCAATACCGCACATTCCCGCACCACCAATCCCAACAAAGTGGATGTGTTTAATACGGCGCATTTCTGGCACTTTAATCAGCTTTTTGGCTTGGCTTGGATTTGTCGGGGACATAGATAAACTCGAATTACAATTTTTTAATCAGATCAACCACATGCTGCGTTGCATTCGGTTGTGCTTGTTGGCGTGCTTTGATTGCCATTTCAGAAAGCAGCTGACGATTCAATAAAGTCGCTAATAACTCATCTAAAACAGCAGATGTCATGCCTGCTTGTTGGCAAATTTTGGCAGCACCTACATTTGCCAAAAATTTAGCATTTGCAGTTTGGTGATCATCTACAGCGATTGGAAGGGGTACAAAAACAGCAGCAAGACCTGCCGTTGCGACTTCTGTTACTGTTAATGCACCTGCGCGACAGATGATTAAGTCTGCCTCACTATAAGCTTTTGCCATATCATGAATAAATGGCTCAACTTGAATGTTTAAACTTTGCGATGCACCTTGATATCGCACACGTGTTGCATCTTGCTGATTTTGTCCGCATTGATGGAACACATTTAACGGAATATTGACCTTTTTCAAGGCTTCGGGCAAACGCTCATTTAAGGCTTGCGCCCCCAATGACCCACCGACAATCAATATATTAATCGGTAATTGTTCTTGTTCACGGGTTTGATAACGCCATGACGGATTCAAAATTGCCGTAATTTCAGCGCGTACAGGATTCCCTGTCGTGACTACTTTATCACTAGTCGGGAAGGTATTTGGAAAAGCCTGACACACGGTTTTGGCAATGCGTGATAATTGTGTATTGGTAAATCCTGCAATCGCATTTTGCTCATGGATTAACACAGGAATACCGAGCAACCGAGCCGCCAAACCACCGGGTCCAGCAACATAACCACCGAATCCAGCAACAGCATCAATATTAAGCTGCTTCATGTAGCGCATCGCGCTTAAGGTCGCTTTTAAAATTTTAAAGGGTGCACTGATTTTGCGTAATAAACCATTACCGCGCACACCTTGAATATCAATTTGATAAATTGGAATATTTTGATCTTTGAGTAAGCGATTTTCCATTCCCGTAGGCGTTGCTAACCATGAGACTTGACAGCCTTCTTGTTGAAGTTGTTTGGCAACGGCAAGCGCAGGAAAAACATGCCCACCTGTACCAGCGGCCATCATCAAGACATGTTTAGGTTTGTTATGTGGTGAATTGGTCACGGTCTAATTCTTCAACTCAAAAAAGAAGGTTATCGTCTATTGTTTTCGGGAGTTATTCTAATCCTAAAGCTTCATTCACGAAAAGCGAATTTCACCTGTTTACAACAGAAAGCTATGCTTTTTTTAATTGTTAGTTAAAAACAACATCCTGTCTATATCTAAATGCCCATTTGCCAGTGAAATAACTTGAAATACAAACGGGCATTTCGGTCAAAAAAGATGCTTATTTAAACTGTGCGACCTGCTTCTAAGACATTAAATAGATCATCTGCAATTGATGTTCCAAATTGAGCATCAATTTCACGGATACAGGTTGGACTGGTGACATTAATTTCAGTCACATAATTTCCAATCACATCAAGCCCTACAAAGATCAGACCTTTTTCACGCAGGAAAGGTCCTACTTTTGCCGCAATCATTTTGTCATTTTCAGTGAGTGGACGCGCCTGACCTAGACCACCTGCTGCCAAATTACCACGTACTTCGCCATTTTGTGGAATGCGCGCCAAACAATACGGTATAGGTTCGCCGTTCACCATCAAGATACGCTTATCCCCTTCGACAATTTCGGGAATATAACGTTGTGCCATGATGGGACGTGTGCCCAATTCAGTGAGCATCTCCAAGGTTGCACCAATATTCACACCATCTTGGTATAAACGGAAAATCCCAGTCCCGCCCATACCATCGAGTGGTTTTACAATCACATCGCCATGCTCTTTGATGAACTCACGAATCAGGCTTTGTTGAGAGGTCACCAAAGTCGGTACTTGTAACTCTGGAAATTGAGTCGCGAACAGCTTTTCATTACAGTCGCGTAGCGATTGTGGTTTGTTAATAATCCACGTACCTTCACGTTCAGCTTGTTCCAAAATATAAGTGGTATAGACAAAATTCATGTCAAACGGCGGATCTTTACGCATCAGCACCACATCATAGTCAGCCAATGACTCTTTGCACTTCTCGCCTAACTCATAATAATGCTCGTAATCTTCGAAGACTTTAAGCGGCGAAATCAAACCAAAGGCTTTGCCTTGATCTATATATAAATCGTGCTGTAATGCATAACCCAATTCATGACCGCGACGGCTTGCCGACCATAACATTGCCATTGTGGAATCTTTCTTGAGATTCACCGTTTCAATTGGGTCCATCACTACAAGTACACGCATAATTTGACGCTCGTATTTTTAATCTTGACAAAAAGTATAGCGAAGTTTAGTGATGATGTTTAAACAAGTTATGTAATTCTTAAATCTAAAAAATTCTAATTTATTCAGATCACTAGATTCGATTTATTTAAATAGACCGTTTTCTGAGTGATAAAAATTGAAAAATTACTGGTAGATAATTTCGATACCAGTAATTTCTAAAGCATTCAATTTTATATTCAACTTATGCCAACAGTTTTTGAATATCTTTGCTAATTTTTTCAGGTTTAGTCGTTGGTGAATAGCGTTTGATGACTTCACCATTTTGGTTAATCAAAAACTTGGTGAAATTCCATTTGATGCTTTCACTACCTAAAATGCCTTTGGCTTCTGAAGTGAGATATTTATAAATCGGATGCGCATTTGAACCATTCACATCGACTTTGGCAAACATTGGAAATGATACGCCGTAGTTACGCTGACAGAAGCTGCCAATTTCTTCATTGCTTGATGGGTCTTGATTAGCAAACTGGTTACATGGAAAACCTAAAATCACCAAACCTTGTTGTTGATAATCCTGATATAGCTTTTCCAAACCTTCAAATTGTGGGGTTAAGCCGCATTGACTTGCAGTGTTCACCACCAATAAAACTTTGCCTTGATAGTCTGCAAAGTTCTTTTGCTCACCTTCTAAAAGTTCAGCCTGAAAATCATAAATTGTGGTCATACAACATCTCGCTCTGATTCAATCAATCTTATTTGCCCAATAGCTTTGTGTATTTGTTCAGCTATGCGAATTAATATTGCACACAAATATCTTGTATGCAAGTTAATTATGCACAATATACTTTTCCCATTAATCAAACTATACTGTGAGCTAGCAAAGATGACGTTGAGGAGCAAAGCATGACTGAATTTTCTTACTTGGATAATCAAGTGTGTTTTGCGATGTATTCCGCGACCAATGCAATGATTCGTCAATATCGCCCGTTACTTCAGCAATACGACCTGACCTATCCGCAATTTATTGTGCTACTGGCTTTATATGAAAAGGACAATGTGACTTTGTCTGAAATTGGACAAAAGACCTTTTTTGATTCAGGAACGCTCACGCCGATTATAAAAAAACTCGAAGAAAAGCAATTTTTAAAGCGTGTTGCGGTGAAAGAGGATGAGCGCATGAAGAAAGTGATCTTGCTTGAAAAAGCACTCGCTGCAAAAGATGAAATCACTTTAATTCCTTTTAAACTCGCCTGCTCTTTGGGTGTTGATCCTAATGATTTGGTGGCGATTCATAACTTATGCCATCGTTTTTTAAAGGGTTTGGAACATTCTAAACTTGAAAGTTTGAGTGAATAAATGCAGCAAGCTATTGTTGGATTTCACCTTGATGAAGAAAACCATTGGGTCGCAGAGCTTGCCTGTGGTCATGGGCAGCATGTGCGTCATGATCCACCGTGGCAAAATCGCCCTTGGGTGTTGACTGAACAAGGGCGTAAGGAAAAGTTAGGTGTGATGTTGGAGTGTAATAAGTGTGTGGAGACACTGACTAAATGGATATTCAATTTTTCCAAATAAATATTAAGAAATTCAGCAATTAAAGATCAAATAAGTCATACCTAAGATGAGGCTTGGACAAAAATTAAACCTCATCTTTTGTAATACGTATAAAGAAATTATATTTTTTAAGCTGAAATAGTCTTTTCTTTTTCACTAGAAAAGATAGCTTTTGTGTTTCTGTATAGACTTGTATTTTTAAAATAGTCCTTTTGATATGCTAATCTTAATGCAGTTTCAATTTTTTTTGTATCCATGTTCGGCTCCAATGAAATTTCTCTTTGTCTAAAAATACATGCAATAATGTTAGTTAAATCATGTCCACAATTAATTTGCTCATTTTTATAATTATTTTTTAAATAAACATGAAAATAATTATAAAGGTCTTCTTTACTGTGCGAAAAATTAGGGCTGCGACTAATGAGAACATCTATTAATGTCTCCAAATTAAGCTCAATTTCTAATAAATTAACCTTAATGAATTGAGAAAAATTTAACTTCTTAAAACTTAATTTCATGTTAAACTTTAGATTAATATATCTTAACACCCCCAAAACTTTGGAAGCATCAAAAGCATTGCTAAGCAATTGACTTTTTAAAGATAATAAATATTCATTTTGAGAATACTCATCTATAAAACTAAACAAGCTATCACTTTTCAACATCATAACTTCAGAATCATGATAATCTGTTAAATAAATATCAAATTGATTTCTTTCGTTTTCCAAATTCTCTATATGATCAAAATCTGCATCACATATAGAAATTACTTTTCCTTTATGCGACCCAACCAATTCTCCCATAGCATAAATCAGATTTTTCTTTCCATCTATAGATTCAATTTTAATATGCTCTTGATCAAACAAAGAACGAAAAAATCTAATATCACTTGCTCCCTCTACAATTAATATTAATTTATCTGAATAAAATGGGTGTTTCAAGAGTAATTTAATGCTATTAATTATATCAATCGGTTCTAAATATTGTCTCATAGTTCTTCAACTTCTAAATCAACAGTTAAGTCCCATTTACTATCTATAATTTGAGGAGAGTGAGTGGCAATAACTATAGGCATTTCTTGTATTTCTATGATCTTTGTTAAATCATTTAGAAACTCTTTTTGCCATGCTACATGTAATGAGAGTTCAGGCTCATCAATTAATACCAAAACATTCTTGTTTGCTTTAAAAATTAGTTCATATAAAAGAACGATTTGATGTTGTTCACCTGAAGAAAGCTGAGTGAGGTTTAAAGGATCTCCCCTATCCGTTTCAAAGAAAAATCCTTTCTTCGAGTTAAATTTAACTTTTTTATATGAGAGACGTTTTGTATTTAGAATTTTGTCAAAAATTTCTATTCTCTTATATATTCCTTCATAAGGGGCTAGTTTTTGTTTTGTATCATTAATATATAAAGTTAATACTTTTTGATCCTCTGGCTTTATTTCTGATGAAACTTGCAAATCTGGCAAATATGAGTCTGAAGACAATAAATCAAAGTTTGATAATTCTTTTCTCTTAGTCTGAAGATTATTTAGTTCTATAGTAATTATTTCTGGTGATAAATTCTCTATATTTTTATCAGTTTTTAAAAGTCTTGCTGGAAATGAAGTATCTAGATTTTGAGATACTAATGCTGATTTAACACCATAACTTTTAATTAATTCTGAAAGTTCATCAGCATATTTTTCAATAGTATCAATATAACCCTTATTATTATATCTAGAATTTGTATGCTTTCTTTGAATTAATCTTTGATCTTGAATAAAGTGAACCTCTAATTTTTCTATGAAATCTAAAAAGTATTGAGGATAAATAGTATTTAAAACTTCATCGGATAAATGTTCAGAAAAATTCTCAATTACTTCATCTAAATTATATACTTCATCATATCTAATATCTTCCCATTCTCTTGGGCCTATTCTGCGTAAAAAAGGAACACTATTTTCTATTGTATGTACAATACCAGACCGTCTACTATTAGAACTTACTTCTCTAGAACTTTTTGAATAGTTATATATTTCATCAGAGTTACTAAATGACAGTGAAAAATCTTTATCTTTTAAGTCCTCTTTCTTTATAAATAAAATATTATCTGATGTATAAAGCTCAATTGAAGAAAAATCTAAATTTGAAAGATAAGTAAATCTTTTATTAAATATAGCATCAATAATTTTCAAACATACAGTCTTACCATAGCCGTTAGGTGCCGTTATAATTGTAATTTTTTCATCATTAAAATTTATTTTATGATTAAAATGACCAAACAAATTATTTATATGTAGCTTAATTAGATGCATTACATCCCCGAATTATAAGTCTTTAATATTTATTGAATAATACTAGGCTTTAATGTCAAAAAGAAGTCTTTTTAGTACATATCTCTTTTTAATATTTCTTAAAATCAACATAATACGCCTTATGCGAAACACATGAACTTTTCTTTTTATCATCAACATCTTATCTCAATTCGTTCTAGGGTTCAGCACACTGGAACGGCTTTTTTGTGATTTTTCACGTTCCACGCTTAGTTTTCAATCATTATTTCCAATAATCGATTAGTTAAACTAAACACGGAACTCTCACATATTTTACCTAATAACCAAATTTAGTCCTTGACCTCAAGCTAAGCTGAGCTTTTATAGTTGCACCATAATCTTGAATACATGGAAAGATGATGAGCGATTCGAATAAAACATTTCTCATATACGGCGTTAGTAAGGGACTAGGAAAAGCGATTGTTCAAACTATTCCAAAGCCAACAGATACCATCTATGGCGTATCTCGCACCCAACCACAAGAAATTCCAAACTTAAACTGGATCCGTACTGATCTCTCCAAATCTGAACAGGCTGTAAGTGATGTAAAGGCTGTGATTGGACAGCAAAAAATTGATGTGCTGATTTACAACGTGGGCATTTGGGAACAACGAGCTTTTAGCGACAACTATAATTTCGAAAATGTTTCTGCTACTGAAATAAACCAAATCATTAATACCAATATCACTACTTGTATCCAATCCATTCAATTTCTCATTGAAAATCTAAAACTATCTGATAACGCCAAAATCATTCTGATCGGTTCCACTTGGGGTGTTGAGAATCATAACGGTAAAGAACTTGTTTTTTCTGCCACCAAATTTGCCTTAAGAGGTATTGCACAATCACTACGAGAAATCTTACGTGAACATTTAATTGGCGTAAGTGTGCTTAATCTAGGCTACCTTGCCAGTGAATATGAAATTGAAAAACCTGTTGAAGAAATTTTAGAAGAAACTGAATCTGCGTTAATTCCTTTGATAGATGTTATTCATTCAATTCATTTTATTATTTCAACTAGTAAAGCAGCCTGTGTAAAAGAAATACTTATGCCTGCAATGTTGGATAAGAATGTTTAGGTTATTTACAACTTCGATTGTGATCATAATCTTGGGATTTGATTAAAAAAGAGCATCATGTTGGCATGTAAATTTACGAAATTCATTTCAAAACTATAATTTTCTAAGTTAAGTTTAATTATCTATATTTTTTTTAAATAATTAAGTTTAATAAGGATAGATAAACCACTTAGAATGTTGTTATGAATAAAAAAGATGATGATCCAACAATCATATTAGAAGATACGCCTGATCAAGAAAAATATGAGAAACTCAAAGAAAAGCTAAAATATAAACAAGCACTTAGGGCAAATGTTAAAAAAATAGATCATAAAAATGTTCGTTTGAACATTCAAGCGGATGCTTTACCAAGTAAAACATTTTTTATCATGAATGCTTTGGCAGCAATTATTGCTGGATATGGTCTCCTTGCAAATTCATCTGCGGTTGTGATTGGTGCGATGTTAGTTGCAATGATGCTCGGACCTATTTCTGGCATAGCCCTTTCTTTTATTGATAATAGATGGATTTTGTTTAGAACAGCTTTTACAACCCTTATATTAGGGTTAATTATGATTTTTTCTATCGGAGTCATTTTAGGTTTAATTAATATAAATCTACCGATCACCAATGAAATTTTAGCTCGTACTCAACCCACCATTATAGACTTAATGATTGCGCTCGCAGGCGGTGCTGCGGGGGCCTTTGCCTCAATTTCTCCCCGACTTTCTGTTGCTGTTGTTGGCGTTGCTGTGGCTACAGCTTTAGTCCCACCTTTGGTGGTCAGTGGCATTTTAGTTGCCCATATGGAATGGAAAAATGCCACAAATGCTTTAATTCTGGCAGTCACTAACATTATTGCAATTCAAGTAAGTTCTTCACTGGTTTTATGGATTGCGGGATTCCGCCGAGGCTCAGATGTTGAAGTTAAAAGTAATATTTTAGAGTTTATAAAAAGAAATATTATTAGCTTATGCTTTTTAGTCGCATTAGCGATTTATTTAACCCTCAATTTTATGCATATGCTGAATAAACAAATGTATGAAAATTCAATTAAATCAGAAGTCAAAAGTTTTTTTAACATTAAAAATAATATCGTCGATACTATTCAATTTGATAAACGTGGTGATTTTACTTTGGTGAGAGTTGTCGTTAGAGGAGATATCCAGCCACAACCTTTAGACATTCAAAAACTCAATGAGTCTTTAAAAAGAGACTTAAATGGTCAGTCAACGATTACTCAAGTTAGATTTATTCCTATCCAAATAATTGAAGCGCCCGACAGTCCAAATATAATGATCAAACCCAAAGAAGCATCTCGTTTAGTCAAAGGGCATTAATCTAGTATTCATTCCATTAGAAAAATTTAGCTTATTTTCCAATCATTATTTCCAAAAATTGATCAATTAAAATCAACAAAAAAGGAAGCCTTCGCTTCCTTTTCATCTACATCTAAAACTTAGATGCCATATTTTTCACGATAAGCCTGCATATTTGCTAAAGCGTCTTTCTCGCCTTTTGTATCTAAATAATCCATCAAATCTTTCATCGTGATTAAAGCATGCACAGGGATTTCGAGTTCTTTTTGTACTTCCTGAATCGCAGAAAGCTCACCCTGACCACGTTCCTGACGATCTAGCGCAACCAACACCCCTGCAATCGTCGCACCTGCATTTTTTAAGATCGTCACAACTTCACGAATCGCAGTCCCCGCAGTGATCACATCATCAATGATCCAGACTTTTTGACCTGCAACCGATGCACCAACCAACACACCACCTTCACCATGATCTTTGGCTTCTTTACGGTTAAAACCCCAAGGAACACTTTTGCCATGTACTTGAGACAACGCCACAGCAGTCGCAGCAACAAAAGGAATGCCTTTGTACGCAGGACCGAAAATCACACCAACATTTTCGCACTGAACCAATTTATCTGCATAGCCTTGAGCTAACAAAGACAATGCTTCACCATCATTGAGCAAACCTGCGTTAAAGAAATAAGGACTGACACGGCCTGATTTTAAGGTAAACTCACCAAATTTAAGCACACCACGTGATAATGCGAGTTCGATAAAAGCTTGCGGATGAAATGACACAGGCGTTGTCATATAAGGTGCTCCAAATTCTTTAATTGAGGTTAAACAGACGTATGATACCAAAGGATAGCTATCCAAGTGATGTAAAAATTCTTCGAGTCGTTTCAATCAACGTAAATGGTCTACGTTCATCGGTAACCAAAGGTCTACTCGAATGGTTAGAACAATCGGGTGCCGATGTGGTGTGTATGCAAGAAAGTCGCATCACCCATGAACAGTGGACTGATAAATTTAAACCTGAAGGCTGGTACACGCATCTATTCCCTGCTGAACGCGCTGGCTATGCAGGCACGGCGATTTATAGCCGCTTACCTTTTGTCTCTGTAAAAAATGGCTTAGGTTTTGAATTGGCAGATTCACAAGGACGTTTTGTTACGGCTGAATTTGATTTAGGTCTGTCACATCCTGTTCATATTGCCTCGTTATACTTACCATCAGGTTCAAGCGGTGACGAAGCACAAGCACGCAAAGATTTGTTTCTACAAGAATATGCCAAAATACTCAAACAATGGCGCAATGAAAATAAATCAATCATCGTGTGTGGTGACTACAATATCGTACACAAGCGTATCGATATTAAAAACTGGTCAGGTAACCAGAAGTCATCAGGCGTTTTGCCGCATGAACGTGCATGGCTTGATCATATTTATGATGAATTAGGTTATGTCGATACTTTCCGTGAAGTACGACCTGAAGCTGAATTATATTCATGGTGGTCAAATCGTGGTCAAGCGCGTGCGAAAAATGTCGGTTGGCGTATCGACTATCACGCCTGCTCTCCAGACTGGAAAACTCGTACCGCAAATGCATGGGTCTATAAAGAACAATGGTTTAGCGACCATGCACCTGTGATTATTGACTATAAAATACACGAATAAGTGAACAAGTGTTCACTTTGACCGCCTCTTTAGCTTACATCTCGTGTCGTTTTTTGTGTATTTTTATTTACCAGCTGTAACGGCATTATAGCACCACGGCACAGGGAAGCGGTCAGGATGACCACAAAAGGATAGGACGCCGTAGGAAGACAAAGTAAACTTAGTTTAAGTTTATTTGCAAGGATGAGACATTGGACGTTGAAATGAGACCCGCATGATCAGGATGATTAAATGCGGGTTTTCTCTTTTCTAGATAGTCGATTTTTTTATTTGAATTGTCTTTGGCTTTTATGCTCAAAATATAAGAATAATTTGATCAATACGCCTCCATTTTCATTCAAAAATCATCAATAAATTTTATAAACAATATCGATTGGCAATTGATCGAGTTTTTAGGTTAGGCTTTACTTCATCTCTTGTATTATTTTTTATGGTCTTCCCATATGTTTAAAATCTACGGTATTAAAAATTGTAATTCGATGAAAAAAGCCTTTGATGCCTTGGCGGCTAAAAATATTGCTTATGAATTTCATGATTATAAAAAACAAGGAATTGATGCCGATACTTTAGCAATTTGGCTAAAAGAGATTGGCGCAGACAAAGTCCTGAATAAAAAAGGCACCACTTGGCGCAAACTTAGCGAAGCTGAGCAGGCACATGCAACGGATAGTGAACAAAATCTGATTGAAACACTGATCGCGCAACCGAGTTTAATTAAACGTCCAGTTTTGCAAACATCACAAGGTTTTGTGATTGGCTTTGATGAGGAAACCTATCAAAACCTTTCTGCTTAAAATTAAAAGATAGATGTAAAAAAACCGAGTTTATCGAAACTCGGTTTTTTTATTACTTTAAAATTAGTTTGTGCGAACCCAAGTCTGGTTACGACCTAATGCTGCAACACCGATATAACCACGTAATTTAAGCTTTTTACCACCATCAATGATTTCAGCTTTTAACTTATAAGTTTTGCCATTTTTAGGGTCGATAATTGAACCACCATCATAACTATTACCACCCGCATTTTTTAGGCTGTGCACAATCGTCACACCTTTTAATGGTTTGTTGTGATAAGTACCTTCACATTTAGAGCATGCATTTTCCTGACCTGCCACTAAATATTTTTGAATTGATGCGCTAAGACTGCCATCCTTTTGCTCTGTGAATTTCACAATCGCTTTCGGCTGTTTCGTTTCATCATCAATTGTTTGCCAAACTGTGCCATTGAGTGCATCCGCAGCATTGGCAAAAGTTGTTAAACCGAGCAATCCAAGTGCTAAAGCTATTTTCTTCATTTTTGTAATATCCTTAAGGGGGTCTTTCAAGACCAAGAGTATTGAGAACTTCTATCAATATTGCAATTCTTCATTATGACTATTTGGTATAACCTTACGAGTCAAGAACTCTCTTATTAGTATACTGACCTAACAATATGGAAAAATTATGAAATTTGGTACTGTTTGGAAATATTATTTTACTGAATCGTTACTAAAAGCGACCATTCGTACGCCGAGTCAGTTCAATTTAGCCCCGAATGCATTAAGACCTGTTTTAGATCAACTCTGTCGTTTATTTCCTCAAAATCAAACAGTACAAATTCGGCCGATACGTTTGGCAGGTGTCCGTGGCGAAGAAATTAAAGCACAAGCTACAGCGACCCAACTAATTTTCCATATTCATGGTGGTGCATTTTTCTTAGGTAGCTTAAATAGCCATCGCGCCCTGATGACGGATATCGCTGCACGTACTCAGATGCAAGTGATTCATGTGGATTATCCACTTGCACCTGAACATCCTTATCCTGAAGCAATTGATGCCATTTTTGACGTGTATCAAACCTTACTGGTTCAAGGGATTAAACCAAAAGACATTATTATTTCTGGTGATTCATGTGGGGCTAATTTAGCGCTCGCGTTGTGTTTACGCCTAAAACAACAACCTGAATTAATGCCAAGTGGTTTAATTCTGATGTCACCATATTTGGATTTAACGCTCACCAGTGAATCACTACGTTTCAATCAAAAACATGATGCGCTACTTTCGATTGAAGCCCTACAAGCTGGTATCAAGCATTATCTAAAAGATGGGGTGCAGCCTGATGATCCACGGGTATCACCATTATTTGATGATTTAAAAGGCTTACCCCCAACCTTGGTGCAAGTGGGTTCTAAAGAAATTTTGCTCGATGACTCGAAACGTTTCCGTGAAAAGGCAGAAAAAGCCGATGTAAAAGTCCATTTTAAGATTTACACGGGAATGTGGCACAACTTCCAAATGTTCAATGCGTGGTTCCCTGAAGCGAAACAAGCTTTAGCAGATATTGCTGAATTTGCCCACTCTATTGATCAAGATTAATACTCAAGCATAATTTGTGTAAAAAATGGTCAGCTATGTCTGACCATTGTCATTGTAAATTTCTTTTTGTCATCGTGAAATAAAACTGATTGGTTTTTTAGATAATCACGCCTTTTTTCAAAAAATTTTCCCTTTCTAATTTGCATTAAAAAGTACAGAGCTAGACTTCTTTCTCATTCTAAAGATGTTATTGTTATTTTAATAATCGTTTTTCACTCCTTTTGATGACGAATTTACATTTATAACGTTTCTTAGGAATCTCATTGCATATAAGGATGAATGCGAATGGTGAAGATTCAGTTTAAGAGATTAGCAAAAAGAGAAAAATGGACTTTCTCGCAGTTGTGGGAACATGAACCTCTGATTAATTGGAACATGTTAAAAAAAACGACTTTATTGCTGATTCTCGCTGCATTTATGACCGTTTTTTGGATCATATGGGATTGTTTCGTATTGCTCAATCCTGTGACATGGCAATGGGTCAACTTACCCTTAATTCGTTCTAAATTATGGACGAACGTCATTATGCTGATGGTTTTTTCAAGCCTGATTATTCCTTGCTACTTCTATAAAAATAAAAGCTGGGCACATGACGTTATCCCTATTTTCAGTGTGCAAATTTTCACAGTCTTGCTTTGCCATACCAGCTATATGATTGGAAGTTTTAGTCCTGCAACTATGGTGGTCTACGTGAGTTTAGTTGCCGTAGGACTGGTATTATTTAATCGTAAAATGATTTATTGCGCGCTTGTACCAGCGACGATTGCTTTATTATTTTGTAGTTTGTTAAGTATGTTTGGTATTTTGCAATATGCGCCTGTATTTAAAACAGAGGTATTAAACCAAGCAGAAATGCATCCTTTTTGGGTTGGCAGCATGCTGTTTTTCCTACTGCCTATTTTGATCGCCTGCCTATTTCTTTTTGAAATATTACTCACTCAATGGCGTACTCGCGAAACTGCCATTCAAGTGTTGAGCCGTCTTGATCCACTGACCAATGTAATGAATAGACGCAGCATAAGTAGTCATTTAGAAAAGTTGAATCAACAACCCAATCAGTTATATTCGGTGGTATTACTCGATCTCGATCATTTTAAAAACATTAATGATCGTTTCGGACATAGCATGGGAGACCAAGTCTTAGTCCAAGTGGCAAAATGTTTATCGGAAAAATTACGAGATCAGGACATGATTGGACGTTTTGGTGGTGAGGAATTTATTTTATTGCTACCGAATACCACACCAACCCAAGCTAAAAATATTGCTGAACGTTGTCGTTTGGCAATTGCAGACTTATGTTTTATTTCAGAGGAACAGCAAAAGTTTTTAATAAGCGCCAGCTTTGGTATCAGCAGTACACTGAGTGCCGATGAACCTCACGTTATTATTGGTCAAGCGGATCAAGCGTTGTATGCAGTTAAAGCAGCTGGACGTAATCAAGTCAAAGCTTATACTGATTTAGCCTTAGACTAGATCAGTACCATATACAAAAATTTTAAGACCGGATTGCAAATAGCTCTTCAACATTTACAACTTCATCTGCTAGTTGCATACATTCTTTAAAGTGAGTAATAACGATAACAGTTTCAATATTTTCTTGCAGAAACTTTAAAATCTTTACTGCTGTTTTAGGGTCTAGGGCGGAAGTAGGTTCATCTAAAATCAATACTTTCGGCTGCTTTAGAAAAGCTCGAAGAATATTTAAACGCTGTTTTTCCCCTCCAGATAGACTTTTAATAAATTCATCAAGCTCGCTATCCAATGAAAGATGATTATCTAAAATTATTTTTTCTAAATCAAAGAATCGGATCAAGAATGTTAGCTCATCATCTGTATATTTATAGTTTGAGTTATAAACTAAATTCTCTCTTAAAGAGCCGCTTGAGACCGTGGAATTCTGCCCCACAAAAGCGACCTCATCGAAAATTTTATTAGAATAAATATGGGTTATATCTAAGCTTTTATAAAATAACTGACCACTCTCGATTTTATATGCGCCCAAAATATAGTTAATTAATGTCGATTTTCCTGCTCCTGTCTTACCTACAACGGCATACATTTTGTTTTTATAAAAATTGAGATGGATAGGTTGCGTTAACTTGCCAGCTATTTCTAATACAGCATTTTTAAATGAAAAAAGTATATGACTATCAAGATAGGATGCTTCACTGAGTTGATCTTTTTCTAACGCAAAATAGCTATGAAATTTTTCAATGGCGACCATATTGCCTGCGAGTAAATTAATCTGCTGTGAGATCATCAATGAGGGTGTGGTGAGCATCATGATATATGAACTAATCATCACCATATCACCCGTTGTAATTTTACCAATCGAAAATAGTTTGGTCGAAATGAGTAAGAAGCTTAGTAAAAATATAAAAATGAAAATAATCTGTAAAATCATTAATCCAGCAATTCTAAAGTGACTATAAGCACTTTGTTTTACAAAATTTTGAACATTTTTTTGAAACTGAGAAACTTCATATTCAACTGAATTATTAAATTTTATTTCATAAGCATTATTTATTTTTTCTAAAAACCGACCTTGTAAAGTATTACCTATCGAATACAATGGTTCATAGTAAATCTTACTTTTACGATTAATAAAATTCGAAATGAAGAACAGAATAATTGCAGCACACATAAATCCGACCGCAAAAACCAATCCAATATTGAGAAAAAGGATATAGCTTATAAAAAACAGTTGAAGAACTACGGGAACAAAAACTACTAATATCGCAAATATAATCATCGAAAATGCTCGGCTGGCACGTACTGCCTCAGCATTAAATATCCCTATATCGATCTTGTCCTGTTGTTTTTTCTCTATTTTTAAATAGCTTTTTAGACCTGCCACTAAAATTGATGATTCTTGTTTTGCGGTAATTAAGCCGCCAAATGCATTTTTAGTCCATTCAATAATTTCAGAGAAAAGCCAAGCAAAACAATAAGAAGTCACTAAAATATAAATGTAATTTATATTTTTGTTTTCGTGAGTGCTGTCCACAATCAATTTAACAAAATAAGGAAGGATTGCACTGACTAGACTTGCCAATGCGACTAATACAATTAGAAAAATTAAATGTTTTTTTTGATGCTGATAATAGTGAGTCGAGCTATGCCATATTTCCTTAAATTTATAAAAAAACATGGCGCAACCTCTTTCTATTATTAGTGGAATTTTCCGCAATAATAGCACTCTCAACCGAATAAAAAGGTTGAGAGCTTTGTTTCTTTTTTGTCTATTTCTTTAAGTATTCATCTCGATTCTGACGATAAGGCTCATCGAAAGGTACGAACATTTGCTCTTGTTTAGCTTCCTGAATCCATTGTTGGACAGAAGATAAAGCCAATATCTTTTGCATATAAATTTGGCTGGATGCTGAAAGTGGTAAATTAAAACATTCGAAACGCATAACCACTGGTGCATAAAATGCATCTGCAATACTAAATTCACCACATAAGAAAGCATCTTCACTTGGACGCTCAGACCATATCTGATCAATTCGAGCCACCTCGGCACGAATCTGCTCATTTTCAGTCCATAATTGCTTTCCGACATGTGTCAAATCAGCTTCAACATTCATTGGACAAAGATTACGTAAAGCTTGGAAACCACTATGCATTTCTGCGCTGATACAGCGAGCACGTGCGCGTAATTTCTTATCTTGAGGTAATAATGCTTTTTCAGGATGTTGTTCAGCAATGTATTCTGCAATTGCCAAACTGTCCCATACAATAATATCAGCATCGATGAGTGCAGGTACTTTACCCGTTGGATTGAGCTTGAGAATCTCTGTTTTGAATTGACTATCAGGCTCAAAACTATCAAATCGAATCCAATGTTCTTGAAAGGGGATACCCGCCTGTTTTAATAAAATCCACGGACGCATCGACCAAGTCGAATAATTTTTATTTCCTATGAACAGTTGATAACTCATAATCATTTCTCTTTTAATGCAGCGAGTTGTTGTATTAATTCCTGTTTTTGGAACGCTCCTGTTAAACGTAAGGAACGAATTTCTTGATGCTTTGGATTTAAAAATAAATAGGTTGGCGGACCTAAAATATCCCATTCTGCTAATAAAGCTTGATGCGAAGCATCGTAGTGACTTAAATCCAATT
Organism: Acinetobacter sp. Z1; assembly: GCF_024296945.1. Classification (NCBI taxonomy): domain Bacteria; kingdom Pseudomonadati; phylum Pseudomonadota; class Gammaproteobacteria; order Moraxellales; family Moraxellaceae; genus Acinetobacter; species Acinetobacter sp. Z1. The sequence goes on along the minus strand of NZ_CP101115.1, from coordinate 136,997 downwards.
TAATTAAATAATGGGCAGCTAATGCTTGTTGTACTTCTGCATCTTTTAAAATTCGATGTTCAATCGGCTGACATGCGACACACCAATCTGCATAGACATCAATCACGATATTTCTATCATCAGGTGCATTGGCAAGAAGTTGTCTAAACTCATCTGCTGTTTGTGCCACATGCCATTCAGCCATTTTTTCTGCTTGAACCGAGCTGAGACTTTGAATGTGTTGATATTGATTAAAAGCAAGCGCTGGAATTGCTAAAATCAACAATAAAGCATATAGCCATTGCAGCTTACTTTTTTGCCCAAATAAGCGGTAAACCGCGTAGATAATAAACGCCAAACCTAAAAAGAGGCTAAGAATCTGAAGCGCTAACTCTGGCAAAAGCGGACGAATGAAATATAAACTCAATGCAAGCATCAAAAAGGCAAAAATCACCTTAATTTGATGCATCCACTCACCGGCTTTAGGTAATGCTTTTGCACCTAACACACTGGCAAGCAATAATGGAATGCCCATGCCAAAACCTAAGGCGAATAATAACAAAGCGCCTTGCCATTGGCTTTGAGTCTGTGAAATAAACAGTAAAACCCCCGCCAAAGGTGCTGTCATACACGGCCCAACCAACAAAGCCGAAATCATGCCCATCACACTTGCACCCAGCAAGGTGCCGCCTTTTTGTGTAGATTGCATTTGATCGAGTCGATTGACCCAGTTTTGTGGCAGCTTTAATTCAAATAACCCAAATAGATTCAAAGCAAAAACCACAAACAATAAGCTAAATGCAATTAAAGTTGCAGGTTGTTGTAACCATCTTTGGAAGTTTAATCCCGCAGCAGAGGCAATTAATCCGAGTACGGCGTATACCATTGCCATGCTAATGACAAAAGTCAGTGCAATTGACCAAGCTTTCACGCCTTTATTTTCACGCACAATCAAAGAGGTCAAAATTGGTAACATTGGCAATGAGCACGGTGTGAATGCCAATAAAATACCCAAGCCTAAAAACAGCAAAATGCTATATGCAAGTGAATGTTGTTCTAGTGTACTTGACCATTTTTGATCTTGTGCCATCACCGTTGTATCTGCTGATGCTGAGCGTTCAGAGGACACGGCTTGAGTTTCATCTTCTAAGCTTGGCGCTGCATTTAAAGCATTTGCTGAACGTGCCACGTCTAAGAAGCGTTTTTGTGTATTTGAGCTGGTGTTCTGTACACTCACCAATCCATCTGCATCGGTTTGAAATTCTATATTTTGAGGAGGATAACAAATACGATCCTTGGCACAACCTTGCCAAGTCACTCGATAATGTTGCGAAGCTTGGGTAGGGATATTGAACTCAACTTGTTGATAATAAACTTGGCTATGCCCATAGTTCTCATCATATTGTTCAATCCCTTTTGGTAAACTCAATGCCAAAGGCTGATTACTTTGTTGCACTTCGAATTTATGTTGATATAAATAATAATTCGGCTGAATCGTCCAATGCAGTTTTGCCTGATTGGTTTGAGTGGATTCAACCGAGAATGCAAATGCCTGTTCAGGACTGAGTAGCGTTGCTGATAAATTCTCTTGCGCGTGAAGCAAAGAGCCGCATAACAGCAATAAACTACCCACAAAGTAACTTATCAGTTGGGAACAAAACGTCCCACCCTGAACACACATTTTCATTTTCATCTCACTATGATAATTCTGAGCTCTTTAACTGAATCATTAAATTGGAAAGCTCAAAATGGTGGTTATTTAGAATAAAACGGATACGCCCAAACCACCGTTGTATCCCTTAGCATCACCATTCAAATCGACACCCACACTCGCATCAAGCTGAGCACGATCATTGATGGCATAGACTAAGCCTGTACCTAAACCATATTCATAGTCTTGGCTTTCCGCTTTACGATAAACAAATTCTGAATACCCAGATAATTTACCTGCGATTTTATAATCAATCGTTGGAATGGCTGTGACCGCCCAATTACTATTTTGTGCTTCATAACGCATGGTTATCGATGTGCCAATTAAGTCACTGAACTCATAAGCAACCGCAGAGGTTAAGCTATAAATATCATCGTGCGCGGTGAACTCGTCATTGCCCGTTGCAAGAATGGCTTCAGCCAATAACGCCATCGTTAAACGATCATCTTTTAAATCAATCGCTTTTTTCAAACCAATGCTGACATCACCCAAACCATTGGTTTCTTTTTTCATGCCTGCACGTTTATGTTGTTGCCAAACAGGTCCTTGCCAACCCAATTGTAACTCTAAACCATTCGCTAAACCTGTACGTAACAGCATGTCCGCATTTAGGCTGAGATTTTTTTCTCTTTCACCATCCACAGTCGCTTGTTGATAGCTTACTGTTGGTAGTCCTTGCTCCCAAGCCAATTGACCTACAGGCGTAATACCTGTTCCAATACCTGCACCAGGGCGATCAAAAGAGAAATCAGCCGCAAAAGTGGTGGTGGCAAGCATGGATGTTGCAATTAAGCTGAATGTTTGCAATTTTTTCATGGTTATTCCTTTGTTTTCATTTTATTTAATCATATTAAGCGCTTAATTCTTTTGACATTTTTGCACCACGGCTGCGCAATAATTCAAGTGTTTCGCGCTCTTCAGACAAAGATTCTGACCAGTCAATTTCATCAAAATCGCAGTCAAAAAACAGTTGGCTAATCGAAGATAGAATCGTTAAGCCTTCTTCATCACGCGTATTTGGATCTACTTTTTCATCCAGTAAGCGTTGTACGACAGGAACACAAGCTGAACTTGCTGCATCCCAAAGCGGCCCATAAAACTCTTCAGCATCCCAAAGATGTAAATTTGCTTTTGCTTGGATTAATGCATCTAAAATCTGTAAATAAACCTGCAGTTGTTGTTGCTTTTCAGCTTCGGTAAACGGCTTACCGTTCTCATAAGCTTCACAGACATTTTCCCACCATACAAATAATCCATCACATAAAATTGAGACTGGAAAACCGTGTTCAGGGTCAATAAAATTAGGGTCGAGTCCTTCAGCAAGTAAAGATTGCACTTGGGCTAAATCGAGTTGTTGTATGGCTTGCACCAAGGTCTGCTGCTGATTGCTTAACATGACCAATTCTCACAATATGTTTAATGGTTCTATTATGCCGAATATCCCGTCAGGATTTTATAAAACGATCTAAAAATCATGTATAAATTTGATACAGGCATAAAAAAAGCCCAATACAGGGCTTTTTTTATGCGCTTCTTCTACGCTTCATCATCTACTTTGACATCATCATCTACATCAACATATTCGGGTAAACCACCACGGTGATGTTCTTTTTTCTCGTATAAATGTTCTAAGCTGCGTTTCAACTTATCTACTGCACCATGAATAGATGCATCAATATTTGCAGCCTTATGGGTCACAGCCAGTGGTTTCATGCCTGCTGGACGTGCTTCGATCATACAGCGTTTGTCATGATCTCCCGTTTTGTCCCCATTTTCATCACTAATATGAACCGAAAAATGCGTAATACGCTCACTATAACGTTGGAATTCTTGCGTAAGTTCTGCACGGACATAACTTATTAAACGTTCGCTACCTTGAATGTTCTTATCTGTACGGATTTCAATATTCATAAATATCTTCCTCTCTTCTCTGTTTAGACAGTTCAACGAAACTTTTTATCTAGCACACTTTGAGCATGCATTCATTCGGTGCAGTTGTATATTTTGTTTATGTAAAGGCTTGTGGTCTCCTTGCTTCGCATCTGTTGCGTTTCAGTAGTTAGAAGATCTTCTATAATTCCAATATCTGACTTTCATCATAAATATGCAAGCTGATTTTCAAGATTTTCTATCAAAATTTGATCAAAAGCGTTTTTATTTCAGCCTTTTTCTTGTGATTAAGCGATATACAATTCTTTTGAGCATTTGGTCAAATTTGGCTTTATTTTTGCTTAATTCCTTGTATGCTTGACACGCCTTTTTGGGGGGAGAATTTTTAAATGCAATTGAAGCAACTTACAGCAGCATGCCTATTCGTATCTACAGCAGCTTTCGCTCAAGCTAAGCCAATTTGGCAAGATTTTAGCTTGACCGGTTTATATGGTGAAAACTATGAAGTTGTTGATGAAAAGCAAACAACTTTAACAGTTGAATATGCGGCAAAAGTAAAATATGCAGACGTATTTTTCTTTATGGATCGCATGCGTGGCAGTGATGATCAAAAAAGTACTTATTTTGAACTTTCTCCTCGCTTAAGCTTAGGCGAAATTTCAGGTCAAAAGCTTGCTTTCGGTCCAGTAACAGATGTGTTGATCTCAACCACATGGGAAGCGAACAGCGCTGATGGCAATAACTTTGATAATTTCTTATATGGTGTAGGTTTTGATCTTAAAGTTCCATATTTTCAATATGCGAATGTGAATTTCTACCGTGCCAATAATGAAAAAACTGCTGATGACTATCAAATGACCATTGCATATGCATTGCCATTTAAAGTTTCAAACGAAGATTTCTTGGTTGATGGTTTTCTTGATTGGTCAACTGGTGAAAAAGATCACGCCAGCGAACTAAACTGGACCACTCAATATAAATGGAATGTCGGCAAACATATTTCACCTGAAACACGTTTATATTTAGGTGTAGAGCATTCTGTTTGGAATAACAAATTTGGTATGAAAAACCGCGATGAAAACAATGTCAGCGCTTTAGTTAAATACCATTTCTAAATTGGTCATATCGTTAAAAACAGCAAGCTCAGTCTTGCTGTTTTTTTTGTAATCGCGCATATTGAAATAGATGAATTTTCTTTTATTTTGTTATGTCTCACGATCTTACACTTGCAGCACACACGCTTCAAAATTCTTATCAGATTCGTTTTGCAACAACGGCTGATCTTGAGCAGATCCTCACCATTTATAATCATGAAATCCTAACAGGTACAGCCAATTGGAATGACCAAGCTGTGACTTTAGCGCAATATCAACAACGTTTTCAGGACATGCAACAGCAGCAATTTCCGATGATTGTGGTTGAAGATCAGCAACTGAAAAAAATTGCTGGCTATGCTTATTACTCAGCCTTTCGCAGCATTACAGGCTATCGACACAGTATTGAACATTCTGTTTTTGTTGACCTGAGTTATGCACGTCAGGGTTTAGGAAAAGCTTTGATGCAACAACTGATTCATCTGGCAACACAACAGCATATGCATATCATGGTGGCTGCGATTGATAGTGAAAATACAGGTTCAATCGTATTACATCAACAACTGGGTTTTATTCAGACAGGCTATATGCCACAAATAGGGCAAAAGTTTGGACAATGGCGTGACTTGGTTTTAATGCAATTACAACTTAGTGTTTAAACAACATAACAATTTCATCACTGCTGTAATCATATTCTTGGTTAAAATAAAAAATAGTACCATTCTAAAAACGATGCAACATATGAAAATATCACAATTTTATATACTCACTGCGAGCATTATCACTGCAACAGCAAGCTTTGCTGAAACGTCCTTTGAACAAGAATTACAGCAAGGCTGTGCCAAAGTAAAACAATATGCGCTAAATGGGAAAAAGCTCTATGATCAAAAACAATATGCCAAAGCGGTAAAACAGTTTGAAGATCAAGCCGCATGGTCGCAGTTCTGCCAAATCAATGCAGAGGAAAGCGGTATCAAGGTTACTGACCGAGAGATTGAAATAGCCAATAATAATGTCGGGTTGAGTTATGCCAAATTAGGCAAACCACAATGGGCACGGGTGTGGTTTTTACGAGATAAAGATTCAAAAATCAGTCAATACAACTTAAAACAACTCCCTAAACCTCAGATAAGCAAAGACCTACAAGGCACTTATGTAAGAGCCAATGGTTTTGGGCAATGGGATTACATCACGGTAAAGAAACAACAGAGCAAATATCTCATTAATTTTGAAGTTTATTATTTTGGCATTCGTGGTCTGATTTATGGTCCAAATTTAGGTGAGTTTGATACCACAATGCCGATCACTGCAAAGCAAGCCAACTATCGCTATGAGGACTGTCAGATTAAGCTTCAATTTACGAATGATACAAATAATGGTCAAAAAATTGAGGTGAAACAAAATAGTGGCGAGTCTGGATGTGGTTTTGGGCATAACGTCTATGCCGGCGGCACGTTCTATAAGGTTGAAGGCAAATAAATGACCTTTACCCTCAAACTCAACAAAAAATTTAAGAAAACTTATGAGTCTCGGAAACGTCATTCACAACCTGAGCAAGCTAAAGCGACTAAAGCTTTAGCGAAGCGCAAGAAAAGTGCAATCAAAATAAAGATTGAGAAGTTTTAATCATTCATCGTATAGGTGAAAATGCCTTTGCCCTTACGAAGCTTCAAACGCTTCTACGGGCAAAACCAAAGTAACTCCAGCGGAAGGCGTATTTAAAAATTAGAAGACTACTAGATATGACTCCGAAAGATAATCATTTTTTTTAATATCTAGTTTCTAAATAGTAAAATGAGATATATAGGGTTGATACTAAATCGCCACCAACTCCCTTATTCCCTTTTCAGGCATTTCTGCACCTTGCCCATGTGCAATCACTTGACCACGCGCCATCACCGTATAGTTATCTGCCAATTCTTCAGCAAAGTCATAAAACTGCTCAACTAAGACAATCGCCATTTCCCCTTGATCTGCCAATTTACGAATGACCCGACCAATATCTTTAATAATCGAGGGCTGAATCCCCTCAGTCGGTTCATCCAAAATCAAGACACTTGGCTCAGAAGCCAATGCTCGCGCAATCGCAAGCTGTTGCTGTTGCCCCCCTGATAAATCTCCACCACGACGATGCTTCATTTCATCTAAGACAGGAAAAATTTCGTAGAGATGACTCGGCACTTTTCGGGTCTTTGCACCCGAAAATTTCGCCATACCAATTAAGATATTTTCCTCTACTGTTAAAGTTGAAAAAATATCTCGTCCTTGCGGCACGTACGCTAAACCTGCACGTACTCGTTGTTCAGGGGACATCTTGGCTATGTCTTTGCCATCTAGCAAAATCTGTCCTGATTTAATCGGGAGAATCCCCATCAAACATTTCAGCAATGTGGTTTTACCTACGCCATTACGCCCTAAAACAACACTGCATTCGCCTACAGGCGCTTGAAAAGACACATCACGCAGAATATGACTACCACCATAAAACTGGTTAACTTCTTTCACTTCTAACATGGCAGTCTCCTAGCGTCCTAAATACTTTTCAATCACATCTTCATTGGCTTGTACCTCTGCCAATGTGCCCTCTGCCAAAATTGCACCTTGTGCCAATACCGTGACTTTTTCACTGATGGTGTCAATAAAGCTCATGTCGTGCTCAACGACCACAAGCGTATGATTTTTTTTCAATTCTAAACACAGTTCAGCAGTACGTTCTGTTTCTGCATCGGTCATTCCTGCCACAGGCTCATCCAATAAAATCAGCTTTGGACGTTGCATCAACAACATGCCGATCTCTAACCACTGCTTTTGACCATGAGATAATAATCCTGCGGGCTTTTTTACAAATTCCTTTAAGCGAATTTGTTCTAAACTTTCCTCCAATGCTAACTGCGCTTCTGGATCAAGTCGGCTAAACAAGCTCTTTTTCACTCGCTTATCTCGTGGTGCCGCGAGCAGTAAATTTTCCATTACTGTGAAATTTTCAAATACCGTTGGTTTTTGAAATTTGCGCCCAATCCCTGCTTCCGCAATTTCCTCAGTACTCATTTTGGCAAGATCATAGTTTTGTCCAAAAAAAGCAGTGCCCGTGGTTGGACGAGTTTTCCCTGTAATCACATCCATCAGCGTGGTTTTCCCTGCACCATTCGGTCCAATGATGCAGCGTAATTCACCTTCAGCGATGTAGAGTGATAAATCATTGAGGGCACGAAACGAATCAAACCAAACACTGACTTTTTCTAAATACAAGGCAATCCCGTGACTAAAATCTGCACCTTCGGTTTTAGCACGACCATAGCCCTCACCGAGTTGACCGCCATGTTGAGCTGAGTCTATGAATAAATCACTCATTTAATTGCTCTCCTTTTTAAAACGGTCAAATAAACCAATCACACCTTTCGGCAAGAAAATCGTCACCACGATAAATAAAGCACCTAAGATCAATAACCATGCTTCTGGTGCTGCAACTGTGAAATAGGTTTTCACCGTATTGATTAAACCTGCACCTAGAATCGGTCCAATCAAAGTGCCACGACCACCTGCGGCAACCCACACTGCCATTTCAATCGAGTTGACTGGATTCATTTCACTTGGGTTAATAATGCCAACCTGTGGCACATACAACGCCCCTGCGATACCTGCAATCACTGCTGATAGCACCCATGCTGAAAGCTTGTACCACAGTGTGCGATAGCCCAAATATTGCAAACGGTTTTCACTGTCACGAATCGCGCCAAGCACTCGACCATAAGGACGATTCATCAGTTGACGTAAACCAATAAAACACAGCATTAACACCAAAGCAGTGACAAAACATAATGTGGCACGCATCGGCGCAGAAGTGATATCAAAACCTAGTAAGGTTTTAAAACCCGTGAAGCCATTATTTCCACCAAAACCTGTCTCATTGCGGAAGAACAAGAGTGCCGCTGCAAAGGTCATGGCTTGGGTAATAATTGAGAAATACACACCCTTGATTTTTGAGCGAAAAGCAAAGAAACCAAAAATAAACGCAACTAAGGCAGGCACAGATAAAACCAAGATCATCGCCCAAGCAAAATGCTCAGTGCCCATCCAATACCAAGGAAGTTCCGTCCAACTGAGGAAACGCATGAAATCCGGTAAGCCATCGCCTGCGGATTCGCGCATCAAGTACATGCCAAAGGCGTAACCACCGAGGGCGAAATACAAACCGTGTCCCAAGCTTAAAATCCCCGCATAGCCCCACACTAAATCCAGTGCCAATGCGACCAAAGCCAAGCACATGATTTTGCCAATCAACGTGATCCAATACGCAGACAGATAAAATGCCGAATCAGGGGATAACAGATGTAACCAAGGTAAGCTCAATAACACGGCAAAACAAATGGCAATCGCAATTGCGCTATACGGTTTATCTGCAAATAAAGAAGTGATTTTCATTGGCTTACTCCACGAAACGACCTTTGATGGCAAACAAACCTTGTGGACGCTTTTGGATAAACAAAATCACAAGAACCAAGAGAATAATTTTTGCTAAAACCGCACCTAAACCAATCTCTAAAACTGTACCGCTAATCCCTAAACCTAAGGCTGCAAGTACTGCACCCCACACTTGCCCCACGCCGCCAACCACAACAACAAGGAAAGCATCGATGATGTAGTTTTGCCCAAGATCAGGTCCGACATTCCCTACTTGTGCTAGCGCACAACCTGCCAAACCTGCTAAGCCAGAACCTAATCCAAATGCCATCATGTCAATACGTGCAGATCGAATGCCCACTGCACGCGCCATTTGACGGTTTTGCGTCACAGCGCGGACAAATAATCCGAAACGGGTTTTGTTTAATAAGAAAACTAAAAGTAGTAATACCGCCACGGTAAAACCAATAATCGCAATACGGTTATACGGCAACATCAGGCTCGGTGTCAGGGCAATACCACCACTGAGCCATGCGACATTCGACACTTCAACGTTCTGTGCGCCAAAGATCATCCGAACCGATTGCATTAAGATTAAACTCACACCAAAGGTTGCCAATAATGTTTCCAGTTGGCGACCATACAACGGGCGAATCACCGTGCGTTCAATCAACATACCGATCAGCGCACTAACAAGGAATGCAGCAGGAATAGCAGCCAATAAATACCAATCGACTAAGCCTGCAAAGTGCGTTTTAAAAAAACTTTGAACTACATAAGTGGTATAAGCTCCAATCATAATGAGTTCACCATGTGCCATATTGATGACACCAAGCAAACCGTATGTAATTGCCAGACCAAGCGCGGCTAAAAGTAAAATACTGGCAGTACTAAGACCCGAAAATACATGTCCTGACCACTCACTGATTTGCAAACGGGTTTTAATTTTATTTTGTGCTTCAACCAAAGCCATCTTTAGTGCTGGATTGCTCTGCGGTTGCTCTAAGCTTTGTGTGATTAAAGCATATACATCTGGGCGATTCGAATCTGCCAAAATTTTTACCGATTCGATCTTGGTGAATTCATCTGAACTATTAAAATCTAAACGGGCTTTCAGTTGTGCTAAACGGGCTTTAACACCTTCACTTTTTTCATTGAGATAGAGTTGTTTGATCGTTGCTACATCAAGCTCATCCAAGTTATTTTCTAAAATATCAACAGCAGCTAAACGTTGTGATGCATCATCAGAATTCAATTTAACTTTGGCTTGTCCAAAGTTCAGTGCCTTACGCAAGGTATTGACCAAAGTCACTTGAGACAAGTCAGAAGGCCAAGTTTCGATGACTTGTAGTTGTGGGTAACTTAATAGTTTTTCATCGTTTTTTAGAATATAAGTATTGCCTGAACTATCAGTATATAACTCATTTTGATCAATATATGCCACCAACTGATCGAGTTGCTCAATACTGGCTGGCCATTGATTCAACATGGCACGACGAGTAGCAAAGTCAGATTTAACAAAAGTTTGGATGGCATCCTGAGAAGTTGTAGACGTCACAGTTGTTGGTGAAGTAACTTCTGCCCATGCAGGATTAAAAATGATCTGTGCCATGATGCAGAGCAGTGCCAAAACATAGTGTTTCGCCATAAGACTCCCCTTATATTTTCTATTTAAACCAATTAATCAAAACTAAAAACCAAGAAAAACCTGCTGCCGAAACAGCAGGTTGCGTGAGAAAATTATTTAGGAATGTACGGGCTCCAAGGCTCAGCTTTGATGGTTTGAGGCGTTTTATAAACCACATCAAATTGACCATCACCACGGATTTGCCCGATCATCACAGGTTTATGTAAATGGTGATTGGTTTCATCCATTTTGAGGGTATAGCCCGATGGTGCTGCGAAAGTTTGACCTGCCATCGCATCACGAACTTTATCAACGTCCGTTGTACCCGCTTTTTCAACCGCTTGTTTCCACATATTGATACCAACATAGGTCGCTTCCATCGGATCGTTGGTCACAACTTTGTCAGCATTTGGAAGTTTGTACTCCACTGCATACTGTTTGAATTTATTCACAAATTCGGTATTTTTCGGATTTTTAACTGACATGAAATAGTTCCATGAAGCTAAATGTCCAACCAATGGTTTGGTATCAATACCACGTAATTCTTCTTCGCCAACTGAGAAAGCCATCACTGGAATATCAGCAGCCTTAATACCTTGGTTGCCTAACTCACGATAGAAAGGAACGTTGGAATCGCCATTGATGGTTGAAATCACCGCAGTCTTTTTGCCCGCAGAGAATTTCTTGATATTGGCAACAATGGTTTGATAGTTGCTATGACCAAACGGTGTGTATTCTTCCATGATGTCTGCATCAGCAATGCCTTTAGACTTCAAGAATGCACGTAAGATTTTATTGGTGGTACGTGGGTAGACATAATCTGTACCGAGTAAAACAAAACGTTGTGCTTTACCGCCCTCATCTCCCATTAAATATTCAACAGCAGGAATGGCTTGTTGATTCGGCGCTGCGCCTGTATAGAAAATATTCTTAGACTGTTCCTGACCTTCATATTGCACTGGATAGAACAGTAAACCATTCAACTCTTCAACCACAGGAAGAACAGACTTACGTGATACTGACGTCCAACAACCGAAAATAACGGCAACTTTGTCCTGAGTAATTAACTGACGTGCTTTTTCAGCAAATAGTGGCCAATCTGATGCTGGGTCAACAATGACAGGTTCGAGTTTTTTACCCATAACCCCACCATTGGCATTGATTTCATTGATGGTCATCAATGCAGTATCTTTCAGAGAAGTCTCAGAAATTGCCATCGTGCCTGAAAGCGAATGCAGAATCCCGACTTTAATGGTATCGCCACTTTCTGCTGGTGCTGTCTTTGCTTCAGTTTTTGTTTGTTCTGTTTTTTCTGCTGGTTTTGAACAACCAACCAGTCCTCCCCCCATCATCGCTGCCATAAGTACAGACATCGACATCAATTTATTTTGCATCTTTGTTCTCCACAGGTTGATATTGTGATTTTTACTAAGTGGATTTATTCAATTTCTGTGCCAACAATTTAAGTAATTGTTTTATATTAATTTTATCTAAATTTTCTCGTTAGAAATCCAATCTTGTATACAACATTGCATACAAAAAATACGTAATGAACCAAAATGATGCAGACTGACTTCTTCAAGACGTGAAATTGATAGTTAGCCCCGATAGAGAAAACTTAAATTTCTGCTTTGGAAAAAATTGAATAAATTCAAAATCCTTTAAGTTAACGAATCCATATGATATTTCGATATTTAAAACATAAAGCACACATGATTACAGCTAAGCTATAAGACACGATTAAAGCAAACCAAAATCCATAAATTCCCAATGGAGCGATCTTGAATATCCACCAATCCATTCCCCAATATGCCAATACCTGACCAAAGCCTAAACCAAAGATCAATAATGAGCTGCTATAAATCATACTCGGCACAATCGTTATACCCCAGCAACGTAATACCGTTGCAAAAATACATAACATTGCATCGGCTAAATGAAACAGTATGCCGAGTATAAAGAGGGAGATCGTGATCTGAATAACCGCTGAGTCTTGAGTAAATAGGGAAATGAATTCCTCACGAAGAAGCAGTAAAACACTGCATAAAGTCACAGCTAAAACAAATATAAGCAGAAAGGCTTTTTTTGACCAAAGCAAAGCAACTTGCTTCTGTTGAGCACCAATTTTTTCAGATAACATCAAACTGAATGCAACAGAAAATGCGGCAGGTAAAATATATAGCATGGAACAAATACTAGCGACCACCTGATGCGAGGCAATCACAATACTACCAAGTGGTAATGCTAAAATCGAAATCGCCATGAAAGCAATCACATCAATCACGATCATGAGAGCGGTGGGTATTCCAATTCGAAGAAAACGAATCAACAATTCATGATTGAAAGAAAAACGACTCAGATCAAGTTTAAAAACAGCTTTGCCACGTATATAACCGCACAGCAATATCAACATCACACTGTCCCCAAGAAATGTCGAAAATACGGCACCATAGACACCCCAAGGTGCAATATCAAAGTACGCCACTCCATTGATCAAAGCATAGGACAGTGGCAGTTTGATCAACAAAAAAACCACACCAATATATGTCGCGATAATAGGACGATCTAAAACCTGTATTTGTATGGTTAAGATTCGACAACATAGACGAATCACTAGATCGACTGAAAAAATCATCAAGCAATTTTTAACCAGTATCAAAACCGTGTCAGGTGCTTGAAAAAAGGTTAATAAATACTCAGTATTATTGATCAAAACGATCGCAAAAATACTAAACACAGCTGCGATTAATACGGCCAAACTCACGACGTTAGTTAATTTTTGTTGATTGATTTCCCGCCCTTTTTCTTCAGCGAGGATTTGAAACATTCCTTGTAGTAAGCCGTAGCCCACCACAAAAACAATCATATAAACTGAAAGAGAAACGGATAAAGCCGTTAAATGCACATGGCTATAGTGGGATAAGAAAGCGGTATCAATAACACCACTCATAATAAAAATCGTATTACTAAACAGAATTGGGAAAAAAATACTTAAAAAACGCTTCATTATATTTTCACTATTATCAATTAAGAATTTGATATATTTGAATTTTAAAATCTTAGAAACAAACAAGACATTTTGATCAATGTGCTTCAAATGTTAGATAAAATTTTACCAATAGATAAAAAGCAAATAGCGTTCCATATTTATTTTTATGCTTATGAATTCATATTTTTAACAAGACATAAAAAAGCCCAGATGGACTGGGCTATGCAAAAAAACGATTCAAATCAAACCACAATATCCGCCAAATTACCTTTCTGCTCTAACCAATGTTTACGATCACTCGAACGTTTTTTGGCAAGCAATTTATCTAATAACCCTGCGGTAAAATGCGCATCATCCAAATCGAGCTGTACTAAACGGCGGGTATTTGGATCCATAGTGGTTTCACGTAGTTGACTGGCATTCATCTCACCTAATCCTTTAAATCGAGTGATTTGCGGATTTTTATTACCTTTCACTTTTTTCAAAATGCTTTCGAGTTCACTATCATCCAACGCATAATAAACATCTTTACCAATATCAATACGATAAAGTGGCGGCATTGCGACAAACAAATGACCATCTTCAACCAAAGTCGGGAAATGCTTCACAAACAATGCGCAGAGTAGTGTCGCGATATGTAGACCATCCGAATCTGCATCGGCGAGAATACAAATTTTGCCGTAGCGCAATTCAGACAAATCATCACTACCTGGATCAACACCAATCGCAATCGCAATGTCATGGACTTCCTGAGATGCCAAGACCTCATCCGAAGACACTTCCCAAGTATTTAAGATTTTTCCACGAATCGGCATAATCGCTTGGAAGTTTTTGTCACGCGCTTGTTTTGCACTTCCACCTGCCGAATCCCCTTCGACAATAAACAGCTCACTGTCTTCACGTGTTAAACCAACACAATCTGCTAATTTACCGGGTAATGCTGGACCAGCCACGATCTTCTTTCGTTCAACTTTCTTAGCTGCTTTTAAACGACGACCTGCTTTGGCAATTGCCATTTCAGCTAATTGTGTCGCGATCTCGGCATGTTGGTTTAACCATAATGCAAACGCATCTTTAGCAATATTGAGCACAATATTTGATGCTTCACGGCTCGATAGTCGTTCTTTAGTTTGTCCTGAAAATTGAGGCTCTTGAAATTTTAAAGATAGGATGAAATTCACACCATCCCAAACATCTTCTGCGGAAAGTTTCATATTACGCGGTAATAAATTACGTAATTCACAGAATTCACGTAATGCCTCAGTCACTCCTGAACGTAATCCATTGACATGCGTACCGCCTTGCGCGGTTGGAATCAAATTGACGTAACTTTCCTGAATCTGTTCACCACCTTCAACATTCCAGCAAATCGCAAATTCACACGCTGCGCGGTCGGCTTGTCCACTACTGACAAAGGCAGGATCAGGTAAAATTTCACGCTCTTCAAGCTCATCCATCAAATAGTCAACCAGACCATTTTCAAATTGCCATTCGATTTTTTCGTTATTTATTTTATCGTCATAAATAATTTTTAAGCCTGCGGCTAACACGGCTTTGGCTTTTAAATTATGCTTAAGTGCTTTTAATGCGAACTTAGGACTATCAAAATATTTGGCTTCTGGCCAGAAACGAACGGTTGTTCCTGTCGCACGTTTCGCCACCTTACCTTCTAATACAGATAAAGGTGCTACAGGCTCACCTTGCTCAAATGCCATCTGATACAAGTTACCCTGACGCTGTACTGCCACTTCAACACGTGTAGATAAAGCATTGACCACAGAAATACCTACACCGTGTAAACCTCCCGAAAATTGATAGTTATCGGTACTGAATTTACCACCTGCATGTAGCTTGGTCAGAATAATTTCAATACCACTTTGACCATATTCAGGATGGATATCAACGGGCATTCCACGACCATTATCTTCAACCGATAATGAACCATCTTCATAGACCGTCACACAAATTTGATCAGCATGTCCTGCCAGCGCTTCATCGACAGCATTATCAATCACCTCTTGCGCCAAATGGTTTGGCCGTGTGGTATCGGTATACATGCCTGGACGACGACGTACAGG
The DNA here is from genome assembly GCF_024296945.1 of Acinetobacter sp. Z1. Lineage (NCBI taxonomy): Bacteria > Pseudomonadati > Pseudomonadota > Gammaproteobacteria > Moraxellales > Moraxellaceae > Acinetobacter > Acinetobacter sp. Z1. The sequence continues at coordinate 121,228 of NZ_CP101115.1, read as the reverse complement.
ATCTAAACCAGAAAGAACTTCAAGAGATTGTGCCGTGTATTGTGTCACTTGGTCTGACTTCCTTATTGGATGGCTGCCGATAAAAATTCAAAGATGAAGGGTAATTTTTCTTCAAAATCATCCATTGCATGATTACCACCAACATCGGTTAAAATCAATGAACAAGGATGTGTTGCGCTATAATAACGTTGTGCCTGACGATAATCCAAGACTTCGTCACCCTGTTGCAACAACACAAGAATTTTATCAGCATGATTAAGCTTCGTCTCGGCAATCGATTGTAATTGCTGCAATTGATGGATATCAAGCGTCCATGATTCAGTGACTTTGAGCGGAATCTGCCCAATTCCAAATAAATCTTCAAATAATTGCCATGGTTGCATGGCAGGATTAATCAGTACAGCAGCACAGCCATACTTGGCGACAAAATATGTCGCATAAAATCCACCTAAGCTACTGCCTACCAATACAACTTGTTGCAGGGTTAAACTTTCGATCAACTGCGAAATTTGCGCTATTACAAGTTCAGGGGATTGATTTAAATCAGGTAAATGTACGTCTACATCATCAAATTGTGCACAGTATTGATACAACTGTTGCCCTTTTTTAGACATGGGGCTACTTCTGAAACCATGTAAATAAATAATTTGCATACGCACCAAAATAGTCAAAGACTTGACATACAGTGAAATAAGTCACATTATTTTGATTAATAGTTAATCAAATAACAAAATAAATTACATTTAAGCTCGATATTGTCAGACACAAAAAACGATACTGCACTCCGTTCATCAGTATTCTTAAAAAATTGCTTATGAAAGACATAAGATGTAAGCGTTTGTTGTAGTTTATCTAAACAATATGAATGAATAACTTCAAACCTTCGGTATATATCAAGGATGGGGAATCAATATGCCAAGTTTAACACCTCTGCATGAAACCTACTGTAAATGGGACAGTACGCCACCTAGTCAGGCAGATGTTTTGGAAGGTTTGGCACAACTGGTCAGCACAAGTCTGAGTGGTGTGCACGAATTGGTGCAACTGGTACAAACTGAAGTGTTACGGACTACGCTCGGTTTAAGTGCACAAAAAGCTAAAAAACTTCAAAAACACCCACAACTACAAAAATTTTATCAATTTTCTTATGATGCACTACAAAAATATGGAACAAGTTTTCTTGCACCAAGTTTGCGTCATATCATTGAGAAATTTCCTGTTTTACATGATAAACCGCTCACTCCAAGTCTTTACTTTGTTGTCGGTGCACTCAATGGCATTTTCGGTGATTTCTTTTTAAAGCAGCATAATCCAATGGCATTGCCTATGGTGCTTTATGATCACTATGGATCTTTACAACAAGGTGAACTCACAGGTCGTGTTGTGATACTGACACATGGTTTGTGTATGAATCATTTAAGTTGGTCGAATAGTCGCTATGGTGGTATTGGCGAACGTTTGTTAGCTCAACGTGATAACAACACCATGTTGTATCTTAACTATAATACTGGACGACGTATTTCAGCCAATGGCCGTAGTTTTGCAAATGTGCTTGAAGATTTAGTACAACGCAATCCAAGAATTACCAGTATTGATTTAATTGGACATAGTATGGGCGGCTTAGTGTCTCGAAGCGCGCTATTTTATGGAAAACAAAATCTTTACCAATGGGTTCATATGGTTGAGAATTTAGTTTGTATTGGTTCACCCCATCATGGTGCTGTGCTTGAACGTTTTGGCTTCATCTTGCAAGATAAATTGGGTGCATTCCCTTTTATTAGTCTAATTGGTCAATTAGTCAATGTGCGTAGTAACGGCATTCTAGACTTGCGTCACGGCAGTGTACGTGATGATGACTGGGAACATAATGATGCCCGTATTGGTTTTGCTGATGACAATCGTAAACCTGCTCCATTACCTTCACATATCAATACTTTCTTGATTGCGGGTACTTTAGAGTTTGAAAAGTTACGTAATAAAGCGTTGTCTGTCATTGGCGATTATTTGGTCAGTGTAAAAAGTGCTTTAGGCGAACATCCAAATCCACGTTTCCAACTAAAATTACCAGACACACATAAAGCGGTTTTCTATGGGCTGAATCATTTTGAAATTCAGTATCACTCCAGTGTCGCTGAACAAATCACACGTTGGTTGTATCCTGATGCGAAAGAGAAGGTTGAAGCTGGTGTACAGACCCATATGATCAATGTACCAAACAATTACACCTTTGATGATTTAGAAGGTATTGTTGAGACCTAAAAGATAGAAGCTCAGTTAGGTTCTAGCTGAGCTTTTATCGATCAAAATCCGTGACAAACTTCATCAGCTTAGAAATACCCTTACTGAATAAATTCACCTTGGTCATTTAATTTTAGTTTTAGATCTTTTCCAAATTCTTTATATAAAACCTCATACTCCCGATTAATGACAATATTTTGAGATGCATCTAAGGTAATGCTTTTAACCAAGCCAAACTTGTTGACCGTTGTCAGATTTATTTCTGGCGTTTCCCTTTCACTTGTTGAGGGGGACGCGATCAATAAAACACCCGCACTTGTTTCTGGGAAAACAACCGAATCACCATAGCTTGGATTCATAAAGTTATAAACTTTGATCAAACCAACACTATCAATTAAGTTAATTGAGCCACAATTCATTCTCTGTGCAGATAAAATACAATTCAGATGTGCATTTGAGCTATAAGGAAGCGAAGTGATTAGGAAACCATCATCATTTTTTAACTTTGCAGGATTTGATGAAGCTTTTTGTGTTTGGTTTTGATGAGAAATCTCATTTTTCTTTTCTGAGGCAGTGCTACAGGAAGCAGTTATGATGCTGAGGCTGACTAAACCGAGGATACATGTATATTTTTTACAAGAAGAATGCATAATAAACCCCTTTATAATAAAAACCGAACCAAAATCTAAATTGAATTACTTAATATCTTTTTCAGCTGCTAAAACACCTGTAGTTTCACAACCTAAGGTTGAAGAAATACATTTTAAGCTACTATTCAAAACAAGCTTGAATGGGGAAATTTTTCCATCTTGATAAGTTTTAACATTTGCAAGATACGTATACTGTCCTTTCTTAGCATCATATGTTACCTGATCGCCCATAAGGAGGTCTGTTTGTTCACTCTTATCTTCAATATCAGAGTGTATAACGGGTATTCCTATAAAATTATTATTCCTTATATTATATAAAAAAGTAGTGACTTGATTTCTTTTAAATGGAATTTTAACATAATTAATAATACTTACTTCTCTCACTCTAAAAGCTAAAATATCTTTATCGTGATACAGCAAAGAGAAATCAACATTAGACTGCAGAGACACTGTCGTCCTTAGAACATTATATACATCTTTTCCATTTAAAACTTGAACCCCATATTTCTTTAATGTGTAGTTAATATTTTTCTTTGTTTTATCAATATTGCCAAAATCCGTTAACTTTATTTTTAAATTAGGGTTAACAACAGCATAATTATTATAAACATCTATATATTCCACAGGTGATTTTACTTGGATAGAGTCTTGCAAATAATCACTCCATGAAGAATTTTCTTTTGCATAACAACCGTTAAATGAAATAGTAAAAATGACTATCACGCTTAAAAAAAACAATTTATTCATAACATTAATTTCAAAAAATGATATTCAAAAAAGAAGTCATTACGAACATCCTTCTTGATATTTCAATTTATCAAGTGTCCCATATGTAACCTCAGCCACCTTATTCTCAACAATATAAAATTTAACACCGTTATTATTATCAAATTGGTGTTGCAAATAGTATGTATTGTCATCATATGCACTTTTTATTAAACTTAAGTCTTTAACCTTAGATTTTAGATCTAGAACAGAGAGCCCCATAAACTCAGATTTTTGATATGAAGCAGTTGAAATCTTATTATCAAAGACTAAATAATCAATTTTTTCATCTTTAGTTTCTGCATATAAACAATTATCAATAATTTCCGTATCATCTACTTGCTTTGCAAGACCTTCTTTTTCCAACTTAGTGTAATCTTGGCCTATATTCATATTTTTAAATTCAAACAACAAATTATTTAATGAATAATCATTATCTACAATCTTAGTTTCTTCTTTGGCATTACATGCTATCATGATAAAACACAAAGGAAAAATACATAGCTTATACATTATTAAATATCCTCGATTTTAGGCAAGCATGTGCCAATATGTAAATGGTGATAATGATTTTTTGCATAGCTTGTACCTGATATTTTAGGTTTCTTATTATAACCATCCTGAGTATAAAATACTGTAAAGCCAAACTTTCTTAACTCACGAACTAAAGTAATGTTCCTTTGCTCATCATAATCATTATTTTGTGTCCAAATTGCGTTCGTTCTATGTGCATTGTTTTTTCCTATGTATCTGAAATCACATGCTTCACCATTACGATGTGTAACACTTGGTGCCTGTGAACTACCATCAATAAGACTCCCCCCTGAACTTGGGTATTCCTCATAACCGAGACTCATGAATGTACCAAGGACTCCTGACATTGTAATACCATTTAAATAAAATCTTATATTCCCTCCTGTCATAAACCATTTATATCCAATATTTCCACTCCTATAAGAGCCATGTTTTGTAAAATCAATAAGATAACAGCTTCCAGAGATAACCTCATTTCCTGCTTTACGCATAGGCGCCTTAACAAATTTAGATTTCCCTAAATTATGAGTCTTACCATTTTGGTCATAATAAATGAACTCAGCAAAACCAGTTGCAGCTTTATTCTCTCTTTTGATTTTTCCATCATGATAAATATGATATCGAGTCGTATCACTTGTTGGCGGTGATTGATTACTTACCGTTGTTAATGGCTTTCCTCCACTTTCAGTATACGTATTATTTTGCTTCGTTTGATTCTTATGATCTGCCTCAGTTTTTGCTTTTTCTGCTTCTTCTTTTGCTTTCTTTTCCTGAACATCTTTCTGCTGCTGTTGTCTTTTTAGATCTTCAGCCTGTTTACGTTTTGCATCTGCAACTTCATATAATTTCGATGCCTGAACAGCACTACCATTTACGGCAAAGGGTTTAGTTGAACTTGATTTTTCAACACGACTTAAAACTAAACTTTTTCCTTTTATACCAAAGCCAAAAACAAAACCCGTTAACATTCGTACATTCATTACACCGCGATTATTTGTTCTTTTCGGTATTTCTCGACCTCGGTAAAAAAGACTAAACAATGTGTTGGGGACAGGTTTACCGTCTTGAGTTACTGAAATATTAAAAGGATGTACAGGAAGCTTCACTTTGACTGTTGTATTTTTTAATGCCGTAGTTACTTGAAAATGATGAATGACCTGTTTCTGCCCATCACCTTCTACTGAAACCTCAACATCTTGTCCTTCCTCCGCAATAATACCTTGCTTGATCCCACGACTATCAGCTGTATGTTTTTTAATATTGCCTTTGTAGGTAAGAAAAAAATTCATATTAGAGATTGCCTTACCAGAATCCCCTTCGACTATTTCAATATTAAAGGTTACATCTTTAGATGCAGGAGTTACCTCTGCCTCTTGAGAAGTCGAAGATTGTCCCTGTTCATTTCTTACTTCTTGAGGTGTTTTATTAACCTGAGGTCTTGGCTGAGGTGCACTATCTGTCGCTAAAGTTGCAGAATGGCTTGTAACTTTAAAATCACTTAAAGTTGCTTTTTGTTTTTCATTTGCTTTTTGAATAATACTATTCGACTCTTTTCCATCAGCAACAATTTTTATTTCTGTATTAGGATGTCTAACAATAACAGGAAGATTACCATTCTCATCACTCTTAACCTTTACATTGGTTTCACCAGAGAAGCTCTTTCCCATATAATTAGAAACAACCACAACCTCTTTATTTGCCAATATATTTTTATCTACATCTTTTAAGCTAATATAAATTTTTCTATTACAACACTGTTCTAAATCAAACCCACCAAAATCCTCAATATATTTCTTAATATGAGTTCCATTGCCATCTACTTGTTTTATACCCTTAAATTTTGAAATCCCTAAAAAGGCACCTAGGCCTCCAATTCCAACAAGATGCATTCCGGCAATTGCGCCTGACTCTGTAATTTCTACATTCTGAATAGTTCTACCGAAATGCTCATTAAAATTATTATTTCTAAGTTGATTACATAAATATTTGACCCACTCCTTAATAATTTCATATTGGTTTTCAGGGCTTTTTAGAAAATCTTGTTTTGATTTTATATTCCTCTTACCAGACCACTTACCTACCCAGTTATTAGAGCTAAATTGATTTTTCCAACTTGTACGTAAAGATGAGTTTTTATCTGTATTCTTAATATCAGCATAAGAAATACCTTGATCCCCTAAATAATAACCTAAATCATATAAAGCCTCTTCTCCCCATTGAAACAATCCCATAAAACCACTTTTGTTTACAATACTAGCTGATTCCATGTTCAATGGATGGTTTAGAGGTAATTTTAAAACTGCTGAAGATTCCTTAAAGCTAACAGCCTCAATAAAACCTGCTAAATTAGTCTCAAAACTTTTACTTGACTTTTTAAAGTTAATTGTTTTTTTCATAATCAATTCTCTTTATACCAATCACCCACTTTATAAAAACTCATATTTACTGATGTATTATTCTTTAAATAACTATTTAAAACAGTTTTTGCCTCTTCATAATCTCCATTCTTCGCACAACTTAGTTCTACCCGAGAACTCTCATCTTCTTTCTGATGAGTAGCTACTTTTCTAAAGTAAGAAAATGCATTTTTATCATTATATGCAATCCATATTTCATCTTTATCCTCTTTATAATAAGCTCGATAAATATAATAATTGTTTTTATTATATGTAACTTTTGCACAATTTCCTGTAGACATCCATTGATTATTCTTTGGTTTTAAACTTAGTTGACTTAATAATTGCAATCGATTTTTACTAGTATTACTCTTTCCATAATCCCATATATGTTCACACTCTACTTCACCCATTTTTTTAATAGATACAACAGGCTTTTCATTCCAATATTTCATACATTCTTTAGCACTTTCTGCATGTAAATTTATACTATTTAGTAAAATACATGCACCAATCATTATCTTTACAGTGTTCATTATTAAATTAATCCTTAATTCCAAAACTTTCAAAATCTGCTTTTAAATCTGTATCTTCAATATGTTCATCACTATAGTGTTCATGGTTATGATCATCATCACCACCACAACAGGCCTCATCTGAACCATGACCTTGCCCTTCCGTGATCACTTCTTCAACCAGTTGTAGCTTATCTGAACTGTCATCATTCTTACCTAGTAAAAGAATTTCGACGCTATCTGGGTTATCACTAAAGATCCGCCCTGTCCTTGCTAACTGATCAAGAAAACCGATGTATTCTGTTTTCTTAGCGTGATTAATAACTTTATATTTAAATCCATCTTTCAATAAATCCGCATTAACCAACCCGCTAAAATCAAATCTTCGACTAAAAATTCCACTCTCTGGCATTTTAGGCAATTCTGAATTTACCGTTGCCCCCCCTGTAAACAAATGCTGACCAGCCTTACTCTCAAACTTACCACCTGTAGTTGAGAACACACCATCCGCATTAATTTTGAGTTGTGAACCACCCGCTGTTAATACAATCTCTTTAGGACTGGTAATTTCAATCTTATCTTCAGTAGAAATCAGTTTAATCACCTTCTTGGCAATCGCTTCAATCGCATCATCCTGCGCCTGCAACTCCAATTTCCCTTTTGCTGCATAAGCTCTAAAGCCCTTTTGCGCGGCAAACAAACTGATCTTGTCCTGTGCATGACCAATAATATTCTTCTGTGCACTCAAGTTAATTGAGCCACTGGCGCTCTCGGCAATATCCTGAGAGGCCTGCAAAATAATATTTTCAGGCGTAGTTAACGCAATTCCATTCGGTGAAGCCAACAACATCAAGGCCTGTCTGAAAATCTTGCCTTGCTCTTGTTGCTTGGCATCGGAACTGCTTTCCAAACCTTGAGTATAACCCTCCATAAAGCCCTGTAATGAGCCCAATGCTTTGGATGGGGTGATTTCTAGTTTGCTACCTTTACTAAAGGTTCCACAGCTACTCATCAGCTCAAAATCTTTAATATCGACATTGGCTAAAACCTTTCCGACTTCTTTAAGACTTTCAAACGGATTTTGCTGAATCCGATCTTTAATACTGGCAAGCTTGCCTTTGACAATATCAGCACCATGCTCTTCTACGTTTTCGATGAAGTCTTTTAGATTTTCTACCGCATCTTTGGCATCATTAAAGAACGCATTAAATTCTTCAACCGCACCTTTAGCATCACCACCGAGCGCACCAATATCCTCAATAAAACCACCGCAATCCTTTAAGGCATGGATGGGATCATTATTCATCCCTTCTTTAAATAGATTTAAAGTGCTACCCAGTGCTTGACCTGTGGTCTTAAGCTCCAGTGACTGAATAAACTTCGGTAAACGATTAATCACATTCAGCGCATCGGTCTGCTGCTTCGCTGCAATTTCACTGAGCATTTTCATGCTGTCATAGCCTTGCGATAGCAAAGATTGTGCTTGTACGGCTTCCAGATGATCAGCAATGGCCTGTTCTTGGGCATAGGTACTAATCAGCATGCCTTTGCCTGCCCGAACCGCACCCCAAGCATCAGTTCTGAGCTCAAAGCCCTCACCACGACCATTACTGGTCTCCTGCACTTTTGGGTGACTTAAATTACCTAAATTCAGCTGTGTTGCAGCATGGCTACTTTGCAACTGGGTACTGATTTGCCCTGTTGTATCATCGAAGCGTAACTGATTAAAACCACTCCCATTGACCTCCTGACTGCGGATACCACTGAGTTTTTTAGTGTCGGGAAGCTGCCCTTTAATATCAAATTTGGTCGGAGAACGCTGTGCTTCATGGATTCGTCCTGTCACAAAAGGACGGTCGATATTGCCATCAAAGAAGTCGATGACCACCACCTCACCAATCCGTGGTAAGAACCGTGCACCATAACCCTCTCCCGCCCAAGGTGTGAGGACATCCACCCATGCAGAATCGGTGTCATTGTCATTGCTACCTGCACCGCCATCATGTCCATGATCATCATTACGAGTAAACAGAAAACGTACTTTGATTCGTCCCCATTCATCCACATAAATGCTTTCACCTTCAGGTCCAACCACTTTGGCACGTTGCGGATAGACTATCGGACGATACTGTTCAGGATTATATTCAGGCGTTATTTTGATGTGACGGCGAATCAAGGTCAGTTCATTACCCTGACGCTCGGCATCATCATAGCTACTTTGATCCCAACGGCTCTGGATTAACAGCTGACGTACCTGTTGCTGTAAATCTTTAGGTAAATTATTTTGATTATAAAAATTCTTGGCAATAATCAGGAATTCTTGATCCGCCCCTTCATGCTGATCAATTTCAGGATGTTCTCTGAGATTAAACCAATAACCAACTTGGCTATCACGCACGGTACTATAAGCCTTAAAGTATTTGGCTTGAATAGCATACATATCATTAAATTGCTGATTCAGTTTTTCTAACTGACTGTTTCCAGAAGCAGTGGCTTGGTCTTCACCCTTTAAGTCCTGCATCCAAGCTGGACTGATATGCCATGCCTGTTCAAGACTCAAACTTGCCGAATCGAAACTATCTGAATGGCTATGCGTTGTCACCACTGAACCTGCGCCTTCTGCTTGTTCCAAGGCATCGGGCTGCCAGCGTTGCACATGGACTGCCGTTGGCTGCAAGCTTCGCACCGCTACAAAACCTGTAATACTGTCTTGGAATTCTGTCGCACTGCTACGGTGATAGCGAATACTCCGTCGAGCCAAAGCCTGATATTCGCTATTCTCATCAATTAGTCTGAGCTTTTGGGCTTGTATCGGCGTACTGGAATGGGCAACAAAAAGCTCAGCTTCATCAATTAACCAGTTAATTCCTTCACTACGCCATAACCGCGTCAGAAATTCATAATCTGATTCATTATGTTGCATCGTAAATGGTCGAATATCATAATTCTGACTCAAGCCTTTGAGATCAAGTGCCAAACTTGCTGCAAATAGTTGGCTTTTCTCTTGCCATTCCTTGAATAAAACCTCAGTGATTTCCACGATATTTTTATTCATAAAGACACGACTATTTCGACGTTTTTGCCATAAATTCGTTGCATCTTTTAAAGTGAGTTTATAGGGTGTTAAAGCGCCATCACTTTGCCCATAACAGGCTTCCGTTATTATTCCTGAGGTTCTAAACAATTGTCCTGAATCTGTGACCTGATCAACAGCGACCTGAACACCAATGAATTGTTTAAGAGGAATCTGTGCATTGACGGAAAGGCAAATCAACTCCGCTTCTAAGCCACTATTGAGCTGATGTTTTCCCTCTATACGTTGCAGTAAAACTTGATGATTGAGTAATTCATTAGAAAATTGTACGTGTATGGCACGTTTTTGTGCATTTAGCCCCATTTTTTCTAATACATTAAATATATTAAAAAGCATTTTTTATAATCGTAGTACAAAGAATCGGCTGAACTTTATAAAAAACAGAACTATCTGTCTACAAATAAGTGACCTAAATTAGCAAAAAATTACACTTTTGTTTTTTTCTGACAAAAAATAAACCCAAAATTGAGATAAGCAATTTTGGGTTTATGGTAATTATAAAAGCTTATTTTTTGAGGACATTATAATTCCTGAAAAGTTGCCATAAACAGATCAGTAAAATTAGGCTGAAATATAGGAGAGACCATACTGGTAAAGACTGTCCTAAGAAAGTCCAATCAACCATTGCACATTCCCCAGAGCCCGAAAGGACTTGTTGTAATACCGTTTTCATGGGTAAGGCATCGACCAAATAATCTAAACCTGGACCACAACTCGGCACTTGATCAGGTGGTAAGTTCTGCAACCAAACATGACGTGCAGCCACACCGACAGACCAGCCAATCGACAAAGTGGCTAACAAAGCATAGAAATGCTTAAAACCATTAGAGATAGGATTATGGATAAATGCAATCAGTGCGATAAATCCCATACCGATCAAACCAATCCTTTGGAAAATACAAAGTGGACATGGCTCTAAACCCTGCACGTGTTCTAGATACAAGGCAAATGAGATACCAATAATACTTGTCAGAACAAGCAAAGCACTGACCAAACGGTAATTCCATCGCATGGGAAATCCTCTAAAAATTTTAACGGTATTTTGCAAGATATTGGCTAAAACTCATGTCGTTATCTTGTTCAAGTTCAGCCTGTTTTTGCAACGAGATTTGCGCCAATTGTTCGAAATATTGTTTGCGTTCTTGACTAAGCGGATGGTGATCATAATGGTCGACATGTTGTTGTGCCATTACACTCCCAAAATTCCACGTTCCGCCATTCTCTAAAGTATCTTTAATGACCTGCGCGGAAAGTGTATCTTCAACATGATCTAAACGTTGTTGCATCACTTGAATAGACTTCTGATATAACTTTGAATCATTCATTTGATCTAAGATATTGGCACATTCTTGAATCGCATTTAAATGATGCTGTGCCCAATCTTGCAATAAAACGGTTGTTTGACCTAGTTCAATTTTGGCATCCGCTGCACGTCCACGATTGACCACTTCAGTTTGATTCTGATCAATTTGCTCTTGTTCTTCAGCAAACAGCTCTGGACTGTCACTTAATAAACAATACAAGGCTAAACTCTCAAGAAAACCTGCCGAAATTTCATCAATCCCAATTGCACTATATGGATTGACATCAACAGCTCGAAGCTCAACATAACCCACACCACGATTTTTTAAGGCTTGTGATGGTGTTTCGCCTGCCTGAGGAACTTGCTTCGGACGAACCAAACTATAGTATTCATTTTCAATCTGAAGCACGTGATCATTGATCTGAATCGGCTCACCTTGCTCATCATCCAAACCTAAATCACTAAATTCAGGATAAGGTGTATGTACTGCTTTCTGTAATCCATCCAAATAATCATGTAGGTCGTTATAATGAATACCGAGCTCTTTTTGTGCTGAGTTTTGGTAACCTAAACGCCCCATACGCAAAGCTGTCGCTTCAGGTAAATATAAGGTTCCTTTGACTAAAGGCTGTAAATGATGTTGGCGACCCGTTAAAAAACAACGACAAACCGATGGACTGGCACCCAACATATACATGACTAAAGGAATTAAACGGATAAAGTTCCGAATCAAACCAAAATAGCGATGACTACGATAATCTTGTGAGCTGAGCTGTTTTAGTTCTGGCTTGTTTTCATGGCGTTGTAATTCAGCAAATAAAGCATCTGGAAAAGATAAATTATAATGCACCCCCGAAATCGTCTGCATACGGCGACCATAACGTACGCCTAAACCATGACGATATAAGGTTTTGAAACGGCCAATATTTGAAGTCCCATATTGGGCTAATGTTATATTTTCTTCATTATCATCTAGCATACATGGCATCGACAGTGGCCATAGACGCTCGCCATCTTCTAATTGCTGATGTACGACACTGTGAATGTCTTTTAATTCGTTTAGTGCTGCTGCAATTGTGGTTTGAGGAGTGGTAATAAACTCCATCAACGCTTCTGAATAATCTGTCGTGATATGTGGATGTGTTAGTGCTGAACCCAAAGCTAAAGGATGCGTTTTTTGTGATAAAAAGCCATTACTTTGCATACGTAAGCTTTCACGTTCTATTCCACGCAACATCCCCTTTAATAGCGAGGCATCTACCCAAGTTGGTATCACAAAGGGATTAAGGCTGGGTTGATTCATATTATATGCTCGCTCGTTCAAGATCAGCCGACCCAATACATGGTATCGACTTCGCCGAATATGACAGTATTCAGACTGTGCTCATGATTTCGACTTAGCCAATTATAACGACAATTATGATCTAGTCATCTGATTTAGTTTGGCAATTTTTATCACAATCTTATTACATAAGACATGCAGAAATTGTGATTTTATTAAAAAATAAATCTTCCAACGGATACTTGTTTATGCAAGCACAAGACATTATTAATTTCTGGTTTGCGCCAGAACATCAGTCGCTTTGGTTCGCTAAAAGTGATGAATTTGATATTAAAATTCGTGATAAATTTCATACAATTCATCATCAAGCAACTCAAGCAGAACTTTGGTCATGGCGTCAAACACCTGAAGGACGTTTAGCCGAAATTATTGTTTTAGATCAATTCTCTCGAAACTTGTATCGTGATCAAGCACAAGCGTTTGCTTATGACAGTCTTGCTCTGGCATTGTCACAAGAAGCAATTAGTTTACAACTGGATGCACAGCTTAGTCCTGAACAACGCTCCTTTTTATATATGCCGTTTATGCACAGTGAGTCGAAGCTGATACATGAGTTTGCTCTCAAATTATTTCAACGATTAGGCAATGAAATCAATTTAAACTTTGAGAAAAAGCATAAAGTGATCATTGATCGTTTTGGCCGCTATCCACATCGCAATGCAATATTGGGAAGAATCTCAACCCCTGAAGAGTTGGAATTTTTAACTCAACCGAACAGTAGTTTTTAAGTCGGCTAAGCTCGTCATTTTAAAAACAGGAATAGCAAATGAAAAGATTATTGATATGTACACCGCTTCTTGTCGCATTGGCATTGGCAGGATGCGCGACGGTTCCTTCCAAACCACGAACCTTTGATCAACTTGGGCAATTCACCGCTTATCCGTTAAATAACAAAACCTACCGTATTGGTTTCCAAGCTGATAATAATTTAAGTTATGGTACGGCTGAAGAGATTACTTTATTAAAAGCAGCACAAACCACAATCAAAAATGGCTTTCGCTATTTCACCGTGGTGGATGACCCAAGCAATGCACGGCATAAAACGCAGCGACAAGCCGTGATTTATCCAACTCCATCATATTATCCTTATGGCTACTATCGTCGTCATCCCGCCTTTTGGCCCGATCCATTCTATGATATGCCACAAGTGGTCAATATTGATCCAATCCAAGTGTCGTATACTATCGAGTGTTTTCAGACTCAACAGCAATCACCCGATGCCTTTGATGCACAGCTAATTTTGCAATCGTTAGGGCAAAAATACGGTTTGAGTCCCACAGGAGAAGTGTTGCAGCCCCCTGCACCACCTCAAAATAAGAAATGATATTTATAAGGATGACTAAATGAGTTCAGTCGAAGAAATTCACGTTCCGAGTCTACAAAGAAGTAAATACTTCGCCACAATGGCACTGATTATTGCCGTGGTGACATGGATTTGCTTAATGGTCGCGGCACACTTTCTCCCTGAATATAAATGGCTCATCCATATTTTTATGCTTGCTGCTGAAGCAGGTGTGGTGGGTGGCTTGGCTGACTGGTATGCGGTTACCGTGTTATTCCGTAATCCCTTCGGAAAAATGCCACTGCCTAAACTATTGCGTGATCACACTGAAATCATTCCACGAAATAAAGCGCGTATCGCTGAATCCATGGGTCGCTTTGTACAGGAAAACTTTTTATCACCTCAAATTGTTGAACGTAGCTTAAAAAATGCTGATATTAGTTTGGCTGTCGGTGAATGGTTAGCAAATCCTAAGAACAATAAACAAGTGGTACAGATGATTCAGCACACTGTGCCGAAAATCTTTGAATTTGTCAGCCAAGATCAAATTGCTCACTTTGTACAAAACAACAGTGTGCAATGGGTCAGAAGCACTAAAGTCAATAAACTTGCCAGCGAAATGCTACGTGCTGTATTAGAAAATGATTTCCATCAAGATGTATTACAACGTGGACTTGATCTCGCACATGAATGGATGGTGTCTCATCCAGAAGAAGCGCGTGATCTATCTCGTAAATTATTTCAAGAACTGGGGGTTTGGAAACTCGCAAAAGGTGCAAGCTGGATTGGCATTGATGTACAGCAAAGAACCATTGACTCACTGATTGAAAAAGTTGAATCAATGTTGGCTAATCCTGAGCATCCTTGGCGTCAAGATATTGAAGCAACCACGCACTCGCTCATGTTACAACTAGCAGATACGGATAGTGGTGCTAGCCAACGTTTAAACAGTGGTAAAGATGCATTATTAGATAGCCCACAAGTACTGAACTTTATCAGTGGCGCCATCGCTATTTTATGTGACGCAATTAAAACGGATTTAATGCAACCAGACTCAGGCATTGCCACTAACTTACAAGTGGCGATTCAACAACTTGGCGAAAGTTTGATTCAAAATGAAAAAGTACGACAAGTTTTAAATGAGAAAATGGTCGGGCTGGGCACCACGTTCAGTGAACAATACAGCGACAAGATTATCCGTTATATCAGTGAGCGTATTCATGAATGGGATTCACGTGAAATGATTGCAAAAATTGAAAGCGAGGTTGGCGGTGATTTACACATGATCCGCGTCAATGGTGTAATCGTGGGTGCTTTTATTGGTTTAGCTCTCGGGATCATCCGTGCCATTGTTGAAAATGTTTTGTAAAGAATAAATAACTATGAGGAAGTTTATTTCTCATAGTTATGCAGATTGCGCAAGTTGCTGCTTACTTTGCTGATAATATCGAACCAGTGCGTCAGTATCCTGCTTTAAAAATGCAGTGAGATAGCTTTTCACCTGTACCAGTGAAAGTTGCTTAAATTGAACTGTCTCTTTTATCTGAAGCGTAATTAAGCCAAATATTTGTTTTTTTGGTACAACTATTGGAATATCTGTCTTTACAATAAAGCTAAGCTCCTGAGATGACTTATACGTATTCAATACGATTTCTATGGTCTGCCTCGTCTTCTCATCTGTAATGGTAAACGTCGGACTTGCACCATCTAGCTGCAACCAACGGCTTAATTGCTGCTTCCAGTCCATTCTGTCAAATTTGGTTAATATCCCAATGGTATTCAATGTCCCGAACTGCTCCACATCATTGAGATCAATATGATGTGGATAGCGTATTTTTAAATCGAAACTGTCCATACTCTATGCCCCATTTCACTATAATTGATATTTAATTGAATCCCTCGATGTAAATTATAGTACTTAAATCGCTCAACACAAATGCCTTATCATCATGAAAAACAACAAATTTTCTAGACATTTTTAAATAAAAACCGACCAATTCCGTCACTATTGTTTTTATTCAGACTCTCTTACTCTATTTTCCTGACCTAAGACACATTATTTAGTCAATTAACGGCAAGGTTCAATATTTACCTTCACAGAGGCACCTTGGTAAGAACTCAGCTTTCGCTATACAATCAATGCAAAATAGAATGTCAATCAGGTCAAAAACAATGTTGCAACTTCAGTCAAAACTCCCAAGCCAAGGCGTGACTATTTTTAGCGTGATGACTGAACTCGCACAACGACTAAATGCCCTGAATCTCTCCCAAGGCTTCCCCGATTTCCCCGCGCCACCTGCGCTACTCCAAGCGCTCAGTGAAGCGACGCTTTCAGGTTATAACCAATATCCTGCGGGTGATGGTGTTCTGACTTTAAGAGAGCAGTTGGCAAAACAATTCTTTGCAAGGGATCAATTACAACTCGACCCTCTCTCTGAAATCACGATTACCCCAGGCGCAACCATCGCGATTTTCTGCGCGATTCAAGCGTGTATTCATGCAGATGATGAAGTGATTATTTTTGACCCGAGCTATGACAGTTATGATCCTGCGGTACAGTTGGCAGGTGGAAAATCAGTGCATATCCATCTAGAAGCACCAACTTTTCAGGTGAATTGGCAAGAAGTCAAAGACAGTATCAATGCTAAAACGCGCATGATCATTGTCAACACACCACATAACCCAACAGGTGCAATTTGGTCTGAACTGGACTGGACACAACTGATTGAACTGATTCAAGATAGAAATATCGTGGTGCTCTCCGATGAAGTTTATGAGCATTTGGTTTTTGATGGGCAAAAACATCATAGTGCCCTGCAATTTCCAGAACTTCGTGAACGTAGCTTTGTCATCGGTTCTTTTGGTAAAACTTACCATGTCACCGGTTGGAAAACGGGTTATTGCGTTGCCGCGCCACAACTCATGCGTTTGTTCCGCCAAATTTACCAGTTTGCCAATTTCTGTGGCACCACCCCTTGCCAGATTGCGCTTGCCAACTATATGCAACAACATCCAGAGCATATTCAGGAGTTACCCGATTTTTATCAGACAAAACGAGATTTATTCAACCAACAGATTCAAAACTCACGTTTTAAATTGATACCATCTCAAGGCACTTATTTTCAAAATCTAGATTACAGCAACCTTCGTCCTGATCTCAACGATGTAGAGATGTGTCAGTTCTTAGCCGAGAAACATAAAATTGTGGCGATTCCGATCTCAGTGTTTTATCAACATGCACCATCTTCACTTCGACAAATTCGCTTTTGTTTCGCTAAAACTGATCAAACCTTAAAACGTGCGAGCGAAATCCTCGTACAGTGTTGATCTACAAAAATAAACTCAACAAGCCTGACTCGAACACAACGGATAATGATATGTTGAAGAAAACACAGCCGTTTCGGGATCAAGCTTGAAGGAAATTGAATGACTCCACACCAACCTTTGGTGATGCAACCGAATCTCTGGAAAACCTTTTTAGTTTTTTTAGTTCCCTTGATTGCCACTAATATTTTACAAAATCTATCAGGCACCATTAACACGATTTTTGTCGGTCAAATGATGGGGGTGGATGCAATTGCTGCAGTCTCTGTATTCTTTCCTATTCTGTTCTTTTTACTTGCTTTTGTGATCGGGATCTCCGCGGGGTCAACGGTTTTGATTGGACAAGCTTGGGGAGCACAAAATTTAGAGAAAGTTCGTAGTGTCATTGGTTCTACTATTTTTATGACCCTGATCGGTGGCAGTATTATTGCTGTACTTGGTTTAGTGTTTGCTAAACACATCCTCGAATTACTCGGCACCGATCCGAAGGTGATGCATCTATCTTTGCCTTATGTACAGTGGATGCTAGTGGGTAGCCCTTTGCTATTCGTCTATATTATTTACACCTCAATTTTACGTGGTGTCGGCGACAGCGTAACCCCTTTAATTGCTTTGAGTTTGACCAGCCTAATTGGTTTAGCTGTCACACCCGTATTGTTAAAAGGTTATTTTGGCTTTCCTGCTTTAGGTATTGTGGCTCCTGCAATCGCCACCATTATGGGCTACGCTGCGGTACTTATCTTTCTTAGCTTATATCTGAATTATAAAAATCATCCGCTCAAAATAGATGTTCGTTTATTAAAAAGTATTCGCCACGACCCTGTGTTAAGCAAATTGATTTTAAAACTGGGCATTCCAACTGGCATTCAAATGGTGACAACTTCGCTTGCAGGCTTAGTGATCATTGGTTTGGTCAATCAGTACGGCGCACATGCCACAGCCGCTTATGGTGCAGTCAATCAAGTGCTGAATTATATTCAATTTCCAGCACTCTCAATCTCAATTGCAGCATCTATCTTTGCCGCTCAAGCGATTGGTGCAGGCAAACCCGATTTATTAGCGAAAGTTACTCGCACGGCACTGGGAATGAATATCCTATTTACCGGAAGCTTGATCACACTGGCTTATTTATTTTCAAAATATTTAATGGCGTTATTTATTACGGATGACAGTGTGATTGAATTGGGGCAACAGCTTTTATTTATTGTGTTGTGGTCGATTCTGTTTTTTGGTGCTAGTGCTATTTTTGCATCGATTATGCGTGCTAGTGGCACCGTGAATGTTCCAATGATGATTAATATTCTAACCATTGTCTTAATAGAGGTGCCATCTGCTTATTGGTTTAGCTCGATGTGGGGCTTAACGGGCATTTGGATTGCGTATGCCCTTTCTTTTGTTTGCTTATGTGTATTGCAAGCGTCTTATTATCAATTTTTTTGGAAGAAAAGTAAGATCAAAATTCTCATCTAAACGTTTAATGATGAGTGATGTGGTCTCACCAATAAAAAAGCCATTCTGATTAGAATGGCTTTTTTAATTTTTTGGCTTACATCATCTTGGTCGCAAGTGCGGCAATACGTTGATAACCCGTCGGGAATAAACGTTGGAAAGAATCCACAATACGCGCATCTGTACCAATCAACAAACGACGTTTATCTTTCAATACTGCATTTAAAATTTGACGCGCTGCTTCTTCTGGTGGTGTGCGTAAGAATTTATCAAATTGCTTGATTGATTTATTCGGATCCATACCTAAGCTTTTTAAGCTGTCATTCATTTTTGCAGCTTTGGCAATATTGGTACGAATACCACCTGGATGTACGCAAAGTGAACTTACACCACTTTTCTCGATATCAAGCTCTTGGCGTAAAGACTCAGTAAAACCACGTACTGCAAATTTAGTTGCGTTATAAGCAGATTGTGTTGGTTGCGAAGTTAAACCAAAGATACTTGAGATATTGATGATATGGCCATCTTTGGTTTGTTTGATGAACGGTAAAAACTCTTTGGTACCGTAAACTACACCCCAGAAATTAATCCCAACAATCCATTCTAAATCTTCGTAACTTGCGCCTTCCACAGTTGAGCCTAGTGCCACTCCTGCGTTATTGAAGATTAAATTCACTGAACCATGATCTTGTACAGTATCTTGTGCCCACTGTTTAACTGCTTCACGGTTTGAAACATCAAGCACCTTGATTGTTACGGTGACTGGATATTGTTTCACTAGCTCAACAGTTTGCGCTAAGCCCTTTTCATTGATATCACTCAATGACAAATGACAGCCTTGTTTAGCCAATAAAATTGCCAATTGTTGTCCAATCCCAGAACCTGCACCTGTGATCGCTGCGACTTTATTTTTAAAATTTTTCATTGCCTATCCTTTGTATTGCGAATGAGAAGCACATATTTGTCTAGATCATGTGCAGTTTAAGCTGTAACCAATATAATTTTGACAATACAGGTTGTCAATATAGTACAATACAGCTTTAAGACAAATGGCAATAACAAACACATTCCTTGTCATATTAGGTCTATTTACATTCTAGGCTGAAGATGTTTAAACGATATACAGCATGTTTTGCAAAATTTAGTTATCCTAAGTCAGCAAGACCTCGTTAAAACGTAAACAAATCTTAGATATACGATTCAAAGACTTTTTTAGGGAACGGTTTTTCCATGGCAAATGAAGATCTAGCGACGCGCAAGAAAAATAATACCGAAGTGAAAGAACGCCAATTCAAAGGTCTATCTTTAACCGAACGCAAAGAAGCACGCCGCGAAAAGTTAATTGAGGCAGGCATCGCAACCTATGGAACACATGGTTTTTTCTCGGTTACGGTAAAAGACGTTTGTAATGAAGCCAAACTTACTGAACGCTATTTCTATGAATCATTTAAGAAAAGTGAGGAGTTATTTCAAACTGTTTTCTTAAAAATGATTGGAAAAATGCAAACCTGTTTGACGCAAGCCGTCATCATGGCTGCGCCTGAACCTAAAAATATGGTTACTGCTGGTTTATCTGCACTGCTAACCGCAATTAAAGATGACCCACGCATGGCACGCATTATTTATATTGATGCCATGTTGGTACAAGACTTACATAATCAGGCCACCATTCAAGAGACTTTGACGCAATTTGATCGGATTATTCAAGGTTTCGTGATGATCACCATGCCGAACGCTCCGCAAAGTGCCGAAGAAATCTCATTGATGGCAACTGGTTTAAATGGTTACGTCACACATATTATTATTCGTTGGGTATCCGAAGGCTTTAAACAGCCTTTGTCAGAGGTTTTGGCGGCCTGTTGTGCGGTATTTTTATCGTTTATAGAAACAACAACCGAAAAAAATTAAACTCTTTTTACAGTTTTGTGACCAAAAGAACTGCTAAAATACAATGATATTAACCCAATGAATTTATTTTGTTTATTGCAGAACAAGTTGTCATCATTTGGTCATTGCTCTGCCCTATAATTGTCACAATTTATTGCTAAATTCGACTTTATTCACTCTTTTGCAATGATATTGTCATAATTAATCTTTGTAATAAGCCTGTCATAACAACAAAACGGTTAACCGTTACATATTTAAGGGTATTGCGCTGTGAAAGATGACTATATTTTAATTGTCGATGATGAATTACCGATTCGTGAAATGATCCATACCTCTCTTGATATGGCAGGCTTCCAATGTTTACAAGCTGAGGATGCCAAACAAGCACATCAGATTATTGTTGATCAGCGTCCTGCTCTTATTTTGTTAGATTGGATGCTACCAGGTGGTATTAGTGGGGTTGATCTGTGCCGTCGCTTAAAACGTGATGAAAATTTATCAGAAATCCCTGTGATCATGTTGACTGCTCGTGGTGAAGAAGATCATAAGGTTCAAGGTCTAGATGCAGGCGCAGATGACTATATGACCAAACCATTCTCAACACGTGAGCTAGTATCACGCATCAAAGCCGTTTTGCGTCGCGCCAATGCACTCAGTGGTGAAAAGGTAATTGATGCCAATGGCTTAATGCTTGATCCAGTCAGTCAACGCGTCAGTTTTGGTAACAGTATTTTAGAGATGGGCCCAACAGAATATCGTTTACTCGCATTCTTTATGACGCATCCAGAACGTGCGTATACACGTGCTCAATTGCTTGATCAAGTGTGGGGCGGTAATGTCTATATCGAAGACCGAACCATTGACGTGCATATCCGTCGTTTACGCAAAGTTTTAGAACCTTTTGGTGTAGATCGTTTTGTACAAACGGTGCGCGGTACAGGGTATCGTTTCTCTACACGAGCAGATTTAGCAGTAGGTTAAAAATCCTTTATGTATGAACCTTATCCCGTCCCTGAATTGGCACGTGAACATCAACGTTTTCGTTACAGCAGTTTATGGACGTTTGCAAAACAAGATTTAAGATTGTTACTTTTTTTCTTATTAATTGCGAGCTTAATTGGATTTGGGGTTGGATACTTTTGGAGCTGTATTTTTGTTGCCTTTATCGTTTTTTTTACTCTACAGCTCCGCTCACTTTATTTAGTGAATGAATGGATTTCAAATCGTCCCTATGATGTACCGCCTAATTTAGGGGGTATTTGGGGAGCTTTGCTATTCAATGTCTATCGAGCTCAACGTCAAGAACGTATTGTACAAGCTGAAATGGTAGGCCTAATCGACCGAGCGCAGTCTTCGTTGGTCGCTTTGGCAGAAGCAGTCGTTTTAATTGACGATCAACACCAAATTGAATGGTGGAATCCAGCAGCAGAAAAATTATTAGGCATTAATCCTCTAGATCGTGGTCGTAACCTATTATCGATTTTACGCCAACCGAGTTTTATTGAATATTTTAACCATAGCGATCAAGCACCTGATGGTATTCGTCTACAAGCGCAAATGGATGAAGAACGATATGTTCAAGTCAAACTCACTCGCTTTGGTGGAGAAAGCCGTCTTTTAGTCGCATATGACACCACTCGAGTACATAATCTTGAACAAATGCGTAAAGATTTTGTCGATAATATTTCACATGAACTACGTACGCCTTTAACCGTATTGAGCGGATATATCGAAACTTTTACAGATCAAGATGATATTACGCCTCGTTGGAAACGTGCTTTCACCCAAATGCAATCACAAACCAAACGTATGAATGCCTTGGTGAATGACCTATTGCTATTATCTAATCTAGAAAATAATAAAAAAGTGGCAAAAAACCAGATCATCGATATGGCGAATCTAATGAACCAAATCTTTGATGATGCTCGTGCTTATAATCTTGATTATGGTCATACGCTAAATTTAGACATTGATAGTCATTGTGATTTAATCGGCTCAGATATGGAAATTGCCAGTGCTTTTAGTAACTTAATTACCAATGCAATTAAATATACGCCACCCGGCGGTATTATTACCATTGGTTGGCATGAAGATGGTGACCATGCCTATTTCACAGTACAAGACAATGGAATTGGTATAAATCCCAAACATTTACCTCGCCTAACAGAACGTTTCTATCGCGTAGATAGCGCTCGAAGCCGTCAAACAGGTGGTACTGGCTTAGGTTTGGCGATCGTAAAGCATGTCCTTATGCAGCATGGTGCGCATTTAGAAATTAGTTCTAAAGAAAATGAAGGTTCAACATTCACTGCCGTTTTTCCAAAAGAACGCTTATATCGTATGATTTAAGCAGCACAGGGAACTGCTGAGTTCCCTGAATTATAATGTTATCATTCCACTATAATTATATAATAACCCTTTGTTTAAAATCTTTATTTCTATAATTTACTTTGATCTAAATTTATGATGAATCTTCAATTTCTTCGTCCTTTGATTTTACTCATCGGACTCAGCACTCCCCTTTCTGTTTTTGCAACATCGTTTGATCCACTCATTGGCACATGGAAAGTTGTAGATGAACGTACCGGCTCTTATCTATCTGATATCGTGATTAGAAAAAATTCTAAGACAGAACAATACAGTGCTGTGATTGTAAAAATTTATCCCAGCAGTAAAGGAACAACGCCCACACTATGCACAGCGTGCTCAGGCACTTTAAAAGATCAACCGCTTCTTGGGATGGAAGTTCTCACAAATCTGAAAATGCTAAAACCCAATGAAGAATTAGGACAAGGTATTTGGATAAACAGCACCGATGGCAATAAATACAGCCTGACTGGTCGCCTAAGTAAAACTGGAAAAATGTTAAATATCAGTGCAAAAAATCCAAGTAATAATACTTTCCGCAATATGACGTGGATACGACTTTAATAAAACGCTTTCAACAAGTGTATCCATTCACACTGTTTTCAAGTAGCTGATTACTTTCAATTTGAGCATCAGTTTGATGTATTGATGCTCAGTTGTTTAGCTTCAACCAAATGATTGGGCAAACCAAAAACATGATCAAAAAAGTAATTATAAACAAAGGTATAGCACGGAATCAGTATCATTAAACTAAAATCAAGTAAAAACGCTTTTATTAAACTAATCTGCATCCACCACGCGATCAATGGAATTAAAATAGTAATTAAAACCAGTTGAAATCCAATCGCATGTGCCACTCTTCTCTTAACAGTTCGTGTTTTTGAAATTTGTTGTTTTTCCCACATTTCAAAAACATAGTTATAAATGAAATTGACCGTGACTGCGATCACAGCAATCAAAATAGATAAAGGTCCCGTATGACTCATACTGGTACCTGAAAGCATTGCTAACAGCATTGCACAGATAAAAAAACTAAAAATCTCATAGAAAAAAACATAAGTCACTCTTCTTTTTATACCTTGCATACTCACACTCTGAAATCAATAATCAGTGGATTTTACTCCGACATTCTGATAAAAAAAGTCAATCGTTATCAGATTTACTGACAAGAAAATAGATATGAAACTCAGCAGTGAACAGCTTGAATTGATTCTGGAAATTATTGATCGTGGTAATTTTTCTGCTGCGGCACGTGCTCTCAATCGCGTCCCTTCCGCAGTCAGTATGGCAATCGCCAATATAGAAGCTGAATTGAATTTAAAATTATTTGATCGAAGTAAAAACCATCTGAGCCCCACTGAAATCTCACTTTCGATTGAGCCACATGCCAGACTGATCGTAAATAAAATTCGCCAACTAGAAATGCATTTATCGGAACTTTCAACAGGTTTAGACACTAGTATTTGCATCGGTGTTGCAGCCGATTTGAATCAGAAATTATTATTATCTGGCATTCAACAACTCACTCAGCGCTATCCATTATTAAATATTGAAATGATTTGCGCCCCGCAACAAGAGTTAAAAGCACGTTTGCACAATAATGAAATCGATCTCTATGTTGCTTACAGTTCATCGAATATCGATACCAATCAACGATTTCGATTATTGGGTGTTGAAAAATTTGTTGCTGCTGTTTCTCCCCAAGATGCTCAACAGCTAAAAGACAGTCATAAAAATGAACTCACGACTTTGTCTGAATTAAGACAAATTATTGTTGCGAGTAAACAATATCCCCTTTCAGATCCGCGTATCTTAGTTTCTGAGTCATATTGGTATACCGATAATTTATTCATGGCAATTAATATGGTGGAACAAGGACTGGGTTGGGGGAATTTCCCGCTTTCTGTGGTCAATGAAAATTTCAGCAAGCAGAGTTTAATTCGTTTAGAATTTAGCGATACCACCAATGGACTGGATATGCCAATACATGCCATTTGGCCAAGCTATAAACCATTGAATCAAGCACTACAATTATTAATCGAACTTTGGGCAAAAAAAATTTAAATAGAAATGAAAAAAGCCCGACATCCAAGTCGGGCTTTTTCGTATTCCTTTCACTAGATACAACTCCTGACATATCTCACGTCCTGATGCGCAAACTTATTATTATTGTTTTATGTTTTGGAACATCCTGTTCCTGATGAGTTGATATTAGGTGATTTGATTAGGGCTGAATATGGGTCATTACCCCTAATAGGTGTAAGAAAAAGCGTACATGATTTATGTTTAAAAATCTGAGAAGAAATATCTAAGCCATTCATAAAAAATCTATCTTATTTTAAATCAATGGTTTTTGTAGTTTCTTAATAAGGTCTAAATAAGCATTTAATTTAATTTTTTTTAATTAATGTTCATTCGCCTCAAAGCTCTTCGCTTAAATAAGAGTATTGCAAAAACTAAATTTATCTATATTTTTAGAATAAATCTAAAGTTTTGGAACAGTATATGAATATTTTCCCTTTTCCATTTCAAGTCACTAAATGGGATGAAATAGAAACAGTAGAATACCGCGGAGAAACAGGAAATGCTTATTGGAAAACACAATACTTTGGTGAAGAAGAAAATAGAATTAGAGTAAGAATTGTAGAATACTCAGCCAATTACCTAGCTGACCATTGGTGCGAAAAAGGACATATTCTATTTTGTTTAGAAGGTGAACTTGAAAGCAGATTAAAAGATGGAAGGACGTTTCTTCTAACTCAAGGGATGAGCTATCAAGTGGGTGATCATGCCGAACCGCACCAATCCTTCAGTCTGAATGGGGCTAAATTACTCATTGTTGATTGAGTTAAGCTCATATGGCTAATGTAAAATACATAAGATTCAATCTTAAACCTCAGGTTTAGTGATACACCTAATTCACTACAATTCTGTTGCTTCTAAAAACAGCAAGCCAATGCACTCAGCCACTTGTTAGATTTGCAATAAAAAAGCCCGACATCCGAGTCGAGCTTTTTCGTATTCCTTTCGCTAGATACAGCTCCTGTCATATCTCACATCCTGATGCGCAAACTTATCATTCTTGTTTTATGTTTTGGAACATCCTGTTCCTGATGACTTCATATTAGGTGATTTAACACAGGTTGAAAATGGGTCATTGGCTGTAATTGCTGTAAGAAAAAACGTACATCAGCAAACCGCACCCATGTTTAAGAAATATAATCAAAAATTCGTATTTTGCTAAACTACTCTAATCGCCCAATACATCGCTATGATCTACTGTTTTTTCTACGCCCATATAAGCATCAAAACTTTGAGCAAATATACAAACCATAACGAAAGCGATCAATATCAATATTTTCTTTGTCATCATCATTTTGGTTTACTCAACTCAAGAACTTATGAAAAAGATATAAGATTTCTTTGATCTAATCTAATATAGAAAAAACACTGAATGATCTAATTTTGAGATATGTGGACTTTAAAACAATTCAATTATTTAATTACCATCGTTGAAACTGGCGGTTTTATTGCAGCTTCAGAAAAATTATTTATTGCTCAATCTGCACTCAGTCGACAAATTAAAAACTTTGAAGAAGAATTAGGTTTTGAGATTTTTGATCGTTCTGAAAAGAAAATAAAACTGACCCCAGCAGGCGAAGCACTCTATAAAAGTTTAAAGACCAATATCGATCATTTAAAAAGCTCAATTGTAAGCGCACAGAGTATTAGCCGCGGTGAAGGTCGTATTATTAAAATAGCGCACTCTAGCAGTATTGTGCTTGATCAAAATAAACTCGAAGTATTTGAACAATTATGTGATGCAAACATGATTGATATTGAAATGAATACTTTATCTTCTGAATTACAACTCGAATATTTATTAAATGGCACAATTGACCTTGGCTTCATCCGCCCACCGATTTATCACAATCTAAATGAGGTGAATTCAATCAGCTTATATACAGCACCTTTGTATGTTGCGGCTCATAGCTCAGATCCTTTTTTATCTGAAAAAGAAAGTGTATCTATCCGAGAGTTAGAGCAGTTAAATTTCGTTTCTGTACCTCATAAAGGACGCGGTGGTTTAAGTTATTTGGCTGCTAATTTATGTTTGGTCAATGGTTTTTCACCTAAAAGAACGCGAATATATTCCAGAAAAAGATCTCAGCTTGAGTTGGTTGCCAACGGCTTTGGGATTTGTATTGTTCCTGAAGAATTTAAGGTGATTCTTCCAAATAATGTCACACTCATTCCAATCAAAGATGAAAATGCTTTTAGTGAAGTAAAGTTGATTTGGAAAAAAGATCAAGATTCTGTCGTCAACCACTGTGCAGATTCAATTCATCGTTATTACGAATCTAAGCGTGAAAAAATGAATTGATTCAGTACGCTTTTTTTATCTATGCGATAAACACTTGATCTTTAGTTAAAAACATAAGATAAATAAATAATATATATAAAAAACTTGAATATTTATAAATATCATGTATAGTTGAACTAACTAGAAAAAGTATCGTTTAGTTAAATCTTCTTTAAGTATCGCAGTTTTAGTCATAATCCTTCGTTTTTTTTAGATCTTAAGCTTTATTCTTTTTCGAAGTTATGTACAGTCTTCGAATGACTGAAAATTATTAAAATTTAGTAGGATATATTATGTCTAATACAGTTACTGGTACAGTAAAGTGGTTTAACGAAACTAAAGGTTTTGGTTTTATTCAACAAGAATCAGGTCCTGACGTTTTTGCTCACTTTAGCGAAATTGCTAACTCGGGCTTCAAAACGTTACATGAAGGTCAACAAGTTTCTTTCAGCATCGCTCAAGGACAAAAAGGTCCAAATGCTGTAAATATTGTTGCTCTGTAATAAAGAATATGTGTAAAAAAAGCACTATATAGTGCTTTTTTTTCGTCTAAGAATTGAATTTTTCATTTTTAGCCTTAATCAAATAATTATATAAAAGTTGGTATAACATTGAATCAAACTAATAATCTTGTTGCTAAATCGATTAACGGAACTGAAATCTTAGTTTCACTTGTGCCTTTAAACAAAATGCAAAGTACTCGTGATGGATTTAAATCAATTGAAGTGGGAAAGCGAGTATTACTTCAATCAGGCGTTGAAGTTGACTTAAATCTGGATGGTCGTACTTTTTATACTGCGTTAAATCAGTTATTTAAGTTGAATTATAAAGTCGCTTAATTTTTCAAATTTTATCAATCGAATTAATTATAAAGAAATGAATAATCTAAAGAGAAAAAGCCCGACATCCTGTCGGGCTTTTTCGTATTCCTTTCACTAGATACAACTCCTGTCATATCTCACCCTGATGCGTAAACTTATAATTCTTGTTTTATGTTTTGGAACTTCCTGTTCCTGATGAGCCCATATTAGGTGATTTAGATGGGTACGGATATGGGTCATTGACTGGAATTGGTGTAGGAAAAAGCGCACATGATATAAATATTTAGCGAATCACACCCAAATTCCGCATAATCGATCTTTTTATTTGTTTAACGTTATAAGTGTTGAATTTCACTTATGTACCACTATGTTAATTTTAGAAAATACTTTTTTTAAATATACTATGACTATATATTAAAATTTCACAATAATACTGAGACGAATTAATGAAAAAAATTATCATATCTCTTGCTTTTGGATTAGCAAGTGTAAATTCATGGAGCATATGCGCTTACAATCTTGATGCAACACAAGCTGATTTACAATCTCAATTAAGTGAAAGATTTCCTTCAGTGACAGGGAGTGAAGTTTCTTATAGTACTACACTTACTAATAAAATATATTCAGCTATGAGCAAATCAATCTACAATAATCTAGTTACTTCAGCAGGTGATTTCAATACACTAAATGGTGATAAAGAATTAGCAACAAATGGAATACAAGCTTTTGAGTTTAAATTTAAACTTCCACAAATTTTAGATAACAAAACTATGCTAAATATTTTTCCAATTATTGCGGGAGGGAAAATGCTAAATGGAGAAAATATTAACTTTATGATTTCATATCAAAAATTAGGTTCAGTAAACTCTTTTTATCTAACACTAACATCACCAAATAATGTAGGTCAAACAACGACTTTACCTATCCAAACTACATCTGATGGATATCAATATTTAGGAATTTATTTAAATCAAAATTCAAACCAAATCGGGGTAATTTTTAACGGAGTTAATAAAGGATATATTGATAATTACCCCTCAAAATTGAAAAATATATTTTTCACAATAAATTCAAATTACACTGATATGACGAATCAAGATATAGGAAAAAATGTCGAAATTAAACTAATTACTGATTCAAGTCAGATTTCACAAAGTTACCCTACAAGTACAACTGATATTTGTGGAATAAATATTTAATTCTTATCCATAAAAATAGTTCATTTAACATAATACACCTTATGTGAAATATATAAAAAGCCCCTATCAAGGGGCTTTTATAATTTTATTAATTACACTGAATGACCTAATCGCTCACCCATTACCACAGTTGAATTGGCTTTAAATTGTTCTTCCCACACCATTTTATCTTTTTCAAATAAAACCACAGCTGTAGAACCTAAATAGAAACGCCCTAACTCCGCACCTTTATCTAACTGCATTTGGTGATGCTGTAGTTCAACTTTACCTGATGGCTTCACTTTACCAGTAGCAACAGTTTCAATCCCCGCCACAATCATTGCACCGACTAAAACTACAGCCATGCGACCAAGTTCAGTGTCAAACAAACACACCATACGTTCATTACGCGCAAACAAACCTGGTACATTTTCAGCCGTGGTTTGATTAACTGAGAACAACTCACCTGGGATATATAAAGTTTCAGTCAATGTACCTGCAAATGGCATATGTACACGGTGATAGTCTTTTGGTGACAAATAAACTGTCGCAAACTGACCATCTACAAATGGCTTTGCAAGTTGTGGATCACCAACCAATTTCTCTACAGAAAAACTTTGACCTTTGGCTTGGAAAATATCACCCGCTTCAA
This sequence comes from Acinetobacter sp. Z1, assembly GCF_024296945.1. Taxonomy (NCBI): domain Bacteria; kingdom Pseudomonadati; phylum Pseudomonadota; class Gammaproteobacteria; order Moraxellales; family Moraxellaceae; genus Acinetobacter; species Acinetobacter sp. Z1. Next base: position 91,068 of record NZ_CP101115.1, on the reverse strand, counting down.
TCTTACCAAGCTGAGAAATTGCGCCATCCGCAGGACACACAATACTATCTGCACGTTCATCCACACCACGCACACCTTGTTTTAATGCACGGGTGAAAAATTCATTAAATGATTTATATTGATTTGGATTAGCTTGTTCGGCAATGCTCATATCAATGCCGTATTTTGCTTTGAATGCTTGAATCACAGCAGTTTTCACCAAAACGTTTTCACTTGCTGCAACTTTGCCAATGACACGGCTCAGTTGATGTTGCGGTACTAAATTTTGTGCTTTGATAAAAAATTGTTTTTTTAAATCTGCTGAAAAACTCAAGATGGTGACTCCCCTGAAATAATAGGACTATCGAGGCGATTGCCCCATTCACTCCACGCACCATCGTAGGCTCTAACTTGCCAATTGAGCAATCTTGCCAAAATATACGCTAAACCTGAACGATGATGTGACTGACAGTACACCACGACAGGTTGCTGTAAATTAAAGCCTAATTGCTCTAAACGTTGCTGAGTGCGTTCAAGTGGGTGTAATTTTAGATGATTTTCACGGTTTAGGGCAGTACTCCACTCAAAATGCAGTGCATTTGGAATGTGACCGCCGCGTCGCGCTGCTAATCGCAAGCCTGTATATTCTTCAATGGTTCGGCAATCCCACAGTTGAATCTTCTGTTCTTGGACTTGCTCGAGTAGCTCATCATATTCAATTCGATGTTTTTGAACTGCATCAAGATCCACTTGCACCAGTTCCGTAACAGGGCTGAAACGTTCGACCTCAGCACTGGTCGGAAGCCCTGCACCTAACCATGCATGAATACCACCGTTAATGACACTGGTGCGTTCAAAACCTAGGCAATGCAAATTCCAAATCAAACGTCCAGCCCAAGCCCCACCTTCATCATCATAGACCACGACATGATGCAGAGGTGAAATATTTAATTTCTCAATCAGGAATTTTAAACCTTCGATTTCAGGCAATACACCATTGGCTTGTTCTTGCTGTGCAACCAAATATTTTGGCTGTAAATGAATCGCATGGGGAATATGTAGTTGCTCATATACCGAAGCTCGGCTTAAATCAACAATCCGAATCAACTCGCTGCCTAAATAAGGCACAAGCTGTTCGGGTTCAATCAGTAAACCCAGTTTAAAATCAGTGTCAGTCATTGTTATGGAATCTTGTGATCACAGCATTGTGGTTGATTTTAACATAGCTCACTTTTTATCTTTGTCTGATTTTTTGCATTCATTTAGCAGAAAATGAGATATACCGTCTGATGAATATCCATAATGCTTTTGAAATTTAATATAATCTATCAAATGAAATTGGATACTCGAAAACGTCATCCGCAACCTGAGCAAGTCAAAGCGATTAAAGCTTTGACTCAGCGCAAGACAAACGGAGTGCGTAGTTCATGCTCAAGCATAGCTTTCGCCTTGAGGTACTGCAAAAATTATTAATCTTAGCTATTCTTACCTCAGGTTTTGTGGATCTTACGCTGCTTTAGTCGCAGCTCAGGTTTTGCCTACTTTTCCCAAAAGAAAACTAGGTCGAACCGAAGGTTTACCCTAATATTTAGATCATGCTTAGCAATAAACAGCAGTCACAATAATCTGAATGAGAAGTTAACTTTTATTTTATCCAATCTCAAACACTTGTCTTAAATACGCCAAGAACGTTTCATTATCTGTCATGGTTTTTCCAGAACTATCGGAAATTTTTGCCACCGATTGACCATTACATTCCACCAATTTCAACACGATATTTAATGGTGTTTGCCCCATATCATTGGTTAGATTCGTCCCGATACCAAAACTCACTTGGAAGCGATCTTTAAAATATTGATGTAATAACCATGCTTTCTCTAAATTTAGACCATCACTAAAGGTCAGCATTTTGGTCTTGGTATCAATCTTTAATTTACGATAATGTGCATAGGCCTTATCTCCCCATTCATATGGGTCACCACTGTCATGCCGTAAACCATCAAACAACTTGGCAAAATACAGATCAAAATCACGCAAGAATGCATCCATTCCAACAACATCGGTCAAGGCGATGCCTAAATCCCCTCGATATTCTTGCACCCAAGCTTCTAAGGCTGCTTTTTGGAAATTACGCAATCGAACATCCAACGCTTGAAACGCCTGCAAAAACTCATGTGCCATCGTTCCAATTGGACTAATTCCTAATTCTTTGGCTAAAAGCACATTACTGGTTCCACGAAAGACTTTGGGCGCGGCTGCATGAAATGCTTGTACCACGTGTTTTTGCCATTCAAAACTATAACGACGGCGAGTACCAAAATCTGAGACTAAAAACGGTGGATCATTTTCTTGTTGTTGCTCTGCATAATGTTGTAGTTGGACTAACTTTTGCTGTAAACGTCGCTCACCTTCTATATAAACATTTTCATTGCGGATACGTCGGAAATACAGCTCATTGACGATGGCTAAGACAAATATCTCAAACATCATCGCCTGAACCATTGGACCTTCAATTCGGATATCTAATCGACCGGCATCATCAATCGTTGCTTGGATAAAACGACGTTTAAGTTGAAATAATTCTAAATAATCAACGAAATCACTTTTGATAAAACGTAATGATCGTAAAAACTGTAACTCGTCCTCTGCAAAGCGAAGTTCACACAACAAATCAAGCTGATGGTTTAGGTCCGTTAAAATATCAACCAGTGGATAAACGGTATCTTCTAGATTTCGACAGCGAAATAAATAAACACTATGGGTTTGTGGAAACTGATGTAGTACCACTTGCAACATGGTGAATTTATATAAATCAGTATCAAGTAATGATCGAATAATCGCAGACATAAAGGATGGTTTTAACCAATTTTTATAAGATATGTTTTGTTATACAACCAAATAACAGCGTTTGAATAGTAGACTTTTGATCCACAACTCAATTTTATCAAATCTCTCTGCTACACTTGCTCTTTTCATTTCATCTATCTTTCAATTCTATGCGCGCATTAATTCAACGAGTCCTCGAAGCTAAAGTCGTGGTTGACGGTCAAACAACTGGCGAGATCCAAAAAGGTTTATTGGTCTTTCTTGGTTTAGGCAAAGACGATACTTTGGATAAAGGTCAGAAACTGATTGATAAACTTCTTAAATATCGAATCTTCGATGATGAAAATGGCAAAATGGGATGGAATGTCAGCCAAGCCAATGGCGGTATTCTATTGGTTTCGCAGTTTACCTTGATGGCACACACACAAAAAGGCTTACGTCCTGATTTTGGACCTGCAATGCCCCCTTCGGAAGCCAAAGCGCTCTATGAACAATTGGTTGAATACGCACAACAGCAATTTGAAAATGTACAAACAGGTATTTTTGCAGCCGATATGAAAGTGCACTTAATCAATGATGGACCTGTGACCTTTAATTTAGAGATTGAATAAATTTCGGCATAAAAAAAACTCCCTATTTGGGAGTTTTTTTATGGTTGTTTATTTACCTGTTTTTTCTTTGATAAATGCGCGTGCTTGACGAATTTTTTCTTTTACAGGTTTTGGCACTTTTGGTGGAATCAATTTCGCAGCTTGGTTAAACCAGACCAGCAAACTAAAATCGCCTTCCATTTTGATGCTACCATCTTGCATACCCGTCATGAATGCAGTTGGATCACCTTTGACCAAAGTTTTTACGCCTTGCTCACTTGAAGCAAATTGCAAAATAAAATCAGCTTTTTCTGGATTACCCGCCACTGTATCAATTTTGCCATGATTCACAATAATTTGACGCGCCAACCCCAAGTCAGTACCAATTTGGATACGGAATTCACGGTCATGAACCAACTCAATAAACTTCGGGCTAGTACGTGCCAATTGCTTCATACGTAACGCCAAACCTGCCACCAATAAATCTAATGGATCAGTGCTTACATCAACGATCGGTAACTTAACCACAGGTAAAGAAGAAAGCTTCATGACATTTATGCCTACAGTATTATGATGAAATTTAAGACAACCGTATCCTAGCACAATTGTAGAAAACTCTGTAAAAGCTTTGTTTCAGAAAATTAATACAAAAAAGGCATGCTGAGCATACCTTTGATGTTATTAGAATTATTTATTATCAATTATCGACTAGAACATTGCTGTTGGTCGTCTTTATAAACTGGCGTATGTTCAATATATTGACGATTTGCCAATTGTTTTTGTGCTTGTTTGTCTTCACGTAAAAGGATAAATGTAACCGTTACCATCGCGAGGCTCAAAGCCGTCAGATAACTATAAGCGACTGACATCTCGAAAATGGTTTGCGCACCAAAGCGTACCACCTCTAACAGCCCCCAACTGAGCATACCTGCCAACATAAAACCTAACCAACGACGATAAGGAGAAAAGAAAACAGCTATAACTGCGACAGCGATTAAGCCAAATCCAACCCACATGGTGAAATTCGCTGCTTCCATAGAAACCTCCGTCTTAAAAAAGGTGGTCTGTTTAATCATCAGACCTCATATTGTTCTGTAATCTATAAACAGTAGTTTGTGTTGCATTCGTGTCTTAATGCATTATGGAGCGTTTTTTTTAGAAAAAAAGAGTTAAGAATGCGCCATACGACACAAGATGTCGCAATATGCTTTTGTCATTACATTTTTTTAAATTACAAAACTTCAAAATCTCTATATAGCATCAATTGCGGCGTGTCATTACAAAAAACTATCGCTATTTTTCGAGTTAAAAAAACTTTTTTCTGAATTTTTTTATCGTTGTTTTTCTATACATTTAGACATAAATATGACTGAATCATGACGCCCTTAAAAAGAGCAATGCCACTCAAAAGTGGCATTGTTTTAAAACATCGAAAAAAGAGATTTTAAGCTCGATTTAGATCTTTATCATGCATACCTAATAAGTACAAAACACCATCTAAACCTACACTTGATATCGCTTGATTGGCATTTTGACGTACTAAAGGTTTAGCTCGGAATGCAACGCCAAGCCCAGCAATCGAAAGCATTGGTAAATCATTGGCGCCATCGCCCACAGCCATCGCCTGCTCTAATGAAATCCCCATTTTCTCAGCCAACTGACGTAACAACTCAGCTTTACGTGCACCATCAACAATCGCACCTTTAACTTCGCCCGTTACAACACCATCTTGAACATCCAAAATATTGGCATGGACTTCATCAATTCCTAATTTTTCTTGTAAATATTCAGCAAAATACTGAAATCCACCCGATAAAATCGCAGTTTTATATCCCAGTGCTTTGAGCGTTGAAATCAGTCGTTCCGCGCCTTCAGTAATGGTTAAACGTTCTGCAATTTTCGGTAATACCGAAGCATCTAAACCTTTTAATAAAGCGACACGCGCACGGAAGCTTTGTTGAAAATCAAGTTCACCTTGCATCGCACGCTCAGTAATCTCAGCAACTTGTACGCCTACGCCTGCTTCTAAAGCAATCTCATCAATCACTTCTTGTTCAATTAAAGTGGAGTCCATATCAAAACAAACTAAACGACGATTACGGCGATAAGCATTATCTTCTTGTACTGCAACATCGATATTTAATTCACCTGACAAGCTCAAACAAGCAGCACGCATCGCTTGTGCATCAAGCATTTGTCCACTTAAGCCAAACTGAACGCAAGCACGACGTGGAAAATTGTGTGCTTCTTCTAGATCTAAACGACCTGATAAACGGGTGACCGTTTCGATATTAAAACCCTGACTCGATACAATCTTGGTCACGGCTTGTAAATGTTCGGCTGTTAATTCAGGTGCAAGTGCCGTCACGATGTAACGTGTTCGACCACCCTCACTGACCCACTGATCATATTCTGCGTTGGAGATTGGTTTAAATCGCACAGTTAAGCCAATATCATGTGCTAAAATCAGAATCTCTTTCATTGCAAGTGCAGTTGCGGTCTCATTATCCGAAGCAACAACAATCCCAAGGGTAAGTTGATTATGGATAACAGCCTGACCTACATCGAGTATTTGCAAAGAATGTACGGAGAGTACCTGCATTAATCGAGTAAACTGATTCGGTTGATCTGGTCCTAAAAAGGATATAAGAATGATTTCACGCATGAATTGACTCGTGTTTGAGCGACAACTATTGTATGTAAGAATCATAACATAACCCAACCTAAATCTATTTGCCTTGGAAGTTTAACTTGAATGCGCCTCGCCAAGGGCTATTTGCTAGCCTACTGATCGTAAGTTTTGCATTGCATACCTTTTTATTGGTGATTGCAACGACACATCAACTCAATGAAAACCGCGCTAGCCAAGGACAACTGATGACCAGTCAGTTAGTGGCAGATAGTCTTGCAGAACTGGAACCTGCCAATACTGTTTCATTGGCCTTAGTTGCCAATCGCTATGCAACCAATCCAAGTGTGGCATCGATTCGTATCCTAGATGCGAATAAACAAGTACTCGCCACCAGTGGTATGGCAAAAACACGTCAAGGTGAGGTGTTTGTCCGTGATGCATTACAAAATGAAAAGAAAGTTGGGACAGTTGAGATTACTTTGATCGAACCAAGTATTGGCGAGATTTTACGCACCCAATGGTTAGCTATTTTAGTCTCTCTTTTTATTCATGGTTTGATTTGGTTAGCCTATCGTGCAATCGCACGCCCAACACGTAGCGAATACTTAGCACGCATTAATCAAGAAAATCATCTTAAACATGAAATTCAGCGATTAACCCAAGCCTTAGCTCTCGAAAAACAAAATACTGTAACTTTGGTTGCCCAAGCTCAACAACAAGCAAAAGCGCAACCTAAACCGCGTGTCGAAAAAACATCAACCCCAACTGCACAGGCTGATGATCAAGTTTTGGCTTTGAATATTCAATTCTATGATCCTAAGCAACTGCTAAGCAGTGTAAATCAATCTGTTTCAATCCCGTATTTCAAACTATGCCAGTTATTCTTGGATAAAAGCATTGATTTATGCAGCAAGCATTATCAGATTAATTCGACACAAATTCGAGTTGAACAAGAGTTTAATGCCGAAGGCGCAACTTTAACCACCAGTTCTAATCATCCTCAAGCACTTGAATGTTTAATGATGGTTGGTGCTGTGTTCCAACTGTTGGCAGACGTACTTTATAAACGTTACCGTGAAGATAAACGCTTTGCACTACAAACACGTGCTGCCGTATCAAATGCAGTTGATGCAATGCAACTTGACGCAATTGAAGCCGCAAAACGCTTAACACAGCATTTACATGCGAAAGAAGCAGCTTTACATCTTCATCATGATCACCTTAAAACCGTTCAAAACAGTTATGAGTTGGTGGTGATGCCAAACCCAAGCAATGTGATGACTCGTCATGCATTTATGATTAATGGTATGAATGAAGCGTGTGCAACAGTCGCGCAAAATCTACGTACTGAAATCCTAATGGGTAAAAAAGCAAAAACGCCAACCGAATCATAGAAAAACGATAGTGTCGTTTCTTCTGTTTTAATTATCTTGAGGAATCTTACCCCTCCTCAAGATAATGCTCTAATTTATTTGACTTCATTTCAAAAAATGTTTTCCGAACGATTGCTCATCAAGCTCAGTATTTTTATTGCTGAAGAAGCACAGGCGAAATTTTTTAAAATGCGTTAAACTATGCCAGATTTATCGAATACTAGTGCCTGAAAAGGCAGCATCAAAGGTGAAAGCGAATGCCGCTGAGTCGTGTTGAAGAGCTTGTCGCAGATATTCGTGCAGGCAAAATGGTCATCCTTATGGATGATGAAGATCGTGAAAATGAAGGTGACTTAGTCATCGCTGCTACACATGTTCGTCCTGAAGATATTAACTTCATGATCACTCATGCCCGTGGTTTAGTCTGCTTAACGCTGAGCCGCGATCGCTGTAAACAACTGAACTTGCCGTTGATGGTTGACCAAAATGGCGCACAGCATGCGACCAATTTTACGCTTTCAATTGAAGCGGCTGAAGGGATCAGCACAGGTATCTCAGCAGCAGAGCGTGCGCATACGATTCGTACGGCTGTTGCAGCACATGCAAAGCCAAGTGATATCGTTCAGCCCGGTCATATTTTCCCATTAATGGCTCAACCAGGTGGTGTCCTACACCGTGCTGGTCATACTGAAGCAGGTTGTGACTTAACACGTTTGGCAGGTTTAGAACCAGCTTCTGTGATCTGTGAAATTATCAATGATGATGGCACCATGGCACGTCGTCCTGATTTAGAAGTGTTTGCTGAAAAACATGGTCTAAAAATTGGTACGATTGCAGACCTGATTCATTATCGTATGACCAATGAGCAAACCGTTGAGCGTTTGTCTCAAGAAACCATTGAAACACAATACGGTACATTTGAACTCTATAAATATCGTGAAATCGGTAACCCTGATATTCACTTAGCTTTGGTTAAAGGTGAACCAAAGCAAGGCGTAACCACGGTTCGTGTCCATGGTTTCAATCCTGTTCGTGATCTTTTAAAGCTCAATAAAGCCGATGGTTCTCCAGCATGGAATCTTGATCTTGCAATGAAAACCATTGCTGCAAGTGACCGTGGTGTATTGGTATGGATCGGACAAGATCATTTAGAAGATTTAGGACATGCCTTACACTATCTAAATCAGCCAAAACCACTGAAATCGAATGCTGCATTATCTCAGCAATATCAAACGATTGGTGTAGGTGCACAGATTTTACGTGATCTAGGTGTTGAAAAAATGAAGCTGTTGAGTTCTCCACTTCGTTTTAATGCCTTATCAGGATTCAATTTAGAGGTGGTGGAATACATCACTGCCGATCAAATCACAGCAAAATAATAGAGGTTGCTATGGCAATTCGCCGAATTGAAGGTTTATTACATCTCGCAAGCGAAGGTCGTTATGCGATCTTAGTGGGTCGTTTCAACAGCTTCGTGGTTGAGCATTTACTTGAAGGTGCAATTGACACCTTGAAACGCCACGGTGTTTCTGAAGATGCGATTACCGTGATTCATGCACCAGGTGCATGGGAACTTCCTATTGTTGCGAAAAAATTAGCAGCATCAAATAAGTTTGATGCCATCATTGCATTAGGCGCAGTGATTCGTGGTAGCACACCACATTTTGATTTTGTTGCTGGTGAATGTGCCAAAGGTTTAGGGGTCGTTGCCCTTGAAAGCACAATGCCAGTCATCAATGGTGTCTTAACCACAGATAGCATTGAACAAGCAATTGAACGTTCTGGTACGAAAGCAGGCAATAAAGGCAGCGAAGCTGCATTGACTGCAATCGAAATGGTTAACTTATTAAAGGCAATTTAAAGCATGTCGCAAACACTTCAGGCCGCTTATGCAGCGAAACGCAAAGCACGTCGTTTTGCTGTACAAGGGATTTATGAATGGCAAATGAGTCATAACCCTGTACATGAAATTGAGGCACGCACGCGTGTTGAAAATGCAATGCACAAAGTTGACCTTAACTATTACCATGAATTGCTCACTCAAGTGGTTGCTCAACATGAAGCTTTAGATGAGTTGCTCGTCCCTGTACTTGATCGTGAATTATCTGCACTTGATGGTGTAGAACTTGCAACTTTACGACTCGGCGCTTATGAATTACGAGATCATCTCGAAGTTCCTTATCGTGTTGTACTTGATGAAGCAATTGAGCTAGCAAAACACTTTGGTGGTGCAGACAGTCACAAATACATCAATGGTGTATTAGACCGTTTATCATCGAAGCTTCGTGAAGCTGAAAAACAACAAGCAAAATAAAAGGCTTGATGTTTTATGGCTGAGTTTTCAATTATTGACCTCTATTTTAAACGTACATCCAATACAGATGTCAATTTAGGTATTGGTGACGACTCAGCCGTTATTACCCCTCCTGCATCACAACAACTGGTGATCTGTGCAGATACGCTGGTTGCCGGTCGCCATTTTCCATTAGACACTTCTGCCCACGCGATTGGTTGGAAAAGTGTGGCTGTCAATTTATCTGATTTAGCTGCAATGGGCGCAAAACCCCATAGTATTTTATTGGCACTTAGTTTACCAACGATTGATCATGACTGGCTGGCTGGTTTTAGTCAGGGTCTATTTGATTGCTGCGATCAGTTCGGTGTCAGTTTAATTGGTGGCGATACCACACAAAGTACCCAGCTAACGATCAGTGTGACTGCATTAGGTTGGATTGAGCATGGTCAAGCCGTCACACGGGCTGGTGCTCAAGTCGGTGATTATATTTGTGTTAGTGGTCAAATAGGTGATGCTGCCTTTGGATTACAACATCTTGGTCATGCATTACAACAACGTTTAGACTACCCTACCCCACGCTGCCTCTTAGGACAACAACTCAAAAGTGTGGCATCGAGTATGATTGATATCTCAGATGGATTAGCACAAGATTTAGGACATATTCTGAAAGCATCAGATGTCGGCGCAAAACTATTTTTAGATCAAATTCCGATAGATAAATCACTAAAACTGTTAGATAAGCAACAAGCTTGGCACTATGCCTTAGCGGGTGGTGACGACTACGAGTTGTGCTTTACAATATCACCGCAAAACTTTGAAAAACTGTCGCGACAACAATTAGATGTTCCGATTACAATAATCGGCGAAATTACCCAACAAACTGGATTGTTATTTGAGTATATGGGGGAAATCCACCCATTACATGTTCATGGATACCAACATTTTGCATAAACCTCCCATTCACTTTCGCCAAATGACTTGGTTTGACCGCTTCATCGTTTTTTGCGGTGTGGGATTTGGTTCTGGCCTCAGCCCGAAAGCACCTGGAACTTTTGGTTCAGCCTTTGCTTTATTGTTTGTGCCGATTTGGTTATACCTTGGATTTAACAGCAGTCTCGTCATTATTTTACTCATGTCATTGATCGGCATTTATATTTGCGGTCATACCGCAAAAGTGATCAATGTTCATGATGACGGACGTATTGTTTGGGACGAATTTGCTGGGCAATCGCTTACCTTTTTACCTTTGCTCTACTTACAGCAAATGAATTGGCCGTGGGTCATTGTCGGTTTCGTATTATTCCGTATATTTGACATTTGGAAACCATTCCCAATCAGCTGGGCCGACCAAAAAGTTTCTGGTGGCTTGGGCATCATGCTAGATGACGTTATTGCTGGTCTTTGGGCAGCATTTTGTATTTTTATTTTTCATTTTTATTTTTATTTTTATTTTTTGACTTGAGCCATTGCTATTAGGGTTAGTTATGTCAACAACTGTTATTATTCTTGCAGCTGGAAAAGGAACGCGTATGCGTTCGCAATTACCAAAAGTATTACAACCCATCGCAGGTCAACCGCTGCTCGGTCATGTAATTCACACCGCAAAAAAATTAAATGCCCAAAATATTATTACCATTTATGGGCATGGTGGTGAATTGGTTAAACAAAAGTTTAGTGGCGAACAGATTGAATGGGTTGAGCAAGCAGAACAACTTGGAACAGGTCATGCTGTTCAAATGACCCTACCCGTTTTAGCTCAAGATGGTATTTCTTTAATCCTTTATGGCGATGTTCCTTTAGTTCGCCAAAGCACACTTGAACAATTACTTGCGGCATCTAGCCAATCAGGTATTGGTATGATCACACTGAATGTTGAAAATCCAACGGGTTATGGACGTATTGTTCGCCAAGCAGGAAAAATTCAGGCAATTGTTGAACATAAAGATGCCAATGACGAACAACGTCAAATTCAGGAAATCAACACAGGCATTTACTGTGTCAGCAATGCCAAATTACATCAATGGTTACCAAAACTTTCTAATAACAATGTACAAGGTGAGTACTACCTCACAGATATCGTTGCCATGGCCGTTGCTGATGGTTTAGAAATTGCCTCTATTCAACCTGAACTGGCATTTGAAGTTGAAGGTGTAAATGATCGTTTACAACTCGCGACTTTGGAACGTCAATTTCAACAACAACAAGCCAAAGAGTTAATGCAACAAGGGGTTCATTTAATAGACCCGAGTCGTTTTGACCTACGTGGCACGCTTAAATGTGGGCAAGATGTACAAATAGATGTCAACGTGATCATCGAAGGTGATTGTGAATTGGGGGACAATGTTCAGATTGGTGCAGGTTGTATTTTAAAGAATACGCGTATCGCAGCAGGAACCAAAGTTCAAGCCTATAGTCTTTTTGAAAATGCCGTGGTAGGTGAAAATACTCAAATCGGCCCTTTCGCACGTTTGCGCCCAGGCGCGAATCTCGCAAATGATGTGCATATTGGTAATTTTGTCGAAGTGAAAAACTCTAATATTGGAACTGGCTCTAAAGCCAATCATTTTACCTATTTAGGTGATGCCGATATTGGTACTGGTTGTAATATCGGAGCAGGAACGATTACTTGCAATTACGATGGTGCAAATAAGCATAGAACTATTATTGAAGATTATGTATTTATTGGCACTAATAATTCGCTGGTTGCTCCAATCAAAATTGGTCAAGGTGCAACTACAGGCGCTGGATCAACCCTGACACGAGATGTGGCTGAGCATAGTTTAGCTGTCGAACGTTCTAAACAGTTTGAAAAAGCAAATTATCAACGTCCCCAAAAGTTGAAGAAATAAGAGGATCAAATTATGTGTGGTATTGTTGGTGGCGTTGCTGAACGTTGTGTAACTGACATCCTGATTGAAGGATTAAAACGTCTTGAATATCGTGGTTATGATTCTGCTGGTTTAGCATTATTAAATAATCAACAAATCTTACGTGAGCGTCGTGTAGGAAAAGTCGCAAATTTAGCTGAAGCCGTATCAGAACAAAAATTAACAGGCAATATTGGTATTGCACACACTCGCTGGGCAACACACGGTAAACCAACTGAAGACAATGCACACCCGCATATTTCAGGTAATGTTGCTGTGGTTCACAATGGTATTATTGAAAACTATCAAGAACTTAAAGAAGAATTACAAGCTTTAGGTTATATCTTTACTTCTCAAACAGATACTGAAGTTGTTGCGCATCTGACCAATGAAGCACTGAAACAAACGGACAGTCTCTTAGAAGCAGTACAAAGTATTATCCCTCGCCTTAAAGGTGCTTATGCACTGGGAATCGTACATACAGCGCATCCTGACGAACTCATTACCGTTCGTGAAGGTTCACCGCTTGTCATCGGTGTCGGTATTGGCGAGAACTTTATCAGTTCAGACCAACTGGCGTTATTGCCAGTGACCAACCGCTTCGTTTATCTAGAAGAAGGTGATATTGCTCGCCTAACACGGACGAGTATCGAAGTTTTTGCACAAGGTGAGCGTGTTGAGCGCCCAACCAAAGAGCTAGATGCGACGGTGAGCAATGCTTCAAAAGGTGAATATAAACACTACATGCTCAAAGAAATCTATGAGCAGCCAGAAGCAATTCAACAAACGATTTCTCAGGCGCTGAATGGCAATAACTTGCGTGAAGATTTTCTGCAATATGCCAATACCGATTTTGCGAAAATTCAACAAGTACAAATTATCGCCTGTGGTACCAGCTATCATGCAGGGATGATTGCCAAATATTGGTTTGAGCAACTGATTGGTGTGTCATGCCAAGTTGAAATTGCAAGTGAATTCCGTTATCGCACCCCTGTGATTGTGGCGAATACACTGTATATCTGTATTTCACAATCAGGTGAAACAGCTGATACATTGGCTGCGCTTCGTGAAACTCAAAAACGTGCGAAAGCAAAAAATATCGATATCAGCACGATGACGATTTGTAACGTAGCGACCTCATCCATGGTTCGTGAAACAGATCATCATTTACTAACTTTAGCGGGTCCAGAAATCGGTGTTGCTTCAACTAAAGCATTTACCACACAGCTTGCAGCTTTGATGCTGTTGATTTTAAAAGTAGGTCAAGTAAAACAGACGCTGGCTGAAACTCAACTGGTTGAAATCATAGAAGGACTTTGGCATTGCCCTAAAGTGCTCTTAGATACATTGCAATGTGATACAGAAATTCTACGTCTATCTACCTTATTTGTTGAGAAAAATCACTGCCTATTCTTAGGTCGTGGCACCAATTTCCCAATCGCGCTTGAAGGTGCATTAAAACTGAAAGAAATTTCATATATTCATGCTGAAGGTTATGCTGCTGGCGAACTCAAGCATGGTCCGCTTGCGCTAGTGGACAATGAAATGCCTGTTGTCATTTTGGCACCTAAAGATGAAATGCTTGATAAACTCAAGTCAAATATGGAAGAAGTTCAAGCACGTGGTGGGGAACTATTTGTTTTTGCTGATGAAAACAGTGGTATTAATGGCAAAGACCGCCAACATGTCGTTCATGTTCCTGCTGTCAATGAATGGTTAGCACCTATCGTTTACAGTTTGCCAGTACAACTGTTGTCTTACCATGTTGCAGTACTGCGGGGGACTGATGTCGATCAGCCACGTAACCTTGCTAAAAGTGTAACAGTCGAATAATTATTGCGTAAAAAAGGAGGGTTATCCCTCCTTTTTTATGCTTAATGAAAATTTAAAATTTGTCGTAAAACTTAAGCAACATATCGGCTGTTTTTATGATTTAACAAAATAATGGAATTTAAAATAATAGCGCCAAAAATTGAGACTAAAATTAATTTCCAATCCACAAAAAATAGTGAAACAAGTAATATGCTAACATCAATTCCCATCTGCACCTTACCAGCAGGAATTTGAAAGCGTTCTTGCAAATACAGCACCAATAAATTAATCCCACCCAAACTAGAACGATGTCTAAATAAAATTAAAAAACTTACGCCCATGAGCGTATTTGCAAAAATAGTGGCGTAAAGAGGATTTACATCACTGAGGTGAAAAAAGTGAGGGATTGTTTCCGTAAAACCTGCCAACAAAGCAACTGCAATAAAAGTTTTAACCACTAAACCAACACCCATTTTTTTATAGGCAAAATAATAAAACGGAATATTAATAATAAAAAATAAGATACCAAATTTTATATCTGTGACGTAATGAATCAGTAAAGACAGGCCCGCCGTTCCCCCAGTCATAATTCCAGCTTGCTGCAATAAGGTCATAGCAAAAGATAAAATAAATGTTCCGATCAACATTGCTAATGCATCTTCAATCTTTGAATGTTGATCAATTTCAGGCATGACTGGACTTACCAAAGACACATTTTGATCGGTATTCATAAGGGTAAAACTCTATAGGAGAACAACAATGGGAGATATCTTTCAAGGAAAGACATGGCATATTTGATCATTTTTATTCAAATTTCGCAATTTATTATTATATTTTCACCATAAATGCAATTTATGTTCACAATAATCTTTTTAGAATGATCTCCTTTCATAAAAGAAAAAAGCAATTTTTTATTCAGATAATTAGAGAAATTTATCAAACTCTTTTATTTGGTTGCGATACCATTTTCTTTTAATTTTTCTAAAACAATTGAAGTATTTAAATTACTCACCCCGAAATCACTTGAAGATAAAGTTCCGATCAATTTGACCATCTCATCTAAATTTTGAACAGCAACTTTAAGTGCAAAATCATAACTTCCAGTTAATTTATGAATATCTTTCACCGCTGGTTCATGTAAGAGAAACTCCACAAAACGATCATGCGTTGCATCATTATAATTTTGCAATTTCACTTCGATAATACCCATAACCGGTGTTGGATCTGCTCTTAAAGCAACTTGTGCATAATATCCAGTAATAATTTTTTGCTGTTCAAGATGAATGCGACGACGCGAACATTGTGAAGTAGACAACCCAACTAATTCAGCCAGCTCTTGATTGGCTAATCGCCCATTCATTTGTAAATGATGAATAATTTTTTTATCAAAATCATCAAGCTCTTCGATCATGAAACTCTCTATTAAAGGCTGAAATATCAGTAAAACAACGATGTATGGTTATTCAAAGTTTAACGTTTTTAAATTCACTCTCACAAGTCTATAACTAAAGCTGAGATGAATGAATGCGATGAATCCCTTTCTTTGTCATTTCTCGCCAAGCGTTGTCTAAAGAACCATTTAAACTAATCGCTTTGCAAGCATCCTCAATTACATATGTGTGATACCCCATTTCAGCAGCATCTAATGCCGTCCAAGCCACACAATAATCGGTTGCAATTCCCACAATATAGACCGTATCAATTTGATGTTCTTTTAAATAACCATTCAAACCTGTTGGCGTTTTTCGATCTGCTTCCTTAAATGCCGAATAGCTATCGATGTCCTGATGAAATCCTTTGCGAATAATTAACTGCGCTCTTGGAATATTGAGCGCAGGATGAAATTCAGCATCATGCGTGCCTTGTACGCAATGCTTTGGCCATAGCACCTGAGTACCATAAGCTAATTCAATTGTTTCAAAAGGCTTTTTATGATGATGATTTTCTGCAAAAGAAATATGCTGCTCTGGATGCCAATCCTGAGTGAGCACCACATGCTCAAAATTTAATGCCAATTGATTGATCAATGGAATAATTTGATCAGCATCTGCCACAGCCAAGTTGCCACCTGGTGTAAAACCATTCTGTACATCCACAACAATTAAAGCGACATGATTCAATTGTTTTTGCATCTGCTCCGTCCAAGTCAATTTTATCTATTGAACAATACGCTGCTCAAACAAATCTGACCACTACACTTTCATTTTTAAGTGTGATGAAAACGATTCAATACAAAGATGAATTAAAGTTTTCCACAGTTTAACGAAAGCATATTGTTCTTATGTCTCCGATCAGTCATAATTTGCATAATTGTCATTCAACTCTTCTTCACGTTGAACGACCAATCAAAATACTGCAACCATCCACTATTTCGTTTCAATCACTTCAAATTCGGATGGAAAAATAGGATATTTTTTTAAAATGACTCAGCTAGCACAGAATATTCATGGCTCAATTGTCGCAATCGTCACCCCAATGTTTGAAGATGGCGGCGTAGATTGGAAGAGCCTTGAGAAGCTCGTTGAGTGGCACATCCAACAAGGTACTCATAGCATTGTTGCTGTAGGCACAACGGGCGAAGCTTCTACACTCAGTATGGAAGAACACACACAGGTCATCAAAGAAGTGATTCGTGTAGCCAATAAACGCATCCCAATTATTGCTGGCACAGGTGCTAACTCTACTCGTGAAGCCATTGAGCTCACACAAGCAGCTAAAGATCTAGGTGCAGATGCAGCTCTATTAGTTACACCTTATTATAATAAACCGACGCAAGAAGGTCTTTATCAACATTACAAAGCAATCGCTGAAGCCGTTGATATTCCGCAAATTCTTTATAATGTTCCAGGTCGTACTGGCGTAGACATGCAAAATGAAACGGTTATACGTCTTGCCGATGTCAAAAATATTGTTGGTATTAAAGATGCAACTGGTGACGTTCCGCGTGGTCAAGCCCTCATCGAAGGTTTAAACGGTCAAATCGCTGTTTATTCTGGTGATGATGAAACTGCATGGGAACTGATTTTACTGGGTGCAAAAGGTAATATTTCAGTTACAGCAAATGTCGCACCAAAACAAATGAGTGAAATTTGTGAAGCTGCATTAGCTGGTGACAAAACCAAAGCACAAGATCTGAATCAAAAAATTGCAAATCTACACAATATTTTGTTTTGCGAATCAAACCCAATTCCTGTGAAATGGGCGTTACATGAGATGGGGTCTATCGGTACTGGTGTACGCTTACCTTTGACTCCGCTTGCTGAGCAATATCGCGAACCGCTCCGCAGTGATTTAAAAACTGCCGGAATTATTTAAATACGAGCAATTTATGATGCAATTACGTCTTGGTGTTGTACTAGTCATTTCAGCTTTAAGTTTGGCTGGTTGTGGTCGTTTTGCCCTCAATAATCATTCTTTAGATTATAAAAAGGCACAAGCACTTGAACCACTCAAGTTCCCTGAGAATGCAACGGTAAGACCATTTACGCCATTGTATCCAGCCCCTACGGTTGACCCACTTGCGATTCAACATGCGCCAACATTTGAAAACAAGACGGGCAATCGTTATGCATTACCTCGTCCAGAGGCATTGAAAGCAACAAGCAATACTCCTGAAGTTGCAGCAACAACTTTGGGTCGTCCACAACTGGTGATGGATGGAAATAAAAATCCATTATTAAAAGTGGAAGGTCCAACAGCAGCTGCATGGCAATATGCATTTGCGACTCTCAGCAGCCTAAATTATCAAGTTATTTCACAAGCAAGCAATGGTTATGAAGCAACCATTAAAGTGGGTGATCAGAATTATCTACTTAAATTATCTGCTGTGGGTTCAAATAATACGATTGCGCTTTTCAAACTTGATACTACTTTTGCAGATACAGCCGTTGCAACTGAAGTGTTAAACCAGATTTATCAAAATTGGCCAGCTTAGTCGTTTACTAGGCATACTTTTTCAAAAGGTTCCCCCATGTTAAAACAAACCTTGCTCTATACTGGTAAAGCAAAATCTGTATATGAGACAGATAATGCTGATCACCTAATTTTAGTGTTTCGTGATGATGCATCTGCATTCAATGGCGAAAAAATTGAGCAATTAGATCGTAAAGGCAAGGTCAACAACCGTTTTAACGCCTTCATCATGGAAAAATTGGCTGAAGCGGGTATCGAAACTCATTTTGAGAAATTGCTTTCTCCAACAGAAGTATTGGTTAAAAAACTTCACATGATCCCAGTTGAATGTGTGATTCGTAACTATGCTGCAGGTTCACTTTGCCGTCGTTTAGGTGTTGAAGAAGGCAAAGAATTAACGCCTCCTACATTTGAATTATTCTTCAAAGATGATGCACTTGGCGATCCAATGGTAAATGAATCACAAGCCATCGCTTTAGGTTGGGCAACAGCTGATCAACTTGAAAAAATGAAAGAACTTACTTACCAAGTGAATGATGTACTTAAAGCATTATTCGATGCAGGTAATATGATTTTGGTTGATTTCAAACTTGAATTCGGCGTATTCCATGACCGTATCGTATTAGGTGATGAGTTCTCTCCAGACGGTTGCCGTTTATGGGATAAAGACACCAAGAAAAAACTGGATAAAGACCGTTTCCGCCAAGGTTTGGGTGGTGTGGTTGAAGCATATGAAGAAGTTGCTGCACGTTTAGGCATTAACTTAGACAACATCTAAGTCTAACTAAATATTTAGCACATATAAAAAACCAGTCCGATTGGACTGGTTTTTTGTTTTTAATATTACTGATTTTGATAAATGAGATTCCCTTCTTTGTAGGTCGCCAACACCTTAATATTTTTAATTTTTCGACTAGGGATGGTTAATGGATTTTGATCTAAGATCACCAAATCAGCAAGCTTGCCTTGCGTTAAAGTACCTTTGGTCTGATCTTCAAAATACTGATAAGCAGCCCAATCAGTCATCGATTTTAAGGCAAGATAAGGACTTATACGTTCATCTGCACCCAAAACATAATCACTACGTGTCACACGATTGACCGTAGCATCGAGCATCATCATGCTATGTGGTGGAACAACGGGAGCGTCGTGATGTTCAGTAAAGATTAAATTTTTCTTTAACGCTGTTGCTGTTGGCGAAATATGGGCAGCTCGGGTTTCGCCTAAGGTTTGCTGACGATGCCAATCGCCCCAATAAAAGGTATGTAGCGAGAAGAACGAAGGAATAATGTCTAATGCCTTCAATTGGTCTAGTTGATCATCTCGAATGGTTTGCGAGTGAATCAATACACTTCTACGGTCAGCTTTACCTTGCTTTGCAGTCGCATCTTTCACAGCACCAATAAACTGATCGATCGCGGCATCACCATTGGCATGTGCAAGTACCTGCCAACCATGTTTGAAGGCTAAATTGATGTATTGATTGACCTGTTGATCCTCTTTGATCGCTGGATAGCCTTTGTAGTTTTTATCTTTACCTTCAGGTGGCACTAAATATGGTTGTGTGAGCCAAGCAGTCTTGCCTTGTGGCGAGCCATCTAAACTGATTTTCACCCCACCTATACGAAAGTGATGATCATATTGTCGGCTACTTCCTTGCTTGAGCATGTATTCTTGACTAGTGGTGATATCAGGATAGGAAACGACATCAATCGGAAGATGATTTTGCTTGGCAAGAGCATGCCACATCTCGGTCGTGCCCTGATCTGCTCGTCCCTCTTGTACTGTGGTGAAACCATTTTTGACATAAGCATCAATACCTTTACGCGCAATTTCAAACATCACTTGTGGTGGCACATCTTTAAAAATTGAACCAATCGCAGTAAATAATGCTGACTCCTCCAGTACACCATTCGGAACATTCGAATCTACTTCTCGACGAATCACACCACCCGCTGGATTGGGGGTATTTTGATTAATGTTGAGTAGTTCTAGTGCTTTATGATTCACCGAAGCCAAATGACCCGATTGATGTAAGATCATCACGGGTTGATCTTTGGAGACGCGATCTAAATCGGTTGCGGTCGGATGATTTTGTTCTTTTAGTTGTGCATCATCATAGCCATTGCCTAAGATCCAACCGCCCATCGTTTGAATAACTTGAGGATTTTGTTTTTTCCATTGTGTTAATACCTGAACCAATGAATCAATATCAGAAACTTGACCATCTGGCGCAGGATAGAGATTTGCAACCATCTGATGAAATCCAACCATATTTACATGACTGTGTGCATCAATAAAACTCGGCAAAAGTGTTTTATTTTTTAAATCAATAGATTGGACATTTGAGTTTGCCAAATTCTCTGCTTGTTTTTTTGAACCAACAAAAATGATCTTCCCATCTTTAACCAGCAAGGCTTCTGCATATGTTGGCGTCATACCTTCCATCGTTAAAATTGGACCACCAAAAAACAATTGTTCAGACCGCTCTCGATCAAGTGGTGTGCTTGCACAGCCTGATAAAGTAAACGCGATGATTGTTGCTGTCGTCAGTTTATTTAAATATTTAAAAGTCATAGATTAAAACCATATTTTTATTATGCCTTTTTAGATTAAATCGCATTCTTTCTGATATAAAAAGGTATAACTTGTTATTTTTGTAATGCTTGATAAATTCTTGAATAAATAAAGAGTGTCAACCACTGTAAATTTATGACTTCGTCTTTGTCGCCAACCAACAGAGTATAGAACCGACGCATACCATCAGTGCGCCATACCAAAAAGAAAGACCCAATGGTGTATTGAGCAAAATTGCAGCAAAAAAAGCTGAAAGCACAGGAATAAAATAAGATGCTCCTGCCAGTAATATCACATTACCATGCAAAATCCCGACATTCCAAGCTGCGTAGCCAAAACCCATCGCCGCAGCTGCGAAAAATAACGAAATGGAGGATGACCAGTCAAAATCAAATCTGCTTCCACCCATCACCAAATATTTAATCCAAAGCACAATCGACACCAGAATAAAGAACAAAGTGATGCCATTCACCCCATTGGCGATCCTTGCTGTCAGCGTACAATAACCAGCCCATAGCAATGTACCCATAAATGCCAATCCATAGCTGAGCGGATTTTGTTGAATATTCGCTGTCATGCCGATCAAATCAAATCCTTGATCTCCCCCCAAAACCCAACAAATACCAAGTAGAGAAACAACGAAACCAGGAATAATCAGAAAATTTGCTTTTTGTTGATTAAATAAAATCGCCGCAACCATGGTGAAAGTCGGCCATAAATAATTGACCATACCGACTTCAATCGCTTGTCTATTCGTTTGGCTATATCCAATTGAAAGTGAAAGACAAATTTCATAGGCGACAAA
This sequence comes from Acinetobacter sp. Z1, assembly GCF_024296945.1. Lineage (NCBI taxonomy): Bacteria > Pseudomonadati > Pseudomonadota > Gammaproteobacteria > Moraxellales > Moraxellaceae > Acinetobacter > Acinetobacter sp. Z1. Next base: position 69,399 of record NZ_CP101115.1, on the reverse strand, counting down.
TAAAAGAGCACCCCAAATCAAATAATTTTTTGGAAAGCTTTTTAGGCGAGTCCAGCCGACTGAGAAAAACAGGAAAATTGAAGCAAGCGTGTAGATTAATGCTGCTCCACCGACCGCACCAAAATGACTGCTGACATCTTTGATCAAAGCAACAATCGAACTCCATAACAAGATTGCAATCAATCCAACCAGCGTCGCTTTTTTTGTGTTCATCTTTATACAAATTGGGAGTGTAGACCACAGCAAATTTTCTTATTTACATCAGAGCCTTGCTTTGGAAAATTTAAAAAAAATAGCAAATACCAAAAATATTTATCTACTGCTGCTGTTGTTCCTGCTGCCAACGGCGTTGTTGTAAACGTTCACCTTCAACTTCACGTTTATTTAAGGCGCGTTCATAGAGCTTAGTACCGCGTAACTCAGGTGGTAAATATTCTTGCAGCACAAAATGTTCTGGATAATTATGTGGATACAGATAGTCCACCCCATAACCTTGCTGTTTCATCAATTTGGTCGGAGCATTTCTTAAATGCAAAGGTACAGGTAAATTTGCAGTTTTTTCAGCAAGTTCCAATGCCTTATTAATCGCGAGGTAGGTGCTGTTACTTTTCGGACTCATCGCCAAGTACACCGCGCATTGTCCCAAAATAATCCGTGCCTCAGGCATGCCTACTGCTTGGACTGAACGGAAGCACTCTCCTGCTAACAGCAGAGCATTTGGATTTGAATTGCCAATGTCTTCCGATGCGGCAATTAACATTCGACGTGCGATAAAGACTGGATCTTCGCCGCCTTTTAGCATACGTGCCATCCAGTACAACGTTGCATCTGGATCACTTCCCCGAATCGACTTGATAAATGCCGAAACCAAATCGTAATGCTGTTCGCCAGATTTGTCATAGCGTGCGATATTTTGCTGCGCGACTTTAACAACGATGGCATTGGTTACGATATTTTCGATATCAGGTTCAAAAGTACTGGCAATGAGATCAATCAGATTAAGTGCTTTGCGTGCATCACCCGCAGCAAATTGAATCAGTGCATCATATTCTTCAATTTGAATAAAACGCTGTTTTAAAAACTTATCGCTTTGGATGGCTTTATTGAGTAAGGTCTGAATCGCATCAGCATCTAGACTATTTAGCGTATAAACCTGACAACGAGACAGCAGCGCGCTATTAACCTCAAACGATGGATTCTCGGTCGTTGCTCCAATTAAGGTGATTTTTCCTTTCTCAACGGCATTCAGTAAGGCATCTTGCTGCGATTTATTGAAGCGATGAATCTCATCAATAAATACCACAGGCGTTAACAGATCTCCGCTTTCTGCGATCACCTCACGTAATTCTTTTACACCCGTATTCAGTGCAGATAGGCTGATAAAAGGACGATCCACTGCTTGAGCCAGTAATAATGCAATCGTGGTTTTCCCGACCCCTGGTGGTCCCCAAAAGATGATTGAAGGCAAATGCCCTTGATCAATCATCTGACGTAAAGGGGCATTTTCACCTAGCAAATGATCTTGTCCAATAATTTCGGACAAGTCACGAGGACGTAAACGTTCAGGTAAAGGAATATGCGTATCTGACATCATCACTGGCTTTATGATCTTTTAACCCTAGTCTATTGTGTCTAACACAAATCTACAATTTGAATCTGTGCGCATGCGACACTCTATTGCGTACTGTTTGCTTGAATCAACTGCTGCATCACGCCATAGCTGGCTTTAATTCGTTCTTCGTTTGGAAAATTAATATTGGCTAACATCACAATCCCGATTTTTTGTTGCGGAATAAAGGCGGCATAGGCACCAAAACCATTGGTTGCACCAGTTTTATTAAAGAACGTTGCTGCTGAAGCAATGTGTGGTTGCTTGATTGGCGTAACTGTATGACTTTCTAAAGCCATTTTGCTTGAATTACCTTGTAAGAGAGTCTCAAGCTTAACAGGATAAGCATATTGCTCCCATCCTAAGCCCTGCGTCATTGCACCGACTTTAAAATAACCCACATGGGTACTTTCAATCGCTTTGCGAAGAGGTTGTTTCAATTTTGATGGATTGATCTGCGCATCCAAAAACTTCAACATATCAGAACTACTACTTTTTACACCATAGGCTTCTGCATCAAACATACCTGGCGTTACACGCATCGCTTGGTTGTTTTTATAGCCCCAAGCGTAGTGTGGTAATTGCTGTGTAGGGACATTGATAAAACTTTGTGTCATATCCAATTGAGGAAAAAGTGTTTTCTCAATCAATTCTGCATACGGTTTTTTCATCGCCAAAGCTGTGACATAACCCATTAATCCAATACTTGGGTTGGAATATTGACGTGCCGCGCCAACTTTGGTTTTTGCTTGCCAGTTTTGAAAATATTGAATCATCTGTTGCTGTTGCACGACTTCATCTGGAAATTGCAACGGAAAGCCACCTGCACTATAGGTGCCTAAGTTCAAAATAGTAGCTTGATTAACGGCAGTATTTTTGAGTTCAGGAAAATATTTAGCAGGATGATCAGAGAAAGACAACTGTCCTTGTGCCTGCGCGTATCCCGCTAAAGTCGCATTGAACGTTTTACTAACAGAACCAAGTTCAAATAAGGTACTGTTGCTGACCGCTTGTTTGCTTTGCTGCGAAGCAACACCATAATTCACAAAATAGTGTTTACCATTTAAAGTCACAGCAACCGCCAGACCTGGAATTTTGTATTGATCTAAGAGCGGTTTAAATTGCTGATCAACAATTTTCTTCACCTGTAGATCGGTTAAAGGCTGTGCCCATAAACTTGAACTACAAGATAAAAGTCCAATCAACATGAAGGTCTTTTTTGAAAATAAAGTTTGGTATTTCGATGGAATCATTAATTTTTTCACTTGATTAAAATTTAGTTGCTACTCAGTTTGAGTAATCTCGCTTTAGAACCATCTTCAATTACCCAAATCGAGCCATCTTGTGCTTGTTGTAAACCACGAATCCGTTGTTTCATGTCTAGACGCTGAACTTCTTTCGCAGGTTGCGATTTTAGATCAACTACCACAATCGATTTAGATGACAAGCCACCAATTAAGGCTTTCTGTTGCCATAGAGGGAATTTATTGCCTGTGTAAATCATCATGCTAGAAGGTGAAATCACAGGTGTCCAATCAATTGCAGGCGCTTTAAATTCTGGACGCGTCTTGTGATCTGGAATCGGTAATCCAGAATAATGATCACCATTCGATACAATTGGATAGCCATAGTTCGCCCCTTTGAGAATGAGATTAAGTTCATCCCCTCCTTTTGGTCCCATTTCAACTACCCACAATTGCCCCTGCCCATCAAATGCCATGCCTAATGGGTTACGGTGTCCCAATGACCAAATTTCAGCAGTAACGCCTGCTTGTTGACTAAATGGATTATCAGCTGCTGGAGAACCATCTTCATTCAATCGGAGAATCTTACCTAAATTGCTTTTCATATCTTGGGCAGGATCAAATTTTTGTCGCTCCCCCGAACTGATCCAAAGCTTTCCATCGGCACCAAACAGCATACGATGCCCATAATGTCCTTGTCCTGAAACCTTAGGTGTTTGCTGCCAGATTGTTTTTAAGTCCGTGAGCTTCGGTTGTGCGGGATTAGATAAATCGAGTTTGGCGCGGGCAATCTCAGCCCCATATCCACCTCGACCTTTGACCGCATAACTGAGATAGATCCAATGATTATTGGCAAAATCTGGATGTAAAATCACATCACCCAAACCTCCTTGCCCACCATAACTTACGACAGGGATACCTTGAATATTGAGACTGGTTTTAGTTTTGGGATCAAATAATTTTAACTGCCCTTTGCGCTCAGTCACTAATAAACGTTGATCAGGTAACACTGCGATCGCCCAAGGTTCATCGAACTGAGCAAGCGCTTCGAGTTGGTAAGTCTGATTTATAGATGTTTTACTTGCTTGAATCGAAGCCTCAGGTGTTTTGGAGTTGGTATTATTTGGACCGCAGGCAAGCAGTAATAAGGCGCTACTACAAATTAAAGGTGTTACTAACAGTTTTTTCATTGTTGATCTCCCTTCACATCCGTTTATCTTACGGAGATCTGCACATAGAAATACTGTAAAAATGTTGTTTTTACTCATACTGCTTTAATGAATGAATTCTAAATACTAGCGTATCCAGCGCACCACGTAATCTTCGATATCTTCTTCATTAATTTCAACTTCTGAAATACACCGCCCTGCCGCCGATTTTTTAGCTTTAATCACGCTTTGACGAGAACCCGTATTTAAGTAATGCCATGAAGGTAAATTTTTTCCTTCATTTAAGCGTCGATAAGCGCAACTCGGTGGCAACCATGTAATCGTTTGCAAACGTTCTGGTGTCAATTGGATGCAATCTGCAACATGCTGCTGACGATTGATATAGTCCGAGCAGCGTGCGGTCTTACAATCGAGTAATTTACATGCCACTTTAGTGTAGGCGACTTCAGCCGTATCTTCGTCTTCTAGTTTTATCAAACAACATAAACCACAACCATCGCAGAGTGCTTCCCACTCAGTATTATTCAACTGATCAAGCGGATATTGTTTCCAAAAATTGGGTCTTAATTCAGCAGACATACGGGTGCGTTTCGGGCTAAAAAATCAGTATTAATTATAGCATTTATTATTCAACAAGCTGGTTTTAGATGCGCTTAACTGATTAACAATTCTTAATCATTTCAACACTTCAACCACAGAAAAACCACATTTAGTTTAAAAAACACACGCTATAGTAAGCACATAACGATAAATTTAGGAGGAAGTAATATGTTCCGCTGGGCTATTATTTTTGCAGTGATTGCATTAATTGCTAGTTTACTTGGTTTTGGTGGTGTTGCAGGTTTATCTAAAGACTTCGCCGTAATCTTACTGGTGGTTGCAGCCATACTTGCCGTAGTTGGTTTCTTATCACGTGGTAAAGTTTAGCTTTCTAAGAATTAGAAACTGAATAAAATAAAAAAAGAAGAATCATCGTATTCTTCTTTTTTTATTTCTAGCTTCTCATTTCATCTAAAAAATTTTACATCTCGTCCATCATATTATTTTATGCTTTATCCACTATTTTAAAAATACAGTTTGGGATCTGAAAATGAGTTTTTCTATTACTACTCGTGAAATTGAATATACAGCAGCAGATGGTCAACGCTTAATCGGTTATTTTGCCTCACCTGTTGTAGATCAACCTGTTGCAGGTGTAATCGTCGCACCTGAATGGTGGGGACGTAACGAATATACGGAACAACGTGCACGCGAACTTGCAGCTCATGGCTTTGCTGCCTTAGCAATCGATATGTACGGTGATAAAAAAGTTACTACGACCGTATCTCAAGCTTCAGAATGGATGAATCAAACCTTTGAACAACCAAATACGATCGTCAATCGTGCAGAGGCAGGTCTAGCGACCTTAGCAGCACAACCTGAAGTCAATGCTGATAAGCTGGCGGCAATTGGCTTTTGCTATGGTGGTAAAGTTGTACTTGATTTAGCTCGCTCTGGTGCAGATATCAAAGCAGTTGCGACATTCCATGCGGTATTAGCGACCAATGCTCCTGCTCAAAAAGATCAAATTAAAGCGGAAATTTTAGTACTGCATGGCGAACTTGATAGCATGGTGACTTTAGATGATGTCGCAAGTTTCCGTCAGGAAATGCATGATGCAAATGTAGATCATGAAGTGATTATCTTTGAAGATGCAAAACACGGTTTTAGTAATCCACTCGCAGATGAACGTGCAAAAGCGAATCATGTTGATCTCGGTTATAACGCAGAAGCAGAACGCCAAGGTCTTGAAGCGATGTATGAATTGTTAGATAAATATTTAAAGTAATTGATAAGCGAACAAACCCTCGATAATGCTTAGTCGTGCAAAGGTGGTATGAATGTCGCCTTTGCTCTAGAAAACATTAACTCGCATTCACATCAATATTTTACTTTATCTGTATTGCATCATGTATTTTTGAAAGATAGATAACATCCTATCAATCCCTGATTTCCGCTATAATGCCCCTCTGCTTTTGATTGTTCTGATTCATGTCTGATTTTTCATTTTCTGATGCGCTGCTTACATGGTTTGACCAACACGGTCGTCATGACTTACCGTGGCAAGTCGCGGATGACCCTTACAAAGTTTGGGTCTCAGAAATCATGTTGCAGCAAACACAAGTCAAAACAGTGCTGCAATATTTTGATCGTTTTATTCAACGCTTTCCGACTGTCAATGATTTGGGTCAAGCCAGTTGGGATGATGTTGCCCCGTACTGGGCAGGTTTAGGTTATTACGCTAGAGCAAGGAATTTGCACAAAGCGGCAGGCATTGTAAAGCAGCAAGGAAAGTTTCCTGAGACATTAGAACAATGGATTGAACTGCCAGGTATTGGACCATCTACAGCGGGTGCACTGATGTCTCTCGGATTACGCCAATATGGCGTGATCATGGATGGTAACGTGAAACGTGTTTTAGCTCGATTCTTTGCCATCGAAGATGATTTATCTAAACCACAACATGAACGTGCTTTATGGCAAATCGCAAAAGACCTATGCCCACAACAACGCAACCATGATTACACTCAGGCGATTATGGACTTGGGTGCAACCGTCTGTACACCGAAAAAACCCTTATGTCTTTACTGCCCAATGCAGCAGCACTGCCAAGCTTATCAACAAGGATTAGAACAAGAACTGCCCTTTAAAAAAGCCAAAAAGCCTGTGCCTATAAAAACGGCAGATGTTCTAGTAATTCAATCTGGTAATGAATGGCTTTGGCATCAACGTGATGCGCATGGTTTATGGGGTGGTTTATATTGTCTGCCAATTATTGAGCAGACAACCGAACTACAACAGATTGAGCAACACTTTAAACTACAAGCTCAATTATCATCTCTACAGATTAGTCATAGTTTTACCCATTTCACTTGGTTGTTGAATGAAAAACTGTTCCACGTGGAACATGATCAAAAAGAACAACTCAGCATTGAAATGAACGGGATATGGCTCAATCCTGAAACGGCGATTGCGAAAGGCATTCCGACTGCTATGAAAAAATTGATTACAGCTAAACAAAAATCGTGATGTTATTTATGCTGTAAATCATAACGCAAGGAGTTTTTGTGCGTCACTCAATTTCTTATTCGGTTCTTGCTGTGTTGATCATATTACTTGCAGCGTGTACCACAGCACCTAAGAAACCAACACCATTACCGAATGCTCAAGTCAATAAACTCAAAAGTATGCGATTGGACAGTCGCCTTCCAGTTCCTGTCAAAGGAATTAGTCGGAATGAATTACGAGATACTTGGGGCGCCGCACGTAGTCAAGGGCGCAGTCATGAGGGGATTGATATCATGGCAGAGCGTGGAACGAAAGTGTATAGTGCTACCGAAGGCTTAGTTGCTGATTTACGTAATAATAATCTTGGTGGTAAAGTGATTTGGATCATGGGTCCATCAGGTTCTTGGCATTATTATGCTCATTTAGATGGTCATAAACGTGGTCTTAATGTTGGCGATTATGTTCGTAAAGGTGACCTGATCGGTTATGTGGGAAACACGGGCAATGCACGTCACACCGCCCCACATTTACATTACGGGATTTATTTAAATGGTAAAGGGCGTGGCGCAGTCAATCCATATCCTTATTTACGTTAGGAAAAAACAATGTCAGATGCATTGATCGAACGACTGGTTGAATTCGCAGAATCAGGTAATCAGCAAAAAATTATTTCGAATGGGACCAGCTATCAAGGTTGGATCATGGAAATTACGGAAGATGCTTTGTTGATCAGCACGGGCTTCGCCGATAAATCAGGTAAAGACTTTTGGCTAAAGTTTAGTGATTTAAATACATCAGAACTATATTATTGGGACACACGCCCAAATGAATGGGTTAAATTTGAACTATAGATAAAAAACTTTCTAATAACGATAAGGAGCTTCCACGATGACAACCCAACGCTGTGGCTGGTGTTCGGATGATCCCTTGTACATTGCTTACCATGATCAAGAGTGGGGCAAGGCACAATATGATGAAGCTCATTTATTTGAGATGCTTTGTCTTGAAGGGCAACAAGCAGGTCTATCATGGATTACTGTTTTAAAAAAACGTGAACATTATCGCTCCCATTTCTTCCAATACCCAATCTCTCAGATTGCTGCGCTGACGGATGATCAACTTGAAAATAAACTGACCGATTCTGGTTTGATTCGCCATTTGGGTAAATTAAAAGCCATTCGAGATAACGCGATTGCATGGCAAGCCTTGAAAGATGAAGTCGCTGATGTATCAGCATGGTTATGGAGTTTCGTTGATCAAAAAGTCATAAATAACGATGTTGCAAACTATCGTGAAGCCCCTGCTCAAACTGAATTGAGCCAGAAATTATCTAAAACGCTAAAAAAACGTGGTTTTAAATTTGTTGGACCAACAACCTGTTATGCCTTTATGCAAGCAGTCGGCATGGTGAATGATCACGAAAACCACTGCTCTTTTAAATAAAAAAAATCCCTTCAGAGGACAGTTCTCATGAGTAATAATCAAATACGTGCTTATGCTGCGATGAAAGCAGGTGAGCAATTGGTTCCTTATCAATTTGATGCTGGTGAGTTACAAGCACACCAAGTTGAAGTCAAAGTCGAATATTGTGGTCTATGCCATTCAGATATTTCTGTGATTAATAACGATTGGCAGTCTTCGCGCTATCCAGTAATCGCAGGTCATGAAATTGTGGGTACGATTAGCGCTTTAGGATCAGAAGCCAAAGGTTTGAAACTAGGTCAACGCGTTGGAATCGGTTGGACAGCTGAAACTTGCCAAGCTTGTGATCCATGTATTGGTGGTAATCAAGTGCTATGTACTGGAGGCAGTGTTGCAACGATTGTTGGACATGCGGGTGGATTTGCCGAAAAAGTCCGTGCCGGGTGGCAATGGGTCATTCCTTTACCTGATGACTTAGCTCCTGAGAGTGCTGGCCCTTTATTGTGTGGCGGGATTACGGTATTTGATCCGTTGCTCAAACATAAAATCCAAGCAACGCATCATGTGGGTGTCATTGGGATCGGTGGATTGGGTCATATCGCAATTAAATTATTGAAAGCATGGGGCTGTGAAGTCACTGCTTTTAGTTCTAATCCAGAAAAAACTGAAGAACTCAAAGCCATGGGCGCTGATCATGTCGTGAATAGCCGTGATGCTCAAGCAATTAAGGCGCAGCGTGGTAAATTCGAATTATTATTAAGTACCGTCAATGTCACCTTAAATTGGCAAGCCTATTTAAATACTTTAGCACCGAAAGGCAGCTTACATTTCCTCGGTGTCACTCTAGAGCCTATTCCTGTTTCGGTGGGTGCAATCATGAGTGGTGCAAAATCTGTTACCTCATCACCAACAGGCTCACCTTTGGCACTTCGTCAACTGCTTCAGTTTGCCGCGCGTCGCAATATTGCACCTCAAATTGAGCTTTACCCAATGTCTCAACTCAATGATGCAATCGAACGATTGCATTCAGGACAAGCACGTTATCGCATCGTACTGAAAGCTGATTTTGACTAACTCAAAGGCATCTTCAAACTTTGTCTGATCCAATCCGCCAACTGCTGAATCGCGTGGCGGATTTCATCAGTCAATGCATGCCCTGCGTTTAAGCGAATAAAGTGTTGATAACGTCGATCTTCGCCAAACACTTCTCCTGGTACGATGTTAATTCCCTTGCCTTGCGCTAAATAGTATAAATCCAGTCCTGTGATTGTTTCAGGAAGCTGCATCCATAACGCATAACCACCCTGTGATTGACTTAAAGCAATCGAAATACCTTGAAAAGTCTCTAAAATACAAGCTCGATACTGTTCAACCTGTTGCATTAACTTTGGTCTTAATTGATCCAAATGCTCTCGATAACCACGGCTATAAATAAAATCTGCTAAACCAAGTTGCAAAGGCGTATTTACCCCAACATTGTTTGCCATTAATTTTGGGCGCAAATATTCGAGCCGCTGACCGATACAAAACCAACCGACACGATAAGCAGTCGATAATGATTTTGATACCGAACCACACCAAAGCACATACCCTTGCTGATCCCAATAACGAATCGGTAATGGTCGCTCTTTTTCAAAACTACATTCGGCATAGATGTCATCTTCGATGACAAAACATTGATACTGCTGAGCCAACTCTGCAATCTTTTGTTTTTGTTGATTGTTTAAACAATATCCTAATGGATTCTGATAATTGGCAGTCAATAAACAGAGTTTCGCACTGCCCTGTTGCATAAAGAATTCCAGACGTTCCAAATCGATACCGAGATGATCAGCAGGAATTTCAATAATCTTACGTTTTAAACTTGCCAACATCTGCAACTGACCGTTGAAGGTTGGAGTTGGAATAATAATGCTATCCCCTTCACGGCTCATCTGCTGGATTAATAATGCAATGGCAGGCATACAACCATTACTAATAAAAATATCCTCAGTGGCGACATAAATTCCATCTTCACGCCAATGATCTGACAGTGCTTGTCTTAATAATTGATGCCCCTGCTTATTACAATATAAAAAATCTTCGGGTTGGCAATGTTTAAGAGCACGTTGTAAAGAACGACGCAATCCATCTACAGGAATCAAATGTGGCGACAGTTGAATCGCCCCTAATGGCGTTAAATGGCTTTGAATCGAAGCAGTTTGAATTTGATTCTGCAAATCTAAATTTGAAACCTGTCGAGCTTTAGATTCAAAATGGGGACTATCTGGAATCGGGCTTTGGTATTGTCGAGAGCTGACAAAATATCCTGACTTGGCTTTGACGTAGATCAGCCCTTTTGCTTCCAATAATTCATAACACTGCTGGGCTGTACTCAAACTAATATTTTGCTGACGAGCAAATTCCCTTAAAGAACTGAGCTTCTGTTGCGGTTGTAATTCATGTTGATAAATCTTTTGCGATAGCTGTTCAGCCAAACGCTGGTATTGAAATGCCATTTCTGTACTGCTTTTTTATAAATTTCTGTATCTGTATTGGTTTATAGAACACCGTTAAGCTATAAAAATCAATAGTGAAGGAGTAAGACAATGAAAAATAGAATATTATTTATATTAACCACAGTTTTATTTGCTGGTTGTCAGCTCACTGATCAGCAAGCACATCAACAGCAAGAGGTATGTAAAACCCTATCTCAGGGATATTTAAAAATTCAAAATCAACCAACTTATGAATTATGGAAACTTGAACACATCCCCACTCAAGATCAAAAAGATACCTTGAAGCTAACCTATAAAAAGCCAAATGAAAACGGTGTGGTTTTAGCAGGAACACTACTTCCAACTGTTGTTTTGGAATGTAGTCTACAACAGCAGCATATCGTCGTCTCTTTGGTACAGGCGACTGGTGAGCCAACTCCTGTTCTAGAAGTGCAACTTCCCAATCAAACTATTGGCACACTGAAAAACCGTGAGCTAATTGCTCAGACAGAAACTCGATAAATAAACGAACACGCTTCGGTAGATGCTCTTGTTGATAATACACAGCATGGATGCTTTGATAAGAGTACTCAATTTGATCTTCAAATAAGGCGATCAATCGCCCCTCATTGATATCTTGCCAAACTTCAAACTCAGAAAGTCGTGCAATACCTTGTCCACGTAAACATAATTGTCTGACCGTTTCACCACTCGATGCTTTAACTTTAGCCTGTGCTAAAAAGTATTCACCATCGACTTTGATAGGCCATTTATTGATATATGTTGGACGAGTAAAACCCACAACATCATGTTCATATAGCTGTTTGGGTTGTTGTGGCATCCCTTTTCGACTTAAATACTCTGGACTTGCAACAATATATATACGGCTTTTACACACCAATTTGGCATGTAAACTCGAATCATTTAATTCTCCAAAACGAAATGCCACATCAGTTTTGTGTTCCAAAAGATCAATGACTAGATCATTACTATTTAATTCAATTTCAATATTTGGATAGCACTGCCTAAATTTATGTACTAATGGAGTAATCACATGCAGAATAAAAGGTGTCGCCGAATCTACTCGAATAACACCTGCGGTATCTTGATCCGATTTTTGTAATGCTTCTTCTGCTGCATTTAAATCACTTAAAATTTTGCGCGCATGATTTAAAAACTGCTGCCCTTCTTGGGTCAATTTTAGTTTTCGTGTGGTGCGCTCCAGTAAAGTCACTTCCAACTTCGATTCTAAACGACTTAATGAACGGCTAAGCCCTGAAGCGGTTTGCCCTAATTTTTCAGCGGCAGCAATAAAAGAACCAGTATCTACAATGGTCATAAAAGCATGCAGTTCTTCAATGGTCGATCTCATTGCTACCTCTTAATTATTGATATTTAGTCAACTATATTTTGCAAATTCATCTATTTTTTAGCAACAATAATCATTGCAAAATCGCATCTATAGACAGAATACGCTCCATTGAGCAGAAATAGATGAGGTAAATCACATGCGTATCCCAAAATTTGGTTTAGGTACATTTCGACTTAAAAACCAAATCGCCATTAATTCAGTCAAAAATGCATTAGAGGTCGGTTATCGTGCCATTGATACCGCTCAAATTTACGAAAATGAAGCCGCCGTAGGGCAAGCCATTGCTGAAAGTGGTATTGCGCGACAAGAGTTATTTTTAACGACAAAAATTTGGACCAGTAATTTCTCTGAAGAAAAATTAATCCCTAGCCTGAAAGAGAGTTTACAGAAGCTTGGTACTGATGCCGTTGATCTGACCTTAATTCACTGGCCTGCACCCTCTCAAGGCACCAATATTACTGAGCTAATGCAATTATTATTGGAAGCAAAACAACAAGGTTTGACCAAACTGATTGGTGTTTCTAATTTTAATATTGCACTCACACAGCAAGCAATCGATAGCATCGGTGCAGAACATATTACAACCAATCAAATCGAGTTAAGTCCCTATTTACGAAATCAGAGCTTAGTGAATTATCTAAGCGAACAACAGATCGATGTGACCTCATACATGACACTTGCCTATGGCAAAGTGTTAAACGACCCTGTTTTGCTTGAAATTGCGTCACAGCATCAAGCCACCACTGCACAAGTTGCATTGGCTTGGGCACTACAGCGCGGTTTTGCCGTCATTCCATCATCCACTAAACGTGAAAACCTGATCAGCAACTTAAAAGCGCAAGATTTAAAATTAAGCGCGGAAGAGATGCAGATGATAGCGCAACTAGAACGTAATGGACGTGAAATCGACCCGCCTGAACTTGCACCGCAATGGGATGAATAGAATGGGCAAAAGTATCAATCTTCCTCTACTTGCGCTAGCAATTGGTGCTTTTGCAATTGGAACCACTGAGTTTTCGCCTATGGGCTTGCTGCCCAATATTGCCAATGATCTTGGTGTGTCGATTCCAAGCGCTGGTATGCTGATCACAGGTTATGCCTTGGGTGTTATGCTCGGTGCACCGATTATGACCTTATGGCTCGGTGGTTTTGCTCGTCGTAATGCGCTTATTTTACTGATGGCAATTTTTACGATTGGTAATCTAATCGCAGCGTTTGCACCTAATTATATGAGTCTAATGGGAGCGCGTTTAATCACCAGCCTGAACCACGGTGCTTTTTTTGGAATTGGATCAGTGGTTGCCGCGAGTGTGGTTCCAGCAAATAAACAAGCCAGTGCTGTAGCCAGCATGTTTATGGGACTCACCATTGCCAATATTGGTGGTGTGCCACTTGCAACTTGGATCGGGCAAAATATTGGTTGGCGAATGTCCTTCCTCGGGATTTCAGCACTCGGTCTTATCACCATGGTTGCTCTTTGGAAAGCTCTACCTGTCGGTTCAGTTGGGCAAAAACCTAATGTGAAAATGGAGCTGAAGGTGCTTACTCGACTACCTGTGGTTTTGGCATTGCTCACCACGGTGTTTGGTGCCTCTGCCATGTTTACCCTATATACCTATATTGCGCCGAGCTTAGTACAATTCACCCACGCTTCACCGACCTTTATCACCATGATGTTGGTCTTGATTGGTATTGGTTTCTCAATTGGTAATCACTTTGGTGGCAAATTTGCAGATTTATCTTTAGATAAAACCCTGATTGGCTTCTTAGCTTTATTGATTGGATTAATGCTGATTTTTCCAATTCTTGCACAAACTCAACTGGGCGCAGCCATCGGTTTAGTGATTTGGGGTGCGGCAGCATTTGCAATCGTTCCACCTTTGCAAATGCGCGTGATGTCAGTAGCTCATGAGGCATCAGGACTGGCATCTTCGGTCAACGTTGGAGCATTTAATTTAGGCAATGCCATCGGTGCAGCGGCTGGTGGCGCAGTGTTGAGTATCGGCTTAAATTATACGGCCGTTTCCATGATCGGTGCGCTATTAGCAGGAGTCAGTTTAATCTTGGTCTTTATCCAAATCAAACTAACAACCAAACCAAGCACAACATTAGAACAATGCTCTCAAAGCTGATGCGGAAAAGAAAAGCCTGATATAAATCAGGCTTTTCTTTCATACAGGTACAAAGATTCAAATGCATATTATTTCAATACGTCAGGCAAATTAGGTTGTGCATATATTGGATTATTCACCTCCTTTTTCATTTTCATTAACATTTGATACGGTTGTTGTTGAACAAACATATTTACAAAGCTTAATGGAATTGAGCCAGCTGGATCAGCATAACCATTGGTGATGACTTTGACTTTATTATTGGCTATTTTTTGAAAAGTCCAATCACCAGAATACTTGGTCAATCGAACCACATCCGCTTGTTCAGGGTAATTATTTTGAATGGCATTATTTTTAATACTAATGCTGCCATCAGCATTTTTAGTCATTTTGCCTTTAATCACCACATCTCGATCTTTTAATGGAAATGGGAAATCTAAAACCATATAAAGTGTGAACTCACCTTTTTTCTCATCTCGAGCTAACATTTGTGCTTTACCCACATAAGGCACCCATTGTGGTGTCCGTTCGACATCAAGAACCACGGCAACAGCACGTTCTAATGGCACATCGAAAGTGGTTTCAGCTTTATATTGAATAATCGGATTGTTGTCTGTTTGGTATGTCCAAACCTTAATATTATTGCGATGCAAACTGAGTTTCGCTGTATCTGATGCAGCAGTAACCGCAAAACTGGTCATGCTGAGCAGAGTCGCAAGGACGATATGTTTTTTATTCATGTCACGCTCAATTGTTATAATGATGGCAAGAGCTTGTTTTCACTCATCTAAGAAAGAAAGCTCGACAAGCTCTGTTATAGTACAAAAAAGGAACGTTTTATACTTCCAAATCGTTAAAGCCTAAAACATCTTTCATGTCATATTTACGCGCTTCACGTCCGACCACCCACGCTGCTGCGCGTACAGCACCAGAAGCGAAGTTCATACGATTAGTGGCTTTGTGTGTCACTTCAACACGCTCACCTTCACCAATAAACATCACAGTATGCTCACCCACGATATCGCCACCACGAATTGTTTCAAAACCAATGGTTTGACGATCACGAGGACCGGTATAACCTTCACGTCCATAGACCGCGACTTCTTTTAAGTTACGACCTAAAGTATCAGCAATCGCCTCACCCATCATAAAAGCAGTCCCCGATGGTGCATCGACTTTATGACGGTGATGAGCTTCAATAATTTCAATATCTACAGTGTCACCAAATACTTTTGCAGCTAGCTCCAACAGTTTAATAGATACATTCACGCCAACTGAATAATTGGCTGCATAGACGACTGGTGTTTGAGTTGCCGTGTCATCTAAAAATGCTTTTTGCTCATCAGACATACCTGTCGTACCAATCACCATCGCTACGCCTGCTTCACGGCATAACTTTAGGTGCTGTTCTGTTGCAATAGGTGCAGTGAAGTCAATCACCACATCACAGTCTTTTAATACTTCACTCAGACTTCCTGCCACCTTGACGCCAAGGCTTCCCACACCTGCAAGCTCACCTGCATCTGTACCCACTAAGCTACTTTCAGGACGCTCAACAGCCGCAGCCAGTTGATAGCCAGCCTGTTGAACAGCTTGTATTAGAATACGTCCCATGCGTCCGCCTGCACCTAAAATACCAATGCGTGGAGAAGTTGACATAATTTTTCCCAGTCTTTTATTTAAACAATCTCGCTACTATAGCAAAACTCTCACATTACGCTAAAAAAAACCCATAAAAAAACCTGCCGAAGCAGGTTTTTTAGCTAAATATCGATTAGTCGAATAAACGATCAAAGAAAGATTTTTTCTTTGGAGAAGACGCATGTCCATCACCATCCAAAGAGGTTTGTAATTCTTTCAATAACTCGCGTTGACGACTGGTTAAATTCACAGGCGTTTCAACCACGATACGGCAAAGTAAATCACCGACCATGCTACTACGGACAGGACGAACACCCTTGCCACGTAAGCGGAATAATTTACCAGTTTGTGTCCCCTCAGGAACTTTCAAACTTACACGACCATCAAGGGTCGGGATTTCCATTTCTTTACCGAGTGCAGCATCTGCGATGCTCACTGGCACATCCATGTAAAGATCAGCGCCATCACGTTGGAAAATTTCGTGTTCACGCACCACAACTTCTACATATAAATCGCCCGCTTGACCATCACGAATTGCTTCACCTTTACCAGTTAGACGTACGCGATCACCATTATCTACGCCTGCTGGAATAGTTACTTCAAGCGTTTGTTGACGATCAGCCACGCCCGAACCATGACAACTGTTACATGGGTTTTTGATTATTTTACCTTGACCACGACAGGTACTACAGGTTTGCTGAACTGAGAAGAAACCTTGTTGCATACGCACTTGACCCGAACCATGACAGGTACGGCAAGTTTCTACATCATTTGGATTTTTAGATCCCTTACCATCACAGACTTCACAAGGTGCTGGTGCTGTAAAGGTGATGGTTTTTTTCACACCTTTAACCGCCTCTTCAAGCGTGAGTTCCATGACATAACGAAGATCTGATCCACGGCGTTGACGTTGTTGTTGACGACCCCCACCACCAAACGCACCACCGAAAATATCACCGAATTGGCTAAAAATGTCTTCAGCGCTAAAACCACCACCGAAACCGCCGCCGCCGCCGAAACCGCCTTCAAAAGCGCTATGACCAGCACGATCATACATACTGCGCTTCTCACCATCAGAAAGCACTTCATAGGCTTCTGATGCTTCTTTGAATTTCTCTTCTGCTTCAGCGTTGTCAGGGTTACGATCTGGATGATACTTCATCGCCAACTTACGATAGGCTTTTTTAATCTCATCATCACTTGCGGTTTTCGAAACGCCCAAAACCTCATAATAATCACGTTTAGCCATGGTTGGCGATGCTCCTCACGGAATAAATTCAATCTCTACAAAAACAAATAGGCTCTATTGACATTTTATTTCTAAAGTCAACAGAGCCTTAATAGGGGTTAGATTACAGATTTACAAGGGCTACCCAAACAAAAAAGCGATAATTTAGAAAACAGCTTTATTTTTTAAGTATTTAGAAACGCCATTTAACCAAGCATTTAATAAGTACAACCATGCAATCAAACCAAAGACAACACCAGCAACAGTCATTCCTGTCACCCATAAAGCGCTATCCCAAGCAAAAAAGAATAAGGGTATAAACCAAAGTGCCGCGAAAAAGGCCATCAATATAAACAACAACACATTACGCATGATCCAAAGTGCATGTGCATGTATCCATACTTCAGCATTATCCACAATTGCAACTTTTCGTGCTAACACATACGCAAACGCTGCAAACACAATTGTAAATAATGCAAGAAACATGAACACGTATGAAATCACCACATAGCGGCGATGTTGCTCAATATTGTCTTGCGCCATGCTCTATATCACCTCATTCACTGCATTTCGTTAAATTGGTCATGCAATGAAATTCAATTATTTTTTGGTCTTAAAATATAGGTGCTACTATATTGAAATTTTCAATATTTCGCACCTTTATTCACAAAATAATTACGATAGTTGTGTTGTTTTCTTAACCTTAAACCATG
Organism: Acinetobacter sp. Z1; assembly: GCF_024296945.1. Taxonomy (NCBI): domain Bacteria; kingdom Pseudomonadati; phylum Pseudomonadota; class Gammaproteobacteria; order Moraxellales; family Moraxellaceae; genus Acinetobacter; species Acinetobacter sp. Z1. Next base: position 51,365 of record NZ_CP101115.1, on the reverse strand, counting down.
CTGCATAGAGTGCAGGCAAGAAAAATAGGGTTAATAAGGTTGCTACGATCAAGCCACCCATAATTGCCACAGCCATCGGACCAAAGAAAATACTGCGTGATAATGGGATCATTGCAAGCACTGCTGCGAGTGCGGTCAACACAATTGGGCGGAAACGACGCATGGTTGCGCCAATCACTGCATCCCACGGTGCATGACCTGCATGAATATCTTGCTCAATCTGATCAATCAGAATCAGCGAGTTACGCATGATCATGCCTGAAAGCGCAATGGTGCCAAGCATCGCCACAAAACCAAAGGGTTTATTGAACAGCAATAAGAATGCAACCACACCAATTAAACCCAATGGCGCTGTCAACAATACAATTGTCGCACGAGACATACTTCGTAATTGAATCATGAGTAATGTCATCACCACGGCCAAAAATAATGGCATACCCGCATTCACCGAGCTTTGACCTTTGGCAGATTCTTCAACTGTGCCACCCGCTTCAATTAGATAACCATTCGGTAGATCAGCACGTAAGCTTTGCATTTGATCGGCTAACTGCTGAACCACGGTTGCTGGTTGCAAATGGGTGCGAATATCCGCTCGAACAGTAATGGTTGGTAAACGGTTCCGATGCCAAATCAAACCTTCTTCAAAGCGTGATTCAATTTTTGCAATTTGCGCTAAAGGAACGGTGGTGCCATTACTGGTTGGTACAGCCAAACTTGCTAAAGACGCGACTTCAGCTCGTTCAGTTTTATCACCACGTAAACGAATCTCAATCAGTTCTCTTTTTTCACGATATTGATTCATCACCGTTCCTGTTACCGAGGCATTCAGGAAGTTTGCTAAATCTGAGCTAGATACACCCATTTGACGTGCGCGATCTTGATCAATTTCAATAGCGATGATTTTACTCGGCTCTCCCCAATCCAGATGCACATTGGTGGTATTTGGATCTTCACCTAAAACTTTGGCAACCTTTTGTGCCCATAAACGTACCGTTCCCAAATCCTCACCAGAAACACGATACTGCAATGGATAGCCCACAGGGGGGCCATTTTCTAATAAAGAAACACGAGTGCGGACTTGCGGTAATAACTTTTTAATTTGTTGATCTAACGAACGGCGGATTTCATCGCGGTCATCTAATGAAGAAGCCAACACCACAAATTGTGCAAAACTGGCTTGTGGAAGCTGCTGATCTAGAGGCAAATAGAAACGTGGTGAACCAGTTCCGACATACGCCACATAGTTATCAATACCTTGCTGTGTTGATAAAAATTTCTCAACTTTTTTCACGGCTTGTTCTGTAGCCGTGAGTGATGCACCCTCTTCGAGTTTTAAATCCACTAAAATTTCAGCGCGATTGGAAGGTGGGAAAAATTGTTGCGGCACGAGTTTAAACATCGCCACAGAGAGCACAAAAATACCCACTGTTACTGCAATCACCGTTTTGCGGTAGGTAATACAGATTTCCACCACACGACGGAAAGATTGATAAAACTTAGACTGATAAGGGTCATGGTGTTGACCATGTGCCTCAACAACAGGCGCAGGTTGCTTACGTAATCTCGCCCATAAACGCACATACCAAGCAGCTTGTTGCTTTTGCTTGGTGAAGTCAGGTAATAATTTTTCACCTAAATATGGCACAAATAAAACAGCTGCAATCCAAGACACAACCAAAGCAATGGTCACCACTTGGAATATTGAACGGGTATATTCACCTGTACCCGATTGTGCTGTTGCAATCGGCAAGAAGCCTGCTGCTGTAATCAACGTTCCTGTCAACATTGGAAAAGCAGTGGTTTGCCATGCAAAACCTGCGGCTTTGAGCCTGCTGTAGCCCTGCTCCATTTTGATTGCCATCATTTCAACAGCAATAATCGCATCGTCAACCAACAAGCCAAGAGCGAGAATCAAAGCACCGAGGGAAATTTTATGCAGACCGACATCGAATAAGCTCATGCCAGCAAAAGTCATTGCGAGTACCAATGGAATAGACAATGCAACGACCAAACCCGTACGGAAACCAAGCGAGAAGAAACTGACCAATAAAACAATGATTACGGCTTCGGCAAGAACTTTTAGGAACTCTTGAATACTACGCTGTACTGCAACGGGTTGATCTGAAACTTTTTGCAGTTTCATTCCTAAAGGTAAGCTTTTCTGTAAGCTGTTAAATTCAGTCTCAAGGTTTTTACCTAAGGCAATAATATCACCACCTTTACGCATCGAAACGGCAATACCAATACCATTTTCGCCCATGAAGCGCATACGCGGTTGCGCAGGTTCACTAAAACCACGATAGACATCTGCTACATCACCGAGTTGAATGGTTTTGTCGCCCACCAATAACGGCATTTTTTTCAGATCATCGACACTATGCAAATGCCCACTCACCCGAAGCTGAATACGGTCTGTGCCTGTCTCAAAGAATCCTGCACTTGCCATATCATTTTGTTTTTGAATTGCTTCTTGGATTGCTGTAACGGGTACACCCAGTTGAACAGCTTTAGTATTAGATAGTTCAATCCAAATTTTCTGATCTTGCAAACCAACTAAATTGACTTTGCTGACATCTTTGACCCGTTGCAATTGCAGTTGCAAACGATCTGCATATTCTTTCATCACCGCATAGTCAAAATCTTTGCCTGTCAGCACATAAATATTGCCAAAAGTATCGCCAAACTCATCATTAAAGAATGGACCTTGCACACCACTTGGTAACTGATGACGAATATCATTGACCTTTTTGCGAACGTTATACCAAACATCTGGAATGGCACTCGAAGGCAAACTATCTTTGGCGACAAAAGTAACCAGCGATTCACCCGGACGTGAATACGCCATAATTCGGTCGTATTGTCCTGTGGTCATTAACTCTTTTTCAATTCGATCTGTCACCAAAGTCGAGACTTCTTTGGCAGTCGCACCTGGCCAGTAGGTCTGTACCACCATCACTTTAAAGGTAAACGGAGGATCTTCACTTTGAGACAACTTGGAGTAAGAAATGATTCCTACAAGTCCAAGCAATAGCATGAAATAAAGGACAATGCCTTTATTCTTAAGCGCCCATTCTGAAAGGTTAAATTTCATGATTAACCTCCAGCTTTAAGCTTAACTTCGCGATTTTCACGATCTACTGGATGAATTTTTTGTTGGTCACGAAGTAAATGCACACCGCCAACCACGACCCAATCTGTTGCTTTGAGACCAGAAAGAATCGGTACACTATCACGCCCATAAGTACCCAATGTCACAGGAACTTTACGTAAGGTTTGATTACTATTGACGACCCAAACATAGCCTTGCTGATCATTTGCGGTGACACTCGATAAAGGTACACTCAGCACATTATTTTCATTAGCCACAAAAAATACACGTGCACTTTGACCCAGTTGAATGTTCGACTGACCTTCAAGTAAAGAGACTTTCACCGTAAATGTGCGTGATTGATCTGCTGCAGGAGAAACCTCACGGACTTTAGCAGCAAAACGTGCATCAGGTTGCGACCAAAGCGTGACCCACGCAGGTTGCCCCACTTTAATGGTACTCACCAATTGCTCTGGCACGCCAAAAACCACTTCACGCTCGCCTTCAATCGCCAACTGATAAGCAGCTTGACCTGCTGCAATAACTTGCCCAACTTCAATTTGACGTTGCGTGATTACACCATTTTTATTCGAAATCAGCTGGTTATAACCTGTTTGATTGGAAGCAACTTCATAACTAGAACGTGCTTGTTGTAAACCTGCTTGTGCCGATTCGTATTGATTTTTGATCGCATCGAACTGCGAGCGACTGACTGCATTAATAGGTAAAAGTTGTTGATAACGCTTGTATTCTTCAGATGCAATTTTTGCTGCTGCCTGCGCACTATCAAATTGTGCTTTGGCTGCATTCATTTGCAATTGCGCATCTTTAACATCTAATTTAGCAAGCACTTGCCCCACTTTGACCCGATCACCGACATCGACATACCGTTCAGTAATTTGTCCTCCGACCCGGAATGCAAGTGCAGTTTGTTGTCTCGCTTGGACATCACCTGCATAGCTTTTTTGATCAACATGATTGCTACTTGGCTGAGCCACCATGACATAAGGGATTTCCTCAGTCTTGGGAACTTCTTTTTGACATGCTGTTAAAGTGACACTGCTGAGTACGAGCAACCCCACAATTACATGATTTAGCAGATTCATCTCTTTTTCGCTCTTATTCAAATTGATTTTTTAAGGCACAATATGAACATTATGATAGATTGTTTATTTTTTAATTAATATACCCATGAGTACACTAATTAAAAATTAAATCTATAAACTTGATTTGTAAACAAATTAAAAGAGAAAGGTATAGTGCACATTCACAGTGGTCGCCCAAAGGATTTAGAAAAAAGAGCCAAGATCTTACAGGCGGCGAAATCTATTTTTCTAAAAATGGGTTTTCATGCGACCAACATGAATCAAATTGCCAAAGAAGCTGGTGTCACTAAACTGACGGTGTATAACCACTTTCAAGATAAAGCCAATCTATTTATATGCGCGATTGAAGAAAGCTGTGAAGAATCTATTCGAGCAAAACAATTTGAACTGACAGCAGAATCTGATTTTAAACAAGCGCTTTATTTAATGTGTGATCGTGCTTTAGGCATTATTTATTTACCCGAGGCAATAAAATTAGATTGTCTTATGTTTGAACTTGCAGCCGAGCAAAGTCCATTAGCACAACAATTTTTTGATGCTTCTCATACTCGAATGTGCAATGTGTGGTGTCATTTTTTTGAACAGGCGATCGCGTTTAAATTTATTCTAGCAGACCAGCCGATTAAACAAACTGAACTGATGCTGTCACTTCTATTAGGCATACGCCATCAAAAAGTTTTGCTGAATTTAGCGCCCGTACCAACGGCAGCTGAAATTGATCAGATGATTCAACAAGCGATGGAGATTTTTTTGCTTAAATATCAACCTAAAAATTAGATAATATTCACATTTTTTTACGTTCTCCACTTGGATTGTCTCTCAATCACGCTATAGTCGAATGAGAACAACAGGAGAAATAGAATGATTCAGCAAATCACTGCTCCATTACGTGAAGATGTCCGTTTATTGGGCAATTTACTCGGTGAAACCCTTAAACAACATGCAGGGCAAGATTTGTTTAATCAAATTGAACAAATTCGCGCATTGGCAAAAGGCGCTCGTGACGGTCAACTTGAAGCAGAAAAACAATTAGAACAACTTTTCCTTGGTTTAAAAGACGAAGAAATTTTACCCCTGACCCGTGCATTTTCACATTTCCTGAACTTCGCCAATATTGCAGAGCAATATCACGTCGTTCGTAGTCGTCGTCAGGCTGAATTTGATGAACAAGCACCGAGTCCAAATCCTCTTCCTCATTTATTCGAAAAATTTAAAACCCAACATATTGATACACAACAGTTGTTTCAGCAAATTTGTGATCTAAAAATTGAACTGGTATTGACTGCTCATCCGACTGAAGTGAGCCGTCGTACTTTAATTCAAAAATATGATGATATTACCGATTGTTTATCCAAACTCGATCAGCAAAAACTCACGCCAAGAGAACGCCAAGAAACGATTGCTACATTAAAACAATTGGTCAGTTCGGCTTGGCAAACGGATGAAATCCGTCAACATCGCCCGACCCCTGTTGATGAAGCAAAATGGGGCTTTGCAACGATTGAACAGACCTTGTGGAATGCTGTACCCAAATTCGTGCGTGAACTGAATGAATTGTCTCAGCAACATTGTGACCAGGCTTTACCACTGAATATTGCACCAATCCGTTTTGCTTCATGGATGGGTGGTGATCGTGATGGTAATCCAAATGTTACCCATCAAGTGACTCAAGAAGTGCTTTGGCTATCACGTTGGCAAGCAGCGGATTTATACCTGCGTGATATTGAAAATCTGCGTTGGGAACTCTCCATCCAAAGTTGCTCTGCTGAACTGACTCAAGCCTTGGGTTATGAGCATCCTGAACCGTATCGTGAATATCTACGTGAAACCCGTGAGCGCTTAAAAGCCACTCGTTATTGGTTAGGACAACGCCTACAAGGAAAAGAAGCCGATGATAGTCATATCATTCGAAATAAAGATGAATTACTACAACCCTTGTTACTTTGCTATCGCTCTTTAATAGAAAGTAATCTTGCTGAAATCGCCAACGGACAATTACTTGATTTTATTTATCGAATCAATTGTTTTGGGATTGAATTACTTAAACTTGATATACGCCAAGAATCAGGTCGACATCGTCAAGCCATTTCAGCGATTACTGAATATTTAGGCTTAGGTAATTTTGAATCATGGACAGAACAAGCACGTCAGAACTTTCTGATTCAGGAGTTACAAAGCAAGCGCCCGTTATTGCCAAAGTTCTTTACTGAACCTGAAGGAAGCTTAATTCAGCACCCTGATGTACTCGAAGTCTTTGCCACCATGCGCACTTTAGCTGAGCAACCGACCGAGAGTTTGGGTGCGTATATTATTTCGATGGCGGAATATCCAAGCGATGTCTTAGCTGTACTTTTATTACAAAAAGAAGCAGGAATTCAGCACCCGCTGCGCGTGGTACCATTATTTGAAACCTTAAAAGATCTCGATGGTGCAGCCAAAACCATGAACACCTTGTTTAATATGCATTGGTATAAACAGCATATTCAAGCTAAACATGAAGTGATGATTGGCTACTCAGACTCTGCAAAAGATGCAGGTTTTATGTCAGCTAACTGGGCACAATATCGTGCTCAAGAAGAATTAACGGCTGTCGCTCAACAACACGGCGTGCAATTAACCTTATTTCATGGTCGTGGTGGTTCGATCAGTCGTGGTGGTGCGCCAACCCAGCAAGCGTTATTCTCTCAACCACCGGGTTCAATCTCAGGAGCCATCCGTGTCACTGAACAAGGTGAAATGATTCGCTTCAAGTTCGGTTTAGAAGGTATTGCGCTGCAAAATCTAGAGATCTATACCGCCGCGACTTTAGAGGCAACCTTATTACCACCACCTGAACCGAAAAAAGAATGGCGCGACCTGATGAATCAAATGACTGATTTATCGGTACAGGTTTATCGTCAAACCGTGCGTGAAAATCCGAATTTTGTGAGTTACCTGCGTACCGTTACGCCTGAGCTAGAATTGCAAATGCTGCCGCTTGGTTCACGTCCTGCAAAACGTAAAGTCAGTGGTGGTATAGAGTCTCTTCGGGCGATTCCTTGGGTATTTGCATGGACACAAATTCGATTAATGTTGCCTGCTTGGCTCGGAACAGGAACGGCGATCAATCAAGTACACGAACAACATAAAAAAACACTGGATGAGATGTTGGAACAGTGGCCATATTTTCAAACCTTAATTGATATGTTGGAAATGGTATTGTCCAAATCTGATGCCAACATTGCTTTGTATTATGAATCTCACCTGACTCAAAATCAGGATTTGAAAGTGTTAGGTGTAGAGTTACGTCAACGTTTGCAAAATGCAGTAGATACCTTATTAAACTTAAAAGGTGAATCAAAACTTTTGAGCAATAACGAAGTGCTTGATCAATCCATGCAGGTGCGTAAACCATATTTATTGCCTTTGCATCTGTTGCAAGCAGAACTGATGAAACGTCGACGTTTATATTTAGCAGAACACCAAACGGAGCATAGCCCAGTCGATCACGCCTTAATGGTCAGTATTGCCGGGATAGCCGCTGGCTTGCGTAATACTGGCTAAATTTTACTATTCTGAGCCATGCCATCAATAGAAATAAGTGCTATTGATGGCAAAATTGGCAAAATATTCCATTTCTTTAAAAAAAATTTAAAAATTTTTTCTATCTCTCTTTTTTAATATTTCAAATATTCGTTGAAAAATAAACAATAAATCCGAAAGTTTATTTTAAAACATATTTTACCAAAAGGTAAAAATACAAACTTAAAAGACAAGAACAATCAAGATTCTCAATGGCCTATAGGTGAAAGCTTGATTTAAGAAAGAGTATCATACGCGCTGATATCACATAATGAGTCTCATCTATGTCAAATTGGTTTCCAAAATGGCAGCCGTATCAGGGGAAGATTGATCATCGACCTGTTGCGACAAATGAATATTTACCGCCCTTACAAAGCGCGGTGCTCGGCGTACAACATGCATTTGCAATGTTTGGTGCAACTGTACTCGCACCCTTATTAATGGGTTTTAGCCCGAACCTTGCCATTTTAATGTCAGGGATTTGTACCATTATTTTCTTCTTGATTACGGGTGGTCGTGTACCGAGTTATCTCGGTTCAAGTTTTGCATTTATTGGTGTTGTTGCAGCAGCAACAGGTCATATCACAGGCTCAGGTGCAAACCCCAATCTTTCAGTAGCACTCGGAGGTATTGTTGCCTGCGGTATTTTATACGCATTGATTGGCTTTGCCGTCATGCTAACAGGTACACGTTGGATTGAAAAACTTATGCCGCCAGTGGTGACTGGTGCCATTGTGATGATCATCGGTTTGAACCTTGCTCCTGTGACCATCAAAGGCGTTGCAGGTCAACCGTTTGAAATGTGGATGGCACTTGTTACTGTTTTAAGTATGGGCGTTATCGCAGTCTTTACCAAAGGCTTGTTACAACGATTATTGTTATTGGTCGGGCTACTGATTGCCTATGCAATTTATGCGATCACAACCAATGTGCTAGGCTTTGGAAAGCCGATTGATTTTTCTCAAATCGCAGCAGCACCGTGGTTTGGTATTCCAAGCTTTTCACATCCAACCTTTGACATGAATGCAATTTTAATTATTGCACCTGTTGCCCTTATTTTAGTGGCAGAAAACTTAGGTCATATCAAAGCAGTCGGCGCAATGACAGGTGAAGATCTTACTCCGCAGCTAGGCAAAGCATTTGTCGCCGATGGTCTCGCGACCACATTATCTGGTGGTGTAGGTGCACCAGGAATGACAACTTACGGTGAAAATATCGGGGTGATGGCTGTGACTCGAGTTTATTCAACCATCGTGTTCGTGATTGCAGGTGTTTTCGCCATCTTCTTAGGACTTTCGCCTAAATTCGGTGCAGTAATTAGTACCATTCCAACTGCTGTACTTACAGGCGCTTCAATTGTAGTGTTTGGCTTAATCACCATTGCAGGTGCAAAAATCTGGATCGAAAATAAAGTCGATTTCTCCAATAATAAAAATTTGATCATCGCATCAGTGACCATCATCTTAGGTGCAGGTAATTTTGAACTATTGTTTGGAAGCTTTAACTTAGGTGGTATCGGAACCGCAACTTTTGCAGCAATTTTATTAAATTTATTATTTAGTTTAAAAAAATAAATCTCACACATTCAAAGGCAGCTTAGGCTGCCTTTTTTTATTGCTTTAAAGCTTTCGCTACACAATGCCACCATTGGTTCTGATCACCTGTGCGTTAATCCAGTTACTGGCATCACTTACTGCAAAATCGATCACGGCAGCAATATCTTCAACCGTACCTAAACGTTCTAAAGGAGCTGCTTTAGCCAACTGCGCAATCAACGCATCACTTTTTCCTTCAAAGAAAAGTTCCGTAGCTGTTGGTCCAGGTGCAATCGCATTTACAGTGATCTGCTTACCTCTGAGTTCTTTAGCAAGAATGGCAGTCAACGACTCAATTGCTGCCTTTGAAGCAGTATATATGCCATAGCCTTCGAGCTTCATAGCAATGACGCTGCTGGATAAATTAATAATTTTACCACCTTGTTCAAGACGTTTCGCTGCCTCGCGCATGGTATATAACGCACCTTTTAAATTAATCGATAGAACACTTTCAATGGTTTCATCATCCAAAGCCTCAATTTTTTAAAGCACATAATTCCTGCATTATTGATCAGTACATCAATTTTTCCATAGGTTTGAATCGTGAAATCAAATAATTGTTTGACCTGACTTGATTGACTCACATCTGCCTTAAACGCAGTTGCCGTACCACCCGCCGCTTGGATTTTTTTTACAACCTGATTGGCTTCTACATCATTATTGGCGTAGTTAACCATGATCTGATGACCTTGTTGTGCCAATAAGCTTGCGGTAAACGCACCGATACCACGAGATGCGCCAGTAATTAAAATCACTTTGCTCTGATTTACAGTATTGGATTGTGTATTCATTTTCGACCTCACATAAGTCAACAGATGACTGAATACGATCTATGATACTGTTCAGATAGAACTAGATAATCCATCAAATTTCGGCATCTTTATGCGGATAGACCGAACAAAAGAATGAGTCCTATGGATAAATTAAATGCAATGTCGGCATTTGTGCAGGTTGCTGAACAACGAAGTTTTACCAAAGCTGCCCAATTACTCAACCTGCCGCGCTCTACCTTGACAGACGCGATTAAACAATTAGAAACTGAACTAAATACGCGCTTATTATTTCGCACCACGCGTCAAGTTAGTCTGACAGATGAAGGCAATATTTATTATCAGCGTTGCAAATATATTCTTGGTTATATTGATGAATCAGATCATGATTTCCTTCATGCCAAGCCTAAAGGTGTATTAAAAATTGAAGTTCATGGCATGTTTGCCGCTCATTTTATTATGCCAAAACTTCATTTATTTTTAGCTGAATATCCTGAAATTCAACTTCAATTGACTGAAAGTGATCGCTATGTCGATGTCATTAAAGAAGGTATCGATTGCGTCATTCGGATTGGTCATCTTAATCATAGTGAATTGGTGGTCAGACATTTAGGTGATATTCAACAAGTCACTCTAGCAAGCCCCCAATACTTAGAAAAATATGGAATACCTAAGAGCCTCAACGATTTGAAGCAGCATTTTATGGTCGGATTTTACTCCACCGCCCGACAAAAAACGTTGCCTTTAGAATTTTTGGTGAATGATCAGTGGCAAATGTATGATTTAGCCACTTTCATTCAGGTTAATGGTGCACATTCATATTCAGCCGCCGCTGATCAAGGCTTTGGCATTATCCAAGTGCCTCGTTACGGTCATGTCAAAGAAATCGAAAATGGCCAACTGCATCAAATATTCAAACAATATCAAGTTCCATCTTTGCCTGTTTCCCTACTTTACCCTTCTAAAACCTTAGTTACACCTCGGCAAAGAGCGTTTATTGAATGGATCGTGCAACTATTTAAGGATCATCCTTTAGAAGAAATTAAATCGTTTTAGTGCCCTTAATCTAGATTTTATTTTGATCCTATTTTTATGCAGATATTCAGCATGCTATCTTTATTAAGTTTATTTTTAGTATGATGATTTTTTGCATTTCAATGCGTTGTGCTCATGCGTTTTGACTTTTTTGATTTACAATTATTGCTGCATATCATTGCAACAGGCAGTCTAACCAAAGGCGCTGAACGCTCCGCTATCTCATTGCAAGCAGCGAGTGAACGCATCAAAAAACTTGAACAATATTTCAACACTCCCCTATTTACTCGACAAACAACTGGCGTTGAGCTCACCAGTGCGGGTCATGCTTTAGCTGAACATGCAAGAACGTTGATACAACAAAAAGATCAACTTGAACAAGACATGCAACGTTTTCGAGAAACCACACCGCTATCACTAACATTGTGGTGTAATTCTTCTGCACAAAGTGAATATTTACCAACATTATTACCGCAATATTTAATGCGCCACCCTGAAATTAATATTGACCTACATGAAGCCGAAAGCTCAGAGATCATTACAGCACTGAGCAAAGGCATCGCTCAATTAGGATTGGTATCCAGCTTCTTTGATATCCAACCTTTACAAACACAGGATTTTGCCAGTGATCCTTTAGTGCTGATTTGCCCTCGCTCACATGCACTGGCGCAGCATCAACAATTGAACTTAATTAATGCATTAAACTACGGTTTTATTGGTCTAATGCCACATCACTCTTTGCAGCAATCCATCGAAACTCAAGCCAAATTACTAGGCTTTAATATCCAATATCGTTTGCGTTTACCGAATTTTGCTTCAATTGCTGAAGTCGTGGCTGAAGGTGTAGGTGTTGCCATTATGCCTGCACGTGCCGCACAACGTTTACAACCCACCTATCATTTTCATACGGTACAACTGCTGGGTGCTTGGGCAAATCGTAAACTATTGCTGGCAACTCAGGATTTCAAGCAACTATCACAAGACTATCAAAACTTTGCCGATTTTTTATTGCAACATCGTCCGAAATGATCCTTCCATTAATGAGATAACATATATCCACCCAATGCCAACAACCCCATAAAAAATAGGCGACGGAAACGTTGTTCATTCAACTGATAGCGGATTTTTTTACCTAGCCACATGCCGATTAAAGCAGCAATTAAAGCAATAAACGAAAGACGATAATCCAGTGTAATACCTGTGATTGGATTGTGATGTAAAAACACGGCTAAACAAATCGTAGAGATGGTAAAGGTTAAGCCTAAAGACTGAACCAGTTCATCGCGTGTCAAATGCAAGGACTGCAAATAAGGTACAACAGGGATGATGATCACACCTGTCGCCACGGTCACGGCACCCCCAATATAGCCCACCAAAGGTGATAACCATCGTTCATATTTACTCAAATTTGGAAGATTTTTGACCCATAGACCGTATATGCCATACAGCACTAGCATCGTTCCTAATAAGATTTCACTGTTTTGCCCATGACTTTGGCTCAAGGTCGGTAAAAAGCTCCAAACGGATCCGATCACAACGCCAAGCAGTAAAGTCCAAAAACGACGAACAAAAGTCCATACTCGACCTTCTGCAAAAAGCTGCCAAATATTGGTAATCATTGAAGGGACAATTAAAAGTGAAGCTGCCTGAAATGGACTCATGGCAATGGTTAATAGCCCCATACAGACTGCGGGCAAGCCAAGACCAATCATGCCTTTAATCATGCCTGCGAAGACAAATACCATCACAATAATTGCTAAAAAAGTCATGCCCTGCCTCCAATCTTAGGTTGGAGTTATGCTACGGAAAAAGTAGGGTCTGGGCGTATTCTTATTTTTGGAAGTAGGCCTCAAGCAGAGGTTGAGGCCAATTTATATTTATCCTCTAAAACATTACTAATAATGCTTTCAATCATCCACACTCGATATAGGCTATTAAAGACATAACTTTGCCCATCAATCCTGAGTTCCAACACAGGAAAATCTGGCTGATGCTTTTGCTGACACAGTTCATCATTGTGCTGAAGTAAAGCATCTATATCTTGTTCAGTAATAGCATCAATTTCTAAACGCTTTTGCATGCGCTGAAAATGTGTTTTAAATGAGAGATCTTTACCACGTGTCCAGACCCCTTCCAAGATTTCGTGGATACAATCCACTTGCTGTTGTTCTGGAACACTGTAAAACAATCTTGCCATCTCATAGGTCGCTTCTTTGGTTGGACGGCAAAAGGGGGTAAATGCAACTTCAGTTCGTTTAGACACCCGCGTTGCGAGACTCCAGTCAAACCAATCACGTCCTTGATAACTTAAAGGAAAAACTTTGAGTTGAATATTATAATAATTCGCCAGCTCTTCTTTGATATAGGAAAGCAATAACCAACTCATTGGATCTTCTAAGGCGATATATAAATCAAGCTCTGGATGCAAAGTTTGAATCTCATTCAATGCTTCGCCGTCATTAATTAAATGCTCGCGCCATTCGATATGATTAATCAGAAAAATTGGATTTCCTGTCAGCAATTTTTGTTGCTTTAAACGACGTGTCAGTCGCAATAGATCATCAACGGCTTGATATTTACGCTCACCAAATTCGAAATAACTTGCAATAACGGGCACATCTTTGAATATCCGCTCAGGAAAATCTTGAGGGCTTTGATGTTGATTTGCCATCGCGTACAACGTTCGCAATTTACCGTATTGCTGTTGCCACAACATATGGAACACATCTTCAAGCAAATGTAAGAAATTTTGTTCGCGCAAAGGCGTATTTCTAAGAATAGTTTCAGCTTGTTGTAAGGCTTCAGGACTTGGAATTTCTGGCGTTTCATCGAATCCAAAACGATGCTGTTTAGCTAAAATCTTAGCGTCATTTAAGCAATACTGTAGCCAATCCTCTGCTGACATTGCATTCGGTGGTTCAGCATCCTGCTTAGAAATAATTATTTTTAAGGGTTTGAGTTCATCACTCAAGATTTCATTGAGTTGATCAAGTTGTTGTACCGCAAGATAGCTATAAACATCGTCCAAACGTAAATAAATACTTAAACCCTGTCCCGTGGGTAATACCGCCTGACGAGAAGGTTTTTGATAGAACCAACTCGATCGGATGGGATCAAACCAACGACGTAACAAAGACATGTCGATAGCCTCTAATGGTTATAAAGTTCTTGATGGGGAAGTTATCTCTAACTTGTATGCGAACAAGCGAGTAATAATTATATTGAGTATCTTATAAAACAAGAAAAAAGTCCCCCTGAGATGCGATTATAGCATCGCAAGTAAGAGGGACTTAAACAGATTACAAAACGCGTACTGCACCTTTGGCTGCACTGGTTGAATGCAATGCATAAATTTTCAGTGATTTGGACACCTTACGTTTACGCTCTTCCACTGGATGCCAACCTTTCGCTTCTTGAACAGTACGACGATGTGCCATCGTTGCATCATCGACATCAAGGTGAATGCTACGATTTGGAATATCAATTTGAATAGTATCACCATCTTCAACTAAACCAATCGCACCACCTTCTGCTGCCTCTGGAGACACGTGACCAATCGATAGACCTGAAGAACCACCAGAGAAACGACCATCGGTAATCAAAGCGCAGTCTTTACCTAAACCTTTCGATTTCAAGTAACTGGTTGGATACAACATCTCTTGCATACCCGGACCACCACGTGGGCCTTCGTAGCGAATCACGACAATATCACCAGCAACAATTTTATGATCTAAAATCGCTTCAACAGCCGAATCTTGGCTTTCAAATACTCGTGCTGTACCTGTAAATTTCAGGATTGATTCATCCACACCTGCAGTTTTAACGATACAACCGTCTAATGCAATGTTTCCATAAAGCACCGCTAAACCACCGTCTTTAGAGAAGGCATGTTCCGCATTACGAATCACACCTTTTTCACGGTCACCATCTAAAGTTGAATAGTAACGGTTTTGCGAGAACGCTACTTGCGTTGGGATACCACCCGGAGATGAACGATAAAACTCATATACATCCGCATCTTCAGTGCGAATAATATCCCATTTATCTAATGCATCTTTCAAGGTTGGTTCGTGTACCGTTGGGCATGATGTATTTAACAAATTGGCACGATCTAGCTCGCCCAAGATTGCCATGATGCCACCTGCACGGTGTACATCTTCCATATGTACGTCTGATTTTGCAGGTGCAACCTTAGACAATACAGGCACTTGACGAGATAAACGGTCAATATCATCCATGGTGAAATCGACTTCTGCTTCATGTGCAGCAGCGAGTAAGTGCAATACGGTATTGGTTGAACCACCCATTGCAATATCTAGGGTCATGGCATTTTCAAATGCAGCTTTGGTTGCAATTGAACGCGGCAAAATAGTGTCATCATTCTGTTCATAATAACGTTTTGCTAATTCAACAACTAAACGACCTGCTCTCAAGAATAATTTTTCACGATTGGCATGTGTTGCAACGATTGAACCATTGCCCGGTAAAGAAAGACCTAACGCCTCAGTTAAGCAGTTCATTGAGTTCGCGGTAAACATACCTGAGCACGAACCACAAGTTGGGCATGCTGAACGTTCGAACGCTTCAACCTCCTCATCGGTATAGCTTTCGTCAGCTGCAACCACCATCGCATCAACGAGGTCGATCGCTTTTTCATTGCCGCGGAACTTCACTTTACCCGCTTCCATCGGGCCACCAGAGACGAAGACGACTGGAATATTTAAACGCATTGCTGCCATGAGCATTCCCGGTGTGATCTTGTCACAGTTCGAGATACAGACCATTGCATCGGCACAATGTGCATTGACCATATATTCAACTGAATCTGCGATCAAATCACGTGATGGCAGCGAATACAGCATGCCATCGTGACCCATTGCAATACCATCATCCACCGCAATCGTATTGAATTCTTTCGCAACACCGCCAGAAGCTTCAATTTCTCTCGCTACCAATTGCCCTAAATCTTTAAGATGCACGTGACCCGGAACAAATTGAGTAAATGAGTTGACCACCGCAATAATTGGTTTGCCAAAATCCTCATCTTTCATACCTGTCGCACGCCATAAACCGCGTGCGCCAGCCATATTTCTTCCATGTGT
This sequence comes from Acinetobacter sp. Z1, assembly GCF_024296945.1. Taxonomy (NCBI): domain Bacteria; kingdom Pseudomonadati; phylum Pseudomonadota; class Gammaproteobacteria; order Moraxellales; family Moraxellaceae; genus Acinetobacter; species Acinetobacter sp. Z1. The sequence continues at coordinate 35,108 of NZ_CP101115.1, read as the reverse complement.
TGATGTTTTTGAACGATAATCAGGCATTTTGTATTCCCAACAGGTTTGTGCGCGAGATGAATAAGAGATTCTCTCTGGCGAAATGATACTGAGCTTTTTCCATCATACTACAACTCATCGTTTAACAGATGACCTACTTGTAGAAGTTTTTTTTTGCTGATTTCAGTACCGAATTACCTCAGCAGATTCCAGTTTTTATAGAAATACTTGCATTGTGTCGTAAATATAATTGTGCAACCTATACTCAAACATACACTTCCAATAAGCGTGCGATTAAGGAGGCTAATATTAAAATAAAAATTATCACCGTGCCTAAGGCGAGCTCTTTGCTGATCATGGTTTCACCTATTTTTATTATTTAAGTTCTGTTTTCACTCATCGCACTTACATCAACATGTGAGCGAGCCACTGATTAACTCAACTCATCACCTCTTATCAACTAAAGCGAGTTAAGTTCTAATTGGCAATTCGTCTGCGTTGCGGAGCAGTTCTATTCGATTATACATAAAAATGTTCATTATGCACATTTTTATGTATAAACTGCGTAGCCTTTCTCGATTTTGATTACGCTTTTCAGTTTAGGACTTTGTTATAATCAACACAGATTGATTTATTTTGAAGAGCTCACCCGATTGAAAATCATTTTTGCTGGTACGCCTGAATTTGCTGCAACGGCATTGGCGGCATTATTAAAAACATCACACCAGATTATTGCGGTTTATACTCAACCTGATCGCAAGGCAGGAAGAGGACAAAAATTAACCCCCTCTCCTGTTAAGCAACTCGCGCTTGAACACAGTTTGCCTGTTTATCAACCTTTGAACTTTAAAGCATCTACCGAAGAAGGCTTGGCAGCTCGACAAGAACTTGCCGCACTTGGCGCAGATGTGATGGTGGTTGCTGCCTACGGTTTAATCTTGCCACAAGCAGTATTAGACACACCTAAATATGGCTGTCTAAATATTCACGGCTCATTATTGCCACGTTGGCGTGGCGCAGCGCCGATTCAACGTGCCATAGCCACAGGTGATGTAGAAACTGGCATTACCATTATGCAAATGGCGGCTGGTCTGGATACTGGCGATATGATGTATAAGACGTATTGTCCAATTACAGCCGAAGATACCTCTGCAAGCTTGCATAATAAACTTGCGATACAAGGCGCAGAAGCGATTTGTACCGTGCTTGAATCAGAGCAAAGCTTAAAAACATTTATTGAAAAGCGTGAAGTTCAAGACGAAGCGCTGACTGTATATGCGCACAAATTGGTAAAAACCGAAGCGCGTATTGATTGGACACAAAATGCGGTTCAGATCGATCGAAATATCCGAGCTTTCAATCCTTGGCCTGTTGCCTTTATTCAACTGGATGAAAATAATGCTTTGCGCGTGTGGGGCTCAATGCACTCTGACCACAGCAAAGCTGATGCTCAAGTCGGTGAAATCATCGCGATGGATAAATACGGTGTGCATGTCGCGTGTGGCGAAAACACTTCAGTCTGTTTAACCAGCTTACAATGGCCAGGTGCTAAAGCGCTCAATCCAGTGCAAATTGCACAAACTCAAAAATTGCATCTTGGACAAATTCTCCCATGAACCTATCGAATCAATCATCTGCAAAAAATTTGAATTTGCGCGCACAAGTGGTCAAAACACTTTTGGCTGTTCAAAATGGGCAATCTTTGGCTTCCGTGTTGAATCAACATATCAATATTGTTTCTGAACGTGACCGTGGCTTATATCACGAACTTACTTTAGGTTGTTTACGCCAGTGGTATTCTTTAAAAGCAATTACCTTACCATTGCTGACCAAACCATTAGACAATGAAGCACTAGAAAGTTGTTTATATCTTGGTTTATATCAAATCTTATGTACACGTATTCCTGTACATGCTGCAATTTCAGAAACTGTAAATGCTGCTAAGCAATTGGGTTTCGAGCCAATGAGTGGTTTGGTTAATGCGATTCTGCGTCGTGTTTCACGTGAAACAGATGAATTTCAAACAGCGCTGAATAATACGCATGGTTTACCAAGTTGGTTATTCAAACGACTTAAAAAAGATTGGCCTGATCAATTTGATGAAATCTGTCAAAATTTAAAACAAGTTGCACCGCTGACTCTGCGCGTCAATGAACGCCAAGTCAGTCGTAATGAGTATCTTGATATTTTAGATGAAGAACAGATTGATGCTCGTCCTTGCACACTTTCAAGTGTTGGTATTGTTTTGGAACAAACGGGCAATATTACTCATTTACCGGGTTTCGAAGAAGGCGGTTTTTCTGTTCAGGATGAACATGCTCAATTATGTGCAACTATTTTGCCAAACTTAGATGGTAAAGTCGTTGTCGATGCCTGCGCTGCACCTGGTGGTAAAACAGCGCATATTCTTGAGCGCTATAATCCTAAAAAACTGATTGCGCTTGACCATGATGCAAAACGTTTATTACGTTTGTCTGAAAATATAGAACGTCTAGCCTTAGATCAAACCGAGGTTGAGATTGTTACAGCGGATGCAACGACTTGGCAGGCAGAAGAAGCCGTCGACTGTATCGTGCTCGATGCACCGTGCTCTGCAACAGGTGTAATTCGTCGCCATCCAGATATCCGCTTGTTGAGACAATCAACTGACATCGCGCAAACAGTGGCATTACAGCATCAAATTTTGCAACAGATGTGGCAACAGCTCAAAGTTGGCGGTAGCTTGCTGTATATCACTTGCTCAATTTTAAAAGTAGAGAACGAACAGCAAATGGCGACTTTCTTTGCTGAACATAGCGATGCAGAAGAAATCAAAATTGAAGCGGATTGGGGTATTGAACAGACCTATGGTCGTCAGTTATTACCTTACCTACATTCAGGTGATGGCTTCTATTATTGCCATATTAAAAAAGTAGCGTAATAAAAAAAGCAGGCTGAAAGCCTGCTTTTTTTAAAATTAATTTACAGCGTATGCTGGTCTTTGACTTCTTCCAGAACATCATCAAGCTCTTCTGGGTTTTTCATCAAGTGTAGGATAGACAAAGCTAATCCTCCCCAAACAAACAGCATGGCAATAATCATCATTATGATTGCTGAAGTATTCATATGTGCTCTCCTAGCGATCTTTTATTTTACTGAGTATGATTGCAACAACAGCACAGAAAATCACGCTGCCCCAACCGAATAAGCCTTGTAAACTCATGCTATAAGTATCGTAACCATTTTTGACGAGGTTAAACAAAGTCATACTTAAAGTCGTTAACAAAACCAATGAAGTAATAACGGTTAAAGTAAATGCCCAGCCCTTACCCAATTGGATCGTTGAAATACGATTCACATGATCACGAAGTTCGATTAATGCAGAACGTTTAAACCACGTAATACAAAGGATCGAAACAAGCGCACCGCCCACAATACCAATGTTATTGATAAAGTGATCGACAATATCCACCAGTTTAATCGCATTTACGCTTGAGAATAAGATCACGGAAACCAATGCACTACCGCCACCAATGATGGTTACGGCTTTCTTACGGCTCCATTTCAACTTATCTTGCATCGCTGCAATCGGCACTTCCAAAATACTCACCATTGAAGAAATACCCGCAACAAAGAGTGATGAGAAGAATAAAAGACCGAAAATATCTGAACCTGCACCTAAGCTTGAAATAATCTTAGGGAAAGCAATGAAGGCAAGACCAATACCACCACTGACAACATCTTGTACATTGCTTCCTGCTGCATGTGCCATAAAGCCCAATGCTGCGAAAATACCAATACCTGCCAAGATTTCAGTCGAAGCATTTGCAAAACCAACGATCAATCCAGAACCTGTGAGGTTGGTTTTAGGCTTGAGGTAAGAGGCATAGGTCACCATGATCCCGAAACCAACCGATAACGAGAAGAAAGTGTGTCCATATGCAGCCAACCACACTTTATAATCCATCATTGCCGACCAGTTTGGGGTGAAGAATGCATTCAAACCTTGAGCAGCACCTGGTAAACGTAATGATTGAACTACGAGGATGGTAAATAAAACAAAGAGTAACGGCATGAAAATCTTATTCGATAATTCAACGCCTTTTTTAACGCCACCATACAGAATAATTAATGTTAATGCCCAAATACCAACGATCGGCCAAAATAAATGGCTGACAAATTGGAAATCAAAGCCAGAAGCTTTTGATGTTTGCAAATAGGTATTAAAGAAGAAGCTTTCAGGGTCGCTTCCCCATGCTTGACCAATCGAGAAGTAAACATAACTACCCGCCCACGTCAGCACGCTGGCATAGTACAAACCAATAATGATACAAACACAGACTTGCCACCAACCTAATGTTTCACCACCTTTAAATAACGCTCTATAAGCTTTTGGAGGTGAGTTACGGGCACGATGACCTGTCGCATAATCTAAAAATAAAAGGGGTAAACCAGCGGTAATGAGTGCAATAAGATAGGGTATAAGAAAAGCACCACCACCATTTTCATATGCAACATATGGAAAACGCCAAATGTTGCCTAAACCTACAGCTGAACCTACAGCTGCAATAATAAAACCAGATCGTGATGTCCAGTTTTCACGAGAATCTGCCATAGAACACCTAAATATATACCAGTGACCTTTTCAAACTGTGTTAGCTTTTTATTATCCAACAGACATGAAAAGTGCCGTAAAAATCTTGTTTAGCTTGCATGAAATTTCAACCTTGTGAGTCTCTCATTTTCATGAACAAACAAGCAAAAACCAAACCATCTTCCTTAAAGATTAGATTTTATTTTCTGCTTTGTAATAGCCGAACAATACCTGTTTTTGTTTCTTTTTACTGTAAATTCTACAAAAAATTCCTGCCGTTCGTCGCTAATTCCAATCCAATTGATTATTTTTCAACTCAATTAGAAAACTAGCTTTTGAATTTATCGTTAGATAAAAACGCTCAGCCATTTAATCGGTTTACATCGGCATTTAGTTTTTAATTCGATAATGCCCTGTGACCTTATATTTAAATAAAATATCTGATTCTTCAGCGCCACGACCAATATTATGTAAAATTAACGGTGTTTTCTGAAAGATGCTTTTTTTGTCAGAGACAATTCCGATATGCACCAATCCTTGCCCTAAATCCCATGTCACAACATCTCCTGCACGATAATTCTGATCAGTGATTTGATAACCTTGTCGTTGGAAATACGTTGCGATATTGGGTACTCGACGATGATCTATATTTTTATCAGGTGTTTTGAGCCCCCATTTATTTGGATAAACATTAAAATGTTTACGCATATCTTCATGCATCTTTTGTTGTAAATCGATGCCTTGCTGTCGGAGTGCACGTACAACAACATCAGTGCAGACTCCTTTAATCAAAGGAACATCGCCCATTGGATAAACTAAGCGCGTATACGCTGGATCATAATATTTTGTCACTCCAATCTGTTTTCTCGCATCAGTGACCAACTGTTGTGAGGAAAATGCCGATACCGACACATTCCAAAACATACACATAACGACTAAGACCAGTTTCCATCCTCTCATCATGAAAGCTCTTTAATCGCCAACAAACGCTCTTCTTGCATGTCATGAATGGCAGAATGAATACCCTCACGTCCTAAACCAGAATCTTTTACACCGCCATAGGGCATATTATCTACACGGAACGTAGGAACATCATTGATAATTACCCCACCCACATGCAAATGATCCCATGCATAAAGCATATGATTTAGATTTTGAGTATAAATACCTGCCTGTAAACCAAAACGGCTTTGATTAATCGTGGCGATGCCCTGCTCAAAGTTTTTAAATTTTTCTAAAATGGCAATTGGCCCGAATGCTTCGTCTTTGTAAATTTCAAGTTTAGCATCAACATTCTCCAACAATGTCGGATCAAGAAAGACGCCTTCAAGATTGCCGCCAATCAATATTTTGGCACCTTTTTTCTCAGCTTTATCAATCCATTTTTTCAAACGTACTGCTTCAGCTTCTTTAATCATTGGTCCCACAATTGTTGTACTTAAAGCAGGATCGTCTACTTTTAGTTTTTTTAATTTAGCTAATAATTTCTTTTTTACTTCGGCATAAAGATCAGCATGAACCAGAATGCGTTGCACACTGATACAGATTTGCCCTGCATGCCCATAAGCTGCACCGATTAAACGATCAATAATCGCATCATCTATTACGGTGTCAGCATCAATTAAAACCGCTGCGTTGCCGCCTAGTTCTAAAGTGACTTTCTTACGTCCCGCACGTGCTTTCATATCCCAACCGACTTGGTCAGAACCAGTAAAGCTCAATAATTTAAAACGATCATCTGTCACTAAAATATCAGCGGCTTGACGATCACATGGCAATATTGACCAAGACCCTTTCGGCAAATCCGTTTCTGCTAAAACTTCAGCAATTTTCAGCGCACTAATCGGGGTCAAGCTGGCGGGTTTTAGCACAAAAGGGCAACCTGCTGCGATCGCTGGCGCAATTTTATGCGCGACTAAATTCAGTGGAAAATTAAATGGACTAATCAAAGACACTGCACCTATCGGCACATGTTTTACCATACCCCGATAAGGCGAAGCAGCAGGCGTTACAGCTAAAGGAATCATTCGACCATCATCAAGCTGTGTGACGGCATCAGCGGCCAACTGAAAAGTATTAATTAAACGCTCAACTTCAGCACTCGCTGCACCGCGTGGTTTACCGCCTTCGGCAATTAAAATTTCAGTCAGTTCATCACGTAATTCATTAAAACGTTTCACGCAATGCAGCAATATTTTTTGTTTTTGAAAGGGTTTCAGTGCTGCCATTTCTGCCTCAGCACTAACCGATGCAGCAATGGCTTTTTCAAGCACTTTTGCATCTGCTAACGCTACTCGTGCATACGCTGAATTTCTATACTTATCATGTACTTCTAACCATTGACCTGTCTTAACTGCTTTCCCAGCAACATAAAGTGGATAGTCCACAACATTCTGTACATCAGCCATTATTATTGCTTCCTTTTAAAAGTTTAAATTTAGACTACTGCATATTTTCTGAGATCACTATATGATTCGCCCATTCACTGATGAATTCACAACAATTCATTACGCTTTTGATATGAATTAGGACATGGCGATGAAAATTTTAAAAATATCAATCTTGGCATTAGGGACAGGCTTTTGTGGGCTAGCACAAGCAGATGTGATTGGTGTAAAAGCAGATGCCAGTTATTGGTTTTATGATGGTAAGGCTCAAGTTCAACCTAAACCAAACACTTCATCGTTAGCGAATCAAACAGGTGTAGATAATCTTCTGTTAAACCCTTATGCCGGTCTATCTGCACCTGAAGAAAAATTAGATCGTAAAGGTTCAGCACAAATCTCTCTTGCCTTTGAACATCCGATTCCACTCATTCCAAATGCAAAAATTCGCTATGTGAATTTAAAATCACAGACTGAAAAAGAAATTGCAGGACAACCTGTGTATGACTTGAACATCGATCACACTGATTTTCTTTTATACTATGAAATCTTAGATAATATCGTCGATGCGGATGTTGGTCTTGGTGCAACCAAATTGAATGGTGATATTAAGACACTAAATCTTAGTAAAATTGATATCGATAAAACCATTCCTGTTATTTATGGATCAGCAGGAGTTAAACTGCCATTTACAGGCTTAAGCGCAAAAGCGGAATTGTTATATAGCAACTTTAACGATACCAAAATCACGGATGCTCAAGCAGAGTTACAATATAACTTTATTGATAATTTATTAGTCGATGTCGGCTTAAAAGCAGGTTACCGTATTTTAGATGTGAAATTCGATGACTACAAAAGCAATAACGTCAAAAATGATCTTAAATTTGACTTTAAAGGTCCTTATATCGGCATAGATGTCCATTTCTAATATCGTCGCTCTCTAAACGAAAGACCCTGAATCATTCAGGGTCTGACCGACTACAGTTTGATTGGAAATACCACGAGCAACATCAAAACTGTCACTGTTCCAATAAAAATATTCATGGGCAAACCCACTTTGAGAAAATCATTAAATCGATAATTTCCAGGCCCCATGACCATAAGATTAGTTTGATAACCTAGTGGTGTCGCAAAACTAGCAGATGCACCCATCATAATTGCAAAAACAAATGGAATCGGGTTTAAATGAGCCTGTGAAGTGATTTCCAACACGATTGGCAAGGTCAGTAATGCCGCTGCATTATTGGTAATGACTTCTGTCAGCACTGAAACGAAAAAGTAGGTTAAGATTAATAATAAAATTGCCTCACCTGCACTGAAATGCACAATAAATTGTGCTAATAACTCAGCAACACCTGTTTTCTCTAAAGCTGCCCCAAGAGCAAATGATGCAGCAATCGTTAAAATAACCGTTAAGTCTAAACTTTTCTCTGCCTGTTTTACGGTTAAACACTTTGTAAAAAGCATCGCCCCTGCTGCCAATAAAGCCGCATTCAACATACTCAGGAGTTCAAAACTTGCAGCTCCCACTGCTACAAGTAAAATTCCCCATGATAATAGAGCCTTATCATGTTTGAGCGGTTCATGGTCGAGTTCATTGACCAGTAAAAAATCTTTATTATATTTTTGCCGCGTCACAAAAGCTGGACGAGCTTCTAACAACAACGTATCACCAGCCTGTAATTTGATATTACCTAAACCACCTTTCAAACGCTCACCATTACGAGCCACGGCTAACACAACTGCACCATAACGATTGCGAAACTTCGAGTCACGAATTGCGCTCCCGATCGCTTCACAATGTGGTGAGACCACAGCCTCAACTAAACGACGTCCTGCATGTGATTCTTCTAAGGCTGATTTTTCGTCAATACTCGACGGAGCAATTAAACCATTAATTTTAAGAAGTTCAGTAATCGCCTCTGTGTCCCCAGCAAAGACTAGACGATCATCACCAAATAAAATTTCATCTGAAGAGACTGCGGACAAGACTGTTTGTTGACGCTCGATCTCAACGAGATAAACTCGCTTTAAACTTCTTAATCCCGCAGCTGCAACCGATTGTCCCACCAAAGGACCATTTGGGCTTACGATGACCTCTAAGGTAAATTCACGTAGATTAGAAAAAACATTTTGCTCTTGATGATGGGGTAACAACTTTGGCGCAAACCAATACATCGCAAACATACCAATGATGGCAACAGGTAAGCCAATAACTGTGATATCAAATAGACCAAAACCTGCTTCACCAGTTAAGGTCTGATACTGACCATTAACCACCAAATTGGTACTTGTCCCGATCAATGTAATCGTTCCGCCAAGAATTGCGGTATAACTCAATGGGATCATGAGTTTTGAAGGAGGAATTCCTATCTTTTTTGACCAACTATTCAATGCAGGAATCATGGTAGCAACCACGGGCGTATTATTTAAAAAAGCACTGAGTGGCGCTATAGGTAAAAAAATCCGTAATAGAGCCATCCGCTCAGATTTCGGTGAACCTAATAATTTATTAACGAATAAGTCAATTCCCCCAGAATTTGAAATACCTGCTGCAACCACAAACATTGCAGCAACTGTAATCAATCCAGAATTACTGAAACCTGCCAAAGCTTCTTGAGCAGTCAACACACCAAATACACTTAATATCGTTAAAATTGCCATCATTACGATATGCGGAGCAATTTTTGAAAATATCAGTGTAAGCAGCCCTCCAAGCGTTAACGCCAAAGACAACCAACCTTCCCAGCCCATCAAGCAGTCTTTCCATACATCTATAATTTTCCGAATTCTATATCGTTAAAGTTCATATACAAATGCGATTAAAAGCTAACCTTAGCTAAAATATTCATAACAAAATTCATAGATTTGGTGTTTTTTCTATTTCACAGTTGAATCACGATTGAATTGTACGCTTCAGCCTACAAAAATCGCAGCAATTGACGAATATACCGACCTCAACTTTTCATCTACTATAAGATTTATACAGAGACAGGAAGTCTCATTGAGAATAATAAAACACACAGGACGTGGTCGTTCATAAGGAATATAAACGACAAGAAACTGAATACGAAGAAGCCCCGTCAGGATGATGGGGCTTCTTTTTATCTATTATTTTATGCGTGATTTAAAGACTTCTAAGATATGCAACTATTTCGCTATGTTCTGCCAACTCAGCAAGTTGTAATGCCGTATATTCGCCTTTATAAGCTACATTAGCACCCTTACTCACAAGTAGCTTCACTACAGCCAAATGATCATTCTCCGCAGCAGCCTGTAAGGCACTATAACCTTCGTCATCGGTCTGGTTTGGATCTACGCCCTCTGCCAATAGCTGCTCGATTTGTTCCACATCACCTAAGGATGCCCAATACACCAGCTCAGGAAGATGCAGTTCATCATCATCTTCAGGCAGTGGAGAGAAAGAGTTGAGTTTCATAATAATTCTCTTTAATAACCTTTCAAATCAATAATTTTCAACAACAAATTCACCTTGAGATTCAGCAACAAGAAATTGAACCACATTATCACGTGTCTCTAGAACCCATACACCTGTAAATTCTGGTGTTCGTATTACGGTAAAATACAACTTAAGAAGATCACGAATCGAACTTATACCCTCCTTTATTACTAAAGCAAAACCCTCCCATTCTTTATTATTTCCCCAAGGATTATCAGCGTGTAAATATTTCCCTAATCGATCATATAATTTAATAAACTGATTTTTGTCAAAGAATTTCTCTGTTTTCCTATCAAAATGCCAAGTTCCATCCTGTAACTTTTTAGCTGGTAACAAAGGTATAGGATAAAAGTCAGAATTTATACCACTTAAAGCTTTTAAAATTGAACTCGCCTTATAATCTTTTGTATAGTCAGGATTTTTATCAGCTTGAGCACGGTATTCTTGATATTTAATTTTATTTGGAGCGATTGAGGCTAAAGCAAATATTTCTAATGCTTTACGTAAATGTAATATTGAAGATTCTAATTCTAATAAATCTTTGATTTCAAAATATGACTCTATAAGACTTTCGCACTTTTGTAATCGAAATAGTGCCTCATTTACTTTATCAGTATAAATTTTTTGTAAATCTTTCATTATAATATCTGTTTAAAATTCAAACGATACATTAATCATATAATAAAAAACACCCCTAGCCGTTAGGTTAGGGGTGTTTAGAATTAAAAGCTGGCGATGACTTACTCTCACATGGCAAGTGCCACACTACCATCAGCGCGAAGAGGTTTCACTTCTGAGTTCGGGAAGGGATCAGGTGGTTCACTCTTGCTATTGTCGCCAGCAAACTGTTGTGGTGTTTTCGGGTCTTATTCACGATGTAATCATCGTATGCCTTACTTACGGTCCAAAGAGTTATTAACGGATTAGATAATTGGTCTGTATTGTAACTAGTTTGTACACTAAATCAAGTTAAGTATTGAATTTATCTTGAATACAACAACTGTTTGGGTGTTGTATAGTCAAGCCTCACGAGCAATTAGTATTGGTCAGCTTCACACGTCACCGTGCTTCCACACCCAACCTATCAACGTCCTAGTCTCGAACGGCTCTTTAGAGGACATAAAGTCCTAGGGAAATCTTATCTTGAGGTAGGCTTCCCGCTTAGATGCTTTCAGCGGTTATCCCTTCCGAACATAGCTACCCGGCGATGCCACTGGCGTGACAACCGGTACACCAGAGGTTCGTCCACTCTGGTCCTCTCGTACTAGGAGCAGATCCTCTCAAATTTCCAGCGCCCACGGTAGATAGGGACCGAACTGTCTCACGACGTTCTAAACCCAGCTCGCGTACCTCTTTAAATGGCGAACAGCCATACCCTTGGGACCTGCTTCAGCCCCAGGATGAGATGAGCCGACATCGAGGTGCCAAACACCGCCGTCGATATGAACTCTTGGGCGGTATCAGCCTGTTATCCCCAGAGTACCTTTTATCCGTTGAGCGATGGCCCTTCCATACAGAACCACCGGATCACTAAGACCTACTTTCGTACCTGCTCGACTTGTGGGTCTCGCAGTTAAGCGCGCTTTTGCCTTTATACTCTACGCGTGATTTCCGACCACGCTGAGCGCACCTTCGTACTCCTCCGTTACTCTTTAGGAGGAGACCGCCCCAGTCAAACTACCCACCAGACATGGTCCTCGCCCCGGATTACGGGGCAGAGTTAGAACCTCAACATTACCAGGGTGGTATTTCAAGGACGGCTCCATTGGAACTAGCGTTCCAACTTCAAAGCCTCCCACCTATCCTACACAAGTAAGGTCAAAGTTCAATGTCAAGCTGCAGTAAAGGTTCACGGGGTCTTTCCGTCTAGCCGCGGGTACACTGCATCTTCACAGCGATTTCGATTTCACTGAGCCTCTGCTGGAGACAGCGCCGCCATCATTATGCCATTCGTGCAGGTCGGAACTTACCCGACAAGGAATTTCGCTACCTTAGGACCGTTATAGTTACGGCCGCCGTTTACTGGGGCTTCGATCAAGAGCTTCGCTTACGCTAACCCCATCAATTAACCTTCCAGCACCGGGCAGGCATCACACCCTATACGTCCACTTTCGTGTTTGCAGAGTGCTATGTTTTTAATAAACAGTTGCAGCGGCCTGGTTTCTGTGGCTGCCAATAGCTCAGGGAGCAAGTCCCATCACCGTCAGCAGCGTACCTTCTCCCGAAGTTACGGTACCATTTTGCCTAGTTCCTTCAGCAGAGTTCTCTCAAGCGCTTTGGTCTACTCGACCTGACCACCTGTGTCGGTTTCGGGTACGATTCCTGTGTAACTGAAGCTTAGAGACTTTTCCTGGAAGCATGGTATCAGCCACTTCACTGTACAAGTACAGCTTGCTATCAGCTCTCAGCATAGAGCACCCCGGATTTGCCTAAGATGCATGCCTACAGCCTTCCACCTGGACAACCAACGCCAGGCTGACTTAACCTTCTCCGTCCTCTCATCGCATTACACAGAAGTATTGGAATATTAACCAATTTCCCATCGACTACGCCTCTCGGCCTCGCCTTAGGGGTCGACTCACCCAGCCCCGATTAACGTTGGACTGGAACCCTTGGTCTTTCAGCGAACGGGTTTTTCACCCGTTTTGTCGTTACTCACGTCAGCATTCGCACTTCTGATACCTCCAGCATACTTCTCAATACACCTTCATCGGCTTACAGAACGCTCCCCTACCACTTACGCTAATGCGTAAATCCGCAGCTTCGGCACATAGTTTTAGCCCCGTTACATCTTCCGCGCAGGCCGACTCGACTAGTGAGCTATTACGCTTTCTTTAAAGGGTGGCTGCTTCTAAGCCAACCTCCTAGCTGTCTATGCCTTCCCACATCGTTTCCCACTTAACTATGATTTTGGGGCCTTAGCTGGCGGTCTGGATTGTTTTCCTCTTGACTACGGACGTTAGCACCCGCAGTCTGTCTCCCGGATAGTACTCATTGGTATTCGGAGTTTGCATCGGTTTGGTAAGTCGGGATGACCCCCTAGCCGAAACAGTGCTCTACCCCCAATGGTATTCGTCCGAGGCGCTACCTAAATAGCTTTCGGGGAGAACCAGCTATCACCAGGCTTGATTAGCCTTTCACCCCTATCCACAAGTCATCCCCTGGCTTTTCAACGACAGTGGGTTCGGTCCTCCAGTTAGTGTTACCCAACCTTCAACCTGCTCATGGATAGATCGCCTGGTTTCGGGTCTACACCCAGCAACTAAACGCCCTATTAAGACTCGATTTCTCTACGGCTCCCCTATTCGGTTAACCTTGCTACTGAATGTAAGTCGCTGACCCATTATACAAAAGGTACGCAGTCACCGAACAAGTCGGCTCCCACTGCTTGTATGCATGCGGTTTCAGGATCTATTTCACTCCCCTCACAGGGGTTCTTTTCGCCTTTCCCTCACGGTACTGGTTCACTATCGGTCAGTCAGGAGTATTTAGCCTTGGAGGATGGTCCCCCCATATTCAGACAAGGTTTCACGTGCCTCGCCCTACTCGTCATCATTGTGTGTGCCCTTTCGTGTACGGGAATATCACCCTCTACGTTCGCACTTCCCAGAGCGTTCCACTAGAACACACACAACTTAATGGGCTGCTCCCCGTTCGCTCGCCGCTACTAAGGGAATCTCAATTGATTTCTTTTCCTAAGGGTACTGAGATGTTTCACTTCCCCTCGTTCGCTTCATAAACCTATGTATTCAGTTTATGATACCCGCCTTATAGCGGGTGGGTTCCCCCATTCAGAAATCTCCGGATCAAAGGATATTTGCCGCCTCCCCGGAGCTTTTCGCAGGCTATCACGTCTTTCATCGCCTCTGACTGCCAAGGCATCCACCACATGCACTTAATTACTTGACTATACAACCCCAAACAGTCGTTAACACATACAAGTGAGTGTTAGCGTTGCAAACTTAATTGCTACTATTCGTTGTCTGTGAACTTAATCACCATACAGCTTCAATCTAAATTCATTACCAAAACGCTTGATTCAGTGTTTTTGCTAGTTCTCAGATTAACTCTTCATCCAACTGAAATACTTACGTATTACTGTTAGTGTTGAATTAATCGAGTTTGAACAATTTATTTCAGACTCAATTTTCTAATCTGTTAATGATTAACTACCACCTCGTCGGTGCGTAGTAAACTGTGATAAATCACAGAAGTTAATAAACTCAAATCAAAATCTCTTTTGACTTATTTAGGTATTTATTAATTTCTATAATTTACTTTAGCTTTGAATTAATTTCGTTCTTACAAACTCTTTTTAATTCATGGTGGAGACTAGGAGAGTCGAACTCCTGACCTCCTGCGTGCAAAGCAGGCGCTCTACCAACTAAGCTAAGTCCCCAGCTTAAATCATAATGAACGACATATCTTTCAATCTAGCAGCTTGTGATTATTCATCACTTCGTCAGTAGTGGTGGGTCTGACAAGACTTGAACTTGTGACCCCACGCTTATCAAGCGTGTGCTCTAACCAACTGAGCTACAGACCCTCAGATACATCTTCGAAGAACAACTTGTTGTGGATTCTTACCGGCCATCAATCTTTCGTTAAGGAGGTGATCCAGCCGCAGGTTCCCCTACGGCTACCTTGTTACGACTTCACCCCAGTCATCGGCCACACCGTGGTAAGCGTCCTCCTTGCGGTTAGACTACCTACTTCTGGTGCAACAAACTCCCATGGTGTGACGGGCGGTGTGTACAAGGCCCGGGAACGTATTCACCGCGGCATTCTGATCCGCGATTACTAGCGATTCCGACTTCATGGAGTCGAGTTGCAGACTCCAATCCGGACTACGATCGGCTTTTTGAGATTAGCATCCTATCGCTAGGTAGCAACCCTTTGTACCGACCATTGTAGCACGTGTGTAGCCCTGGTCGTAAGGGCCATGATGACTTGACGTCGTCCCCGCCTTCCTCCAGTTTGTCACTGGCAGTATCCTTAAAGTTCCCGGCTTAACCCGCTGGCAAATAAGGAAAAGGGTTGCGCTCGTTGCGGGACTTAACCCAACATCTCACGACACGAGCTGACGACAGCCATGCAGCACCTGTATGTAAGTTCCCGAAGGCACCAATCCATCTCTGGAAAGTTCTTACTATGTCAAGACCAGGTAAGGTTCTTCGCGTTGCATCGAATTAAACCACATGCTCCACCGCTTGTGCGGGCCCCCGTCAATTCATTTGAGTTTTAGTCTTGCGACCGTACTCCCCAGGCGGTCTACTTATCGCGTTAGCTGCGCCACTAAAGCCTCAAAGGCCCCAACGGCTAGTAGACATCGTTTACGGCATGGACTACCAGGGTATCTAATCCTGTTTGCTCCCCATGCTTTCGTACCTCAGCGTCAGTATTAGGCCAGATGGCTGCCTTCGCCATCGGTATTCCTCCAGATCTCTACGCATTTCACCGCTACACCTGGAATTCTACCATCCTCTCCCATACTCTAGCTGACCAGTATCGAATGCAATTCCTAAGTTAAGCTCAGGGATTTCACATCCGACTTAATCAGCCGCCTACGCACGCTTTACGCCCAGTAAATCCGATTAACGCTCGCACCCTCTGTATTACCGCGGCTGCTGGCACAGAGTTAGCCGGTGCTTATTCTGCGAGTAACGTCCACTATCCAGTAGTATTAATACTAGTAGCCTCCTCCTCGCTTAAAGTGCTTTACAACCAAAAGGCCTTCTTCACACACGCGGCATGGCTGGATCAGGGTTCCCCCCATTGTCCAATATTCCCCACTGCTGCCTCCCGTAGGAGTCTGGGCCGTGTCTCAGTCCCAGTGTGGCGGATCATCCTCTCAGACCCGCTACAGATCGTCGCCTTGGTAGGCCTTTACCCCACCAACTAGCTAATCCGACTTAGGCTCATCTATTAGCGCAAGGCCCGAAGGTCCCCTGCTTTCTCCCGTAGGACGTATGCGGTATTAGCATTCCTTTCGGAATGTTGTCCCCCACTAATAGGCAGATTCCTAAGCATTACTCACCCGTCCGCCGCTAGGTAATGTAGCAAGCTACATTTCCCCGCTCGACTTGCATGTGTTAAGCCTGCCGCCAGCGTTCAATCTGAGCCATGATCAAACTCTTCAGTTTAATATCATTTGTGCTTTATTCTAAGCACCAAATCTGGCTCATCAATTTTCTGACTTTAATTTCTCAAATAAACTTCGAGTAATTTCTACCATTCAATCAATGAAATATTTTCGATCGATTAACCAGTAAAAATCCACACAAGTTGTTCTTCTATTCTCTTAATGATCTTCTCGATGATTCGTCATCATCAAGCTAGGTCGGCTATATTACTCTGAATTTCTTCAAAGTCAACAGGTAATTTAGATATTTATCAAACTTATCAACCAACTCAAGAATCTAACCATTCTAGCCAAATCCTTGTTTCTCAACAAGTTTTTATCTGCATCACCGCCGATGGATGTGCATTCTACAGCATTTCAGGTCAGGCGCAACCCCCTTTTTTATTATTTTCTTTTGCATGTTTCTTTTTTCTACAAAATCAGTGTTTTCGTTGTTTTTATCAGCTATTTACGTATAAAAAGCAGGCTCATGGCCTGCTTTTTATTATTTACATTTCGAATTAGTCAGTAAAAGTCACCCGTGCAATGGCTTTTTTTCCAGATTGAATGATTAAAGTGACATTCTCTTTTACAGAGTAGCTCATATCGACTACATTCCAGTCAACTTTAACTGCACCACGACCCACAGCATCTTTTGCAGCGGCTGCATTCGGGTTTAAGCCCGCAATGCGAAGAATGGTTGCAATAAACAACTCACCGCCAAACTCGCCACGAGAAATGGTTACTTCTGGTGTATCTTCTGGCACTTCGCCTTCGGTTACACGGTTACCTGCGCTCTTATGTGCATTTTCAGCCGCTTCTGCATCATGGAAACGTTCAACCAACTCAAGCGCCAAAATACGTTTGATTTCTTGTGGGTTACGACCCGCAGCCATTTCATCAAGCAAGACTTTGATTTCATCCAATGACTTAAAGCTCAGTAAATCAAAGTAACGTTCAATCAAGCTATCTGGCATCGATAAGATTTTTTGATACATTGCACCTGGGGTATCAAATACACCAATATAGTTGCCTAAAGATTTAGACATCTTATTCACGCCATCTAAACCTTCAAGAATCGGCACAGTAATACATACTTGTGATTCTTGACCGTAACGACCTTGTAAAGTACGTCCCATCAATAAGTTAAAGGTCTGATCTGTACCACCTAACTCCACATCAGCTTCAAGTGCAATCGAGTCATATCCTTGTACCAATGGATAGAGGAACTCATGAATTGCAATCGGTTGATGGTTGTTATAGCGCTTAGTAAAGTCATCACGCTCTAACATACGTGATACAGTTTGCTGACTTGCCAATTGAATTAAATCAGCCGCAGTTTTTTGGCTAAACCATTCTGAGTTAAAACGTACTTTGGTTTTATTCGGATCTAAAATTTTAAAGACTTGTTCTTGATAGGTTTTGGCATTGGCAATCACTTGCTCTTGTGACAACGGCGGACGCGTTGCGCTTTTACCAGTTGGATCACCAATCATGGCTGTATAATCACCAATCAAGAAAGTCACTTCATGACCTAAATCTTGAAAGGTTTTTAATTTATTAATTAGAACCGTATGTCCTAAGTGTAAATCAGGAGCCGTTGGGTCAAAGCCTGCTTTTACACGGAGTGGACGATTCTCTTTCAGTTTTTTCAATAAATCTTCATCAGAGATAATCTCGTGCGTGCCTCGTTGAATGAGAGCAAGCTGTTCTTCGGCTGGCAAGAAATTTGACATCACAAAACCTAAACACATCAGTTATTCAATTTGTGCGATATACTAACATTTTTTCAGCATCTTGCAGGATAAGTTGTATATGAGCGCAATCTATATTGGTGTAATGACAGGCACGAGCATGGATGGTGTTGATATTGTTGCAACTTCATTTGATCCTTTAATACTGCACGCTACGCTGACAGTGCCTTTTGAGCCTGAGTTACGTGATGAATTAATGGCACTCACGCTTCCAGATGACAATGAAATTGATCGTATGGGTAAAGCCGATGTTGCTTTAGCCAAAATGATCGGTCATGGCATTAATCAATTGATTGAAAATAATAATTTAGATCGAACGGATATTAAGGCGATTGGCTCACATGGGCAAACCATTCGCCATCGTCCTGAATACGGATTTACCTTACAAATAGGTGATCCCAATATTATTACTGAGATCACTCAACTTCCTGTTATTTCAGATTTTCGTCGTCGCGATATGGCTGCTGGTGGGCAAGGTGCACCATTAGTGCCTGCATTCCATCAAGCTTTATTTCAGCATGATAGTATTCACCGCGTGATTTTAAATTTAGGTGGCATTGCCAATGTCAGCATGTTGCCTGCTAACGATTTAAACGGCGTATATGGCTTTGATACCGGCCCTGCCAACATTTTGATGGATGCTTGGTGTCATCGCCACACTGGACATCCTTATGATGAAAATGGGGATTGGGCAGCCTACGGTAATCCAGTTCGTTCATTGCTAGATCGTTTACAGACCCATGAGTTTTTTGCCAAAGAACCACCGAAAAGTACAGGGCGCGAAGACTTTAATCTCGAATGGCTTGATGATCAAATTAGCGATTGGCGTAATGATCTTGAATATGATGAGCTTGAAGATACGCCTGAAAATATTCAAGCAACGCTGATGAAACTCACCACACGTGCGATTAAAAAAGCCATTTATCGCAGCAAAGAGTTCATGCCTACAGGTGAGGTCTATGTATGTGGTGGTGGCGCTTATAATTCATTTCTGCTTGAACAACTGCGTTGGCGTTTGCGCAAACATAATTGGTCAGTACAAACCACAGATGCTTTAGGCTTGGCACCGACATGGGTAGAAGCAACTGCATTTGCTTGGTTAGCAATGCGTTTTATGCAACAACTCAGTGGTAATTTACCAGCCGTCACTGGAGCCAGTGGTGATCGTATTTTAGGAACGATTACGGCGGTATAAACAAAAAAAGCTTCTCAATTGGAGAAGCTTTTTAAATCAAAAATCTTTTAAATCGAGAAAGATGAACCACAACCACAGGTCGTTGTTGCATTCGGATTCTGCACGACAAAACGCGAACCTTCTAATCCTTCTAAATAATCGACCACTGAACCAATTAAATATTGATAGCTCAATGAATCAACTAGCATTTTAACATCGCCATTACTGAATTCAGCATCATCTTCATTCATGCTTTCAGCAAAATTAAAGCCATAAGAAAAACCTGAGCATCCACCACCCGTTACATATACGCGTAACATAAGATCGTCGTTGCCTTCACTTTCGCGCAATTGGCGAACTTTTTTGGCAGCATTATCTGACAATTCGAGAGCTTGGGCATTCATGATGATATTCCTCGGACTTTAACACGTCTTTCATAAATAAAAGACCCGATATGTAGTATAGCATACTCAATATCGGGTCTGTCTTGGATGTTTAAAGTGCTGTTAAAGAGTTTTTACATGTTTATTTGTAATTCTCTTCTTGTAAACCACATTCAAAGTTTTTGGCATCTTCACGGCAGCGGAATTGCCACAACAATTTCATCATACGCTTATCATAAATACCTTTTGCCGTCAGACTAATACGCGCTTCACGCATTAATTTTTGATAACCAGGTTTATCTGAAGCAGGAACTTCCATCCAATATTTTTGTGGAATATCGGCTTTCATTTTACCTAGAATGGTAAAAGCACGTGGCAGTTGGCCTTTAATCCACTCTCGTGATTTTTGACCAAATCCTGCTGGGAATTTTTCTGGATGAATAATTAAATTACCAGTTACCTGTAAAATTGGATAATTCACAATTGCACCTTTAGTGCCTAAACCTTTATGTAATTCTAGAGGTTTAAAGGCTGCGGCAGGTGCGCCAATAATATCGACCTGACCATTGTTAAACTTTGCACCAAAGTTGGTGATATCAGAGCTCACTGCTTGAGCACCGACTTGAGAGGCCATAATTTTTTGTGCTTCATCATAATCTAGAACAGCAATTTTCTTACCAGCAGCTTTAGCGACAGTATTGATATTACGGTCATTGACCAGCAGATACGCATCTCCGACTGGAATAACACCTACGACTTCGTATTTTCCATTCACCATCGCTTTTGCAAACACTGGGCTTGCTAGACCTTGCATTACTTTTACTGCAAGCTTGAGATCAGTAATCGCACCGATTGCATCCAATGAACCTGTAAACTGGTTAAATTGACGACCGCGCATACCCGTGATGCTTACCCCATCACATTTACCTGCTTTAAAATCTTCAGCAATAACAGCTTCATTAGTACCAACTTTCAACTCAATATCAGCGCCCCAATTTTTTGCGGCAAGCTGATAATCTTTCATTAATGCGTATACATCGCCACTTTTACCAACGATATCAAATACACAAATTGTTTGTTTTGCTTGAGCACCAGCAGATACTGCTGCTATACCCGTTACGAGTAGGAGTGTTTTAAACCATTGCATATTATTTTTCCTTTGCATCTATGCTGATTGTTGTTGCATAACACTAAAATTAAATAAACTCTGTGATGTCCTAGCGAGTCTTCAAATAAATATCATTTGGATTTATCTAATCTTATGATCTCGATTTTTATAAATAAAGACAATGACTTAAATGACGGCGCTTATTAAAACAAAAAGCCTAGATTAATCTAGGCTTTAAGTAGCTTTTATCGCATTTTAGGATTATTCACCTGGTAATGCACATTCAAAGTTTGATTTGTTCACTGAACAACGAGATTTTTTCAATACAGACATCATACCTGCATCGTAGATACCGCGCTTAGTCAAATCCATACGACCATCACGTAATAATTTTTGATACTTCAATGTGTCTTCCGCGCTTAAGTTCATTTTGTACTTCGCTGGAATTTCAGCTTCGTAACGTTTGATCATTGCAAATGCTTTTGGTAGCTGCTTCACAAAGTAATCACGAGATTTTTGACCAAAACCAGCAGGGAATTTTTCTGGACGAATAACAAGATCCGCAGTTACTTGTAATACTGGGAAATTGAAGATACCACCATTAGTACCTAAACCTTTGCTCAATTCTAATGGTTTATATGCATAAGCTGGCGCACCAACCATATCTACTTGACCATTGTTAAATTTAGCAGCGAAGTTAGAAATATCAGAAAGTACTGCTTGAGCGCCTACGCGTTGTACCATGATCTTTTGAGCATCATCGTAACCCAATACAGCGAATTTCTTACCAGCTGCTTTCTCAATCGAGTTAATATTTTTGTCGCGTACGAAAATATAAGCAGCACCTAGTGGAGAGATACCCGCAATTTCGTATTTATTACCACCAAGATTAGTGGTCATTTTTGCCGCATTACGAGCGTCAAGAACATATGTAATCGCACGTTGAGCAATTTCATTGCTTGGCGCACCACCTAGAGAATCGATAGAACCCGCGAATTTATTGTATGGACGAGCACGCATTGCTGTCATAGCAACTGCAGCACATTTTCCAGCTTTAAAATTGTTATCTGCGACTTGTTCGTCCGTAATTGCAAGAAGGTTTACATCAGCACCCCAGCCCTTTGCTGCGAGCGCCCAATCTTGCATCATTTTGTATGATTCACCTGACTTTCCTAATAAGTCGAATACACACACGTCAATTGCTGCTTGTGTCGACGCAGACACACCTAAGATTGAAGTTGTTGCAATAGCAAGTGCAATTTTTTTCATATTTTTCATCCTTTCACAAACTTTATGTTTGTCTCCTTGTTCGAAGCAAATATTAATCATGTTTTTGACAAAAAAATAGAGCATCTACTCTATTTTTATGTCGTTATTGTTTAGTTTTTGTCCTGTTTTATCTCATTGACTTATTTTCATAGACAATTTTGTTATAAGCACTCCACTTTGTTTATAAAATTATAAATCGATTGTTATCCATATACTGTTACTCACCACTCAAAGAACACTCAAAGTTAGTTCTTTCAACTGTACAACGCGCACGCTTGAGTACATTCATCATATTAGCGTCATAAACGCCCTGTTTGGTTAAATTCATTCGTCCATCACGTAACATTTTTTGATAACGTATTTTATCTTCATTTGAAAGCGTAATTCTTCTTGCATTCATGCCTGCTTCTAGACGCTGAACTGTAGCGAAGTTACTTGGTAATTTTTTCACAAACCATTGTCTTGATTGGATTCCAAAATTAGCAGGGAACTTACTTGGTCGAATAATAAGATCACCGGTAATGTTTACAACAGGAAAGTTAAATAAAGCGCCATTGCCTAAACCTTTATTAATTTCTAAAGGTTTGTATGCATAAGCAGGAGCAGCAATCACATCAACTTGCCCACTGTTAAATTTCTTTACGAAATCTGAAATATCGGATGGCACAGCCACCAAATCTATGCTTTCAACAATCGCTTTTTGGGCATGGTCATAATGTAAATAAGCAAACTTTTTACCTTTGGCTTTTTCAATGGTATCTATATTTTTATCACGAACAAAAATATAAGCAAGCCCAACTTGAATGATGCCCGCTACTTCATATTTATCGCCATTAACTGAGGTAACTAAGCGATGACGATTGCGTTTATCTAAGACATAAGTAATAGCTTTTTGGGCAATTGCATTACTGGTTACTGCCCCTACCGCATCAACAGAACCTGCAAATTTATTATATTTCCTTGCGCGCATGGACGTCATGTAGACACCATCACACTTACCCGCGTCAAAATCTATTTCGGCTTTTTCTTCATCTTGATAAGGAATAAGCTCGACATCGCCATTCCAAGATTTAGAAGAAAGTTTCCACTCTTCAATCAGTTTATAAGACTCCCCAGCCTTACCCAATAAATCGAATACACAAATTTCTTGTTTTGCATGTACAGGAGTCACCATGACAAATAGAGTCGCAGCACTCAATGCCCAAAGTCCTTTTTTCATCTTGTTTTCCCTTATTTGCTGTTTTTGCATATTTTTCCACCAGCTAATGACAAATATAGTCAGGTTTTTAATAAAAGCCTAGTCTTTTTACCTACATGCGTCGGGTTTTTTTGGTTTTTATAAATACTCATCACATTTTAAAATCATAAGAAAACCAGATTTTAAGAATGATTATTTAGCTGAAATAATCATTCTGTTTGCTTGATATGAGTAGATTGATTAGAGCTACTCACCACCTAAAGAACATTCAAAACTTGTCCGTTCTACAGTACAGCGGGCACGCTTGAGTACACTCATCATAATTGGATCATAGACACCTTGTTTGGTTAGTCGTATACGTCCATCTCGAAGTATTTTTTGATAACGAACTTCATCTTCTTTTGGTAAATCTAATTTATATTTTGCAGGAATTGAATTTTCTAAGCGCTTGACCAAATTAAAGCTTCTCGGTAACTGTTGGATAAACCATTCACGCGATTGAGCACCAAATTGTGTCGGAAATTTTTCAGGTCGAATAATTAAATCACCTGTAATATTAACGACAGGAAATGAGAACATTGCGCCATTATTGGCAATACCACGCTCAATTTCTAAAGGTTTATAGGCATAAGCAGGTGATGCAATCACATCGACTTGATGACTATTAAATTTTTTCACAAAATCTGAAATTTCAGAGGGTACAGAAACCATTTCCAAACTATCTACAATTTCTTTTTGCGCAATATCATAGTGTAAATAGGCAAATTTTTTGCCTTTAGCTTTTTCAATCGTATTTAGATTTTTATCACGGACGAAAACATAGGCTAAACCAAATTGTAAAATACCCGCAACTTCATAACGTTGATTATCAACGGTTGCCAACAAACGCCGTTTATTGCGTTTATCCAAGGCAAAACTGATTGCCTTTTGTGCAACCTGATTATTGGTTACTCCACCAATCGCATCAATTGATCCTGCAAAACGATTGTATTTACGTGCACGCATCGATGTCATATACACCGCATCACATTTGCCTGCTTCAAAATCATTTTGTGCTTTTGCTTCATCTTGATATGGAACTAGCCGAACATCAGCATTCCACTGTTTGGTAGCAACAGCCCATTCCTCGGTAATTTTATAGGTTTCACCCGCTTTACCGAGTAAATCAAATACGCATACTTTTTGTTTTGCTTGTAGTTCGCTCGTCATCCCCATACCGACCAACGCAACTAAAGCAAACAACCCCTTTTTCATTTTCATTCCCTACTAAAAGTAAAATTATTAAACGCAAAAATTAAAACTATTCACCACCTAGGCTACATTCGAAATTGGTTCGCTCTACCGTGCAACGTGCACGTTTTAATACGCTCATCATTGTTGGATCATAAATTCCACGTTTGGTTAGCCCGATCCGTGCTTCACGTAGAATCTGCTGATAGCGTGTTTTGTCGTCACTAGTAAGATTGATTTTGTATTGAGCAGGCAATTCAGCTTCTATTCTTTGAATCATCGCAAAATTACTATTCAAACGACTTAAAAACCACGCTCTAGAATTTTGACCAAAATTACTCGAAAACTCTTTAGGGCGGATAATCAAATCCATTGTCATATTCAGTGCAGGGAAAGTGATGATCGCACCATTAGCCCCTAATCCTTTATGTATTTCGAGTGGTTTATAAGCGTAAGCTGGCGCCGCCATAATGTCGGCTTGTCCGTTATTAAATTTTTTCGCTATATCTGAAATATCCGAAAGTACCGCTTGCCCACCTAAACTTTTAACCACAATTTTTTGTGCTTCGTCATAGGCTAAAACAGCAAATCTCTTTCCTTTGATTTGCTCTATCGTATTGATTTTTTTATCTTTGACAAAAATATAGGCTAAACCAATTTGAGAAATACCTGCGACTTCATAACTTTGGTTACCGATCTGGGTAGATAAGCGACGTTTATTTCTTTGATCCAAAGCAAAACTAATGGCTTTTTGTGCAATCGCATATGTAGGTACTGCACCAATTGCATCGACTGAGCCAGCAAACTTGTTATAGCTTCTGGCACGCATGGATGTCATATAGACACCATCACAATACCCTTGCTCAAAATGCTTTTCAGCTTGCGCCTCACTTTGATAACTCAATAAGGTCACATCTGCTCGCCATGTCTTAGCAGCGAGTGCCCACTCTTCCATGACTTTGTACGCTTCACCTGATTTACCCAATAAATCAAAAACACAAATTTTCGTTGATGCCTGAGCTTGGGTATTAAAACCCAACGCTAGCATTGCCCCCAATGCAAGAAATCCTTTCTTCATCATTAATCCCATTACTATATTTCTAGTCTTGTTACTTATTTTTTCATTTAAACTAAATAATAATCTGATTTGAGCTGCAAAAATAGAGCTTTTACTCTATTTCTTATAAATTGAATCACTTAATTTAATCGAGTAGATATCCTGTATAAAAATTTGCATTCATGGGTATACACCTTAAAATGCTGTCATCTATTCGCTATTCTGCATAATCATGATCCAATTTGACCAAGTTTCATTACGCCGTGGTGGCCGAGTCCTATTTCAGAAAGCCTCTATGCAGCTCCATCCTGGCTGGAAAATTGGTTTAACAGGTGTGAATGGGGCTGGTAAATCCACATTGTTTGCAGCTTTTTTAGGTGATCTAGGTGCAGATGAAGGGAATTTGACTCGTCCTTCTGTATGGACAGTTGCGCATATGGCACAAGAAATTAAAGCACTCGAAATGCCAGCACTCGACTTTGTACTTTCAGGTGATGAAGAATATTGGGATATTCAAGAAAAATTAGCCCATCCAGATCAATTGAGTAACGATGAGTTAGCAAAACTCCATGGTCGCTTTGATGAAATACATGGTTATGTTGCACCTGCAAAAGCGGCTCAGCTCATGGCAGGTTTGGGTTTCTTAGATCACCAATTGAGTTTAGGTGTTGCGAGTTTCTCTGGGGGTTGGCGTATGCGTTTAAACTTAGCGCGTACCCTGATGAGCCGTTCAGATCTGCTGTTATTAGATGAACCGACCAACCATTTAGATTTAGATGCAATCTTATGGTTAGAAGACTGGTTAAAAGCATATGAAGGAACCTTAGTTCTAATTTCACATGACCGTGATTTTTTAGATGCAATCACCGACCATATTTTACATATCGAAAATCAAGAACTAACGCTGTATACAGGCAATTACTCTACTTTTGAAACGACACGTAGTGAACGTTTAGCCCAACAGCAACAAGCTTTTGAGAAACAACAAGAAACGCGTGCTCATTTACAAAAATTTATTGATCGCTTTAAAGCCAAAGCAACCAAAGCACGTCAAGCACAAAGCCGCATCAAACAACTGGAACGGATGCAACAACTTGCTCCTGCACATGTAGATACACCATTTACCTTTAGTTTCCGTGAACCAACCAAAATGAGCTCGCCACTGTTGAGCTTAGATGCAGCGACGATTGGCTATGGAGATAAAGTGATTGCGGAAAAAGTCCGTTTACAAATCACGCCTAGCTCCAGAATTGGTTTACTCGGTATGAATGGTGCGGGTAAATCAACACTGATTAAAACGTTAGTCGGAGATTTACCTTTACTCGCTGGAGAACGCAAAGCATCTGAATTGCTTAATATTGGTTATTTTGCTCAACATCAAATGGATGCCTTAGATGCCAATGCCAGTCCGATGTTACAACTGGCTCGGATTGCGGATAAAAAAATCAGTGAAGCTGCTTTACGCTCTTTCTTAGGTGGATTTGGCTTTAGTGGTGAACGTATGGATACGCCATGTGAAAGCTTTTCTGGGGGGGAACGTGCGCGTTTAGCTTTGGCACTGATCGTATGGCAACGTCCAAATGTTTTAATTCTTGATGAGCCGACCAACCATTTAGACTTAGATATGCGCCATGCTTTAACAATGGCTTTACAAGATTTTGATGGTGCGGTGGTATTGGTTTCGCACGAACGTCAATTGATTGCGAGTGTATGTGATGATTTATTGCTGGTTCATGCAGGTAAATGCATTGAATTTGAGGGTGATTTACAAGACTATGCGAAATGGTTACGTGAAGCACGTCAACAACAAATGAATGCTCAAAACACCGTACAGCAAACTGCGAATACACAAACTCCCGCAACCAAAATAGATAAAGAAGCGCAGCGTAAAGAAGCGGCTCGCCGCCGTGAACAAACTCGACCTATACGTAAAAATATTGAAAAAATAGAAGCTCAAATTGAAAAGATTCAGCCTCGTTTAAATGAAATTGAACAAGCATTGGCTGAAAGCAGTTTGTATGAATCACATCGCAAAGAGGATTTGAAGAAGGTCATGCATGAACAAACTGAGTTCAAAAACAAACTGGCGCAATTTGAAGAGCAATTATTAGAGTTAATGATGGAGCTTGAAGAGCTAGAAGGCTCTTTCGAAGTTTAGATGGTCATCTCACCCTATATTCACTAGGGTGAGATTTTCTCACGATTTAATTTTTTGATACTTAAAAGCATAATGAATCTCTATAAAGCTGTCATGAAATGCATAAAGATTTGATTTAAGCTAAAAGTTGGAATTTTCTCACAAAATTGAGCTTTGCTTTCAGGCTCGATATACTCAGCTTAATCCTTTTAAAGTCATCACTTTCAAATGGATCCTGAGGGT
Source organism: Acinetobacter sp. Z1 (assembly GCF_024296945.1). Classification (NCBI taxonomy): domain Bacteria; kingdom Pseudomonadati; phylum Pseudomonadota; class Gammaproteobacteria; order Moraxellales; family Moraxellaceae; genus Acinetobacter; species Acinetobacter sp. Z1. Next base: position 7,038 of record NZ_CP101115.1, on the reverse strand, counting down.
TATTTTTTATTTTTTGTACTTCAATTTGGTGAGTACTCTATTTGGGATCATACAAACTGAATGAATTCTTTAGATTTTGTTTTTAATTTTGAGCATATCCTTCCCATTTTAGTTCAAGAGTATGGTTTATGGATTTATGCAATCCTTTTTCTCATTATTTTTTCTGAAACTGCTTTTGTTTTTATGTTTTTCCTACCTGGTGATAGTTTATTACTCACTGTTGGTGCGTTGTGTTCGGTGGTTGAAATCATGCACCTTGGCTACATGATTAGCTTATTATTCTTTGCTGCGGCATTGGGTTACATGGTGAACTATCATATTGGACGACATTTTGGTGATCGTATTTTCAATATGGATTCCCGTTTTATAAAGCAAGAATATCTCAAAAAAACCAATAAATTCTTTTTACAACATGGTGGTAAAACAATCTTGCTTGCTCGTTTTATTCCTTTCGCTCGTTCATTTGCGCCCTTAGCTGCAGGTTCAAGCAACATGAATTATACCCATTTTGTCATTTATAACATTCTAGGCGCATTCCTTTGGATTAGTGTTTTAGTGACTGCTGGTTATTTATTTGGTCATGCACTCATTCAAGTGAGTGACTTTGTTGATCCCTAAATTCAGCAAGTTAAGATGTTTCACGTGAAACATTTATATAAGAAAAAGGCGATGCATCAAGCATCGCCTTTTTCTTATATACGAGAGAAATAATATGTATTAAATCTCCCATCAATTTAATTAAGCATCAATATCCGCATTCAGTGCATTCTCTTCAATGAAGGCACGACGTGGTTCTACATCATCACCCATTAAACAAGAGAACATACGATCTGCTTCAATGGCATCATCAATCGTCACTTGCAACATATGACGGTTTTCAGGATCCATCGTGGTTTCCCAAAGTTGATCAGCATTCATCTCACCCAAACCTTTGTAGCGTTGGATCATCATGCCACGGCGTGAGTCTTGTAAAATATGTTGCCATACTTGATGAAAGCTATTAACTTGAATACGACGCTCACCTTTTTGTAGATAAGCACCCTCTTCAAGCAATTTGAACCAACTCTTCGAGTTTTTGAGCAACCGTGCATATTCCGCTGAATTTAATAATCCAGCATCTAATAAATATGAATGCGGCAAATTATGTACGTACACCGTGACACGTGGCCAGTAATGTGCAGATTTCTCACCTTGCGCATTCTCACGATCAAATGCTTCCAAGCTAATCTCTGGACGTAAACTTGGCTGTAATTTCTCAATCGCAACACGTAATTGCTCTGCCCATGTTTCAACATAGTCACGTTCATGATTATGATCAGTTTTGAGCGCATCTAACTCCAACAACCCATCAAGCAAGCTTGCAGGATAACGTTGTGTTAAGCGCTGTAAACTCTTTTGCGAGACTTGATAATCTGCAATCACTTTCGCCAAAGCTTCACCAGTAATTGCTGGTGCATCAGCACTAATATGCAATGAAAGCTCATCAATCGCATTGGAAATTAGGAACGTTTCCAGTGCATCATTGTCTTTCATATACTGTTCATGCTTACCTTTCTTCAATTTGTACAAAGGTGGTTGTGCGATATAGATGTAACCACGCTCAACCAACTCAGGCATTTGACGGAAGAAGAAAGTCAATAACAACGTACGAATATGTGAACCATCCACGTCCGCATCGGTCATGATAATGATTTTGTGATAACGCAATTTGTCAGGATTATATTCTTCACGACCGATACCACAGCCTAAAGCGGTAATTAAAGTACCGACCTCTTGGCTTGAAATCATCTTGTCAAAACGCGCACGTTCAACATTCAGAATTTTGCCTTTTAACGGTAAAATCGCTTGCATTTTACGATTACGACCTTGCTTCGCACTTCCGCCCGCAGAATCACCCTCGACTAAATACAATTCAGACAATGCTGGATCTTTTTCCTGACAGTCTGCCAATTTACCCGGTAAACCAGCAATATCCAATGCACTCTTACGGCGTGTCATTTCCCGTGCTTTACGCGCTGCATCACGCGCACGCGCTGCATCAATAATCTTGCCTGCAATCGATTTAGCTGCTTGTGGATTTTCTAGCAAATAAGCAGAAAACTCTTTGTTCATTGCCTGCTCAACAGCAGGTTTAACTTCGCTTGAAACCAATTTTTCTTTGGTTTGAGAAGAGAACTTAGGATCAGGCACCTTCACTGAAATAATCGCGGTCAAGCCTTCACGCGCATCATCACCAGTAACAGCAACTTTCTCTTTTTTCAATAAGCTTTCATTTTCCATGTAGCTATTTAAGCCACGGGTTAATGCCGCACGGAAGCCAGCAAGGTGTGTACCACCATCTTTTTGCGGAATGTTATTGGTAAAGCAACGTACATTTTCTTGGTAACTATCGTTCCACTGTAACGCGACTTCTACACCGATGCCATTATCAGCATCAACGGTAAAATGGAAAATATCGTTTAAATGATGTTTACCTTCGTTAATATATTTAACGAACTCAGATAAACCACCTTCATAGTCGTAGACATTTTCAAGGTTGACACGCTCATCACGTAAAACGATACGCACACCAGCATTTAAGAAAGAAAGCTCTCTTAAACGTCGTGCTAGAATTTCAACGCTAAAAATGGTCTGACTAAACGTTAGTTCACTCGGCCAAAAACGAACAATTGTACCTGACTTGTCGGTATCGCCAATAACACGCAGCGGGTACTGTGAATCGCCATGTTGATATTCTTGTTCGTGTATTTTTCCTGCGCGGTAAATCGTGAGTTGTAATTTTTTTGAAAGTGCATTTACAACGGATACACCGACGCCGTGTAATCCACCTGATACTTTATAACTATTGTCATCAAACTTACCGCCCGCATGCAGAATCGTTAGAATAACTTCAGCAGCAGACACCCCTTCTTCAGGGTGAATATCGGTTGGAATCCCACGACCATTATCCGACACACTGACAGATTCATCTTCATGAATCGTGACTAAAATTTCATCACAATGTCCAGCTAATGCTTCATCGATGGCATTATCCACCACCTCAAACACCATATGATGCAAACCAGTACCATCATCGGTGTCACCGATGTACATACCAGGACGTTTACGAACCGCGTCTAATCCACGTAATACTTTAATACTAGAAGAATCATAAGCCTTTTCATTTGTTTGTTCTGTTTGAGAGACTGATTGAGACTCTGAACTCATGGTTACTCCCTAGTAAATATCTATCTATCCAAAGAAGAGGAAATAAAATTATGGCGCAGCGAGACTGATTTGACCGTGTACAACATGGAACAATTGAAAAGAAATCGACAATTCATGTAAGTGTTTTAATACCGACTTATGGTCTAAGGTGGTCATAAAAACTTGACTCCCTAATTGACTTAATCGCTCAATTAAACGTTGTTGTGCAGCTAAATCTAACTCTGCTGTCAGATCATCTAATAATACCACAGTTTCCTTATTACTCGCATGTAGCATTGCAATTTGTGACAGTTTTAATGCCATGATTAACAACTTTTTTTGCCCACGAGACAACACATCATCTGCATTACCAAAAGGTGTTTTTAGACGCAAATCAGCACGATGTGGGCCATACTCTGTGTAGCGTCGATCTAAGTCTTTTTGATGGTATTGAACTAGATCTTGTAATAGCCCATGCTCGGTATGAAACCCTGCATGGTATTCAAGTTCGATCTCTAAATTAGGTAAAAGAAATTTTAAATCTTCATGGAATAATTGATTCCATTGCTCCACGATAGCAATACGTTGTGAGTGAAGAATTTCACCATAATCACTCAGCATTTTATTCCAAGGCTCTAAATCTGCCAGTGTCAAATTACGCCGCGTTTTAAGCAAACTATTACGCTGTTTTAGTGCTCTAGAATAGTACTGCCATGCAAAGTAAAACTCTGGTTCCACGTGGAACATCAGCCAATCCAACAATTGCCGTCTTGGTTTTGCGCCGTGATCAATGATATCGGTACTCTGCGGATCAATATGTTGTAGAGGGAGTAACTTTGCGAGCTGCCCTTGGGTCGCAATCGTATCGCCATTTACTTTAATCAATTGCTCGCCAGAAGCAAACTTCTGCATACCTATACGTTCATTGATTGATTGTGCGAATACAATTGCATCTACAGCATCATATTGAATGTAATGTTTAGGAATATGGGTGCGGAATGATCTTCCTGTTGCTAATAAGTGAATCGCCTCTAAGACTGACGTTTTACCTGATCCGTTTATACCGTAAAAAATATTAAACGGCTGCAACTCAGTAAGTGCAACCGTTTTTAAATTTCGTACACGCTCGATATTTAAACGCGTAATTTGCATGATTTAAAGCTCAAATATCGGTATCAATTAAACTCGCATTGGCATCACGACATAAGTTTGATCAGGATGTGCTGGATCTTGCACAAGAACCGATTGATTGGCTTCTGACATGCTCATTTTAACATCGTCACCATCTAATACACTCAGTACATCAAGAATATACTGCGCGTTAAATGACATTTCCAATGGAGCATCTTGATACTGGATCGCAATATCTTCGACTGCTTCATCTTGTTCTGGGTTATTGGCACGTAATTGCAAAGAATCTTGGTTGAAATTTAAGAAAACGCCACGGAGCTTTTCATTACTTAAAATCGCAACACGCTGCAAAGATTGTTTAAAGACATCATGCGCGATAAAGACATGTTTATCGCCACCTTTTGGAATCACACGGCGATAATCAGGAAATTTGCCATCAATCAATTTCGTGGTAAAACGAACGGTAATTTCACTTTGTTCTTTGTCACGACTCGGCGTTTGAATCGTTACATTTAATAGTTCACGACCAATTAACAACGTCAGTTGTTCATCTTCAATACTGAGTAAGCGCTGTAATTCTCCGACAGCTTTACGTGGCACAATGGCTTGTATCGGCGCAGAAGCAGTAGAAGAAGCCAAAACTTCACACAAAGCCAATCGATGACCATCAGTCGTCACTGTACGTAATTGATTTTGATCAATTTCAAGCAAAGTACCTGTCAAATAAAAGCGGACATCCTGAACTGCCATCGCAAATGCAGTTTTCTCAAACAAACGCTTTAATTCACGTTGCGTCACTTGAACTTGCGTGCCTAAACTATTCTCAGTCGATAACAGCGGGTAATCTTCAGCTGGAAGTGTACCCAATACAAAACGACTATTGCCTGATTTTAAGATACAACGTTGATCTTCAGTAATTTGTAAATCAATCAATGCTGCTGTTGGTAAAGATTTACAAATATCAACCAATTTACGCGCCGGAACCGTAGTTTCACCTGCTTCTAAACAAGCACCTTCAGCTAATGTGGTGCTTGCAACCAATTCAACTTCTAAATCAGAACCAGTAATGGTTAAGGCCTGTTGCGTGGTTTGAATTTTGACATTTGAAAGAATATTCAAAGTATGACGGCGTTCAACAGCCCCCACTACATGCGATAAAACATTGAGTAAACTTTCTTTAGCGATTTTCAAACGCACGATTTATTCCTCTTACAACAGAAGCCAATATGAATGTTAGCAGTGTACTATGCGGTAGTTAAAAGCCGTTTGCAACTATGAAACGAGGGTCAATGAAGATTAACTCCTCGATTAACTTTGTAATAGCCGAAGTAGATTTTTATAATCTTCATTAAAAATTGGATCTTCCTCACGCAAACTGGTTACTTTTTCACAGGCATGCATCACGGTACTATGGTCACGCCCACCAAAAGCCATCCCAATTTCAGGAAAACTATCCCCTGTTAACTCGCGCGCAAGCCCCATTGCCAACTGACGAGGACGTGCATAAATACGTGTTCTTTTCGGACCAACCAATTCTTTCAATGGGATTCGGAAATATTCACTCACTACACGTTGAATATTTTCAACACTAATCGTTCTCGCTCGAATCGCTAAAACATCTTTTAATGACTCACGCACCACATCGAGATCGATCACCGTACCTTTAAAGCGAGAAATTGCCACAACTTTATTTAAAGCACCCTCAAGTTCACGAACGTTCGCAACCACTTGTTGAGCAATAAATAAAGCACAATTTCGAGGTAAATCTACTCCACTATTTTCAGCTTTTTTCAACAAAATTTCGATGCGAGTTTCAATATCTGGCGGTTCAACCCCTACAGATAATCCCCATGAAAAACGAGAAACTAAACGCGGATCAAGTTCAGTTAACTCTTTAGGATAACGATCTGATGTAAGGATAATCTGCTTTGATTCGTCCAATAAAGCATTGAAAGTATAGAAAAACTCTACAAGACTTGCTTCTTTACCAGCAAGTAAATGAATATCATCGACCAATAATAAATCTAAAGAACGACAATTTTTCTTAAATTCTTCAACCTTACCTTTTTGCAAAGAACTGACAAAATCTTGTACAAAACTTTCCGAGGTCATATACATCACACGCGCATTTGGTTTCGCTTGTAATAATGCATTACCCACCGCTTGCATTAAGTGTGTTTTACCTAAACCTGTCGGCCCATATAAAAATAAAGGATTGTGTTGAGAAGCACCAAGCTGCGTTAAAACTTTACGACAAGTTTCGGCTGCCATTTGGTTAGAACGCCCCTCAACAAAAAGCGAAAATGTAAATAACGGATTAAGTTGTCTCTTTTTTGGAATTTTATTTGCACTTTGACTAGGTTGAACCAAATCAGCTTCTTTTTTTACTTTTATTGCTGTTGCTGTTGCTGTTGAAGAAACGGGTTGTGAATTCAAAGCAGCAGTTGTTGTCGCTGGTTGCTCACTCGATGACAAAATTGTGCCAGGACGCGAATCAACCAGAATTTCAACTTGACGCACCCGCCCCTCTGATAATTGCTCAGCGAGAATTGAGATCAGTTCTAAATGATTATCTTGAATATAACGAGTCCAATAAGGGTTCGGTGCATATAAACGCATCACGCCATCGGCTTCTTCAGCAACCAAAGGACGAATCCACATCGCAAAGACGTTATCAGAGAGCTCTTGTCGCAAGCGAGTTAAGCAGTCTGTCCAGAGCAT